>CAWFKX010000001.1:0-4017500 GCA_963816515.1 uncultured Gammaproteobacteria bacterium | reverse complement strand
AAGGGGAACGTTGAAAAATACCGGCATGGAGAAGAAGTACAACCCATGAACTGTGTCTTCCCGTGACGGCGCGCAGGCAGCGCAGCAAATGTCGGGAACGGAGATAAGATTCGAAAGGAATATATGGTGTCCCAGGGCAGGTTCGAACTGCCAACCTTCCCCTTAGGAGGGGGATGCTCTATCCAATTGAGCTACTGAGACATTTTGCAGAGCGCTGCCAGGAACCGGCAGCACGACGGACGGCGAGCATGTTAACCAGCCGCCCCGCGTTTGTCATGTCATCCGTTGGCTTTTTACCTGTAGGTCCCTTCTATATAAAGGGAACTTTTCAGGATCCCGTCCCAGGCGCTCTACCTCGCCCGCCGCGCAGCGTCGTGCATTTTGCAAGCCTGCCAAATGGCCATCTTGCAGATTGCAACCTGTCACTGCTTCGAAAACCCTGTAAACTGCTGAAAACATTGGGTTTTATCTGCATAACGGAGTTGGCACGAGGCCTGCTGTATCCACTTCAATAAAAAGTGGCCAGGCAGCCTTCACTCTGCGGAGACAAGCTCCATGAACAGCACCCTCTATGTCTTGAATGCTTTGGCACTGGTTGCCCTGGTGGCGTTCCATTTCCAGGATGAAAAACAGCCCGACGCGGCCCTGGTCCATATCCAGGCCGAGCACTTCATGGCTCGCCCCGCTGCGCAGCTGGCAGACATGAAACCACACAGAGGGATGTCGGTACTGACGTCGCAGCAGGAACAGGGCGAGTCGGCACCGGTGGTCCATACTGAACGCTATACCTTCTAGAGGAACCGCACATGTCGAAAGCCGCATGGGCCTTTTTTGTGATCGCCATTACCAGCTTCCTGGCCGCCGTGACGTTGCCGCCCGAAGCCGGTCAAGCCAGCGCGCTGATGGGCATTGTCAGCGGCGTGGCCGCCACGCTGTTGTTGCTGGCCTTGTTTCGCGGCCGCAAGATCAAGTTCGACCCGCAGTTGCGCTGATGCCATGACGTGCCAGCAGCGCCATCAGGCGCTGCACCGCTGACGCAAGGTCGGCGGAGTTGTCCAGCGCTTCGATGCGCACACTCCCCTCCTCCCATTGCCCGGGGTCCGCCTGCAGGCGGTCATTGCGCGCCAGGCGCTCGTCGATCTGCGCCTGGCTTTCGCGGCCACGGGACTGCAATCGCTGCCGCAGCACTGCGGTTTCCACATTGATCAGAATCGGCAGGATTTGCGGGTAGCGTTGCAGAGCCTGGGGCAGCCAGGCACGCGAACCGTTGACCAGTACATGATGGCCGGCCGCCAGGCGCTCGTTGATGTCACGCCCGATACCATATTGCAGTCCATTGGCCTGCCAGTTCATGGCAAACTCGCCGGCTTCGCACAGCTGTGTGAAGGCATCGGGGCTGACACCGATGGCGTGCTCACCCACGGCTTCGGCGGAACGGGTGATGATGCGCCGTGCCACGTGCACGTCAGCCGCTGACAAGGCCTCGCGCGCCGCATCGATGACACTGTCCTTGCCCGCCCCGGAAGGCCCCATTAGGTAGATCAAACGTCCCGACATCTCATCGCTCTGTATGGCAGCATGCTGGCAACCTGCCAAAATGCCACTATGCTGAATCATAGGGTAGCTCGCGCGTCATTGTGCACAGGTTGTACGGGACGAGCCAGAGCACCTCTTGAGATAGCAGATGAAACCGGGTGGTCGATAGGCGAACAGGGATTTTCCAACCAGTGCTCATTTTCGACAATTGGTGCTGGCAAAAAGCCCTTATCCAGTTCAATATTTGTCACAGAATTGGCGCCAATGAAATGGCGACTATGAGGCATCATAGAAGCCTCTTTCACAATTCAGGTTGAACTTTTGCTGTATCGACTGTCGTAAACACATCGTGCGGCTAATTTCGAGAACCGCTCCCCCTGAACTAAACGGTCAAATATATGCGCCCAATGAAACAGGCTATTTACTCCAGCCGTACGGCTGACAAATTCGTCGTACGCCTTCCCGATGGAATGCGTGAGCGCATTGCAGAGGTAGCTCGTAATCATCACCGTAGCATGAACTCGGAAATCATCGCCCGTCTCGAGCAAAGCCTCATTCAGGAAGGCGCGCTGGGCGAAGAGTTGAGCATGCGCCTGGACAGCCCGGAGCTGTCGCTGCACGAGCGTGAACTGCTGCAACGCTTCCGCCAACTGTCGCACCGCCAGCAGAATGCGCTGGTGTCGCTGATCGACCACAATGCCGAGGCCGCCGCCGACGCCTCGTGAGTGGCCGTGAACGCCCATGAAAAAAGCCAGCGCTAAGCTGGCTTTTTTGGGTCTGGACGTTTTGCTCGGATCGCGGCGCGTTACATCAGGAAGAGCGTGGCCAGGCCCAGGAAGATGAAGAAGCCACCACTGTCGGTCATGGCAGTGATCATCACGCTGGAACCCATGGCCGGGTCGCGGCCGAACTTGGCCAGGGTCATGGGGATCATCACCCCCATGAAGGCCGCCAGCAGCAGGTTGAGCGTCATGGCGGCGGTCATCACCACCCCCAGCGACCAGCTGCCATACAACAGGTAGGCGACCACGCCGATGACCCCACCCCAGATGATGCCGTTGATCAACGACACCGCCAGCTCCTTGCGCAGCAGGCGCGAGGTGTTGCCAGGGCTGACCTGGTCCAGCGCCATGGCGCGCACGATCATGGTGATGGTCTGGTTGCCAGAGTTGCCGCCAATACCGGCCACGATGGGCATCAGCGCCGCTAGCGCCACCAGGCGCTCGATGGAGCCCTCGAACAGGCCGATGACACGAGAGGCCACGAAGGCAGTGATCAGGTTGATCGCCAGCCACGACCAGCGGTTGCGCAGCGAGCGCCACACCGAGGCGAAGATGTCTTCTTCTTCGCGCAGACCGGCCATGTTGAGGACTTCGGTCTCGCTTTCCTCACGGATCAGGTCGACCATCTCGTCGATGGTCAGGCGGCCGATCAGCCGCGAATTCTTGTCGACCACAGGGGCCGAGATCAGGTCGTAGCGTTCGAACGCCTGAGCGGCATCGTAGGCGTCTTCATCGGGGTGGAAAGACACCGGGTCGTTGGCCATCACCTCGGCCACCTGCTTGTCCGGGTCGTTGACCAGCAGGCGCTTGATCGGCAACACGCCCTTGAGCACGCCGTCATGGTCGACCACGAACAACTTGTCGGTATGACCGGGCAGCTCCTTGAGCCGACGCAGGTAACGCAACACCACTTCCAGGCTGACGTCTTCGCGGATGGTGACCATCTCGAAGTCCATCAGCGCACCAACCTCATCCTCGTCGTAGCTGAGGGCCGAACGCACGCGCTCACGCTGCTGCGCATCCAGGTTTTCCATCAGCTCGTGAACGACGTCGCGCGGCAGCTCGGGAGCCAGGTCAGCAAGTTCGTCGGCGTCCATTTCCTTGGCGGCCGCCAGCAACTCGTGATCGTCCATGTCGGCGATCAGGGTTTCGCGTACCGAGTCGGAGACTTCGAGAAGAATGTCGCCATCGCGCTCAACCTTGACCAGCTGCCAGACCGTCAGTCGGTCTTCCAGGGGCAAGGCTTCAAGAATGTAGGCAACGTCGGCGGAGTGCAGGTCGTCGAGCTTGCGCTGCAGCTCAACGAGGTTCTGCCGATGAACCAGGTGCTCGACGCGATCGCCATGCTGGCCTTCCTGACGGTGCGTCAGGTCCTCGACCACACGCTGGCGCTGCAGCAAGTCGACCACCTGGGCCAGGCGGTCCTGCAGGCTGTCCTGCGATTTTTTTACTTCTACTTCAGTCATAGGCGAACTCCACCCCCAGCAGCGGAGCACGCCAGAGGTTCAATCGGTCGATTCTTCAGAGGTGTTGCGTGTTAGTGAGTTACTACTGGGTAAGTCCATGGAAATAGTCCAAAGCCCCGGCGGGGCTGACGGCCGCAATGATACACCGCCTGCCGGCTTTTAATGCGAAAAAATCAGGCAAGAACAAATGCTTGCGCACGAAAACAGAGTGCCCTTGGAACACCCGGATGGGACGACGCATGCGGTAAAGAAAACACAGGCCGCCTAGTGAAAAATGCCGCTAGGCTTTCGACAACACCGCCATGGAGGATGTTCGATGCAATCAACCCGGCAGCTACTCGCCTTGCTACTGCTGTGCCCCACCCTGGGCGCGTTGGCGCAGACGGTGTCGCGCTGTGAGGACGAGGACGGGCAACTGACCTTCACGACCCAGCAGTGCCCACCTGAAACGCATCACAGCCTGCAGAAGGCCTATCACCCATTCCTGAGCAGCGAGAGTGAGCGTACGGCGAACAGGGAGCGCGAGGGGCGCCAGCGGCTGGATGAGGAGATGCGGCGCATGAGCGAAGAATGACCAGGATCGCGGCAGCTGCCACGAATGGCGGGCCGTAGAAAGCAAAAAGCCCGCCTTCCGAAGAAGGCGGGCTTTTACTTGTATGGTGCACTCGACAGGATTCGAACCTGTGACCGCTCGGTTCGTAGCCGAGTACTCTATCCAGCTGAGCTACGAGTGCAGGTGGCGCTTGATAGACCAGATCACCTCTGGTTGAAGCTGAAGACCCTTTCGTTACCGAAACGACCTTCGTAAAATGGTGCACTCGACAGGATTCGAACCTGTGACCGCTCGGTTCGTAGCCGAGTACTCTATCCAGCTGAGCTACGAGTGCACGATGGTACTTGATGGACCAGATCACCTCTGGTTTGTTGCAAGAAGGCTCTTTCGTTACCGAAACAGACCTCTTAAATGGTGCACTCGACAGGATTCGAACCTGTGACCGCTCGGTTCGTAGCCGAGTACTCTATCCAGCTGAGCTACGAGTGCATATGTTGCCGCGCATCATAGTTCGTCAAAACTTTTTGTAAAGCACTTTTTTCAGTAAAATCAACAACTTACCTAAAAAGCCAGTTTTCAACGCCCTAAAGAAATAATGGCGGAGAACGGGGGATTCGAACCCCCGACACCCTTTTGAGGTGTACTCCCTTAGCAGGGGAGCGCCTTCGGCCACTCGGCCAGCTCTCCGCAACACGGGGCGTATATTATCGATAGCCCCTTTTCTCTGCAAGCACTTTTTTCAAAAAAACCTAAATTAATTAAGCACTTGGTTCCTCGTCCTTCTCCTGCTTGATCCGCAGGTAGATTTCCTCGCGGTGAACAGCCACCTCTTTCGGGGCATTGACGCCAATACGCACCTGATTGCCTTTCACGCCGAGCACGGTCACGGTGATCTCGCCATCACCAATCACGAGGCTTTCCGCGCACCGACGAGTCAGAATCAACATTACCTCTCTCCTCACCCACCGCAGTGGGAACATTCACAGTCTGCAAAAATGCAAAAGGCGCGGCAGGGCCGCGCCTTTTGCAAGGACGGGTTACTCGCCTTGGCGAGCAGCGTCCAGTTCGAACGCGGTGTGCAGAGCACGCACCGCCAGTTCCAGGTACTTCTCTTCGATCACCACCGACACCTTGATCTCGGACGTGGAGATCATCTGGATGTTGATGCTCTCCTTGGCCAGCGCTTCGAACATGCGGCTGGCAACGCCGGCGTGCGAACGCATGCCAACGCCCACGATCGACACCTTGGCGATCTTGGTGTCGCCGATGACCTGGCGCGCGCCGATCTCGCTGGCGGTGTTTTCCAGCACCTGCAGCGCCGACTGGTAGTCATTGCGGTGCACGGTGAAGGTAAAGTCGGTGGTGTTATCGTGCGAAACATTTTGCACGATCATGTCGACTTCAATGTTGGCGCCGCTGATGGGGCCCAGGATCTTGAACGCCACGCCCGGGGTATCCGGCACGCCACGGATGGTCAGCTTGGCTTCATCGCGGTTGAAGGCGATGCCGGAAATGATCGGCTGTTCCATGGATTCCTCTTCATCGATAGTAATGAGGGTGCCCGGACCCTCCTGGAAGCTGTGCAACACGCGCAGCGGGACGTTGTACTTGCCGGCGAACTCCACCGCGCGAATCTGCAGCACCTTGGAACCGAGGCTGGCCATTTCCAGCATCTCTTCGAAGGTAATCTTGTCCAGGCGCTGGGCCGTGGACACCACACGCGGGTCGGTGGTGTACACACCGTCCACGTCGGTGTAGATCTGGCACTCATCAGCCTTCAGCGCGGCAGCCAGGGCGACACCGGTGGTGTCGGAGCCGCCACGGCCCAAGGTAGTGATGTTGCCCTGCTCGTCCACGCCCTGGAAGCCTGCCACGACCACCACGCGACCGGCCTTGAGGTCGGAGCGAATCTTCTGGTCGTCGATCTGCAGGATGCGCGCCTTGGTGTGCGAACTGTCGGTGAGAATGCGCACCTGGTTGCCGGTGTAGGACACCGCCGGCACGCCACGCTTGATCAGGGCCATTGCCAGCAAGGCAATGGTGACCTGCTCACCGGTGGACACGATCACGTCCAGCTCACGCGGAACCGGCTGGTCGCCACCGCTGGCCTGCTTGGCCAGTTCGATCAGGCGATTGGTTTCGCCACTCATGGCAGACAGTACAACCACCAGGTCGTCGCCGGCTTCGCGGAATTTCTTAACCTTCTCGGCTACCTGCTCGATTCGCTCGATGCTGCCGACGGAGGTGCCTCCGAATTTTTGTACGATCAAAGCCATTTCAAAGCCGCCTCAGCCCGTGAAGGGCGCCCATTAAACATTCAAACGCTACAACGCGGGAACCTGCTACTAGACAACAGGCACCCGCGAGGGTGTATCAGAGACCTTGTTCGACGAACGGCACGGTCAGGGCCAGGGCTGCATCCAGCGCGCCGGCGTCGACGCCGCCACCCTGGGCCATGTCCGGACGACCGCCGCCCTTGCCGCCCACTGCCGCGGCCGCCTGCTTCATCAAGTCGCCGGCCTTCAGCTTCGAAGTCAGCTCCTTGGTGACGCCGGCCACCAGCACGACTTTTTCCTCATGCACGCCACCGAGCAGGATCACGCCCTCGCCCAGCTTGTTCTTGAGCTGGTCGACCAGCGCCAGCAGCGCCTTGCCGTCCATGCCGTCCAGGCGTGCTGCCAGGACCTTCACGCCCTTGACGTCCACGGCCGCGGCCGACAGGTCGTCACCGGCCGCGCTGGCGGCCTTGGCTTGCAGTTGTTCCAGCTGTTTTTCCAGCGCACGGTTGCGCTCCAGCACCGCCGACAGCTTGTCGATCAGGGTGTCGCGGCTACCCTTGACCAGCTGCGCGGCTTCCTTGAGCTGCTCTTCAGCGGCGTTCAGGTAGGCCAGCGCCGCGGCACCGGTGACGCCTTCGATACGGCGCACACCGGAGGCCACGCCGCCTTCGCTGATGATCTTGAACAGGGCGATGTCGCCGGTACGGTTGGCATGGATACCGCCACACAGTTCGACGGAGAAATCACCGCCCATGGTCAGCACGCGTACCTGGTCGCCGTACTTCTCGCCGAACAGCGCCATGGCGCCCTTGGCACGGGCGGTGTCGATGTCGGTTTCCTCGGTCTCGACCGGGCTGTTCTTGCGGATCTCGGCGTTGACGATGTCTTCCAGCGCCTTGATCTGCTCAGGCTTGATGGCCTCGAAGTGGCTGAAGTCAAAGCGCAGTCGCTGGCTGTCCACCAGCGAACCTTTCTGCTGCACATGCTCGCCCAGCACCTGGCGCAGGGCCGCGTGCAGCAAGTGAGTGGCAGAGTGGTTCAGCGAGGTGGCGTGCTGCATGTCGCTGTCGACCTGGGCGGTCAGCTCGGCGCCAACGCTCAGGTTGCCCAGCGAGACCACGCCGTGGTGCAGGAAGGCGCCGCCGGTCTTGGTGGTGTCACGCACATCGAAGCGACCGTTGCCGGCCAGCAGGTAACCACGGTCGCCGACCTGGCCGCCGGATTCGCCGTAGAACGGCGTCTGGTCGAGAATGACCACGCCCTCTTCGCCTTCGGCCAGTTGCTGCACCGCGGCGCCGTCCTTGTACAGGGCGACGACCTTGGCGCTGGATTGGGTGTTGTGGTAACCGGTGAACACGGTCGGCACGTCGACCTTGACCAGGCTGTTGTAGTCCATGCCGAACGAGCTGGCGGAGCGAGCGCGCACGCGCTGGGCTTCCATTTCACGTTCGAAGCCGACTTCGTCCAGGGTCAGGTTGCGCTCACGGGCGATGTCGCCGGTCAGGTCCATCGGGAAGCCGTAGGTGTCATACAGCTTGAACACCACGTCGCCCGGCACCACGGAGCCCTTGAGCTCGGCCAGGTCAGCCTCGAGGATTTTCAGGCCCTGTTCCAGGGTCTTGGCGAACTGCTCTTCTTCGGCTTTGAGCACGCGCTCGATGTGCGCCTGCTGGGACTTGAGCTCAGGGAAGGCTTCACCCATCTCACCGACCAGTGCGGCGACGATCTGGAAGAAGAAGCTGCCCTTGGCGCCCAGTTTGTTGCCGTGGCGGCAGGCACGACGAATGATGCGACGCAGCACGTAGCCACGGCCTTCGTTGGACGGCAGCACACCGTCGGCAATCAGGAAGCCGCAGGAACGGATGTGGTCAGCCACCACTTTCAGCGAAGGCTGGTTGTCGTTGGTGCAACCAATGGCCTTGGCGGAGGCGGCCAGCAGGCTCTGGAACAGGTCGATCTCGTAGTTCGAGTGCACGTGCTGCAGCACGGCGCTGATGCGCTCCAGGCCCATGCCGGTGTCCACCGACGGCGCCGGCAGCGGGTGCAGCACGCCGTCGGCCGTGCGGTTGAACTGCATGAAAACGTTGTTCCAGATCTCGATGTAGCGGTCACCGTCTTCTTCCGGCGAGCCCGGTGGGCCGCCCCAGATGTCGGCGCCGTGGTCGTAGAAGATCTCGGTGCAAGGGCCGCACGGGCCGGTGTCGCCCATGGTCCAGAAGTTGTCGGACGCGTAAGGGGCGCCCTTGTTGTCACCGATGCGAACCATGCGCTCGGCTGGCACGCCGACTTCCTTGGTCCAGATGTCGTAAGCCTCGTCGTCGCTGGCGTACACGGTGACCCAGAGTTTTTCCTTGGGCAGGTTCAGCCACTTGTCCGAGGTCAGGAAGGTCCAGGCGAAGGTGATCGCGTCACGCTTGAAGTAGTCACCGAAACTGAAGTTGCCCAGCATTTCGAAGAAGGTGTGGTGACGGGCGGTGTAGCCGACGTTTTCCAGGTCGTTGTGCTTGCCACCGGCGCGCACGCATTTCTGGCTGCTGACAGCGCGGGTGTAGGCGCGCTTTTCCTGGCCCAGGAAACAATCCTTGAACTGGTTCATGCCCGCGTTGGTGAACAGCAGGGTTGGGTCATTGCCCGGGATCAAGGAGCTGGAGGCGACACGGGTGTGGCCTTGCTCTTCGAAGAAGCGAAGGAAGGCTTCACGGATTTCTGCGCTTTTCATTAGGTTCTTCCACGACAGGCTGCGGCCATAGGCCAGTGCGAACGCCTTTGGGCGCTTCAACGGCAAAGGGCCGTATTATATACAGCTTGTCAATATACGGTTAACTCGCCAAGAAAAATTGACGAATTGCAGTGGGTGCGACATGACGCCGCTGTCGTCTACGACTAAATCGTTAGCGCAAGGGCGATGCATAGTGCAAAAAAGTATGTTAAAAATCGTTCGCCGCCTACCTTTCGGCGGCAACGTTCTCAGGGCGGGGTGCAATTCCCCACCGGCGGTAATGGCGCGCAATGCGTCTAGCCCGCGAGCGCTTGGCAGGCCCATGGGCCTTTCAAGGTCAGCAGACCCGGTGTGATTCCGGGGCCGACGGTCATAGTCCGGATGAAGAGAGAACGGGATTGGCACACAAGGGCCGCAGGCTTGGCCGCGTACCCTTGAATCCCATTCGATCCAACTGCCCTGTTTTTCACACAAACAGGAGTCAACGTAGATGCAACCCACCGCAATCGACAGCAAAAGCCACCCTAACGAGCGCATCGCCTTTATCCAGGCCTGCTGGCACAAGGATATAGTCGATCAGGCCCGCAAAGGCTTCGTCGAGCAGATCACCCAACTGGGCTACCAGGAAAGCGACATCGATTTCTATGAAGTCGGCGGCGCCTTCGAAATCCCGCTGCACGCCAAGCTGCTGGCCAAGACCGGCCGCTATGCCGGTATCGTCGGCGCCGCCCTGGTGGTGGACGGCGGTATCTACCGCCACGACTTCGTCGCCGCCTCGGTGGTGAACGCGCTGATGCAAGTGCAACTGGAAACGGAAGTGCCGGTGTTCTCGGTATCGCTGACCCCGCACAACTTCCACGGCCAGGAACACCACGAATACTTCTTCAAGCACTTCCTGCACAAAGGCCAGGAAGCGGCGAACACTTGCGCCGATACCCTGCAGAAAGTCCGTGCCCTGCGCCGCCTGACTGCGCAGCACAAGGTTGCCTGATACCGCGACATCGTGAATGAACACCTGTGGGAGCGGGCTCTGCCCGCTCCCACAGGGTCAGGCAGGGACGATCAGAATCCCGGCGCGCAGGCCGTTCTTGACCTTGGGGTTGGGGAAAATGATGCGCGCACCCTTCTCCTCCACGATCCAGCGGCACTCGGCCAAGTCTTCGGCCAGCAGGTAGCCCTGGGGCAATTCGGAAAAATTCTCCACGTCCGCCGGCAAGTGCAAGCGGAAGGCATCGCTGTGCTTGATCACTTCACGGGCCACGCGAAACACCTTCAGGTACTTGGGCTCGCCGACTTCGGGCTCATTGCCTTCGATGATCTGTTTCAGGCGGGTTTCCAGCGGCGTCAGGTTGACCTGCTGGTTCTGCCCGAACGGCCGCGCCTTGCCCAGCTCCAGGGTGAAGGCCTCGGCCTCCAGCTGTTCGTAGGTATAGGCCGTGAAGGTGATGGAGGTTTTGCTCTGCAATAGCACCGCCTCCATGCCCGCGGCTTCCAGGCGTGCCAGCTCGCGGCGCGACTGTTCGCGGCCGTCCTTGAACGGGTACAGGGCGAACTGCTCGATTTTCGAGCCGCGAATAGCGGTGTGCAGATCGTAATGCAGGCGGGTGCGCCCGGGCAGGCTGAAGAAGGTTGCCGCCAGGCGCTCCAGCTCACAGGCACGCAGCGCCTCGGGGCCGCTGGACAGCTCATGACGGCCATTGAACAGCCGATTGACGTCCTGCTCCAGGTACCGCTCGCCGCGACGAATCGCTTCGGGGTTGCCGAACAGGAAAAGAATGCGGGCGCGCGGTTTCAGGTCGCCGCGCGCAATGTCGTGCAACAGGCCATCGAGCAGTTCGATCGGCGCTGTTTCATTACCATGGATACCCGCGGACAACAGCACATCCATGCCGTTGTCCCGGGCCTCGGGAGGCCGCACCTCAAGGGCGCCCTCGCCGAGCCAGCGCATGCGCACGCCGTCGACGGTCAGCTGAGTTTTCTCTGCCGGCTCACGGCCGGCGAGGGTCAATTCAAGCAGCTTGCCGAGGGCGAGCATAGGCGTCAGTCCTTAGTGTTGGCAGTCCGGACCATGCACATGGTCGTCGTCTTCACCGGCGTCGGCCGGTTCCATTTCCAGTTGCAGGCTGACCAGGTTGGTGGCCAGGGGGCGCAACAGCAAGTTGGCGTACTCGGCGTCGCCTTCTTCGACGTCAACGCCGATCAGCAGCTGGCCGCGGCCATCCTGCTGGATCCACACTTCCTTGCCTTGCCATACCACGGCAAGACGGGTGCAGGACGTTTCCAGCTGGGTGCCGTCGGTGTCTTCAAGAATCAGCCGCAGGGCGTCGGACATGGGGAAAATCTCTCAAGGTTGAAGTTGGAAAGGGTAAACCGAGCCCAGTTTAAGGATTTGCGTCAGTTCATCCAATGCCGTGCGACATTCCAGCAGCAATTGCGGGTCTGCCAGGTCTGCTTCGCTGAGGCGGTCGCGGTAGTGGCGGTCGACCCACTGGGTCAGGGTGTCATACAGCGGCGCCGTCATGATTACCCCCGGGTTCACCGCTGCCAGCTCGGTTTCATTGAGCGCCACGCGCAAGCGCAGGCACGCCGGGCCCCCACCGTTCTGCATGCTCTGCTTGAGGTCGAACACCTTGACCTCGGCAATCGGCCCGCCTTGGGCGGTCAATTGCTGCAGGTACTGCCAGACACGTTCGTTGGCACGGCACTCTTCCGGCACGATCAGCAGCATGGAACCGTCGGCGCGCGACAGCAGCTGGCTGTTGAACAGGTAGGAACGCACCGCGTCCTCCACCGATACCTCGCTGCGCGGCACACACACCGCCTGGAAGTTGCCGCCCCTTTTCGCCAGTTTAGCCTGCAGTTGCGCAAGCATCGGCTCGGTGTCGAGGAATGCGTCCTGGTGGTGGAACAGCAACTCGCCATTGCCCACGGCGATCACATCGTTGTGGAACACGCCCTGATCGATCACGGCGGGGTTCTGCTGAGCGTAGACCACGCCCTCATCGCTCAGCCCGTGCAACCGGGCCACCGCCTGGGACGCCTCTAGGGTCTGTCGTGCCGGGTACTTTTGCGGCGCCGGGTAGCGGTTATCGAAGGCGCTACGGCCAAACACGAAAAACTCCACGCCAGGCTCACCGTAGCCACGGCAGAAGCGCGTGTGGTTGGCCGCGCCTTCGTCGCCGAACTGACCAACGGCAGGCAAGGCGGCGTGATGGGCAAAGTGGCGGTCATCAGCAAACATGGCGCCCAGCACGCGGCTGGTGGTGGGGTGTTCAATGCTGCGGTGGTACTTGCAGTTGAGGTTGGCGGCGGTGAAGTGCACGCGGCCATCGGCGGTGTCGGCGCTGGGGCTGACCGTGGCGGCATTGGCTACCCACATGCTCGACGCCGAGCAACTGGCCACCAGCAGCGGCATGGCCTCGCGGGCGGCTCGCTCGATGACCTGGGCATCGCTGCCACTGAAGCCCAGCGCCCGCAGGGCGGCCACGTCCGGGCGCTCCTGGGGCGCGAGCACGCCTTGCTGGAAGCCCATCTCCATCAGTGCCTTCATCTTCGCCAGGCCCTGGCGCGCCGCTTCACGCGGGTTGGACGCCTGCTGACTGTTGCTCTGGGAGGCGACGTTGCCGTAGGACAGCCCACCGTAGTTGTGGGTAGGCCCTACCAGGCCGTCAAAATTCACTTCATAGGCTTTCATCGGCCAGGCTCCATGGATCTCATTGTTATGCACGCACTCACAACTTCACGCCCGGCGTCAGGCTGGCCGGCAGGCTGACATGGGGCGCTTCCAGCGACGCCACCGGGTACGCGCAATAGTCCGCTGCGTAATAGGCGCTGGCGCGGTGGTTGCCCGAGGCGCCGACGCCGCCGAACGGCGCGCTGCTGGCGGCGCCGGTCAGCTGCTTGTTCCAGTTGACGATGCCGGCGCGGCTCTGCAGCCAGAACTGCTGATAACGGGCGGCGGAATCGGACAGCAACCCGGCGGCCAGGCCATACTGGGTGTTGTTGGCTTCAGCGATGGCCTGGTCGAACTGGCCGTAGCGAATCACTTGCAGCAGCGGCCCGAACCATTCTTCGTCCGGACGGCCTTGCACGGCGGTCACATCGAGAATGCCTGCGGTCAGCAAGGCGGCATTGGCCTGGGGCTGGGTCATGGTCAGCAACGCCGTGGCGCCCTTGGCCAGCAGTTGGGCCTGAGCATCGAGCAACGCCTGGGCGGCGGCCAGCGACACCACTGAGCCCATGAAGGGAGCGGGCTGCTGGTCGTACGGGCCGACCACCAGGTTGCCGGCCACTTCCACCAGGCGCTTGAGCAGCGAATCGCCCCAGGCGCCTTGCGGCACGATAAGGCGACGCGCACAGGTGCAGCGTTGGCCAGCAGAGATGAATGCCGACTGGATAATGGTGTAGACCGCCGCCTCCAGGTCCTGCACCTCGTCCACCACCAGTGGGTTGTTACCTCCCATTTCCAGGGCCAGGATCTTGTCCGGGCGCCCGGCGAACTGGCTGTGCAACAGGTTGCCGGTACGGCTGGAACCGGTGAAGAACAGGCCGTCGATGCCTTCATGGGCGGCCAGGGCCACACCGGTGTCGCGCGCGCCTTGCAGCAGGCTCAGCACACCAGCGGGCAAGCCGGCATCGATCCAGCATTGCACGGTCAGCTCGGCGACCTTGGGGGTCAGTTCGCTGGGCTTGAACAGCACGGCATTGCCGGCCAGCAGCGCCGGGACGATATGGCCATTGGGCAGGTGCCCGGGAAAATTGTAAGGGCCAAACACCGCTACCACACCGTGGGGCTTGTGGCGCAACACGGCGGTGGCGTCGGCGAGCGGACCGCTTTTCTCGCCGGTGCGCTCGCGATAACTCTGCACGGAGATCGCGACCTTGTTGACCATGCTGGTCACTTCGGTAGCAGCCTCCCACAGCGGCTTGCCGGTTTCCTCGCCGATGCAGCGCGCCAGCTCATCGGCACGTTCCTTGAGTTTGACCGCGAAGGTCTCCAGCACGCCGATGCGCTCGTCCAGCGAGCGCGAGGCCCAGCCGACGAAGGCCTGGCGCGCGGCGAACACCGCCTGGTCGACCTGGTTGGCGCTGGCCGCACGGCCTTGCCACAGCACGGCCTGGGTCACCGGGTTCAGCGATTGCAGGGCTTCGCCCTCGCCTGCCAGCCATTGGCCAGCTACATACAAGGTAGTCATTTGCGTGTCTCCCGAGCGGCCTGGGCCGACAGCGTGACAGCGCGCACCTGGTCACCGGCACTCAGGCGCAGGCGTTTGGCCGTCAGCGGGTCGACCACCAGGGTACCGGCCGCCAGGCGGGCCGGTGCCGCGGTAATCCGGCACTCTTCGCGTTTACGGTTGTGAATCAGGAACGGCGTGGCGTCGTCACCCGGGGTGCCGATGGCCAGCACCAGCGCTTCGCTGTCCTGCACGGCGCGGATTTTCGCGGTCTCGCACTCCACCGCAGGCCCGGCGTCGAAAATGTCGACGTAGCCCTGGTAGCTGAAGCCTTCGCCCTTGAGCATGGTCAGCGCCGGCTCGGTGTCGGTGTGCACGCGGCCGATCACACTGCGCGCCGGCTCCGAGAGGAAACAGGTGTACAGCGGGAACTTGGGCATCAGTTCGGCGATGAACGCCTTGTTGCCGACACCGGTGAGGTAGTCCGCCTGGCTGAACTCCATCTTGAAGAAGTGCCGGCCCAGGCTCTCCCAGAACGGCGAGCGGCCGTTCTCGTCGGACATGCCGCGCATTTCGGCAATGATCTTACTGCCGAACAGCTGCGGGAACTCGGCGATGAACATCAGCCGTGCCTTGGCCAGCAGCCGGCCATTGAGGCCGGTGCGGTATTCGCTGCGCAGGAACAGCGAGCACAGCTCGGAGTTGCCGGTCAGGTCGTTGGCCAGGAACAGCGTGGGAATTTCCCGGTAGATATTCAGCTCCTGGGAAGCGCTGACCGTGAGACCCACCCGGTAGTTGTACCAGGGCTCGCGCAGACCCACGGCGCCAGCAATGGCGGAAATGCCGACCACCTTGCCGTCATCGTCTTCCAGCACAAACAGGTAGTCCGCGTCGCCACGCTCGGCTTCGCCCCGAAAGGTCTTCTCGGCCCAGCCCACGCGGTGCGCCAGGCGCTCCTCGTTGGCCGGCAGGGTGGTCAGGCCGGTGCCGGTGCTGCGGGCCAGCTCGATCAGCGCGGGTAAATCGCTGCTGCGTACGGGACGAACGATCATGCTTTCTCCTTGCGCGGGCCGCAGTGGCAACCCGCAGAACTCGACCTGTGAATGACAGGTATCAAACCGCTACCAGGCGCACGCTGGCGCCCTCGCCCACACCCAGTGCCTCGGCCGCTTCCAGGCTGAGGGTCACCGGCTTGCCAGGCACCCAGTCCAGCTCCAGCAGCACCGCGCGGTAGTCCTGCAACTGGGCGTTGGCCACCAGGTACGGACGGGCGCCCTTGACGATGTCGCTGGCGCCGCTGTCGAGCTTGACCGGCACCACACGGCTCTGGGCGATGGAGCGAATGCCGGAGACCCGCGCGTGCAGGGTCGGACCGCCGTCGAAGATGTCGATGTAGTGGTCGGTTTCGAAACCCTCGCGCATGAGGATGTCGAACGTGATCTGCGCCCGCGGGTGCACCTGGCCCATGGCCTCCTGCGCAGCGTCGGGCAGCAGTGGCACGTAGATCGGGTAGTGGGGCATCAATTCAGCGAGGAATGTCCGGCTCTTGATACCGCACAGGCGCTCGGCCTCGGCGTAGTTGATGTCGAAGAAGTTGCGGCCAATGGCATCCCAGAACGGCGAGTCGCCATTGTCATCGCTGTAGCCGACGATCTCGGTCACCACCGAATCGGCGAAGCGCTCCGGGTGGTTGGCCATGAACAGCAGGCGCGCACGCGAATTGAGCTCCGACCAGGCGCTGCCGACCAGCTCGGGCACCACGTAAAAGCTGGTGAGCAGGCTGTTGCCGGTCAGGTCATGGCACTGGGACAACACGTGAATCTTGTTATGGATCTTCAGCTCGCGGGAGGCGTGCACGAAGGTCTCATTACGGAAACTGTAGAACGGCTCGGAATAACCGGCCGAGGCAACAATGGCAGAACAGCCCACCAGGCGCTGGCTCTGGCTGTCCTCCAGGACGAAGAAATAGCTTTCTTCACCGTTGAAACTGACTTCGGCGGCGAAGGACGCCTCCGAGGCGGCGATCTTGTCGCGCAGCCGATCAGCATCATCCGGCAGGGATGTGACACCAATCGGGCTGTCCGCGGCCAGGCGTTGAACCTCGGCCAGGTCAGCCATTTGCGCAGGGCGCATTACCAGCATGGTGTCACTCCTTGGAATTGCTTGGAAAAAATGAGCGAGCGCCGTAGCGCCCGCTTTTTACGGCCTGAAGATCAGGCCTGGGTCAGCTGCTTGACGGCGCGTTCGAAGCGGTTGAGGCCTTCGTCGATATCAGCGTCGTCGATGACCAGGCTCGGGGCGAAGCGCACCACATCGGGACCGGCCTGCAGAATCATCAGGTCGTGCTGCTCGGCCGCGTTGAAGAAGTCCTTGGCCTTGCCTTTCCAGGCATCGCTCAGGGCGCAACCGATCAGCAGGCCCAGGCCGCGCACTTCGGTGAACACACCGTATTGCTCGCCGATCTGCTGCAGGCGCGCCTTGAAGCGTGCGTGCTTGGCCTTGACGCCCGCCAGCACCTCAGGGGTGTTGATCACGTCCATCACCGCCTCGCCAACGGCGCAGGCCAGCGGGTTGCCGCCGTAGGTGGTGCCGTGGGTGCCGACGGCGAAGTGCTTGGCCAGCTCGGTGGTGGTCAGCATGGCGCCGATCGGGAAACCGCCGCCCAGGCTCTTGGCGCTGGAGAGGATGTCCGGGGTGACGCCGTAGTGCATGTAGGCGAACAACTCGCCGCTGCGGCCCATGCCGCTTTGCACTTCGTCGAACACCAGCAGTGCGTTGTGCTGGTCGCACAGGTCGCGGGCACCTTGCAGGTAGGCCAGGTCAGCGGGCAGCACGCCGCCTTCGCCCTGGACAGGTTCCAGCACCACGGCGCAGGTCTTGTCGGAGACGGCGGCCTTCAGGGCAGCCAGGTCGTTGTACGGCACGTGGGTGATGCCGGTGATCTTCGGGCCGAAACCGTCGGAGTACTTGGGCTGGCCACCAACGCTGACGGTGAACAGGGTACGACCGTGGAAGCTATTGGTGGCGGCGATGATTTCGTACTTTTCCGGGCCGAACCTGTCGTGGGCCACGCGGCGGGCCAGCTTGAACGCGGCCTCGTTGGCCTCGGCGCCGGAGTTGCAGAAGAACACGCGGTCGGCAAAGGTGGCATCCACCAGCTTGTGCGCCAGGCGCAGGGCCGGCTCGTTGGTGAACACGTTGGACACGTGCCAGACCTTGTTGGCTTGCTCGGTCAGCGCGGCAACCAGCGCCGGGTGGGCATGGCCAAGCACGTTGACGGCGATACCGCCAGAGAAGTCGACCAGCTCGCGACCTGCCTGGTCCCACACCCGGGAACCTGCGCCGCGCACCGGAATGAAGGCAGCCGGGGCATAGTTGGGGACCATTACCTGGTCGAAATCGGCGCGTTGCACCTGGGCATGCTCAACGGACATCGGAGTCTCCTGAAGAGGAACGCCGGCCTGATAATGGCGGGCGATGGGGGGATTGTAAGGACTGGCCGACGCTTGTCCTTGCCGCCAAGCGACAACTTATTACAGCGCCAAACCGTGAAAACAGGGGGTTTTCAGTAATGCGACATATTATTGCATCAAGGATGCGGCGTGTCTGGGTTTGCTGAGGGCTTGGGATCGAGCGCCGCTTGCGCGGCGCGACCTGGCCGGGCGGCCGATGCTAAAAAGAGGGGCGTGCAGTCAACCGCGCTCGGCAGGTACCGAGGACAATTCGAACGGGCTGCTGCTGCGGCGCTGGTTGCGGTCTTCGCGCGGGGTGGCGCCGAAGAAGTTGCGGTAGGCGCTGGAAAAGTGCGGGCCCGACGAGAAGCCGCACGACAGGCCGATCTGGATGATCGACTTGCTGGTCTGCATCAGCATCTGCCGCGCCTTGTTCAAGCGCAGCTCCAGGTAGTACTGGCTGGGGACTCGGTTCAGGTACTGCTTGAAGATGCGTTCCAGCTGGCGGCGCGATACGCACACGTGCTGGGCGATTTCGTCGGTGGTCAGCGGCTCTTCGATATTGGCTTCCATCAGCAGCACCGCCTGGGTGAGCTTGGGGTGGCTGGAGCCCAGGCGATTCTGCAGCGGGATGCGCTGGCGTTCGCCGCCTTCGCGAATGCGCTCCACCACCAGTTCTTCGGAAACCGCCCCCGCCAACTCCGCGCCGTGGTCACGCGCCAGCACCGCCAGCAGCAGGTCGAGCACCGACAGGCCGCCACAGGCGGTCATGCGGTCGCGGTCCCAGTCGAACAGGTGGCTGGTGGCGATGACCTTGGGGAAGCGCTCGGCGAAATCATCCTGCCAGCGCCAATGCACAGCGGCTCGGTAGCCGTCGAGCAGGCCGACCTGGGCCATGGGGTAGACCCCGGCGGACAGGCCGCCGATCACGCAGCCCGAGCGCACCAGTTGCTTGAGCGCGGTGGCCAGGGGCGGCGCCAGGCCTGCCGGCGGCTCGTCGGCCAGCAGGAACAGTTTCTGACAGCCTTCCAGACGCCCCGCCCACGGCTCGCCCGGCAACTGCCAGCCGCCCTCGCCGGCCGGCTCGGCGTGCAGGAAAACCAGCTCATAGGCCACCTCCGGGTGCACCTTCTGGGCAACATCCAGGGCCTCTTCGGCCAGCGCCAGGGTCAGGGCCTTGGTGCTCGGCCAGATGAGAAAACCGATTCGTTGGGCTGTCATGGAGTGCGGTCCGAAACCTGTTCAGGATCAAAGCCCGGCAGCAGGAAGCTAGCAGGCGGGGTGTAGGGGACAAGCTGCCAGGATGCGCAGCATGCCCCTTTCCACGGCAAAGTGGCAGTCGCCATCTGTATCAAGAGGCGACTATTTCAGGCTGCCGGACAGGAATTGCTGCAGGCGCTCGGACTGCGGGTTGGCCAGCACTTCGCGCGGGTTGCCTGCCTCTTCCACCAGGCCCTTGTGCAGGAACACCAGCTGGTTGGACACCTCGCGGGCAAAGCCCATTTCGTGGGTGACCACCACCATGGTGCGACCTTCCTGGGCCAAGTCCTGCATCACCTTGAGCACGTCGCCGACCAGTTCGGGGTCGAGGGCCGATGTGGGCTCGTCGAACAGCATCACTTCAGGCTCCATGGCCAGTGCCCGGGCAATCGCCACGCGCTGCTGCTCGCCGCCGGACATGTGGCCCGGGTAGGCGTCCTTGCGGTGGGCCACACCCACCTTGTTCAGGTAGTGCTCAGCCTTTTCCAGGGCTTCCTTCTTCGACACGCCAAGCACATGAACCGGCGCCTCGATGATGTTTTCCAGCGCGGTCATGTGCGCCCACAGGTTGAAGTGCTGGAACACCATGGACAGGCGCGAGCGCATGCGCTGCAGCTGCTTGGGGTCGGCGGCACGCAAGGCACCGTCCTTGCTGGCCACCAGTTGCAGCTCTTCGTTGTTGAGCAGGATCTTGCCGGCGTGCGGCTGCTCCAGCAGGTTGATGCAACGCAGGAACGTACTCTTGCCCGAGCCGCTGGAGCCGATGATGCTGATCACATCGCCGGCCTTGGCGGCCAGCGACACCCCTTTGAGCACTTCGTGGGTGCCGTAGCGTTTATGCAAGTCCTGGACTTCAAGTTTGTACATAGCGGTTCTCACAAAACAGTCAGTCGTTGAGCAGGCGCCCGCGACGAAGGGGTTGGCGCCCGGCGACCTTGGCCAGCCAGAAACCCGGCTGGGCGTAACGCAGTCGTTCGATGGCGAACAGCACGCCGGCAGTGCCGGCACACACAACGGTAACGCGATCGGCCAGCGGGTCGATCACTTCAAACAGCGGGTCGCCCGCCTCCACCCACTCACCGGGCGCGCGCAGGAAACTGACCACGCCAGGGTGCGGTGCAAACAGCAGTTCGGTGCCTTCGAAGGGCATGCCTTCACACGGCTCGCTGGCCGCCTGCGGCCAGTCGCCGGCAATCAGCCCCTGTTCGGCGAGGAACGCCAGGATGCCCTCGGCATGGCGCTCGGCGTCGTCACGCGCGGTGTCGGCCTGACCACCCAGCTCGACCGTGGTCGCCAGGCAAGCCAGGGGCAATTGTGCCTCGGGGAAACGCCGCGACAAGCGCAGCCACGGCAGCGAACAGGCTTCATCGAACGAGCTGCCACCGGAGTCCTCGGCCAGCAGGCCGACCTTCACATCAAGGTGCGCGGCCAGCGAGCGCCACTGCGGCCAATGCTGCGGCAGCGCATACATATGCAGCGCGGCATCGGCGTCGCAGTGCAGGTCCAGCACCACGTCGGCGTCACAGGCGTGGCTGAGCAGCAGGCGCTGCAAGCCCTGCAACTGGCTGGCGGCTGGCGGCAGCGCCGCCAGGGTGTCACGCATGGCCTGGCGAACCAGGCGGATGTTGGCGTGGGCATCGTCGCCCAGCTGGCCATCCAGCGCGGCGGCCACCGGCTCGCTGAGCTCGACGAAATCGCGATTGAAGTTCTTGCCGCTGCCGAACTCGAAACGCCCCTGGTGAGCGCCTTGCAGCAGCTGGCCCAGGCCGATGGGGTTGGCCACCGGCACCAGTTCGACGACGCCCTTGAGCGCGCCCGCCGCTTCCAGTGCCTGCAGGCGCTTTTTCAGCTCCCAGGCCGTGCGCATGCCCGGCAGTTCGTCGGCGTGCAGGCTGGCCTGGATGTAGGCCTTGCGCTCGCCGCTGCCGAAGCGGAACACGCTCAGGGTACGTTCGCTGCCCAGGGTACTCCAGGGCAATGGATGGTCGATGCGTTGCATGTCGTCAGCCCTTGCGTGGTGCCAGGTAGCCCAGCCAACGGCGCTCGGCCAGCTTGAACAGGCGAACCAGGATAAAGGTCAGGCACAGGTAGAAAACCCCTGCGGTGATATACGCTTCGAACGGCAGGTAGTACTGGGCGTTCACCGTGCGCGCGGCGCCGGTGATGTCGATCAGGGTGACGATGGAGGCAAGGCTGGTGGTCTGCAGCATCATGATCACTTCGTTGCTGTACTGCGGCAGCGCGCGGCGCAGTGCCGACGGCAACAGGATGCGACGGTACATCTTGACCCGCGACATGCCCATGGCCCGGGCCGCCTCGATTTCACCGTTGGGCGTGGCCTTGAGGCTGCCGGCGACGATCTCGGCGGTGTAGGCGCTGGTGTTGATGGCGAAGGCCAGGCAGGCGCAGAACGTCGCGCTCGACAGCCAAGGCCACAGGATGCTCTCGCGCACCACGGCGAACTGGGCCAGGCCATAGTAGATCAGGAACAGCTGCACCAGCATCGGCGTGCCACGAATGATGTAGGTGTAGAGCCACGCCGGGAAATTCACCAGCGGCCGCTTGGACACGCGCATCAGCCCCAGCGGCAAGGCCGCCAGCAGGCCGAAGAACAGTGACAGCAGCAGCAACTTGACCGTTTCCAGCACGCCGCTGAAATACAGCGGCAGGTTGTCCCAGACCACGTTGTAGTCAAAGATCATAGTTCAGCCACCCTTACGCCAGCCGAGTAGCGTTTTTCAAGGAACCGCAGCGCCAGCAGCGACACACTGGTGATCACCAGGTACAGCGCGGCCACGGCCAGAAAGAAAGTGAACGGCTGGCGCGTGGCATCCGCCGCGGCCTTGGCCTTGAACATCATGTCCTGCAGGCCCACCACCGACACCAGGGCAGTGGCCTTGACCAGTACCAGCCAGTTGTTGGTGAAGCCGGGAATGGCCAGGCGGATCATCTGCGGCACCAGCACGCGGAAGAACACCTGGCGGCTGCTCATGCCGTACGCAAGGCCAGCCTCGGCCTGCCCCTTGGGGATGGCCATGAACGCACCGCGGAAGGTTTCCGACAGGTACGCCCCGAAAATGAAGCCCAGGGTGCCGATACCGGCCGCCAGGGGGTTGAGGTCGATGTAGTCATCGAAGCCCAGCAAGGGCGCGACACGGTTGAGCAGGTCCTGGCCGCCGAAAAAGATCAGCAGGATCAGTACCAGGTCGGGAATGCCGCGGATGACCGTCGAATAGGTCGCCCCCAGCCAGGCCAGCCACCGCACCGGCGACAGCCGCAGCGCGACGACGATCAATCCCAGGGCAATGGCCAGCGCCATGGATGACAGGGCCAACTGCAAGGTCAGCCAGGTGCCATCGAGGATGACCGCCCCGTAGCCTTCTAACATGAAAAATTCCTCGACCGTGGAAATGAAAAAATGGTGCAAGCCTCAGTGCCTGCGGCTTGCACCATCTGTCGGGTGACGCTTACGGACGCTTACTGGCCGTAGATGTCAAAGTTGAAGTACTTGTCCTGGATCTGCTTGTACTTGCCGTTGGCGCGAATGGCGGCGATGGCAGCGTTGAGCTTGTCCAGGTCAGCCTTGTCACCCTTGCGCACGGCAATGCCCACGCCGTCGCCGAAGTACTTGACGTCGGTGAACGATGGGCCGGCGAACGCGTAGCCTTTGCCGGCGTCGGTATTCAGGAAGCCGTCCTGCAGCAGGGTAGCGTCGGCCAGGGTGCCGTCGAGGCGGCCGGCGGTGACGTCCAGGTAGATTTCGTTCTGCGAGCCGTAAGGCACCACTTCCACGCCTTTTGGCGCCAGCACTTCACGGGCGAAACGCTCGTGGATCGAACCGCGCTGCACACCAATTTTCTTGCCTTTCAGGCCGTCCAGGTTGTCGGCGACGGTGGTGCCTTCCTTCATCACCAGGCGTGCCGGGGTCAGGTAGTAGCGGTTGGTGAAATCAACCGACTTCTTGCGGTCTTCAGTGATGGACATGGACGACAGGATGGCGTCGATCTTGCGCACTTTCAACGCAGGGATCAGACCGTCGAATTCCTGTTCGACCCACTGGCACTTGACCTTCATCTCTTCGCACAGGGCGTTGCCGATGTCGTAGTCAAAACCCACGATGCTGCCGTCGGCAGCCTTCGAGGCGAATGGCGGGTAGGCCGCTTCGATACCGATCTTGAAAGGCTTCTCGTCGGCGAACGACGGCAGCGACAGCACGGACAGCGCCAGGGCGCCAAGAAGTACCAGTTTCTTCATCTCAGGACTCCATCGGTAAAGGGCAATAAATGGCAGAGTGAGCACAGGCCCAATATGCGAATGGGTACAACGCAGATAGCAACGCACGGCACGGGAGCAAGGCTCATCGGGCGGCGGGCGAGTGACCGGCATTTTAGCGACAGCCCCGAAGCCGATATTTCTTCAATGCGACAACTAGTTACAGATGCACAGAGAATACGACCCGGGATTATTGACAGCCTTGGCAGTTTATGCAAAGGCAAATGACAGGGAACCGATCTATAAAGCAAATTGCGCGCCTATTATTGGCAAACCCTTGTAATCCGGCAACCCTGGCGTTTGGGTTTGTTTTTCCACGTAGGATATTTGCACCCGTTTGTGGCCTTTCGCCCCCTTTTGGCGCGCACGAAGGTGACGGACGGTAACACCGATATATCCCGGCTAGCCCTGCTACACCCTAAACACGCAAAACCCCGCCGAGGCGGGGTTCTGGTGGGTCACAGGAAGCTTATGCCGCCTTCATGCCCTTGTGCGTGTCAATCAGGTGCTGCACCACGCCCGGGTCGGCCAAGGTGGAAATGTCGCCCAGGGCGTCGTACTCACCCGTGGCGATCTTGCGCAAGATACGCCGCATGATCTTGCCCGAGCGGGTCTTGGGCAGGCCCGGAGCCCACTGGATGACATCGGGCGAGGCGATCGGCCCGATCTCCTTGCGCACCCAGTTTTTCAGCTCCTGACGCAATGCCTCGCTGGCCTCCACGCCGCCGTTGAGGGTGACGTACACGTAGATGCCCTGCCCTTTGATGTCGTGCGGCACACCCACCACGGCAGCCTCGGCGACTTTCGGGTGGGCGACCATGGCGCTTTCGATTTCCGCGGTGCCCATGCGGTGGCCGGAGACGTTGAGCACGTCGTCCACGCGGCCGGTGATCCAGTAGTAGCCATCTTCGTCGCGACGGGCGCCGTCGCCGGTGAAATACATGCCACGGAAGGTCTTGAAGTAGGTGTCGACAAAACGATCATGGTCGCCGTACAGGCTGCGCGACTGGCCCGGCCACGAGTCGAGAATCACCAGGTTGCCCTCGGCGGCGCCGTCGATCAGGTTGCCCAGGTTATCCACCAGCCCCGGCACCACGCCGAAGAACGGCTTGCTGGCCGAGCCAGGCTTGAGCGCCGTGGCGCCTGGCAGCGGGCTGATCAACACGCCGCCGGTCTCGGTCTGCCACCAGGTGTCGACGATCGGGCAGCGCTGCTTGCCCACGGTGTCGTAGTACCAGCCCCATGCTTCCGGGTTGATCGGCTCACCCACCGAGCCCAGCAGGCGCAGGCTGGAACCATCGGCACCTTCGACTGCGGCGGTGCCTTCGGCCATCATGGCGCGGATGGCGGTGGGCGCGGTGTAGAGGATGTTGACCTTGTGCTTGTCGATGATTTTCGACACGCGGGTGATGTCGGGGTAGTTCGGCACGCCTTCGAACAGCAGCGTGGTCGCGCCATTGGCCAGCGGACCGTAGACGATGTAGCTGTGGCCGGTAACCCAGCCGACGTCGGCGGTGCACCAGTAGACTTCGCCCGGGCGGTAGTCGAAAACGCGCTCATGGGTCAACGCCGCGTACACCAGGTAGCCGCCGGTGGTGTGCAGCACACCTTTGGGCTTGCCGGTGGAGCCGGAGGTGTAGAGGATGAACAGCGCTTCCTCGGCGCCCATCTCTTTCGGTGCGCAGGTACTGGACGCCACGTCCAGCAGGGTGTGGTACCAGATGTCGCGGTGACGGTTCCACTCGATGTCGCCACCGGTGCGCTTGCACACGATGACCTTCTGCACGCTGCTGGTTTCCGGGTTGGTCAGGGCGCGGTCGACGTTAGCCTTGAGCGCTGTCTTCTTGCCGCCGCGCAGGCCTTCGTCAGCGGTGATCACCACCTTGGAACTGCAGTCGATGATGCGCCCTGCCAGGGCTTCCGGCGAGAAGCCGCCGAACACCACCGAATGAATGGCGCCGATGCGCGTGCACGCCAGCATGGCGACCACCGCCTCGGGAATCATCGGCATGTAGATAGTGACCACGTCGCCGCGGTGCACGTCCTGGCCGCGCAGGGCGTTGGCGAACTTGCAGACTTCGGCATGCAGTTCGCGATAGGTAATGTTGCGGTGCTCGGAGGGGTCGTCGCCTTCCCAGATGATCGCTATCTGGTCGCCGCGCTCGGCCAGGTGTCGGTCCAGGCAGTTGTAGGAAACGTTGAGAGTGCCGTCGGCGAACCACTTGATGTCCACGTGGTGGTCATCGAAGGAGGTCTGCTTGACCTTGGTGAATGGCTTGATCCAGTCCAGGCGCTGGGCCTGCTCGCGCCAGAAGCCGTCCGGGTTGACGACCGACTGCTGGTACATGGCCTTGTAGGTCGCTTCATCGGTCAGCGTGGTGGCTGCCACCTCGGGACGAACGGGATACAGAGACGCCGCACTCATCTTTCTTACCTCGGAGCAATGTAGTTGTTTTTGTATGACCTCGTTGTAAGGGTATCTGCCGCCCGAGGCCATTCGACGATGGTAGCAAGTGAAGCAGCTATTAGTTGAACGCTGCAAGCAGGGTGACCAGTGTCACACCCGCTTACCGCTTTCAGCTATCCACTTGAGCTGCCGCCTCCAGGCGGGCGATTGTTACAGGATTGGATAAAACTGTTTATCAAAACTCTGGCTGTTTACCGTGGCCCACCCGCCCTAACATTCACCTCGCCAACCGGCACTGTGATTAACACACGCAACAGCCCCCACGAAGGCCCGTTAATCCAACCCTAACTTTCTCGAGCAACACACGCAGTCCCACAAGGAGTGCGTGCCCCCTGACGACCGCACAAAGGTAAAATTGAAATGAAAGCTTTTATTGTCTTGGCCCTGAGTACTTTCTCGTTGGCAGCCATGGCCGATGAAGTTTCGAACACTGCACACGCACAAGTGCCTGTGGAACAGTACAACTACTCGCAACACCTGGACATCGCCAAGGTCATCAGCACCAGCGAGATCCCCAACGTGTGCGAAGTGGTACCGGCACGCATGACCTACCTGGACTCCACGGGCCAGGAACACATTCTTGAATACCGCGTGATGGGTAACGGCTGCTCCAACGGCTGATCAAGAATGCCTGCGGCGCCTCTTGGGATTGCACAAGAGGCTCGCCGTCGATTCATTCATTCTACTCAAACAACTCGCGACAACTTTAATTCCAAATTATTCCGAGGTGATTTTAAGCACTTCGTGATCGCGCAACTTGTTGGCGATAGTCGTGTGCGATACACCCAGGCGTTTTGCCAATAAACGACTGCTGGGGTGTTCAGCATATAAGCGTTGCAATACCGCCTTTTCAAATCGTCCGACAATTTCCTGTAAATCCCCCTCCAACGAGAACTCGCCGAACGGCTGGCGCACGCCATAGTCGGGCAGGCGAATATGCTCCGGCTTGACCCAACCGCCCTCGCACAATGACACCGCCTGGAACAGCACGTTTTCCAACTGCCGAACATTGCCTGGCCAATGGTAACGGGCCAGCTTGTCCATGGCTGCCGGCGCCAGGCGCGGCAGCGGGCAGCCGATCTGGCGGCTGGCCTGGTCGAGGAAATGCTCCACCAGCGGGTTGAGGCCGTCCATGCACTCACGCAGGGGCGGAATGTGCAGCGACAACACGTTGAGCCGGTGGTACAGGTCCTGGCGGAATTCGCCGCGGGTGCACAACTCCGACAGGTCAACCTGAGTGGCGCAGATCACGCGCACGTCCAGGTACACCTCTTCATCGCTGCCCACCCGGCGAAAACAGCCGTCTTGCAGGAAGCGCAACAATTTCGCCTGCAAGCGCGGGCTCATCTCCCCTACCCCGTCGAGGAACAGGGTGCCGCCGGCGGTCAGTTCAAGCAGCCCCAGCTTGCCCTCAGCCCGTGCGCCTTCGAAAGCGCCGGGGCCATAGCCGAACAGCTCGGTCTCGGCCATGGATTCCGGCAGCCCGGCGCAGTTGAGGGCCATCAACGGTGCCTGGCCACGCGGGCTGGCCAAGTGACAGGCCCGGGCCAACAACTCCTTGCCGGTGCCGGTTTCGCCTTCGATCAACAAGGGCGCGTCCAACGGCGCCATGCGCCGCGCCTCACGCACCACCGCCGCCATTACCTTGGAGCTTTGGAAGATGCTGTCGAAACCGCGCAGCTCCTGCTTGCGCACATGGTAGATGCGTTCGCCGATACGGTCGGCGCGGTGCAGGGTCAGCACCGCGCCGGCCAGCGCCTCGCTGTCATCGTGCTCTGACTGCAACGGTGCGATATCGGCCAGGAACACATCACCGCGCACTTTGACCCGCAGGCCATTGATCCGCGATTTATTGTCACGCACCAATTGCGGCAGGTCGAAGTCCTCGGCGTAGCGCGACAGGGGCATGCCAGGCACCTCGTCCACGCGTACGCCCAGCAACTGCGCTGCCGCCCGGTTGGCGGCGACGATTGAGCCGGCCATGTCGATGGACAGCACCGGAAATTCCAAGGCACCCAGCAGCGCATTGAGCTCCATGTGCCGGCGCTCGCTGGGCATCAGCCCTACGCGTTTGACGCCGAACACCCCGGCAATGGCCTCGAACTTGGGCCGCAAGGCCTGGAACTGCAGGTTGATCAGGTTGGGGCAATGCAGGTAGATAGCGTTTCCATGCTCGCCGCCCACTTCGCCGCGCG
This sequence comes from uncultured Gammaproteobacteria bacterium, assembly GCA_963816515.1. Classification (GTDB taxonomy): domain Bacteria; phylum Pseudomonadota; class Gammaproteobacteria; order Pseudomonadales; family Pseudomonadaceae; genus Aquipseudomonas. The sequence goes on along the minus strand of CAWFKX010000001.1, from coordinate 3,989,345 downwards.
CGACGTTGATGCCGTATTCGACCAGCAGGTTGAGAATGTCGCGCAGAATACCGATGCGGTTTTGGCAGTGGACTTTGATACGCATGAGGGGGCCCTGGTTGTGATTATTTGTCGAGGCGCGTGATTTTCCGTCAAGGTTATGTGACAGATCGACGCGACGACAAGGCAGATTTTCGGATACCCGCTGGGTTCGTAACGATAAGTTTACGATTTTTCGTCAACAAGCCACGGATCACACAGGCTGCTGCGCTGAAAAATAGCCGCTGGCGAGGTATCAATAGAGAGCAGGCGCCCTGAAACAACACGCCTCACACCCATAACAAGAACAACCTGCTGGAGAACAGCATGAAGCAGACCCATTACGTGGCCCGCGAACCGGATGAGCAGGGGTTCATCCACTACCTCGATAGCGAACATGAGGTGTGGCACACACTGGTCAGCCGCCAGCTCAAGCTGGTCGAGGGCCGGGCGTGCCAGGAGTACCTGAATGGCATCGAGCAACTGGCCCTGCCCCACGAACGCATCCCGCAACTGGCCGAGGTCAACCAGGTGCTGGGGCGCACCACGGGCTGGCAAGTGGCCCGGGTGCCGGCGCTGATTCCGTTCCAGACGTTTTTCGAGCTGCTGGCCAGCAAGCGCTTTCCCGTCGCCACTTTTATCCGCACGCCCGAAGAGTTGGACTACCTGCAGGAACCCGACATTTTCCACGAGATATTCGGCCACTGCCCGCTTGCTCACCAACCCCTGGTTCGCCGAATTCACCCACACCTATGGCAAGCTGGGCCTCAGCGCCAGCAAGGAGCAACGGGTATTCCTTGCCCGGCTGTACTGGATGACCATCGAATTCGGCCTGGTCGACACCCCGCAAGGCCGGCGCATTTATGGCGGCGGCATCCTGTCCTCGCCGAAGGAAACCCTGTACAGCCTCTCCGGTGCACCGGAGCACCAGGCCTTCGACCCGCTGGAATGCATGCGCACCCCCTACCGCATCGACATTTTGCAACCGCTGTATTTCGTATTGCCTGAGCTCAAGCGCCTGTTCGACCTGGCCCACGAGGACATCATGGGCCTGGTGGCCCACGCCACACAGCTGGGCCTGCACGCACCGAAATTTCCGCCCAAGGCGGCGTGATTCCCTCTTTACTATAAGGAACGCAAACATGAATGCATTGAACCAGGCCCACTGCGAAGCCTGCCGCGCCGACGCCCCGCAGGTCAGCGATGAAGAACTGCCAGGGCTGCTCAAGCAGATTCCGGACTGGAACATCGAAGTGCGCGACGGCGTCATGCAGCTGGAAAAGGTCTACCTGTTCAAGAATTTCAAATATGCTCTGGCCTTCACCAACGCCGTTGGCGCCATCGCCGAGGCCGAGGGGCACCACCCGGGCCTGCTGACCGAATGGGGCAAAGTCACCGTGACCTGGTGGAGCCATTCGATCAAGGGCCTGCACCGCAACGACTTCATCATGGCCGCCCGCACCGACGACGTCAGCACGGGGACCGAGGGGCGCAAATAATGCATTTCACTGCCATACAGCGGATACCCGGCGACTCCATCCTCAGCCTGATGGACGCTTACGCCCGCGACCCCAACCCACGCAAGTTCGACCTGGGCGTGGGTGTTTACAAAGATTCCCAGGGCCTGACCCCGGTGCTGTCGGCGGTCAAGCAGGCGGAGCGCTTCCTGCTTGACCACCAGACCAGCAAGACCTACGTCAGCGGCCACGGCGACGCGGCCTTCGGGCGGCTGGTCAGCGAGCTGGTGCTGGGCAAGGACTCAACCTTGCTGCGCCATGAGCGCGCCGGCGCCACCCAGACCCCGGGCGGCACTGGCGCCCTGCGCCTGGCGGGCGAGTTCATTGCCCACTGCCTGCCGGGTCGCGGCATCTGGTTGAGCGACCCGACCTGGCCGATCCATGAAAGCATCTTTGCCGAAGTGGGGCTCAAGGTCGGCCACTACCCGTACGTGGGCAGCGACAACCGGCTGGACGTAGAGGCCATGCTGCAGGCCCTGGAGCACATTCCCCATGGCGACGTGCTGTTGCTGCACGCCTGCTGCCACAACCCCACCGGTTTCGACCTGCACCACAAGGACTGGCAACGAGTGCTGGACGTGGTCAAGCGCCGCGAGCTGCTGCCGCTGATCGACTTCGCCTACCAGGGCTTCGGCGACGGCCTGGAAGAAGACGCCTGGGGCGTGCGCCTGTTCGCCCGCGAACTGCCGGAGCTGCTGATCACCAGTTCGTGCTCGAAGAACTTCGGCCTGTACCGTGAGCGCACAGGCGCGCTGATCGCCTGCGCGCACGATCACGACAAGCTGCTGGACGTGCGCAGCCAACTGGCTGGCCTGGCGCGCAACCTGTGGTCAACGCCGCCGGACCATGGCGCCGCCGTGGTGGCCACCATCCTCGGCGACGCGGCACTGAAAAGCCTGTGGGCCGATGAGGTGGAAACCATGCGTTCGCGTATCGCACAATTGCGCGCCGGGCTGGTGGAAGCGCTGGGGCCGCACGGTCTGTCGGCGCGCTTCGCCCACATCGGCGAGCAACGCGGGATGTTTTCCTACACCGGCCTGAGCCCCGAGCAGGTGGACCGGCTGCGCGACGAGCAAAGCGTGTACATGGTCCGGTCGGGCCGCGCCAACGTCGCCGGCATCGACGCCAGCCGCCTGGACGAACTGGCCAGCGCGATTGCGAGGGTGTGTTGACCGTGTAATCACCCAGATGAAAATGCGTTCATTGTGCGACCAATGGGCGCGTTCAAACTCAGTTTGTCATACGCAGTCATGTATCCTGTGCTCGCTTTAACCAGCACGCGCTATCCAGCGCCACCCTCAACCTGCACTTTCGAGGAGCGATGACGATGCACGAGATCCCTAACCTACCCTTCCCGAGCCTGCATCAACCCGAGCAGCCTCAACCGCCACAATCGGCGGGTCAGAACCCCGAAAACGAGGCCGATGAAGCCTTGGGCGCTGATCGAGAAGATTAAGCGCTGACCGCAGGCGATGGGGTCCCCACGGCGGCAAAGCCGCGTGACCGCATCGCCTCAAGCGCCCACGGAGCCTTTGATGCAAGACAGCTTCAACGAAGAACAGGCCGCGCAGGTCATCGACACCGCGCAACAGATGATCGACATCTGGACCCGCCTGCCCCCGGAAAAACAGCAGACGCTGCTGCAACGCTTCGGCACCCAGGAAAACGCCCTGGCGGCGCTGGTGGCTACCCGCTTGCTGGCCAAGCCGCAGGCTTGAGCCTTCGCCTCGATTAAATATTGCCGCTGGTCGTGCACAGTGTGGCTCGCGGCCTTATGATAAGCGTCTAGTGTGCTAGCACCCGACACCTATCCCCCCTGGAATTGCCAATGTCTTCAAACCCGCGACCGCTGGCGGTCACGCTGCAAGTCGTTTCCATCGTCCTGTTTACTTTCATCGGCTACCTGAACATCGGCATCCCCCTGGCCGTGCTGCCGGGCTTCGTGCACACGGGGCTGGGCTTCAACGCAGTGATCGCCGGCCTGGTGATCAGTGTGCAGTACCTCGCCACCCTGCTCAGCCGCCCCTATGCCAGCCGTATCATCGATACCCATGGCAGCAAGAAAGCGGTGCTCTACGGCATGATCGGCTGTGGCGCCAGTGGCGTGTTCATGCTGGTGGCATCCTTCACCCAGAGCATGCCGATGGTCAGCCTGGTGAGCCTGTTTCTGGGCCGCCTGGTACTGGGCAGCGCGGAAAGCCTGGTGGGCTCGGCGTCCATCAGTTGGGGGATTGGCCGCGTGGGTGCTCAGCACACCGCCAAGGTCATCTCCTGGAACGGCATTGCCAGCTATGGCGCGCTGGCGGTTGGCGCACCGGCCGGTGTGCTGCTGGTGCAACACCTGGGGCTGTGGTCCATGGGCGTGAGCATTCTGCTGCTGGCGGCCTTGGGCCTGGTGCTGGCGTGGAAAAAAACGCCGGTACCCATCGTCGCAGGTGAACGCATGCCGTTCATGCACGTACTGGGCAAGGTCCTGCCCCACGGCACCGGCCTGGCCCTGGGCGGCATTGGTTTCGGCACCATCGCCACCTTCATCACCCTGTACTACGCCAGCCATCAGTGGGGCAATGCCGCCTTGTCGCTGACGCTGTTTGGCGCCTGCTTCATCATCGCGCGACTGCTGTTCGGTAACCTGATCAACCGTATCGGCGGCTTTCGCGTGGCGATTGGCTGCATGAGCGTGGAAACCGCGGGCCTGTTGCTGCTGTGGTTGGCGCCCAATGCCGAGCTGGCCATGGCAGGCGCCGCATTGAGCGGCTTCGGGTTCTCGCTGGTGTTCCCGGCACTGGGTGTGGAGGCGGTGAACCTGGTGCCCGCTTCCAGCCGCGGCGCGGCTGTGGGCGCCTATTCGTTGTTCGTTGATCTGTCACTGGGCATCACCGGCCCACTGGCCGGCGCCATTGCCGCCGGCTTTGGCTTCAGCTCGATCTTCCTGTTCGCCGGCCTGGCCTCGTTCGCCGGCCTGGCGCTGAGCCTGTACCTCTACCGGCAATCCCTGCACCAGCCGCGCCACCCGGACGCCGCGCTCTAAAAGTCGACCTTGCCGCGGCCGGCCTTGATGGCGCCGCGCTTGGTCTTGCCTTCCAGCCGACGGGTTTTAGAGCCCAGGGTCGGCTTGGTGGGCCGACGCTTCTTCTCCACCTTCACCGCATTCACGATCAGCTCACGCAGACGCTCCAGGGCGTCGGCGCGGTTCTGCTCCTGCGTGCGGTATTGCTGGGCCTTGAGCACGATCACGCCTTCACTGGTGATACGGCTGTCACGCAGCGCCAGCAGGCGCTCCTTGTAGAACGGCGGCAAAGACGAGGCGTTGATGTCGAAGCGCAAGTGCACGGCGCTGGACACCTTGTTGACGTTCTGCCCGCCAGCGCCCTGGGCGCGAATGGCGCTCAGCTCGATTTCGGCGTCGGCCAGGTGGACATTGTTGGAGATTTCCAGCATGGAGGAGGGGTTTTCAAAGAGAGTAAAGCGAGGACCGTAGCAGCTGCCGCCCGGCGGCGTCAAAGGACACCGCAGTGGGCCGTCGACGCTGCCTGACGGCAGCTGCTATAGGCAGGGGCGTCAGGCGCTCTGGTGCGCCAGGAGCGCGCGGCGGCCCTTGACGCGGTAGGCCAGGTACATCGCTACTACCCATACCGGAATTGCGTACACCGATATATTGATGCCCGGGATCAGCAACATGATGCCGAGGATAAACACCACGAACGCCAGGCAGACATAGTTGCCCCATGGCGACCACAGTGCCTTGAACGACGAGACACGACCGTTGCGCACCTGGTGCTGACGAAACTTGAGATGCGAGAAGCTGATCATCGCCCAGTTGATCACCAGGGTGGCGACCACCAGCGACATCAGCAGCTCCAGCGCATCATGGGGCATCAGGTAGTTGAGCAACACGGCGATCAGCGTCACCGCCGCCGACACCAGAATGGCCCGCACCGGAACGCCGCGCTTGTCGACCTTGGCCAGCGCCGACGGCGCATCGCCCTGCTCGGCCATGCCCAGCAGCATGCGGCTGTTGCAATAAGTGCCGCTGTTGTACACCGACAGGGCCGCGGTCAGTACCACGAAGTTGAGGATGTGCGCGGCAGCGTTGCTGCCCAGCATGGAGAACACCTGCACGAACGGGCTGCCACTGTAGTCGTCACCGGCGGCACCCAGGGTCTGCAGCAGGCCATCCCACGGGGTCAGCGACAGCAACACCACCAGTGCACCGATGTAGAAAATCAGGATGCGGTAGATGACCTGGTTGATCGCCTTGGGAATCACGGTCTTCGGCTGGTCAGCCTCGGCTGCGGTGAACCCGAGCATCTCCAGGCCGCCAAACGAGAACATGATGATCGCCAGCGCCATCACCAGGCCCTTGACGCCATTGGGGAAGAACCCGCCATGGGACCACAGGTTGCTGACCGACGCCTGCGGGCCGCCATGGCCACTGACCAGCAGGTAGCTGCCCAGGGCGATCATGCCGACGATGGCCAGCACCTTGATGATCGCGAACCAGAACTCTGCCTCGCCAAACACTTTGACGTTGGCCAGGTTGATCGCGTTGATCATCACGAAGAACACGGCCGCCGAGACCCAGGTCGGGATCTCCGGCCACCAGTAGTGCACGTACTTGCCCACGGCGGTGAGTTCGGACATACCCACCAGGATGTACAGCACCCAGCAGTTCCAGCCCGACAGGAAACCGGCGAAACCGCCCCAGTACTGGTGCGCGAAGTGGCTGAACGAGCCGGCGACCGGCTCTTCGACGATCATCTCGCCGAGCTGGCGCATGATCATGAAGGCAATGAAACCGCAGATGGCGTAGCCGAGGATCATCGACGGCCCGGCGGATTTCAGTACCCCGGCCGAACCGAGGAACAGTCCGGTGCCGATGGCACCCCCCAGGGCAATCAGTTGGATGTGTCTGTTTTTCAGGCCGCGCTTGAGCTGGCCGGATGAGTCTTGTGCACTCATGGAGTTGGTCACCTGGTTATTTTTATCTGTGACGAAACGGACCCGCCCCACTCGTGATGGGACGGCAGACATGCGCGCGATAACGCAAGGTGCCACAGTAAAGGGCGCGCATTGTACACGCCGTGCATATGAACGAAAGGGGCTGGGCAAGGCAAGAGGGCAAATAGGCCACGAATGTTACAATTTAGTGCACACATGGCAATATTTCTTTACAGACCGTTCCCCAAGCGCCAACTCACTCTGTGGGAGCGGGCTCTGCCCGCGAAGCAGGCACCGCGAATAATAAGGGGTGCGGCGGTGTTCTTTTCGCGGGCAGAGCCCGCTCCCACATGAAATGGCGAACCTCAGCAACTGTAAATATATGTTTACACCCCGCAACGCCGATTTTCCACTCGCCAGAATGCAAAACGCCAGCCCGAAGGCTGGCGTGTGCAGTTCAAGCGCGCTGATTACTCAGGCTTGGGCTTGCGGCGGGTGACCGGTGCACGCTTGTCCGCGGCCGGGCCACGGCGCTTGCTGTCGTCCGACAGCTTCAGGCCTGGGCGCTGGGCACCCGGTTTGGCAGGACGCTTGTTCATGTCGCTCGGGCGCTCGGCCACGGCCGAACCGCGACCGTCCTTGCGCGCCGGGGCTTCACCACGGCGTGGGGCCGGGGCGTCACCGCGCGGCTTGCGTGCCGGACGATCGCCTTCTTCCAGGCGCGGGCCACGGGCCGGACGCTCGGCTGCCGGTGCGCCATCCTGGGCTGGACGCAAGGTGCGCACACGCTCGCTGCGCGCCATCGGACGGGACGAGCGGCGCTGCATGCGGTCCAGCTTGTCCTTGCTCTTGGTGCTCATGCTCGGCATCGCGACCGCCGTCAGGCCCACTTCGGCGCTGAGGATGTCGACTTCGTTCTGGCTCAGTTCGCGCCAGCGGCCCATGGGCAGGTCGGAGTTGAGAAACACCGGGCCGAAACGCACGCGCTTCAGGCGGCTGACCACCAGGCCCTGGGATTCCCACAGGCGACGTACTTCACGGTTGCGGCCTTCCATCACCACGCAGTGGTACCAATGGTTGAAGCCTTCACCGCCGGGGGCGATCTGAATGTCGGTGAAACGTGCCGGGCCGTCTTCCAGGATCACGCCATTCTTGAGGCGCAGCAGCATGTCGTCGTCGACTTCACCGCGCACGCGCACGGCGTATTCGCGGTCCATCTCATAGGACGGGTGCATCAGGCGGTTGGCCAATTCACCGTCGGTGGTGAACATCAGCAGCCCGGTGGTGTTGATGTCCAGGCGGCCGATGTTGATCCAGCGGCCTTCGCGCGGGCGCGGCAGGCGGTCGAATACGGTGGGGCGACCTTCCGGGTCGTCGCGGGTGCAGATTTCGCCGTCCGGCTTGTTGTAGATGATCACCCGGCGTACGGTTTCCGAGGCTTCTTCGCGCTTGATGACCTTGCCATCAACGCTGATGGCGTCGTGCAGGTCGACGCGCTGGCCAAGGGTGGCGGCCACGCCGTTGACCTTGATGCGGCCTTCACCGATCCAGGCTTCCACGTCGCGGCGCGAGCCGACGCCGATACGGGCCAATACTTTCTGCAGTTTCTCGCCGGCGGGGCCAATTTCCTGGCTGTCTGGCTTGTCGTGTTCACTCATCGTTTAGCACCTCCCGGTGTGTGATGGGGGCGATCGTGTCGCCCGAGGGGTCGCGAATCATACGCTCATGCGCGCCGTCGCGCACCTGAGACTAGTTGAAAATAACGCTGCTATTTCTTTTTCCGTCGGCCGGTGGCGCCCAGCGCCAGCAACCGCATGTGCGCCTGGGCCAGCGCATCACGGCGCTCGCCCTTGTCCAGCTTCTTCCAGCCCTTGATCTCGCGCTTGGTGCGCCCGCAGCCCACGCACACGTCGTCGTCGAACTTGCACACACCGATGCACGGATCCTTGCTGCTCATAAGGCCTCACTCGTGGCGCGGTTCAGGCTCGTCGGCCGGCCCTTCCTCGTCCAGCGGGTCCAGGGGGGCGTCGAGCAAATCGTCGAAGTCAGTCTTGAGACCCTGCTCCATGCTGTCGAGTTCGGCCAGCAGCGTGTGGAAACTGGTTTCCTCGCGCGGCACCTGCTCTTCCTCAGGGTCGGCACTGGCATCGGCCAACGCCTGCAGGTGGGCCGGCACTGGCGCGTCATCGCCGAAGTCCTCGACCACCGGCTCAGGTTCGATCTCGCGCAGTTCGGCCAACGGCGGCAGGTCGTCGAGGTTCTTCAGGTTGAAGTGATCGAGAAACGCCTTGGTGGTGGCGAACATCGCCGGGCGCCCGGGCACCTCGCGGTAACCGACCACGCGAATCCACTCACGCTCCAGCAACGTCTTGGTGATGTTGCTGTTCACCGCCACGCCGCGCACGTCCTCGATCTCGCCTCGGGTGATGGGCTGGCGGTAGGCGATCAACGCCAGGGTTTCGAGCATGGCGCGGGAATAACGCTGCGGGCGCTCTTCCCACAGGCGGCCGACCCAGGGCGCGAACTTCTCGCGGATCTGCAGGCGATAGCCCGAAGCCACTTCCACCAGCTCGAACGAACGGCTGTCGCAGGATTTGCGCAGCAGCTCCAGGGCTTTCTTGAACACAGCCGGCTCAGGGCGCTCGGCCTCCTCGAACAATTCGTACAGACGCTCCAGCGATTGTGGCTTGCCAGAGGCGAGCAGAAAGGCTTCGAGCAGGGAAGCCAGCTCGCGGGGTTCAGTCAGGTTCATTTATTGGCTCGTGCCCACGTAATCGTAATCCTGTTTGGTCGAGGGAAGGCGCGGGAACACATCTACTCAGCTCGGGCGCGTACGTGAATGGCCGCGAAGGGCTCATTCTGCACCAGCTCCACCAAGGATTCCTTCACCAGCTCAAGAATGGCCATGAAGGTCACCACCACCCCCAGCTTGCCCTCCTCAGCCGTAAACAACTCAATGAACGGCACAAAACCACCGCCCTTCAGGCGCTCCAGCACCTCACTCATGCGCTCGCGAGTCGACAGGGCCTCACGGCTGACCTGATGGCTCTCGAACAGGTCACCCCGGCGCATCACCTCAGCCATGGCCATCAGCACTTCTTCCAGCGCCACGTCGGGCATCAGCTTGCGCACCTTGGCCTGAGGCGCATCCAGCTGCGGCACGTAAATATCCCGGCCGACCCGGTCAAGGCCGTCCATCCCCTCGGCGGCTGCCTTGAAGCGTTCGTATTCCTGCAAGCGGCGGATCAGCTCGGCACGCGGGTCGTCTTCTTCCTCCTCAACCTCTGCCGAGCGCGGCAGCAGCATGCGCGACTTGATCTCGGCGAGCATGGCAGCCATCACCAAATACTCGGCGGCCAGCTCCAGGCGCACGCTCTTCATCAACTCGACGTAGCCCATGTACTGGCGAGTGATTTCCGCCACCGGAATATCGAGGATGTCGACGTTCTGCTTGCGAATCAGGTACAGCAGCAGGTCCAGCGGCCCTTCGAAGGCTTCGAGGAATACTTCCAGCGCGTCCGGCGGAATGTACAGGTCGACCGGCATCTGCGTGTAGGACTGGCCATACACCAGCGCCAACTGCTCGGGCACACGCGCCTGGTCGACCTCGGAGGTGGGCTCGGCCACGGTCACGCCGGTCACGCCTCGGCCATGAACGGCGCGGGATCGCCGCAGCCGACACGCACCACTTGCGGCTCGCCATCGGCCAGGTTGATGACGGTGGACGCCGAGACGCCGCCGAAACCGCCGTCGATGATCAGGTCAACGTGGTGCTCCAGCAACTGGCGCATCTCGTACGGGTCGGTCAGCGGCAGGGTATCGCCGGGCATGATCAGGCTGACGCTCATCAACGGTTCGCCCAGCTCTTCCAGCAGCGCATGGGAAATGGGATGGTCCGGCACGCGCAGGCCGATGGTGCGGCGCTTGTCGTGCAGCAACAGGCGCGGCACCTCACGGGTGGCGCTGAGAATGAAGGTATAGGGCCCCGGGATATGCGCCTTCAGCAAGCGGAAGGCACCGGTGTCGATCTTGGCGAACAGGCCCAGTTGCGACAGGTCGCGGCAGATCAGGGTGAAGTTGTGCTTGTCGTCCAGCTTGCGCAGGCGGCGCACGCGCTCGATGGCGTTCTTGTCACCGATCTGGCAGCCGATGGCGTAGGACGAGTCGGTGGGGTAAACCACCACCCCGCCCTTGCGGATGATCTCCACCGCCTGTTTGATCAGGCGCGACTGGGGATTGTCCGGATGAATCTGGAAGAATTGACTCACGTTCTCTACCTGTTGATCAGACGACGAGTGGCTGCTCATGTTTGAACCGGGCCGACAGAAGTGGCAGATCCTCGGGCACGGGCCGATAGACACCAATCTCGGACCAGGCCCCTGGGCCATGGAAATCACTGCCAGCGCTGACCAGCAGACCGAACTCGCGCGCCAGGATGGACAAGGTGCCGACCTGTTCGGCCGGCTGCATGCCGTTGACCACTTCAATCGCCTGGCCACCGGCTTGAATATAGTCGGCAATCAGCTTGCGGCGCTTGCTGCGGGTGAAATCATAATGCAGCGGGTGCGCCAGGCTCACCCACGCGCCGGAGGCGCGCAGGGTGCCGACGGTGTCTTCCAGGGTCGGCCAGTGCAGCTTGACGTCGCCCAGCTTGCCGGCGCCCAGCCACTTGCGAAACGCCTCGGCGCGGTCGCGCACGTAGTTCTGGCGCACCAGGTACTCGGCGAAGTGCGGGCGCGCCGGGGCATTGCCACTGTCACCCAGTTCCTGCTGGATAGCCCGCGCGCCTTCCAGCGCTCCGGGCATGCCCTTGAGTGCCAGTCGTCGGCTGATTTCCTCGGCACGCAGCCAGCGTCCGTGGTGCAAGGACTCGACGGCGGCGACCAACGGCGATGCGTCCAGGTCGAAACCATAGCCCAGCACGTGGATGGTGGCGCCCCCCCAGGTGCAGGACATTTCCACCCCGCTCACCCAGTGCATGCCCAGCGCCCGCGTGGCTTCGCGAGCCTCGGACAGGCCTTCGAGGGTGTCGTGGTCGGTCAGCGCCAGTACCCGCACGCCGTTGGCGTGGGCACGCGCAGCCAGGTCCGTCGGCGAGAGTGAGCCGTCGGAGGCGGTGCTGTGGCAGTGCAGGTCAACATTCATGAGGTGGCGCTTTCGCTGTCTTTGATGTTTGTTATTATGCCGTCACATCCTGCTTCTGGCTGCCACTGTGAAACAATTCATCGATTTCATCCCGCTGTTCCTGTTTTTCATCGTCTACAAGCTCGACCCGCGCACCGTCGAAGTCGTCGGCCAGCAGGTCACCCTGGGCGGCATCTTCAGCGCCACGGGCGTGCTGATCGCCAGCTCCATCATCGTCTACGGCATTCTGTTCCTCACCCAGCGCAAACTGGAGAAGAGCCAGTGGCTGACCCTGGCCGCGTGCCTGGTGTTTGGCAGCCTGACACTGGCGTTCCACAGCGAAACCTTCCTGAAATGGAAGGCACCGGTGGTCAACTGGCTGTTCGCCCTGGCGTTCGCCGGTAGCCACTTCATTGGCGACCGCCTGCTGATCAAGCGCCTGATGGGCCACGCCCTGACCCTGCCGGACGCCGTATGGTCGCGCCTGAACATCGCCTGGATCGTGTTTTTCCTGTTCAGCGGTGCCGCCAACCTGTTCGTGGCCTTTACCTTCCAGAGCATCTGGGTGGACTTCAAGGTTTTCGGCAGCCTGGGCATGACCCTGCTGTTCCTGGTGGGCCAGGGCGTCTACCTGTCCCGCCACATGCATGACGCAGATACCACCACCCCGAAGACCGAGGACTGACATGCTCTACGCAATCATTGCCACCGACACGCCCGACTCGCTGGAAAAACGCCTGAGCGTCCGTCCGGCCCACCTGGCGCGCCTGGAAAAGCTCAAGGATGACGGTCGCCTGGTACTGGCCGGCCCGCACCCGGCTGTGGACAGCAACGACCCAGGCGCCGCCGGTTTCTCAGGCAGCCTGATCGTGGCCGAGTTCGAATCCCTGGCCGCCGCCCAGGAATGGGCCGGTGCCGATCCGTTCGTGGAAGCCGGCGTGTACGGCGACGTACTGGTCAAGCCGTTCAAGCAGACCCTGCCGTAACCAATCGCCCGTCCCGCGAAGGCCGCGAGACGCCTTTGTGGGAGCGGGCTCTGCCCGCGAAGCAGCCAACGCGCTGTTCTTTTCGCGGGCAGAGCCCGCTCCCACACGCAACTGCACCGGCACAAATATCTTCCTTTGCTCCCTCCCTTTGCTCATCATTCGCACATGACTGCCGACAACCTGCCGAACAATCGACAGAATCAGGAGTCACTATGCGCCAGAGTTTGCTGTTTTCGCTGTTCGTGCTGCTGTTGTTGGGCGCCGGCGATGCACAGGCCGACGACCTGTCGACACCCTTGTCCCTGAGCGCCGGCCCACAGATCACCGATCTGCAGCAGCGGCTCAGGGAAAGCGAACGACTGCGGGCCGCGCTGAGCCAGGAAAACCAACGGCTCACCCTGCAATTGCAGGCCGTGCAGGCCAAGGCCGCGCCCGGTGTGCGGTTGCTGACCGAACAGCAGCAGTGGTTTGTCACCGGCGGCGGTGTAGCCTTGTTGGCTGCCCTGTGCGGTATCTTTATCAGCGGCGGGCGTAGACAACGTCGGCAATGGTTGAATTGAGAGTTTCATGAGCGATCTGTTACTGATTGATGATGACGTGGAGCTGTGCGAGCTCCTCAGCAGCTGGTTGAGCCAGGAAGGCTTCGTGGTGCGCGCCTGCCATGACGGCGGCAGTGCGCGCAAGGCGCTGGCCGAGCTGTCCCCGGCGGCCGTGGTGCTGGACGTGATGCTGCCGGACGGCAGCGGCCTGGAATTGCTCAAGCAGTTGCGCAGCGAACACGCTGAACTGCCGGTGCTGATGCTTTCGGCCCGCGGTGAGCCGCTGGACCGCATCCTGGGCCTGGAACTGGGTGCCGATGACTACCTGGCCAAGCCGTGCGACCCGCGCGAGCTGACCGCGCGCCTGCGTGCCGTGCTGCGGCGCAGCCACCCCAGCGCGGCCACCGCGCAGCTGGAACTGGGCGACCTGTGCTTCAGCCAGGCGCGGGGCGTGGTGACCATCGACGAGCACGACATCACCCTGACCATTTCCGAGAGCCGCCTGCTCGAAGCCCTGTTGCGCCAGCCTGGCGAGCCGCTGGACAAGCAGGAGTTGGCGCAGATTGCCCTGGGCCGCAAGCTGACCCTCTACGACCGCAGCCTGGACATGCACGTAAGCAACCTGCGCAAGAAAATCGGCCCCCACGCCGATGGCCGGCCGCGCATCGTGGCCCTGCGCAGCCGTGGGTATTACTACGCGGAGTGATCCTGCCGCAACCGCGGCCTGCGGCCACCGCTGCCTGTGGCAGGGGCCGCACCACCGCCCGCCCCCCGTGTGTAAACGCCCGTCCCAGACGTCTTTACCTAAGCTTTACGCTCCACTGACCGCAGCTGACCTTGATCTCCATACACTGAGCTCATCCGGTAAACACCGGCAACGAGACAAGGAGATTCACCATGCGCAAGACCCTTATGGCTCTGATGTTCGCCGCCGCCCTGCCCACCGTTGCCATGGCTGCTCCCGATGGCGGCCAAGGCCCGGGTTACGGCCCTGGCCCTGACTTCGGCGGCCCAGGCATGCACCACGAACGCGGCCCGCGTGACGGCTTCGGCAAACTGGACCTGAGCCCTGAGCAGCGCGAAAAAATCGGCCACCTGATGGGCGAAGAACGCCGCGGCGACCGTGAAGTGCTGCACCGCTACCTGGAAAAACTGCCAGCCGCCGACCAGAAGGCGATGAAAGACGAACTGGCCGCCAAGCGTGAGAAAGCCCGTGCCGACATCCGCGCCGTGCTGAACCCGACCCAGCAGAAACAGTTCGACGAAATGAAGAAGCAGCAGGATGCCCGCCGCGCCGAATGGAAAGAGTTCCAGGCGTGGAAGGCCCAAAAGGACCAGAAAGCCCAGTAAGCTTCACGTATCGTTGACCCCGCCCGGCACGCTCACGCGTGTCCGGGCTTCTGCATTTGAGGTACTCCCTTGCGATCATTGTTCTGGCGCATCCTGGCAAGCTTCTGGCTGGCGATCGCCCTCGTCGCCGGCCTGTCGATTCTGCTCGGCCACATTCTGAACCAGGACGCCTGGATTCTCAGTCGCCACCCCGGTCTCCATGGCCTGGCGCAAACCTGGGTGCAGACCTACGAAAAGGATGGCCAGGACGCGGCCCAGCAATTGCTGGAACAGCGCAAGTGGCAGTACCACATTGACGTGCAGGTGCTCAACGAAGCCGGCGAAGCCGTGGTGCCGGGCACCTTCCCGCGCCGCGCCGCGGCATTCGAGGCCCGCCAGAGTGACGGCAACGACGACCGCCCGCTGCCGTGGCGGCGCCTGACCGCCGAGTACACCAGCCCCAAGACCGGCGATACTTACCTGCTGATCTACCGCATCGCCCATCCGGAGCTGGACGCCTGGCGCCGTCAAAGCCTGGCGTGGCCGTTGAGCGCATTGGGTATCGCCCTGGTGGTGCTGACCCTGTTCAGCCTGCTGGTGACGCTGTCCATCACCCGCCCCCTGAGCCGCCTGCGCGGCGCCGTGCATGAGCTGGGGCAGACCACCTACCAGCAGAACAGCCTGGCGCAGCTGGCCAAGCGCCGCGACGAATTCGGCGTGCTGGCCAACGACTTCAACCGCATGGGCGGGCGCTTGCAGAGCCTGATCGGCAGCCAGCGCCAGCTGCTGCGCGACGTGTCCCACGAACTGCGTTCGCCGTTGGCGCGCCTGCGCATTGCCCTGGCGCTGGCCGAGCGTGCCGAGCCGGAACAGCGCGAGCGCCTGTGGCCGCGCCTGACCCGTGAGTGCGACCGCCTGGAAGCTCTGATCAGCGAAATTCTGACGCTGGCCCGCCTGGATGCAGAGCACGCCACCGCCGAGCCGGTGGACGTCGCCACGCTGCTCAAGAGCGTGCGCAACGATGCGCGCCTGAGCGCGGCCGAACAGCAGATCAAGATTGATTGCGAACCAGGCCTGACCCTGACCGGCTGGCCGACCATGATCGAACGTGCCGTGGACAACCTGGTGCGCAACGCCGTGCGCTTCAACCCCGAAGGCCAGCCCATCGAAGTGACGGCGCGGCTCAACAATGAGCGCGTGGAACTGAGCGTGCGCGACCACGGCCCAGGCGTGGCGGATGAACACCTGACCCAGTTGGGCGAGCCGTTCTACCGCGCCCCGGGCCAGACCGCAGCCGGCCACGGCCTGGGCCTGGCCATCGCCCGGCGGGCGGTGGAGCGCCATGGCGGCAACCTGAGCCTGGCCAACCATCCCCAGGGGGGGTTCATGGCTACCCTTGACCTGCCATTGACCCCCGTCACCGCTGCCTGACCCGGCAGGCACCCACACAGCCGGCCAATCAGGGGGTCAACGCCTCCAGGCGCTGACGTAATCGGCGGTGCTCACCGGCAGTGCTTCGCGCGGCGGGTTGAGCGGGGTGCCCAGGTAGAGGAAGGCGATCACTTCCTCGCCCTCGCCTAACCCCAGGCCCTTGGCCACGTGCGGGGCGTAGGCCAGCTCTCCGGTACGCCACACCGCGCCAATGCCCTGGGCATAGGCCGCCAGCAAGATGTTCTGTGCGGCGCAGCCAGCCGCCAGCAGTTGCTCGGACTTGGGCACCTTGAAGTGGTCCTGCAACCGTGCCACCACCACAACCACCAGCGGTGCGCGCAATGGCATGCCACGGGCCTTTTCCAGCGCCGCTTCGCTGGCATCACCCTTGAGCCGCACGGCTTCGGCAAGGATTTCACCCAGCTGCTCACGCGCGGCGCCTTCGACGGTCAGGAACCGCCAGGGGCGCAATTGCCCGTGATCAGGCGCGCGCAACGCGGCCTGGAACAGCACTTCACGCTGTTCGGCAGACGGCGCGGGTTCCACCAGGCGCGGAACGGATACACGGTTGAGCAATGCGTCGAGGGCCTCCATGGGCCACCTCCCTGATCGTTTGAGTAGCGCTATTCTAGACATAACGAGCAAACCCTTGCCGGGTTTACATGCTTTGACCCGCAGGTAGAATGGCGCCCCTTCCCTTTCAGCCCCGAGCGGACTCCATGGCGTTGCCGACCCTGCGGATCATCGGTTTTATCATCGGCATCTTCCTCATCACCCTGGCAGTGAGCATGGTCATACCCATGGCGACGCTCTTGATCTACCAGCGCACCGGTGACCTGCCATCCTTCCTGTGGGCCAGCCTGATCACCTTTGTCGCGGGCCTGGCCCTGGTGATTCCCGGGCGCCCCGAGCACGTGCAACTGCGCCCCCGCGACATGTACCTGCTCACCGTGTCCAGCTGGCTGGTAGTGTGCGTGTTCGCCGCCCTGCCCTTCGTGCTGACCCAGCACACCAGCTACACCGACGCCTTCTTCGAAAGCATGTCGGGCATCACCGCCACCGGTTCCACGGTACTCAGCGGCCTGGACAGCATGTCACCGGGTATCCTCATGTGGCGCTCGCTGCTGCACTGGTTGGGCGGCATCGGCTTCATCGGCATGGCGGTGGCGATCCTGCCGCTGCTGCGCGTGGGCGGCATGCGCCTGTTCCAGACCGAGTCCTCGGACCGTTCGGAAAAGGTCATGCCGCGCTCGCACATGGTCGCCAAGTCCATCGTGCTGGTGTACGTAGGCATCACCGCCCTCGGCAGCCTGGCCTTCTGGGCCGCAGGCATGA
Organism: uncultured Gammaproteobacteria bacterium; assembly: GCA_963816515.1. Classification (GTDB taxonomy): domain Bacteria; phylum Pseudomonadota; class Gammaproteobacteria; order Pseudomonadales; family Pseudomonadaceae; genus Aquipseudomonas. The sequence goes on along the minus strand of CAWFKX010000001.1, from coordinate 3,972,125 downwards.
ACCTGTTCAACGCCATCAACCACGCCATGTCGGCGATTTCCACCGGCGGCTTTTCCACCTCCGACCAGTCCCTGGCCAAGTGGTCGCAACCGGCGGTGCACTGGGTGGCGGTGGTGGTGATGATCCTCGGCAGCCTGCCGTTCACCCTGTACGTGGCCACCTTGCGCGGCAACCGCCGGGCCTTGATCAAGGACCAGCAAGTACAGGGATTCCTCGGCCTGTTGCTGGTGACGTGGCTGGTGATGACCACCTGGTACTGGTGGACCGCCCATTTGCCTTGGTGGGTGGCGCTGCGCCACGTGGCCTTGAACGTGACCTCGGTGGTCACCACCACCGGCTTCGCCCTGGGCGACTACAGCCTATGGGGCAACTTCGCACTGATGCTGTTTTTCTACCTGGGCTTTATCGGTGGGTGTTCGGGCTCCACCGCCGGCGGGGTGAAGATCTTCCGGTTCCAGGTCGCCTATATCCTGCTCAAGGCCAGCCTCAACCAGTTGATCCACCCACGCGCCGTGATCCGTCAGAAGTACAACGGCCACCGCCTGGACGAAGACATCGTGCGGTCGATCCTGACGTTCTCGTTTTTCTTCGCCATCACCATCAGCGGCATCGCCTTGTCCCTGTCGCTGCTGGGCCTGGACTGGATGACCGCGCTGACGGGTGCCGCCAGTACCGTGTCCGGCGTGGGCCCGGGACTGGGCGAGACCATCGGCCCATCGGGCAATTTCGCCGGGCTGCCGGATGCGGCCAAATGGATTTTGTCAGGCGGCATGCTGCTCGGCCGCCTGGAGATCATCACGGTGCTGGTGCTGTGCATGCCGGCGTTCTGGCGGCACTGACCTCGGCCACTTCGCCACCGCCCACCAAACGCGCCCGGTATTCGCCGGGGGTGGTGTCGAACCAGCGGCGAAAGGCCCGGAAGAAATTGCTCGGGTCGGCAAAACCCAACAGGTAAGCGGCCTCCAGCAACGTCATGCGCGGCTGCGCGAGGTACTGTTCGGCCAGCTCGCGACGGGTGTCATCGAGCAGCGCCTGGAAGCTGGTGCCTTCATCCTGCAGGCGCCGCTGCAAAGTGCGCTGGGACAAGTGCAGCGCCTGGGCCACGGCTTCACGCTTGGGTTCGCCCTGGGGCAACAGGCGGCATAGCACCTGGCGGGCCTGGTGAGTCACGCGGCTTTCGGCAAAGCGTGTCAGGTATTCGCCGGCGAAGCGGTCGTGCAGCGCCGCCATGGCTTCATTAGCGGTAGGCAGCGGCACTTCCATGTCGGCGCGCTCGAAAATCAGTGCGTCGTAGTCGGCGTTGAACACCAGCGGTGCGTGAAACGCCTGGCGGTACGGCGTCAGGTCCAGCGGTTCGCTGCCCTGGATCAGCACCTTGCGCGGCTGCAGGGTACGCCCCGTCAGCCAGCCGCACAGCGACAGCGCGCACGCCAGGGACGCCTCGGCGCTCTGGCGGGTCGGTGGAATATGGTCACCGTGCACGGTAAGGATCAGGCCGTAGCCTTCGGGCAGCAGTTTGAAACTGAGGTCGGCGCTTTCGGCAATAATGCGCTGGTAACGCACCAGGCGCTCGAAACCCTCCGCCAGGGTGCGGCTGGACATCAGCGCATAGCCCACCACGTGGAAGGACGCCGGGCGTACCACCCGCGCCATGTTCAAACCGATGGCCGGGTTGCCGGACACTTCTACCGCCAGGGTCCACAGGCGCGTCATGGAATCCTGGGTGAAGCGCGCATCGGGGTCGTCCAGTGCCTGGAAATCCAACCCCAACTGCGCAAACAGCCCCGCACAGTCGAGCCCCTCCAGTTCCAACGCCTTGACGATGCCCATGGCCCAACTGGCCGACGTGGTCCGTTCGCTCATGCCCCTGCTGCCCCATTCAATTGCGTGGCGATTGTGTCAAAAGATACAAAACTGGCGCCAATAGTCACTGGCTCGCCTTGTCGTTCACTCTAGACTTAAATAAGGTTCCACGTAGTCCCACTGATCGCCCGCGAGACTGCCGTCGTGAAAAATACAGAACAATTCGAAAGCTTCCGCGACTTCTATCCTTATTACCTGGCGGAGCACAGCAACAGCACGTGCCGGCGCCTGCATTTCGTGGGCACCAGCCTCGTGATCGCGCTGGTGGCGTGGGTCATCGGCAGCGGCAGTTGGCTGTTGTTGATCGCCCTGCCTGTGGCCGGATACAGCTTCGCCTGGATCGGGCATTTCTTCTTCGAGAAGAACCGCCCCGCCACCTTCCGCCATCCGCTGTACAGCCTGTTCGGTGACTTCGTGATGTACCGGGACATGCTGGTCGGCAAAGTCGGCTTTTAGCAAGGCGGCCTGCAAGGTCATTAACCCGTCCTGCAAGGCCAAGGGCCAGACCGACCGGCGGTCTATACTGAGTCATCAACGCCGCGACAGACGGAGCCGTGATGAACGAACAAGCACGCTTCACCCACATGAAGGATGGGACCGAACAGGACTGGGCCATTATCGCCAGCGATTTCGCCCAGTATGCCCGCCAGTTACCTCAGCGCGTGCTCAGCCACCTGCAGTTGCTGGATGGCGACTTCGGCGGTTTCCCCGTCGACCGCCTGACCCACTCCCTGCAGACCGCCACGCGCGCCTATCGCGATGGCCGTGATGAGGAATATGTGGTGTGTGCGCTGTTGCACGACATCGGTGACACCCTGGCCAGTTATAACCACCCCGACATCGCGGCAGCCATTCTCAAGCCCTTCGTCAGCCCGGAGAACCACTGGATGGTGGAGAAACACGGGGTTTTCCAGGGCTACTACTTCTTTCACCACCTGGGCATGGACCGTCACCTGCGCGAGCAATTCCAGGACCACCCGCAGTACCGGCAGACCATCGAGTTCTGCGCCAAGTATGATGCCGCGGCGTTCGACCCGGCCTATGAGCACCTGCCGCTGAGTTTCTTTGAGCCGATGCTGGCCAGGGTGTTTGCCGAGCCGCGGCAGACGATTTACCGCGCGGCCCTGGATACCGTGCAAAACGCCTGACGCGGCGTCAGACGCTGGGCACCGCCTCGGCGGCCTGGCGCTTGGCGGCAGCAGCTTGGGCGTCGGCCAGACGGTACAATTCGATCTGCCCGTCCCAATGCTCGATCAGCGCCGTGCACGACTCCACCCAGTCGCCACAGTTGAGGTACTCCACCTCACCCACCTTGCGGATCTCGGCATGATGAATGTGCCCGCACACCACGCCGTGGAAGCCACGCTTCACGCATTCATGGGCAATGGCTTCTTCAAAGTCGCTGATGAAACTCACTGCCGTCTTGACCTTGTGCTTCAAGTACGCCGACAGCGACCAGTAGCCATAGCCGTAGCGCGCCCGCCAGTGATTGAGCCAGCGATTGAGAGTGAGGGTGAATTCGTAGGCCGAATCGCCGAGGAACGCCAGCCAGCGGTGGTAGCGGGTGATCACGTCGAACTGGTCACCGTGGATCACCAGCAGGCGCCGGCCATCGGCGGTGAGGTGCTCGGCCTGGTCGACCAACTGGATATTGCCCAGCACCAACTTGGAGTAGCGGCGCAGGAATTCATCATGGTTGCCAGTGACGTAGATCACCTCGGTGCCGCGCTTGCTCATGGTCAGCAGGCGGCGAATGACGTTGGTGTGCGCCTGCGGCCAGTACATGCCGCCACGCAGTTTCCAGCCATCGATGATGTCGCCCACCAGGTAGATACGGTCGGCGTGGTAAGCCTTGAGGAAACGCGACAGGTGCTCGGCCTGGCAGTCCCGGGTGCCCAGGTGTACATCGGAGATCCACAGGGTGCGTACGCGCTGCTTGCCGTTGGACTGGGGAAACTGGGCGCTGGTCATGGGCAGGCCTCCGTCAGGGTTTGAGCAAGCTTGCGACGGCGCCGTGAAATGACCATGACGGTCATGCAACAATACCGTGACAACCTGGCCAGCAAGGATCGCCATGAACCCTCGCATCGCCCTCACCGCCCTGCATGTCGGCGCCCTGTTGTTCGGCCTGGCCGGGGTGTTGGGCAAACTCGCCAGCGCCAGCGCCGTGGTCATCGTGCTGGGCCGCGCCGCCTTCGCGGTACTGGCACTGGCGGCCTTCAGCGCCCTCACCCGGCGCGGCTGGCGACGCCTGGCCACGCGCGACTGGGCCAGCCTGGCCGTGGCGGGCGTGTTGCTGACCGCGCACTGGGTGACCTTCTTCATGGCCGTGAAAATCGCCGGGGTCGCCGTCGCCACGCTGGGCTTCGCCAGTTTCCCGGCCTTCACCGTGCTGCTGGAAAGCCTGGTGTTTCGCGAACGCATCCGCAGCAACGAAGTGCTGCTGGTGGCGCTGGTGAGCATCGGCCTGGTATTGGTGACCCCCACCTTCGACCTGGCCAGCCAGGCCACCAGCGGCCTGCTCTGGGCCATCGTCTCCGGCCTGACGTTCGCTGTGCTGTCGCTGGTCAACCGCGCCAGCGGCCAGCGCGTGCAGGCGGTGCAGGCCGCGCTGTGCCAGAACGCCGTGGTGGGCCTGTGCCTGCTGCCGTTCGCGGTGCCGCAACTGCCGGCGGTCAGCGCCCTGGACTGGTTGTGGATAGGGCTGTTGGGCGTGTTCTGCACCGGCGTGGCCCACAGCCTGTTCGTCGCCAGCCTGGCCGTGATCAAGGCGCGTACCGCAGCGGTGGTGTTCGCCCTGGAGCCGGTGTACGGCATCGCGTTCGCGTGGGTGATTTTCAGCGAACAACCGACAGTACGGATGCTGCTGGGCGGCGCCTTGATTATCGTGGCGATCGTGCTGTCCACGCGCGCAAAAACCACCCCCGCCCCCGCTGCCGACGCGACCTGTGGCACCGGCCCCTAGCCTGCGTCCAGGCGCGAACCGGCCTACGAGCCGGTGGTGGTGCTCACGCCATCAGGGCCCAGGCGACCAGCACGGCCATTTCCAGCAATTCCAGCAGCGCGCCGGCCGTGTCGCCGGTGGTGCCGCCCAGCCGGCGTACCATCACGTGGCGCAGCCACACGCCGGCCAGCAGGGCCACGGCGAGCATCCACAGGCCCTTGTAGCCCGCCAGCAGCACGCACGCCAGGGCACTGATGACCAACACCCCGCGCCCCGCCGCCCGTGGCAGATGATCAGCCATGGCTTGGCCCAGACCACCAGCACGCACGTAGGGCGTGGACAGGAACAGGCCCAACAGCGAGGCACGGCCGAGCACGGGAGCAATCAGCAACACCTGAACGTGGCCGCTGTCGACGACGGCCAGCAAGGCGCAGAACTTGAGCAGCAACACCAGCACCAGGGTGACCACGGCGATGGGGCCGCTGCGTGGGTCCTTCATGATTTCCAGGGTGCGCGCGCGGTCGCCGAAGCCGCCCAGCCAGGCATCGGCGCTGTCGGCCAGGCCATCCAGGTGCAAGCCACCGCTGAGCAGCACCCAGGCGCCCAATAGCAGCGCTGCGTGCAGTAGCGCGGGGCTACCGGCCAGCAGCAGGTTCAAGGCCCACAGCACACCACCGAACAGCAGGCCCACCAATGGGTAGCACAACAGCGAGCGGCCCATGGCCTGGGGCGGCGGCATGCCGGCCAGGCGCACCGGCAGGCTGCTGAGAAATTGCAGGGCTATCCAGAACGGCAGCATGGCTCAAATTCCTTCGCGCAGCTGGCCACCGGCCGCCACAGTGAGGGTGAACAGGCTGCCGTTGGCCGCCTCCACTGACAGCAACTGCTCGCGCGGCAACCCGCGAGCACGGGCCAACAGCAGGCGCATCACGCCGCCGTGGCTGACCACCAGCAGGCGCTGGCCTGCATAAGTACCCTGCAAGCGCTCGACCGCCGCCAGCACCCGCGCGCTGAAATCCGTCACCGGCTCGCCGTTGGGTGGGGTGAAGCCGTAGGGGTCAGACCAGAACAGGCCCAGGCCACGCTCGTCGGCCTGCATCAGCTCGGCGGCGCTGCGCCCTTCCCAGTCACCGAAATGCAGCTCCTGCAGGCCGGGTTCCAGGCTCAACGGCAGGCCGCGGGCGGCCGCCAGCTGTTCGGCGAACAACCGGCAACGCTGCAACGGCGAGCTGATGATGCGGTTCCACGGACCGCGCTCAACCACGGCCGCACACATCTGCTGCCAACCGTGCTCGGTGAGGGCATCGTCGAGGCTGCCGCGCAGTCCGCCGCCCCGTTCCGTTTCGCCATGGCGCAGCAGGTCGAGCACCAGGGTCATTCGCTGCGGTCCGCCACCGCCGCTTCGGCGAAGGTCGCCATCTGCCCGTGCAGGTCGCAGGCCAGGCGCAGCAACGGCACGGCCAGGGCGGCGCCACTGGCTTCGCCCAGGCGCAGGCCCAGGTCCAGCAGCGGCATGGCATCCAGCGCCTGCAACACGTGACGATGGCCCGGCTCAGCGCCACGGTGGCCGAACAGTAGCCAGTCACGGCACGAGGGGTTGACGCGCGCCGCCACCAGGGCCGCCACGGTGCAGATATAGCCGTCGACCAGCACCGCGATGCCAGCCTGGGCGCAGGCCAGGTAAGCGCCCACCAGCGCCACCACTTCGAAGCCGCCGAAGCAGAACAGGCGCTCCAACGGGTCGGCGGACAGCGAGGCGTGGGTGTCCAGCGCGCGCTGGATCACTTGGGCCTTGTGACTCACGCCCGCGGCATCCAGGCCGGTGCCGGGCCCGGCCAGATCGGTGATCGGGCAGTCCAGGAAGGCGCAGGCCAGGGCCGCCGCGGAACTGGTGTTGCCAATGCCCATTTCGCCGCCAATGAACAATTGAGTACCCGCGGCCAACGCGCGCAGGGCGCTGTCACGGCCCACCTGCAGGGCTTGTTCGCCTTGTTCGCGGGTCATGGCCGGGGTCAAGGCGAAGTTGCGCGTGCCAGGGCCGACGCGTTCATGGCGCACACCTGGCAGGTTGTCCACGGCGCTGGCGGTGCCCAGGTCGATGACTTCCAGCTGCGCGCCCAGTTGGCGCGCAAGCACGCTGATGGCTGCGCCGCCGTTGACGAAGTTCAGCAGCATCTGCCACGTCACTTCCTGCGGGTATGGCGACACGCCCTCGGCGACGATGCCGTGGTCACCGGCGAAGATGGCGATCCAGACGTTGTCCAGCGCCGGTTTCAGCCGCCCTTGCAGGCCGGCGAGTTGCACCGCCACATCTTCCAGCTGGCCCAGGGAGCCGGCCGGCTTGGTCAGTTGCCGTTGACGCTCCTGCGCCTGTTGCAGCATCAGGGTGTCGATGGGCTGGCACGCTTGCTGCCACCAGGAATTGCTCATGCGTCGGATCCTTTCAAGGTAAGGGGCAGGCCGGCCACGGTCAGCGTCACGCGCTGGCAGCGCTCGGCCAGGGCCTGGTGCAACCAGCCGGCTTCGTCGACGTAGCGACGGGTGAGTTCGCCCAAGGGCACGACGCCCAGGCCGGTTTCATTGCTGACAAAAATGATCTCGCCGGGCAGGTCCGCCAGGCACTGCAACAATGCCTCGCGTTCCTGGGCCAGGCGGTGGCGGTTGTCCAGCATCAACAGGTTGGTCAGCCACAGGGTCAGGCAGTCCACCAGCAGGCAGTGCCGGGGGCTGGCCTGTTCACGCAGCACGCGGGCCAGTTCCAGTGGTTCTTCCACCAGGCCCCAGTGCTCGGGCCGGCGCTGGCGGTGCAGTTGCACGCGCTCGTTCATCTCGCCGTCCAGCGGTTGGCTGGTGGCGATGTAGGTCACGGCCAGGCCGCTGTCGGCGGCGCGCTGTTCAGCCAGGCGGCTTTTGCCCGAGCGGGCGCCGCCGAGTATCAGTTGCAGCATGTGGGGGCTTCCTGTTGCAGGCCACAGAGGGCGCGCAGCCGCTGGGTGTCGAGGTGTTTTTCCACCAGGTCGGCGAGGCGCTCGATGTCGACTTCGCGCAAGGCGTGGTAGTCCACGTCCTGCACGTCCTGCAGGCCGGCCCAGCGCAGCAGCGCGCTGCTGGACGCCGGCTGCTCGAACAAACCGTGCAGGTAGGTGCCCAGCACCTGGCCGTCGGCGCTGATAGCGCCGTCGGTACGGCCGTCGTCCAGGCGCACCAGCGGTTGGGCCAAGGCCGGGCCACGAGTGACCCCGGCGTGAATTTCATAGCCGCACACCGCGGCGCCTTCCAGGCTCAGCTGGCCGCGCACGTTGCGCAGCTGCTTTTCGCTTTCCAGGGTGGTCTCGAACGCCAGCAGGCCCAGGCCCGGGCTGGAACCGGCCGGCCCTTCCAGGCCCAGCGGGTCGTGCACCTGTTCGCCGAGCATCTGCAGGCCGCCGCAAATACCCAGCAGCTTGCCACCGTAGCGCAGGTGGCGTCCGATGGCCGCTTCCCAGCCTTGCGCGCGCACATACGCCAGGTCGCTGCGCACGCTCTTGGAGCCGGGCAGAATGATCAGGTCGGCGGGCGGGATACTGTCGCCGGGGCCGATGAATTGCAGGTCCACCTGGGGGTGCAGGCGCAGCGGGTCGAAGTCGGTGTGGTTACTGATGCGCGGCAACACCGGCACGATCACCTTCAGCACCTGCGCTGCCTTGTCGGCCTGGCGCCGGTCCAGGCCGTCCTCGGCCTCCAGATGCAGGTCGAGCACGTAGGGCAGCACGCCAATCACCGGTTTGCCGGTGCGCGCTTCCAGCCAATCCAGCCCCGGCTGCAACAGCGCCAGGTCACCGCGAAAACGGTTGATGATAAAGCCCTGCACCCGTGCCTGTTCGCTGGGCGACAGCAGTTCCAGGGTGCCGACCAGGTGGGCGAACACACCGCCACGGTTGATGTCGGCGATCAGCAGCACCGGGCAGTCCACCGCTTCGGCGAAGCCCATGTTGGCGATGTCGCCGGCGCGCAGGTTGATCTCGGCCGGCGAGCCGGCGCCCTCTACCATCACCACCGGATACTGTTCACTCAGGCGCTGGTGCGAGGCCAGCACTGCCTGCATGGCGATAGCCTTGTAGTCGTGATAGGCCACAGCGTTCATGGTGGTCACGGCGCGGCCATGAATGATCACCTGGGCGCCCGTGTCGCTGTTGGGCTTGAGCAGCACTGGGTTCATGTCGGTGTGCGGCGCCAGGTAAGCAGCCTGGGCCTGCACCGCCTGGGCGCGGCCAATCTCGCCGCCGTCGGCGGTGACGGCACTGTTGAGCGCCATGTTCTGCGGTTTGAACGGCACCACCGCGACGCCCTGGCGCGTGAGCCAGCGGCACAGCGCGGTCACCAGGGTGCTTTTGCCGGCATCGGAGGTGGTGCCTTGCACCATCAGGGTACTCATGAACACTCCTTGGCGAAGGCCTGCAGCGCCTGCTCCAGGCGCAGCCAGTCGCTTTCCTCGGGCGGCAGGCCTAAACGCACGCTGCTGGTGTTGACGAACAAGCGCACGAGAATGCCGCGCTGGGCCAGGAACTCATGCAGCGCCACAGCCTTGTCGGTGACCAGCCACTGGAACAGCGCGCAGCCGCCATGGGGCGCCAGGTCGAAGCGCGTCAGCAACGCCGCCAGGCGCAGGCTGGCCAGCTCGCTGCGTTCGATCATGCGCTGGTGGCCGTCGGTGTCGTTCAGGCAAGCCTGGCCGAGAATCCGCGTAGGGCCGCTGACCGCCCAGGGGCCGACCTGCTCGGCCAGCAATTGCAGGAAGCGCGCCTGGGCCAGGACAAAGCCAAGGCGCACGCCAGCCAGGCCGAAGAACTTGCCGAACGAGCGCAGCACGATCAGCCCCGGCCGCTCGATATGCGGCGCCAGGCTCGCTGCCGGGGTGTTGTCCATGAACGCTTCGTCCACCACCAGCCAGCCGCCACGCTGGGCCAGGCGCGCGTGCCAATCCAGCAGGCGCTCGACCGGCACCTGGCGACCGGTGGGGTTGTTGGGGTTGACCACCACCAGCACGTCGAGGCTGTCGAGGAAGAAGTCCACCTCGCTTTCACTGACCTCGCGCACCAGGTGGCCGGCGCGGCGCCAGGCCTCGGCATGCTCGGCATAGCACGGCGACAACACGCCGATCTTGCCACCACGGCGCAGGCGTGGCAGCAGTTGAATGGCGCATTGCGAACCGGGCACCGGCAGCACCTGGGCCACACCGTAGTAGGCGCAAGCCGCCGCTTCCAGGCCATCGTCGGTTTCCGGCAGGCGCGCCCAGGCGCGCTCGGGAATCGGCGCAATCGCCCACGGCCAGGGCGCCAGGCCGCTGGACAGGTCCAGCCAGTCTGCCTCGGCAATACCGTATTGCTGCGCTGCCTTGCGCAGCCGACCACCGTGCTCAAGCATAGAATTGCCCTCCCACGCACAGAATCAGCAGCCACAGCCACACGCCGCGCTGCACCAACTGCCAGCCGCGATCGATGGCGTCGGCGTCGGCAGCCGGGCCTTCGCCCAGGGTGGCGCGCTCGTGCAGCTCACCCTGATAGATCGCCGGCCCGCCCAGTTCGACGCCCAGCGCGCCAGCCCCGGCCGCCATCACCGGGCCGGCGTTGGGGCTGTCCCACTGGGGTGCCTGGCGGCGCCAGCAGGTCAGCGCCAGGCGAGTCTTGCCCAGCACCGCGTAGGTCAGGGCCACCAGCCGTGCAGGAATATAGTTCAGGACATCATCAATGCGCGCCGCCGCCCAGCCAAAGCGCTCGAAACGTTCATTGCGGTAACCCCACATGGCGTCCAGGGTGTTGCTCAGGCGGTACAACACCACGCCCGGCGCCCCCGCCACCACGAACCAGAACAGCGCGGCGAACACGGCGTCGCTGCCATTCTCCAGCACCGATTCGGTGGCAGCGCGGGCCACGGCCGTGGCGTCCAGTTCGCTGGTCTGGCGGCTGACCAGGTAGCCGACGCGCGTACGCGCGGTGTCCAGGTCATCACTGCGCAGGGCCTGGGCCACCGGCGCCACGTGCTCGCCGAGGCTGCGCAGGCCCAGGGCGCAGTACAGCGCCAGTATTTCCACCAGCGTGCCCACGTACGGCAGCCACGACAGCAGCGTGGCGATGAGGGTCAGTGGTATCACCGCCAGAAACCAGGCGGTGACCCCATGGCTGCGCCAGCCACGACCACCGCCGTTGAAGCGTCGCTCCAGGCGGTCGGCCAGGCGCCCGAAGGCGACCAGCGGATGACGGCTTTTCGGCTCGCCCAGCAGGGCGTCCAGCGCTACCCCGGCGACGGTGACCAGCGCCACACTCATGGCCTCACCCCCCAGTGGTTTTCATACAGCATCTCGCTCAACGGCTTTTCCTCGGCCCAGCCTTCCATCACCAGCATGGGCGATGGGTAGAACGCGGTGACCGGCCCCAGGCACAGCACGGCCATGGGCTTGGCGCCAACGGGCAGGCCGAGCAGGCCGGCCAGCGCCTGGGGGTCGAACAGCGACACCCAGCCCATGCCCAGGCCTTCCGCACGTGCCGCCAACCACAGGTTCTGGATGGCGCAGGACAACGACGCCAGGTCCATTTCCGGCAAGGTGCGACGGCCGAACACGTAGCGCTCCCGATCGTCCATCAACGCGGCGACCAGCACCTCGGCGCACTCGCTGATCCCTTCGACCTTGAGCTTCATGAACTCATCGGACCTCTCGCCCAGGGCCTCGGCCGTGCGCACGCGCTCGTCTTCGACCACGGCCTGGATGCGCCCGCGCAAGGCCCGGTCGCTGATGCGAATGAAGCGCCACGGCTGCATCAGGCCGACGCTGGGCGCCTGGTGGGCAGCGTGCAGCAAGCGGGTCAGCAGCTCGGGGGCCACGTCGCCGTCGGCGAAGTGGCGCATGTCGCGGCGTTCGCCGATGGCTCGGTAGATCGCCGCGCGCTCGGCGGGAGTGTAGGCGTGGTCATTCATTAAAGGTGCGAGGCCCCTTTGGGGCAGAACAAGGCAGCGATGGCCGCAGGGTTGGACGGGAAATAGAAGTGCACGTAGGACGCCGTCAAGCGCCCGCGGCGGTACACCGCTTCGGCGCCACGGCCGCCATTGGGGCTGGTGCCCCGGGCGATCGGAGTCAATTCGGTGCTGGTCAGCGAATGATGATAGGTATGCCCGCGCAGGGTGCCTTCGGGCAGCTCCACCGCTTGCAGGGCCAGGGCCGCCAGGCGTTTCTGCATGGTCGCTTCGCCCGGCAACAGGCCCAGCAGCTCGGCGCGCTGGCCGTCGACATCGGTGAGGGCCTCGAGCAGGTAGAGCATGCCACCACATTCGGCCAGCAGCGGCTTGCCGGCCGCGTCGTGGGCCCGGATGGCCGCCAGCATCGAAGCGTTGGCCGCCAGCGCCTGGTGGTGCAGCTCCGGGTAGCCCCCGGGCAGGTACAGGCTGTCGCACGCTGGCAACTGCGGGTCGTGGATCGGCGAGAAGAAACTCAGCTCGGCGCCCATGGCGCGCAGCAGATGCAGGCTGGCACCGTAGGTGAACGCGAAGGCTTCGTCACGGGCCACGGCAATGCGCACGCCGGCCAGCAGCGGCTCGGCCGGCACCGGCGTGGGCGCGGCGAAGGTCACGGGCGGCGGCAAGGCCACTTCACAACTCTCGGCCAGCGCCTGGGCGGCAGCGTCCAGGCGTACATCCAGGTCGTTCAACTCGCTGGCCTGGACCAGGCCCAGGTGGCGGCTGGGCAGTTCGATACCGGTCTCGCGGGACAAGGCACCGTACCAGCGCAGGCCTTCGGTGAGGCTGCCTTCCAGCAATTGCGCATGGCGCAGTGTGCCCACGCGGTTGGCCAGCACACCGGCGAACGGCAGGTCCGGCTGATAACGCGCCAGGCCCAAGGCCAGGGCGCCGAAGGTCTGGGCCATGGCTGTACCATCGATCACGCCCAGCACCGGCACGCCGAAGTGGCGCGCCAGGTCGGCGCTGGACGGCGTGCCATCGAACAGGCCCATCACGCCTTCAATCAGGATCAGGTCAGCCTCGGCGGCGGCTTCCCACAGCAGCCGACGGCTTTCCTCGGCGCCCACCATCCACAGGTCCAACTGGTAGACCGGCGCGCCGCTGGCACGCTCCAGAATCATGGGGTCGAGAAAGTCGGGGCCACATTTGAACACCCGTACCTTACGCCCCTGGTTACGGTGCAAACGGGCCAATGCGGCGGTGACAGTGGTCTTGCCCTGGCCGGAAGCCGGCGCGGCGATCAGCACCGCCGGGCAATGACGCGCCTGGGTCATAGTTCGATGCCCTTCTGGGCGCGAATACCGGCCTGGAAAGCGTGCTTGAGCATGCCCATCTCAGTGACAGTGTCGGCCAGTTCGATCATCTCGTCCTTGGCGCCACGGCCGGTCACCACCACGTGCTGCATGGGCGGCCGCGCCTGCAGGTCCGCCAGCACCTGATCGAGGTCGAGGTAGCCGTGCTTGAGGGCAATGTTCAGTTCGTCGAGGATCACCAGGCCGATGGAGGCATCCTGCAACAGGCCACGGGACACTTCCCAAGCGGCTTGCGCGGCGGCGATGTCACGCTGGCGGTCCTGAGTTTCCCAGGTGAAGCCCTCGCCCATCACGTGGTAGCGCACCTGCTCGGGGAAACGGCGGAAAAACAACTCCTCGCCGGTGGCATTGCGACCCTTGATGAACTGCACCACACCGCACTGCATGCCATGGCCCATGGCGCGCGCAAGCATGCCGAAGGCCGAGCTGCTCTTGCCTTTGCCATTACCGCTGAGCACCAGCAGCAGGCCACATTCATTGGGCGCATTGGCGATGCGCTCGTCGATCACCGCCTTTTTGCGCAACATGCGCGCCACGTGGCGTTGTTCACGTTCCTGGAATTCACTCATCGCAGCTCTCCGCTACACCTGCACACAGGCAACATCGACGAAAAGCCGCGGCCCGGCAGGGCGCAGCACAGACTCGTCAATGCCGCTCTCCCCGCGCGACAGAACAAAAGGGGACCGGCAAGCCATGGCTTGCCAAGAAGGGTTCCGGGCCGGTCTCCGGGCTCATGAGCGGGGCGTGCACACCCTGGCCACGCGCCTTCCCGAACCGAACCGGGTTCAGTGGCGCCATGCGTGGCCTTGACTCATTTACCGTTGCGGGGGCAGCGCCGGGTTCGCCCGCCTGCGGCGGCTCACCGGCTTCCCTGTTTCACCCTGCCAGCCGGTGGGCTGCAGGGCACCTGGAACATGCCGCGAAGGTTAGAGGGTTGGGGGTGGGAGGTCAATTAAAGGGTTCATTAGCGCGCAGCGCTTTACGCGAGATCGTGATCCGGCTTTCGATCCAGCTCTTGATCTGGCTCTAGATGTGGCTTTTGACTTTGCTTTTGATTGTATGCCCCATAAAGCGCCAGGGCCGACTGGAGGTGTTGACCAGGGGGCTGCCCGAAGGGCCCGAGGCGCAGCCGAGGGACGGCCCCGGCCCGCTTTATTAGCCGGGGCCGTTTGCCCCCTGGGCGACGCCGGAAGGAGGGGACCCGTAGCGCAGCGGAGGGCCCAAGCAGGGGCGAGACTTTTTTGGTTACTTTTTGCTGGGCCGGCACACCGGGGCGACTGCCAAAAAGTGACTCGGCGTAAGGCCGAAACGGTCGGTGGTCGCACCGCTAATAATGGATATGCCAATAAAACGCAGAAGCAGGATCCAGCAAACGCGAGCTTATCCATTTCTACGGGTGATGCTGACTCCCCTTTCCGCCCTTACGGCGGCTCACTTTTTTTCAAACGCCCCAAAAAGTAAGCAAAAAAGGCTTGCCGCTGCTTGGGCCCTCCGCTGCGCTACGGGTCCCCTCCTTCCGGCGCCGATCAACGGGCAGACGGCACCCGCTATAGAAGCGGGCGGGCTACCGTCTCTTCGGCCTGCGGCCTCGGCCCTTCGGGCTGCCCGTTGATCGACGCCTCCAGTCGGCCCTGGCGCTTTATGCGGCACACAATCAAGATCAAAAGCAGAGTCAAAAGCCAGATCAAAGGCCAGATCAAAGGCCACATTCGCAGCGGAACCACCACCCTCCCCCTACCCTCTACTGAAAACCCCCCGCGCCTGAGTGAGACCCACAACAATGCACAAGACCCACCTGGCCCTGATCATTCTCGCCTCCAGCACGCTGATGGCCTGCGGCGAGTCTTCGACGTTGAAGGTGTCCGACGGCACCGGCCCGCACCCGCAATTGCCCGCCCCGAACCACACGCTGATTCCCACGGTGAACATTGCCGACGCCATCGGCTGGCCTGCCGGCGAGAAGCCGCAGCCGGCCAAGGGCACTGCGGTAGCGGCATTCGCCGAGGGCCTGGACCACCCGCGCTGGCTGTATGTGTTGCCCAATGGCGATGTACTGGTGGCCGAAACCAATGCACCACCCAAGCCTGATGACGCTAAAGGCGTCCGTGGCTGGGTGATGAAGAAAGTCATGGGCAAGGCCGGTGCCGGGGTGCCCAGTGCCAACCGTATCACCCTGTTGCGCGACACCGACGGCGATGGTGTGGCCGACACCCGCACGGTGTTCATCGCCAACCTGAACTCGCCATTCGGCATGACCCTGGTAGGCAATGACCTGTACGTGGCCGATACCGATGCCTTGTTGCACTTCCACTATGAGACCGGTGCGACCACGATCAGCGAGCCCGGCACCAAGGTCACCGACCTGCCGGGTGGGCCGATCAACCACCACTGGACCAAGAACGTCATAGCCAGCCCCTCGGGCAACAAGCTGTACGTGACCGTGGGTTCCAACAGCAATGTCGGCGAGAACGGCCTGGACAAGGAAGAAGGCCGCGCGGCGATCTGGGAGGTGGACCGCGCCAGCGGGCAGCACCGGATATTTGCTTCCGGCCTGCGCAACCCCAACGGCATGGCCTTCGAACCGCAGACCGGGCAGCTATGGACCTCGGTGAACGAGCGTGACGAGATCGGCAGTGATCTGGTGCCCGATTACATCACCTCGGTGAAGGACGGCGGTTTTTATGGCTGGCCCTTCAGCTATTACGGCCAGCACATCGACAACCGCGTCACCCCACAGAACCCGGACCTGGTGGCCAAGGCCATTGCCCCGGACTACGCCGTTGGGCCGCATACCGCGTCACTGGGCTTCACGTTCGCCAGCACCAGCGGCGGCTTGCCCGCGCCGTTCAACCATGGTGCCTACGTCAGCCAGCACGGCTCGTGGAACCGCAAGCCGCACAGCGGCTACAAGGTCATTTTCGTGCCGTTCGCCGATGGCCGGCCCAGCGGGCAGCCGCTGGACGTGCTGACGGGATTTTTGAACGACAAGGAGCAAGCCATGGGCCGGCCGGTGGGGGTGATCGAAGATCACAAAGGCGGCGTGCTGGTGGCGGATGATGTGGGGAACACAATCTGGCGGGTGACCGCGGCCAAGTAATGGTTGCGGCACCTTGACGTCCGGCCGTCAAGCGAACATGGCTACGGGTTGTGCGCAAGGCTCGCCGGCTGCAGCACCCGCTTGGCATTCAGGTACGCATGCTGCCAGTAAGGTTTGTTGAGGTAGTCGAGCTTGACCGTGCCCCCGGTGGCAGGGGCATGCACGAAGCGCCCTTCGCCCACGTAGATGCCCGCGTGGCTCACCTGCGAACCGCCACCCGTGGCGAAGAAGATCAGGTCACCGGACTGCAAGGCATCCTTGCTGACATCCGGCGCACGCATGCTGATCATCTCCCGCGTGGAACGCGGCAAGCTGATGCCCGCGGCATCGCGATAGACATAAGCAATCAGGCCACTGCAGTCAAACCCCGAATCAGGCGTGTTGCCACCCCAGCGATAAGGCGTGCCTACCAGGCCAATGGCACGCATCAGGACGTCATCGGCCTGGGGCGACAAAGGTTGCTGAGGGGCTGAAACAAAAGGTTGATACACCGGCGCGGGCGCAGGTGGCGGCTTGTGGCCAGCACAGGCACTGAGCAGGCCTGCGATCAATAATGGCGCGAGACGGGCCGTAGGCGACATAAACAGAACCATCCTGATTCAACTGCCGTTGAAGACTAGCTTGCATTCCCGAAAACGCGCAACGGCGACACACTTTTCAGTGCGTCGCCGCTGCGGTACCGCCCAGACTACTTACTTGCGCGAGATCGTAGTGGTCGGCGCCATGGCCAAGGCACGCTTGGCTTCTATAAAGGTTTTGCTCCAGTACGCGTCATCGAGGCTGTCGATGCGCACGCCGCCGCTGCGGTGACTGCTGGAGTGGATGAACTGGTCATCGCCCAGGTAAATACCGGCGTGACTGACACGGCCACGACCGCGGGTGCTGAAGAACAGCAGGTCACCGGGCTTGAGGTTGTTGCGAGCGACCAGCGGGGCCTTCACGTTGATCATGTCGCGCGTGGAACGCGGCAGGGTCATGCCGGCTTCTTCACGAAACAGGTAACCAATGAAGCCACTGCAGTCGAAACCGGCTTCCGAAGAACCGCCGGTGCGATAACGGGTACCGATCAGCGACTTGCCACGTTCCAGGATGCTGTCAGCCAGCATCGGCAATTGGTAAGGCTTGCTGCTTTCGGAGAAGTCGGCCAGTTCCTTTTCGGTGTCCAGCTCTTCTTCGTGGAAATTGAGGGTTACAGCTTTCGCCTGTGCCTGGGGAGTCACCGGGTTGAGAGCCTGTTGCTGAGAGACTGGGGTATGAGCCGCGCAGCCAAAAAGCAGGGTCACGAGTGCGAGGGGCACGAGGGGTGCGAAGCGCTTTAGCATGGGCACGACCGTGTCTGTAAAAGTTAAGAAGACGCGACTATGCCTACTATCAAAGTCATTTGCAAATTCAATCGAAAAAAATGTGACTCAGCAGTTTCGGCATGACTTCTAACGCCCTACTCTCGAAAAACACGTTCATGCTGGCAGAAAGCCCGCTTCGCAACGGGTTGATCTCAATGGCAAACCCACCAGCGGCGCGGGTTTCAGCGATAGGGGCATGAATGTAGGGGAAGCTGGCGGTCGTGCCGATGACCAGCACCACGTCGAAGCCCACCGCTAATTCCCGATATAGCGCCTCAATCGCCCCCTGCGGCAACATTTCCTCGAAAAGCACTACAGAAGGCCGCATAACGCCATTACAGACGTTACAGCGCGGCGGCAGGGGCTCACCAAGCACGCTTGGCAAATCGTCCCTGACAGCGCCACAGGCGCGACAGAACAGTGGCGCCAATTGTCCGTGAATTTCAATTAGCCGTTCGTCGGGACTTCCTGCCTGACGGTGATAACCGTCGATGTTCTGGGTCAGCACCCAGCAGCCTGGCTTGCGCTGTTGCAACTGCGCAATGGCATGGTGGGCAGCATTGGGTTGCCCCCCCAGGCATGCCTCGCCCAGCTGCGCCAGGTATTTCCAGCACAGCGCCGGGTCACGCTCGAGCATGGGTCCGGACAAGGCCTTTTCAATAGGCAGGCCCTCAGCGGTCACACCGTTGTACAGGCCGCCCAGGCCACGGTAGGTCGGCAAGCCGGAATCGGCGGACAACCCGGCACCGGTGATCACCAGGATGCGTTCGGCATCACGCAGGGCAGCGCCGGCGCGGGCCAGCAGCTGGGGGTCTACCAACCCAGGGTTTCCTTGAGGAAGGGTATGGTCAGCTTGCGCTGGGCCTGCAGCGAGGCCTGGTCCAGGCGTTCGAGCAGATCGAACAAGGCGCTCATGCTGCGGGTACCACGAGTGAGAATGAAATGCCCGACCTCATCGGTCAGGTGCAGGCCACGGCGTGAAGCACGCAGCTGCAGGGCACGCAGCTTGTCTTCGTCCGACAGCGGGCGCATCTGGAAAATCAGCGCCATGGTCAGGCGCGACTTAAGGTCCGGCAGCTTCACCGCCAGTTCACGCGGCGAATGGGAGGCGGCGATCAATAGCCGGCGACCGCTGTCGCGCAGGCGGTTGAACAGGTGGAACATGGCCTCTTCCCACTCCGGCTTGCCGGCGATGACTTGCAGGTCGTCCAGGCACACCAGCTCATACTGTTCCAGGTGATCGAGAATCTCCACGCCACGGTCGAGCAACTGCGCCAGGGGCAGGTACACCGCGGGCTCCCCCATCTGCTCGAAGCGCAGGCAAGCCGCCTGCAGCAAATGCGTACGGCCCACGCCCTGCTTGCCCCACAGGTAGATCAGGCTTTCGGTCCAGCCGGCGTCGGCTTCGCACAGGCGTTCGACATAGCCGAGTGCAGCGGCATTGGCGCCTGGATAGTAATTGATGAAGGTAGCGTCATCACGCAGACGCACACCTAAGGGCAGCTGAATCGGTTTCATGCTGGCTGACGGTTCTGGCGAACCGCAAGGGGCCTCTGTGTGAAGTTAGCAAAGTTTATACCCGTGACGCCGGGCGCACAATGCAACAGACCACAAGCAAAATCAAAGGTTTGCGATCATTTTCGCCACCGCCGGCGAACCGGCGGGGCAACGATGGGGCTACAGGTCGGGGTCGCCCTGACCGCCGTAGATGTCCGATTCCTTATACAGATCATGGGCATGACGCAGCAGCACCATGATCACCGCCGCCACGGGCAGCGCCAGCAGCACGCCGGCGAAGCCGAAAAGCTCGCCCCCGGCGAGGATGGCGAAGATCACCGCCACCGGGTGCAGGCCGATGCGATCGCCCACCAGCATCGGCGTCAGCACCATGCCTTCCAGCAGCTGCCCCACCAGGAATACGGCGCCAATGCCCATCAGCGGGTAAATGTCACCACCGAACTGGAACAGCCCGGTGATCATTGCCGCGCTGATGCCGATGATAAAGCCCATGTACGGCACGATGGCCGCCAGCCCGGCGATCAGGCCGATCAACAGGCCCAGCTCGACCCCCACCAGCATCAGGCCGGCAGCATAGATAATGCCGAGCGCCAGCATCACCAGCAGCTGGCCACGCACGAACGCGCCCAGCACTTCATGGCATTCTCCGGCCAGGGCAACAATCTTGCCCTCGCGCTGGCGCGGCAGCAGGCTGCGGATCTTGGCCATCATCAGGTCCCAGTCGCGCAGCAGGTAGAAGCCCACCACCGGGATCAGCACCAGGTTGGTCAGCCAGCCGATCAGCGCCAGGCTCGACGCCGTGGCCTGGCTCAGCACCACGCCGACGATGTCGGTGGTCTGACCCATGTGCTCACTGATGGCAGCCTTGATCTTGTCGAACTTCCAGAAGCCGTCGGCCAGGCCGAGCTTGGTTTGCACCCATGGCAAGGCCACATGCTGCAGCCAGTCCAGCACTTGCGGCGCCAACTCGTACAGGCGCACGAACTGCTTGGCCAGCAACGGCACGAGCACCAGCAAGGCGATCATGAACACCAGGGTGAACAGCGAGAACACCACGATCACGCCCCAAGTGCGCGACAGGCCGAGCTTCTCCAGCCGATCGACCAACGGGTCGGCCATGTAGGCCAGCACGATCGCCACCAGGAACGGCGAGAGAATGGGGTGCAGGAAATACACGAACAGGCAGAGCACCACCACGGCCCCCACCCACACCCAGCGACGCATATCAGTCATCAAATCACCAAGCCTTATAGATAGAGAAGAAAATCACACCCCCCGTGGCAACGGTCGCAGGCCGCGTCAGCAATCTGCCAGAACTGACGCGGCCTGCGGCCGCTGCGGGGCGTGGAGTGGCCTACCAGTGGAAACGCAGGCCAGTGGCAGGTTGCGGTTGTGGCGCGGGCGCAGCACCCGGTGCGACAGGCTGGCTGGCATTCACAGGCGCCGCTTCAGGCGGCATTTCGGTGAGCTTGCCCAAGGCCAGTTGCGCGCGCAGTTGGTCGCTGCTGCCACTGACGCGATAGGTCACCTTGTCACCGTCGACCGATTTCAGCTGGCCACCGAACGGCTCCAGCAAACGGCCCAAGGCGGCGTAGTGGTCCAGGGTCATGCCTTCGACCTGCAAGGTCATGTCGCTGCTGGCTCCCCCCGCCCTGACCACGTAACGCGGGGCCAGGCGCTCGCTGACCGCCAGCATGACCGCATCAGCGACGGCGGCGGCATCATCGCCCTCGACCTTGCCCTGCTCCGGGCGGTCACCCAGGTAAAGGTGCCATTGCGCTTGCCACTTGCCGCCGTCCTGCTTGGCGTGCACCGCCAGCAGGCCATCGGCGCCGTAGCGCTCGGAGGCGGCGCGCAGCGGCGTAGGGTCGCTGCCGTCCAGGGTCTTGGCGCTGCCCAGGCCCTGCTCGCCCAGATCGGCGAGCGGCAGGCGCAGCGGCAGGCCACGGTGCTGGGCCGCGCGGCGCAGCGGTTCGGCGGTGGGCTGGCCGTCGCCGACCAGGTTGCTGCCGTCAGCGCTTTCGTTCAGCCACCACACCACCACGCTGGGGCGGTTGCTGCCCCACGCCGGCAGCCCGGCCTGGCGCAGGGTGCTGTCGGTGCTGGCGGGGTCGAAATCCACGCGCAGGCTTTCCGGCGGGCCGGCCTCGTAGCCGTACTGGCTGATGATCTGTTGCGGGTCCTTGCGCACCGCGGCAAGCCCGGCAGAACTGAACGCCTTGGGGTCACCGGTCAGGCGCAGCACCAGGGTCTCCAGCGCGCGCTGGGTGGCCGCGTCGCGCTCCCCGGGGGTCTGGCCGCCGACGGTTTCGCGAACCTGGTAGAGGTTGGCGACGGTTTCAGCATGGGCGGCCACGGCAAACACCGAGAGGCAGCCGACTAAAAGATAGTTACACAGACGCATGGAGGATTCCCGACGGGCAATAAGCGGACTGAGGCTTGTGACCACAGTTTCGACCAAAACATTCAAGCCGCCCATTGAAGTTTTCGTAATGCGCCTACTATAGCTGCTAGAGCCCATGAGCATGCACCCCTCGCTGCCACGCAAGACCATTGCCAGCATGAGTCCGTCGGATTAATTTGGCCCTGCCCGTCGGCCTGAGGATGGCCGCACAGGGGCAAGCCTGATAAAATCGCGCGCCTTCGCAGACCGTCGACGGTTGGCCGAATGGAAATACCCGGCAACGGTATTTCCGGGCAGCCCATCGCTCGTGGTCGATTTTTCGAATCCCTCCCTCTAAAGGCCTGGATCATGAGCAAGCAACCCTCCCTGAGCTACAAGGACGCCGGTGTAGACATCGACGCCGGTGAAGCATTGGTCGAACGCATCAAGAGCGTCGCCAAGCGTACTGCGCGTCCTGAAGTCATGGGCGGCCTGGGCGGTTTCGGCGCCCTCTGTGAGATCCCGGCCGGCTACAAGCAGCCTGTCCTGGTCTCGGGCACCGACGGCGTGGGCACCAAGCTGCGCCTGGCACTGAACCTGAACAAACACGACAGCATCGGCATCGACCTGGTCGCCATGTGCGTCAACGACCTGGTGGTGTGCGGCGCCGAGCCGCTGTTCTTCCTGGACTACTACGCCACCGGCAAGCTCAACGTGGACACCGCCGCCCAGGTCGTCACCGGCATCGGCGCCGGCTGCGAACTGTCGGGTTGCTCGCTGGTCGGTGGTGAAACCGCCGAAATGCCAGGTATGTACGAAGGCGAGGATTACGACCTGGCCGGCTTCTGCGTCGGCGTGGTCGAGAAGGCCGAGATCATCGACGGCTCGAAAGTCGCCACCGGCGACGCCCTGCTGGCCCTGCCATCGTCCGGCCCGCACTCCAACGGCTACTCGCTGATCCGCAAGATCATCGAAGTGTCTGGCGCCGATATCGAGAACACCCAGCTGGACGGCCAGCCGCTGACCGACCTGCTGATGGCTCCGACGCGCATCTACGTCAAGCCACTGCTCAAGCTGATCAAGGACACCGGTGCCGTCAAGGCCATGGCCCACATCACCGGCGGCGGCCTGCTGGACAACATCCCGCGCGTGCTGCCAAAAGGCGCCCAGGCCGTGGTTGACGTGGCCAGCTGGCAGCGCCCGGCGGTATTCGACTGGCTGCAGGAAAAAGGCAACGTCGACGAGCACGAGATGCACCGCGTGCTCAACTGCGGCGTGGGCATGGTCATCTGCGTGGCCCAGGAACACGTTGACGTGGCCCTGAAAACCCTGCGTGACGCTGGCGAGCAGCCATGGGTCATCGGCCAGATCGGCGTTGCCGCCGAAGGCGCCCCACAGGTCGAGCTGAAGAACGTCAAGGCACACTGATGCACGAGCAGATGCCCGCACGCTGTAACGTAGTGGTGCTGTTGTCCGGCACCGGCAGCAACCTGCAGGCCCTGATCGATAGCGTGAACCCGGCGGCCGGTGCGAACCCGGCCCACATCCGCGCGGTGATCTCCAACCGCGCCGATGCCTACGGCCTGGAACGCGCCCGCCACGCCGGTATCGACACCGCCGTGCTGGACCACAAGGCGTTCGAAGGCCGCGAAGCCTTCGACGCCGCGCTGGTCGAACTGATCGACGGCTACGCCCCCGACCTGGTGGTGCTGGCCGGCTTCATGCGCATCCTCAGTGGCGATTTCGTGCGCCACTACCAAGGTCGCCTGCTCAATATCCACCCGTCCCTGCTGCCCAAGTACAAAGGCCTGCACACCCACCAGCGCGCGCTGGAAGCCGGCGATGCCGAGCATGGCTGCAGCGTGCACTTCGTCACCGAGGAACTCGATGGCGGACCACTGGTCGTACAGGCAGTAATCCCGGTACAGTTGGACGACACGCCGACCACACTGGCGCAACGGGTTCATGCCCAGGAACACCAGATCTACCCGCTGGCCGTGCACTGGTTTGCCGAAGGACGCTTGCGTCTGGGCGCGCACGGTGCATTATTGGACGGTCAGCCCCTCGGGGCCAGCGGTCACTTGATTCGACCCTAGGAGATTTTATGCGTCGTGCCCTGCTGTTCTGCGCTGCGTTGCTGGCTTTGCCGGTACACGCTGCCGAACTCAAGCCTTTCACCGCCAGCTACACCGCCGACTGGAAACAGCTGCCCATGAGCGGCACTGCCGAGCGCAGCCTGACCAAAGGCGCCAACGACACCTGGACCTTGAGTTTCAAGGCCTCGATGATGATTGCCAGCCTCACCGAGGAAAGCACCCTCACCGTCGACAAGGACGCGTTGCTGCCCAAGACCTACCACTTCGAACGTGGCGGCCTGGGCAAGCCGAAGAAAACCGACCTGGATTTCGACTGGTCGCAGAAAGTGGTCACTGGCACCGATCGCGGTGACGCGGTCAAGGTCCCGCTCAACCGTGGCATGGTCGACAAGTCGACCTACCAGCTGGCCCTGCAGCGTGACGTGGCCGCCGGCAAGAAGAGCATGAGCTACCAAGTGGTGGACGGCGATGACGTCGACACCTATGATTTCCGTGTGCTGGGCACCGAGAAGGTCGACACCAAGGCCGGCCAGATCGACGCCATCAAGGTTGAGCGCGTGCGCGACCCCACGCAGAACAAACGCACCACCGTGCTGTGGTTCGCCAAGGACTGGGACTACCTGCTGGTTCGCCTGCAACAGGTCGAGACTGACGGTAAGGAATACAACATCATGCTGCAGGACGGCACCGTTGACGGTCGTTCGGTGAAAGGCAGCTGATACCTGCGCAAGCGGGCAGAGCCCGCTTCCACACCATCACACGCAACAAAAAGCCCCGCTCTCGAGCGGGGCTTTTTGTTGAAGCGCAGGGCAATCAGGCGTTTTCGCCGGCCTTGGCTTTCTCGGCAGCCGCTTTGATCAGGGTCTGCAGCTCGCCGTTGGCGAACATTTCAGCCACGATGTCGCTACCGCCTACCAGCTCACCGGCTACCCACAGTTGCGGGAAAGTCGGCCAGTTGGCGTATTTCGGCAGGTTCGCGCGGATTTCCGGGTTCTGCAGGATATCCACATAAGCGAACTTCTCACCGCACTGCATCACGCACTGCGACGCCTTGGACGAGAAGCCACACTGCGGGGCGTTCGGCGAGCCTTTCATGTAAAGCAGAATGGTGTTGTTGGCAATCTGCTCTTTAATCGTTTCGATGATATCCATGGAGCACCTCGGCTTAGCTTTCCGACTCATAGGTCGACACGGTGACGCATTGTAACGGAAACCTGAGCGAGACGCTCGGCCTTGCCGCCAGTTTCACCCTCAGGCCGCCGCTACTCGCACCGGCACGCCGTTGAGCGCCGCGTTGCCCGAGACGCTATCCAGCATCCGCTCGTCGGTCAGGTCATTGGCGCTGGCCCCCGGTTGCGCCTGGGCGATCTCCAGCTGCACGCCATGGCGGGCATGGCCGAAGCCGTGGGGCAGACTGACCACACCGGGCATCATCTCCACGCTGCCCAGCACTTCTACCTCGATGCTGCCTACCCGCGACGTCACCCGCACCCGCTGGCCGTCCGCCAGCCCGCGCTGCTGCAGGTCGTCCGGGTGCATCAGCAACTGGTGGCGCGGCTTGCCCTTCACCAGCCGGTGGTAGTTGTGCATCCACGAGTTATTGCTGCGCACATGGCGGCGCCCCACCATCACCAGCTCGTCGGCCGCCGGCAGCGCCTGGGCGGCAAAGCGGCGTAAATCGTCCAGCAGCAACGCTGGCGCTGCCTGAATGCGCTGGCCAGGGGTTTTCAAACGCGCTGCCAGGTTGGGCTGCAAGGGCCCCAGGTTAATGCCATGGGGGTGATCAGCCAGGGTCGCCAGGCTCAGGCCAACCTCGCTGCCATCGCCCCAAGGCCCGGCGCGCAGGCCGTGCTCGATTATCTGCGCCGGCGGCAGGGTGGGCTTCAGCGCCTTGCCGGCACGGGCGGCGAACGCCTGGGCCAGGCCGACGAAAATCTCCCAGTCATGCAGGGCACCTTCCGGCTTGGGCAGGATGGCGCGGTTGAAGCGGCTGACGTTGCGCACCGCAAACAAGTTGAACGTAGTGTCGTAGTGGTCGTTCTCCAGCGCCGAGGTCGAAGGCAGGATAATGTCCGCGTAGCGCGTGGTTTCGTTGATGTACAGGTCAATGCTGAGCATGAACTCCAGGCCATCGAGCGCCTGCTCCAACTGGCGACCGTTGGGCGTCGACAGCGCCGGGTTACCGGCCACGGTGATCAAGGCACGCACCTGGCCTTCGCCCTCGGTGAGCATTTCCTCGGCCAGCGCCGACACCGGCAGCTCGCCGCCGTACTCCGGCAGGCCTGACACCCGGCTTTGCCAGGCATTGAAGTGGCCGCCGCCGGTGCTGGCCACCAGGTCCACGGCCGGGGTGGTGCACAGCGCCCCGCCGACCCGGTCGAGGTTGCCGCTGACCAGGTTGATCAACTGCACCAGCCAATGGCACAGGGTGCCGAACGCCTGGGTCGACACCCCCATGCGCCCGTAGCACACGGCCTTGTCGGCGGCGGCGAAGTCCCGTGCCAGTTGGCGAATGGCCGGTGCCGGCACACCGCAGCGCGGGCTCATGGCCTCGGCGGTAAACGCCGTGATGGCGCCGCGCACCTGCTCCAGGCCGTCGACCGGCAACGGGCTGGCACGGCCCAACCCTTCCTCGAACAGGGTGTTGAGCATGCCCAGCAGCAACGCTGCGTCGCCACCCGGGCGAATGAACAGGTGCTGGTCGGCGATGGCCGCGGTCTCGGTGCGCCGCGGGTCGACCACCACCACCTTGCCGCCGCGCGCCTGAATCGCCTTCAGGCGCTTCTCGACGTCGGGCACGGTCATGATGCTGCCGTTGGACGCCAGCGGGTTGCCGCCCAGGATCAGCATGAAGTCGGTGTGGTCGATGTCCGGGATGGGCAGCAGCAAGCCATGACCGTACATCAGAAAGCTCGACAGATGGTGGGGCAACTGGTCCACCGAGGTGGCAGAGAAACGGTTGCGGGTCTTCAGCAGGCCCAGGAAGTAATTGCCGTGGGTCATCAGCCCGTAGTTATGCACATTGGGGTTGCCCTGGTAGATGGCCACCGCGTTCTGGCCGTGCCGCTGCTGGATGTCCCACAGCCGCGCGGCGACGGTGTCGAAGGCTTGCTGCCATTCGATCGGCTGCCACTCGTTGCCCACGCGCAGCATGGGCTGGCGCAGGCGGTCGGGGTCATTTTGAATGTCTTGCAGGGCCACGGCCTTGGGGCAGATATGGCCGCGGCTGAAGGTGTCGAGGGGGTCGCCCTTGATCGAGGTAATGCTCAGGCGCCCTGCTTCGTCGGCCTGGGTCTCGATATTCAACCCACAGATGGCTTCGCACAGGTGGCACGCGCGGTGGTGCATCGTCTTGGTCATGGCCGCCTCGTAGTAGCATCGAAGCACGACTATGGAACGAGAGTACCGCTTTCACCAGCAGGCTTGGCGCCCTGAATTGACCGGCATCAGGCCTGCCGATGATGCATCAGCCCAGCGGTACCGTTGGCGGTGCCTGCAACTGGATTTCCAGCACGGTCTCGACTTCTTCCTGAGCGATGGGCACGCCGGTCATTTCACCGATCAGCTTCCAGTGCTCGTCCAGGCCGCTGCTGATGGTGGCCATGCGGTCGATCATGCGCTTGGCCGCCGAGGCAGTCACTTCGTCATCACTGCGCAGCAACTCGAATGACATGGAGGTCATCGAGGCAGTCAGGTGCGTGAGCGTGCGCGCCGTCAGGCCCAGCAGCTCGAGCAGTTGTTGTTCTCTGGAATCCATTCACCCTCTCCGCGTAACTCGCAAGATACAACCTAGTACCCAAGGCCTGCAGTGTACGGAATGGCCAGCACAACGGCCACCTGCTTTGTGATCGCGCAACCCTCGGGGCAGCGTTAACGCTAGACAATTCCCGCGTTCATTGCCAAGCCAAACGACAGCGGTGTAAAAAGCAGGTTCGAACGGCGAAGGAAGGATGCTTCAGTGACCCGTGAAGACACGCGCTGAAACACTCCCCGTGATCGGAATATGAAACACATATTGGAAATACGCGACATTTAATTATAAGATCGCGCCTTTCCCTTAAATCGTCGCCGCGTGCGGCTTTCGCCGCAGGCCTCACTCGTTTTTTCCTAAAACCGTCACGAGCGCCGCGGTACGTTGCAAAAAGGTAGTCAATGATGAGCGCAAGGCACTTTCTCTCCCTGATGGATTGCACGCCCGAAGAGCTTCTCAGCGTCATCCGTCGAGGCATTGAGCTCAAGGACCTGCGTAACCGCGGCGTACTGTTCGAGCCGTTGAAGAACCGGGTACTGGGCATGATTTTCGAGAAATCCTCGACCCGTACTCGCCTGTCGTTCGAGGCGGGCATGATCCAGCTGGGTGGCCAGGCCATCTTCCTGTCTCCACGCGACACGCAACTGGGCCGTGGCGAACCGATCGGCGATTGCGCCATCGTCATGTCGAGCATGCTCGACGCGGTGATGATTCGCACCTACGCCCACAGCACCCTGACCGAATTCGCCGCCAACTCGCGCGTGCCAGTGATCAACGGCCTGTCCGATGACCTGCACCCATGCCAGTTGCTGGCCGACATGCAGACCTTCCTGGAACACCGTGGCAGCATCCAGGGCAAGACCGTGGCCTGGATCGGCGACGGCAACAACATGTGCAACAGCTATATAGAAGCGGCCATCCAGTTCGACTTCCAGCTGCGCGTGGCCTGCCCGGAAGGCTTTGAGCCCAACCCACGCTTCCTGGCCCAGGCCGGCAACCGCGTGCACGTGCTGCGCGACCCGAAAGAAGCCGTGCGCGGCGCCCACCTGGTGAGCACCGACGTGTGGACCTCCATGGGCCAGGAAGAGGAAACCGCGCGTCGCCTGAAGCTGTTCGCCCCTTACCAGGTGACCCGCGAACTGCTCGACCTGGCCGACGCCGAGGCGCTGTTCATGCACTGCCTGCCGGCGCACCGTGGCGAGGAGATCAGCCTGGACCTGCTGGATGACCCGCGCGCCGTGGCGTGGGACCAGGCCGAGAACCGCCTGCATGCGCAGAAGGCCTTGCTGGAGTTCCTGGTGGCCCCGGCCTACCGCCCGGCATGAGCCATGCGCTGCTGACGCTCAGCCAGCTGGCCTGCGGTTACCAGGGCCAGGCCGTGGTCAGCGGCCTGGACCTGCACCTGCAGGCCGGCGAGATCGGCTGCCTGCTGGGGGCCTCGGGGTGCGGCAAGACCACCACCCTGCGCGCCATCGCCGGCTTCGAGGCGGTGCACCAGGGCGAGATCACCCTGGGCGGCGAGGTCATCTCGCGAGCCGGGTACACCCTCGCCCCCGAGAAGCGCCGCATCGGCATGGTGTTTCAGGACTACGCCCTGTTTCCGCACCTCACGGTGGCCGAGAACATCGCCTTCGGCATTCGCCAGCACCCTCGCCAGGCGCAGGTGGTCGACGACATGCTGGCGTTGGTCAACCTGCACGACCTGGGCAAGCGCTACCCCCATGAGCTGTCCGGCGGCCAGCAACAGCGCGTGGCCCTGGCCCGTGCCCTGGCGCCGCAACCGCAACTGCTGTTGCTCGACGAGCCGTTTTCCAATCTTGACGTGGAACTGCGCCGGCGCCTGAGCCAGGAAGTGCGCGATATCCTCAAGCAACGCGGCACCAGTGCGATTCTGGTCACCCACGATCAGGAAGAGGCATTTTCGGTCAGCGACCAGGTCGGCGTCTTTCATCAGGGCCGCCTGCAGCAGTGGGACACGCCCTACAACCTGTATCACCACCCACGGACTGCCTTCGTGGCCAGCTTCATCGGCCAGGGCTATTTCCTGCGCGGCACCGTGGGCGACGGTCAGGCCGTGCACACGGAGTTGGGTCAGTTGCGCGCAGGCCAGGCCTGCCCGTGGGCGCTGGGCAGCGTCGTAGACGTGCTGCTGCGCCCGGACAACATCGTGCACGCGCCTGGCAGCCCTTTACAGGCGCGGGTCACCGGCAAGCGCTTCCAGGGTGCGGCGACGCTGTATCAGCTGCAACTGGCCAGCGGCTGCCACCTGGAGGCACTGCTGCCCAGCCATCTGGCGGCCGAACCCGGCGAGCACATCGGTATTGAAGTGAAGGCCGAGCACCTGGTGCTGTTCGCCGCCTGAGTCACACTGTCAGGCGCGACCGATGTCGGCGAACGTGGCGCGGGTCTGCTCGGCCAACACCGCCGGCGCCAGCTCCACTTCCAGCCCACGCCGCCCGGCACTGACGAACATCGTGGTCAGCGGCTGCGCCGACTGGTCGATGAATGTGCGCAGACGCTTCTTCTGCCCCAGGGGGCTGATGCCGCCCAGCAGGTAACCCGTAGACCGCTGGGCCGCCGCCGGGTCGGCCATCTCGCACTTCTTCACCCCGGCCGCATGGGCCAGGCCCTTGAGGTCCAGGGTACCGGCCACCGGCACCACCGCCACCAACAACTCGCCCTTCTCGCTGCTGGCCAGCAACGTCTTGAACACCTGCGCCGGGTTCAGCCCCAGCTTCTGCGCAGCCTCCAGGCCGTAGGACGCTGCCTTGGGGTCATGTTCGTAACTGTGCACGTGGTGCTCGGCACGCGCCTTCTTCAACAAATCCAACGCCGGGGTCATGTTCACTCCTGTGGCCGATGGCGAGAAAAACTGCGCCCACTCTACCACCAGCCGCCGCCCATCCCGTAGCGGCGGGCGCCAGGCCGCGTCCGCAGGCAGCAAGCGCAATCAGCACTGCCCCAGCCCCACCAGTCAGATTCTGAATGACAGTTCACTTTCGACCTTTGACATAATCGTTTCTTGTCTATATTTTTTCGTTTCTGAATATCGCAAAGCCCTAGACCAGCTTTGCGAACGCTACACACCCACCGGTATGGGGTTTTACCGGCAGGTGCTTTACTCGAGCGCCCGAACGGCGCCGCACAACAACAAAAAAGGTGTCAATGATGGCAACTGCTCAGCAACAACCTGCGTTGTCCGGCCAATGCATGGCCGAATTCCTCGGAACCGCCCTCCTGATCTTCTTTGGCACCGGCTGTGTGGCGGCGCTCAAGGTCGCGGGAGCCAGCTTCGGGTTGTGGGAAATCAGCATCATCTGGGGGGTGGGCGTCAGCATGGCGATCTACCTGACCGCCGGCGTGTCCGGTGCCCATCTCAGCCCGGCCGTGAGCATCGCCCTGTGCGTGTTCGCCGGTTTCGAAAAACGCAAACTGCCCTTCTACATCCTCGCCCAGGTGGCCGGTGCCTTCTGTGGTGCCGCGTTGGTATACACGCTGTACAGCAACCTGTTCTTCGATTACGAACAAGCCCACCACATGATCCGCGGCAGCCAGGAAAGCCTGGAACTGGCCTCGGTATTCTCCACCTACCCGCACCCGTCACTGTCCACCGCCCAGGCGTTCCTGGTGGAAATGGTGATCACGGCAATTCTGATGGGCGTGATCATGGCCTTGGGCGACGACCAGAACGGCCTGCCGCGCGGCCCGCTGGCACCGCTGCTGATTGGCCTGCTGATTGCCGTCATCGGCAGCTCCATGGGGCCACTGACCGGTTTCGCCATGAACCCGGCGCGCGATTTCGGGCCCAAGTTGATGACATTCTTTGCTGGATGGGGCGAAATAGCCTTTACCGGCGGGCGTGACATTCCGTATTTCCTGGTGCCGATCTTCGCCCCGATCCTGGGTGCCTGCCTCGGCGCGGCTATTTATCGCGGCCTGCTGGCCCGCCATTTGCCCGCCGCCGCACCCGTTATCGATGTAGCCACCGACAACACCGGGAGCAAGGTACAAGCGTCCTAGACCAACGCTTGCTTACCTTGAGTCGCACTCCCGACTTTTACTTTTCTTGAAAGGCCACCGCCATGACAGACCTTCAGAACAAGAACTACATCATTGCCCTGGACCAGGGCACCACCAGCTCGCGCGCAATCATTTTTGACCGCGACGCAAACGTTGTCTGCTCTTCCCAAAGCGAGTTCACCCAGCATTACCCGCAGCCGGGTTGGGTCGAACACGACCCCATGGACATTTTCGCCACCCAGAGCGCGGTGATGGTCCAGGCCCTGGCCAAGGCCGGCCTGCACCATGACCAGGTGGCCGCCATCGGCATCACCAACCAGCGCGAAACCACCGTGGTATGGGACAAGAACACTGGCCAGCCGGTGTACAACGCCATCGTCTGGCAGTGCCGACGCAGCACCGAGATCTGCGAACAGCTCAAACGCGACGGCCACGCCGAGTACATCCGCGAAACCACAGGCCTGGTCACCGACCCGTACTTCTCGGGCACCAAGCTGAAGTGGATCCTGGACAACGTCGAAGGCGCCCGCGAACGCGCCCGCAACGGCGAACTGCTGTTCGGCACCGTGGATACCTGGCTTATCTGGAAATTCAGCGGCGGCAAGGTGCACGTCACCGACTACACCAACGCTTCGCGCACCATGCTGTTCAACATCCATACCCTGCAATGGGATGACAAGATGCTGGACGTGCTGAACATTCCGCGCGAAATGCTCCCTGAAGTGAAAGGCTCGTCCGAGGTCTACGGCCGCACCAAGAGCGGCATCGCCATCGCCGGTATCGCTGGCGACCAACAGGCCGCGCTGTTCGGCCAGATGTGCGTGGAGCCTGGCCAGGCCAAGAACACCTACGGCACCGGCTGCTTCCTGCTGATGAACACCGGCGACAAGGCGGTGACCTCCCAGCACGGCATGCTTACCACCATCGCCTGCGGCCCGCGCGGCGAAGTGGCCTACGCCCTGGAGGGCGCCGTGTTCAACGGCGGCTCCACCGTGCAATGGCTGCGTGACGAACTGAAGATCGTCAACGACGCCTACGACACCGAATACTTCGCCAACAAGGTCAAGGACAGCAACGGCGTGTACCTGGTACCGGCTTTCACCGGCCTGGGCGCGCCCTACTGGGACCCCTACGCCCGTGGCGCGCTGTTCGGCCTGACCCGCGGCGTGAAAGTCGACCACATCATCCGCGCGGCCCTGGAGTCCATCGCCTACCAGACCCGCGACGTGCTCGACGCCATGCAGCAGGACGCCGGCGAACGCCTCAAGGCACTGCGCGTTGACGGCGGCGCGGTAGCCAATAACTTCCTGATGCAATTCCAGGCCGACATCCTCGGCACCCACGTTGAACGCCCGCAAATGCGCGAAACCACCGCCCTGGGCGCCGCCTACCTGGCGGGCCTGGCGGTCGGTTTCTGGGGCAGCCTTGACGAACTGCGCGGCAAGGCGGTGATCGAGCGCGAATTCGAACCGCAACTGGACGAAGCCGCCAAGGAAAAACTGTACGCGGGGTGGCGCAAAGCGGTTGACCGCACGCGGGATTGGGAGCCGCACGAAGAGGCT
Organism: uncultured Gammaproteobacteria bacterium; assembly: GCA_963816515.1. Classification (GTDB taxonomy): domain Bacteria; phylum Pseudomonadota; class Gammaproteobacteria; order Pseudomonadales; family Pseudomonadaceae; genus Aquipseudomonas. The sequence continues at coordinate 3,939,245 of CAWFKX010000001.1, read as the reverse complement.
TGATTTTGACCTTGACCGCTAGCCGCTGCTTCAGCAGCGGCTACACAACCTGGCGCGCACATGTTGATACATCTCAATTGCTTAGCTTTCTGCAAACGGGGGTAGACTGAGGCTCAGCACCCTAGACGACGCCAAGGTCATTGCAAAAGCTCGCTGAGGTTTATATTCTTTCAGGTAACACACCCGCCATGCCTATAGTTGCCTCGGCAACCAAGCACAAATTGAGCGGGTTTTTTATTGCCTCAGAAAATTGCCCATGAGGCAATTCGAGAAGCCGCCCCTATCCGTTCCTGAGCAATTGCTGCTGCTCAAGCGCCGAGGCTTGGCGATTGAAGACGACAACCGCGCCCAATCTTTCCTGGAAACAGTCAGCTTTTTTCGTCTGTCGCCTTATATGCGTCCGTTCCAGCGAACTGATGACATTGACCATGGTTTTTCGCCTGGCGCTCAAATGAGCTCGCTGACACGCCTATACGATTTCGATCGTCGCCTACGGCTATTACTGATGGACGCTCTGGAACGCATCGAGGTCGCGACCCGAGCAGCCATCAGCAATCATATGGGCCCGCAGTATGGCTCGCACTGGTATCTGGATCCGCAGGTCTTTCGCCATGACTTTCGTCATCAAGCCCTTCTCGACAGCCTTGCGCGAAAGCAGGAAATAGCCCGCCGCGACTACGATCACGAATGTCTGCGGATAGATCGGTCCAACGCCCCCGAAGGGCGCAAACAACTGCTGAAGAGCCTACGCAGAAAAGAAAGTTATGCTCGTCATTACGCATTGACGTACCGCGAGCCTGCACTGATGCCCGGCTGGGCGGCACTGGAAGAAATAACGCTGGGCGAACTGTCACACCTATACAAAGGCCTGGCCCGGGATGTCGATAAAAAGACAATCGCACGGGCCTGGGGGTTGCCCGCCCCGCTCCTGCAATCGTGGCTACATACGCTTACAACGATTCGAAACCTGTGTGCACACCACGCCAGGGTGTGGAACCGCGAGCTTGGCATTCGCCCAGAGCTACCCAGGGCTGCACAGTTCCCATGGCCCGAAGATTTGCAGCAGCCTGGCGCCCATGCACGTGTCTATACAATTCTTTGCATTCTCACTTTACTCATGCGTCGACTCAACCCTCACGCCCACTGGGACGCGCAGGTGATCACCCTTGTGTCTGATTTCAGGGAAGCAAGCCTGACTGCCATGGGTTTTGCTGACAATTGGCAACATGACCCCTTCTGGCGAACCGACGGGTGCTAGCACCTTCAGGTTTCCTACGGCATCATGGGGGAATTTGCCTCGGCAGCCAAAGGAAGCCTAATGAACCTGCCTCCACGCCAACAACAAATCCTCGAACTGGTGCGTGAACGCGGCTATGTCAGCATCGAGGAGATGGCCCAGCTGTTCATCGTCACGCCGCAGACCATCCGCCGCGATATCAATCAGCTGGCCGAACTCAATCTGTTGCGCCGCTACCATGGCGGCGCGGCCTATGATTCGAGCATCGAAAACACCGCCTATGCCATGCGCGCCGACCAGATGCGCGATGAGAAGCAGCGCATTGCCGAAGCCATTGCCGCGCAAATACCGGACCACGCGTCGCTGTTCATCAATATCGGTACCACCACCGAATCCATCGCCCGCGCCCTGCTCAACCATAACCACCTGAAGATCATCACCAATAACCTGCACGTGGCCTCGATACTCAGCGCCAAGGATGATTTCGAAGTACAGCTGGCCGGCGGCAACGTGCGCCGCGACGGCGGTGTGGTGGGCCAGGCGAGTGTGGACTTCATTAACCAGTTCAAGGTCGACTTCGCCTTGGTGGGCATCAGCGGCATCGACGAAGACGGCAGCCTGCTGGATTTCGATTACCAGGAAGTGCGCGTATCACAAGCGATCATCGCCAATGCGCGCCAGGTGATACTGGCCGCCGACTCCAGCAAGTTCGGCCGCAACGCCATGGTCCGCCTGGGCTCTATCACCCTGATCGACTGCCTGGTGACCGACAAGGCGCCGGTGCCGGCGCTGATGCAGTTGCTCAATCAGCACAAGATTCGCCTGGACGTGGTGTAAGTACGCCGCTGTCGCCGGACGCTGCCTTCGGCTGCTACGTAAATATTTTGTAGGAGCTGAGGGGCGCCGCGAACCGCAAAATGTTCGTTTATTTTCTTTATGTGCCCATTCGATCAGTTTTTTCAATCGAATTCGACTGGCCTGTGCCTTGCTGTTGCGCTACTATTTTCGGAAATGAACATTAATGTTCGATTTCAATTCCGAATAACAGCAGGAGGCCGTCATGCCCCACACCACCTTGCCCACCCCTCCCCTGGCCGAAGTCTATGATGTTGCCGTGATTGGCGGCGGTATCAATGGCGTTGGCATCGCAGCGGATGCGGCAGGTCGCGGGCTGTCGGTGTTCCTTTGCGAAAAGGACGATTTGGCCAGCCACACCTCGTCGGCCAGCAGCAAGCTGATCCATGGCGGCCTGCGCTACCTGGAACATTACGAATTCCGCCTGGTGCGCGAAGCGCTGGCCGAACGTGAAGTGCTGCTGGCCAAGGCCCCGCACATCGTCAAGCCGATGCGTTTCGTGCTGCCGCACCGCCCGCATCTGCGCCCGGCGTGGATGATTCGCGCCGGCCTGTTCCTGTATGACCATCTGGGCAAGCGCGAGAAGCTGCCGGGGTCGCGCAGCCTCACGTTTGGTGCCGACAGTGCACTGAAAAGCGAAATCACCCGCGGTTTCGAATACTCCGACTGCTGGGTCGACGATGCCCGCCTGGTGGTGCTCAACGCCATGGCCGCGCGCGAACACGGCGCGCATTTGCATACGCGCACCCGCTGCCTGAACGCCCAGCGCGTCAACGGCCTGTGGCAGGTACAGCTGGAGCGCGCCGACGGCACGCCGTTCTCGATCCAGGCCCGCGCCCTGGTCAACGCCGCCGGCCCGTGGGTGGCCAGGTTCATTCGCGAAGACCTGAAGCTGGATTCGCCCTACGGTATCCGCCTGATCCAGGGCAGCCACCTGATCGTGCCCAGGCTGTACGAAGGCGAACACGCGCACATCCTGCAGAACGAAGACCAGCGCATCGTGTTCACTATTCCGTACCTGGAACGCTTCACCATCATCGGCACCACCGACCGCGAATACACCGGCGACCCGGCCAAGGTCAGCATCACCGAGGCCGAGACCGATTACCTGCTGAACGTGGTTAACGCCCACTTCAAGAAACAGCTGCAACGCGATGACATCGTGCGCACCTACTCGGGCGTGCGGCCGCTGTGCAACGACGAATCCGACAACCCCTCGGCCGTGACCCGCGACTACACCCTGTCGCTGTCCGGCGCGGCTGGCGAGGCGCCGCTGCTGTCGGTGTTCGGCGGCAAGCTGACCACTTACCGCAAACTGGCCGAGTCGGCCATGGCGCAGCTGGCACCGTTCTTCACCCAGATGAAAGGCAGCTGGACCGCCACCGCGCCGCTGCCCGGCGGTGAGCAGATGACCACCCCGCAGGCGTTGGCCAAGGCCCTGGTGGCCAAGCACAGCTGGTTGCCCATGGACATCGCCCGCCGCTGGGCCATCAGCTATGGAAGCCGCAGCTGGCGCCTGGTGGAAAACGCCCAGGGCCTGGCTGATCTGGGCGAACTGATCGGCGCCAACCTGTACAGCCGTGAAGTGGACTACGTGTGCCGCGAGGAATGGGCGGTCGATGTCGAGGACATTCTCTGGCGCCGCAGCAAGCTGGGGCTGTTCCTCAGCGCGGCCGAGCAGCAGAAGCTGGCGGACTACCTGGCCAAGGCCGAACACACCCAAGCCGCCTGACCTTGTGGGAGCCCACTCCTACAAACGCGGCTGCCCATAATCGGGTTTCCGAATGCCGGCCATGCTAGCATTCGGCCACCCGACTGATTGACCCCACCACACCCCCTTCACCAAAGTTTAATCGCCTTGCCAATCAAGGCGTTGCACGATCGTGCCGAGTCTGGCACGAGTCATGCTCTACACTCTCCAGCGAATCTGCAGCATAGACTGCTGAACGAATGAGCCCCAAGACGGCTCCATAAAAAAAACAAAGGTCGAGGAGACATAGATGCGCATCATTCACACCCTGTTGGGTGCAGCCATCGCTGCAGCACTGATCAGCAGCCCTGCCATGGGCGAAGAGCTGACCGGCACCCTCAAGAAGATCAAGGATTCGGGCACGATCACCCTGGGCCATCGTGACGCCTCCATCCCTTTCTCCTACATCGCTGACGCATCGGGCAAACCGGTCGGCTATTCCCATGACATCCAGTTGAAAATCGTCGAGGCCATCAAGAAAGACCTCGACCTGCCCAACCTGAACGTCAAGTACAACCTGGTCACCTCGCAGACGCGTATCCCGCTGGTGCAGAACGGCACCGTCGACATCGAGTGCGGCTCCACCACCAACAACGCCGAGCGCCAGCAACAGGTCGACTTCTCGGTGGGCATCTTCGAGATCGGCACGCGCCTGCTGGCCAAGAAAGACTCGCCCTACAAGGACTTCCCCGACCTCAAGGGCAAGAACGTGGTGACCACCGCTGGCACCACCTCCGAGCGCCTGCTCAAGGCCATGAACGCCGACAAGCAGATGGGCATGAACGTGATCTCGGCCAAGGACCATGGCGAGTCCTTCCAGATGCTGGAGTCGGGTCGCGCCGTGGCTTTCATGATGGACGATGCCCTGCTGGCTGGCGAGATGGCCAAGGCCAAGAAGCCTGACGACTGGGCCGTGACCGGTACCGCGCAGTCCCACGAAATCTACGGCTGCATGGTGCGCAAAGGCGACCCGGCCTTCAAGAAAGCCGTGGATGACGCCATCATCGCGGTGTTCAAGTCCGGCGAGATCAACACCATCTACAACAAGTGGTTCACCCAGCCGATCCCACCCAAGGGCCTGAACCTGAACTTTGCCATGAGTGACGAGCTCAAGGCCCTGATCGCCACCCCCACCGACCAGCCCGCCAAGGACTGATTGGCCCGCAACGTCTAACCTTCAACTAGCCATTGGCGTGAACACGCCGGTGGCTGGCTGCAGGTGCCCGTGAATCACCAAACAAGGGGAGACCCTGATGAATTACAACTGGGACTGGGGCGTGTTCTTCAAGTCCACCGGTATCGGCAACGAGATTTACCTGGACTGGTACCTGACCGGCCTGGGCTGGACCATCGGCATTGCCGTCGCCGCCTGGATCATTGCCTTGCTGCTGGGCTCGGTGCTCGGCGTGATGCGCACGGTGCCCAACCGCTGGGTGTCGGCCATCGCCACCACTTATGTCGAGATCTTTCGCAACGTGCCGCTGCTGGTGCAGCTGTTCATCTGGTACTTCGTGATCCCTGACCTGATGCCCGAGCGCTTCCAGGAATGGTTCAAGCAGGACCTCAACCCCACCACCGCCGCCTTCCTCAGCGTGGTCGTGTGCCTGGGGCTGTTCACCGCCGCGCGGGTGTGCGAGCAGGTGCGTACCGGTATCCAGGCGCTGCCCAAGGGCCAGGAGTCGGCGGCCCGGGCCATGGGCTTCAAGCTGCCGCAGATCTACTGGAACGTGCTGCTGCCCCAGGCTTACCGCATCATCATTCCGCCGCTCACCTCGGAATTCCTCAACGTGTTCAAGAACTCGTCGGTGGCCTCGCTGATCGGCCTGATGGAGCTGCTGGCGCAAACCAAGCAGACCGCCGAGTTTTCCGCCAACCTGTTTGAAGCCTTCACCCTGGCCACGCTGATCTACTTCACCCTGAACATGAGCCTGATGCTGCTGATGCGCCTGATCGAGAAAAAAGTCGCGGTACCCGGGCTGATCTCCGTGGGGGGCAAATAATGGACTTCAGTGGAATCATTCCCGCCCTGCCGGGCCTGTGGAACGGCATGCTGATGACCCTGCAACTGATGGTCATGGGCGTGATCGGCGGCATCGTGCTAGGCACCCTGCTGGCGCTGATGCGCCTGTCGTCGAGTAAGCTGCTGTCGCGGGTGGCCGGGGCCTACGTCAACTATTTCCGCTCCATCCCGCTGCTGCTGGTGATCACCTGGTTCTACCTGGCGGTGCCGTTCGTGCTGCGCTGGATCACCGGCCAGGACACGCCGGTGGGTGCGTTCACCTCCTGCGTCGTGGCGTTCATGATGTTCGAGGCGGCGTACTTCTGCGAAATTGTGCGCGCCGGTGTGCAGTCCATCCCCAAGGGCCAGATGGGCGCTGCCCAGGCCATGGGCATGACCTACGGCCAGACCATGCGCCTGATCATCCTGCCCCAGGCATTCCGCAAGATGACCCCGCTGCTGCTGCAGCAGAGCATCATCCTGTTCCAGGACACCTCGCTGGTGTACACCGTGGGCCTGGTGGATTTCCTCAATTCGGCACGCGCCAACGGCGACATCATCGGTCAGTCCAACGAGTTCCTGATCTTCGCCGGGTTCGTCTACTTCGTCATCAGCTTCTCCGCCTCGCTGCTGGTCAAGCGTCTGCATAAAAGGTTAGCCGTATGATTTCCATCAAGAACGTCAACAAGTGGTACGGGGACTTCCAGGTGCTGACCGACTGCAGCACCGAGGTCAAAAAAGGTGAGGTCGTGGTGGTGTGCGGGCCTTCCGGCTCGGGCAAGTCCACCCTGATCAAGTGCGTCAACGCCCTGGAGCCGTTCCAGAAAGGTGACGTGATTGTCGACGGTACGTCCATCGCCGACCCCAAGACCAACCTGCCCAAGCTGCGCTCGCGCGTGGGCATGGTGTTCCAGCATTTCGAACTGTTCCCGCACCTCACCATCACCGAGAACCTGACCATCGCGCAGATCAAGGTGCTGGGCCGCAGCAAGGAAGACGCCACCGCCAAGGGCCTCAAGCTGCTGGAGCGCGTGGGCCTCTCCGCCCACGCGCACAAGCACCCGGGGCAACTCTCGGGCGGCCAGCAGCAACGGGTGGCTATCGCCCGCGCCCTGGCCATGGACCCCATCGTCATGCTGTTCGACGAACCAACCTCGGCGCTGGACCCGGAAATGGTCAACGAAGTGCTCGACGTGATGGTGCAACTGGCCCACGAAGGCATGACCATGATGTGCGTCACGCACGAGATGGGCTTTGCCCGCAAGGTCGCCAACCGGGTGATTTTCATGGACAAGGGCCAGATCGTCGAGGATTGCCCCAAAGAAGAGTTCTTCGGCGATGTCAGCGCGCGTTCCGAACGCGCGCAGCACTTCCTCGCCAAGATCCTGCAACACTAAAAGCCCCGCGGCCGGCGCCTTTCGCGCGCTGGCCGCTGGCAGGCCCCAAGGCACTGTGATGAAATGCGACCCTGATCACTCCCGTGCGACTTCGCCTGCCCTTGCCGTGAAACCCCGTCTGATTCGCCACCTGTTCCTGCCCCCCCTGATCCTGCTGCTGACCGTGGGCCTGGGCTATGCCGGCTATCGCGCCAGCCTCTACAACGGCATCCGCACGCTGGGCGAAAGTGGCGAGCGGCAGCTGGAACTCAACGGCCGGGCGGTGGAAAGCGAAATCAACAAATACACCTTCCTGCCCAGCCTGCTGGAGCTGGAAAGCAGCGTCTCGACGCTGCTCAACGACCCGGACGGCGAAGGCCACCGCCAGGCGGTGAACGACTACCTGGAAGGCCTGAACCGGCGCAGCCACAGCAGCGCCATCTACGTGCTGGACACCACCGGCAGGGTGCAGGCCAGCAGCAACTGGCGTGACGCCAACAGCTACCTGGGCGAAGACCTGTCCTTTCGCGCCTATTTCCAGGACGCCGTGCGCGGCCAGGACGGGCGCTTCTACGGCATCGGCACCACCACCGGCGAGCCGGGCTACTACTTGGCCCACGGCCTGGAAGAACACGGCAAGATCGTCGGCGTGGCGGTGGTCAAGGTGCGCATGGAGTCGTTGGAAGAGCGCTGGCAGAAGGCGCGCCTGGAAGCCTTCGTCAGCGACGAAAACGGCATCATCATCCTCTCCAGCGACCCCGCGCGGCGCCTGAAGTCGGTGCGCCCGCTGACCCCGGAAATCAAGGAACGCCTGGCCCGCAGCCTGCAGTACTACTGGTTCTCACTCACCGAACTGCAACCGCTGGAGCGCGAGACCCTGGCCGAGGGCGTGGAGCGCCTGAGCTTCCCCGCCACCGGCGCACGCCCCGGCAGCCAGCGCGAGGTCAGTTACCTGGCGCAAACCCGAGAGCTGAAGGACACGCCCTGGCACTTCACCCTGCTGACACCACTGCAGGACCTGCGCCGCGAGGCGATCATCCAGGGCGTGCTGGTAGCGGTGGCCTTTGCCTTGCTGGCGTTCCTGCTGATTGCCTGGAACGAGCGGCGCAAGGTGCTCGCCACGCGCCTGGCTGCCCGTGAAGCGCTGGAAGAAGCCAACAGCCAGTTGGAACGGCGCATTGCCGAGCGCACGGAAAACCTGCGCGCCAGCAACGAACGGCTGAAAAGCCAGATCCGCGAACGGCGCCTGGCCGAGGAAACCCTGCGCCGCGCCCAGGATGAACTGGTGCAGGCCGGCAAGCTGGCCGCCATCGGCCAGATGTCCACCAGCATCGCCCACGAGCTGAACCAGCCGCTGGCGGCGCTGCGCACCTTGTCGGGCAATACCGTGCGCTTCCTGGAACGCGGTGCCCTGGACACGGCCAGCACCAACCTGGTGACCATGAACCAGCTGATCGACCGCATGGGCCGCATCACCGCCAGCCTGCGCTCCTTTGCCCGTCGCGGCGAAGACCGTGGCCGGGCGTCGCTGACCCAGGCCGTGGACGCTACCCTGCAGGTACTGGCGGCGCGCCTCGACATTCAGGGCGTGCAGGTGCACCGGCACTTCAGCGAGGTGCAATTACCCATCGGCCAGACCCGGCTTGAACAGATCCTCGGCAACCTGCTGGGCAATGCCCTGGACGCCATGCAGGGCGTGGTCGCGCCCACCCTGTGGCTGGCCGGCGAACCGCTGGAGGACGGTCGCTACCGACTGCGCGTGCGGGACAACGGCCACGGCATCGATGAGCCGACGCGCAAGCACCTGTTCGAACCCTTTTTCACCACTAAGCCGGGCGAGCAAGGCCTGGGCCTGGGCCTGACCCTGTCGGCCAGCCTGGCCTCGGCCGCGGGCGGCAGCCTGGCGGCCGAACACCCCGATGACGGCGGCACCGCCTTTGTGCTGACCTTGCCGCCACTCAACCCTCAATCGCCCCCTTCATCAGTCGAGCCATCATGAACACCTCGCTTACCGTTCTGATCGTCGAGGACGATCCCCATGTGCTGCTCGGGTGCCAGCAGGCCCTGAGCCTGGAAGACATTCCCTGCCAGGGCGTGGGCAGCGCCGAAGAAGCGCTGGCGCTGATCGGCGATGATTTCGCCGGTATCGTGGTCAGCGATATCCGCCTGCCGGGCATCGACGGCCTGGAATTGCTGAACCGCCTGAAGGCTCGTGACCCGAGCCTGCCGGTGGTGCTGATCACCGGCCACGGCGACATTTCCATGGCCGTGGGCGCGATGCGCAGTGGCGCCTACGATTTCATGGAAAAGCCGTTCTCCCCCGAGCGCCTGGTCGACGTGGTGCGCCGCGCCCTGGAGCAGCGCGGCCTGGCCCGCGAGGTGTCATCGCTGCGTCGTCAGCTGGCCAGCCGCAGCAGCCTGGAGGGGCGTATCATCGGCCGCTCGCCAGCCATGCAGAACCTGCGCGAACTGATCGCCAACGTCGCCGACACCTCGGCCAACGTGCTGATCGAAGGTGAGACCGGCACCGGCAAGGAGCTGGTCGCGCGCTGCCTCCACGACTTCAGCCGCCGCCAGGCCAACCCCTTCGTGGCGCTGAACTGCGGCGGCCTGCCGGAGAACCTGTTCGAAAGTGAAATCTTTGGCCATGAGGCCAATGCCTTCACCGGCGCTGGCAAGCGCCGCATCGGCAAGATCGAGCACGCCAACGGCGGCACGCTGTTCCTCGACGAAGTGGAAAGCATGCCGCTGAACCTGCAGATCAAACTGCTGCGCGTGTTGCAGGAGCGCACCCTTGAGCGACTGGGGTCCAACCAGAGCATTGACGTCGACTGCCGGGTAATCGCCGCCACCAAGGCTGACCTGGATGAGCTGAGCCGCAGCAACGGCTTTCGCAGCGACCTGTACTACCGCCTGAACGTGGTGACCCTGGAACTGCCGCCGCTGCGCGAGCGCCGCGAGGACATCATGGAGCTGTTCGAGCACTTCCTGGAGTTGTCGGCACTGCGCTTTGACCGCGACATACCGGCACTGGACAGCACCACCCTGTCGCGGCTGATGAGCCACGACTGGCCGGGCAACGTGCGTGAATTGCGCAACGTTGCCGAGCGCTACGCCCTGGGCTTGCCAGCCTTCAAGAAAAGCGGCGCCCAGGCCGCGCCGGGGGTGGGCTTCGCCGAGGCCGTGGAAGCCTTCGAGCGCAACCTGCTGAGCGACGCCCTGGCGCGCACCAACGGCAACCTCAGCCAGGCCAGCATCGACCTGGGCATGGCCAAGACCACGTTGTTCGACAAGGTCAAGAAGTATGGCCTGAGTTGAGCGGCGCCGGCGCTGCACATCCTGCGTCAGAACTTGTAGGCCACCGCCGTCTGCACTTCACCCTGGTTCACATGCCCGCGCTGACTGACGATGGTGCTGTCGGCCGCCGAGTTTTCCAGGTGTATCCAGTTGACGTTGGCCAGCAGCGACCAGTGCGGCGCCAGCGGGAATTGCGCGCCCTGGCTCAGGGTCCAGTTCTGCAGCCCGCCACTGGCGCGGTAGGCGCCGATGCCGCTGGCCTGGGCCTCGTTGGCGTCGACACCGAAGTAGGTCTGGTTCATGCGCTGGTCAGCGAAATGCGCCACCAGCTCGGTGGCACCGAACACACCACCGCCCAATGGGTAGTCTAGTTCGGTACCCAGGCGCCCGAGCGTGCCGCCCTGGCCGTGACCGCCGCCTTCGGCACGCCCGGCCTGGGCATACACCCGCCAGAAGTCCACCGGGCTGTACTGCACGAAACCACCCAACTCGACCATGTCCGGTACATCGCGCAGGCCGCGCAGGCGGTCATTGCCATTGCGCCCCTCCACCAGGTTGGTCATGGGGCCGGCACTCCAGCCATTGCCGGTTTTCAGCGCCGCCCAGGTCAGGCCCTCATCCGAATCGATGCCGATGCTGCCCCACGTCAGGTCCAGGTAGGGCATGGGCTTGGTTTCGTAATGGCTGCCAGCGGGTTCGCTGGGCTGGTAGGACAGGCCAACACCGGCGTCACCGGTAAGCGGGGTGGCCCAGGCGCCGCCGGACAGGCTGGCCAGCAGCAATGCCAGCAGCAGGTTGATTCGTGACATGGATCGTTCTCGCACGTTTTTCGTACGCGCATGAACGCGCACGCGAGGCAGTCGGCGCAAGCACTCATGTTGTTTGTAGCAACCTACAAAAATTGTAGCCCGGCCGCTGCAAACACCCGCCAGAGCCCGCCAAACATGGGCTGCAGCGTGTTGGCACGGTCCCTGCTCTAGCCCCTGGCAAGGCGCAAAGTGCGCTGCTGACCATAGGTAACTGCAGATGATGCACTGGCATATCGTGTGTGACTTCGACGGGACCATCACCCCGAGCGACGTCATCGACAACATCCTGGATCGCTTCGCCGATCCGCGCTGGGAAGCCATCGAAGCGCAATGGCTGGCTGGTGAAATCGGCTCGCGTGAATGCCTGAGCCAACAACTGGCACTGGTCAAGGCGCAGCCTGCGCAACTGCTCGAATACTTCGACAGCGTCACCATCGACCCGGCTTTCCCCGCGTTCGTCGAACTTGTGCTGGAGCGTGGCGCCACCCTGGCCGTGGTCAGTGACGGCCTGGAACAGGCCATTGCCCGCATCCTGGCGCGCAACGGCAGCCCGCTGCTGCCGATCATCGCCAACCAGCTGCGCCAGGTCGATGCCGACAGCTGGCGCATCGTGTTCCCCCATGCCAGCGACGCATGCCGCGCGGCCTCGGGCAACTGCAAATGCAAGTCCTCGCCAAGCGGCCGACGCATCCTGGTGATTGGCGACGGCAAGTCCGACATGTGCGTGGCCGGCACCGCCGACTTCGTCTTCGCCAAGGGCAGCCTGGCTGACCACTGCGAACGCAATGGCATCGCCCACGCCCGTTTCGAATCGTTCGCCGAGCTGCCAGCCCTGTTGGCCGCCCTGCCGCAATACACCCGCAACACCGTTCCACACCTTAATTCAGAACAGCAGGAACTCTTCCACCATGTCTAACACCCCGCGTATCACCAGCGAAGAAGACCAGATCCTTCTGGACAAAGAATCGCGCTACTGCTCGTTCGGTGACACCGTTCACTACATCGAGCCACCGCGCATTTTCAGCCGCTGCGAAGGTTCCTACGTTTACGACACCAACGACCAGGCCTACCTGGACCTGCAGATGTGGTACTCGGCGGTCAACTTCGGCTACGCCAACCCGCGCCTGAACAACGCCCTGAAGCAACAGATCGACACCCTGCCGCAAATCGCCAGCCAGTACCTGCACAAAGGCAAGATCGAGCTGTCGGAAATGATCGCGGTCGATGCCAAGAAGAAATTCGGCATGGACGGTCGCGTGCACTTCAACGTCGGCGGTTCGCAGTCCATCGAAGACTCGCTGAAAGTGGTTCGCAACGCCTCCAATGGCAAGAGCCTGATGTTCGCCTTCGAAGGCGGCTACCACGGCCGTACCCTGGGTGCTTCGTCGATCACCTCCAGCTACCGCTACCGTCGCCGCTACGGCCACTTCGGCGAGCGCGCTCAGTTCATCCCGTTCCCGTACCACTTCCGCGGCCCTAAAGGCATGAGCAAGGAAGAGTACGGCAGCTACTGCGTGAAGCAGTTCGCCCGCCTGTTCGAAACCGAATACAACGGCGTATGGGACCCGAAAGTCGGCCAGTGCGAATACGCAGCCTTCTACGTCGAGCCTATCCAGGGCACCGGCGGCTACGTGATCCCGCCCATGAACTTCTACAGCGAGCTGAAGCAGGTCCTGGACCAGCACGGCATCCTGATGGTGGTCGACGAAATCCAGATGGGCTTCTACCGTACCGGCAAGCTGTGGTCCATCGAGCACTTCGACGTCAAACCCGACGTGCTGGTATTCGGCAAGGCATTGACCAACGGCCTGAACCCGCTGGGCGGCATCTGGGCCCGTGAAGAGCTGATCAACCCAGGCATCTTCCCGCCAGGTTCGACCCACTCCACCTTCGCCTCCAACCCACTGGGCACCGCCGTGGGCCTGGAAATGTTCAAAATGACCAGCGAAGTCGACTACGGCGCCATGGTCATGGCCAAAGGCAAGTACTTCCTGGCTGGCCTGGAAGACCTGAAGAAGCGCTACAAGATCGTCGGCGACGTCGACGGCCTGGGCCTGGCCCTGCGCATGGAAATCTGTGGCGAAGACGGCTTCACCCCGGACAAGGCCAAGCTCGACGAAATGGTCGAGGAAGGCATGAAGGGCGACATCGAGATCGACGGCAAGCGCCTGGGCCTGATCCTCGACGTGGGCGGCTACTACAAGAACGTGATCACCCTGGCTCCTTCGCTGGAAATCAGCTACCCGGAAATCGACCTGGCCATCGCCCTGCTCGACCGCCTGCTGCACCGGGTGACCAAGAAGTGAGTGCCGCGCAGATCGATATGGGTGTCGGTGACGCCAGCTTCGTGCTCGGCAACGGCCCGGTGGCCGTGCTGCTGATCCACGGGCTGACTGGCACCCCCACCGAACTGCGCAAGGTAGCCCAGGGGCTGGCCAAAAGTGGGTACACCGTTTATGTGCCTACCCTGGCCGGCCACTGTGGGGACAACGCCGATCTACAGGCCACCAATTGGCGCGACTGGTACGCCAGCGCGTTGAAGACCTTCGAAGGCATCCGCAAGGTGCATGACCAGGTCTTCGTGGGTGGCCTGTCGATGGGCGCCGTGTTGTCGATGCACCTGGCCGCCCAGCGGCCGGGCGAGGTGGCCGGGCTGCTGTTGTACTCGACCACCCTGCGCTACGACGGCTGGAACATGCCTTGGGTGGCGCGTCTGACGCCCTTGTTCATGGCCTTCCCGTTCGGCGTGCACATTTGCCGTTTCAACGAAAAATCGCCCTACGGGATCAAGAACCCGCGGTTGCGAGCCATCGTTGAACGGCAGATGAAAGCCGGTGAAAGCGCCAATGCGGGGCTGTTGACCATGTCGGGAATCAGCGTGCGCGAACTGCATCGGCTGGTAGCCGAAGTGAAACGCGGCATGCCCTCGATCAAGGCGCCGGCGCTGGTGCTGCACTCCAGCGAAGACGACATCACCAGCCGCTGGAACGCCGACTACATCGAAGCGCACATCGGCGGCCCGGTGACCAAGGTGCTGCTGGACGACTGTTACCACATGATTACCGTCGACCTGCAATACCCGAAGGTGATCAGCCTCAGCGCGGAGTTCATCCAGCTTCACGCCCAGGGCCTTGCCCAGGCATCCTGAAATGCTAACCTGACGCCATCCCCCGTAGCAGCGGCCGCCAGGCCGCGTCATCAGCACCGCGTAACGCCAGCTACATCGCGGCGCGCCTGACGCGGCCTGGCGGCCGCTGCTACAGGGTTTCATGCCCCCGCGATAAGCGAGTATCGATGACCCCGCCCGCCCCTGAACCGTCCGTCTTCCGACTGTCGCGCTGGAACCTGCAACGCAAGTTGATCCTGGCGTTCTGGCTGGTGAGCGTGATCCCGACGATGATCGCCGCCGAGCTGGCCGCCACTACCCTGGCACAGATTTTCGACAGCAACGTGCGCGTGTGGCTGCAGGAATCGACCAAGATCGTCGAAGACGAAATCAGCGAGATTCTGCGCGACAACGCGCGCGTCGCCCAACTGTTTCTACGTTATGCCCGGGCCGACGAGCCCACCCAGAAAAAGGCCCAGCGCCAGGACAAATTGATCAGCGACATCGCCGATGCGATGGGCATCGACGTGGTGGCGCTGATCCGCAACCGTGACCACAAAGTGGTGTTCTCCACGGCCACCGCCGATGTCATCCAGCAAATCAGCTTGGCCCCCGACGCCGTGCTGCAGACCATTCACAACGGCAGCACCAGCATCGGCACCGTGGTCTCGACCTTCCCCACCCAGCAAGACGGCGAAGACTACCAACTGCTGGTGGCCACCTTTCTGGACAACAGCTTCCTGACCAGCGTCGCCGACGTGCACACCCTGGACCTGCGCCTGTACCTGTCCAGCGACCAGGGCTTTGCCGAAGTGTTTTCCAGCCAGCGCTTCGAAGACCACCCAACGCTGCTGCCCAACCGCATCGAACAGGTGTTGCGCGCTACCAAGGATCCAACCGAGCAGTTCACCAGCCAGTACAGCGGTCTGTACCGCCCGCTGCTCAACGACAAGGGCAACCTGCAAGGCGTGGTGTTCAGTGGCCTGCTGCGCCACAGCAGCTTGTTGGGGCTGGTCAACCAGAGCAACCTGTTCGCCCTGATTTTCCTGCTCAGTTCGGCGCTGTCGCTGGGCGTCGGTACCCTGGTCACACGCCGCCTGACCCGTCCCATGCGTGCCCTGTCCGAAGGCGTGCGCGCGGTGACGGCGGGCGACTACACCCAGCACGTTGAAGTGCTGGGCAACGACGAGCTGGCCGAACTGGGCATGACCTTCAACCACATGACCGACGGGCTTCAGGCGCTGCAGCACCTGGAAGCGCAGATGCGCCGTCGCGACCGCCTGCACACCATGGGCGAAGTGGCCATGGGCCTTGCCCACGAGATCCGCAACCCGCTGGGCATCATCAAGACGGCCACGCAACTGCTGCACCGCCGCGCCGCCTTGCCGGAAGCGGACATGCGCCACTTGGAATACGTGATCTCGGAAGTCACCCGCATCAATGAGCTGATCACCGAATTCCTCGATTTCGCCAAGCCCAGCCCGCCGATCCGCACGCAAATGCAGGCAAGGCCACTGCTGGAAGAAATCCTTGGCTTTTGCGCGCCCGAGCTTGCCACCCACAATATTCATGCGCGCATCGACGACCAGGCCGCCGGCGCCACGCTGTACGCCGACAGCCGCCAGCTCAAGCAGGCCTGCCTGAACCTGGTGCTCAACGCCATCGACGCCATGCCCGACGGCGGCCACCTGACGCTGGGCATTGCCAGCGAAGGCAGTGACACGCGCTTGAGCATCGAGGATGACGGCCAGGGTATTTCCAGCGAGTTGCAGGAGCGTATCTTCAACCCGTTCGTCACCACCAAAGCCTCGGGTACCGGCCTTGGGCTTGCAAAAGTCTTCTCTATCATGGAAAACCATGACGGTCGGGTGGAGTGCGTCAGCGCCCTCGGCCAAGGCGCCACGTTCAACCTGTACATTCCGGCCCGCGAAGGAGAGCCCTCTTGAGTCATAACGTTTTGGTAGTCGATGACGAACCGAAACTCTGCGATTTGCTGGTGTCGGCACTCAGCCAGGGCGAGGTGCAGGTATTCACCGCAGGCAACGGCTTGCTGGCGCTTGAGGTCATGGAGCAGGAAAGCATCGACCTGGTCATCAGCGACTGGCGCATGCCCGGCATGGACGGCCCGCAGTTGCTGGCCGAGATCAAGCAGCGCTTTCCCCAGGTGCCGGTGATTGTCATGACCGCCTACTCCACGGTGAAGAATGCGGTGCAGTCGATGCGCAACGGCGCCTTCGACTACATTGCCAAGCCGTTCGACATCGACGAGTTGGACATCACCGTGCACAAGGCCCTGCAGTTTCGCGATATTTTGCGCGACAACGCGCGCATGCGCGCCGAGCTCGACGGCCACCATCAGTTCGACAGCCTGGTGGGCGAAAGCGCGGCGTTCCGCCGGGTGCTGCAAGCCATCGATTCGGTGCGCGAAAGCAACGCCACCATCCTGCTGACCGGCGAAAGCGGCACCGGCAAGGAAATGGTGGCGCGCGCCATTCACCAGCACGGCAACCGTGCCGACCAGCCATTCGTGGCGGTCAACTGCGCGGCCATCCCCGAGGGCCTGCTGGAAAGTGAAATGTTCGGCCACCGCAAGGGCGCTTTCACCGGCGCAGTCAGCGACCGGATCGGGCGCTTCCAGCAAGCCGACAAGGGCACATTATTCCTCGACGAAGTGGGCGATATGCCCCTGGCACTGCAGGCCAAGATCCTGCGCGCCCTGCAGGAGCGGCTGATTGAACCGGTGGGCGATAGCCGCGAGCGCAAGGTCGATGTGCGCGTGATCGCCGCCACCCACAAGAACCTGGTGGAAGCGGTGGCGCGCAAGGAATTTCGCGAAGACCTGTACTACCGCCTCAACGTGTTCCCCATTCCCCTGCCCGCCCTGCGCGAGCGCAGCGAGGACATTCCAGGCCTCGCGCACCACTTCGCCGCGCTGCTGGGCGCCGAGGCCGGCAAGCGCATCAGCGGCTTCAGCCCGCAAGCCATGCAGTCGATGCTCAATTACCCGTGGCCGGGCAACATCCGCGAGCTGCAGAACTGCGTGGAGCGTGCGACCATCGTCGCCCAGGGCGCCACCATTGAAGAGCAGGACCTGCCGGCATACCTGTTCCAGCCTACCACCAGCCACAGTGACGACCCGGCGGCAATGGCGCCTGCGGGCGTGCCCAACGACCTTGACGGCAAGCTGGCCGAAGTCGAGAAAGCCTGGATTCTGGCGGCCCTGCAGCAGACCAACGGCGTGCAGGCCGCGGCGGCACAGCTGATGGGCATCAGTGAGCGCAGCCTGTGGTACCGGCTGAAGAAGTTGGCGATTCAGGTCAGCAAGTTTGCTCGCTAGCCGCTGACGCCGCCTGTGGCAGGCGTACGCGTAGCTGCCGCAGGCGGCGTCTGGGCCATCAAAGCCCCGCCACCGGTGCGTCGTGCAGTTTCTGCGCATCCAGGTAAGGCAGCACCGCCGCCAGCAACGGCGCCTTGAAGGCTTCCTGGAACCGGTGCGCCAAACCCGGAATCAAGCGCAACTCGCTGCCGCGGATGTGCGCCGCCAGGTGCACGCCGTGCATCACCGGCAACAGCGGGTCGGCGGTACCGTGCACCACCAGCGTCGGCACCCGCAGGCTGTCCAGCAACGCCACCCGGCTGGGCTCGGCGAGAATGGCGAGAATCTGCCGCTTCACGCCCTCGGGGTTGAACGCCCGGTCGTAGGACACCGCCGCCTGCTGCAGCAGCACCTTGCGGTCATCCACCACTTCAGGGCTGCCCAACGCTGCCAGCAGGTCCGCTTGCTGCTCGATGGCCACCTCGCGGTTCGGCGCACTGCGCCGCGCCAGCAGTTGCAACAGCGCCGGGCTTGGCATCGGCAGGCCGGGGTCACCGGAGCTGCTCATGATCAGCGTCAGGCTTTCCACCCGCTGCGGCGCCATGGCGGCCATGTGCTGGGCGATCATGCCACCCATGCTGGCGCCCAGCAGATGGAAGCGGCTGATGTGCAGGTTGTCCATCAGGCCCAGGCCGTCACCGGCCATGTCCGTCAGGCTGTACGGTGCCGACACCGGCAGGCCGAGTTTGTAGCGCAGCACTTCGAAGGTCAGGTTGGCGCTGTCGGGTGCCTGCACCCAACTGGACAGGCCAACGTCGCGGTTGTCATAGCGGATCACCCGAAAGCCCTGCTCGCACAGCGCCACCACGACCTCGTCGGGCCAATGGATCAGTTGCCCGCCCAGGCCCATGACCAGCAGCAGCGCCGGGTCCGAATCACGGCCAATACTCTGGTACGCCAGGTTGACGTCCTTGAGCAGCGCGTGGCGCACCGGCACGTTGACGTCGCAGGTCGAAGCAGCAAAGGAAGAAAGGCTGCACAGCAGTGCCGCCAGAAACAGAATAGCCCGCATGAAAAACACCAAAAACGCAGATCCCCAGTAGAGCGCGAGTTTGATGAAGTTCGTGCGGGCGCGCTGCCACAGTTCAGTGACAGTTTGATGAAGGGCGCCCAGCGGTCATCCGTGAGTGATCGGGCAGGCGTGCGCCGGGGTGCGGAAATCCGGCAGCAGGCCACCCAGGTCGGCCAACCAGCGCGCGCCCACCAGCCACAGGTTATCGCCGAAGCGCCGGCGCGCCGGCTGCAATTGCGCCTGCACGGCTTCCAGCTCGCAGTGCCACACGTCGGCGCCGTCGATGGCCACGCCCAGCGACAGCACCTTGTAGCTGGGCACCCGGTCCAGCACGGCCGTCAGTTGCTCCGGCGCACTGGCCAGGTCTACGTGCAGGCCGTCTACCGGAAGGTGCGCAGCCAGGCCGAGGTTGTCCTGCAAGGCGCCGCCGTACACCGCCAGCAATTTCTTCACCGGCGAATACTGGAGGATGTGATAGGCGCGTTCGAACGCGCTTTTCCAGGCCTGCGGCAGGTCGTGGGCCAGGATCGGCTCGTCGATTTGCACCCACTCCACGCCCAGGCGGGCCAGGCGCACCAGGATCTCGCCGTACACCGGCAGCACCACTTCCAGGCGGGCCAGGGCGCGCACATCGCTGCCGTTGGCACGGTCCAGCCACAGGTAGCTCAGCGGCCCCATCAACACCGGCCGAGGCATCTCACCGCGCCCACGTGCCTGTTCGACTTCGTCGAGCAGGCGCTGGGTGTAGAAAGACAGGTCGTGAGGGGTGGTGGCTGGCATGGGGTGGTACTCCGTAATCGATGGCGTCATTATCGACATCCGGCACAACATGAGACAAACTCAATAAATTCGTGTTGATCACAAGAATTTTTCATAGAGGCCTCCATGCTCGAGATTCGTCACCTGAAAACCCTGCATGCCTTGCGCGAGGCTGACAGCCTGGTGGAAGCGGCCGAGCGCCTGCACCTGACGCAATCGGCGCTGTCCCACCAGTTCAAGGAACTGGAGGAGCGCCTGGGCCTGCCGCTGTTCATGCGCAAGACCAAGCCCATCCGCTTCACCAGCGCCGGCCTGCGCCTGCTGCAACTGGCCGACGCCACCCTGCCGCTGCTGCGCGGCGCCGAGCGCGACATCGCGCGTCTGGCCGGCGGTACGGCCGGGCGCCTGCACATGGCCATCGAATGCCACAGCTGCTTCCAGTGGTTGATGCCCACCATCGACCAGTTCCGCGACGCCTGGCCGGAAGTGGAACTGGACCTGGCCTCGGGCTTCGCCTTCGCACCGCTGCCGGCCCTGGCCCGTGGCGACCTGGACCTGGTGGTCACCAGCGACCCGCTGGAGCTGCCGGGCATTACCTACGTGCCCCTGTTCACCTATGAAGCCATGCTGGCGGTGGCCAACCAGCACCCTTTGGCGAACAAGCCGTACATCGTGCCCGACGATCTGGCCAGCGAAACACTGATCACCTACCCGGTGGAACGCGATCGCCTGGACATTTTCACCCGCTTCCTGGAGCCAGCCGACGTAGAGCCTGCGCAGGTGCGCACCTCGGAACTGACGGTGATGATGATGCAGTTGGTGGCCAGCGGCCGTGGGGTGTGCGGCATGCCGCACTGGGCGCTGCATGAATACAGCTCGCGCGGTTACGTGAAGGGTAAACGCCTGGGCGAGAAAGGCCTGTTCGCCACGCTGTACGCGGCGGTGCGCGCCGACATGCTCGACGCACCCTACATGCGCGACTTCCTGCTGACCGCCAAAGACACCTCGTTCTCGACCCTTGATGGCGTCAGCGCGGTCCGCTGAGGCCTAGCCGCGTGCCCACAGGGGCAGGATTTCATCCCGGGTCAGCGGCGCCAACTCCAGGTGTGCGTGGCCATGGTGGTCGACCCACACCGCCTCTTCAATTTCAGCGGCGATGGTCACCGCCTCGGTGATGTCGACCCGGAACAGTTCGCAGCGCACCTCGAAACCCGGCTCGTTGGCCGCCGGAGCGCTGAACGCGCCCAGGTAGCGGGCCTGGGCCGGGTCAATGCGCACGCCCAGTTCTTCTTCCAGCTCCCGGGCCAAGGCGTCGACCGGCTGCTCGCCGGGCTCGATCTTGCCGCCGGGCTGCATGAAGGCCAGGGTATCGCGCTTGCGCACTAGCAGCGTCTTGCCATCAGCCCCGATCAGCAGGGCGGCGGCGATATGAATGATTCGGCTCATGGCGCACCTCAAAAAAGTGCCCATCATACAGTGCCGCACGGACGCGGCCTGCAGCCGCTGCTACACATCCAGGCCGCGTCATGGCCATGGGGTTGCAACTTGCAGCGGCCTGGCGCATCAATACTTCATGAACCTGCTCGCCTTCGACGACCCGGCACTGAACGGCTTTCACCCGGCCGTACGCGCCTGGTTCCAGCACCGTTTCCCGGCCACCACCCCGGCCCAGGCGCGCGCGTGGCCGTTGATCAAGGCCGGAGAATCGCTGCTGGTGGCCGCACCCACCGGCTCGGGCAAAACCCTCACGGCCTTTCTGGCAGTGCTCGACGACCTGGTGCAGCTGGGCAGCGCGCTGCCCGAGCAGACCCTGGTGGTCTACGTGTCGCCGCTCAAGGCGCTGTCCAACGACATCCAGCTCAACCTGCAGACACCGCTGGCCGGCATTGCGCAACACCTGCAAGCCATGGGCCAGCCGCCGGTGCCGATTCGCACGGCCGTGCGCACCGGCGACACGCCGCAGAAAGAACGCGCGGCCATGCGCAAGCGCGCCCCGCACATTCTGGTCAGCACCCCGGAATCGCTGTATGTGCTGCTGGGCTCGGCGTCGGGGCGCAAAATGCTCGGCAGCGTGACCACGGTGATCGTCGACGAAATCCACGCCGTGGCCGCCAGCAAGCGCGGCAGCCACCTGGCGCTGAGCCTTGAGCGGTTGCAGGCGCTGTGCGGCGTGCCGCTGCGGCGCATCGGCCTGTCGGCCACGCAGCAGCCGATCGAGCGGGTAGCACGCTTTCTGGTGGGGCACGAACGACCCTGCGCCATCGTCGACATTGGCCACGCACGCCCACGCGACCTGGCCATCGAAGTACCGCCGGTGCCGCTGGGCGCAGTCATGGCCAATGACGTGTGGATGCTGGTGTACGACCGCCTCGCCGAGCTCAGCCGCACGCACCGCACCACGCTGATTTTCGTCAACACCCGCCGCTTGGCCGAACGCCTGGCCCGGCACCTCAGTGACCGCCTGGGCCGCGACGCGGTGGCCGCGCACCACGGCAGCCTGGCCAAGGAGCAACGCCTGGACGCCGAGCAGCGCCTCAAGCGGGGCGAGTTGCGGGTACTGGTGGCCACCGCCTCGCTGGAGCTGGGCCTGGACATCGGCGAGGTCGAGCTGGTGTGCCAGATTGCTTCACCACGCTCTATCTCGGCGTTTCTGCAACGCGTCGGCCGTTCCGGCCACCAGGTCGGCGGCACGCCCAAGGGGCGGTTGTTCGCCACCTCGCTGGACGACTTGATCGAATGCACCGCGCTGCTGGACTGCGTACGCCGCGGCGAGTTGGACGTGCTGCACATTCCCGTGGCGCCGCTGGACGTGCTGGCCCAGCAGATCATCGCCGAGGTCAGCTGCCAGGAGTGGCACGAAGACGCGCTGCTGGCGCTGATACGCCGGGCCATGCCCTACGCCACGCTGGACCCGGCCCACTACCAGGCGCTGCTGCGCATGCTTGCCGAAGGCTATAGCGGCCGCCAGGGCGTGCGCGCCGCCTACCTGCACCGTGACGCGGTGAGCGGCACCCTGCGCGGCCGGCGCGGCGCGCAACTGACCGCCGTGACCAGCGGCGGCACCATTCCCGACAACGCCGACTACAGCGTGGTGCTTGAACCCCAGGGCCTGAATGTGGGAAGCGTGAACGAAGACTTCGCGGTGGAAAGCATCGCCGGCGACATCTTCCAGCTGGGTAACACGTCGTACCGCATTCTGCGCGTGGAAACCGGCCGCGTGCGGGTCGAGGACGCCCAGGGCCAACCACCGAACATTCCGTTCTGGCTGGGCGAGGCGCCTGGGCGCAGCGATGAACTGTCCTTTGCCGTGGCGCGCCTGCAGGCGCATATCGACGCTCAACTGACGCTGCACCACGGGCAAGTGGCGGCCGTGGTGCAAGGGCTGCAAACAACGCTGGCCATGGGCGCCGACAGCGCCGAACAACTGGTCGACTACCTGGCCCGTACCCGCAACGCCCTGGGTGCCCTGCCCTCCCAGGACACGCTGATCATGGAGCGCTTCTTCGACGAGTCCGGCGGCACTCAGCTGATCATCCACACGCCGTTCGGCAGCCGCGTCAACCGCGCCTGGGGGCTGGCCCTGCGCAAGCGTTTCTGCCGCACCTTCAATTTCGAGCTGCAAGCGGCGGCCAGTGAAGACGCCATCGTGCTGTCGCTGTCCACCAGCCACAGCTTTGCCCTGGACGAGGTGTGGCGCTACCTCAACAGCACCAGCGCCGAGCACCTGCTGATTCAGGCGGTGCTGGATGCGCCACTGTTCGGCGTGCGCTGGCGCTGGGCAACCGGCGTGGCCCTGGCGTTGCCGCGCTACACCGGTGGGCGCAAGGTGGCGCCGCAGGTGCAGCGGATGAAAAGCGAAGACCTGATCGCCACGGTGTTCCCCGACCAGATCGCCTGCCTGGAAAACATCGCCGGCGAGCGCGAGATCCCCGACCATCCGCTGGTGGAACAGACCCTCGACGATTGTCTGCACGAAGCCATGGACAGCGAAGCGTGGCTCGCCCTGCTGCGGCGCATGGAACAGGGCCAGGTGCGCTTGATCAGCCGCGACCTGCCAGCGCCTTCGCCACTGGCGGCGGCGATTCTCAACGCCCGCCCCTATGCCTTCCTCGATGATGCGCCGCTGGAAGAACGCCGGACCCAGGCCGTGCTCAGCCGCCGCTGGCAGGAGCCCCAGGGCAGCGATGACCTTGGCGCCCTCGATGGCGAGGCCATCGCAGCGGTGGCGGCCGAGGCCTGGCCTGCGCCCCAGGGCGTGGATGAAATGCATGAAGCACTGATGCAACTGGCGGCCATCAACAGCGTCGAGGTCGGCCACCAGGCTCACTGGCAGGGCTGGCTACAGCAGCTCGCCGGCGGCGGTCGCGCCACGTTGATGGATGTCGGCAACGGCCAGTTGCTGTGGCTGGCCGTGGAACGCCTGGCGCTGCTGCGTGCGGTCTACCCGCAGGCCCATTGCGTGCCCGCGCTGACCACCCTGCCTGGCTTCGATGAGGCCTGGGAGGCCGATGCCGCCCGCCAGGAGTTGCTGCGCGCACGCCTCAGCGGTTTCGCGCCAGTGCGCCTGGGCGAGATCGCCGGGCCGCTGAACCTGCCGCTGCCAGCGGTCGAGCAGGCGCTGGCGCACCTGGAAAGCCAGGGCTATTTGCTGCGTGGCCAGTTCCGCCCCGGCCTGCGCGATAGCCAGTGGTGCGAACGCCACCTGCTGGCGCGCATCCATCGCTACACCATCAAGCGCCTGCGCCGGGAAATCGAACCGGTCAGCCTGCAGGACTTCATGCGCTTCCTGCTGCATTGGCAACACCTGGTGCCCGCCACTCGCCTGCAAGGCCAGGCCGCCCTGGGCCAATTGCTTGAGCAACTGGAAGGCTACAGCGCACCCGCAGCCGCCTGGGAAAGCGACCTGCTGCCCGGCCGCCTGCGTGACTACAGCGGCCAGTGGCTGGACGACGCCTGCCGCACCGGCAAGACCCTTTGGACCCGCCTGGCCGCCAGCGGCAAACCCCTCACCGCGACCTTGCGCAGCACGCCCATCGTGCTGCTGCCCCGGGGCCGGGCCAACCTGTGGCGCGGCTTGTCGCCTGCGGTGTCGGTCGACGAGCTGTCACCCAAGGCGCGCAAGGTGCACGAGGCGCTGAGCCAGCACGGCGCGCTGTTCTTCGATGAGTTGACCGGCGATGCGCACTTGCTGCGCAGCGAACTGGAGACCGCCTTGCAGGAACTGGTGGCCGCCGGACTGGTGAGCGCCGATAGCTTCGCCGGCCTGCGCGCGCTGATCACCCCCGCCAGCAAGCGCCAGGGCCGCAGTGCTCGCCGTGGCCGCGGGGCCTTTATCGGCGGCATGGACGATGCCGGCCGCTGGGCGCTGTTGCGGCCGATCAGCAGGGAACAGGATGACCCGCTGGAGGCCGTGGCCATGACCCTGCTGCGCCGCTACGGCGTGGTGTTCTGGCGGTTACTGGAACGGGAGGCAGACTGGCTGCCCAGTTGGCGCGAGCTGCTGCGCACCTTTCATCGCCTGGAGGCGCGGGGCGAGATTCGGGGCGGGCGCTTTGTCAGCGGCCTGGCGGGCGAGCAGTTCGCCCTGCCCGAGGCCATACCGGTACTGCGCGAGGTGCGCAAACAGGCGCTTGATGGCCGCCTGGTCACGATCAGCGCCAGCGACCCCTTGAACGTGGCGGGCACCCTGCTGCCGGGCACCAAGGTAGCCGCCATCAGCGGCAACCGCCTGGTGCTGCGCGACGGCTTGCCGGTGGCGGCGATCATCGCTGGCAAGCCGGTGTACTGGGAGGCGCAGACACCGGAACTGCGCCAGGCGCTGATTCAGCATCAGCCCTGACGCGACCTGCCGGTCACTGCTACAGGACAACGCAATCACGCCGCTTCCTGGAAATCCATTTCCGGCGGCTGGCGGCGCAGGCCACCGGTCAGCACCAGCAGATACACGCACCCCAGCGCCAGCCAGCTCACGCCGAGGATGATCGCCAGGTGATCGAGGCTGATCATCAACCACAGATCCGCCACCAGCCCGATCAGCGGGCAGACCAGGAATAGCAGCAGTTCAAGAGCACCGCGTTTCTCGCCGTTGATCCAGTAATGGAAGATCACCGACAGGTTCACCAGGCTGAAGGCCAGGAAGGCACCGAAGTTGATGAACGAGGTGGACGTAGTGACGTCCATCTTCAGCGCCAGCAACGCCACCACGCCGCACAGCAGGATGCTGTTGACCGGGGTGCCAAAGCGCGAGCTCAGCTTGCCGAAGAAGCCCTTGGGCAGCACGCCGTCGCGGCCCATGGCAAACAGCAGCCGCGAGCCGCTGGCCTGGGCCGACAGCCCCGAGGCGAACTGACCGACGATCAGGCCGATCATGAAGATCGAGACGAACACGTCGCCGCCGATGTTGCGGGCAATCTCATAGGCCGCCGAATCGACGTTATCGAACGCGAACGACGGATGCGCCAGCTGCACGAAGTACGCCACGGCGACGAAGATCAAGCCACCTATCAGGGTAATCAGCATGATCGCCCGCGGAATGGTGCGACGCGGGTCGCGGGTTTCCTCGGTCAGGGTACTGACCGCATCGAAGCCAAGGAACGAATAGCAGGCGATGGCCGCGCCACTCATGATCATCGGCAATTGCATGCCACCGTTGAAGAAGGGTGCCAGGGTCCACAGTGGCTGGCTGGCGTCGCCGCCGATGTAGTGCACGGCCAGCACCACGAACGCCACCAGCACCAGGGCCTGCACCAGCATCAACAGCGAGTTGACGGTGTTGGCCAGTTTCAGGCCCACGCAGTTGATCAGGCTGGTGATGCCGATGAACAACAGCACCCACAGCCACTGCGGCACAGCCGGGAACGCCGAGCCCAGGTAAGCAGCGCCGATCAGCCAGATGGCCATGGGCAGGAACAGGTAGTCGAGCAATACCGCCCAGCCGGCGAGAAAACCGAGCTTGGGGCTGATGGCCTTGCGTACGTAACTATAGGCCGAGCCGGCCACCGGGAAAGCAGCGGCCATGCGCCCGTAGCTCATGGCGGTGAAAAACATGGCGATGAGGGCTGCCAGGTAAGCGGCCGGCACCATGCCGGCGGTGGATTGGGCGAGGATCCCGAAGGTCCCCAGAACGATGATCGGCGTCATGTAGGCGATGCCGAACAGCACCACCGACCCCAGGGAAAGGGTGCGTTGCAAACGAGCCATGTGCGACTACTCCGGATTTATTGGTTTTATGGCAGAGCCGAGGTCGGCAAAAACAGCGTGGTGGCGGGCCTCTGCGGGCCCGCGCACCCGGGGAAATCAATGGGGAATGATCAGCTCCCGCAGGCCGTTGGCGTGCTCGACGACCTGGCCGGGCAAGCGCAGGCGCTGGTCATCCAGGTAGCGGTAGTCCTTGCGCGCAGCCTGCAGGCGGCTCAGGTCCAGTTCGACGCTGAACTGGCCTTCGTCGCGGCCGGCTTCGTGCAACAGCGTGCCGAACGGGTCCACCAGGGCACTGCCGCCGGCGAACACCAGGCCGCCATCGCCGTCGCCGACGCGGTTGACCATCAGCGCGAACGCCTGGTTTTCCTGGGCGCGGGCCATGATCGCGGTGCGGTGAGTGGGGCCGTAGGGGTCCATGTTGCCGTTGGTCACGATCAACAATTCGGCACCCAGTTGCGCCAGCGCCCGGGCGCTTTCCGGAAACTCGATGTCGTAGCAGATCAACAAGCCCACGCGCACGCCTTGCCACAGGGTGGTGGCGAAGCGGTCGCCGGCACTGAACACGCCGCGGTCCGAGGCCCACAGGTGGGTCTTGCGGTATTTGAGGGCGATGCCCTCGGGGGTGATCAACAGCGTGGTGTTATAGAAACGGCCGTTATCGGTTTCGGCCACGCCGATCACCACGGCGATGTTCCGTTCCCGAGCGGCCTGCTCGATGGCACGCACAGTGGGGCCATCCAGGGGTTCTGCCACCGACGCCACGCTCTGCGCGGAGGGAAAGCCCATCAGGTGGGTTTCCGGAAACACGACCAGGCGCGTATCCTCGGCGCACGCGCCAATCGCTGCCAGGGCACGCGCCAGGTTATGCGCGGTGCCGTTGTCCTGGCCCGTCAGCTGGGCAAGTTCGACCTTCATGGGTTCTCCTTGTTGCTGCAGCGGCCGCCATTGAACTGAGACGCTGCGAGGCGTGTGACGCCGCCTGTGCGGCACCTGCTACAGGTATGCGTTTGAATGGGTGGAGTATGCGCAGCACAACCCCACGAGGGGAATTACGCAGCCGGGGTAACCCGATAGGGGTAGTTGCATGAGTCTTTCGCTGGATGACGTGGCCTGGCACCGGGCCGTGGGGCACTTGATCGAGGGCCTGGACAAGGCCAATTTCTGGACCCGCCTGGTACGCCTGCTGGACCAGTACGTGAATTTCGACAGCTGGGTGGCCCTGCTATTCAGCAGCAACCAGCGACCGCTGGTGTTCGCCGAATGCCCTGGCGAGGACGGTAGCCCTGACCCGTTGTTTCAGGACTACCTCAAGGGTCTGTACCTGCTGGACCCGTTCTACATCGCCAGCCGCGAACCGATGCCCGACGGTCTCTATCGCCTGGCGGAAGTGGCCCCCGAGCATTTCGAGCTGACGGAATATTATCAACGTTACTTCCGTCTCAACGTGGTGGCCGACGAAATCCAGTTCAATTGCCGCATCGATACCGACCGCACCCTGTGCCTGTCACTGGGCAGCACGCAACGCTTCTCGGCGGCGCAGATCGCCCTGCTGTCGTTGATCCAGCCGTGGGTGCTGGCATTGTTGCGCCAGCGCCTGAGCTTCGAGGACAACAGTGCCCCGGCGGTGGCGGCCAGTGCCCATGGCAACGACTGGCGCGTGCAGCTGGAAGCGTCCGTTCAGCAACTCAAGGGCGCGCAATTGACCGCCCGGGAACTGGACGTGGGGCGGCTGATGCTCAGCGGCTGCTCCAGCAAGGAAATCGCCCGCAAGCTGGATATTTCGGTGGAAACCGTCAAAGTTCACAAGAAGCACATGTACAGCAAGCTGGGCATCAAGTCGCAATCCGAGCTATTTTCCATATTCCTGCAGGCCCAGAACGCCTGAGCCTGACATGTGTTGGTCACCCGGGGATATTGCATGAGCCTGTCGTTGCTGAGCCGTTATGCGTTCTTTGCCGCCTGTGTCCTGTTTACCCTCGCCTGCATGCCTTTCATGCACCACGACTGGCTGTGGCCCTTCGCTTTCGCCGGCGCGGTGCTGAGCCTGATCGGCATCTTCGACCTGCTGCAGACGCCCCATGCGGTGCGGCGCAACTACCCGATACTGGGCAATATCCGTTACCTGGTCGAAGGCATTCGCCCGGAGATCCGCCAGTACCTGTTGGAGTCCGACAGCGACGCCCTGCCCTTCTCCCGGGCGCAGCGCTCGCTGGTGTACTCGCGGGCCAAGAATGAAAGCGCCGACAAGCCGTTCGGCACCCTGATCGACGTGTACGAACCAGGGTTCGAATTCATCGGCCACTCCATGCGCCCGGCGCCGCTCAGCGACCCGGCCAGCTTCCGGGTGATCATCGGCGGGCCGCAGTGCACGCAACCTTACTCGGCCTCGGTGTTCAACATTTCCGCCATGAGCTTCGGCGCCCTCAGCGCCAACGCCATCCGCGCGTTGAACCAGGGGGCCAAGCTGGGCAACTTCGCTCACGACACCGGCGAGGGCAGCATCAGCCCCTACCACCGCGAGCACGGTGGCGACTTGACCTGGGAACTGGGCAGCGGTTACTTCGGCTGCCGCACCAGCAGCGGCCTGTTCGACCCGGAAAAGTTCGCCGCCCAGGCCCGCGAACCCCAGGTGCGCATGATCGAAATCAAGATGAGCCAGGGCGCCAAGCCGGGCCATGGCGGCATCCTGCCCAAGCACAAGGTCACCCGCGAGATCGCCGACACCCGCGGCGTGATGATGGGTGAGGATTGCGTGTCGCCGTCACGGCACTCGGCGTTTTCCACGCCGCTGGAAATGATGCATTTCATTCAGCAGTTGCGTGAACTGTCCGGCGGCAAGCCGGTGGGCTTCAAGTTCTGCATGGGCCACCCGTGGGAGTTCATGGGCATTGCCAAGGCCATGCTGGAAACCGGCATCCTGCCGGACTTCATCGTGGTCGACGGCAAGGAAGGCGGCACCGGCGCGGCGCCTGTGGAGTTCACCGACCACATGGGCACACCCATGCGCGAAGGCTTGCTGTTCGTGCACAACACCTTGGTGGGCATGAACCTGCGAGACAAGATCAAGCTGGGCGCCAGCGGCAAGATCGTCAGCGCCTTCGACATCGCCAGTGTGCTGGCCATCGGCGCCGACTGGGCCAACTCGGCCCGCGGCTTCATGTTCGCCATCGGCTGCATCCAGTCGCAGAGTTGCCACACCAACAAGTGCCCCACCGGCGTCGCCACCCAGGACCTGCTGCGCCAGCGCGCCCTGGTGGTGCCGGACAAGGCTCAGCGGGTGCTGAATTTCCACCACAACACACTCAAGGCCTTGGCCGAGATGCTGGCCGCGGCCGGCCTGGAACACCCCTCGCAATTACAAGCCAAGCACTTGGTGCGGCGCATGTCCGCCACTGAGGTGAAACTGTTCTCCCAGCTGCACGTGTTCCTCAAGCCGGGCGAACTGCTCAGTGGCGAGGTCAGCGGCGAGTTCTACCAGCGCATGTGGGCCATGGCCCGCGCGGACAGCTTCGAACCCAACGCGATATAGCGTGTAGCGGTGGCCGCCAGGCCGCGTCAGGGCCCAACGCGGCCTGGTGGCCACCGCTACAAAAAAAGTGATAGCGGGCGTGTTAGCATGGGCGATCCTTTACGAGACCCCCCATGCTGATCCCTCACGACCAACTGTCGCCTGAAACCCTGACCCTGCTGATCGAAGACTTCGTCACCCGCGACGGCACCGACAATGGTGATGAAACACCGTTGCAGACCCGCGTGGAGCGGGTCCGACATGCCCTGGCCAAGGCTCAGGCGTTCATCGTGTTCGACCCGGAGAGCCAGCAATGCACGCTGATGCTCAAGCACGACATTCCCCGGGAATTGTTCGACTGAGCCCACCGTCGCCTAGGCGCTTTCGCACGTTGTTTCATCGGTGGCCGCCTGTTTGGCCGCCTGCGCCATGATGCGCCGGTAGACCTCGGCCCGGTGGATCTGGACGTCCTTGGGCGCTTGCACGCCAAAGCGCACCTGGTTGCCCCGCACTTCGAGTATCTTCACCCAGACGTTGTCACCTATGGCGATCGATTCCCCCACTGCTCGCGTCAGTACCAGCATTGTCCTGCCCTCTATCTCATTGAATGAATCATGAGACTGCGCCGCGTCCTGCCCTCTATCAACGCTTACAGGCTAAAACAGGATTCCCCTACATGCTTTGTCGAATCGCCCTACAGAACTATCTGAGTCGATAACGTAAAGAGGCACAAACCTGTACGGTTTTCAACGCGTTTGCACATTTACGAACTGTGAAAGCGTGGGCCCCACAGGATGATGCTGGCGCCGATCACGCACAACAGTGCCCCCAGCCAGTCGCTGCCCGCCGGGCGCACGCGCTCCACCAGCGCCAGCCAGGCCAGCGATGTGACAATGTAAATTCCCCCATAGGCCGCGTAGGCCCGCCCAGCGTAGGCGGCCTCGACGCGGGTGAGCAGCAGCGCGAAGCAGGTCAGGCTGACCAGCGCTGGCAGAGCCCACCAGGCGCTCTTGCCCAGGCGTAGCCATAGGTAAAATGCGTAGCAGCCGGCGATTTCGAACACCGCCGCAAGGAAAAACCACAAATAATTAAGCACAGCCCCTCCAGGAAAAAGTAGATCACAAACAGCACATCGCGCTGGCTGACGCTGTTGTCGCTAGCGACGCTGTTTGATCTGCTTTTGATCTGGCTTTTGATCTGGCTTTTGACTTTGCTTTTGACTGTATGCCCCATAAAGCGCCAGGGCCGACTGGAGGTGTTGACCAGGGGGCTGCCCGAAGGGCCCGAGGCGCAGCCGAGGGACGGCCCCGGCCCGCTTCATTAGCCGGGGCCGTTTGCCCCCTGGGCGACGCCGGAAGGAGGGGACCCGTAGCGCAGCGGAGGGCCCAAGCAGGGGCGAGAATTTTTGGTTACTTTTTTTTCGACTGAAAAAAGTGACCCGCCGTAAGGGCGGAACCCCAAAGTGGTCGCAACCGCGGCATTGGATATGCCCTCAGACTCAAAAGCGCGATACAGATTTCGGGGGCATATCCATTTCTACGGGTGATGCTGACTCCCCTTTCCGCCCTTACGGCGGCTCACTTTTTGGCAAACGCCCCGGTGTGCCGGCCCAGCAAAAAGTAAGCAAAAAAGGCTTGCCGCTGCTTGGGCCCTACGCTTCGCTACGGATCCCCTCCTTCCGACGCCGATCAACGGGCAGACGGCACCCGCTATAGAAGCGGGCGGGCTACCGTCTCTTCGGCCTGCGGCCTCGGCCCTTCGGGCTGCCCGTTGATCGACGCCTCCAGTCGGCCCTGGCGCTTTATGCGGCACACAATCAAAATCAAAAGCCAGATCAAAAGCCAAGTCAAAAACAGGATCAAAAACAGGATCAAACGCTGACAGCGCCTGCGCTCGAGTGCGTGAACATCACGAAAAAAGCCCGGGCTTGCGGCCCGGGCTTTTCAAGGATACCGCAGTACTCAGTCCGAACCATGCCCCTGCCGAGCCTTGGCGCGCATTTTTTCAGCCATGGACGCCATCTCGTTATACAACGCCTGCGGATTCTGCTGCTTGAGCTGCCAAGCCTGACGCCCCTGCTCATGGGGCAGAATCATGAACTGCCCTTCGGCAACCTGACGGAAGATGTAGTCGGCAATGTCCGCCGCACTGATCGGCGAGCTTTCCAGCAATTTTCCCACCTGGGCTTTCATGGCCGGCGTGGGGCCACGGAAGGAGTCCAGCAGGTTGGTCTGGAAGAACGAAGGGCACACCACGTGTACACCCACGTCCTGCTGGCGCAGCTCCACCAGCAGGCTTTCCGACAGCGCCACGACGCCGGCCTTGGCCACGTTGTAGTTGCTCATGGCCGGGCCTTGCATCAGCGCGGCCATGGACGCGATGTTGATGATCTTGCCCTTGCTCTTCTCCAGTAACGGCAGGAAGGCCTTGCACCCCTTCACCACGCCCATCAGGTTGATTGCGATCTGCCAGTCCCAGTCCTCCAGTTGCAGCTCGCTGAAAAAGCCGCCCGAGGCCACGCCGGCGTTGTTGACGATCACATCTATGCCGCCCAGCTTTTCCTCGCTGGCCTGGGCCAGGGCCGTCAGTTGGCTGTAGTCGCGCACATCGCACCGCTGCACGAAGCCATCGCCACCCGCCTCGCGAACCAGCTTGAGGGTTTCCTGCAACCCGGCCTCGTTGACGTCCGCCAACGCCAGTTGCCAGCCCTCGCGCGCCCAGCGAAGTGCGATCTCGCGGCCCAGGCCCGAGCCGGCGCCAGTGATCATCATGCGATTGTGCATAGCCAATGCCCTGTTGTTCTTTGAATGGTAGTGGCCAGTCTAGTGAAGGACGCACCGGGGCTCATGCACCATCAGGTTAGTGAATGGGTGATGCAAACATTCGCTTTGTGACATTCGGTAATAACCCCGCTTTTGCATTCACCGGCAAAAACGGCCAACCTCCCCGCCGCTGATCGGCCGCCCGGGTTCCCGCGGAACCTGCGCGCCCGCGCACCTATCCTTATTCAATCATCTATTCGCTCAAGGCCAATCATCATGATCACCCGCCGCGACCATCGCATCGACTTCTATCGGGGCCTGGCGTTGATCTTCATTTTCTGGGATCACATACCGCAAAACCCACTCGCCAACTTCACCGCGCGCAATTTCGGTTTCAGCGACGCCGCAGAGATCTTCGTGTTCCTGGCCGGCTACGCCGCCGTGCTGGCCTACGGCAAAATTGCCCTGCGCAATGGCTACCTGGTTGCCACCGTACGAATCCTGCGCCGCGCCTGGGTGCTGTACGTGGTGCATATCTTCCTGCTGGTGCTGCTGATGGGCATCATCTTCGTAGCCAACAGCCATGTCGAAACCCGAGACATGATTCAGGAGATGAACCTCAACTACTTCATTCTCAACCCTCAGCAGGCGCTGGTGGATGAGTTGCTGCTGCGCTTCAAACCCAACCTCATGGACCCGCTGCCGTTGTACATCGTGCTGCTGGCCGGGCTGCCGCTGGTGCTGCCATTGCTGATTCGCCATACCGCCCATACCGTGGGCGCGTCGCTGGCGGTCTATGCCCTGACCCAGTGGTTCGGCTGGAACATCCCCGCCCATGG
This sequence comes from uncultured Gammaproteobacteria bacterium, assembly GCA_963816515.1. GTDB lineage: Bacteria > Pseudomonadota > Gammaproteobacteria > Pseudomonadales > Pseudomonadaceae > Aquipseudomonas. The sequence continues at coordinate 3,905,360 of CAWFKX010000001.1, read as the reverse complement.
CAATGGCCTGTGGTACTTCAACCCGTACGCCTGGCAAGCACTGTTCATATTGGGCGGCGCAGCGGCGCTGCATAGCCAGGTAACGCAGACGCACGAACGGCGCCCCCTGCATCGCCAGCCGCTGTTCGTGACCTGCGCGGTGGCCGTGGGGGTCAGCGCGGTCATTGCCTTGAGCTGGAAATGGCCAGCGCTGCACGACGCATTGATGCCCCAGTGGATTGCCGAACGCCTGTACCCCATCAGCAAGACCAACCTGGCCCCGGTGCGCCTGCTGCATTTCCTGGCCATGGCCTACTGCGTGGCGAAACTGGTGCCGTCAGGCCAGTGGTTGCAGCACTGGCTGGCGCAGAAAGTCGCAATGATGGGGCGCTATTCGCTGGAGATTTTTTGCTTGAGCGTGCTGTTGGCGCCGTTGTCTGACATGGCCAACGCACTGGGCGGCGACCGCCTGCCCATGCAGGTGGCCACGGCGCTGGCGGGGCTGGGACTGATGCTGGCCCTGGGGCAATGGCTGGACTTGAGCAAGCGCCTGACCAACCCGATGCCGGCAGCCCCGGGCGTGGCCAGCCGCGCCTGAGCCGCGCGGATCAGGCGTTACCGGCGACCTTCATCCGTGCCGCCTGAGTGAAATCGAGCATGCGCTTGAGCGGGCGGATCGCCTGGGGAATCAGTGCCGGGTCAACGAAGATTTCGTTGCGGCCTTCACGCAACGCCGTAAGCGTGCGCTCCAGGGTGTTCATGGCCATCCACGGGCAGTGTGCACAGCTGCGGCATGCCGCGCCGTTGCCGGCGGTGGGCGCTTCGACGAAGATCTTGTCCGGGCACAGCTGCTGCATCTTGTAGAAAATGCCGCGGTCGGTAGCGACGATGAAGGTCTTGTTCGGCAGGCGCTGGGCCGCTGCAATGAGCTGGCTGGTGGAGCCCACGGCATCCGCCAGCTCGATCACCGACTCCGGCGACTCGGGGTGCACCAGGATGGCGGCATCCGGGTACAGGGCCTTCATGTCTTCCAGCTGGCGCCACTTGAACTCTTCGTGAACAATGCACGAACCATCCCATAACAGCATGTCGGCGCCGGTCTGTTTCTGGATGTAGCGGCCCAGGTGTTTGTCGGGGCCCCAGATAATCGTCTCGCCGTTGTCCATCAGGCTTTCGACGATTTCCAGCGCACAGCTGGACGTTACCACCCAGTCCGCGCGGGCTTTCACGGCGGCGGAGGTGTTGGCATAGACCACCACGGTGCGTTCCGGGTGCTGGTCGCAGAAGGCCGAGAACTCGTCCACCGGGCAACCCAGGTCGAGGGAGCAGGTGGCCTCCAGCGTCGGCATCAGCACACGCTTTTCCGGGGTCAGGATTTTTGCCGTCTCGCCCATGAAGCGCACGCCGGCCACCACCACGGTCTTGGCCGCATGGTTCTTGCCGAAGCGGGCCATTTCCAGGGAGTCGGACACGCAACCGCCGGTTTCCTCGGCCAGGGCCTGAATCACCGGGTCACAATAGAAGTGGGCCACCAGCACCGCGTCCTGAGCCTTGAGCTCGGCAGCGATGGCAGCACGGTAGTCGGCTTCCTGCTCGGGCGTCAGCGGCTTGGGCTGCTTGGCATCGAGGTGAGCCTGGACCAGAAGGCGTTCGGAAATCTGCGTCATATTGGCAAGACCTGCAGGCGCTTGTGCGCGTAAGTCGAGTATACCACCCGAGCTTACGCGAGCCTGGGCGTTGTTTCCCTGGTGGTACAAACCGCCGGGCCGGGGAAGGCTACAGCCAATGATGTGATTTCCAAAGATTTTTTTGCTGCCCGCGACAGGGGTATGACTGCCGCTGGGCATGCCCTGTTCGCCCTCGCCACGGCGCGTCGGACGGATGGGCCGCGTTTCGGCGGTTTTTCGACGCCGCCGCTGGCCTGCCTCGGCAGCCTGCGCTAGCCTTTGTTTTGACGGCCATTTCTTCTCACTTTGCGCAATGTTATGTTTGCGCGGCGGTAGCACGGCTGTCTATTCCACCTCCCTCAGCCCTACCCTTCCCCCTTCTCGCACCGCCCCGGTGCGCGGTAGCGCCCTCATGAATACCCTGCCCCTGCCCACTGCCCGCGGCCATCTTGCGCCGGGGCTGCTGGCCACACTTTACCTGTGCCTGTGTTTCCTGCCGCTGGGTACCCGACTGCCCTTCAGCCTGACCTCCCTGCGCCTGTGGACACTGGCCATCGTCCTGCTGCTGGCGGCGGCGTTTGCACGCCTGCTGCAGTCCTGGCGCCACGGGCGCTGGCTGTTGCTGCTGGCGGTAGCCGGGCACTGCCTGGCAAGCCCGGTGTTGTTCAGCGAAATCACCTTTCACCTGCTGGGCTTGTGCGCAGGCCTGCTGCTGGCACTCGCCATTGCTGCCGGCCACGCCGGGCGCCGCCTCGAAGCGGCGCTGTGGCTGCTCAGCGCCTTGCTGTCCTGGGTCTACCAGCAGCCATTGGACTTGCCCGACGGCGACGCCGTCACGGCCGCGCTGGACGCCTATGGCCTGCCGCTGCTCGGTACTTCAGTGGTCGCCCACCTCATACTGCTCGGTGGCGCCAGGCAGGGCCTGGCTTACGTCTTGAACCGTGCGTTCATTGTGCTGCTGGGGTTCATGCTGTTCAGCCATCTCAGCGGATTTTTGCCGCTAGGCAGTGCGCGGCAATGGCTATGGCTAGTCGCTCTGAGCCTCACTATCGATGTGCTGTTCATTACCCAGCTACTGGCCAGCCCCCGGTCACAGGCGCGCTGGCTAGGCTGGACGCTGGTCGTCGTGCTGGCCAGCCAGCCGTTGTTGCCGCGCAGTGACGACCACTACCACTACCCCGGCGGCAACAGCCTGAGCCGACAACTGGCACAACTGCCCCCCAGCGAAATCCTCGTGCAGGCCTGGGCACGCGCCGTGGTCGGCCGCTATCGCGAACTGGAACCCGCCCTGGCCAAGCATCATTTTCAATACGCCGCCTCGGTGGACAGCCTGTTCGCCCTTCGCCACGGCCAGGCCTTTTACCTGCTCGGCGCCCCGCTGGACTTGCAACGCAACGCCAGCGGCCTGGACGCCACTGTGCAGAACGCCATCGACCACTACCGCTGTCGCTACACATGGTCCGCGGCCATCAGCGAGGCCAGCTTGCTGCACCTCAATTGCGGATGACGCGTTAGTAGCAGCACACTGACAGCGAAATGAGCCGCTGAAAAAAAAGCACAAAAAAAGCCGGAGAGTGCTGTGCACTTCCGGCTTTTTTCTTACTGCATATGGTGGGTCGTGTGGGACTCGAACCTACGACCAATTGGTTAAAAGCCAACTGCTCTACCAACTGAGCTAACGACCCGCTTGTTTCATCGCTGGCGACTGTGTGTCTGTGTCGCTGCGTGTGGTGCGTATAATACTGATTTCTAACGAGAATTCAACACCTTATTTGAAAAAAATCAAAAATAACATGTTGGGTCGCTCACACCAGCCGCCGCGAAGCCTTCTGCGCGCAGGCGGCAGCTGTCACATTTGCGGCAAGCACGGCCTTGATCGTCGGCCTGGTAGCAGGAAACAGTAAGACTGTAGTCCACGCCACGGGCCATGCCAGCCCGCACGATGTCAGCTTTGCTGAGGTTCTGCAGCGGTGCCTGGATGGTGAAGCCCTGCCCCTCCACGCCAGCCTTGGTGGCCAGGTTGGCCATGCGCTCGAACGCTTCGACGAACTCGGGGCGGCAGTCCGGATAGCCGGAGTAGTCCACCGCGTTGACACCAATGAAGATGTCACGCGCGCCCAGCACTTCTGCCCAGCCCAGCGCCAGGGACAAGAACACGGTATTGCGGGCCGGCACGTAGGTCACCGGGATGCCTTCGGTGGGCGCCTCGGGCACGTCGATGCTGCTGTCGGTCAGGGCCGAGCCGCCAATGCCGTTGAGGTTCAGGCCGATCACCTTGTGCTCGACCACGCCCAGGTCCTTGGCGACGCGGGCAGCGGCATCCAGCTCTGCGCGGTGGCGCTGGCCGTAGTCGAAGCTCATGGTGTAACAGCTGTAGCCTTCGGCCTTGGCCATGGCGACGACGGTGGCCGAGTCCAGGCCGCCGGAGAGCAGGATTACCGCTTTTTTGTCAGTCATGTCTGGTGTCCTTCAAACTAAAGCCACGAAAACTGGCGATATCGGTGTCAGCGGCCCGGTTCGTCGTTCCACAGCAGTTTATGCAATTGCAACTGCAGGCGTACGGGCAGGTTGTCGGCGACGATCCAGTCAGCCAGGTCGGTGGCGCTCAGTTGACCCTTGCTGGGCGAGAACAGCACTTCGCCGGCGCGGCGGTCGAGGCCGTACTGGATGAGCTTGGACACCGCCCAGTCATAGTCATCGCGCGAGCAGATCACAAACTTGACCTGGTCATTGGGGGTCAGCAGCTCGATGTTTTCGTAGCGATTGCGGTGCGACTCTTCGGAAGCCGGGGTCTTGAGGTCGAGCACGCGGCTGACGCGGGTGTCGACCTTGGAAATATCCAGCGCACCGCTGGTTTCCAGGGAAACCTCGTAGCCGGCATCACACAGCTGGGTGATCAGCGCAATGGCATTGGGCTGGGCCAGCGGCTCGCCGCCGGTCACGCAGACATAGCGCGGCTTGAAGCCGGCCACCTGCTCCAGGATCGAATCCAGGGTGCGAATGGTACCGCCGCTGAAGGCGTAGGCGCTGTCGCAGTACTGGCAGCGCAGCGGGCAGCCGGTCAGGCGCACGAATACCGTGGGCAGGCCCGCGGTACGAGTCTCCCCCTGCAACGAGTAGAAGACTTCGGTAATGCGTAATGTGTCTTGCATAGGGTCCACGGGCATGACAGCTAAACAGGCTGACCGCCTCCGTTGGGCACTTCGAAGAACCCGCCAACGCGCGGTTCAGGGAAGCGTGTTCAAATAAAAGGGCATCAATTCTAACGAAAAAACCCGCGACAAGCGCGGGTTTCTTCCATTCGGCATCACCGAATCACATTTTCTGCAGGTCACGCTGGGCCAATTGCGCAGCCGAAGTGCCCGGGTACTGGCTCACGACCTGCTGCAGAATGCCCTTGACCCGGTCGGTATGACCCAGGCGGCGCTCCACGTCGGCGAGCTTGTACAGCGAATCAGGCACCTTGGCATGCTTTGGGTACAGTTGGCTGACCTTGGCGAATGCCTGGCCGGCCCCCTGCAGGTCACCCTTGGCCAGGTTCACTTCACCCAGCCAGTATTGGGCGTTGCCCGCGTACTGGCTGTTGGGGTACTTGCGCAGAAAGGCGGCGAACGCCAGGCTGGCCTTGTCGAAGTCCTTCGCCTTGATCAGGTCGAAGGCAGCATCGTAGTACAGTTTTTCCTTGGCCGGGTCACCCGGCTCGGTGCTGGCGGCCGGCGCTTGCGCGGCGGGCGGTGGCACAGGAGCACCGGCGGCGTTTACGTCGCCACCGTCTGGAGAATTCTCGGAAGGCGCGGCGGCTGCAGGTGCAGTGCCGGTTCCAATGCGACGATCGAGATCCTGGTAACGCTCCAGACTCTGCTGTTTCAGCTGCTGGATATCGTTTTGCTGGACTTCGACCTGTCCGCGCAGACGCGCGATGTCTTCCTGCATTTGTTGCAGCTGCATGAACAGCTGACCCTGCGCAGAAACCGGGGCTTGCGCCCCGGTATCAGCGTAGGCGCCGCTCGTGCCATAACCCGAGGGTGGATAGCTACTGGCCCCATTGGACCCATTGCCATCAACCACAGGAACCTCGGCCCATGCCACGAGTGGCAGGGCGAGAGCCAGAATAGTTACAGCACGGCGGCACGTTCGCATATCGAATTACTTACGCAGTTCGACGCGACGGTTCTGAGCCCACGACTGCTCGTCGTTGCCAGTAGCGACTGGACGCTCTTCGCCGTAGGAGACGACTTCCAGTTGAGCTGGCGAAACGCCTTGCAGTACCAGGTAGCGTTGAACGGCTTTCGCACGACGCTCGCCCAGAGCCATGTTGTACTCGCGAGTACCACGTTCGTCGGTGTTGCCTTCCAGTACGACGTGAGCGCCATTGGCTTTCAGGTCTTTAGCGTGGACGTCCAGAGCGCGCATGGCTTCTGGTTTCAGGTCCGAGCTGTCGTATTCGAAGTAGAAGGTGGTGATTGCGCGCAGAGCAGCTTCTTCGCTCAGGGAACCGTCAACAGCACCGGTGTTTGCGCCGTAACCAGCGTTAGGGTCAACAGCTGCTTGACCAGCGTTGTCGCCGCCTTTCGAAGAGCAACCTACAGCTACGGCCATGGCCAGAGCCAGCGCAGCAAATTTACCAAACTTCAGCATTTCCATCGTGAAACTCCTAATGAACCCCAATGTGTTAAGTAAAACGTAAAGCGCCGCGTCAGTTCAGGTAAGGGGACCAGGACGGTTCTCTGACTTCGCCTTGAGCGGTAGGAAGCGGGAGCCTCACGCGGCCGTTTAGCGACACGAGCATCAAGACTCCCCGGCCCTGCTGGCGGGTGGCGTAGATTACCATGGTGCCGTTGGGCGCAACAGTAGGCGACTCATCAAGACTTGAATCTGTGAGAATTTTTACCGTTCCACGTTCAAGATCCTGCGACGCAACCTTGAAGTTGGTGAAACCGTCCTGGCGATGGATCATGACCAGGGTCTTTTCATCAGCCGAAAGTTTCGGGTTGGCGTTGTAGTTACCGATGAAAGTAACACGCGTCGCACCACCACCGCCCAGCGATTGCTTGTAGATCTGTGGCTTGCCGCCACGGTCGGAGGTGAAATAGATGGTGGAACCATCTTTACCCCAGAACGGTTCGGTGTCGATGGCCGGGTCGTTGGTCAGGCGGGTCAGGTTGCGCGACGCGAGGTCCATCACGTAGATCTCCGGGTTGCCGTCCTTGGACAGCACGAACGCCAGCTTGCTGCCGTCAGGCGAGAACGCCGGGGCACCGTTGAGGCCTTCGAAGTTGGTGATCTGCTGGCGGGCACCGGTGTCCACGTTCTGCACGAAGATGCGCGGGCGCTTCTGTTCGAACGAAACGTAGGCGATACGCTTGGCATCCGGGGCATAGCGCGGCGACAGGATCGGCTCGCGCGATTGCAGCAAGGTCACGGCGCGAGCACCGTCATAGTCCGAGCGCTGCAAGGTGTACCGGGTGCTGTTAGTGCTGAAACGCTCGGCCGTTACATAAAGGAGGCGAGTGGAGAATGCGCCCTTGATGCCGGTCAGCTTTTCAAACGACTGGTCGGAGATGTAGTGCGCCATGTCGCGCAGCTGATCAACGCTACCCGACACGCTGCCGGTCAGTACCTGCTGCTGGGTATTGACGTTGAGCAGTGCGTACGACACCTGCAGGCGACCGCCCGCCGGGACGATGCTGCCGACCATGATGTACTGGGCACCCAGCGCCTGCCAGTCGCGCCATACCACTTCACCTGGCTGCGACGGCGTGCTGATCATGTTCTGCTTGTCGATCGGCGAGTAGTAACCCGAGTTGCGCAGGTCGTTGCCGATGATCAGCGCCATGTCCTCGGGCAGCACTGAGCCGCCCTGGAAGCCGAATGGCACGACGGCGATCGGGGTGGCCCGGTCGCTGCCGCTGGTGACCAGGATGTTCTTTTCATCTGCCTGGGCAACGGCTGCAACGCAGCACAATGCAACCAGCAGTCCTCGAAGAAGGTTAATCACAAGGCTAGGTCCTCAGGGGTGAATGTCATCTTGAAATTGCGGTAAGGGTTGAAATCACTTGGTTTCAGGCCCTGCATTTCGGTTAAACGACCAATGTTCTTGACCGCGGCCACTGCCGACGCATCGAACGGCCCGTCGCCACTGGATTTGGCCACGGAAACGTTGGTGATGGTGCCGTCAGGCAACATGTTGATCTGCAGTACCACTGTCATGTTCTTGCGCGCGGACGGTGGGCGAGCCCAGCCTTCGGCAGCACGGGAACGGATCAGGTCATCGAAGTTGCCGGCGGTCTGGTCGCCCTGCTCGTCCGCCAGTGCCTGCTGGCGCTGCGGTGTATCAGAGAGCAGATCGGCCAATGCCTGCGCCTTCTTGTCTTCAGCGGCCTTGCGGGCTGCTGCCTGGGCCTTCTTCTTGGCGTCGTCGGCGGCGGCCTTCTTGGCATCCTCGGCGGCTTTCTTCTTCGCCTCCTGCGCCGATTCGGCGGCTTTCCTGGCGTCGTCAGCGGCTTTCTTCTTGGCGTCCTCGGCGGCTTTCTTCGCGGCCTCGGCAGCTTTCTTCGCGTCTTCCTCGGCTTTTTCCTTGGCCTCTTCCTCAGCTTTCTTCTTGGCGATGTCGGCCTGCTCGGCTTTCTTGGCCTCGGCAGCCTTCTTGGCGTCGTCGGCTTTCTTGGCAGCATCCGCCGCGGCCGCCTTGGCCTCGTCGGCAGCAGCCTTCTTGGCGTCATCGGCCTTCTTCGCTTCCTGGGCTTTTTGAGCGGCTTCTTCCTGCTTTTGTTCCGCGGCCTTCTCAGCTTGCTCCTGCTTCTCCTGCTCGACCTTCTTCTGTTCCATCTGCTCGACTTCGGTCTGCTTGGCAGCCGACTTCTTGGCCTCCCCGGCAATCTTCTGATTGGTCTGGGTGGTGGCCTGGCTCTTCGATTTCAGCTGGTACAGCGTAGCCTGCACGATCGGCCTGGCAGGGGGCAGATCCGGGGTCATGGCAAAGCTGACGAACAGCATGCCAAAAATCAGGATATGCAGCGCAATGGCCCAGACACTGGGCCAGAAATAACTTTCCGAGGCGGAGGGCTCTCGTTGTCGCATCAGGGCGCCTCGGTAATCAGGCCAACGTTACCGACACCCGCCTTCTGCAACCCGCCCATCGCACCCATCACGGCGCCGTAGTCCACGGACTTGTCGCCACGAATGAATACCTGGGTACGTTTGCCGCCTTCATTGCCGGCGCGGATGATCTTGGTGACGGCGTCGGTCATGGCAGGCAGGGTCATCGCCTTGTCCTGGACCTTGTCGGCATCGACTTCGCTGCCAAGGTTCCAGTAGTAGGTCTTGTCAGCCTTGATCGAAATGGTCAGGACCTGGGTGTTGTTGTCCTGCGGCAAGGCTTCGCTGGAAACCTTGGGCAGGTCAACCTTCACGCCCTGGTTGAGCATCGGTGCGGTGACCATGAAGATAACCAGCAGTACCAACATCACGTCGATGTAGGGCACCACGTTCATCTCGGCGACCGGCTTGCGTTTCTGGCGAACTCGGGCCATGGGTAATTACCTGCTCACTCTTCGCTGGTGTGCACTTTACGGTGCAGGATGGCCTGGAACTCGTCAGCGAACGTGTAGTAACGGCTGATCAAGGTTTCGCTGCGAGCGGCGAAGCGGTTGTAGGCGATAACCGCCGGGATGGCCGCGAACAGGCCGATGGCCGTGGCCACCAGCGCTTCGGAAATACCGGGGGCCACGGTGGCCAGGGTCGCCTGCTGCGCGCCGGCCAGCCCGCGGAAGGAGTTCATGATGCCCCATACGGTACCGAACAGGCCGATGTACGGGCTGACCGAACCAACGGTGGCCAGGAACGGCAGGGTCTGCTCCAGTTTTTCCTCTTCACGGGAGATGGCCACGCGCATGGCACGACCCACGCCGTCCATCACCGCGTCCGGGTCCACACCCGGCTGCTGGCGCAGGCGCGAGAATTCCTTGAAGCCGGCACGGAAGACCTGCTCCACGCCCGAATCCGGATCAGGGTTGCTGCCCGCCTGACGGTACAGCTTGGACAGATCGATGCCCGACCAGAAACGCTCCTCGAAGGAATCCAGGGCACGGCGGCCGGCACGAATGAGTGCACTGCGCTGAAAAATCATGACCCATGAAGTGACCGATGCGGCCACCAGGATCAGCATTACCAGCTGTACAACCACGCTGGCATTGCTGACCAGGCTCCACATGGAGGTATGGTCGACGACGTTAGCTTCCACGCTTAATCTCCTGCTATTGAGTGTGTACCCGGGCCGTCTGCCGCGGCGAAGGCCGCGCGCAGAGCTTCGGGAATGGCCCGGGGTTTGAAAGTATCGGCGCGCACACAGGCCACCAAAAACTGCCCTTCGCAGAGCAGCGTCATATCCGCTGCGCGCCAGACCTGCTGTTTGAAGCGCAGGCTGGCACGGTTCAATTCAATTACGTGCGCCGTGACGAGCAATTCGTCGTCCAGACGGGCCGGCACCAGGTAGCGCGCCTCACTGGAATGCACCACGAACAGCAGGTTCTCGCGTGCCAGAACCGACTGCACGTACCCCAGTTCACGCAGCCTTTCGGTGCGTGCCCGCTCCATGAACTTCAGATAGTTGACGTAATAAACGACGCCGCCCGCATCGGTGTCTTCGTAATAGACGCGACAGCGATGTGCGAACGACTCAACCCCATTTTGCGCGCGCATACTCTAGTGCTTACTCCTCAGGTTGCCAATCCGGCCAGGCAACTGTTTTTTCATCGTTTTTGCGCCGTTCAGGTAGGGCAAACGCCTGTCAGCACCCTAGGACCGCAAAAACCTCAATTAAATCGCCACCATCGCATCATTCGTCGCTCGGATCGACGAAGGGCTCGGTGGCGGGCATCTCACCCAGGCGGTTGGGAATATTAAGGCCAAAATGCAGGTACGCATGGCGCGTGACCACCCGCCCCCGCGGGGTGCGCATGATGTAGCCCTGCTGGATCAGGTAGGGCTCCAGCACATCCTCGATGGTGTGACGCTCCTCGCTGATGGCAGCCGCCAGGCTGTCGACGCCTACCGGACCACCGTCGAACTTCTCGATCATGGTCAACAGCAGACGCCGGTCCTGGTGGTCGAAGCCACGTTCATCGACATCCAGCAGGTTCAACGCCAGGTCGGCGATCGGCTTGGTGATATGACCCTTGCCGCGCACTTCGGCGAAATCGCGCACGCGACGCAGCAGGCGGTTGGCGATACGCGGGGTGCCACGGGCACGCCGGGCGATCTCGAAGGCGCCTTCGTCTTCCACGGGCAGGCCGAGGATGCCGCCGGAGCGGCTGACGATGGTCGCCAGGTCCGCCGTGCTGTAGAACTCCAGGCGCTGGACGATACCGAAACGGTCACGCAGCGGGTTGGTCAGCATGCCGGCACGGGTAGTCGCCCCCACCAGGGTGAACGGTGGCAGGTCGAGCTTGATGGAGCGCGCCGCCGGCCCTTCGCCGATCATGATGTCCAGCTGGAAGTCTTCCATGGCCGGGTACAACACTTCCTCGACGATGGGCGACAGCCGGTGGATTTCGTCGATGAACAGTACGTCATGGGGTTCGAGGTTGGTCAGCAGTGCGGCCAGGTCGCCCGGGCGCTCCAGTACCGGCCCCGAGGTGCTCTTGATCGACACACCCATTTCCTGGGCGATGATATTGGCCAGGGTGGTCTTGCCCAGCCCCGGCGGGCCGAAGATCAGGGTGTGGTCCAGGGACTCGTTGCGCCCGCGCGCAGCCTGGATGAACAGCTCCATCTGCTCGCGCACGGTGGGCTGGCCAATGTAGTCGGCCAGGCTCAGCGGGCGGATGGCCCGGTCTTGCTGCTCTTCCCGATCGCGGCCACTGGTGGCGGCGATCAGGCGGTCGGCTTCGATCACTTAAATCATTCCCTTCAGGGCGTGGCGAATCAGTTCTTCGCTGCTCAGGCCTTTGGTTTTGATGGCGGACACTGCCTTGCTCGCCTCCTGGGGCTTGTAGCCCAGGGAGATCAGCGCACTGACCGCATCGGACTCGGCGCTGGCCACCGGCGCGGCCGTGTTGGGGCCGGTCGGCATCAGCTCGAACATCGCCGGTGCTGTTTCCCAGGCCTTGAAGCGGTCCTTGAGTTCGACCAGCAGGCGCTCGGCAGTCTTCTTGCCGACCCCGGGCACCTTGACCAGTGCCGAGGTGTCCTGGGCCTGCACGCAGCGCACCAGCTCATCCACATCAAGGGTCGACATCAGCGCCAGGGCCAACTTGGGACCCACGCCATTCAGACGGATCAGCTCGCGAAACAGTTCGCGCTCGCGCTTTTCAAAGAAGCCGTAGAGTAACTGAGCATCCTCGCGAACCACCAGATGGGTGTGCAAAGTCACCGGCTGACCGACCGGCGGCAAGCGATAGAGCGTGGTCATCGGCACCTCCAGCTCGTAGCCCAGGCCGTTGACATCGAGAATCAGGTGCGGCGGCTGTTTTTCCGCCAGGGTGCCGCGCAAACGTCCAATCACGTTTCAATCCTTGTTGTGTTCCGGCAAGCACGCTCGCCATCATTGCAGGCCCGACGGGCCGCGCAAGTCAAAAATCTTGAAAAAATGATGCACTCACAACCGCAGGCGCCCGCCACGGCTGCGCGCTGTCGCCAAGCCGTGCGGGATCAGGCTGGAACGGGTGTGGGCATGGGTCAGGGCGATGGCCAGGGCGTCCGAGGCGTCGATCTGCGGCTTGGCGGTCAGCTTGAGCAGGTGCATGACCATCATCTGCACTTGCTCCTTATTGGCGCCCCCGGTGCCAGCTACGGCCTGCTTGACCTGGGTGGCGGTGTATTCAGCCACTTCCAGGCCCTCCTCCATGGCCGCGACAATGGCCGCACCACGGGCCTGGCCCAGCTTCAGCGCCGAGTCGGCATTACGCGCCATGAACACCTTTTCGATGCCCATGGTCACCGGGCCGTAGGTCTGAATGACTTCACGCACGCCGCGAAAGACAATCTGCAGGCGCTCCTGCAATTCGCCGGCGCCGGTGCGGATGCAACCCGACGCCACGTACTCGCAGCCACGGCCGGTGTCACGAACGACGCCGTAGCCGGTGATGCGCGAACCGGGGTCGATACCAAGAATTAACGTCATAAAGCCTGCAGCTCGAAGGGTGCCGAAAAAGCAGAAACCGGAACGGCAAAGCCGCGTCCAACAACGCGAGTTTGCCGCTCCGGCCTCAAGAGTAGAACGTTGCGCTGGATCAGCCGAGCTTTTCCATCACCTCGTCGGGGATCTGCGCGTTGGAATAGACGTTCTGCACGTCGTCCAGGTCCTCGAGCATGTCGATCAGGCGTATGACCTTCTCGGCGCCGTCCAGGTCAAGCTCGGCACTGGTGCTGGGCACCATGACGATCTCGGCGTCGGTGGACTTGAAGCCCGCCGCTTCCAGGGCGTTGCGTACCGCATAGAAGCTGGCGAACGAGGTGAACACGTCCATCGAGCCATCTTCATGGGTAGTGACGTCGTCGGCATCGGCTTCCATCGCCGCTTCCATCAGCGCGTCCTCGTCGGTGCCAGCGGCGAAGGAGATCTGCCCCTTGCGCTCGAACAGGTAGGCCACCGAGCCATCGGTGCCCAGGTTGCCACCCGATTTGCTGAACGCGTGACGCACGGCCGCGGCGGTACGGTTGCGGTTATCGGTCATGCATTCGACCATCACCGCCACGCCACCCGGGCCGTAGCCTTCATAGGTCAGCTCGACCACGTCATCGCTGGCGGCCGCACCGGTACCGCGCGCCACGGCGCGATCGATGATGTCGCGGCTCATGTTGGCGCCCAGCGCCTTGTCCAGCGCCAGGCGCAGACGCGGGTTGGAGCCCGGATCGCCGCCGCCCTGGCGGGCAGCGACGGTCAGTTCACGAATCCACTTGGTGAAGATCTTGCCTCTCTTGGCATCCTGACGCTCTTTGCGGTGCTTGATGTTCGCCCACTTGGAATGGCCAGCCATAACAACTCCGAATTCTCTTATTACAAATCTGCTCACGCCAGGCCGATCCTCGTGGATTTCGGCCTGCCATGTAAAAAGCGCATCCGAAGATGCGCTCTGGTTCAGCTCTTACTCAGCCTTGGGCTGTTCGCGCAGGCGAATGTGCAGCTCGCGCAGTGCCTTGGCATCCACCAGGCCCGGGGCCTGGGTCATGACACAGGCGGCGCTCTGGGTTTTCGGGAAGGCGATCACTTCACGGATCGACTGGGCGCCGGTCATCAGCATCACCAGGCGATCGAGGCCGAACGCCAGGCCACCGTGGGGCGGTGCACCATACTTCAGGGCGTCCAGCAGGAAGCCGAACTTCTCTTCCTGTTCCGCTTCGTTGATACCCAGCAGGCGGAACACCGCCTGTTGCATTTCCTTGCGGTGGATACGGATCGAACCGCCACCCAGCTCGGTACCGTTCAACACCATGTCGTAGGCGCGCGACAGAGCGGTGGCCGGGTTGGCCTCCAGTTCTTCAGGCGAGCACTTGGGCGCGGTGAACGGGTGGTGCAGCGCAGTGAAGCTGCCGTCTTCGTTCTCTTCGAACATCGGGAAGTCGACGACCCACATCGGGGCCCACTCGCAGGTGTGCAGGTTGAAATCGTTGCCAACCTTGATACGCAGCGCGCCCAGGGCTTCGCTGACGATCTTGGCCTTGTCGGCACCGAAGAAGACGATGTCGCCATCGACCGCGCCAACGCGATCCAGGATGGTGTTCAGCGCTGCTTCAGGGATGTTCTTGACGATAGGCGACTGCAGGCCTTCGACGCCCTTGGCGCGCTCGTTGACCTTGATGTACGCCAGGCCCTTGGCACCGTAGATGCCGACGAACTTGGTGTAGTCGTCGATCTTGCTGCGCGGCATGCTCGCGCCACCCGGCACGCGCAGGGCGGCAACGCGGCATTTAGGGTCGTTGGCCGGGCCGCTGAACACCTTGAACTCCACGTCTTTCAGTTGGTCGGCAACGTCCACCAGCTCCAGCGGGTTGCGCAGGTCCGGCTTGTCGGAACCGTAGCGGCGCATGGCCTCTTCGAAGGTCATGTGCGGGAATTCGCCGAACTCCAGATCCAGCACTTCCTTGAACAGGTTGCGGATCATGCCTTCGGTCAGGCCCATGATGTCTTCCTCGTTGAGGAAGCTGGTCTCGATGTCGATCTGAGTGAACTCAGGCTGACGGTCGGCACGCAGGTCTTCATCGCGGAAGCACTTGGCAATCTGGTAGTAGCGGTCGAAGCCGGCGACCATCAGCAGTTGCTTGAACAGCTGCGGCGACTGCGGCAAGGCAAAGAAGCTGCCAGCGTGGGTACGGCTAGGCACCAGGTAGTCACGGGCACCTTCCGGGGTGGCACGGGTCAGGATCGGTGTTTCCACGTCCAGGAAGCCGTTTTCATCCAGGAAGCGACGGATGCTGGTGGTCATGCGCGAACGCAGGCGCAGTTTCTCGGCCATTTCCGGGCGACGCAGGTCGATGAAGCGATAACGCAGGCGGGTTTCCTCGCCAACGTCGGAGTATTCGTTCAGCGGGAACGGCGGGGTTTCCGCTTCGTTCAGCACTTCCAGCTCGTAGCCCAGGACTTCGATCTGGCCCGACGCCATGTTGGCGTTGACGGCGCCAGCCGGACGCAGGCGGACCTTGCCGGTGATCTTGACCACGTATTCGCTGCGCACGCGGTCGGCGGCGGCGAAGCTGTCGGCGCGATCCGGGTCGAAGACCACCTGGGCCAGACCTTCACGATCACGGATATCGAGGAAAATCACCCCGCCATGGTCGCGACGGCGGTGGACCCAGCCGCAAAGGGTGATTTCCTGACCTTCCAGGGTCTCGTTCAGTTGGCCGCAATAATGGCTGCGCATCATGATGGTGGTTTCGCTTCTCGTATTCGGTATTCGGGGAAGGCCTTGCAAGCCTTGGCTGGGCTAATAGTGCAAGACCCTGCGGGTGCAGTTCAACTCAATCGGCTTTATCGCCGCCCGCCAGATTCTTTTTGCTGCCGGTCTTGAAGTCGGTTTCATACCAGCCGGTACCGCTCAAGCGGAAGCCTGGCATCGAGAGCATCTTCTTCAGCTCCGGGGCCTGGCAGGCTGGACAGTCCGTCAACGGCGACGCACTGATCTTCTGGATGACTTCCATCTGGTGACCACAGGAAGCACATTGATAGTCATACATGGGCATGGGAATGTCTCGGCAAGCAAATACACAGCACAGGCCGCGCCACGCGGCAAAGAGCGGGATTATATCCTTATACCGCGCTACTGTGCAGCCGTGACGATACCCCGAATGTCGCGCAACGCCCAGCGCCACCTCAATGGGCCATGCCGCTGCGATTGAGCACGTGGACCACGCACACTACCCGGATCAACCCGCTGAAATTCTTCACCCCGCCGTACCGCAGGTGCACCTCGCGGTCGACATGGGAGAGGATAGCGTTGACCGAGCAGTCGTTGGCCGCGGCAATACGCTCGAGAATCTTCCAATACACACGTTCCAGGCGCAGGCACGTGGCGAAGCCATTCAACCGCACTGACTTGGACAGGGGTTGCGCCAGGCCCATGTTGAAATCCGCAACAAACGGATCCTCTTGTATTTTGCCGGCGCGCGGCGAAAGCCGGGGACTTTGAATTATTTCGCTGGACATAATCAGCACCACATCCTTGTGTAAAAGAACACCTAGAAAAAACAAACATAGTTTTATCATTTCCCTGTGCCTATGAAGCCCTAACTAAATATGCGCAACCAGCAGAACCGACACTTGCCTGCGTAGGAACACGCCGCCAAAGACAAGTAAATAGTTTACCGCGGCAAGTACGCAGCCGACGCCCGACCAAGACGGCGGCGCCCCGCGCAGGCGGCGCAAAACGCCATAGGGGACAGACTTCCGGGGGGGCGAATACCTGCATACTTTTTGCCTGCCCGAGTGCCACGTCGCTGCCGGCCAGCGAACACACGGGTGATTACCGACAATACAATCTGGCTATGCCGGACATACCTGCGCAAACGTTTGGTCATGGTGAACGGAAATGACCGTCCGGGCCGCTGATTTGAGTACCTACAGGCTTTGCTGTTAAATAGAAGCCCTGCGTCGTGCACACCTTCATTGCGTGCACGTGCGCAGGCTGCGCCTGTCTCGTGAACTGCGTCTCATTTTGTTCCGATGCGCACCGCGACGCGCCAGCTCTTCCTCGTGATCCGTCTGAACGTGAGTTAACCAAAATGTTGAAAATAGTCCACCTCCTAACGGGCGCCGCGGCTTTGCTGCTGTCCTTCATACCCAGCCTGCGGGCCGAAGCGGTGCCTTACCTGCAACAACCCGATGCCGTTTACCTGGCACTCTTCGGCCTCCTCAACCTGATCCTCGCACCTGTCATTCCTTACTGGAACAAAGGCCCGCGCCACCAACTGCAAAACCTGGTCAGCGTGCTGCTGGTGCTGGCCGTGGTGCTCCAGACCGTCACCCTGATGGCCGAATGGGCCACCATTGGCGGCCTGTCTGCCGTCGTACCTGGGCTGGCCTGCGCCGTGCTGGCGGTCATCCTGCACCTGGCAGTCAGCTTCTACACCTCATCGCCTGCCGCTGCCGCGCCGTCGTACGACATGAGCAACCGCGATACCGGCACCGTGAAGTGGTTCAACACGTCCAAGGGGTTCGGCTTCATTTCCCGCGATTCGGGCGACGATATCTTCGTGCACTTTCGCGCCATCCGTGGCGAAGGCCACCGCGTACTGGTCGAGGGCCAGCGCGTGGAGTTCTCGGTGATGAACCGTGACAAGGGCCTGCAGGCCGAAGACGTGATCGCCGCCTCGCCACGGCGCTGATCCAACCCATAAAAAAACCCGCGCCTGGCTGGCGCGGGTTTTTTATGGGCTGTGCAAAAGCCGCTTAATAATGAGGCGGCGGCGCGTCCTGTTCGCTGATACCGAATTGGCCCACCATCTCCTCCTGGCGCTTGAGCAGGGCCGCCATCTGCAATTGCAAGCGCTCCACCTGGCGCTGCTGGCGCACCAATTCGTCGTTGAGCGCCTGCAGGGTGTCATCCTGGAACGCCAGGCGGCTTTCCAACTCCATGACTCGTGCGTCAAGCGTCATGACCGGCCTCCAGGAACACGAAGTCTTCGTTCATTACTTCTCGCAACCGTTCGCGCAAGGCGGCAACTTGTTGTGCACTGTAAGGCTGCGCGGCAACTTTGCCCCATACCGGCGCAGGCCAGGCGGCGTCATCGTCATAACGAACTATCACGTGCATGTGCAATTGGCTGACAACATTTCCCAGGGTGGCGACGTTCATCTTGTCGGCGACAAAGCTATCTTTCAATACTTGCGCCAGATAGGTCGTCTCTTGCCACAACTGTGACTGGTCAATGTCACTGAGCTGAAACAGCTCACTGATACCTTCGCGACGCGGCACCAGGATAAACCAGGGGTAGTTGGCGTCGTTGCTCAAGAGCAGCCGGCTCAGGGGAAAATCCCCGATGACGAGGGTGTCGTGTTGCAGGCGCGAATCTAAAGAAAACACCGCGAGATCTCCGGCAAGGTGAAAATTTTTTTAGCCCGATGCAGCAGGAGAGGGCCATGCACCCACAGGATACCCGCGATCGCTCGACGGTTCACGGACTACCGCGCCAGCGCATCGACAGACCCTTGACCAGACCTCGAAAAAGCGCCCCGAAATGGTGCGTTACGCACCAGAAACTCTCGTTTTTTGTGCGGTTTTTTGCACGTCCAGGCGCGCCCCTGAAAAACCGGCCTCGCAATCGATCACGTAGGAAATTTCCTGTATTTACAGGCGGGTTTGCCAAAGCGCAACTCTCGGCTAGGCTGCGAGGAGCAACCGCTACTTTTCGCACCAAAATGGTCCAGAGTGAGTATTGCCAGTGCACCAGTCATCCGCCAAGTTCCCACTCGCCCGCGTCGACGGTAACGTTTTGCGCACGCGCGGGAACGCAACGCGATCCTCGCCGCGCCGTCAAGTTCCCTGGCGGACCCCCGATTTCATGAGGCGGGACACGCGAAAAGGAAAAAAAGTGAAAGATTTGTCATGGCCTGGCACGTTTGTGCACGCTTGTTGCATTCGTACCCAGCCAAGTCAGCACGCAGCCCGGGACGGGATGACGCGCGACAAATAACAACGGCTGCACGGAAGACCCATGGAGTTTTCAAGCAGGAGCTTAGATCATTTTTCCCTATGCTCAAGCCTCTGAAAACAGCGCTGTAGTTACGCAGCCTTGTTACAAAAGCTGTGGTTTGCGACAGGGACGGAAGTTTTTGCGACAGGCTCGTAAAGAAGCTGAAAGATTGAGCTGAGAAGTATCGCCATAAAGCGTCAGCGTGATATACATTCGCGCCGACACAAAAAGAAAGAGCCGCCCAGATAATAAACCAGGTGGGACGGCAGTACTCTTCCTAAAAACCAAAGGAGCAAATCACGATGAAAGTGATTAAGTGGAGCGCAATCGCACTGGCAGTTACCGCGGCTAGCACGCAGCTGGCCAGCGCCGCAGCATTCGTTAGCGATCAAGCAGACGCCAAGGGTTTCGTCGAAGACTCGACCTTCAGCATGCTGCTGCGCAACTACTACTTCAACCGCTACTCGCAGGGCACCCCGAACCACACTGCGGCTGACTGGACCCAAGGCATTCAGGGCGTGTTCAGCTCCGGCTTTACCCAAGGCACCATCGGTGTCGGCGTCGACGCTTTCGGCTACCTGGGCCTGAAACTTGACGGCAGCGGCGGCCACACGGGCACCAACAACCTGACCGTCGGCGACAACGGCCCGAACGACAGCTACGGCAAAGCCGGCGCCGCCGTGAAGTTCCGCATCTCCAAGACCGAGCTGAAAATCGGCGACCAACAGCCGACCACCTCGCCAGTATTCGCTGTCGGCGGTTCGCGCCTGACGCCGCAAACTGCTACTGGTATCACCTTGCAGAGCAGCGAGATCAAAGGCCTGGACGTTGAAGCCGGCCATTTCACTTCGGCCACCAGTGAAAGCACCACCAACCGTGACGGCAACCTGTGGGCCAACTACGCTGGCGTGTTCGTCCCGCTCGATCGACTACGCAGGCGGCAAGTACGCGTTCAACGATAACTTCACTGCCTCGCTGTACGGTGGCAAGCTGGACGACGTCTGGAACCAGTACTACTCCAACCTGAACTACGTGCTGCCACTGGCTGATACCCAGTCGCTTGACCTTCGACTTCAACTACTACAAGACAGTTGATTCGGGCAGCGCCAACGCAGGCAAAATCGACAACAACACCTTCTCGCTGTCGGCCGCCTACGCCTTCCTGTCGGCTCACACCATTACCCTGGCCTTCCAGAAGGTCAACGGTGACACGCCATTCGATTACATCGGTGTCGGTGACAACAACCGCGGTGGCGACTCGATCTTTCTGGCCAACTCCGTTCAGTACTCTGACTTCAACGGCCCGGGCGAAAAATCGGCCCAGGTTCGTTACGACCTGAACATGGCCACCTTCGGCGTTCCAGGCCTGAGCTTCATGGCTCGCTACGTCAAGGGCTGGGACATCGACTACAGCAGCGTTTCGCCTGACAGCGCCTACTACAGCTCTGCCCGCGCTGACGACAGCGATGCAAAACACCACGAAACCAACGTGGAAGCCAAATACGTGATCCAGGAAGGCCCAGCCAAGGACCTGTCGTTCCGTATTCGCCAAGCCTGGCACCGTGCCGACAGCCTGCAGGCGGACGGCAATGCCGACGAGTTCCGCCTGATCGTCGACTACCCTCTGTCGATCCTGTAACCACAGGGCACTCGCCAGCGGTCATCAAGGAAGCCCGGCTCATGCCGGGCTTTCTTTTTATAGGCACGGCAGTGGCAAAAGGCTCGCCCTGTACGTCACCGGGCGTGCACCGTACAATGCCCAGCTTCAATAAAATTCAGCAACAGACACGGCCTACCATGCGCACCAGTCAATATTTGCTCGCCACCCAGAAAGAAATCCCCAACGACGCCGTGGTCATCAGCCACCAGCTGATGCTGCGTGCCGGCATGATCCGCAAGCTTGCCTCGGGCCTGTACACTTGGCTGCCGATGGGCCTGCGCGTGATGCGCAAGGTGGAAAACATCGTGCGCGAGGAAATGAACGCCGCCGGCGCCCTGGAAGTGCTGATGCCTGGCATCCAGCCTGCCGAGCTGTGGCAGGAATCGGGCCGCTGGGAACAGTACGGTCCCGAACTGCTGCGCCTGAAGGATCGCCACGACCGCGACTTCTGCGCAGGCCCTACCCACGAAGAAGTAATCACGGACCTGGCCCGCAACGAGTTGAACAGCTATAAACAGCTGCCGATCAACCTGTACCAGATCCAGACCAAATTCCGCGACGAGATTCGCCCGCGCTTCGGCTTGATGCGCGGCCGCGAATTCATCATGAAGGACGCTTACTCCTTCCACGCCGACCAGGCTTCGCTGCAACAGACCTACGATCGCATGCACCAGGCCTATTGCAACGTGTTCACCCGCCTGGGCCTGAAGTTCCGCCCGGTGGAAGCCGACAACGGTTCGATCGGCGGCGCCGGTTCCCACGAATTCCACGTGCTGGCCGAGTCCGGTGAAGACGACATCGTGTTCAGCGACACCTCCGACTACGCCGCCAACATCGAGAAGGCCGAGGCCATCCCGCGCGAGACGTCCCGTGGCGCCGCCACCGAAGAACTGCGCCTGGTCGACACGCCGAACGCCAAGACCATCGCCGAGCTGGTGGAAAACTTCGGCCTGGCGATCGAGAAAACCGTCAAGACCCTGATCGTGCACGCCGCCGAAGAAGGCAAGCTGATCGCCCTGGTGGTACGTGGTGACCATGAGCTGAACGAAATCAAGGCCGCCAACCACCCGCTGGTGGCCAGCCCCCTGGTCATGGCCAGCGATGCCGAACTGCGCGACGCCATCGGTGCCGGCGCTGGCTCCCTGGGCCCGCTGAACCTGCCGCTGCCCTGCATCATCGACCGCTCCGTGGCGCTGATGAGCGACTTCGGCGTGGGCGCCAACATTGATGACAAGCACTACTTCGGCGTGAACTGGGAACGCGACCTGCCGGTACCGGAAGTCGCCGACCTGCGCAACGTGGTCGAAGGCGACCCTAGCCCGGACGGCCACGGCACCCTGGTGATCAAGCGCGGCATCGAAGTGGGCCACATCTTCCAGCTGGGCACCAAGTACAGCGAAGCCATGAAGTGCCAGGTGCTGGGCGAGAACGGCAAGCCGGTGACCCTGACCATGGGCTGCTACGGTATCGGCGTATCCCGCGTGGTGGCCGCTGCCATCGAGCAGAACTACGACGCTGGCGGCATCATCTGGAATGACACCCTGGCGCCCTTCCAGATCGCCCTGGTACCGCTGCGCTACGAAACCGAACAGGTTCGCGAGGCCACCGACAAGCTGTATGCCGAGCTGACCGCCGCCGGTTTCGAAGTACTGCTGGATGACCGCGACAAGAAAACCAGCCCCGGCATCAAGTTCGCCGACATGGAACTGATCGGCATTCCGCACCGCATCGTCGTCAGCGACCGCGGCCTGGCCGAAGGCAACCTGGAATACAAGAGCCGCACCGAAGGCGAGGCTCAAGCCATTCCGGTCGCCGACGTGCTGTCGTTCATCCAGGCCCGCGTGCGTCGCTGATTCCAGACCAGAGAAACCATGTATAAGCGAAGTGGCTTGAAACTGGGGGGCACCGCACTGTGCGGTGCCCTGTTGCTGGGCGGCTGTGCCAACCACATGTCCCAGCGCAGCGAACATGACGAGCGAGTAGAGCGCAAGCTGCTCGACCACAGCCTGCAGATCGACGCCGGCAGCCCAGGCTCGCTGGAACTGCCGCAACGGCGCGTGCGCATTCACGAACAGAAGACCTTCGAGGTGACCGAGTTCGAGGTCACACGCCGTTACGACCGCTACACCCCCTACCAGCCTTGGCGCGAGTTGTACGAAGTGCCGTTGGGTGCGGTAGCGGTGGTGGCCGGTGTGGGCGCCAATATCCTCAACGTGGTGATGTTCGGGCAACTGCCCGACAGCGTCACCAAGGACTGGATCAGCTACGGCTTCGCCGGCCTCAACCCGTTCATGAACGTGCAGTCCAATGGGCGCGCGCAGCAGAACCTCGCTGGCATCGACCAAGTGGAGAAGGACAAGCGTCTGGAAACCACCAGCCTGCCCTGGAGCGAGCGACCGGTTGAGGTGCAGTCGGGCAAGCAGACGTACGAGCTGACCACCGACCGCAATGGCGTGTTGAAGGTCAACCTGCTCGACAGCCCGTTTGCCGATCAGGACCTGAAAAACGTCAACCAGCTGAAGATCAGCGTGGAGGACGCCGACGACAATGTACGCGCCGACACCACCCTGGGCCTGGCCAGCGACCTGCGCGGCAAGCTGGTCGAGGCGCATGCGCTGATTTATGACGACCTGGAAGGTGAGGACGTGCGTCAGTGGGTGCACCGGGTCAAGCGCTTGTCTGACCTGGGCATGGAAGAAGAAGCCAGCGAGCTGGAACAGAGCCTGATCGAGCTGACCCGCAACGATCCGGAACTGCAACAGCAATTCCTCAAGTCACTGACCCGTGACGCCGGCCGCCTGGTAGCCGACCCCGGGTTGTAACGCCCTGCAGCGGCCGCAAGGCCGCGTCGCAGCCCAGCACACCATCAGAACAGCTCCAACTGCTCCAGCGCCCCGCGCAAATCCTGCAACCGCACCCCTATTCCCAGCAACCGCACCGGTTTGCCACCCCGCGCCACTGCCTGGCTCAGCAACTGCCTGTAGCTTTCCAGGTCCCTGCCCGCCCCGGCCTGCTCCAGGGTGGTCTGGCTGAAATCATGGAACTTGACCTTCACAAACGGCTTGCCAGCCTTGTAACTGCTGTCTATACGCGCCATGCGTGTGGCCAGGGTTTCCATCAATTCGGGCAGCTTGGCCAGGCACGCGTCGACATCGGGCAGATCGGTGTCGTACGTATTCTCGACGCTAATCGACTGACGCCGACTGTCGTTGTGCACCGGGCGCTCGTCGATACCGCGGGCCAGGCTCCACAGGCGCTCGCCAAAACTGCCGAACTCGCGCACCAGCGCCAGCTTGCTCCAGTCACGCAGCTCCAGGCAGGTGCTGATGCCCAGCCGCCCGAGCTTGTCAGCGGTAACCTTGCCCACGCCATGCAGCTTGCTCACGGGCAACGCGGCGACAAATTCCTCGACCTGCGGCGGCGTGACCACAAACAAACCGTTTGGCTTGCGCCAGTCGCTGGCGATCTTGGCCAGGAATTTGTTCGGTGCCACCCCGGCCGACACGGTGATATGCAACCGCCGCGACACCTTGCGACGAATATCCTCGGCGATGCGTGTGGCGCTGCCGGAGAAATGCGGGCACTCGGACACATCCAGGTAGGCCTCGTCCAGCGACAGCGGCTCGATCAACTCGGTGTATTCGCGAAAGATGCCGTGGATCTCCCGCGACGCTTCTTTATAAGCATCCATGCGCGGCTTGACGATGGTCAGGTCCGGGCACAGCTTCAGCGCATGGCGTGATGACATGGCCGAGCGCACGCCATAGGCGCGTGCCTCATAGTTGCAGG
Organism: uncultured Gammaproteobacteria bacterium; assembly: GCA_963816515.1. GTDB lineage: Bacteria > Pseudomonadota > Gammaproteobacteria > Pseudomonadales > Pseudomonadaceae > Aquipseudomonas. The sequence goes on along the minus strand of CAWFKX010000001.1, from coordinate 3,881,138 downwards.
TGGCTATCACCCCACGGCGATCTGCCGACCCGCCCACCGCCAGCGGTTTGCCGGCCAAGGTCGGGTCGTCGCGCATTTCGATGGCAGCGTAGAAGCAGTCACAGTCGACGTGGATGATTTTGCGCTGCGTCATGGCCCAACATCTGTCTATAAAGGAAGCGCTTTCTTACGGCGCACACCGCCATTATCTCACCCAGCGGGCGGTGATGGCAGGCCCGGCGCGCTGGCTGCATTTATTTTATCAATCGAAACGCACCCCCCAATAGCGCTGAAAGCCCCGCCCCGCCTGCCTCGCAGCCGTTTTGACGAACGCTAACCGATTGAACGAAAAGACTTTTCTTGAAATGAGTGGTTGACAGCCCCGGGGAATTCCGTAGAATCAACCCCACAGACGCGGGATGGAGCAGTCTGGTAGCTCGTCGGGCTCATAACCCGAAGGTCGTCGGTTCAAATCCGGCTCCCGCAACCAAACATCAAAAAAGGCCAATCGAAAGATTGGCCTTTTTTGTTTCTGCTTGTTTCGGTTTTACCTGCTCGTTGCTGGCCTCGTATGAAACTGAAATTCATAAAGGGCTCAATGACTTGCCGCTACTGTGCCAATTTGTCACAGTGCGAGATTAAGTGTTGACAGCATGGCGGCGTGCTGTAGAATCCGCCCCACACAGACGCGGGATGGAGCAGTCTGGTAGCTCGTCGGGCTCATAACCCGAAGGTCGTCGGTTCAAATCCGGCTCCCGCAACCATATATCGAAGAAGGCCACTCGCAAGAGTGGCCTTTTTCGTTTGTGCGCAGAAATAAAAAGGGCACAATTGTGCCGTATTGTTGTCCACCCTTCCATGACATCGAGGTGGAAGAAACATGAAACTTCCCCTATAGATAAAGCGTTCGAGCCCGATAAATGGTCAAACGGGTTAATATATTCCGAATTATTTTTTGTATAGGGATTGGTAACTTGACTGGATACCTTCATCCTGTTGCGCACAATCCACGAGGTGATTGATGCGCCCCGACTCGCCAGAACTGCCTGATACCGTGACTGCCCCACATCCGTTGAACCCAAGCAAAATGCGCTGGCTGGAGCTACTGAGCAAGTACCGCCAACCGATCGGCCTGGCCGTGACCCTGTTGCTGTTCGGCATCGCCCTCATTGCCTGCCGTCACCTGCTCAGCGAACTCGACATCTATGCCCTGCACGATTCGGTGTTGAGCACGCCCAAGGCTTCTCTCTTCGGCGCCCTGGCCGCCGCCGCGGCTGGCTTCGTCGTGTTGCTGGGCTATGAGTGGTCCGCCAGCCGTTACGCGGCCGTTACGCTGCCGCGTAAAACCCTGGTGCTGGGTGGCTTCACGGCCTTCGCCATTGGCAACGCCATCGGCCTGTCGCTGCTGTCTGGCGGCTCGGTGCGCTATCGCCTGTACGCCCGCCACGGCGTGGGGGCGGCGGAAGTAGCGCGCATGACGCTGTTCGCCAGCCTGTCGCTGGGTTGCGCCCTGCCCCCACTGGCAGCCCTGGCGACCTTGAGCAACCTGCCTGCCGCCTCCGCAGCCCTGCACCTGTCCGCCGGGCTGCTGGGCACCCTCGCGGGTGCCGTGCTGGCTGTCACCCTGCTGCTGGCCACCGGTATCTATCGTCGCCGCCTGGGCGAGCAACCGATTGCGGACAACCTGCTGGTCAAGGTCGGCCGACGCACCCTGCGCCTGCCGGGCGTGCGCCTGACCCTGCTGCAACTGGTGATCACTGCGCTCGACGTGCTGGCCGCCGCCACCGTGCTTTACCTGCTGCTGCCCGAGGCACCGCCGTTCGGCGCCTTTGTGCTGGTGTACCTGCTGGCCCTGGCGGCTGGCGTGCTCAGCCACGTGCCTGGCGGCGTCGGTGTGTTCGAAGCGATCTTGCTGGCCGCTTTCGCCAACGAACTGGGCGCCGCGCCACTGGCCGCGGCCCTGCTGTTGTACCGCCTGATCTACGTGATGCTGCCGCTGCTGCTGGCCTGTATCGTGCTGCTGGCCACCGAAGCCAAGCGCTTCTTCTTTGCTCAGCAAGCCATTCGCGTGGCCTCGGGCATGGCGGCACCGATCCTGGCGCTGCTGGTGTTCCTGTCGGGCGTGGTGCTGCTGTTCTCCGGCGCCACGCCAGAGATCGACACACGCCTGGAGCACTTGGGCTTCCTGATCCCGCACCGCCTGATCGATGCCTCGCACTTCGGTGCCAGCCTGATCGGCGTGCTGTGCCTGTTGTTGGCCCAAGGCCTGCGCCGGCGCCTGTCGGCCGCCTGGATGCTCACCACCACGCTGTTGCTGGTGGGCGCCCTGCTGTCGCTGCTCAAGGGCTTCGACTGGGAAGAGGCGTGCCTGCTGACGTTCACCGCCTGCCTGCTGGCAATTTTCCGTCGTTCGTTCTACCGCCCCAGCCGCCTGCTGGAACTGCCGTTCTCGCCCTTCTACCTGATGGCCAGTGCCTGCGTGGTAGGTGCATCCATCTGGCTGCTGCTGTTCGCTTACCAGGACATTCCCTACAAGCACCAGCTGTGGTGGCAGTTCACGCTGGACGCCGATGCCCCGCGCGGCCTGCGCTCTGCCCTGGGCAGCGCGGTGCTGCTGGTGATCGTGGCGCTGACCTGGCTGCTGCGCACGGCGCGCCCGGTCATTCACCTGCCCGACAGCGAAGAGCTGGACAAGGCGGCGAAGATCCTGATGACCTCCGATCAGCCGGACGGTGGTCTGGCCCTGACGGGTGACAAGGCCCTGCTCTTCCACCCGAACGGCAACGCCTTCATGATGTACGCCCGCCGCGGGCGGAGCCTGGTGGCGCTGTACGACCCCATTGGCTCGACCCAGCAACGGGCGGAAATGATCTGGCAGTTTCGTGACCTGTGCGACTTCCACCATGCACGACCGGTGTTCTACCAGGTACGCGCCGAGAACCTGCCGTTCTACATGGACATCGGCCTGACCGCGATCAAGCTGGGCGAGGAAGCCCGAGTCGACCTGGAGAAGTTCGACCTGGAAGCCAAGGGCAAGGAGATGAAGGACCTGCGCTACACCTGGAACCGCGGTACCCGCGACGGCCTGTCGCTGGAGATCCACGAACCGGGCCACGCGCCGCTGGATGAGCTGCGGGTGATCTCCGACGCCTGGCTGACCGGCAAGAATGTGCGGGAAAAAGGTTTCTCCCTGGGTCGTTTCAGCCCGGAGTACCTGCAGCATTTTCGTATCGCAATCATTCATTTCGAGGGGCGCCCCGTGGCGTTCGCCAACTTGCTCGAGACTCATAGCCATGAACTGGCCAGCCTCGACCTGATGCGCGCACACCCCGATGCACCAAAGCTGACCATGGAGTTCATGATGGTCGGCTTGATTCAACATTATAAGAGTCAAGGTTATGCACGCTTCAGCCTGGGCATGGTGCCGTTGTCGGGCCTGCAGCCACGCCGCGGTGCACCGCTGACCCAGCGCCTGGGTTCGATGGTGTTCCGCCGGGGCGAGCAGCTCTACAACTTCCAGGGCCTGCGGCGCTTCAAGGACAAATTCCAGCCCGACTGGGAACCCCGTTACATGGCCGTGCCGGCTGGACTCGATCCACTGGTGGCACTGGCCGATACCGCCGCCCTGATCGCGGGCGGCCTGACAGGATTGGTGAAACGCTGATGATTCGACGCAACTGGCGTAAATGGCTGGCGGTCGTGGTGGTAGTGATCGCTGGCGCCGCGGCGGTCTACTGGTACATGAACCGCCCCGCCCCCGCGCCCCTTCTGGAACAAGTGAAGCTGGACGATGGCAATACCGCGACGCTGGTGACCCCCGGCACGCACATCAAGGCTCGCGTGGTGTTGTCGGTGCCGGCCGAACAGGCCCTGACCGACAAGCAGCTGACCGACCTCAGCAAGGACGGCTCGGCCCAGCTGGTACAAGTGCTGCTGGCCAAGTCCGACTGTGATGAGCAGGAAAACGACATCAAGGCCGCCGCCCAGCACCTGGACGGCCCGGTGACCATTTTCAGCGGTATCGGCTCCGGCGCTGCCGAAGCCTGGTCGTGGCTGGCCAAGCAAACCGATGACAAGGCCACGGCCGTGTCGGTGGGCTTCAGCCTGGAGCAGCCTGGCTGCGCCACCCCGCTGCCGAAGAAAGCCGAACATGGCCACTGGATTGTCGCCTGGAACGACAACCCGGATGACGCCAGCGCCTCGTTCGTGCGCGACACCCCGAACGCCGAGACCAGCATCAGCGACTACGACATCCACCTGCCTCAGGTGCTGAAGAACGAGCTGACCAAACTGCTGGTGGGCGACAACAAGGACGCCCTGAGCATGCCGGTGGTGGAAGTGCCGGCTGGCCAGGCCACCGACACCGTCACCCTGTTCCTGTCCGGTGACGGCGGCTGGCGCGACCTTGACCGCGACGTGGCGGGCGAGATGGCGAAGATGGGTTACCCGGTGGTGGGCATCGACATGCTGCGCTACTACTGGCAGCACAAGACCCCGGAGCAGAGCGCCGAGGACCTGTCCGCACTGATGCTGCACTACCGTCAGAAGTGGGGCACCAAGCGCTTCATCCTCGCGGGCTACTCGTTCGGTGCTGACGTACTGCCGGCGACCTACAACCGCCTGCCGGCCGACGACCAGAAGCGCATCGACGGCGTGCTGTTGCTGGCCTTCGCCCGCAGCGGCAGCTTCGAGATCGAAGTAGAGGGCTGGCTGGGCAACGCTGGCAAGGAAGCCCCTACCGGCCCCGAGATCGCCAAAATGCCGCAGAACAAGATTCTGTGCGTGTACGGTGTCGAGGAAGCCGAAGAGACGGGCTGCACCGACGCCAAGACCTACACTGGCGAGACCCTAAAGCTGCCTGGCGGCCACCACTTCGATGAAGACTACCCGGCGCTGGCCAAGCGCCTGATCGACGCCATCGAGAAGCTGCAAGGCAAGCCACCGGTGGCCAAGGCCAACTGAGCCTGACCCTCGGGTACAAAAAAGCCCCCGCACCCTGACCGGTGCGGGGGCTTTTTCATGGATGGGCTTTGTGGCGGCTCTCGACCCGGCCTGGCGGCCGGTGCTACGGGGCTCGTGGCACCGGCCGCTAGGGTGGGCCTGGCAACCACCCTACATCTCGACTTGCGTGCCCAGCTCGATCACCCGGTTCACCGGCAGCTTGAAGAAGCGCAGGTTGCCGTTGGCGTTCTTGAGCATGAAGGCGAACAGGCCCTCGCGCCAGCGTGCCATGCCCACCAGCTTGGAGGGGATCACGGTCTCGCGGCTGAGGAAATAGGTGGTGCGCATCGGGCTGAAGTCCAGGTCGTCCAGGTGGCACAGCTTCAGCGCGCTCGGCACGTCTGGCTCGTCCATGAAGCCGTAGTGAAGAATCACGCGGAAGAAGCCTTCACCGTACGACTCCACCTCGAAGCGACGGTTGGCCGGCACCCGCGGGTCGTCTTCGTTGACCACGGTCAGCAGCACCACCTGCTCGTGCAGCACTTGATTGTGCAACATGTTGTGCAACAAAGCGTGGGGCACGGCGTCGGAACGCGCGGTCAGGAACACAGCGGTGCCCTGCACGCGGTGCGGTGGCTGCACACGGATACTGCTGATGAAGATCGGCAACGGCAGCGCGCCCTCGTCGATACGCTCCACCAGCAGTTGCTTGCCGCGCTTCCAGGTGGTCATCAGGATAAACAGCACCGTACCGGCCAGCACCGGGAAGGCGCCACCCTGGATGATCTTCGGCACGTTGGCGGCGAAGAACAGGCCGTCCACCAGCAGGCACACCAGCAGCAAGGGCACGGCGAAGATCGGCGGCCACTTCCACATCAGCAGCATCACCGCCGACACCAGGATGGTGGTCATCAGCATGGTGCCGGTCACGGCCACGCCGTAGGCCGAGGCCAGCGCACTGGACGACTCGAAGCCCAGCACCAGCAGGATCACGCCACACATCAGCGTCCAGTTCACCGCGCCGATGTAGATCTGCCCCTGCTCGTCGCTGGAGGTGTGCTGAATGTGCATGCGCGGAATGTAGCCCAGCTGGATGGCCTGCTGGGTCAGCGAGAACGCACCGGAGATCACCGCCTGCGAGGCGATCACGGTGGCCACGGTAGACAGCACGATCAACGGCAGCAGTGCCCAGTTCGGCGCCAGCAGGTAGAAGGGGTTACGCGCGGCTTCGGGGTCGGCGAGGATCAACGCGCCCTGGCCAAAGTAGTTCAGCACCAGCGCCGGCAGCACCAGGATGAACCAGGCGCGGGCAATGGGCCGGCGACCGAAGTGGCCCATGTCGGCGTACAACGCCTCGGCACCGGTCAGCGCCAACACCACGGCGCCCAGCACGGCAAAGGCGATACCGGCATGGCTGACGAAGAAGCGCACGCCCCACATGGGGTTCAACGCATTCAGCACCTCAGGCTGATGGGAGATGCCAATGGCACCCAGCACGCCCAGCACCACGAACCACAGCACCATCACCGGGCCGAACAGCTTGCCAATGCGCGCGGTGCCGTGGCGCTGGATCAGGAACAGGCCCACCAGCACGATCAGCGCCAGGGGCACCACCCAGTGCTCCAGGCCGTCGAACGCCAGCTCCAGGCCCTCGATGGCCGACAGCACCGACACCGCGGGGGTGATCATGCTGTCGCCGTAGAACAGCGCGGTACCGATCAGGCCGCACACCACCAGCATGGCCGTGAGCTTGGGATAGGGCGCCGCCGCCCGCCGCGCCAGCGCGGTGAGCGCCATGATGCCGCCCTCGCCCTGGTTGTCGGCACGCAGCACGAACAGCATGTACTTGATCGACACCACCCAGATGAGCGACCAGAAAATCAGAGACAGAATGCCCAAGACACCATCGTGATTGCTCGGAATCCCATAACCACCGGTGAACACCTCCTTGAGGGTGTACAACGGGCTGGTACCGATATCGCCGTAGACTACCCCGACGGCCGCCACCAGCATCGCTATCGGCTTGGCCGACGAATGCCCCGTGCCTGCCTGACTACTTGCCTGAACCATCAACCACTCCTACAACCTTGGACTTTGGGTGTTTCAAAATACTGCGAGACTCAACGCGGCGAAGCATAGCGCAGCACTCGTCGTATTTCCCTCCATAAAGCTGGTCAAGTGGCCTTCTCATCGCTAGAATTGCGCACTTTTTGATCAGAGGCGCGTAAAGTGCCCGTCAGGGTTGCCGCTGGCAGCTCTAATTAACACCGAGGTTAGTCATGTCCACCACTCCCGCGCCGTCCGCCCCCAAGGTCGGATTCGTCTCCCTGGGCTGCCCAAAGGCCCTGGTCGACTCCGAACGCATCCTGACCCAGCTGCGCATGGAAGGCTATGAAGTCGTCCCGACCTACCAGGACGCCGACGTCGTGGTCGTCAACACCTGCGGTTTCATTGACTCGGCCAAGGCCGAATCGCTGGAAGTGATTGGCGAAGCCCTGGCCGAGAACGGCAAGGTCATCGTCACCGGCTGCATGGGCGTGGAAGAAAGCGCGATTCGCAACGTGCACCCCAGCGTACTGGCCGTCACCGGCCCGCAGCAGTACGAGCAGGTCGTGACCGCGGTGCACGAAGTGGTACCGCCGCGCCAGGACCACAACCCGCTGATCGACCTGGTACCACCGCAGGGCATCAAGCTGACCCCGCGCCACTACGCCTACCTGAAGATTTCCGAAGGCTGCAACCACAGCTGCAGCTTCTGCATCATCCCGTCCATGCGCGGCAAGCTGGTCAGCCGCCCGGTGGGCGACGTGCTGAGCGAGGCCGAGCGCCTGGTCAAGGCCGGCGTCAAGGAACTGCTGGTGATCTCCCAGGACACCAGCGCCTACGGCGTTGACGTGAAGTACAAGACCGACTTCTGGAACGGCCGCCCGGTCAAGACGCGCATGCTGGAACTGTGCGAAGCCCTGAGCAGCCTGGGCGTGTGGGTACGCCTGCACTACGTGTATCCGTACCCGAACGTCGACGACATCATCCCGCTGATGGCCGCTGGCAAGCTGCTGCCGTACCTGGACATCCCGTTCCAGCACGCCAGCCCGAAGGTGCTGAAGCTGATGAAACGCCCGGCCTTCGAAGACAAGACCCTGGCGCGCATCAAGAAATGGCGCGAACAGTGCCCGGACCTGATCATCCGCTCCACCTTCATCGTCGGCTTCCCGGGCGAAACCGAGGAAGACTTCCAGTACCTGCTGGACTGGCTGACCGAAGCCCAGCTGGATCGCGTCGGCTGCTTCCAGTACTCCCCGGTCGAAGGCGCACCGGCCAACGACCTGGACGCCGATGTGGTGCCTGACGACATCAAGCAGGACCGTTGGGACCGCTTCATGGCCCACCAGCAGGCCATCAGCGCCGCACGCCTGCAGATGAAAATCGGCAAGGACATCGAAGTGCTGATCGACGAAGTCGACGAACAGGGCGCCGTAGGCCGCTGCTTCTTCGATGCCCCGGAAATCGACGGCAGCGTCTTCATCGAAGGCGCCGAAGGCCTGAGCCCGGGCGACAAGGTCATGTGCCGTGTGGTGGATGCCGACGAGTACGACCTGTGGGCCGAGCGCATCTAAGCGCCCTGCCCCTCAAGAAAACCTGCCCCAGCGGCAGGTTTTTTTATGCCTGCTATCCCCATGGCTGCGGCTCCCACATGGGGCTGCCACTGCTACAGTTAGGCGAGGATCAAGGAGAGACCGCCATGGGCAAACATCTGGTCGTGCATACCCCCCGCGCCAACGATTACGCTGAACTGACCCAGGTGTGGGAGGCCTCGGTGCGGGCCACGCACCACTTCCTGCCCGACAGCTACATCACCTTGCTGCGCGGGCTGGTGGAAAAACACTACCTGGACGCGGTGATGCTGATTTGCTGCAAGGATCAGCGCCAGCGCATCACCGGGTTTGCCGGCGTGGCGGCGGGCAAGGTCGAGATGCTGTTCATTCATCCCGACTTTCGCGGCCAGGGCATCGGCACGCGCCTGCTGAACTTCGCCTTCGAGCACCTCAATGCCGACGAGCTTGATGTAAACGAACAGAACGAGCAGGCCTTTGGCTTCTACCTCAAGCAAGGTTTCGAGGTGGTAGGCCGCTCGGCGGTCGACGGCATGGGCCAGCCCTACCCGTTACTGCACCTGCGCAGGGCGCAGCGACAATCTGCGCGGGCTTAACGGCCCCGGGGCGGTTACACTAGCGCCCTTATTCTGTTACGGCTCCTGTCATGTCTGATCCCATTCGTCTGTCCAAACGCCTCATCGAACTGGTCGGCTGCTCCCGCCGCGAGGCCGAACTGTATATCGAAGGGGGCTGGGTGACAGTGGACGGCGAAGTCGTCGACGAACCGCAGTTCAAGGTCGCTGACCACGTGGTTGCGCTCAGCCCCGATGCCAAGGCAGAACAACCCGAGCCAGTGACCCTGCTGCTGCACCAGGAAGCCGGCCAGTCTCTGGAACAGGCTCAGGCCAGCCTCGCGGCCGCCACCTTGTCGCCCGACCACAGCTTCAGCAAGCGCCCGCTCAAGGGCCATTTCCTGCGCCTGACCTGCGGTGCCGAGCTGCAGGCCAAAGCCAGCGGCCTGCAGGTGTTCACCCAGGACTGGAAAATACTGCGCAAGCTGACCGCCGATGCCGCCAAGATCGAGCAGGAGTACGTGGTCGAAGTCAGCGGGCAAATGGCCGAACACGGCCTCAACCGCCTGGCCCATGGTGCCATGCACAAGGGCAAGGTGCTGCCGGCGGTCAAGGCCAGTTGGCAGAACGAGACGCGCCTGCGCATCGCCCTGAAAAACCCGCAGCCGGGCATCATCGCCCAGCTGTGCGCCAGCGTCGGCCTGACCGTGGTGGGCATGCGCCGCATCCGCGTCGGCGGCGTGTCCCTGGGCAAAGTGCCCGCGGGTCAATGGCGCTACCTGGCCAGCAATGAAAAGTTCTGACCCTCTTTTTTCGCAACACTCGGGATTTACACCATGATTCACAACGATGTACTGCGCAGCGTGCGCTACATGCTCGACATCAGCGACGCCAAGGTCGTCGACATCATCAAGCTTTCGGGCATGGACGTCAGCAAGGCCGATGTCATCACCTACCTGAAGAAGGACGAGGAAGAAGGCTTCGCCCACTGCCCTGACCTGGTCATGGCCCATTTCCTCGACGGCCTGGTGGTCTTCAAGCGCGGCAAGGACGACAGCCGCCCTGCCCAGCCGATTGAAACGCCGGTGACCAATAACATTATCTTGAAGAAACTTCGCGTGGCTTTCGAGCTCAAAGAGGATGACATGCACGCCGTGCTCAAGGCCGCCGAATTTCCGGTCTCCAAGCCTGAGCTGAGCGCGCTGTTCCGCAAGGTCGGCCACAACAACTACCGCCCGTGCGGCGACCAGTTGCTGCGCAACTTCCTCAAGGGCCTGACCCTGCGCGTGCGCGGCTGAGCTATCGCCCCGTAGCCGCTGCCCAGGGCTGCGTCAGGGCCAACACGGTGTCGCCTGCGGACGCAGCCTTGGGCAGCGGCCACGGGGGCGCCGTTTTCCTACCCGGTGTTTTTCCAGGAGTTCGACATGTTCAAGCGTCTATTGCTTATCGTTGCAGTGGCGTTCCCGCTGGTGGCCGCCGCTGGCCAGGCACCTTGGTACAAATGGCAGAGCATTACCCAGAATGGCGCCATGGTCTGCTCGCAGACCAACCCCGGTGCCGGCTGGCAGCGCATGTCCGGCCCCTATGACAATGCCGGCTGCCGTTGACCTCAGACCATGACCTATAGCGTTTCGCCCATCGGCTTCGTCCGTTCGTGCTTCAAGGAAAAATTCGCCATTCCCCGCCAGCCGCACCTGGCACCCGCCGCCCGGGGAGTGCTGGAGCTGGTGGCGCCCTTTGATCAGGGCGACGCCGTGCAAGGGTTGGAACAGGTCAGCCACGTGTGGCTGCTGTTCCTGTTCCACCAGGCGCTGGAAGACAAGCCGCGGTTGAAGGTGCGCCCGCCGCGCCTGGGGGGCAACAAGTCCATGGGCGTGTTCGCCACCCGTGCCACTCACCGACCCAACGGCATCGGTCAATCCGTGGTTCGGCTGGACAAGGTCGAGCAGGGTCGGCTGTGGCTGTCAGGCATTGACTTGCTCGATGGCACCCCGGTGCTGGACGTCAAACCCTACGTGCCCTACGCCGACAGCCTGCCCAAGGCGCGCAACGACATGGCCAGCGCCGCGCCAGAGGCCATTGCGGTGATCTGGGCGGATGTCGCCCTGGTGCAGGCCCATGACCACGCCACGCGCCTTGGAGAGCCCCTGGTGGCACTGATCGAGCAATGCCTGGCACAAGACCCACGGCCCGCGTACCAGATTCCCACACCGGAACGCGAATACGGCGTGCGGTTCTGGGATGTGGAGGTGCGCTGGCATTACCCCCAGCCCGGTACCATCCGGGTGTTGGAAGTGGTGCCCCAGGCCACTGTTTCGCAGGCATGAAAAAACCGCCCTTCGGGGCGGTTTTTTTGTGGCCGGCGCTTACTTCTCTACGAAGGCGCGCTCGATCAGGTAATCACCTGGCTCACGCATGCGTGGCGACACGGTCAGGCCGAAGCTGTTGAGCACTTCGCTGGTCTCGTCGAGCATGCTCGGGCTGCCGCACAGCATGGCGCGGTCGTCCTGCGGGTTGATCGGCGGCAGGCCGATGTCGCTGAACAGTTTGCCGCTGCGCATCAGGTCGGTCAGGCGGCCTTCGTTCTCGAACGGCTCGCGGGTGACGGTAGGGTAATAGATCAGCTTCTCGCGCAATGCTTCACCGAAGAACTCGTTCTGCGGCAGGTGCTCGGTGATGAACTCGCGGTAGGCGACTTCGTTCACGTAGCGCACGCCGTGGCAGAGAATGACCTTCTCGAAACGCTCGTAGGTTTCCGGGTCCTGGATGACGCTCATGAAAGGCGCCAGGCCAGTGCCGGTGCTCAGCAGGTACAGGTGCTTGCCTGGCTTGAGGTCATCGAGTACCAGCGTGCCGGTGGGCTTCTTGCTGATGATGATCTCGTCGCCTTCCTTCAGGTGCTGCAACTGGGAAGTCAGCGGGCCGTCCGGCACCTTGATGCTGAAGAATTCCAGATGCTCTTCCCAGTTCGGGCTGGCGATGGAGTAAGCGCGCATCAGCGGGCGGCCGTTGGGTTGCTGCAGGCCGATCATCACGAACTGACCGTTCTCGAAGCGCAGGCCCGGGTCGCGGGTGCACTTGAAGCTGAACAGGGTGTCATTCCAGTGATGGACACTGAGTACACGTTCGTGGTTCATGTTGCTCATGTACGGGGGCTCCTCAGAAAACGCGTGCGCCGAACGAGAGCGCGATTGCGCAATATTCTAGCGGCAGCGACAATATCTGTTAATTGAATTATCAAGATATGGGTTATCGGTTATATCGATATGCGATTTACTCTACGCCAGCTCCAGGTTTTCGTCGCCGTGGCCCAGCAGGAAAGTGTTTCCCGCGCCGCCAGCCTGCTGGCGCTGTCGCAATCGGCCGCCAGTACCTCCATCACCGAACTGGAGCGCCAGTCCAGCTGCCAGTTGTTCGACCGCGCCGGTAAACGCCTGAGCCTCAACGCCTTGGGGCATCAACTGCTGCCACAGGCGGTGGCGCTGCTTGACCAGGCCAAGGAAATCGAAGACCTGCTCAACGGCAAATCCGGTTTTGGCTCGCTGGCGGTAGGCGCTACGCTGACCATCGGCAACTACCTGGCCACGCTGCTGATCGGCAGCTTCATGCAGGTGCACCCGGAAAGCCAGGTGAAATTGCATGTGCAGAACACCGCCAACATCGTGCATCAAGTGGCGCACTATGAAATTGACCTGGGCCTGATCGAGGGCGATTGCAACCACCCGGACATCGAAGTGCAGCCGTGGGTGGCCGACGAGCTGGTCGTGTTCTGCGCGCCGCGCCACCCGCTGGCCGCACGGGGCCGGGCGAGCATGGAAGAACTGACCCGCGAGGCGTGGATCCTGCGCGAACAAGGCTCAGGCACACGCCTGACCTTCGACCAAGCCATGCGCCATCACCGCTCCAACCTCAATGTACGCCTGGAACTCGAGCACACCGAAGCCATCAAGCGTGCGGTGGAATCGGGGCTGGGCATCGGTTGCATCTCGCGCCTGGCGCTGCGTGACGCCTTCCGGCGCGGCAGCCTGGTGCCCGTGGAAACCCCGGAACTGGACCTCACCCGGGAATTCTTCTTCATCTGGCACAAGCAAAAGTATCAGACCCAGGCCATGCGCGAGTTTCTCGAACTGTGTCGCGCCTTCACCGCCGGGGTGCAGCGCAGCGACGAGATCGTGCTGCCGGCTATTCCCTGATCAGAGCAGGATAATGCCCCACACCAGGGCAATCATGCACAACACCACGAATTGCGCGGCGCTGCCCATGTCCTTGGCGTTCTTGGACAGCGGGTGGCGGTCCAGGGAAATGCGGTCGATGGCCGCCTCCACCGCCGAGTTGAACAGCTCGACAATCAGCGCCAGCAGGCACACGGCGATCAGCACGGCGCGCTCGACACGGCTGACATGCAGCATGAACGCCACGGGCACCAGCACCACGTTGAGCAGCACCAGCTGGCGGAACGCGGCTTCGCCGACGAAGGCGGCACGCAGGCCGTCCAGCGAATAACCGGTGGCGTTGAAAATACGTTTCAGGCCGGTCTGGCCTTTATATGGAGACATGGATGGTCAACTGTTGCAGGAGAAAAGGGGCAAGCTAGTTCAGGTTTCGTCAAAATAATGTGAAGGCAAAGTGCCTCACGATGACGAAATTGACTCAAGTTGTTGCAAGAGCAGCGCCGCCTGAGTCCGGGTGCGCACGTTGAGTTTACGGAAAATTGCGGTGACGTGCGCCTTGATCGTGGCTTCGGATACGCTCAGCTCGTAGGCGATCTGCTTGTTCAACAAGCCTTCGCAGACCATGGTCAACACCCGAAACTGTTGCGGAGTAAGGCTGGCCAACCCTGCGCTGGCAGCCTTGGCCTCGTCCGACACGCTGACCGCCTCGAATGCCTGGGGCGGCCACCACTCGTCACCCTCCAGCACGTTGCGCACCGCGGCCTGAATCACTTCCAGCGAGCTTGATTTGGGGATGAAGCCACTGGCGCCGAATTCACGGGCGCGCACCACCACCGCCGCCTCTTCCTGGGCGGACACCATTACCACCGGCACGTGCGGGTACTGACCGCGCAGCAGCACCAGGCCGGAGAAGCCGTAGGCACCCGGCATGTTCAGGTCCAGCAGCACCAGGTCCCAATCGGCCTTGGCGGTCAGTTGTGCTTCCAGTTCGGCAATGCTCGCCACTTCCACCAGGCGGGTGTCAGGCCCCAGCCCCAGGGTCACGGCCTGACGCAGGGCGCCACGAAAAAGAGGGTGGTCATCGGCTATCAGGATGTCGTATGTGGCCATCGATCTAATGATCCTGTTCTGTGCAGGCGCGCAAGGAGTCGGCGCCTGCCGAGGCAACTCGAGCTTATTTTAACGCCAACTCACGGAAAGATTGGCGATTGCTAATGCCAGCTGCTCGATTCGGCGCCAAGGATGCCGACGCCTGACAGGGTGGTCAAGTTCGGCGGTTTGCGGCTAAAGTCGCAGCCCCGCTTTTTATCGCGCTTCGCTCAGGCCCGGCTTTCGCGCTGGCCTAGCGAAGTTCGCCCATTACAAGAGAAGCCCCATGCGTCGCCAAGCCCTGCGTGCTGACCTGCTGATGTTACTCACCGCCATGATCTGGGGCTCCGGCTTCGTCGCCCAGACCGCCGGCATGCACCACATAGGCCCCTTCCTTTATTCCGGCCTGCGCTTCGCGCTCGGCTCCCTGTGCTTGCTGCCGCTGGTAATGGGCCGCAGTGGCAGCCAACCGGCACGCGAGCCCTTCATGACCCGCGGCCTGTGGCTGGGCGGCATCGTGATGGGCCTGGCACTGGCGCTGGGCATCAACCTGCAACAGGTCGGCCTGCTGTTCACCAGCGTGACCAACTCCGGGTTCATCACCGGCCTCTACGTGATTGTAGTGCCGCTGCTGGGCATGCTCATGGGCCACAAGACCGGCACGGGTACCTGGCTGGGTGCCGGGCTGGCCGTGCTGGGCATGTTCCTGTTGAGCGTGGGTGACAACTTCCAGGTGTCTTCGGGGGACTGGTTGCAACTGGCGGGCGCGTTCGTGTGGGGCGGCCATGTGGTGCTGGTGGGTGTGTTCGCCACCCGTCATGACCCGATTCGCCTGGCGTTCCTGCAGTTCGCCACGTGCGCGGTGGTCAGCCTGGTGTTGGCCGTGACCATGGAGCCCATCGACCTCACGGCCATCACCGCCGCCGCCCCTGCCTTGCTGTATGGCGGTATCGTCGCCGTGGGCATCGGCTACACCCTGCAGGTGATCGCACAAAAGGATGCGATTGCCTCCCACGCGGCGATCATCCTCTCACTGGAAGCAGTGTTCGCCGCCATCGCGGGCGCCTGGCTGCTCGGCGAATCGTTGCAGCTGCGCGGCTACCTGGGCTGCGCACTGATGCTGGCGGGCATGCTGATCGCCCAGCTGTGGCCACAGCGCACGCCGGTGGCCGCTACCGCTTAAACCGTCAAGGCCTGCAGGCGGGCATGGGCTTCGTCCAGCTCGTCCAGCGGCAGCTGGAACTTGGCAGCCAGGTAGTGGCCCGTGAACACGTCCAGCCAGGTATCCAGCACCGCGGCGGCCTGCTGGTCGCCTGCCAGTTCCAGGCACAGGGCCGCGACCTCGGCCGTGCAGAAATGGTCATCGCGCTTGGAGCGCCGCAGCTTGTAGCGCGACAGCTGATCACTGGCCAGGCTCAACACCGGGAAGCGCTCCAGGTAGGGGCTCTTGCGAAACATCTTGCGCGCCTCCGTCCAGGTAGCGTCCAGCAGGATGAACAGCGGCCGCTTGCCCTCGCCCACCGCCACCTCGCTGACCACCCGCTCCGGCGTCACGAATTCGCCCGGGAAGACGATGTACGGCTGCCAGTGCGGATCGTCCAGCAGGGCCAACAGTTGTTCATCCACGTCCTTGCGCGACCAGATGAATGCATGGGTGTCCGGCAACACATCGGCGATCAGCCAGCCGGTGTTGGACGGCTTGAGCGGCTCCACGTCATGCATCACCAGGCACATGGCGGAGGTAGCCTCGACCGTCGGGCGGAATTTGCACAGGCAGTAGTCGAAGATCACCCGGCAGCCGGGGCAGCGTGGCGCCCGCGAACCGCGTGACACGAATGGCTTGACGCAACGGGCCAGGCGCTCGGAACGCAGGCGGGAAACAGCGTGGGACATGGCGATGCACGGCTCGAAAGAAACGACCGGCAATGCGCGCCAGCCTGAAAGGGCGAGAGTTTATCAGAGCTTTGACTGCCGATCCGTCGGGTTTGCCCCTATAATCGCCGGCTTTATGAACGCACAGACCGGTCACTGGTCCAACGGCCAGTCATCGAATCAGGAGAGTTTCATGCTGCGCTTTATCGCCCCCCTTACCCTCTTGCTGGCTTTGCCCGTGGCGGCTCAAGCAGCGTCGCTGCAGGAGTTCGAGCTGGGCAAGTTGCTTCAGCAGGTTGCCGAACAGAGCAACCTCGGCACCCCGCGCGAGGTCAACGAAAACATCCTGGACCAAGGCTACACCGTGGAAGGCAGCGAGCTGGTCGACCACCTCAGCGTGCAACAGGGCGAAGCCGCGAACATGCGCGCCAACCCCGAAGCCGTGCGTGTGCAACTGGGCCGCAGCGTGTGCAGCAACAAAGGCTACCTGGACTTGATGAAAAAGGGCGCCGCCATGCGCTACGAGTTCACCGAGAACCATACCAACCTGGCCGTGACCACCCAGCGCTACACCGCTGAACACTGCGCCCTGCTGAACAGCAAGGCCACCAAGAAGAAGTAATCAGCCGGTGCGTTCGCGTCGTTGAGCATCATCGGCGCGCAACTCGGCGACCAATGCCTGCATATACCGCGAGCGCCGCTGGGTGCCATCCAGGCGGCGCAGGCATTCCTCCTCCAGCGTGACGTTGTTGGCCAAGGCCGATCGCCTCAACATGCCCAACAGTTCACTGTCCACTTCCAGGCTGATCCGTTGCATCCCGGGCCTCCGTGCGCAACCTTCCTTCAGCGACATTATTTCGCCATCTCTGTTTATTCAGTAAATCAGACCTTTTGAATCATTGGATCCGTTCAGACGAGCGGTATTCGGGCAATATTTTTCATTGAAAAGCGATTGCCAGTCATGAGTTTATGGGCACATCATCAAGTCAAAGCGCATACGTTCGGCAGGGTCCGGGTCTGTTCAGCGCGCCGTTGCACAGGGATCGAGGAGGTCATCCCCGCCCGCTCAGCGTTCAAGGACCGCTGCCTCAACCGCCCCTTTCATGGGGGCTACTGCAATGCCCAGGCATCAGCTTGGGCGGCCAGCGACACACCGCGTGTCGCAGCCATGCCGACTGCTTGGCATGGCCAAAGGCTCACATGCAGAAGGAGATGCTTGAATGCCCTACGAACCGAATGAGTCCCTGTCCCTCCACTTCAACAGCAATGGCCTGGACCTTACCCGCCAGGTTGAACACCAGCTGAACCTGATAGCCCCCAACAGTCCCAACCTGGCGCTTTACCGCGACATGATGCTCACTGTGCTGCGCATGGCCGAGGACGACCGCAACCGCTGGAACGCCAAGATCACCCTGCAGGCCCTGCGTGAACTGGAACATGCGTTTCGCGTGCTGGAACAGTTCAAGGGCCGACGCAAGGTCACGGTCTTCGGCTCGGCACGTACGCCCCTGGAACACCCGTTGTATGCCCAGGCTCGAGAGCTGGGTGCGGCCCTGGCCAGCGCCGACCTGATGGTGATCACCGGCGCCGGCGGCGGCATCATGGCGGCAGCCCACGAGGGTGCGGGCCTGGCTCATAGTCTTGGCTTCAACATCACCCTGCCATTCGAACAGCACGCCAACGCCACCGTCGAGGGCACCGACCAGGTGCTGCCCTTCCATTTTTTCTTTATCCGCAAGCTGTTCTTCGTCAAGGAGGCCGATGCCCTGGTGCTGTGCCCCGGCGGCTTCGGCACCCTGGACGAAGCACTGGAAGTCCTCACCCTGATCCAGACCGGCAAGAGCCCGCTGGTGCCCGTGGTACTGATCGATGCACCCGGTGGTAGCTTCTGGCAAGACTGCCTGGACTTCATCGGCAAACAGTTGCGTGACAACCACTACATCCTGCCCACCGACTTGAAACTGGTGCGCCTGGTGTACAGCGCCGAGGAAGCCGTGGACGAGATCAACCGCTTCTACGCCAACTTCCATTCCAGCCGGTGGCTCAAGAACCTGTTTGTGATTCGCCTGCAGCATGCGCTGAGCGAGCAGGCCCTTGGCCAGGTCCAGCAGCAGTTCGCCGACCTGTGCCTGAGCGATACCTTTCACCAGCATGCCTACGATGGCGAAGCGTACGACGAACCGCAGTTCAGCCACCTGACACGCCTGGCGTTCACTTTCAACGGGCGCGACAACGGCCGCCTGCGCGAGCTGGTGGATTACCTGAACCGGGAGGAAAACTGGGCGACGGCGCCTGCGACCAACTTGGCCACAAGCACCGGCACACGCCCACGAGAGACCGTGAAAGTCACCTGAGCGTGCTGACGAATCAGTCGTCCAGATCTCGGCCGCTGAGCAAGCGGCCGATCATCTCCAGCGGGTAGCCGCGGTAGCTGAGAAAGCGCGTCTGCTGGGCACGACTGCGCGGGTCCGTCGGCCGCTGGCCGGCGAACTTGCGCTGCCACACGTCCATCAGCTGGGTGGCCCAGTCGAAGCCGCACTCACGCAACGCCTGCTCGACATCCGCACGCTGCAGGCCGCGCTGGCCTAACTCTTCACGAATACGCACAGGCCCATAACCGGAGCGGGCACGGTAGCTGATGAAGCTTTCAAGGTAACGGGATTCGGACAACAGCCCCTCTTCCGTTAGACGGTCGAGTTCCTGGTCGATCAGTTCGGGGGGGCGCCGCGCTGACGCAACTTGCGCGTCAGCTCGACCCGACCGTGCTCGCGTCGCGCGAGCAGGTCCATTGCAGTCCGTCGCACAGCGACGGGTGTATCCAGGATGACAGGCATGACGTGATTAGAAATCGACGTCCGCGTCTACCACTTCGTCTTCGGCTTCAGCTTCGACCACAGGGGCTTTCTTGGCATCGACACCGCCAGTCAGCAGCTTGTCGCGAATCTGCTTCTCGAGGGCCGCACCGATTTCCGGGTTGTCCGCCAGGAACTTGGCCGAGTTGGCCTTGCCCTGACCGATCTTGCTGCCTTGATAGCTGTACCAGGCACCGGATTTTTCCAGCAGGCCGTGAGCCACGCCCAAGTCAATGATCTCGCCGTTGAGGTAGATACCCTTGCCGTAGAGGATCTGGAACTCGGCCTGACGGAACGGTGGAGCCACCTTGTTCTTGACGATCTTGACGCGGGTTTCGCTACCAACCACTTCGTCGCCTTCCTTCACCGCGCCAGTACGGCGGATGTCCAGACGCACCGAGGCGTAGAACTTCAGCGCGTTACCACCGGTGGTGGTTTCCGGGCTGCCGAACATGACGCCGATCTTCATGCGGATCTGGTTGATGAAGATAACCAGGCAGTTGGCGTTCTTGATGTTACCGGTGATTTTACGCAGCGCCTGGGACATCAGACGCGCCTGCAGGCCGACGTGCATGTCACCCATTTCGCCTTCGATCTCGGCCTTGGGTACCAGGGCCGCCACGGAGTCGACGATGATCACGTCAACGGCGTTGGAGCGCACCAGCATGTCGGTGATTTCCAGGGCCTGTTCGCCAGTGTCCGGCTGCGAGACCAGCAGGTCGTCGACGTTGACGCCCAGTTTGCCGGCGTATTCAGGGTCCAGCGCGTGCTCGGCGTCGACGAAGGCGCAGGTGGCGCCCATTTTCTGAGCCTGGGCGATCACCGACAGGGTCAGCGTAGTTTTACCCGACGACTCAGGACCGTAGATCTCGACGATACGGCCTTTCGGCAGGCCGCCGATGCCCAGGGCGATGTCCAGGCCCAGGGAGCCGGTGGAGATGGCCGGGATCGCCTGACGGTCGTGGTCACCCATGCGCATGACGGCGCCTTTACCGAATTGACGTTCGATCTGACCCAGGGCCGCAGCCAAGGCACGCTTCTTGTTGTCGTCCATTGAAGTCCTCTCGTAATCAATAAGGCCTGACGGCCATAACACCTGTATAAGTAGCCAGTATTATTCCACAGGCATTGCCGCGCGCCTACCCCCGTGTTGAGATTTCTGCTGCTACAAGACGTATCAGCCCCTCTAGCGCGGCCTTTACCGTTTGTCGGCGGACATCTTCACGGTCGCCGGCGAACTGCCGACGCTCGGAAACCACCTGCCGCGCGTCGGCCCAGGCCAGCCACACGGTACCCACCGGCTTGTCCGGCGTGCCGCCGTCCGGCCCGGCGATACCGCTCACCGCCACCGAAAACCGCGCCCCGCTGCGATCCCGCGCGCCCAGCGCCATGGCCTCGACCACCTCGCGGCTGACCGCGCCGACACTGGCGAACAGTTCGGGCGCCACGCCCAGCTGGGCGCTTTTCTGGGCATTGGAATAGGTGATGTACCCGACTTCGAACCAGGCCGAACTGCCCGAGATGCGCGTGATCGCCTCGCCGATGCCACCGCCGGTGCAGGATTCGGCGGTGGTCACCTGCATCTTCAGGCCCTTGAGGCCGTCACCCAGCGATTGCGACAGTTCAGTGATCAGGTCCATCGGTGTACTCCTTGGCAGCGGGAAATTGCCGCTACCGTACACCAGGGGCGGCAGGCGAGACAGCCTTGGGGCGGGGGATTGCAGGCCGATGGTCGGCTTGGGAAATTTCCTTCAGGTAATTACATCGAGCCGCTCAAGGCGCGAAGCTTTGCTCGAAGGTCGCGGTCAGGCTGTACAGCCCGGCCCCTCGGGGCGTCGGCTGATAGCTCTTGCAACGGTAAAGGCCCAGGTCGCCCAGCGGCGGCGTCCACTGGAACGAACGCGCGCCGCCATGACGGTCGAGAAAGCCGGCGATGGCCCTGATCAGCACCTCGTCGCCGACAAAGGTCAACGGCCAGGACTGGCTTTTGCTGTTGAGGCCGTCAGCCACCTGTTGCTGATAGCCATCGCCAAACTGCGCACTGCGCAGGCGAAACTCCACGGTGCCGACCGGCTCGACTTTCGGCGCCCAAGTAAAGGTTTCCATGCTCATGGGTATTTCCTCAAGTTCTGTGGGAATCAACGACCATTGATCGCCGACCAGATCCGGCCGCCGGGCTGCAGGTCTCGGGCGATCTGCTCGGAAGCGCCCTGGCGCGCCGCAACGGCGTAGGCGTTGGTCAGGTCCTGGCTCTTGACCCCGCTAATGGCGGAGGCCTGGCTGTCGCCAACGTTGATGGTCTGCTGGATGACCACTTGGTTGCTGCTGGACGCCTGGCCACCGCCGGCGGCCAGTACGCCCAACGAACCATCAGGGGCGCGGCTCAGCGGCATGATGGCTTCAGGACCGGCTTCGCCGAACAAGGCCATGGGGACGACGGTGGGGCTGGTGGCGACGGAGTTGGTGAAGGCGCCGCCGTTGGCGTACGCAATCGGCGGCGTATAGGTCAAGCCCGAGGTGTTGAGTTGCGGGCTAAAATCCGTGCCGCCCAGCACAGACGTCGTCGACGTCGTGGTGCCGCTGCCAAACAACGACATCACCGCGCTACCCGCCATGCTCAACAACGAACTCAACGCACTCGATGTCGCCGTCTTGGCCGCAATCTTTGCCATGTCCGCAATCACCGACTTGGCGAAGTCGGAAAACGAAAACTTGCCCGTCATGGCGAAGTTGTAGACAGCGTCGTCCATGTCGCTGAAAGCGCTGGCGAACATGGTCTTGGTCTTGCCCGCAACGTTACCGGCGGAATTGAGATAGTCCTGCCACGCGGCAGAGGCCCCGCTGGTCCAGTCGCCTAGGGACTTGGTCATTTCGTCGTAGTTGGCCTGGATTTGCGTGGCCATCTGCGCATGATCGGCGGCCAAGTTAGCGAGATCTTTCTGATAGTCCGGGGCATCAGTATCGCCCTTATATTGTTTGTCGAGTGCCTGCCGCGCTTTGGCAAAGGTCGTGTCGTTATCGCCAAACTGCTTGGCCAGCGCCGACTGCCGCGTGCCCATCCCCACCTGCGCCGCCTCCACGGCACCGGATATGCTGAGAATATTGGCATTGCTCGGCACCGATACCGATGCAGTGGTGTAGTCCGACTGCTTGCGAGCGCTATCCTTGAGCATTTGTCCCAGTTGCGCATTGTTCTTGATCGCCTCCTCGAGACTGTCGCTGGCAGGCTGAAAGGCATCACTGAACTTTGCCATGGAGCCCGCCGCCTGTTGCGAGGCGCTTTTTGCAGCATTGCTGAACGACAGCCCAATGGCCGCACCCGCGGCCTCAAAATCTCTCTGCATGTCACTGATGCGCTGGTTCACCACCTTGGTGACCGCGGCAAATGCCTGATCCAGCCCGCTGATGTCCACCGTCAAGCTTCCCTGAGTCGCCATAGCCCTACTCCCTTGAATCAAAAATGTTCAACACCACTGTTCCATCGCCCGCTCGAGCGATAGCCCCTGGCGCGTTTCGTGGGGCATGAAATCAGCCAGCTCAGCGCTGCCACCACCCAGCCGATGAACCTGCAGCGCCACCGTGGCGCTGCTGGCCTCCAGCCGACGCCCCGGGTGCAGCGAGCCGTAGCGCGCCAAGTACTGTTCCCAGGCCAGTGCCTCTTGGTAACTAAGCCGCTCCTTAGCCTCGGCGATGGTGCGGCCGCCCACACCGTTCAGCACCAGCTCGTGCCAGAACTCATCGGCGGCCGTCAGCGCTTTGCGGCGCTGCCTCCCGTGCCGTTGACTTCATTCACGGCATTGAGAATCAGAAAACCCAGCCCAGGGTCGAGGCTGTAGGCGTCGTCGTAGGAAAGCTCTTCACCTTCTTCGCCCAAGCTGACCGACGCCGCGATAAAGCGTGCGTTACGACTCTGCTCACCCTCCCCGGCCACGAACAACCGCTCGATCACTCCGAACGACTGGCGGCGCACCTGCAGCACCAGGGTGTCGCTGACAGTTTCACCGGTATGCGGGTCGACGCGGGTCCAGAGCAGCTCCTTGCGCACCCGTTGGGTGTCGACGAAAGCGCCATTGGCTTTGAGTTGCGACAGGTTCATGCATTAGTCTCCATAGTGATGGGCGCAGCCGCCGGTTGCGCGGCATAGCGCGGAAATTCGGCCTGCGCCAGCACGGCCGCCGCACGGTCACGCAGCAGCTCGCGCTGGCGCGCGCCATTGAGGCCGCCATTAACAAGCCGGGTAATCTGGGCAAAGCGACCGGCATCGGCCAATTCATTGAGGCCGTTATCGGCCCAGAACCAGGCGGCGGACAACGCGGCGCCCTCTGGTGTTTCCAGCCATTGAGGCTGGGCAATTAAATCCTCACCCAGCGCCTGCCCAGCCAGGCGATAACGCCCCTTGCCCGTCAGTTGAATCAAACCGCGACCACGAAAGCGATAACCATCGCCCGCCACGTCATTGCCCAACCGACCGGCGTAAACCGCCTCCCCCAGCACCTTGGGGTTACGCGCCAACTGCTCGGCCAACGGCACCAGCGAACGCCAGCGCGAACCGACTGGCGACGCCGTGCCCAACTGGCGAATACGCTCAGCGCTGTAGTCCAGGTTCTCGACCAGCCGGAGAAAACTGGCCGACTCGTAGCCCACCTGGGCCAGGAATGCGGCAACGCGTACCGTGGAATCGATCCGATAGCGCTGCATGGCCTGGTTCAGCGCAGGCAAAAAAATGCCCGCTACGGGGCGGGCATCTGGAAGGATTTGCAACAATTGCTGCTCAGTGATGGGCATTAACATTTCCCCAGAGCAACACGCCCGGCTCGACGGCAAGCAGTCAGACCAGTACCAGTACCAGTACCGCCATTTGGGCCTATCGCATTTATCGTATAAAAATTTTCCGAGTACAGCCCTGAGGAAAGGCCTAGCATATCGCACGCAATGGCTGCAGTCGGATCGTCCAAAACCGTGCGCATGAACGGCGTCACCGTCATTAGCGCCGTAGTCGAAGCGACATTGAAATAAGGCACCTGATTGGCCGAGGAAGAGTCGAACGAAAGTGCGCTGAGACTGGCGCGTTTAGACTGTCCCCCAAGATTTGCGAGCCCCTTCCCCGTTGCACCAGTGCCACCTTGACCGACAGAAATTGCTGTTGTTAGCCCGGTAATCTTCGGAGTCGACACAGCCGAAGGAACGGTCAACGTGCCATCGTATCCATAGACCAGCGTCGGCCCGGATACTGAATTATCTGCATTGACACTACGCCAGGTGACACCGCCGGCTCCGCCTCCCTCATTGCAAGTAAAGTTTGCAGCCCCCCCATGCCCTGCTTCGCCGTTCCACCCCAAGTAAAGACCTTGGGCGCTGAAAAGCGCGGCAGGCGCCTGGACACCCAGCTCAGCGAAAACGCTTCGTGCGTCTGACCTGCCTGTGCCTCCCTTCGCGACCGGCAGAACCTCATCATTACCAGTGGCCTCCAAGTCAGCAATTTTGCTGCCGATACCGTTGACGATAGCCCGCAACTGATCGGCCGACTCCTTCACATACCCCTGCATGGGCGCCAGCGCATAATTACCGCCTGAGACGGTGATACCCTGATAGGCGGGAGCAATTGAGACAGCCGAGTCGCTTGCGATGTTTACAACTTCGTACCAGGCACCATCCGGCCGACGAAAAGCGTCGCCAACTCGCCCAGTCGTGATAAAAGAGGTGCCCGTTCCGTTAACAGCATTTGAATACTGGGCGATCGAAACCGTCCCTGTTGTTTCCCATGGCATATTCATCTTCCTGCACTAGAACGTCCTTGATGTTTCAGCCTCGGATGTTTTGTGACTTCGATTCACCAGCAGAGTCGGAATAATGACCCGCCGCGCCCACCCGCACCCCAACCCAGAACAACCCCGCGCGCCACTGCGCAATCCCTTCAGCTCGCAGGGCGCGATAAAACACGCCGTCGCTGACCTTGCGACTGAATTGTTCGGTGGCATACAGCCAATCGTGCACAGCGGCGGCGTAATTGCCATAGCCGGAGACAAGGGCGAAGCCGGGGAAAAACACCGGATTATGCAAGGGATTGAGGGTCGCGAAGTCAGTGATGAAGCCGCGTGGAACGGTGATAAGTCCTACCTCGTCATCGTCAAGAACAAGGTCATCGAGAAGGCGGTGTTGCCATTTGCCGAGTTGTTCGGTTTTTAAAGTAGTGAGGAATTGGCTCATGAAACGCCCTTTTGCTTAAACTTCGAGACTTTGAATTCACGAGTCACATCCCGAAAGAAGGAGCCGTAAATTTTTATTTGTCACCAGCCAAAAAAATGACTTGACGAGGAGACGGATGGTTAAGTCTTTATCGTGAGAACACACGAGCTAAGGGGTTATCGATTGGTCAGCGTTTGCCTGGCCTGCCAACTGCGCCAGCCGATGTTGGATAAACGCCAACTGGGACTGAAGTTCAGCCACCGTGGGTATGGAAGACTCAGGCTGTTGCTCGAACGGTGCAGGAGTATTGCCACCCGCTAACCAAATTTGATAATCATCCCACCATCGATGGCCGCGAGGAACGACGGTAATTCCGTCCAGCAAAACGACGTCAGGATCGGAGGTAAGTTGATAAGCGCTCATTTAAATCTCCGCGTCAGATGCTAGAACCCAATCGGCGTCAGTGGTAGCTAATGTCCCTGCCGGACAGCGCAAAGAGCCGAACGAGTCAGCACCGCCATTAATATAGTCCGCGCCGCCAGTGCTTCCCGAAACCAACGTCAATGCAGGAACGGCGCGCTTATCTACCTTGTACCGCTGCAGAAAATAGCGAGGCTGGTTAGTGGCAACCGTACCATTAACACGCTCATAATATCGCTGACAGAGGCGAAGCTCCTCCGCATAGCTACGCGGTTCCCAATCAGATGCCAGCGAGCCATACTCCACCTTCACTTGCGATAGGTAAAGTGTCAACGACTGATTTCCCAATGAAGAAGCTTGCACCGCATAGTTGGCCCCCGCGTCCAGCCAGAACCTTACAAACAGTGCGTTATTCGTGCCTATTGTTTTTCCCAACACCGACGGAATCGAGACGGTCGCGGTATACTGAACCCAACCTGTCGTTAAAGTAACCTTCGCTGCCCCAATACCCGTTACAGAACCACTACCATTGGTTCCAAAGCTCTGGTAAAAGTCAAAGGACAGGCTTTTGCCTGCGGTTGTAGCCATCGCCCAGAAAGACAAAGTGACGACCCTTCCCGACGACAACGTCACATCCTCAATACCTTGCGCAAGGTACTCAAAGCTTGACGCCGTATTCCCACTCACCACCGCAGTAGACAGAAACCAATTAGGGTTATTAGGAACTCCACTTTGCCCAACGGCAAATGGCTGGCGACTAATGGTGTGGGTAGAAACGGATGCGTAATGTGCCCAGCGGTCCGCGGACAAATATCCATTACCAGTCGCTGAAGCCCCACGTTGCCATACATCGAAGTTCCCGTTGATGAGTAGATTCTTTCGGGGCGCGCCCCCGATGTTGCTCAAGGCCGACTGCGGTGTATTCGCACCAGTGCCGCCCTGAGCTACGGACCTGACTACATCCGGTATCTCAGCAGCCCGAAAATAGCTCAGGCACTTCCAGTTGCCGCTGCCAAGTGATTCCATCTCCGCAACGTCCCCTGGGGCACATATGATATTAACAGCACCCGGCAAAATCAGACTTGTTGCGTTATGCACCAGTGTCAGTACATTTGCAAAGATCAAGGTGCGGCGCGCACCAGCACCAACAACGTCGAACGAGGTAACGGTAGTAGTACCTGTAATGCTGATAGTATTTGCTGCGGCCGCACCGATGGAGACACTCGCTGCCGATGCAAGCGACGTCGGCGGTGCACGGTTTACCGTTCCTCGCAACGTGCCCCCGGACAACGGCAGAGCACCTAGCGCCGCCAAAGCACTGGAGCCATCGCTGCCCCCTGTTCCGCCGTTCGCGATAGGAAGAATGTCGTAGTTCGCCGTCTCGCCAAGGGCTGCCAACTTGCCGCCGTACTCGCTAACAACTGACCGTAGTTGATCGGCTGCAACTTTCACGTACCCCTGCATCGGTGCAATTGAGTAATCGCCAGCATTGACCGTGTCGCCCCGATAGGCTGGCATGATAGATAACAGCGTATCACTTGCGATATTAACCACTTCGTACCAGCGGCCATCAGGCCCCAAGAAGGCATCGCCGACACGGCCATTTGCGGCGAAGGTCGTACCGATACCGGTGACCGCGGTAGAGTTCTGCACAACATCAACAACACCCGTCCTATACCAAGACATACACCTTCCTTATGCAGTTATAAAGTAAAGCAACCCAGTCAACCACCAACCCCAACAAATCCTGACAGAACATCTAAAAATAATAAGATCTGAATACACCAACCAACAGCAAAAAACCGTTAATTAATTATAATACCGCGAAAGTGGAAATTTACAGACCGGTACCGCAAAAGAGGTACCATTCACGCCTTGGTAGTACCAATTCCCCCCCGCCGTACTTACATCATTATGAATACGCAACACAGGGACACCGCCAGCGAGGATCGTCATACCAGCGTAATTTGAGTGCTGACCAAACCACATGACGCCCCGATCCATGGCAGAGACACAAACGAAATCATCGAGATCAATCACCAAGCCGCTTTCATAAACATCCACACCAATGCCCGATGTCAAAACCCAATTTTTCGCGAATTTTCCATATTTCACAATTCTATCACTGGAAGAAAAAACGATATTGCCATTAGCATTGCGAATCTCCATCCCATAGGATGTTGCACAGGGCTGATCAGCGTACTTACAAGAAACATATTCAACTAAGTAATTTTGCAGTGACTTCCCACCCCTGACGGCGGAGGTAATTTTAAAGCCGGTCCACGCCCCAGCCGCACCTAACATTGTAATATATATACCAAGATTATTATGAACCCCCGACACACATCTTAAAAACACCTGAGGCGGTTCCTGCGTGAGAATAGCGCGGACAAAGACAACAACCCCACCACCTTCTTTATCAGTGTACTTAGACGTTATTCTAAAAGTACCCCTCTCAGAAAAAACCATAACCTTATAATCACTATCCACGATAATGGATCCGTAATCATTAACAACTGATATTCCGTAGGACATTAGACCACCCTCACAACTTCCACAACACAAGGCGCGACTTTTGAAACCCAAAAATCAAAATAGTCGGCACCACCGTTCGTTGAAGTCCGATAGTTAGCATAAGTACACAACCCGATTTTCGACCCAC
The DNA here is from genome assembly GCA_963816515.1 of uncultured Gammaproteobacteria bacterium. Lineage (GTDB taxonomy): Bacteria > Pseudomonadota > Gammaproteobacteria > Pseudomonadales > Pseudomonadaceae > Aquipseudomonas. The sequence continues at coordinate 3,852,797 of CAWFKX010000001.1, read as the reverse complement.
CTAGATCTTTATAAGTTGGCATGACACCCCAGGAATCAGGATACCCAGGTTGCCCACTTGAATAAATTGCGGGAGTGATGACTACGTAGCACGTACTCGGATCATAACCAGGCACATCCATGATTATGTAGTCTGATCGGACCCCTTTGCCAGATGACGACATTGCCGGAATATTCATCACTGCCAATTTCTGTAGAGTAAAGTCGCTCATACCGAGAGTTTGGGCCCCATTCGCATCAAACACGTTAAGACCATAACTCACTCTGTCAAATCTCCCAACTGAAGACGCTTGACGTTATTTGCATCCCAGAATCGCAATGATCTATGCGTCTGAATAGATCGCCCTTGCCCTGGCACTGAGCCGTTAATTTCAAAGGTTCCATCAAAAAACAACCGCCACCCGGTGATTCCCGACACATAATTATTAGACTGTATATAGCTCCCGATCTTGGCGTTAGTAATACTCCCATCCTGAATAAACGCTGAATTCATAAACACCTGCCCGTTCTGTACTGCAAACGGCACAAATGAAACTCCACCCTCTACCGAGTTCACCACCGTGAATCTATCCGCGCTGACAATAAACTGACTCTGTAACCCCGCCATTGTGTTTTCGACCCCCAAACCGATACCCGCCGCCACGTATTGCCCGTTAGCATTGACCTGCATCTTCACTGACCACATCGTCGATAATTTGCCGCTTGTATCACCGTAGGCCGTGGAGGTTTGCTGAATCTTCGCTGCGTTTTCCCCTACAGATGCGACGAGGCTATCCAACTTGTTGGCGGTGCTGGACTGATTGGTCGCCACTACCTGTGCAATCTCGGTGATGCTCGAATCATTGATACCCAAGCGAGCGTCCACGGTGGTCAGGCGCCGGGCGAACGCTTCATTTTCGGAAGTGCGGACCTTGCTTTCCTGGGCGATGTTCGCAGTTGCCTTCCAGCCGTTCAGGGCGTCGGCAAGACTGCCGTCATCATCTTCGACACGGGATGCCGCACGCAGTACCTGCAGGGTCGAGGCCTGGGCATTGATCACGCCTTCGAGTTCGGTAATGTCAGCGGTGTTGTTGACGATCTGTTCGGCCAATCCGTTGACGTCTTTTACCGCTTGGCCGATGTCGAGCCAATAAGCAGGATTCGGCGGTGGTGTTTCCTGAGGGACCGCTTGAGTCGCCTGATAGAGCCGCTGCCCCATTTGCACCGTATCACCTGCGGCGTAGGTCTTGTCGGCGGCATAGACAAGGATGTTATCTAGGGCATCGAGCTGATCTTGCAGACCTGGGATCTTGCCGATCTCTTCGCGCAACCCCTGCCCCAGCTCGGTCTCACCAATCTGCCCGGCAATCAGCTCGAGAATTGGCGCGGCCTCGGCACTCGCCTGCCCCGCTACTCCAGTGCCCTGCGGGTACCAAGGCCCAATATTGCCCGTGCGATCCACCAACCGCGCCCAGAAAAAGAACTCCGCGCCGGCCTTGAGACTTTGCAGGCTGTAGTCACTCTGGGGATAGGCAAGGTCCGCAAGTTTGGCCGCCGCATTCAGGTCGGTGGTAGGCCCGTACCAGAGTTCGGTTCGCTGGGTATCTTCGGCGCCAGCAGGGAATGCCCACTTCAGCCCGATGCCGAACAGCAAGCTATTGGTGACCAGCGAAGTGACTGCCGGTGGCACTCCCTCCTTGCCTTTTAGTTGGATAAGCAGCGAAGTTTTCCATACGGACGAAACATCGAACGTACTCACAGCCCTTACGCGCGCAACGTAACCGCCAGCGTAGATCCCGACCACGTCGACGCTGTTGGCACCCGTGCGCTGCGCCTTGATCCAGTTGCCGCGGTCCTTGCGCCATTCCACGTCATAACCCACGGCGCCCGAAACGGCGGGCCAGCTGATGGTCAGGGTGGTGACGGCCAGGCCCTGAGCGATGCCGGTGGTTGTGACCAGGGTGATGTCGGTCGGCGCCGGGACGACGCTGATGGGGAGCACGCTGATGGGTTTTTCTTCCAAGCGCGCGCCGGTGTCGATGTGGTCGAATTTGTCTGGTTGGTACTGCAGCGCGCTGATGTCGAAATTGCCTTCGGTGGTGCGGGAAACCTTCAGCACGCGGTACAGCGGAATCGCCAGGTCGTCGGCGTCCAGGGCCCATTGCAGTTGTGCGGCTGGCGCTTCGCTATAGGCGGTGGTGACGGTGACGGCACGGCCGCTGACGCTTTGCACGGTACGGCCTTCAGCTTGGCCGCTGGGCAGGTTAATGATCAGGCGGTCGCCGGCTTTGGCCTCAGTGTCGCGATCGAGGGTGATCACACGGTCGACGGCCGAGGTGATGCGTCCGGCGATTTCGCGACCTGCCAGCAGCGAGTCGCCGATAGGGATGATGTGCCCCGGCAACGGGATCTGGCCTTCCATACCCGTGGTGAAGCTCACCGTGCGGTCCTGATTATTGCTCATTACTACCCATTTGCCCCGGCGCTGGGCCTCGGAGGCGCGGGTGCAGCCGATGGCGCTGATTTCCGTGGGTTTGTCGCCGAAGCGGCGTTGCAGGTCCAGGTCGGAATAGGCGATGACGTCGGTGTCGTAGTTGTTGGCCGGGTTGTCGTAGCTGACCAGCGCGCGAGTGTAGCGGGTCTTGGCCGAGGCGCCGCCGTAGGAAAAGCTGCCACCGATGACATTGGCGCGGGTGAAGACGTAGTCGTATTCCTGCGCCCGGGGCATGTCAGCCTGCATGATCAACTGGCCCTGGGCCCAGTAGGTCATGCCACGGTAAATGCCGGAGATATCGCGCAGCAGGGACCAGGCGTCGGCCTTGGCCTGCAGGTTCATGTCACACAGGAAGCGCGGCTCGCTGCCACCGGCGCCGTCAGGTACCTGCTGGTCACAGTATTGGGCGATGCGGAACAGCTCCCACTTGTCGACCATCCACGACTTGATGCGTTTGCCCAGCCCGAAGCGGTCCTCGGTGCAGATGCCGAAGGTGATCCATGCAGGGTTGTTGGTCCAGGCCTGCTTGAAGGTACCGTCCCAGACGCCGCTGTACGTACGGGCGATGGGGTCGTAGTTGGTCGGCACCGGCCACTTGCGCGCTTTGCAGTGCACGGTTACCGCTGGGATGCTGCTGAACTGCTCGGCATCGAACTCCATGTACAGCAGCGCGGTATTGGGGTAACGCAGCTTGGCGTCGATGACCTCGGTGTAGCCCGCCACCAGCATGCTGTCGGCGATCTTATTGGTGTTCTGGTTGGGGGTGAGGCGCCGCACACGAATCTGCCAGCCGCTGGTGGCCGCTGGCAGGTCGATGCGCCGCGAGCGCTCGTAGCGGGTGGTGGTCTTGCCGTCCACCGCCTCGTCGAGCACGGTCTGGTAGGCGCCACCGTCGGTGGCCACGTCAATGGCGTATTCGATGCGGTAACCGCCGACGTTGCCTTCGTCATCCTGCTTTTGCAGTGCGGGCCAGGCCAGGCGGACTCGCACAGCAGACAGCTGGGTGTTGCTGATGGAGCGCACCCAGGGCGTGTCGCTGTGCAGCTCGACGTTCACGGTGGTCTCGTTTTCCACCGACGGGATACCGGGAATGTAGGACTGGTCGACGCTCCCCGAGCGCCACTCCCACTTCACATTGGGAAAATTCACATTGCCGCTGGCATCCTGAATCGGCGTGTTGTCGAGGTAGATGTCGGCGTCGGTAGGCGTGCCTTCAAACTCGCCCTCGCCCACCGCGATCAGGATCTTGGCCAGGTTGGTAGAGCGCAGGCTGTCGGAGGCCTCGACCGGTGTCTTGACGCTGCCGCTGCCCCCCTTGGCGCCGCTAATCTCGATGTTCTGTACTGTGCCCATGGTTTCCTCCAGGCGAAAAACCGTCTTGTTGGCGGCCTGCGTTCTAGCGCGGTTGTCAGGTCTTGTCTTCGGCGTAGATCGACGCCGACACGATGGCCCCACCCCAACGACGCTCACCGATACAGATGGGCACGGGGTTGCCGCTGGCGGTGGTGTTCTTGGCACTGCCGAAGGCGTAGGACGGGAGGTTTTCGGGGGAGGCACTTTGTTTCAGGCCTGTGGCCTGGGGGCTGAGCATCTGGACGACGCCGCCTAACATCATCACCCCGCCGTTGATAATGAGTGTGGGGTTATGGGTAATTGCACCGGCAACGACAAGCACAGCGCCTAATATGACCTGAAAGGCACCTGCTCGTTTGCTGCCCGATAAGACCGGCACTATACGAAGTTCCTGAGTCCCGCCACGATTAAACGAACTTTCGTTTACGTTTCTCCCGTTTCTGAAGATAGCGAACTTCATCCCAAGTCGGCTTAGCCGCAGTACTTCTTGCGCAAAACCGTCCAAAGTTGCCTTCAGCGCATTGAACGCCTCCCAAGCCTTACCCGAGTCGAGTTGCCGCCGATGGATGCGTCCAAACTTGTTGGCAAGTGACCCGGACAGTTTGATAACAGTCAGTGGTTGGTAATGTATTGCCGTGGCTGCCATAGGTTGCCTCTCTCATATTTCTGGCGATTGAAACGCTGTTCCTTACACGCCTTGCGCCTTTGCGCCCCAATGCCGCAGCACCAACCTCACCCGCCCCAACCAAGGCCCCCCAAACACAATCACCTCCGACGGTTTCCCATACAAATGGTGCAGCAAGAACGGCCCTGCCCCATGCACCCTAGACACCTCCCCCGGCAACCCGCCATCAGCACCGAGAAAAATGCCCGCATGGTTCGGATGCGCTGTTCTGCCCACTGCCATGACAATCAAGTCACCCCGCTGTGGGCGGTCAACGCGCACGAATCCATTGACTTCATAGGCCTGTTCGTAAAGGCTCGGGCCGTTGGTGTCTTCCCACCAACCGTCCTCGCGCTGGAACGGAGGAAACTCCAGGCCCCATTCGCGCTGGTACCAGTCGGCGCAGGTTTGCCAGCAATCCCAGGCGCCATGCACGAAGGGGCGGCCCAACAACGGGGTATTGCCTCGCGGTAACAGTGTGCGCAGGTCGCCCTCTGGCCAAGACAGGATGTGCCAGGGCAATGCCGTGGCTTCGCACATGGCCAGGTCGTGGGGCGACGGCCGGCTGGTGGCGTCGGGGTGGGAGTGGACGATGGCGATGATCTCGCCCTGATCCTCGGCCGCCGCGTAGTCGACGGGGTCGAGGCGAAATTCCTCGTTGGGCACCGCAGCAATGTTGTTGCAGGGGATATAGCGCTCCTGCTTGTCGCTGATGATGACTAGGCCGCAGCATTCGCGCGGGTATTTCGCGGCGGCGTGGCGGCGGATGTCGGCCAGGATGGACTCACGCATGGTCAGCTCCTGGCAATCAGCGACACCGCCGGGTAGCCACCGAAAGGCAACTCGTTACCCGTGCCGAAGCGCGGTTCGCAGCCCCGCGCCAGCGTAGCGTCGCACGCGTCGAGCTCGGGGTTGTCGGTGAGGTTGCCATCCTTGTCTCGGTTGGGGCCGGTGTAACCGCAGTTCGGGCCGCGATAACCACCCGTCATGCACCAGTGGCACAGCGTGGTCATCTGCCGCCCGATGGATTCATTGCCGACGTCGCCGGGGCTGGCCAGCTCCCAACTGACGGATTCGCCGTCTTCGTTGGCCTTCTGGTCGATATACCAGATTTCGATGGACTCCTGGGTAGGGTCCGCCTCGACATTGCCTTGGGGAAAGTTGCGCGCGTCCAGGTAGCGCCCCAGGGTGTGGTGCATGGTCATTTTGAACTCAAGCAGGTCTTCAAACGCCAGGCACAACGCCGTGATGCGTCCATTGACGTTGCCGGCGCTGAATTTGGGCCGCGTGGCGGTGCCGTCACTGTTGGCGCCGATGCCATCGATCTGCACCGGCCAGGCCGCGTATTCGTTGCCCTGCCACCACACCGATCTGGCGGGCAATTGGTCAGCCTCGGCTCCCGCGGCAGCCAGCTCGGCGGCCGTGTGGGCAATGGCATGACCATGGAACCGCAGCACGTCCGCGCCGTAGTCACTACCGTCGATCTCGAACAGAATCAATTCACTGCCCGGTTCCAGCTGCTGGATATCCGTGATCAATTTCATCAGCCAACTCCCTTGCCTAGAAAGGGGCGATCACTTGACCGCCCGATGTTCAGGAAGGGCCTCAGGCCTTCTTGACCCACGCCGAGCCACCGGTGCGCTGGATAGTCACGGTGGTGGTGACCACGGCATTGAGGGCGAAGTTGAACGGGAAGTCGGAGACGTAGCCGTCGAACGTGAACCAAGTACGGCTGGTGGGCAGTTCGAAGTCATCGCCGGCAGTATTGAGGGTCGGCGCCACACCCTTGCCATCGGACCAGCCCACCGCCCATTTGATGGTGGTGTCGCCATCGGCCTCAGACAGCTGATGCAAGCGGATGTGGCTGGCGTTGGTAGGGTCTGCGTTCAGGCCTAGGCTGGCAGTGCCAGGGGTGCGCAGGCCTTTCTTGTAGCTGCGCTGGGCGGCGTCCAGGCTGGTGTCTTCAATCTGTTCGGCGGGGGCACCGCCCGGATCGAAGGAGGTGGCGTGGTCCACTTCCAGCACGGTATAGCCGCCGGTGCCGCTGACAGGGGGTACCAGGGCGAAGATTTGGGTTCCTTGGGTCAACATCGACATCGTTTACTCTCCATGAAACAATAAAAAACCCGCGAATGCGGGTGTCGGGGTGAAGCGGGACGATCAACCGGCTAAGGCGCCGGCGAACCGTCCAGAAAGGTGTCACTGGTGGCCGGGTCGCGGCTTTTCAGATACTCGACCCATTCGTGATTGCTCACGGCCAATTGCGTGATGGATTGGTTCAGCACCGCTTGGGCGGTCGTCTGGGCCTGCAAAGCGGCGATGAGGTTGTTCAGCGCCGCCAGTTCGTCTTCGTTCATCCTTTACCTCCGGTTTTTCGCCGCGTCGGTGCGGCGGGTTCGTTCAACCCCAGCCGCCGCGCCGCCCAGCGCTCGTAAAGGCCGATGGCAACATCGGCACCCGCCATGGCCGTCAGGCAGCCCAGGGCGCTTGCCGACCATATCGATAGCCCAAAGGCGTACAGCAACATAGTGCTGGACACGCCGCAGATCATGCAGGCACCGGAGCGTAGCGCCAGGCGCCGCAGCAACGGCCAGCCGCTGGCGCCCTCTTTGTCGGCACGCCACATTTCACCGGACACGCCGCCCAGCAGGGCCAGCACGATGACAAGCCAGATCGGCATGTCGATCAGGGTCTGTTGTTCCGTTGTCATGCACCTGTCCCCCCCTCTCAATGCAGGACGCCCTGCGATAGTCGAAAAATCCTGAGCCCGGGATGGCATTCCAAAAGGCCCGGTCCCCCAGGCCCTTCAGTAATGCGTACCACGACCGACGACGCGCTTGCTGGCACGGTGCCGATCCGCTTCAAATTGTTCCTCCGACCGCGACCCTGTCCGCCGGATAACTGCTTTCGGTGCTTTACGCTGCACACCCGGGTCAGTTGCCAACCCTCTGGATCGTTCAGGCCGATCCATCGCTGCCTTTGTCACCGCCGGTTGCGACCGGCTTGAGACAAAGGTTATGCACCTATGCATATGCAGTCAATGCTAAAATGCATTTATTTTTCGAAAATCACATGCATAAACGCATAATTATAGAGTATTCAACAGGTTACGTAGTAACAGTCGAAGGCTGGGTCAGCGATCGACATGTATTGCTGATAGAGCACAGGGCCGCTGACGCAGCCTTCGGAAGCTGCTGCGGGGTTTCATGGGCATGAAAAAGCCCGCACTTGGCGGGCTGGGTGCAGCACTGGCGACGGATCAGCGTGCGTACATGCCCCACCAGAACACATGCCCCAGGATGGTAATCTGCTCATCCTGCATCTGCGCAAAGCTGTAGTCTTCGTCGGGATGCTCGTCACGGTTGAAGCTGCGCAGGCGGATACCCGTGGGCAGGCGGTACAGTTGTTTGACCCGCAGTTGCCCATTGTGATTGATGGCATACAGGTCGCCGTCGACGATGTCACCGATACCGCACTTACCGGCGTTCACCCCCACCGTGGCGCCATCGCGCAACACTGGCAACATGCTGTTGCCGCGCACGGTCACGCATTTGGCCTGGTCGAACTGCACGCCGTTGTGCCGCAGGCTACGCTTGCCGAAGCGCAGGCTGGCCTTCTCGCTTTCTTCGATGACGAATCTTCCTGATCCTGCTGCCAACTCGACCTCGCGTAGGAAAGGGATGGACACCTCGTCGTCCTCGACGGGTGTGTCGTCATCCCACAGGCTGATGTCACGCAGCTCCGCATGGCTGCTGGCAGCCGGCAGGGTGGCGCGGCCGCGCAGCTGATCGGTGCTGACCCGAAAGTACTCGGCCAGTTTGGCGATGTGCTTGTCGGCGGGGTCGACGATCTTGCCGCTGAGGATGCGCGACAGGGTGGATTGGGGCACGCCCGTGCGGCGGTGCAGCTCCGTGGCGGAGAGACCGTCGCGCGCGAGCAGTTCTTTAAGGACGTGGGCTACGTTGCGAGTTTGCATAATGTGCATAGTGCGTGGCATTTACGCCGCTTGCAAATGCTTAAGTGCATTTTTTTCATATAGAAGGCTGATTTGACTGCTCGCCAAGCGGCACGCGCAAAAAAATCCCTGTAGTATTAGCCGCTTGCCTTTTGACACACCCGCCACCGCGAGCCACGTTTCTGCATGAGTGATCTTTCCAGCCACACCCCCATGATGCAGCAGTACTGGAAGCTGAAGAATCAGCACCCGGACCAGTTGATGTTCTATCGCATGGGCGACTTCTACGAAATCTTCTACGAAGATGCGAAGAAAGCGGCCAAGTTGCTGGATATCACCCTGACGGCTCGCGGCCAGAGTGCCGGGCAGTCGATTCCCATGTGCGGCATTCCCTACCACGCCGCGGAAGGCTACCTGGCCAAGCTGGTGAAGTTGGGCGAGTCGGTGGTGATCTGCGAACAGGTTGGCGACCCGGCCACCAGCAAGGGCCCGGTGGAACGCCAGGTGGTGCGCATCATCACCCCCGGCACCGTCAGCGACGAGGCGTTGCTGGACGAGCGCCGCGACAACCTGATCGCGGCCGTGCTGGGCGATGAGCGCCTGTTCGGCCTGGCCGTGCTGGACATCACCAGCGGCAATTTCTCGGTACTGGAAATCAAGGGCTGGGAAAACCTGCTGGCGGAACTTGAGCGCATCAACCCGGTGGAGCTGCTGATCCCCGACGACTGGCCCCAGGGCCTGCCGGCGGAGAAGCGTCGCGGCTCGCGCCGCCGCGCGCCGTGGGACTTCGAGCGCGACACCGCGCACAAGAGCCTGTGCCAGCAGTTCTCCACCCAGGACCTCAAGGGCTTCGGCTGTGAGAACCTGACGCTGGCCATCGGCGCTGCCGGCTGCCTGCTGGGCTACGCCAAGGAAACCCAGCGCACCGCCCTGCCCCACCTGCGCAGCCTGCGCCACGAGCGCCTGGATGACACCGTGGTGCTGGACGGCGCCAGCCGCCGCAACCTGGAACTGGACACCAACCTGGCCGGTGGTCGCGACAACACCCTGCAGTCGGTGATCGACCGCTGCCAGACCGCCATGGGCAGCCGCCTGCTGACCCGCTGGCTGAACCGTCCGCTGCGTGACCTGAAGGTGCTGCAGGCACGCCAGAGCTCGATCCGCTGCCTGCTGGAAGGCTACCGCTTCGAAAGCCTGCAGCCTCAGCTGAAGGAAATCGGCGACATCGAGCGCATCCTGGCCCGTATCGGCCTGCGCAATGCCCGCCCTCGCGACCTGGCCCGCCTGCGCGACGCCCTGGCGGCGCTGCCGGACCTGCAAGTGGCGATGTCCGATCTGGAGGCGCCGCACCTGGCACTGCTGGCGACTATCGCTGGCACGTACCCGGAGCTGGCCGACCTGCTGGGCAAGGCCATCATCGATAACCCGCCGGCGGTCATCCGTGACGGCGGCGTGCTCAAGACTGGCTACGACAGTGAGCTGGACGAACTGCTGGCCCTGAGCGAAAACGCCGGGCAGTTCCTGATCGACCTGGAAGCACGGGAAAAGGCGCGTACAGGCCTGGCCAACCTCAAGGTCGGCTACAACCGTGTGCACGGCTACTTCATCGAGCTGCCGAGCAAGCAGGCCGAACAGGCACCTGTCGACTACATTCGCCGCCAGACCCTCAAAGGCGCCGAGCGCTTCATCACGCCGGAACTCAAGGCCTTCGAGGACAAGGCGCTGTCGGCCAAGAGCCGCGCCCTGGCGCGCGAGAAAATGCTGTATGACGCGCTGCTGGAAAACCTGATCGGCCACCTGCCGCCGCTGCAGGACACCGCCGCGGCCTTGGCCGAGCTGGACGTACTGAGCAACCTGGCCGAGCGCGCGCTGAACCTGGACCTCAATTGCCCGGTGTTCGTCGACGAGCCGTGCCTGCGCATCAACCAGGGTCGCCACCCGGTGGTCGAGCAGGTGCTGACCACGCCGTTCGTCGCCAACGACCTGGCGCTGGACAACGACACGCGCATGTTGGTGATCACCGGCCCGAACATGGGCGGTAAATCCACCTACATGCGTCAGACCGCACTGATTGTGCTGATGGCCCATATCGGCAGCTTCGTGCCCGCCGCTGGCTGCGAGCTGTCGCTGGTGGACCGTATCTTCACCCGTATCGGCTCCAGCGATGACCTGGCCGGCGGGCGCTCGACCTTCATGGTGGAAATGAGCGAGACGGCCAACATTCTCCACAACGCCACGGACAAGAGCCTGGTGCTGATGGACGAAGTGGGCCGCGGCACCAGCACCTTCGACGGCCTGTCGCTGGCCTGGGCCGCCGCTGAACGCCTGGCGCAACTGAAGGCCTATACTCTATTCGCCACGCACTATTTCGAATTGACAGTACTGCCGGAAAACGAGCCGCTGGTGGCCAACGTGCACCTGAGCGCTACCGAGCACAAGGAACGCATCGTGTTCCTGCACCACGTGCTGCCAGGGCCGGCCAGCCAGAGCTACGGCTTGGCCGTGGCCCAGCTGGCCGGTGTGCCGAACGCAGTGATTGCCCGCGCCAAGGAACACCTGGGCCGCCTGGAAACGGCGAGCCTGCCCCACGAACCAGTCGCCAGCGCCCCGGGCCAACCCCAGGTACCGCACCAGAGTGACCTGTTCGCCAGCTTGCCGCACCCGGTGCTGGAGCAACTCAGCAAGACCGACATTGATGGCCTGACGCCACGTCAAGCGATCGAATTGCTCTATACACTGAAAACTCGGATCTAACGCAGCAGCGCACAAGCTGATAGAATCCCGCGCGGTTTGGGAATGCCACGGGCTCCTAGCCTGGTCCGCCGGCTGACCAGCCCAAACCGAGCGGCCCTTGTTCAGGGGCTTCGCTGCCGCCTTGAGGAGATATTTTGAAATGACCTTCGTCGTCACCGACAACTGCATCAAGTGCAAATACACCGACTGCGTCGAAGTCTGTCCGGTGGACTGCTTCTACGAAGGCCCGAACTTCCTGGTTATTCACCCGGATGAGTGCATCGACTGCGCGCTGTGCGAGCCTGAGTGCCCGGCCGTCGCGATCTTCTCTGAAGACGAAATCCCGGCCGGGATGGAGAACTTCATTGAGCTGAACGCCGAACTGGCGGAAGTCTGGCCGAACGTCACCGAACGTAAAGACCCTCTGCCGGACGCGGCCGAGTGGGACGGCAAGACCGGCAAGATCGAGCACCTGGAACGCTGAGGCGCTTCCAGTCTCGCCATGAGAGACCCCTTCATGGGGTCTTTTTTTTGCCTGCGAGCAACCGACTGCCAAACGGCAGGCAAAAAAAGGGGCGGTATGACCCGCCCACCTTTTCTGTCCCTATTCCCTGTATTCCCTGTCATCGTCCTGATGAACCGCTTCATGCAGTGTCCTGACCTTCATCCTTGAAAGCCTGTGCCTGATCCTTGGCACAGGTTCGATAGTAGAGAATTCAGATGACGATTCAACTGCGCAAATCTTTCAGAAAAAGTCTTTTCGACGCTGTAACACTCAGGAAAATCATTTGAAAACAGCGCCTTGCTCCGCTCTGTGGAGAAACGGTGACAGCTGCGCAGCACAATCACTTACAGATCCCGTACGCGATAGCTGACACCAGTGGCCTACCGCACACACGAAAACGCCCCGAACCAGTCGGGGCGTCGTGCACTGCCAGGCAATTACTGGAACAGCGATTCGCTGGACAGGCCATTCTTCTCGAGGATCTCGCGCAGCCGTTTAAGGCCTTCGACCTGGATCTGCCGCACCCGCTCGCGGGTAAGGCCGATTTCCAGGCCTACGTCTTCAAGGGTACTGCTTTCATGACCCCGCAAGCCGAAGCGCCGTACCACAACTTCGCGCTGCTTGTCGGTAAGCTCCGAGAGCCACTGATCGATGCTCTGCGACAGGTCATCGTCCTGCAGCAGCTCGCAGGGATCGGTGGGGCGGTCGTCCGTGAGGGTGTCGAGCAGGGTCTTGTCCGAATCCGGCCCCAGGGACACGTCCACCGAGGATACCCGCTCGTTGAGCCCCAGCATGCGCTTGACCTCACCCACCGGTTTCTCCAGCAGGCTGGCGATTTCCTCCGGCGAGGGTTCGTGGTCGAGCTTCTGGGTGAGTTCGCGCGCCGCCCGCAGGTAGACGTTGAGTTCCTTCACGACATGAATCGGCAGCCGGATAGTCCGGGTCTGGTTCATGATGGCGCGTTCGATGGTCTGGCGAATCCACCAGGTGGCGTAGGTGGAGAAGCGGAAGCCGCGCTCCGGATCGAATTTCTCGACCGCCCGGATCAGGCCCAGGTTGCCCTCTTCGATCAGGTCAAGCAGGGACAGGCCCCGGTTGACATAGCGGCGAGCGATTTTCACCACCAGGCGCAAGTTGCTTTCGATCATGCGCTTGCGGCCAGCCGGGTCACCCTTTTGCGACAGCCGCGCAAAATGGACTTCTTCTTCCGGAGACAGTAATGGGGAAAAGCCGATTTCATTCAAATACAGCTGTGTCGCATCCAGCGCACGGGTGTAATCGATGTACTTGTGTTGCTTAAGCGTTGTGGAGTGTTTGGCCTTGGCACGAACAGAAGGTACAACCGGTTCTTCGTCCGCTTCCGCATCCAGGACGATGCCGGTTTCCATAAGGAGCACCTCATCGTCGATGTCAAACTCCGGCGCTTCTTTGTTGAGAGCCATTGTTATAGTCCTTTGCTGAGTTCGACCTCAAGCTCCAGCGTCGCGCTTATCCTTGGCAACACTGAAGCCTGTCCCCTCTACGTCAGGAACAGGCTTGGCAACACGTCAGCGACGCGGCAGGAATTGCAGTGGATCTACTGGCTTGCCCTGGCGGCGAATTTCAAAGTGAAGCTTCACCCGGTCGGTACCCGTCGAACCCATCTCGGCAATTGTCTGCCCGGCCTTGACTTGCTGCCCCTCCCGAACCAACAGCCTGCGGTTGTGGCCGTAGGCGCTGACATAGGTATCGCTGTGCTTGATGATTACCAACTCGCCGTAGCCCCGCAACCCACTCCCGGCGTACACCACCGAACCATCAGACGCAGCAAAAACAGGCTGTCCCAATTCCCCGGCGATATCAACGCCTTTATTCAAACTACCGTTTGAAGCAAATTTTCCAATCAGCACACCGTTGGCAGGCCACGTCCAACCGCCTGCGATCTTCTCTCCCGCAGGCACGGGCACCGGCTCTGGCGCAGCGGCAACCGGCGCCGGCGCGGCGGCTTTCTGGCCTGGCGCGCCGGGTACTGGCGTGAAGATAATGGGCCGACGCGTGACCTTGAATGAGCCCGACGGCGACGTCGAGGTTTCAGTTTGCGCCGCCGCGACCGGTGCAGATGCGCTGCTGCCATCACCGAAGCGAATGGTCTGCCCCGGATGAATGGTATAGGGCTCGGGAATGTTGTTGCGCGAGGCCAGGGCCTTGTAGTCCCAGCCATAGCGGAACGCGATGGAGAACAGCGTGTCGCCGCGCTTGACCCGGTATTGGCCCGTGGTCACCGGCTGGCGTTCAGACGCGGCAGACGTGGATGCGCTGCCGCCGTTACTGCGGTCGACGACCCGCACACCGCTGGACGGGTGGCTGGAGCAACCGGCCAGTGTGGTTGCAAGGGCGAGGCCAATCACCAGAAGCTTGTAGCTCGATAGTCCTGCATGCTGCCGAATGACTGTGGGACTCACCCGCCGCTCCCTTGAAAATGGTGGCTGATAGAAAAATAGACTGTTGTGTCGCAATTATAACCATCCACTCGGACTTTACTGACGTATTCGCGTTACAACCTGTAAAGGCTGCGCTGTCAGACACACGCCCCGCAGAAGAATTCACCGCTACGTCGAAAACTCGATCAGGCCAAGGGGCCATTGAGCAGCGGCACAAACCGCACGGCACCGAGCACATGCCGGGAGAAGCCATGCTCTTCGCGCACGATCAGCATCAACTGCTGCACTTCCCCAGAGCCCACCGGTATCACCAGGCGCCCGCCGGGTGCCAACTGATCAAGCAGTGCCTGGGGCACGTCGGTGGCCACGGCGGTGACGATGATGCCGTTATACGGCGCCAGCGCGGGCCAGCCCTCCCAGCCATCGCCCCAGCGAAACACCACGTTGCGCAGGTTGAGCTCCACCAGGCGCTCCTTGGCGCGGTCCTGCAGGACCTTGATGCGCTCCACCGAGAATACTCGTTCCACCAGTTGCGACAGCACCGCGGTCTGGTAGCCGGAACCGGTGCCGATCTCCAGCACCTTGTCCAGCGGCCCAGTCTCCAGCAGCAGCTCGCTCATGCGCGCCACCATGTAGGGCTGGGAGATGGTCTGGTTGTGGCCGATAGGCAGCGCCGTGTCCTCGTAGGCCCGGTGCGACAGGGCCTCGTCGACAAACAGATGACGAGGGGTGCGGCGGATCACGTCCAGCACCCGGGCGTTGCTCACCCCTTCTTCGTACAGGCGCTGGATCAACCGTTCGCGCGTACGCTGGGAAGTGAAACCGATGCCACGCCGGGTCAGGTCATCTTGCTCGCGCATCAACGCAGCCCCTCCAGCCAGCCTTCAAGCCCGGCGAATGCCGGGCTGAACGTGCGGTCCAGTTGCAAGGGCGTGACCGACACGTAGCCTTGCATCACGGCATGAAAGTCCGTGCCCGGCCCACCGTCCTCGACGTCGCCGGCGGCAGCTATCCAGTAACCTTCCTTGCCTCGCGGGTCGACCATGCGCGTGGGCGCTGCGGCCCTGGCACGATGCCCGAGGCGGGTCAGCTGGATGCCACGAATGCGGTCGAGCGGCAGGTTGGGAATGTTCACGTTGAGCACGGTGCGTGGCGGCAGCTGCAGTGTCTCGTGGGCCTGGACCAGGTGGCGGGCATACCACGCCGCCGTCGCCAGGTTATCCACCTGGCGTGACAGGAACGAGAACGCAAACGAGGTGCGACCCAGGAAGCGGCCTTCCAGCGCCGCCGCGACCGTGCCGGAGTACAGCACGTCGTCGCCGAGGTTGGCGCCCAGGTTGATGCCCGACACCACCAGGTCCGGTTCCTGCGGCAGCAGCCCATTGAGCCCCAGGTGCACGCAATCGGTAGGCGTGCCGTTGAGGCTGATGAAACCGTTGGCCAGGCGCTGCGGGTGCAGCGGCCGGTCGAGCGTCAGCGAACTGCTGGCGCCACTCTTGTCCTGGTCCGGGGCAATCACCGTGCACTCGGCATAGTCGGCCAGCGCTTCGTGCAGCGCGGCCAGGCCGGGTGCGGCGACACCGTCATCGTTAGAGATCAGAATACGCATGGGCTGTCCGTCTGCCCTGCCGGCACCAGATCAACGAGCTCGCGCACCACCACGGTGGCGAAGCATCCGGCCGGAAGGACGAATTCCAATTGCAGAATGTCAGGCTCTGGATAATGCCACGCCAGGCCGCCGATGGGCAGCCGCAGGATGCGTCGTTCGTGCGCCATGCCCGCTTTTGCCAGCCATTGTCCCAGCGGTGCCAGGTGCACACCGACATTCTGTTCCAATTCATGGATGGCGCCCGCGGCCGGCGAGTCACCTTCGCCCCACATCGGCCCTGTTGGGTGCAGGTCGAGAATGGCCAGGCGCGGGTCACTGCACTCGGCTTCACCGGCCGGGAAGAAGCTGCGGCTGTCGGTGAATGCCAGCAGGTCACCGACCCGGGCCTGGTTCCAGCTGCCATCGGCAACGCGTGCCGCCAGCACCTGGTTGAACAGGTAGCTGCGGGCGGTGGACAGCAGGCGCGAACGCACGTTGCGCTGCTCCGGCAGTGCCTGGCGCTCGGCCCACTGGCGGGCGTCATGCACGTTGCCACCCTGGAAGCCGAAACGCTGGGTGCCGAAATAGTTCGGTACGCCGGTGTGTTTCAGCTGCTCAAGCCGTGCGTCCAGCGCAGCATGGTCCGCCTCCAGTGCGGTCAGGCGCAGGGTGAAACCGTTGGCCGAGTGAGCCCCGCGTTGCAGCTTGCGCTTGTGGCGGGCCACCTTGAGGATGCTCAGGGTTTCGTTTTCAGCCGCGCTCAGGTCCGGGTCGGCCTTGCCTGGCAAATGCAGGCTGAACCACTGCCGGGTCAGCGCCTGGCGGTCCTTCAGGCCCGCATAGCTGACGGTGCGCAATGGCACGCCGGCGGCCTTGGCCAGGCGGCGCGCGGCCTCCTCGGTATTGAGGTTGCGCTTTTCCACCCACAGCCACAGGTGTTCGCCTTCACCGGCCAGGGGAATATCCAGTACTTCGTCTACCTGGAAGTCTTCGGCGCTGGCCTTGAGCACGGCACGGCCAAGGGCCGGCCCGGCCGCACAGGGGCCCAACAGTTCGAGTTCGGTCATGCTGGCAGCAACAAGGCGACGGCGTGAACCGCGATACCTTCCTCACGGCCGGTGAAACCCAGCTTCTCGGTGGTGGTTGCCTTGACGTTGACCTGGTCGAGCTCAACCTGCAGGTCTTCAGCGATCAGGCTACGCATGGTGTCGATGTGCGGGGCCATTTTCGGCGCCTGGGCGACGATGGTGGCGTCGACGTTGCCGACCTTCCAGCCCTTGGCCCGGACGATGGCGACGACATGGCGCAACAGCACGCGGCTGTCAGCACCCTTGAACTGCGGATCGGTGTCGGGGAAGTGCTTGCCGATATCACCCAGTGCAGCCGCGCCGAGCAAGGCATCGCTCAGGGCATGCAGCAGCACGTCGCCGTCGGAATGGGCGAGCAGGCCGAATTTGTGAGCGATGCGAACACCGCCCAGGGTAATGAAATCGCCGTCAGCGAAACGGTGCACATCGTAGCCGTGGCCAATACGCATAAAATAGAAAAGCCCTGAATGAGACAGGGCCTGATTCTACCTGCTTTACGTAACAACGGGGCTGCAAAAAGCGGCGCTAAAGCGCCGCAGATCGGGGCAAAACGACATCACGCCTTCTCCCTGTAACAGCGGCCTCCAAGGGGTTGATCAGGCGGCAGCGAGCGCTTTGGCGTGATAGCGCAGGTGATCGTCGATGAAGCTGGCGATGAAGTAGTAGCTGTGGTCATAACCCGGCTGCAAGCGCAGCTCCAGCGTATGCCCGGCCACTTTCGCTGCCTGCACCAGCGTTTCCGGCTTGAGCTGGGTAGCAAGGAAGTCGTCACGGTCGCCCTGGTCCACCAGGAACGACAACGGCGCCTTGGCCTCGGCCATCAACACCGATGCATCCCACTCACGCCAGCGCGAACGCTCTTCACCCAGGTAGCGGGAAAACGCCTTCTGCCCCCAGGGGCAATCCATGGGGTTGCCGATGGGCGAGAACGCCGACACCGAGGCGTAACGACCCGGGTTGCGCAAGGCGCACACCAGCGCGCCATGGCCGCCCATGGAGTGCCCGCTGATACTGCGCTGTGCGGAGGCCGGAAAATACGCCTCCACCAACGCCGGCAGCTCGCTGACGACATAGTCGTGCATGCGATAGTGCTGGGCCCAGGGCTGCTGGGTGGCATTCAGGTAAAAGCCGGCCCCCAGGCCAAAGTCCCACGCACCGTCCGGGTCGCCCGGCACATCGGCGCCGCGCGGGCTGGTGTCCGGGGCGACGATGATCAGCCCCAGCTCGGCGGCGAGCTTGTGCGCGCCGGCCTTCTGCATGAAGTTTTCATCGGTGCACGTCAGGCCCGACAACCAATACAGCACCGGCAGCTTGCCCCCCTGCTCCGCCTGGGGCGGCAGGTAAACGGCAAACACCATGTCGCAGCCCAGCACCTCGGAACGGTGCCGGTAACGCTTGTGCCAGCCGCCGAAACTCTTCTGGCAGGAGATGTTTTCCAGGCTCATGGGCAACCTCAGAAGTGGATGACCGAACGGATGCTCTTGCCTTCATGCATCAGGTCGAATGCTTTGTTGATGTCTTCCAGGCCCATGGTGTGGGTGATGAAGGTATCCAGCGGAATCTCGCCCTTCTCGGCCATTTCCACGTAGCTTGGCAACTCGGTGCGGCCACGCACGCCACCGAATGCCGAACCACGCCAGACACGACCGGTCACCAGCTGGAACGGACGGGTGGAGATTTCCTGGCCAGCACCGGCGACACCGATGATCACCGACTCGCCCCAGCCCTTGTGGCAGCTTTCCAGCGCGGCGCGCATCAGTTGCACGTTGCCGATGCATTCGAACGAAAAGTCCACGCCGCCATCGGTCATGTCGACGATGACTTCCTGGATCGGACGATCGAAGTCCTTCGGGTTGACGCAATCGGTGGCACCCAGTTGGCGAGCGATCTCGAACTTGGCCGGGTTGATATCGATGGCGATGATGCGGCTGGCCTTGGCTTTCACGGCGCCGATCACGGCCGACAGGCCAATGCCGCCCAGGCCGAAGATGGCCACGGTGTCACCCGGTTTGACCTTGGCGGTGTTGAGCACCGCGCCGATGCCGGTGGTGACGCCACAGCCCAGCAGGCAGACTTTTTCCAGCGGTGCTTCTTTCTGGATCTTGGCCACGGAGATTTCCGGCAACACGGTGTATTCCGAGAACGTCGAGGTGCCCATGTAGTGGAACAGCGGCTTGCCGTTGTAGGAGAAGCGCGAGGTGCCGTCCGGCATCAGGCCCTTGCCCTGGGTGGCGCGCACGGCCTGGCACAGGTTGGTCTTGCCCGACAGGCAGAATTTGCACTGACGGCACTCGGCGGTGTACAGCGGGATCACGTGGTCGCCCACGGCCACCGAGGTCACGCCTTCACCGATGGCTTCGACAATGCCGCCGCCTTCGTGACCCAGGATCGAGGGGAAGATGCCTTCAGGATCGGCACCTGACAAGGTGTAGGCGTCGGTATGGCAGACACCGGATGCCACCACACGCACCAGCACTTCGCCAGCCTTGGGCAGGGCCACGTCGACTTCGACGATTTCCAGCGGCTTCTTGGCTTCAAATGCAACTGCGGCACGAGACTTGATCATCGCAACCTTCTCCTGAAATGTTTAAGTGAGGCATTCAGTGTAATTCATGCATCATTGATGAATAATCGGGGCAAAGGCAAAACATTATTGCTACACAGGGATAATCAATGAGCGAGAATCGCTGGGACGGCATCGACGAATTCGTCGCGGTGGCCGAATGCAGCCACTTCACCGCAGCGGCCGAGCGCCTGGGCATTTCCTCGTCGCATATCAGTCGGCAGATCGCCCGCCTGGAAGAACGCCTGCAAACCCGCCTGCTGTATCGCAGTACGCGGCGTGTAACGCTGACCGAAGCCGGGCAGACCTTCCTGCAACACTGCCAGCGCCTGCAGGACGGCCGCGAAGAAGCGCTGCGCGCCATGGGCGATCTCAACAGCGAGCCCAAGGGGCTGTTGCGCATGACCTGTGCGGTGGCCTATGGCGAGCGCTTCATCGTGCCACTGGTCACGCGGTTCATGGGCCAGTACCCGCAGCTGCGCGTGGACATCGAATTAAGCAACCGCACCCTCGACCTGGTGCATGAAGGCCTCGACCTGGCCATCCGCCTGGGGCGTCTGCAGGACTCACGGCAAGTGGCAGCGCGCCTGGCGCCGCGGCGCATGTACCTGTGCGCCTCGCCCTCTTACCTTGAGCGCTACGGCCGGCCTCATAGCCTGTCGGAATTGGCGCGGCACAACTGCCTGATTGGCAGTTCGGATGTATGGCAACTGCAGAATGACGGGCGCGAATACACCCAGCGGGTACAGGGCAACTGGCGCTGCAACAGCGGCCAGGCGGTGCTGGATGCTGCGCTGCAGGGCATCGGCCTGTGCCAATTGCCTGATTATTATGTGCTGGAGCATCTGCACAGCGGCGCGCTGGTGTCATTGCTGGAAGCGCACCAGCCACCGAACACGGCGGTGTGGGCGCTGTACCCACAACAGCGGCATTTGTCGCCGAAGGTGAGGAAGCTGGTGGACTACCTGAAGGAAGGGTTGGCACTGAGGCCGGAATACTCCTAGGACCTGCACACGCCCTCCCTGGCGGCTGCCCCCCCCCGCTCCCACCCACACAGTTGGTGGTACAAGTCAGTGACGTTGCGACCAGCGTTGGCGCAGCCACTCCAGATCTTCGGGGCGGGTGACCTTGAGGTTGTCCGCGCGCCCTTCGATCAGGCGCGGCGCCTGGCCGGCCCATTCCATGGCACTGGCTTCGTCGGTGATGGCCACATCGGCCACCAGGCTGTCAGCCAGTGCCCGGTGCAAGGCGCCCAGGCGGAACATCTGCGGCGTGTAGGCCTGCCAGATGGTGCTGCGGTCGACCGTTTCCACCACGCGGCCAAAGGCATCGACGCGCTTGAGGGTGTCCTTGGCCGGCACCGCCAGCAGGCCGCCCACAGGGTCGTGGGCCAGCTCGCCCAGCAGTTTGTCCAGGTCGATGCGCGAAAGATTGGGGCGCGCGGCGTCATGCACCAGCACCCAGTCATCGTCGGAGGCGCCTTGGGCATGCAAGTGCAGCAAGGCGTTGAGCACCGAATCGGCACGCTCGCGCCCGCCCGGCGCACGCTGTATGCGCGGATCACGGGCACTGGCCAGGTCCGGCCAGTAGGGGTCGTCTTCAGCCAGGCTCACCACCAGGCCCTTGAGGCCGGGGTGGTCGAGAAAGCAATCGAGGCTGTGTTCGAGAATGGTTCGCCCGCCCAGGTGCAGGTACTGCTTGGGCCGGTCGGCTGCCATCCGGGCGCCAACGCCCGCGGCAGGAATCACTGCCCAGAAGGCAGGCGAGGAATAAGTCATTGGGCCAACTGGTAAAGGGTTTCACCGTCCTTGACCATGCCCAGCTCATGGCGAGCCCGCTCTTCAACGGTCTCCATCCCTTTCTTCAGCTCCGCCACTTCCGCATCGAGCACGCGGTTGCGCTCCAGCAGACGCTCGTTTTCGGCGTGCTGGTCGGCGATCTGCTGCTCCAGGCTGGAAACCTGGGCCAGGCTGCCGTTACCGACCCACAGGCGGTACTGCAAGCCACCCAGCAGCAAGAGCAGGACAAGGAACAACCAATAAGGACTGCGCATCAAGGTATCCAGTGGAAATTAACGGCCGTACTGATGGCACGAAGCCTGGCTAGGCCAGGCTTTGTGCTGTACAGCGCTTGCTTTGTACCATCTAAAGCTTAGCCGCGAAACTCGGCACGGCCACGATAGACTGCCTTGGCGCCCAATTGTTCTTCGATGCGCAGCAGTTGGTTGTACTTGGAAACGCGATCGGAGCGGCACAGCGAACCGGTCTTGATCTGACCAGCGGCGGTACCCACGGCCAGGTCGGCGATGGTCGAGTCTTCGGTTTCGCCCGAACGGTGCGAAATGACCGCGGTGTAGCCGGCGGCCTTGGCCATCTGGATGGCTTCCAGAGTCTCGGTCAGCGTGCCGATCTGGTTGAACTTGATCAGGATCGAGTTGGCGATCTTCTTGTCGATGCCTTCTTTCAGGATCTTGGTGTTGGTCACGAACAGGTCGTCGCCGACCAGTTGTACCTTGTCACCCAGCTTGTCGGTCAGCACTTTCCAGCCAGCCCAGTCGGACTCGTCCAGGCCGTCTTCGATCGAGATGATCGGGTAGCGCTCGGTCAGGCCTTTCAGGTAGTCGGCGAAGCCTTCGGCGTTGAAGGTGTGACCTTCGCCAGCCAGGTTGTAGGTGCCGTTTTCGTAGAATTCGCTGGCAGCGCAGTCCAGTGCCAGGGTCACGTCGGTGCCCAGGGTGTAACCGGCCTTGGCGACCGCTTCGGCGATGGCCGACAGCGCGTCTTCGTTGGAGGCGAGGTTCGGCGCGAAACCGCCCTCGTCACCCACGGCAGTGTTCAGGCCACGAGCCTTCAGCACAGCCTTGAGGTGGTGGAAAATCTCGGTGCCCATGCGCAGGCCTTCGGAGAAGGTCTTGGCGCCGACCGGCTGAACCATGAATTCCTGGATGTCGACGTTGTTGTCGGCATGCTCGCCGCCGTTGATGATGTTCATCATCGGCACAGGCATGGAGTACACGCCAGGGGTGCCATTGAGGTTGGCGATGTGTGCGTACAGCGGAATGTCCTGGTCCTGGGCAGCGGCCTTGGCGGCAGCCAGGGAAACGGCCAGGATGGCGTTGGCGCCCAGCGAAGCCTTGTTCTCGGTGCCGTCGAGCTTGATCATGGCGTGGTCCAGGGCCTTCTGGTCGGAAGGATCCTTGCCCAGCAGCAGGTCACGGATAGGCCCGTTGATGTTGCCAACGGCCTTCAACACGCCCTTGCCCATGTAACGGCTCTTGTCGCCATCACGCAGCTCGAGTGCTTCACGCGAACCGGTGGAAGCACCGGACGGCGCGCAGGCGCTGCCGATGATGCCGTTATCGAGAAGCACGTCGGCTTCCACAGTGGGATTGCCACGGGAGTCGAGAACTTCACGACCTTTGATGTCGACGATTTTTGCCATTGTTATAAGCACTCCAAATTTGACCAAAACGACACTGCTGAGGGAAATCTGTTGTGGCCGAAGGCTCAATACGGCAGGCAGGCCTTCGGTCGACAAGGCTCTGGCCCAGGCGGGCCAGAGTGAATCGAGAGGTACTTTACCGGAAAAAAGTTGTTACGCGGTTTCTACCGTCGGAAAACTCTTCACCAGATCGTCCAGGGCCTTGAGCTGGGTCAGGAACGGTTCCAGCTTGTTCAGGCGCAGGGCGCAGGGGCCATCGCACTTGGCGTTGTCCGGGTCCGGGTGGGCTTCCAGGAACAGGCCCGCCAGGCTTTGGCTGAGGCCGGCCTTGGCCAGGTCGGTGACCTGGGCACGGCGACCACCGGCCGAGTCCGAGCGCCCGCCCGGCATCTGCAGCGCGTGGGTGACGTCGAAGAACACTGGGTATTCGAACGACTTCATGATGCCGAAGCCGAGCATGTCCACGACCAGGTTGTTGTAGCCGAAGCTCGAACCACGCTCACACAGGATCAACTGATCGTTACCGGCTTCCTCGCACTTGTTCAGGATGTGCTTCATTTCCTGCGGCGCGAGGAATTGCGCCTTCTTGATGTTGATGACCGCGCCGGTCTTGGCCATGGCCACCACCAGGTCGGTCTGGCGCGACAGGAAGGCCGGCAGCTGGATGATGTCGCAGACCTCGGCGACCACGGCGGCCTGGGCCGGCTCGTGGACGTCGGTGATCAGCGGCACGCCAAAGGTCTTCTTCACTTCTTCGAAGATGCGCATGCCCTCTTCCAGGCCAGGGCCACGGAAGCTGGTGACGGAAGAACGGTTGGCCTTGTCGAAACTGGCCTTGAACACGTAGGGGATACCGAGCTTCTCGGTCACCCGCACGTATTCTTCGCAGACCTGCATCGCCATGTCGCGCGACTCGAGCACATTCATGCCGCCGAACAAGACAAACGGCTTGTCGTTGGCGATCTCGATGTTACCTACACGGATGATTTTCTGCGCCATGCTGTGTCTATTCCCTGATCAGGCTTTCTTCTGGTGTTGGGCCAAGGCCGCCTTGACGAAGCCGCTGAACAGCGGGTGGCCGTCACGCGGGGTCGAGGTGAACTCAGGGTGGAACTGGCAGGCCACGAACCATGGGTGGTCCTTGGCTTCGACCACTTCCACCAGGGCGCCGTCGCCGGAGCGGCCGGACACCACCAGGCCAGCTTCGATCAGCTGCGGCAGCAGGTTGTTGTTGACCTCATAGCGGTGACGGTGACGTTCGACGATCACGTCCTTGGCGTAGCAGTCGTAGACCTTGGAACCGCTCTGCAGCTGGCACTCCTGGGCGCCCAGGCGCATGGTGCCGCCCAGGTCGGACGCTTCGGTACGCACTTCGACGGCGCCGGTGGCGTCTTCCCACTCGGTGATCAGGCCCACGACCGGGTGGCCGCTGCTGCGGTCGAACTCGGTGGAGTTGGCGTCTTTCCAGCCCATCACGTTACGGGCGAACTCGATGACCGCCACTTGCATACCCAGGCAGATACCCAGGTACGGCACCTTGTTCTCGCGAGCGTATTGCACCGCGGTGATCTTGCCTTCCACGCCGCGCAGACCGAAGCCGCCCGGTACCAGGATGGCGTCGGCGCCTTCCAGCAGGCCGGTGCCCTGGTTCTCGATGTCTTCGGAATCGATGTAGCGCAGGTTGACCTTGGTACGGTTGCTGATGCCCGCGTGGCTCATTGCTTCGATCAGCGACTTGTACGCGTCCAGCAGTTCCATGTACTTGCCGACCATGGCGATGGTCACTTCGTGCTCGGGGTTGAGCTTGGCGTCGACGACCTTTTCCCACTCGGACAGGTCGGCGCCGCCGCACTGCAGGCCGAAACGCTCGACGACGAAATCGTCCAGGCCCTGGGAATGCAGGATGCCCGGGATCTTGTAGATGGTGTCGGCGTCTTCCAGCGAGATCACCGCACGTTCTTCAACGTTGGTGAACTGGGCGATCTTGCGGCGCGAGGACACGTCGATCGGGTGGTCGGAACGGCACACCAGCACGTCTGGCTGCAGGCCGATGGAGCGCAGCTCCTTCACCGAGTGCTGGGTTGGCTTGGTCTTGGTCTCGCCGGCGGTGGCGATGTAAGGAACCAGCGTCAGGTGCATCAGCATGGCGCGCTTGTTGCCGACTTCGAAACGCAGTTGGCGGATGGCTTCCAGGAACGGTTGCGACTCGATGTCGCCCACGGTGCCGCCGATCTCGACCATGGCGACGTCAGCGTCGCCAGCCCCCTTGATGATGCGGCGCTTGATTTCGTCGGTGATGTGCGGGATCACCTGGATGGTGGCGCCCAGGTAGTCACCACGGCGCTCCTTGCGCAGCACGTGCTCGTACACGCGGCCGGTGGTGAAGTTGTTGTTCTGGGTCATGGTCGTGCGGATGAACCGCTCGTAGTGGCCCAGGTCCAGGTCGGTCTCGGCGCCGTCATGGGTGACGAACACTTCACCGTGCTGGAACGGGCTCATGGTGCCCGGGTCGACGTTGATGTACGGGTCCAGCTTGAGCATGGTGACCTTAAGTCCCCGCGCCTCCAGGATGGCCGCCAATGAAGCCGAGGCGATGCCCTTCCCCAATGAAGAAACAACACCGCCCGTGACGAAGATGTAGCGCGTCATGAAAAACCCTAGAAATCTGCGTTAAAGCGGTCAGAGCCGCCGGGGAAAGCGAAGGAAGGCCGAAGCCCCCGGCGGCCAAAAACAGTTTGGCAACCGGCAACTGCCGTGTTTCCGGAGGAAGCACAGAAGTTGTATCAAGAAGGGAGCGTAGTCTACCGGAAACAGGCTTTCATCTCAAACGTTGTGCGTTCGTCGGTGGCAGCCAGTGCAAATCCGCGGCAGCGCCAGTGCGCAGCGGCAGGTTGGCGACAGCCTGCAATTGACCGTCGACAAACAGCAGCGGCAGGCGGGCGCGGACGAACGGGGGCAGGCCCGATTCATTGAGCAGGCGCTTGAGGTCGCGATGGCCGCGCCCGGCAATGTGCAGCACTTCGCCGCCCTGGCGATAGCGGATCTGCACCCTGCCCTGCGGCACCGGGCCGCACAGGCGTACCTCGCCGTTGCCTGGCAACGTCAGCGGCGCGGCCGGTAATGCCCAATCGACGGCCGCTGTTGGCGTTTGCGACCAATCGTCGGCCAGCCACCACAGGCGGCCACCCGCACGTTGCAGTTGCCCATCGGCCAACGCCCAGATCGGCGTAGCCGACGGCGCGGCGTCGCGCAGGTCCTGCCACCCGGCCCAGTGCTGGGCGTCCGGCAAACGAGTGAGCGTCGACAGCCAATGCTGCAGGGCATTGCGCTGGCGGGCGTCGGACAGTGCTCGCAGCGCCGCCATGTCCAGCGACGGCACGGTCAGCCACGCCAAGGGCGTAGCCGTGCGTGCCGCTTGCACGTCCTGCTCGGCCACTTCCGTCAGTAGCCCTTGGGCCTCAGCCAGGTGCTCGGCGGCGCGGGCGAACGTCTGTGCCGCCTGCGGCCAGCGCTGGGCAAGCACCGGCAGCACCGCGTGCCGCAAGTAGTTGCGGGCGAAGCGCGTGTCGGTGTTGGACGGGTCGTCGACCCAGTCCAGCTGATGCGCCTGCGCGTAGGCGTGCAGTTCGGCACGGGACACGCGCAGCAATGGCCGCACCAACCAACCCAGGCCCAAAGGCCGCTCAGTCGCCATGGCCGCCAGCCCACGTACCCCGGCGCCGCGCAGCAGGCGGAACAGCAGGGTCTCGGCCTGATCATCCTGATGCTGACCGGTCAGCAGCACTTCCCCTGCCCCCAGCGCCTGCTCAAAGGCCTGATAACGCGCAGTGCGCGCCGCGGCTTCCAGGCTGGCGCCGGGGGCGACCTGAACACGCGTCACGGTCAAGGGAACACCCAGGGCGTCACACAGGCGCTGGCAATGCTGCGGCCAGGCGTCGGCAGCGGCCTGGAGGCCGTGGTGAACATGGATGGCGTGCAAGGGCGGAAGGGCTGTGGTGCGGGCCAGTGTGGCCAACTGGTGCAGCAGGACGCTGGAGTCAAGGCCGCCGGACAGCGCGATGTGCCAGCGTGGGGCGTGTCGCCACGGGCTGAGATGTTCCAGCATCAGATCCATCACATCGCTCCGATACACCCTTTAAATGCAATGTGGGAGCTGGCGTGGCCAGCGAGCTTTTCAGGTGCTCCCAAAAAGCTCGCAGGCAAGTCAGCTCCCACACAGGCCACCTCAGGCAGAGGTGGTAAACACCTTACAGACCGTAGCTCATCAGGCGGTCATAGCGGCGCTTGAGCAGCGCGTCCATGTCCAGGCCCTTGAGCATGGCCAGTTGCGAGGCCAGTTCGTTGCGGATCAGCACCGAAGCAGCGGCCGGGTCGCGATGGGCGCCGCCCAGCGGTTCCTGGATGACCTTGTCGACAATGCCCAGGCCTTTCAGGCGCTCGGCGGTGATGCCCATGGCTTCGGCAGCGTCCGGGGCCTTCTCGGCCGTCTTCCACAGGATGGAAGCGCAACCTTCCGGCGAGATCACCGCGTAGGTGGAGTATTGCAGCATGTTCAGCTGGTCGCACACGCCGATGGCCAGTGCGCCGCCCGAACCCCCTTCGCCGATCACGGTGGCGATGATCGGGGTTTTCAGGCGGGCCATGACGCGCAGGTTCCAGGCGATCGCTTCGCTCTGGTTGCGCTCTTCGGCGTCGATGCCCGGGTAGGCGCCCGGGGTGTCGATGAAGGTCAGGATTGGCATCTTGAAGCGTTCGGCCATTTCCATCAGGCGGCACGCCTTGCGGTAGCCTTCAGGGCGCGGCATGCCGAAGTTGCGGCGCACTTTCTCGCGCACTTCGCGGCCTTTCTGGTGGCCGATGACCATCACCGGCTGGTCGTCCAGGCGAGCGATACCGCCAACGATGGCAGCGTCGTCGGAGAAGTGACGGTCGCCGTGCAGCTCATCGAACTCGGTGAAGATGTGCTGGATGTAGTCCAGGGTGTACGGACGGCGCGGGTGACGCGCCATGCGTGCGATCTGCCAGCTGGTCAGGTTGCCGAAAATGCTTTCGGTCAAGGTGCTGCTCTTGTCTTGCAGGCGAGCGATCTCATCGCTGATGTTCAGCGAGTTGTCGTTGCCGACCAGGCGCAGTTCTTCGATCTTGGCTTGCAGGTCAGCGATCGGCTGTTCGAAATCAAGAAAATTCGGGTTCATAGGCATCCGTCTTGGGTCGACGGCCAAGAGGCCGGCCGGTTGATCCGTTTGGCGCCCCACCTTACGGGAAAGGGCGCATTCAGGTCGAGTTTAATGATCAGGGTCGAGTCTAGCCACGTTTGACTGGCTCAACGATATTGCAGAAAGACGTTCTCACGCCCGAACTGGTCACGCAGCGCTTGAATCAAACCATCACCGGGATCAATCCGGTAGTCCTCGCCGAACTGCAACAGCGCCTTGGCGTCGGGCCCGGTGTACTCCATGGTGATGGGGCAAGCGCCACGGTGGCGCTTGCACAGGTCACCCAGCCAGCTCAGGCGATCACCCTTCAGGGCGTCGGCGTGCACCTTCAAGCGCAGGCTTTCAGCCAGGTTGGTGCGCGCGTCTTCCATGGTCATCACGCGGTTGACCCGCAGGCGCAAGCCGCCGGAGAAGTCATCGTTGCTGACCTCGCCTTCGACCACCACCATGGCATCGGTCTGCAGCAGCGACTGCGCCGCCATGAAGGCGTCGGCGAACAGCGACGCTTCAATGCGCGCCGAGCGGTCATCGAGGGTGATGAAGCCCATCTTGTCGCCCTTCTTGTTCTTCATCACCCGCAGGTTGATGACCATGCCCGCCACTGTCTGGGCTCCGCGCGCCGGCTTCAGGTCGATGATGCGCTGGCGGGCGAAACGGCGGATCTCGCCTTCGTATTCGTCGATCGGGTGACCGGTGAGGTACAGGCCCAGGGTCTCCTTCTCGCCGCGCAGGCGCTCCTTGAGGGTCAGTTCCTTGGCCTTGCGATGGCTGGCGTAGACGTCGGCGTCCGCTTCCACGAACAGACCGCCGAACAGGTCCGAGTGGCCACTGTCGTGGGTGCGCGCGGTCTGCTCCGCAGCCTTGATGGCTTCTTCCATGGACGCCAGCAGCACTGCGCGGTTGCGGTCGATGTTGGCCAGGTACGCCTTGCTCTCGTCATGGAAGTACGGCCCCAGGCGGTCCAGGGCGCCGCTGCGGATCAGGCCGTCCAGGGTACGCTTGTTCACGCGCTTGAGGTCAATGCGCTCGCAGAAGTCGAACAGGTCCTTGAAAGGCCCTGCCTGGCGGGCCTCGGTGATGGCTTCCACCGGGCCTTCGCCCACCCCCTTGATCGCGCCCAGGCCGTAGATGATGCGGCCTTCCTCGTTCACCGTGAACTTGAACTCCGAGGTGTTCACGTCAGGCGCGTCGAGGCGCAGCTTCATGGTGCGCACTTCCTCGATCAAGGTCACGACCTTGTCGGTGTTGTGCATGTCCGCCGACAGCACCGCAGCCATGAACGGCGCCGGGTAGTGGGCTTTCAGCCAGGCGGTCTGGTACGACACCAGGCCGTAGGCAGCCGAGTGGGATTTGTTGAAGCCGTAACCGGCGAACTTTTCCACCAGGTCGAAAATGTTACCGGCCAGGTCCGCGTCAATGTTGTTGTTGGCGCAACCTTCAATGAAACCGCCGCGCTGCTTGGCCATTTCCTCGGGCTTTTTCTTGCCCATGGCCCGGCGCAGCATGTCGGCACCACCCAGGGTATAGCCGGCCATCACCTGAGCGATCTGCATCACCTGTTCTTGATACAGGATGATGCCGTAGGTGGGTGCCAACACGGGCTTGAGGCCTTCGTACTGGTAGTCCGGGTGCGGGTAGGCCAGCTCGGCGCGGCCGTGCTTGCGGTTGATGAAGTCGTCCACCATGCCCGATTGCAGCGGGCCCGGACGGAACAGGGCCACCAGTGCGATGAGGTCTTCCAGGCAGTCGGGCTTGAGCTTTTTGATCAGCTCTTTCATGCCGCGCGATTCAAGCTGGAACACTGCCGTGGTCTCGGCCTTCTGCAGCAGGGTGTAGGTCGGCTTGTCGTCCAGCGGAATGAACGCGATGTCCAGCGGCTCCTCGCCCATCTTGGCGCGGTCGCGGTTGATGGTTTTCAGCGCCCAGTCGATGATGGTCAGGGTACGCAGGCCGAGGAAGTCGAACTTCACCAGGCCGGCTGCCTCCACGTCGTCCTTGTCGAACTGGGTCACCAGGCCGTCGCCTGCCTCGTCGCAGTAGATCGGCGAGAAGTCGGTGAGCTTGGTGGGCGCGATCACCACGCCACCAGCGTGTTTGCCGACGTTACGGGTGATACCTTCGAGCTTGCGGGCCATTTCCCAGATCTCGGCCGCTTCCTCGTCGGCCTTGAGGAAGTCGCGCAGGATCTCTTCCTGCTCGTAGGCCTTTTCCAGGGTCATGCCCACTTCGAAGGGAATCATCTTCGACAGACGGTCGGCCAGGCCGTAGGACTTGCCTTGCACCCGCGCCACGTCACGCACCACCGCCTTGGCGGCCATGGAACCGAAGGTGATGATCTGGCTCACGGCGTTGCGGCCGTATTTCTCGGCCACGTAATCGATGACCCGGTCGCGGCCGTCCATGCAGAAGTCAACGTCGAAGTCGGGCATCGATACCCGTTCCGGGTTGAGGAAACGTTCGAACAGCAGGTCGTATTCCAACGGGTCGAGGTCGGTGATCTTCTGCACGTAGGCCACCAGCGAACCGGCACCCGAACCCCGGCCCGGGCCTACCGGCACGCCGTTGCTCTTGGCCCACTGGATGAAGTCCATCACGATCAGGAAGTAACCGGGAAAGCCCATCTGGATAATGATATCCAGCTCGAAATTCAGCCGGTCCACATAGACCTGGCGCTTGGCCTCGTAGTCCTCGGTGGTGTCGCGCGGCAGCAAGACGCTGAGGCGCTCTTCAAGGCCGTCGAAGGACACCTTGCGGAAGTACTCGTCGATGGTCATGCCATCGGGAATCGGGTAGTCGGGCAGGAAGTGCTTGCCCAGCTTCACGTCGATGTTGCAGCGCTTGGCGATCTCGACGGTGTTTTCCAGCGCTTCGGGCAAGTCGCTGAACAGCGCGTGCATTTCCTCGGCGCTCTTTAGGTACTGCTGGTCGCTGTAGTTCTTGTTGCGGCGAGGGTCGTCAAGGGCACGACCTTCGCCGATGCACACGCGAGTCTCGTGAGCCTCGAAGTCTTCCTGGCGAATGAAGCGCACGTCATTGGTGGCCACCAACGGCGCGCCGAACTTGTCGGCCAGGGCCACCGCGGCGTGCAGGTATTCTTCGTCATTGGTGCGGTTGGTGCGCTGAATTTCCACGTAGAAGCGGTCAGGGAACACCGCCATCCACTCTTGCAGCAGCGCTTCGGCGTCCTGCGGGTTGCCGCCCAGCAGCGCCATGCCAATCTCACCTTCCTTGGCCGCGGACAGGCAGATCACACCGGCGCTGGCTTCAGCCACCCACTCGCGCTCGATGATCACCTGGCCGTTGCGCTGGCCGTCGATGAAACCGCGCGAGATCAGCTCGGTGATGTTGCGGTAGCCCTGGGCATTCATGGCCAGGAGGCTGATGCGGCTCAGCGGGCCGTCGGGGTCCTTGTTCGCCAGCCACAGGTCGGCGCCGCAGATCGGCTTGATGCCGCCGCCCATGGCCGTCTTGTAGAACTTGACCAGCGAGCACATGTTGTTCTGGTCGGTCACCGCCACCGCCGGCATGTTCATGCCGGCCAGGGCCTTGACCAGGGGCTTGATGCGCACCAGGCCATCGACCAGGGAATATTCGGTGTGCAGGCGAAGATGAACGAAAGAAACCGACATGGTGATCCTATAGGTGCACAAAACAACAAGGCCCGGATTGTACCGGGCCTTGATCAAAACATCAGCCTGTCAGCCAACGGCGAAATCGGTGTCCAGCAACGCACGGGCTTCGTACGCCGCGCGAACCGGGGCGAACGAGCGCCGGTGAATGGGCGTGGGGCCCAAGCGCGCCAAGGCTTCCAGATGAACGGGGGTGGGATAGCCCTTGTGGCCACCGATGCCATAGCCCGGGTAGATCAACTCGAAAGCGGCCATCTCGCGGTCACGGCTGACCTTGGCGAGGATCGAGGCGGCGGCAATGGCCGGCACCTTGGCATCGCCCTGGATGACCGGGGCGCTGGGCACCGCCAGTTTCGGGCAGCGGTTGCCGTCGATCAGCGCCATTTTCGGGGTGATGTGCAGGCCTTCCACCGCGCGCTGCATCGCCAGCATGGTGGCATGCAGAATGTTCAGCTCGTCGATCTCATCGACCTCGGCGCGGGCGATGTGCCAGCTCAGGGCTTTCTCGCAGATCTCGTCGAACAGCTTCTCGCGCTTGGCCTCGGTGAGCTTCTTCGAGTCGTTGAGCCCCAGAATCGGCCGGTTCGGGTCGAGGATCACCGCAGCGGTGACCACCGCGCCACACAGGGGCCCACGACCCACTTCGTCGACACCGGCGACCAGGTCTTCGACCAGGGTGTAGTCCAGGCCCATTTGCAGTTGTGTCGTCATTGTTCCGCCAACAGAGCCAGCACCCCTTCGGCGGCCTGGTTGGAGGCATCGCGGCGCAGGGTGCGGTGAATGTCATCGAAGCCGGCGGTCTGTTCCACGCCACCGTTATCCAGCAAGGGTAGCAGGGTCTCGACCAGGGCTTCGGGGGTAGCAGCATCCTGCAACAACTCGGGCACCAATAGGCGCTGGGCCAGCAGGTTGGGCAGCGACACGTACGGGCTTTTCACCATCCGCTTGAGAATCCAGTAGCTCAGCGCGGCCAGGCGGTAGGCCACGACCATGGGGCGCTTGTACAGCAAGGCCTCCAGGGTGGCGGTACCGGAAGCGATCAGCACTGCATCGCAGGCAGCCAGGGCTCGGTGGGACTGACCGTCGAGCAGCGTCAGCGGCAGATCGCGACCCACCAGCATGGCCTCGATCTGCGCGCGGCGCGCGGCATTGGCGCAGGGCAGCACGAAGCGAATGCCGGGGCGCAGAGCCAGCAGGCGCTGGGCAGCGTCAAGAAACAGCTCCCCCAGGCGCCCGACTTCGCCGCCACGGCTGCCCGGCATCAGTGCCACGACCTGGCCATCCACCGGCAGGCCCAGCTCGCTGCGCGCCAAGGCCCGATCGGCCTGCAAGGGAATAGTGTCAGCCAGCGAGTGGCCGACAAAGCGCACTGGCACGCCCTTTTCTTCGTAGAACCTGGCCTCGAAGGGAAACAGCGTGAGCATCAGGTCGCAGCCCTCACGAATCTTCAGCACCCGCTTCTGCCGCCACGCCCACACCGACGGGCTGACGTAATGCACGGTCTTGATGCCGGCCTGACGCAGCTTGAGTTCGATGTTGAGGGTGAAATCAGGGGCATCGATACCGATGAAGACATCAGGCTTGCGCGCGATCAGCGTCTGGATGAGCAGCTTGCGCCGGGCCAGCAGCTCGCGCAGCCGCCCCAGCACTTCGACCAGCCCCATCACCGCCAGGCGCTCCATGGGGAACTCCGAGACCAGCCCCTGGGCTTCCATCAGCGGACCACCGACACCCATGAACTCGATGTCGGGATGACGCGCCTTGAGCGCCTGCATCAGGCCGGCGCCGAGGATATCGCCACTGGCTTCGCCAGCGACCAGCGCGACGCGCAGTTTGCCTGCCGCTGACATCAGCGGGTGATGCCGCGGGTAGAGGTCTGGATGGAACGCAGGAACACGTCCACTTCAGGGTACTGGGCCGCAGGCTCGGTCAGCTCGGCGATGGCCTGCTCAACGGTGAGGCCCTGGCGGTACACCACCTTGTAGGCACGACGCAGCACATGAATGACCTCGTCACTGAAACCGCGCCGGCGCATGCCTTCGAAGTTCATGCTGCGCGCTTCCGCCGGGTTGCCGAACACCGTGACATAGGCCGGTACGTCCTTGCCAATGGCGGTGCCCATGCCGGAGAAGCTGTGGGCACCGATGTGGCAGAACTGGTGCACCAGGGTGAACCCCGACAGGATTGCCCAGTCATCGACGTGAACGTGGCCGGCCAGCGCGGTGTTGTTCACCAGGATGCAGTGGTTGCCAATGACACTGTCGTGGCCGATATGGGCATAGGCCATGATCAGGTTGTGGTCGCCCAGCGTGGTTTCGGCGCGATCCTGAACCGTGCCACGATGAATGGTCACGCCTTCGCGGATGACGTTGTGATCACCGATCACCAGGCGCGTGTCTTCGCCCTTGTATTTGAGATCAGGGGTGTCTTCGCCTACCGAGGAGAACTGGTAGATGCGGTTGTGCTTACCGATTTTGGTCGGCCCCTTGAGAATCACGTGGGGACCGATGACCGTCCCCTCGCCGATTTCCACATTGGCGCCGATGATCGACCAAGGGCCGACCTCGACGCCGTCGGCCAAAATGGCCGACGGGTCGATGATGGCGCGAGGGTCAATCAAACTCATAGTGTTTTTTCCGCACAGGTGATTTCAGCCGAGCAGACCGCCTTGCCGTTTACCGAAGCCTGGCACTTGAACTTCCAGACCAGGCTCTTGCTGCCAATGAACTGGGCATCCAGGACCAGTTGGTCGCCTGGCACCACGGGCTGGCGAAAACGCAGCTTGTCCGAGCCCACGAACATGTACAAGGTTCCGTCGGTTGGCTTCTTGTCCAGCATCTTGAAACCAAGAATACCAGCAGCCTGCGCCATTGCCTCAATGATCAGCACACCCGGCATGACGGGATGATCGGGGAAGTGGCCATTGAAGAACGGTTCGTTGATGCTGACATTCTTGTAGGCGCGAATGCGCTGTTCCCCGACGTCCAGTTCCACTACGCGGTCCACCAGCAGGAACGGGTAACGGTGAGGCAGGTATTCGCGAATCTCGTTGATGTCCATCATTTCGGGGGGAAGCCTGTATAAAAGATAGGGAGCGCGCGACTGACGCGCGGCACTCCTATTGCAAATCAAGGGAGCAGTTTAGCGGCTGTGCACACTTGATATGGAAATGGTATCAGCCATCAGATGATGCTTTGTCGCCCGGGGTCACGGCTTCGACACGCTTTTCTACCTGTTTGAGACGACGGAACATGTCATCTATCTGTCGCAGGCGTGCCGCGCTCTTGCGCCACTCACCCGCGGGCTGCATCGCCGTACCCGAGGAATACGCCCCTGGCTCGGTGATGGAATGGGTCACCATGGTCATGCCGGTAATAAACACACCGTCACAAATATCGATATGCCCCACCAGGCCGACGCCGCCGGCCAGCATGCAGTTCTTGCCGATCTTGGCACTGCCGGAGATGCCGACGCAGGCAGCCATGGCCGTGTTATCGCCAATCTGCACGTTGTGGGCGATCTGAATCTGGTTGTCGAGCTTGACGCCATTGCCTATGACCGTGTCGGCCAGTGCACCACGGTCGACCGCGGTGTTCACGCCAATTTCCACGTCATCGCCAATGCTGACGCCGCCGATCTGGGCGATCTTGTTCCACACGCCCTTTTCGTTGGCAAAGCCGAAGCCCTCACCACCCAGTACTGCGCCCGACTGCACGACCACGCGCTTGCCGATGCGCACGTCGTGGTACAAGGTCACGCGCGGGGCCAGCCAGCCGCCCTCACCGATCACGCAACGCGCGCCGATGAAGCAGTGGGCGCCCACGGTGGTGCCGGCGCCGATCTGCGCACCGCTCTCGATCACCACGAACGGGCCGATGCTGGCGGTCGGGTCGACCACGGCATCCGCCGCCACCACGGCGCTGGCATGAATGCCGGCGGCCGCCTTGGGCTTGGGGTCGAACAGGTGGGAGATGCGCGCATAGGCCAGGTACGGGTCGGCCACCAACAGCGCAGCGCCCTCGTAGCCTTCAGCGTCTGCGGCCTTGAGCAACACGGCGGCAGCCTTGCAGTCAGGCAGGAACTTGCGGTACTGGGGGTTTGCCAGGAAGCTCAACTGACCCGGGCCGGCCTCTTGAAGAGTGGCCAGCCCGGTGATTTCGGTTTCCTCGCTGCCCCGCAGGGTAGCACCGAGGAACTCGGCCAATTGGCCGAGCTTCAGGGTCACGGTCATGATCAGCGCGCTTTGTTCATGCGCTCGATGACTTGGCGAGTGATGTCATATTGCGGTTTGACATCGATCACTGCGCCGCGCTCGAGTACCAGGTCAAAGCCGCCGTTCTTGATGACTTCTTCAACCGCGCCGTCCAGCTTCGGTTTCAGGGTCTTGAGCATGTCGCGGTCGGCGTTGGCCTTGGCTTCGTTCAGTTCTTTGGACTGGAACTGGTAGTCACGGGCTTTCTGCTTGAAGTCCAGCTCCAGTTTCTCGCGGTCGCCCTGTGGCAGCTTGTCGCCACCGTTGACCAGGCGGTCCTGGATACCCTTGGCGCTGCTTTCCAAGGCCTTGAGCTTGGTCAGTTGCGGGCCGAACTTCTTCTCGGCGTCAACGGCGTACTGCTTGGCCGCGTCCGATTCCAGCAGGGCCATCTGATAGTTCAGCACGGCAATTTTCATGTCGGCGAATGCGGGTGTAGCAGTAGCGGCCAGGGTGGCTGCCAGAAGAACCATTTGTGTCAACTTACGCACGATGCACTCCTACGGAAACTGTTGTCGGTTGGGCCGACCTTAGAAGGTCTGGCCCAGGGAGAATTGGAAGATCTGGGTTTCAGAGTATTCAGGCTTCTTGATCGGCGTCGCCAGGCTGAAGCTCAGAGGACCCAGAGCGGTGACCCAGGTCACGCCCAGACCGACGGAGGCGGCCATTTGCGAGAAATCGACACTTTCACAGTACTTGGACGACGAATCACAGTTGGTATCGAACGTGCTACCCATGTCCAGGAACAACGAGGTCCGCAGGGAACGCTGATCCTTCACGAACGGCATCGGGAACAGGACCTCGGCACCGCCGGTGATCAGGACGTTACCGCCAAACGCTTCAGGGCTTTGGTCCGGGTCAGCCGAGGTACCTGGGTATTTACCGGTACTCGGGGTGCTACGCGGGCCCAGGGTGCTGTCCTTGAAACCACGCACCGAGTTGAAGCCACCGGCGTAGTAGTTCTCATAGAACGGCAGCCCGTGGGTATCACCAAAGCCGTCGCCATAACCCAGCTCCGAGTGGAAGCGCAGGGTGTAGTTGTCGCTGATCGGCGTGAACAGCTGGCCCCGGTAGTCGATCTTGTAGAACGACAGGTCGCTGCCCGGGGTGGTGGTTTCAAACGTCAGGCTCTGCGAGTGACCGCGAGTCGGCAACGTGCCCTTGTTCAGGGTCGAATCGGACCAGCCCACGGACGCTTTCAGGTTGGTGAAGCTGCTGCCTTCCTGCTGGATGAACTTGAAGATTTCATCCACGGTGTAAGTGCCGGTACTGATGTTGTCGTGCTGCAGCGTCAGGCCGTACGTCATGCGCGACGTTTCGCTGATCGGGTAGCCGAAGGTCATGCCCACGCCGTAGCTGTCGACCGAGTAGCTGGAGATATCGACGTCGAGGTCGCTGTAGTCGGTTTTACGGTAGAAGGCGTTGTAACCCAGGCTCACACCGTCCGGCGTGAAGTACGGATCGACGTAGCTGAAGTTGTAGCGGGTCTGGTATTCGGACTTGGTCAGGCCGATGGACACCTTGTTACCGGTACCCAGGAAGTTGCTCTGGCTGATCGAACCACCCAGGATCAGGCCTGCGCTCTGGGCGAAGCCGACGCTGGCGGTGATGGAGCCGGACGCCTGCTCTTCAACCGAGTAGTTCACGTCGACCTGGTCATCCACGCCCGGCACGGCCGGGGTCTCGACGTTCACTTCCTTGAAGTAGCCCAGGCGCTCCAGACGGGTCTTGGACTGGTCGATCAGGTAGGTCGACGCCCAGCCACCTTCCATCTGGCGCATTTCGCGACGCAGCACCTTGTCATCGGTCTTGGTGTTGCCGCGATAGTTGATGCGGTTCACGTAGGCACGCTTGCCCGGGTCGACCACGAAGGTGATGTCCACGGTGTGGTCATCATCGTGAGGAGTCGGCACGCCGTTGACGTTGGCAAAGGTGTAGCCGTCGTTACCCAGGCGGCGGGTGATCAGCTCGCTGGTGGTGGTCATCAGCTTGCGCGAGAACACCTGGCCCTTTTCCACCAGCAGCAGCGACTTGACCTGGTCTTCAGGCACTTTCAGGTCGCCGGAGAGCTTCACGTCACGAACGCTGTACTTCTGGCCTTCGTTGATGTTGACAGTGATGTAGACGCTCTTCTTGTCCGGGGTGATCGACACCTGGGTGGAAGCGATGTCCATGTTGATGTAGCCGCGGTCCAGGTAGTAGGAACGCAGGCGCTCAAGGTCGCCGGAGAGCTTCTCGCGGGCGTACTTGTCATCGTTCTTGAAGAACGATAGCCAGTTGGTGGTCTTGAGCTGGAACTGGTCGGTCAGTTCTTCTTCGGAGAATACCGTGTTGCCCACCACGTTGATGTGCTGGATGGCGGCGACGGTACCTTCATTGATCTTGATTTTCAGGCTGACGCGGTTGCGCGGCTGCGGCACCACTTCAGCGTCGACGGTCGCCGAGTAGCGGCCCTGGGCGACGTACTGGCGTTGCAGCTCGTTACGCACGCCTTCGAGGGTCGCGCGCTGGAAGATCTCGCCCTCGGCAAGACCCGACTGCTTCAACCCCTTCATCAGGTCTTCAGTGGTGATGGCCTTGTTGCCCTCGATCTCGATACTGGAGACCGACGGACGTTCGACTACACTGATAACCAGGACGTTGCCGTCGCGGCCCAGCTGGATATCCTGAAAGAAACCGGTCTTGAACAGCGCGCGAGTGGAATCCACCAGGCGTCGATCATCCGCTTCGTCGCCCACGTTCAATGGCAAGGCACCAAACACGCTGCCGGCGGATACCCGCTGCAAGCCGTTGACACGAATATCAGAGATTTTGAAGGACTCGGCGTGAACTTCGGTGACCATCAATGCGGCAAGAACCGCAGTAAGCAGCAGACGTTTCATGAAGTCCTTTCTTATTCCAACTGGCAATAAGCAAACTGCCGCAAAGGCGGCAGGTTCGCAATTGAGCGAAGCTTTACAGTCGACCCAAATCGTTGATCAGGGCAAGCAACATCACCCCGACTACCAAACTGATACCGATCTGGATCCCCCAACCCTGTACCCGATCCGACACCGGGCGACCACGCACCCATTCGATCAGGTAGAACAGCAAGTGCCCCCCATCCAACACGGGGATGGGCAGCAAATTCAGAACCCCCAGGCTAATGCTCAGATAGGCGAGGAAATTCAGGAAATCCCCAACGCCCGACTGGGCTGAAGCGCCCGCCACTTTAGCAATGGTTATCGGTCCACTCAAGTTTTTTACCGAGAGCTCGCCGAACAACATTTTCTTCAGCGAATCAAGGGTGAGCACGCTCATGGTCCAGGTGCGCCTGGCCCCCTCGCCAATGGCCGCGAGCGGACCGTAACGGACCTCGCGGGTCATCTCCGGCGGCCACTCCACGGCCTTCACCCCTGCCCCCAGGTAGCCCGCGGCGGCCTTGCCTTCGCCCTTCGCGGCCAGGGTCACTGGCACGTCGAGTTGCAGGTCATCGCGCTGTACGTGCAGCACCACCTTGGCGTCCGGGCGCTCGCGCACCAGGTCCACCACTTGCTGCCAGTCACTCAGCGGCTTGCCGTCAAGGGTCAGCAGGCGGTCACCGGTTTTCAGACCAGCGGCCTGGGCCGGGCCCTTCGGATCAAGTTCAGCCAGCACCGGCTCAAGCGCCGGACGCCAGGGGCGAATCCCCAGGGAGCGGATCGGGTCGGGCTCGTCAGTACCCTGCAGCCAATGGTCCAGCGAAAGGGTATGCGGCTCGTCGGCCGTGGAGCCCTGCGGGCGTACATTGATCTGCAGGCTGCCGCTTTCACCCAGGCGACGGACCAATTGCAGATTGACCTGGGACCAGCCGGACGTCGGCTCACCATCCACGGCGACGATTTCGGCACCGGCATTCAGCCCGGCGGCCGCGGCAATACTGCCGGGCTCCACACCACCAATGACCGGCTTGACCTGCTGACTGCCCAGCATCGCCAGCACCCAGAAGAAGAACAGCGCCAACAGGAAGTTGGCGATCGGGCCGGCGGCGACGATGGCGATGCGCTGGCCGACCCTCTTGCGATTGAACGCCTGGCCGAGCAGCTCGGCGGGCACCTCGCCCTCGCGCTCGTCGAGCATTTTCACGTAGCCGCCCAACGGAATGGCGGCTACCACGTACTCCGTGCCCTGGCGGTCATGCCAGCGCAGCAACGGCAGGCCGAAACCTACCGAGAAACGCAAAACCTTGACGCCACAGCGCCGCGCGACCCAGAAATGGCCGAATTCGTGAAAGGTGACCAGTACGCCCAATGCCACCAGGGTACCGACAATCATATAGAGCGCACTCATAACTCTCTCCGAATTGCGTCGCGGCGCGATTCAACAGCGGTGCGCGTGCACACCGCGGCGATCAGCGCCCGTGGCGATTCAACCAATGCCCGGCCAGGTCACGCGCTCGTGCGTCAGCGGCAAACACTGCGTCCAGCGCATCAAGCGCCACGACCGGTTCCAGGCTCACTACGTCCTCGATCATACGCGCGATCTCGGGATAACGGATGCGCCGCTCGAGAAATGCCGCCACCGCCACTTCATTGGCCGCGTTGAGCACCGTCGGCGCGCTGTTGCCGGCCTGGGCAGCCTGCCGCGCCAGGCGCAGGCAAGGGAAACGCTGCTCGTCAGGCGCCTCGAAATCCAGGCGACCGACTGCGAACAGGTCCAGCGGCGCCACCCCGGAATCGAACCGCTCGGGCCAGGCCAGGGCATGGGCGATCGGGGTGCGCATGTCGGGGTTGCCCATCTGGGCCAACACCGAGCCATCGACATAATCGACCATGGAGTGAATCACACTTTGGCGATGCACGACCACCTCGACCTGCTCAGGGCGGGCATCGAACAGCCAGCAGGCCTCGATCAGCTCCAGGCCCTTGTTCATCATGCTGGCCGAGTCGACGGAGATCTTGCGCCCCATGGACCAGTTCGGGTGCGCGCAGGCCTGCTCGGGAGTGACCTGCTCCAGCTCCGCCAGGGGCGTCTCGCGGAACGGGCCGCCGCTGGCGGTCAACAGGATGCGACGCACGCCGACATGGCCCAGGCCACGGGAGAAGTCGCCGGGCAGGCACTGGAAGATCGCGTTGTGCTCGCTGTCGATCGGCAACAGCACCGCGCCGCTGCGGCGCACGGCCTGCATGAACAAGGCGCCAGACATCACCAGCGCTTCCTTGTTGGCCAGCAGCACCTTCTTGCCCGCCTCCACGGCGGCCAGGGTCGGGCGCAGGCCCGCGGCGCCGACAATGGCCGCCATCACCGCATCCACCGCCGGGTCCGCCGCCACCTGGCACAGGCCCTGCTCACCCACCAGCACTTCGGTGCTCAGGCCCGCGGCGCGCAGGCCGGCGACCAGGCGCGCGGCGCCGGCGTCATCCGGCACCACGGCGCACTGGGGCCGGTGCTTGATGCACAGGGCCAGCAATTCATCCAGGCGCGAGAAACCGCTCAGGGCGAATACCTGGTAGCGGTCCGGGTGGCGAGCCACCACGTCCAGGGTGCTCAGGCCAATCGAGCCGGTTGCACCCAGCACGGTAATCATCTGCGGCGTACTCACAGAGCACTCCAGTTTGCCGCCCACAGCAGCACGGCAAACACCGGGATGGCCGCGGTCAGGCTGTCGATACGGTCGAGAATGCCGCCATGGCCGGGCAGCAGGTTACTGCTGTCCTTGATGCCGGCGCGGCGCTTGAACATGCTTTCGGTCAGGTCACCGACCACCGACAAGGCCACCACGATGGCGGCGGCGATCAAGCACAGGATAGTCTCGCCGACACCCCAGTGGCGAACCTGGCCCACCACCAGGGTGATGACCAGGCTCAGGACCATGCCGCCGTAGAAGCCTTCCCAGCTCTTGCCCGGGCTGACCTGCGGGGCCAGCTTGCGCTTGCCGAAGGCCTTGCCCGAGAAATAGGCGCCAATGTCGGCCGCCCAGACCAGCACCATCACGGCCATGATCAGCCAGTTACCCTGCCCCTGCGCCTTGATCAGCACCAGGCCTTGCCAGGCTGGCAGCAGGATCAGCAAGCCGATCAGCAGCTTGCAGGCCACGCTGGACCAATGCTCGCCGGTGCGCGGGAACGTCAGCACCAGGAAGGTTGCCAGCAGCCACCAGATCAGGGCCGCAGCGAGCACGAACGGGGCCAGCGACGGCGACAGATAAAGGAACAGCAGTGCCACCGCGACCACGGCGGCGAAGCCGACACGGGCAGGTTGCGACTCGAAGCCCGCCAGGCGTGCCCACTCCCAACCGCCCAGGGTGACAACCAGGCCAATAAACAGGGCAAAACTGCCACCCTCAAGCAGGAAGAAGCCGCACAGGGCGATCGGCAGCAGGATCAGCGCTGTAATGATGCGTTGTTTAAGCATTAAGCACGGGCTCCAGCTTCGACCTGCTCGCTCGTCTTACCGAAGCGGCGCTGGCGCGAAGCGAAATCGGCCAGCGCGCTGCGCATGGCCTCGTGTTTGAAGTCCGGCCAGAACAGGTCGGAGAAGTACAGCTCGGCGTAGGCCAGCTGCCAGAGCAGGAAGTTGCTGATGCGGCGCTCACCGCCGGTGCGAATGCACAGGTCGGGCAATGGCAGGTCGCCAGTGGCCAGGCACGTCTGCAGCAACTCGGGGGTAATATCGTCCGGGCGCAAGTGCCCGGCCTGGACTTCGCGCGCCAGGCGCTGGGCGGCCTGGGCGATGTCCCATTGGCCACCGTAGTTGGCGGCGATCTGCAGCACGAACCGGTCGTTGCCGGCCGTCAATG
Organism: uncultured Gammaproteobacteria bacterium; assembly: GCA_963816515.1. Taxonomy (GTDB): domain Bacteria; phylum Pseudomonadota; class Gammaproteobacteria; order Pseudomonadales; family Pseudomonadaceae; genus Aquipseudomonas. The sequence goes on along the minus strand of CAWFKX010000001.1, from coordinate 3,810,161 downwards.
CCTCAGCTTCACGCATGGCAGCCTGCAATTCGGGGTGAAAGCGCGAGCGATCACCGATAATGCGCAGGCTGATGCGGTTTTCATTCAGGCGCCGCGCTTCCCGGCGCAAGGCCGAGAAGAACAGTTCCATCAGGGCCCCGACCTCTTCGGCCGGCCGCTGCCAGTTCTCGCTGGAGAAGGCGAACAGGGTCAGGACCTCGACCTTGGCCTCCGCACAGACCTCGATAACCGCACGGACGGCATCCACGCCAGCCTTGTGCCCGGCAATACCGGGCAGCAGGCGTTTCTTCGCCCAGCGATTATTCCCATCCATGATGATCGCAACGTGTCGCGGTACCGAGGACGGCACAGTCAGCTTGGTCTTTTCCATGGAAACGCGCGGATCCTTCTTATACAGCCATCAAATCGGCTTCTTTCTGTTTCACAGCCGTTTCGATTTCAGCCACGAACTTGTCCGTCAGCTTCTGAATGTCATCGGCAGCACGACGCTCTTCGTCTTCGCTGATTTCCTTTTCCTTGACCAGGTCTTTCAGTTGGCCCAAGGCATCGCGACGAATGTTGCGCACGGCAACGCGGCCGTCTTCGGCTGCTTCGCGGGCCTGCTTGGTGAAGCCCTTGCGGGTTTCCTCGGTCAGGGCCGGCATGGTGATCAGCAGCAACTCACCCAGGTTGGTCGGGTTGAAACCCAGGCCCGAGCTCTGGATGGCCTTGTCCACGGCCGACAGCATATTGCGCTCGAAAGCCACGACCTGCAGGGTACGCGAGTCTTTCACGGTGACGTTGGCGACCTGGTTCAGCGGAGTGTCGGCGCCGTAGTACGGGACCATCACGCCACCCAGGATGCTTGGGTGAGCCTGACCGGTACGGATGCGGCTGAACGCGTGGGCCAGCGACTCCAGGGATTTCTGCATGCGCTCTTGAGCGTCTTTCTTGATTTCGTTGATCATTCTTCGCCTTCCTCGATCAGAGTTCCTTCAGCGCCGCCCACTACGATATTCAGCAGAGCGCCAGGCTTGTTCATGTTAAACACCCGCAACGGCATGTTGTGGTCGCGGCACAGGCAGATGGCGGTCAGGTCCATCACGCCCAGCTTGCGGTCCAGCACCTCATCGTACGTCAGGCGGTCAAATTTCTCAGCATGCGGATCCTTGAATGGATCGGCAGTGTACACACCATCGACCTTGGTTGCCTTCAGCACCACGTCGGCACCGATTTCGATGGCACGCAGGCAAGCGGCGGAGTCGGTGGTGAAGAACGGGTTGCCGGTACCGGCGGCGAAAATCACCACGTCGCCGGATTTGAGCAGGCGGTCAGCCTTGCGACGGTCGTAGTGATCGGTGACACCGACCATGGTGATGGCCGACATGACGATGGCCGGAATGTTCGAGCGCTCCAGCGCGTCGCGCATGGCCAGCGCGTTCATCACGGTGGCAAGCATGCCCATGTGGTCGCCGGTGACGCGGTCCATGCCCGCTTCGCTCAATGCAGCGCCACGGAACAGGTTGCCGCCGCCGATGACCAGGCCGACCTGCACGCCGATACCGACCAGCTGGCCAACTTCCAGGGCCATGCGATCGAGCACCTTCGGATCGATGCCGAAGTCTTCCGAGCCCATCAGGGCCTCGCCGCTAAGTTTGAGCAAAATGCGTTTATAGCGAGGCTGACGACCACTAACCTGCTGAGCCATTGCGAATCTCTCCTGCGGCGTTAAAAAATTCTGGGCGGGCTGTTTGCAGCCTGCGCTAACTCTAGCTTGGCGCTGCTACAGCGCCATCGGAAGCGGCCTTGTAAGCCACGATTCCGTCTTTCATTTTGACAAAGAGGCTGCGCGCGTGAGCGGGCAGCCTCTTTGGGGCGACAGTGGTTAGACCGTCTTACTGCTTGGCAGCAGCCAGCTGGGCGGCAACTTCTTCAGCGAAGTTGTCGACTGGCTTCTCGATGCCTTCACCGACTTTGAAGTAGGTGAACGAAACGATTTCAGCGCCAGCTTTCTTGGCCAGCTCGCCAACCTTGACTTCAGGGTTCTTGACGAACGCCTGCTCAACCAGGGAGGCTTCAGCCAGGAACTTCTTGATGCGGCCGTCGATCATGTTGGCAACGATGTTCTCAGGCTTGCCTTTGATCTTGTCTTCGTTCAGTTGCAGGAAGACAGCCTTTTCGCGCTCAATGGCTTCAGCCGAGACTTCCGATGGCAGCAGGAACTCTGGGTTGCTGGCAGCCACGTGCATGGCGATGTCCTTGGCCAGCTCTGGGCTGCCGCCTTTCAGGGCAACCACGACGCCGATCTTGTTACCGTGCAGGTAAGCGTCGACCACGTCGCCTTCAACACGTACCAGGCGGCGAATGTTGACGTTTTCGCCAACCTTGGCAACCAGGGCTTCGCGAGCGGCTTCCTGAGCGGCGATCAGCGGGGCTGCGTCGGTCAGTTTGTCTTCCAGGGCTTTTTCAACGCTGGCGGTGACGAAGTTCTTGAAGTCGTCCTGCAGGGCCAGGAAGTCGGTCTGCGAGTTGACTTCCAGGATGACGGCGGACTTGTTGTCAGCAGCAACCTTGACAGCAATGGCGCCTTCGGCGGCAACGTTGCCAGCCTTTTTGGCGGCCTTGATGGCGCCCGAGGCACGCATGTCGTCGATCGCTTTCTCGATGTCGCCGCCAGCCTTGGTCAAGGCTTTCTTGCAGTCCATCATGCCTTCGCCGGTACGCTCGCGCAGTTCTTTGACCAACGCTGCAGTAATTTCTGCCATTTCAAAATCCTCTTGGATAGGTTTTCAACCATTCCACCCGATTGGCACGGGCGCTCAATTCTTGAACACTGCCAGCTACTGCGCTGAAAAAATGCAATGACTACGCAGGCAGGGTTCTCGAGGTGGCAAAAAGGGGGCCAAGCCCCCTTTTTGCGTACCGAGTAAACGCTAGGCGTCTAGACTCAGCCTTCTACCGCTGCAGCAGGAGCGTCCTGGACGTACTCTTCGGTACCGCCAGCAACGTGGTTGCGGCCACGGATAACGGCGTCAGCCATCGAACCCATGTACAGCTGGATGGCGCGGATGGCGTCATCGTTACCTGGGATGATGTAGTCAACGCCTTCTGGGCTGGAGTTGGTATCGACTACGCCGATGACCGGGATACCCAGCTTGTTGGCTTCGGTGATCGCGATGCGCTCGTGGTCAACGTCGATGACGAACAGTGCGTCAGGCAGACCGCCCATGTCCTTGATACCACCCAGCGAGCGATCCAGTTTTTCCAGATCACGGGTGCGCATCAGGGCTTCTTTCTTGGTCAGCTTGGCGAAGGTGCCATCTTCGGCCTGGGTTTCCAGGTCGCGCAGACGCTTGATCGAAGCACGGATGGTTTTGAAGTTGGTCAGCATGCCGCCCAACCAGCGGTGGTCGACGTACGGCGAACCGCAACGTGCTGCTTCTTCAGCAACGATCTTGCCAGCCGAACGCTTGGTGCCGACGAACAGGATCTTGTTCTTGCCCTGGGCCAGGCGCTCAACGAAAGTCAGCGCTTCGTTGAACATAGGCAGGGTTTTTTCGAGGTTGATGATGTGAATCTTGTTACGCGCGCCGAAAATGTACTTACCCATTTTCGGGTTCCAGTAACGGGTTTGGTGACCGAAGTGCACACCGGCCTTCAGCATATCGCGCATGTTGACTTGGGACATGATAGTTCCTTGATAAGTCGGGTTAGGCCTCCACGTACCCCAATGACCAACCAGCAGCGTGAAGCTGAAGGCACCCAGGTCATCGTGCCGGCACGTGTGTGGGTTTGTGCTTTCGGGGCTATCCCCGGAAAGCGGCGCATTTTATACCACAGAACCTTTGCCAGCGAAACCCGAAATCACGTTGTCGATCAACGACTTTTGCGTGCGGGCTTGATTCGCGCAACAATGGCCCTATGAACTCTATATAGAGAAGCGCTGCCTGGCGACAGTTCCCGTTGCCGTACGTCTGGTAGAATTGCTTCATCCCGTGTTTGCCAGCGCCGCCGAGTGCCAAGAGAGACCGTATGACCGTCACCATCAAGACCCCCGAGGACATCGAGAAAATGCGCATTGCCGGCCGCCTGGCCGCGCAAGTGCTGGAAATGATCGAGCCGCACGTCAAGCCTGGCGTGACCACCGAGGAACTGGACCGCCTGTGCCATGACTTCATTGTCAACGAGCAGAAGGCCATCCCTGCCCCGCTGAACTACAAGGGCTTCCCCAAGTCGATCTGCACCTCGATCAACCACGTGGTATGCCACGGCATTCCGGGCGACAAGGTGCTCAAGGACGGTGACACGCTGAACATCGACGTCACCGTGATCAAGGACGGCTACCACGGCGACACCAGCCGCATGTTCCATGTGGGCACCGTGCCGGCCTGGGCCGAGCGCCTGTCCAAGGTCACCCAGGAGTGCATGTACAAGGCCATCGAGCTGGTGAAGCCGGGCTGCCGCCTGGGCGATATCGGCGAAGTGATCCAGAAGCACGCCGAAAAGAATGGCTTCTCGGTGGTCCGCGAGTTCTGCGGCCACGGCATCGGCAAGGTGTTCCACGAAGAACCGCAGATTCTGCACTACGGCCGCGCCGGCACCGGCATGGAGCTCAAGGAAGGGATGACCTTCACCATCGAGCCGATGATCAACCAGGGCAAGGCCGACACCAAGGTGCTGGGCGACGGCTGGACCGCCATCACCAAGGATCGCAAGCTGTCGGCCCAGTGGGAGCACACCCTGGTGGTCACCGCCACCGGTTATGAAATCTTCACCCTGCGGGCGGACGATACCATTCCACGCGTCTCTGCCTGATACACCGCAATATCTGTGGGAGCTGGTTTGCCAGCGAGCTTTTACGAGCCTCTAGAAGCTCGCTGGCAAGCCAGCTCCCACAATCGTGTTCCAGTCCAGATTGCCCCACACAGTTCAGGAAGGCCCATTCGATGCCCCAGGTGGATCCGGAGTTGTTCGATCGCGGTCAGTTCCAGGCGGAACTGGCCCTGAAGGCGAGCCCCATCGCCGCGTTCAAGAAAGCCATTCGCCAGGCCCGCGACGTGCTGGACGCGCGCTTTCGCGCCGGCCGCGATATTCGCCGGCTGATCGAGGACCGCGCCTGGTTCGTCGATAACATCCTGCAACAGGCGTGGAACCACTTCGACTGGAGCGAGGAAGCCGACATTGCCCTGGTAGCGGTGGGCGGCTATGGCCGCGGTGAGTTGCACCCCTACTCCGACATCGACCTGCTGATTCTGCTGGAAAGCTCGGACCACGAGATTTTCCGCGACTCCATCGAACGCTTTCTCACGCTGCTGTGGGACATCGGCCTGGAAGTGGGCCAGAGCGTGCGTTCCATCGAGGAGTGCGCCGAGCAGGCCCGCGCCGACCTGACCATCATCACCAACTTGATGGAAAGCCGTACCGTGGCCGGCCCCGAGCGCCTGCGCAAGCGCATGCTGGAAGTCACCAGCACCGCGCACATGTGGCCCAGCAAAGAGTTCTTCCTGGCCAAGCGCGCCGAGCAGAAAGCCCGCCACCACAAGTACAACGACACCGAATACAACCTGGAACCCAACGTCAAGGGCTCACCGGGCGGGCTGCGTGACATCCAGACCATTCTCTGGGTTGCTCGCCGCCAGTACGGCACCCTGAACCTGCACGCCCTGGCCGGCGAAGGCTTCCTGCTGGAAAGCGAGAACAACCTGCTGGCCAGCTCCCAGGAGTTCCTGTGGAAGGTGCGCTACGCCTTGCACATGCTGGCCGGGCGCGCCGAAGACCGGCTGCTGTTCGACCACCAGCGCAGCATCGCCGGGCTGCTGGGCTTCAAGGACAGCGACGCAAAGCTGGCCATCGAACGCTTCATGCAGAAGTATTACCGGGTGGTGATGAGCATCGCCGAACTCAGCGACCTGATCATCCAGCACTTCGAGGAAGTGATCCTGGCCGACGACGTGGGCAGCGTCACAGTGCCGATCAACTCGCGCTTCCAGCTGCACGACGGCTACATCGAGGCGACCCACGCCCACGTGTTCAAGCGCACGCCATTCGCCATGCTGGAAATCTTCGTGCTGATGGCGCAGAACCCCGAGATCAAGGGCGTGCGGGCCGACACCATCCGCTTGCTGCGCGAACACCGCCACCTGATCGACGATGAATTCCGCAACGATATTCGCAATACCAGCCTGTTCATCGAACTGTTCAAGTGCGAGATCGGCATCCACCGCAACCTGCGGCGCATGAACCGCTACGGCATCCTGGGGCGCTACCTGCCTGAGTTCGGCCATATCGTGGGGCAGATGCAGCACGACCTGTTCCACATCTATACAGTGGACGCGCACACGCTGAACCTGATCAAACACCTGCGCAAACTGCAGTACACGCCGGTGTCGGAGAAATTCCCGCTGGCCAGCAAGCTCATGTGCCGGCTGCCCAAGCCCGAGCTGATCTACCTGGCAGGCCTGTACCACGACATCGGCAAGGGGCGCCACGGCGACCACTCCGACCTGGGCGCGGTGGACGCTGAAGCTTTCTGCCAGCGCCACCAGTTGCCGGTCTGGGACAGCCGCCTGATCGTCTGGCTGGTGCAGAACCACCTGGTGATGTCCACCACGGCCCAACGCAAAGACCTGTCCGACCCGCAGGTGATCCACGACTTCGCCCAACTGGTGGGTGACCAGACGCACCTGGACTACCTGTACGTGCTGACCGTGGCCGACATCAACGCCACCAACCCGAGCCTGTGGAACAGTTGGCGCGCCAGCCTGCTGCGCCAGCTGTTCACCGAGACCAAGCGCGCCTTGCGCCGCGGCCTTGAGAACCCGCTGGACCGCGAAGAGCAGATTCGCCAGACGCAAAGCGCGGCCCTGGACATACTGGTGCGCGCCGGCACCGACCCGGATGACGTCGAACAGTTGTGGTCGCAGCTGGGCGATGACTATTTCCTGCGCCACACCGCCGGTGACGTGGCCTGGCACAGCGACGCCATCCTGCAGCAGCCTGCCGATGGTGGCCCGCTGGTGCTGATCAAGGAAACCACCCAGCGCGAGTTCGAGGGCGGCACGCAGATCTTCATCTACGCCCCCGACCAGCACGACTTCTTCGCCGTGACCGTGGCCGCCATGGACCAGCTCAACCTGAACATCCATGACGCGCGCATCATCACCTCCAGCAGCCAGTTCACCCTCGACACCTACATCGTGCTGGACACCGACGGCGGCTCGATCGGCGACAACCCGGTGCGCGTCAAGCAAATCCGCGAGGGCCTGACCGAGGCGCTGCGCAACCCCGATGACTACCCCACCATCATCCAGCGTCGGGTGCCGCGCCAGCTCAAGCATTTTGCCTTCGCGCCCCAGGTCACCATCCACAACGACGCCCAGCGCCCGGTGACCATCCTGGAGCTCAGCGCCCCGGACCGTCCCGGCCTGCTGGCACGCATCGGCAAGATCTTCCTGGAGTTCGACCTGTCGCTGCAGAATGCCAAGATCGCCACCCTGGGCGAACGCGTAGAAGACGTGTTCTTTATTACCGACGCCGACAACCACCCGCTGTCCGATCCGCAGCTGTGCAGCCGGTTGCAGGATGCGATCGTCGACCAACTGAGTGTCAGCCAGGCGCAGGGCGTCGAGCTGTCGCGCCTGAGCATCTAGAGGAACCTTCGTGAACAACGCTTTGAACCAGCTTCAGCCCTACCCGTTCGAGAAACTGCGCAAGCTGCTGGGCGCCGTCACCCCGGCTGCCGACAAGCGCCCGATCGCCCTGTCGATCGGCGAGCCCAAGCACCGCTCGCCCAGCTTCGTCGCCGAAGCCCTGAGCGCCAACCTCGACCAGATGGCCGTGTACCCCACCACCCTGGGCATCCCGGCCCTGCGCGAAGCCATCGGCACCTGGTGCGAACGCCGCTTCAACGTGCCGGCTGGCTGGATTGACCCGGCGCGCCACGTGTTGCCGGTCAACGGCACCCGCGAGGCGCTGTTCGCCTTCACCCAGACCGTGGTCGAGCGCAGTGACGACGGCCTGGTGATCAGCCCCAACCCGTTTTATCAAATCTACGAAGGCGCAGCGCTGTTGGCCGGCGCCACGCCGCACTACCTGCCATGCCTGGACAGCAACGGTTTCAACCCGGATTTCGACGCAGTGTCGGCCGACACCTGGCAGCGCTGCCAGATCCTGTTCCTGTGCTCCCCGGGCAACCCCACCGGCGCGCTGGTGCCGATGGAAACCCTGAAGAAGCTGATTGCCCTGGCCGACGAGCACGACTTCGTGATCGCCGCCGACGAGTGCTACAGCGAGCTGTACTTCGACGAACAAACCCCGCCGCCTGGGCTGCTCAGCGCCTGCGTGGAACTGGGCCGTAGCGACTTCAAGCGCTGCGTGGTGTTCCACAGCCTGTCCAAGCGCTCCAACCTGCCGGGCCTGCGTTCGGGCTTCGTGGCCGGTGACGCCGAGATCCTCAAGGCATTCCTGCTGTACCGCACCTACCACGGCTGCGCCATGCCCGTGCAAACCCAGCTGGCCAGCATTGCCGCCTGGAACGACGAAGTGCACGTGCGCGCCAACCGCGCCCTGTATCGCGAGAAGTTCGACGCGGTACTGGCCATTCTGGCACCGGTCATGGACGTGCAGCGGCCGGACGGCAGCTTCTACCTGTGGCCGAAAGTGCCGATGGATGACGCGCAGTTCTGCCAGCAGTTGTTCGAGCAGCAACACGTGACCGTGGTCCCGGGCTCGTACCTCTCTCGTGAGGTGGACGGTGTGAATCCGGGCGCCGGGCGCGTGCGCATGGCCCTGGTCGCACCGCTGGCCGAGTGCGTGGAAGCCGCAGAACGCATCCGCGATTTCATCCAGCAGCACTAAAAGCCCGCAGCTGCCGTCAGGCTGCGTCCGGCTGTTACTCGCACCACCTGAAGCAAGGCGGCGCCTGCGGGACAATTATTTACCGCACGCCGCCCAGGTGGTTTGTGAACACTGCGGTTTCTTGCCCTAAGGAGACAGCATCATGCACGACCACCTCTGCATTGCCCCCAACACCCCTGACCTTCACGCCTCCATGGCCGCCGCGCTGGAAGAGAACCCCGCCAACGCGCCTGCGGCATCGTCCGGCACGCGGCGCAAACGTGCCATCGGCGAGCTGAGCAAATTCTGGAAACCGGGGCGAACCCTGCGCATCGCCTTCGTCGACGAACCCGATGAAGCCCATCGCCAGGCCATCATCAAGGCCATCAAGCGGTGGCAACCCTGGGTCAACCTTACCTTCGAGTTTGTCAGCGGCAACCGCGGCGAGATCAAGATACTCACCGACTATAACGACAACTATTCGCTGATCGGCACTGACGCCCTCACGGTCGGGCCCACCGACGCCACCATGGTGTTGGGGGTCAAGCCAAGCGAGGCGGATTTCGAGACCACCGTGCTGCACGAGTTCGGCCACGCCCTCGGCGCCCACCATGAACACCAGCACCCTGATGCCGATATTCCGTGGGACCTGGACAAGGTCTACGCCCATTTCGAAAAACACGGTGTTTCCCGCGAAACCGTGGACCATAACCTGCTGAACAAGCTCGACCGCACCCTGATGCTGGCCACCCGTTACGACCGCAAATCCATCATGCATTACCGCGTCAGGCAGGAACTGACATTGGGCGACTGGTCGCTGCCGCAGAACGTGAAAATCAGCCGCAAGGACAAAGCCTTCATGCGCGCGGCCTACCCCGCCGCCTGACGGCTGACGCCCAGGTTGGCCTCGCTCAGGTCCAGTTCGCTGAGGATCTCGCGCAGCACGTCATCACCAATGTGGTGGTGACGACGCAGGTCGTACAGTTCCAGGCGCTGGGCGCGAAGGCCACGTATGCGCAGGCGGCGCTCCAGTTGATCCATCTGCTGGGCCAGCGCCTGGGCTTCGGCCGAGTCATTGAACACCGCCAGCTGGTGGCGGTATTCGGCCATGATCTGTGCCTTCAGCTCGGTGGCCAGCGCCGCCTGTGCAGCGTCAGGCTTGGGGGCCGCCGGATCATTGACATCCTCTGCTTCCAGCGCGCGAATCGCGGCCTCGGCGGTGCGCCGCCACACTTCACGCACCTCCTTGCGCAACGCCTCATCGGAGCTTTTCTCGACGCCACGCAACAACAGCGGCAATGCAATGCAGGCCACCACCAGCGACAGCAGAATCACCCCTGCGGCGATGAAGATCAGCAAATCGCGCTCGGGAAAGTCCTTGCCCGGCGCCAGCAACAAAGGCACCGACATCACACCGGCCAGGGTGACCGCACCGCGCACGCCGCCTACCGTCAGCAGCCAGCAGGAGCGCGCCGTCGGTACCACGGTGATGGTGTCCTGCCCGGTCAGGCGCCGCAGCATGCCAATGAAGCGCCAGGTGCTTTGCACCCAGATGAAGCGCAACACCACCAGCACCGCGAAGATCGCGACCACCTCCAGGGTGCGGTAGGCCAGGGTCGGCCACAGCGAGGTGTCGTGGCTGGTCACCGCCTTGATGATGTCGGGCAATTGCAGGCCCAGCAGCAGGAAAATCAGACCGTTGAAGGCAAACTCCAGCAGTGACCAGACGCTGCGGTTGAGCAGGCGCGTGCTGGTCTGGCGGGGCAACAGGTCAAGCCAGCTTTGCATCATGCCCGCGGCTACCGCCGACAGAATGCCGGAAGCGCCCAGGCGTTCGGCCAACACGTAGGCCGCAAACGGCAGCAACAGCATGAACACTACGTGGGTGGCCGGGTCATCCCAGCCGCGGGCGATCATCCATACACGCAGGCGCCCCACCAGCCAGCTCAAGGCCACGCCAATGGCCAGGCCGCCTACCGCTACCAGCACGAACGTCAGGCTGGCTTCGGCCAGGGAGAAGTAACCGGTCACCGCCGCGGCCAGGGCAAACTTGAAGGTCACCAGGCCTGAGGCATCGTTCATCAAGGCCTCGCCTTGAAGAATCCGCATCAACGGCGTAGGCAGCTTGTCCTGAGCAATCGCCGACACCGCCACGGCGTCGGTCGGTGACAGCACGCCGGCCAAGGCAAAGGCCACCGGCAATGGAATGCTCGGCAACAGCCAGTGGATGAAGTAACCGGCGCCGACCACCGTAAACAGCACCAGGCCCACCGCCAGCATCAGAATCGAACCCCGAAAGCGCCACAGGTCGCGCTTGGGCATGCGCCAGCCATCGGAAAACAGCAGCGGCGGCAAGAACAGAAACAGAAACAATTCCGGGTCCAGCGCCACGTGCAAGCCCAGGGTAGGCCAGGCCAGAATGGCCCCGGCGGCGATCTGCACCAACGGCAACGGAATCGGTATCACCCGCGCCACCAGCCTCGAGATGCTCACCAGCATCAACAGAATCAGGACGGTATAGGCGGTTTGCATAAGACGTTCTTCCCCTTCCACTCACGAATGCCCGACGAAATGGACCGCGTCGGACAATAAACCATACATCTTAACGATACCGGGCGGCGCTGACCGCTGCACGATGGTCGCAGGTGGGCGCCATGCGTGTGGCAGCAAGCTTCATGGTGGGAGCTAGCTTCCTGGCATAAGTAAAAATACCAATAGCCTTATAAAAGACTTATTATCGACCATGAATCGAATCTTCTGGCAACGGAAAGCCGTGAAGCAGCTATTGAAACTGCACCCGCCCCATCAGGGGCAAATCCGGGATGCCGTCACCCAGCTCTCGGCCATGCCCGACGTGACAAGCGTCCGATCACTCATCAACCATCCCAATGGCTATCGCCTGCGCGTCGGAAATGACAGGGTTCTGTTCGATTGGGATGGCGCAGTGAAAGTAGTCAGCATCCAAGAGGTCAAGAAACGTGACGAACGCACCTACTAGCATCCAGATCATCAAAGGGCCCGATGGCAGCCCCGCTTTCGTCGTGATCCCCTACCAGGAATACATTGCGACGCATGGCACCCAGGACCTGATTCCTCACGAGGTCGTGACTCGCGTGGTGGACGGTCTTACCCCGGTGCGCGCATGGCGTGAACACCTGAACCTGACCCAGGAAGAGGTCGCCCGCCGCCTGGGCATCACTCAGCCCGCGTATGCCCAGCAGGAAGCCGTGGCGAAACCACGCAAGGCAACCCGCGAGAAAATCGCCGCGGCCTTCGCCATCAGCCCCCAGCAACTGGACCTCTGAATCGGTTCGTAAAGAGACAGTCATGGCGCCGAAAGAATCGATGCCGCATAATTCGTCGATTCGTTTCCAGGAGACAGCAGAGTCAGGCCACGCCCCGGGCGGGCCGCTCCCTTTGAGACCATGGCTTATACACTGTTTGGCATCAAGGCCTGCGACACCATGAAGAAAGCCCGCACCTGGCTCGACGAACACGGCGCCGGCTACGACTTCCATGATTACAAGACCCAGGGCATCGACCGTGAGCACCTGGAACAATGGTGCGACGAACACGGCTGGCAAGTCGTGCTCAACCGCGCTGGCACCACCTTCCGCAAGCTCGCCGACGAGCAGAAGGCCGATCTGGACCAGGGCAAGGCCATCGAACTGATGCTGGCCCAGCCTTCCATGATCAAGCGCCCGGTGCTGGACCTTGGCGACCGGACCCTCGTGGGCTTCAAGCCCGATATCTATGCGGCGGCCGTCCAGCAATAAAGCTGGCAACAGGCCCCATTCAATTGCAAAGAGGTAACTGCATGTCCACTACTCTGTTCAGCCTGGCTTTTGGCGTCGGCACCCAGAATCGCACGGGCGCCTGGCTGGAAGTGTTCTACGCCCAGCCACTGGTTTCGCCGTCGGCCGACCTGATCGCCGCCATCAGCCCGATCCTGGGCTACACCGGTGGCAACCAGGCCATCACCTTCACCACCGCCCAGGCCTCGCAACTGGCTGAAGCGCTGAAGGGCGTCGACGCTGCCCAGGCCGCACTGCTGACCCGCCTGGCCGAAAGCCACAAGCCGCTGGTCGCCACCCTGCTGGCCGAAGACGCCGCGCTGACCAGCACCCCCGAGGCCTACCTCAAGCTGCACCTGTTGTCGCACCGCCTGGTCAAGCCGCACGGCGTGAGCCTGGCCGGCATCTTCCCGCTGCTGCCCAACGTTGCCTGGACCAGCCAGGGCGCCGTCGACCTGGCCGAACTGGCCGAACTGCAACTGGAAGCACGCCTCAAGGGCGAGCTGCTGGAAGTGTTCTCGGTGGACAAGTTCCCGAAAATGACCGACTACGTGGTGCCGGCCGGCGTGCGTATCGCCGACAGCGCCCGTGTGCGCCTGGGCGCCTACATCGGCGAAGGCACCACCATCATGCACGAAGGCTTCGTCAACTTTAACGCCGGCACGGAAGGCCCGGGCATGATCGAAGGCCGCGTGTCGGCCGGCGTGTTCGTGGGCAAGGGCTCGGACCTGGGCGGCGGCTGCTCCACCATGGGCACCCTGTCGGGCGGCGGCAACATCGTCATCAAGGTCGGCGAAGGCTGCCTGATCGGCGCCAACGCCGGTATCGGCATTCCGCTGGGCGACCGCAACACCGTGGAAGCCGGCCTGTACATCACCGCCGGCACCAAGGTGGCGCTGCTGGACGAGAAAAACCAGCTGGTCAAGGTCGTCAAGGCCCGTGACCTGGCCGGCCAGACCGACCTGCTGTTCCGTCGCAACTCGGAAACCGGCGCCGTGGAATGCAAGACCCACAAGTCGGCCATCGAGCTGAACGAAGCGCTGCACGCTCACAACTAAGCGGCACCGCGCAGGCCCGGCAGCATGCCGGGCCTGACTGCCCAGAGCCCCGATACCATGTTCCAGCCCTCCCCCTGGCGCGCCGACTTTCCGGCCATCGCCGCCCTGCAACGCCAGCACCAGACCTATCTGGACAATGCGGCAACCACACAGAAACCCCAGGCCCTGCTTGACGCAATGGCCCACTATTACCGTCACGGCGCCGCCAATGTGCACCGTGCGCAACACCTGCCCGGCGCGCTGGCCACCCAGGCGTTCGAAGCCAGCCGCGAAAAAGTCGCGCAATGGCTCAATGCCGCCAGCCCCAGCCAGATCATCTTTACCCATGGCGCCACCAGCGCGCTGAACCTGCTGGCCTATGGGCTGCAGGCGCAGTTCAAGCCTGGCGACGAGATCGTCATCAGCGCCCTGGAACACCACGCCAACCTCCTGCCTTGGCAACAGCTGGCGCTGCGCGCCGGCTTGACGCTGATCGTTCTGCCGCTCAAGGTCGACGGCCTGATTGACCTGGACGCTGCCGCCCGCCTGATTGGCCCGCGCACCCGACTGCTGGCGGTGAGCCAGCTGTCCAACGTCCTCGGCGCCTGGCAGCCGCTGCAACCCCTGTTGGCCCAGGCCAAGGCCCACGGCGCCCTGACCGTCGTTGACGGTGCCCAGGGCGTGGTGCACGGCCGCCATGACGTGCAGCAGCTAGGCTGTGATTTCTACGTATTCTCCAGCCACAAGCTGTACGGCCCGGACGGCGTCGGCGTGCTATACGGCCGTAGCGAAGCGCTGGGCCAACTGGCGCACTGGCAGTTCGGCGGGGAAATGGTGCATGTCGCCGACTACCACAGCGCCAGCTTTCAGCCGGCGCCGCTGGGCTTCGAAGCCGGCACGCCGCCGGTGGCCGGTGTCATCGGCCTGGGCGCCACGCTGGACTACCTGGCCAGCCTGGACCACGAGGCGGTAATGGCTCATGAAAGCACCTTGCACGCCTTGCTGCTGCGCGGCCTCAACGACCGCGAAGGCGTGCGCCTGCTGGGCGAGCCGCAACTGGCCCTGGCCAGTTTCGTGGTTGAGGGCGTGCACAACGCCGACCTCGCCCACCTGCTCACCGAACAGGGTGTCGCCGTGCGTGCCGGGCATCACTGTGCCATGCCCTTGCTGAAAAGCCTCGGCCTGGCCGGCGCCATTCGCGTGTCGCTGGGCCTGTATAACGACAGTGATGACCTGCAGCGCTTCTTCGAGGCGCTGGACAAGTCCCTGGAGCTGCTGCGATGAGCCTGCCCGTGCACGCCGCCGAAGCCCTGAAGGCCTTTGAACAGGCGCCCGGCTGGGAGCAGCGCGCCCGCCTGCTGATGCAATGGGGAGAGCGCCTGGCGCCCTTGAGCGAGGCCGACAAAAGCGCCGAGCACCGGGTGCACGGCTGTGAAAGTCAGGTGTGGCTGGTGGCCGAGCAGGTCGAAGGTCGCTGGCAGTTTCGCGCCAGCAGCGATGCACGGTTGATCCGTGGGTTGCTGGCGCTGTTGCTGGTGCGGGTGGAAGGGCTGGACAGCGACGCGCTGAACGCGCTGGATTTGCCTGGCTGGTTCAACCAGCTGGGCCTGGCGCGGCAACTGTCGCCGTCACGCAGCAATGGCTTGAATGCCGTGCTCAAACGCATGGCCGAGCTGGCCCGCTGATCGCGAACGCACGTCGTTTGCCTGTGGGAGCGGGCTCTGCCCGCGAAAAGATCACCACGGTGTATCAGTTACAACGCAGTGGTTTCTTCGCGGGCAGAGCCCGCGCCTACACAATCATTTGCGTTCAGACGGGCGGCGGGTGCCGGCTACCAGTTTGTCCACTGCCCGCGCTGCCGCGACCATGCCGAAGGTCGCCGTCACCATCATCACCGCGCCAAAGCCGCCCGCGCAGTCCAGTTTCACCCCCTCGCCGACGAACGCCTTGGTCAGGCACACCCCGCCCTTGGCGTCCGGGTAGCGCAGTTGCTCGGTGGAGTACACGCACGGCACGCTGTAGTGACGAGTGGTGTTGCGCGAAAAACCATAATCGCGACGCAAGGTCGAGCGCACGTTGGCGGCCAGCGGATCGTTATGGGTGCGGTTGAGGTCGCAGACCTTGATCTGCGTGGGGTCGATCTGGCCCCCGGCACCGCCGGTGGTGATGATGCCGATCTTGCGGCGCTTGCACCAGGCGATCAGCGCCGCCTTGGCCTGCATGCTGTCAATGCAGTCGACCACGTAGTCCAGTTCCGGCGTAATGTACTCGGCCATGGTCTCGCGGGTCACGAAGTCGCTCACCGCGTGCACCGTGCATGCCGGGTTGATGGCCCGCAGGCGCTCGGCCATCACCTCGACCTTGGGCTTGCCGACGTTGCCGTCCAGCGCATGCAACTGGCGGTTGGTGTTGCTCACGCACACGTCATCCAGGTCGAACAGCGAGATCTCGCCCACACCGCTGCGGGCCATCGCCTCGGCCGCCCAGGAGCCCACGCCACCGATGCCAACGATGGCCACATGGGCAGCGCGCAGGCGCTGCATGCCCTCGCGACCATACAGCCGGGTGACACCTTCGAAACGTGGATCTTCTGTGCTCATGGACCTGTACCTCAAAAACCGGCGCGCATTATAGGCGCGTCGCGTGCCCCCGTGCCGCGCTTTTTTATGGGAGCGCTCCAAGGAATTGGACTACAAATAAAGGTGAAAGAACTTAACCACCAAATCTCAATCTAACCGTATGTTTTCAGACACCTCCTATACACACTTGTAACGTGCAGAGTAGGATGCGCGCCGATTCGGCGCCTGTCGCCGGCACTTCCCCGTTCCCCCGCTTCGGAACCAGAACCCCCTATGTCATCGCGTAAATTTGGTCTCAACCTGGTGGTAGTCGTCGCGATCGCGGCGCTATTCACGGGTTTCTGGGCGTTGATCAACCGCCCGGTCAGCGCCCCCGACTGGCCTGAACAGATCTCCGGTTTCTCCTACTCGCCGTTCCGCCTGGGCCAAAGCCCGCAGAAAGAGCAGTACCCTACTGACGACGAAATTCGCCAGGATCTGGAACAGCTCAGCAAACTGACCGACAGCATCCGTATTTATTCGGTGGACGGCACCCAGGCCGATATCCCCAAGATCGCCGAGGAATTCGGCCTGCGGGTAACCGTGGGCGTGTGGATCAGCCCGGACCTGGACCGTAACGAACGCGAAATCGCCAAGGCCATCGAGCTGGCCAACACCACCCGCAGCGTGGTGCGCGTGGTAGTGGGCAACGAAGCGCTGTTCCGCAAGGAAGTCACGGTCAAGGACCTGGAGGCCTACCTGGACCGCGTGCGCGCGGCCGTGAAAGTGCCGGTGACCACGTCCGAGCAGTGGCACATCTGGGAGCACAACCCGTCGCTGGCCAAACACGTCGACCTGATCGCCGCGCACATTCTGCCGTACTGGGAATTCATCCCCGTAGACAAGGCCGAACAGTTCGTGCTGGACCGCGCGCGCGAACTCAAGCACATGTTCCCGAAAAAGCCGCTGCTGCTGTCTGAAGTGGGCTGGCCGAGCAACGGCCGCATGCGCGGCGGTGCCGACGCGACCCAGGCCGACCAGGCCATTTACCTGCGCACCCTGGTCAACAAGCTTAACCGCCAAGGCTACAACTACTTCGTGATCGAAGCCTACGACCAGCCATGGAAGGCCAGCGACGAGGGTTCGGTAGGTGCGTACTGGGGCGTGTTCAACGCCGCGCGCCAGCAGAAATTCAACTTTGAAGGCCCGGTCGTCGCCATTCCGCAGTGGCGCGTGCTGGCCGTGGGCTCGGTGGTACTGGCGATGCTGTCGCTGGCCCTGCTGCTGATCGACGGCTCGGCCCTGCGCCAGCGTGGCCGCACCTTCCTGACCTTCATCGCGTTCCTGTGTGGCTCGGTGCTGGTGTGGATCGGTTACGACTACAGCCAGCAATACAGCACCTGGTTTAGCCTGACCGTAGGCTTCCTGCTGGCACTGGGCGCCCTCGGCGTGTTCATCGTATTGCTCACCGAGGCCCACGAATTGGCCGAAGCGGTGTGGATTCACAAGCGCCGACGCGAGTTCCTGCCCGTAGAAGGTGACTCCACCTACCGACCGAAAGTGTCGATCCACGTGCCGTGCTACAACGAGCCGCCAGACATGGTCAAGATGACCCTGGACCACTTGGCCGCGCTGGACTATCCGGACTACGAAGTCCTGATCATCGACAACAACACCAAGGACCCGGCGGTGTGGGAACCGGTGCAGGCCTATTGCGAAACGCTGGGCCCGCGCTTCAAGTTCTTCCACGTCGCGCCGCTGGCCGGCTTCAAGGGCGGGGCGCTGAATTACCTGATCCCGCACACCGCGCCGGACGCCGAAGTGATCGCCGTGATCGACTCCGACTACTGCGTGGACAAGAACTGGCTCAAGCACATGGTGCCGCATTTCGCCGATCCGAAGATCGCCGTGGTGCAATCGCCGCAGGACTACCGCGACCAGAACGAAAGCACCTTCAAAAAGCTCTGCTACTCGGAGTACAAGGGCTTCTTCCACATCGGCATGGTCACGCGCAACGACCGTGACGCGATCATCCAGCACGGCACCATGACCATGACCCGTCGTTCCGTGCTTGAAGAGCTGGGCTGGGCTGACTGGTGCATCTGCGAAGACGCCGAGCTGGGCCTGCGGGTGTTCGAGAAAGGGTTGTCGGCGGCGTATTACCACCACAGCTACGGCAAGGGCCTGATGCCCGACACCTTCATCGACTTCAAGAAGCAGCGTTTCCGCTGGGCCTACGGCGCCATCCAGATCATCAAGCGCCACACCGCCAGCCTGCTGCGCGGCAAGGACACCGAACTGACCCGCGGCCAGCGCTACCACTTCCTCGCCGGCTGGCTGCCGTGGGTGGCCGATGGCATGAACATCTTCTTCACCGTGGGCGCCCTGTTGTGGTCGGCGGCGATGATTATCGTGCCGCAACGGGTCGACCCGCCGCTGCTGATTTTCGCGATCCCGCCGTTGGCGCTGTTCGTGTTCAAGGTCGGCAAGATCGTGTTCCTGTACCGCCGCGCCGTAGGCGTGAACCTCAAGGACGCCTTTGCCGCCGCGCTGGCTGGCCTGGCCTTGTCGCACACCATCGCCAAGGCGGTGCTGTACGGGTTCTTCACCACCAGCATTCCGTTCTTCCGCACCCCGAAGAACGCTGACAGCCATGGCCTGCTGGTCGCGATCTCGGAAGCCCGCGAGGAGCTGTTCATCATGCTGCTGCTGTGGGGCGCTGCTGCTGGCATCTGCTTCGTGCAGGGCCTGCCCAGCTCCGACATGCGCTTCTGGGTGACCATGCTGCTGGTGCAGTCGCTGCCCTACCTGGCCGCCCTGATCATGGCGTTCCTGTCATCACTGCCCAAGCCGGCACCGGCCGTCGAACCGGCCCCTGCCCAGTAACCTGAAAGGCCCGCGCAAGCGGGCTTTTTGGTGCTGTGAACGTCGTGGCGCCGCCCCTACGAACAGGTAACGGGGGTGATGGCCTGACGCAGCCTCGCGGCCGCTGCCAGGGTTTCATGTCGGAACGGCTGTGTTCGTCGCGCGGCTATCGTCCTATTGCATAGAGGATCGCGAGCCCGATCAACAGGGTCACCACACTCAAAGTATCCGTCAGCTCACTCGTCAAAAATGCCGGCCCGCTCCGGTCTCGACGCACGACATTGCCTGATCGACTGCTCTCTCTGAGCGAATCGTCACAGGTAAATGATCTCCAACGTCGCCGCGCCATCGATGGGCACGGCATCCCGCAGCCGCAATCGCTCGCGGGGTGCCAGGTACAATTCGACCTGCAAGTGGCCGCTGAAATCGCGGATCGCCAGCGGGCCCTGCCCCTCGGCCAGGCCGAAGCCCAGCAAGGCGCCGCCATGTTGCACGGCCGCAGGCTGGGCGGTGGGCGTGATTGACCAGGGCTGACCGGGGCCGGCAGCCGTCATCGCGCGCAGGGCCTGGCCATCACCGTGCGTTTCAGGGGAAACCCTGAGCGCATAACCGCCCACGGTTTCGCCCCCCGGTGCCGGCGCCAGGCCGAACAGGGCGGTGGCTGGCCAGCCGGCCAGCGGCAGCGCCGGGGTGCGGCGGTTGTCATGGGCGATAAACGCGAATCGGGTGGGGGCGTCACAGTGCACATTCATACCCAATTGCTGGCTGACGTGGCTAGGCGCCGTGCGTTGCAACTGCTGGGCAGGAAGG
Source organism: uncultured Gammaproteobacteria bacterium (assembly GCA_963816515.1). Taxonomy (GTDB): domain Bacteria; phylum Pseudomonadota; class Gammaproteobacteria; order Pseudomonadales; family Pseudomonadaceae; genus Aquipseudomonas. The sequence goes on along the minus strand of CAWFKX010000001.1, from coordinate 3,790,283 downwards.
CGGCCGAAGTCCACACGCCCGCCTTGCGCCAGCGTCAACCGGCAGGCCACCGGGGCAATGCTGGCAAGCAGCGTCAATGGGTGCTGCTCGCCCGCCAGTTCGAAGCTGCCCTGGGCCTGCAGCTGCTGCGTGTCGCTGACCTGCACTTCACCGTTCCCGGCGTGGGCGTGGACTTCTATGCGCACCGACAGATGCCGGCCCCGCATAAGCTGGCCGGCCTGCAGGGGCACCATTATCTGACCAGGACTCAGCCAGGATCGCTCGGCTGCCGTGCCCTCGCGCCGCAGGGTCACAGGCTGGCCGTCCAGCAAGGCATCGTGCACGCGCAACTGATACCCGCCGCCGTCCCCAAAGCGATAATGCCGCGCGCCTGCCGCCTGGCCGTGATACCGCAGCCGCACCTCGGTGGCCTGTACACAGCGCACGTGCAGCGTCAGCACGCGCGGCGCCAGCCACAAGCGCCCGTGCCGTGGTTTAAGGGTGGTGCGGTTGAGCGTGCCATAGTCAAGCGCCGACGGCGTCGCCTGCAGTTCGCAGCCATCATCCGCCCAGGCTATACCGCTGGCCAGCGCCAGCAGGCAGCAGGCACAGGTCATGGCCAGCGAGTCAGGGCGCATGGCACACGGCCGGGGCGGTTTCGAAATACAGGTCTTCGGCGCCTGCCGCGGGCAATTGCGCCTTCAGCTCGCACTCGGGCGCGCCCGCCGCCTTGACCCGCAGCGTCATATCAGCGGTAAGGTCGGGCACGAACACCAGCCCGCCCTCCTGCACCAGCGTCACCAGCTCACCGTCGCCATCGCTGACCAGTGCGCCACCCGGCAGTGCCGAACCATCGGCCAGCACCGCCGTCAACAACACCCGGCGGCTGCGCGTGGCGGCGAAGCGCAAGCGCGTCACCGCGCCCCTGGCGGCCTCGATAACCGCCGCGCCCTGAGCCACGTCGACATTGCGCGGCAGGCTCTTGCCCACCACCTGCACGGGGCTCTTGGCGAACGCGGTCACCTGGGCAATCACTGCCCGCCCTCGTTTGTCGGTCCAAGCCACGCCACTGGGCGTGTCGAGCCGGATGCCAGGCAAGTCGCCGACATTGAGCACGGCGAATGTGTCCTGCAGCGGGTAGCTCGACAACGTCAGCCCGTCGCCTTGCACCACCATGCCCCCCCGCATTGCCGCACTGACACTCTGGTTCCCAGCGCCTTGGCTGGCATAACCGATGTCCAGCTGAGCAAATGACGGCAGCAGTGCCACGCCGGCGTCCCAACCTGTGACGTCGCTGCCCTGGCTGCGCTCGACGCCCAGGCGATAGTTCAGGCGCTCATCCACCTCGGTTTGCAGGCTGCTGCCCAGGCGGGCCTGGCCGGCACTGCTGCGCCATGAGGTGCGCAGGCGTCGGCGCTCCCCCAACGGCACACTGGCACTCAGGTACAGCGCATTGCCCAGCCCCGGCTCGCCGCTGACACGCCAGTCGGCGTTGGCGGCCAGCGACAGTGTGCCAATACGCCGCCCCCACGAAGCGAACCCGCGCGTACTGCGGCGGCCGTCATACACCTCGGTGTTGGACAACCCCAGGCTGACACTGCCCAGCCACGCTGGCGACCAGCTGGCGCCCACCGCGTACTGGCTGCGGGCGCTGCCACCTGGAGAACGCAAGAGGGTATCGCCCAGCTCGCGGTAACCGCGGCTGCGCAGGGTACCGTTGACGCTGGCCGACCAGTGCCGGTCGGCTTGCCACGTCACACTGAGGCTACCCTGGGTGCCACGCACGTCCTGGCCCGGCGCCTGGGCGAGTTGTAACAACCCTTGCACGCGCGTGGTGGGCAGCGGGCGCAGCGACAGGCCGCTGCCCACCGCCTGGTAGCCCTCGGCCAGCAGGGCCCCACTGCTGACACTGAGGTCACGTGCCAGCGGTTGGCTCCAGCCGCCGCTGACAACCCACGGCTGGCGCCCCGTCGCCTGGCGAACCAGGCCCGCGCCCAGGGAAAAACCGCGGGCCGGCAGGTCCGCGCCCAAGGCTGCGGCAGACAGCGTGGTGGTACGCCGTGAACCGTCACTTTCAATCACATTGACCTCGACCTCGCGCCGGGGGTCCAGCCGCGGGATGGCGCCCAGGGCGAACGGTCCTGGCGGTACCACGGTGGAATAGATCAAGGCCCCGCCCTGATGCACCTCGACCCGCGCCTGGCTGTTGGCACTGCCCTCGACACGGCCTTGCTGGCCGAGCTGAACCAGCGCCGGCTCGGTCAACCATTGCGCGCCCACCACGCGGGCCCCGGCCAGCACGGCGTTGTCGAGGTTGATCTGCCCGGCCTGCAGCAACGCCTGCTGCTCGACAAACGAACGCTGGCCATAGGCATCCAGGTGGGCAACGTGCAGCTGGCCATCCAGCTGGGTGAACAACTGACGGCTGCGCACCACCCAGTCATCGGCGTTGAAGCCGGCTTCGGTGGCGGCCGACCAGAACTGGCTGGCGCCGCCCTGGAAGCGATTGTGCAAGGCTTGCAGATCGTAATTGAGTACCCCGGCGCTGCCGCCATGGCTGAACGGCGGCGCCGATGCCGGCAAGGGCAACAGCGCCTGATCGGGCACCCGCACGTCGACTTCGCCCCGTTGCGGAAAAAGCTCGATCTGCACCGGCGAATAATACCCCCGCAGGTCCGGGCACGACGGCTCGGTGCTGATCGGCAGCGCCTTCAGGCCCACCGCCGTCAGCAGCGGCGCGTCGAAACACAGCGCACCCTCAGCGTCGAAGCGCGCCTGAACCGGCCCGTGGGGCTGGCCGTTGACGGTCATTTTCACCGGCTGCACGCCTTCGGTGAAGCGCGCCGTGTTGCTCAAGTACTGCGCCAGCGCCGGGTCGATGCCGCGCTGGCGCAAGGCCTGCTCATCAAACTCAGGCAACGGCGCCCCCCGTACCACGCAGGCAGAGAGCAGCAACGGCACCGCTAACCGGCGCCGGGTGGCGCCACGGCTCACGGTTGCCGCGCACCCAGGGCGGCCTCGTAGGCTGCGACGGCAAAGCCATAGACCGTGGCCGGAAACAACCGCACGGCGCTCGCCGTGCCGGCCCCGGGCGGCAGCGGCAGGTCCAGCTGGTCACCCGGCAGCACATAACTGCGGGGCAGTTGCAGCGCCTGGTTGCCCGGCAACAGCCGCACTTCCTGGGACAGACGCACCACGTAGGCGCTGGGGTTGTGCACGCGCAGGTGCCCGGGCACCAGCGACCAGCGCAGCCCTTGCCAGGGTTCACGGTTACGCGCCAGGCCCTTGGGGTGAAGGATAACCGGAAGGTTCTGGCGCACCGTGACGGCAACTTTCGCCTCACCGGGCACCGGTGCCGCGCGCGACTGCGGCAAGCCTTCGAACACCACGCGCTTCAAGCGCTGGGTGCCCAGCGGCTGCTGATTACGCAAGATAAACCGCACCAGCTGGGTCTGGCCGGGTTCAACCCGCGACACCGGTGGGCTGACAAACAGCAGCGCCGCCGGGTCTTCCGCAATGTTGTGCAGGGTCACGTGCAACAGCGCGGGGAAACGGTCGCTGTTAGTGACCGTGACGGATGCTTCACCCTCGGCCTCCTCGACGATCACCACGGAAGTCTCGGGGATCATGCCGTCGGCCAGCACCGGAACGGCACCACTCACCGCCCAGGCGGCCATCACGCGCCAGGCACAGGCACGCAGGCTAATGAACATGGCAATACTCCACGGCGCAAAAGCCGCTTTCGCGCAACGGCGGGCGACAGGTCGCCCACCGGGCGCAAAGGCCTACAGGTAAACCAGTTCGAGGGTGGCAGCGCCGTCCAGCACAACTTCCTCGTCCAGCGTCAGGGTATTGGCCGGCGCGATGTGCGCCAGCACAGATAGCTGAAGGTGGGCCTGGGTGATCGGCTGCGGGCCGGAGGCGGAGCCTTCGGCATCGGTGAAGCCCAGTAGCTCGCCGGTGTTGCGCACGGCCTCGGGGCTACTGGTGGAGGCGCTCCAGCTTTCACCCCCCGAATCACCGACGGTGGCAAAGGCAGGCTTGTCATCGACACTCGACTGCGCGGGGTCGACCGTGACGTAAAACGCCCCGCTGTTTTCGTTGGCCGGCGTCACCCCAAGTCCATAAGGGCTGACCGGGCCGGTGGGGACAGCGGAACCGGCACGGTTGTCGATGCCGCGCAAGCCGAACTTCACCGGGCCCTGGCACGTGATGTCCAATGTTCTGGTCTGGGCCTCGCCCAGCTGGGTATGGGTATCGCGGTTGAGGTCCGCGGCGTTGTGGCGAAGGAAGTTGAAATCACTGTCTGTCAGGGTGGGCAAGCAGGAGGCCGGCACGATGCTGCCGCTGACCGTCAGGTCGACACCGGGGGCGGCCACGGCCAGTGGGCTGAGGCCCAGCGCCAGCAGGCACACCCAAAGAGGCTTGAGGTTTTTCATGGCGATGACATTCCTTTTTCAATCTGCCGAAGGGGATCGGGTGGGGCCATTTCCCCACCACATGGCCACGCTAATGGCGACCGCCCATGCCTTTCTGTAGGCAATTTCCGAAATAAATCGAGAAATCTCCTACAGCGCCGCCCAGCGCGTCGAAGCGGGCAACAGGCCTGGTTTTGCTTTAAGCTATGGCCCCTTTGCCCGTACCCGCTTTCGGAGTCCTCCATGACGGCCCACGCCGACCTCTCGCCTACCCTGCAACTCGCCTGCGACCTGATCCGCCGCCCGTCGGTCACCCCCGTGGACGCCGATTGCCAGAAGCTGATGATGCAGCGCCTGGGCGATGCCGGCTTCACGCTGGAACCCATGCGCATCGAGGACGTGGACAACTTCTGGGCCTACCATGGCACGCAGGAAGGCCCGGTGCTGTGCTTCGCCGGCCACACCGACGTGGTGCCCACCGGCCCGGTCACGGCCTGGGCCAATGACCCGTTCGACGCACTGATCGACGAGCAGGGCATGCTCTGCGGCCGTGGCGCCGCGGACATGAAGGGCAGCCTGGCGGCCATGCTGGTGGCCGCCGAGCGTTTCGTCGGTGACTACCCCGACCACCGCGGCGCGGTCACTTTCCTGATCACCAGCGACGAGGAAGGCCCGGCTCATCACGGCACCAAGGCTGTGGTCGAGCGCCTGGCCGCGCGCAATGAGCGCCTGGACTGGTGCATCGTCGGCGAGCCCTCAAGCACCACGCTGGTGGGTGACGTGGTCAAGAATGGCCGTCGCGGCTCCCTCGGCGCGACCCTGACCGTGCGCGGCAAACAAGGCCACGTCGCCTACCCGCACCTGGCGCGCAACCCCATCCACCTGGCCGCCCCGGCACTGGCAGCGCTGGCCGCCGAGCACTGGGACGACGGCAATGCGTTCTTCCCGCCGACCAGCTTCCAGGTCTCCAACCTGAACTCGGGTACCGGCGCCACCAACGTGATTCCCGGCGAGCTGACCGCAGTGTTCAACTTCCGCTTCTCCACTGAATCCACCGTGGAAGGCCTGAAGGCACGGGTCGCGGCCATTCTCGACAAGCACGAACTGGACTGGCACGTGGACTGGGCGCTGTCAGGCCTGCCGTTCCTGACCGAACCGGGCGCGCTGCTGGACGCCGTGTCGGCCAGCATCAAGGCCGTCACCGGCCGCGACACCCAGGCTTCCACCAGCGGCGGCACCTCCGATGGCCGTTTCATCGCCACCCTGGGTACCCAGGTGGTCGAGCTGGGCCCGGTCAACGCCACCATTCACCAGGTCAACGAGCGCGTGCTGGCCAGCGACCTCGACGTGCTGACCGAGATCTACTACCAGACCCTGGTGAAACTGCTCGCATGATGCTCACCTGCCCCATTTGCACCGCCGCCCTGGCCAACGCCGCCAATGGCGTGGTCTGCCCCGCCGGGCACAGCTTCGACCGTGCGCGCCAGGGTTACCTGAACCTGCTGCCGGTGCAGCACAAGAACAGCCGCGACCCCGGTGACAACCAGGCCATGGTCGAGGCCCGCCGCGAGTTTCTCAACGCCGGCCACTACGCGCCCGTGGCCCAGCGCCTGGCCGAATTGGCCGCCGAGCGCCAGCCGGGCCGCTGGCTGGACATCGGCTGCGGTGAAGGCTACTACACCGCGCAAATCGCCGAAGCGCTGCCCAGGGCCGATGGTTATGCCCTGGACATCTCCCGCGAGGCGGTCAAGCGCGCCTGCAAGCGCGACCCGGCCGTGACCTGGCTGGTGGCAAGCATGGCGCGGATACCGCTGCCAGACGCCAGCTGCCAGTTCCTGGCCAGCGTCTTCAGCCCGCTGGACTGGCAGGAGGCCAAGCGCTTGCTGGTGCCCGGCGGCGGCCTGATGCGGGTGGGCCCGACCCGCGAGCACCTGATGGAACTGCGCGAGCAGCTCTACGATGAGGTGCGCGAGTACGTCGACGACAAACACCTGCTGCAAGTGCCCGCCGGCATGGCACTGGCCCACAGTGAAACCTTGAAATTCAAGATCAAGCTGATCGACGGCCCGTCCCGCGCCAACCTGCTGGCCATGACGCCACACGGCTGGCGCGCCAGTGCCGAACGTCGCGCCAAGGTCATCGAGCAGCCACGACCCTTCGTGGTCACCGTATCCATGCGTTACGATTATTTCGTGCTGCAACCCTGATTCCCGAGTGAGACCGTCCATGCGCCAACCCGATATCGAGATTTACCTCAAAGACGCCGACGTCGACCACAAGGCTATCGCCACGTGGCTGGGCGAGGCCCTGGGCCCGTGCAGCGACTGGGTGCAGAAGGGCCAGACGTGGAAATGCAAGGCCGGCAGCGTGCCGGTCACCTGGCTGCCCAAGGCCGTGGGCAAATGGAACAGCTTGTACCTGGAAAGCGACCAGACGCCGTGGGACGACGACATCGCCTGCGCGCGTGCCGCCTTTGCCGCGTTGCGCGTGGAAGTGCGCTGCGCACCGGGCAGTTGGGTGGAAGAGGAAGGCGAAGAGAGCGCTGACACCTGGATTCGCATCAGCGCGGACGGTGAAGAGCAGATCACCTGGCGCACCAGTTGATTACGCTTGCTCGCCATACCCCCTCGTAGGCGTTGCCGAAGGCTGCGATAAGGGCCGGAAGACCTTCAGTGGCGAGATGTGCCATCGCAGCCTCGCGGCAGCGCCTACGGGAGACGGTTCATTTCAAAGGCCTTGAACGTCCTCGGCCTGCGGGCCTTTCGGGCCGTTGACCAGCGCGTACTCAACCTGCTGCCCCTCCATCAGCGACCGGTGCCCCTCGCCACGAATGGCGCGGTAGTGCACGAACACATCCGCCCCCCCCTCACGCTGGATAAAGCCATAGCCTTTGGCATCGTTGAACCATTTGACGCTTCCTGTCTCACGAGACGACATCGCACTACTCCGTTTTTTCTATTTATGGAACAGCTGTTGCCGCCGGCCCTCACCCGGGCCCGGCGTGCATCCCTTCATGGCGGGCACCCCGAGTATAGGACGCATCTCGCCGCAATTATTATGACCGCTACGCTTTTTGCCAGACGATCGAGCCTGTACAGTGCAGATCATTCGTTTTAAGCAAGCACAGGCCTTATGACCCGTTTCCCGTTCCGCCGCTTCGCCTTTGGCACCCTGCGCCGACTGCTGTACCTGTGGGTTCGCTCCGAAACCATCAACCAGTCGTCCTTCACCTTGAACCTGGACCGCAGCCGGCCAGTGTTCTACGTGCTGCAGTCGCCTTCAGCCAGCGACTTGGCCGTGCTGGACACCGAGTGCACCAAGGCCGGACTGCCACGCCCGGTATTGCCGGTGGCGGTGGGGCAACTGCTGGAACCTGCCGCGTTTTTCTACCTCACGCCTGAACCGGATTGGCTGGGCCGTCACGACAAGCGAGGCGCGCCGCCGACCTTGGAGCGCCTGGTAGCGGCCATTAGCCAGAATGCCGAAGAAGATGCACAAATCATTCCCGTCAGCGTGTTCTGGGGGCAAACACCGGCCAGCGAGTCCAGCCCCTGGAAGCTGCTGTTCGCCGACAGTTGGGCGGTCACAGGCCGTCTGCGCCGGCTTGTCAGCATCCTGATCCTGGGCCGCAAGACCCGTGTGCAATTCTCCGCACCCATTCATTTGCGCGAGCTGGTGGCGCAGAACAAGGGCCATGAACGCACCCTGCGCATGACCCAGCGCCTCCTTCGGGTGCATTTTCGTAACCTCAAGGCCGCGGTCATCGGTCCGGATATTTCCCACCGGCGTAACCTGGTCAAGGGCCTGATCCACGACAGCCAGGTGCGCCAGGCCATCAGCGAAGAAGCCCAGCGCCAGAACATCCCGCTGGAGAAGGCCGAGGCCCAGGCCCTGCGCTACGGCAACGAAATTGCCTCGGATTACACCTACACCGCCATCCGCTTCCTGGAAGTGGTGCTCAGCTGGTTCTGGAACAAGATCTACGACGGCATCAAGGTCAACCACATCGAAGGCGTGCAGGAAATAGCACCCGGCCACGAAGTGATCTACGTGCCCTGCCACCGCAGCCACATCGACTACCTGTTGCTGTCGTACCTGCTGTTTCGCAACGGCCTGACGCCGCCGCACATCGCCGCCGGCATCAACCTCAACATGCCGGTAATCGGTGGCTTGCTGCGCCGTGGCGGCGCGTTTTTCATGCGCCGCACGTTCAAGGGCAACCCGCTGTACACCGCCGTGTTCAACGAATACCTGCACACCCTGTTCACCAAGGGCTTCCCGGTGGAATACTTTGTGGAAGGCGGCCGCTCGCGCACCGGGCGCATGCTGCAACCCAAGACCGGCATGCTGGCCATCACCATGCGCAGCTTCCTGCGCTCCTCGCGCATGCCCATCGTCTTCGTGCCGGTGTACATCGGCTACGAGCGGGTGCTGGAGGGCCGTACTTACCTGGGCGAACTGCGCGGGGCGAGCAAGAAGAAAGAATCGATTTTCGATATTTTCAAGGTCATCGGTGCGCTCAAGCAGCGCTTCGGCCAGGTGGCCGTGAACTTCGGCGAGCCGATCAAGCTGGCCGAGTTTCTCGACCACGAACAACCAGGCTGGCGCGAGCAGGACCTGGGCCCGCAGTACAAGCCCCAGTGGCTGCACGAAACCACCCACCGCCTGGGCGCCCGGGTGGCCCGCCACCTCAACGAGGCCGCGGCCATCAACCCGGTGAACCTCGTGGCCCTGGCATTGCTGTCCACCACCCGCCTGGCGCTGGACGACGGTGCCATGGCACGGGTGCTCGACCTGTACCTGGCGTTGCTGCGCAAGGTGCCTTATTCGCCACACACCACCCTGCCCGAAGGCGACGGCCGCGCGCTGATCGAGCACGTGAAAGCCATGGACCTGCTGTCAGAGCAGAGCGATGCGCTGGGCAAAATCCTCTACCTGGGCGAGCAGAACGCCGTCCTCATGACCTACTACCGCAACAACGTGTTGCACATTTTCGCCCTGCCCGCGCTGCTGGCCAGTTTCTTCCAGAGCAGCTCGCGCATGAGCCGCGAACAGTTGCTGCGCTACGCCCGTGCCTTGTACCCATACCTGCAGTCGGAGCTGTTCATTCGCTGGTCGCTGGACGAACTCGACGGCGTGGTCGATCAATGGCTGGAGGCCTTGGTCGAACAGGGCCTGCTGCGCTTTGAGAACCAGGTGTACCTGCGCCCGGCGCCCAGCTCGCGCAAGTTCGTACTGCTGACCCTCCTGTCGCGCAGCATCGCCCAGACCCTGCAGCGCTTCTACATGGCCATTGCGCTGCTGATCAACGGCGGCCAGCACGCCTTGAGCGCCGAGGAACTGGAGGACCTGTGCACCATCATGGCCCAGCGCCTGTCGATCCTGCATGGCCTCAATGCCCCGGAGTTCTTCGACAAAAGCCTGTTCCGCCACTTCATCCAGACCCTGCTCGACCAGGGCGTGCTCAGCCGTGACGCGGCCGGCAAACTGGGTTACCACAGCAAGCTGGGCGAACTGGCCGAAGGCGCGGCCAAGCGTGTGTTGCCGGCGGAAATTCGCTTGTCGATTCGCCAGGTGGCATTGCACCGCAGTGACGAGGCGTTTCAGGGCAGCTGAAGTGCGCGGCGATTATCCGTATCCTGTGCGCTCTTTCGCTGCATTCGATACGGAGATCCGCCAATGAAAAAACTTACCCTTGTGCTGCTCAGCGCCTTGCTGGGCGCGTGCAGCTCTTTCGATGGCGAGCCCAAGGCGAGCCTGGACGGCGAAGTCTTCTACCTGCAACGCATGGCCCTGCCACCCACCGCCACCCTCAGCGTGAGCCTGCAGGACGTGTCACTGGCTGATGCCCCGGCGCACGTGCTGGCCAGCCAGAACGGCCCCATCAAGGGCCAGGTGCCGCTGGCGTTTCACCTGCAATACGACCCCCGGCAAATCCAGCCCGGCCATCGCTACGCGGTCAGCGCGCGCGTCGAGGCTGACGGTCAACTATTGTTCATCAGTACTGAACAGCACACGGTGCGGCTGGACGGCAAAGACCCGCAGCCGCTGCGCATCCGCCTCAATCCCGCTCGCTAATCGACGCCCCATAAGGACGCTACCATGCTTCGTCGCTCCGCCCCCTTCGCCGGCCTGATGGCTGGCCTGCTGCTCTGCACCAGTGCCTTCGCCCTGGACCTTTCCAGCCTGTCCCAGGGTGACGCCAGCGGCGGCCTCAAGGACGCGCTGACCCAAGGCGCCCAAGTGGCCGTCAAGCAACTGGGTACCCCCGGCGGCTTCAGCAACAACCCCGACGTGCGCATCGAACTGCCGGGCAAACTGGGCAAGGCCGCCAAGGCCATGAAGAAGTTCGGCATGGGCAGCCAGGTCGACGCCCTGGAAACCAGCATGAACCAGGCCGCCGAAGCCGCCGTGCCGCAAGCCCAGGCGCTGCTGGTGGACGCCGTGAAGAAAATGACCGTGACCGATGCCAAGGGCATCCTCACGGGCGGCAACGATTCGGCCACCCAATACCTGAGCAAGACCAGCCGCGAACAGATCCGCGCCAAGTTCCTGCCCATCGTCAAGCAAGCCACCGACAAGGTCGGCCTGGCACAGAAGTTCAACAGCTTCGCCGGCCAGGCCGCCAGCCTGGGCGTGATCGACGCCAAGGACTCGAACCTGGAAGGCTACGTGACCGAACAAGCCTTGAACGGCTTGTTCAAGGAAATCGCCCAGCAGGAAGCCAGCATTCGCAAGAACCCGGCGCAGGCCGCGACCAGCCTGGCGAAGAAGGTGTTCAGCGCGTTGTGATCGCCCGGCAAGGCGGCGCCCGATGGCGCTGCCTTGCCTGATGGTTTAGCGCCAGGTGCTTTGAATCTGGCTTTTGTCGACCATGCCGAATACCCATTCGCGCCCCCGCTTTGCCTTGGTGAACAAATCCAAATCCACCAGCCCATTGAGCGCGGCAGATGCTTCGCCCGATCTGATCAGAACCGATAAACCGCCGATAGCACCGCCGAACGTGCGTCCCCGTACTCGATGGAAGAGGAGCGCACATGGGTACCGGTCACCGACCGCATGCGCTCGACATAGTGCGCGTCGAGCAGGTTGTCCAGGTTCAGTTGCAGGTCCAGCTGTGCGTTCACGCGGTAGCCGAGCATGGCCTGGTGAACCCAGTAGCCGTCGGCCTTGTAGGGTTGGTCATTGCGCAAGTTGCGCTCGCTGGCCTGGCGCACTCCGTAGCCCAGGCGCCAATCACCCGGCAATTGGTAGGTGGTCCACAGGGCGAATGAACGCGGTGGGGTGTTGGCCAGTGCCTGGCCTTCGGCCGCTGGGTTGACTTTGGACTTCAGTGTTTCGCTGCTCATGAAGGTGTAGGTGGCGAACAGCTCCCAGTCAGGCGTCAGGCGCCCGCTGGCGCCCAGTTCCAGGCCTTGCACCCGCTGCTGGCCGACCAGCAGCGACTCCCCTGTTTCCAGCTTTTCTCGCACGTTGTCTTTCTGCACACGGAACAACGCGGCGTCCAGTTGCAGGTCGCCGGCGAAGAACTCCCACTTGGTGCCCAGTTCCCAGGTACGGCTGGTTTCCGGTGCAACGTGTTGCGTGCCCTTGGTCACGCCGTAGCCACCGGTGACCAGGCTCTCGGCGGAGGGGTTGAAGGCGTTGCCGTAGGCCAAATACACCCGGCCGTTGTCGGCAGGCTTGTAGACCAGCCCGGCGCGGTGGCTGAGCATGGCGTCACGGGTGTTGTACTCGGTGCTGGCGCCGTCGGGCTTGCGCTCCAGGCTGCTGCCGTCGATCCAATCGTGGCGCAGGCCCAGAGTGAGGTCCCAGCGCGGCGCCAGGTGCAGGGTGTCCATGGCATACAACGCGGTGGTTTGCAGGCGGTTGCGCATGGAGGCTTCGCGCGTCTGGTGCTTGGGCCCGCTCCAGTAGCCCGGCGGGTTGGCCAGGTCGTAGGCGTGGTCGGCCGCCAGCTTGCGGATGTTGTAGTTGCTGGCGTCGCGCCGGTAGCGTTCATAGGACACTTCCACGCCGGTCACCAGCGAGTGGCCGATACCGAAGGTTTCGAAACGGCTGGTGAGGCTTGTGTTGTTCAGCCACTGGTCGGTGACGATATCGCGACCATACCCCTGGGGGCCCGCGGGGCGGTACTGGCCGGCAGGCAGCCCCTGGCGGTCGACGTGGGAGGCCGACACCACGCCGCTGCGCGCCACCCGTGCATAGCGCAAGGTGTTTTGCAGGGACAGCGAATCGTTGAAGTCATGGTCGAAAACAGTGCTGAAGCGGTCGGTGCCAATACGGTCCTTGTCCAGGTTGCGCCAGCCGAAATAGCTGTCGCGCTTGACCCCGTCGATGATTTTGCCCTGATGCGTCGGCAGCCCGTAGTCCGGCAGGTTGTCGTCCTGCTGGTGCAGGTAGCTGAGGGTCAGGCGCGTGTCGTCGCTCAAGCCCAGCAGCAGCGACGGCGCCAGGCCCCAGCGCTCGCGGTTGATGTGGCGGCGGCCCGGCACATCATTTTCGTGGGCCATCAGGCTGAGGCGCACGGCACTGCCGGTGCCGATGCCCTGCAGCGGCTGGTTGCTGTCCAGCGTCAGGCGCCGATAGTGGTCGGTGCCCACGCCCGCCCCCAGTTCGGTGAAGGCTTCGGCCTGCGGGGTCTTGCTGATGAGGTTGATGGTGCCGCCGGCGGTGCCGGCGCCGCCGAACACCGAATTGGGCCCCTTGATCACCTCCACGGCCTGCAGGTTGAAGGTATCGCTGCGGGTGGTCTGGGCGCTGTCGCGCAGGCCGTCCAACTGCACGTTGCTGTTGGTGTTGAAGCCGCGGATGTTGATCAGGTCACCCGAGCCGCCCCCGCCTTCGCCGGCGTCGAAGGTGATGCCGGAAACGTTGGACAATACCTGGCGCAGGCTCAGCGCGTTCTGGTCGCGCATGATCTGCTCGCCCACCACCGTGACCGTCTGCGGCACCTCCAGCAGCGGCTCGGTGAGTTTGCCCGATGCCGAGCGCCCCGCCTTGTAGCCCTGCTGACGATCGCGCTTGGCCTCGACTTCCAGTGCCTGCAGCGCTACCGGTGCGCCGTCGGCAAACGCCAGCCAAGAGCACGACATCAATGCCAGCCCGCCGGCCTGGCGCGATAACCCCATGCGTTGATCTGCCATGAACCACCTCTCCCTGAAAATTGAGCGGGCAGTGTATGGCCTGAAAAGGCGAAAAAAGCGGCGCCTGAAAAATCAGGACGTGTCCTACCAAGCGTCTGTAGGAAGCAATTTTCTCAGGGTTTCAGCGCTTTTTTCGGGTAGATGTCGTAGCGGCTCGACTTGCCTTCCAGGCTGTGACTCGGCTTCGGCCCTTCGATGCACGGTGCCTTGCGCGGACGTTTGACCACCACCCGGTGGCTGGCCAGGGCAAGGGCCGCTTCCAGCAAGGCAGGGGCGTCCATGTCGTCGCCGACCAGGGGGCGGAACAGGCGCATTTCCTTCTTCACCAGCGCGCTTTTCTCACGGTGAGGAAACATGGGGTCCAAATAGATGACCTGGGGCGGTTCGCCTTCCCAGCCGCGAATCAGCTCGATGGCATTGCCCTTGAGCAAACGCATGCGCGCGACGATGGCGCCCACTTCAGCATCACCCTGGGCGCGGTCCAGGCCATCTTCCAGCAGCGCGCCGATGATGGGCTGGCGCTCGATCAGGCTCATGTCGCAGCCCAGGCTGGCCAGCACGAACGCGTCCTTGCCCAGGCCCGCAGTGGCGTCCAGCACCCGCGGGCGCACGCCTGGCTGGATGCCCACGGCCTTGGCGATCATTTGCCCGCTGCCGCCGCCGAACAGGCGGCGGTGGGCCACGGCGCCCTCGACGAAGTCCACGCGCACCGGCCCTGGGGCGTCCGCGCCCAGCTGCTGCAACTGCAAGCCGGCTTCGGTGGCCTGCAAGGCAAACTCGGCATCGTCGATTGTCAACGGCAACGCCAGCCGGTGCGCCCATGCTTGCGCCTGGGGTTCAAGGGCGCTGGTTCGCGCCTCGACGCGGATACGAACTGCCGCTTGCTGCTCTGCCATGACATGCACTACTCAAAAAAATTTAAAGATCGACCCATTCGGCCGATAAGGAATATGTCCGGTATTTTGCCAGAGCCAGCGACCTTTAGTGCCATGAGCAGCCTTCAGACCACATCGATCGGCTACATTTCGCCCCACGGCGACTTCAGCCGCCAGAACACCCAGGCATTGGGTGGCATCAGCCACCTGTGGTCGGACTTCTTCGCCCAGGCGATGGCTGACCAGGTAGGTGATCAGGCCGATGGTTCGCTGGCCCAGCCCGACGTTGCTCAGGACCCGGAAGTAGAGCCTGCCGGTGGTGGTGATGTGCTGGCGCAGATCCTGTCCCAGCGTTTGTGCGATGTGCAGGATACCGAAGTTCGCCCGCCCGAGCCGCTGTTCCTGCCCAAGGCGGAGTTCGAGACCGAGTTGCTGGACAAGCCTGCCCCACCCTACCCGCCTGAAGAGATTGTCGACCAGCAGAAGCAGCTGGATTACGACAATGGCTGGGTACGCCCCATCGTGATGAATGCCAACCAGCCGCAGCCTGAGCCAGGCCCTGCGCCGGAGCCCAAGTCGCTGTTCCTGCCGATTGCTGAATTTGAGTGGGATTTGGCAGACAAGCATGTGCCGTATGATGCCGAGACCTTGGCGGAGCAGGATAAGGCGTTTGCGTTTGATACGAAGTGGGCGCGGCCGTTGGTGGTGAATAATTTGCGGTTGGCGGCTTAAGGTTTCCCTGGAATTGGGGGGGACTGCCAGGTGCTTGTCGATGGTTTTCTGGTGCCTTTGAGATCGAGCGCCGCGCGGGCGGCGCGCGATCTCAAGCGCGCCCCCCCCTCAAGACAAGCCCATCCCAGCCCCAACCCCATCTACCGCCGACAGCTTTTGAAACAACCCCAAGGTTGTCCTTGCCCCGCCAGGGGAATAGGTTACCCCGGTCACTGCACATCAGTGACCGGATGTGAAAGTCCGAATCAATGAGCCCCAAATTAACTCCAAACAGCTGTGCGAAGCGTCTAGACGCTTGCAGGGCGAATTTGGCGGACATTAATTTGCAATCGAGCGCTCACATGTCAGATCGTGTACCAGCACAAAACGCCCCAACCGCCCTCACCAGCACCCACCTGCAACTCTTCACCGTCCGCCCCGGCCTGCCCGCCGAGGAAGCCCTGTTGCACGCCTCACACCTGCTCGACTGCATCGCCAGCACCACCTACGAGCACGCCGATGCCCTGCAAGGCCATGAACGCAAGCAAGGCATGTCGGTGTACCACCTGGTGGAAATGGCCAAGCCGCTGGTCGATGCGGCGATTCAGGGTATCGAACGCGAACGGCTGTAGCGGCTACAGCAAGCCTAATTGCTCCGCCACCGGCTCACGCGGGTGCTCAGGCAAGGCCGGCAAGCCGGGCAGCCTGAGCATCAACTGCTCATGAAACCGCCGGGCCAGGATCGGCGCGCGGTGGTTGTCGGAGGTGTGCAGGAACACATACGGCGTGCGCCCTTCCTCGATCCAGCCGGCAACCTTGTCCAGCCACTGGGCCAGGAACGCGTCATTGGCCGCGACGTTGGGGTGGCCAATGAAGCGCACTTGCGGGCTCTGGCTGAACGCCGTGGGCCGTGGCGGCACGTTGGGTTTCTTGGCCTGGGCGTGAAGCACTGCCGGCGTCTGTTCGGTGCAGCTGAACAGTGCGCGCGGGTCCAGGCAGATGCGCTCGATGCCGCGGCCCATCAGCAGGCGGTTGAGCAGGCGCTCTTCATCCCCCCGGGCGAAGAACGCCGGGTGGCGTACTTCCACGGCCACCGGCTGCTGCAGCTCATCAATGAAGCCCATCAGTTCGGCCAGGCGCTGCGGGCCGAAGGTGCGCGGCAGTTGCAACCAGAACGGCGCCACTCGATCGCCCAGCGGCTTGAGCAACTGCACAAAGGATTCGGCGGCAGACAAGGCCATGCGCAAGTCATCGCCGTGGCTGATTTCGCGAGGGAATTTGGCGGTGAAGCGAAAATGCGCGGGCATGCTTTGCGCCCAGCGCTCAACCGTGGCAGGGCTAGGCTGCGCGTAGAACGTGGTGTTGCCCTCCACGGCGTTGAAGACCTGGCCATAGAGGCGCAGGAAATCCGTGGGTTTGGCGTCTTCCGGGTACAGGTGTTCGCGCCAGGCCAGCTCGCTCCAGGAAGGACAACCGAGGTAGTACGGCAGCAAGGACACCGTCAGATATGGACGTCCAGGCCCAGCACGTCACCATCCCAGTCCACAAAGGTGGAGGTGGTGAGGTAGCTGCTGAGCGCGGTGGCGACGCGACGGCTCATGGAGCGGTGGAAGATCATGTCCTGGGGGCGCGCCGGCAGGTTGCTGACCGCGCCGCCACCGCTGCGCGGCGAACTGCGCTGGGCGGAGGGCTGAACCTCGAATTCACCTTCCAGGTCATCGACGTCGTCGACCTGCGCCTGCGCCTTGCGGGGCTTGCGTTTGACTGGGTATGAATTCGACGAAAAGCCGTCTACACGCATGACTGCTCACTCTAAACCGATGATGGCAATTTAGCGGCACCTGGAAAGGTTAGCAAATGCCCGAGTGATAACTAGACCACAGTTCAAGGAAAAGGTTTACCCCGGGGCTTCACTAACCGATGAACCGCTCAAAAAACGAGCAGTTAGCGGCGCCATTTATCGCTCAACGGGCTTTTGGCGTGGCCACTTTATCGCGCAGGTAGACCGGCTGGGCCAGGTCGGCGGCAATGCCTTCGCCACGGGCCCAGGCGCCTTGGGCCAGGGTCAACAGGTCCAGCGCGTGGGGCAGCAAGGTGGCATCGCTGGCCGACGGTTTCACCGCCAGGCGCTCGCCGTAACCCCAGCCGGTGCCGGCGCCGTACCAGTCGCCCTGGGCGCCCGCCGGCAGGCTGACCGCTTCCGGAGACAGCACGGCTTCGTCGCCCACCCGTTTCATTTCGTTGCCGTCGGCCTGGTAGCAACCCCAGTACACCTCGTCCATGCGTGCGTCGATGGCCGCGGCGACCTGGCGCACGCCCTGCTCGCGCAAGGCACGTTGGGCCAGCAAGGCCAGGTTGGACACCGGCAGCACCGGCCGGTCGAGGCCGAAGGCCAAGCCCTGCACCACGCCAATGGCGATGCGCACGCCGGTAAAGGCACCCGGGCCACGGCCGAAAGCGATGGCGTCGACGGCCGAGAGGGCAATGCCCGCCTCGCCCAGCAACGTCTGGATCATGGGCAGCAGCTTTTGCGCGTGCAGCCGCGGGATCACTTCGTAGTGGCTCAGTACCTTGCCGTCATGCAGCAGGGCAACGGAGCAAGCTTCGGTAGCGGTATCCAGGGCCAGCAAGGTGGTCATTGCGCGAATCCATCAGAAAAAAGTGCAGCATTATAAACGTCAACGGCCCGCAAGCGGGCCGTCGGTTGATCGAACGTCTCGATCAAGCCAGCATCAGCTCAGTGCAGCCAGCACCTTGGCGGTGATGGCATCAACCGAACCCACGCCTTCGATGTGGCTGTAGACCGGCTTGCCTTGTGCGGCGGACAACTTCTGGTAGAACGCAACCAGCGGCTCGGTCTGTGCGTGGTACACGGACAGGCGATGGCGCACGGTTTCTTCGGTGTCGTCTTTACGCTGAACCAGTTCTTCGCCGGTCTCGTCGTCCTTGCCAGCCACTTTCGGCGGGTTGTAGACGATATGGTAGACGCGGCCCGAGCCTTCGTGGACACGGCGACCGGCGATACGCTGAACGATTTCTTCGTCCTTGACCGCGATTTCGACCACGTGATCCAGCTCGACGCCGGCGCTCACCAGGGCTTCAGCCTGGGGAATGGTGCGCGGGAAACCGTCGAAGAGGAAGCCGTTGGCGCAATCGGCCTGGGCAATGCGTTCCTTGACCAGGGCGATGATCAGGTCATCGGACACCAGGCCGCCGGCGTCCATCACACTCTTGGCCTTGATGCCCAGTTCGGTACCGGCCTTCACGGCAGCACGCAGCATGTCGCCGGTAGAGATTTGCGGAATACCGAATTTTTCAGTGATGAACTTTGCCTGAGTACCTTTGCCGGCCCCGGGAGCTCCCAGCAGAATCACGCGCATCGATGTGCTCCTCAACTTTTTATATAAAATCGTCAGACCCGCCTCAGCGCAGCTAACTGCCTGAAGCCAATCCCAAAATAGGTTGGTGGCCACAAAACGGCCGAAAGGCTGATCAAGATACACAGCGTGCCCAAGCCACACAAGCCGTCCACAGCAGGAACAACCTGCGTCCCATGCGCGCGCCCCGCACCGGTGGCACCCGGTGCAACCACGACCGGTTGCGACCCGGGCCCGCTTGCCGGCACGGTCCCCTCACTGATAGTGGACGTGCCGGGCAGGGTTCGCCAGCGTCAACCGGTGTTGCGCAGACCGGCGGCAATACCGGCCACGGTGACCAGCAGCGCCTGTTCCAGAGGGCTGTCCTGTGCGGCTTCGCGTCCGCGCGAGCGGGCCAGCAACTCGGCCTGCAACAAATGCAGCGGGTCGAGGTAGGTGTTGCGCAAGCTGATGAATTTCAAGGTTTCCGGGCTGTGGGCCAGCAGTTGCGTCTGGCCGGTGAGGCCCAGCACCACGGCGCACGCCTGCGACAATAGGTCGCGCAGCTGCGTACCCAGCGGTTTCAGGGAATCCTGCACCAGGCGCTCGTCATAGAAGCGCGCGATGTCGGCGTCGGCTTTGGCCAACACCATTTCCAGCATGTCGATGCGGGTGCGAAAGAATGGCCACTGTTCGCGCATGCTTTCCAGCAAGGGGCCTTCGCCGCGCTCCAGAGCCTTGCTCAGCGCCGCTTCCCAACCCAGCCAGGCCGGCAGCATGAGCCGTGTCTGGGTCCAGCCGAAAATCCACGGGATGGCCCGCAGGCTCTCGATGCCGCCCTGGCGGCGCTTGGCCGGTCGGCTGCCCAGCGGCAGGCGGCCCAGTTCCTGTTCCGGGGTGGACTGGCGGAAGTACTCGACGAATTGCGGGTTCTCGCGCACCACGTCGCGGTAGGCCTTCACGCCGTCGCTGGCCAGCTCGTCCATCAGCGTGCGCCAGGCCGGCTCCGGGGGCGGCGGTGGCAGCAGCGTCGCCTCGAGCACGGCGGCCAGGTAAAGGTTGAGGTTTTGCTCGGCGATGTCCGGCAGGCCGAATTTGAAACGGATCATTTCGCCCTGCTCGGTGGTGCGGAAACGCCCGGCCACCGAGCCCGGCGGCTGCGACAGAATGGCCGCGTGCGCCGGGCCGCCGCCACGGCCGACGGTGCCGCCACGGCCGTGAAACAGCAGCAGTTCGACATTTTGCGCGTGACAGATGGCAACCAGGTTCTCCTGGGCGCGGTATTGCGCCCAGGCCGCAGCGGTGGTGCCGGCGTCCTTGGCCGAGTCGGAGTAGCCGATCATCACCTCCTGCGGGCCGTGCAGGCGGCTGCGGTAACCGGGCAGGTGCAGCAGGCGCTCGATCACCGGGCCGGCGTTATCCAGGTCCGCCAGGGTTTCGAACAGCGGCACCACGCGCATCGGCCGCAGCACGCCGGCTTCCTTGAGCAGCAGTTGCACGGCCAGCACGTCGGACGCAGCGCCGGCCATGGAGATGACGTAGGAGCCCAGCGACGCCGCAGGCGCCGCGGCGATTTCCCGGCAGGTGGCCAGTACCTCGGCGGTTTCCGCCGCTGGCTTGAAATGGGCCGGCAACAACGGCCGCCGGTTATTGAGTTCCTGCATCAGGAAGGTGATGCGGGTTTCTTCGTCCCAGTCGGCGTACCGGCCCAGGCCCAGGTAATCGGTGATTTCGTTGAGCGCCGCCGTGTGCCGCGCGGAGTCCTGGCGCACGTCCAGGCGCACCAGGAACAGGCCGAACGTCACGGCCCGGCGCAGGCAGTCCAGCAACGGGCCGTCGGCGATCACGCCCATGCCGCATTCGTGCAGGGAGTGAAAGCACAGCAGCAGTGGGTCCAGCAAATCGCGGTTGTTGCTCAGCACCTCGGCGCTGGCCGGTTGCGGCTGCGTCAGCGACGCCTGGGCCCAGTTGCGCGTGGCGCGCAGGCGTTCACGCAGCTGCTTGAGCAAGGCGCGGTAGGGTTCGGCAGTCTCATCGCCCACGGCTTGCCGCAACGCCGGGCTGGCGTGCTGCATGGACAGTTCGGCCGCCAGGTGGTCGACGTCACGCAGGAACAGGTCGGCCGCCATCCAGCGCGCCAGCAGCAACACTTCGCGGGTGACGGGCGCCGTGACATTGGGGTTGCCGTCGCGGTCACCGCCCATCCACGAAGCAAAGCGGATGGGCGCCGATTCCAGCGGCAGGTGCAGACCGGTGGCGGTGTGCAGGGCCTCGTCGACCTTGCGCAGGTGATGAGGGATGGCGTGCCACAACGAGTGCTCGATGACCGCAAAACCCCACTTGGCCTCGTCCACCGGTGTGGGCCGGGTGCGGCGGATCTCTTCGGTGTGCCAGGCCTCGGCAATCAGCCGTTGCAGGCGCTGGCGAATCTGCTCGCGCTCGGCCGGCAGCAGGTCGCGGTGGTCCTGGGCGGCCAGTTGCGCGGCAATGGCGTCGTACTTCTGGATCAGCGTGCGCCGTGCCACTTCAGTGGGGTGGGCGGTCAGTACCAGCTCGATGTCCAGGCGCCCCACCTGGCGGGCCAGGGATTCGGCGCTGTGGCCGGCCTGGCGCAGGCGCTCCAGCAACTGTGGCAGCACCACGTTTTCGAAGGGCGGCGGCTGGTCTTCATCCCTGCGGCGAATCAGTTGGTACTGCTCGGCGATGTTGGCCAGGTTGAGAAACTGGTTGAAAGCCCGCGCCACGGGCAGCAGGTCCTGCTCGGCGAGGTCGTTGAGGCGCGTGCTCAGCTGTTCGGTGGCGGTCTTGCCATTGTCCGGGCCACTGTTGCGGTCGGCCTTGGCGTCGGCGCGAATGCGCTCGATGGTGTCCAGGAAGGCCTCGCCATACTGCTCGCGAATGGTGTTGCCCAGCAGTTCGCCCAGCAGGTGCACATCTTCGCGCAGGCGCGCATCGATCTCGGTCATTGGCACAGTCTCCTTGATTGTTATCGTGGCGCCGTCCATTGCAGGTCACTACCCCGGCAACTGAACAAGCACAGGAAAAACCGCTCTATCTCCAAGAGTGCCCAGCGCGCTTGATTCTTACAAGGGTATTGGCCACTTGTGTTGAAACGACCATTCGGGACTACGCTCAGAGAAGGCCCCGTACTGACTGATCATTGAGGTCGACATGAAAATCCGCGAGCTTGCACAACACTGGGAACAGAACGCCAAGGGCCGCTTGAGCCCCACGGGCTACAACATTCACCTGGACATGGAGTCGGCGGCCCGGCTGGCGGCAATCACCGAAATGTACCCCAAGCACCACCCTGAGGAGTTGCTGGGCGAGCTGATTGGCGCCGCCCTGGAAGAACTGGAAACCAGTTTTCCGTACATTAAGGGGCAGAAGGTGATCGCCACCGATGAGGAAGGCGACCCACTGTATGAAGACGTGGGGCCCACGCCGCGCTTTCTCGCACTGTCACGGCGTTATCTGCACGATATGTCGGCCAAGGCTGACGAGCCGAAGCACTGATTCCTCCCCTCTCCTTGCTGGGTTCTGATCCACTGCGGCGCCTGTGACGCGGCGTGGCGGCCGCTGCAGGGGCTGCCCGGCCGCGTCCAGCCGTTGCGCCCGCCCTGCCTGTTTTCTCCGTTCGCTGTCCTGTCACTTCCGTCAGGAATTTCCTGAGCACCGCAAAATTCGAGTGAACCAATTAAAAATCGGTTTGGTCCGAACCCATAAGCCATCACAGAAGACCCTTCGAAAAGTGGCTCAGGCCAAGCCGTTTCCGGCCCGCAAGGAAGATCTGTCATGGGTGAAGTTTCTCAGGAGTCAGACAATGGAGTTGCAACCATGAATACCAGCACTGCCAAAACCTCGAACCACCTGCGCGGGCTGAAACTGGCGGCCCTGGCAATCGGCACCAGCTTCATCCTCGCCGGTTGCGCGGGCAAACCCCCTACCGAGCAGTACGCCGTGGCCCAATCGGAGGTCAACAGCGCCGTGAGCGCCGGCGGCACCGAATACGCCGCCGTGGAAATGAAAGCCGCCCAGGATAAGTTCAAGCAGGCCGAACTGGCCATGCATGACAAGAACTACGAACAGGCCCGCATGCTGGCCGAACAGGCCGAGTGGGACGCCCGGGTAGCAGAGCGTAAAGCGCAGGCGGCGAAAGCCGAAAAAGCCGTACAGGACGCCCGTGCCGGGGTTCAGGACCTGCGTGAAGAAGGCCTGCGCAATACGCAGCAGCAGTGAGCCTTTGCTCAGCCATCGACACCCGTATTCGATTAAAGGATGACCACCATGCGTAAACAATTGATGATCCCTGCCCTGCTGGCTGCCAGCGTTGCCCTGGCTGCGTGCGCCACCAAGCCCAACCCGAACCTTGAACAGGCACGCACCAACTTCCAGGCCCTGCAGAGCAACCCACAGGCCAGCCAGGTGGCGGCATTGGAAACCAAGGACGCCTCGGACTACCTGGACAAGGCTGACAAGGCCTTCCTGAACCACGACAACAGCAAAGACGTTGACCAGTTGGCCTATCTGACCAACCAGCGCGTCGAAGTAGCCAAGCAGACCATCGCCCTGCGCACCGCAGAAGCCAACCTGAAGAACGCCGCCGCCCAGCGCGCCCAGGCCCGCCTGGATGCCCGCGACGCGCAGATCAAGCAGCTGCAGCAAAGCCTGAACGCCAAACAGACCGACCGTGGCACCGTGGTGACCTTCGGCGACGTGCTGTTTGACCTGAACAAGGCCGACCTGAAGTCCAGCGGCCTGGTGAACGTCAACAAGCTGGCTCAGTTCCTTCAGGAAAACCCGGACCGCAAGGTGATTGTCGAGGGTTACACCGACAGCACGGGCGCTGCGTCCTACAACCAGAGCCTGTCTGAACGCCGTGCCGAATCGGTGCGTGTGGCCCTGGTGAAAATGGGCGTGGACCCAAGCCGCGTGGTGTCCCAGGGCTATGGCAAGGAATACCCCGTAGCGGATAACACCAGCGTGTCTGGCCGCGCCATGAACCGTCGCGTGGAAGTGACCATTTCCAACGACAACCAGCCTGTGGCACCGCGCTCGTCGGTCAGCTCCATCAACTGATCGAAGCCTCAGGGGTTGCCGCCTCACGCGGGCAACCCCTTCCGCGCTCAACGCTGCAGTTTACGCGCAACCAGCATGATCACGCCCACCCACGTTGCCGCTTGACCGAGCTCATGCAGCGTCTGCTGACTCACGCTAGGCATTGGCGCACCGCTGGCGAACCAGCCGGCACACACCACCCCGGCAAACAGTAACCGTGTGCCCATGCGTGCGCGCGGCCTCTCGGATTTCGGCGGCTCCTGCGGGCTGTCATTCCAGCGCAGACGATTGCTGCGCGCGACTAACCGAGCCCATAGCGCAGGCTCTGGTACAGAGTTTGCCCCCCAGCCGAATCGCTGACAGCAGTAGTCCCACATACCCACCGCCCAGCGCGGCTGCTCGTTGAACAGGTTCATCAGGCGAGCCTGGAAGTCGCTGCGCTGATCGAGGCCCGCCAGCCACGGCTGCGCCAGCCAACGGTCCAGGCAGTCAATGAAACCGGGCGAATCACCGTCCGCCATGTACTCGCACAGCTCATCGAGACAACGCTCATCAAACACACTGGCTGGCGGGGCAGGCTCGAACGGTGCTGTCGGGCTGGGGAGCGGCTGCCACTGGGTCGGTGCGGCCTGGGCCAAAGGCTGCGCCGGGGGCGCGGCATGGCGCGTCCCCCGCAGCGCCGCCTCATAGGCCTCGCGCAAGCGCTGAAACCCCTCGGGGTCTGCGTCGGGACGATGGACCTTGAGCAGCCGCGCGTACTGGCGCTTGATGCTGCGCTCATCTGCGCTGGCGTCCAGCCCCAGTACTGTCCAGCAGTCGTTCATCGCCAGCTCCCGTAGTCGATCTCGGTCAAACGCTGCTCCAAAGCCCCGCGCACCTGGCTGATATGGCGCACATCCTGGGTGTCGAGTGCCTGCTGAAACTCGCCAGCCCAGTGGGCGATTTGCTGGCGTACCTCGCCCAGGCTTTCCTGGTACAGGCGCTCCAGGCGCGCCACCAGCACGGTGTTCACCTGCTGGTCGCGCGGGTGCACCTTGAGCTGCGACAGCGCTTGCAGGCGTTGCTGAATCTCGGCCGGGCTGAGTACGCCAGGGTTGTTTTCAATCACCAGGGCGTGTTGCTCGCCAGTCAGCGGGATGCTCACCTGGGCTTCGAGAATGCCGTTGTTGTCGTAGGTAAAGCGCACGTCCAGGGTCACTTCGCCGGCCTTGCGCTTGGGCACAGGGATGTCCAGTTCGCCCAGTGCCACGTTGTCCTTCACCAGGCGGCTCTCGCCCTGGAAGATCTTCACCCGCACGTGTTCCTGGTTGTCGGTGAGGGTGTTGACGGTCTTCACCCGACTCACCGGCACCACACTGTTGCGCTCGATGATGGGCAGGTAATGCCCGGCTTCCTGGCGCTGGCCGATGGTCTGCGACACCTCGATGCCCAGGGTGTAGGAACAGACGTCGGTGAGCACCACCTCTTCCAGCGCCGCCGAACGTGCCTTGAGCGCCGCTTGCACCGCAGCGCCATGGGCCACCACTTCATCGGGGTTCAGGGTGATGGAAGGGAAGCGGCCGAACAGCCCGGCGGCCAGCTTGCGCACCAGCGGCATGCGGGTGGTGCCGCCCACCAGCAACACTTCGTCCAGGTCGCTGACGCGAATGCGGGCATCACGCAGGGCCCGTTCGATGGGCGCGCGCAAGCGTTCGAGCAAGGGCGCGTACAGGTCGGCCAACTGGTCCTGAGTGACAGGGTGTACCCACTCGCGGCCACCCAGGCGCAGCACGAAGTCACTGCTGGTCTGCTGGCCCAGACTCTTGCGCACCCGCTCGGCTTCACGGCGCAGCGCCTGGCGCACGTTTTCCAGGGGGGGCAGGTCAGCGTGCTGGCGCACGAAGTGCTCCACCAGCACGCTGTCGAAGTCTTCGCCGCCGAGGAAATTGTCGCCGGCGCTGGCACGCACTTCCATCACCCCGTCGAACAGCTCCAGAATCGACACGTCGAAAGTACCGCCGCCCAGGTCGAACACCAGGAACGATGTTTCCTTGTCCTTCTGGTGCAGGCCGTAGGCCAGGGCCGCTGCCGTGGGCTCGTTGATCAGTTTTTCGACCTTCAGCCCGGCCAGTTCGCCGGCAATACGCGTGGCCTTGCGCTGGGCGTCGCTGAAATAGGCGGGCACACTGATCACCGCTTCGGTGACGGGCTCGCCAAAGGCGCGCTCGACGTCTTCCTTCAGGCTTTTGAGCACCAGCGCCGACAGTTCCTCAGGGCGGAACAGGCGCTCGCCCAGGCGCACTTCGTGGGCGCTGCCCATGTGGCGCTTGAACAAAGCGGTGGTCTGGCGGGTATGGGTATGCAGGCGCTCCTTGGCGGCCTGCCCGACCAACACGCGGCCCTGGTCATCGAGGCCGACCACACTCGGGGTCAACACGCTGCCGAGGGGGTTGGGCACAAGCTCGGTCGTATCGTTGCGCCAAACCGCAATCAGGCTGTGAGTGGTGCCGAGGTCGATGCCGACAATCATGGGTCAGAACTCCTTTTCCGGGCACGCAACGATGGTGCCACTACAAGTGCCATCATTCAGGCAAAGCGCGGATATTAACCCAATGCGTGCGGCGCGTTAACGATCTTTACCCTCGCCCCGCTCAGTCGCCTGATTAGGGGCGCGCGCAGTGCACCGCCTGCTTCTGATTGTCCACCAGCACACCGCTTAACCCCTTCTGCTGGGTGTCGAACAGCACCACAATGCCGTCAATGCACTGCGCCACTTCATTGGCCGGGGTGGCGGACACCTTGTAGTCCTCACCCGGAATCGTCTTGAGCATGGTGAAGTCGGTCAGCAACAGCGCATCCTCCGGCTTGGCGAAGTGCAGGTAACCGTAGTACCACAGGCACCCCACCGTGCCGATGATGCTGCAAATGCCGGTGATGATCATCGGGATGGCGTTGCGTTCGTCACTCATGGGGTTTCTCGGGGTCGGGGTAGTTGGGGACTTCGCCCAGGCGGCGCAGGCCGTTGAAGTGCTGGGGGTCTTCCAGGAAGCGGATCATCACCGTGCGCCAGGTGGGGTCGGCGAAGGTCTGGACGTGGCCGCCACGGGTCAGTTGCAGCACCCGCGGGGGTGGCGCTTTCTTGTACAGCTCGATGCCGTTGGCCAGCGGCACCACCGGGTCATCCATGCTCTGGTAGAACAGCATCGGCGTGCCTTTCAGGGCTTCGATGGAATAGATGGCACTGTCACTGTCCGGCACCAGCCACGACAACGGCACCTGCAACGGCCACGTCAGCCACGAGGTGCTGAGGGCGAACTGGCCGACGCCACGGTAGCTGGACGGCACGCCGTCGAACACCAGGGCCTTCAGGCGCTTGAGCTGCGCGGGGTGGCCGGCCAGGTAGTGCACGCCCATGGCCCCACCCAGGCTCTGGCCCAGCAGCACCAGCGGCTTGCCTTGCACCTCGGGTTGCCGGTCCAGCCAGGTGAACGCCGCGTCGATGTCCTGGTAGATGGCCGGCAGGCTCGGTTCGCCCTGGGACAGGCCATAGCCACGGTAGTCCAGCAGCAACACCTGGTAGCCCTGTTCCGGCAGCCACCAACTGCCGCCAAGGTGCCAGGCCATGTTGCCGCCGTTGCCGTGCAGGTGCAGCACCGTGCCCTTCACCGGCACCCCGGCCTTGGCGGGCAGCCACCAGCCGTGCAAACGGGTGCCGTCGGCGGCGGTCAGGGTCACGTCGCGGTAGGCCAGGCCCGCCTTGTCCGGGGCGAAGGGCTGGCCCTTCTCGGGGTAGAACAGCAGCGCACTGCAGCCCCCCAGCCCGGCCAGCAGCGCCAGCACCGCAGCGGTGCGCAGCAGGCGTTCAGAGAATGTTCGAATAGTCCGCTTCAATGCGATCCAGGCTCAAATGATTGAGGAAGTTGGAGAAGCACATCCACGCCGACAACGCGTTGAGGTCGCGGAACTGCTCCGGCAGGTACTTGGGCGGCGTCACCAGGCCTTCATCGACCAGCTGGCGCAGGGTGCGCATGTCTTCCAGGGTGGTCTTGCCGCAGAACAACAGCGGTATCTGTTCGAGCTTGCCCTTGCGCACCGCCAACTGGATGTAGTTGTAGACCATGATGAAGCCCTTCAGGTAGGACAGGTCCTTGGTGAAGGGCAGGCCGGTGGGCGTGGAGCCACGGAATACACGGCTGGCATTGCCATAGCTTTCCGGCAGGCCGAAGCCCTGCTCGCGGAAGAAGTCGAAGATCTGCAGGAAGTCGGCGCCCTCCTCCACCATGTGGATGGCGCGGGTGCGGTTGGTGAGTTTGCGCAGGCGGCTGGGGTAGGAGGCGAAGGCAATCACTTCCATCAGGATCGCCAGGCCTTCCTGGGTCACGGTCGACGAAGGTGGGCCCTTGGACAGGAAGGTGCAGATCGGCTGGTTCAAGCCGTTGAGGGTGGTGCCCACGTGCACCAGGCCTTCGTGTACTTCCAGGGCGCGCACGTCCCGTTCGTTGAACATGGCGTCGCTGCGGATCTTGATGTAGTCGGCGCCCGCCGCGGCGTCGGCGACGATGCCGTCGGACTCGAACACGCGAATGGTTTCCTCCGCCTCGCCAAAGGTGCGGTTCAGGCGGCTTTGCAGCATGCCCACGGCGTCCTTGGCGGTGAGGGTCTTGGGCTCGTCCTTGAGGTCGCCGCGCCCGTCGATGTTGTTCAGGTAATCGGACAGCATCAGGCCCAGGTCGGCCAGGGTCGGGTCGCCGGCATGGAAGGCGTCGGAGGCGGCGCCGTACAGCTCCTGGGAAATCAGGCCGAAGTCCTCGGTGCCGCGCGCCTCGAGCATGCGCACCACCATGCGGTATTCCTTGCACATGCGCCGCATGATCTGCCCGACCGGGTTGAACTGGCCCAGCTGACGGGTAATGTCACGCTCGATGTTCTGGAATTCCAGCTTCACTGCACTGGAATCGAAGTTCAGTGGGCGGTTCTGGTAGTAGGCGCGATCCACGGCCGGCAGGGCCTTGCCCTTGGCCTTGAGGAATTCCTGGCGGATATTGTCATCCCACTTCACCGCGTCCAGCACCCGGATGGGGGCCTGGGCCAGCACGATGCGATCGGACAACCCGCGTATCGTCTGTTGGTACTCGTCCACAGGCGACTCCTTGTTGTGACTAACGATTTGATGGGGCCCGGGTATAACGGGCGACTTCCACGAATACATCGGAATTGGCCGGGTCGTCCAGGTAGGCAAATACCTGGGCCAGGTCGCTGTCGACCCGCACGCCCTGGCCTTGCGGAGTGTCCACTGCCGCCCCGTGCAGCGCCTGCTGCTGCAGCGCTTGCTGAACACGCTCGACATCGAGGTTATAGACCACCAGCGCGCCGTCGTCGGTCAGTTCGAAGCCGACCATGGCATAGCCGCCACCGTAGCCATCGGGCATTTTCGCCGAGGCGTACCAGCGGCTGCCATGGCCGGCCACGGTGAAGGCCAGTGCGTCGCGGGGCTGGCCGACGGGCGTGCTGATGGCCAGGTAGCGATCTTCGCCCTGGCGCTTGATGGTCAGGGCCAGGTGCTGGCCCCACGCGTCCTTGCTGGCCCAGTGCCCCACCAGCGCGGCGGGCGCGGCCTGGGCCGGCGGCAGCGGGTCATTGAAGGTGACCAGGCAACCGCCAAGCAGCAACGACGACAGGGCGATGAGCAACAGGCGCCAGGCTTTCATCAAGCACTCCTTGGGCGATTGGGCAGGCGCACTCGGGCGCCCCTGTCAGGCCGAGGCCAGCACAAGGTGCATGTAGCGCGTGAGAATCGCCAGCATGTCGGCATCGGCCATCGGCTGCTCGCTGTCGAGCAGGCCCTGATATTCCATGCGGCCGATGATGGCCGTCAACACCTTGGCGTCTTGATGCGGCTCGCGCGAACCCAGCACCTGCAGCAACTGGCAGGTACCCTGCAGCAGAATCTGCTGGTGCGAGGTCACCAGTTCAGCCAGCCGCGGGCTGAGCAAGGCCTCCTGGCGGAACGCCTGTTCGGCCATCAGGTAATCGCGCCGGGTCAGCAACTGGCGGTGCACGTATTCGGCGGTCATGCGCGCGATCTCGTCGGCCAGCTGGGCGCGGGACGCCGGGCTGCTGTCGTTGGCCGCCAGGATGGTGCGCAGCAGGTCTTCGGTGCTGGCCCACAGCTTGGCCATGTAGGCGGCGCTACGCTCCACGTACTGGGCGAAGGTGTCGGTCAGCAGGTCTTCGATGTCCTTGAAATAGTAGGTGGTGGCCGACAACGGCACGCCGGCTTCCGCCGCCACCGCCCGGTGCCTGACCCCCCGTACACCGTCGCGTACGACAATGCGCATGGCCGCGTCGAGAATCTCCTGACGACGCTGCTCACTTCCCTGGCGGCTGGCCTTGCGACCCTGATACTGAACACTTTCCGCCACTGCTGTCGCTACACCGGCAGCACCTTGTTGAGCCATTGCAGGAGTCACTACCCTAATCCTCTTGTTTGAAAACCGATCCATCGGTGAACTCACCGTAGCAGCTGCCGCAGGCTGCGTCCGGCAGCACTACCAGTGTAAAGCCAGGACGCCGCCTTCGGCAGCTGCTACAGAATATTGGTGCATAAAAAAACCGCCCCGGGGGGCGGCTCGTTCAGCTGACTCAGGCCTGCGGGCGCATGTGCGGGAACAGGATGACGTCGCGGATCGACGGCGAGTTGGTCAGCAGCATCACCAGGCGGTCGATGCCGATGCCTTCACCGGCCGTTGGCGGCATGCCGTATTCCAGTGCGCGGACGAAGTCGGCGTCGTAGTGCATGGCTTCGTCGTCGCCGGCGTCCTTGTCGGCCACCTGGGCCATGAAACGCTCGGCCTGGTCTTGCGCGTCGTTCAACTCGGAGTAGGCGTTGGCGATTTCACGGCCGCCGATGAACAGCTCGAAACGGTCGGTGACGTTCGGGTTGTGGTCGTTGCGACGAGCCAGCGGCGACACTTCGAACGGGTACTGGGTAATGAAGTGCGGCTGCTCCAGCTTGTGCTCGACCAGTTCTTCGAAAATCATCACCTGCAGCTTGCCCAGGCCTTCGAAGCCCAGCACCTTGGCACCGGCCTTCTTGGCGATTTCACGGGCCTTGTCGATATCGGTCAGGTCAGCCGCGGTCAATTCCGGGTTGTACTTGAGGATCGAGTCGAACACCGACAGGCGCACGAACGGCTCGCCGAAATGGAACACCTTGTCGCCGTACGGCACGTCGGTGGTGCCCAGCACCAGCTGCGCCAATTCGCGGAACAGTTCCTCGGTGAGGTCCATGTTGTCTTCGTAGTCGGCGTGGGCCTGGTAGAACTCGAGCATGGTGAACTCGGGGTTGTGCCGGGTCGAGACGCCTTCGTTACGGAAGTTGCGGTTGATTTCGAACACTTTCTCGAAACCACCCACCACCAGGCGCTTGAGGTACAGCTCCGGGGCGATACGCAGGAACATGGGCATGTCCAGCGCATTGTGGTGGGTTTCGAACGGCTTGGCCGCGGCGCCGCCAGGAATGGTCTGCAGCATCGGCGTTTCCACTTCCAGGAAGTCACGCTTCATCAGGAAGCTGCGGATGTGGGCGATGACTTGCGAACGCACGCGGAAGGTCTGGCGCACGTCTTCGTTGACGATCAGGTCAACGTAGCGCTGGCGGTAGCGCTGTTCGGTGTCGGACAGGCCGTGGTGCTTGTCCGGCAGCGGGCGCAGCGACTTGGTCAGCAGGCGCACGTTGGTCATCTCCACGTACAGGTCGCCCTTGCCCGAACGGGCCAGGGTACCTTCGGCGGCGATGATGTCGCCCATGTCCCAGGTTTTCACCGCGGCCAGGGTTTCTTCCGGCAGGGTCTTGCGGTTGACGTAGACCTGTATACGACCGGTCATGTCCTGGATCACCATGAACGAGCCACGGTTGAGCATGATGCGACCGGCCACCTTCACCGGAATCGCCAGGGCTTCCAGCTCTTCCTTGGTCTTGTCGGCGTACTGTTTCTGCAGGACGTCTGCATAGCTGTCACGGCGGAAGTCGTTGGGGAAGGCCTGGCCCTTGGCGCGCTCGGCAGCAAGCTTTTCCTTGCGCAGGGCGATCAGGGAGTTTTCTTCCTGTTGCAGGGCTTGCGGGTCGAGTTGTTGGTCGCTCATGTCTTGAAAAATTCCATCACAGGTTTGTTGCCCCCGCCTTGCGGCGGGGATCGCGGGCGATCACGCCCCCACGGGGCGCTCGCCTTACAGGCCTTGCTTGAGGCTTGCTACCAGGTATTCGTCGATATCGCCGTCCAGCACCTTGTCGCAGTCGCTGCGCTCGATGTTGGTGCGCAGGTCCTTGATGCGCGAGGCATCCAGTACGTACGACCGAATCTGGTGGCCCCAGCCGATGTCCGACTTGCTGTCTTCCATGGCCTGGGAGGCGGCGTTGCGTTTCTGCACTTCCTGCTCGTAAAGGCGCGCCCGCAGCATTTTCATGGCGGTGTCCTTGTTCGCGTGCTGGGAACGTTCGTTCTGGCAGCTGACCACGGTGTTGGTCGGCACGTGGGTGATACGTACCGCCGAGTCAGTGGTGTTCACGTGCTGGCCACCGGCACCCGAGGAGCGGTAGGTGTCGATGCGCAGGTCCGCGGGGTTGATGTCGATTTCAATGTTGTCATCGATTTCCGGCGACACGAACACGGCCGAGAACGACGTGTGGCGACGGTTGCCGGAGTCGAACGGGCTCTTGCGTACCAGGCGGTGCACGCCGATCTCGGTGCGCAGCCAGCCAAAGGCGTATTCGCCCTTGATGTGCAGGGTAGCGCCCTTGATACCGGCCACTTCACCGGCCGACAGCTCCATGATGGTGGTGTCGAAGCCGCGCTTGTCAGCCCAGCGCAGGTACATGCGCAGCAGGATGTTGGCCCAGTCCTGGGCTTCGGTACCGCCGGAGCCGGCCTGGATATCCAGGTAGGCGTTGTTGGCGTCCATCTCGCCGCTGAACATGCGGCGAAATTCCAGCTTCTCCAGCGACTGGCGCAGGCGGTCGACTTCGTCGCTGACGTCGGCGACGGCGCCTTCGTCTTCTTCCTCGGCAGCCATCAGCAGCAGGTCCTTGGCATCAGCCAGGCCCGCGGACATTTCGTCCAGGGTATCGACGATCTGCGCCAGCAGCGCGCGTTCGCGACCCAGGTTCTGAGCGTACTCAGGGTTGTTCCAGACAGACGGATCTTCAAGCTCGCGGTTGACTTCGGTCAGACGCTCATGCTTTTGATCGTAGTCAAAGATACCCCCGAATGGTTTCGGAGCGCTCGGACAGGTCCTTGATGGTGTTCAGGATCGGGTTGATTTCCATGGCGGGCAGCACTCGTACGTAACTGGTCAAAAGCCGGAGAGTATAACGCACTCGCGCCCCTGAGGCAGCCCGCTGGGCGGGTTTGCATGCAACTTGGCGCAGCGGATTATTTTTGGTGGCTGCGGCAGATTCCCCCCAAAAAATGTAGCGCGCCTGCTAATCGCTGATGCCGACCTGGTTGCGGCCGTTATGCTTGGCCTGGTACAGCCCCTTGTCCGCCGCCGAGATCAGCTGCCGGCAGTGGGTGCCGCCCTGGGGCACTTGAGTGGACAGGCCGATACTGACCGTCAGGTGCGAGCCTTCGCTGGGCGAAATGTGCGGGATTTTCAGCGCGGCGATGGTCTGGCGCAGCTTTTCCGCTACCAGGCGGGCGCCGCCCGGCGAGGTGTTGGGCAACACCAGGGCGAACTCTTCACCGCCGTAGCGCGCCGGCAGGTCGGTGGAGCGGCTGCAACTGTCGCGGATCGAATCAGCCACACGGCGCAGGGCTTCGTCGCCGTCCAGGTGGCCGAAGCTGTCGTTGAACGACTTGAAGTAGTCGACGTCAATCATCAGCAGCGACAGCTGGGTCTGGTCGCGCAGGGCGCGGCGCCATTCCAGCTCCAGGTATTCATCGAAGTGGCGGCGGTTGGAAAGCCCGGTCAGGCCATCGGAGTTCATCAACCGCTGCAGCACCAGGTTGGTGTCCAGCAGTTGCTGCTGGCTCACGCGCAGGGCCCGGTAGGCTTCGTCGCGCTGCAGCAGGGTCTGGTAGGAACGCGAGTGGTAGCGAATGCGCGCCACCAGTTCGATGTTGTCCGGCAGTTTGACCAGGTAGTCGTTGGCCCCGGCGGCAAAGGCCGCGCTCTTGACCAGCGGGTCTTCCTTGGTAGACAGCACGATGATCGGGATGTCTTTGGTGGCCGGGTGGTTGCGGTAGTCGCGCACCAGGGTCAGACCGTCCAGGCCGGGCATCACCAGGTCCTGGAGAATCACCGTGGGCTTTAGCCGCACAGCCTGCTCGATGGCCTGGTGGGGGTCGGCGCAAAAGTGGAAATCGATATTCGTTTCGTTGGCCAGGCCACGTCGCACGGCTTCGCCGATCATGGCCTGGTCGTCGACGAGCAGCACCATGGCCTTGTTCTCGTCGGTGGCCTTGAACTCTTCGATCTGCAAATCAATCATGCGTTGTCACCTGGTGGCTGCCTTTACGCCGGCACGGCACGTTACTCGGGGTCATGGCTGAAAAATTTCCATCAGTCTGGGAGCAATCCGCTCCAGTGGGCGGATTTCCACCGCTGCATCAATGGCCGCTGCCGCCTTGGGCATGCCATACACCGCACTGCTCTGCTGATCCTGGGCAATCGTCAGGAAGTTTTGCTGACGCAGCAGCTTGAGGCCCTGGGCACCGTCGCGCCCCATGCCGGTCAGCAGCACGCCGACCGCATCGCCGCGCCAGAACCGCGCGATACTTTCAAAAAAGACGTCGATGGAAGGACGGTAGATCTCGTTCACCGGCTCCTCCGTGTACGCCAGTGTGCCGTCGTTGAGCAGACGGATGTGGTGATTGGTGCCCGCCAGCAATACTACGCCAGGTTGCGGCGGTTCGCCCGCCCTGGCAAGCCGCACATCCAGGCCCGAGGTGCCGGCGAGCCAGTCGGCCATGCCGGCGGCGAACACCTGGTCCACGTGCTGCACCAGCACAATGGCCGCCGGGAACGTTTTCGGCAAGCCCTTGAGCAACACTTCAAGCGCCGCCGGGCCACCGGCCGAGGAACCGATGGCCACCAGCCCCTGGCGCTGGGAACCGCTGCGCAAGGGCGTTGGCACGGCCTTTACCGGTGTGCCGCGCTGGCCGATCAGCCACCCGATATTGAGGATCTTGCGCAGCAACGGCGCCGCCGCGTCACGCGGATTGCCGGCGCCCAGGGCCGGGGTATCGACGACGTCGAGGGCGCCGTGGCCCATGGCCTCGAACACCCGGTGCACGTTCTGCTGGCGGTCGACAGTGACGATGACAATAGCGCACGGGGTGGCGGCCATGATCTGCCGGGTGGCCTCCACGCCATCCATCACTGGCATGATCAGGTCCATCAGAATCAGGTCGGGCACCTGCTCGGCGCACTTGGCCACGGCCTCGGCGCCGTTCACGGCCACCCAGATGACCTGATGCGCGGGCTCGAAGGCCAGCGCCCGGCGCAGGGCCTCCACGGCCATGGGCATGTCGTTGACGATAGCGATGTTCATCCCTGGGCACTCCCGATCAACTCGACCACGGCGTCCAGCAGGGCATCGTCGTGGAAACTGGCTTTAGCCAGATAGTAGTCGGCCCCGGCATCCAGACCACGCCGTCGGTCCTCTTCACGGTCCTTGTAAGACACCACCATCACCGGCAGTGATTGCAGGCGGCTGTCACGCCGCACCAGGGTGACCAGTTCGATACCGTCCATGCGCGGCATGTCGATGTCGGTGATCAGCAAATCGAAATCCTCACCGCGCAGGGCATTCCAGCCGTCCATGCCGTCCACCGCCACGGCCACGTCATAGCCGCGATGGCTGAGCAGCTTGCGTTGCAGTTCGCGCACGGTCAGCGAGTCGTCCACCACCAGCACGCGCTTGCGGGCCTGCTCGACACCGGGGCGGTTGCGCCGGTCGATGCGTTCCAGGCGGCCGGTGGTCAGCAGCTTTTCCACCGAGCGCAGCATGTCCTCGACGTCGATGATCAGCACCA
Source organism: uncultured Gammaproteobacteria bacterium (assembly GCA_963816515.1). Taxonomy (GTDB): domain Bacteria; phylum Pseudomonadota; class Gammaproteobacteria; order Pseudomonadales; family Pseudomonadaceae; genus Aquipseudomonas. The sequence continues at coordinate 3,754,726 of CAWFKX010000001.1, read as the reverse complement.
CCGAGCCGTCATCGAGCAAAGCGCCGGCGGAAATGTCCTGGACCTTGCCCAGGCGCGCATCCAGCGGCAGCACCACCAGCGTGCGCTCGCCGATGAAGCGCTCCACCGCCACGCCATAAATGGCATCACGCTCGCGAATCACCACCACGCGCAGCGACGCCTCGCTGCTCTGCCCCGCCGGGCGCTGCAGCAACTGGCTGGCGGCGACCAGGCCGACATGCCGGCCCTCGTACCAGAAGTGCTGGCGACCTTCGAGCTGGACGATGTCTTCGGCCGGCAGGTCCAGGGTGTGTTCGATGTGGGCCAGCGGGAAGGCGTAGGCCTCCTCGCCCACCTCCACCACCAGGCTGCGCACCACCGACAAGGTCAGCGGCACTTCGATGTGGAAGCAACTGCCCTGGCCGCGCACCTGGGTCAGCTCGACCGAGCCACGCAGTTGGCGCATCATGTGCTGCACCGCATCCAGGCCCACGCCGCGCCCCGACACCTCGGTCACCTTGTCGCGCAGGCTGAAACCGGGCAGGAAGAGGAAGCTGAGCAACTCTTCTTCGCTCAGTTGCGCAGCAGTCTCGGCCGGTGACAATTGGCGCTCGACAATGTTTCGGCGCAGGCGCTCCAGGTCGACGCCGCCGCCGTCATCGCTAAACTCCAGCACCAGCAACCCGGCCTGGTGCGAGGCGCGCAGCAGCACGCGGCCCTCGGCAGGCTTGCCGGCCAGCAGACGTTGCTCCGGCATTTCAATACCGTGATCGACCGCATTGCGCAGCAGGTGGGTCAGCGGCGCCTCGAGCTTTTCCAGCACGTCACGGTCCACCTGGGTTTTCTCGCCTTCGATGTCCAGGCGCACCTGTTTACCCAGCGAACGGCCCAGGTCGCGGACCATGCGCACCTGGCCGCCAAGCACGTCGGCGAAAGGTCGCATGCGACAGGCCAAAGCGGTGTCGTAAAGCAACTGTGCGCGTTGGCTGGCCTGCCAGCCGAACTCGTCCAGTTCGCTGGTCTGGTGCACCAGCATCTGCTGGGTCTCGGCCAGCAGGCCCTGCACCAGCGCCAGCGCTTCGTGCACCTCTTCGGTCTGCGCGGAGGCCTGCAGGTGCTCCTTCAAACCGTCCAGCGCCCGCTGGCTCTGGCCCTGCATGCGCTTGAGACGCTGCATCGTGGCCAGGTAAGGCTTCAGACGCTGGGTTTCCACCAGCGCCTTGCTGGACAGGTCGAGCAGACTGTTCAGGCGTTCGGCGGTAACCCGCAGCACGCGCTCGCCGCCCTCCACCACGCCCTTGGTCTTGCGCGGCTCCGGGGTGGCGGGCGCCTCGACCGCGGCGTCCGGCTCCGGTTCGCTGTCTGGCGCCGGCGCGGGCCCCAACAGCGGTTCCGGGGCGGGCGGCGGGCTGGCAGGCCGCGCAGGGGGGATGAACGAGGGATCCAGCAGCGCGGTCATGCGTACCGAGTAGGCGGCAATGTCCTCAGTGGTGGGCGCCGCTTCCGGGGTGGCGATGCGCATCAGCAGGTCGGTGCCGTGCAGCAGCGCATCGATATGCTCAGGCGTAAGCAGCAACCGGCCTTCCTGGGCGCTGACCAGGCAATCCTCCATGACATGAGCCACGCTGACACCAGCATCGACACCGACGATACGCGCGGCGCCCTTGAGCGAGTGCGCGGCGCGCATGCAGGCTTCCAAGTGGTCGGCCTGGGTGGGGTTGCGTTCCAGCTCCAGCAGGCCGGCGCTCAGTACCTGGGTCTGGGCTTCAGCTTCCAGGCCGAACAGTTCCAGCAACGACGCGTCGCGCATCTGTTCCGGGGTCATGTCAGGCTCCGGGCAACGGCGTCAAGCAACAGGGTTTCGTCCAGTACCCGCACACTCCGGCCTTTGAACGGCAGCACAGCGTCGGTAAAGCGGGTACCCGCGTGCCCGGTGGCTGGGGAAGCACTGTGCAATTCGGTGAGTTCGATACGGTGGATGCCGTCGACTTCGTCCACCGGCACCACCACCGAGCCGCCGGCCGCCGCGAGAATCAGCATGCGCGGCATGACCCGCGCCGAGGCCGGCGGGCTGACGCTGACGTCCACGCCCAGCAGCTCGGCCAGCGACAGGCAGGCCACCAGCGCGCCGCGCACATTGGCCACGCCCTGCAGCGCCCGCGAGCGCTGGTGCGGCAATGAATGCACCGGCTGCACCGGGGCAATTTCCACCAGGCAACGGGTGGCCAGCGCCAGCCATTCCTCGGCCAGGCGGAACACCACCAGCGAACGCGTGGCCACCTGGCCACGCGTTTGCACCACGTCGCCGCGCACGGCTTCGCGGGCCAGGGAATAACGGTCCAGCAGGCGCACGGCGGCACCCGCGTAGACCTGGCAGTTACGGCAATGAATATGGTCGGCCAGCAACGGGCACGACTTGTCACCATGAATCCCGATCCGGTTCCAGCAATCGTCAATCGCTTCGCCATCTCCCTGGATGACGTTCAGCGAAGCCAGGCCAATCATCGTTTACGCTCACTGTCAGCGGTTCGGTCACCGCGCGCGGCGCGTTCCTGCAGGCGTCGCGCACCCACGCTGTCGCCCTGGGCGGCCAGCAGCATGGCCAGGTGCGCCAGTGCCTCGGGGTGCTGCGGTTGCAGGTACAACGCTTTGCGGTAGAAATCCTGGGCCTTGCGCACATCGCCCGCCACGTCGTTGAGCAAACCGAGCCAGTAGAAAGCCTGCGCGTGTGGCCCATGGTGTTTGAGGTAACGCTCACACGCCTGCATGGCCTCCTGGCTCTTGCCCTCGTTGGCAAGGCCGGCGATCTGCTCAAGCGTTTCCTGTACCTCTTTTTCGGCCGTGGCAGCCGCCACTTTAGGCGCGCCCGGGGCCACCGGGGCCACCCGCGCACGCGGGGCCACGGCCACGGGCGCGGCCCGGGGTGGCAAGGCGGCCGGGCGCACGGGGACCACCGCCGCTTCCGGGGCCGGCACCTCGTTGCGCACGAACGCGAATGACTGCGGTATGCCTGACGGACGCATGCCCAGGCGCGCCAGCAGGCTGCCCTCGGCGGGCCCGATGAACAGCGCGCCGTCCTGGTGGTTGAGCTTCTTCAGCACCTCGAACACCCGTTGCTGGGTTTCCAGGTCGAAGTAGATCAGCAGGTTGCGGCAGAACACGAAATCATACGGGGCCTCGCCCTTGAGCAGCGCCGGGTCGAGGACGTTGCCCACGTGCAGGCGCACTTGTTGGCGCACCCTGTCGCTGAGGCGGTAGCCGTCATCGACCACGTCGAAATGGCGATCACGAAACGCCAGGTCCGCGCCGCGGAAGGAATTGCGCCCGTACACGCCATGCCGGGCCTTGGCCACCGAGATCGGGCTGATGTCGATGCCGTCGACCTTGAACATGGCCGGGCAGATGCCCGCGTCGAACAAGGCCATGGCAATGGAGTAAGGCTCTTCGCCGGTGGAGCACGGCAGGCTGAGAATGCGCAGCGCGCGGCTGCCCTGCAACTGCGCCAGGCGCTCCTGGGCCAGGCGCACCAGGGCGGCGAATGATTCGGGGTAACGCAGGAACCAGGTTTCCGGAACGATCACCGCTTCGATCAATGCCTGCTGCTCGGTGCCGCTGCCCAGCAGCAGGCCCCAGTAGGCGTCGGCATCGCGGCAGCCACTGGCGGCGCAACGCTGGCGCACGGCGCGCTCGATCAGCGCCGCGCCCACCGACGCCACATCCAGGCCGATGCGGTCGCGCAGGTACTTGAAGAAACGCGGGTCCTCGTCCATTAACGCTCCCCATCCGTGAGGCTGTCGGCCAGCTGCGGGGCAAACAGCAGCTGGCGCACCCGATCGTCGATCAAGTCCTGAACCCCCACCCATTGCAACAGTCCCTGCTCGTCCTCGCGCACCGGCCCCAGGTATGGGGTCTTCCGATTGGACACGCCATAAGGGCGAAAGTCCTCGGGGTTGCAGCGCAACGTATGGGTGGCATGTTCCAGGATAAGACCCAGGCGCTGGTTCGGGCGGTCGGCGTCAGCGTGATAATGCACCAGCACCAGGCGGGTGCTGGTGCGCTGCGACGCCGGAGTGCCGAACATCAGCTGGCCGACATCGATCACCGGCACCACGCGCCCGCGATGGGCGAAGATGCCCGCCACCCACGCCGGCGCCTGGGCCACGGCCTTGAGCGGCACGCACGGCAGTACTTCACCGATGTCGGTGGCAGCCAGGGCGAAGCGCTCCTGGCCGACCTGGAACACCAGGAACAGCTTGCCCGGCGCGGTCGGGGCGGCCTTGGTCGGCCGCAGCGGCTCGCTCATCAGACTTTGAAACGCGACACGCCGCCACGCAGGCCGGTGGCCACCTGGCTCAGCTCGTCAATAGCGAAGCTGGCCTGGCGCAGCGATTCAACGGTCTGGCTGCTGGCGTCGCTCAATTGCGACAGGGCGTGGTTGATCTGCTCGGCACCAGTGGCCTGGGCCTGCATGCCCTCGTTGACCATCAGCACGCGCGGCGCCAGCGCCTGTACCTGCTGGATGATCTGCGACAGCTGGTCACCGACCTGCTGCACCTCGAACATGCCGCGGCGCACCTCCTCGGAAAACTTGTCCATGCCCATCACGCCCGCCGACACTGCGGACTGGATCTCGCGCACCATCTGCTCGATGTCGTAGGTGGCCACGGCGGTCTGGTCGGCCAGGCGCCGCACTTCGGTGGCCACCACGGCGAAACCGCGGCCGTATTCACCGGCTTTCTCGGCTTCGATGGCGGCGTTGAGGGACAGCAGGTTGGTCTGGTCGGCAACCTTGACGATGGTCACCACCACCTGATTGATGTTGCCGGCCTTCTCGTTGAGGATGGCCAGCTTGGCGTTGACCAGGTCGGCGGCGCCCATCACCTGGTGCATGGTGTCCTCCATGCGCGACAGGCCCTGCTGCCCGGAACCGGCGAGCATGGACGCGGCGTCAGCCGCCGAGGTGACCTCGGTCATGGTGCGCACCAGGTCGCGCGAGGTGGCGGCGATTTCCCGTGAGGTGGCACCGATCTCGGTGGTGGTGGCGGCGGTTTCCGTGGCGGTGGCCTGCTGCTGCTTGGACGTGGCGGCGATCTCGGTCACCGAGGTGGTGACCTGCACCGACGAGCGCTGCGCCTGGGACACGAGCGCGGTGAGTTCGGTCATCATGTCGTTGAAGCCGGTCTCGACCATGTTGAACTCATCGCGGCGCGACAGGTTCAGGCGCGAACTCAGGTCGCCGGTGCGCATGGTTTCCAGGATGTTCACGATCTTCTGCATCGGCTGCATGATCGCGCGCATCAACAGCAAGCCGCAGACACCGGCGGCGATGATCGCCAGCACCAGGGCAATGCCCATGGTCAGCTTGGCGTCGCTGACTGCCTGGGAGCTGGCCTGGGAGGCGTGTTCGGCGGAGTCACGGTTGCGTTCTATCATGCTGTTGAGCTGCTTGCGGCCCGCCGCCCACGCGGGGGTCAGCTGATCGTTGAGCAGGTCCTGGGCGAGGGAAAAGTGCTTCTGATGGTAGGCGTCCAGCACCTTGGCCAGGGCCTGCTCGTAATCGCTGCGCATGCGCGAGAAGGCCTCGAAGCTGGCCTTGTCGTCAGGGTCGAACACGGTCTTCTGGTAGTTGGCCATCTGCTCGGTCAGGCGGTCGGCGAAGCCTTTGTACTGTTCCTCGTCGGCAGTGACGAATTCGCGCTGGTAGCTCAGGCCTACCAGTTGCTGGGTGAAGACATAGCTCTCGACCCAGGCGCTGCGAATCATGGAACTGTAGTAAACGCCCGGGACGCTGTCGGTGCGCACGTTTTCCTGCGCGTCGTCGATGGCTTTGAGGCGCGTATAGGAGGCGACCACCATCAACAGCATGATGGCGATAATCACGGCGAAGCTCGCCAGAATCCGTTGGCGCAATGTCCAGTTCTTCACAGTCATCCCTCGAGAGTGCTACATCTACCGGCAAATTGGCCGAGTATAGCCCACACATAACCCTGCTGACTGTGTCGTTTTTGCCTGGTTTTCTACATCTTTCCGACATGCTGGCAGTTTGAGCCCAGGCGCTGGTCGATGGCCTCGATAACGGGGGCAAACAACGTGGCCGGCAACGGCAGAACGGCCTCGCGAATGGTGTGCAGAAACGCCGGTGTGGCAGTACGCGTTGCTCGCATCACCCACGTGGCGGCTTCCTCCGGGTTGCCCCGGCGCACCAGCGCCGCGGCATAGCTGCACTGGCCACGAAAATCCCCGGCCAGGGCCGAGCGCTGGAACCATTCAAAGGCCAATTCCAGGTTCACGGGCGACACCCAGCCTTCTTCATGAAAGCGCCCGACCAGGTTCATGGCCTTGGCATGCCCGGCGTCAGCCGCCCGCTGATACCACACCAGTGCCTGGGGCATGTCGCGGACCACGCCGCGGCCCTGGCTGAGCAAGTTGGCGACGTTGTACTGGCCCCAATCCAGCCCGCGCTCGGCGGCGGCCTGGTAATGGCGCGCCGCGGCCGGCAGGTCCGGTTCGCAACCCCAGCCCAGCTCCAGGCAGCGGCCGACCATGTTCAGCGCCGCCAGGTGGCCGCGCGCCGCCGCAATGCGGAACCAGCGCAAGGCCAGTACCGCGTCGCGCTCAATGCCGTGGCCGTCGAGCAACGCCTGGCCCAGGCGCGCCTGGGCCTCCAGGTTGCCCGCCGCAGCCTGGTCCAGCAACAGGCGGGCAACCGCGCTGGTGCCCTGCACGCCCAGGCGCAGCACCGGGTCGGCGAGCATCAGAAGCGGTACTCGGCAGTCACCGTGGCACCGCGACCATCGCCCGGCAACCCGTAACCGCGGCCGTTGTACTCAGTGAAGTAGCGCTTGTCGAAGATGTTGGTGACGTTCAGGCGCACATCGATGTTCTTGTTGATGGCGTGGGTGAAGGCCATGTCGTGCACCACGTAGTCGGGCAAGGTGGTCTTGGACGCTGCCGTGGTGACCGAGTCGGCGCCCGTGCCGGTGCCCTGGTAGATGTCCACGGTGTCAACGTAGCGCACGCCGTAGCTGAAGCTGTTGTCGCCGGGCAGTTTCCAGGTGTTCCACAGGCTGATGGTGTGCTTGGGCGTGTTGGCGATGCCGACGCTGCCGTCTTCCGACGTGGCGTTGGCGGCTTTCAGGGTCACGGCGTTCTGATAGGCGTAGCCGGCGTAGATCGACCACTTGTCCGTGATGTTGCCCACCACGCCCAGTTCCAGGCCGCGCACGCGCTGTTCGCCGCCTACGTTCAGGGTGGCGCCGGTGTCGTCGTCGGTGTAGGTCAGGTTGCGCTTGGTTTCGTACAGCGCAGCGGTCAGGCTCAGGTTTTCGTTGAACACATCCCACTTGGTCCCAAGCTCAATGGTCTTGCCGCGCTGGGTGCTGTCACCCGTGCTGGTACCCGTCTGGGCCACGGCGGTGAGGCTGCTGGGCTGGCGGGCGTTGGCGTAGCTGAGGTAGATGCTGCCCTCGTCCACCGGCTTGTACACCAGGGCGGTGTGCACGCTGGTGAGTTTTTCCGAGTCCGACGAATTACCGTTGTCGACCCAGGCCGTCGTCTGGCTGGTGCGCGAGTAGTTGCGGGTAATGCGCGAGTCGTAGTGGTCCTGGCGAGCCGCCAGGTTCAGTTCCCAGTGCTCGTTGAACTTCAGCGTATCGAGGGCGTAGAAGGCCTTGTCGGTCTGCTCGGCGCCGATTTCGGAGCTGGTGTAGGTGTCGGCCGAGTACGGGTACTTGGACCAGCCGTTGCTGTCAGGGGTGAGGTTGGTCATCTGCGTGGCGTCGGCGGCGGTCAGCTTGCCGATGTCCGATTGCAGGGTCTGCTTGCTGTATTCAATGCCGGTGACCAGGGTGTGGTCGATGCCGAAGGTATTGAACCGCAACGTCAGGTTGCTCTGGTCACTCCAGGTGGCGTTGGTCTGGTCACGCGATGGGGTGTTGAGGTAGCGACGGTACACGCCCTTGTTGGCCATGATCCCCGGTGCCGGGCTGTTGGGCCCCAGGTAGGTGCCGCCCGGGGTGGTGACGAAGTAGTCATGGTCCAGGTGGAAATAGGTGAGCTGGTTGTCGAAGCTGACGTTGTCATTGAAGTCGTGGGCGAACTTCAGGTTCAGGCGGTGCGACTCGTTGTTTTCCTTGTCCAGGTTGCGCCAGCCCCAGTAGCTGCTCCAGCTGCCCAGGCGGTGCGGGCTGCTGCCGTTGCTGCCGTCGACGGTAGGAATGCCGTAGTCGGTGTTGCCGTTGTCGTGCAGGTATTCGTAGGCAATGGTGAAGCGGGTGTCGGTGCCCAGGCCCAGCGACAACGACGGCGCGAAACCATTGCGCTCGCGCTGAATCCAGTCGCGGCCGTTCTCGCCGCCCTTGTAGCCCACCACGTTGAGGCGGAACGCCGCGCCGTCGCCCAGGCCATCGATAGTGTGGTTGATGTCCAGGGTCGAGCGCTTGTAGTTGGCAGTGCCCACGCCCACATCCAAGGTATCGAAGTTCTTCAGCTCGGGGCTCTTGGTCACCAGGTTGACCGCGCCGCCAATGGCGCCCACGCCCCAACCCGATCCGCTGGAGCCCTTGAGCACTTCCACTTGCTCGGTGTTGAACAGCTCCGAGTGGGTGTACTTGGCCGGGTCACGCACGCCGTCGCGGTAGATGTTGCCGTCAGCACTGAAACCACGAATGTTGATGCTGTCGCCTACCCCGCCACCGCCTTCGCCGGAGTTGAAGGTAATGCCCGGCACATTGCGCAGCACGTCCTTCAAGTCCTGGGCGTTCTGTTCTTCCAGCACGCGCTTGGGCACCACGCTGATGCTCTGCGGGGTATCACGCAGGGCCTCGGTGAATTTGCTGCCCGACAGTTTCTCGGTCTGGTACGGTGCCGCGTTGTCCTGCGCGGCGTCGATCACCGTGGAGTCCAGCTGCAAGGTGTTGGGCACCTGGTCGGCGGCGTAGGTCATGCTGCTCAGGGTGGCGACGGCCATGCCCAGGGTGACTTCCAGGCGGGGTGGGTTGGCGGATTGACGGCTCATGGGGTTCTCGTATGAGGGGCCAGCAGTTAAAGTAAACAGCAACGATTCTCTTTCACGCATTGTGCGATAACGCTTCTCAAGTTCTTGTTAAGAAGTTTTCACATCCGACACATTTCATGACATCTGGGCCGCCCATGCGCATTCTGGTCATCGAAGACGACCTGGTTATTCTCGATAACATCACCCGCTACCTGAGCCGCCGTGGCTATATCGTCGACTGCGCGGAGAACGGCGCCCAGGGCCTGGACATGGCCCGCAGCGGAGATTTCGACCTGGTGGTGCTCGACCTGATGCTGCCGCGCCTGGACGGCACCACCTTGTGCAAGCGCCTGCGCGAAGAAGCCGGGCGGCGCATTCCGGTGATCATGGTCACGGCTCGGGACACTTTGGAAAACCGCCTGGACGGTTTCGAAGCCGGGGCCGACGATTACCTGGTCAAGCCCTTCGCCCTGGCCGAGCTGGCGGCTCGGATCAACGCCGTGCTGCTGCGCGCGGCGCCGCAACAGCCCAGCGTGCTGCAGGTGGCCGACCTGTGCCTGGACACCACCACCCTGGCCCTGACCCGCGCGGGCCGTGCGTTGAAATTGCCACCCGCGCCCCTGCGCCTGCTGACGGCGTTGATGCAGGCCAGCCCCGCCGTGGTGGCCCGGCGCAAGCTGGAAGAACTGCTGTGGAGCGATTCGCCGCCGGACAGCGACAGCCTGCGCACCCATATTCACCAGCTGCGCCACGTGGTCGACAAACCCTTCCCGCTGCCGCTGCTGCGCACCGTGCACGGCATCGGCTACCGGCTGGCCGCCGATGACTGAACCGCGACGCCACAGCCTGGGCCGACGCCTGATCCTGATTTACGGGCTGATCAGCTTGCTGACCGGTGCGCTGGTGCTGGGCCTGTCGAACTTCAGCCTTAACCGCCTGGAAATGAGCCTGCAGGAAATCGACATGGGCATCGCCATCGAGCGCGTGCGCGAAGAAATCGCCAGCGGCGGCGAAGGCCGCCCGGGTCGGTTCTTCACGGGGCCCCCAGGTTCAGCGGCCTTTCCCGCTGACCTGCGGCCACTGTCGCCCGGCTTCTACAAACTGATGCGCGGACAGCGCCTGTGGCACGTACGGGTGGTGGACGAAGACCAGCAACGCTTTCTGCTGATGCGCGACTACACCGACTATGAACACACCCAGACCACCCTGGTGATGGTCGGTGTCATCAGCCTCGGCGGCCTGGTGCTGCTGGCCGTGCTGCTGGGGGTGATCACCACCCGGCGCCTGGTGCGGCCCATCGAGCGCCTGGCCGCGAGCATGACCAGCCGCGCCAGCCTGCCCCCCTCCAGCCGCCTGGCACCGGACTTTCCCGCCAATGAAATCGGCACCGCGGCACGCGCCTTCGACGACACCTACAACCACCTGGAGTTGGCGCTGCAACGCGAGCAGCTGTTCACCGCCGACGTCGGCCACGAACTGCGCACGCCCATGATGGCGGCGCTGAGCGCCTGCGAAGTGCTGCGCGATGAAGAACCGCTGAGCGCGGCAGCTGACGCCCAGTTGCAACAGGTGGAAGCCTCGATCCAGGACATGCGCCAGCGCCTGGACACCTACCTGATGCTGGCCCGTGGCCAAGCCGACTGCCTGGGCTTTGCCCACGTCAGCCTGGCCCAGGCCGTGGCAGAACACGTGCAGCAGGCGTGCCCGCAAGCGAGCCGCCTGCAGCTGACCCTGCGGGTGGAAGCGCACACCACTCTGACGCAACCGCCGCTTTACCCTCAGCCATTGCTGCGCACCGTGTTGGGCAACCTGCTGCGCAATGCCCTGCAATACGCGGGCACCGGCAGCGAAATCCGCCTGCGGGTGAGCGACACTTGGGTAGAGGTGCAAGACAACGGCCCGGGAGTGCCGGCCGACCATCACGAAGCCATTTTCCTGCCGTTCACTCGCGGGCCGCAGCCCAGCGTCGACAACCTCGGCCTGGGCCTGTCGCTGGTCAAGCGCATTTGCCTGAACCAGGGCTGGAGCATCGGCGTCGACTCGCGCGCAGGCGGCCCCACCACTTTCCGCCTGGACTGCGCACCGTCCCCCGATCAGAAACAATCATTTCGCCTTGCGGATAATTGTTCCTGAATGCCGAGGGCGCCAGAATGGTCACGCCCACAGCCCCCAAGGAATGACCATGCGCCCTGTCCACCCCGCCATTGCCCCGGCGTTGAGCTTCAACGGCGGCTTCGTCGACACCGTCGGCTTCCTGGCCTTGCAGGGCCTGTTCACCGCCCACGTCACCGGCAACTTCGTCACCCTGGGGGTGAGCATCGTGCATGGCACCTCGGGTGCCCTGGCCAAACTGCTGGCGCTGCCGGTGTTCGTGCTGGTCGTGGGCATCACCCACCTGGCCGCCACGGCCTTGCACCGCCGTGGCCTGGCCTCGCTGCACCTGCTGATGCTGGCCCACACCCTGCTGCTGGGCGCGTTCCTGGCCTGCGCCGTGTGGCTGGGGCCGTTCAAGGACGGCGACGCTGCCGCCGCGCTGCTGACCGGCATGGTCGGGGTAGCGGCCATGGCCATTCAGAACGCCCTATCGCGCCAGCACCTCAAGGCCGCGCCGCCAACCACACTCATGACCGGCAACGTGACCCAGGCCGCCATCGATATCTTTACACTGATGGGCCTGCGCGACAGCGCCGAACGCAAGGTGGTACTGGAGCGCCTGGGGCCGATCGGCAAAAACCTGCTGGGCTTTACCGTGGGCTGTATGGGTTCGGCGTTGCTGTATCTGGCGGTGGGGTTGTGGTGCTTGAGTGTGCCGCTGGTGGTGGCGGCGTGGGCTTGCTGGGTGACGCTGGAAGCACGATCCACCGTGACGCCATGAAAACCTGCTGCTTCGCGCGCAAACGTTGGCAGGCCGAATCGATTGTGCACTCGGTCACTTCACGCTAACCTCGCTACCGTCGCTTTTACCTGCGACACGGACTTGGCGGTCCGTTCAGAACGCGCAACACCCCAAATCCTCACCCAGGCGGCTAACCCCTGCCTCGGATGCAGATCTATGGCGGGTTGCGCAGGGACTTGTTCGCAAGTGCCGGTTCGTTCTGTCCGGTCCGCCAACCTTGTGCAATCCGTCACCCAAACCTGCTTGGCGGCAGGCGGTGCCGGTCTAACCTACAGAACGGATACTACCCAATGACCGATCCAATCCCGCATCAAACCTAAGGCCAAACCTTCTTTGCCCCTTGCGGCCCCGCCGCGACGCCACTGTTCACCGTCAACCCCGACATCCCGCTCGTGGATGCCCTGGCCCACAGCTCCAACCTGCAACTTGTCGCCAACCAACTGATGACAGACGCCGCCATGGGCGACGACGGCCCTCAGGAGCACGAAATGACCCGTAAGCAAGCAGAGCGGGTGTTAAATTATGTGGGGTCACCTTTTCGAGAAGACCTCATCTACTACGTCGGCCTTTGCGCTTGAGGCGACTGCGGACTTTCCTGATTTCTTAAGGCGTACGCCAATTCAACGCTGGATCAATTACTGCTGCGTCCGAAACACCCGCCCGTGGCAGATCCGCTCGGAAGACGCCTCCCCCGACGTGAAGCCTTCGAAAAAAAAGATATACACTCGGAGCGACAAATAAACCTGCGCTCTGCTTCGCCCCGAGTATCCGACCATGATGACCCTGCGCCAGATCCGCCATTTCATCGCCGTGGCCGAAACCGGTTCGATCTCGGCCGCCGCCCAAGCGGTGTTCATTTCCCAATCAACGCTGACCCTGGCCATTCAGCAGCTGGAACAGGAGATTGGTGTCAGCCTGTTCAACCGCCACGCCAAGGGCATGACCCTGACCCATCAGGGCCATCAATTCCTGCGCCAGGCGCATTTGATCCTGGCCACGGTGGACAACGCCAAGCGCAGCCTGCAGCAGAGCACTGACCAGGTGGCCGGGCAGTTGATCATCGGCGTGACCAGCCTGGTGGCCGGTTATTACCTGGCGGACCTGCTGACCCGCTTCCAGCGCGCCTACCCCAATGTCGAACTGCGGGTGATGGAGGATGAACGCCCTTACATCGAGCACTTGCTGGTCAGCGGCGAGATTGATGTAGGGGTGCTGATTGTCTCCAACCTGGAAGACCGCCACGCCCTGCAGACCGAGGTGTTGACCCACTCGCCGCACCGCCTGTGGTTGCCGGCCCAGCACCCGTTGCTGGAACACGACAGCATCAACCTGGCTGATGTGGCGCGCGAGCCGTTGATTCAGCTCAACGTTGATGAGATGGACCGCAACGCGCAGCGCATCTGGACCCAGGCCAGCCTGGCGCCGCGTATCAGCCTGCGCACGGCGTCCACCGAAGCGGTGCGCAGCCTGGTGGCAGCGGGCCTTGGGGTATCGATTCAACCGGACATGACCTATCGACCGTGGTCGCTGGAAGGCGACATCATCGAGGCTCGGCCGTTGGCCGACCTCACCCAGACCCTGGACGTGGGTCTGGCCTGGCGCCGCGGGACCGCGCGCCCGGCGCTGGTAGACCCATTCCTGACCGTGGCCCGTGAACAACCCAACGCTGGGCGCAGGCTATCGATTTAATCGAATGCTGCATTCAGTATTTAGAATTTGTAGCCCGCCCGCCCGCGCACTAGTCTCTACCCACCGAGACAATCCGTGCCCGGGCCGCCTCCGAGGAGCCTGCCCATGAGCCCAAAAGAAAAGAGACCTCGCAACATGGCCGGCACTTCCCCCACGCCCCTGTGCACCGCACTGCTGATCGACGGCGAACTGGTCGTCGGTCAAGGTCAGGTGGAAGCGATCATCAACCCGGCCACCGCCGAAGTCCTTACCCACATTGCCGAAGCCAGCAGCGAACAGGTCGAGCACGCCATTGTGGCCGCGCATCGGGCTTTCGCCAGTTGGTCGCGGACCACACCGCAACAACGCTCAACCCTGCTGCTGGAAATCGCCGATGCCGTGGCCCGTCAGGCTGACCAACTGGCGCGCCTGGAAGCGCTGAACTGCGGCAAGCCGCTGCACCTGGCGCGCCAGGATGATCTCAACGCCACCGTCGATGTGTTCCGCTTCTTCGCCGGCGCCGTGCGCTGCCAGACCGGCCAGCTGGCCGGTGAATACGTGCCCGGCTACACCAGCATGGTGCGCCGCGACCCGATCGGCGTGGTGGCATCCATTGCGCCGTGGAACTACCCGATCATGATGGCCGCCTGGAAGATCGCTCCGGCGCTGGCGGCGGGCAACACCCTGGTGTTCAAGCCCTCGGAACATACGCCGCTGTCCATTCTGGCGCTGGCCCCGGCCTTGGCGCAGATACTGCCACGCGGCGTGCTGAACATTGTCTGCGGCGGTGGCGAGGGCGTGGGCAGCCACCTGGTAGGCCACCCGAAGGTGCGCATGGTGTCGCTGACCGGCGACATTGTCACCGGCCAGAAAATCCTCCAGGCCGCCTCGCGCACGGTCAAGCGCACGCACCTGGAACTGGGCGGCAAAGCGCCGGTGATTGTCTGCAACGATGCCGATTTGAAAGCGGTGGTCGACGGCGTGCGCAACTATGGCTACTACAACGCCGGGCAAGACTGCACGGCCGCCTGCCGGGTGTACGCCCAAGCCGGCATTCACGACCAACTGGTGGCCGAACTGGGCGCGGCGGTGAGCAAACTGCGCTTCGCCGGCAAGCGTGACGCCGACAACGAACTGGGCCCGCTGATCAGCTCGCGCCAGCGCGACCGCGTGGCCAGCTTTGTCGAACGCGCGCTAAGCCAGCCACACATCGAACGCATCACCGGTGCTGCCGTGCACTCCGGCCCTGGTTTCTACTACCAGCCGACGCTGTTGGCCGGGTGCCGGCAGAACGATGAAATCGTGCAGCGCGAAGTGTTTGGCCCAGTAGTCACCGTGACCCGCTTCGACGAGCTGTCCCAAGCCGTGGATTGGGCCAACGACTCCGAATACGGCCTGGCCTCCTCGGTGTGGACGCAGAACCTGGACAAGGCCCTGCAGGTGGCAGCACGCCTGCAATACGGCTGCACCTGGATCAACAGCCACTTCATGCTGGCCAGCGAAATGCCCCATGGCGGCCTCAAGCGCTCGGGCTACGGCAAAGACCTGTCCAGCGACTCACTGAATGACTACAGCGTGGTGCGCCACATCATGGCCCGCCACGGGGAGCATCTCTGACCGCCGACATGCACCGCTCACCACTCTAATAATCAGCCTCGACGAAGGCCGCAGCACCCGTTCGATCACTGCCCCGACCATAATTTAAAGAAGAGGGATACCCATGCACCCGCACAAGACAGCACTGCTCAGCGCCTTGACCACCGCCCTGCTGGCCAGCACCAGCCTGCAGGCCGCCGAACCGCTCAAGGCGGTGGGGGCCGGTGAAGGTGAGCTGGATATCGTCGCCTGGCCGGGCTACATCGAACGGGGCGAGAGTGACAAGAACTACGACTGGGTGACGGGCTTCGAGAAGGAGACCGGGTGCAAGGTCAACGTCAAGACCGCGGCCACCTCCGACGAGATGGTCAGCCTGATGGCCAAGGGCGGCTACGACCTGGTCACCGCCTCGGGCGACGCCTCGCTGCGGCTGATCGCCGGCAAGCGGGTGCAGCCGATCAACACCGCGCTGATCCCCAACTGGAAGAACATCGACCCGCGGCTCAAGGACGGACCATGGTACGTGGTCAACAAGCAGACCTACGGCACTCCGTACCAGTGGGGCCCGAACGTGCTGCTGTACAACACCAACACCTTCAAGACCGCGCCCACCAGCTGGAACGTGGTGTTCGAAGCCCAGGACCTGCCGGATGGCAAGGCCAACAAGGGCCGCGTGCAGGCCTACGATGGCCCCATCTACATCGCCGACGCGGCGCTGTACCTGAAAAGCGCCAAGCCCGAGCTGGGTATCCAGAACCCCTACGAACTGAACGAAACCCAGTACAAGGCCGTGCTCGACCTGCTGCGCGCCCAGCATGCCCTGGTGCACCGCTACTGGCATGACGCGACCGTGCAGATGAGCGACGTCAAGAACGAAGGCGTGGTGGCCTCCAGTTCCTGGGGCTACATGGTCAACGGCCTGAAAGCCGACAACCAGCCCGTGGCGTCGACCATTCCCAAGGAAGGCGCTACCGGCTGGGCCGACACCACCATGCTGCACGCCGAGGCCGCGCACCCCAACTGCGCCTACAAGTGGATGGACTGGTCGCTGCAACCGAAGGTGCAGGGTGACGTGGCCGCCTGGTTCGGCTCGCTGCCTGCGGTACCGGCGGCGTGCACCAGCAGCGAATTGCTGGGCGCCGAGGGCTGCAAGACCAACGGCATCGACCAGTTCGACAAGATCGCCTTCTGGAAAACCCCGCAGGCCGAGGGCGGCAAGTTCGTGCCGTACAGCCGCTGGACCCAGGATTACATCGCGATCATGGGCGGTCGTTAAACCGTTCTTTGGGCGCGCCTTGCGCGCCCAGGTTCTGAAGAGCCTGCCGCCCTTCAATTTCGCCATCCATTGCGAATACGCTTTTTGGAGTAGCGCATCATGACGCTTGCAGTCCAGTTCACCCAGGTTTCCCGCGTGTTCGGCGAGGTGAAGGCCGTTGACCGGGTTTCCATCGATATCCAGGACGGTGAGTTCTTTTCCATGCTCGGCCCCTCCGGCTCGGGCAAGACCACGTGCCTGCGCCTGATCGCCGGGTTCGAGCAGCCCAGCGCCGGCTCCATTCGCATCCACGGCGCCGAAGCCGCCGGGTTGCCGCCCTACCAGCGCGACGTCAACACGGTGTTCCAGGACTACGCGCTGTTCCCACACATGAACGTGCGTGACAACGTTGCCTACGGCCTGAAGGTCAAGGGCGTGGGCAAAAGCGAACGCCTGCAGCGCGCCGAGGAAGCGCTAAACATGGTCGCCCTGGGCGGCTATGGCCAGCGCAAGCCGGTGCAGTTGTCGGGCGGCCAGCGCCAGCGCGTGGCCCTGGCCCGTGCCCTGGTCAACCGCCCACGGGTGCTGTTGCTCGACGAACCGCTCGGCGCCCTGGACCTCAAGCTGCGTGAGCAAATGCAGAGCGAGCTGAAGAAGTTGCAGCGCCAGTTGGGGATCACTTTCATTTTCGTCACCCACGACCAGACCGAGGCGCTGTCGATGTCCGACCGCGTGGCGGTGTTCAACAAGGGCCGCATCGAGCAGGTCGACACCCCACGCAACCTGTACATGAAACCGGCCACCACCTTTGTCGCCGAATTCGTCGGCACCTCCAACGTGCTGCGCGGTGACCTGGCCCGGCAGTTGAGCGGCAGCGACCTGCCCTTCTCCATTCGCCCCGAGCACATTCGCTTCGGCGATGCCGCCGCCAGCCATGAAGTGCAGGTCAGCGGCCTGCTGCACGACATCCAGTATCAGGGCAGTTCGACCCGCTACGAGTTGAAGCTGGACAGCGGCCAGTTGCTTGCCATCAGCCAGGCCAACAACCAGTGGCAGGAACCCAGCGTGGTGCTGCAACCCGGCCAGCGCCTGAATGCGCGGTGGGCCCGCGAGGCCATGACCGCCCTGCGCGAAACCGAGGGCCTGTGACATGACCCTGGCCCTGGAAAAGCCGGCGCCGTTGCCGGACTACTCGCTCTTGCGGCGGCTGTGGACCCTGTTGTACCGCAAGCCCAACCTGTACCTGTCGCTGTTGCTGGTGCCGCCGCTGCTGTGGTTCGGCGCCATCTACCTGGGCTCGCTGCTGAACCTGCTGTGGCAAGGGTTCTACACCTTCGACGACTTCACCATGGCGGTGACACCGGACCTGACGCTGGGCAACTTCGCCGCGCTGTTCAACCCGGCCAACTTCGACATTATCCAGCGCACCCTGACCATGGCCGTGACCGTGTCGATCGCCAGCGGCCTGGTGGCGTTCCCCATCGCCTATTACATGGCGCGCTACACCAGCGGCAAGACCAAGGCGTTTTTCTACATCGCGGTGATGATGCCCATGTGGGCCAGCTACATCGTCAAGGCCTACGCCTGGACCCTGCTGCTGGCCAAGGGCGGCGTCGCCCAGTGGTTCGTCCAGCACCTGGGGCTGGCGCCGCTGCTGCAGGCAGTGCTGGGCATTCCCGGGATTGGCGGCAGCACCCTGTCCACCTCGCACCTGGGGCGCTTCCTGGTGTTCGTGTACATCTGGCTGCCGTTCATGATCCTGCCGATCCAGGCCTCGCTGGAACGCCTGCCGCCGTCGTTGCTGCAAGCCTCCGCCGACCTCGGGGCGAAGCCGCGGCAGACCTTCCTGCAGGTGATTCTGCCGCTGTCGGTGCCAGGCATCGCCGCCGGTTCCATCTTCACCTTCTCGCTGACGCTGGGCGACTTCATCGTGCCGCAACTGATCGGCCCGCCCGGCTACTTCATCGGCAGCATGGTCTACGCCCAGCAAGGCGCCATCGGCAACATGCCCATGGCTGCGGCCTTCACCCTGGTGCCCATCGTGCTGATCGCGGTGTACCTGTCCATTGTCAAACGCCTGGGGGCCTTCGATGCACTCTGATAAAGCATCCTGGGGCTTGCGCCTGGCGGCGTGGGGCGGGCTGGTGTTCCTGCACTTCCCGATCCTGATCATCTTCCTGTACGCCTTCAACACCGAGGACGCGGCCTTCAGCTTTCCGCCCCAGGGCTTCACCCTGAAGTGGTTCAGCGTGGCCTTTGCCCGCACCGATGTGCTGGAGTCAATCAAGCTGTCGCTGCAGGTGGCGTGCGTGGCCACGCTGATCGCCATGGTGCTCGGCACCCTGGCCTCGGCGGCACTGTACCGGCGTGATTTCTTCGGCAAGGAAGGCATTTCGCTGATGCTGATACTGCCCATCGCCCTGCCCGGCATCATCACCGGTATCGCCCTGCTGTCGGCGTTCAAGAGCCTGGGCATCGAGCCTGGAATGTTCACCATCATCATCGGCCACGCCACATTCTGCGTGGTGATCGTCTACAACAACGTGATTGCCCGCCTGCGCCGCACCTCGCACAGCCTGATCGAAGCGTCCATGGACCTGGGTGCCGACGGCTGGCAGACCTTCCGCTACATCATCCTGCCCAACCTGGGCTCGGCGTTGCTGGCCGGCGGCATGCTGGCGTTCGCGCTGTCGTTCGATGAAATCATTGTCACCACCTTCACCGCCGGCCACGAGCGGACCTTGCCGATCTGGTTGCTCAACCAGCTCAGCCGGCCCCGCGACGTGCCGGTGACCAACGTGGTCGCCATGCTGGTGATGCTGGTGACCATGCTGCCGATTCTGGGCGCCTACTACCTGACACGCGGCGGCGAAAGCGTGGCCGGCAGTGGCGGCAAATAACACCTTCAAGGGGGAAAACAACATGCAAACCCAACTGCTGATCAACGGCCACCTGGTGACCGGCGAAGGCCCGACGCAATCGGTGTTCAACCCGGCCCTGGGCCGTGTGCTGGTGCAAATCAACGAGGCCAGCGAAGCTCAGGTGGACGCCGCCGTGCGCGCCGCCGACGCCGCCTTCGACAGCTGGTCGCAGACCGCGCCCAAAGACCGCGCCCTGCTACTGCTCAAGCTGGCCGACGCCATCGAGGCCCATGGCGAGGAGCTGGCGAAGCTGGAGTCCGACAACTGCGGCAAGCCCTACAGTGCGGCGCTCAACGACGAGATCCCGGCCATCGCCGACGTGTTTCGCTTTTTCGCCGGTGCCACGCGCTGCATGAGCGGTTCGGCGGCCGGTGAATACCTGCCGGGCCATACCTCGATGATCCGCCGTGACCCGGTGGGCGTCATCGCCTCCATCGCACCGTGGAATTACCCGCTGATGATGGTCGCCTGGAAAATCGCCCCGGCTTTGGCCGCTGGCAACACCGTGGTGCTCAAGCCGTCCGAGCAGACACCCCTGACCGCCCTGCGCCTGGCGCAACTGGCCAACGACATTTTTCCTGCCGGTGTGCTCAACCTGGTGTTCGGCCGTGGCCCCAGCGTGGGCAGCCCGCTGGTGACCCACCCGAAGGTGCGCATGGTGTCGCTGACCGGCTCCATTGCCACCGGCGCCAACATCATTTCCAGCACCAGCGACAGCGTCAAGCGCATGCACATGGAGCTGGGCGGCAAGGCGCCGGTGATCATCTTCGACGACGCCGACATTGATGCCGCCGTCGAGGGCATCCGTACCTTTGGTTTCTACAACGCCGGCCAGGACTGCACCGCAGCGTGCCGCATCTATGCGCAGAAAGGCATCTACGAGCAGTTCGTGGAAAAACTCGGCGCGGCGGTCAGCACCATCAAATACGGCCTGCAGGACGACCCTGAAACCGAACTGGGCCCACTCATCACTGCCCAGCACCGCGACCGCGTAGCCGGCTTCGTCGAGCGTGCGCTGGCGCAGCCGCACATTCGCCTGGTGACCGGGGGCAAGGCGGTGGACGGCAATGGCTTTTTCTTCCAGCCAACGGTGCTGGCCGACGCCCAGCAAGATGACGAAATCGTGCGCCGCGAAGTGTTCGGGCCGGTGGTGTCGGTCACGCGCTTCGACGACGAAGCCCAGGTGCTGGGTTGGGCCAACGATTCCGACTACGGCCTGGCGTCCTCGGTCTGGACCCGCGACGTGGGCCGCGCCCACCGCCTGAGCGCGCGCCTGCAGTACGGCTGCACCTGGGTGAACACGCACTTCATGCTGGTCAGCGAAATGCCCCACGGCGGGCAGAAACTGTCCGGCTACGGCAAGGACATGTCCATGTACGGGCTGGAGGACTACACCACCGTGCGCCACGTCATGTTCAAGCACTGAAAACACCTGCAGCGGCCCACAGGCCGCGTCCGGCCCGGTCACCGTGGTGTTGCCGGACGCGACGTGCGGCCGCTGCTACACACCCGTTTTTATAACAATGACCTGGGGTGTGCCCGTGGGCACCCACCCCCGGGCACCCTGCAACCTGAATCTGCCGATTCTCCGGAGCACACACATGAGCGTTACCCCTGACATGGCAGCCGTGGACCACGATGCCGAGCAGCTCAGGCAACTGGGCTACACCTCCAACTTCAACCGCAGCATGAGCCTGTGGGAAAACTTCGCCCTGGGCTTCACCTACCTGTCGCCCGTGGTGGGCGTGTATACCCTGTTCGGCCTGTGCCTGGCCGCAGGCGGGCCACCGATGTTCTGGGCCTACCTGCTGGTGGGCTTCGGGCAGATGCTGGTGTGCCTGATTTTCGGCGAAGTGGTGTCGCAGTTCCCCATCTCCGGTGGCGTCTACCCCTGGGCCCGCCGCCTGGTGGGCAAGCGCTGGGCGTGGATGGTCGGCTGGATCTACTCCATAGCCCTGTGCGTGACCATCGCTGCCGTGGCCGTGGGCGCCGGCCCGTACCTGGCGGTGATGCTGGGGTTCGAGCCCAGCAACAACACCAATATCGTCATTGCCCTGCTGCTGACCCTGTTCGCCACCCTGGTGAACCTCAGCGGCACCAAGATGCTGGCGCGCATCGCCATGTTCGGCTTCATCTGCGAGTTGGTCGGCGCCCTCATTGTCGGCATCTACCTGCTGATCTTCGAACGCCACCAGCCGTTCAGCGTGCTGTGGAACACCTTCGACATTCGCGTCGACGGTTCCTACCTGCCGGCCTTCCTCACCGCCTCGCTGGCAGGCATGTTCCTGTACTACGGCTTCGAAGCCTGCGGCGACGTGGCCGAGGAAACGCCCAACCCGAGCAAGCGCATTCCGGTGGCCATGCGCATGACCATCTACATCGGCGGCATCTCGGCGATGTTCGCCTGCCTGGCGCTGATCCTCGCGGTACCGGACATGCAGGCGGTGATCAACGGCACCGACAAGGACCCGGTGACCACCGTGCTCAACAACGCCTTCGGCAGCGTCGGCTCGCGGGTGATCATGGCGGTGGTGATGGTCTCGTTCATTTCCTGTGTGATCAGCCTGCAAGCCGCCGCCAGCCGGCTGCTGTACTCCTACGCCCGTGATGAAATGGTGGTGGGCAGCCGCCTGCTCAAGCGCCTGTCGGACACCACCCAGGTACCGGTCAACGCGTTGTTCGTGGCCGGCGTGCTGCCAGCGCTGATCATCATCCTCGGCTTCTTCCTGCAGGACGCCGTGGCCACCATTGTCAGCTTCGCCGCCATCGGCATCTACCTGGCATTCCAGATGATCGTGCTGGCCGCCCTGTATGCCCGCCTGCGCGGCTGGAAGCCCAACGGCCAATTCAACCTGGGCCGCTGGGGCCTGCTGGTGAACATCGGCGCGCTGGTGTACGGCGTGGGCGCCATCATCAACATGGCCTGGCCACGCACGCCGGACGCCGCCTGGTACGTGAACTACGCCATGGTGGTGACCACCGCCGTGGTCATCGGCCTGGGCCTGCTGTACATGTGGCTGGCCAAGCCCTACGACCGTGGCAACGCCCCTGCCGGCGACGCCTGGAAAATCGGCCGCTGACCGCCCGCCCGGCGCAGGCCCCACGCCTGCGCCGGGCTCACAGCATTTCCAGGCTGGGCAGGCGAAAGCTGCGCGAATCATCGTTGTAGCTGGCCCACTCGCCCCGCCACTGGCGAATCATCCCCACCAGCGCATCCGCCACCCGCGACCGCTGCGCAGTGCGCTCGAAGGTGCGCTCGGCATACGGCACCACCCGGCTGAGCTGCAGCTTGCGCCAGTCGCTGCCATCGAAAATGCTTGCGGAAAAATACCCCGCCCTGCCCTGCTTCGCCGAGCCTTCCTCCACGCCAGCATCCACTTGGCGCCAATACAGATAGATATCGCCGCAACCACCGAAATTATGGTCGAACACCACGTGGCCGGTAACGGTGATGCGGGTTGGGCGGGTTCTGGGCATGGCGGGTTCCCTCACTGGATGGCTGACAGTAGGGGGATTATTGAGAGCCAGGCGGGTTGAGTACCGAGGAACCATCTGCAGTTTTTGTAGGACATTTCCCAAAAGTGGTGTTTGGGCTACCACTCGATTGGCGAATACGACAAACTGCGCACCGACGTATATACTTTACGTATATCCATTCGTAGGGCACCGCTCATGACTTTCGCTCGCGTATTCCAATCCGGCAATAGCCAGGCCGTGCGCCTACCCAAAGAGTTTCGCCTGCATGTAGATCGCGTCGAGATCTTTCGTCGAGGCGATGAAATCGTTTTGCGTGAGCGTCCGCTTAACGCGACGGCGATTTTCGACACGCTTGCCCAACTGCCCGCCGACTTCATGGAAGATGGCCGTGGGGACCAACCTCCACAGGAACGCGAGGACTTTTGATGACGGTGCGTTACCTGCTCGACACCAACATCTGCATCTACATTGCCAAGCATAACCCCGCGTGCGTCCGAGAACGCTTCGCACGCCACCACGCTTCAGAGTTGGCCATGTCGGCCATCACCTTGGGTGAGTTGCGCTACGGCGCCGAAAAAAGCCAAGCCTCGAAACGAGCCCTGTCCACCATCGACCAACTCACATCGCTGATTCAAGTGGTGGATGTCGATAAAGCGACTGGCGAGCACTACGGTCAAATCCGCGCCGACCTGCAAGGCAGCGGGCAAATCATCGGTAATAACGACCTTTGGCTGGCCGCCCATGCACGCAGCAACAACTGGGTGCTGGTGACCAACAACGTCCGTGAGTTCATCCGTGTGCCCGGTCTTCAGGTCGAAAATTGGGTGCAAACAGCATCGCCGGATGCTCTGGGCCACTGACTTTTTTTCCCTCACCTTGCGAACCCATCGTCCAGTTTGTTATCTGTTATGAGTTAGTTGCGTTTGGCCGAGGGCATGTCCAGACCTTTATCTCGATCCAGCCAGGCAGCCAGGAGGCGGCCCGGATTCTTTGCAGACAGGTTTATTTATGCACCGTAGGCACCTTCTCAAGGCCTCGATGGCGCTCGCCGCCTATACCGGGCTTTCCGGCACCGGCCTGTTGGCCGCCCAGGCCATGGCCGCGACCGCCGATGGCGATGCCGAACCGTTCAGCTTCGATCTGCTCCAGGCCCAGGCCCGGCAGCTGGCCACCCAGGGTTATACGGATCGCAAGCAAGTATTGCCGCCGACCCTGGCGAACATGACCCCGCAGCAGTTCAACGCCATCCAGTACGATGCCAAGCACTCGCTCTGGTACGACAACAAGGGCCAGCTGGACGTGCAGTTCTTCCACGTCGGCATGGGCTTCAAGCTGCCGGTGCGCATGTATAGCGTGGACAGCAACAAGCAGCAGGCACGCGAGGTGCATTTCCACCCGCCGCTGTTCCGCTACGACAACACCGGCGTGGACACCAAGCAGCTCAAGGGCGACCTGGGTTTTGCCGGTTTCCGCGCGTTCAAGGCGCCTGAGCTGGACCAGCACGACATTCTCTCCTTCCTGGGCGCCAGCTATTTCCGTGCGGTGGACGCCACCGGCCAGTACGGCCTGTCGGCGCGCGGCCTGGCTATCGATACCTATGCCAAGAAGCGCGAGGAATTTCCTGACTTCACCAAGTTCTGGTTCGAGACACCGGACAAGGAAAGCACGCGCTTCACCGTGTACGCGCTGCTTGAATCGCCAAGCGCCACCGGTGCCTACCAGTTCGACATCGACTGCCAGGCCCAACAGGTGGTGATGGCCATCGACGCCCACGTGTTCGCCCGTACCGACATCGAGCAACTGGGCATCTCGGCGATGACCAGCATGTTCAGCTGCGGCACCCAGGAACGGCGCATGTGCGACACCATCCACCCGCAAATTCACGACTCGGACCGCCTGGCCATGTGGCGCGGCAACGGCGAGTGGATCTGCCGGCCGCTGAACAACCCGGCCACCTTGCAGTTCAACGCCTTTGCCGACAACAACCCCAAGGGCTTCGGCCTGGTGCAGACCGACCACGAGTTCGCCAGCTACGAAGACACCGTGGACGGCTACGACAAGCGCCCGAGCCTGTGGGTGGAACCGACCACCAACTGGGGTGAAGGCTCGGTCAGCCTGATGGAAATTCCTACCACGGGCGAAACCCTGGACAACATCGTCGCCTTCTGGACGCCCAAGCAGCCGGTCAAGGCCGGTGATGCGCTGAACTTCGGCTACAAGCTGTACTGGAGCGCCGTTCCGCCGGTCGGCACGCCGCTGGCGCGGGTGTTCGCGACCCGTTCGGGCATGGGCGGTTTCGTTGAAGGATGGGCACCGGGTGAGCATTACCCGCAAACCTGGGCTCGCCGTTTCGCCGTGGACTTCAAGGGTGGCGGCCTGGAGCGGCTGCCGGAAGGCACCGGCATCGAGCCGGTGGTGACCGTGTCCAGCGGCAAGGCGCAGGATTTCAACGTGCTGGCCTTGCCCGACAAGGGCTACCGCGTGACCTTTGACTGGCACCCCACCAGCGACAGCGTCGAGCCGGTGGAAATGCGCCTGTTCATCCGTACCCATGACCGTACGCTGAGCGAGACGTGGCTGTACCAGTATTTCCCGCCGGCGCCGGACAAGCGCAAGTACACCTGAGCAGTGGGAGCGGGCTCTGCCCGCGTAAGGCGCACCGCAGAGCCATTGAAAGACCGCGTGGCGCTTTTCGCGGGCAAAGCCCGCTCCCACACGCCCATCAGGTCAATCGCGCAGATCGGACTCGTGGATCGGCTGGTCGCGGTGGGTGGCGCGCTGGTATTGCGCCGGCCACGTCGCCTGGCGGCCGCCCAGGTCGTCATCGGCATGCAACGGCCAATAGGGGTCGCGCAGCAGTTCGCGGGCCAGCAGGATGATGTCGGCCTGGCAGGTGCGCAGAATGTGCTCGGCCTGGGCCGGTTCGGTGATCATGCCCACGGTACCGGTGGCAATGCCCGACTCCTTGCGCACGCGCTCGGCAAACCGAGTCTGGTAACCGGGCCCCGTGGGAATCTCGGCATTGGCCGCCGTGCCGCCCGACGACACATCGATCAAATCCGCGCCCAGGGCCTTCAGGCGCTTGGCCAACTCCACGGTTTCATCCGGGTTCCAGCCGTCCTCGACCCAGTCGGTGGCCGACACGCGCACAAACACCGGCAACTCTTGCGGCCATACCGTGCGGATCGCCTCGGTAACCTGCAGGGTCAGGCGTATGCGGTTTTCGAACGAACCGCCATAGCTGTCCTGGCGCTGGTTGCTGATCGGCGAGAGAAACTGGTGCAGCAGGTAACCGTGGGCCGCGTGCACTTCCACCACTTTGAAATTGGCTTTCAGCGCCCGTCGCGCCGCTTCGACGAAGGCCAGGATGACTTCCTGGATCTGCCCTTCATCCAACGCCGTGGGCGCGGTATGACGTGGGTCGAAGGCAATCGGCGAGGGCCCAACCGGCACCCAGCCGCCGTCATTCACCGGGATGCTGCCGGACTTGCCCAACCACGGGCGATAGGTGCTGGCCTTGCGCCCGGCGTGGGCCAACTGGATGCCAGGCACGGCGCCCTGGGAGGTGATGAAGCGGGTAATGCGCTGCAAGGGCTCGATCTGTTCGTCGTTCCACAGGCCAAGGTCTTCGGGGGTAATGCGCCCGTCGGCGGTAACCGCCGTGGCTTCGGTGAACACCAGGCCGGCGCCGCCCACGGCGCGGCTGCCCAAGTGCACCAGGTGCCAGTCGTTGGCCAGGCCATCGACACTGGAATATTGGCACATGGGTGAGACGGCGATACGGTTGGGCAGCGTCAGCTGACGCAGGGTGTAGGGTTCCAGCAACAGGCTCATGGGGCACCTCTCAAGGCAGGGTTCGGGCGCAAACGATGGTTAGAGCCTAGTCGACAACGCTACCTTGAACAGGGTTCAGCCGTGATTCTCAGCGTGGCTCCATGTGCGCGATCATCAGTTGCACCGTTTCCTGGCCACGGAACTCGTTCACGTCGAGCTTGTAGGCCAGCTCCACCCAGCGCACGGTCGGGTTGGGCCAGATCTCACGGTCGACGCCAAAAGCGATGCCATCGAGCTTGACCGAACCGCACTCGCTCTTGAGCACCACTTTCAGGTGACGCTCGCCCACCACCCGCTGTTCGGCCAGCTGGAACACACCATGGAACAGCGGCTCGGGGAAGTGCTGGCCCCAGGGGCCGGCGTGACGCAGGGCACGGGCCAGCTCCAGGTGGAACTCCTCCACCGCCAGCGTGCCGTCGGTCAGCAGGCGACCGGTCAGGTCTTCTTCCTGCAGCTGGCGGCGCACTTCCTCGTCGAACGCCTGGGAGAACGCCGGGAAGTTGCCTTCCGGCAACGACAGGCCCGCCGCCATGGCGTGGCCGCCGAACTTGCTGATCAGCTGCGGATGACGCGCGGCGACCGCGTCCAGGGCATCGCGAATATGGAAACCGGGCACCGAGCGCGCCGAGCCCTTGAGCATACCTTCACCGGCGTCGGCAAAAGCGATGGTTGGCCGGTGGTAGCGCTCCTTCAAGCGCGAAGCGAGGATGCCGATCACCCCCTGGTGCCAGTCGGCATCGAACAGGCACAGGCCGAACGGCATGGACTCCACGGGCAAGTCCTTGAGTTGGGCCAGCGCTTCGCGCTGCATGCCCTGTTCGATGGACTTGCGGTCCTGGTTCAGCTCATCCAGTTGTGCGGCCATGGCCTGGGCCAGGGCGGCGTCATCGCTGAGCAGGCATTCGATGCCCAGGCTCATGTCATCCAGGCGCCCGGCAGCATTCAGGCGCGGCCCGAGGATAAAACCCAGGTCGGTGGAGGTGATGCGCCGATGGTCGCGCTTGGCTACCTCCAGGATCGCCTTGAGCCCCGGGCGGGCGCGGCCGGCGCGAATACGCTCCAGGCCCTGATGCACCAGGATACGGTTGTTGGCGTCCAGTGGTACCACATCGGCAACGCTACCCAGGGCCACCAGGTCCAGCAACTCGCCGATGTTGGGCTGCGGCACGGTGTCGTAATGGCCGAGGCTGCGCAAGCGGGCACGCAAGGCCATCAGCACGTAGAAAATCACCCCCACCCCGGCCAGTGCCTTGCTGGGAAACGTGCAGCCCGGCTGGTTGGGGTTGACGATAGCGTCAGCCGCCGGCAATTCATGGCCTGGCAGGTGGTGGTCAGTGACCAGCACCTTGAGGCCGGCCGCCTTGGCGGCGGCCACACCTTCAACGCTGGAAATACCGTTGTCCACGGTCACCAGCAGGTCGGGTTGGCGCTGCAAGGCCACGGCAACGATTTCCGGGGTCAGGCCATAGCCGTATTCAAAACGGTTGGGCACCAGGTAATCGACATGGGCCGCGCCCAGCAGGCGCAGGCCCAGCACACCGACGCTGCTGGCGGTGGCACCGTCGGCGTCGAAGTCACCGACAATCAGAATGCGCTGGCGCTTGGCCAATGCTTCCACCAGCAGATCGACCGCCGCCTCAATGCCCTTGAGCTGCTGGTAGGGGATCAACCGCGCCAGGCTCTTGTCCAGTTCGGCCACCGATTGCACGCCTCGCGCCGCGTACAGGCGGGTCAGCAAGGGTGGCAGGTCGCCGAGAAATGGCAGGGTAGCGGGCAGTTGACGCGGTTCGATACGCATGGGGCTTCTTATTCAGTGGGCAGGGGGAAAAACGCGTCGCGGCTCAGCCGCGCTCGCCCAGCAGCCATTCCAGCTGCACTTCATGCTGACCACGGTCGTCGGTGACGAAAATGGTGCCTTCGCTGATCATCACGTCCCACTTGATGGCCCGGGGCATGTCTTTGGCCAGGGTTTCCAGCACTTCCTGAGGCACCGCGGCAATGTTGACGTTCTTCAGGTTTTTCACCGCGTCCACCACCTTGGTCTGCCATACGCGCAGGCTGCCGTAGGCCAGCAGGCTGGTGCGCTCGGTACGGCGCGAACACCAGGTCAGGCGCTCGGCGTCTGGCTGGCCGACTTCGATCCAGTGCAGCACGCGGTCATCCAGGCTTTTTTCCCACAGCGCCGGTTCGTCAACCTCCGAGAGGCCACGGCCAAAGGCCAGCTGTTCGTTGTACCAGAAGGCGTAGGCCAGCAGGCGCACGGTCATGCGCTCTTCGGTTTCCGAGGGGTGACGGGCGATGGTCTGCTTGACGCTCTCGTAGACCCCACGGTCAAGATCGGTCAGATTGAGTTCGAATTTGTAGGTCGTGGAGGGCTGGGCCATGGTGGGGCTTCTTGCTACGAGGAAAAGTCGCACAGTCTAACCGATCATGGCCTAATCAACTAAGACCGATGGCCGACAACGTTGCAGAGCAGGCGCAGACCTGTGTCCTCCCCCCATTCAGCTGTTTCGGAGCTCGCATCATGGAAGGTTGCCGCCGATTGATACCGCTGTTGCTGTGCCTGGCCGTGCCGTTTGGCGCACGGGCGCAAGAGCCGCTGACCTGGCTGGTGCGCGATTTGCCACCGCTGACCATTGAGAGCGGCCCGCGCGAAGGCCAGGGCGCCGGGGACCGCATGTTGGGGCTGTTGATGCAGGCCCTGCCGCAATACGCCCATACTGTGGTACGGGTCAACCGCGCCCGGGCCATGCAGATGTTGCAGGAGCCGACCCTGAGTTGCGACCCTACGCTGCTGTGGACCGCTGAACGCAGCCAGGCCGTGGTGTACTCCATTCCGGTGTTCGCCACCCTGACCAACGGGCTGATCATTCGTCGCCAGGACCGCCACGGCTTCAGCAGTTTCATTCACCACGGTGAACTGGACCTGCCCGCCGTGCTGGCCAGCCCTAATATCAAGATCGGCCGCGTGGCCGAGCGCAGCTACGGCGCGGCCATCGATGCCATGCTCGATGCCGCGCCGGAGAGCGCCGTCAATGCCCATCACGGTAACGATGCCGTGGCCAGCCTGCTGCAGATGCAGCAACGCGGGCGCCTGGACGGCGTCCTCGGCTACTGGCCGGAAGCGCTGTATTTGGCACCGCAGGAGCAGATCGATGGCAACGACTTGAGTTTTCTGCCCGTGCGCGGGGTGCCGCGCTATCAGCCGGTGTATGTGGCCTGCACCAACAGCCCGGCGGGGCGCACGGCAATCGAGCGGATCAACCAAATACTGGCGACGCTGCGCACCACCACGCTGCCGGGGTATTACGCGCAGTGGCTGGATGCTGATAGTCGGCTGGCCTATGAGCGTGATGCGCGGCAGTTTTTGCAACAGGGTAATGGGCACTGACCTACAGGCCGTAACGCGGCCTTTGGCGCCTGCGACGGGGGGTTCGTGGCAGCGGGCAAATTCCGGGCAAAAAGAAACCCCGGGCAGTGGGGAGTCTACTCGGGGCCAAACTTGGCCCATGCTGGGCCAATACGGCAGGTGGCAAGCACCGGAGCACAATGCAAGCCCCCCTGCCCTTACCAGATGTGAACACAGGTGTTGCGCAAGGTTCCCCTAGCGCATCGATGCGCTGGCAACCGGCGCAGCGGTGGTCTGGGCCAAGGCGGCGAGCATGCACGGCTGCAGGCGCCCCTCGGCTACCAGCAAATCACGGTGCAGGCCGTCAACCACGTCGGTCAGGGCGTGCTTGTCGGCAAACTGTATACGGTTGAAGCGACGATCCAGCACCAGAGCGCCGGTCGAATCGCGCAATATCACCCGGCATTCAAGCGGGCCGCCCACGTCAACCACGTCCACGTGGTAGGGCGTCAGTGCTTCAGTCAGCAACTCGTTGATATTTTCCATTCGATCACCACTCAGTTGTTCGAAATCAAGGTGTCTATCAATGACCCGCCTTCAGGGCAAAAAGTTCTAAACGCACTGCGACGGGGGGATTCAGCTTGCCCACCGAATATGACAGTTGCGTTGCTGGAAACGCCTGCCCCGACCAGCGCCACCGCAGCGCCGCAGGACGGTGAACACGCTTTTCAGGGAAACGGCCGCGAATGTGCCAGACTGAACGGCTGGACCACGACTGCCGCTCGGAGCCTCACCGTGAACACCTCCCACACTTCACCGCTGCGTATTCTGGTGGCCGATGATCACCCTATTTTCCGCATCGGCCTGCGCGCCGTGCTGCAACAAGACCCGGACCTGGCCGTGGTGGGCGAGGCCAGCAACCCCTCCGAATTGACCCAGTGGCTGGAGGAAGGCGAGTGCGACCTGCTGATCACCGACTTCATGATGCCTGCCGAACACCAGAACGACGGGCTGCGGTTGCTGGAGACGGTGCGCCGGCACTGGCCGGACCTGCCGATTCTGGTGGTGACCATGCTCAACAATGCTGGCCTGTTTCGCTCAATGCTCGGCCTGGGCGTCAAAGGCGTGCTGGGCAAGGCCAGCCTGGTCAGTGAACTGCCGATCGCGATCGCCCAGGTACGCCGCAACAAGGTCTACATCGCCGAATCAGTGAGCCAGGCGCTTCTCCAGGATGGCGAGGTGCGCCCCGACCGCATGTTCGAACGCGAAGCGCTTTCCCCCCGGGAAATCGAAGTCACGCGCTTGCTGGCGGGCGGCCTGTCCGTGGGCGAGATCGCCGCTCAGCTGAGCCGCAGCAAGCAGACCGTCAGCGCCCAGAAAATCAGCGCCATGCGCAAGCTGGGGGTGGCCAATGACGCAGCGCTGTTCATTTACCTGCAGGAGCACGGCCTGACCTGAGTAGTGACTCAGGCCAGGCACGAGGCTACATCACCACCTTGCCACTGGCTGATGTCGCGGGTTGTGATCCATTGGCGCAACGCCGCGATGCTCATAGGCCGGGCCACGTAGTAACCCTGCAGCGCTGGCTGGCCCAAGGCCTTGAGCGCCTGGAAGTCGCAGGCGGTTTCCACGCCCTCGACCACCACGCTCAGGCCCATGCGCCGCGCCATGATCAGCGCGCCTGCCACCACCGCCGCCTTGCGCCCGTCCTTGGCCATGCCACACACGAACTGGCTGGGAATCTTCAGTTCGGAAAACGGCAGGTCGAGCAAGCGCTGGATATTGGAGTCGCCCATGCCGAAATCATCGATCGACAGCTTGCAGCCCAGCATGCGCAGGCGCACCAGTGCCTCCAGTTCCAGGCTATTGGCTGGCGCCTGGCGGCTTTCAAGCATTTCCAGGGTCAACACCGAAGGCGGCAGGTCCATCTGTTTTAGCAATGCCTTGATGCGCGGCGTGAAGCCTTCGGACTCGATGATGCCTGGGGGTACGTTGACCGCTACCGGCAACGGCGCACCGTCGCTGTCGTGCACCGTGGCACTCAAGCGCAGGGCGACTTCCAGCACATGCCAGGTCAGCTGTGGCATCAGGCCGCCGTAGCTGACCAGTGGCAGGAAGCTGGCAGGCGACAGCATGCCCAGCGTCGGGTGCTCCCAACGCACCAATGCCTCGACCCCAAGCAGGCGACCGTCGAAGGCGACCTTGGGCTGGAAATACACCTGCCACTGCTCGTACAGCTGAGGCAGCCGCGCAACCACCAACTCGTCCAGGCTCACCAGCTCATTGACCTCCACCAGCGGCATCGGCGCCCGGGCCGGCAACTCGCCGGCATGGTAGCGCTGCAACAGTTCATGCAGCACCGACGGCGTGGCAGGCTTCTCCAGCACACCCAGCACGTGCAACCCCAGGTGCCGGGCCAACTGGCCGACACTGTCGAGCACGTTACGCTCAAGGCTCGACAGAATGATCAGCGCCTCGGCCTGGCGATGGCGGGCCAGGTGACGGATCAGCTGCAGGCCGTCGCCCTCCTCCATCTGCAGGTCACAGATGGCGATGTCGACCGGGCCGCGTCGTTCCAGCGACAGCAGAGCGGCGTCGACACTTTCGGCGGTCAGCACATCAAACACCCCACTGGCGTTGAGCATTTGGTGCAAGGCCATGAGTTGGAAGGGGCTGTCTTCGAGAACCAGAACTTTCAGTGCGTGCATGTGCATACCTCCGGGTCACGCCAGGTCGTGTATGGCGCTTGATACATACTCTAGAGAGCGAGCCGGGGGCGTCACATAGGACAAGTCCTAATCTTTGTAGGGTATTTCCCAAAGTTGCTTTTCGATGTCCAATTCAAGCTCGATCAGGCGTTGCTTGAGCCGTGGCCACTGTTCGGCCAATGCTGCACTGGCGCGGGCACGGGCACTACTGTCCAGTTCAGCACAGGCCTTGGCCATGGGCGCGGCATCGATCAGGCAGGCCACGCCCTTGAGCCGGTGCAGGGCCGCGCGCATCGGCGGCCAGTCATCGTTGGCCACCGCGGCCTTGAGCGCCTGGCTCTCTTCGCGCAGGTTGCGGCGCAACTCCACCAGCATGCGCTGCATGGCCTCGGCGTTGGCCTGGGTCATGCTCCGCAGCGTCTCGATGTCGAAGGCCGGGGGGGTCGCCAGGGTGGCCAGCAACTGGCCCAGGTGCTCCAGCGCGATGGGCTTGACCAGCATCTGGTTCATGCCCGCCTGGCGGCAGCGTTCGGCCTCGTCGTCGCCGGCGTTGGCACTGCAACCGATGATCGGCAACGGCGGCCGCCCAGCCTGCTTTTCGCCCTCACGAATGGCGCGGGCCAGGGCATAGCCGCTCATGCCGGGCATGTTGCAATCGGTGATAAGCACGTCCACCGCCTGCGCCTGCCACAGGGCCAACGCCTCTTCGCCGCTGCCCACGGCCTGTACGTGATGGCCGAAAAAAACCACCTGCTGGCTCAGCACCAGACGGTTGGCGGACAGATCATCGACCACCACCACCTGCAACACCCGCTCAGGCAGGGCTTGGCCGGTGGCCATCGGCCGCTCAGGCGCGGCGGCGACACGGGGCAGGTCCAGCCGCAATGTCACGCGCGTGCCCTGCCCCGGCACGCTGTGCAATTGGATATCACCGCCCATGAGATCAACCAGCTGCTTGCAGATGCTCAGGCCAAGCCCGGTCCCACGTTCCTGGTCATCAGACTGCGGCCCCACCTGCACGAACGGTTTGAACAACCGCGCTTGCTGCCGGGCATCGATCCCTATGCCGGTATCGCTGACCTCGATGACCAGGCCCCCGTCGGCAGATGAACCCACGTCGATTTGCACACCGCCTTCATGGGTGAATTTCAAGGCGTTGCCCAGCAGGTTGTGAATCACCTGGCGCAAGCGCAACGGATCAAGCAAGTAGACACCGTCGGCGTTGGCGCTCATGGCCAGCGTCAGGTTGAGCTTGCGCTGCCTGGCCTGGGCGCTGAACAGCCGCACGCTGGCCTCGAAGAACGGCCGCAGCGCCGTGGGTTCCTGGACCAGTTGAACGCTGCCCGCCTCGATTTTGGCCAGGTCCAGGCTATCGCCGACCAGGGCGATCAGGTCGCGGGCTGACTGGTACGCCACGTCAATCGCCTGTGAGGGCTCATTGCCGCGCACCCGGGCCATTTCACGTTCCAGCTCCAGCAGGCCGATGATCGCCGCGACAGGCGTGCGGATTTCATGGCTCATGGTCGTCAGGAAGGCGCTTTTGGCCTGGCTGGCCTGCTCGGCCACCTGCCGGGCCTCGACCAGCTCGGCCTCCAGGCGCTTGCGTTCGCTGATATCGATCCAGCCGCCGAGCATGCCCTGCAACTGGCCATCGGCGCGGTAGAACGGCACCATCCACTGCCAGGCGTCGACCTGATGCCCGTCGAGCTGCAGTTGGCGATCCACGAACATCGGCTGTTGGTCCTGGAGCAGCTTCAGGTAGTCGGCGTGCAACTGTTCGGCCTTGTCCGGGGCAATCAGCGATACCTCTGGCAGCAACTTGCCCCGCACCTGTTCCAGACGGGTGGAAAACACCGTCTCGTAGCTCTTGTTGCACAGCACCATGCGGCCTTGCAGGTCACGCACGTAAATAGGGTTGGGAATGCCGTCGAGCAAGGCGCGCTGGAAGGCCAACTGGTCGTTCAGGGCTTCTTCGGCGCGCTCGCGCTGGAGAATCTGGGCCTTCAGGCGGCTGTTCCACATCAACGACACCAAGCCGAACAGCAGCGCGGCCGCCAGCGCCCACCACACCCACGGGGCAATGCGTTGCCACACCGGCGGAGCACCGTCGACCGCCCCCAGCCATTTGATGCGCACGGCGCGCAGCTCCGCCACCGGGTAGGCTTCCAGCGACTTGTTGAGAATGCTCAACAGCAAGGGTTCATCCAGGCGCACGGAAAACCGGTCGGCCGCCCAACGCCCGTCGAGGCTGCGCCCCACCTTCAGTTCACCCGTGGGGTAGCGTGCCACGGAGCGCCAGGCGCTGACCTCGCTGTCCAGCGTGGCGTCGGCCTCGCCCTTGCGCACCAGGTCGCGGGCCTGATCGTAGGTGTCCACCAGGCGCAGGCGGATAGCCGGGTATTCAGTGCGCAGGGTGCTTTCCAGTGCGTGCTGGCGCGGCAAGGCCAGGATCTTGCCCGCCATGTCTTCCAAAGATGCCACGCCGACGCTGCCGCCGCGTACCACGAACACCCAGCCTTGCCCGCCGAACGAGTGGGAGAAGCCCAGATAGGCCTTGCGCTCGGGGCTTTCCGACAACGTGGTATTCATGTCGGCCGTGCCGGTGCGCAGCGCCTCCAGGCTCTGCGCGATGGACTGCGACGCAATGAATTGGAAATGCAGGCCGCTCATGGACGAGATGGTCGCCAGCACATCACGGTTGAGCCCCACCCAGTTACCCTGGCGGTCCCGGTACAGGTACGGCGGGTACTCGCTGGCAATCACCCGAACCTGCGGGTGGGTGTGCAACCAGGCCTGTTCCTCGGCGGTCAGCACCACACGTGGCTGGGCGATGTCGGAGCCGAGCCCGGCGGTCCAGCGCCCAAGTATCTCGCGGCGCAGGGACTCGTCGATGCTCGCCAGCGCACGGTCCAGCAACGCCAGCAAAGCGCTGTCGCCGGCGCGCACGGCAAAGGCAAAGCCGTCGTTGGGCAGGTTGGCGTTGCCCGCCACACGCAGCCCCATGAACGGCCGCAGCGCGCTGTAGGCGCGCACCACCACCTCGTTGCCGATGAAGGCCTGCACATCGCCCTGGGCCACCGCTTCCAGGCCACTGGCGAGGCTGGGGGCGACCACGATCTCGCTGCGCGGGTAGGCGGCATGCAGCATGTCCACGTCGAGATAGCCATCGAGCACGGCGACCTTCGCGCCATCGAGCGGCACTGGCGCCGCGAGATTGTCACGCTGCACCAGCACGGCATCGTCGGGCATGTAGGCGCGGGAGAAGGCCAGGCCGGCATGCTGGCGTTCAAAGCCATTGGCGCTGGTGAGGACATCGATCTCGCCCTTCTCCAGGGCCTCCACGGCTTCTTCGCGGCGGGCGTAGCCATGAATCTGCAGCGGTTCGTCGAGGCGGCTGGCGATCAGGTTGAGGTAGTCGGCGCTGATGCCGCGATAGCGGTTTCGATCCACAGTGATGTCGACAGGCTCGTGGTCGGTGATCGACACCCCCACCCGTAGCACGCGGTGCTGGTCAAGCCACTGGCGGTCAATCGCGGTCAACGGCAAGGGCTCAAGCCGGGCGAAGGCGGGCATCAACGTGAACGGCAGGCTTTGCGCCGCGCCGGCCAGGCCGCACACAAACAGGCAGGCCAGGCCCAGCCAACTGGCCAGCCAGCGTTGCAATGTGCGGTGAGTGTGCTTCATGCCCAAGTGCCTGCCCCGTTTGTTCCAGGCACAAGTTTGACACGTGGAAAGAATAAAGCCCGTCGAAAGACGGGCTTTATGTGTTGCAGATCTAGTCAATCACAGCGGTTTGCCGCGGTTGCCATGCTGGCTGACGAACGCCTGCACAGCTTTCAGGTCGTTGGCCAGCACCGTGCATTTCTCTTCACGGCTGAACAGGTCGGTGAGGTGCGCCGGCAGTTCCAGGGCCTTGCCGACACCGGCCTTGACCACTGCATCCGGGAACTTGACCGGGTGCGCAGTACCCAGTACTACCATCGGAATGTCCAGGCTGCGGCGACATTCGCGCGCGGCCTTGACGCCAATGGCGGTGTGCGGGTCCAGCACTTCGCCAGTCTGGGCGAAGACCTCGGCGATGGTCTCGCAGGTGGCTTCGTCGCTGACTGCCAGGGAGTCGAACAGCTTGCGCGCTTCAGTCCAGCGCTCCTGTTCGACGCTGAAGCCGCCACCTTGCTTGAAGTTGTCCATCAGCTCGGCGATGGCCGCACCGTTGCGACCGTGCAGGTCGAACAGCAGGCGTTCGAAGTTCGAGGACACCATGATGTCCATGGACGGCGACAGCGTGGCGTGCAGCGTTTCCTTGACGTACTGGTTGCCGCTCATGAAGCGGTGCAGGATGTCGTTGCGGTTGGTGGCCACGATCAGCTGGTTGATCGGCAGGCCCATGTTGCGCGCCAGGTAGCCGGCGAAGATGTCGCCGAAGTTGCCGGTAGGCACCGAGAACGACACCGAACGCGCTGGGCCGCCCAGCTGCAGGGCTGCGTGGAAGTAGTAGACGATCTGGGCCATGATGCGCGCCCAGTTGATCGAGTTCACGGCCACCAGGCGGGTGCCCTTGAGGAAGCTCTGGTCAGCGAAGCTGTTCTTGACCATTTCCTGGCAGTCATCGAAGTTGCCTTCGATGGCGATGTTGTGGATGTTGTCGCCGAACAGCGTGGTCATCTGCCGACGCTGCACTTCCGACACGCGCTGGTGCGGGTGCAGGATGAAGATGTCGACGTTTTCGCAGTGCTTGCAGCCTTCGATGGCGGCGGAACCGGTGTCACCGCTGGTGGCGCCGATGATCACCACGCGCTCGCCGCGCTTGGCCAGCACGTAGTCCAGCAGACGGCCGAGCAGTTGCAGGGCGAAGTCCTTGAACGCCAGGGTGGGGCCATGGAACAGCTCCAGCACCCATTCGTTGCCGTTGAGCTGGCGCAGCGGCGCCACGGCGTTGTGGGCGAACACGCCGTAGGTTTCTTCGAGGATCTTCTTGAAGTCGGCATCCGGGATGCTGCCGGTGACGAACGGACGCATGATCCGGAACGCCAGCTCGTGGTACGGCAGGCCAGCCCACGAAGCGATTTCTTCAACGGTGAAGCGTGGCAGGTTTTCCGGCACGTAGAGGCCGCCGTCACTGGCCAGGCCAGCCAGCAGCACGTCTTCGAAGTTCAGGGCCGGGGCTTTGCCGCGAGTACTGATATAACGCATGGTAAAAACCTTTGAGTTCGAAACGCGAGCCCCCTCGGGGCTCGCGACGGCTGATTAGTTGAGGTGCTCGACGCGGATGCGCATCACCGGGCTGACCACGCCTTCCAGCGCTTCCAGGGCCTCGATGGCGTCGTTCATGCGCTGTTCCTGCACGCGGTGAGTCAGGAGGATCATGGGCACCAGGCCGTCCTGCTCCTCGACTTCCTTCTGCATGATCGACTCGATGTTGATACCGCGCTCGGACAGGATGCTGGCGACCTGGGCCAACACGCCCGGGTGGTCCTTGGCCTGGATGCGCAGGTAGTAGGCGGTTTCGCACTGCTCGATCGGCAGGATCGGGTGCGCCGACAGCGAATCCGGCTGGAAGGCCAGGTGCGGCACGCGGTTTTCCGGGTCGCAGGTCATGGCACGCACCACGTCCACCAGGTCGGCCACCACCGAGGAGGCGGTCGGTTCCATACCGGCGCCAGCGCCGTAGAACAGGGTGGAACCGGCGGCGTCGCCGTTGACCATGACGGCGTTCATCACGCCGTTGACGTTGGCGATCAGGCGGTCGGCCGGGATCAGCGTCGGGTGCACGCGCAGCTCGATGCCCGCGGCCGTGCTGCGGGCCACGCCCAGGTGCTTGATGCGATAGCCCAGGGCCTCGGCGTAGTTGACGTCGGCGGTGGTCAGCTTGGTAATGCCTTCGGTGTAGGCCTTGTCGAACTGCAGCGGGATACCGAAAGCGATGGACGCCAGGATGGTCAGCTTGTGCGCCGCGTCGATGCCTTCGACGTCGAAGGTCGGGTCGGCCTCGGCATAGCCCAGGGCCTGGGCTTCGGCCAGCACGTCTTCGAAGGTACGGCCCTTCTCGCGCATTTCGGTGAGGATGAAGTTGCCCGTGCCGTTGATGATGCCGGCCACCCAGTTGATGCGGTTGGCCGACAGGCCTTCGCGAATGGCCTTGATCACCGGGATGCCACCAGCCACGGCCGCTTCGAAGGCGACGATGACGCCCTTGTCACGGGCCTTGGCGAAGATCTCGTTGCCGTGCACGGCGATCAGCGCCTTGTTGGCGGTGACCACGTGCTTGCCGTTCTCGATGGCCTTGAGCACCAGTTCGCGGGCAATGGTGTAGCCGCCGATCAATTCGATGACGATGTCGATCTCAGGGTTGGTAGCCACTGCGAAGACATCGTTGGTAATGGGGGTACCGGTAATCTGGCAATTCGGGTTCTGCGAACGCATGGCAATCTGAGCCACTTCGATTCCACGCCCGGCACGGCGGGCAATCTCCTCGGCGTTGCGCTGAAGTACGTTGAAGGTGCCGCCACCGACGGTACCTAACCCACAGATGCCTACTTTGACCGGTTTCACTCTGAACTCCCCATAAAACGGCCGACGCAGGGTCGGCCGTGGCAAACCGCCGCACACCGGTGCGGCTTGGTATTTACGGCCTGGCGGGCATTCCCGTCAGGCCTTGATCTTGGATGACACGCAGGCGGCGGCCATCAGCCCTTGGCGCCCAGGGCCAGCTTGGCCACTTGCGGGGCCGGCTGGTAGCCGGGAATCATCTGGCCATTTTCCAGGATGATCGCCGGAGTGCCGTTGACACCGATGGACTGGCCCATGGCGAACTGCTTGCTCACCGGGTTGGCACATTTAGGCGCGTCGACGCTCTTGCCGTTGATCAGCTTGGTCAGCGAGTCCTGGCGGTCCTTGGAGCACCACACGGCCTGCAGCTGTTCGTCACCCGGCGAGCCGAGCCCCTGGCGCGGGAAGGCCAGGTAGCGCACTTCGATGCCCATCTTGTTCAGCGCCGGCACTTCTTCGTGCAGCTTGTGGCAGTACGGGCAGGTGGTGTCGGTGAACACGGTGATGTGCGACTTGGTCTCGCCCACGGCCGGGAAAACCACCATTTCGGCGGCAGGGATGGCGTTGATGGTCTTGGCCACGCCCTGGCGCTCGGTGATTTCGGTGAGGTTGACCGGCTTGCCGTCCTGCACCTGGAACAGGTAGCCCTGCATCACGAACTTGCCGTCGGCGCTGGCGTAGAGCACGCGGCTGCCCTGCAGCTTGACTTCATACAGGCCATTGAG
The DNA here is from genome assembly GCA_963816515.1 of uncultured Gammaproteobacteria bacterium. Taxonomy (GTDB): domain Bacteria; phylum Pseudomonadota; class Gammaproteobacteria; order Pseudomonadales; family Pseudomonadaceae; genus Aquipseudomonas. The sequence goes on along the minus strand of CAWFKX010000001.1, from coordinate 3,714,774 downwards.
CGGGCTGGCGGAGATGCTCTCCACGGGTACATCGAGCTGCAGCGCGTCGAGGGTCTTGCGAATGGCCTGGTCGGCCTTGTCGTCGGCCAGGGCAACGGTGCTGAGCAGCGCAAGGGCGGCGGCAGCGAAAATTCGGGTCACGCGCATGGGAACTCCTGAGGCAGCGGACGAAGGGGCCAATCGTGCTGGGTGGCCGCCCGTGGGCAGCCGGCATGCGATGCCCGCTTTACTTACCGGCCAAGCCTACCACATTCGCCGGGCGTGTCCGAATGGGACCGCAACAAGAGATGTGCGGTGATCGCCTCAGCCACGCGGGTGATGGCGGGCGTGCAGGTCCTGCAGGCGAGCACGAGCGACGTGGGTGTAGATCTGCGTGGTCGACAGGTCGCTGTGGCCCAGCAGCATCTGCACCACGCGCAGGTCGGCGCCGTGGTTGAGCAGATGAGTGGCAAAGGCGTGGCGCAACGTGTGCGGCGACAGCGACTTGCCGATCCCGGCCACGCTGGCCTGATGCTTGATGCGGTGCCAGAAGGTCTGGCGGGTCATCTGCTCGCCGCGCTGGCTGGGGAACAGCACGTCGCTGGGGCGCCCGCCCAGCAGGTCGTTGCGGCCGTCACGCAGGTAGCGCTCCACCCACACCACCGCTTCCTCGCCCATGGGCACCAGGCGTTCCTTGCTGCCCTTGCCCATCACCCGCAGCACGCCCTGGCGCAGGTTGACCTGGTCCAGCGTCAGGCTGACCAGCTCGGTTACCCGCAAACCGCAGGCATACAGCACCTCCAGCATGGCGCGGTCACGCTGGCCGATGGGTTCGCTGAGGTCCGGGGCCTTGAGCAGCGCCTCTACGTCAGCTTCCGACAGCGACTTGGGCAATGGCTTGCCCAACTGCGGCATGTCGACCTGCAGGGTCGGGTCGACCGCGATCAGCCTTTCCCGCAACAGGTAGCGATAGAACCCACGTACACCTGAAAGAAAACGCGCGGTGGAACGCGGCTTATAGGCCTGATCGACACGCCAGGCCAAGTGGTCGAGGATCAGCTCGCGCCCGGCATCGGGCAAGGCGATGCCTTGTTCGCCGAGCCAGCCGTTGAACAGCGTCAAGTCGCTGCGATAGGCATCGCGGCTGTTTTCGGAAAGCCCCTTCTCCAGCCACAGGGCGTCAAGGAACTGGTCAATCAGCGGGTGGTCAATGGCGGCCATGGAAACTCGTAAAAACCCCGACGCAGAGCCGCCGGATAAATAAAGTGACTCAGCCGCGGCGCGGCTAGTCTTGCGTAGTCTGACTATTTTCCGGGAACCATGGATGAATGAACAACAGATATTAGTGGCCGTGGGCGGCATTGGCGTCGCTGCACTGGCCTGCCAATGGCTGGCCTGGCGGCTGAAACTGCCGGCCATCCTGTTCCTGCTGCTGACCGGCATCATGGCAGGGCCGATACTGGGCTGGCTGGATCCCCAGGCGCTGTTCGGCACCCTGCTGATGCCGCTGGTGTCGCTGGCCGTCGCGCTGATCCTGTTCGAGGGCAGCCTCACGCTGCACCTGTCGGAATGGAAGGAGATCGGCACCGTGGTGCGCCGCCTGGTGACCTTCGGCGCGCTGTCGACCTGGGCGGTGATCACCCTCGCCACCCACTGGCTGCTGGGCTTCGACTGGTTGCTGGCGCTGCTGTTCGGTACCCTCACCCTGGTCACCGGCCCGACGGTGATCGTGCCGATGCTGCGGGTGGTACGCCCCAAGGCCACCATCGCCAACATTCTGCGCTGGGAAGGCATTGTCATCGACCCCATCGGCGCGCTGCTGGCGGTGGTGGTGTACAGCTTCATCATCGCCAGCGCCACCGACGAAGGCCTGCGCCACAGCCTGCTGGTGTTCGCCGGCGTGCTGGCCTGCGGCGCCTTTTTCGGCGTGGCCGGTGGCTGGCTGCTGGGCCTGGTGATGCGCATCAATGGCTGCCCGAATACCTGCATAACCTCGCCTCGCTGGCGGCGGTGCTGGCGATTTTCATCGGCGCCAACCAGGTGATGCACGAATCCGGCCTGCTGGCGGTAACGCTGATGGGCATGTGGCTGGCCAACATGAAGGGCGTGGATGTACGGCAAATACTGCACTTCAAGGAGAACCTCAGCGTGCTGCTGATCTCCGGGCTGTTCATCCTGCTGGCGGCACGCCTGGACCTGCGCGCCCTGATCGCCCTGGGCCCGGTAGTGTTGGCGCTTCTGGTGGTGATTCAGCTGATCGCGCGGCCGCTGAACGTGTGGCTGTGCACCCTGGGCTCCAGCCTCAATTGGCGCGAGCGGGCACTGTTGGGCTGGATTGCGCCACGCGGTATTGTTGCTGCGGCGGTGTCGGCGATCTTCGCCGAGCGCCTCAATCAGGCCGGATACGAGGGTGCCCTGCTGCTGGTGCCGCTGACCTTCGCGGTGATCATCGGCACGGTGCTGCTGCAAAGCGCCACGGCACGGCCGCTGGCGCGCCTGCTGAAGGTCGCGGAACCGGCGCCCAGCGGCTTTCTTATCGTCGGCGCCAACCCGCCCGCCCGCGAAGTCGCCAAGGCGCTGCAGCAACTGGGCAGTCGCGTGCTGCTCACCGATTCAAGCTGGGAAAATATTCGCGCCGCGCGCATGGACGGGCTGCCCACCTACTTCGGCAACCCGGCGTCGCAGCACGCCGATGCCCACTTGGACCTGGTCGGCCTGGGGCACCTGCTGGGCCTGTCACCGGCCGGTGAGCTCAACGCCTTGGCCAGTGCGCGCTTTCGCCATGACTTCGGCCACCGCCGGCTGTTTTCCCTCGCCAGCGGCCTTGAAAACCAGCGCAGCGACAAGCACCGTGCCAGCCACGAACACCGCGGCGAAACCCTGGGCCAGCCAGCCCTGACCTATGTGCAACTGGCCCAGCAGTTGAACCAGGGCGCGGAGCTGTACAGCACCACGCTGACCGACGGCTTCGGCTGGGACGACTACCAGGCCCTGCACGGCGATCGAGCCACCTTGCTGTTTACCCGCGATGATGCGGGCTGGGTGCACGTGCTGACGCCCGACAGCAGCCTCAAACCCGGGCCCGGCTGGACCCTTGTGGCGCTGATCCAGAAGGCTTAGTCGGCCTTGGCAAAGCCCGGCAGTACTGGCACCGGGCGTTTGTCCTCGTCGATAGCGACAAAGCTGAACACGCCTTCGATGGCCTTCTCGCGGCTGTCGCAGCTCATGCTTTCGACAAACACTTCCACAAGCACCTTGAGGCTGGTATTGCCGACCTTCACCACCGTGCCCACCAGCTCGACAATGCTGCCGGCCGGGATTGGGTGATTGAAGTCGATGCGGTCGGTGGACACGGTGACCAGCGGCAGGCGGCAGAAGCGCGTGGCGGTGATGAACGACACTTCGTCCATCCAGGCCAGGGCAGTGCCGCCGAACAGGGTGTTGTGGTGGTTGGTGGTGGGCGGGAACACCGCCTTGGTGACGCGGCTGACCGACAGGTCGGTGCGCCGTTGAATTTCAAGGTCGCGTGGGGTCATGGCTATCTATCGCACGGAAGATGAACAGGTGGGAGCTGGCTTGCCAGCAAGCTTTTGTGGCCCTGAAAAGCTCGCTGGCAAGCCAGCTCCCACAACCGCAAAACACAGATCGCGGGCACAAAAAAGCAGCCCGTAGGCTGCTTTCTTCTTGCATCGGTAAAACCGGACTTAAGCCAGTTTTTCCTTGATGCGAGCTGCTTTACCCGACAGGTCGCGCAGGTAGTACAGCTTGGCTTTACGCACGTCACCACGACGTTTCACGGCCATGCTGTCGATCTGCGGGCTGTAGGTCTGGAAAGTACGCTCTACGCCAACGCCGTTGGAGATTTTACGAACAGTGAAAGCACTGTTCACACCACGGTTACGCTTGGCGATAACAACGCCTTCGAACGCCTGCAGACGAGCGCGATCGCCTTCCTTCACTTTCACCTGAACGACAATGGTGTCGCCCGGGGCAAAGGCCGGGATTTCTTTGGTCATCTGCTCGGCTTCGAGTTGCAGAATGATTTTGTTGGTCATGCTGTGCTCCTAAGGTAAATCACTGTGATCTACCATCGATACGTTAACTATCGTCCCGCTCACGGAGATACTCCGTCAGCAGCTTCTTCTCTTCTCCAGAAAGCGAGCGTCTTTCCAGAAGATCGGCACGTCGTTCGTAGGTCCGCCCAAGGGACTGCTGCAAACGCCAGCGCCGGATATGTGCATGATTGCCACTTAGCAATACGTCGGGAACACGCTGATCCGCATACACCTCCGGTCGGGTGTAGTGCGGGCAATCCAGCAGCCCATCCGTGAAGGAATCTTCCTCCGCGGAGTCCGCATGCCCTAAAGCTCCGGGCAGCAGTCGTGTAACCGCATCGATCAGGACCATCGCCGGCAGCTCACCGCCAGACAGTACATAGTCGCCAATCGACCACTCTTCATCGACATGAGCCTGGATAAAGCGCTCGTCAATGCCTTCATAGCGACCTGCGATCAGAATCAACGATTCCGATTCAGCCAGTTCGCGAACCCCCTGCTGAGTCAGCTGGCGGCCTTGCGGCGACAGGTAAATGACCTTCGCCGACTCCCCCGCTGCGTTCCTGGCCTCGGCCAGCGCATCTTCCAGGGGCTTGATCTTCATTACCATGCCCGGGCCACCACCAAACGGACGATCATCCACCGTATGGTGACGATCAGTGGTGTAGTCCCGCGGATTCCAACAGGTCAGTTGCAACAACCCCTGTTTCACCGCGCGGCTGGTAATGCCGTACTCGCTGATAGCCGAGAACATCTCGGGGAACAGACTGATCACTTCTACGCGCAGGCTCGCCATTGCCTAGAAGTCCGCGTCCCAATCAACCTTCATCTCACCCGCACCCAGGTCGATGGCCAACACACACTGCTCTGTATAGGGCAGCAGGCGCTCACGATCATCCAGGCTGCCAGCACAAGGCTTGACTACCATCACATCGTTCGAACCGGTCTCCAGCAAGTGATCGATCGTCCCGAGCAGTTGCCCGAGTTGGTCGATGACCTTCAGACCTTCCAGCTGGTACCAGTAGTACTCGCCGTCGGTCAGCTCTGGAAATTGGTTACGCGGCACGCAGATTTCATAACCGGAAAGAAGCTGGGCTTCATCACGGTCATCGAGACCCTTGAGCTTCGTGACCAGGAACTTGCTTTGCAAGCGTCCACTGACCAGCTCTACCTGCTTGTCCACGCTGCCTGCGCGCTTGAGCGTCCAGGTTTTGTAGTCCAACAGGTTATCTATCGGATCAGTAAAGGAATACACCTTCACTTCGCCGCGAACGCCGTGAACCGAAAAAATCTTGCCGATAACGATCAAATCATCAGCAGTATTAGGCGTCGCGTTCATATTGCTCAGGCTGCAGCCTTGGCAGCTTCCTTCAGCAACTGAGCAACGCGCTCAGAAGGCTGTGCACCCACGCTCAACCAGTGGTTGACGCGCTCTTGGTTCACGGACAGGCGGATTTCCTGGCCACGAGCCACTGGGTTGAAGAAACCAACGTGCTCTTTGTGCGAGCCGTCACGCGGGTTACGCGAGTCGGTCACGGTCAGTTGGTAGAATGGGCGCTTTTTAGAGCCGCCACGGGCAAGACGGATGGTTAGCATTGAACATCGTTCCTGTAGTCGGTGCTGCAAATCATAATGCACAGCGGGCACACGGGTGCCCGAAAGGCCGCATATTCTCAAGGAATATCCGGACTTTTGCAAATGCCTTTTTCCGGCGCCAACCGCGCGCCCGACTGATTTGCCTGATATGGCCGCCTTTATGACGGCCGCTGGACCTGCCGAGGCAGGTTTACCACGGTGTTCGCATGGCTGCGAACGGCGCAGGCCGAGGCCTGCGCGGGTAATCACATTTTCGGCATGCCACCGCCGCCGGGCAGCATGCCGCCCATGCCGCGCATCATCTTGGCCATGCCGCCCTTGGTGGAAAACTTCTTCATCATCTTCTGCATCTGCTTGTGCTGCTTGATCAAGCGACCGATGTCCTGCACCTGGGTGCCGGAACCCATGGCGATACGGCGCTTGCGCGAACCGCTGATCAGGTCAGGGTCACGGCGCTCGGCCGGGGTCATGGAGTTGATGATGGCTTCCATCTGCTTGAATTGCTTCTCGGCGGCGTTCTGGGCATTGCCCATCTGCGACAGGTTCATGCCACCGATGCTCGGCAGCTTGTCCATCAGGCCACCCAGGCCACCCATGTTCTTCATTTGCTGGAGCTGGTCACGGAAGTCTTCGAGGTCGAAGCCCTTGCCCTTCTTCAGCTTCTTGGCCAGTTTGTCGGCCTTCTCTTTATCCAGGGTCTGCTCGGCCTGCTCGATCAGGCTGAGCACGTCGCCCATGCCCAGGATCCGCGAGGCGATACGATCCGGGTGGAAAGGCTCGAGTGCTTCGCTCTTCTCGCCCATGCCGATGAACTTGATCGGCTTGCCGGTGATGGCACGCACCGACAGCGCGGCACCGCCACGGGCGTCACCGTCGACCTTGGTCAGGATAACGCCGGTCAGCGGCAGCGCGTCACCAAAGGCCTTGGCGGTGTTGGCGGCGTCCTGGCCGGTCATGGCGTCGACCACGAACAGCGTTTCCACCGGCTTGATGGCCGCGTGCAGGGCCTGGATCTCGCCCATCATCTCGGCGTCGATGTGCAGGCGACCGGCGGTGTCGACGATGACCACGTCGATGAACTTCAGCTTGGCTTCGCGAATCGCCGCTTCGGCGATGGCCACCGGCTTCTGGCTGATGTCGGACGGGAAGAAAGTCACGCCGATGTCGTTGGCCAGGGTTTCGAGCTGCTTGATGGCCGCCGGACGGTATACGTCGGCCGAAACCACCATCACGCTCTTCTTCTTGCGCTCCTTGAGGAAGCGCGCCAGCTTGCCGGCGGTGGTGGTTTTACCCGCACCCTGCAAACCGGCCATCAGCACCACCGCAGGCGGCGCGGCGTTCAGCGCCAGGTCTTCGTTGGCCGCGCCCATCAGGCCTTCGAGCTCGATCTGGACGATCTTCACGAACGCCTGGCCAGGCGTCAGGCTGCGCGACACTTCGGTGCCGACCGCACGCTCCTTGACCTTGTTGACGAAGTCCTTGACCACTGGCAAGGCGACGTCGGCCTCCAGCAACGCCATGCGCACTTCACGCAGGGTGTCTTTGATGTTGTCTTCCGTCAGCTTGGCCTTGCCAGTGACATGGCGCAGCGTCTGCGAAAGACGTTCGGTAAGGTTTTCAAACATGCGCGATCCTTTCAGGCTCAATTGAACCGAGGTTAAGCAGCCTGGCCCGTGATAATTAGAGGCGCGGCGAGGGCAGGTCGGCGATTATAGCGATAAGTCCGCGCCACGGACACCAGTGCCTTGCCAGTCTTTCGTCCGGCGCCCCTTCTATGCCACACTCAGCGACTTTCGGGCTTGCTCCACAGGACTTATGCTCCCCTTGTCACCCAGTTTGCTACCCAGCCTCGCCGCCGCCTTCCTTTATGCCGCTGCGACCGCCTACCAAGGCACCCGAGTTCGCCAGCGCGCAGCGGTCGACAAACGCCTGCTGTACGTCATCGGCGCCCTTGCCGTGGTGGCCCAGGGCATCGCCCTGAAATTCCAGCTGCTCACGCCACTGGGCCTGAGCCTGGATTTCTTCGGCGCCGCCAGCCTGATCTCCGCCGCCGTGATCGCCCTGACGCTGATCGCCTGCACGCGCATCCCCGTGGAGAACCTGCTGCTGTTGCTGTTCCCGCTGGGCACCGCGACCACGCTGGTGGCGCAGTTCATCCCCAAGGGCACGGTTCCGCTGATCGCCGAGCAGCCGGGCATGCTGGCGCACATTCTGCTGTCGATACTGGCCTACGGCATGTTCACCATCGCAGTGTTCCAGGCGCTGTTGCTGCTGGTGCAGAACCACCAGCTCAAGCACAAGCACCCGGCTGGCTTGATCAAGAACTTCCCTCCCCTGCAAACCATGGAAAGCCTGCTGTTCGGTTTCCTGTGGGCCGGCTGGGCGCTGCTGTCGCTGTCGCTGATTTCCGGCTGGCTGTTCGTCGAAAACCTGTTCGCCCAGCACCTGGTGCATAAAACCCTGCTGGCATGCCTGGCCTGGATCGTCTTCAGTGTGCTGTTGTGGGGGCGCAACCGCCTGGGCTGGCGCGGGCACAAGGCTATCCGCTGGACCCTGGCCGGTTTCTGCCTGCTGATGCTGGCGTACTTCGGCAGCAAACTGGTTCGCGAATACATTCTGCACATCTGACGGGCGCGAAAATGGACAATCTGCCGTTAGGCTCGATGCTGGGTGTCGTGCTTCTGTCGATCCTCTGGTCGGCGCTGTTCACGGGCGTGGAAACAGCCCGTAATCACCTGGCAGCCTTGCGCACCCGGCGCAAGGTGGGCGAGCGCCCCAGCCTGGCGTTCCCGCTGGAAAGCCTGGTGCTGTGCAACACCCTGTGCCGCGTGCTGGCCGTGGTGCTGGGCGTGTTCGTGGCCACCTGGCACTGGCACATGAAGGGCGTATGGCTGGGCGGCCTGATCATGGCCGCGGTACTGCTGACCTTCAGCGAATACCTGCCGCGCCTGCTGGCGCGCCGCCACCCGGAGGCCTTCATCGGCCTGGGCAACTCGCTGCTGCGCCTGCCCCTTACCTTGCTTTACCCGCTGGTGTGGCCGTTCAGCGGCATTGCCCGTCTGCTGCTCAAGCCGTTCGCGCCCATTGCCGCGCCCATCGCTCGCCAGCATGACGAGCAGAACGCCGATGAAGCCGACGATGACCCGGACCAGGATGAAGAGCCCGGTACGCCGCACCTGCTCGGCGGCCTGCAGTCACTGAACCGCATTACCGTCAACGACATCCTGGTGCCGCGCAGCGAGGTCGACGGGCTGAACCTGAACGACCCGATCGAAAAAATCGCCGAACAGCTGATCATCAGCCGCCATACCCGCCTGCCGGTGTACCACAACGACATCAACCAGGTGGAAAAGGTGCTCAACACCCGCCAGGTCAGCCACTTGCTGCCCAAGGGCGAACTGACCATGGAAGCGCTGCTGGCGGCCTGCTACGACGCCTATTTCGTGCCCGAGAGCACCCCGCTGCACCTGCAACTGCTGAACTTCCACAAGCAGCAACGCCGCCTGGGCATCGTGGTCGATGAATACGGCGAAGTGCTGGGCATCGTCACCCTGGAAGACATACTCGAGGAAATCGTCGGCGAATTCGAAGACGAGCACAGTATGGATAACCCCCATGTGCACCCGCAGCCCGACGGCCGCTTCGTGGTGGACGGTGCGGCGTCAATTCGCGAGCTGAACAAGACCCTGGGCTGGCATTTGCCCAGCGACGGGCCGAAAACCCTCAACGGCCTGGTGACCGAAGCGTTGGAGAGTATTCCCGATTGCGCGGTTTGCCTGAAAATTGGTCGTTACCGGCTTGAAATCCTCCAAGCAGAGGAAAACCGTGTGACACGCGTGCTGATCTGGCACACCAGTAGCTTGCCGAAGCTTGTTTAAAACGCCCGCGCGTTCCTATAATCAAGGCAGCTTACCCAGCCACGCCGCCACCCGTGCTACCCGCACAGCCGGTGCCCGGCCCTCAGCCCCGCGCTGAACCGTAACATCGCGCGCACGCTCTCGCACCCCGAGCGGCGGCCCGCGCTCCCCGGCCCACCCTGCCCGGCTTCTCGCACGCATAATAATTCGCCCTTGTCCGGCCACGGCCGCGGCATGAGGGCACGACTGCCAGGGACCCTGCCATGAGCACCAGCACCTACGCTGCCAGCGGCGCCGACAAGCCGCTCAATTCCACCGCCCGGGTGGCCACTGCCAGTTTCATCGGCACGGCCATCGAGTTCTATGACTTCTACGTGTACGCCACCGCTGCCGCGCTGGTGATCGGCCCGGTGTTTTTCCCCCAGGGCTCGGCCACCGCGCAAATGCTCTCGGCGTTTCTCACCTTTGGCATCGCCTTCCTCGCCCGCCCGCTGGGCTCGGCGCTGTTCGGCCATTTTGGCGACCGGGTGGGACGCAAGTCGACCCTGGTGGCCTCGCTGCTGCTGATGGGCGTGTGCACTACACTGATCGGCGTGCTGCCCGGCTACGACCGCATCGGCGCCTGGGCACCGGTGCTGCTGTGCGTGCTACGCTTCGGCCAAGGCCTGGGCCTTGGGGGTGAATGGGGCGGCGCGGCGTTGCTGGCCACCGAGAACGCCCCCAAGGGCAAGCGCGCCTGGTTCGGCATGTTTCCGCAACTGGGACCGTCGATCGGCTTCCTCGCCGCGAACGGCCTGTTCCTGAGCCTGGCGGTGCTGCTCAGTGACGAGCAGTTCCGCGCCTGGGGCTGGCGCTTGCCGTTCCTGCTCAGCGCTTTGCTGGTGATGGTGGGCCTGTATGTGCGGCTGAAACTGGAAGAGACCCCGGTGTTCGCCAAGGCCATGGCCCAGCACGAGCGGCTCAAGCTGCCGCTGGTCGAGCTGTTCAGCCAATACTGGAAGCCAATGGTGTTGGGCGCCGCGTCCATGGTGGTGTGTTACGCGCTGTTCTACATCTCCACGGTATTTTCCCTGAGCTACGGCGTGGCGAGCCTGGGTTACAGCCGCGAAAGCTTCCTGGGCATGCTCTGTTTCGCCGTGCTGTTCATGGCCCTGGCCACACCGATTTCGGCGGCCTTGAGCGACCGCTGCGGGCGCAAGCCGGTGTTGGTGCTCGGCGGGGTGCTGGCAATTGCCTCGGGCTTTGCCATGGAACCGTTGCTGACCCAGGGCTCGACCACCAGCGTGGCACTGTTCCTGAGCGTCGAGCTGTTCCTGATGGGCTTTACCTTCGCGCCCATGGGCGCCCTGCTGCCGGAACTGTTTCCGACACGGGTGCGTTACACCGGAGCGTCGGCGGCCTACAACCTGGGCGGCATTGTCGGCGCATCGGCCGCGCCGTTTGCTGCGCAGAAGCTGGTGAGCCTTGGAGGGTTGAGCTGGGTGGGCGGGTATGTGTCGGCGGCAGCGGTGCTCAGCCTGCTGGCGGTGCTGTGCCTGAAGGAAACGCGGGATGAGGATTTGAGTTCGGTGGCATGACGCGGCCTGGCGGCAGCTCCTAGAGCTGCCGCCGGCGGCACCCGGTCGCTTACAGCTCTACGTTTACCGCCTGGGCCGCGCGGGTCGCCTTGGCGCGCGCGGCGTCGATCGACTCGTCACGCGCCAGGGCCACGCCCATGCGCCGCTGGCCGGCCACTTCCGGTTTGCCGAACAGGCGCAGCGCGGTGTCCGGCTCGCTCAGGGCAGCGCCGAGGTTGGCGAAGGCGGTCTGGGTGGAGTTGCCTTCCACCAGGATCACCGCCGACGCCGACGGACCGAACTGGCGCACCAGCGGAATCGGCAGGCCGAGGATGGCGCGGGCGTGCAGGGCGAACTGCGACAGGTCCTGGGAGATCAGGGTCACCAGGCCAGTGTCGTGCGGGCGCGGCGAAACTTCGCTGAACCACACTTGGTCGCCCTTGACGAACAGCTCCACGCCAAACAGGCCGCGGCCACCCAGGGCCTCGGTGACGGCCTTGGCAACGCGCTCGGATTCGGCCAGGGCCACTGGGCTCATGGCCTGGGGCTGCCAGGACTCCTGGTAGTCACCCTTCTCCTGGCGGTGACCCACCGGCGCCAGGAACGTGGTGCCACCGACGTGGCGCACGGTCAGCAGGGTGATTTCGTAGTCGAAGTCGATAAAGCCTTCGATGATCACCCGGCCCTTGCCGGCACGCCCGCCTTCCTGAGCGTAGTCCCAGGCCTTCTGCACGTCATCGACGCTCTTGAGCAGGCTCTGGCCCTTGCCCGACGAGCTCATCACCGGCTTGACCACGCACGGGAAGCCCAGGTCCTGGACGGCGTCGCGGTACTCTTCGAAGGTGTCGGCGAAGTGGTACGGCGAGGTCGGCAGGTCCAGCTCTTCGGCGGCCAGGCGGCGGATGCCTTCGCGGTTCATGGTCAACTGGGCGGCACGGGCGGTCGGCACCACGGTGAACCCTTCGGACTCCAGCTCCACCAGGGTGGCGGTGGCGATGGCTTCGATTTCCGGCACGATGTAGTGCGGCTTCTCGGCCTCGATCACCGCACGCAGCGCGGCGCCGTCGAGCATGTTGATCACATGGCTGCGGTGCGCGACCTGCATGGCCGGGGCATTGGCATAGCGGTCGACGGCGATCACTTCAACGCCCAGGCGTTGCAGCTCGATCACCACTTCCTTGCCCAGCTCGCCGCAGCCACACAGCAGTACGCGCGTCGCGGTCGACGACAGTGGAGTTCCGATACGGGTCATTTCAGGTCCTTAAGGGGAACGGATTATCGCGGGCTGCCCGGGTGCAGCCCACCGAGGCGAGGATTTTACATCAATCGGTGGCCGACACGATCATCAGGCGACGCAGTGGCTACAGGGTCGCAGGCAGCTTCAGGCGCCAGCGACGAACATCATGCCGGCGGCCACGGCACGCTCGTGGCATTTGACCAGCACGGCGCGGCGCTCGTCGTTGTCCATGCGCCCCCAGCGGGTGATCTCGGCGGCCGTGCGCTGGCAGCCGGTGCAGATATCGTCGTCATCCAGGGCACACACTTGCACGCAGGGCGAGGCGACGGGGCGTTCGTTGGTCATCAGTATTCCTGCACGGCCAGGTCCCGGGCGTAGCGCCGGGCATTGTGTACGTAGTGGGCGGCACTGCCTTCGAGCATCTTTTTCTGCGCCTCGGTCAACTCGCGGACCACCTTGCCAGGCGAGCCCATGACCAGCGAACCGTCGGGAATTTCCTTGCCCTCGGCGATCAGCGCATTGGCGCCGATGATGCAGTGCTTGCCAATTTTCGCGCCATTGAGAATCACCGCATTGATGCCGATCAAGCTGTAGTCGCCCACCGTGCAGCCATGCAGCATGGCGTTATGGCCAATTGTAACACCGCGCCCCAGGGTCAGGGGCGAGCCCATGTCCGTGTGCATCACGGTGCCGTCCTGCACGTTGCTGTCCGGGCCGATGTCGATCAGCTCGTTGTCACCGCGCAGCACGGCGCCAAACCATACGCTGGCGTTTTCCTGCAGCCGTACCTTGCCGATCAGCACGGCGTTGGGCGCGGTCCAGCTGGCAGGGTGGGTGTCGACGCGGGCGTCGCCCAGGCGGTATTTCATCGGATAGTCCTCAGGCAGGCAAAGGCGGCTCGGGTGTCCGCTCAAATTGACGTGAAATGCTCAGGGGGGCGGTGCAGGCTGATGTCGGCATCGTAGATCAGGTTGACCAGCTCGACGATCATGATCGCCGACAGCCCCCAGATCTTGTACTCGCCGAAGCGGTAGCTGGGCACGTACCAACTGCGGCCCTGGTAATCGATACGGTGAGTGTGCTCGCGCGGGTCCTGGCGGAAGAACTCCAGCGGCACGCTGAACACCGCGGCGATCTCGGCGTCGTTGGCACGGTATTCAACGAAATCGGGAATGATGCCGACAAAAGGCGTGACCTTCAGGCCATGCTTGGAGATCAGCGGGCTGAGTGGCCCCAGCACTTCGACCAGGCCGGGCGGCAGGCCGATCTCTTCCTCGGCCTCGCGCAGCGCGGTGAACACCAGGTCAGGGTCTTCGGGGTCGCGGCGACCACCGGGGAACGCCACTTCGCCGCCATGGGTGGACAGGCCTTTGGCGCGCAGGGTAAGCACCAGCTCAGGCTCATCACTGCGGGTGATGGGCAACAGCACGGCCGCCTCGGGGAAACGACGATCGGTCTCCAGGGTCCGTGGCCTGTGGCTGCTCATCCGGCGCAGTAGCTCGTCCAGCATGGTCTCTCTCAATTCTATGCCTAGGGGCAATCATGCACCAAAGCCGCGCCCTGCCCAACCCCCTCGGCGGTACAAAGCTGCCCTTGCGGGCCAGGTGCCTCACGCGCCAAGATAGGCGCAGCGACCAGGAAGCCCGAAATGAAATTCTGCAGCCAGTGCGGCAACCCCGTGACCCAGCGCGTTCCCCAGGGCGACAACCGCCTGCGGTACGTGTGCGGGCACTGTGAATTCATTCACTACCAGAACCCCAATATAGTCGCCGGCTGCCTGCCTGTGTGGGGCGATCGCATTTTGTTGTGCCGGCGCGCCATCGAACCGCGGCGCGGTTTTTGGACCCTGCCCGCCGGCTTCATGGAAAACGGCGAGACGCTGGAGCAGGCCGCCAGCCGCGAGACCGAGGAAGAGGCCTGCGCGCGCGTCCGCCAACTGGCGCTGTACACGCTGTTCGACTTGCCGCACATTAGCCAGGTGCACGTGTTTTTCCGCGCCGAACTGGCCGACCTTGATTTCGCCGTGGGTGAAGAAAGCCTGGAAGTGCGCCTGTTCGAACAAAGCGAGATCCCTTGGGCGGAGCTGGCTTTTCCCACGGTCAACCGTACCTTAGAATGCTACTTTGCCGACCGCCAGGGGCAACACTACCCGGTGCGCAATGAATTTCTGCCGCCGCTGCACGGGCTGGCGCAGACCTGAACCTGACCGTGTACCGCGGCACCGGCGCAAGCGGGGTGCGATTTTTACCTGCAGGATTAATCGTTAAATGCGCTGGTTGCTTGCCCTCTTCTGCCTGACGTTCGCCTCCCTGTCTTCGGCTGCCTTCACCGTGACCATCGTCAAGACCCCGCCCGTGGGTGAGCCGGTGCATGGGGTGACGCCCGTGGTACCGGCCGACCTGGCCCATGCCTCGGTGGACAAGGTGCTGGTGCTCAAGTCCAGGCACCAACTGCAACTGATGAGCGGCGGTCAAGCGCTCAAGACCTACCGCGTCTCGCTGGGCAAGAACCCCCGTGGGCCGAAGGAACACGAGGGCGACATGCGTACCCCAGAAGGCTTCTACTGGCTGGACTGGCGCAAGGTCAGCGACCGCTTCAACCTGGCCATCCACGTGTCCTACCCCAACGTCACCGACGCGGCCAAGGCGCGCAGCGCCGGGGTTGCGGCGGGTGGCATGATCATGATCCACGGCACGCCCGACAGCGAAGACTACCCGGAGTGGTACTTCAACACCCTGGACTGGACCGATGGCTGCATCGCCATGAAGAACCAGGACATGCGTGAGCTCTGGAGCATGGTCAAGGACGGCACCCTGATCGAGATCCGCCCCTGAACTGATACGTCGGCGAAGCATCGGACGGCTCGCTGGCAAGCCCGCTTCCCCATCGGTGGAAGCTGACTTGCCAGCGAGCTTTTTTACATCCGCAGAAAACCGCTGGTATTGACGTGGTATTCAAGTGGTATTAATTTGAACACCGATACCGAGCGCCAGAACATTAACAATCGCATCGGAAACCTGACATGAACGACCTGCTCGCCCTCCGTCCCGACGACACTCAGGCCACGCCTCTGTACCTGCAGCTGGCGCGCAACCTGGAAGCCGCTATCCATGCCGGTGTGTGGAAGGCTGAACAGGCATTGCCCTCCGAACGCAGCCTCAGCGAACAGCTGGGCCTGTCGCGGGTCACGGCCCGCAAGGCGCTGGAAATTCTGCTCGAACAGGGCCTGATCCGCCGGAACCAGGGTTCGGGCACCTTCATTACCCCACGCCTGGAACAACCGCTGTCGCGCCTCTCCAGCTTCAGCGAAATGCTCCGCCTCAAGGGCTTCGTGCCCGGCTCCCAGTGGCTGGAGCGCGGCATTGCCCTGCCCACCCATGAAGAAGTGATCCGCCTGGGGCTGTCGCCCACCGACCAGGTCGCGCGCCTCAAGCGCCTGCGCAAGGCCGACGACACGGTCATGGCCATCGAAATGAGCGCCCTGCCTGCCGCCCTGTTGCCGCACCCGGAGGCCGTGGGCGACTCGCTGTATCAGTACCTGGACAGCATTGGCCGGCCGGTGGTGCGCGCCCTGCAACACATTCGCGCCATCAATGCCAGCGCCGAGTTCGCCGGCCTGGTAGGCATCGAACCCGGCACCGCCATGCTGCTCATGACCCGTATCGGCTACCTGGAAGACAACACTGTCATCGAACTGACCGACACCTACTGCCGCGACGACTATTACGACTTTGTCGCCGAACTGCGGCGCTGACCCACGAGCCCTGCCATGTCCGAAGCCAATATTCTCACCCCCCACGGCTGGATCCGTGGCCGCCTGTTGCACGAGGGCGGCAAGGTCACCGCCATCGACGGCGTGCCGTGCGACCCGGCCAGCAATGACCTGCCCTACCTGTTGCCGGGCTTCATCGACCTGCACGTGCACGGTGGCGGCGGCAAGGACATCATGCAGGGCGGCGACGCCTTCGCCACCATCGCCCGCACCCACGTGCGCTTCGGCACCACTGCGCTGCTGGCCACCACCATGACCGCCCCGGCGCAGGAAATCACCGACGTGCTGGCCGGCCTCAACCGCTACTGCCAGCGCCGCGAACCAGGCAGCGCGCGCGTGCTGGGGGTGCACCTGGAAGGGCCGTATATCAACCCCGGCAAGCTTGGTGCGCAGCCCAACTTCGCCCACACCGCGCTGCTCGAGGAAGTGGAGCACTACCTGAACCTGGCACCGATCAAGGTCATTACCATTGCCCCCGAGATCGCCGGGCACCGCGAGCTGATCCGTGAGCTCAGCGCCCGTGGCGTGCGCCTGCAGATCGGCCACACCCTGGGCAGCTACGAAGATGGCGTGGCCGCACTGGAGGCCGGCGCCACCAGCTTCACCCACCTGTACAACGCCATGAGCCCGCTCCACCACCGCGAACCGGGCATGGTCGGTGCCGCCCTGGCCCACGCCCGTTACGCCGAACTGATCCCCGATTTGCTGCACGTGCACCCCGGCGCCATTCGCGCGGCCTTGCGCGCGATTCCGTGCCTGTACTGCGTCACCGACTCGACCGCCGCCACCGGCATGCCCGACGGCAACTACATGCTCGGCAGCAACCACGTGACCAAGTGCCTGGGCGGCGTGCGCCTGGCCGACGGCACCCTGGCCGGCAGCACACTGACCATGGACCTGGCGCTGCGCAACCTGGTGAAAATCGGCGTGCCGCTGGACGACGCCTCGCGGCGCCTGTCGCAGTTCGCCGCCGACTACCTGGGCCTGAGCGACCGTGGCCGCCTGCAACCGGGCAGCTGGGCCGACTGCGTGCGCCTGGACCGCAACCTGATGCTCACTGACGTGATGGTCGAAGGAGAAGCCATTGACTTGCAAGATGCTTGACGAGGCCCGCGCCTCCCATCTGGCGGTCAGCCGCCAGCTCGAAACCCTGGACCCGGCCCTGGCCGCCCTGGCCGGGCGCCTGCGCCAGCAATCGCCACAGGTGGCCATGACCATCGCCCGCGGCAGCTCTGACCACGCCGCCAGCTATTTCGCTTACCTGGCCATGCAACAGGTGGGCGTGCCGGTGGCGTCGTTGCCGATGTCGGTGGTCACCCTGCGCCATTCGCCGCTCAAGGTGCACGGCCAGGCGGTGTTCGCTATTTCCCAGTCGGGGCAAAGCCCGGACCTGGTCGACAGCCAGCGCCTGCTGCGCGAACGCGGCGCCCTCAGCGTGGCCCTGGTCAACGCCGAGGGCTCGCCGCTGGAAAGCGCCAGCGAGTACAGCCTGCCCCTGTGCGCCGGCCCGGAACTGAGCGTGGCGGCCACCAAGAGTTTTATCGCCACCTTGAGCCTGGGTGCGCGGCTGATCGGCCACTGGCAACAGGACGCAGGGCTGCTGGCCGCCGGGCAGGCCTTGCCCGAGGACCTTCGCCGCGCCGCTGCCCTGGACTGGCAGGCCGCCGTCGACTGTTTCAAGGGCAGCGACCGGTTGATGGTCATCGGCCGTGGCGCCGGCTTCGCCATCGCCCAGGAAGCGGCGCTCAAGCTCAAGGAAACTGCCGGCATCCAGGCTGAAGCGTTCAGCAGCGCCGAAGTGCGCCATGGCCCCATGGCCCTGATCGATGCCGGCTACCCGTTGCTGGTGT
Source organism: uncultured Gammaproteobacteria bacterium (assembly GCA_963816515.1). Lineage (GTDB taxonomy): Bacteria > Pseudomonadota > Gammaproteobacteria > Pseudomonadales > Pseudomonadaceae > Aquipseudomonas. The sequence goes on along the minus strand of CAWFKX010000001.1, from coordinate 3,696,872 downwards.
TCGCCCCGCGCGGCGCCGAGCAGGAAGGCCTGCTGACCCTGGCCGCGGACATGCGCGAGCGCGGCGCCAAGGTGCTGCTGGCCGCGCCGGACGACATTGCCGAGCGTGACCTGGATCTGCACCGCGCCGCGCACCCGGCGCTGGACCCGATTCTGGCCATCCAGAGTTTCTACGTGATGGCCGCAGGCCTTGCCCTGGCTCGCGGGCTGGACCCCGACCAACCACGCTACCTGAGCAAAGTGACCCGCACCCACTGAGTTGCCCCGACGAGTACTGCGCCCATGCACAATAATAACGACGTCACCCTCAGCGCTCCCTTGAGCGGCCCGGTACTCACCCTGGCCGAAGTCCCGGACTCGGTATTCGCCAGCGGCACCATGGGCGATGGTATCGCCATTGATCCCCTCGATAATTGCCTGGTGGCACCCTGCGCCGGCGAGGTCATTCACCTGGCGCGCACCCTGCACGCCATTAGCCTGCGCGCCGACAACGGGGCCGAACTGCTGCTGCACGTGGGCCTGGACACCGTGCAGTTGCAAGGCCAGGGCTTCACCGCCCACGTGCAACCCGGCATGCGGGTGAGCCCCGGGCAGCCGCTGGTGTCCTTTGACATGGACCTGGTGGCGCGACACTGCACCAGCCTGATCAGCCTGATCATCATCACCAACGGCGCCCATTACCGCGCTGAACGCCTGGGCGATGCCCAGGTTCGCGCCGGCGAACCGCTGCTCCGCGTGGTGGCTGGCGAGGCCCTGGCCAGCCACGCCACCGACCAGGGCGACAGCGTCGCCGCCAATGCCATCGTCGCCCACAGCGGTGGCCTGCACGCACGCCCGGCGGCGCGGCTGCGCGAAGTCGCCCTGGGCTTCGATTGCACGGCGCAACTGGGCCATGGCGGGCAACTGGCAGACATCAACAGCCTGATGGCGGTCATGGGCCTGGGCGTGGATGAAGGCGAGCAGGTGCAGGTGATCTGTCGCGGCCCACAACGCGAAGCGGCCCTGGCGGCGCTGGTCGCAGCGGTGCAGACACCGCTGGCCGGCGAGCACCCGCTCGCACCGCGGCCAAGCGCCGCGGTGACAAGCAACCAGCCGGGCCTGCTCAATGGCGTGTGCGCCGCGCCCGGCCTGGCCAGCGGGCCGTTGGCGCGGCTAGGCGGCATCAGCCTGGCGCCCGACCCCGGCGGGCATGTCGTGGCCGAACAGCAGCAGGCACTGAGCGCCGCGTTGGCCGCCGTAACACGCTCCCTGGAAGTCACTCGCGCCCAGGCCCTGCAACGCCACGACGCCACCGAAGCATCGATCTTCTCCACGCATGTGGCACTGCTGCAGGACCCGGCCCTGAACCACGCCGCCAGCGCCGCCATCACCCAGGGCAGCGCGGCCAGCCACGCCTGGAGCGGCGCCATTGAAGCGCAGAGCAACGTGCTGCTGGGCACCGGCAAGGCCTTGCTGGCCGAGCGCGCCAACGACCTGCGCGACCTGCGCCAGCAAGTGCTGTGCGAGCTGCTCGGTGACAGCGCACGCACGCCGTTACCGACCGGCGCAATCGTTATCGCCGAAGAACTGACGCCCTCCGACCTGCTGTACCTGAGCAGCCAGGGCGCGGCAGGGTTGTGCATGGCCGCTGGGGGCGCTACGTCCCATGTCGCCATTCTGGCCCGGGCCAAGGGCCTGCCCTGCGTGGTGGCCATGGGCGCGGCCCTGCTGGACCAGACCCCAGGCACCCTGGTGGTGCTGGACGCCGACCAGGCGCGCCTGGAATTGGCGCCCGACACCGCGCGCCTGCAGCAGGTGAGCGAAGCACTCGTGGCGCGTCAGGCGCGGCGCCAGGCGCAACAGGCCAACGCCACAGCCCCGGCATTGACGCTCGACGGCACCGTCATCGAAGTGGGCGCCAACGTCGCCTCGCGCCAGGACGCCGAACAGGCGCACCTGGCCGGTGCCGACGGCATCGGCCTGCTGCGCACTGAATTCCTCTTCGTCGACAGCCACGCCGCCCCGGATGAACGCCATCAGCAGGCCGCCTACCGGTCCGTGCTCGACGCCATGGGCGACAAGCCGGTGATCATCCGCACCATCGACGTGGGTGGCGACAAGCAGCTGGACTACCTGCCGTTGCCGGCGGAAGCCAACCCGGTGCTGGGCCTGCGCGGCATTCGCCTGGCCAGCATCAACCCGCGCCTGCTCGACCAGCAACTGCGCGCGCTGTTGCGCACCGGCCAGCCCGAGCGCTTGCGCATCCTGCTGCCGATGGTCACCGAGGTCGACGAACTGCTGCAGGTGCGCCAGCGCCTTGGCCAATTGGCGGACGAACTGGGCATCCACCCGCGACCGCAGCTGGGGGTAATGATCGAAGTACCCGCCGCCGCGCTGCTGTCCGCGCAACTGGCCGAGCACGCCGACTTTTTCTCCATCGGCACCAACGACCTGTCTCAGTACACCCTGGCCATGGACCGCGACCATGCCGGCCTGGCCGCCCGTGTGGACGCCCTGCACCCGGCGGTACTGGCGCTGATCGCCCAGACCTGCGCCGGTGCCCGTCAACACGGGCGCTGGGTGGGCGTGTGCGGGGCCCTGGCCAGCGACCCGCTGGCCACCCCGGCCCTGATCGGCCTGGGGGTGCGCGAACTGTCGGTCAGCCCACTGCAAGTGGGCGAGCTCAAGGCGCGGGTACGCAGCCTTGAGCTGGCCGCCTGCGAAGCACTGGCCCGCGACCTGCTGGCACTGCCGGGGGCGGCCGCCGTGCGCCAGGCCTGCCGGCAACACTGGCCCCTGAACGGATAAGGCATAACAACAACGCATCAGGAGAGACGCCATGTACCAACACTTCATCGAAGGCCTGCAACGGCTGGGTCGGGCGCTGATGCTGCCCATCGCCATTTTGCCGATCGCCGGCCTGCTGCTGCGCCTGGGCGACACCGACCTGCTGAACATCGCGATCATCCATGATGCCGGCAACACCATCTTCGGCAACCTGGCGCTGATCTTCGCCATTGGCATCGCCGTGGGCTTTGCCCGCGACAACAATGGCACCGCCGGGCTGGCCGGGGCCATCGGCTACCTGGTCATGGTCTCGACGCTGAAAGTGCTCGACCCCAGCATCAACATGGGCATGCTCGCCGGCATCATCAGCGGCCTGGTGGCCGGCGGCTTGTACAACCGCTTCAAGGACATCCAATTGCCGGCCTACCTGGCGTTCTTCGGCGGCCGCCGTTTCGTGCCCATCGCCACCGGCTTCAGTGCCGTGGCCCTGGGGGTGATCTTCGGCCTGGTGTGGCCGCCCATCCAGAACGCCATCAACGACCTGGGGCAATTGCTGCTGGAAAGCGGGAGCGTCGGCGCCTTCGTGTTCGGTGTGCTCAACCGCCTGCTGATCATCACCGGGCTGCACCACATCCTCAATAACATGGTCTGGTTCGTGTTCGGCAGCTTCACCAACCCGGCCACCGGCCAGGTGGTCAACGGCGACCTGGCGCGCTACTTCGCTGGCGACCCGCAGGCCGGCCAATTCATGACGGGCATGTTCCCGATGATGATGTTCGGCCTGCCCGCCGCGTGCCTGGCCATGTACCGCAACGCGCTGCCAGAACGGCGCAAGCTGATGGGCGGGATTCTGCTGTCCATGGCGCTGACCTCGTTCCTGACCGGCGTCACCGAACCCATCGAGTTCGCCTTCATCTTCCTGGCGCCCATGCTCTATGGCGTGCACGCGCTGCTCACCGGGCTGTCGATGGCGGTCACCAACCTGCTCGACATTCACCTGGGCTTCACCTTCTCCGGCGGCGCCATCGACCTGGCCCTGGGCTGGGGCAAGTCCACCCATGGCTGGCTGATTTTCCCCGTGGGGCTGGTCTACGGCCTGATCTATTACTTCGTGTTCGACTTCTGCATCCGCCGCTTCGGCCTGAAAACGCCGGGCCGCGAGGATATCGCCAGCGGTGCGGCCGCCAGCATGCCACGCCGCGGCGACCGCGCCAGCGATTTCATCCAGGCCTTCGGCGGCGCCGCCAACCTGCTCAGCGTGGGCGCCTGCACCACGCGCCTGCGCCTGCAACTGGCCGACCGCGACCAGGCCGACGACGCTCGGCTCAAGGCCCTGGGCGCGATGGGCGTGGTGCGCCCTGGCCACGGCGGCAGCCTGCAAGTGATCGTCGGGCCTATGGCGGACACCATCGCCGACGAAATTCGCCTGGCGCTACCCGATGTGCAAGCGCCAGCGAACGTGGCCGGCGTGGCCACCCCGGGGGCCGAAGTGCTGCCCCCTTCCGGGTTGCAGGCGTGGCTGGCGGCGCTCGGCGGGCGCGAGAACGTCCAGCAGGTGGAAGCCGTGGCGCTGACCCGCCTGCGCGTGCGCCTCAACCATCAGGCACCTGACCGTGCAACCTTGCAGGCGCTGGGTTGCGCGGGCATCAGTGAATTGGATGGCGGGGTCTGGCACCTGCTGGTGGGCGAACAGGCGGCCGGGCTCAGCCACGGCTTGCAGCCCCTGCTAACGCGCGGCAGCGTATACGCCTGAGGAATCGTGGAAGCGTAGTTCCGGAATATTCCTACAAGAAGACTGGACGCATCTGAAATCGATTGAGCGCGTAAACCGGTAGATTTTATCCATTCGGATGTATTTACCCTCAAAAGAATATTCAGATGCGTGCAACCACCGGCCTGTTGGCCTGCTGTGCCTTCTTCGCCCCGCTGGCCCTGGCCGACGACACCCTGCGTTGGCTGGAGCAGGAGCGCCGCACGCGTGAAAGCCTTGAGCGCGACCAGCAGCTGCGCCAGTTGCAACGCGTGGTTCCAGCACCGCGGCCCGAACCGCCCATACCCTCCGCCGACCCGCGCTGCTGGCAGCTGACCGGGTTGCGCCTGAACGGCAACCGGCTGATCGACGATGCAGCCCTGCAACGCGCCATCGCCCCGCTACTGAAACCGTGCATGGGCGTGAACGCCATTCGCCAAGTGCTGGCCAACATCCAGCGCCTCTACGTGGCGCGCGGGTATATCGCTGCACGCGCCTACCCGGTGCAAGCGCCAAGTGACGGCGAACCGTTGGCGATCAGCATCGATGAGGGCTTCGTCGAATCCATCGAGCTGGCCGACGAACAGCTGCCGGTATCACTGCACGGTGCGTTCCCGGCGCTGATCGGCAAGCCGTTGCACCTGCCCACCCTGGAGCAAGGCCTCGATCAACTCAACCGCCTGCGCAGCATCGACCTTGAAGCCCGGGTCATGCCCGGCGAGCTTGACGGCGGTTCCAGGGTCATCCTCAGCGCCCGCAGCCAACGCTCCCCGTGGCACCTGCGCGCCCGCTACGGCAACGGCGGCGATCAAGTGGCGGGCCGTCACGGCGCCAGCCTGGTGGTGAGCCGCGACAATCCATTGCACCTCAACGACGTCCTGCACATGAGCCTGTTCAGCACGTTTGGCAACGCCCCCCATTACAGCCGCAGCCTGGGCCTTTACTACACCGTGCCGTACGGCCCGTGGACCCTGGGCGCCAGCCTGGGGCGCAGCCAGCAGGTAGCGTTCACCCCCATCGGGCACTACCGCAGCGAACTGGCCAGCCAAAGCCACGGCCTGAGCCTGAGTCGCCTGTTATGGCGCAATCAGCAGACCCTGCTCAGCGCCAGCCTGCGCCTGGACCAGAAGCAGCTGCAACGCTGGTTCGACGCCACGCGCCAAGCCGTCAGCGACCCACGCCAGACCAGCGCCGGTATCGACCTCAGCCTGCTGTGGCTCGGCCGCGCCACCTGGAGCGCGCAGCTGGGGTACGGCCACAGCCTGCCGTGGCTGGGCGCCGACAGCCGGGCGTTCCAGCAATGGCGGATGGCGGCCCTGCGCACCCAGACGTGGCCCGGCAAGGGCTACCAATGGCGCTGGGACAGCAGCCTGGAAACCCAGTACAGCCCCGGCCGCCTGCCCGCCAGCGAACAGTGGCTGCTCAGCAGTTCCGCCAGCGTACGCGGTTTGCGCGACAGCAACATCAGCGCCGACAGCGCCGCCGTGTGGCGCAACAGCCTGGCGATGGCCCTGGCGCTGCGCCCCGGCCTGGTACTGACCCCGCACGTGGCGGTCGATTACGGCCGTGGCTGGGGCGGCTGGACCCGTGACCGCCAGTATCCGGCGCTGGCCGGCATCAGCGCCGGCGCCAGCCTGGCCTGGCCCGGCGCTGAAGTGACACTCGATTATCGCCACGCCGTGGTGATCAAGGATGGCCCGCCTGCAGAACCAGGCTTCTGGAACATGGAGCTGAAACTGGACTTCTGACTCATCAACAAGAGAGATAACAACATGAATCAGCGACCTGCCCGCTTTACCCTCAACCGCCTGCGATGGGCGGTGTCCGCCGCCCTGCTCGGCTACAGCCTGCCAGCCCTGAGCGACGCCGTGGTGCCGCTGCCGGGCCAGGCCGCGCTCAGCGAGCAGCAGGGCGTGCCCGCCCTGGAGATCGTCGCCCCGAACGCCAGGGGCGTCTCCCACAACAGCTTCAGCGACTACAACGTGGGCCCCCAGGGCCTGGTACTGAACAACTCGCTGCACGCAGGCCAGGCGCAACTGGGGCCGACACTGGAAGCCAACCGCCACTTTCAGGGCCACGCCGCCAGCGCCATCGTGCTTGAGGTCAGCGGCGTGAGCCCTTCGCACATTCAGGGCGCCCAGGAAATCTTCGGCCAGCGCGCCGACTACCTGCTGGCCAACCCCAATGGCATCAGCCTCAACGGCGCCAGCTTCATCAACGCCAACCGCGCCAGCTTCCTGGTGGGCATCCCGGAATTGGAGGACGGCCAGATCGTGCGGCTCAACGCCAGCCATGAACGCGGGGTCATGACCATCGGTGAAGGCGGCGCCAGCAACCCCGACGGGGCGCTGGAGCTGATCACCCCGGTGCTGGACGTGGAGGGGGGCCTGAGCGCGCGCGACGACCTGGACATCATGCTCGGGCGCAACACCGTGGCCGCCGCCGACCGTGTGGTGCTGAGCACCTCGGCCAATACGGGCGCACCCGTCGACGCGCGCCTGCTGGGCGCCATGCGCGGCGGGCGCATCAGCATCATCAGCACGGCAGACGGCGCCGGGGTAAAAATTCCCAGCGCCCTGCTCGAGGGCCGTGACGGGGTCAACATCCAGGCCCGGGGGGCCCTGGAAATCAGCGGTGACCGCAGCCGCAACGGCGTAATTCGCGCCACCGCCGGCGAGGTCCGCCTGGACACCAACGATGATCTGCGCGCGACCGCGGTGGATATCTCGGGCACCGGCATCACCGCCACGGCCGGAAAAACCCTGCGCCTGGACACCCTCACCCGCGAGCGAATTACCCAGGAACACGAGCAATCGAACCACAAGGCATGGTTCATCCCGACCGAGGAATACTCCAAGCGCACCACCAAGACGAACAACGAGCACCGGGCCACCCGCCTGGAATCAGACGGCAACATTTACTTGCAAGCCGGCGGCGACATGCGACTGCTCGCTGCCACGGTCCAGGCCACCGGGCAACTGCGCATCGAGACTGGCGCCCAGCTGCATATCGACGCCGCCACCGACAACGAGGAAGTGTTCGAGACCGTCCGGCACCGCAAGCACCTGTGGCGCGGTGACAGCAATACCACCACGGTGACTGAAACCGCCCGGGGCAGCGAGCTGACCGGCGCCACCGTGAGCATCGACAGCGTCGGTGACGTGGCGATACGCGGCAGCCGCCTGCACAGCCAGGGCGAGGGGACCCTGCGCACCGCCGGCCAGGTGAGCCTGGACAGCGTGCCAGTCGCCTACTCGCAACAACAGCAGGATTTCCGTGGCGACCTGGTGGGCGGCCACCTGTTCGGCAACACCGTCAACGACCGCCAGCGCAGCGCCCGTCAGCGCGGCAGTGACTTCAGCGCGCAAAGCAACCTGCGTATCGAGGCCACCGACAAGGCCGTGCTCGTGGGCTCGCGGGCCAGTGCCGGCGGCACGCTGGCGCTGGATGCCAAGGCCGGCGTCGAGCTGCTGCCGGCCGTGGACAGCACCGAGCGCGACACCCGCACCCGCAGCCAGGGCTTCAAGGTCGCGGTAGGCGAAACCCGGGCGGCTGCCGACGGCAAGGACGGCAGCAAGCAGTACCATGCCGATGTCGGTTACGCGGTGGACCAGCGCCACCAGCAAACGACGGCCAGCACCAGCGTCGGCAGCCAATTGAACGGTGACACCGTCACCGTCGACAGCGATACCCGCGTGCTGATGAAAGGCGCCAGCGTCACCAGCCAGACCCGCACCGAAATCAACGCCCCCGACGTCAACCTGCTTGCCAGCCAGAACAGCGCCACCGACAAGGACCAGCAGAGCACGACCGATGGCACCCTGCGCGTCACCGGTGGCATGGACCGCGTCGGCTCGGCGTTCACTGGCGGCTATGTGACCCGCGCCGACGAAAGCGCCGATACCACTCACACGCCCACCACCCTGGACAGCCAGGGCGACCAGTACCTGAAGGGCAGCACGCTGAGCAACGACGGCTCGGTCATCGCCAGCAAGGGCCTGACCCGCCAGACGTTCGATTCAATCAGCCAACGCGCCGTGCATGACCAGCACCAGCAACGCCAAGCCACTGGCAACAGCCGCGGGCTGCTGGCCGGCACGCTGGAATACACCGACATCACCCGCCCCATCGAAAAGGTGGTCAAGGGTGACGAGCAAAGCCGCTTCCAGCAGCAGGGCGTGGAAGACAACCTGTTTGCGCCCAGCCTGGGCGCCGACCTGATTGTCGAACACCAGCAACGCGACACCTCGCTCACGCGCGAAACCGCCCAGGTGCCACGGGTGACCGGTGCGCAGGTCGAGGTCAATGCCACCGACACCCTGCTCGACATCGGTACCCGCTACCAGGCCTCTGCTGGCGAGGTACAGATCAACGCCGGGCGCCATGATCAGCAGGCCAGCTTCAATCGCGAGGTCAACACCCTCAACCGCCTGGACGCTGACACCCGCCTGCGCGTGGACACCAATACCGGCACCGACATCAACGCCAAAGTGGTCGGCAGCGGCAGCTCGCTGCACACCAGCCGGGACACTGCCACTGCCGTGCCCAGCCTGATCGACGGCCGGGCTGGCATTCAGGTGCAACTGGGCAGCGATGGGCGTTACGAGGGCAGCCAGTGGCGCAGTGGCGGCGCTATGCAGATCAACGGCGGCGGCGCGCTCGACTTTACCGCGGCCCACGACCGGCAAGTCGAACAGCAACGGCACATCGATGGCGCGGCCTGGGCCAAGGGCGGCACCAGCCCGGTGCCCGGCAAGACCCTGGGTGGCAGCGCCATCGGCAGCTATCAGCACGGTGACAGCGATGACCGCCAGGCGCGGCCCGTGGCCTTCGACACCCCGGCTGCCGTCAATATCGAGGCCGGCAAGGCGTTGCGCCTGCAGGCGCCGCGCATGGGCAGCGTCGAACAACCGGTGGCCAGCCTCACCCTCGACGCAGGCGGCAAGGTGCAGGTCGACAGCGCCCACGACAGCCACCGGGCAACCGGGCGCACCTATGGCGGCGGCGCTCAGGCCAGCGTATCGCTCAATGGCAGCGCTGGCGGGCTGGGCGGCAGCCTGCAATTGGCCCAGGTCGATGAAACCAGCGACCTGGCCAAGGGCGGCGAGTGGCATATCGGCCGCGCTGCGCGGGTAACCAGCGCCAGCAGCGACTCGGCTGCCGTCGACCTTCAGGGCCTGAACGTCAATGCCGACACGCTGGCGCTGAACAGCAGCAAGGGCGGCATCGTGGTGCGCGGCGCAACCTCGTCCGAGCAGCGCAACAACAAGGCCGTGGGCGTGGGGCTGGCCGTGAATGGCGCGGCGACCACCGACGCCGCCAAGGGCTACAGCGCCGTGCACGGCCGCGCCACCTTGAACCTGGACAAACTCGACAGCAGCACCCACGCCAACAGCCAGGTCAAGGTCGACCGGCTGCAACTGGACAGCCGTGGCGATGCCCACCTGAGCAGCGTGAAAATCGACGCAGAGCAGATCAACGGCACTGTCGCCGGCGACCTGGTGGTGGCCAGCCAGCAGGACCGGGTCAACGGCTACAAGGTCGACCTGGACGGCCGCCTGAACGCCGAGAAAAATCCCCAGGGCCTGCTCAATGGCGCCAGCGCCCTGGCTGGGCCGGTGGCGGGCAAAGTGAAGGAGACAGTCGGCGGGGCCTTACAGAAAGCCGACCCGGGCATCGCCCCCACGTTGCACCTGGACGTCAGCAAGCAGCAACGTGATACCGCCAGCGCGCAAACCCTGCTCAATGGCCGCGATGGCATCGCATTGAACGTGGAAGGCGACACTCGGCTGGAGGGCGCCTTGCTGAAAAGCGCCAAGGGCACGGTGGACCTGGGCGGCAGCAGCGTGAGCACCAGCAGCCAGAGTGGCACTGATCACTTGTTTGGCTTCGAGGGCAAGGTTTCGCTGGTACCGGAAGAAATGACCCAAAACCTGATCAACGCGTTCACCGGCACGCCAGACCGCACCGACCAGACGTCGGACCTGGGGCTGATACGCACCAAGGGCCATGACCGGCAGCAGACGTTACAAGGGGGCATCAAGCACAAGGAGGGTTAAGCATGAACCGCTGACGCGGCCTGGCGGCCGTTGCTACAGGAACCGGTAGCAGCGGCCGCCAGGCCGCGTCAAAGGTGCTCAGAAATCGGCAAGGCGCCAGACTTCATAGGCGGGTGTCTCGTAGGGGTGGCTGTGCTTGAGCGCAGCCACCACCTGCTCGATCAACTCATCAGCCACGACCAGCTCGACTTTCCATTCCTTTACCTGTTCCAGCTGCCCGGTCTGCCCCAGGAACGGCGTCGCGCCATCCATGGGGCGGAACTGGCCCTGGCCCAGCACCTGCCAGGCACAGCTGTCGTAGGCGCCGATGCGACCGCCACCGGCGGCGAACACAGCGCTTTTGACAGCCTCCACATGGCTGGGGGGAACGAAAAAGGCGAGCTTGTACACGGCCTCAGTTCACCCAGACGCGCGCGTTGCGGAACATGCGCATCCACGCCGCGTCTTCATTCCAGTCATCCGGACGCCACGAGTTCTGCACGGCACGGAACACACGCTCCGGGTGCGGCATCATGATGGTAACGCGCCCGTCGCGGCTGGTCAGGCCGGTGATCCCGCGCGGCGAACCGTTCGGGTTGGCCGGGTAGGCTTCGGTGACCTTGCCGTGGTTGTCGACGAAACGCAGCGCCACGCAACCCGAAACATCGGCTTCGATCAGCGCCTGCTCGTTGGCGAATTCCGCGTGGCCTTCGCCGTGGGCGATGGCGATCGGCATGCGCGAACCGGCCATGCCCTGCAGGAACACCGAGTTGGATTTCTGCACCTCGACCATCGCCACCCGCGCCTCGAACTGCTCGGAGCGGTTGCGCACGAAGTGTGGCCAGAATTCGGTGCCCGGGATCAGCTCGTGCAGGTTGGACATCATCTGGCAACCGTTGCACACGCCCAGGGTGAAGGTGTCGTTGCGCTCGAAGTACTGCTGGAACGCATCGCGGGCACGGGCGTTGAACAACGCCGATTTGGCCCAGCCTTCACCGGCACCCAGCACGTCACCGTAGCTGAAGCCACCACAGGCCACCAGGCCCTTGAACTCGTTCAGGTCGACGCGGCCGGCGAGGATATCGCTCATGTGCACGTCGATGGCGTTGAAGCCGGCGCGGTCGAACGCCGCGGCCATTTCCACCTGGCCGTTGACGCCCTGCTCGCGCAGCACCGCCACTTGAGGACGAACGCCGGTCTTGATGTACGGTGCGCTGACGTTGTCGTTGACGTCGAAGCCCAGCTTGACGCTCAGGCCCGGGTTGTCTTCTTCCAGCAGTGCATCGAATTCCTGATCGGCGCAGTCGGCGTTGTCGCGCAGGCGCTGGATCTGGTAGCTGGTCTCGGCCCACTGGCGTTGCAGCAGACGGCGGTCGCCTTCGAACAATGGCTCGCCGTTGAAGCTGATGTGCACGTGGCCATTGTTGATCGGCTGGCCGATCACGGCCACGCAGTCACCCAGGCCGGCAGCGCTGAACTGGGCAAGGATGTCGGCGGTGGCGTCCTGGCGAACCTGAATGACCGCGCCCAGCTCTTCGTTGAAGAGAATGGCGTTGATCTCTTCCTTGGCGTGCGCCAGGGTGTCCAGGTGCAGGTCCAGGCCGCAGTGGCCGGCGAAGGCCATTTCCATCACGGTGGTCAGCAGGCCGCCATCGGAACGGTCGTGGTAGGCCAGCAGGTGGCCGTCGGCGTTCAGGCCCTGGATAACGGCGAAGAAGGCTTTCAGGTCTTCCGGGTCGTCCACGTCCGGCGCGGCCTTGGCCAGCTTGGCGTGGGCCTGGGCCAGGATCGAGGCGCCCATGCGGTTCTGGCCACGGCCCAGGTCGATCAGCACCAGGTCGGTCAGGCCCTTGTCCATGCGCAGTTGCGGGGTCAGGGTCTTGCGAATGTCGACCACCGGGGCGAAGCCGGTGATGATCAGCGACATCGGCGAGGTCACGCTCTTCTCGGCGCCCTCTTCGCTCCAGCGGGTCTTCATGGACATGGAGTCCTTGCCCACTGGAATGGTGATGCCCAGCTCAGGGCACAGTTCCATGCCCACGGCTTTCACCGCGTCGTACAGGCGCGCGTCTTCACCCGGGTGGCCTGCAGCGGACATCCAGTTGGCCGACAGTTTGATGTCGGACATTTTCGCGATCGCCGAAGCGGCGATGTTGGTCAGGGTCTCACCCACGGCCATGCGTGCCGATGCCGGGGCATCGAGCAGCGCCAGCGGCGTACGCTCGCCCATGGCCATGGCTTCACCGGTGTAGACGTCGAAGCTGGTGGCGGTGACGGCAACGTCGGCCACCGGTACCTGCCACGGGCCGACCATCTGGTCGCGGTTGACCAGGCCGGTGATGGTGCGGTCGCCGATGGTGATCAGGAAGCTCTTGCTGGCCACCGCAGGGTGGTGCAGCACGCGCTCGATGGACTCGGCCAGGTCCAGCTCGGCCGGGTCGAAGGCGTCGCCCAGTTCGCTTTCGCGCACGGCGCTGCGGTGCATGCGCGGGGCCTTGCCCAGCAGCACTTCCAGCGGCATGTCGACGGCGTTGTTGCCGAAGTGGCTGTCGGTCACGGTCAGTTGCGGCTCGGCGGTGGCCTCGCCCACTACCGCGAACGGGCAGCGCTCGCGCTCGCAGATGGCCTGGAAGCGCTCGAAGTCGGCGGCGTCGACAGCCAGCACGTAGCGTTCCTGGGATTCGTTGCTCCAGATTTCCAGCGGCGCCATGCCCGGCTCGTCGTTAGGCACGTTGCGCAACTCGAAGCGGCCGCCACGGCCGCCATCGTTGACCAGTTCCGGGAAGGCGTTGGACAGGCCGCCCGCGCCCACGTCGTGGATGAAGCTGATCGGGTTCTTGTCGCCCAGCTGCCAGCAGCGGTCGATGACCTCTTGGCAGCGGCGTTCCATTTCCGGGTTTTCGCGCTGTACCGAGGCGAAGTCCAGGTCCGCCGAGCTGGTGCCGGTGGCCATGGAGGAAGCCGCGCCGCCGCCCAGGCCGATGAGCATGGCCGGGCCGCCGAGCACGATCAGCTTGGAGCCGACGGTGATCTCGCCTTTCTGCACGTGTTCGGCGCGGATGTTGCCCATGCCGCCCGCCAGCATGATCGGCTTGTGGTAACCGCGCACTTCTTCACCGTGCGGAGTGTCGATGGCCTGTTCGAAGGTACGGAAGTAGCCGGTCAGGGCCGGACGACCGAATTCGTTGTTGAACGCGGCGCCGCCCAGCGGGCCGTCGATCATGATGTCCAGCGGGGTGACAATGCGCTCGGGCTTGCCGTAGGCCTTTTCCCAAGGCTGTTCGAAGCCGGGAATGTTCAGGTTGGATACGGTGAAGCCAGTGAGGCCGGCTTTCGGCTTGGCGCCGCGGCCGGTAGCACCTTCGTCGCGGATCTCGCCGCCGGAACCGGTGGAGGCCCCCGGGAATGGCGCGATGGCGGTCGGGTGGTTGTGGGTTTCCACCTTCATCAGGATGTGCACCGGCTCCTGCACCGCGCCGTACTGGCGGGTTTCAGGGTTCGGGAAGAAGCGGCCGGCGACGCTGCCGACGATCACCGAGGCGTTGTCCTTGTAAGCCGACAGCACGCCTTCGTTGTGCATCTGGTAGGTGTTCTTGATCATGCCGAACAGGCTTTTTTCCTGGCTCTGGCCGTCAATGTCCCAACTGGCGTTGAAGATCTTGTGGCGGCAGTGCTCGGAGTTGGCCTGGGCGAACATCATCAGTTCGATGTCGTGGGGGTTGCGACCCAGCCCTTCGAAGCTCTTGACCAGGTAGTCGATCTCGTCCTCGGCCAGGGCCAGGCCCAGCTCGACGTTGGCTTTTTCCAGCGCGCCACGGCCGCCACCCAGCACGTCGACCGCGGTCAGCGGCTTGGGCTCGGCATGGCTGAACAGGCCGGCGGCCTCTTCGAGCTTGCTCAACACCACTTGGGTCATGCGGTCGTGCAGCAGGCCGGCGATCAGTTGCGCTTCGTCGTCGGTGAACTCGCCGCCCACATAGAAGGCAATGCCACGCTCCAGGCGCTTGACGCTGCCCAGGCCGCAGTTGTGGGCAATATCGCTGGCCTTGCTCGACCAGGGCGAAATGGTGCCAAAGCGCGGCATGACCAGGAACAGGCGGCCGTTGGGCTCCTGCACCGGCACGCTCGGGCCGTACTTGAGAAGACGAGCAAGGACTTGTTGCTCATCGGCAGTCAGTTCGCCGGTTACTTCGGCGAAGTGGGCAAATTCAGCATACAAGCCACTTACAGCGGGGACTTTCTGGCTCAATTGCTCGAGTAATTTACCGTGGCGAAAGGCAGAAAGGGCAGGAGCGCCGCGCAGGATCAACATCTTCGGGACAGCCTCAGGAAGGGGTGTGCTTAGAGGCCGTGCATTCTAGCGCAAACCGCCGCCGCAGGCACCCAAAACGGTAATTGTGGCGCTGACCGGGCACGGGGGCGCATATCCTGTCCCTGGAGTCAACTAAATTTCCCCGCAGCAACTGCCACGCAGGCTGCCGGATCCCTAGCAGACTCGCGCGATGCTGTCGAGATATGGCGCCCACCCGCCTTTGCGTATACTGCACCGATGCATTCAAACACTGCCTCACGCCCGCGCTATGCCAAATGGCTGATCGCTACCGGTCTCCTTCTGTTGCTCAGCGGCTGCGTCGACAAACCCAGCACGCTTGAGCGAGTCAAGGAGGATGGAGTGTTGCGCGTGATTACCCGCAACAGCCCGGCCACGTACTTCCAGGACCGCAACGGCGAAACCGGTTTCGAGTACGAACTGGTCAAGCGATTCGCCGATGACCTGGGCGTGGAGCTGAAGATCGAGACCGCCGACAACCTCGACGATCTGTTCAACCAGGTGGGCAAACCCAACGGCCCGGTGCTGGCGGCCGCGGGCCTGGTCAGCGACGACCAGCGCAAGGGCCAGGTGCGTTTCTCCCACCCTTACCTGGAAGTGACCCCACAGGTCATCTACCGCAACGGCCAGTCACGCCCCACCGATGCCGCCGACCTGGTGGGCAAGAAAATCATGGTGCTCAAGGGCAGCAGCCATGCGGCACAACTCGCCGAACTCAAAAAGCAGTATCCCGGCATCCAATACGAAGAATCCGACGCGGTCGAGGTTGTGGACCTACTGCGAATGGTGGATGAAGGTCAGATCGATCTGACACTGGTCGACTCCAACGAAGTCGCCATGAACCAGGTTTATTTTCCAAATGTAAGGGTGGCCTTCGACCTCGGCGATGCCCAGCAGCAGCGATGGGCCGTGGCCGCCGGCGAAGACAACAGCCTGCTCAACGAAATCAACAGCTACCTGGACAAGGTGCAGAAGAACGGCACCCTGCAGCGCCTCAAGGACCGTTACTACGGCCATGTGGACGTGCTCGGTTACGTGGGCGCCTACACCTTCGCCCAGCACCTGCAACAACGCCTGCCGCACTTCGAGAAAAACTTCCACGCCTCGGCGAAGAACGAACAAGTGGACTGGCGCCTGTTGGCCGCCATCGGCTACCAGGAATCCATGTGGCAGGCCGATGTGACCTCCAAGACCGGCGTGCGCGGCCTGATGATGCTGACCCAGAACACCGCCCAGGCCATGGGCGTGGCCAACCGCCTGGACCCGAAGCAGAGCATCGAAGGCGGCGCCAAGTACTTCGCCTACGTGCGCGACCAACTGGATGACAAGATCAGCGAGCCCGACCGAACATGGTTCGCCCTGGCGGCGTACAACGTCGGCAGCGGCCATCTGGAAGACGCCCGCACACTGGCGAAAAACGAGGGGCTGGACCCCAACAAGTGGCTGGACGTGAAGAAAATGCTGCCGCGCCTGGCGCAGAAGCAGTGGTACAGCAAGACCCGCTACGGCTATGCGCGCGGCGGTGAGCCGGTGCATTTCGTGGCCAACATTCGTCGCTACTACGACATTCTCACCTGGGTAACCCAGCCACAGATGGAAGGCGGCCAGGTGGCCGAGAGCAACCTGCACGTGCCGGGGGTCAACAAGGACAAACCGGCGCAGGATGCGCCGTCGCTCTGATTCCCGCCCGCCGTATGTAGCAGCAACGGTCTTGTGTGGGAGCGGGTAGTCGTGCCAAACGGCGGCCGCTGCTACACCTTGGCGCGGCGGGCCTTGAAGAACTCGCTGAGTATCGCCCCGCACTCATCTGCCAGCACCCCACCCTCGATCAACACCCGATGGTTGAGAAACCCTTGGGTAAAGAATTGCCCCTGGCTCTGCGCCACCCCCGCTTTGGGCTCCAATGCTCCAAACACGACGCGGTTGACCCGCGAATGCACGATCAACCCCGCGCACATGCTGCACGGCTCAAGCGTCACGTACAGCGTGCTGCCCGGCAGCCGGTAGTTGCTGACCGCCTGCGCTGCATCGCGGATGGCGACCATTTCGGCGTGGGCGCTGGGGTCACTGCCGCTGATGGGGCAGTTAAAACCACGACCGACAATTTCGCCGTTCTGCACCAGCACTGCGCCCACGGGCACTTCGCCCATGGCCGCACCCTGGGCCGCCAGGGCCAGGGCCTCGCGCATGAAATGCTGGTCGCGGCTACGGTCGATGATCAGTGGTTGGCGCATCACACCACCTCGATCGCGGCCATCAGGCCGGTTTCCATGTGGTCGACCACATGGCAATGGAACATCCACGTGCCCGGGTTATCCGCCACCAGCGCCACCCGGGCCCGCTCGTTCTTGCCCAGCAGGTAGGTGTCGGTGAAATACGGCACGATATCGCGGCGATCGG
Source organism: uncultured Gammaproteobacteria bacterium (assembly GCA_963816515.1). GTDB lineage: Bacteria > Pseudomonadota > Gammaproteobacteria > Pseudomonadales > Pseudomonadaceae > Aquipseudomonas. The sequence continues at coordinate 3,679,589 of CAWFKX010000001.1, read as the reverse complement.
AAGCAATCACCTTGAAAGTCATGCCGTGCAGGTGGATCGGGTGCTGGTACTGGGTCATGTTCTTCAATTCGAAAATATAGCTTTTGCCCCGCGTCAGCCGGGCGATCGGCCGGTCGGCGCAGGTCTTGTCGTTGATGTCCCACGCCTGGCCGTTGATCTGCCACAGGCTGGGAGGCCGGCCATTATCGCCTTGAGTAGCCGCAGAGCCTACCCATTCGACATTGAAGTTGAGTTTTTCTGCGTTGTTCAGGTCCGGTTCCGCCACGGGGTTCGCGGGCAAGGCCGACGGCCACTGCACCGCCGCGTCATTGCCCGGCACCGCCCGCAAGGTGCCCAGGCGCACCGAGCCGTCGCGCAGCGCCACCTCCTCGCCCACTGCCGGCATACGCACCGCCAGGCACATGCGCATGCCCGGCCCCAGCCAGTATTCCTTGCCCAACGGCCGCGGCTGCACCGGGTTGCCGTCCAGCGCATAAATACGCGCGTCATCCGCGCCGCGCAGGTTGATCCGGTAAGTCACGGTATTATCGACGTTCAGCAAACGCACCCGCACCACCTGCCGCGCTGGCGCCTCGATTATCGCCAACGGCGCGCCATTGATCGTCGCCAACCGCCCGGCCGTGCCTACCCGCGCCGCTTCACGCGCCACGCTGAAGGGCAGAAAAGCGCCCTGCTCGTCCACGTGCCAGGTCTTCAGGCTCAGTGTGCGCTCGTGTTGAAACCCCGTGGGCTCGCGCTCCTCGACAATCAACGGCCCGACCAAGCCACGGCCCAACTGCTCGGCGCTGGCCACGTGGGGGTGGTACCAGAAGCTACCGGCGTCCGGCACCCGGAAGCGGTAATCGAAATACTCGCCGGGTAACACCGGCAGTTGCGACACATAGGGCACGCCATCCATCTCCAGCGGCAGGCGGATGCCATGCCAGTGGATAGTGGTCGGCACGCTCAAATGATTGATAAAGCGCACCCGCAGCCAGTCGCCCTGACGGGCCCGCAACTCCATGCCCGGCACCGAGCCGCCGAAGGCCCAGGCTGTCGTCGACTGGCCGGCGACCAGCTCCACATCCAACGGCGCCGCGATCAGTTCGTAGGCATGCTCGACGCCACTCTCCCGCCGCCCCAACCAGTAACGCACCCCACCGCCCGCCGCAAGGCCAACGACCGTGACACCGCAGAGGCCGGCGAGGAATGTTCGGCGTGAAAAAGCCATGAGCAAGGAGATCCTGTGGTAAGCAAAACGCGAATGGCGCCCACCTTACACAGAGGAAAAACAAAGCTTAAGCAGGGAAATATCTTGAATCAGAACTGACCCGAAACACCCAATCTGGGACCAGAATCTACTGCTGCCTGGCGACCACCTTCAACCCTGGGCGAAATCGGTACAGGCCCGTGAAAGTTACGTTCAGAGCGCCACACTCACCGTTATCATTGGCGAAGATGTAAGCACCGATGCGCCTGAAGACTACCACACACCGGTCCGCCCCCAGAACATTCATCAACAACGACCCCTGCGGCGCCCCATCAATTGTCAGATCGCCGAAACGCGGATAGAAGCTCCCCTGCCAAATGGCGTGCCCATCAATGTGGACACGGGCTTCATGCGTCGTGATGTTCAAACGGGCGCCCTCGTTCTGCCAGACGCCCGCCCAACTCGAAGTCGCCGGGGTCGGGGCGTCAGGGGCCCGCAACCAGCGCGATACCGGCACCCACCCGTACCACACGTCCAACGGACGCCGCCCTGGAACGCCAATACATACCCAGCCGTCAGCCCTCGTCAGCTCAACACCCTGGGTACCAGGCCGCACCGCTATGCCGCAGGCACTTGCTGCTCCGGAATCAGCGTTGCAATCCTTGTTCGGGTCCAGCCTGGGATGGATAACCGAGCCGGGGCCGATGGCACCCGCAGCAACACTCCCGACTGCCTCTTGTGGCGACTGATCGGTGAACGGACCACAGAACGGTGCGCCATAGGCAGGGTTTATGACCAGCGAGGTCATGACGAAGCCCGCCATCGCACCGATACGCAGGCTAATGCTGGTTCTTTCAAGCGCCATTCCCGTGTCTCCCTGTCATCGATCAGCCATTCAATCTGTTGGCGCGCATAAAAACCATTGCCGCCGGCCTACGGCATCAATGGCTGCAATTTACGTCGAATTGGCGCTGAGACAGAAATGAAACATTCCCCCACTCGACGGCAATCGGATCAGGAGAAAATCGCAGGGCTGGCCGGAGGCCGTTTTAGGCCTGGGCGGCACTCCCACACCGCAATCCACCGCCCCCTGGTTTCTCGTACAGAACCTAAAGCTCGCCTCCAACCGCGCGAACTGATTAGCGCCTTGGCCTGATCGGACTTAGGCACACGGGCGAAGCGGTCCAGGGACCCCAATGAAAAACGCCCGAGGCCAAGGCCTCGGGCGTTTTCGTCATGCTGGCGTCGGCCCGCAGGCCCCGCGCATCATTCCCACTCGATGGTCGCCGGTGGCTTGCTCGACACGTCGTAGGTAACGCGCGAAATCCCTTCGATCTCGTTGATGATGCGTCCGCTGACGGTTTCCAGCAGCTCGTAAGGCAGGTGCGCCCAGCGCGCGGTCATGAAGTCGATGGTTTCAACGGCACGCAGGGCCACAACCCACGCGTAACGACGGCCGTCACCGACCACGCCCACGGACTTGACGGGTTGGAACACCACGAAGGCCTGGCTGACCTTGTGGTACCAGTCGGCCTTGCGCAGTTCTTCGATGAAGATGTGGTCAGCGCGACGCAGCAGGTCGGCATATTCCTTTTTCACTTCACCCAGGATACGCACGCCCAGGCCCGGGCCCGGGAATGGGTGGCGGTAGACCATGTCGTACGGCAGGCCCAGTTCCAGGCCGAGGCGGCGGACTTCGTCCTTGAACAGTTCACGCAGTGGCTCGACCAGCTTGAGGTTCATTTCCTCCGGCAGGCCACCCACGTTGTGGTGGGACTTGATCACGTGGGCCTTGCCGCTCTTGGCGCCAGCCGACTCGATGACGTCGGGGTAGATGGTGCCCTGGGCCAGGTACTTGATGTTTTCCAGCTTGCAGGATTCGGCATCGAACACGTCGATGAAGGTACGGCCGATGATCTTGCGCTTCTTCTCCGGGTCGGCTTCACCGGCCAGGTTGTTCAGGAACTGCTCTTCGGCGTTGGCGCGGATCACCTTGACGCCCATGTTCTCGGCGAACATGGCCATCACTTGCTCGCCTTCGTGCAGGCGCAGCAGGCCATTGTCGACGAACACGCAGGTCAGCTGGTCGCCGATGGCCTTGTGCAGCAGGGCGGCGACCACGGACGAGTCGACACCGCCGGACAAGCCCAGCAGGACGTTGTCGGTGCCGACCTGGGCGCGGATCTGGGCGATGGCGTCGTCGGCGATGTGCGACGGCGTCCACAGGGCTTCACAGCCGCAGATGTCGAGGATGAAGCGCGACAGGATGCGACCACCCTGCTTGGTGTGGGTCACTTCCGGGTGGAACTGCACGCCGTAGTAGCCACGGGCGTCGTCGACCATGCCGGCAATCGGGCAGCTCGGGGTGCTGGCCAGTACGTGGAAGCCTTCAGGAATCTGGGTGACCTTGTCACCGTGGCTCATCCACACGTCCAGGCCGAACACGCCGTCGGCGTCGACGTGGTCTTCGATGCCGTCGAGGATGCGGCTCTTGCCGACCACGTCAACGCGGGCATAACCGAATTCACGCAGCTCGGAACCTTCGACCTTGCCGCCCAGCTGCTCGGCCATGGTCTGCATGCCGTAGCAGATGCCGAACACTGGCACGCCCAGGTCCCAGACGGCTTGCGGTGCGCGCGGGCTGTTGGCTTCGTGCACGGATTCCGGGCCGCCGGCCAGGATGATGCCGCGCGGGGCGAATTCGCGAATGGCTTCGTCGTCCATGTCGAAGGGGTGCAGCTCGCAGTACACGCCGATTTCGCGAACACGACGGGCGATCAGCTGGGTGTACTGGGAACCGAAGTCCAGAATCAGGATTCGGTGGGCGTGAATGTCGAGGGCCATGACTATTTCTCGTCAGTGGTAATCGGAAACAACACGGGGCTGCAATGAACAGCCCCGCCTTAAAATTCAGCAAGCGCCCGGGGCTGTAGCCACGGGCGCCTGGGGTCAACCTACGCGATAGTTCGGCGCTTCCTTGGTGATCTGCACGTCGTGGACGTGAGATTCGGCCATGCCGGCACCGGTGATACGCACGAATTCAGGCTTGGTGCGCATCTCTTCGATGTTGGCGCTGCCGGTGTAACCCATGGAGGAACGCAGGCCACCCATCAGCTGGTGGATGATGGCGGTCAGGCTGCCTTTGTACGGCACACGGCCTTCGATGCCTTCCGGTACCAGTTTCTCGGCGCCAGCGGCCGAATCCTGGAAGTAACGGTCGGACGAACCCTGGGCCTGGGACATGGCGCCCAGCGAACCCATGCCGCGGTAAGCCTTGTACGAACGGCCCTGGAACAGCTCGATCTCGCCCGGGGCCTCTTCGGTACCGGCGAACATCGAACCCATCATCACGCAGGAAGCACCGGCGACGATGGCCTTGGACAGGTCACCCGAGAAACGGATGCCGCCGTCGGCGATCAGCGGCACGCCCGAGCCTTCCAGCGCGGCGGCGACGTTGGCGATGGCGCTGATTTGCGGCACGCCCACACCGGCGACGATACGAGTGGTGCAGATGGAGCCAGGGCCGATACCGACCTTGACGGCATCGGCGCCGGCTTCAACCAGGGCCTTGGCCGCGGCGCCAGTGGCGATGTTGCCACCGATGACCTGCACCTGAGGGTAGTTGTCCTTGACCCAGCGAACGCGATCGATCACGCCCTTGGAGTGACCGTGGGCAGTGTCGACCACCACCACGTCAACGCCGGCGGCAACCAGGGCGGCTACGCGCTCGCCGGTGTCCTTGCCGGTGCCGACCGCGGCGCCGACGCGCAGGCGAGCCTGGTCGTCCTTGCTGGCCAGCGGGTAGGCCTTGGCCTTCTCGATGTCCTTGACGGTCATCATGCCCTTGAGCTGGAACTTGTCGTCCACGATCAGGACTTTTTCCAGGCGGTGCTTGTGCAGCAGCTCGCGCACTTCGTTCTTGTCGGCGCCTTCGCGCACAGTGACCAGGCGCTCCTTGGGCGTCATCACTTCGCGAACGGTGGCTTCCAGGCGAGTTTCGAAACGCACGTCACGGGAAGTGACGATACCCACCAGCTCACCATCGTGCAGTACCGGCACGCCGGAGATGTTGTGCTGGCGGGTCAGTTCGAACAGGTCGCGAACGGTGGCGTCGGCCTCGATGGTGATCGGGTCCTTGACCACGCCGGCCTCGAACTTCTTGACCTTGCGCACTTCGGCAGCCTGCTGCTCGATGGTCATGTTCTTGTGGATGATGCCGATGCCGCCTTCCTGCGCCATGGCAATGGCCAGACGGGCTTCGGTCACGGTATCCATGGCGGCGGAAACCAGGGGGATATTCAGCTCGATGCCACGGGTCAAACGAGTCTTGAGGCTGACTTCATTAGGCAGTACTTCGGAATAACCGGGTACGAGGAGAATGTCGTCGAAGGTCAGTGCTTCTTGGCTGATACGCAGCATCGCGGGGGCTCCCGAGCGGGAAAATTGGAAGCGCGCCATTATACCTATCCCCCCGCCGATGCTCAACGTATACCGGTAGGAGATTACGTCGCACCCTGAATATCGACGCGTACCACCCTCACCTTGCGCTCCAGGCGTTCGCCAAATTCAGCGAGAAACTCAGGCTTGAACTGTGCATCGGCCCAGCCGTTGAAGATGAAGCCCAGGTTGGAAAAGGCGCACGGCTGCAAGTAAAGGAAGCCATTGATGTCGTCTTCGTGCCGGCATTCCGGGCACATGAAGTTATCGGTGTGGCCGGGCATCCACTCTTCCAGGCTGTCGAACAACGCTTCGCCGATCTCCTGGCGGCACTCGGGGCAGCCCGCCTCCTCCTTGAAATTCAGGGTGGGAGTGAAGATGCAGCGCTTGGTCACCAGCTCCAGACCGTTGATCGGCTGGCCGAACGGCAGGCGCTCGGGGTACTCGACCACGGCACGGGCGCCTGGGCCGATGGCATAGCCCATGCCGTTGCCGGTGCGGCCGCAGGTGGTCAGCTGTTCTTCGATGATGTTTTTCTGCGACAACCAGCGCAGCACCCGCCGGGCCTTGCCTTCGCGCCCGGGAAAGCTGGAGATCAACGGGACGACAATGCTTTGCGAATTCATGACAACGGACCTGCGCGGGCGTGTAAATGGGCGCAGCATAATCCCGTGAGCCAGCAGGTCAAGCACCCAGGTAGCGACCGATCAGCGCGATACCGCTGGCCAGCACCAGCCAGTTCACCAGCCGCACGAACTGCTCGCGGGTCATGTTCAGCGTCAGCCGCCGTCCCAGCCACAAGCCTGCGGCCATGGGCGGCAGCAGCGCCGCGCCCAGTACCAGCAAGGCGCCGTCGGAGTAAACGCCGGCGATCACGAACAGGCTCAGGCGCACCACCGTGCTGCAACTGATCAACGCACTCTGGGTGGCCCGCGCGGGCTCTTTCTCCAACCGCGCGTTCAGATAAATGGCATAAAGGAAGCCGCCGCTGCCGAACAAGGCGCCAAACAAGCCGCCGACCACACCCATGGGCAGCGCCCACAACGCCCGCAGGCTGCCAGGGCGCACCTTTACCAGCAGGCTATAAAGGGCGTAGGCCGTGATGAACACCCCCATCAGCAACAGCAACAGGCGCGACTGCAGGTTAAGCAGGAAGAACACCCCCAGGGTGCAGCCCACCGCCATGCACGGCAACAGGCGCTTGAGCTCAGCCCCAGCCACGTCCTTGCGCGAGGGCAGCAGGTTGCTGAAGGCGGCGATGAAGTCCAGCAGCACCAGCAGCGGAATGATCCGCGCCAGGGGCATGAAGCAAATCAGCACCGGGCCGGCGACCAGCGCTGTGCCAAACCCGGCGATGCCGAACACCACGTAGGCGACGATGATGCCCAAGGCCATGCCCAGCCAGGCCAGCGGCGAGAAAGGCAACGCGCTCAACAGCTCCATTTCCGGTACTTCCTTCGGTGAGAGGCGATCACTTTAGCCAGCGGCAAGCCATGCCGACTAATATGCAATTAGCCCATTACTCATCTCGATACGGCATAGCATGATTTCGACCCGGCAACTGCACTACTTCGTGGACATCGCTGATAGCGGCAGCTTCAGTGCCGCGTCCGAGCGGCTGTTCATCGCCCAATCGGCCTTGAGCCGGCAGATCAAGGAGCTGGAAAGCGAACTCGGCACCCTGCTGTTCGAGCGCACCGCCCGCCAGCCGCGCCTGACGCCTGCGGGCGAAGCTTTCCTGCCCCGCGCCCGCGCGATGCTCGCCGAATTGGACAAGGCCAGCGTCGCCGCCCGGGAAATCGGCCGTGGCCAGCGCGGGCTGATACGCCTCAGTCATTCCAGCACCGTGCCGCTGACCGGGGCGCTACTGGCCAACCTCAAGGCCTACCTGGCGCAACAGCCGGGCGTTAGCGTGGACGTGGCCCAACAGTCGTCGGAAGCGCAACTGCAGGACATTCACGAACAGCGCCTGGACGTGGGCCTGCTGCGTTTGCCGGTGCTGCGCCAGCGCGAAGGCATTGTGCTGCGCCCATTGTTCACCGAACCGCTGCAACTGGCGGTGGCGGCCGACCATCGGCTGGCAGGGCGTGAGCGGGTGAGCCTGAAGGCGCTGGTGGATGAGGCGTTCGTGTCCATCCCCCATCAGCAGCGCGGTGGCCTGAGCTACCTGTCGGCGCAGTTGTGCCTGCACGCGGGGTTCTTTCCCCGCGCCGCGCAGGTGCTGTCGCGCAAGACCACGCAGTTGCAGTTGATTCAGGCCGGGTTTGGCGTGGCGCTGCTGCCCGTGTCGATGGCGACGCTGGCGCCGGCGGGGGTGTGCCTGATCGATCTGCAGGAGCCGTGCGAAAGCACTGTGGCGCTGGCGTGCCGCAAAGACGCCTCCCCCCTCGTCAGCGAGTTCTGCACCGCGCTGTAGATACTCCCACTGTATTGCCAACGTAGCTCCATCGGCTTATTCCCCTTATGATGCCCCCATGATCAAAGACCCTTTTGCCGTTCTCGGCCTGGACCGCGAGGTCCTCACTGTCAGCCAGCTCAACGGTCGCGCGCGCGTGCTGCTCGAAGACGTGTTCAGCAGCATTTGGGTGGAAGGTGAAATCTCCAACCTCGCCCGCCCGGCGTCCGGCCATGTGTATTTCACCCTCAAGGACAGCGGCGCCCAGGTGCGTTGCGCGCTGTTCCGCCAGAACGCCCAGCGGGTGCGCCAGGCGCTCAAGGACGGGCTGGCGGTGAAGGTGCGCGGCAAGGTCTCGCTGTTCGAGGGCCGAGGCGACTACCAGCTGATTCTCGACACCGTGGAGCCGGCCGGTGACGGCGCGCTGCGGCTGGCGTTCGACGCACTGAAAGACAAGCTCAGCAGCGAAGGCCTGTTCAGCAGCGAGCGCAAGGTCGCCCTGCCCGCTCACCCCCAGCGCATCGGTATTGTCAGTTCGCCCACGGGCGCGGTGATTCGCGACATCATCAGCGTGTTCCGCCGCCGCGCGCCGCAGGTCGAGCTGACGCTGATCCCCACCGCCGTGCAGGGCCGCGAAGCCATCAACCAGATTGTGCGCGGCATCCGCCTGGCTGACGCCGGCGGCTTTGACGCGATCATCCTGGCCCGTGGCGGCGGCTCGCTGGAAGATCTGTGGTGCTTCAACGAAGAGGCCGTGGCCCGCGCCATCGCCGCCTGCGTGACGCCCATCGTCAGCGCCGTGGGCCACGAAACCGATGTATCGATCAGCGACTTCGTCGCCGACGTGCGCGCGCCTACACCCTCGGCCGCTGCCGAACTGCTGGCGCCCGACAGCAGCGACCTGCAACGGCGCCTGGAAAGCCTGCAGCGGCGCCTGCTGATGCGCATCCAGAACCGCCTGGCCCACGACCGCCTGCGCCTGGAAGGCCTGACCAAGCGTCTGCGCCACCCCGGCGAACGCCTGCGCCAGCAAGCCCAGCGCCTGGACGACCTGGACATGCGCCTGCGCCGCGCCTTCGAACAGCGCCTCAACCTGCGCAAGCACCGTCTGGCGCAATTGGAAACGCGCCTGGCCGGCCAGCACCCGGGCCGCACCCTGGCCATGCTGCGCCAGCGCGTCGACAGCCTGGCCGAACGCCTGCCGCGTGCAATGCGCGAAGGCCTCAAGGCCCGCCGCGTACAATTGACCAACCAAATGCAGACCCTGCACATCGTCAGCCCCCTGGCGACCCTGAGCCGTGGCTACAGCATTCTGCTGGACGAGCGCGGCAACGCCATCCGCAACGCCGAGCAGACCCGCACCGGCCAGCGCCTGACCGCGAAGCTGGGCGAAGGCGAGTTGCAGGTGCGCGTCGAAGACAACCACCTGACCCCGGTCACCCTCTCGCTACTGGACTGAACCATGCGCCGCCTGCTGCCCGCTTTGCTCCTGTTGTGCCTGGCCTGTAACGCCCAGGCCGACAGCTACCTGACCCGCCTGCTGAACAAGCCGGTGCCGGGCGGCGTGGCGGTGGTTGACCTGGGCACGGCGGCGCAGGCGCCCAAGGCGTTCTTCGACGGCAAGCCGGTGCTGGTGGTACGCGAACAGCAGAACTGGCGCGCCATCGTCGGCCTGCCGCTGACCCAGAAGCCGGGCGCCGCGCGGATCACCACCGGGGACCGGCGCAGCCTGGGCTTCGTGGTGGGCAGCAAGCACTACCCCGAACAGCACATCACCTTGAAGAACAACCGCCAGGTCAACCCGAACCCGGCCGACCTCAAGCGCTTTGAATCAGAGCTGGCCGAACAGCTCAAGGCCTACCGCAGCTTCAGCCCCGGCACGCCCAGCAACCTGCTGCTGGACAAGCCGGTGAACGGCCCGCTGTCCAGCCGCTTCGGCGTGCGCCGCTTCTTCAACGGCGAAGAACGCAACCCCCATGCCGGCCTGGACTTCGCGGTACCGGCCGGTACGCCGATCAAGACCCCGGCGGCCGGCAAGGTCATTTTGATCGGCAACTACTTTTTCAACGGCAATACCGTGTTCGTCGACCATGGCCAGGGCTTTATCAGTATGTTCTGCCACATGTCCAAGGTTGACGTGAAGGTTGGCCAGGATCTGGCGCGTGGCGCGGTGGTGGGCCGCGTGGGCATGACCGGGCGGGCGACCGGGCCGCATATGCATTGGAACGTCAGCCTCAATGATGCACGGGTAGACCCGGCGATTTTCATTGGGGCGTTTCAGCCTTGAGCGTACGCGTGGGCGCGGCCTATGGCCGCTGCCACCGTGATTGGCATGCTGTGATGGATTGCGCGGGCGCTGGACGGACAACAATAAAAACTCAAAAAACCGGCACAGATAGAAATAAAAGCTCAAAATATTGCCGAACGAGATAACTTATCTCAAAGTTTTACAGATGCTTGCCATCCCCTGCCGCAATGGTTAGGGTTGAAGGCATGAAAACTCTTCACACCCTCATTCTCCTTCGTCAACACCGCTGCCTAAGCCTGGTCAGTGCACGACTGCCACGCTGAATCGCGTCGCCTCGCCCCTCCTTTTTCGAATGACCGGCAGGCCCTTTTCACAGGCCGCACAACAAGGATTGCCCACCATGACCATGCTCAAAGATCCGTCGTCCAAATACCGCGCCTTCGCCCAGGTGAACCTGCCTGACCGCACCTGGCCGAACAAGACCATCACCACCGCGCCTATCTGGTGCAGCTCGGACCTGCGCGACGGTAACCAGTCGCTGATCGAGCCGATGGACGCGGTCAAGAAACTGCGCTTCTGGAAGACCCTGGTCAGCGTGGGCGTGAAAGAGATCGAAGCCTCGTTCCCGTCGGCTTCGCAAACCGATTTCGACTTCGTTCGCACCCTGATCGAAGACAATCACATCCCTGAGGACACCACCATCCAGGTGCTGACCCAGGCGCGTGAAGACCTGATCGCGCGCACCTTCGAATCGCTCAAGGGCGCCAAGAAGGCCATCGTGCACCTGTACAACGCCACGTCGCCTTCCTTCCGCAAGATTGTCTTCAACCAGGACAAGCAAGGCGTGAAGGACATTGCCGTGAACGCCGCCAAGCTGTTCGTCAAATACGCCGCGCAGCAGCCGGAAACCCAGTGGACGTTCCAGTACTCGCCGGAAACCTTCAGCGCCACTGAGCTGGAGTTCGCCAAGGAAGTCTGCGACGCCGTGATCGAGGTGTGGAACCCGACGCCTGAGCACAAGGTGATTCTCAACCTGCCGGCCACCGTGGAAGTCAGCACCCCGAACATCTATGCCGACCAGATCGAATGGTTCGGCCGCAACGTGTCGCGCCGTGACAGCGTGATCATCAGCCTGCACACCCACAACGACCGTGGCACCGGCGTTGCCGCCACCGAGCTGGGCCTGATGGCCGGTGCCGACCGCGTGGAAGGCTGCCTGTTCGGCAACGGCGAGCGTACCGGCAACGTCGACCTGGTGACCCTGGCCCTGAACCTCTACACCCAGGGCGTGAACCCGGAGCTGGACTTCTCCGACATCGACGGCGTGCGCAAAGTCGTCGAGGAGTGCAACCAGATCCCGGTGCACCCACGTCACCCGTACGTCGGCGACCTGGTGCACACCGCATTCTCCGGCTCCCACCAGGACGCCATCCGCAAGGGCTTCGCCCAGCAGCAGGACGATACCCTGTGGGAAGTGCCTTACCTGCCGATCGACCCGGCCGACATTGGCCGCAGCTACGAGGCCGTGATCCGCGTCAACAGCCAGTCGGGCAAGGGTGGCATCACCTACCTGCTGGAGCAGGAATACGGCATCAGCCTGCCGCGCCGCATGCAGATCGAGTTCAGCCAGGTGGTACAGGGTGAAACCGACCGCTTGGGCCTGGAAATGACCGCCCAGCAGATCTACGCGCTGCTGCACAAGGAATACCTGCAAGCCAACGTGCCGTACGCGCTGGTCAGCCACCGCCTGCAGGAAGAGAACGGCAACAGCAAGGTCGACGTGGAAGTGCACAGCGACGGCGAAACCGTGCACTGGCGCGGCAAGGGCAACGGCGCCCTGGAAGCGCTGGCATCGGCCATGCCGGTGGCCGTGGAAATCATGGACTACAACGAGCACGCCATTGGCGCTGGCACCCATGCCAAAGCCGCGGCGTACATCGAGCTGCGTGTGGCCGGTGGCCGGGCGGTGCACGGTGTGGGCGTGGACGAGAACATTACCACGGCCAGCTTCAAGGCCCTGTTCAGCGCGCTGAACCGCTCGCTGAGCCAGCAGGAAGCCAAGGCGGCGTAAGGCGCTGCCCCTGCAATGAAAAACCGGCCTGCGTGGCCGGTTTTTCATTGCGCCTGAAAAATCGCGTCAAGGCCGGACGCAGCCTTCGGCAACCGCTCGCCGGCGGCCAGTAGCTGCCGCCAGGCTGCGATGGCCTGCGCCGCAGGCCCAGAATCACGACAGCGTAAAGGTATCGGCATCCAGGTGCGCGGGGAAGCGCGTGCGGTACGCCGCCAACTCGGCAGCGCTCAGGGCCACATGGAACACACCATCGGCCTCCCCCGCGCTCAGCAGGCTCTCGCCCTGGAAGTCCAGCACCTGGCTGTCACCGGTGTAGGCAAAGCCCTTGCCGTCGGTACCAACCCGGTTCACCGCCGCCACGTAGCAGAGGTTTTCGATGGCCCGGGCAGGCAGCAGGCGGTTCCAGTGCAGCCGGCGCGCACCCGGCCAGTTGGCGGTGTACAGCAGCAGGTCGGTGTCCTGGGCGTCGCGGCTCCACACCGGGAAGCGCAGGTCGTAACAAATCAGCGGGCGAATGCGCCAGCCGTTGATCTCGAACTGCACCTGGCGCTCACCGGGGGTGTAGTGCTTGTGCTCACCGGCCATGCGGAACAGGTGGCGCTTGTCGTAATGCAGCACCTCACCATCGGGCCGCGCCCACAGTAGGCGGTTGCGATGGCTGCCATCGGCGGCCTGGATGATCACACTGCCGGTGACCACCGCGTTCAGGCGTGCTGCCTGGGCGCGCAGCCACTTGCTGGTGGGGCCGTGCTCCGGCTCGCACAACTGCGCCGACTCCATGGAAAAGCCGGTGGTGAACATTTCTGGCAGGATCACCAGGTCGGCACCCCGGGCCTGCTCCAGCAGGGCCTCGAAGTGTTCAAAATTGGCTGTGCGGTCATGCCAGGCCAGGGTGGTTTGCACCAGGGCCAGGTTCAGGTTCGCCAGCGTACTCAAATCACGCATAGTTTCTTCGCCGCTTCCCGCAGCGTCTCCTCGCGTTTGGCGAAGCACAGGCGTACCAGGCGTTGTTCCGGAATAGGCGTCTGGTAAAACACCGAAACCGGAATGGTCGCCACGCCGTGCTCGCGGGTCATCCACAGAGCCATGTCGACGTCGTTCAAGTCGGGGCGGATCTGCGAGTAATCCACCAGCTGGAAATACGTGCCCGCTACCCGGGTGAAACTGAACCGCGAAGGCGCCAGCAAATCGCAGAACAGGTCACGCTTGGCCTGGTAGAACCCCGGCAGCTCTTGTACATGCTCGGGGCAGGCCGCCATGTAGTCCGCCAGCGCCCACTGCAGCGGCGTGACACCGCAGAAGTTGACGTACTGGTGCACCTTGCGCAGTTCTGCGCTCAAGGCCGGAGGTGCGATCACGTAACCGGTCTTCCAGCCGGTGACGTGGTAGGTCTTGCCAAACGAGCTGACCACGAAAGCCCTGGAATAGAGCGCTTCGTGCCCCAGCACGCTGGCATGTTCGACCCCATCGTAGACCAGGTGTTCATACACTTCATCACTGATCAGGTAGATATCGCGACCTTCGATCAGTTGCGCCAACTGGTCCAGCTCGGCGCGGCTGATCAGGGCGCCGCTGGGGTTGTGGGGGCTGTTGAGGATGATCATCCGCGTACGCGGGCTCAGGGCGTCAGTCAGCGCTTGCCAGTCGATGGAAAAGTCCTTGGCATCGAGCTGCACGTGCACGCAGCGCCCGCCGGCCAGTTCCACCGAGGGTTCGTAGCTGTCGTAGCTGGGGTCGAAGACGATGACCTCGTCACCGGCGCGCACCACGGCCTGCACGGCACAGAAGATCGCTTCGGTGGCGCCAGGGGTGATGGTTACTTCGCTGTCGGCATTCACCGCGGCGCCATACAAGCGCGCCACCTTGGCCGCCACCTGCTCACGCAGGGCAGGCAACCCGGTCATGGGGGCGTACTGGTTGTGGCCGGCGTTGATATGGTGCACCACGGCATCGCGCAGCCCTTGTGGGCCGTCGAAGTCAGGAAAGCCCTGGGACAGGTTGAGCGCGCCGGTCTGCGCGGCGAGCTGGGACATGGTGGTGAAGATGGTCGTGCCGACATTCGGCAGCTTGCTGGTGATCATCGGGCCTGACCCTGACAGCTGGGGGAGCTCAGCAGGATAGCCCAAGGCAATGACAGGATTCTATAGAAAACCAGTACAGCCCCCACAGGGTACCCCCCCGTTGAACGGGGGGCCCTGGACGGGATCAGCGCTTGTCGCGGCGCTTTTTCTCGGCTTTCTTGTGGTGCGACATCAAGCGACGCTTCTTGTTGACCTGGCGGTCGGTGAGCGTGTTCTTGTTGCCTTCATACGGATTGTCGCCACCCTTGAACTCGATGCGGATCGGCGTGCCGACCAGCTTGAGCACGCGGCGGTAGGTGTTTTCCAGGTAGCGAACGTAGGAGTTCGGCACCTTCTCCACCTGGTTGCCGTGGATCACGATCAGCGGCGGGTTGGCACCCCCCAGGTGAGCATAGCGCAGCTTGATCCGACGGCTGTTGACCATCGGCGGCTGGTGCTCCTGCACCGCGTCTTCGAGGATCTGGGTCAGGCGGCTGGTCGGCCAGCGGGTGATCGCCGACTTGAACGAAGCCTGCACCGAACCGTAGAGGTTGCCCACGCCGGTGCCGTGCAGCGCCGAAATGAAGTGGATGTCGGCGAAGTCGACGAAGAACAACCGGCGTTCCAACTCGGTCTTCACGTAGTCGCGCTCGCTCGGCTGCATGCCGTCCCACTTGTTCAGGGCAATGACGATGGCACGGCCCGACTCAAGGGCGAAGCCCAGCAGGTTCAGGTCATGGTCGACCACGCCTTCGCGGGCGTCCATGACGAAGATCACCACGTTGGCATCCTTGATGGCCTGCAACGTCTTGACCACCGAGAACTTCTCGACTTCTTCATGGATCTTGCCGCGCTTGCGCACGCCGGCGGTGTCGATGAAGGTGTACTTCTCGCCGTTGCGCTCGAACGGGATGTAGATACTGTCGCGGGTGGTGCCGGGCTGATCGTAGACGATTACCCGCTCTTCACCGAGCATGCGGTTGACCAGGGTCGACTTGCCGACGTTCGGGCGGCCAATGATGGCGATCTTGATGCCATCCTTCTCGCTCGGGCCGGGAATGCGGCTCTGCTCTTCGCCTTCGGCGACGTCTGCGGCCAGGTCTTCCTCTTCAATATCACGCGGGAATTCGCCCAGGGCGGCTTCCAGCAGGGTATTGACGCCACGGCCCTGCGCACCGGCGACGCCAATGGCGTGGCCCATGCCCAGCGGAGCGAATTCGGCACGGGCCATTTCCGGATCGATGTTGTCGATCTTGTTGGCCACCAGGATAGAGCGCTTGTTGCGCTTGCGCAGGTGCTCGGCAATCATCTGGTCGGCGGCGGTGAAACCGGCGCGCGCATCAACCAGGAACAGCACGACATCGGCTTCTTCGATGGCCAGCAGCGACTGCTCGGCCATCTTTTCGTCCATGCCGTGTTCGTCACCGGAAATACCACCGGTGTCGATCAGGATGTAGGAACGCCCTTGCCAGCGCGCCTCTCCGTATTGGCGATCACGGGTAAGACCAGACAGGTCGCCAACGATGGCGTCGCGGCTTTTGGTCAGGCGGTTGAACATGGTGGACTTGCCGACGTTCGGTCGGCCCACCAGGGCGATTACGGGAACCATTAGGCTCTCCACTGCGTTATTTCAGAAAATACAAAGGCCGCTGCAGGCAGCGGCCGGAGTTCGTGGCGGCATTGTACACATGCCGCTTGCCCAATCAGTGCCGGGCCGCCGGAGGGCATCGCTGCCCTCCAGCATAGTCAAAGCCTTACTTGATGGTCAGGGCTTCAAGCTTGCCGCTGTTGCCGAACACGTAAATCATGTTGCCGGCGACCAGCGGACGGGCGCGCAGGCCGTCACCGTCGATTTTCTCACGGCCAACGAAACGACCGTCAACCTGGCTCAGCAGGTGCAGGTAACCTTCGAAGTCACCCACGGCGACGTAACTGGAGAACACCTCGGGGGCCGACAGCTGGCGACGTGCCAGTTTGTCGTTGCTCCACAGCGCGGTGGTGGTGCGCTCATCCACGCCTTCAACGGTGCCGGAAGCCAAGGCCACGTAGACACTGCCGAAGCCCTGGGCAACGCCCGCGTAGCTGGAAGCATCACGCTGCCACAGCACACGGCCGCTTTCCAGGTCCAGGCCGGCCATGCGGCCCTGGTAGCTGGCGACGTACAGGGTACCACCGGACAGCAGCAAGCCGCCGTCGATGTCGACCACACGCTCAAGCTCGGAACGGCCTTGCGGGATGGCAATGCGCTGCTCCCACACTGGCACACCGTTGCTGATGTCCAGGGCCACGACCTTGCCGGTCGACAGGCCAGCCACCGCCAGGTGGTTGGTGACCAGCGGGGCACTGGTGCCACGCAGGGTCAGTACCGCCGGGGTGCTGTCGTAGATCCAGCGCTGGGTACCGGTGGCAGCGTCCAGGCCAACCAGGCGGTCATCCTGGGTCTGCACCACTACAACGTCGCCGTTGTTGGCCGGTGGCGCCAGCACTTCGCTGTTGACCTTGGCGCGCCACTTGACTTCACCGTTGGTGGCGTCAAGGGCGATGACTTCACCGCTGATGGTGCCCAGCATGACCAGGCCATAGCCGACCCCGACCGCGCCCGATACCGAGGTATTCAGGTCTTTCTTCCAGATCACGTCGCCGTTCAGACGGTTCAGGTCCATGATCACGCCGGTCACGTCAGCGGCGTAGATGCTGTCGTTTTCGATCGCTGGAACAAGCATGTTGTAGGTCTCGCCCTGACCGTCACCGATCGAGCGACTCCATTCCTTGTGCAACGCGACTTCCTGTTTGAAGTCGGTCAGCTCGGCCGGAGGCAATTCCTTCTTGCTGTTGCTGCTGCAACCCGCGGCCAGAATGGCCAGGGTCAGCAATGCTGCATGTTTCCAACGGATCACTTCACGCATCCTTTTTGGCCAGGTCGTCGAGTTTTATTTGCAAGCCACCTACCGCTGCCTCGTCGGACAGGGCTGCCTTGGCCTTCTGGTACGCGGCATACGCATCATCGGTACGGCCCAGCTGCACCAGCAGGTCGCCCTTGAGTTCTTCCCGGCTGGCCAGGAACGCCTTGTCGGCATCGCCGTCGAGCAGTTTCAGGGCGTCATCGGCCTTGTTCTGCGCGGCCAGTACCTGCGCCAGGCGCTGACGGGCGATTTCGCCCAGCATGGCGTCCTTCGGCTTGTCGACCACGCCTTTGAGTTCGGCGGCGGCGTCGTCCAGCTTGCCGCTGTCCACGGCCACCTTGGCCACGAACAGGCTGCCGTACTGCGCGTATTCGCTGTTGCCGTACTCGCTCTTGAGCTTGTTGGCCAGGTCTGCGACCTGCGCCGCATCAGGCTTGCCGGTGGGGTTCAGCGCGGTTTCCAGCAGTTGCTGGTACAGGCTGGACGCGCCTTGCGACTGGTTGGCCTGGTATTTGTGCCAGGCTTGCCAGCCGAACACCACCACCAGGGCCAGCAGGACGCCGGTGACCAGAGGCTTGCCGTTACGCTGCCAAAAGTCCTTCAACTCGGCGAGTTGTTCATCTTCGGTACTCGACACCCCAATACTCCTATTTCGCAAATTCGGCCCTGAAGCCTGCCTCAACCCTGCACGACGCACGTCGACAGATGCTCACCCAGAGCATCCCAGGCAATGTTTTGTTGTTCGCCCTGGCCACGCAGGGGTTTGAAACCTACCACTTGTTGCGCCAGTTCGTCGTCCCCCAGGATCAGGGCATAGAGCGCACCGCTCTTGTCGGCTTTCTTGAACTGGCTCTTGAAGCTGCCGGCGCCGGCGTTGACCTGCACGCGCAGGTTCGGCAACTGGTCACGCAGGCGCTCGGTAAGGGCCAGACCCGCCAGCTCGGCCTGCTCGCCGAAGGCACACAGGTACACGTCGACGGTGCGGGAAATGGATTCCGGTACCTGCTCCAGGGTTTCCAGCAGCAGGATCAGGCGCTCGATGCCCATGGCGAAACCCACGCCCGGGGTCGGCTTGCCGCCCATCTGCTCGACCAGGCCGTCGTAGCGGCCACCGGCGCAGACCGTGCCCTGGGCGCCGAGCTTGTCGGTGACCCATTCGAAAACGGTCTTGCTGTAGTAGTCCAGGCCACGCACCAGCTTGGGGTTGATCACGTACGGAATGCCGGCGGCGTCCAGGCGCGCCTTCAGGCCTTCGAAGTGCACGCGCGACTCTTCGTCCAGGTAATCGGCCAGCTTCGGCGCGTTGACCAGCACGGCCTGGGTCTCAGGGTGCTTGGTGTCCAGCACGCGCAGTGGGTTGGTCTTGAGGCGACGCTGGCTGTCTTCGTCGATCTGGTCCAGGTGCTCGGTGAGGAACGCCACCAGCGCTTCGCGGTAGCGGCCGCGGGCTTCACTGGTGCCCAGGCTGTTGAGCTCCAGCTTCACCGCGTCGCGAATGCCCAGGGCACCCCACAGGCGCCAGGTCAGCACGATCAGCTCGGCGTCGATGTCCGGGCCGTCGAGGTTGAACACCTCGCAGCCAATCTGGTGGAACTGGCGATAACGGCCTTTCTGCGGGCGCTCGTGGCGGAACATCGGGCCCACGTACCAGAGCTTCTGCACCTGGCCACCGCCGGTGATGCCATGCTCCAGCACGGCACGCACGCACGCGGCGGTGCCTTCGGGGCGCAGGGTCAGCGAATCGCCGTTGCGGTCCTCGAAGGTGTACATCTCTTTCTCGACGATGTCGGTGACTTCGCCGATGGAGCGCTTGAACAGGTCGGTGAACTCGACGATCGGCATGCGGATCTGCCGATAGCCGTAGGTGTCCAGCAGCCCTGCCACAGTCCCTTCGAAGTAGCGCCACAGGGGCGTCTGGTCGGGCAGGATGTCGTTCATGCCACGAATGGCTTGCAGCGTCTTACTCACGAGAAATCCTTAGTGTTCTTTTATCAGCCGCGGGCGATCAGCGCCGCGTCGGCCTCGACCTTCTCGGCCGCCTTCTGGCGAATCAGCTTCTCGAGCTCTTCCACCAGGTTGTCATTGGTCAGCTTCTGCGAGGGCTTGCCGTCGATGTAGATCAGGTTCGGCGTGCCGCCGGTCAGGCCCACATGGGCTTCCTTGGCTTCGCCAGGGCCGTTGACCACGCAACCGATCACCGCCACGTCCAGCGGCACCAGCAGGTCTTCCAGGCGCCCTTCCAGCTCGTTCATGGTCTTGACCACATCGAAGTTCTGCCGCGAGCAACTCGGGCAGGCGATGAAGTTGATGCCACGCGAGCGCAGGCGCAGGGACTTGAGGATGTCGTAGCCAACCTTGATCTCCTCAACCGGGTCAGCCGCCAGCGAAATGCGGATGGTGTCGCCGATGCCGTCGGCCAGCAGCATACCTAGGCCCACGGAGGATTTCACCGTGCCCGAGCGCAAGCCACCGGCTTCGGTGATGCCCAGGTGCAGCGGCTGCACGATCTGCGTGGCCAGCAGGCGGTAGGCGGCGACGGCCATGAACACGTCGGACGCCTTCACACTGACCTTGAAGTCCTTGAAATTCAGACGTTCCAAGTGCTCAACGTGGCGCAGGGCCGACTCCACCAGCGCTTCGGGGGTGGGCTCGCCGTATTTTTTCTGCAGGTCCTTTTCCAGGGACCCGGCGTTGACGCCGATGCGGATCGGAATGCCACGGTCGCGGGCGGCATCGACCACGGCGCGCACACGGTCTTCGCGACCGATGTTGCCCGGGTTGATGCGCAGGCAGTCGACGCCCAGTTCGGCCACGCGCAGGGCGATCTTGTAGTCGAAATGGATATCGGCGACCAGCGGCACGCGCACTTGCTGCTTGATCTTGCCGAACGCCTCGGCGGCGTCCATGTCAGGTACCGACACGCGCACGATGTCGGCGCCGGCGTCTTCAAGACGGCGGATCTGCGCCACGGTGGCGGCCACATCGTTGGTGTCGGTGTTGGTCATGCTCTGTACCGCGATGGGCGCATCGCCACCCACCGGTACATTGCCGACCCAGATTTTACGGGATTCGCGACGTTTGATCGGGGATTCACCGTGCATGATTATTGTCCCACTTTCATGCGAGCAGTCTCGCCGGAGGTGAAAGGCGCCACGTCCACGGGCTGACCGTTGTAGGTCACTTGCGCGCCACGGGCATAGCCCAGGCGCACCGCGAAGGGCGGTTTGCCGTTCAGGTCAATGGTTTCGCCCTTGCGCTTGAGGCCGCTGAGCAACACCTTGCCGTTGCCGTCGGTGACCTGGGTCCAGCAGTCGGCGCTGAACTGCACGTGCAGTTGGCCGGCGCCGGCCACGGGGGCCTGGGCAACGGCGCTGGCTGCCGGTGCGGCAACCGGTGCTGGCGGGGTCACGGCTGCGTGGCTGGCAACCACGGGGGCGCTCGGGGCAACCGGGGCCGGAGCCGGTGCGGTCACGGCCGGAGCTGGAACCACGGTAGGCGCCGCGGGCTGAACGCCGGCTGTCGCCGGTGCGGCCGGGGTGACGGCGCCAGGGTCTGCCGCTGCCGGAGCGACTTCGCTGACGGCCGGTTTCTGCGCGTCGGTGGCGGCCTGGTCTTCAGGTTCGTCGATCGGGTGGATCTGCGTGGTGCCGTCGGCACTTTCGACTTCGACGTGCTCCATGGCCAGGCCGGCCTGGTCCTTGCCACGCTGGCCGGTCTGGTCCTGCCACCAGAAGAAGCCGCCACCGATGACCGCCACCAGCAACAGCAGGCTCACGCCACGCAGAATGTTGTGGGACAGGCGCACCGGCTCCTCGATGCGGCCCAGCGCGTGCACTTCACTGCCCTGGGCATGGCTGCCGGTGGCCTGGTCGAAGGCCTGCACCAGTGGCGCCTGGTCCATGCCCAGCAGCTTGGCGTAGGCACGGATATAACCGCGGGCGAACGTGTGGCCCGGCAGCTTGTCGAAAGCACCGGCTTCCAGGTTGCCCAACGAAGTGGCCGTCAGGTTGAGTTTGACGGCCACGTCGGCCAGCGACCAGCCTTTGCTCTCGCGAGCCTGGCGCAAGGTCTCACCGGGGTTCACGCGAGTCGCTGCTACAACTTCGGGATGCGCCGCTTTCATCATTGCTCCGACAGGTATTGCTGATATTCCGGCGTACCGGGATAGAGTCTTCTTAATTGCAGGCCGAAACTGGCGGCCCTGTTCTTGTCTTGAAAAATCCTTGCCAGCCGCGTGCCCAGCAGCAGGCTGCGAGCGTTCTGCTCGCTCAGCTGGCTGAAGCGGTCGTAATAATCACGCGCCGGCACATAATGCCTGTCTTCGTACGACAACTCAGCCATTTCCAGCAACGCCCGTGGCTGATCGGCCTTGAGGCGCAGCGCCTTGTCGAACAATTGCGTGGCCAGCGGCTTGTTGCCCATGGCCCGCGCGGTCAGGCCCAGGTTCTCGAACACTCGCGAGCGCTCAGGATACAGGGGATCGTCTGCCGCTTTCTCAAACGTTTCGTAAGCTTCCTGGTACCGCTTCTGCTCGTACAGGAAACCGCCGTAGTTGTTGAGCGTACGCGCGTCTTTCGGGTTGCTGGACAGGGCCTTGCGAAAGTACTGCTCGGCCAGCTGCGGCTCCAGTTCAGCCTGGAATACCAGGCCCAGCGCGCCGTTGGCCTCGGGGTCGGAGCTGTCCAGTTCCAGGGCCTGCTTGAGCGGCACCTTGGCCTGCTCGGCCTGGCCGGTCTGCAGGTAACCGATGCCCAGCTGCACCAACGCCTTGCGCGCGTCCTCGCGCCCCTTGCTGGTTGTCATCGGGTTGACTTTACCCGTGGAAACGCAGCCAACCAACAGGTTGAAACACAGTAGCAGGAGCGCGGCGCGCACGGTCATGGAGATCCTCTCTCAGGGCCGGGTTTCGGCGTTGAGCGGCATATCGGCATCGGCAGCCAGCTGGCGCACGGCGATATAGCGTTCGCTACGGCGGGTGCGGTCCATCACCTGCCCAACCAATTGACCACAGGCGGCGTCAATGTCTTCGCCACGGGTAGTGCGCACCGTGACATTGAAACCGGCCTGGTGCAAATGATCCTGGAAACGCCGGATGGCATTGTTGCTCGGACGCTCGTAACCGGAGTGCGGGAACGGGTTGAACGGGATCAGGTTGACCTTGCACGGCACGTTCTTGAGCAGCTCGACCATTTCCACCGCGTGCTCGAGCTTGTCGTTGACGTCCTTGAGCAGGGTGTACTCGATGGTCAGCACGCGCTTCTCGCCCAGTTGGGACATGTAGCGCTGGCACGACTCGAGCAGCATCTTGAGTGGGTACTTCTTGTTGATCGGCACCAGCTGGTTGCGCAGCGCGTCGTTGGGCGCGTGCAGCGACAGGGCCAGGGACACGTCGATGTGGTCGGCCAGTACGTCGATCATCGGCACGACGCCGGAAGTGGACAGGGTGACCCGGCGTTTGGAGATGCCATAGCCCAGGTCATCCATCATCAGCCGCATGGCGGCGATGACGTTGTCGAAGTTCAGCAGCGGCTCGCCCATGCCCATCATCACCACGTTGGTGATGGCGCGGTCGATGGTAGCCGGGACACTGCCGAAGGATTTGTTGGCAATCCACACCTGGCCGATCACTTCGGCGGCGGTGAGGTTGCTGTTGAAGCCTTGCTTGCCGGTGGAGCAGAAACTGCAGTCCAGGGCGCAGCCCGCCTGGGACGAGACACACAAGGTGCCGCGCTTGCCCTGGGGGATGTAGACGGTCTCGACGCAGCTGCCGGACGCCACGCGCACCACCCATTTACGGGTGCCGTCGCTGGAGATGTCCTCGCTGACCACTTCGGGACCACGAATTTCGGCACAGGCCTTGAGCTTTTCGCGCAAGGCCTTGCCGACGTTCGTCATGGCGTCGAAATCATCGACGCCAAAATGGTGAATCCACTTCATGACCTGACCGGCACGAAAGCGCTTCTCCCCGATCGAGTCGAAGAACTGTTCCATCTCTGGTTGGGTCAAGCCCAACAGGTTTGTCTTGCCAGTCATTACAGTCATGGTTTCACCTTCACTCATGAGCCGTAGCTTAGCGAGTGGTTACTTCGGTAGTAGCGAAGAAGTATGCGATTTCGCGAGCAGCAGCGGCTTCGGAGTCCGAACCGTGAACGGCGTTGGCGTCGATGGACTCGGCGAAGTCAGCGCGGATGGTGCCGGCAGCAGCTTCTTTAGGGTTGGTAGCGCCCATCAGCTCGCGGTTCAGAGCGATGGCGTTTTCGCCTTCCAGAACCTGAACGACAACAGGACCGGAAGTCATGAAGGCAACCAGCTCGCCGAAGAAACCACGAGCGCTGTGCTCAGCGTAGAAGCCTTCAGCTTCGGCCTTGGACAGTTGCTTCAGTTTCGAGGCAACGACGCGCAGACCGGCTTTCTCGAAACGAGTGGTGATCTCGCCGATTACGTTCTTGGCAACGGCGTCAGGCTTGATGATGGAGAAAGTACGTTGAACAGCCATGGTGGAACTCCAGAAACAGTGATTGTTGCGAAAAATTAAACCCGCGAATTATACGCGGGTTCTGGGGTAATGCCTAACCTGCAAAGATGATCAGTCTATTTCGTCGGCCCAGAGGGTCTGGACCGCTTCCAGCACCTTCTCGCCGACTCGGCCAGAAGTGCTGTCAAAATCAGGCAATTCCTTGATCCATTGCTGCAGTTCGACGAAATTGACCGAATACGGGTTCACGCCCGGCTTGGCTTCGGCCAATTCCTCTGCAATACGCTGTACATCATTCCAGCCGTAAGTCATGACAGTCTCTCGATCAGTGCGGCGCTTCGGCCGCATGGTTGAGGGAGTATTTCGGGATTTCGACCGTCAGGTCCTCGGTCCCGACCAGCGCCTGGCACGCCAGGCGCGACTGGGCTTCCAGGCCCCAGGCCCTGTCCAGAAAGTCTTCTTCCAGCTCGTCGGCTTCTTCCAGCGAGTCGAAGCCTTCGCGAATGATGCAGTGGCAGGTGGTGCAAGCGCAAACGCCGCCGCAGGCGCTTTCGATCTCAATGTGGTGATCATGCGCCAGCTCGAGGATCGAGGTGCCGGTAGGCGCCTCGACCACCAGGCCTTCTGGGCAAAACTTTTCGTGGGGCAGAAAAATGACCTGCGGCATCGTTATTCCTCAATCTCATTCAGGTTGCGCCCGGCCAACGCGGCTTTCACCGTCGAGTCGAGGCGGCGGGCCGCGAAAGCGTCGGTGACCTGCGACAGACGCTTGGTCTGTTGCTCGATGGCCGCGCCGTCGGTACCGCTCATCAGTTCACGCAGTTCAGTCATCTGCAGCTCGATCACCATGCGCTCTTCGGCGTCCAGCAGGCGCTCGCCATCGGCTTCCAGCGCGCCCTGCACGGCTTCCAGCAAGCGCTCGGCATCGACCTGGTGTTCGCGCAGCTGGCGCGCCACTTTGTCATCACCGGCATAATGGAACGAGTCCTTGAGCATGCGGGCGATTTCGCCGTCGGTCAGGCCATAGGAAGGCTTGACCTGAATGCTGGCCTCCACGCCCGAACCCAGCTCGCGCGCCGAAACGCTGAGCAAGCCGTCGGCGTCGACCTGGAAGGTAACGCGAATTTTCGCCGCACCAGCGACCATGGCCGGGATGCCACGCAATTCGAAGCGCGCCAGCGAACGGCAGTCACTGATCAATTCACGCTCGCCTTGCAGCACGTGAATCATCATGGCCGACTGGCCGTCCTTGTAGGTGGTGAAGTCCTGGCCACGGGCGACCGGGATGGTGGTGTTGCGCGGAATCACCTTCTCCATCAGCCCGCCCATGGTTTCCAGCCCCAGGGACAACGGAATCACGTCCAGCAGCAACAGTTCGCCGCCATCGCGCTTGTTGCCCGCCAGGGTATCGGCCTGGATGGCAGCGCCAATGGCCACGACCTGATCCGGGTCGATGGAGGTCAGCGGCTGGCGGCCGAACAGCTCGCCCACCGCTTCACGCACACGCGGCACGCGGGTGGAACCACCGACCATGACCACGGCGGCGACTTCGTCCATTTCCACACCCGAATCACGCACGGCACGGCGGCAGGCCTTGAGGCTGCGGGCCACCATGGGTTCGATCAGGGCGTTGAAGGCTTCGCGGCTGAAGTCGGCTTTCCACTCGCCGTAGACCACCTCGACCGATGCGGCGTCGGTCAGGGCTTCCTTGGCGGCGCAGGCCACTTGCAGCAAGTGGCGCTGGGCACCGGGGTCGAGGTCGGCGGACAAGCCAGCCTGCGCGACGATCCAGTTGGCAATGGCATGGTCAAAGTCGTCACCACCCAGGGCGCTGTCGCCACCGGTGGCCAGCACTTCGAAGACACCGCCGGTCAGGCGCAGAATTGAAATATCGAAGGTACCGCCACCCAGATCATAGATGGCCACCAGGCCCTCGGCGTGCTGATCCAGGCCATAGGCCACGGCCGCGGCGGTGGGCTCGTTGAGCAGGCGCAGCACGTTGAGGCCGGCCAGCTTGGCGGCATCCTTGGTGGCCTGGCGCTGAGCATCGTCGAAGTAGGCCGGCACGGTGATCACCGCCCCCACCAGCTCGCCACCCAAGGCGGCTTCGGCACGCACACGCAGTACCTTGAGGATGTCGGCGGAGACCTCCACCGGGCTCTTGGCGCCTTGCACCGTGTCGATGAACGGCATGTGCGACTCGCCACCGACAAAGCGGTACGGCAGCTGGTCACCCAGCTGCTTGACGTCCGCCAGGCCGCGGCCCATCAAGCGCTTGACCGAGACAATGGTGTTGAGTGGGTCGGTGGCCGCGGCGGCCTTGGCGCCGGCGCCTACTTCGACGCGGTCGGCGTGGTAGCGAACGGCGGACGGCAGGATAACCTGACCCTGTTCGTCGGCCAGCGGCTCGGACAGGCCACTGCGCAAGGCAGCGACCAGCGAATTGGTAGTGCCAAGGTCAATACCCACCGCCAGGCGACGCTGGTGCGGTTGGGGACTCTGGCCGGGTTCGGCGATCTGCAGTAGGGCCATGCTTATCTGAATATCAGGCGTGCAGCCGTAGCGACACTGGGTTAATCGTCGAGGCGCTCTTCTAGCTGGCGCACTTCGTAGGAGAGCTTGTCGAGGAACTGCATGCGCCGCATCAGGCGTTCGGCCTGTTCGCGTTGCGCTGCATCGTCCCAACAGCTGGCGAAGCTTTCGTTCAATTGCTCCTGCGCCGCCTTCACGCGCCGCTTGAACTGCGCCACACCCTCAAGGTCGGCGCTGTCCTGCAGGTCTTCGAGCTCTTCACGCCACTGCATCTGCTGCATCAGGAATTCAGGGTCGTGGACCGTGACTTCCTGAGGCACTTCGTGGCCGCCAATGGCCAGCAAGTAGCGCGCACGCTTGGGCGCGCTCTTGAGCGTCTGGTAAGCCTCGTTCAGGCCCGCAGACTGCTCCAGCGCGACGCGCTGTTCTCGCGCGTCGGCATCGGCGAAACGATCAGGGTGAACGGCGCGCGCCAGCTCGCGATAACGCGTAGCCAGCTGATCGAGATCCAGGCGAAAGCTCGGCTGCAGGTCGAACAAGGCAAAATGACAAGGAGTACCCACGGATAGCCTCAAACGTTGAAGCTTTCGCCGCAGCCACATTCACCGCGCACGTTGGGGTTGTTGAACTTGAAGCCTTCGTTCAGCCCTTCCTTGACGAAATCAAGCTCAGTACCGTCCAGGTACGACAGGCTCTTGGGATCGATGATCACTTTCTCGCCGTGACTCTCGAACACCTGGTCGTCTTCACCCAGCGTATCGACGAATTCCAGCACATAGGCCAGACCCGAGCAGCCGGTGGTGCGAACGCCCAGGCGAATGCCCTCGCCTTTGCCGCGACCGTTCAGGGAACGGCGAATATGCTGGGCGGCGGCCTCTGTCATGCTGATAGCCATCGTGACTCCTTACATCGTGCGATGCGTGCTGTTAGAGCAAACCTTTCTTCTGCTTGTAATCGCGAACGGCAGCCTTGATGGCGTCTTCAGCGAGCACGGAGCAGTGGATTTTCACCGGCGGCAGGGCCAGTTCTTCAGCCAGCTGGGTGTTGCTGATGGTCACAGCCTCGTCCAGCGACTTGCCCTTCATCCACTCGGTGGCCAGGGAGCTGGAGGCAATGGCAGAGCCGCAGCCGTAGGTCTTGAACTTGGCGTCTTCAATGATGCCCTGCTCGTTGACCTTGATCTGCAGGCGCATGACGTCGCCGCACGCCGGGGCGCCGACCATGCCAGTGCCGACGTCCGGGTCTTCGGCATTCATCTTGCCGACGTTGCGCGGGTTCTCGTAGTGGTCGATGACCTTTTCGCTGTAAGCCATGATTCTCAATCCTCACTCATCAGGGCCGCTCTGAAGACCCTGCAGACACGCCTGCGTTTATCGCCACGTCTCTACAGGATCTGGATGGTGGCGGCTTCTTTGTTTAGTGTGCCGCCCACTCGATTTTCGAGATGTCGACGCCGTCTTTGTACATATCCCACAGCGGCGACAGTGCGCGCAGCTTGGTCACGGCCTCGCAGACTTTCTGCGCGGCGTAGTCGATTTCTTCTTCGGTGCTGAAGCGGCCGAAGGTGAAACGGATCGAGCTGTGTGCCAGCTCGTCGTTGCGGCCCAGGGCGCGCAGCACGTAGGACGGCTCGAGGGAGGCCGAGGTGCAGGCCGAACCGGACGATACGGCCAGGTCCTTGAGCGCCATGATCAGCGACTCGCCTTCCACGTAGTTGAAGCTCAGGTTCAGGTTGTGCGGTACGCGGGCAATCAGGCTGCCGTTGACGTACAGCTCTTCCAGGTGCTCGACCTGCTTGAAGAAGCGGTCGCTCAGGGCCTTGATGCGCATGTTCTCGCTGGCCATTTCCTGCTTGGCGATGGCGAAGGCTTCACCCATGCCAACGATCTGGTGGGTAGCCAGGGTACCCGAGCGCATGCCGCGCTCGTGACCGCCGCCGTGCATGGTGGCTTCCAGGCGAACGCGTGGCTTGCGGCTCACGTACAGGGCACCGATGCCTTTGGGGCCGTAGGTCTTGTGCGCCGAGAACGACATCAGGTCGACTTTCAGCGTGCTCAGGTCGATATCGACCTTGCCGGTGGACTGGGCGGCGTCAACGTGGAACATCACACCGCGCGAGCGGGTCAGCTCACCAATGGCGGCGATGTCGTTGACGGTGCCGATTTCGTTGTTCACGTGCATCACCGACACCAGGATGGTGTCGTCGCGCAGCGCGGCTTCGATCATGGCCGGGGTGATCAGGCCGTCTTCCTGTGGGTCGAGGTAGGTGACCTCGAAGCCTTCACGCTCCAGTTGGCGCATGGTGTCCAGGACCGCCTTGTGCTCGATCTTGGAGGTGATCAGGTGCTTGCCCTTGGTGTGGTAGAAGTGCGCGACACCCTTGATGGCCAGGTTGTCGGACTCGGTTGCACCGCTGGTCCAGACAATTTCACGCGGGTCGGCGCTGACCAGGTCGGCGACCTGGCGACGAGCGTTCTCCACCGCTTCTTCGGCTTTCCAGCCGAACACGTGGGACCGGGACGCCGGGTTGCCGAAGTTTCCGTCAACCAGCAGGCAGTCGCTCATCTTTTGCGCTACACGCGGGTCAACCGGCGTGGTGGCGGAGTAATCGAGGTAAATCGGCAACTTCATTGAAATTCTCCTATCAGGCGGGCTAGCCATAGTCACGACGTCAATCGACGAAGGACGTTTCGATCTTGTCCAGGCGCTGGCTCTTGGTAGTGTTGCAACGGCGCAGGTCCTGGCGCTGGGCGACCTCTTGCACTTCACGGCGAGTGACAAGGTCAGCCAGACTGATACCGCTCAAAAACTCATGGATCTGCTGGCTCAGGTCGCACCACAGGTGGTGGGTGAGGCAAGTGTCGCCAGCATGGCAATCGCCCAATCCCTGGCAACGGGTTGCATCGACCGACTCATTGACAGCATCGATAACCTGGGCGACCTGAATGCCTTCCATCTCGCGGGACAGCTGGTAGCCGCCCCCTGGCCCGCGCACGCTGGACACCAGGTTGCTGCGTCGCAGCTTGGCGAACAGTTGCTCCAGGTACGACAGGGAAATGCCTTGGCGCTCGGAAATATCGGCCAATGAGACGGGCCCATGCTGCGCGTGCAACGCCAGGTCCAGCATGGCGGTCACGGCGTATCGGCCTTTAGTTGTCAGTCGCATGGCGAGTACCACGGGGTTTCGAAAAAGGGAGTAGCGGATTACTGACGAGTATGCAATTCCCGAGTGTTTAAGTCAACTATAAGACCTACCACTTTAGTCGGGAATAGAGGCAAATCGGGCGGCATACTATAGCACGGGTTTTTCGGGTTTGCCCCGCCCTGTGGGAGCTGGCTGGCAAGCCAGCCCCCACAGGCTCGTTAACGAGCTTCGGCGACGGGCACTTCCACCTCGCCCTTCACGCACTTGAAGTCTTCGTCATTGAGTTCAGGCAGCTCCTTGGCGCAGTAGTCACTGCCCATGCGCGTCATCGCCCCGCACATATCCTCCAGGCGGCCGTCCACGGCATGCAGGTGGTCAAGCAGCTGGCCGATGGCGCGCGCCACCGGGTCGGGCATGTCCTCGGTCACGCCATAGGCGTCGAAACCGATCTTCTCGGCCATGGCCTTGCGCTTGGCATCCACGGCATCATCGCTTTTGACGATGATGCGCCCCGGAATACCCACCGCCGTGGCACCAGCCGGCACTGCCTTGGTGACCACGGCGTTGGAGCCAATCTTGGCCCCGGCCCCCACGGTGAACGGGCCCAGCACCTTGGCGCCCGCCCCCACCACCACGCCATCCTCCAGCGTGGGGTGACGCTTGCCCTTGTTCCAGCTGGTACCGCCCAGGGTAACGCCCTGGTAGATGGTGACGTCGTTACCGATCTCGGCGGTTTCACCGATGACGATGCCCATGCCATGATCGATAAAGAAACGCCGGCCGATTTTCGCCCCCGGGTGAATCTCGATGCCGGTCATCCAACGGCCGAAGTTCGACACCATGCGCGCCAGCCACTTGAACTCGGCCTTCCACAGCTTGTGCGCCCCCCGGTGCAGCCAGATGGCGTGCATGCCCGGGTAGCTGGTCAGCACCTCGAAGGCGTTGCGCGCCGCCGGGTCACGGTGGAACACACTTTGAATATCTTCACGCAAACGCTCGAACATGGTCAGTCCTTCCGCTTATGCAGCTCGCCACGGGCCGCCTTCTGGGTCTCCGTGAGGATGCCGCGCAATATGTTCATTTCCGCCCGGTTGACCGAGCTGCGACCGTACAGGCGACGCAAGCGCGCCATCAGGTGCCGGGGGCTTTGCGGGTCGAGGAAGCCGATGTCCACCAGGCTCTGCTCCAGGTGGTCGTAAAAGCGCTCCATCTCATCACTGGTCGCGAGCTCCGCGCTCTTGACCGACGCCACTTCGACCTTCTCGGTCTTCGACGCCTGCCCTTGCGCCGCCAGCCAGGCCATGCGCACTTCGTAGCTCAGCACCTGCACCGCCGCCGCCAGGTTCAACGAACTGAAATCGGGGTTCGACGGGATATGCACGTGGAAATGACATCGTTGCAGCTCTTCGTTGGTCAGCCCGGCATGCTCACGGCCGAACACAAGGGCCACCTCACCACCCTGGGCGGCCTCTTCGATGCTTTTGCCGCCGCACTCGCGCGGATCCAGCAGCGGCCAGGGAATGCGCCGGTCGCGGGCACTGGTGCCCAGCACCATGGTGGTACCCACCAAGGCTTCTTCCAGGGTGGCGACCACCTGGGCATTGGCCAGCACGTCATCGGCACCCGACGCACGGGCGCTGGCCTCGTGGGACGGGAAGTCCAGCGGATCGACCAGCACCAGGCGCGACAGGCCCATGTTCTTCATGGCGCGCGCAGCCCCACCGATATTGCCGGGGTGGCTGGTGTTGACCAGGACGACACGAATATTTTGCAGCAAGGCGAGCGCTCACAGACACGAGGAAAGAAACGAAATCTTACCGAACAGATACCGCTAACGCTACGAATGCTGACTACCCTCTTCTTCGCCGGGAGTTTTCTGCTAGAATGTTCGGCTTTCTTTAACGACCTAGGTGAAACGTCCATGCAGCCCATGCTGAATATCGCGCTGCGCGCCGCCCGCAGCGCCAGTGAATTGATTTTCCGCTCCATCGAGCGCCTGGATACCATCAAGGTTGATGAAAAAGACGCGAAGGATTACGTCTCTGAAGTCGATCGCGCGGCCGAGCAGAAAATCATCGACGCCCTGCGCAAGGCGTATCCGACCCACACCATCATCGGTGAAGAGTCTGGCCTGCACGCCGGCACCGGCGAAGGCGCCGAGTACGAGTGGATCATCGACCCACTGGACGGCACCACCAACTTCCTGCGCGGCATCCCGCACTTTGCCGTCAGCATCGCCTGCAAATACCGCGGCCGCCTGGAACACGCCGTGGTCCTGGACCCGGTTCGCCAGGAAGAATTCACCGCCAGCCGTGGCCGTGGCGCCCAATTGAACGGCCGCCGCCTGCGCGTCAGCGGCCGCACCAGCCTGGACGGCGCCCTGCTGGGTACTGGCTTCCCGTTCCGCGACAACCAGATGGCTGACCTGGACAACTACCTGGGCATGTTCCGCGCCCTGGTCGGCCAGACCGCCGGCATCCGCCGCGCCGGTGCTGCCAGCCTGGACCTGGCCTACGTGGCCGCCGGCCGTTTCGACGCCTTCTGGGAGTCGGGCCTGAGCGAGTGGGACATGGCTGCGGGCGCCCTGCTGATTCAAGAAGCCGGCGGCCTGGTGAGCGACTTCACCGGCGGTCACGACTTCCTGGAAAAAGGCCACGTGGTTGCCGGCAACATCAAATGCTTCAAGGCAGTACTGACGGCCATCCAGCCGCACCTGCCGGCTTCGCTGAAGCGCTAAGCTTCCGTCAGGCACAAAAAAAGCACCTTCGTGGTGCTTTTTTTATGCCTGACGGAAGCTGAACGATCTGTTTTGCGTGAGAGCGAGCACTGCCCACTCCCACACAAGCCTTACCGCACAAGCAAATCCTGCATTACTTCGGCTGCTGGTCGTTCAACACCAACTGCCCTTGCTTGTCCACGGGAATCTTGGAACCGGGGTCACGGTCCATTTTCACCTGCCCTACCTGGCCATTGAGCTGGTACTTCACGTTATAGCCCATCACCTGGTTGCTGATGTCATTGACCGTGGTACAACGGCTTTCTGTGGTGGTGTAGGTATCACCGTTCTGCATGTGCTCCTGCACCTTGTTCCCTGCGTAACCACCACCCACGGCGCCCGCCACGGTGGCCAGGGTCTTGCCCTTGCCGCCGCCCACCAGGTGGCCCAGCAGGCCGCCACCCACCGCGCCAATCACGGTACCGGCAACCTGGTGCTGGTCCTGCACGGGCCGACGATGGGTAACCGCCACGTCATGGCACTCTTTGCGTGGCGTCTTGATCTCTTGATTGATCGGGTCTACAGCCAGTACTTCTGCATACTCTGGGCCACTTTTCACGAGGCTGTAGGTCGCGACAGCACCACCGGCAGTCACACCGACGGCACCCAACACTGCACCAACCAGCAACGATTTGTTCACTTGAACCTCCTGACCTTCTTATACGGAGCAAAGTCCGCGCTTCTCCCAGCCTTGGAGCACAAAAAAAGGCGCGAGTTCAAAACTCGCGCCTTTTCAGGGTATTAACGGTACGCAGATCACATTATGGGCGATCGTCGACCTTATCCTTGGTGACCGGAGCCATCAGGTCTTCGCTGTTCAGGTTCAGCCAGATCAGCACCACGTTGGCGATGTAGATCGAGGAGTAGGTACCCGCCAGCACGCCGATGAACAGCGCGATGGAGAAACCGAACAGGTTGTCGCCGCCGAAGAACAGCAGCGCGGCGATGGCCAGCAACGTGGAGATGGAGGTGGCCAGGGTACGCAGCAGGGTCTGGGTGGTCGAGACGTTGATGTTCTCGATCAACGAAGCCTTGCGCAGCACACGGAAGTTCTCGCGCACCCGGTCAAATACCACGATGGTGTCGTTGAGCGAGTAACCGATGATGGCCAGTACCGCCGCCAGCACGGTCAGGTCGAAGGTGACCTGGAAGAACGACAGGATACCCATGGTCACGACCACGTCGTGAACCAGCGAGGCGATGGCGCCTACCGCGAACTTCCACTGGAAGCGGAAGGCCAGGTAGATCAGCACACCGCCCAAGGCCATGAGCATGCCCAGGCCACCCTGGTCACGTAGCTCTTCACCCACTTGCGGGCCGACGAACTCGGTACGCGTGACCTTGGCCGGGTTGTCGCCGCCCACCTTGTGCAGCGCATCGGCTACCTGTGCGCCCAGTTTCGGGTCGTCGCCAGGCATGCGCACCAGCAGGTCGGTGGTGTCACCGAAGCTCTGCACGATGGCTTCGTGGTAGCCGGCAGCTGCCAGCTCGCTACGCACCTGGGTCAGGTCGGCCGGCTTCTCGTAGTTCAGCTCGATCAGCGTACCGCCAGTGAAGTCCAGGCCCAGGTTCAGGCCTTTATGGAACCAGCTGAACAGCGCCAATGCCGTGAGGAACAGTGTCAAGGCGAACGCAATATTGCGAACGCCCATGAAGTTGATGGTACGTTTCATGGCAGCCCCTTAAATCCACAACTTCTTGAAGTCACGACCGCCGTAGATCAGGTTGACCATTGCGCGGGTCACCATGATGGCTGTGAACATCGAGGTAAAGATACCCAGGGACATGGTCACGGCGAAGCCTTTCACCGGGCCGGTGCCCATGGCGAAAAGAATGCCGCCTACCAGCAAGGTGGTCAGGTTGGCATCGACGATCGCGGTAAACGCGCGGCCGAAACCTTCGTTGATCGCACGCTGCACGGTCATCCCGGCGGCGATTTCCTCGCGAATACGCGAGAAGATCAGCACGTTGGCGTCCACCGCCATACCCATGGTCAACACGATACCGGCGATACCCGGCAGGGTCAGGGTTGCACCCAGCACCGACATCAGGGCCAGCAGCACCACCATGTTCAACGCCAGCGCCACGGTGGCGATCAGGCCGAAGAAGCGGTAGATGGCCATGATGAACAGCGACACGAACAGCATGCCCCACAGGGATGCATGGATACCCTTGGTGATGTTGTCAGCACCCAGGCTCGGGCCGATTGTGCGCTCTTCCGCGAAGTACATCGGCGCGGCCAGACCACCGGCACGCAGCAGCAGTGCCAGTTCCGAGGATTCACCCTGGCCGTTGAGGCCGGTGATGCGGAACTGGCTACCCAGCGGCGACTGGATAGTCGCCAGGCTGATGATTTTCTTCTCTTCGGTGAAGTCCTGCACGGCCACGTCTTTTTCGACGCCGTCGACCGTCTGCTTCTCGTAGCGGGTGGTCGGCTTCTGCTCGATGAAGATCACCGCCATGCTGCGCCCGACGTTGCTGCGCGTGGCGCGGCTCATCAGGTCGCCACCATGACCATCAAGCTTGATGTTCACTTGCGGCTGGCCGTGCTCGTCGAAGCTGGCCGAGGCGTCGGTGACCTGGTCACCGGTGATGATCAGGCTGCGCTCCACAGCGGCTGGCGGACGGCTGCCATCGCGGAATTCGAAGGTTTCGGTGGTGGCGCGCGAATCATCCGGGCCTGCGCCCAGGCGGAATTCCAGGCTGGCGGTCTTGCCCAGGATGCGCTTGGCTTCGGCAGTGTCCTGCACGCCTGGCAGTTCCACCACGATGCGGTTGGCGCCCTGGCGCTGCACCAGCGGCTCGGCCACGCCCAGCTCGTTGACGCGGTTACGTACCGTGGTCAAGTTCTGCTTGATCGAGTATTCGCGAATCTCGGCCAGCTTGGCCGGGGTCAGCGCCAGCGACAGTACCTGCAGCTCACCCCGGGTAGAAGTGGTCAGGTCGAAGTCGGTGTAATTCTTGCGGATCAGGGTCTGAGCCTGAGCCAGGGTGTCGGCATCGCTGAAGCCCAGCTGGATAGCGTTACCCTGCTGAGGCATGCTGCGGTAGCGGATCTTTTCCTTGCGCAGCTCGGTCTTGACGTCGCCTTCGTAGATCTTCAGGCGAGCATCAATGGCCTTGTCCATGTCGACGGCGAGCAGGAAGTGCACACCACCGGACAAGTCCAGGCCCAGCTTCATCGGGTGCGCGCCAATGTTGCGCAGCCATTTGGGCGTGGTCGCGGCCAGGTTCAATGCCACTACGTAGTCGTCGCCCAGCACCTTGCGGACAACGTCCTTGGCCGGCAGCTGGTCATCACGCTTGGCCAGACGCAACAAACCGCCCTTGCCATTCTCGGCCAGCGTTGCCGCCTTGACCTCGATACCGGCATCGGTCAGCGCCTTGGCACTGCGGTCCAGATCAGCCTGGGTGACTTGCAGCGCAGAGCTTGCGCCCGAGACCTGGATGGCCGCGTCATCAGGATAGAGATTGGGTGCGGAATAAATAAAACCGACCGCCAGCACCGCCAGGATCAGTAGGTATTTCCACAGAGGGTATTTGTTCAGCATCACGCCGCCCGTTCAAGACGCGGGGCGCCTTGCGCGCCCCGTCGATTGGTAAAAGTCTGAAGCTTAGATCGCTTTGAGCGTGCCTTTCGGCAGGGTCGCGGCAATGGCGCCCTTCTGGATTTTCAGCTCTACAGTGTCCGAAACCTCGATCACCACGAAGTCGTCGGTCACTTTGTTGATCTTGCCAGCGATACCGCCAGTCGTCACAACTTCATCACCTTTCTGCAGGTTGCCCAGCAGGTTCTTTTGCTCTTTGGCACGCTTGGCCTGTGGGCGCCAGATCATGAAGTAGAAAATGACCAGGAAACCGACCAGGAAAATCCACTCGAAGCCGCCGCCCATCGGGCCTGCCGCTGCCGGCGCACCAGCGTCGGCCAAAGCATCAGAGATAAAAAAGCTCATTTAGCACTCCAGTTGCAAAATTGTTGACTCTAAGGGTCACGAACTCAATCCAAAGGCGGCGTTACAAGCCCGCGTTTGGCGTAGAAGGCATCGACAAAGGCGGCCAATGTACCTTGTTGAATAGCCTCGCGCAAACCAGCCATCAGCACCTGGTAATGACGCAAATTGTGGATCGTATTCAACATGCTCCCCAGCATTTCGCCGCACTTGTCCAAATGGTGCAGATAAGCACGGGAGAAGTTCTGGCAGGTGTAGCAGTCGCAGGTCGGGTCCAGCGGCGAATCATCATGGCGATGGAACGCGTTGCGGATCTTCAGCACACCGGTGTCGATGAACAAGTGCCCATTGCGGGCATTGCGGGTTGGCATCACGCAATCGAACATGTCCACACCGCGGCGCACACCCTCAACCAGATCCTCCGGCTTGCCAACACCCATAAGGTAACGAGGTTTGTCAGCGGGCATCTGGCCGGGCAGGTAATCCAGCACCTTGATCATTTCGTGCTTGGGCTCGCCCACCGACAGGCCGCCGATGGCCAGGCCGTCGAAGCCGATCTTGTCCAGGCCTTCCAGCGAGCGCATGCGCAGGTTCTGGTGCATGCCACCCTGAACGATGCCGAACAGCGCCGCGGTGTTGTCACCATGGGCGTTCTTGGAACGCTGGGCCCAGCGCAGCGACAGTTCCATGGACACGCGGGCCACGTCTTCGTCAGCCGGGTACGGGGTGCATTCGTCAAAAATCATCACCACGTCGGAGCCAAGGTCGCGCTGCACCTGCATCGACTCTTCGGGGCCCATGAACACCTTGGCGCCGTCGACCGGGGAGGCGAAGGTCACGCCCTCCTCCTTGATCTTGCGCATGGCGCCCAGGCTGAACACCTGGAAACCGCCGGAATCGGTGAGAATCGGGCCCTGCCACTTCATGAAGTCGTGCAGGTCGCCGTGGGCCTTGATCACTTCGGTACCCGGGCGCAGCCACAGGTGGAAGGTGTTGCCCAGGATCATCTGCGCACCAATGGCCTCGATGTCCCGCGGCAGCATGCCCTTGACCGTGCCGTAGGTGCCCACCGGCATGAACGCCGGGGTTTCCACCACGCCACGGGGGAAGGTCAGGCGGCCACGACGGGCCTTGCCGTCGGTGGCCAGCAGTTCGAACGACATACGACAGGTGCGACTCATGCGTGATCCCCTGGCGCCGCTTCGCTAGGACCGCGGGGCGCCGGATTGCGGGTGATGAACATCGCATCACCGTAACTGAAGAAGCGGTAACCGTTGTTCACGGCCGCCTGGTAGGCCGCCATGGTCTCGGGATAACCGGCGAAGGCCGACACCAGCATCAACAGCGTGGATTCCGGCAAATGGAAATTGGTTACCAGGCAGTCGACCACGTGAAACGGCCGGCCCGGGAAAATAAAGATATCGGTGTCACCGCTGAACGGCTTCAACACACCGTCGCGCGCCGCGCTTTCCAGCGAGCGCACACTGGTGGTGCCCACGGCAACCACGCGGCCGCCGCGCGCCTTGCAGGCGTTGACGGCGTCCACCACGTCCTGGCTCACTTCCAGCCACTCTTTATGCATGTGGTGGTCTTCGATGTTCTCCACCCGCACCGGCTGGAACGTGCCCGCACCCACGTGCAGGGTCACGAAAGCCGATTCCACGCCCTTGGCCTTGATTTGCGCCAGCAGGCCTTCATCAAAGTGCAGGCCCGCAGTGGGCGCCGCCACCGCACCGGCGCGCTCGGCGTATACGGTCTGGTAGCGCTCACGGTCGGCGCCTTCATCGGGGCGGTCTATATAAGGCGGCAAGGGCATGTGCCCGACGCGGTCCAGCAGCGGCAGCACTTCTTCAGTGAAGCGCAGCTCGAACAGCGCATCGTGGCGCGCCACCATCTCGGCCTCGCCGCCGCCGTCGATGAGAATCATCGACCCCGGCTTCGGTGCCTTGCTGGCGCGCACGTGGGCCAGCACCGAGTGGGTGTCCAGCACGCGCTCAACCAGAATCTCCAGCTTGCCGCCGGAGGCCTTCTGGCCGAATACACGGGCAGGAATGACCCGGGTGTTGTTGAACACCATCAGGTCGCCGGGGCGCAGGTGCTCCAGCAAATCAGTGAACTGACGATGGGCCAGCGCACCGCTGGGCCCGTCCAGGGTCAACAAACGACTGCCATGACGCTCGGCCAGCGGGTGGCGTGCAATCAGGGAATCGGGAAGCTCGAAGGAAAAATCGGCGACGCGCATGATGGTGATCGGTTTGACAGGGCCGCGAAGTTTAGCTCAAAACACACAAATTGACCACGCGAGAGAGTTGACCAACGGTCGAGGGCTCTCTATACTCCGCGGCCATTGAGCCCTGATGGCGGAATTGGTAGACGCGGCGGATTCAAAATCCGTTTTCGAAAGGAGTGGGAGTTCGAGTCTCCCTCGGGGCACCAAGATTCAAATCCCTCCTACCGGGGATTGCAGCAAAGAAACCGACCTTGAGTCGGTTTTTTTGTGTCTGCGATTTGATTGGACTGGCCCTCCCCCATTGCGTTGATGTCGAACACACAAGGCAGGCAACGCCGATCCCACAGGCCATGGCACGCTGCTACAAATGTAGCAGCCTGGCGGCAGCTGCTACACCACTCCCTGTGGGAGCGGGTTCTACCCGCGAAGAAGGGCACGCGGACTTCCCGATACGCCGCGGTGTGCTTTTCGCGGGTAGAACCCGCTCCCACAAGCACCTCTACGTGCCCGCGATGCTGTGTTATGGCGGGTTGCGCAGGGACTTCTTCGGAAGTGCCGGTTTGCCTATTGCCCGGTCCGCCAACCTTGTGTAACCCGTCACCCTTCTCCTGCTTGGCGGCAGGTTGGGTGATGATCCATCTTGCGATAGGAGATTCACCAATGACCGATCCAACCCCGCACCAAACCCAAGGCCAAACCACCTTTGCCCCTTCGCCGGTCCCAACGCAACACCCCTGTTCACCGTCAACCCCTACATCCCGCTCGTGGATGCCCTCGCCCACAGTTCCAACCTGCAACTCGTCGCCAACCAATTGATGACAGACGCCGCCATGGGCGACGACGGTCCTCATCTGGCATGGGCTGCGGCTTACCTCGGGGAAATGGCGCAAGCGATCGTGCATGACCTGACGATACCGGTGGCATACAACAGCGCAGGTTGATCGCGCTGTGACGCTGGGCTGGATTAGCGACTGGTTCGGCGTTTTGGTTTTCCCCCACTGTGTCTTGGGCTGCCCCTCACCACTCTGTGCGAGCAACCCTCCATAACCGAGGCTGATGGGTCTGCGTCTGTTGCAGGACCAGAACAACCTCAAGCGCCCGATGATCCAGATCATCGGCGCCGGCTACGAAGGCAACCTAGCTAAACCGATGCTGTCCGGCTGCGTACTGGTCACCGACATCACCCAAGGCCGAATCGCAGACAACAAAAAACCCGCCGAAGCGGGTTTTTCGTCTGGCCCATTCAACTCCCTGTCGAAGTGAATCCTTTCGTGGCCTGTCATCCTTGACGCCGGGCAACTCCTTTGCCTCAGCTCATGGGTGTAGATTACGCCCGAGGGCGGGTTTCCCATAGAGGAGATCGGAACCAGCGCCTGTAAGACATTGGCTATAGTGCCGGACAGCTTCTTCCCTGTAGTACGCTGTGAAAAAACGCCAGGGACCGCTTCATGACGCAGAATATCTACGACGATCCGACTTTTTTCGCCAACTACGGCCAACTGGGCCGCTCCCTGCACGGACTTAACGGCGCCGCCGAATGGCCGGCGTTGCAGGCCATGCTGCCGGTGATGCACGGGATGCGGGTGGTGGACCTGGGCTGCGGTTACGGCTGGTTTTGCCGTTGGGCCGCCGAGCAGGGCGCGCGCAGCGTACTGGGGCTAGACGTGTCGCAGAAGATGCTGGAGCGCGCGCGCAGCACTACTCAGGATGATCGTATCAGTTACGCCCAGGCAGACCTGGAGCAGCTGCAGTTGCCTGAATGCAGTGTGGACCTGGTGTACAGCTCGCTGACGTTGCACTACCTCAAGGACCTGCCGGGCTTGCTGGCGGCGGCACACAAGGCGCTAATGCCCGGGGGCCACCTGGTGTTTTCCATCGAACACCCGATTTTCATGGCATCGCGGCAGGCCGATTGGGTGGTGACGGCAGACGGGCGCAAAGTGTGGCCCGTGGACAGCTACCAGCGCGAGGGCGAACGGGTAACCAACTGGTTGGCCGATGGGGTGATCAAACAGCATCGCACCGTGGGCACGCTGCTCAATGCGGTGATCGGCGCCGGCTTCACCTTGGCCCATATCCAGGACTGGGGGCCAACCGAGGCGCAGCTGGCAGCGGTGCCCGCGCTGGCTGATGAGGTGGAACGGCCTATGTTGTTGCTGGTGGCAGCGCACCGTTAGGCTCTGTACGAAATATACAGGTCGGCTCGATGAGCCAGCTTATACATAACCTACAGAGCCTAATGCCCCGCAACGCTATTCACTGGATAGGGAAGCTCCAGCTTATCGCAAGCCTTGGGATCGGCTGCCAAACCCTGTATGGACTGCGCCGCGGCTCCTCCGTACAACGCGGGATTACATTGCACTGCAACCGACAGCCACTCCGTGCGGTTCGCCAGGATCACCGAAGCGCTCAACGCCAAACCCATAAGGAAAAATGCCAATAGCTTTATGGTGGGTACGTTGAGGGCTTGCTTGCTCTCGTCACGGTAAATGACCAATGCCCACACCACGTCGAGTTTGCTAACCACATAGCCCGACAAAAACGCGCCTACGGCCGTGCCGATGCCGTTGTAAAGCTGTCGTTCGAAAGCATTGAACGGCACTGAAAATGTCACCAGCAGCCACCCCAACATCAACCCAAGAAAGCTGCACATAAAATTAGCCTGGCGCTGTTCACGGGACCACCAACATAGAGAAAACAATAAAACGAGACCGACACCAAAGAAAAAATCACTCATCAACGCCGTGGCCGAAAAAGTCAGGGTCGTATGCACCTTCGCTGCAATGCTTTCCATGTTGCTTCTCCGTCATTTTGTTTACATGGATATCGATAACAAAAAAACACTTTCACTCACT
Source organism: uncultured Gammaproteobacteria bacterium (assembly GCA_963816515.1). GTDB lineage: Bacteria > Pseudomonadota > Gammaproteobacteria > Pseudomonadales > Pseudomonadaceae > Aquipseudomonas. Next base: position 3,638,323 of record CAWFKX010000001.1, on the reverse strand, counting down.
CTACATCGCCGCCATCTACACTCTAGAACAAACAAAAACACCACACCGATAAAGCATCAGGGTTCACACTTGGCGGCGCGGGAGGGTCGGATATGGCGGAGGAAAGCAGGTATCGTATCTTGTCACTGGACGGTGGCGGAACGTGGGCACTGATTCAAGTCATGGCACTTATGCAACTGCACGGCCCCGATAAACGCGGGCATGAGGTACTCAGCAGCTTTGACTTGATCGCCGCGAACTCTGGAGGTTCGCTTGTGCTGGGCGGTCTGTTGGAAGATTTGCCCTTGGGCACGCTGTTGAATGATTATTTCCTGACTGAGCGTATTCGCAAACAAATATTCTATAGCTCCTCATTTTTTCATGATCCAGTGAGTGCCCTATTACATCGCTGGCTAGGGGTAGGGCCTAAATACCGAGCGGACAAGAAGTTGGAAGGACTGGAGAGCATACTCACCAAAAACGGCCAGGTCCCCTTGAATGCCATTAGCAGTCGGTTCAACGCACCTGACAAAGCCCCGGACTTATTGATTTGTGCCTATGATTACCCACAGCAACGCGCACGTTACTTCAGGTCGAGCACAAATAGCTTGGCGAGTAATAACGGCCCGCGTGTGAACGTGTCGGTAGCGCAGGCCATTCACGCCTCAACCAATGCGCCAGTCAATTACTTCGACGCCCCGGCACGCGTGCAGAATCAACTGTTCTGGGATGGTGGTGTATCGGGGCTTAACAATCCGGTGCTAGCCGCCGTAACCGAGGCACTTGCCAACGGCAAAAAGCGCGAGAACATTGTTGCCCTGAGCCTAGGCACGGCAACTGCCGCGTGGCTGCCGCCAACAAATGCGACCTATCCCAAGCTGACTCAGCCGCCGGTTGAAACCAGCCTCACGAGCGACTTACGCCGATTGGCCACGAGCATCGTCGGCGACCCGCCTGATGCGGCAACATTCATTGCCTACGTCGCATTGGGGCAACCACTCAAACCTGGGTGCGGTAACCTGGTACGCCTCAATCCATTGATTCGACCAGCACCTGGCGCCACCGAAGGCAGCTGGCAGCCTCCGGCCAATTTCACCCCCGAAGAGTTCAAGGCATTGGTGGACCTGGACATGGACGCAGTGGAACAAGACGAGGTGCTGCTGATTCAGCGCTTGGCGACCGAATGGATGAATGACGCTTTTCCCAACCAGCCCGTACGTTTGCGCCCCACCCCCTTCGCTTGTGAAGTCGGGCATGACACTTTCTCCGCAGGAGTAGCCCACTGGAAGCAACTCTCGCAGTAACTTCTTGTATGACCTATTCGCGCCGAAATCAGGCGCGGATGGGCTAAAGTTGCACCTTTATGCTACTGGAAGCCGCCATGCTTGTTCGATTTTTCACGCTCGCTGCTGTTTTGGCGAGCGGCGTCGCATTTGCTGCACCCGCCCCCGACTGCGCCAACGCCAGCACCACGGTGCAAATGACCCAATGCGCGGCCCAGGATGCCGACGCTGCCGAGACCAGGCTCAATGCCGCCTACCAGCAACTGGTCAAGCAGCTGACCCAGCCTGACACGGCCACCGACAAATACAGCGAGATGCGTCAGAAGCTGCAGGCCGCTCAGCGCGCGTGGATCAAGTTCCGCGATGCCGACTGCGAAGCGGTCTACCAGGTAAACGCCTCCGGCAGCATCCGCGGGCTGGCGGCGCTGGGGTGCAAGCGCGCGCACGCCGAACAGCGCACCAAGGAATTGCAGGCCTACCTGGGACCATAACAGGCACCCCGCACGCAGGGCGGACATGGTTTTGCGGCGCGTGGGGGTTTGACCCGTTAAGATGGGCTTTCCCTTTCCCGCCGCAGGCTGCACCGTGTCATCGACCCCTTCCCCGCCTTACGCCACGCCTATCGTCGCCCTTGGCGCTTCGGCCGGCGGCCTTGAGCCGCTGGAGCGTTTTCTGCGGGCGATGCCGGCGAACTCGGGCATGCGCTTCGTGGTCATCCAGCACCTGGACCCGGACCACCCCAGCCTGCTGAGCGAGATTCTGGGCCGCGCCACGACCATGGCCGTAGTGGAAGCCAGCGATGGCGCGGTGATGGACGCCAATACGGTGTACGTGATCCCGCCCAATCATGACTTGCGCGTGAGTGCCAACACCCTGGTGCTCAGCCCCAGGCGGTCATCGGCCGGTCAGCACTTGCCGATCAACACCTGCTTCACCTCCCTGGCCGAGCAGCAGGGCGCGCGGGCGGTGGGCATCATTCTCTCGGGTTCGGGCAACGACGGCACCCTGGGTTGCCGGGCCATTCTCGACCACGGCGGCAGGACCCTGGTGCAATTGCCCGAGGAAGCCGCCTACACCGGCATGCCTGACAGCGTGATTCAGGCCGGCAACGCCAGCCAGGTGCTGGCGGTACAGGACATGCCCAAGGCGCTGCTGGGCCCGCTACCGGCCGGCAACGCCGAGGCCCTGCATCATATTCTTGCGCACCTGCGTCAGGCCACTGGTCACGACTTCAGCCAGTACAAGAAAAGCACCATCGCCCGCCGCATCGAACGGCGCATGCAGGTGCAGCAGATCGCCAGCGAGGCGGACTATCTGCACCTGCTGCAGGGCACCCCCGCCGAATCGCAGTTGCTATTCAACGAACTGCTGATCAACGTTACCCAGTTCTTCCGCGACCCTGAAGCGTTCCTGGTGATGCAGGAACACATCCTTGCGCCGCTTCTGGCCGCCAAACCGCAGGATGGCGTGGTGCGTATATGGGTGGCGGGCTGCGCCAGTGGTGAAGAAGCCTATTCGCTGGCCATTGTCCTGCATGAACTGCTGCACACCCAGGGGCTGACCCTGACCGTGCAGTTTTTCGCCACCGACCTGGACGCCGACGCCATCGCCACCGCGCGCGCCGGTCTGTACCCCGCCAGCATCGCCGCCGACATGACCGCGCAGCGCCTGCACCGCTATTTCACCGGCGAGGAAGGCGGCTTCCGGGTGCGCAAGGAAATTCGCGAGATGATCGTGTTCGCCGTGCAGAACGTGATCAAGGACCCGCCCTTCACCCGCCTTGACCTGTTGTGCTGCCGCAACCTGATGATTTACCTGGGCCAGGCGTTGCAGAACCGTCTGATACCCACCTTCCACTATGCACTCAAGCCCGGTGGGATATTGTTCCTGTCGCCGTCGGAAAGCATCGGCGGCCATGCCACGCTGTTCGCCCCGCTGCACCGCAAGTGGAAGTTTTACCGCGCCATCAAGTCACACACATCCAAATCCATGCCGTTGGACAGCAGCCTGTCGTGGGTGCCCGAACGGATCAGCAAACTACCGGATCACCCAGCGAAAATGACCAGGGAAACCAACATTGCCGAACTGACCCGCCGCGCCCTGCTGCAAGACTTCGGCCCGGCGTCGGTGGTCACGGATTTGGCCGGCAACATCCTCTATATCCACGGCGACACTGGCCGCTACTTGCGCCCAGCGCCTGGCCAGGCCAGCCTCAACGTCATCGACATGGCCCGCGAAGGCTTGCAACTGGAACTGCGCAGCGCCGTTCATCGCGCGGCCGACAGCGGCGAGGCCGTGCAGCCGCCGCCATTGACGGTGCTGGGTGATGGCGTGGCCCGTGTGGTCAACCTCAGCGTGCGGCGCATGGCCGATACCGCGCAAGGCGAACGGCTGCTGCTGATCACCTTCCAGGAGCCTGTCGTGGCTGCCGCACCGGACCAGCCCGAAACGCGCAGCACCGCAGCCGTCACCTCGGAACAGGTGACGCGCCTGGAGCGCGACCTGGCCTATACCCGTGAGAACCTGCAGGCCACCATTGACGAGCTGCAGGACGCCAATGAAGAGCTGAGCTCGGCCAACGAGGAAATGCAGTCCACTAACGAGGAGCTGCAATCGTCCAACGAAGAACTGGAAACGTCGCGCGAAGAGCTGCAGTCGGTCAACGAAGAGTTGGTGACCGTCAATGCCGAGCTGCAGGCCAAGATCGAGCAGCTGGGCGACATGCAGAACGACATGAAGAACCTGCTCGACAGCATCAATATCGGAACTATATTTCTTGATACCCACCTGACCCTGCGGCGTTTTACCCGTGACGCGGCGAAAATCTATCGGTTGATCGCCAAGGACGTCGGGCGGCCGCTGGCCGACATCACCTCGTACCTGGACTCCATGGACCTGCTGGTGCCGGCCCAGCAAGTGCTCGATACCCTGATTCCCTGCGAGATCGAGCTGTGCACCACATCGGGCAACTGGTTCCTGGCGCGCCTGCTGCCCTACCGCACGCTGGACAATGTGATAGACGGCGTGGTGATGACCTTCCACGACATCAACACTCGCAAAGCCAACGAACAGGCGGTGCAGGCGGCTCGCGAGCTGGCCGAGGCCATTGTCGATACCGTGATCGAACCGTTGCTGCTGCTCGATCAGACGATGTGCGTGGTGTCGGCGAGCCGTTCGTACTACCGTAACTTCCATACCTCGGCCGAACAGACCCAGGGCCGGGCTCTCTATGAGCTAGGCAACGGCCAGTGGAACATCGGCGCGTTGCGCACGCAATTGGCGACGATTCTCGACGAGAACACCAGTTTCGACGGATTTGTGGTGGAGCAGAACCTCCCCGGCCTCGGGCCGCAGATCATTACCCTCAATGCCCGCCGCGTGACGGGCCAGGGAGCACGACCGCACCTGATTTTGTTGGCCATGCAGCTTTCGCCGCCCAGCACTTAGAGAAAGGACCCGATGAAGACGCCGACGCCCGCGCAAAGCCTTCCCCTCGCCGTGCAGCGCAGCATCGACGATGACAACCACAGCCTTGTGCTGCAGGAACTGCAGCTGCACCAGATCGAACTGCAAATGCAGAACGAAGAGTTGCGTCACGCGCACATTGCCCTGGAGGCATCCCGTGACCTCTATCTGGACCTGTACGAACACGCGCCCGTGGGTTACCTGACACTGACACTGGAAGGCATCATCCAGGCGGTCAACCAGACCGGTGAAACGCTGCTGGGCCGGGGCCGCGCACAGTTGCTGCATCGGCGTTTCGCCAACCGCGTGGTGGATGAAGAACGTGACCGTTGGCACCAGGTATTCATCCGCGTGTGCCGTGGCACGCAACCCGAGGAGTGTGAGCTGACCCTGACACGCGGCGACGGCAGCCACTGGGTGGCGCGCCTGAACTGCGTGCGCCACGGCGAAACACCCGCCAGCGTGCGCATCAGCCTGACCGACCTGACCGCCCGTCGGCAGATCGAAACCCGGCTCAACCTCGCCGCCAGTGTGTTCACCCATGCCCGCGAAGGCATCATGATCACCGATGCCGAGGGCGACATCGTTGAAGTCAACGACGCCTTCAGCACCATCACCGGCTATTCCCGCGAAGAAGCGCTGGGCATGAACCCGCGTTTTCTGGCCTCGGGCCTCACCGAGCACTCGCACTACCTGGACCTGTGGCGCAGCCTGCTGGAAGAACAGCACTGGCAAGGCGACCTGTGGAACAAGCGGCGCAACGGCGAAAACTTCGCTACCCGCCAAACCATCACCGCCATCCTCGATTGCCGCGGGCGGGTACAGAACTACGTGTCGCTGTTTACCGACGTTACCGAGCTGCATGAACACCAGCGCCAACTGGAATACGTGGCCCACTACGACCCTCTGACCCACCTGCCCAACCGCGTGCTGCTGGCCTCACGCCTGCAACAGGCGATGACCCGCGCGCTGGCGCTGGGGCGCAAATTAGCTCTGGCGTATCTGGACCTGGACGGCTTCAAGGCCGTGAACGATGCCCATGGTCACGAGACCGGCGACAAGGTACTCAGCACCGTGGCCCGGCGCATGAAGCACACTTTGCGTGACGCCTGCACCCTGGCGCGCCTGGGGGGCGATGAATTCGTGGCGCTGATCATTGACCTGGACCAGGTGTGCGACAGCGCGCCGATGCTCGAACGCCTGCTGGCCGCCGCCAGCGAAGTGGTGCACCTGGAAGGCCTGGACGTAGAGCTGTCAGCCAGTATCGGCGTCAGTTACTACCCCCAGGAAGGCGAGATCAGCGCCGACCAGCTATTGCGCCAGGCCGACCAGGCCATGTACCAGGCCAAACTGGCGGGCAAAAACCGCTTCCACGTGTTCGACGCCCAGCACGACCTTGACCTGCGTGGCCATAACGCACGCCTGGACCGCATCGACCGCGCCATCCGCGAGCACGAACTGCGCCTGTACTACCAGCCCAAGGTCAACTTGCGCACCGGTGAAGTGGTCGGCGCCGAAGCTCTGGTGCGCTGGCAGCACCCGGAAAAAGGCCTGATGATGCCCGAGAGTTTCCTGCCGCTGATCGAGGGCAACGCGCTCTCCGAAGTCATCGGTGATTGGGTGCTGGAAAGTGCCCTGGCCCAGGTTCAAGCCTGGCAACGCAATGGCGTGCGCGTGCCGGTCAGCGTCAATGTCGGCGCCCGGCAATTGCAGCACCCGGATTTCGTCGCCAATCTGGTGGAACGCCTGGCTGCGCACCCTGAAGTGGCGCCGAACATGTTGATGATCGAGATTCTGGAAACCAGTGCCCTGGAGGACATCGATGGCGTATCCCGCACCCTGCGCACCTGCGCGGCCATGGGGGTGCGCTTTGCCCTGGATGATTTCGGCACCGGCTACTCGTCGCTCAGCTACCTCAAGCGCCTCCCCGTGGCGCAGCTGAAGATCGACCAGACCTTTATCCAAGGCATGCTCGATGCGCCAGAGGATATCTCCATCCTGCAGGCTATTCTTGGGCTGGCCAGCGCGTTTGGCCGGGAAAGCATCGCCGAGGGGGTCGACAACGCCCACCAGGTCGAACGCCTGCTGCAAATGGGCTGCGACATGGCGCAGGGCTTCGGCATCGCCCAGCCGATGCCCGCCGAGCAACTGCTGGACTGGATTGCCCGCTGGCAGGCAACACCGGCCAGCCAGCGCCCGCCGCGCGCCTGAAGGCTCAGTACACCTGGGGCACGATCAGCTCCGGCGGCACGGGCGTACGGCTGTAGTCTTCCTGACGCTCGCGCTGCGGCAGCTCGATCACCGGGTGCTCCACTTCCTCGTAGGGCATCTGCGCCAGCAAGTGGCTGATGCAGTTGAGCCGCGCCTTTTTCTTGTCATCGGCCTGCACAATCCACCACGGCGCCTCGCTGATGTGGGTGCGCTGCAGCATCACTTCCTTGGCCTTGGTGTAAGCCTCCCAGCGCCGCCGTGACTCCAGGTCCATGGGGCTGAGCTTCCATTGCTTGAGCGGGTCGTGGATGCGGCTGAGAAACCGCAGGTGCTGCTCCTGATCGGAAATCGAGAACCAGTACTTGATCAACTGAATGCCTGAACGCGCCAGCATGCGCTCGAACTCGGGCACAGTGCGGAAGAACTCTTCGTACTGCTCGTCATTGCAAAAGCCCATGACCTTTTCCACGCCCGCGCGGTTGTACCAGCTACGGTCGAACAGCACGATCTCGCCAGCCGCCGGCAGGTGCGACACGTACCGCTGGAAATACCACTGGGTGCGCTCACGGTCATTGGGCGCCGGCAGTGCCGCCACGCGGCACACGCGCGGGTTCAGCCGCTGGGTGATACGCTTGATCACCCCGCCCTTGCCCGCGGCGTCGCGACCCTCGAACAGAATGACCACCTTGTGCCCGGTCTTCACCACCCAGCTCTGCAACTTCACCAGCTCGCCCTGCAAGCGGAACAGCTCGGCGAAATACTGCCGGCGCGCCTGCTTCTCGGGGCTGTCGGGGACATGGTGGTCGAACAGCTCGTCGAAATCGTAGTCATCGTCCATCAGCTCCAGCTCCAGCTCTTCGTCACCGTGATCGACCAGCTCACGGTGAATGCGGCGCATCAAGGTATCGGTACTGGCATGCATGATGGGGGCTCACTTTGATGTCGGACGTTTCCGAAATCTTAGGGAGACTATGTGACGGAGAAGCGACCGGCCCCCACACAAGACCGCTGCTGGTACAGAGAAGGCAGCGGTGCGACTCATAAATCGCCATCATGAAATATGTGACCACTTCGTCATTTTTAGCACTAGGCCATCAAACGTACTCACGACGCTACATTTTTGACACCCAAAACCGTCAATATAATGTTACTAATAGTGTGGTCATTGCGAACGCAATCCCATTCTCATTTTCATGCGGCGGCCGCTCTAGCTTCAACCTTCAGGGGGCCGACCGAAAGACACGGAGGTCTTATGCGCCTATCTCGCATTCCAGGCAGCGTTGCGCTGCTCGCTGTTTCCCTCATGCCCCTGGCCCACGCGGCCGAGCCTGGCGAAGAGCGCCTGTGCGGTTGGTATGAAAACCCTACCCCGCGGGTCATCAACCTGATCGACCATCAGGGCAGCTGGAAAATCGCCACCGCCGACGGCTACACCGCGCCGGGGCAGAAACCGGTGTTCCGCTCCAGCCAATGGATTCGCACCAACGGTGACTACGGCTATGGCTGCGCGTGCGTGTCGGGCGACCTGGACGAACAGACCCACACCGTCAACGCCATCACCACGGCAACCGCCCGCACGCTGTCGGCATGCCGCTCCGACACCACCTTGCGCGAGCCGTCCGGGCTCAAGGGCAAGAATGTGGTGGGCGCCATCGTGATGTGATATTGCCGCAAGGTTGGCCAGATACGTGGGAAGGTTGTCATACGTGCCAACCGCCTTCGCGCGATGATGGCGGCACCCCCACCGACCGGAGTCCATCATGCCCCACGCCCTCGCCAACTTGGTGCGCCAGCGCCCCCTGAACATCAACCTGCTGATCTACCCCCAGGTCGAGATTCTCGACTTCGCCGGGCCCTACGAAGTCTTCAGTGTGGCCAGCCGCGTGGCGCTCGCGGACGGCCTGCTGCCCCACGAGGCATTCAACGTGCACACGGTGGCCGCCGAGCCGACCCAAGTGCGTGCCCGTTACAATTTGCGGGTACAAGCGGATGCCAGCCTCGAAAACGCCGGTGATTGCGATGTGCTGATCGTGCCGGGCGGCGTAGTGGACCAGCCCCTGGCCGACACGCGCACGCTGGAATGGGTGGCCACCGCGGCGGCCCGCACGGCGCTGGTGACCTCGGTGTGCACGGGGGCATTCATTCTGGCCAAGGCCGGGGTGCTGACCGATCAGGCCGTGACCACTCACTGGGATGACATCGACCTGCTGCAACGGGATTTTCCAGCACTGAAGGTGGTGGCCGATGTGCCCTACGTGGACCTCGGCAACCTGATCACTTCGGCGGGTATCTCCGCCGGTATCGACATGAGCTTGCATGTGGTGGCGCGCATTCTTGGCGCCGAGACAGCCACGCGCACGGCGCGCCGGATGCAGTACGAATGGCAAGATCGAGGCTGAGCATGCCGTGATGATGACGGCCCCGCACCAGAGGCTCGCCATCATCACCTTGGCGCCTTGTCAGGCCTTTGGTGCCTTGCGCCCCTTGCCCTGCCCCTCGAAGCCATCGGCCCGGAACATCTGGCGAATGCCACGCACCGCCTGGCGAATGCGGTCCTGGTTCTCGATCAAGGCGAAGCGTACGTGGTCGTCACCGTACTCGCCAAAGCCGATACCCGGCGACACGCATACCTTGGCTTCGGCCAGCAACTTCTTGGCGAACTCCAGCGAGCCCAGGTGCGCATATTCCTCGGGGATCTTGGCCCATACGTACATCGACGCCTTGGGATTCTCGACCATCCAGCCCAATTCGTGCAGGCCCTTGACCAGCACGTTGCGGCGCTGGCGGTACTGCTCGGCAATGTCCAGCACGCACTGCTGGTCGCCTTCCAGCGCGGCGATGGCGGCCACTTGCAGCGGGGTGAAGGTGCCGTAGTCGTGGTAGCTCTTGATGCGTGCCAAGGCGTTGACCAGTTCCGGGTTGCCGACCATGAAGCCAATGCGCCAGCCGGCCATGTTGTAGCTCTTGGACAGGGTGAAGAACTCCACCGCGATGTCCTTGGCGCCGGGCACCTGCATGATCGACGGGGCTTTCCAGCCGTCGTAGACGATGTCGGCGTAGGCCAGGTCGTGCACCACCAGTACGTCGTACTGCTTGGCCAGGGCGACCACGCGTTCGAAGAAGTCCAATTCCACGCACTGGGCAGTGGGGTTGGACGGGAAGCCCAGGATCATCATCTTCGGCTTGGGAATGGAACCGCGGATGGCCCGTTCCAGTTCGTCGAAGAAATCCACGCCCGGCACCAGCGGCACCGAACGCACCTGGGCGCCGGCAATCACGGCACCGTAGATGTGAATCGGGTAGCTGGGGTTGGGCACCAGCACCGTGTCGCCCTGGTCCAGGGTGGCCAGCATCAAGTGGGCCAGGCCCTCTTTGGAGCCGATGGTGACGATGGCTTCGTCTTCCGGGTCGATCTCCACCTGGTAGCGGTCGGCGTACCAGCGCGAAATGGCCCGGCGCAGGCGCGGGATGCCACGCGAAGTCGAGTAGCCGTGAGTGTCCTCACGCTGGGCGACGCTGACCAGTTTTTCGACGATATGCGGCGGGGTAGCGCCGTCGGGGTTGCCCATGCTCAGGTCGATGATGTCCTCGCCACGGCGGCGGGCGGCCATCTTGAGTTCGGCAGTGATATTGAAAACGTAAGGGGGGAGACGATCGATGCGCGAAAAGCGGCGCGGCGAAGAACCGTTGTCAGCCATGATGAAACCTCGAAACGTAAGCGCCCGGAACCGTCCGAGCGACGCGGCCAGTGCGCTGGCCTGGGGGCACGATAAGCCGCGAGCCTGACGCCTGTCCAGCCCCTGATCAGGGATTTTTGAATTTAATCCACTAAAACCAGACTTTTCACCTTAAAGAACCATCATAAACAGTGAAATATCTCGTAAATCTAAAAATAACCGTAGCAGCTATCGAAGGCTTCGTCCGGCCCCGACGAAGAACCGCCGACATCCCGCGGCCACAGGAATAGCGCATAAACAAAAACGCCCCATACCTTGCGGTACGGGGCGTTTTCAGGTGTAGCAGGACAGCGATCGAGTCAGCCTTCCAGCACTCAGTGAGCGTAGGTCAGCAACAGCTCCGACGGCGCCTTGAAGTCCAGGGACATCATCACACTCAGGGCCGTGATGGTGAAGATGGAGAACACGAACAGCTTGCGTGCCCACACCTTGTCATCAACGGCCTTGTAGCCGGTCCAGGCCATGTACAGCCAGTACATGCCCATCGCTGCCGCAACGGCCAGGTAGCTCATGCCTGCGTAACCACCAAGGGTCAGCATGAGGGTCGCCAGCAGGAACGCCAGGATGTAGAGCAGGATGTGTTTCTTGGCTACAACGATGCCACGCTTGACCGGCAGCACCGGAATCGATGCGGCCAGGTAGTCGTTGAAGCGGAAGATCGCGATGGCATAGGAGTGCGGCATCTGCCAGAGGCTGAACATCACCAGCAGGGTCAATGCAGCCATATCGAAGTGACCGCTGACGGCAACGTACCCGATGACGGGCGGCATGGCTCCGGAGAGGCTGCCGACCAGGGTACCGTGTACCGATTTGCGCTTCAGATACAGGCTGTAGAAAACCACGTAGATGATGAAGCCGATCAGGCCGCCCAAGGCCGCCAGCGGGTTGGCCAGCTTGTACAGCATGGCCAGGCCCGCCACACCCAACAGGGTGGCGTAGGCCAGGGCGATCTGCAAGGAGATCAGGCCCTGGACCAGTGCGCGGTTCTTGGTGCGCTCCATCTTCACGTCGATGTCGCGGTCGATGCAGTTATTGAACGCACAACCGGACGCCACCACCAGTGAAGTGCCAATCACCGTGGCCAGGAAAAGGGCGAAATCTACATGCCCTTGCGAGGCCAGGAAAAAGCCGCCTGCCACAGAAAGCACGTTACCGAAAATGATCCCCGGTTTGGTGATTTGGATAAAGTGCTTAACGGACATGCAGTTTTCCTCAGTGCGCCATCATGACGGTATGGATGCTGACCATGATCCACAGCGCCAGGCCAACCAGCAGCACAATGACGATGCCGGCGAACACGAAGGCAATCACGTTGTTGCGCTGCGCCTCGCTACGGTCCAGGTGCAGGAAATACACCAGGTGAACCAGTACCTGGATCACAGCGAATGCCAGGATCAGGAACAGCGTCGCCGATTTGGAGAACACGGGGTTCATGACCAGGGCGAACGGGATCGCGGTCAGGATGATCGACAGTACGAAACCGATCATGTACGACTTGAAGCTGCCGTGGCTGCCCGAATCGTGGGCGTGAGCGTGAGCGTTAGCCATTACAGGGTCCCCATCAGGTAGACAACGGTGAACACACAGATCCAGACCACGTCCAGGAAGTGCCAGAACAGGCTCAGGCAGCTCAGACGGGTGTTGTTGGTCGGGGTCAGGCCGTGCTTGGAAACCTGGTACATCATGACCGCCATCCAGATCAGACCGCTGGTCACGTGGGCACCGTGAGTGCCGACCAGGGTGAAGAAGCCGGACAGGAAGCCACTGCGCTGCGGACCGAAGCCTTCGGCGATCAGGTGATGGAACTCGTTGATTTCCATGCCGATGAAGCCAAGGCCGAACAGGAAGGTGATGAACAACCAACCCAGTACGCCGCCCTTGTTGCCCTTGTGCAACGCCAGCATGGCGAAGCCGTAGGTGATCGAGCTCAACAGCAGGCAGGCGGTTTCGCCCAACACGTACGGCAGTTCGAAGATGTCATGACCCGACGGACCACCCGCAACGTTGCCCGACAGTACGGCATAGGCAGCGAAGAGCGATGCGAACAGGATGCAGTCCGTCATCAGGTAGATCCAGAAACCAAATACGGTCATGGGACCCGCATCATGGTGTTCGTGGTCGTCGTGCCCATGGTCGTGACCATGGGCAGTTCCAGCATTCAATACTATGTTCGACATTGTTTAAGCCTGTTCAAGCGCGTTGACGGGGGTCTTGGAGACACCAGCCACGTTTGCTTTCGCCAAGATTTGTTGACGTTCGCCTTCGATGCGAGCCACTTCTGCTGCAGGGACCATGTAGCCTTGATCATCACGCGCAGCGTGGATGATGAAGTAGCCAACGCAGCCGATCAGGCCAACAGCGGCCAGCCAGAAGATGTGCCAGATCATTGCGAAACCGAACACAGTCAGGAAGGCGCTCATCACAAGGCCTGTGGCAGTGTTGTTAGGCATATGGATATCCGTGTACTTCGTCGGGAACGTGTACGCGGTACCGTTGCGCTTGGCTTCGGTGAAAGCATCGATGTCGTTTGCGGTTGGCAGCACGGCAAAGTTGTAGAACGGCGGTGGCGAGGAAGTCATCCACTCCAGGGTGTGGCCGTTGTACGGGTCACCGGTCACGTCGCGGTTCTGGTCGCGGTCACGAATCGACACGTACAGCTGGATGAACTGGCAAGCGATACCGGCCAGGATCAGCAGCGCACCACCCATGGCCACGTACAGGTACGGGGTCCAGTCCGGGTTGTCGGTGTGGTTCAGGCGACGGGTCATGCCCATGAAGCCCAGTGCGTACAGCGGCATGAATGCCACGTAGAAGCCCGAGATCCAGAACCAGAACGCTGCCTTGCCCCACTTCTCGTTCAGGGTGAAACCGAACGCTTTAGGGAACCAGTAGGCGAAGCCGGCGATGTAACCGAATACAGCACCACCGATGATCACGTTGTGGAAGTGAGCCACAACGAACAGGCTGTTGTGCAGTACGAAGTCAGCACCTGGAATGGCCAGCAGTACGCCAGTCATGCCGCCGATCGCGAAGGTGATCAGGAAGCCCAGGGTCCACATGACCGGCGCGGTGAAGCGCAGGCGGCCTTGATAGATGGTGAACAGCCAGTTGAACAGTTTCACACCCGTCGGGATCGCAATCAGCATCGTTGCCAACCCGAAGAACGAGTTGACGCTGGCGCCCGAACCCATGGTGAAGAAGTGGTGCAGCCAAACCATGAAGCCCAGTACCGCGATGCAGCCGGAAGCCAGAATCATCGACACGTGGCCGAACAGACGCTTGCCGGAGAAGGTCGATACCACTTCGGAGAACACGCCGAACGCTGGCAGGATCAGGATGTACACCTCAGGGTGACCCCATGCCCAGAACAGGTTCACGTACATCATCGGGTTGCCGCCCAGCTCGTTCGTGAAGATATGGAAGTCCATATAACGATCGAGGGTCAGCAGGGCCAGGGTGGCGGTCAGGATCGGGAACGAAGCCGCGATCAGGACGTTTGCCCAGGTGCAGGTCCAGGTGAAGATAGGCATGTCCATCAGTTTCATGCCTGGGGTACGCATTTTCAGCACGGTGACCAGGAAGTTCACGCCGGTCAGCGTTGTACCGATACCGGACAGCTGCAGTGCCCAGATGTAGTAGTCCACACCCACGCCCGGGCTATAGCCCAGTTCCGACAGCGGCGGATAGGCGACCCAACCAGTACGTGCGAATTCACCGACGCCCAGCGACAGGTTGATCAGCACCACACCGGATACCAGCAGCCAGAAGCTCAGGGAGTTCAGGAACGGGAACGCAACGTCACGGGCGCCGATCTGCAGGGGTACTGCAAGGTTCATCAGGCCGGTGAAGAAAGGCATCGCCATGAAGATGATCATGATCACACCGTGAGCGGTGAAGATCTGGTCATAGTGTTCAGGCGGCAGGTAGCCCTCGCCGCCGTTGGCGGACAAGGCAAGCTGCGAACGCATCATCAGGGCGTCGGCAAAGCCACGCACCAACATCACCATGGCGACGACGATGTACATCACGCCAATTTTCTTGTGGTCAACCGAGGTCAGCCATTCGGTCCACAGGTAGGACCACTTCTTGAAGTAAGTGATCGCCCCGACCAACGCAATGCCGCCTAGCGCGATGACGGCAAGCGTCACCATGACTATCGGCACATGGAAGGGGATCGCTTCCAAAGTTAATTTACCAAACATCGTTTACTCCTCTGCCCCAGCAGCTGAATGCGAACCCATGTCCATACCTTCCATACCTTCCATGCCGGCGACTTCTTTGCCTTCATGCGCGATGTGACCCGGGTTCATGCCTTCATACTTGTTGATGATGGTCTGGAACAGGTTTGGCGCGAATGTGGAGTAGAGCGCGACAGGATTTTTCTCGCTTGGTTTGGCCAGGGCAGCGTACTCAGCCGAATCAAGCTGTTTAGGTGAATTCTTGACTTCGCTGACCCATGCATCGAAATCCGCCTGGGTGGTGGCGAGTGCCTTGAACTTCATGCCGGTGAAACCTTCGCCGCTGTAGTTGGCGGAGATACCATCGAATTCATGTGGCTGGCTGGCCAGCAGGTGCAACTGGGTGGTCATGCCGGCCATCGAGTAGATCTGGCCGCCCAGGCCCGGGATGAAGAACGAGTTCATCACCGAATCAGACGTGATGCGGAAATTGACTGGCGTGTTGGCCGGGAACACGACCTTGTTCACGGTGGCGATACCCTGGTCCGGGTAGATGAACAGCCACTTCCAGTCCAGCGAGACCACCTGGATGGTGATTGGCTTGACGTCGGACTCGATCGGACGATACGGGTCGAGAGCGTGGGTGGACTTGTAGGTGATCACGCCCAGCACGATCAGCAGGCACAGGGGGATACCCCAGATGGCGGCTTCGATCTTGTTGGAGTGGTTCCAGTCCGGCGTGTACTTGGCCGAGGTGTTGGTAGCGCGATATTTCCACGCGAACACGATGGTCATGATAATGACCGGCACCACCACCAGCAGCATCAGCAGGGTAGCGGTAATGATCAGGTTTCTCTCGTCGAGACCGATCGGCCCTTTCGGGTCAAGCAGGGTCCACTTGCATCCACCGAGAAAAAGCATGCCGAAAAAGGGCAATATGCCAAACAGTCTGGGGTAACGCTTTTTGCTCATCTCACGACCTCTAAGCAGCTTGCATCAGTGCAATTGTGTTTTGATCGCCAACACTTCGTCCTGCCAAGCGTCAGCATTTATCGAGTTGGATACGGGCATGCCTAGAGATCAGCTGCTGCTGTTTGGCAGACCTGTGTGGAACGGTAATTTCTTATTGTGCCTTTGCAGGCTAAGTCGTTTAGTCGGCAATAGCCTGTCTGCAGACCAAATCCATTTGGGTGCGGAAACACAAGGTGGGTTCTCAACCCCGCGCCTGGCGCGGCCTGGAGCACTGTGAGGAAGGCAATTTTGACCTTCTGTCGAGCGACTCGAAAAGCCTGGCCGAGCGGATTTTGCGGGGATTGTAGATACCTCAGGAATCATTGACTATGGCTTATTTAGCAACAATAAGTTTCTGATTATGCAACAATGACCCCCGGTTTCAAGGCCTTGCGACACGATGTCGCACCCCCTGCCGCACGGCTAAAAGCCTATTTTTACTAGGGATAAAGCCCGTACAAAAGGTCTGCGCTGATCGGTCACGCCCCCGGTCGCACCCAAAACAGGCACGAAATATGATTTGTAACCGTGGCCATTTATCAGCCCTGGCGACGATTCCGGTAGACGCCCAGGGGCACCAGGATAGCCGTCAGCACAAACGCTACCAGTGCCCATTGTGCCAGTGACAAACCCAGGATCGGAGGGTAAGGCGTGGTGCAGAAACCGCTGACCTGGAACACCAGGGGCAAGGCGTTGGCCAGGGGCAGGCCGTCGACTATAGGTTGCAGCACATCCACGCCGCAACTGCTGGAAGGGTTGGCGAGCACGTAGACGTGGTTGCCGGCTGCGGCGATGCCGCCGATGGCACTGAGCACGACCAGCGCCTCGAACACGGTGACGCCGCGCTTGCCGGGCATGGCTGCGCCAATGAAGGCGAACAGGGCAATGAACAGCAGCGCATAGCGTTGCAGGATGCACAGCGGGCACGGCGCCTCGTCCAGCACCACCTGCATGTACAGCGCGCCGCCGATCAGCGTCAGGCAGATGATGCCCAG
Organism: uncultured Gammaproteobacteria bacterium; assembly: GCA_963816515.1. GTDB lineage: Bacteria > Pseudomonadota > Gammaproteobacteria > Pseudomonadales > Pseudomonadaceae > Aquipseudomonas. The sequence continues at coordinate 3,621,464 of CAWFKX010000001.1, read as the reverse complement.
CAACACCAGGAAACGCTTTTCGCGGTTCAGCGGCGATTTCACATCGTTCATTGCTTGTCCCTTCATAGGTGTGGAGGCTGACGATTCATTTCGCCCGCCAGTCTACACGCTCACCAAGACCTTTAAAAAAGGCGAAGGTTCCGAAACTGACGCGGGATACTGGAGTAGACGCCCGCGTCATTAACCCTTGATTAAGCCGCGCCCGGCCGTTACGCCCTCACAAGGCAGCCGCCGGCCCGAAGAACTCGTAATGCACCTGCCCTTGCGGCACGCCCAGCGCCTCGAGGTGGCCCTTGACGGCAGCCATGAAACCCTTGGGCCCGAGGAAATAGGCATCCAGGTCACGCTCGGCCGGCAACCAGCGGTTGAGCAAGGCCTGGTCCAGCCGCCCTACTGCGTCCGCCTTGCCGCCCGCCTCGGCGTAGCAATAAAAGCGCTTGAGTTGCGGATGGCGCGCCGCCAGGTTATCGACCCAGTCGCGGAAGCCGTGCACGGCCTGGCTACGGGCGCTGTGGATGAAGCAAATGGGCCGGCCACTGGGCAGCGCCGCTTCCAGCATCGCCAAGGTCGGGGTGATGCCCACGCCGCCGCTGATCAGCACCAGCGGCTTGCTGCCCGCGTGCAGCACAAACTCACCGGCGGGCGGGAACAGTTGCACGATGTCGCCGACCTGCAAGCGGTCATGGAGGAAATTGGAGACCTTGCCCCCGGCTTCGCGCTTGACGCTGATGCGGTACTGCCCGGCCTTGGCCAGCGCCGACAACGAGTAGTTGCGACGGTGCTCCTCCCCCTCGATCAGCAGCTTGATGCCAATGTATTGGCCGGCGTCGAATTCAAGGATCGCCTGGCCATCCAGCGGCTCAAAGTAAAAGGAAACGATTTCCGCACTTTCCTGCACCCGCGCCGCCAGCCTGAAATCCCGCCCGCCGCGCCAGCCACCGGGGGCATCAGCCTTCTGCTGGTACACCTCGGCCTCGGCGGCAATCAGGATATCGGCCAATTGCTGGTAAGCATTGCCCCAGGCCGCCAGCACCGCCGGCGTAGCGATCTCGCTGCCCAGCACCTCTTCAATGGCTCGCAGCAGGCAGGCACCGACAATAGGGTAATGCTCGGCCTGAATCTGCAGCGCCACGTGCTTGTTGATGATGCGCGCCAGCAGGCCGCCCAGCTGGTCCAACTGGTCAATATGGCGGGCGTACATCAGCACACCGTTGGCCAGCGCGCGCGGCTGGTCGCCGCTGGCCTGGTTGGCCTGGTTGAAGAGCGGGCGCACGCTGGGGTTCTCGGCCAGCAGGGTGCGGTAGAAATGAGTGATGAGCGCCTCGCCGCCGCTTTCCAGCAATGGCACGGTGGATTTGACGATGGCGCGATCCTGGGCACTGAGCATGGGGTGACTCCTTGAGCGTGAGTTGAAAAAGACTGCCCAGGCTGTATCACGCTTCATGCCAATTATTTTTCCTTTTAAAAACAAAACGTTAAATTTTAATTGGTCAAAATGACAACCAACAATTAAAGTCATAATGACTACGCGAGGTCATTATGACTGCCAAACCCCTGCTCACCGCCCTGCTGCCTTTGGTCTCCGACCTGTCCCGCGACCTGCCCGAACACGAGCGCTACCGACGCCTGCTGCAGACCCTGCGCACCCTGATGCCCTGTGATGCCACCGCACTGTTGCGCCTGGACGGTGAATGGCTGGTGCCGCTGGCGGTCGACGGCCTGAGCCCCGACACTCTGGGGCGGCGCTTCAAGGTCAGCGAGCACCCCCGCTTCAACATCCTGCTGAGTAACCCCGGCCCCACCCGGTTCGACAGCGACACCACACTGCCCGACCCTTATGACGGCCTGGTCGACGGCCTGCACGAGGACCTGCACGTGCACGACTGCCTGGGCTGCCCGCTGTTCGTCGACGAACGCCCGTGGGGCCTGCTGACGCTGGATGCCCTCGACCCGCAACGCTTCGACAGTCTGGAACTGGACACCCTGCAGGCTTTCGCCAGCATGGCCGCGGCCACTGTGACCGTGGCCGAACGTATTGAACACTTGGCCATGCGTGCCGAGGACGAGCACCAGCGTGCCGAAGTGTACCGTCAGGCCAGTGGCCAGCAACCGCAGCATATGATCGGCCAGAGCCCGGCACTGCAACGGTTGAGCGATGAGATCCGCCTGGTGGCCGGCAGCGAACTTACCGTGTTGATCACGGGCGAGACCGGCGTGGGCAAGGAGTTGGTGGCCCAGGCCATACACCAGGCTTCGCCGCGCGCGCGCCAGCCGCTGATCAGCCTCAACTGTGCAGCGCTGCCGGATACCCTGGTGGAAAGTGAATTGTTCGGCCACGTGCGCGGCGCCTTCACCGGCGCCACCAGCGACCGCCGCGGCAAGTTCGAGCTGGCCAACGGCGGCACCCTGTTCCTCGACGAAGTGGGCGAACTGTCCCTGAGCGTGCAGGCCAAACTGCTGCGCGTGCTGCAAAGCGGCCAGCTGCAACGCCTGGGTTCGGACCGCGATCACCAGGTGGATGTACGCCTGATCGCCGCCACCAACCGCGACCTTGCCGAGGAGGTGCGCGACGGTCGCTATCGCGCCGACTTCTACCATCGCCTCAGCGTTTACCCCCTGCGGGTACCGCCGCTGCGCGAACGTGGCCACGATATCCTCCTGCTCAGCGGCTTTTTCCTCGAACAGAACCGCTCGCGCCTGGGGCTCAACAGCCTGCGCCTGAGCGCCGACGCCCAGGATGCCCTGCTGGCCTACCGCTGGCCGGGCAACGTGCGCGAGCTGGAACACCTGATCGGCCGAGCCTCGCTCAAGGCGCTGGGGCAACAGGGCAAGCGTCCGACTATCCTCACCTTGAACGCTGCAGATTTGGACCTGCAGGCGCCGACAGTGGCTATCGACCTGCCTACCGACAGCAATGAAGCCCTGCCCGGTGCAGAACAGGCCGACCTGCGCCAAGCCACCGACCGCTTCCAACGGCGCCTGATCCAGGCCTGCCTGGCCAGCCACCAGGACAATTGGGCCGCTGCCGCGCGCGAACTGGGCCTGGACCGCGCCAACCTGAGCCGGCTGGCGCGACGCCTCGGGTTGAAGTAAAGGTACCAGCGGGCTAAAGCCCACCGCCGCCGGGTCGATAAACCTGGCAACGAATTGAAAACCGGTCTGACAGAGAAGGTCCCCATGTCGTCCAAGAATGCCCGCGCAGACTCACTTTCACTCCTGCTGTTTACCTTGCGCAGCGGCAAGCTGATGGCCATCAACCTGCTGAAAGTCAGTGAAATCATTCCCTGCCCGCCCCTGACGCGGTTGCCGGAATCACACCCGCACGTCAAAGGTGTGGCGACCCTGCGCGGCAACTCGTTGTCGGTGATCGACCTCAGCCGCGCCATTGGCGAAATGCCGCTGCTGGACCCCAGCGGCGGCTGCCTGATTGTCACCGATATCAGCCGTTCCAAACAGGGCCTGCATGTGCAGGGCGTAAGCAAGATCATTCATTGCCTGACCACCGATATCCGCCCGCCGCCCTACGGCGCCGGCGTCAAGTCGTTCATCACTGGCGTGACCCAGGTCGACGGCACGCTGGTGCAGGTGCTGGACATTGAGAAAGTCATCCACGGCATAGCCCCGGCGCCCATCGAGGCCGCGCCTGAAACGTTAAGCGAGGAAGACGCGCAGCTGCTGGCCCAGGCCAACATCCTGGTGGTGGATGACAGCCAGGTGGCGCTGCAGCAGTCGCTGCTGACCCTGCGCAACCTGGGCATCGATTGCCACACCGCGCGCAGCGCTCGTGAAGCCATTGACCGGTTGCTGGAGCTGCAGGGCACGGCCGAGCAGATCAACGTGCTGGTGTCAGACATCGAAATGTCTGAAATGGACGGCTACGCGCTGACCCGCACGCTGCGTGAAACCCCGGATTTCCAGGACCTGTACGTACTGTTGCACACTTCGCTGGACAGCAAGATGAACAGCGACAAGGCCCAGGCCGCCGGCGCCAATGCCGTGCTGACCAAGTTCTCCTCGCCTGAACTGACCCAGTGCCTGATCCGCGCCGCCCGCGCGGTAGCCGGCCTGTCGCACTGAGCCGCCGTGGCCGAGTGCATCCTGATGCGCAAGGCCTTGGCCATCGCCGAAGCCGCCGTGCATTGGCCACCGGGCATTGAAGTACGCCCCTGGGACCCGGCCAGGGCCGTCGCGGTGCATGACTTGCTGCTGAGCGTGCGCCAGCTGGAGCCGGAAATCGAGGTGTCGGCTTGGCTGGCGCAATTGGCCATGGACCCGGAGTTCGACCCCCGCCTGTGCCGGCTGGCCTACAGTGGTGACACACTGGTCGGGGTCGCCGTGGGCTGGACCAGCAGTTTCATCCGCCACTTGGCGGTGCAACCCATGGCCCGTCGGCAAGGGCTGGGGCTAGCCTTGCTCAATGACCTGTTCAACGCGTACCGACGCCGCGACGAAGCCTTCGTCGACCTCACGCTGCTGGCCGACAACACCGATGCCTACAGGCTGTACACCCGCGCCGGCATGGACGAAGTTCGTGGATATACTCTGTAACAACGCCAGCCTGCGAGATCCCGGCGTCGCTCGGCATAATCCGCGCTTTTGCCAACGAGGCCAACGATGAACAAGATCGCACCACTGTGCCTGACCCTGCTCGCGGTGGCAGGCAGCACCCAGGCCTCCAGCGAGCAAGCCTGGGCCGCCCACGAGCAACAGGTGGTTGATGCCTGCGTGGCCGCCAGCCAACTCAAGGACGCCCAGCCTGTGGGCCGCCCGGCCGAGTTTGATGACAGCGTGGCCTACAGCGCCTTGCTGTTACAGGGGCATTACCCCCAGGCGCACATGAAGAACCGCATGGGCCGCGAGTTGTGCCTGTTCGACAAGCAACGCCTCAGCGCCCACGTCAGCGAGTGGGATTCGATCATGAGCGTGCGCAAGCCATAGAGGTCACAAGCACACGAACTCGTACAGCAACCCCAGCAACGGGAGAAGCCATTCACCCTGATTCAGCCGCGCCAGCACCAGTACATTGATCGCCAGTGCGCCCAGCAGTGAAACCTTGAACCAGGGGCTACGGTTCACCAGCGCGGCCAGGCAGGTGGCCAGGCCTCCCAAGGTGGCAAGCCACGCCTTGGCCCCAGGCGCCAGCGGCAAATAGTGCAACGCCAGCAGCAGCGCCGGCATCAACAGCATCAATGCCATGGGTTTGAACCATTTGCCCGCATTCTGATAACTCAAGGGGCTGCCTCGTGCCAGGGATGGAGTCGTAACCAATTGTCTCGGCATCAAAAACCCCCGGCCATTAGCCTTTTCCTTTTTGCCTGTAGGAAAGGGCCTTTTTTCCGCACCACGCAAAACGTCTCAAGGCGTCCTTCCTGACAAAACTGACAGCGAACAGTCATGCTCGCGACCCGATTGCCGCTATATAAAGAGCAGTACTGGCCCTTCCCTGCTCACGACTCTGGCGTCTCACCCGCATGCGTACTCCCATAACAAGAAAACTGCTGTTGGCCCTGATCATCATCGCGTTGCTCGGCGCCGCCCTCTGGTACTGGAAAAAGCCCGAGCACAAGGTGGCTGCAGCCACCGCTGTGCCAGTGCGGGTAGTCCAGGTAACCCGCCAGGACGTGGCCAAATACCTCACCGGCATCGGCAGCGTGCAATCACTGCAAAGCGTGACCGTGCGCCCGCAGATCGATGGCATCCTGGCCAAACTGGCCGTGCGCGAAGGGCAATGGGTGAAGCAGGGTGACCTGCTGGCGAGCATTGACGACCGCGCCATTCGTGCCAGCCTCGACCAGGCGCGCGCGCAACTGGGCCAAAGCCAGGCGCAATTGCAGGTGGCCGGCGTGAACCTCAAGCGCTACAAGGACCTGAGCGTCGACAACGGCGTGTCCCGGCAAACCCTGGACCAGCAGCAGGCGCTGTTCGACCAGTTGAAGGCCACCATCCAGGGCGACCAGGCCGCCATTGCCGCCGCCCAGGTGCAGTTGTCGTACACGCAGATTCGCTCGCCGGTCAGCGGCCGGGTCGGTATTCGCACGGTGGATGAGGGCAACTTCCTGCGCGTCACCGATGCCCAGGGCCTGTTCACCGTCACCCAGATCGACCCCATCGCCGTCGAATTCGCCCTGCCGCAACAGAGCCTGCCCACCCTGCAAGCGCTGGTGCACAGCAACCAACCCGCCAGCGTCAAGGCCTTCGTCGATGGCGACAGCGACACCGGCACGCTGCTGGGCGTAGGCCATCTGACCCTGATCGACAACCAGGTCTCGCCCACCACCGGCACCATCCGCGCCAAAGCGGAGTTCGCCAACGGTGCGCAGAAACTCTGGCCCGGCCAGTTGGTGAACGTCAGCGTGCAAAGCGACGTGCTGCACAACGTTCTGGTGGTGCCGCCACAGGTGGTGCAACGGGGCGTGGACAACCACTTTGTCTACCGTGTCAATGGCACCTCCGTGGAGTCGGTGCCGGTGAAGGTGATTTATCAGGACAGCGCGCGTACCGTGATCGACGGCGTCGCCGCCGGCGATACCCTGATCAGTGACGGCCAATCGCGCCTAAAGCCCGGCAGCAGCATTGAAGTGGTCAAGCAGCCACAGCCGTCCGTGGCCGACACCACCGTGGAGCCGCAGCCATGACCGTGCGCGGCGGCGTTTCAGGCTGGTGCATCGACCACCCGGTGGCCACTTTGCTGTTGACCTTCGCCCTGGTGCTGCTGGGCTGCATCGCGTTCCCGCGTTTGGCCGTGGCGCCCCTGCCGGAAGCCGAATTCCCCACTATCCAGGTCAGCGCCGCGTTGCCCGGCGCCAGCCCGCAAACCATGGCCTCGTCAGTGGCAACGCCACTGGAAGTACAGTTCAGCGCCATTCCCGGCATGACCCAGATGACGTCCACCAGCGCCCTGGGCACCAGCAACCTGATCCTGCAATTCACGCTCGACAAGAGTATCGACACCGCCGCCCAGGAAGTGCAGGCCGCCATTAACACCGCGGCGGGCCTGCTGCCCAAGGACATGCCGACCCTGCCAACCTGGAAGAAGGTCAACCCGGCAGATAGCCCGGTGCTGATCTACAGCATCAGTTCCGCGCAAATGCCCGGTACCGAACTCAGTGACTACGCCGAGTCGTTGCTGGCACGGCAGATCAGCCAGATCGAAGGCGTGGGCCTGGTCAACATCACCGGCCAGCAGCGCCCGGCCATCCGTGTGCAGGCATCGGCGGACAAACTGGCGGCCATCGGCCTGACCCTCGCCGACGTACGCGTGGCGCTGCAGAACACCAGCCTCAACCTGGCCAAGGGCGCGCTGTACAGCGACTCGAGCATTTCCACGTTCTCGTCCAACGACCAGTTGTTCGAGCCGGCCGACTATTCCCAGGTGATCATCTCCTACAAGGATGGTGCACCCGTGCACCTGACCGACGTGGCGAAGGTCATCAACGGCTCGGAAAACGCCTACGTGCAAGCCTGGTCCGGCGACCAGCCTGGCCTGAACCTGGTGATCACCCGTCAGCCGGGCGCCAACATCGTCGACACCGTGGAGCGCGTGCAGGCGGCCATGCCCGGCCTGCAAGCGATGATGCCAGCGTCGGTGCAGGTCACCACCCTGATCGACCGTACCCGCACCATCCGCGCTTCGCTGCACGAAGTGGAAACCACCCTGCTGATCGCCGTGCTGCTGGTGGTGGCGGTGATGGCGCTGTTCCTGCGCCAGTGGTCGGCCACGCTGATCGTCTCCAGCGTGCTGGGCGTGTCGCTGGTAGCCAGCTTCGCGCTGATGTACGCCCTGGGGTTCAGCCTCAACAACCTGACGCTGGTGGCCATTGTGGTGGCGGTCGGCTTTGTGGTCGACGACGCCATCGTGGTGGTGGAGAACATCCACCGCCACCTGGAAGCCGGTGAAAGCATGCGCGACGCGGCGGTAAAGGGCGCAGGGGAAATCGGCTTCACCGTGGTGTCGATCAGTTTCTCGCTGGTGGCGGCGTTCATTCCGTTGCTGTTCATGGGCGGGGTGGTCGGCCGGCTGTTCAAGGAGTTCGCCCTGACCGCCACCTCCACCATTCTGATTTCGGTGGTGGTGTCGCTGACCCTGGCCCCCACCCTGGCGGCCATGTTCATGCGCGCGCCGGTGCACCACCCCGACGCCAAGCCCGGGTTCGGCGAGCGCCTGCTGGCCGGCTACGAAAAATACCTGCGCAGGGCCCTGGGCCACCAGCGGCTGATGCTCGGCATCTTCACCCTGTCGGTAGCCCTGGCCGTGTGCGGCTACGTGTTCATTCCCAAGGGCTTCTTCCCCATCCAGGACACCGGCTTCGTGCTCGGCACCACCGAAGCTGCGGCCGATGTGTCCTACCCGGACATGATCAAGAAACACCTGGAGCTGGCGAAAATCGTCGGCGCCGACCCGGCGGTGCAGGCCTTTTCCCATTCAGTGGGGGTCACGGGCAGCAACCAGACCATCGCCAACGGCCGCTTCTGGATCGCCCTGAAAGACCGCGGCGACCGTGACGTCTCGGCCAGCGAGTTCATTGACCGCTTGCGTCCGCAACTGGCCAAGGTGCCGGGCATTGTGCTGTACCTGCGCGCCGGGCAGGACATCAACCTCAGTTCCGGCCCCAGCCGCGCCCAATACCAGTATGTGCTCAAGAGCAACGACGGCCCCACCCTGAACCTCTGGGCCCAGCGCCTCACCGAGAAGCTGCGTTCGCTGCCGGCCTTCCGCGACCTGTCCAACGACCTGCAACTGGGCGGCAGCATCACCCACATCAGCATCGACCGCAGCGCCGCCGCGCGTTTCGGGCTCAGCGCCGCCGACGTCGACCAGGCGCTGTACGATGCGTTCGGGCAACGGCAGATCAACGAATTCCAGACCGAGACCAACCAGTACAAGGTTGTGCTGGAGCTGGATGCCGCCCAGCGCGGCAAGGCCGAGAGCCTCAACTACTTCTACCTGCGTTCGCCGCTGAGTGGCGAAATGGTGCCGCTGTCGGCGCTGGCGCGGGTCGATGCGCCCACCATCGGCCCCTTGTCCATCAGCCATGACGGCATGTTCCCCGCCGCCAACCTGTCGTTCAACCTGGCGCCTGGGGTGGCCCTGGGTGATGCCGTGCAGATACTCAACCGCGCGCAGAGCGAAATCGGCATGCCGGCGTCGATCAGCGGCAACTTCCAGGGTGCGGCGCAGGCCTTCCAAAGCTCCCTGGCCAGCCAGCCCTGGTTGATCCTGGCGGCACTGGTGGCGGTGTACATCATCCTAGGCGTGCTGTACGAAAGCTTCGTGCACCCGCTGACGATTATTTCCACCCTGCCCTCGGCAGGCCTGGGCGCGCTGATCATGCTGTGGCTGTGCGGCCAGGACTTCTCGATCATGGCGTTGATTGGCCTGGTGTTGCTGATCGGTATCGTCAAGAAGAACGGCATTCTGATGGTCGACTTTGCCCTGGAAGCCCAGCGCGAAGAAGGGCTATCGCCGCACGACGCCATATTCAAGGCGTGCCTGACGCGCTTCCGCCCCATCATCATGACCACCCTGGCCGCGCTGCTCGGCGCCCTGCCATTGATGTTCGGCTTTGGCGCCGGCGCCGAACTGCGCCAGCCGCTGGGCATGGCGGTGGTGGGTGGCCTGCTGGTAAGCCAGGCACTGACACTGTTCACCACGCCGGTCATATACTTGCAACTGGAGCGGCTGTTTCACCGGCGCCAGGCCGTACCCGCGCCGGCGCAGCCGGCCGGCCATTGAGAGCGGACCATGCGTATCCTGATTATCGAAGACGAAGAAAAGACCGCCGACTACCTGTACCGGGGGCTCACCGAACAAGGCTTTACCGTGGACCTCGCCCCTGACGGCATCGAGGGGCTGCACCTGGCACTGGAAAGCGACTACGCGGTGATCGTGCTCGATGTGATGCTGCCGGGCCTGGACGGCTACGGCGTGCTGCGCGCCTTGCGTGCGCGCAAGCAAACGCCGGTGATCATGCTCACTGCCCGCGAGCGCGTGGAAGACCGCATTCGCGGCCTGCGTGAAGGCGCCGACGATTACCTGGGCAAACCCTTCTCGTTCCTCGAGCTGGTAGCCCGCCTGCAAGCCCTGACCCGCCGCAGCGGCGGCCACGAACCGGTGCAGATCAGCGTCGCCGACCTGTGGATCGACCTCATCAGCCGCAAAGCCAGCCGCGCCGGCCAGCGCCTGGACCTGACCGCCAAGGAGTTCTCGCTGCTCAGCGTGCTGGCACGGCGCCAGGGTGAAATCCTCTCCAAGACCGCCATCGCCGAACTGGTGTGGGACATCAATTTCGACAGTGACGCCAACGTCGTCGAAGTGGCGATCAAGCGTCTGCGCGCCAAGCTCGACGGGCCGTTCGAGGAAAAACTGCTGCACACCATTCGCGGCATGGGCTATGTGCTGGAGAGCCGTCGTGAGTACTAACTCCATCGCCGTGCGCCTCAGCGCGCTGTTCACGCTGGTGGCCATGGTGATTTTCCTGGTGATGGGCTGGGCCCTGTACCGCCAGGTGGAGAAGAGCCTGGGGCTGTTGCCCGAGGCAGAGCTGGATGCGCGCTACAGCGTGCTCGAATCGGTGCTGACCCGTGACGGCTCACCGGAGCGCTGGGCGAAGATTGTCGCCAAGCTCAAGTTGCTGGAAGAGGAAGACCGCCGTCTGCATTTCTGGGTAGTCAGCGCCAACCCCGCGTTCGAGTACGGCAGCCCCGACGACCAGGTGCGCCAGTTCGCCCAGGGCAACCCGGGCAAGCGCGACCTGCAACGCAACGAGCACGCCTACCCGCTGAAGGTACTGGTCAACGCCCTGCCAGCCGTGGATCAACGGCCACCGCTGCGCTTTCTGGCCGCCATCGAGACCGACACCTTCTCGCAAACCCAACACACCCTGCTGATTGCGCTGGTCAGCTTCGCCGCCCTGGGCGTGCTGCTGGCCTCGGCGCTGGGCTACTGGGTGGCGCGCGTGGGCCTGCGGCCGCTGGTGAGCCTGTCCCGCGAGGCACAGAAACTGGCGCCGCCACGGCTGTCGGGGCGCCTGCAACTGTCGCCGTTGCCGCCGGAACTGAACGCGTTCGTCATGGCGTTCAACTCATCGCTGGAACGCGTGGACCAGGCGTATGCACGGCTGGAAGCCTTCAACGCCGACGTCGCCCACGAACTGCGCTCGCCGCTTACCAACCTCATCGGCCAGACCCAGGTGGCCCTGACCCGTGGCCGTTCCGCCGAGCATTACTTCGAAGTGCTGCAGTCGAACCTGGAAGAACTGGAGCGCCTGCGCAGCATCATCAACGACATGCTGTTCCTGGCCAGCGCCGACCAGGGCAGCAAGGCCACGCAACTGACCGCCAGCTCCCTGGCCGAGGAAGTGGCCACCACTGTCGAGTACCTGGACTTCATTCTCGAGGACGCGCGCATCACCGTGCGCGTCAGCGGTGACGCCCAGGTGCACATCGAGCGGGCACATCTGCGGCGGGCGTTGATCAACCTGCTCAACAACGCAGTGCAACACACGGCTGCTGGCCAGCAGATCGACGTGCTCATCACCTCCCACGAGCATCACGTGGACATCGAAGTCAGCAACCCGGGCCCCGGCATCGCCGAGGAACACCTGCCGATGTTGTTCGAGCGGTTCTACCGCGTGGATGCCTCGCGCAGCAACAGCGGCGCCAACCACGGCCTGGGACTGGCCATCGTCAAGGCCATCGCCTTGATGCACGGCGGCAGCGTTTTCGTGCGCAGCCAGAACGGCGCAAACACCTTTGGCATCAGCCTTCCAGCCTGATCGCGGGCCACTGTTACAAGTTTCGTAAAGGCTCTTATCTTTATTTTCACTTGTTCGGTGGCCGCTCGCTTTATATATTTGCCCCACACCAACGAACTTGCAGACGCAAGAAGGTTTTCCAGAATGTCCAAATCATTGGGTATTGTCGGCGCTATTATTCTGTCTTCCATGATGTTGTCCCCACTGGCCATGGCGGAAGAATCCCCGGCATTTGTGGCGCGGAACGAAGCCATTCAGGCCAACTTCGAACAGCATCAGGAGGCCCTCGCATTGAAGGCCCAGCAGCATGAGAACAGCCAGCAGGCACAGGCCGCAAAGGCCCAGAATGATGAAGCGAAGAATAGCTGAATTGTCGATGAACCCCATTTCCCTCGACGTTGCTTAGATGATGTTGTCCAAGCGATTGAACTTGAAGCCGCTGCCATCAGCGGCTTTTTTTTGCGTGTCGAAAACACAGAGTTGTACTCGATTTTACCCATTATAAAAAACTGAGCTGATGAAAATAACAACTGCCAAAGTTAAAAAACATTTACCAAGGAGTTTAGAAACTGTGAAATCGACTTTCCGATTCAGCCCGCTTTTCGTTGCATTGGCTGCAACGATGTCTGCCGGCGCCTACGCCGATGACAGCGCCACCGCAGCCTCCAGCAAGGATGGCTTCATCGATGGCTCCACCCTGACGCTGGACCTGAAGAACTACTACCTGAGCCACCGCCGTCACAACGGCGAGAACAACAGCGTGGAGTGGGGCCAGGGTTTCACCGGTATCTTCGAATCGGGCTTCACCCAAGGCACCGTGGGCTTTGGCCTTGACGTGAACGCCATGCTCGGCCTGAAACTGGACGGCGGTGGCGGTACCGGCGGCTCCAGTATCCTGCCGACCACCCGTGCCACCAAGGCAGGCAACCTGTACGGCGATGCGCCGGACTCGTTCTCCTCGGCCGGTGGTGCCGTGAAAATGCGCGCCTTTGGTACGGTGATCAAAGCGGGTGACATTTTCCTGAACAACCCGGTGATCGCCGGTGGCGCCTCGCGGATGTTGCCAATGACCTTCCGCGGCGTCGAAGCCACTAACACCAGCTTCGACCACCTGACGCTGGACGCGGGCCGGGTCAGCTTCGACAAGCTGTTCAACCAGAGCGGCAACGGCCGCATCGGCACCTATTACGGCACCCTGCCCGACGGCAAGGAAAGCAAGCACATGGACTGGGCCGGTGCCACCTACACCGGCATCCCGGGCGTGACCACCAACCTCTTCGCCTCGCAGCTCAAGGACATCTGGGACCAGTATTACTACGACCTGGACTACACCTACGCGCTCAACGACCTGGTCAGCGTGAACCCCGGCTTCCACTACTACCGCACCCAGAGCAGCGGGCAAGCGCTGCTGGGCAAGATCGACAACAACACGTTCAGCCTGCACTTCGGTGTCACCGTCGGCCACCAGACCGTCACCGCCTCCATGCAGAAGGTCAACGGCAACACCCCGTTCGACTATATCCAGGACGGCGACAGTATTTTCCTCGACAACTCGCAGCAGTGGTCGGACTTCAACTCGCCGGGCGAGAAGTCCTGGAAGCTGGCGTACCTGTATGACTTCGTGGGCTGGGGCCTGCCAGGCCTGACCTCGGGCATTTCCTACACCCGTGGCACCGCGGACCTGACCAAGGCCAGCCAGGCGACGGATTCGGGCTACGACTACTACAACCCCGATGGCAAAGACGCCATGCACTGGGAACGTGACGTCGACATCAAGTATGTGGTGCAGTCCGGCCCGGCCAAGAACCTGGGCCTGCGCCTGCGCTGGTCGACCAACCGCAGCAACGATGGCTACAAGACCGTGGACGACAACTCGGATGAATACCGCGTAATCGTTGATTACCCGATCAATATCTTCTGATCAAACGTTCGTTTGCAAAAAAACCGGCATTTATTGCCGGTTTTTTATTTGCCGGCTAACGTGCGGAAACCGTTGATAATTCGAGTTCTTTTCCTGACTGATCAGTCAGTCCGTTGATCTGGCAAAACGCCATTACCGTGTAAAGCAGGTTGTTACACACTGGCTACACACCTAGAATACTGCCCGCCTGGCGTACCCCGCCCGAAATCAGGCCGCTGAAATCGCTCCCCCACCCGCTTGCCCTGTCGATTGGCGACACGCATGCACGTGGCCGACATCCATGAGCAGAGCCCGTCAACGTGCGCCTTTCCCATCCAACTTCACGACCGCACTCACGCAGACCACAACGGTATGTGTATATCGGCTGTGCGCTGACCATCCTTGCCATTGTCGCTATCGTCACGTTTTTGCTGGTGCGCGAACGTGCCAGCGCCGAACGCGACGCCGCGCGCACCGCCAACAACCTGGTGCAATTGATCAACACCGACGTGCAGCGCAACGTCGACCTGTATGACCTGTCGCTGCAGGGCTTGATCGAAGCCTCGCAGCACCCGGACTTTCAGCGCATGCCCGAAAGCCTGCGCCACCGGGTGCTATTCGACGGCGCGGTGGCAGGCCCGTTTCGCGGTGACATCCTCTGGCTGAATGCCCAGGGCGACATCGTCGCCGATTCCCGTGCGTTACCGCCGCGCAAGGGCAACTTCAGTGACCGCCCCAGCTTCCGCTACCTGCGTGACCACCCCGAAGCGGGCATGGTCATCAGCGATCCGTTTCGTGACCGCATCGGCGACCTGGGCTGGTGCATCAGTTTTGCCCGGCGCATTTCTTCCCCCACTGGTGAGTTCCAGGGCGTCGCCTCGGGCGCCCTGCAATTGGCGTATTTCGCCGAACTGTTCAAAAGCCTGACCATTGGCAAGGACAGCAACGTCAACCTGATCAGTACCAGCGGCCAGTTCCTGGCACGCGAACCGGAGCTGCCCGGCCAGAATCTGGTGGGCCAGGACTACAGCCAACGGCCCAATTTCATGCGCGCGGTGCGCGATGGCAGCGGCAGCTTTGTAGGCATCTCAAGCACCGACCACAAGGAGCGCCTGTACACCTTTGCCAAAGTGGGCCAACTGCCGCTGATCGTCATCGTCGCCCTGTCCACCGAAGAGGTCTATGCCCCCTGGCGCCGCACCGCGTTGATCGTTGGCGCTGCCACCGCACTGTTGTGCATTGCGCTGCTGTGGCTGTGCCTGCTGATGGGCCGCGAACTGCGCCTGCGCTTGAGCGCCGAGCGCGAGCTGGCGACACTGGCCTCGACCGACAGCCTCACAGGCCTGGCCAACCGCCGCAGCCTGGACCGCGCCCTGCGCACCGAATGGGCGCGAGCCCAGCGCAATGGCAAGCCGCTGTCACTGTTGATGATCGACGTGGACCATTTCAAGGCATTCAACGAGCGCCACGGCCACCCCGGTGGCGATGAGGCGTTGCGACGGGTGGCCAAGGTCATCAACACCTGCATTCGCCGGCCGGCGGACCTGGCCGCGCGCTACGGCGGCGAAGAGTTCATGGTGGTGCTGGCCGAGACAGACCTCAATGGCGCACTGATCATTGCCGAGACCATGCGCACTGCCATCGAAGCCCAGCCGCCGTTCGGCAATGATACGACGCCGGTCACGGTGAGCATTGGCGTGGGCACCCGCGGCGCACGCTGCGCGTTGAAGCTGGAGGACTTGCTGGCGGCGGCGGACATGGCGCTGTACCAGGCCAAGGACAACGGTCGCAACCAGGTGGCTTTCACCGAGAAGGCCAGCACGACCATCAACTAACGCCCCAAGCAAAAAAAACGCCGGCAGCGCCGGCGTTTTCGCGTCACGAACCAGGATCAGCTGGCACGTGCGATGTTGCGTAGAGCCTTCACCTGGTCATGGTTGCGCTGCACACCATGGAACTGACGTTCAACGATGGCATACACGTTGGCAGGCAGCGGTTTGGCCAGTGCTTCCTTGTAGGCTTTCAGGGCGTGGTCCTCACCGCGCTCGGCTTCGTTGAGCACCGCCTCTTCACCTTTACCGGTGAACAGCGACTTCACGTCCACCCAGCGACGGTGCAGGTCACCGGCCACACTGGTAGAGTCTTCAGGGTCGCCACCCAAGGCGCGAACTTCGCGCTGCAATTCAGCGGCGGCTTCAGCACATTCCTGCGCGTGCTTGATGAACAGTGCCTTCAGCTCAGGATTCTTGATATCTTCGGCACAGGTTTGGAAACCTTTCTGGCCGTCCTTGCTGGTTTCGATCAAGTCGTTCAGTACCGAGATAACTTCTTTAGTTGGGTTAGACATTTTCGATTCCCTCTGGGTTGAAAGGTTACAGAGGTATATCGCAGACTTCGTGCCAGTTTTTACAAAAAAAATTATCGTTTATTTTCAATAGCTTATGATTTTAAAAAATGTCTTCGATACCGCGTTCTGCATGAAATGCCCCGTGCCCCTCATGCAAAATGCATGTCGGTTCAATGTCCTTTTGCACACCAGTATTTGATACCCATGAATCCGGAAAAACTTGAATTATTGATTACCCGTGAAATGCCGTTCGGCAAATACAAAGGGCGGATCATTGCCGACCTGCCCGGCCCCTACCTTAACTGGTTCGCCCGCGAAGGGTTTCCTAAAGGGGAATTGGGCGGGCTGCTGGCATTGATGCAGGAGATCGACCACAACGGCCTGTCCGACCTGTTGGAACCGTTGCGCAAGAAACACAACCGCCCGGCCCCGAAGCACTGATCTGCATTTCCTGCCCCCGGTGACATGCTTTTAACCCTGCTTTTGATCTGGCTTGTGATCCTGCTTTTGACCTTGCTTTTGATTGTATGCCCCATAAAGCGCCAGGGCCGACTGGAGGTGTTGACCAGGGGGCTGCCCGAAGGGCCCGAGGCGCAGCCGAGGGACGGCCCCGGCCCGCTTTATTAGCCGGGGCCGTTTGCCCCCTGGGCGACGCCGGAAGGAGGGGACCCGGAGCGCAGCGGAGGGCCCAAGCAGGGGCGATACTTTTTTGGTTACTTTTTGCTGGGCCGGCACACCGGGGCGACTGCCAAAAAGTGACTCGCCGTAAGGGCGAAACGGTCGGTGGTCGCACCGCTAATACTGGATATGCCCGAAAACGTCAAAAGCGGGATTCTACAGCCGAGTACATATCCTGAATTTAGGACGCTGCGCAGTCACCTTTCCGCCCTTACGGCGGCTCACTTTTTTTCAAACGCCCGGAATGCCGGACCAAAAAAAAGTAAGCAAAAAAGGCTTGCCGCTGCTTGGGCCCTACGCTCCGCTACGGGTCCCCTCCTTCCGGTGCCGATCAACGGGCAGACGGCACCCGCTATAGAAGCGGGCGGGCTACCGTCTCTTCGGCCTGCGGCCTCGGCCCTTCGGGCTGCCCGTTGATCGACACCTCCAGTCGGCCCTGGCGCTTTATGCGGCACACAATCAAGATCAAAAGCAGAGTCAAAAACAACGGCAACGGCAACGGCAACGGCACGCGCGGAAGCGTGGGGGGGCAGTCGGTTTTTGAAAGACAAAAAAAAGGGGCGCCGACCAAGCGCCCCCGAAAGCCGTAAAACAACCAACAGCAAGCAACAAATTCAGTTTCAGTCGAACAGCGCCAACGCCTCGGCGGTGCACTCCTGGATGCGGGCCCAATCACGGTTCTTGATCCAGGCGTTGTCGAGCATCCACGACCCTCCCACACACATCACATTGGGCTGGGCCATGTAGTTTTTCAGGTTGGCCGGGCCCACGCCGCCAGTCGGGCAGAAACGCACCGACGGGAACGGCCCGCCGAAAGCCTTGATGGCCGCCACGCCGCCGCTGACTTCCGCCGGGAACAGCTTGAAGCGGCGGTAGCCGAGGGCGTAGCCCATCATCAGTTCAGACGGGCTGCTGATGCCCGGCAACAAGGGCAACGGGCTTTCCACGCCAGCTTCGAGCATGTCCTGGGTCACGCCCGGGGTCACGGTGAACTGCGAGCCGGCCGCTTCGGTAGCCGCCAGCATGTGACGGTCCAGCACGGTACCAGCACCGACGATCAACTCGGGACGCTCCTTGCGCAGAATCTCGATGGCCTTCAGGCCCAGTTCCGAACGCAGGGTCACTTCCAGTGCAGTCAGGCCACCGGCGGCCAGGGCATCGGCCAACGGCAGAATGTCTTCCTCACGGACAATGGTGATCACCGGGAGAATTTTCGCCTTGGCGGCCAGCTTGTCGATCAGGGCGACTTTGTCCGCCATGCGGTTTTGCACCAGCTGTTGTTTTTCGAGTGTCGTCATAGCGGCTGATCCTTGGCTCAGGGGCACCAGTAGATATCCAGTGGAGAGTGTAAAAAGGCGCGCACCGGCATCTGGGCGATGTCATCGCCCGCCAGCGCGTCACGCAGGGTGTTCAATTTGCCCGCCCCTTGCAGCGACAGCGCGGTGTAGCCGGCGGTGGCCAGCAAGGCGCGGGTCATGGTCAGGCGTTGGTGCGGCACGGTGGGTGCCAGCATCGGCAGGCAGCGGCGGCTGCCGTGCTCTTCCAGGGCCTGGGCCAGGTTCGGACTATTGGGGAACAGCGACGCGGTGTGGCCGTCATCGCCCATGCCCAGGATCAGCACGTCGATGGGCGGCAGTTCACCCAGCAGCGCGTCGGCCTCTTCAGCCGCCAGTTCCAGGTTCTGCGCCGGGCTGTACAGGCTGACAAAGCGTGCCTTGGCCACCGCGCCCACCAGCAGGTAGCGCTTGAGCAGGCCGGCGTTGCTGTCGGCATGTTCCACCGGGACCCAGCGCTCGTCAGCCAGGCTGATGACTACGTTCGACCAATCCAGTGCCTGGCGCGCCAGGCATTGGAAGAACATCACCGGGCTGCGCCCGCCGGACACCACCAGGGTGGCAACGCCCCGTTGCTCGATGGCCGCGCGCAATTTATCGGCCACCGCGGTGGCCAGGCCTTCAGCCACCAGCGGTGGGCTGGCAAAGCCGTGAGCCACGACATTGCCGGGCAGTTTCAGATCAGATATCGCCATACCAAGACCTCCCATCGCGGGTAATCAGTGCGATGGAGCTCATTGGCCCCCACGACCCGGCCGCGTACGGCTTGGGTGCATCACCGGACTTTTTCCAGCCGGCGATCAACTGGTCGCACCATTTCCACGCGTATTCGATTTCATCTTCACGGACAAACAGGTTCTGATTGCCCTGCATCACCTCCAGCAACAACCGCTCGTAGGCATCGGGGATGCGCGCGCTGCGGTAGGTGTCGGAGAAGTTCAGTTGCAACGGGCCGCTGCGCAGTTGCATGCCTTTATCCAGGCCCTGCTCCTTGGTCATCACGCGCAAGGAAATACCTTCGTCCGGCTGCAGGCGAATGATCAGCTTGTTGCTGATTTGCAGGCGCTGCTCGGGGGCGAAGATGTAGTGCTGCGGTTCCTTGAAGTGGATGACGATCTGCGACAGCTTCTGGGGCATGCGCTTGCCGGTACGCAGGTAGAACGGCACACCGGCCCAGCGCCAGTTGCGAATGTCGGCCCGCAGGGCGACGAATGTCTCGGTGTCGCTCTGGGTGTTGGAATTTTCTTCTTCCAGGTAGCCCGGTACCGGCTTGCCCTGGCTGTAGCCTGCGATGTACTGGCCACGCACCACCTGGGTGGTCAGGCCTTCGGCGCTGATGGGCGCCAGCGCCTTGAGCACCTTGACCTTCTCGTCACGGATGCTGTCGGCCGACAGGTCGGCGGGCGGGTCCATGGCAATCAGGCACAGCAACTGCAGCAGGTGGTTCTGGATCATGTCGCGCAGTTGGCCGGCCTGGTCGAAATAGCCCCAGCGCCCTTCGATACCCACTTCCTCGGCCACGGTGATTTCCACGTGGGAGATGTAGTTCTGGTTCCACTGGGTTTCGAACAGGCTGTTGGCAAAACGCAGGGCGATCAGGTTCTGCACCGTCTCCTTGCCCAGGTAGTGGTCGATGCGGTAAGTACGGTTTTCCGGGAAGAACTGCGCCACCGCGTCGTTGACCCGGCGCGATGAGGCCAGGTCGTGACCAATGGGCTTTTCCAGCACCACGCGGGTACGGTCGGCCAGGCCGACCTTGAACAGGTTTTCGCAGATGGCGCCGTAAACGGCGGCAGGCGTGGCGAAGTAAGCGATGAGTTGCTCGTTCGGCCCGACCTGCTCGGCCAGGTTGAGGTAGTCGGCCTCGTTCATGAAATCGACATGCACGTAGCTCACCCGCGCCAGGAAGCGGCGCAGCGTCTCTTCTTCGATCTGGGCCTTGGCCACGAACAGACGCAGGTGTTCCTCGATATTGGCCAGGTGCTGCTGCGGCGTACCGGCCTCGCGGGCCAGCGCCAGGATGCGCGTATCGTCGTGCAGCAACTTGGCTCGATCAAGCTGGTAGAGCGCCGGGAACAGCTTGCGCAATGCCAGGTCGCCCAAGGCGCCGAACAAGGCAAAGGTGCAGGGTTCTACGGATGTCGAAGGCATGATGTTTGTTCTTTTATCAAGTTAGACTAGAAATACCTTTTTTCAAGGCACCATTCAAGGGAAAATGTAGTAATAACCACAACATTTTCCCGACAAAACAGATTCGAGTGGTGATCGCACCAAGCCCTCAGTACGATAGGCCACCCGTGAATACAGCCGCGCCAGACAGCTGTACTGGCTGCATCCTCGACCCAAGGACATAACATGGACCGCGTGCGCAATCTCCTGGAACAGATCCAGGGCCGCCTGGAAGAGCTGAACAAGGCCGAGCGCAAAGTCGCCGAAGTCATTCTGCTCAACCCTCAACAAGCCACCCGCTTCAGTATCGCGGCGCTGGCCCAGGCTGCTTCGGTCAGCGAACCGACGGTCAACCGCTTCTGCCGTTCGTTCGGCGTCAGTGGCTACCCGGAACTCAAGTTGCAGCTGGCCCAGAGCCTGGCCAGCGGCGCGGCGTACGTCAGCCGCGCGGTGGAAGCCGATGACGACCCGGCCGCTTACACCCAGAAGATCTTTGGCAGTGCCATTGCATCATTGGACAGCGCCTGTCAGCAACTGGATCCGCAGCTGATCAGCCGCGCCGTGGACATGCTGATACAGGCCCGGCAAATCCATTTCTTCGGCCTGGGCGCCTCGGCGCCGGTGGCGCTGGATGCCCAGCACAAGTTTTTCCGCTTCAACCTGGCCGTGTCGGCACATGCCGATGTGCTGATGCAGCGCATGCTGGCCTCGGTGGCGCACACCGGTGAGTTGTTCGTGATCATTTCCTACACCGGTCGCACTCGCGAACTGGTGGAAGTGGCCCGCGTGGCGCGGGAAAACGGCGCCTCGGTGCTGGGCCTGACGGCCAAGGACTCGCCCCTGGCCAAGGCCAGCAGCCTGAGCCTGAACATTCCGCTGCCCGAGGACACTGACATCTATATGCCAATGACCTCGCGCATCATTCAGTTAACCGTACTCGATGTACTGGCCACCGGCATGACCCTTCGTCGCGGCGCGGACTTCCAGCCGCATTTGCGCAAGATCAAGGAAAGCCTGAACGCCAGCCGCTACCCCATCGATGATGAACTGAATTAACCCGCGAATCGCCGCCTGGTAGCGGCGGTTACGGGTGATGATCCAGCAATCGCGCCTGCAGGCTCAGGTGCGCTTTTTCACCCGGCGCCAGGCTCAGGTTGTCCTGGCTGCCGCTGGTGGCTTCCACACAGAGAAAGCCCTGGCTCTCGTTACCCATCACGCCCATCAGCGGCCGTGAGCCGGGATGCCACACTACCGTGTCGTCACTGTCGGCCGTTTCGATGGCCAACTGGCGTTCCCAGGCGTTGTCCTGCAGGCGCACCTGGTTGGCGCCACTGAACACCCGCTGGCAAGCACCGGTCACTTCCAGCGCGCCCTTGTGGGTGGTGGTCTTGCGGCTGAGCTTGTCGTAGCTCTGCACGCCTTCCAGGCCTGCCAGGGTCACTTCGTTGACATCACCGATGCGCCAGTAGGCCAGCAGCGCATGGCTGAGCTGGCAGGGCTCACTGTCCTGGTGCTCGGTGCTCAGGCGCAACTCCATGTGCTCACCCAGCCGCGCATGCAGGTCGACCTGCCAGTCGCACAGCAGCAGGCGCCAGTGCAGGGTCACGCCCTCTTCGTCCTCGCGGCTGTCGTGCAGCTTCCAGTCCACCAGGCGGCCCCACCCATGGGCCGGCCACATGCCTTCGCTGGGGTGGCGGCCGTACCACGGCCAGCACACCGGCACGCCTCCGCGAATGGCGCCCGCCTGGGGCCAGTGCGCCGAGCACCACAGCCATGGCTTCTGCCCGCGAGGGCGGAAATGCAGCAATTGCGCGCCCTGACGGCTGAACACCGCCTGGCACTTGGGATGGTCAATGACCAGCACGTCACGTTGCTGAAAACGCTCCCACTCGAACGTGGGCCTGGGCCGCTGCGATTTGAAGAAACGCTGGAGCGGGTGGTCGTGCATGGCAGTAGAAATCCTGAACACGGAAGAGAAAGCTCACCGAATACGGCTGATATTGTTAGAGGTAGCGCTATCTTACCGATATAAACCAGTTTTTCGCCGAGCTTTTTGCCGCATGGTTGCTTATCCGGACTGCGATGCAACTGTGGAAGCAGGGGCCAGCCCCCGCTCCCACAGAAGGATTACCGCCTTTGCATCAGAACTTCGTTTGCAGTTTCAAGCCAGCCACCACCGCGTTCTGCACGTCATCCACACCACCTGGGTGCTTGATGTACTGCAGGTTGGGGCGCACGGTCAGCCAGTTGGTCACGTGGAAGCCATAGTAGATCTCGGCGTCATACTCGGTGCTCTGCACAGGCAGGTAACCGGGGTTGTCGTAATCCTCGATCCCACTGAGCTGGTTGACCAGGCGGGCACGGTCCTGCGCATCATCGTTGACGTGGATACGGCCGATACCAATACCGATGTCATCCTTCGGACGGGCATCGAACGGGCCTTTGTACACCAGGCCTACCTGCTGGTAGTTGTCGATGTAGTTGGTGGCCTTGTCATGCACGGTGAAGTTGCCGAACACGCTCAAGCCGCGGCTCGCATCGCCATTGTGGGTGGTCAGCTGCTGCTGGGCCACGATCCACCAGCCGTGCTTGCCGTTGTGCTCTTTGTAGGTACCCGATACCGGCTCAGGCTGGCCATCGGCGCCTTCATACACGTCGTCGGCATTGGCGCTGCTGTAGTAGTAACCCAGGCGGTATTCGCCCGGCAGGCCGTTGACTTGCGGCGACCAGACCAGTTCCACCGGCAACAGGGTGCCCTTGGTGCCACTGCCGTTGAGCTTGAAGCCGTTGTTGCGGTCAAGGTTGGACGGGTTCTGGTTGAACGCACCGACCTGAGCGTAGAACTCAGGGGTGATGTTCCACTTCACGCGGGTAGCCCACTGGCTGACCGGCCAGTTGTACCAGATACCGCCGACCCAGTTACCCACTTGCGAACCGCAGAACGTCAAGTTCTGGAAGTCGCATGGGAAGCTGTTGAAGTCTTCGCCCGGCCCGAACCGCCCGAGTTTGATGTCCAGGGCGCCGTCGAAGAATTTCTGCTTGTACCACATCTGGGTAAGGCGCCAGGTCTGGCCACGACCCCACACTTCCTGCGAGGAACTGAGGGTGCCGGCGCGCGGGTCGCCGATGCGGTCGTTGGAAATGTTGCGGCCGCTACGCTCAGTGACGGTCAACTTGAACTCGGCATCGTTCCAGCCAAGGATCTTGTTCAGGTCCATGTCCACGCCCAGGGCGAACTGGTCGCTGTACCGTGCGGTGACGTGCTTGTCATAGCCGCCGCCCAGGTTGCTGCCGGCCTCACCCACGTACTCCAGGGTGAAGTCGTAACCCTTTTTCAACAGCTCCGTACGCTCACCGCCCCAGTCGCCGAGCATCCATGGCGATTCCGGGTCGAAGGCGTCGTATGCGTGGGCACTGCTGGCAAGCCCCAGTGCGCTGAGCACCGAGACCTGCAACAACCGATTGCGTGTTGACTTGTTCATGCGCTTTTTCATCCCTTGCTTCCTCGTCTTATTGTTATTGGCTGTTGATTAAACGCGGTGTACTCCGTTGGCACCGGGCGACAGGCCGCCCGGCACGAATTCAGCGTCCCTTGAACTGGGCGACGTTGTCCCCCGTCACGGGTGCCTGTGCACGCCCCACCGCCCCCAGGCGCTCGCCGGTCTTGGCGTCGAACAGCAACACCTTGGCCGGATCGAATTGCAGATTCAGTGTCTCACCCACCTGCGGCGCCACGTCCGGTGCCAGGCGGCAGCAGACCTTGGTGTCGTTGAGGGTAACGAAAACCAGGGTATCGGGACCGGTCGGCTCGGTGACATGAACCTCGGCGCGAATCGCCGGCAGGCCGCTGTCCTGCGGGCTGGCCAGCACGATCTGCTCGGGGCGCATGCCCAGGATCACTTCGCGGTCCTCAAGCCCGGCGTCGCTCATGGCCAGCGGCAGCTCGCAACGGGCCTGGCCGCTGTCCAGCAGGGCGACCAGGCGGCCGTCCTTGCGCTGCAGGCGCAGGGGAATGAAGTTCATCGGCGGCGAGCCGATGAAGCTGGCCACGAACAGGTTGGCCGGGTCGTTGTAGATCTCTTTCGGCGTGCCGAACTGCTGGATGATGCCGTCCTTCATCACCGCCACCTTGTCACCCAGGGTCATGGCCTCGATCTGGTCGTGGGTCACGTACACCGTTGTGGTTTTCAGGCGCTGGTGCATCAACTTGATTTCGGTGCGCATCTCTACGCGCAATTTGGCGTCGAGGTTGGACAGCGGTTCGTCGAACAGGTAGATCTTCGGCCGGCGCGCCAGGGCACGGCCCATGGCCACGCGCTGCTGCTGGCCACCCGAGAGCTGGCCCGGCTTGCGGTTGAGCAGGTGTTCAATCTGCAGCAGCTTGGACACCCGCGCCACTTCCTCTTCGATGGCCGCGGCGGACATCTTGCGAATCTTCAGGCCGAAGGCGATGTTCTCGCGCACGGTCATGGTCGGGTACAAGGCGTAGGACTGGAACACCATGGCGATGTCACGGTCCTTGGGGCTCATGCCGCTGATGTCGGCGTTGTCCACCAGGATCGCGCCACCGGTGATGTTCTCCAGGCCCGCGATGCAGTTCATCAGCGTGGACTTGCCGCAGCCCGACGGGCCCACCAGGATCAGGAATTCGCCGGAATCGATTTTCAGCTGGATATCTTTCAAGGTGTCCGGCAGGCCGCTGCCATAGGTCTTGATTACATTGCGCAGTTCGAGCGTTGCCATGTTTCTACCCCTTGACCGCGCCGGCCGTGAGCCCACGCAGGAAATACTTGCCGGCCATGATGTACACCAGCAGTGTCGGAAGGCCGGCGATCATTGCCGCGGCCATGTCTACGTTATATTCCTTGGCGCCCGTGCTGGTGTTGACCAGGTTGTTCAGCGCCACGGTGATCGGCTGCGCATCGCCACTGGCGAACACCACGCCGAACAGGAAATCATTCCAGATCTGGGTGAATTGCCAGATCAGGCACACCATGATGATCGGGATCGACATGGGCAGCAGGATCTTGTTGAAGATGGTGAAGAACCCCGCGCCGTCCAGCCGCGCCGCCTTGACCAGCGCATCCGGCACGCTGACGTAGTAGTTACGGAAGAACAGCGTAGTAAAGGCCAGGCCATACACAATGTGAACAAGCACCAGGCCTGTGGTGGTATTGGCCAAACCCATCTTGCCGAGGGTGAATGAGGCCGGCAGCAAAACGGTCTGGAACGGCAGGAAACACCCGAAAAGCAGGAGCCCGAAGAACAATTGCGACCCGCGAAAGCGCCACATGGACAGCACGTAACCGTTCATCGCACCGATGAAGGTGGAGATCAATACGGCGGGCACGGTGATCTTCACCGAGTTCCAGAAGTAGCCGCCCACGTCGCCCCAGGCCTTCACCCAGCCGATCACGGTGAACACGTCGGGCAGGCTGAGCAGGTTGCCAGTGCGGATGTCGTCCGGGGTCTTGAAGCTGGTCAGCAGCATCACTACCAGCGGCACCAGGTAAATCGCCGCCGCCAGGATCAGGGTGGCGTAGATCGCCACCCGGCTGAAGGTCAGCGCGGGTTTGCCATAGGCATTAGTCATGGCGCTTGTTCCTCAATTCCGAATACAGGTACGGCACCAGAATCGCCAGGATCGCACCGAGCATGAGCATGGCACTGGCCGAACCGACACCCATCTGGCCACGGCTGAAGGTGAACGAATACATGAACATGGCCGGCAGGTCCGAGGAATAACCCGGGCCGCCCGCGGTCATCGCTGCCACCAGGTCGAAACTCTTGATGGCGATGTGCGCAAGGATCATGAAGGCGCTGAAAAACACCGGGCGCAGGCTCGGCAGCACGATCTTCAAGTAGATGGTCGGCAGGCTGGCGCCATCGACCTGGGCGGCACGAATGATCGACTGGTCGACCCCGCGCAAGCCCGCCAGGAACAGCGCCATGACGAAGCCGGAAGCCTGCCACACCGCGGCAATCACCAGGCAGTACACCACGCGATCCTGGTCGATCAGCCAGTCCAGGCGAAAGCCTTCCCAACCCCAGTCACGCAGCATCTTGTCCAGGCCCAGGCCCGGGTTGAGCAGCCATTTCCAGGCGGTGCCGGTGACGATCATCGACAGGGCCATGGGGTACAGGTAGATGGTGCGCAGGAAGCCTTCGCGGCGAATGCGCTGGTCCAGCAGCACTGCCAGGAATACCCCCAGCACCAGGCTGATGGCAATGAACATGCCGCCGAACACGGCCAGGTTCTTGCTCGCCACCCACCAGCGGTCGTTGTTGAGCAACCGCGTGTATTGCGCCAGGCCGGCGAAGGTGTACGTCGGCATGAACGTGGATGTGGTGAACGAAAGAATGAACGTCCAGAAAATGTAACCATAGAAACCGACCAGCACGATCAGCATGCTTGGCGCCAGCACCACCTTGGGGAGCCAGCGTTGCAGCGCATCGAACGGCGAGGCCTTGCTGAACACAGCCACAGAGCTCATCGGGAAAATCCAGTGAAAGGTCTATCGTCACCGAATCCCTGCGCCGAGGGATGGGGAGGGGAACCCCGGCGCAGGTATCGGACGCACCACGAACGTAGCGTTATTTGGCAGCCTGGATAGCGCTGCCCAGTTTCTTGGCGGTATCGGCCGATTCGGCGTTCTTGTCACTCATGAAGTTGGTGACCACGTCGAAAATCGCACCTTGCACGGCCAGGGTGGTGGCCATGTTGTGCGCCATGCTCGGTTCCAGCTTGCCGGCCTTGTCGGCTTCGGCGAAATCCTTGGCCGAGGCCTGGGCGCAGCTGTCGAAGTGGCTCAGGTCCATGTCATTGCGAACCGGAATGGAGCCCTTGGCCTTGTTGAAGATTTCCTGGAAGTCCTTGCCCATGGCGATCTTCGCCAGGTCCTGGGCGGCTGCCTTACTACCCTCGTCCTTCACTTTGAACACGGCCAGGGAATCGATGTTGTAGGTGAAGCTGCCCTGGGTACCCGGGAACGGCACGCACTGGTAGTCGGTGCCGGCTTTCTTGCCCGCCTGGGTCCACTCGCTCTTGGCCCAGTCACCCATGAACTGCATGCCGGCCTTGCCCTGAATGACCTTGCCCGCTTCCAGATTCCAGTCCTGGCCAGCGCCGTCCGGGTCCATGTAGCCTTTGATTTTCTTCAACTGGGTGAACACTTCAGCCATTTTCGGGCCGGTCAGCGTCGCCTCGTCCAGGTCCACGAAGGCCTTCTTGAAGCCATCGGCGCCCATGACGCTGAGCACCACGTCTTCGAACACAGTCGCGTCCTGCCATGGCTGGCCACCATGGGCGATCGGAATGATGCCGGCGGCCTTCAGCTTGTCGGCGGCGGCATAGAGTTCGTCCAGGGTGGCAGGCGCTTTGGCGATACCGGCTTTTTTGAAGGCTTCAGGGTTGATCCACAGCCAGTTGACCCGGTGAATGTCCACCGGCACTGCCACGTAGTCACCCTCGTACTTCATGGTGTCGGCGACGGTCTTGCTCAGCAGTTTGTCCCAGTGCTCGCTCCCGGCAACACTTTTGAGGATGTCCGAATCCAGCAGGCCGGTGCTGGCCCACTCCTGAATGTCCGGGCCCTTGATCTGGGCGACGCCTGGCGGGTTGCCGGCGACGGAGCGCGACTTCAGCACGGTCATGGCGGTGGCGCCACCGCCACCGGCCACGGCACCATCCTTCCAGGTGTAGCCGTCCTTCTCGACCTGCTGTTGCAGCACCTTGACGGCGGCGTGTTCACCGCCGGATGTCCACCAGTGCACGACCTCGACGGTGCCTTTGGAATCGGCAGCGTGCGCGGTGAGCGGAAACAGGGTGGCAAGCGAAATGACAGCGGCGAGGCGATTGATCGAGTTCATCAAAGTACCTTTTTTTGTTGTTATGCATTGCAAGTCTGATGCTTGCGCTGCGTGGAGTGTAAACAGGGTATTTAGCGCGACAGGTAACGAAGCGATGCACATTTGTCACCAACCAGTGACAATGTTTTCCCCGCCCTGGCGCGCCAGTGCACTGGCCAGGCTGGGTGCCAGCGGCAAACGCGGCAACAGCACCGCCTGCAAGGCGTGGTACAGGTCGGGTTTGCCCGCCCACACCTTGGCCCCTGGGCGGTTGTGTTCGTCGAGTTCGTGGTGCCAACTGCCATGCTCGCGGTCGAGCAAATGCGCGGCGGCGAACTCCCAGAAGCACCGGTACCAATGCTCGTAGGCGTGCTCGCCAGTGCGCCGCAGCAGCGCGGCCGAGGCGGCGATGGCCTCGGCGGTGACCCAGTGCATGCGCTGGCGCACCACCGGGCTGTCGTTCCAGTCCAGGGTGTAGACCAGGCCTGTTTGGCCGTCGACGTTCCACGCTGTGCGGCAGGCCTGTTCGAACAAGCCACGGGCCGCTGCGGCCAGCCAGGTGGGCGCCGGGCGCACGGCGTCGAGCAACGCCGCTTCCAGGTGCAACAGCAGGCGCGCCCATTCGAAGGCGTGGCCAGGGGTGCTGCCATAGGGGCGGAACGGGTCGGCGGGGCGCGCCTGGTTGTAGGCCAGGTCAGCGGACCAATCGGCGTGGAAGTGCTCGATCACCCGGTGCTGGTTGGGCACAGCATGGTGGTGAATGACCCGCTCGGCAATGCGCAGGGCGCGCTCCAGCCAGCGCGGGTCATGGGTGACGTCAGCCAGGGCGAGAAAGGCCTCGACACTGTGCATGTTGCTGTTGGCCCCTCGGTACGCCTCCTCGCGGCTCCAGATGCGGTCGAAGGACTCGAGCATGGCGCCCTCCTCCTCGCTCCAGAAACGCGCGTCAATCACCTCGATCGCCTGATCCAGCAAGGCCTGCGCCCCCGGCCGCCCGGCGACCACGGCGCTGCTGGCGGCCAAGGCGACGAAGGCATGCAGGTAGGCGGCCTTGCCAGTATCACCGTCAGCGGCGTGGGCCACGGCGTACCAGCCACCCTGTTCAGCGTCACGCAGGCAGCCAGCCAACGCGGCCAGGCCGTGGTCCACCAGCGGCGCATGGCCTGGCAGGCCTTGAATGGTGGCCAGGGCGAAGCTGTGGGTCATGCGGGCGGTGATCAGCGTCTGCGCCGGTGCATCGGGCAGCCAGCCGCGTTCATCCAGGTGGCCGAAGCCCTCAGTGAGCTTCGCCGCCTGGGCGAAATCCAGCAAGCGCAAGCCTTCGGCGGCCAGCCAGTGGTGATGGGCGAGGGTGTTGAGCCAACTGTTGAAATCGAGGGGGAGCCTGTCCATGGGGGGCCTTGGGATTTTTATTGTTGGTGGGGGAGTTTAAACAATGGCGGGCTGGGGGGTGGGGAATGAAATGTCACTGGGGTGTGACGATCGGGATTTGGGTGAGATCTGGAGATGCATGCCTTGGATTTTTCGGCGCTCGATCTCAAGGGCGCCACAGCAACATCGACATGCACCTGTGCGCCCTCACGCGATCTCAAGCCAGGCCTGTAGCCGCTACGTCCTCGGCAGATAAAGAGTCACCCGCAACCCCCGCTCCGGTAAATTCTGCAAGCTCACCTCGCCCCCATGGCTGTGGGCAATGTTGCGCGCAATGCCCAGGCCCAAGCCGTAACCCTGCTGGTTGCTGGACAGCCGAAAATGCGGCTCGAACACTTTCTCCAGGCGCTGGGCCGGCACGCCCGGGCCCTCGTCGTCCACGTGCAGGATGAAGGCCTTGGCGGTGTCCTCCACGAACAGGTGCGCGCGCTCACCGTACTTGAGCGCGTTGTCGATCAGGTTGCCCATGCAGCGCTTGAGGGCCAGCGGCTTGCCCGGGTAGGGCTTCCAGGCGCCGCCCTGGAGGGTCACCTGGCCGGTGCCTGCCGGGGCCACGAAGGGCTCGATCAGGCAGTCGAGCACGTGGTTGAGGTCCACCGGTTCGATGTTCTCGTGGATGTCGGTGTCTTTCACGCACTGCAAGGCGCCCTTCACCAGCAATTCCAACTCGTCCAGGTCGCGGCTGAACTTGGCCTCCAGGGCCTCGTCCTCCAGCAACTCAACGCGCAGGCGCAAACGCGTGATGGGGGTGCGCAGGTCGTGGGAAATGGCGCTGAACAGCTGGCTGCGTTCGGTCAGGTAACGGCTGATACGCCCGCGCATGGCGGTAAAGGCGCGGCTGACCTCGATCACCTCACTGCCACCACCCTCCACTTCCGGCTCGTCCGGTTCGGCGCCCAGGGACAGCTCCCGGGCGGCACGCGCCAGGCGCTTGAGGGGACGGCTCTGCCAATGCACCAGCAGGCCGATGAACAGCAGCAGGAACGAACTGGTGAGCAAGATGAACCACCATTGCTGCGCTGGCAGGCCTTCTTCTTCCAGGCTGGTGTAGGGTTCGGGCAGCAGTGAGGCGATGTACAGCCACTCGCCCTCGCCCAGGCGGATCTGGGTGACCAGCACCGGCGGGTTCACCGGTTCCAGGGTCAGCGAATAGTGCGCCCAGGAGCGCGGCAGTTCATCCAGTGCCAGGCCGCTATTGAAGATGCGCAGGTCCTGGGGGCTGACGAACTCCACGGAAATGTCCATCTGCGCGCCCAGGTGCTCATGCAGCACCTCGTCCACCGCCTTGAGCACCGCGGCCTTGCGAGGCGTGGGGGCGAGCACGCGCATGTCCAGCGGCTTGTCATTGAGCGAGACCACGAAGCGTGTGCCGCCCATGCTGCGCAGCTGGTCGAGCACCATGGGCCGGTAGGCCAGGGGCAGCGAGCGGAAATAGCTGACGCTGGCCGACATCGAATGGGCCAGGCTGCGCGCGCTGGTGACCAGGCCTTCAAGCTGGGTGGCGCGCAGTTGCGAGACCCAGATCAGGCTCGACAACGCCTGAGCCAGCAGCACCACCAGCAAGGTCAACAGCAGCATGCGCCCTAGCAGCGAGCGCGGCACCAGCCGCTTAAGCCGTGACAACGTTGGCCGCCAGCAGGTAGCCACTGCCCCGCACGGTGCGGATCAGCCGCGGCGGCTTGTCGGTGTCGCGCAGGCGCTGGCGCAGGCGGCTCACCGCCATGTCGACGATACGGTCCAAGGGCATCAGGTCACGGCCACGGGTGGCGTTGCCGATGGTGTCGCGGTCGAGAATTTGCTGGGGGTTGTCGAGGAACAGCTTGAGCAGGGCGAAGTCGGCGCCCGACAGGAACACTTCTTCACCGTCGAGGTGAAACAGCCGATGGCTGATCATGTCCAGGCGCCAGTCGTCGAACGCCACCACCTCGCCGGCCCGTTCCTGGCCGAACTGCGCCCGGCGCAGCAAGGCCTTGATGCGCGCCTGCAGTTCACGGGGGCTGAATGGCTTGCCCAGGTAATCGTCGGCGCCCAGCTCCAGGCCAATCACACGGTCTGCCTCGTCGGAACTGGCGGTGAGCATGATGATCGGCATCTGCGCCTGGCGTGGGTGCTGGCGCACCCAGCGGCACAGGCTGAAGCCATCCTCGTCGGGCAGCATCACGTCGAGAATGGCCAGGTCCGCCGGGGCCTCGTTGAGGGCCTGGCGGAATTGCTGGCCGTCACCCGTGGTGCGGACGGTGAAGCCCGCGCGGGTGAGGTAGGTGTCCAACAGGTCGCGAATTTCCTGGTCGTCGTCGACCAGCAGAATCGTTTTGCCGGCAGTGGTCACGTGCTGCGTCCTTGTGTCCAGCGTCGGGTCGAGACGCCCGATCAATAAACGCAGATTAAACGCCTACCCCCGTGCTTGCTGCAAGGCCACGCCCGCACCAATCAGCCCCGAGAACTCGGCAGTCACAACCCACACGGGGATGCCCTGGAAGTATTCGCTCATGCACCCCTTGTCGGCGAAGCTCTCGGCGAAGCCGCTGGACAGGAACAGGTCGATGAACCGCGGTATCACGCCACCGACGATGTACACGCCGCCACGACCGCCCACGGTGAGCACGTTGTTGCCCGCCACACGCCCCAAGAACCGGCAGAACTGGTCGATGGTGGCCATGGCCACGGGCTCGCCCGCCAGGCCAGCCGAGGTGATGGCCGCCGGGGTGGTGAGGCTCGCCGGGTGACCGTCGACCGCACAGATGGCCTGGTACAGGCGCAGCAGGCCGCCACCGCTGAGGATGGTTTCGGCGCTGACATGGCCGATTTCATTCTGGATGTGCTGGCGCAACTGCGCTTCGCGGGCATTGCCCACCGGCAGGTCGACATGACCGCCCTCGCCCGGCAGGGCCATGTAGCGCTCCTGGCCGAGGTTGAGCAAGGTGCCCACGCCAAGGCCGGTGCCCGGGCCGATGACCACGGCCGCGCGCTCGGGGTCGGGCGTGCCGGGGCAGACGGTCTTGAACTCGCCGTCTTCCAGGCGCGTCATGCCCAGGGCCATGGCGGTGAAGTCGTTGATCAGCAGCAGGTGTTCCACCTGCAGCGTTTCGCAGAAGGCCTTGCGGCTCAGGCGCCAGTGGCTGTTGGTGAAGCGGAATTCGTCACCGCTGACCGGGCCGGCCACGGCCAGGCACACGGCGCCAATGGCCCCGCGCTCATGGCCCAGGTCCTTCAGGTAGACGCCGATGGCCTGCTCGGGGCTGGTGTAGTCCACGGTCGGGAACACCCGCACCGAGTGCAGGTTGTTGTCTTCCCACAACGCAAAACGTGCGTTGGTACCGCCAATATCGCCTACAAGGGCGAGCTTCATTTGAGAATCTCCAGGCCGGACGTGAAGGCGCTGGCGCCCTGCTCCGCCGAGCTGAATGCCAACCGCATGAAACCGAACAGCTCACGCCCGCAACCCACGGCGTTGGCCAGTTGGCCCACGGCAGGTTCGCGCGCGGCGAATTCGTCGGCGTCGACCAGTACCTGCAAGGTGCCCTGGACGCCATCCACGCGGATGATATCACCGTCGCGGACCTTGGCCAGTGCGCCGCCGTCGAAGGCCTCCGGGCACACATGGATGGCCGCCGGGATTTTCCCCGACGCGCCGGACATGCGCCCGTCGGTCACCAGCGCTACCTTGAAGCCGCGGTCCTGCAGTACGCCCAGAAACGGCGTCATCTTGTGCAGCTCGGGCATGCCATTGGAGCGCGGGCCCTGGAAGCGCATCACGGCGACGAAATCGCGCTCCAGCTCGCCAGCCTTGAAGGCGTCGGCCAGGTCCTGCTGGTCTTCGAATACCCGCGCCGGGGCTTCGACGATCTGGTGTTCGGGGGCCACCGCGGACACTTTCATCACGCCACGGCCGAGGTTGCCTTCCATCACCCGCAGGCCGCCTTCGGCCGAGAACGCACGCGCCACGGGGCGCAGGATGTTCTCGTCGAGGCTTTCAGTCGGGCCTTCACGCCATACCAGCTTGCCGTTGTCCAGGAACGGTTCCTGGGTGTAGCGGCTCAAGCCATGGCCGGCCACGGTGTTGACGTCTTCGTGCAGCAGGCCGGCGGCCAGCAGCTCGCGAATCAGGAACGACATGCCGCCGGCGGCCTGGAAGTGGTTGATGTCGGCCTTGCCGTTCGGGTACACGTGGGACAGGGTCGGTACCACCTCGGAGAGGTCGGCCATGTCCTGCCAGGTGAGGATGATGCCCGCGGCCATGGCGATGGCCGGCATGTGCAGGGTGTGGTTGGTGGAACCGCCGGTGGCGTGCAGGGCAACAATGGAGTTGACCAGCGCCTTCTCGTCGACGATCTCGCCAATGGGCATGAAGTTGCCGCTGGCCTTGGTCATGCGCGTGACCTGGTGTGCAGCTTCCACGGTCAGCGCGTCGCGCAGCGGCGTGTTGGGGTTGACGAAGGACGCGCCCGGCAGGTGCAGGCCCATCACTTCCATCAGCAACTGGTTGGTGTTGGCGGTACCGTAGAAGGTGCAGGTGCCTGGGCTGTGGTAGGACTTCATCTCCGACTCCAGCAACTCTTCGCGGCTGGCCTTGCCCTCGGCGTAGCGCTGCCGTACGTCGGCTTTTTCCTTGTTGGAAATGCCCGAAGGCATCGGCCCGCCCGGCACGTACACGGTCGGCAGGTGACCGAAGCGCAGCGAGCCCATCATCAGGCCCGGCACGATCTTGTCACAGATGCCCAGCATCAGCGCCGCGTCGAACATATTGTGCGACAGGGCCACGGCGGTGGACATGGCGATCACTTCACGGCTGGCAATGCCCAATTCCATGCCTGGCTCACCCTGGGTGACGCCGTCGCACATGGCTGGCACACCACCGGCGAACTGGCCCACCGAGCCGATGTCGCGCAGGGCCTGCTTGAGCTGGGCCGGGTAAGTCTCGTAGGGCTGGTGCGCCGAGAGCATGTCGTTATAAGACGACACGATGGCGACGTTGGCGGAGTTCATCATCCGCAGCGCGTTCTTGTCCTCGGTGCCGCAACCGGCCACGCCGTGGGCGAAGTTGGCGCACTGCAGCTTGGCACGCATCGGCCCATCGCTGGCAGCCCCGCGAATCAGTTGCAGGTAACGCTCGCGCGTCGCGCGGCTGCGGTCAATCAGCCGTTGGGTAACCTCTAGAACGCGGGGATGCATGTGAAGAACTCCAGGCTATGGGGGTGACCGCTGCACCGAATTTCCCATTCTTCCATTCGCCGCCCAGGCTCGTTGCCTAAGCTTGCTTGTGATCAACAGGAACAGCCGCGCCGGTCACTCGTTGTAGATAAGACAAAATATTGCCATGAAAAAAGGCTTGTTTTCTATTTTTTTGCGAATAATCTTGTAATTCCAATAACAAAACAGATTTTGTGAACGTTTCACCTTGCCCAGCGCCTCAATAGTGAGAGGGCACGGCACACGATCTGAACGCAGGTACCGACATGACTCTTCGAATTGCCATCAACGGTTTTGGCCGAATCGGCCGCAACGTTCTTCGCGCACTGTATACCCAAGGCTACCGTCAGGACCTGCAGGTCGTCGCGATCAATGACCTGGGCGACAGCGCCATGAACGCGCATTTGCTCAAATTCGACAGCGTGCACGGCGCCTTCGACGCCAGCGTGGAGTCGGACCAGGAAAGCATTACGGTCAACGGTGACCGTATTGCCGTCAGTGCCATTCGCAACCCGGCCGACCTGCCGTGGAAAGCCGAACGCGTGGACGTTGTGTTCGAATGCACCGGCCTGTTCACCGACCGCGCCAAGGCGGCCGCGCACATCAGCGCCGGCGCCCGCAAGGTGATCATCTCGGCACCGGCCAAGGGCGCCGACGCCACCGTGGTGTACGGCGTGAACCATGACATTCTGCGCGCTTCCCACCAGATCATCTCCAACGCTTCGTGCACCACCAACTGCCTGGCCCCGGTGGCCCAGGTGCTGCACCGCGAGCTGGGCATCGAACAGGGCCTGATGACCACCATCCACGCCTACACCAATGACCAGGTGCTGACCGACATGTACCACAGCGACCCGTATCGGGCGCGTTCGGCCACCCAATCGATGATTCCGAGCAAGACAGGCGCGGCCGAAGCCGTGGGCCTGGTACTGCCGGAGCTGGCCGGCAAGCTCACCGGCATGGCCGTGCGTGTACCGGTGATCAATGTGTCCCTGGTGGACCTGACCGTCAACCTGTCGCGTGAAACCACTGCCGACGAGGTGAACGCGCTGATGAAGGAAGCCGCCCAGCATTCCAAGATTCTGGGCTACAACACCCTGCCGCTGGTGTCGTGCGATTTCAACCACAACCCGCTGTCGTCGATTTTCGACGCCAATCACACCAAGGTTTCCGGCAAGATGCTGAAAGTCATGGCCTGGTATGACAACGAGTGGGGCTTCAGCAACCGCATGCTGGATAACTGCCTGGCGCTGTGCAACGCCCAGTGACAGCGTGATGCCTGTGGTCGTTGGCCTGCCATCGACCACGGTGCGCCGCGCACCTGGAAATAATTGCTTCCATAATATTTGCACGCAAGTACTTGACCAATAGAGCGGATGATAAGCATTATCATTCACATCCCAATGGTCCGGTATCGCTGTGAGTCATTCCCACTTCAACTCCGTTTTCCTTGCCCAGCGTCTCAGCCTGCTGCGCACGCTGCAACGCATGGTCGACAACCACAGCACCGCCGAAGACCTGCTTCAGGAAACCTACCTGAGGGTGACTCGTGCCTTGAGCGAACGCGCCATCGAACATCTGGAACCCTTCGTGTTCCAGACCGCGCGCAACCTGGCCCTGGACCACCTGCGCAGCCGCCGGGTGCAAGCGCGCACGATGGTCGAGGACGTGCCCAGCGAGGTCGTGCACAGCGTTGCCGCCTGTCAGAGCACGCCCGAGGAAGCCGCCCATGCCGAGCAACTGCTGATGCGCCTCAACACCAGCCTGGGCCAGTTGACCGCCCGCCAGCAACGCATTTTCATCCTCAGCCGCCTGCATGGCTGCAGCTACCTGGAAATCGCCGGGCAACTGGAGGTGTCCGCCAGCACGGTGCAGAAGGAATTGAAATTGATCATGGCCATCTGCGTCGGTGTGGCGCAACGCATGGATGAATGAGTAGTCTGAGAGACGTGTAAGACGCCTCTGAAGTGAAGCGACGTTCACCTCAACCACGGCAACAGTTTGCTAAGCTCTGCCACCCTGCTGCCATGAACTCGCTGCCCGAGGAACCCGCGTGACCGAACACCCTTCCGCCCACGACAGTGCCATGGACCAGGCCCTGGACTGGCTGATCCGCCTGGAATGCGCCAGCCCTGCCGAGCGCCGCGCCTTCGAGCAATGGCTGGCAGCCACGCCGGCCAACGCCCAGGCGTTTGCCCGTGCCAGCGCTGTGTGGAATGGCGGCGCGGTCAACCAGGCGGCTCAGCAACTGGACAGCATGACGCACCGTTCATGGCGCACGCGGCTACGCCCGCTGTTCAAGCCGGTGGCCGCGGCGGCGGTGATCCTGGTGGGTGTGTTCAGTTTCACCAACCTGCCCCTGCGCCTGGAGGCCGACCACCTGACGGTGGTGGGCGAACGCCAGCGCTTGCAGTTGGACGACGGTTCCAGGGTGCTCCTCAACACCAACACGGCGTTTTCCTCGCACATCGATGCCGTGCAGCGCGAGGCCCGGCTGTACCAGGGCGAGGCCTTCTTCCAGGTGGCGGGCAATCGCCAGCAACCGCTGGAAGTGCAGGCCGGCCCAGTGCGCGCCAGTGTGAGCGACACCGACTTCGCCGTGCGCCTGCTCGACGGCGTGGCGCAGGTGCAGGTGCAGCGCGGCAACGTCGACCTGCTGGGCCGCAATGACGCGCGTGTGCGCCTCAGCGCCGGCGACAGCATCCGCATCGGCCCCCAGGGTTTCGGTCAGCGCCAGCACCTGGATGCGCAGAAGGACCTGGCCTGGGTGCAGGGCCGCCTGGTGTTCGAAAACTGTCCGCTGAGCCAGGTGCTGGATGAACTGCGACGCTATTACCCGGGTTGGATCGTCAGCACCAACGAGCAGTTGGCCAAGGTCGAGGTCACAGGCAACTACCGCCTGGAGAACCCGCTGGACGTGGTGCGTTCGTTGGCGCATATCACCTCGGCGTCGATTCGCGAATACCCGGCGGTGGTGATTCTGAACTGATACCGCGTTGGCCCTGGACGCGTCCTGACGGCCGCTGCCAAGGGCGGATGGAAATTATTTTTACGCGATCGCACACCCTGCTTCGTCTCGTTATAGCCAATGCAACTGATTCGCATTTTGAATCAGTATCAGAATATAACGCTGCGCGACAGGGAGCGCCCTTCGATGTCCTCAGGTTTCAATCCTTTCAGCCCCGCCAAGACCGGCCCTCGCACGCTGTCCGTGCTGACCATGGCCATTATGATGGCCGCCACCCAGGTGGCGCCGGCCGTGGCCGCGGAGCCCGCTAACGGCAGCCAGGCCATGGGCAATTACAGTTTTGCCATCGGCCAGCAACCGCTGGTATCGGCCATCAACGCCTTCACCCAGGTGACTGGCTGGCAGGTGGGGCTGTCGGCGGACCTGGCCAGGGACGTGCAATCACCGGGCGTGCGCGGCTCGTTCAAGCCTGACCAGGCGTTGGACCAACTGCTGCTGGGCACCAACCTGAGCGTGCACAAGGTGGGCCCCAACAATGTCGTGCTGGAACGCCGCAACACCGGCGCCATCGCCCTGCAGCAAATGACCGTGAGCGCCACGCGCAGCCCCCAGGACGTCAACAGCGTGCCCAGCACCGTGACCGTGCAGGACCGCGCCACCCTGGACCGCAACAACGTCAACACCATCAAGGACCTGGTGCGCTACGAACCGGGTGTGTCGGTGGGCGGTGCCGGCCAGCGCGCGGGCATCAGCGGTTACAACATCCGCGGCATCGACGGCGACCGCATCCTCACCCAGGTCGACGGCGTCGAAGTGCCCGCCAGCTTCTTCAACGGCCCCTACGCCCAGACCAACCGTAATTACGTGGACCCGGAAATCGTCAAGCGCGTGGAAATCCTCCGCGGCCCGGCCTCGTCGCTGTACGGCAGCAGCGCCATCGGCGGCGCCGTGAGCTACTACACCCTGGACCCGGACGACATCATCAAGCCCGGCGAGGACGTCGGCGCCCGCCTGAAAACCGGCTACAGCTCCGCCGACCGCAGTTGGCTGAAGTCGGGCACCATTGCCGGCCGTCAGGGCGACTTCGACGGCCTGCTGCACCTGAGCCAGCGCGACGGTCACGAGACTGAATCCTACGGCAGCCACGGCGGCACCGGCCTGGGCCGCACCGCCGCCAACCCCGAAGACGCCAAGACCACCAACGTGCTGGCCAAGCTGGGCTGGAACTACGGCGACGATGCCCGCTTGGGCCTCACCTACGAGAAGTACAAGGACGACCGCGACACCAACCAGAAGAGCGCGGTGGGCGGCCCCTTCGTCAACGGCTCGGGCTTTGGCATGTACAAGGCGCGCAGCGGTAACACCACCACCTCGCGCGAGCGCTTCGGCATCGAGAACAGCTTCGGCCTGGACAGCGTCCTGGCCGACCACGTGAAGACCACCCTCAATTACCAGATCGCCAAGACCGACGAGAGCACCGAGGAAATCTATGCCCCGTCGCGGGTGGTCTACCGTACGCGTGACACCCAGTACAAGGAACGCACCTGGGTGTTCGATGCCCAGCTGGACAAATCCTTCGCCATCGCCGACACCGACCACCACCTGACCTACGGCACCACGCTCAAGCAGCAGAAAGTCACCGGCCTGCGCACGGGTACCGGTGTGTGCCTGAGCGTGGCCGCCGGTTGCAGCGCCATCGGCGCCACCAGCACCAACACCTCTGACACCCTGACGCCGGCGAGTGAC
This sequence comes from uncultured Gammaproteobacteria bacterium, assembly GCA_963816515.1. Taxonomy (GTDB): domain Bacteria; phylum Pseudomonadota; class Gammaproteobacteria; order Pseudomonadales; family Pseudomonadaceae; genus Aquipseudomonas. The sequence goes on along the minus strand of CAWFKX010000001.1, from coordinate 3,582,100 downwards.
TTCCCGGACCCGACCGTCAACACCTACAGCCTGTTCGCCCAGGACGAGATCAAGTGGAACGACTGGACCTTCCTGCCGGGCGTGCGCTACGACTACACGCAGATGAAGCCGCACATCACCCAGGAATTCCTCAACACCGCGGCGCAAAGCGGTGACGACATCAGCACCGAGGAAAAACGTTGGCACAAGGCCACGCCACGCCTGGGCGTGACCTATGCCTTCAACGACAACTACACCTGGTACGGCCAGTACGCCGAGGGCTTCCGCACGCCAACGGCCAAGGCCCTGTACGGCCGCTTCACCAACACCTCGCAAGGCTACACCGTGGCGCCGAACCCGAACCTCAAGCCTGAAAGCAGCAAGAGCTTCGAGACCGGCCTGCGCGGCCAGTTCGAACACGGCAACTTTGACCTGGCGGTGTTCTACAACAAGTACCACGACTTCATCGACGAGAACTCGCTGACCCCGGGCTACACCGAGACCACCTTCCAGAGCGTCAACATCAAGAAGGCCACCATCAAGGGCGCCGAGGCCAAGGGCCGCTTGAACCTGGACTATTTCGGCCTGCCCGCCGGCCTGTATACCCAAGGCTCGGTGAGCTATGCCTACGGTCGCAATGACGACGACGGCCAGCCGCTCAACAGCGTCAACCCGCTGACCGGCGTGTTCGGCCTGGGCTACGACCAGGACACCTACGGCGGCCTGCTGAGCTGGACCGTGGTCAAGCGCAAGGACCGCGTCGACGACTCCACCTTCCACGCGCCCGACGGCACCAGCAGCCAGTTCAAGACCCCAGGCTTCGGCATGTTCGACCTCACCGGCTACTACAAGGTGACCAAGGACGTGACCATCAACGCCGGCCTGTACAACCTGACCGACAAGAAATACTGGCTGTGGGATGACGTACGCGGCTACGACGGCGTCGGCGAAGCCGGCGTGACCCAGCCGGCCAACCTCGACCGCCTGACCGCGCCGGGCCGCAATTTCTCGGTCAATGTGGTCTGGGACATCTAAGGCCATTCGCGGTACCGTTACCCCATTGACGGTGCCGCGAAGTTTTTTTACTGAGTTTGCCGCGCTGATTCGTCTAGTAAGGCAGCCTCCCCGTTTTCAAGGACCCCTGCATATGAGTGCCATCGAAACCAACGCCGCCCCGGCCACCGAGCAGCCAGCCCTGCGTTCGGCGCGCCTGCGCCAGGCCAGCGCCGTACTGCATGACCAGCTGGAACACGCCGTAGGCGACCACGCGCCGTTCGAAAGCCGTGAAAGTTACGGCCGTTTCCTGCAGATGCAGTACCTGTTCCAGTCCGAGCTCAAGCACCTGTACACCGACCCGGCCCTGAACAAGCTGTTCCCGGACCTGGCCTCGCGCTGCCGCGCCGACGCTGCCCTGGCCGACCTCAATGACCTGGGGCTGGACGTGCCACACGCCGTGCCCGGCGCCCTGGAAAACCCCGGCCTGGCCACCGCCCTGACCTGGATTCGCGTGTCCGAAGGCTCCAAGCTGGGCGCCGCCATCCTGATCAAGCGTGCCGAGGCCATGGGCCTGAGCGAAACCTTCGGCGCCCGCCACCTGGCCGAGCCGGAGGGCGGTCGCATGCGCGGCTGGAAAGCCTTCAACGCGATCTTCGACGCCCTGCCCTTCAGCCCGGCCGAAGAAGCGGACGCTGATCAGGCCGCGGTTGACGCCTTCGCGCGCCTGCAAATACTCTTGCAGCATACGTATTCCGCTCACGCTTGAGTCGAACCCGGCCGGTGCCTCGCCACCGGCCGGCCAGCGACGTTCACATGCCCACTCCATGACCCGCCCATTGCCTTCCAAAACCGCGCGCATCCTGTTCGGCCTGCTCGCCTATGTCAGCCTGGGCATTGGCCTGGTGGCCATTGTCATTCCCGGCCTGCCTACCACCGAGTTCATCCTGCTGGCCGCCTGGGCCGCCACCCGCAGCTCGCCGCGCCTGAGCGCCTGGCTGGAAAGCCATCGTCTGTTCGGGCCCATCCTGAGCAATTGGCGCAACGGCAAGATCATCGCCCGCCGAGCCAAGGTCAGCGCCACGCTGAGCATGCTCGCCTGCACAGTCATCATGCTGCTGACCCTCAAGCACGCCTGGCCGGTGTTCGCTGCCATCGGTTGCATGCTGCTGGTGAACCTGTGGATTTGGTCACGACCCGAGCAGGTTGCTTCGAGCAATTGATCGCCGGCTGTCAAAAATATTTAAAGTTGCAGGCGTATACGCCGATTTCCCGGTATCGCTGAAGAGATTTGGCGGGCGGGGTCGTGCTCGACTCTCGCTGTCCCGACTGGTCAACTTGTGAGTGCACGCCCCATGTTCGACAACTTTTCTATCCGTCTCAAGATCGTGCTGTTGGCAGGCCTGTGCCTGCTGGGCGTAGCCGGCCTGATCGTCGGGATAAACCTTTACCAGACCAGCCAGAACGATGCGCTGGTGAGCGCCTCCAGCCGCAAGATGCTGACTGAAAGCGTGCAGAACCTGCTGCAGACCAAGGCCGCGGAAAAAGCCGCGCAAATGCAGAAGACCTTCGGCGACAACCTGCTGGTGGCCAACGCCGCCGCCGACGAAATCATTAGCCTGCGCGCCCTCGCCAATCACCGCGGCCTGCCGCCGGCGGCCCTGCGCGAAGAGCTGAACCAGGCGCTGAAAACCATCTTCGAGCGCAACCCCAAGGTGCTGGGCGTATGGACCTCGTTCGAACGCCAGGCGCTGGACGGCCATGACGCCGACTTCATCAATGATGACAAACACAGCTCCAACGAAAGCGGGCGATTCGCCCCCTATTGGAGCCGCTCGGGCGGAACGGCGCTGAACACCGTCACCTCCGAAGGTGACATGAACAAGACCGAGCTGAACCTGACCGGTACCCCGTACAATATTTGGTACACCTGTGCACGCGACACCGGCAAGCCCTGCCTGCTGCAACCCTACACCGATACCGTCGGCAGCAAGCTGATGCTGATGACCAGCATCGCCGTGCCGATGTTCGACCAGGGCAAGGTGGTGGGCGTGGTCGGTATCGACCTGGCACTCGATTCCCTGCAAACCTCCGCTGAAAACTCCCAGCGTGACCTGTTCAACGGTGCCGGGCGCATGATGATCGTCTCGACCGCCGGGGCCCTGGCCGCCAACAGCGGCGATGCCAGCCTGCTGGGCAAGAAGGTCGACCAGGTGCTGGGCAGTGACGGCAGCGAAATACTGCGCCTGATCACCGCCAACCAGCCCAAGGTGCTCCAACAGGGCGACGTGATTCGCGCGGTGTACCCGGCCCCGGCCATCGCCGACGGCACACCGTGGGGCGTGGTGATCGACCTGCCCGAGAAGGTGTTGCTGGCAGACTCGGTCAAACTGCAGGGCGTGCTCGACGCCGCCCAGACCCGCGGCACCATCACCGCCATCGTCGTCGGCATCATTGCCACCCTGGTGGGCCTGGTGCTGATCTGGCTTACCGCCAGCGGCGTGACCCGCCCCATCAACAGCGTGGCGGCCATGCTCAAGGACATTGCCAGCGGCGACGGCGACCTCACCCAACGCCTCAAGTACACCAAGAAGGACGAACTGGGCGAACTGGTGAGCTGGTTCAACCGCTTCCTCGACAAGCTGCAGCCGACCATCGCGCAAATCAAGCAGACGGTCAGCGACGCGCGCAACACCGCCGACCAGTCCTCCGACATTGCCCGCCGTACCAGCGACGGCATGCAGGTGCAGTTCCGCGAAATCGACCAGGTGGCCACCGCCTCCAATGAAATGAGCGCCACCGCCCATGACGTCGCCAACAGCGCCTCCAACGCCGCTACCGCCGCCCGTGGTGCCGACCAGTCGGCCAGGGACGGCTTGTCGATCATCGAGCGCAGTACCCGCGACATCAACATACTGGCCGAGGAAGTGAGCAAGGCGGTATCGGAAGTCGAGGCACTGGCGGTCAACAGCGAGCAGATCGGCTCGGTGCTGGAGGTGATCCGCAGCATCGCCGAGCAGACCAACCTGCTGGCCCTCAACGCCGCCATCGAAGCCGCACGCGCGGGCGAAAGCGGCCGTGGTTTCGCCGTGGTCGCCGATGAAGTGCGCAACCTGGCCAAGCGCACCCAGGACTCAGTGGAAGAGATTCGCCACGTGATCGAGCGCATCCAGAGCGGCACCCGCGGCGTGGTGCAAACCATGCACTCCAGCCACGCCAAGGCCCAGGAAAACGCCGGGCAGATCCACCAGGCCGTGCAGGCGCTGGGCAAGATCAGCGAAGCAGTGACGGTGATCAGCGACATGAACCTGCAGATCGCCAGCGCCGCCGAAGAGCAAAGTGCCGTGGCCGAGGAGGTCAACCGCAACGTCTCGGCCATCCGCACTGTCACGGAAACCCTGACCGGCCAGGCCACCGAATCGGCCCAGGTGAGCAGCCAGCTCAATGCCCTGGCCAGCCAGCAAATGAAATTGATGGATCAATTCCGGGTTTAACGGTCCAACCCTGTGTATTGTTGAAAAAACAATGCACAGGGACTGTTGCCGCGACGGCCCTGCACCCAGGAGGGCCGACGAATGTCCGAATTGCTCGCCAGCTTTGCCCAGGCACTGAAGCTACCACTGGAACACCTGCCCAAGGTGGCCTTCACCAGCATGGGCGCCCTGCCCTCGACCTTTGCCGTCACCGACTTCGCCAGCGCCAGCATCGCCGTGGCCGGCCTGGCCGTGGCCGACCTGCTGCGCCACCAAGGCCACGCTGTGGAGGCATTGAGCGTGGACCGGCGCCTGGCCTCGTTCTGGTTCGCCAGCAGCCTGCGGCCCATGGGTTGGGCACCGCCGCCACCCTGGGACCCGATTGCCGGCGACTACGCCACGGCCGACGGCTGGATTCGCCTGCACACCAACGCGCCTCACCATCGTGCCGCCGCGTTGCAGGTACTGGGCGACTGCGCGGACCGCGATAGCGTGGCGGCGGTGGTCAGCCAGTGGCAAGGCGAGGCGTTGGAAAGCGCCGTGGTCGCGGCCAACGGCTGCGCGGCGCAGTTGCTCGACACCGCACACTGGGCCGCCCACCCTCAAGGGCATGCGGTGGCCAGCGAAGCGCTGATTCACACGGTGGCCGGCCAGCCACACTCGCCGCTGACGTGGCAGGGCAACCGCCTGCAGCCGTTGGCGGGCATCAAGGTCCTTGACCTCACGCGCATTCTCGCCGGCCCCGTGGCCACGCGCTTTCTCGCAGCCATGGGCGCTGACGTGTTGCGTATTGATCCGCCTGGCTGGGACGAGCCATCCCTGGCGCCCGAAGTCACCCTGGGCAAGCGCTGCGCACGCCTGGACCTGCACGACAGCCTCGACCGCATCAGCTTCGAACGCCTGCTGGCCCAGGCTGATGTGTTCGTGCACGGCTACCGCGCCGACGCACTCGAACGCCTGGGTTATGACGCCGCACGCTTAAAGCAGCTGGCCCCGGGGCTGGTCGACATCAGCCTCAATGCCTACGGCTGGACCGGCCCATGGCGCAACCGTCGCGGTTTCGACAGCCTGGTGCAGATGAGCACCGGCATCGCCGCCGCCGGGCAAGCCTGGCGCCAGGGCGACAAACCTGTACCGTTGCCGGTGCAGGCGCTGGACATGGCCACCGGCTACCTGATGGCCGCGGCGGCAATTGTCGGCATTGGCCAACGGCTGGCCAGCGGCCACGGCAGTAGCGCGCGTTTCTCCCTGGCCCGCACCGCCAAGGCCCTGGTCGACCACGGCCAGGTCACCACCGACCTGCCGCTGGTGGCGGAAACCGGTGCCGACCTGGCCAGCCAGATCGAACACACCCCCTGGGGGCCCGCCCAGCGCCTGGCGCCGCCGTTGCAAATCGCTGGCACACCGATGCAATGGGCCTGGCCTGCCAGCGAGCTGGGTAGCTCACCCGCGAGCTTCAACCCTCCCTCCCGGTAACGACCTGTAGTCGAACCGAGGGCAGACCCAAAGGTCTATCCTCTACCTTTCCCTGTCGAGGAGTCCCGCCATGGCCCAGTTCGAGCCCGGTCATCTGCATATTCAGCGCACAGCATTGCAGCCTAACGATTTCAGCTACGAAATCGACATGCACTATGACGTACTCAACGATGCCAGCCGCGGCAAATACGTGCAGTTCAGCGTTGAGGGGCACATCAACAACAACGCGTTCAAGGACCAATTCGAATTGAGCAAGGACGAGTGGTACAACTTTGCCAGCTCCGCGGACCATATCGCCCGCAAGAATGGTTTGCCCAAGACCAGCGTGTTGTCTCTGCCCCTGCACGCGCAATATGACGCCGCTTTCGAGGACATTCGCAGCCGTATTGGTGCACGGTCAGGCGACTGCGTATCACCGGAGCATTTGGACCCGCACGGGTAATGTAGGACGGTACGGACACGATTAACCGAAAGGGCCTTCGTCCATATGTGAACTATCCGATTTGATTACTCCACTTGAGGAGTATGATGAAATCCACAGTCACCGGGAGAAGGCCATGCCTGTTTCAGCCCCCCTGCAGCACCCCGCCAGCGATCAGGCTGAAACCGGCCGTGTAGCGTTGACGTTCTTCTTCAACCTGATGGACCACTGGCGATGCAGCGCCGAGCAACAGCGCGTGCTGTTAGGCAGCATCGGCAACTCCACGTACTTCAACTGGAAGAAACGCCCTGCCGTGCGCTTGCCCCACGACACACTGGAGCGCATCTCTTACTTGATGGGTATACACAAGGCCCTGCGCATCCTGTTCAGCAACCAGCCGGAACGCGCCTACGAGTGGGCGCGCAAGGCCAATTCGGCAGCGCCGTTCAATGGCCGCTCGGCACTGGAGTATATGCTCGGTGGCCGCGTGGTTGACTTGGCCGATGTGCGCCGCTACCTCGATGCAGTGCGTGGCTGATGAGCGAGCCCTTGCTGCCTGACTGGGATCGAGCCTATCGCATCGTCAACAGCGCGTTTCCGCCCATCAGCGTGTTCGAAGACACCCTGGACCCGGCCGACCTGGAAGTGGCCTTCAGCATCGAGAGCCTGACCAACGACCGCCTGTGCGAAGAGGCCGGGCAGATCCAGCGGGTGCCCGCCCAGGACCGCCTCAGCGGCCCGGGCTCCACGCCCATCATGGCGGCATTCACCCATATTGGCCGTGCCAGCCGGTTCACCGATGGCAGCTTCGGCGTGTATTACTGTGCCAACGCTATCGAAGCCGCCATCGCCGAAACCCGCCATCACCAGGCCGCCTTCTGGCGCGCCACGGCACAGGACAGCATCGAGGTGACCCTGCGCACCTACGTCAACCGGGTGGTCAAGCCAATGGTCGACGTCCGCCATCGGCAGGAACTGCATGCACCCGAGGCAGCCAGCTACCCCGTCAGCCAAGCCTTCGCCACGCAGCAGCGCGAGGCGCAGGCCTGGGGCTTGCTGTACCGCAGCGTTCGCTCCCCAGGCCACGAATGCGTCGCCGCGTTGCGGCCTCCCGCCCTGTCCCTCACCAGCCAGGGCCCGCATTTGCGTTACCGCTGGGACCGCAAGGCCCAGGCCTTCAGCCACGTGCTGGAAGTGCGCGAATGCCCCATCCCGTAGCAGCGGTCGCCAGGCTGAATTCGCTGGCGGCACGGTCCGAGCCCTGACACCGCCTGCGGCAGCCGCTACAACGCGCAGGGTCGGGCGTGGCATACTCGCTGTCCCTGCTGTCCAGACACCACTGCCCGCCCATGCGTATTCACGTCAGTTTCATCGATCGAGTCGGTATCACCCAGGAGGTCCTGGCACTGCTGGGGGCACGCAACCTCAACCTCGATGCCGTGGAGATGGTGCCGCCCAACGTCTACATCGATGCCCCCACCCTGAGCCCCAAAGTACTCGATGAACTGCGCGATGCACTGCTGAGCGTACGCGGGGTGCAGAACGTCAGCGTGGTGGATATTCTGCCTGGCCAGCGTCGGCACCTGCAGCTCGATGCACTGCTGGCAGCGATGACCGACCCGGTGCTGGCCCTGGACAGCGTAGGCAATGTGCTGCTGGCCAACCCGGCGCTGATCAGCCTGTACGGGCGCGAACCGGCGGGCGAGTCGGTGACCGAGCTGTTCCGCGACCCGACCCTGCTCGATACCCTGCTGGACCAGGGCTTCCGCCTGCCTCTGCGCGAGGTCAGCGTCAACGGCGAGACCCTGTTGCTGGATGCCACGCCGATCACCGACGCCGGGGCGTTGTTGACCCTGTACCCGCCCAATCGCATCGGTGAGCGCCTGGCCGCGCTGCACCACGACCATGCCGAAGGCTTTGACTCGCTGCTGGGCGACTCACCGCCTATCCGTACCTTGAAAGCCCGCGCCCAGCGCGTGGCCGCGCTGGACGCGCCGTTGCTGATCCAGGGCGAGACCGGTACGGGCAAGGAACTGGTGGCCCGTGCCTGCCACGCCATCAGCGCGCGCCACAGCTCGCCGTTCCTGGCACTGAACTGTGCGGCGCTGCCGGAAAACCTCGCCGAAAGCGAGCTGTTCGGCTACGCCCCCGGCGCTTTCACCGGCGCCCAGCGCGGTGGCAAACCGGGACTGATGGAACTGGCGCACCAAGGCACGGTGTTTCTCGATGAAATCGGCGAAATGTCGCCGTACCTGCAAGCCAAGCTGCTGCGCTTCCTCAACGATGGCAGCTTCCGCCGGGTAGGCGGCGACCGTGAAGTGAAGGTCAACGTGCGCATCCTCAGCGCCACCCACCGCAACCTGGAGAAAATGGTCAGCGAGGGCGCGTTTCGCGAAGACCTGTTCTACCGGCTCAACGTGCTCAACCTGGACGTGCCGCCGTTGCGCGAGCGCGGCCAGGACATTCTGCTGCTGGCGCGCTCGTTCATGCAGCAGGCCTGCACCCAGATCCAGCGGCCCATCTGCCGCCTGGCACCGGCCACCTACCCGGCGCTGCTGGGCAACCGCTGGCCGGGCAACGTACGCCAGTTGCAGAACGTGATCTTCCGCGCCGCGGCCATTTGCGAAGGCTCGCTGGTGGACATCGGCGACCTGGACATCGCCGGCACCTCGGTCGCGCGCCAGGCCGATGGCGAGGTGGAAAGCCTGGAGCAGGCGGTGGACGATTTCGAACGCGTGCTGCTGGAAAAACTCTATGTCAGCTACCCGTCCACGCGGCAATTGGCCACGCGCCTGCACACCTCACACACGGCCATTGCCCATCGCCTGCGCAAGTACGGCATACCCGGCAAACATTGACCCGGACTGAAATCGATACACCGTTACGATTTCATTCCACACCTGTCCCGGGCCCCGTCTCCAAGGGCCTGATCCCCCTCAGCTTTTTTTCCTGCCAACGCCTGTAGCGATATCGCTACAGGCGACCTTCGCCTCCCCCCTGCAAAACCCGCCAATCCCCCGGTTTCATAGGCCCGCGCCAGGTTGGCAACGAACTTGCTATAGAACCGGCAGACCCCGTCCGGTGCCCTGCCCCGGACACTTCATTGCGTCAGCCAGCCGTCATCTGGCTTCGAGGAGTTTCCATGAGCGAATTGCGTTTTACTGTCGAACACGAATGGCTGCGCGTAGAAGAAGACGGCAGTGTGACGGTCGGCATCACCCCGTTTGCCCAGAATGCCTTGGGTGACGTGGTATTCGTGCAATTGCCGGAACTCAGCCGCTATGCCAAGGACGCTGAAGTGTCGGTGCTGGAGTCGGTCAAAGCCGCCAGCGCGATCAACATGCCACTGGACGGCGAAGTGGTTGAAGTGAACACCGAACTGGACGCCAGCCCCGAGTTGGTCAACGAAGACGCGCTGGGCGCTGGCTGGTTCTTCCGTTTCATTCCCGCCGATGCCAGCCAGGTGGGCGAACTGCTCGACCAACAGGCCTACGACAACCTGATCGCCGCCCAAGCCTGAGGATTCGCGCCATGACCACGCCATTGACCACCGCCAACGAATTCATCGCCCGTCATATCGGCCCACGCGCCGCTGACGAGCAGGCCATGCTGGCCACCCTGGGCTATGACCACCTGGACGCGCTGACCGCCAGCGTCATTCCGGACACCATCAAGGGCACCAGCGTGCTCGACCTGCCGGCCGGCCAAGGTGAAGCCGAGGCCCTGGCCTCGATCAAGGCCATCGCCGCCCAGAACCAGTTGTTCAAGACCTTCATCGGCCAGGGTTATTACAACTGCCACACTCCGGCACCGATCCTGCGCAACCTGTTGGAAAACCCGGCCTGGTACACCGCCTACACCCCGTATCAGCCGGAAATCTCCCAGGGCCGCCTTGAAGCGCTGCTGAACTTCCAGACACTGATCAGCGACCTGACCGGCCTGCCGATCGCCAACGCCTCGCTGCTGGACGAAGCCACCGCGGCCGCCGAGGCCATGACCTTCTGCAAGCGCCTGAGCAAGAACAAGGGCAGCCACCGTTTCTTTGCCTCCAGCCATTGCCACCCGCAGACCCTGGACGTGCTGCGCACCCGTGCCGAGCCGCTGGGCATTGAAGTGGTCGTGGCCGATGAAGCCGGCCTGACCGACGTCAGCGAGTTCTTCGGCGCCCTGCTGCAATACCCGGCCAGCAACGGCGACATCTTCGACTACCGTGCGCTGGTCGAGCGTTTCCACGCTGCCAACGCCCTGGTGGCCGTGGCCGCCGACCTGCTGGCCCTGACCCTGCTGACCCCGCCGGGCGAATTCGGCGCCGACGTGGCCATCGGCAGCGCCCAACGCTTCGGTGTGCCGCTGGGCTTCGGTGGCCCGCACGCGGCCTACTTCTCCACCCGTGACGCGTTCAAGCGCGACATGCCGGGCCGCCTGGTGGGCGTGTCCATCGACCGCCATGGCAAGACCGCCCTGCGCCTGGCCATGCAAACCCGCGAGCAGCACATCCGCCGCGAGAAGGCCACCAGCAACATCTGCACCGCCCAAGTGCTGTTGGCCAACATCGCCAGCATGTACGCCGTATACCACGGCCCGGCCGGCCTCACTCAGATTGCCCAGCGCACCCACCGCCTGACCGCGATCCTGGCCCACGGCCTGAACGCCATGGGCGTGACAGTGGAGCAGGAACACTTCTTCGATACCCTGACCCTGGCCACCGGCACCGCCACGGCCGAACTGCACGCCAAGGCCCGCGCCGCCGGCCTCAACCTGCGCGAAATCGACGGCCAGCGCCTGGGCCTGTCGCTGGACGAAACCAGCCGCGAGGCAGACGTGCAAGCCCTGTGGGCACTGTTCGGCAATAACCTGCCGGACTTCAACGCCCTGGCCGCCGGCGTCAGCGAGCGCCTGCCCGCCGCGCTGCTGCGCCAGTCGCCGATCCTGGCCCACGAGGTGTTCAACCGCTACCACTCCGAAACCGAGCTGATGCGCTACCTGCGCAAACTGGCCGACAAGGACTTGGCGCTGGATCGCACCATGATCCCGCTGGGCTCGTGCACCATGAAGCTCAACGCCGCCAGCGAAATGATCCCCATCACCTGGCCGGAATTCGGCAGCCTGCACCCCTTCGCGCCTGCCGAGCAGAGCAAGGGCTACCAGCTGCTGACCGACGAACTGGAAAGCATGCTGTGCAAGGCCACCGGCTACGATGCGGTGTCGCTGCAGCCCAACGCCGGTTCCCAGGGCGAATACGCCGGCCTGCTGGCCATTCGTGCCTACCACCAGAGCCGTGGCGATGAACGCCGCGACATCTGCCTGATCCCCTCGTCTGCCCACGGCACCAACCCCGCTACCGCGCACATGGCTGGCATGCGCGTGGTGGTCACCGCCTGCGACGAGCGCGGCAACGTCGACATCGAAGACTTGCGCGCCAAGGCCATCGAGCACCGCGACCGCCTGGCCGCGATCATGATCACCTACCCATCCACCCACGGTGTGTTCGAGGAAGGCATTCGCGAAATCTGCGCCATCGTTCACGACAACGGCGGCCAGGTGTACATCGACGGCGCGAACATGAACGCCATGGTCGGCCTGTGCGCCCCAGGCAAATTCGGCGGCGACGTTTCCCACCTCAACCTGCACAAGACCTTCTGCATCCCCCACGGCGGTGGTGGCCCGGGCGTCGGCCCGATCGGCGTGAAGTCGCACCTGGCACCGTTCGTGCCAGGCCACGGCACCCTGGCCCGCAAGGAAGGCGCGGTGTGCGCAGCGCCGTTCGGCAGCGCCTCGATCCTGCCAATCACCTGGATGTACATTCGCATGATGGGCGGCGAAGGCCTCAAGCGCGCTTCGCAGTTGGCCATCCTCAATGCCAACTACATCTCGCGCCGCCTGGAAGAGCACTATCCTGTGCTGTACACCGGCAGCAACGGCCTGGTGGCCCACGAATGCATCCTGGACTTGCGCCCGTTGAAGGACAGCAGCGGCATCAGCGTCGACGACGTGGCCAAGCGCCTGATCGACTTCGGCTTCCACGCCCCGACCATGTCCTTCCCGGTGGCCGGCACGCTGATGATCGAGCCGACCGAAAGCGAGTCCAAGGCTGAACTGGACCGTTTCTGCGACGCCATGATCTGCATCCGCGACGAGATCCGCGCGGTGGAAAACGGCGCCCTGGACAAGGACGACAACCCACTCAAGAACGCGCCGCACACCGCGGCCGAACTGGTGGGCGAATGGTCTCACGCCTACAGCCGCGAGCAGGCGGTGTACCCGCTGGCCTCGCTGGTGGAAAGCAAGTACTGGCCACCGGTGGGCCGCGTCGACAACGTGTTCGGCGACCGCAACCTGGTGTGCGCTTGCCCGTCGATCGAGGCGTATCAGGAAGGCTGATTCAATGGCTCCCGCAGGAGCTGCCGCCAGGCTGCGACGAGGTCCGAAGGACCTTCAGCGGCAGGTTGGCGGCCCCTGCGGGCCCGATCGCAGCCTGACGGCAGCTCCTGTGCATGATGGAGTAGTTGTATGTCCTTAAGCGTTTTCGACCTTTTCAAGATCGGCATCGGCCCCTCCAGCTCTCACACGGTAGGCCCGATGCGCGCCGCCGCGCGTTTCGTCGAGGGCTTGCGCCGCGATGACCTGCTGGGCGCCACGGCCAGCGTCAAAGTCGAGCTGTACGGTTCGCTGGGCGCCACCGGCAAAGGCCACGGCAGCGACAAGGCCGTGCTGCTGGGCCTGGAAGGCTCGCACCCCGACACCGTCGACACCACAACCGTCGACACCCGCCTGCAGGCCATCCGCGCCAGCGGCCAGCTCAATCTGCTGGGCGAGCACAGCATTGCCTTCAACGAAAAGCTGCACCTGGCGATGATCCGCAAGCCCCTGCCGTTCCACCCCAATGGCATGATCTTCCGTGCCTTCGATGCCAGCGGCCTGCAGGTGCGCAGCCGCGAGTACTACTCGGTGGGCGGTGGTTTTGTGGTGGATGAAGGCGCGGCCGGTGCCGACCGCATCGTTGAAGACACCACCGTGCTGCCCTACCCGTTCAGGACGGCCAAGGAGCTGCTGGCCCAATGCGCCGCACACGGCCTGTCCATCAGCCAGCTGATGCTGGCCAATGAAGCTGCGTGGCGGCCGGAACCCGAGACCCGCAGCGGCCTGCTGCACATCTGGCAGGTGATGCAGGACTGCGTCGAAGCCGGGTGTCGCAACGAAGGCATCCTGCCTGGCGGCCTGAAGGTCAAACGCCGCGCCGCGGCCTTGTACCGGCAACTGTGCAAGAACCCCGAAGCGTCGCTGCGTGACGCCCTGTCGGTGCTGGACTGGGTCAACCTGTACGCCCTGGCGGTCAACGAGGAAAACGCCTTCGGCGGCCGCGTGGTCACCGCGCCGACCAACGGCGCCGCCGGTATCGTCCCGGCGGTGCTGCACTACTACATGCGCTTTGTGCCAGGCGCCAACGAAGACGGCGTGGTGCGTTTCCTGCTCACCGCCGCCGCCATCGGCATCCTTTACAAGGAAAACGCCTCCATCTCCGGCGCCGAAGTGGGCTGCCAGGGCGAAGTCGGCGTGGCCTGCTCCATGGCGGCCGGCGCCCTGTGCGAAGTCATGGGCGGCAGCGTGCAGCAAGTGGAAAACGCCGCCGAGATCGGCATGGAACACAACCTGGGCCTGACCTGCGACCCCATTGGCGGCCTGGTGCAGGTGCCCTGCATCGAGCGCAACGCCATGGGTTCGGTGAAGGCCATCAACGCGGTGCGCATGGCCTTGCGCGGCGACGGCGTGCATTACGTCTCGCTGGACAAGGTGATTCGCACCATGCGCCAGACCGGCGCCGACATGAAAAGCAAATACAAAGAGACCGCCCGCGGCGGCCTGGCCGTCAACATCATCGAGTGTTGAACGCCCCTATTCGAATTCAGGAGTCAACGATGTCCGAGCAACTGCAACACACCCCGCTGCACGCCCTGCACCTGGAGCTGGGGGCGCGCATGGTGCCCTTCGCCGGCTACGACATGCCCGTGCAGTACCCGCTGGGCGTGATGAAGGAACACCTGCACAGCCGCGAACAGGCGGGCCTGTTCGACGTGTCGCACATGGGCCAGATCCGCCTGGCAGGCAGCGATGCCGCCCGCGCCCTGGAAACCCTGGTGCCGGTAGACATCATCGACCTGCCCGTGGGCATGCAGCGCTACGCGATGTTCACCAACGCCGAAGGCGGCATCCTCGATGACTTGATGGTTGCCAACCTGGGCAACGATACGCTGTTCCTGGTGGTCAACGCCGCCTGCAAGGACCAGGACCTCGCCCACCTGCGCGCACACATCGGCGACCGCTGCCAGATCCAGCCGCTGTTCGAGGAGCGTGCGCTGCTGGCCCTGCAAGGCCCGGCGGCGGTCACCGTGCTGGCGCGCCTGGCGCCGCAGGTGGCGCAGATGACCTTCATGCAATTTGCCAGCGTGTCGCTGCTGGGCGTGGACTGCTACGTGAGCCGCTCTGGCTACACCGGCGAAGACGGCTTCGAGATCTCGGTGCCGGCCGTCAGCGCCGAGGCCCTGGCCCGTCGCTTGCTGGCCGAACCGGAAGTGGCCGCCATCGGCCTGGGCGCCCGCGACTCGCTGCGCCTGGAAGCCGGCCTGTGCCTGTATGGCCACGACATGAACACCCAGACCACGCCGATCGAAGCCAGCCTGCTGTGGGCCATTTCCAAGGCCCGTCGCGCCGACGGCGCACGTGCCGGCGGCTTCCCCGGTGCCGACGTGGTGTTTGCCCAGCAGCACAATGGCATCGCTCGCAAGCGCGTTGGCCTGCTGCCGCAGGAACGCACGCCGGTACGTGAGGGCGCCGAGATCGTCGATGCCAACGGAGCAATTATCGGCACCGTGTGCAGTGGTGGATTTGGCCCTACCTTGGGGGGGCCCGTCGCCATGGGTTACGTCGACAGCGCCCACGCGGCACTGGACACCCCGGTGTGGGCAATCGTGCGCGGCAAGCAGGTGGCGATGAAGGTCAGCAAGATGCCCTTCGTAGCACAACGCTACTATCGCGGTTGATAAAGACAGCGTCATGACAGTCTCGCGGGCTGTCATGTTGCCGACATCAAGGCGGTGTTTTATTCGATATCGAACTGGCGTTAGACCATTCGAAAATACCTGAATGAATCAGTCGGAAAACCCCGTGGGAAAAGGCTTGAACGGCCGTAAAAAAGGTGAAAAAGCTGCCTTGCGCAGGGCTTGTTTTTCTTCCTGAAGTTAGCGTAGAGTTTCCTCACTGTGTTTGCATGGGTCGCTATGGTTCGTGACCTGGGCAGTAGCTCTGAGCTTTGCTACAACCCGTTCGACGTCTCTTACTTTCCTGCAACCCAGCCCAGTATCTCTTTCACCTGAAAGAAGCTGTCATTAATTCAAGTTCCAAGGAAATAAGAAAATGTCCCAACGTCAGAGCGGTACCGTCAAGTGGTTTAACGACGAGAAAGGTTTTGGTTTTATCACTCCAGAAAGCGGTCCGGATCTGTTCGTGCACTTCCGCGCTATTCAGGGCAACGGCTTCAAGAGCCTGAAAGAAGGCCAGAAAGTGACTTTCGTCGCCGTTCAAGGCCAGAAAGGCATGCAAGCTGACGAGGTAATCGCCGAGGCTTGATTGCCCGGTGATAAGCCCGAGAAAAGCCCCTGCCGGGAACGCCAGGGGCTTTTTTTCGCCCGTGATTTGATTGCACCACGGAGAGCCAAGGATGACCCGACGACTGAACCCGCAAGGCGACTTCGCCCCCGCCGGCCTGGGCCGACGCATGGCGGCTGTGTTCTACGATTTCCTGCTGTGCGTGGCCCTGCTGATGGTGACCACGCTGGTCTACAAACTGATCATGATGGCGATCATCGGCGAGGCGAAGCTGCGCGCCTTGTCCGAGTCAGGCGCACTGGACGGCGACCCGTACCTGTCGACGCTGTTGTTCTGCGCCCTGTTCGCCTTCTTCGCCAAGTTCTGGATGCATGCCGGGCAGACCCTGGGCATGCAGGTGTGGGGCGTGCGCGTGCAGAACGCCGACGGCACCGCCATCAGCCTGTGGCAGGCCTTGCTGCGCTTCATTGTCGCCATCGGTTCATGGCTGTGCTTCGGCGCAGGGTTCTGGTGGGCCCTGATCGACAAGCAGAAGCGCGGCTGGCATGACCTGTATTCGGGCACGCAGCTGGTGCACATTCCCAAGAAAGCCCGCTAGCCGGTTGCCGGGCATGAAAAAACCGACCCTGAGGTCGGTTTTTTCGTGCCTGCGCGCCTTAGCCTGCGCGGCGCAACAGCCACCAGCCGACTACCGCACAGAACAGCGACGGTATGACCACCGCCAGCAGCGGCGGGAAGCCGAACACCAGGCTCGATGGGCCCAGCAGGTCCTGGACGATGCGGAAGGTGAAGCCCACCAACACGCCTGTGAACACACGCTGGCCCAACGTGACGGAACGCAGCGGGCCGAAGATGAACGAGATGGCCATCAGCACCAGCGCAGCGGTCACCAGCGGTTGCAGGATCTTGGTCCAGAACGCCAACCAGTAGGTGCTGTTACGCAGGCCCTGGTCCGACAGGTAGTGGATGTAACTCCACAAACCGCTCATCGACAGCGACTCGGGGGCCATCACCACGGTGCTCAGCAGTTGCGGCGTTACCGTCACATCCCATTGCTCGGCCGGCGAGTTGATCACTTCGGTGCGATCGCCGTGGAACACGGTGGTGGCGACGTCGCTGAGGTTCCAGTGGCCATCGGTGTACTGGGCCTTCTTCGCGAAGCTGGCGCGCTCAATGTGGCGCTCGCCATCGAAGGTGTAGCGGGTCACGCCGTACAGCAGGCCATTGGGCTGAACGGTGTTGATGTGGATGAACTGCTGGCCTTCGCGGTGCCACAGGCCGTGGCGGCCACTTTGCGCGTCGCCGATGCCTTGGGCCAGCGAGCGGTCGGCCTGGGCCTTGGCCTCGGTCACCGGGGCGATGTATTCGCCCACCAGCAGGCCGCAGACCATCAGCACCAGCATGGGCTTCATCACCGCCCAGACGATGCGCGACACCGACACGCCGGCAGCACGCATGATGGTCAGCTCACTGTTGCTGGCCAGGGTACCCAGGCCGATCAGGCAGCCGATCAACGCGGCCATCGGCAGCATGTCATACAGGCGCCGTGGCGCGGTCAGCAGCACGAACCAGGCGACGTCGCCCAGGCCGTAGGTAGGGCTGATGTCGCTCATTTCATCGATGAAGGCAAACAGCGTCGCCAGGCCGAGGATAACCCCCAGCACGGCGAGGATGGCCAACAGCACGCTGGTACCGATGTACCGGTCGAGCTTAACCATGGGCCACCTCCGACGCCGCGCGACGGCTGGCCAGCTTCAGGCGCATGGGTTCCCAGTACATCAGGCCCAGGCCAATCATCAGGAACAGCCCGTGCACCCACCACAGCCCCAGGCTTGAGTGCAGCTTGCCCTTTTCCATGGCCCCGCGCGCGGAGATCAGGATCGTCAGATACGCCATATACAGAAGAATCGCCGGCAGCAGTTTGAGGAAACGTCCCTGGCGCGGGTTGACCCGTGCCAGCGGCACCGCCATCAGGGTCACGATGAACACCAGCAGCGGCAGCGACAGCCGCCATTGCAGCTCGGCGGGATCATTGGCTTCGCCGGAAAACAGCTTGGCGCTCGGGATGGCGTCGCGGTCGGTGACTTCTTCACTGACCTCGGGCTTGGGCAGCATCACGCCGTAGGTGTCGTACTGGATGGCGCGGTAGTCGGCCTGGCCGGGAATACCATCGTAACGGTAGCCGTTGGTCAGGATCAGGTAGCGGCTGCCATCGGGACGGCGGTCCTGGCGACCTTTCTCGCCCAGCAGCAGGGTGATGCCGCGGTCCTTGGCGTCCTGGCCCAGGCGCTTCTGGGAAATGAACACGCCGCCCAGGTTGATGCGGTCGTCGCTCATGGTTTCGGTATAGGTCACCCGGCTTTCGTCACGCAGCGCCTGGAAGCGCCCCGGCTCCAGGGTGTCGAACTCGGTCATGGCGTCCTGCTGGTTCAGCACCAGGGAGAACTGCTGGGCACCCAGTGGCGCCAGGCTCAGGCTCAGCCAGGCAACCACCACGGCCACCAGCGTGGCGGGCGCCATGGTGATGAGCAACAGGCGCTGCTGGCTCATGCCAGTGGCCGCCAGCACGGTCATTTCACTTTCCAGGTACAACCGGCCGTACGCCAGCAGAATGCCCAGGAACAGGCCCAGGGGCAGGATCAACTGCAGGAAACCCGGCAGGCGGTAGCCCATGATCAGGAACAGCACGCCCGGGTCAAGGGCGCCGGAAGCGGCCTGGGCGAGGTATTTGACGAAGCGCCCGCTCATGATGATCACCAGCAGCACCGCACTGACGGCACTGAGGGTGAGCATGACTTCGCGGGACAGATAACGGAAGACGATCAAACCGGACACTCCAGGGTTGTCAGGCTCAGACGGCCGAACAAGGGATACATAGCTGGCACTTCAGTATTCAGTGCGCGCGAGGCGCACCTGCGAAAAAGTTGGCGCATTATCCTGTGAATGAGCCTGCCTGTCACTTCGCGTGCACGAACAGTTACGCAAAGCCTGCGCGAAGGGTTGTCAGGTTCCGTCGGCTGGGCTCAAACTGGGGCCTTTGGCCCGGCCGCCACAAGCAGCGTCGGGTGCGTCGATTCGCACCGGTTCCATGCGGTGCACACCATAGATCATTAGGGGACCCGGAAATGGAATTGGTTGTAAAAAGCGTAAGCGCCGAAAGCCTGAAGACCGCGACCCTGGTCGTCGCCGTGGGCGAAGGCCGTAAACTGGGCAGCGTCGGCAAGAAGGTCGACGAACTCAGCGGCGGCGCCCTCGCCTCCGTGCTCAAGCGCGGCGACCTGACCGGCAAGCCGGGCCAGACCCTGCTGCTGCACAGCCTGCCGGGCCTGAAGGCCGAGCGCGTGCTGCTGGTCGGCACCGGCGCCGACGAACTGCTGGGCGACCGCGCCTGGCGCAAACTGGGCGCCGCCGTGCTGGGCGCGCTGAAGGGCCTGGGCGGCAGCGATGCCGTGCTGGCGCTGGACGAACTGGGGGTCAAGGGCCGCGACGCCTACGGCAAGGCACGCCTGCTGGCCGAGACCCTGCAGGACGGCGAGTACGTGTTCGACCGCTTCAAGAGCAAGAAGGCCGAACCCCGCGCCCTGAAGAAAATCACCCTGCTGACCGACAAGGCCAGCCAGGGCGACGTCGAGCGCGCCGTGGCCCACGCCAGCGCCATCGCCGCCGGCATGAGCTTCACCCGTGACCTGGGCAACCTGCCGCCGAACCTCTGCCACCCCAGCTTCCTGGCCGAAGAGGCGAAGAACCTGGGCAAGGAACACAAGAACCTCAAAGTCGAGATCCACGACGAGAAGAAGCTCAAGGAACTGGGCATGGGCGCCTTCATGGCCGTGGCCCAGGGCAGCGAGCAGCCTCCGCGCCTGATCGTGCTCAACTATCAGGGCGGCAAGAAATCCGACAAGCCGTTCGTACTGGTCGGCAAGGGCATCACCTTCGACACCGGCGGCATCAGCATCAAGCCGGCCGCCGGCATGGATGAAATGAAGTACGACATGTGCGGTGCCGCCAGCGTGTTCGGCACCCTGCGCGCCGTGCTGGAGCTCAAGCTGCCGATCAACCTGGTGTGCCTGCTGGCCTGCGCCGAGAACATGCCGAGCGGCAGCGCTACTCGCCCCGGCGATATCGTCAGCACCATGAGCGGCCAGACCGTGGAAATCCTCAACACCGACGCCGAAGGCCGACTGGTGCTGTGCGACACCCTGACCTACGCCGAGCGCTTCAAGCCCCAGGCAGTCATCGACATCGCCACCCTGACCGGCGCCTGCATGGTGGCCCTGGGCGCCCACACCTCGGGCCTGATGGGCAACAATGAAGAACTGATCGAGCAATTGCTGGAAGCCGGCAAGGCCGCCGACGACCGCGCCTGGCAACTGCCGCTGTTCGACGAATACCAGGAACAGCTGGACTCGCCGTTCGCCGACATCGCCAACATCGGTGGCCCGAAAGGCGGCGCCATCACCGCTGGCTGCTTCCTCTCGCGCTTCGCCAAGAGCTACCACTGGGCGCACCTGGACATCGCCGGTACCGCTTGGGTCAGCGGTGGCAAGGACAAGGGCGCCAGCGGCCGCCCTGTGCCCCTGCTGACCCAGTACCTGCTGGACCGCGCGGGCGTGTGATGCCCTGACACGGCCCGCTGTTGCTGCAGCCGAACCCCTGCAGCTGCCGCGGGCCGCGTCATCAAGCGCCACCACTGGACCAAACATGACCAAAGTCGATTTCTACATTCTGCCGAGCCCGCTGCCCGACGCGCGCCTGGACTTCGCCTGCAAGCTGGTGGAAAAGGCCTGGCGCCTCGGCCACCGGGTGTACCTGCATTGCAGCGACGCCACCCAGCGCGAGCAGCTCGATGCCCGCCTGTGGGCGTTCAAGGGCGAAAGCTTCGTGCCCCACAGCCTGGCCGAGGAAGACCCCGAGGCGGTGATCGCCCTGGGCCTGTCCGCCGACCCGGGCCAGCACCAGGACCTGTTGGTGAACCTGGACCTGAAAGTGCCGGCCTTCGCCAACCGCTTTGCCCGCGTGGCTGAAGTCGTGGTCGAAGACCCTGCAATTCGTCAGGCCGCACGGGAGAGTTTCCGTTTCTACCGTGAACAGGGCTATCCTCTGCAAGATCACCGCTTACAGCGACTCTGAGCCAATGATGGACACTGCAAACAAGCTGCCCAAGTCCGTGCACCTGCTGGACGACCTCGAGTCGATCCGCAAGCTGCTCGGCGATGACACCCTGCAACCGCCGCTACTGACCGAGACCGTGGTCAGCGACGAACAGATTCCCCTGCTCTTCGACCAGCTCGAGGAACAGACCCGTGCCGAGCGTGAACCGCCGCGCGCCCCGGAACCGGCCCCCGCCACCCCGGCACAGAACCGTCAGGACACCCTGCTGCACCTGGACGCCGAGCTGCGCGCCGCCGCCCAGCTGATCATGCAGGACGTGATCGACGATTTCGCCCCGCACATCGAGACCGAAATCAAGCGCCGCCTCGAAGCGCGGATGGAGCGGCTGCTCAACCCCTGAGCCTCCTACCCTGATCTGGCTTCGGACTTGCACTGTGTGAGCGGGCAGAGCCCGCTCCCACAGTGCCTACCGAACCCGGCCTATCCCCGTTATACTGTTCGGCTTTCCTGAATATATGCCTATTAGGGTCCCGCCGAGCATGGATAAGACCTACCAGCCGCACGCCATTGAAACTTCCTGGTACCAGACCTGGGAGTCCGAGAACTATTTCGCTCCGCAAGGCGCGGGCGACTCGTACACCATCATGATCCCGCCGCCGAACGTCACCGGCAGCCTGCACATGGGCCATGGTTTCAACAACGCGATCATGGACGCCCTGATCCGTTTCCGCCGCATGCAGGGTCGCAACACCCTGTGGCAGCCAGGCACCGACCACGCCGGTATCGCCACCCAGATGCTGGTAGAGCGCCAGCTCGAAGCCCAGGGCCAGAACCGTCATGACCTGGGCCGTGAGAAATTCCTGGAGAAAGTCTGGGAATGGAAAGACCAGTCCGGTGGCAACATCAGCCGCCAGATCCGCCGCCTGGGCTCGTCCGTTGACTGGAGCCGCGAGCGTTTCACCATGGACGACGGCCTGTCGGAAGCGGTCAAGGAAGCGTTCGTGCGCCTGCACGAAGACGGCCTGATCTATCGCGGCAAGCGCCTGGTCAACTGGGACACGAAGCTGCACACGGCGATTTCCGACCTGGAAGTGGAGAACCACGACGAGAAAGGCTCGCTGTGGAACCTGCGCTACCCGCTGGCTGATGGCGCCAAGACCGCCGAAGGCCTGGATTACCTGATCGTCGCCACCACCCGTCCGGAAACCATGCTCGGCGATGCCGCCGTGGCCGTGAACCCGAACGATGAGCGCTACCAGGCCCTGATCGGCAAATTCGTCGAGCTGCCGCTGGTCGGCCGCCTCATTCCGATCATCGCCGACGATTATTGCGATCCTGAATTCGGCACCGGTTGTGTGAAGATCACCCCGGCCCATGACTTCAACGACTATGAAGTCGGCAAGCGCCACAACCTGCCGCTGCTCAACATCTTCGACAAGAACGCCAACGTGCTGGCCGCTGCCCAGGTGTTCAACCTGGACGGCACCCTGAACAACAGCGTCGACGGCACGCTGCCGGCCGAATACGCCGGCCTGGACCGTTTCGAGGCACGCAAGCAGATCGTTGCCGCCTTCGACGCCGCCGGCCTGCTGGTGAGCGTCGACGACCACGCGCTGAAAGTGCCGAAGGGCGACCGTTCGGGCACCATCATCGAGCCGTGGCTGACCGACCAGTGGTACGTATCGACCAAGCCGCTGGCCGAGCCTGCGATCGAAGCCGTGGAAGACGGCCGTATCCAGTTCGTACCCAAGCAGTACGAAAACATGTATTTCTCGTGGATGCGCGACATCCAGGACTGGTGCATCAGCCGCCAGCTGTGGTGGGGCCACCGCATTCCGGCCTGGTACGATGAGTCGGGCAAGGTCTACGTGGGCCGCAGCGAAGAAGAAGTGCGGGCCAAGAACGGCCTGGGCGCCGACGTGGTCCTGAACCAGGACAACGACGTGCTCGACACCTGGTTCAGCTCGGGCCTGTGGACCTTCTCCACCCTGGGCTGGCCGGAACAGACCGACTTCCTCAAGACCTTCCACCCCACCGACGTGCTGGTCACCGGCTTCGACATCATTTTCTTCTGGGTCGCCCGGATGATCATGCTGACCATGCACCTGGTCAAGAACGAGGACGGCACCGCCCAGGTGCCGTTCAAGACCGTGTATGTGCACGGCCTGGTGCGTGATGGCCAGGGCCAGAAAATGTCCAAGTCCAAGGGCAACGTCCTGGACCCGCTGGACATCATCGACGGCATCGAACTGGAAGCCCTGGTGCAGAAACGCACCAGCGGCATGATGCAACCGAAACTGGCGAAGAAGATCGAGAAGCAGACCCGCGACGAGTTCGCCGACGGCATCGCCAGCTATGGCACCGACGCCCTGCGCTTCACCTTCTGCTCGCTGGCCTCCACCGGCCGCGACATCAAGTTCGACATGGGCCGCGTCGAAGGCTACCGCAACTTCTGCAACAAGATCTGGAACGCCACCCGCTACGTGCTGGACAAGGGCGAGGACTGCGGCCAGAACGGCGAGGCCTACGAGCTGTCGCTGGCTGACCGCTGGATCATTTCCCAACTGCAGCGTACCGAAGCCGAAGTGACCCGCCAGCTGGACCAGTTCCGCTTCGACCTGGCCGCCCAGGTGCTGTACGAGTTCATCTGGAACCAGTACTGCGACTGGTACCTGGAGCTGTCCAAGCCGGTACTGTGGGACGAGAACGCCCCGGTGGAGCGCCAGCGCGGCACCCGTCGCACCCTGGTGCGTGTGCTGGAAGTGGCCATGCGCCTGGCGCACCCGTTCATGCCGTTCATCACCGAGGAAATCTGGCAGCGCCTGGCGCCGCTGGTCGGTGCCGAGGGCAAGACCATCATGCTGCAACCGTGGCCAGTGGCCAACGAGACACGCATCGATCCTGCCGCCGAAGACGACATCGAATGGCTCAAGGGCCTGATGCTGGGCGTGCGCAACATCCGGGGCGAAATGAACATCGGCCCGGGCAAGCCCCTGGCCCTGTTCCTGAAAAACGCCAGCACCGAAGACAAGCGCCGCCTGGTCGAGAACGAAGCCCTGCTGAAGAAGCTGGCCAAGCTCGAGTCCATCACCGTGCTGGAACCCGGCGCTGAAGCGCCATTGAGCGCCACCGCACTGGTGGGCGAGCTGGAAGTGCTGGTGCCCATGGCCGGCCTGATCGACAAGGGTGCCGAGCTTGCGCGCCTGGACAAGGAAATCCAGCGCCTGCAAGGTGAAGTGCAACGTGTGGGCGGCAAGCTGTCCAACGCGGCCTTCGTCGACAAGGCACCGCCTGCGGTCATCGACAAGGAGCGCGCCAAGCTGGCCGAAGCCGAGCAGGCCCTGGGCAAGCTCGCCGAACAGCACGCGCGCATCGCCAGCCTGTAAATCCTCCGTCGGCCCTTCGCGGGCAGAGCCCGCTCCCACAAGGTGTTGTGTGCATCACCGCCCTGTGGGAGCGGGCTCTGCCCGCGAAGAGGCCCGCACGGACAATGGAAATTCCTCATGTCCGCCCCCAGCAAACCCACCTTCCACCCCCGCAACCGCCATCAAGGCCGTTACGACTTCCCGCAACTGATCAAGAGCAGCCCCGAGCTTGGCCAGTACGTGATCCTCAACCCCTACGGCAAGGAAAGCATCGACTTCGCCAACCCGGCAGCGGTCAAGGTGTTCAACCGCGCGCTGCTCAAGGCGCTGTACGGCATCCAGCACTGGAACATTCCAGAGGGCTACCTGTGCCCGCCCATTCCCGGGCGCGCCGATTACATTCACGCCATAGCCGACCTGCTGGCCGAAACCAACGGTGGCGAAATCCCCCGCGGTGCCTCCGTGCGGGCACTGGATATCGGTACCGGCGCCAACTGCATCTACCCGCTGCTGGGCCACAGCGACTATCGCTGGCAGTTCGTGGGTTCGGACATCGACACCGTGGCCCTGGCCTCGGCCAAGGCGATCGTCCAGGCCAACAAGCTCGACAAAGCCATCAGCCTGCGCCCGCAGGGTAATGCCAAGCACATCCTCAACGGTTTGCTGAAGGCCGATGAACGCTTTGACCTGACCCTGTGCAACCCACCCTTCCATGCCTCGCTGGAAGAGGCCACCCGTGGCAGCCAACGCAAATGGCGCGCCCTGGGCAAGGCCGACCCCAAGCGCAAGCTACCGGTGCTGAACTTCGGCGGGCAGAACAATGAACTGTGGTGCGAGGGTGGCGAAATCCGCTTCGTCACTCAGCTGATCAACGAAAGCGTGGCCGCAGGCCAACAGGTGCTGTGGTTCAGCACCCTGGTGTCGAAGGCCTCGAACCTGCCGCCGATCCAGGTGGCGTTGAAGAAGGCCGGTGCCGTGCAGGTGCGCGTGGTCGAAATGGGCCAGGGGCAAAAACAGAGCCGTTTCGTGGCCTGGACCTTCCAGACCGAGGCGCAGCAGCAAGCCTGGTTCAAACCCTGACGCCATCGCGAGCAAGCTTTGCGCCCACAGGGTTGCGGTAAACACCGTGGGAGCAAAGCTTGCTCGCGATGAGGCCGGCAGTGTCGATGAAGACGCTGCAGGCACAAAAAAGCCGTGACCGGGTCGCCCCGGTCACGGCTTTTTCACGTCTGTTTACAATTACTTGTTAACAGAGTCGGTCAGCACTTTGGCTGGAACAAACTTGACGACTTTCTTGGCAGCGATTTCGATCGGCGCGCCAGTCGAAGGGTTACGGCCGGTGCGAGCTGGACGCTCGGAGATTTTCAGCTTGCCAATGCCTGGCAGGGTGATTTCGCTGCCATTTTCCAGCTGGTCGGCAACGATCTGGCCCAGTTGCTCGAGAGCATTGCGCGCGGTGGTTTTTGGCGCGTCGATGGCTTCAGCGATGTCGGCGATCAGTTGGTCTTTGGTCAATGCCATGGTGGTGTTCCTTCCCTATCAAATTCAGTTGGATTGCAGAGTGCAACATCAGTCAAAAACGCCGTAACCCCTCGGGGCCGGCAATCGGTCTACAGCCACGCCAATCGCGAATGTAGATGCACAAATCGGTATTTGGTTCGACCTGACGGCAGCTATCTGCGGGCAATGCGCCCTTGTGGAGCGCAAGACCGGGCAAAACTAGCACACAGAAACAGAAATATCCGCCACTACCTGGCCATTTGTTCAGGTTTATCGCCGCTTTGGTTGAAAAATAGACAAAAGTCTCCAAATCACGGCCTGAAACAGCGCCGCGCGGCAGCCAACCCCCCGGTTGCGTTACACTTGGCGCCTTTGCGCAAGGCCGACACGCTCGCCCTTGGCCTTCCCCCTTCGACGCCGCGAGAAGCCCATGCCGATCCGTCACTGCATTGTCCATTTGATCGAAAAGAAACCTGACGGCACGCCAGCCGTGCTCCATGCCCGTGACACGGAGCTGACCGAGTCCCAGGCCATCGAGAACCTGCTGGCCGACCTCAACGACAGCTACAACGCCAAGCAAGGCAAGGCATGGGGCTTCTTTCACCCCGAGTCCGGCGCCCATCCGTTCAGCGGCTGGCTGAAGCAATACATGGATGCCGAGCAGGATTTCACTGCCTTCAGCCGCGAGGCCGTCGAGCACCTGCAGAAGCTGATGGAAGAGTCCAACCTGTCCACCGGTGGCCATGTGTTGTTCGCCCACTACCAGCAAGGCATGACCGACTACCTGGCCATTGCCCTGCTGCACCACAGCGAAGGCGTGGCGGTGAACGCCGAGCTGGACGTGACCCCGTCGCGCCACCTGGACCTGGGCCAATTGCACCTGGCGGCGCGTATCAACCTGTCCGAGTGGCAGAACAACAAGAACTCCAAGCAATACATTTCGTTCATCAAGGGCAAGAACGGCAAGAAGGTCTCGGAATACTTCCGTGACTTCATCGGCTGCCAGGAAGGCGTCGACGGCCCGGGCGAAACTCGTACCCTGCTCAAGGCCTTCAGCGATTTCGTCGAAAGCGAAGACCTGCCCGAGGAGGCTGCCCGCGAAAAGACGCAGGCCCTGGTGGAATACGCCACTACCCAGACCAAGCACGGCGAGCCCGTGGCCCTGGAAGAGCTGTCCGGGCTCATCGACGAAGACCGCCCGCGCGCCTTCTACGACCACATTCGCAACAAGGACTATGGCCTGTCGCCGGAAATCCCGGCGGATAAACGCACCCTCAACCAGTTCCGCCGCTTCACCGGCCGCGCCGAGGGGCTGTCCATCAGCTTCGAAGCGCACCTGCTGGGCTCCAAGATCGAGTACGACGAGGAAGCCGGCACGCTGATCATCAAGGGCCTGCCCACCCAGCTCACCGACCAGCTCAAGCGCCGCAAGGACTGACCCGGTGCTGAACAAGACCCTCAAGCGCGTGTTGCCGATACTGCTGGTGGTGGTGATCTTTCAGCAGTGGGGCAAGATCGAGGCATTCTTCAACCCTACCTCGCAGCTCTCGGCCCAGGCCCGCGCCCATGCGCAGGTCACCCTGTACGCCACCGACTGGTGTGGTTACTGCAAGGACTTCCGCCGCTTCCTGGACCGCCAGGGGGTGGCGTACCAGGCGTTCGACATCGACAAGGACGCCCAGGCGCGCCAGCGCTACGAAGCGCTGGGCGGGCGCGGGATTCCGATGCTGGAGGTGAATGGGGTGTTGTTGCGCCAGTATGATGAAGGGCAAATTCTCTCGGCCCTGAACAAGTAGTGCGGCGCCTGACAAAACGCGGCGCCCAGGACGCGGCCTGGCGGCCGCGGCTACAAAAAAGCGATCTGTAGCAGCTGCTGCAGGCGGCGTCCGGCCGTTACACGTATCAGCATTGTTCGAGCTTGAAGCCCAGCCGTGGGAAGTGCACATGCACCACGCCCGCCTTCGGGTCTTCACGGCGCACAATCAGCTCTTCGGCACCGGCATACAGCAACTCGCCCAGCACCGGGTCCACGCCATAGTCGATGGCCGCCACACTGACCTGATCACCGAGCTTGAAGCCATTCGGGTCAACGAAGCCGTCTTCGGGCAGCGCCGCTGGCTCACTGCTACGCGCCACTTCGAGGGCCTGTTCGGCGGAGAACTCGCTGTAGGTACCGTGACCAAAGCCCAGCACCCGGCCCAGCCAGGCATGCACCGCCGGATAGTCGTCCACCAGCGGCGAAGTCACCGGTGTACCCTTGAGGAACCACAGCGAGTGGGCCACAGCGAAGTCGGCGATTGATGGCTCGCCGAACAAATAGTCGCCTTCTTCCCGCTGCAGTTGCTGCTCAAGGCGCGCCATGAACACCGGCCACTGGTGCTTGGCCTGTTCCAGCGACAAGCGCGTGGCGCTACCGCCACTGAACAGTTGCGCACGGTCGGCGATGAAGGCCTTGACCGCCTCGGGTGGCAGGCGGGCAAAACGCACGGCCACCGACTCGGGCTGGAACACCAGGCTGACCGCGTGCTGGAACAGCACTGAGTCCGCCCAGGCGGCGAAGGCGGCGACGGTCATTTCCTGGCCTTGCGGAAAGAACGCCGGCGAGGCTTTTTCCTGGTCCAGGCGGCGTGCAATCAAGGCCGTGTCGCAATAGATATCAGCCCCCACTTGCAACACAGGGGTCTTGCGATAACCACCAGTTAGCGCCACCAGGTCGGGCTTGGGCATGATCGGCGCGATCAGCACGGAGCGCCAGGACAGGCCCTTGAAGCCCAGCATCAGCCGGGTTTTCTCGGCGAACGGGGACGTGGGATAGTGATGCAGGATCAAGTCGGTCATCTTCGGTTCCGCCAAGGGCTAAAACCTAAAGCTTACTCGCCCGCCCGAAGGCGGCCTAGCCACTCACGCCGATAGTGGCCCATCAACGGGATCGATTGGCGTCCAGGACGCCACCAGCCGCTCCTTGGCGCTCTTGCGCAAGCGCTTGACCAGCCGTTCCTGGCGCAGCGCCTCGCCCTTGTTTGGCCAGGACTCGATATACACCAGCGCCATGGCCGGGCTGGAACTGAAGAAACGCGCGCCCTTACCGCTCTGGTGCTGGGCGAAGCGGCGCTGGGGGTTGTCGCTGATGCCGCAATACAGCGCGCCATTGGCGGCGCGCACCAGGTACACGTACCAAGGTTTGGCGGGCGATGGCAAAGGGGATTCGATCACGCAGTCAGGGCCGATTCGTAGACAGGCGGATTCTACCTTTTCTGGCCGGGAACCGTCCCCTTTCTCTCGCCCTCCTACACCCCTTCAGCCAAAGACCGGAGCCCGGTATCGGCTTTTTTCCTCATCGCTTGCCGGTTAGGCGACATACGCCCCTGGCCTGCCAGGGGCGAGAAGGCCCGCTTCGATTACCACCCCGCTGACCAGGTGGTCAGCGCCGATGGTTGATCAAGTGCGCCCGGCCTGAAACGCTCGCAACCCTTTCAACGCCTGCTGCCGGACCTTGCCCTTGAGCAAGGGCGACCACCCCAGCAGCAAGCCTTTTGTGCCCAGGGCCTGCCGCGACCAGCGCCAGAAGTCGAAGTGGTCATGGTGTTCGCAGATCTTGCCGTCACGAAACACGAAGCGCGCATGAATGTCGTTGACCACGGTGCGGCCGGTGGCACTGAACAGGTACTTGGGCACCCAGTGCGCGGCGCCGGCGGTGTCACCGGCGTGCACGTGGTCGAACGTCAGGGAAAAGTCCTTGGCGCGGGCCGTCATCATGCGCCACATGTCACCGGCGTCCTTGCCATGCAAGGTGCCGAATGCCGGGTCGCTGAACACTACGTCGTCGGTATAGCTGGCGGCCATGGCCTCGGCGTCCAGGCGCTGGAAGGCCAGGTAGAAGCGAGTGATCAGGGCTGTGTTGGCTTCGCTCATGGGCAGGACTCTTGTAGGTTTTGCCCATCCTAGCAGGAACGCCGTGACGCGGCCTTGCGGCCGCTGCTACGGAGTGTGTGGCGGGCGTCAAATCTTTTCGCTGGTGACCTGCACGTGCAGCGTGCGCCCGGCACCCATGCCGGCGATGATCGCCAGGCCGCCGATCACCGCGAAGATCCAGCCCACGGCGTTCCAGCCGCCGGTCCAGTCGTGCACCAGGCCCACGGCCAGCGGGCCCATGGAGGCCAGGGTGTAGCCGAAGCCCTGGGCCATGCTCGACAGGTTGGCGGCCACATGGGCATCGCTGGCCCGCAGCACGATCAGGGTCAGCGCCACAGCGAACATGGCGCCCTGCCCCAACCCCAGCACCACGGCCCAGAACCACAGGCCGCCCAGGGGTGCGTACAGGCAGCCGAACAGCCCGGCCAGGGTCAACGCCATGACGGTGACGATGGCGATGCGCTGGTCACGCCCGCGGGTGGCCAACCACGGCGCGATCAGCGAGCTGCCCAGCTGGATGATGATCGAGAAGGACAGTACCAGCCCCGCTTCCGCTGCTTCCAGGCCACGGCCCATGAGCATCGACGGCAGCCAGCCGAAAACAATGTACGCCAGCGATGACTGCAAGCCCATGAACAACGTCACCTGCCAGGCCAGGCGGTCGCGCAGCAGGCCCCGCACGCGGTAGGCGGCACGGTGCGCGCCGTGCTTGTGACGCGTCTGGGGAAACCAGAACACTGCGGCCAGCAACGCCGGCACCACCCAGAAGCCCAGCCCCAGGCTCCAGCGGTTGCCGAACCACTGGGCCAGCGGCACGCTGGCACCGGCCGCCAAAGCCGCACCCAGGCACAAGGCCATGGTGTAGACACCCGTCATGGTGCCCGCCTGTTGCGGGAAGTCGCGCTTGACGATGCCCGGCAACAGCACACCAATCACGCCAATGCTGGCCCCGGACAGCACGCTGCCGGCGAACAACCCGACCACGGCGAACTGGCTGCGCAAGGCAATACCGGCCGCCAGCAACATCAACACACCCAGCACCACCCGCTCAGCGCCAAAGCGCCGGGACAGAATCGGCGCCAGCGGCGCGAACAGGCCCAGGCACAACACTGGCAGCGTGGTCAGCAGGCCGGCGGCGGCGGCGCTCAGGCCCAGGCTGTCGGACACCTGCCCCAGCAGCGGCGCCATGCTCGACAGCGCCGGGCGCAGGTTCAGGGCCACCAGCACCAGGCCCAGCAGCAGGAGCCAGGGCCTGTGCAGCGCCACGGGTTGCGCAGCGGACGCAGCGAGCGTCTCGGGAGTGTGGCTGGACATAAGGCAGTTCCTTTAAATCTGAGGCCTGGGCGTTCGGTCGGCGCTGGGCTGGTCGAGCGGGATGCTTGGTTCGGCGGCGGCCAGGGCTCGCCGTGCAAGTCGAATGAGGTGAATGTATCGAGAAAGGCTAAGGGATGGGACAGTGGCTTGCAAGGTGAATTGCTAGCTATTTACTGTTTCCGTGGCGCCTGCCGCCAGACGGCGCCCATCGTCAGGCGGTGCGGCTGAAGGAAATGGGTGTCTGTGACGCGGCCTGGCAGCCACTGCCAAAGGGATAACAAAAACCCGGCACTGGGCCGGGTTCTTGATGACGCATCACACCATCCATCAATGCAGAATCTGCCCCAGGAATAACTTGGTGCGCTCGTTCTGCGGGTTGTCGAAGAACTCGTTGGGCGGAGCCTGTTCGACGATCTCGCCCTTGTCCATGAAGATCACGCGGTTGGCCACGGTGCGCGCGAAGCCCATTTCGTGGGTCACGCACAGCATGGTCATGCCGTCTTCGGCCAGGCCGATCATGGTGTCCAGTACCTCTTTCACCATTTCCGGGTCGAGTGCCGAGGTGGGCTCGTCGAACAGCATGATTTTTGGTTTCATGCACAGGGCACGGGCAATGGCCACGCGCTGCTGCTGGCCGCCCGAAAGCTGGCCGGGGAACTTGTGGGCCTGCTCCGGAATGCGCACGCGCTCAAGGTAATGCATGGCGATTTCCTCGGCCTTGCGCTTGGGCATCTTGCGCACCCACATCGGCGCCAGCGTGCAGTTCTGCAGGATGGTCAGGTGCGGAAACAGGTTGAAGTGCTGGAACACCATGCCCACTTCGCGGCGGATGGCTTCGATCTGCTTGAGGTCGTTGGTCAGTTCCACGCCATCGACCACGATGCGGCCCTGCTGGTGTTCTTCCAGGCGGTTGAGGCAGCGGATGGTGGTCGACTTGCCCGAGCCCGATGGCCCGCACAGCACGATACGCTCGCCCTGCCTGACGTTCAGGTTGATGTCCTTGAGCACGTGGAACTGGCCGTACCACTTGTTCACGCCTTGCATCTGGATAATGCCATCGGCGCCCACAGGCTGTTTGATTGCTTCACTCATGATGACACTCCTAACGCTTGTGGCCAGTATCCAGCTTGCGCTCCAGGTGCACGGAGTAGCGGGACATACTGAAACAGAAAATCCAATAGACGGCAGCGGCGAACACATAGCCTTCAGTGGCCATACCCAGCCATTTGGGGTCGGCACCGGCCTGCTTGACGCTATTGAGCAGGTCGAACAGCCCGATAATGATCACAAGGCTGGTGTCCTTGAACAAGGCGATCAGGGTGTTGACGATACCCGGGATCACCAGCTTGAGCGCCTGCGGCAGAATCACCAGGCCCATGGCGCGCCAGTAGCCCAGGCCCATGGCCGCAGCCGCTTCGTACTGGCCCTTGGGAATGGCCTGCAGGCCGCCGCGCACTACTTCGGCGACGTAGGCGGACTGGAACATGATCACGCCGATCAGCGCCCGCAGCAATTTGTCGAAATTCATGCCTTCAGGCATGAACAGCGGCAGCATCACCGAGGACATGAACAGCACGGTAATCAGCGGTACGCCGCGCCAGAACTCGATGAACGTCACGCACACCACCTTCACCGCCGGCATTTTCGAACGCCGCCCCAGTGCCAGCAGGATGCCCAGCGGCAACGCGCCGGCAATCCCCACGGTGGCGATCACCAGGGTCAGCATCAAGCCGCCCCATTGGCTGGTGGCCACGTTTTCCAGGCCCAGGTAGCCGCCATGCAGCAGGCTGTAGGCAATGATCGGAAACGCCACCAGGTAGCACAGGCCGTACAGCGGCTTGCGCGGCATGCGTGGAATGAACAGCGGGGCGGCGCCCAGCACGGCCAGCCACACGGTCAGGTCAACGCGCCAGCGCAGTGCCTGGGGGTAGTAGCCGTACATGAACTGGCCGAAGCGCTGCTCGATGAACACCCAACACGCACCGGCCTTGGTGCAATCTTCGCGGGTGGTGCCTGTCCAGTTGGCGTCCAGGAACGCCCAGCTCAGCAGCGGCGGCACGATCAGGTAGATCAGGTACAACGCCACCAGCGTCAACAGGGTGTTGAACCAGCTGGAAAACAGGTTGGCGCGCATCCAGGCGACAGGGCCGACTGCCATGTTGGGCGGCGGCATGTTCGGTTTGAAAATATGCGTCGTCGTCATGGGCGTTTCCTCACCGCTCGATCAGCGCAATGCGCTTGTTGTACCAGTTCATCAGCAAGGAAATGCTGATGCTGATCGCCAGGTACACGCTCATGGTAATGGCAATGACTTCGATGGCCTGGCCGGTCTGGTTGAGCACCGTGCCGGCAAACAGCGAAACCATTTCCGGGTAACCGATACCGGCCGCCAGCGAAGAGTTCTTCGCCAGGTTCAGGTACTGGCTGGTCAAGGGCGGGATGATCACCCGCAGCGCCTGGGGAATGATCACCTTGCGCAGCGTCGGCCCGGGGCGCAGGCCCAATGAACGTGCCGCTTCGGTCTGGCCGTGGGTGACGGACTTGATGCCCGAGCGCACGATTTCGGCGATGAACGCCGCGGTGTATACGCTCAGCGCCAGGGTCAGGGCCAGCAGTTCAGGGATCATCACCCAGCCGCCCACGAAGTTGAAGCCGCGCAGTTCCGGCATTTCCCAGTGCACAGGGCTGCCGAACACCAGCATGCTCAGGCCCGGGATCACCACCAGCAGGCCCACACCGGCCCAGAACTTGTGGAACGGTTGACCGGTTTCCTCAAAGCGCTTTTCAGCCCACTTCACCATCACGACGATGGCGACGATCGCCAGCACGATGGCAATCAGGAACGGCCAGATGCCCTCGGCCGTGATGGCCGCGGGCATGTTAAGGCCGCGGTTGCTCAGGTAGAACGTGTTCCACAGGTTATGACTGCCGCGCGGGCCAGGCATGGTCAGGAACACGGCGAAATACCAGAACAGGATCTGCAGCAGCGGTGGAATGTTGCGGAAGGTCTCGACATACACGGTGGCCAGCTTGTTGACCATCCAGTTGGACGACAGCCTGGACACCCCGATGACAAACCCCAGCACAGTGGCCAGGATCACGCCGATGAAGGTCACCAGCAGGGTGTTGAGCAACCCGATCACGAAAACGCGCGAGTATGTATCCGACTCGGTGTAGGGGATCAGGTGCTGGGCGATGCCGAAGCCGGCACTGCGGTCAAGGAAGTCGAAGCCGGAGGTGATGCCGCGGTGTTGCAGGTTGGTCTGGGTGTTGTTGAACAGGAACCAGCCAAGGGAGATCACCGCCACAATGGTGATGATCTGGAATAGCCACGCACGCACACGTGGATCGGTCAGGGATAACCCTTTGGGTGCGCCGATTTGATTTTGCATGAAGTGCCCCGGAAGAAAGGGAATGTAACAGCGCCTGGCAGCATTACGGACTGCCAGGCGCGGGGCCGACTTAACGTACCGGTGGCGCGTACTGGATGCCGCCGTTGTTCCACAGGGCGTTCAGGCCACGGTCAATGGCCAGCGGCGTGCTCTTGCCCAGGTTCTTCTCGAACACTTCGCCGTAGTTACCGACTTGCTTGACGATCTGCACCACCCAGTCCTTCGGCAGTTTCAGGTCCTTGCCGTATTCGCCGTCGCCGCCCAGCAGGCGAGCCACGTCAGGGTTCTTGGTGGATTTGGCCTGCTCTTCGACGTTTTTCGACGTGATGCCAGCCTCTTCGGCGTTGAGCATGGCGAACAAGGTCCATTTGACGATGCTGAACCACTCTTCGTCGCCTTTGCGCACGACCGGGCCCAGGGGCTCCTTGGAGATGGTTTCCGGCAGTACCTCGTAGTCGCCCGGGGAGGCCAGCTTGGAGCGCTGTGCGTACAGCTGCGACTTGTCGGAGGTCAGCACGTCGCAACGGCCGCTTTCCAGCGACTTGGCGCTTTCATCGGAGGTGTCGAAGGTGATCGGGGTGTATTTCAGGCCGTTGGCGCGGAAGTAGTCCGACACGTTCAGCTCGGTGGTGGTACCGGCCTGGATGCAGATGGTTGCACCGTCCAGTTCCTTGGCACTTTTCACGCCCAGTTTCTTGTTGGCCAGGAAGCCCACGCCGTCGTAGTAGGTGACACCGGTGAACATCAGGCCCATGCCCGCGTCGCGGGAGCTGGTCCAGGTGGTGTTGCGCGACAGCACGTCGATTTCACCGGACTGCAGCGCGGTGAAACGCTCCTTGGCGTTCAGCTGGCTGAACTTGACCTTGGACGCATCGCCGAACACGGCGGCTGCCACGGCGCGGCAGACGTCGGCGTCGATGCCCTGGATCTTGCCGGTAGCGTCGGGCACGGAAAAGCCAGGCAGGCCGTCACTGACGCCGCACTGAATGAAACCTTTCTTCTGAATCGCGTCCAGAGTGGCGCCTGCCTGGGCAAAGCCGCTGGCACCGAGAACGGTGGCGGCGGTCAGGACAGCCAGGGTGGATTTCAGCATTTTCATTCAAACCTCCAAAATGGCTCTTGTTGTGTAGAGCGTGTGTCCTGCCGCACCCTTTTGAGGCGATGTCGACCCAGTGTTGGCTTGATTTTGGGTCAAGCGGTGAAGGACGCATTTTTTTGATTGTGTGAGCGCAGCGGGCTGCAAACTCACGGCTCCTTGATCGGTCGAAAAGGTGAGGCGTTATCGTTCGCCCCTAGCGTTTCGCATGACCCGTGGAAGGTCGGCTATCCGCTTGCGCACAATTGCCCTTTAGCAACCGCGCGTACAGCCTGATAGTGTTACCGCATGCATCTTTCCTTCCACTTGCCGGATACATAGCAAAGCGCGTACCACGTTACAGAGCGCAAGCGATTCAGCCTCCGTCAATAGGAAAACTTGTACCCTTGCGACATCTTTTTCTCGTATCGCACCGATACGCCCCTTTGCAATGCACTTTTTGAGAGCGTTCGCCCTTTTTTGGAGCAGTGATGAGCAACCCTATGATCCTCGAACCTACCCAGCCTGCCGATGCCTGTGTGATCTGGTTGCATGGCCTGGGTGCCGACCGCTACGACTTCCTGCCCGTGGCCGAGGCCCTGCAGAACAGCCTGCCCACCACGCGCTTCATCCTGCCGCAGGCGCCGACCCGGCCAGTGACGATCAACGGCGGCTATGAAATGCCAAGCTGGTACGACATCAAGGCCATGACCCCTGCGCGGGCTATAGACCATCATCAGTTGGATGAATCGGCGGATATGGTCAAGGGCTTGATCGAAGCGCAAGTGGCGGCGGGCATCAACGCCAAGCGCGTCTTCATCGCCGGGTTCTCCCAGGGCGGCGCCGTGGTGCTGCACACCGCGTTCATTCGCTATGACGGCGCACTGGGGGGCGTGTTGGCGCTCTCTACGTATGCACCAACCTTCAATGAACAGGTGCAACCGAGCGACACCCAGCGCCAGACTCCGGTGCTGAGCCTGCACGGCACCCAGGATGACGTGGTGCTGACCACCATGGGGCGCAGCGCCCACGACCACCTGAAACAATGGGGCGTGGATGCGCAGTGGCACGATTACCCGATGGGGCATGAAGTGCTGCTCGAAGAAATCCGGGACATCGCTGCCTGGCTTGCCAAGAAGCTCGGCTGATCCCCGTGGGAGCGGGCTCTGCCCGCGAAGCAGACGCTACGGTATGGCTAATGAGACGTGGTGTCCTCTTCGCGGGCAAAGCCCACTCACACAGGAGCAATGCCCAGAGGCACTACGCCGCGCCCGATTCTTGCATTACACTGCCCGGCGTATATTCCTTAACCAATTAATGAGAAGACCGTGCTCAAAGCACTCAAGAACCTGTTCGGAAAAAGCGAGGCTGAGCCGCTCGCAGCCGAAATGACTGCTCCTGTGGCACCGAGCCCGGCTCGGGAAACGGCCATCGCCCCACCACTGGCACCCGACTCGATCGCGGCTCTGGGATCGCGCGAAGCTCGGGAAGCGGCCCCCGTCGCACCGGAGGCATCCCGGGACGCTGACCTGGTCAAGCCGTCCCCACGCGAGCGCAAGCCCAAACCGCCCCGCGCGCTGTGGAAACTGGAAGACTTCAAGGTCGAGCCGCAGGAAGGCAAGACCCGCTTCCACGACTTCAAGCTTTCCGATGAGCTGATGCACGCCATCCACGACCTGGGTTTCCCGTACTGCACGCCGATCCAGGCGCAGGTGTTGGGCTTTACGCTCAAGGGCAAGGACGCGATCGGTCGCGCCCAGACTGGCACCGGCAAGACCGCGGCCTTCCTGATTTCGATCATCACCCAGCTGCAGCAGACCCCGCCGCCCAAAGAGCGCTACATGGGTGAGCCACGGGCGCTGATCATCGCCCCGACCCGCGAGCTGGTGGTGCAGATCGCCAAGGACGCGGCCAACCTGACCAAGTACACCGGCCTGAACGTGATGACGTTCGTCGGCGGCATGGACTTCGACAAGCAGCTCAAGCAGCTTGAAGCTCGCCACTGCGACATCCTGGTCGCCACCCCGGGCCGCCTGCTGGACTTCAACCAGCGCGGCGAGGTGCACCTGGACATGGTCGAGGTGATGGTGCTGGACGAAGCCGACCGCATGCTGGACATGGGCTTTATCCCACAGGTCCGCCAGATCATTCGCCAGACCCCGCCGAAAAGTGAACGCCAGACCCTGCTGTTCTCCGCCACCTTCACCGACGACGTGATGAACCTGGCCAAGCAGTGGACCACGGACCCTGCCATCGTCGAGATCGAGCCGGAGAACGTGGCCAGCGAGACCGTGGAACAGCACGTGTATGCCGTGGCCGGCAGTGACAAGTACAAGCTGCTGTACAACCTGGTCAACGACAATGGCTGGGAACGGGTGATGGTGTTTGCCAACCGCAAGGACGAGGTACGGCGCATCGAGGAAAAACTGGTGCGTGACGGCGTCAACGCCGCGCAGCTGTCAGGCGACGTGCCGCAGCACAAGCGCATCAAGACCCTGGAAGGTTTCCGCGAAGGCAAGATCCGCGTGCTGGTGGCCACTGACGTCGCGGGCCGCGGTATTCACATCGATGGCATCAGCCACGTGATCAACTTCACCCTGCCGGAAGACCCTGACGACTACGTGCACCGCATTGGTCGTACAGGCCGCGCGGGCATGAGTGGCGTGTCGATCAGCTTTGCCGGTGAAGATGACTCCTACCAGTTGCCGTCGATCGAAGCGCTGCTGGGACGCAAGATCAGCTGCGAGACGCCGCCGACCGAGCTGTTGCGGCCGGTGCAGCGCAAGCATTCCTGACCCGCCCACCCTGACGCGGCCTGGCGGCCGCTGCGGCAAGATTTGGCGTCAGCGGCCCTCTTGGTTCCAGCGATCAGCCGCCTGGTTGTCGCTGGCCTTGCCTTCCACCCAGCGCTCGCCCTCCCCGGTCCGTTCCTTCTTCCAGAACGGCGCGCGGGTTTTCAGGTAGTCCATGATGAAGTTGCAGGCGTCGAACGCCGCCTGCCGATGGGCACTGGCCACCCCCACGAACACGATCGGCTCGCCCGGTTCCAGGCCACCCACCCGGTGCAGCACCTCGACCTTGAGCAACGGCCAGCGCTGCTCGGCCTCGACCACGATCTTGCCCAACGCCTTCTCGGTCATGCCTGGGTAGTGCTCCAGGAACATCCCGGACACCTCAAGGCCATCGTTGAAGTCGCGCACATAGCCGACAAAACTCACCACCGCGCCCACCCCGACATTGGCGGCATGCATGGCATTGACCTCGGCCCCGGGATCGAACGCAGCGCATTGCACACGCACAGCCATGGTCAGCCTCCGGTCACAGGGGGGAAGAAAGCCACCTCGTCGCCATCGGCCACCGGCTCGTCAAGCTTGCACAGGTCCTCGTTGCGCGCGCACATCAGGTTGCCCTCGCCCAGCACGCTCCAGTTGCCGCCGCGCTCCAGCAGCTCCTGGCGCACGTCCTGCAGCGTGGCGAAGTTGCCGACCAGCTCCTCGCCGGTCATGCCCATGGCCTCGCGGTAGCGGGCGAAGTAAACGATTTTCAGCTTCATGGTTGCCCCGCCAGGTAGTGCCCGCTCTTGCCGCCGACCTTTTCCAGCAGGCGCACGCTCTCGATGGTCATGCCCTTGTCCACGGCCTTGCACATGTCATAGATCGTCAGCGCGGCGACGCTGGCAGCTGTCAGTGCTTCCATTTCCACGCCCGTCTGGCCGGCCAGCTTGCAACGCGCGACGATGCGCACGGCGTCGGCACCCTCGGCGCTCAACTCGACCTTGACGCTGGTGAGCATCAGCGGATGACACAGGGGAATCAGGTCGCTGGTTTTCTTCGCCGCCTGGATGCCGGCGATGCGCGCCACGGCGAATACGTCGCCCTTGGGGTGGTCGCCATCGACAATCATCTGCAGGGTCTGGGGCAGCATGCGCACCCGCGCTTCGGCCACGGCTTCGCGGGACGTCACCGCCTTTTCAGTCACGTCGACCATGTTGGCACGGCCCTGGGAATCGAGATGGGTCAGCACTTGCCTTGCTCCTGTTGGCGGAATGTCGATTGTAAACTGCACGGGGGGCGGTTGCACAAATCCTGCACCCCCCACACATTTGGGAAAATTCCCACACAGATCGGGAATCGTCTGACTGTTCCATACACCAGACCGCGTGACAATCAAGCTCCCTTGACACCCCTGGAGCATCGTCATGCCAGCCATCATTTCCTGGCCGCTTGCCCGCGCCCTGCTAGTTGGGCTTCTGTGCGCAAGTAGCGCGGCGGCGCAAGCGGCCGACGTCTTGATCACCGCGCACGTGGAGGGTGACAACATTATCGATACCACACCACGCGCGACATTTTGTTCAGGCGTCTCCATCTGCGCCAACTACAAAACCCTCGATATCCCTTTCACGTTCACCAAGGCAATAGACCTGTCCTCAACCGATGACCGCGACAAAGTCTACATTCGCCTACCCTCACGCCAGTCGTTCACGTTGCGCAACCAGTCCACTCAGGAAACCGCATCCATGCAGCTGTCGTACCGTTTTCTCAGCCAGCGAGTGACCTGGCAAACCCAGGACGTGGTAGGGCTGACCGTAACGGGCGGCTGCAACCGCGAGGGCCCGAACAGTGGCGCCCCAGGACAAACCAAATTCTTCTGGTCCTCCTTCTCGCCCGACGCGCAGAGGCCCTGTGTTGCCAGCCGCGCCCCGCAAAATCAGGACGTGCAGCAATCGGTGTTCAAAGAGTTCGGGGTATCCTATACCGCCTTTTTCCCTGCGGCTGCGTCCTTGAGCCCCGGCTTGTGGAGCGGATTCATCGACTACCCGGTCGGCCAGCCGTCAGGCTTTGACTTCGGCAACCTGCTGCAAACCAGCGCCGACACGATTCGCGTGCGGGTGGAAATCACCGTCAAGCACGACATGCGCGTGGACTTCCCCGCCAGCGGCAGCGAACTGATGCTCCTCCCACCAGGCGGCTGGAAAGCATACGAAACCAGCAACCAGGTGCCTGAGCGGTTGTTTCATGACTCACCTCTCACCATTTGGGCAGCCAGCCCCTTCGCGGTCTACGTGACGTGCGAGCATGGCAACAGTAATCAGCACTGCAGCATGCGCCATCCCACACTGCCCAACCTGGCGCCGGTGTTCACCACGCTTACCTTGCCGGGCACCTTTAATCACAATGGCCAGCCGGTGAACCGCCTGGCGTTGGACGTGGGCGTCGCCAATGCGAAAACGATCACCCCCGCCGGCACCGTTTCCAGCCAGCCGGGCATGGTTCATTTCGACGTGAAGCAAAACGACGTGCGGCCGATGATGGCGTACCGGGGTACGCGCTATAGCGGCGACATCACCTTGATGTTCGACGCCAACCTGTAAAAACGCCGCCATGGCCCGAGGCAATGGCGGCGTGGGGCAACCTTGGGCCAGCCCGTTACAGATGGGACTCCGCGTACTCCGCCAGGATCGAGCGCGGCACCCCTTGCAGGGTGATGTGCACGCCGTTGGGGAAGTCCTTGAAGCGCTCGGTCAGGTAGGTGAGACCCGAGCTGGGCGCCGACAGGTACGGGGTGTCGATTTGTGCCAGGTTACCCAGGCAGATCACCTTGGAACCGGCACCGGCACGGGTGATGATGGTTTTCATCTGGTGCGGTGTGAGGTTCTGGCATTCATCGATCAGAATCAGGCTCTGCTGGAAGCTGCGGCCGCGAATGTAGTTCAGCGACTTGAACTGCAGCGGTACCTTGCTGAGGATGTAATCGACACTGCCGTGGGTGTTTTCATCGTCCATGTGCAGGGCTTCGAGGTTGTCGGTGATGGCCCCCAGCCAAGGTTCCATCTTTTCCGCCTCGGTACCCGGCAGGAAGCCGATCTCCTGATCCAGCCCCTGCACGCTGCGGGTGGCAATGATGCGCCGGTAACGCTTGCTGACCATGGTCTGCTCGATGGCCGCCGCCAGGGCCAGGATGGTCTTGCCGGAACCGGCGGCGCCGGTCAGGTTGACCAGGTGGATATCGGGGTCGAGCAACGCGAACAGTGCCAGCGCCTGATGCACGTCACGTGGCTTCAGGCCCCAGGCTTCCTGGTGCAGCAATGGTTCCTGATGCAGGTCGAGCAGCATCAGCTCGTCGTCCTTCACGCCTTTGATCCAGCCCACGAAACCCTGTTCATCAATGATGAATTCATTGATATGCACGGCCGGCAACTGCTCCACCAGTTGCACACGGTGCCAGGTGCGCCCATGGTCCTGACGGGTCTCGACCTTGGCCACGCGGTCCCAGAAGGAGCCGGTCATCTCGTGGTAGCCACGCGACAGCAGGGACACGTCGTCCACCAACTGGTCGGTGCTGTAGTCCTCGGCCGCGATACCGCAGGCACGAGCCTTGAGGCGCATGTTGATGTCTTTGGTGACCAGTACCACGTCCCAGTCTTTCTTGCGCTCGTGCAAGTCGACCAGCTGGTTGATGATGATGTTGTCGTTGAGGTTGCCCGGCAGCACCGTGGTGGGTGGGCCGCCCTTGGTCATGAGGATGGACAGGAACCCCTTGGGGGCGCCCTTGCCGCGCTGGATAGGCACGCCCAGCTCGACGTCGGCCGGGCTGGCGTCGCCCAGGGTCTGGTCGATCAGGCGGATGGCCTGACGGCACTCGGCGGCTACCGATTGCTTGCCACTCTTGAGTTTGTCCAGTTCCTCCAGAACCGTCATGGGGATGGCGACGTGGTGTTCTTCGAAATTCAGCAACGCATTTGGATCGTGGATCAGTACATTGGTATCGAGCACATAAAGGATTGGCTTGTCGGAAGAAATGGTGCGTCCTTGATCATCCATACTCGGTCACCTTTGAGAGAGCCGTTCGACGCAATACCTGAACGGTGCTGCGCCGCGAAGTGACCGCCGTTTCCGCACGACCCAGAGGGCTGTGGTCGGGAGGAACTGCAACTGACGATGGGCCGGGTGACGACGCCACCTGTGTTGCAGGGTTCGGCGATCTGTCTTCGTAATACCGCAAAACCCATGACGTTAAAAAGCACTTTGACGCTTTTTTGAAGTTTATTTTTCTGCATGACGAATAACGCTTGGCGCAGGGGAAAAGCACCGGTAAAGTCAAAAGTCCACCCTGCCCCGATCGTGTTTCAAATCCTTTCCAGCCCTGCCCCTCGCCTTTATTTTTCTCGACGTTGACCGACGTTCACTGAAATTGCCGACAGTCCTGCCAACCGATTCCCGCCTCGGCCGTCTGCTTGAGCAACCAGGGCAATGCCACCTGCACTTTGGCCTGGGTATCGTGGAACGCGATCACCCCGTGGCGCCATAACAGCATCAGCGTCAGCACCCGCTGGGCACTTTGCTCGGCCGTCAGTTGACTATTGCTGTCCAGCGAATCGATATCCCACAACGCCACTTTCATCTGTTGGGTATCCAGGAACGTGCGGGCGTCTGCACGCCGCGTGCCGTAGGGCGGGCGGAACAGCGGCACGTAATTGTCGGGCAATTCGTTCTGCACCACGGTGGTGGTGCGGGTGATCGAGCCTTGCCAGTCATTCCAGTCGGCATGGGACCGGTACTGCCAGCCCTGCACACCCACGCACTGGTCCTGGTACAGCGCCTGCAGGCTACCCGGCTCGCCCTTGGCGCTGCGGTTGGCGAAATTCTGCCCCAGCACGAAGAAGGTGCCATTGATCTTCTGCTTGCGCAGGAAATCCGTCACCCACTCGGTGCTGCCCACCGCGATGCTGGGCCCACTGTCGAAGGTCAACAGGAACACGCGGTCATTGAAATCGCTGCCGTTCAATTCGTTATCGGCGACTTTCAGTACTTCACTGCTGATTTGCGGAGACAAGGCTGCCTTGCGCAACAGTTCGTCCACGTAGATAAGGTCGAACACCCGCGCCGGCGCGCCCCAGTTGGCATAAAAGGAATCCGGGGCCACGGCGAAGTTGTTCGCCTGGGTACGCAGGTCGTCGAGGCTGTCGATGGCAAAGCAGAAGGAAGCGTCCTGCTCACAGCTTTGCTGGGCCTGGTTGAAGTTCTGCCACAGGCGTTGCCACAGTTGCTGGCGCAGGTCGTTGATAGCCACCATGTTCACCGTGCGCAGGTCCAGCCGGTCGGCCAGGTCGGCTTCGTCGAGGCTCTCGGATTGCAGCAGCACGTGGGCGAACATCAGGATTTCGGCGCGCGAGGCCACGTCGAACAAGGCGGGCGAACTCAGTGTTTCCGGCCAACTGCTGCGGTCGATGGTGGCCACCGGCGGCGGCACGGCGGCCTGCGCGGTGACGCTGGCGAGGACAGCAAGTATCAGGCAGGCAAGGCGCAAGGGCGGGCTCTCCATGAGTGGA
Organism: uncultured Gammaproteobacteria bacterium; assembly: GCA_963816515.1. GTDB lineage: Bacteria > Pseudomonadota > Gammaproteobacteria > Pseudomonadales > Pseudomonadaceae > Aquipseudomonas. Next base: position 3,538,156 of record CAWFKX010000001.1, on the reverse strand, counting down.
ATTCGCCGATCATAAACCATCGCACCTGTAGCCGCTGCTTACGGCAGCGGCTACCACCATCGATCACGCTATCGGGTTAATAGATGGAGTTCCCTGCCCCCACCCCCTAAAATCGCCCCCACGATTAAAGGAGACGATTTGATGCTGACGGTGATTTCCCCCGCCAAGACCCTGGATTACGACACGCCGCCGGTGACCGACCGCTTCACCCAGCCGCAATACCTGGACCACAGCCAAGAGCTGATCCAGATTCTGCGCGAACTGGCACCCGCGCAGATCAGCGAGCTGATGCACCTGTCCGACAAACTCGCCGGCCTCAATGCGGCGCGTTTCGGCAGCTGGAACCCGGCCTTCACGCCGGCCAACGCCAAGCAGGCGCTGCTGGCGTTCAAGGGTGACGTGTACACGGGCCTGGACGCCAACAGCCTGACCGACGCCGATTTCAGTTACGCCCAACAACACCTGCGCATGCTCTCGGGCCTGTACGGCCTGCTGCGCCCGCTGGACCTTATGCAGCCTTACCGCCTGGAAATGGGCACCAAGCTGGCCAACGCCCGCGGCAAGGACCTGTATGCCTTCTGGGGCACGCGCATCAGCGAATGGCTGAACGAAGCGCTGGCCGAGCAAGGCGACGACATTCTGCTGAACCTGGCCTCCACCGAGTATTTTTCGGCAGTCAAGCGCACGGCCCTGAAGGCACGCATCATCAACACCGAGTTCAAGGACCAGAAGAACGGCCAGTACAAGATCATCAGCTTCTACGCCAAGAAAGCCCGGGGCATGATGAGCCGTTTCGTCCTCCAGGAACGCATCAACGACCCTGAAGCGCTCAAGCAATTCGACGAGCAGGGTTACTACTACAGTGCCGATCATTCGAAACCGGACACTCTGGTTTTCCTGCGCGACCACCCCGCCGACTGAAGCCTCTTTTCGGTGCGTTTTTTGTCCTACAAAAAGCGCACCGCTACCCCCGCAAAAAAGTACAGATTGCCAGTACTCGCCATTAATATGGCGCCAAATACTCGTCAAATTGGATTATATCGATCATCCATTCAGCTCCCGTTCAGGAAATTTCGTTTTTTTTGACGACTTTTTTTTGAATGCTGGCACAAAAATATGACGCCCCCGCAACTCCCCACTCCCGCAGGACAAAACCGTACTGTGCTATCACTTTGAAAGCATTTGTACGGATGAAAATCTTGAAGATTTTGTCATTCGGCGTCATCCCCCTCAGGAACTAATCGCAAAGACTGCTGCTCATACCACCCGTAACGATTCTCGAGCGTTATGTGAGAGATGACCTACAGAGGAATGGAAACAGGTTCGAGCAATGAAGCTCGTTAAACTTTGAACACATGGTCTATTGCGGACCCAAAGTTGATCTCAGGAGAGAACGCACCAAAAGTAGTCCTCGAAAAGGCCAAGCCAGAGCCCCGTTTACCGAGCTCCTGCAAAGCGTCTTAGTGCTTGATTTCATTGGCATCCAGCCAAGATCGCAGTCAGCACTGCAAGCTAGGAAGTCGTCTTTGTAATACAGGCTGGCTACACATCAGGGCAATAGCCCACACAACGGCCAAGTGCTGCCCAGCTTGAGTGCATTCTTGCGCACTCAATATTTAAAACATGCCTGCAAGCGGGAATTGACATTCATTTGTCACACTTCCGAGTGCGCGAACACTGCTGGTTAATTAAACCCGGTCTGGCTCTTACTTAGTTGAGTCGGCGCGATAACACATGAGGTGAATGCGATGCGTATCAGCATCTTCGGTTTGGGTTATGTCGGTGCAGTCTGTGCCGGTTGCCTGTCTGCACGCGGTCACGACGTGGTTGGCGTGGATATTTCCAAGGCCAAGATTGACCTTATCAACAACGGTAAATCGCCTATCGTCGAGCCGGGTCTGGAAGAACTTCTGGCACAGGGTATTCAAAGTGGCCGCCTGCGGGGTACCACCGACTTTTCCGAAGCCATTCGTGACACCGACCTGTCGATGCTTTGCGTCGGCACGCCAAGCAAGAAGAACGGCGACCTGGAGCTGAACTACATCGAGTCGGTGTGCCGTGAAATCGGTTTCGTCCTGCGTGACAAAACCACTCGCCACACCGTGGTCGTGCGCAGCACCGTGCTGCCAGGCACCGTCAAGAACGTGGTGATCCCGATTCTGGAAGACTGCTCGGGCAAGAAAGCTGGCGTCGATTTCGGCGTGGCCGTCAACCCAGAGTTCCTGCGTGAGTCCACCGCCATCAAGGACTACGACCACCCACCGATGACCGTGATCGGCGAGTTCGACGCCGCCTCCGGCGATGCCCTGCAATCGCTGTACGAAGAACTCGATGCGCCGATCATCCGCAAGGACATCGAAGTGGCCGAGATGATCAAGTACACCTGCAACGTGTGGCATGCCACCAAGGTGACCTTCGCCAACGAGATCGGCAACATCGCCAAGGCCGTGGGCGTGGATGGCCGCGAAGTGATGGACGTGGTCTGCCAGGACAAGGCCCTGAACCTGTCGCAGTACTACATGCGCCCCGGCTTCGCTTTCGGCGGCTCCTGCCTGCCCAAGGACGTGCGCGCCCTGACCTACCGCGCCAGCTCCCTGGACGTGGACGCGCCGCTGCTCAACTCGCTGATGCGCAGCAACGTGTCCCAGGTGCAGAACGCCTTCGACATCATCTCCAGCCACGACAAGCGCAAGGTCGCCCTGCTGGGTCTGAGCTTCAAGGCCGGTACCGATGACCTGCGCGAAAGCCCGCTGGTAGAGCTGGCCGAAATGCTGATCGGCAAGGGCTTCGAACTGAAGATCTACGACAGCAACGTCGAGTACGCCCGTGTCCACGGCGCGAACAAGGACTACATCGAATCCAAGATTCCGCATGTGTCCTCCCTGCTGGATTCGGACTTCGACGGCGTCATCAACAACTCTGACGTGATCATCCTGGGTAACCGCGACGAGAAATTCCGCTCGCTGGTGGAGTCGGTGCCGCATGGCAAGCAGGTCATCGACCTGGTCGGCTTCATGCCCAAGACCACCTGCCCGGAAGCCCGCACTGAAGGCATCTGCTGGTAAGGCCGCAGGGCCTGCCGGTTCGCCGGCAGGCCCGCTCCCCCTCCAGGCTTTGCCCGACAATCGATACGGACGCAGATCATGCACAGGCTAAGACACGGTCTTCTACAGGCCGCCGGATGGTTGTTCTACCTGACATTGCTGATGGCACTCGCCCTGGCGTTGCCGACGACTCTTTTCGACTCGCAATCGAAAGATTTTATTTTCCTGATTGGCGCCGTGGGCATCTGGCGCTACTCCATGGGCGCCACGCATTTTGTGCGCGGCATGCTGTTTCTGTACGTGGTGTACCCGCACCTGCGCCGCAAGGTCCGCAAGCTGGGCGCCTCGGCCGACCCCAGCCACGTATTCCTGATGGTCACCAGCTTTCGCATCGACGCGCTGACCACCGCCCAGGTGTACAGCTCAGTGATTCGCGAAGCCATCAACTGCGGCTACCCCACCACCGTGGTGTGCTCGCTGGTGGAAATGTCCGATGAACTGCTGGTCAAGGCGCTGTGGGCCAAAATGGCTCCCCCTGACCGCGTCTCGCTGGACTTCGTGCGCATCGCCGGTACCGGCAAGCGTGACGGCCTGGCCTTCGGTTTTCGCGCCATCTCCCGCCACCTGCCAGATGACAACGCGGTTGTGGCAGTGATCGACGGCGACACCGTGCTGGCTGACGGCTGCGTGCGCAAGACCGTGCCCTGGTTCAAGCTGTACGAAAACGTCGGCGGCCTGACCACCAACGAATTCTGCGAAGTGCGCGGCGGCTACATCATGAGCGAGTGGCACAAGCTGCGCTTCGCTCAGCGCCACATCAACATGTGCTCCATGGCCCTGTCCAAGCGCGTGCTGACCATGACCGGACGCATGTCGGTGTTCCGCGCCACCGTGGTCACCAACCCCGAATTCATCGCCGACGTGGAAAGCGACTCCCTGGAGCATTGGCGCCTGGGCCGCTTCAAGTTCCTCACCGGTGACGACAAGTCCAGCTGGTTCAGCCTGATGCGCCTTGGCTACGACACTTTCTACGTGCCGGACGCTGCCATCAATACGGTGGAGCACCCGCCGGAAAAAAGCTTCCTGAAAGCCAGCCGCAAACTGATGTACCGCTGGTACGGCAACAACCTGCGGCAGAACTCCCGTGCCCTGGGGCTGGGTGTGCGACGCCTGGGCGTGTTCACCAGCATCGTGCTGTTCGACCAGCGCGTATCCATGTGGACCAGCCTGCTGGGCCTGTCCGCGGCCATCATCGCCAGCCTCAAGTTCAACATTGCGTTCTTGCTGGGTTACCTGCTGTGGATCGGCATCACCCGATTGATCCTGACCATCATGCTGATGTGTTCAGGACACTCCGTGGGGCCTGCCTATCCGGTGATCCTGTATTACAACCAGATCGTCGGCGCCATGATGAAGATCTACGTCTTCTTCCGCCTCGACAAGCAGTCCTGGACCCGCCAGCCCACCGTGCTCAAACGCGACCTCGCCAGCTTTCAACAATGGTTCAACACCTGGTCTTCCCGGACCATGACGTTCTCGGCCGCCAGCATTTTCGTGGCTGTGCTGTTCGTGATCGTGTGAGCCGGACACTAATGGATTAAGTAGGAATTACCGCCATGAATAACGCCGTGAACGTCAATGTTGTGCATGAATCCGAAGCCCAGCGCCAGCACGCCCGGGTCAAGTTGCCCGCCAAGCTGCGCTACCAGGGGCCCAACCGCGAAAACATCGAAGTGCGCATCGATGACCTGTCGGCCGGCGGCCTGGCGTTCCATGCGCCCAAGCCACTGAAGGAAGGCGAAGTGCACCGTGGCCGCTTGATGTTCGTCATCGACACCCTGGGCCTGGGCATGGACATCGAATTCCAGGTGCGGTCGTTCAACGACGCCACCGGCCGTGTCGGCTGCCAGTTCCAGAACCTGGAACAGCAGGACATCGCCACCATGCGCCACCTGATCACTTCGCACCTGAGCGGCGAGATCATCAGCGTCGGCGACGTACTGGGCACCCTGCAGCGCGACAACTTCACCAAGGCACGCAAGGACAAGAAGCTCGGCGGCGGCCAGTCGGCCTTTGCCCGCCTGCGCGCCGTGACTTTCAGCGCCGGGGTATTCGTGGTGGGCCTGGCGGCGTTCGGTTTTGTGCTCAAGTCGGTGTACGGCCTGTACTTCGTCACCCACGCCCAGGCGGGCCTGGTGTCGGCACCTTCGATGAACATCACCATGCCCCGCGACGGCACCGTGCAAAGCCTGGTGGGCGCCGACGGCTCGGCGCCCAAGGGCGCACCGCTGGCCAGTTTCAGCACCAGCATGCTCGACGTATTGAAAGGCAACCTGGACCCGGACCAGCTGCAACCGGACAAGATCACCGAACTGTTCGGCAAGCAAATGACCGGCACCCTGACGTCGCCGTGCGACTGCACCGTGGGCCAGCAACTGGTCGCCGACGGCCAGTACGCCAGCAAGGGCGACGTGATCTTCACCCTGGTACCGCGCAACACCACCGCCAACATCGAGGCGCGTTTCGCCTACCGCCAGTTCGGCGAAGTGACCCCAGGTACTGCGGTGAACTTCCAGGTGGCCGGCGACAGCACCGTGCGCCAGGGCAAGGTAATCAACGCCACCAGCATCAACCCGCTGGACCTGTCGTCGGACCTGCGCGTGCAAATCCAGCCTGACGAGCCACTGAACAGCACCCTCACCGGCCGTGCCGTCGATGTCAGCAGTGACCGTGGTCCGTCGCTGAACTGGCTGATGGACAAAGCCATGGCCGCCGGCCAGTAAGTCGGAATCGAGGAGAACACCTGTGGCTAGCACTCTAAAAATATTGCCAGGAACGGCGCTCTTGGGCCTGGCCGTCGCGATCGGCCTGGCCGGTTGCGCGGGCCTGCCGGACCAGCGTTTGGCCAACGAAGCCTTGAAACGTGGCGACACGGCGCTGGCCCAGCAGAACTATCAGCAACTGGCAGACCTGGGCTACACCGAAGCCCAGGTGGGCCTGGCCGACATTCAGGTGGGCACCCGCGACCCCGAGCAGCTGCGCCAGGCGGAAGCCACTTACCGCGCTGCGGCCGACACCTCGCCACGGGCCCAGGCACGCCTGGGCCGGTTGCTGGCCCTCAAGCCGCACCCGACCGAAGCCGAGCAACGCGAAGCTGAAGGCCTGTTGAAGAAAGCCTTCGCCAACGGCGAGGGCAACACCCTCACGCCATTGGCCATGCTCTATCTGCAATACCCCGCTACCTTCCCGGGCGTGAACGCCCAGGCCAAGATCAATGAATGGCAGGCCGCGGGCTATGCCGAAGCCAACCTGGCCCAGGTGCTGGTGTACCGCATTCAAGGCACCTACGACCAACACCTGGACGACGTGGAGAACCTGTGCCGCAAGGCGCTGAAAGTGGCCGACGTGTGCTACGTGGAGTTGGCCACCGTATACCAGAAGCGCCAGCAGACCGACCGCCAGCAAGCACTGCTGGCCCAACTGCAGGCAGCCTATGCCCGCGGCGCCGTGCCGGCCATGCGTGTGGACGCCGTGGCCCGTGTGCTGGGCGATGCCAGCCTGGGCCAGACCGACGAGAAAACCGCCCAGGCCATGCTGGAGAAAATCGCCCCGGTGTACCCCGCCTCGTGGGTCAGCCTGGCGCAACTGCTGTACGACTTCCCCGAACTGGGTGATGTCGACAAGATGATGGAGTACCTGGACAAGGGCCGAAACGCCGATCAGCCGCGGGCCGAACTGCTGCTGGGCAAGGTGTACTACGAAGGCAAGCTGGTGCTGCCGGACGCGAAGAAAGCCGAACAGCACCTTAAAGCCGCCGCCCCTACCCAGATCAGCGCCCACTACTACCTGGGCCAGATCTACCGCCGTGGCTACCTGGGCGAGCCCGAGCCGCAGAAGGCCGTGGACAACCTGCTGGTAGCGGCCCGTGGTGGCCAGGCCAGCGCCGACTTCGCCTTGGCGCAGCTTTATTCGGGCGGCCGCGGCACCCAACCGAACCCGGTGTACGCCTATATGTTCGTGCAACTGGCCAAGGCCCAGCCCGAACCGGCCCAGCCAGTGCTGGATTTGGCCACGCAACTGGAAACCACCCTGTCACCTGACCAGCGCGCCCAGGCCCAGCAACTGCTGCAGCAAGAACAGCACGTGCGCGGTGCCATGAACCAGAACAGCAGCATTGCCCTGCAGACGCTGGAAGACGAAGACGGTGAGGACAAATCGCTATGAAGTTGAATCAATGGATGAAAGCCGGCATTGGCCTGGGCTTCGCCGCGCTCTGGTCCTGCCCGACACTGGCGGCGCTGACCGCCGACCAGAATTTTGGCATTGAGGTCAAAGGCACCCTGCAATCTGAAGATGACCGCGACCTGGGCACCCGTTCCGGCGGCGACGTCAACGGCCTGGGCCTGGACCTGCGCCCCTGGGCCTACGGCCAGTGGGGCGATTGGAGTGCCTACGCCATGGGCCAGTTGGTGACCGCCACCGACACCATTCAGACCGACACCCTGCAAGAATCCGACGTGAGCAGCGACAGCACCGCCAAAGGCCGCGAGCAGAAAAAGAACTACCTGGCCATGCGTGAGTTCTGGGTCGGCTACAGCGGTTTCACGCCCTACCCTGGCGAGATCCTGAAGTTCGGGCGCCAGCGCCTGCGCAACGACGACGGCGAGTGGAAAGACACCAACATCGAAGCCCTGAACTGGGACTTCGACACCACCCTGCTGCGCGCCCACGCCGGCGTGGCAGAGCGATTCAGCGAATACCGCACTGACCTTACCGAGTTGTCCGCCAGCGACAAGGACGTACTGCACGCCTACGGCGACGCTTCGTACCAGTGGACCCCAGGGCAATGGATCGGCGTACGCGCGCACCACACCCATGACAGCGGCAGCCTGCCCCATACCGGCGAGGCCATCGACGACTCAGACAAGAGCAGCACCGGTGACCTGACCTGGCTGGGCCTTGAAGCCGACAGCGACGCCTACAACCACGACAACCTGAACAACATCAATTATTGGGGCAGCCTGACGTTCATGTCCGGCAACCGCGACAGCATCGGCAGCAACGTGGTGAATGGCCAGACCGTGGCCGGTGACAAGAGCAGCGGCCACGTCAACGGCTGGGCCACCGACCTGGGCCTGCGCGTGCACCTGGACCCGAACTGGCAAGTGGGCGGGGCCTATTCGCGCGCCAGTCGCGACTACGAACAAAACGGCCTGCAGAGCAACCGTTCGACCTGGACCGGTACCCGCGCCCGCGTCGCCCGCTTCGGTGAGGCTTACCAGGCGGAAATGGCCAACGTGCAAAGCGCCTCGCTGTTCACGTCCTGGCAACTGCGCGACGAATACGACGCCAGCCTGATCTACCACAAATTCTGGCGCGTGGACGGTAACCAGGGCATCGGCACCAGCACCCTGGACGCGGTCAATACCACCACCGACCCGGAAAACCCCACCGACATCACCTCCATCAGCTCGCTACCGCTGGCCGACGGTGACAAGGACCTGGGCCAAGAGATGGACCTGGTGGTCAGCAAGTACTTCAAGCAAGGCCTGCTGCCCGCTTCCCTGAGCCAGTCGGTGGACGAGCCTTCGGCACTGGTGCGCTTGCGCGCCGGGGTGTTCAAACCAGGGTCGGCCTACGGCAACCAGGTGGACAGCTATATGCACCGCGCCTTTATCGACGTGATCTGGCGCTTCTGATGCGACTGCGAAGGGAGTGCGATGAAATGATCAACACCGACAGATTACCGTTGCCCAGGGCCTTGCTGGCCACTGCCCTGCTGCTGGCCAGCGGCGTCGCCGTGGCCAACGCCAGTGCCGCGCACCCGGCCACGACACCAACGCCGGCCGCCGATGAGGCCAAGACCCTGCAGCAGGCCAAGACCTACACCGTGACCACCGCCCCGCCGGAGTCGCTGGAGCTGGCACCGCCAAAACTGCCCGACCTCAGCGGCTACACCGCCGCGGCCGTGGCCGCCAAGATCGACCGCCGCAAGCCGGGCAAGATCGTGGTCAAGCGCATGCTGCAGGAAGACGTGCTCAAGGAATTCATCGGCGGCGACAACAAGATGGTCGAATGGGTGAACCGCCAGCATGGTATTCCCCAGGCCATCTTCGTCGAGGACGGCTACGTCAACCTCACCGAGCTGACCAAGAAGCTGCCCAAGCAGTACATTCGCGAGACGTCGCCGGGCGTGTACCTGGCGCGACTGCCGATCGTGGTCGGGCACAACGCCACCTTCGAGGTCGACAAGCAGACCAAGGAGTTGCGCCTGTCCCAGGAAGGCGGCGCGTTCATCGTCAACGACGGCAAGTTGTTCATCCGTGACACCAAGGTGCTCGGCTGGCGCGAGGCCGACAATGGCCCATCGACCTTCCGCGACCCCAAGGACTTCCGCCCGTTCCTGCTGTCCTGGGGTGGCACCGAGACCTACATGGTCAACACCGTGATGGCGAGCATGGGCTACAACCAGTCCAAGTCGTACGGCGTCAGCATCTCCCAGTACACGCCGAACATGAGTGCGCAAATGGGCCGCGGCCAACCCACCGGCTGGATCATCGGCAGCACCTTCTCGGACATGTGGTACGGCTTCTACTGCTATGAAACCCGCGATTTCGTGGTCAAGAGCAACACCTACCACGACAACGTCATCTACGGCATCGACCCGCACGACCGTTCTCACGGGCTGATCATCGCCGACAACACCGTGTACGGGACCAAAAAGAAGCACGGCATCATCGTGTCGCGGGAAGTGAACGACAGTTTCATCATCAACAACCGCAGCTACGACAACCACCTTTCAGGCGTGGTGATCGACCGTAACAGCGTGGGCAACCTAGTGGCCTACAACAAGATCTACAAGAACCACACCGACGGCATCACGCTGTACGAAAGCGCCGACAACCTGCTGTGGGGCAACCAGCTGCTGGGCAACAAGCGCCACGGCATTCGCGTGCGCAACAGCACCAACATCCGCCTCTACGAGAACAAGGCGCTGGGCAACGGCCTGACCGGTGTGTACGGGCACATCAAGGATTTGAGCAACACCGACCGCAACATCAAGCTCGACCCCTTCGACGCCCAGGTCTCGCTGATTCTGGTGGGTGGTGAACTGGCCGGCAACGGCACCGGGCCGCTGTCCATCGACTCGCCCCTCTCGGTGGAGCTGTACCGGGTGTCGATGCTGGCGCCGACCAAATCCAGCGGCATCAGCTTCACCGGCATCCTGGGCGACCGCCAGGCGGAAATCATGGACCTGATGGTTCGCCAACAAAAAGCCGTGCTGATCGACCCCGTCGAACGCCAGACCGAAATGCAGGACTGAGGATGAACTTCATGCACCCCACATTGATCAAGCTGCTCAGCCTGTCGGGCCTCGCCGCCGCGATGCTGGCCGCCAACGGCGCCAAAGCCCAGGACTTCGCCGCGCCCAAGTATGAAGCGGCGCCGTGCTGCAGCCTGTGCCCGGCCGCCCATGACGCCAAGAACTACGTGACCCGCTACCAGCAGAACTTCACCACCCTGGTACAGGCCCAGGGCGACTGGCTGTTCCGTACCCAGGAAGACCTGCGTACCGAATTCGACACCACGCCGGAAGGTTACCGGCGCATGAAAGAACTGCACGATGCGTTCAAGAGCAAGGGCGTGGAACTGGTGGTGGTGTACCAACCAACGCGCGGCCTGGTAGACCGCAACAAACTGTTCCCGGCCGACCGCGACAAGTTCGAGTACGACAAGGCGCTGAAGAACTACCAGGCCATGCTCGGCCGCTTCGCCAGCATGGGCTACAACGTGCCGGACCTGTCGCCGTTGACCAATGAACAGCAGGCCCACGACTTCTACTTCCGCGGTGACCAGCACTGGACCCCGTACGGCGCCCAGCGCACCGCAAAGATCGTCGCCGAGACGGTGAAAAAAATGCCGGCCTTCGCCGACATTCCCAAGCGCGAATTCGAGACCCACCTGTCCGGGCGCATGGGCAAGACCGGTACCCTGCACAACATGGCCGGCCAGCTGTGCGGCACCAGCTACGCCATTCAGTACATGGACCAGTTCACCACCGAACCCAAGGGCGAGGCCTCCGACAGCGACCTGTTCAGCGACGCCGGCACCCCGCAGATCACCCTGGTAGGCACCAGCCACAGTGGCAAGAACTACAACTTCGCAGGCTTCCTGGAGCAGGACATCGGCGCCGACATTCTCAACGTCGCCTTCCCCGGTGGCGGCCTGGAAGGCGCGATGCTGCAGTACTTGGGCAGTGATGAATTCCAGAAGCACCCGCCGAAAATCCTTATCTGGGAATTCTCGCCGCTGTACCGCCTGGACCAGGAAACCATCTACCGGCAGATGATGTCGATGCTGGACAACGGCTGCGAAGGCAAGCCCGCAGAACTGCAGGCCAGCGCCACCCTGAAGACCGGCACCAATGAGCTGCTGGTCAACGGTCGCAATGGCATCAAGGACCTGCACAACGGCAACCATCAGATCGACATCAAGTTCGCCGACACCTCGGTCAAGACCCTGCACGCCACCCTGTGGTACCTGAACGGTCGCCACGAAGACCTGAAGATCGAGAAACCGACTACATCCGAAACCGACGGGCGCTTTGCCTTCGAGTTGCGCAACGACGAGGACTGGGCTTCGCAGAATCTGCTGGCCCTGGAGGTGCAGGGCCCGGACGCCGGGCAGCCACCGCAGAAAGTCGAAGCCACCGTGTGCAAGCGCAACGTCTTCCCTGGCGTTCAGCAATCGCCCAAACAGCAGAACGCCCAAGCCGGACTGTGAGGTTAGCCATGAACCGCACCAAGACTCTACGCCATCTGCTCGCCCCGACCCTGTTGGGCCTGGCCATGTTCGCCGCCAACGCCCAGGCCGCGGCACCATTGCACCCGCCGCAGGGTTACCTGGCGGCGGTGGACAAATTCAAGACCAGCCCCAACGACCAGGGCTGCCAGGCCATGCCCGCGCCGTACACACAAAGCCTGCAGTTTCGCAGCAAGTACGAAGGCTCGGACAAGACCCGTTCGACCTTCAACGCCACCTCGGATAAAGCCTTCCGCGATGCCACCAAGGACATCACAACGATGGAGCGCGGCATCAGCAAGCAGGTGATGGTGTACATGCGCGACGGCAACCCGCAGGAACTGGATTGCACCCTGAACTGGCTGACCGCGTGGGCCCAGGCTGACGCACTGATGTCCAAGGACTTCAACCACACCGGCAAGTCCATGCGCAAATGGGCGCTGGGCAGCATGGCCTCGGCCTACGTGCGCTTGAAGTTCTCCGACTCCCACCCGCTGGCCAACCACCAGCAGCAGACGCAGGTGATCGAAGCCTGGTTCGGCCGCCTGGCCGACCAGGTGGTCAGCGACTGGAACAACCTGCCGCTGGACCACACCAACAACCACTCGTACTGGGCCGCCTGGTCTGTGATGGCCGCGTCCGTGGCCCTGGACCGCCGCGACTTGTTCGACTGGTCGGTGAAGGAATACAAGATCGGCGCCAACCAGGTGGACGCCGATGGCTTCCTGCCCAATGAGGTCAAGCGCCAGCAGCGTGCCCTGGCGTACCACAACTATGCCCTGCCACCGCTGTCGATGATCGCCAGCTTCGCCCAGGCCAACGGCGTGGACCTGCGCCAGGAAAACAACGGGGCCCTCAAGCGCCTGGGTGACAAGGTGCTGGCCGGGGTGAAAGACCCGAGCATTTTCGAAGCCAAGAACGGCAAGGACCAGGACATGACTGACCTTAAGGTCGACAGCAAATTCGCCTGGCTGGAACCGTGGTGCAGCCTCTACAGCTGCCCGCCCGACGCGCTGGAACGCAAGCATGAAGGCCAGCCGTTCAAGACCTTCCGCCTGGGTGGCGACCTGACCAAGGTCTATGACCCCGAGCACGAAAAAGGCAACAAGGGCTCGTGAGCCGTTGATGCTGATGCTGATGCTGATGCTGATGCTGATGCTGATGCTGATGATGTGGGAGCGGGCTCTGCCCGCGAAAAGAACACCGCGTTGTAACTGAAACACCGCAGTGACCGCTTCGCGGGCATAGCCCGCTCCCACAGGCCCCTTTCAGGCCAGGAATGTGAGTTATCCCCCCAGGAATAAATGGGGGTTTTGGGGGGGCTTTGGCCCTTGGATATGGATCAAACAAGGAGAGATCGGGATGGTTTTCTCATCGAACGTATTCCTGTTTCTGTTTTTGCCGGTCTTTCTCGGCCTGTATTACCTGTGCGGCAATCGCTACCGCAACCTGCTGTTGCTGGTGGCCAGCTACGTGTTCTACGCCTGGTGGCGGGTGGATTTCCTGGCGCTGTTCGCCGCCGTCACCCTGTGGAACTACTGGATCGGCCTGCGCGTGGGCGCCGCTGGCGTGCGCAGCAAACCCGCGCAGCGCTGGTTGCTGCTGGGCGTGGCCGTGGACCTGGGCGTGCTGGGCTATTTCAAGTACGCCAACTTCGGTGTGGAAAGCATCAACGCCATCATCACCTCGTTCGGCATGCAGCCGTTCATTCTGACGCACGTGCTGCTGCCCATCGGCATCTCGTTCTACATTTTCGAATCGATCAGCTACATCATCGATGTGTACCGCGGTGACACCCCGGCCACCCGCAACCTGATCGACTTCGCCGCGTTCGTAGCCATTTTCCCGCACCTGATCGCCGGGCCCGTGCTGCGCTTCGCCGACCTGGTGGACCAGTTCAACAACCGCACCCACACCCTGGACAAGTTCAGCGAAGGCGCCACGCGCTTCATGCAGGGCTTCATCAAGAAGGTGTTCATCGCCGACACCCTGGCCACCGTCTCTGACCATTGTTTCGCACTTGCAGCACCCACCACCGGCGACGCCTGGCTGGGCGCGCTGTCCTACACCGCGCAGCTGTACTTCGACTTCTCCGGCTACAGCGACATGGCCATCGGCCTGGGCCTGATGATGGGTTTCCGCTTCATGGAAAACTTCAAGCAGCCCTACATCAGCCAGTCGATTACCGAGTTCTGGCGCCGCTGGCACATCAGCCTGTCGACCTGGTTGCGCGACTACCTGTACATCACCCTGGGCGGCAACCGCAAAGGCACCCTGGCCACCTACCGCAACCTGTTCCTGACCATGCTGCTCGGCGGCCTGTGGCACGGCGCCAACTTCACCTACATCATCTGGGGCGCCTGGCACGGTGCGTGGCTGGCCATCGAGCGCCTGCTGGGCATCAACAGCACGCCGCGCTCGCTGAACCCCATCCGCTGGGCGCTGACCTTCCTGCTGGTGATCATGGGCTGGGTGATTTTCCGCGCCGAAAACCTGCACGTGGCCTACCGCATGTACGGCGCCATGTTCAGCTTCGGCGACTGGCACCTGTCGGAACTCAATGCCGCCAGCCTCACCGGCCTGCAAGTGGCCACCTTGGTGATCGCCTACATCACCCTGGCCTTCTTCGGCCTGCGTGACCTGTACAGCAACCCGCCAAAACCGAAGGCCAAGGCCCCCGTGGCCGAAGCCAACGGCCCGGCCACCGCGCAGCCCGGCCTGTACCGCGCCACCCCGGGCGACAACCCGGCCGCGCTGGCCGCCCACGCCCATGGCCATCAGGTGCAGGCCTCGTACTGGACCGTGGACTGGAGCCGCTACCTGATGCGCGCCCTGGTGCTGCTGCTGTTCGTGGCGTCGATCCTGAAACTGTCGGCGCAGAGCTTCTCGCCGTTCCTCTACTTCCAGTTTTGAGCGAGCCGACCATGACCCGATCATTACGCGTTCTCTACATTCTGCTGTTCCTGGCCGTGCTGCTGGGCCTGGGCCTGTGGTCGCTGTGGAGCTTCGCCAGCTTCAACCGCACCGCGCAGATGACCGTGCTCAACGGCAAGTTCACCAAGGCGGTGGAAACCCACTACGACGACCAGTTCCCGATCAAGCGCCTGGGCACCAACCTGTGGGCAGCGGTGGACTTCAAGCTGTTCAAGGAAGGCCGTCCCGGCGTGGTGCTGGGCCGGGACCAATGGCTGTACAGCGACGAAGAGTTCAACCCGGTGGCCGGCGGCGAGCAGATCGAAGCTGACAACTTCGCCCTGATCAAGGGCGTGCGTGACCAGCTCAAGCAGCATGGCGTGCAACTGGTGCTGGCCATCGTTCCGGCCAAGGCGCGCCTGTACCCCGAGCATATCGGCGCCACCACCCCGGCCGAGCTGCACAAAGACCTGTACCAGCAGTTCCACGCCCAGGCTGCTGCCGCGGATATCTTCGCCCCTGACCTGCTGGCCCCGCTGCAACAGGCCAAGACCCAGGGCCAAGTGTTCCTGCGCACCGACACTCACTGGACGCCCATGGGCGCCGAAGTGGTGGCCCGTAACCTGGGCAACGCCATCGCCCAGCATGCGCCGCTCAGTGGCCAGCCGCAGACCTTCGTCACCGCCAGCGACGCGGCCAAGCCGTACAAGGGCGACCTGACCAACTTCCTGCCACTGGACCCGCTGTTCAGCAACCTGCTGCCCAAGCCTGACGAACTGGCCCAACGCACCACGACCCAGGCCGGTGAAAAAGCCGACAGCGGCGATGCCCTGTTCGGCGGCAACGAGATTCCGGTGGCCTTGGTGGGCACCAGCTACAGCGCCAACCCGCACTGGAACTTCCTGGGTGCCTTGCAGCAGTCGCTGCGCAGTGACGTCGTCAACTACGCCGAAGACGGCCATGGCCCGATTCTGCCGATGCTCAAGTACCTGCAAACCGACGCCTTCAAGAACAGTCCGCCCCAGGTGCTGATCTGGGAGTTCCCGGAACGTTATCTGCCAATGAAGAACGACCTCAGCGACTTCGACCCGACCTGGATCGCCGAGCTGAAAAAAGCCCCGAACACTAACCAGAACCTGGCTGTGGGCCAATCCAACTGAGCCTTCGACACGAGCGCTCAACCTTACAAGCAAAGAGGAACCGCACATGACCGCACATACCGTTAAAACCCGTCTCGCCGCTGCTGTACTGGCCGCCGCCGGCCTGCTGTCCGCCCAGGCGTTCGCCGGTGGCGACGCCGCCCTCTACGGCCCTACCGCACCCAAAGGCTCAGCGTTCGTGCGCGTGTACAACGCCGGCAACCAGGAAGTCAGCGCCAGCGTGGGCAACACCAATCTCAACGAAATCGCGCCGCTGGCCAGCAGCGACTTCAGCTTCCTGCCCCAAGGCGACTACAGCGCCAAGATCGGTGCCAAGACCCTGCCAGTGAAACTGGCGTCGGACCACTACTACACCGTGGTCAACAACACCAACGGCAACCCGCAACTGGTAGAGGAACCGCCGTTCAAGAACAAGCAGAAGTCGCTGGTGCGCGTGCAGAACCTCAGTGACAAGCCGCTGACCCTGAAAACCGCCGACGGCAAGACCGACGTGGTCAAGGACGTGGCCGCCAAGGGCACCGGCGAGCGTGAAATCAACCCGGTGAAAGTCAGCCTGGCGCTGTACGAAGGCGACAAAAAGGTCAGCGACCTCAAGCCTGTGGCCTTGGAGCGTGGCGAAGCCGCGGTGCTGTACGTGACCGGTGAAGGCAGCAGCCTGTCGCCGGTGTGGGTACAGCGCCCCGTCTCGACCCGCTGAATGAATGGCGTTGGCCGCCCGCTGAAATGGGCGGCTGACAGGGAACAAAAACAAGACAGAAACGGCAACGCAAACGTCTAACAACCATTGTTTATTGGAGAAACAACATGATTCCGGTGATCTTGTCAGGTGGTAGTGGCTCTCGTCTGTGGCCGCTTTCGCGCAAGCAATTCCCCAAGCAATTCCTGGCCCTGACCGGCGAGCACACCCTGTTCCAGCAAACCCTGGAACGCCTGGTGTTCGAAGGCATGGACCACCCCATCGTGGTCTGCAACAAAGACCACCGTTTCATCGTCAATGAGCAGTTGAGCAACCTGAAGCTGGAAACCCAGGGCATCCTCATGGAACCCTTCGGCCGCAACACCGCGCCGGCCGTCGCCCTGACCGCCATGAAACTGATCAACGAAGGCCGCGACGAGCTGATGCTGGTGCTGCCTGCAGACCACGTGATCGACGACCAGAAAGCCCTGCAACGCGCCCTGGCCCTGGCCACCGTGGCGGCCGAGCGTGGCGAGATGGTGCTGTTCGGCGTACCGGCCACCAAGCCGGAAACCGGCTACGGCTACATCAAGTCCACCAACGATGCGCTGTTGCCCGAAGGTGTCAGCCGCGTGTCGCACTTCGTCGAGAAACCGGACGAAAAACGCGCCGCCGAATTCGTCGAGGCCGGTGGCTACTTCTGGAACAGCGGCATGTTCCTGTTCCGCGCCAGCCGCTTCCTGGAAGAACTGAAAAAGCACGATCCGGACATTTACGACACCTGCATGCTGACGCTTGAGCGCAGCGTGAAAGACGGCGACAACGTCGAAATCGACGAAGCCACCTTCGCCTGCTGCCCGGACAACTCCATCGACTACGCCGTGATGGAAAAAACCCAGCGCGCCTGCGTGGTGCCGCTGACCGCCGGCTGGAGTGATGTGGGCTGCTGGTCGTCGCTGTGGGATGTGCACGAGAAGGACAGCAACGGCAACGTCACCAAGGGCGACGTGGTGGTGCAAGACAGCCGCAACTGCATGATCCACGGCAACGGCAAACTGGTGTCGGTGATCGGCCTGGAAAACATCGTGGTGGTGGAAACCAAGGACGCCATGATGATTGCCCACAAGGACAAAGTGCAGGGCGTCAAACAGATGGTCGCCACCCTCAACGAACAGGGCCGCAGCGAAACCCAGAACCACTGCGAAGTGTACCGCCCGTGGGGCTCGTACGACTCGGTGGACATGGGCGGCCGCTTCCAGGTCAAGCACATCTCGGTCAAGCCGGGCGCCTGCCTGAGCCTGCAAATGCACCACCACCGCGCCGAGCATTGGATCGTGGTATCGGGCACTGCCGAAGTCACCTGTGACGAAAACGTGTTCCTGCTCACCGAGAACCAGTCCACCTACATCCCGATCGCCTCGGTGCACCGCCTGCGCAACCCTGGCAAGATTCCGCTGGAAATCATCGAAGTGCAATCGGGCAGCTACCTGGGCGAGGATGACATCGAACGCTTCGAAGACATCTACGGCCGTTCCACCCCGATCGAGCGTGGCGTGTCGGTAAAAACCATCGCCCAGTAAGGCGTTGCTGCTGGTCTGAAAGCCCCTGCCTCATCCGCTGCGTCCCCTATCCGCAGCTGGTGAGGCAGGGGCTTTTTTGATGAGTTGAGATAAACTCTGCGCACACTCTCTGCGAATGTTGATCCCATGCTCGTCGGCACCCTGCTCATCATCACCTGGCTGTTCCTGCTTATCCGCTACCCGAAAAAGGCCCTGCCTATTTCCCTGGTGGCTTTAGTTGGCCTGGCCATGGTCGGCCTCAGCGTGTTGTGGCAGGACAACCGCGAACTGGCGCAATTGGCGCGCATGGGCCTGCACTTCAAGTACGCCCCCGAACAATGCCCCGCCGACCGACCGCTGCAGGTCAGCATGAAAAACGGCAACAGCGTGCCGCTGGTGGAACTGCAATGGCGCCTGAGTGCCTTCGCGCCGGGCGACACGGTGAACCTGGTGCAAGATGACTACGATACCCCGCGCTACCGTGGCCCAGGCCAGTTACAACCGGGGGCCAGCTGGAGTGATTGCGTGCCGGTGCCGCCGCTGCGGCCGGGCTACCGGCCTCAGACCCTGGAGTTTCGCGCCGAACGGTTGCAGGGAAGTTTTGCCAACTGACGGGGTACCTGTCAGTTCTTACAGTTTCGCCCCTTGCGATTCAGAGGTTGAATGAGCGTTTTAGCCAGTCAACCGCGAGGGCTCTACCATGAATACGGTCACCGAACTGCACGACGCCGATGGCTTTCGAGCCAATGTCGGCGTCATCAAAGCCGGGCATTGCACGCTGGTTGGCGCCCGGCCCAAGGTCGTGCTATTTCATTCCCGGAACTGTGGCCCCTGTGCGCAGCGCAAGATGCAGTTGATTGAACTTGCCGAGAAATACGGGAATATCGAGTTCTACAGCCTCAAAACCGAAGGTAACCAGCCGTTCTGGAGCCCGCTGGGCCTCGATGGCGTACCTACGGTCATGTGTTTTCACCGCGATGGTCGACTGGTCAAGATCGTCGGCGGCCTCCTGAGCGATGTGGAAGAGGCCATCACGGCGTTGACCACTCCCAGCCCAACAAGGATCGAACATGCCCCTCACCCTGATCACCGGTTGTTCCAGCGGCATCGGCCTGGCCCTGGCCCGCGCGTTTAAGCAGGCAGGCCACGAGGTGTGGGCGACCGCGCGCAAAACCGCCGACGTCGAACGCCTGGCCAGCCAAGGTTTCGTGGCCCGCGCCCTGGACGTCAATGACGACGTGGCAGTCGCCGCCCTGGCCGCCGAACTGCCGCGCCTGGACGTACTGGTCAACAACGCCGGCTACGGTGCCATGGGCCCGCTACTGGATGGCGGCGTGGCCGGCATCCGCCAGCAGTTCGAGACCAATGTATTCTCGATCATCGGCGTCACCCGCGCGCTGTTCCCGCATTTGCGCGCCAGCCGTGGGCTGGTGGTGAACATCGGCAGCGTCTCCGGCGTACTGGTCACCCCCTTCGCCGGTGCCTACTGCGCGTCCAAGGCAGCCGTGCATGGCTTGAGCGATGCGTTGCGCATGGAACTGGCGCCATTTGGCATTCGCGTGATGGAAGTTCAGCCCGGCGCCATCGACACCCAGT
This sequence comes from uncultured Gammaproteobacteria bacterium, assembly GCA_963816515.1. Taxonomy (GTDB): domain Bacteria; phylum Pseudomonadota; class Gammaproteobacteria; order Pseudomonadales; family Pseudomonadaceae; genus Aquipseudomonas. The sequence goes on along the minus strand of CAWFKX010000001.1, from coordinate 3,518,406 downwards.
TCGCCAGCAACGCCAGCCGCGAGGCCGAGGCCGTGATCGCCGAGGACTCTCCGTGGTGGCCGTTGCAGGCGCAGATACGCGCGCGGGCCAAGGCTTCCCAGGATAGGCCCACTCCCGCGGCAGACTTCGCCCGGCAACTGCTGGCAGCGGTACACAAACCGGTGCCGCCGCGGTTGGTGCGAATCGGCAATGGCTGCCGGGCGTTACCGTTTCTGGAGCGGTGGATGCCGAAAGCGATTGTGGAAGGTCTCTTGAAAAGGAAATTCGGGCTGAATCGGGGCCTGTAGCACGTGCCTGTGTTGAAGGTTTTCAGCACCGCGTAAATCGAGCGCCGCTTGCGCGGCGCTTGATCACGCATCACTGCGCCTGCGCGCTACCCTGCTTCACCACCACCGTGCACGTAGTCCCTGCCGCCAGCAAAAACCCCTCCGGCACTTCGTCAATGTGAATACGCACCGGCACTCGCTGCGCCAGGCGCACCCAGTTGAACGTCGGGTTCACGTCCGCCACCAGCTCGCGGCTCTCGGGGTTGTCGCGGTCGTAGATGCCACGCGAAATACTTTCCACATGGCCCTTGAGCACTTCGCCGCTCATCATTTGCAGGTCGGCCTTGTCGCCCAGGTGCACGTTGGGCAGCTTGGTTTCTTCGAAGAAGCCGTAGACCCAGAAGGAGTTCTTGTCGACCACGGCCATTTTCGCTTCGCCGGTGCGGGCGTAGTCGCCCACATGGACGTTGAGGTTGGTGACGTAACCGTCAACGGTGGCCAGCACCTTGGTGCGCGACAGGTTCAACTGGGCAGCGTCCAGTGCGGCCAGGGCCTGTTGGTAGTCGGCCTCGGCGCTGCTGGCGACGTTGCCGGCATCTTCGCGGCTTTCCTTGGACACCACCAGGTTGTCCATGTCGGCACGACGCTTGGCGTTGACCTGGCGCATTTCCCAGGTGGCCTTGCGCGAGGCGACCAGCGCCTGGGCTTGTTTGACGGCGATCTGGTAGTGCTCGGGGTCGATCTGCAGCAAGACGTCGCCCTTCTTCACCAGTTGGTTGTCACGCACCGGCACGGCCACCACGTAGCCCGACACATCCGGTGCCACGTTGATGATGTCGGCGCGCACGCGGCCGTCGCGGGTCCAGGGGGTTTCCATGTAGTGCACCCACAGTTGGCGGCCGATGAACACGGCCAGGGCCAGTATCAGCAGGGTGGCGATCAGGCTGAAAAACTTTTTCATCGGGTCGGTCTCAACGGTAAACGGTTAGCGCCATGGCGCCGAACAGGCAGACGAACAGGCTCAGGCGCAGCAGCGCCGGGTGCCAGAAGAAGCGGTACAGGTCCAGGCCGCTGATAAAGCGGTCCAGGGCCCAGCCCACCCCAAGGGCAATCAGGAACATCAGGGTCATGGTCGGCATGTACACGCCATGAAAGGCTATTTCGCGAGGCATGGATCAGTCCTTCGGCTGGCGCGGCGGCGCCAGCTCGGCGAGCGGTGATTGCGGGTCCAGCAGGGTGCTGCGGATAAAATGCAGGTAGCTTTGCACCCGGCGCAGCGCCGAGGTGTCAAAGTGCCGGGCGAACGGCTCATCGGTGTCGCGCACGCAGTAAATGGCCTGGTCCACCGCTGCCAGGCTGCGCTCCAGGTTGGCGCGGCTGGGCTGGATGAACAGGCGGATCAGCGAGCGGCCCATGGCACGGATGGCCTGGCGCCACGGTTGCGACTCGGCGTAGGCGGGGTGCACGGGCAGCACGTCCTGTTCACGGCGCAATTCGATCACAGCGTGGCCCACTTCCAGCACCACGAACATCCAGCGCAGCAGGTTGCGCTGCACCGCAGGCTTGCCTGCCGCCAGCCCGTAGGCCTGGTTGAGCACGTCGCGGGTGCGGCTTTCGAAGGCCGAGCCGAGGCCGCGCAGCTTGCCGCTGATGGCGAACACCACCTGTTCACGCAGGTTGTCTTCCAGGCGGCTCCACAACCAGCGGCTGTTGGGCGGCAGAATGATCGCACCGGCGGCGGCGCAGGCGAGCATGCCGATGATCATGCCGATGTAGTCGTTGATGAAGCCGTAGGCGTTGTACACCGTGAGGTTGTCGGGCACCGAGCCAATGGAAAAGAAGATCAGCAGGCCCAGGCCATAACCGGCCCACTGCGGCCGCGAAGCCAGGAACGCACCGAACACAATGACCGGCGCCAGCACCATGCACAGCAGCGCAAAACCGTCGATCCACGGGAACACGAAGAAGGTTTCGGCAAAGCCCACCACCGCGCCGAGCATGGTGCCGCAGGCCATCTGGAACGACATGCGCTTGGGGTTCGGCGCGGCTGCCGACAGGCCCACGGTGGCCGCGGCCACCAGGGTCATGGTGGCGCCGCTGGGCCAGGCCGTGGCCACCCAATAGCTGCCCAGCAGGCCTAGTACCGACATGGCGCGCAAGGCCGCTGCCGCCGACACCCACCAGCTGGTCTGGGGCATGAACGGCTCGTCCCACTTCTCCCGCTCGTGGCTGTGATCGGCCAGCGAGGCGTGGGTCTGGGCGTAGCTGTGCAGTTCGTCGACGAAGCGGTACAGCAGCTCGTAAGCGGTGTGGAAATCCAGCAGGTCGGCTTCGCTCGGCTGGCTTTCGACGAAGATCGCCCGCAGGCGCCGCACGTGCGACGGCAGTTCGGCCTTGTACACCGCCAGTTGCTCGGCCAGGCGCTTGGCGTCGGCGTCGGTCAGGGCGCGGCCGGCGAAACCGTCCAACAGTACCGCCAGGGCCTGCAGCCCCGGCTCGATGGCAGTGACCACCTCGGCATGGCCACGGCCACGGATACGTTCCAGCAACTGATGCAGGGCGTTGAAGCGCGTGGTGATGGCCATGAACTCGCTGTTCAGGCGGCTGACCCGACCACTGCGACGGCGCATGTGCGGGTCTTCGAAGGCCACCACGTTGCGCAGGCTTTCCAGGCCCACGGCCTCGGAGATGAAGCGCACGTTGGTGCTTTCAAACGTCTCGCGCTGGCTGGCACCCCGCAGCCCCTCGGCGACGAAGCCGGCGAACACGCCGAAGCGCTGGTACATGGCGTTGCGCATCGAGGTACTGGCCGACTGCGGCAGAATCGCCGCGCTCACCGCGGTGGACACGATCAGCCCCAGGGAGATTTCCAGCACCCGCCACACCGCCGCCATGAACGCCCCTTCCGGGTGCGCCAACGCGGGCAGGCCGATGAAGGCCGCGGTGTAGCCGGCCAGGATAAACCCATAGCCCTTGAAGTTGCGGTGGCGCACGGCGCCGGCCGAGCAGATGCCGAACCAGATCACCAGGCTGGGCAAAAACAGCTCGGTGTTCTGCGCGAACAACGCAATCAGCGCCACCGTGACCACGGACCCGGCGATGGTGCCCAGGAACCGGTAGAAACTTTTGGCGAACACGTGACCGCTTTGCAGTTGCATCACGATGAACACGGTGATCATCGCCGTGCGCGGCTGCGGCAGTTCCAGCCGCATGGCCAGCCACAGGGTGACGAACGCGGCCAGCAGGGTCTTGAAGATATACACCCAGGTGACGCCGTCACTGCGCGCCCACTCGAAGAAACCGCGGCGCCACTGCAGCGAACCCACCCAGCGCAACGGTGCGGACAGAGAAGTCATGATCGATCCGTCAGTGGTTGAGAATGGCCAGGGCCGCCGGTGTCTTCGGCGCCGCGGTGCGCTCGTCGCTCGGCACATCGTTGCCGGCCGACAGGCCTCCGCCCAGGGCCGTCACCAGCTCTGCCTGAGCGGTGAGGCGCGCGGCCTGCACCTGCTGCTGGATTTCCTGCTGGTGGAACAGTTGCGTCTGCGCGTTGAGCACATTGAGGAAATCGGTCAGGCCGCGCTGGAAGGCCACTTGGGCGATGTCGTAGGTCTTCTGCGCGGAGGCCACGGACTGGGCGGCGAAGGCCTGCTGCTTGTCCATGGACTCGCGGCGGATCAACTGGTCGGAAATGCTTTTCAGCGCATCCACCAGGGTCTGATTGTAGTGCGCCACGGCGATGTCGTAGCCGGCCGACGCTTCACCCAGTTGGCTGCGTAGGCGGCCACCGTCGAATATCGGCAGGCTGATGGCAGGGCCCGCGGTGTAGCCCAGCTTGGACGCATTCAAAAAGCCCAGCAGGGTGCCGCCGGTGGCCATGTAGCCTAGGCTGGCAGTGAGATCGACGTTAGGGTAGAAGCCCGCGTGGGCAACGTCGATGCCGCGCGCCTGGGCCGCGACCTGCCAGCGGCTGGCGACCACGTCGGGGCGCTGGCCAAGCAGTTCGGCCGGGACCGCCGACGGCAGTTTCAGCGGCGCGCCCAGAGCCAGGGTCGGCCGTTGCAGGCGTGCGCCTTCACCAGGCCCCTTGCCCGCCAGCGCGGCGAGTTGGTTGCGGCTCAGGGCGATGTCTTCGTCCAGGGCGTCGATCTGGCGGTGCGTCTCGGGCAGCGGGGTTTGCGCCTGGCTGACTTCGAACTGGGTGCCGATGCCATGGGCCAGGCGCTTTTGCGCCAATTGCAGAATCTGCTCCTGCTGGGCCAGGGTCGCCTCGGCGATGTCACGCTGGGCGAAATGCAGCGACAGTTGGATGTACACCTTGACGATGTTGTTGGTCAGTTCCAGCTGCGCCTGGCGGGCCTGGGCCACCGTCATGTGCGCCATGTCCACGGCCTGCTCGGTGGCGTTGCTTTCGCGGCCCCACAGGTCCAGGGAATAGCTGAGGCTCAGCCCGGCATTGTTGTCATAATCGGTGACACCGCTGAGTTCGCCCGGGCCATAGAAGTTATCCACGGGCCATTTGTGCCGGTCGATCGAGCCCTTGCCGTTGATCTGCACCGACTGGGCGGATTCCGCCACGCCGGCCACGGCCTTGGCCTGGCGCACGCGGGCGGCGGCCATGGCCAGGGTCGGGCTGCCTTGCAGCGCGGTGTCCACCCATTGGTTCAGCTGCGCATCGCCGTAGGCGCGCCACCACTGGCTGGAAGGCCAGTGGGCGTCCTTGGCGGCAGCCTGAATGGCTTCGTCGGTGGCCAGGGTGTTAGCGGACAGGGCCTTGCCTTGCGGGGCAATGCCTCCCGTGCCGATGCAGCCGCTGATGGTCAAAGTTAAGGCCAAAACGCTGAAAGCATTCAGCTTTCCAAATATGCGACGCGGCACAGCTGCTAATTCCTGACTGAAAGAGAGGGGATTACCTTGAGGCGCCGATTCTAGGGGGTGAAACGGGTGCCGATAAGCAGGTGTTCGTGTGAATCTTTGTTACGTAAAAAGCGATAATCGGTATAAAGCAGCGAGACGAGAATTGTTACTTCATGCGACAATTTGACGTCTATTCAGAGAGTGACCCATGGACACCCTGCAAAACATGCGTGCTTTCAGTTGTGTGGCCGAAGCGGGCAGCTTCACTGCCGCCGCCGTGCAACTCGATACAACCACCGCCAACGTCTCCCGGGCGGTTTCCAACCTTGAAGCGCATCTGCAAACCCGCCTGCTGAACCGCACCACCCGACGCATCGCCCTGACCGAAGCCGGCAAGCGTTACCTGCTGCGCTGCGAACAGATCCTGGCCTATGTCGAAGAAGCCGAAGCGGAAGCCAGCGACGCCCATGCACGCCCGGCCGGCCAGTTGAAAGTGCACACCATGACCGGTATCGGCATGCACTTCGTGATCGACGCCATTGCCCGCTACCGCAAGACCCATCCCGACGTGACGTTCGACCTGACGCTTGCAAACCGCGTACCAGACCTGCTCGACGAGGGCTATGACGTGTCTATCGTGCTGGCCAGCGAGCTGCCGGACTCGGGTTTCGTCTCCCAGCGCCTGGGCATTACCTACAGCATCGTCTGCGCCTCGCCCGAGTACGTGAAGGCCCACGGCGCCGCGCGCAAGCCCAGCGACCTGATGTCCCACGCCTGCCTGCGGCTGATCAGCCCGGTGGTGCAGTTGGAGAAATGGCTGTTCGATGGCCCCGAGGGTCAGGAGATGGTCAACATCAGCAATGCACCCTTCCAGGTCAATTCCGCTGACGCGATGAAAAGCGCGATCATCAGCGGCATGGGCGTGGGCGTGCTGCCCATCTACGCGGCCATCGACGGCCTGCGCAATGGCACCCTGGTGCGCATGCTGCCCGACTACCGGTTGCAAGAGCTGAACCTGTACGCCATCTACCCGTCTCGGCAGTATCTGGATGCCAAGATCAAGACGTGGGTGGAATACCTGCGCGGTTCGCTGCCGGACATTCTGGCGGCGCATGAGGCGGACCTGAAGACCCATGAGTTGAACATGGCGATCTGATTACGCGGGCGCAGTTTGTAACCAGACGGCGGGGAATGTTAGCGTGCTCACATTCTTCAGCCGACTGTCGAGAACAAGCCCAATGAAAAAGACCGTACTTGCCTTCAGCCGCATCACCCCACCCATGGTCGAGCGCCTGCAGGAGGATTTCGAGGTCATTGTCCCCGACCCGAAGAAAGGCGACGTGGCCGCGCAATTCGATGAAGCCCTGCCCAACGCCCACGGCCTGATCGGCGCCGGCCGCCCACTGGGCGCCAAGCAGTTGGCCAATGCTGCCAAGCTGGAAGTGGTGTCCAGCGTCTCGGTGGGCTACGACAACTACGATGTCGCCTACTTCAACGAACGCGGCATCATGCTCACCAACACCCCCGACGTGCTCACCGAAAGCACCGCTGACCTTGGCTTCTCGCTGATCATGAGCAGCGCCCGCCGCGTCGCCGAACTGGACGCCTGGACCAAGGCCGGGCAGTGGAAAGCCAGCGTCGGTGCCGATCACTTCGGCACTGACGTGTTCGGCAAGACCCTGGGCATCGTCGGCATGGGCAACATTGGCGCGGCCATCGCCCGTCGCGGCCGCCTGGGCTTCAACATGCCGATCCTGTACAGCGGCAACAGCCGCAAGCCCGCCCTGGAACAGGAACTGGGCGCTCAATTCCGCAGCCTGGAGCAACTGCTGGCCGAAGCCGATTTCGTCTGCCTGGTGGTACCGCTGAGCGAGAAAACCAAGCACCTGATCAGCCACCGCGAACTGGCGCTGATGAAGCCCTCGGCCATTCTGGTGAACATCGCTCGTGGGCCAATCGTCGATGAACCGGCGCTGATCGAAGCGCTGCGCAAAGGCACCATCCGTGGCGCCGGCCTGGACGTCTACGAGAAAGAGCCGCTGGCCGAGTCGCCGCTGTTCCAGCTGAAAAACGCCGTCACCCTGCCCCACATCGGCTCCGCCACCTCGGAAACCCGCGAGGCCATGGCCAACCGCGCCATGACCAACCTGACCGCCGCCCTGAAGGGCCAGCGCCCTCAGGACCTGGTCAACCCGCAGGCCTTCAAGGGCTGATCAGGCCAGCGTGCCGCTGACCGCCGCCACGGGCGGCCGCGGCTTGCGAAACACCAGCACGTTGCCTGCCATCACCAGCACCAGGCCCGCCAGGGCCGGTGCCGTCCACTGATAACCCTCGGCAAACGCCGACACGTTCAACGCCACCAGCGGGAACAACACCGTGCAGTACGCCGCGCGTTCCGGGCCCATGCGGCCCACCAGCGTCAGGTAGGCGGTGAAGCCGATCACCGAACCCGGAATCACCAGGTACAACAGCGAGCCCACGTATTGCGCGCTCCAATCGACACTGAACGCAATGCCGCGCACCCGGCAATAACCGCCCAGCATCAGCGCCCCGTAGAGCATGCCCCAGGCGTTGGTGGTCAGCGGCTTGAGGCCGGCTTTCTGCTGCAGGCTGGACAGCATGTTGCCGGCCGAAAAGCACAGGGTGCCGAGCAAGGCCAGTGCCAGGCCGATCAGCGTTTCGTGGCTGGCACCATGCCCGCCCAGTTCCGGCCAGAACAGCAGCCCCAGGCCGAACAACCCCAGGGCGCCGCCACCCAGCACATTCACGGCGATGCGCTGGCCGAAGAATACCCGCGCGTTCAAGGCGTTCCACAGGGTCGCCGTGGAAAACACCACCGCCACCAGGCCGCTGGCCACCCATTGGCTGGCGGTGAGGAAACACATGAAGTTGAGGCAGAACAGGCACAGGCCCTGGGCCAGGCAAATCAGGTGGCCCCGGCGGTTCATGGGCTGCAGGCGACGACTGGCCAGCAGCAGCACGAACAGTATCAGCGCCGCCAAAGCGAAGCGGTAGACGATGGAAACCGCAATGGCGACCACGCCCAGTTGCAGCTTGAGGGCGATCCAGGTGGTGCCCCAGATGAGCACGGTGAGCAGGTAGAGGAACAGATTCATGGTAGTACTCCGGTAGGTACGCCAGTGTCCCAAGCGCCCTCATCGACCATTTGCATATTCTTGCGCTTTTCATCGCGACGCCGCTGCTACCGCGCGCGCGAGCCGGTACGATGGGCGCACAGGAGCCGCCCATGATCCCCAACCCGCACATCCAGGTATTCCAATGCCTGCACCGTTCCCCCCACGCACGCCTGGAGCAGAGCGCGGTGCTGGGCGACGGCTTGGTGGCGGCGTTGTGGAACAACCGGCATGACGCGCAGCAGTACCAGGCGCCCAGCCATCACACGCTGTCGTGCTACGTGGGCGGTGGCACCGGCACCTTCCGCGTCGAGGCGCCTGAGCGCAAGGGCGCGCCTGGCCGGCTGTGCACCTTGCCTGCCGGGCAGGATTCGGCCTGGGTGATCAATGGTGAGTTGCGCCTGGCGCACTTGTATTTCAGCGAACAGCAGTTCGCCCTTGGCTGTGTCACCCTGCTGGACCGCGAACCGCGGGAAATGCAGCTGCGCGAAGGCACGTTCCTGGAGGATCCGCTGCAGGCCGAGCGCTTTCGCCAATTGATTGCCTTTGACTGGCAAGAACCGGGCGAGCGGTTGCTGGGTACCAGCCTGGCCCATGAGCTGATCAGCCACACGCTGTTGAACCAGGCAGGCCTGCGTGAGGGGCTGCGGGTCAAGGGTGGCCTCGCGGCGTACCAACGCCGCCGGCTGATCGACGCTATCGACGGTGCACTCGATCAGCCGTTGACCCTGGGCGAACTGGCGGCCCGTTGCAGCCTGTCCGAATACCATTTCGCGCGCATGTTCCGCGCCAGCTTCGGCCTGCCACCCCACCAGTACGTGCTGGCCCGGCGCCTGGCACGGGCTTGTCTGCTGCTGCGCAGTGGCCGCCAGGCGCTGGGCGATATCGCCCTGGCCTGTGGCTTCGCCAGCGCCAGCCACTTCGCCAACCGCTTTCGGCAGGCCATGGGGGCTTCTCCCGGTGCGTATCGTGCCGCGTTACAGGGCTAGCGTCAGCGTAATGGCCGCCGTTCGATCCCTATTGGGTCAGGCAATGCTCGATGGTGTCATGCAAGCAGTCGGATCACACTCGTAGTGATGCCATGTACTGCGGTCACGAGGAGCTTGCCGTCTGGCTGGATCGCTAACCCCACTGACCGATCGTCAGATTTCAGCCAATCGATCATGACCTTACCGTCAGTACCGAACGTGTCGTCTCGCGAACTGCCATCGGCAAGGTACCGCACCACAAGTGCCCCCGCATCTGCAGGATCCGCGCGCCGTTTGCCCAGCTTGCCGGCAATCACGATCTTGCCATCCGCCTGGATGGCGACCGCATTAGCCTCCGCCGCTCGGTTAAGCTGGATGAAGTCGTAAATAGCTTGACAGTCATTGAACGACGGGTCTGGCAGACCGCGCTCGGTGGTGCGAAAAAGCCACACCGGCGTATCGCCTACGCCTATTTCCAAATAGCCACACACCACTGCTTTATGATCTTGCTGCACAGCCATGTCCCGCGCTCGCGACTGCACAGTTGGAAACGGATCAGGATAACTGATATAGCCGTCCGTTCCATAAGCTACATCCAGATCGCCATTCATCAACAAACGGGCAAGGACTACGCCGCTGTCACGCCCCAGCAGCTGGATCCTGCCGCCATCAAGGTCAGGGAGGAAAACAACTTTTTCAAACTTCAAATCGCCATTACAAAAATCATATTCCTTTTCGCCGTTGACCCCGAACTCGGGATCAGGAGTACCATCGGGCATCAACCGAAGGACAACGCCCAGCGTGCCATTGCTCCAGCAAACCAGAATCCTCCCATCAGGCTGAACAGCAATGCCCGGTATTCCAGTATCAATGGTGCCTATAACCCGGATACCACCCACACCAAACGACGTATCCAAGTCCCCATTCTCGTGGTACTGAGCCAAGTAGAAATGGCTGGGCTTGGGATTGTCCCAATCTATTCCCGTCCTGCACGCCACCACAATGCGATTATCAGGCTTGACCACAACATCAGCTTGCTCTGGAGCTACCGAGTTGGGTTCTTGCACCACTTCGATTGTACCGTCTACCCCAAACGAGAGGTCGGGACGACCCGAATCAAGCAGTCGCGACACCACAAGAGGGTAATGGGGTTCCGGTTGCTCGCGCAGTATTCTTCCCGCTATCAAAATTCGCCCGCAAGCATCAAGCGCCGCAGGCCTTGAAGCTGCGAAAGTGAAATTATAGGGAAGATCAACAAACCCTTTATCCCCAAATGAATAATCGAGGCTTCCGGCATCGTTCAACGCGCGTTTCTGAATCATGATGAAACTCCTGTATCAGCCTCTGCACGTTGCATAAGGCGGACATGGAGTAGATAACGTCGATGATTGGGCGACAACTGATAGAACTGACAGCTACTGACGAGTAGCCTTTTACTGCAATGCTCGATTTTACAGGCGTGCATGGCTACCGGGCGCGAAGCACTAAGCGGCGATGGCGAGCAACGGCGCAGTAACAACGCCAAAGGCCGCGACGCCTAACGCCACTCTCGGCCGATACGGCAACAGGAAGACCAGCAGCATGCCACTGCCCATCAGCGCCGCGCACCAGTGCACCAGGCCCATGCTCCAGCCATCGTCTACCCACACGGCCAGCCACAGGGCGGCGGCCAGCAGCACTGTGCCAAGCAGGCGCAGCGCAGCGCTGACCCGCGCCTGGGGCGGGCGGCCGACCAGGTCGCGGTAATGACGCTCCATACCCAGGCACAAGCCGGCGAAGCCTGAATAGCACAGCCACGCCATGACCAGCATCATCAGGCCTCGCCCTCCACGGCCAGCACGGCCTTGCGTGCACGGGGCGCTGGCGCGTTGCGCCACAGCTTGCGCAGTGCCCAGGCCAACAGCAGCCCCCAGCCCAGCGCGGTGAGGTCAACGGCGGCCATGGCCCAGTCGCCGTCGGCCAGTGAATGGTTCAAGCCGTGGCGGGTGGTGAAGGCGTTGAGCAGCGGCAGGCAGGCGAACAGCAACGCCGCCAGCGCCAGTTGCTCCAGCCAGGCCTGACGCGCCGGGCGCAACGCCGCGTGCAGTGCCGAGAGCGCCCAGACCCAAAAGAATATGTTCACTTCCAGGCCGCTGCGCCCAGCCTGGTCTGCGGCGAGCAGGCGGTTGGCCCAGAAGAAGCCCGCCACGGCCAGCATCAGCCCGGCCATGCTGGCCACGTTAAGCACCGCCACCAGGCGCAGGTACGCCGGCTGGCGCTGGCTCTTGGCGTGCTTGAGCTGGCGCTTGCCCAGCCACATCACCAGGCCACTGCCGATCATCGCGGTGCCACCAAACCCCGCCAGGAAGTACAGCCAGCGCAGGCCGGGGCCGGCAAAGTGGCCCATGTGCAAACCGTACAGGCCGCCCGCCAGCATCAGGGGCGCACGGCTGACCTGGGTGTCGCTACGCAATTCGCCGCTGACGCCGTCGAACACAATGCCATAGCCGATCTGATGGACGATGCGCTCGCCACCATGGCGCGCCATCACCACCGACGCCTGGGCGTCATTGGGGTGATCGACCTCCACCAGCCCGAGCCGGGTGCCCGGGGCGTGCGCCTGGAACTGCGAATACAGATCGGCCAGCGGCACCAGCGGCGCCGGCTGGTTGGCGGCCGCAGGCACGTTGCTGGCGGGCATCAGTTCCTCGAACACCGCCGCGGTGTCCTTGCCGTACTGGGCCAGGATGTTCCCAGGCAGCAGCATGGTCATGAAAATCACCAGGCCGCTGTAAGTGATCATCAGGTGGAACGGCAGCACCAGCACGCCGACCGCGTTATGGCCATCGAGCCATGAGCGCTGGCCCTTGCGCGGGCGGAACGTGAAGAACTCCTTGAAGATTTTCTTGTGGGTGATGATGCCGCTGACCAGGGTCACCAACATCACCAGCGCCGCCAGGCTGGCCAGCCAGCGCCCCCAGGGGTAAGGCAGTTGCAGCTGGAAATGAAAACGGTAGAAGAACTCGCCGCCCATGGATTGGCGCGCCGTCACGGCGTCGCCGCTGCCAGCATCGAGGCTCACATCCTGATAGGCGCCGGCGGCGTCGGGGTACATCACGTTGATGTCCGGCCGGCGCTCATCGGGCACTGTGATGTACCACACCGCGGCCTGTGCGGCATGGGCTTGCAGGTAGCGTTGCGCCTTGGCCAGGCTGGACGCGCTGTCGAGCGGGTGCGCCTGCACTTCCGGGTGGGCCCAGTGGCTGATTTCCTCCTTGAAGCACGACAAGGTGCCCGTCAGGAAAATCGCGAACAGCAACCAGCCGAACACCAGCCCCGCCCAGGTGTGGAGCCATGCCATGGCCTGGCGAAAGCCCTCTTTCATGCGTGGTGCAGCCACTGCAACAGGCCATTGACCGCCACTAGCACCAAACTGGGTACCAGCAGCCCCAGCCACGCCCGCCAGGCCGTGTGGGAGGCAAAGCACCAGAGCACCGCCACCACGTACACCAGAAACGAAAGCAACATGCCGCTGACCATGGCCTCGGCCCGCGCCAGCGGCATCAAGGCCGCCAGGCTGATGCCCACCAGCGAGGCCAGCACATAACCGCCCAGCGCCGCGGCGAGAATGCGCGAGCACACGCCCAGGCGATAGGCGACGGGGACGCCTGCGGTGGAGGTATTCATGGTGATGGCCAGGCTCGGGTTGCAGTGATGTAGCTTGCGATATTAATGATAAATATTCTCATACGCAAAGAAACAAAACACTCATCCTTAGTAGCGGCCGCCAAGGCGCGTGCCAGAAGCGCCTGGCGGCCGCTGCTACCGCCTGTAGATACTTTGCAAAATATTTATCTTCGCTGGGGGCTTGAATTGTTTGCCCAAGTGCCCGACCTTGTAATCAAGAGGCGCTGATTTCCACCCTCGGCGCATCTCTTGCGAGCTAGCTGAATAAGGGATGAACTATGCAAATCCAAGTCAATAGCGACAACCATATTCAAAGCAGCATCCGACTGGAGGAGTGGGTACGCAGTACCGTCGAAAGCACGCTCGACCGCTATGAAGAAGACCTCACCCGCATCGAGGTTCACCTGGCCGATGAGAATGGCGACAAGCCCGGCCCGCACGACAAGCGCTGCCAGATGGAAGCGCGGCCAAAAGGCCATCAACCGATTTCCGTGACCCACAAGGCCGCCACACTGGATCAGGCAGTGGATGGCGCCGCCACCAAGCTCAACAACGCCCTGGAACACCTGTTCGGCAAGCTGCGCAGCAAACGCGCGGTCAATAGCCAGAATGGTGCAGGAAGCGAAGCTGATGCCCTGTTACAGGAAGAATTCCTGGAAAACGAACAGGTCCTCAACAGCTGACATAATCAGTAATCAGAACAAGGCGAGCCAATGGCTCGCCTTTTTTGATTGTCCGACAATTTCGTTTCCATGCGGCATGGCCCTTGCTTCGTCATCGCTACCACGGCAGTGACGAGGACACCGAGAAGACTTCGCCCAGTGGTCTGGGGTATCGAACTAACGCGATAACACCCAGTCAATTGATGCACGTCTTACATTGTCAGGTGACGCACCATGGAAAACCCCTTTCAAGTGATCAGTGATGCCTTCCAGCCCGAGTACCGGGTCAACCTCAGCATCGAACGCCTGGACGGCAGCATCATGCTGACCCTGTCCAATGAAACCGGGGTTGTAGCCAAGCGAATGATCAGCGCCGCCCAGCGCAATGACCCCAAGCGGGTGAAACGGCTGATCGACAGCATCAAGTTCGGCATCGCCATCGAGCAGGGCCATAGCGCCATGGAAATACTCGCGGCCATGACCGACGGTGACGCCCTGAACCTGCCAACGCCGCCCGCCAAGGGCTGGCTGAGCAACCGCCCGGGCCTGCAACTGGGCATCTGAACACCTCCTCCCGCACACGCCGCTTTGCCACTTCGCACAGCCCTGGGACGGCTGCGCGGTGGCGCGTGCAAGCCATTTGCCCACCAAGCTGAACCTGCCCTGTCACGATGCCATGCAATGGGTAAAGCCACTGTGCGCAAGGACCGGCCTCCTGTAGTTTTCTAAATGGTTACAAAACATTACAAGAGGTCTTGAACATGCTGTTACGAAGCATTGCCCTGGTGGCGGTGGTCGCTGCGACCGCTGGCTGCGTCGAGGAGCGCGTGGTCCACGACCACCGTCCCGTGCAGCGTGAATACGTTGAAGTGGTGGCCCCACAGGCGCCGCCGGTGCAAGTGATCGAAGAAGAACCCGGCCCACGCCCGGGCTACGTCTGGGCCCGGGGCTATTGGGCGTGGGAAGGCGGCCGCTATGTGCCGGTGCGCGGCCACTGGGAGCCGTTGCGCCCGGGCTACCGCTACGTGCATCCGCACTGGGTGCAAACCCGTGATGGCTGGCACTGGCGCCAGGGCGGTTGGGTGAACTGATTCCGGTTTTTTCTGGCCGAACGTTGCAACCCTCGCCCGTTCATGATGAGGTTCAGCCTGCAAACTCATCATGGACAGCAACACTGCAATGGACCTTGCCACGCGAATCCCCTCCTGGGCGGAAATCGAGCGTAACCTGAACCACCGGTTCAGCGACTTTCACCACACCCTGAACCATGGCTTGAGCAGCGCCACCAGCGGCCTGCACGCCAGCTGGAATGGCATCAGCCAACGGCTGGAACAGGGCGCCAACCATGTGTATGCCGAACTCGGCGGCCAGCGCATCGACGCGGTACGCCAAGCCATGCAGTTGTCCTATCCGATCATTCGCCATGACCTGAGCCAGCGCTGGGCAAGCATCAACATCGACGAAATCCTCGATGTGCTGCTGGACCTGGTCAAGCAGGTCGCCCTGATTCTGGGCGGTAGCGTGACCCTGGGCAGCATTGCCGGCGGTATCGCCGGCGGGGTGTTGGGCTTGGGTGTCGGCGCAGCTCCAGGCGCTATCGCCGGGGGTGGCGTGGGGCTGGAAATCGGCAACCTGATCCTGCTGGGCCTGGGGCTTTCGGCGATTGCCGAGTTTTTCTACAAGGGGCTGCCGGCCTGCCTGGAAACCTTGCAAAACGGCATCGTCAGCGCCTGGCGGGTCGACAACAAGGCCAGCGGCAGCCGCCTGGAAACCGGCGGTGGCCACGCCAGCACGCGCCAGGCGCATATCGAGCATGCCGCGCGGCAACTGGCACGCGGCCAGGAACAGTTGGTGATGTTGCTGTTGACCGCAATGGTCACCTACCTGACCCGAGGCCAAGTGAAAGGCGCGCTCACCAGCGGCGCCGACGGCATCGCAGCGCGATCTGCGTTGCTACAGCAACAGATCAGTGAACGAAAACTGGCCAACTGGCTGGCGCGCAATGAACAGCAACTGCTGGCCGAGCCCTCCCTGCAACCGCGTACCAGCGCTCCAGTGAAACAGGCTGACGAGTTGGTGCGTCTGCGACCCAAGGCAGCAGAAGCGGCGCAAACGCCTGAACCGCAGCCCTACGCCGATATGGCGAAAACGCAACTGTCGCGACGCGAAGTGCTGAACGAGCAATTCGGTCGTACTGGCGACCTGAACCGCGACATCAACATTCGCAGCAACCGCGCAATAGCCGAGGACTTCTTCGAGGCCCAAGGATACAGCAAGGCCGACGCGGAGTCGTACATGAACGGGGTGGACTTCAACCATCCGGTACAAGTGCAAACGCTCAATAGCAGCAAGAACCTGTGGCAATACCAGTCGCCTGGGGCGCCGCAGGGCAATTGGTATACCCTGAGCCCGGACGTGCAACCCACGAACCTCGGCATCAATCCCATGGGCACCAACCGCGCGCTGAACACCGTCGAGCCGAAGGTGTTGAACAATTACCAGACCGCGGACAAAGTGCAGGTACTGCGCAGCACGGCCGCGAAGGTAGACGACTTCTGGTCGGTGAAGGGACAATCCTACCCGGCCGAAGGCGGCGCGCAGCAGCTGTTCTCCAATCAAAAAGATTTGTTCAACCTGGGAAGCCCATGAAACCCGTAGACTTCATCGACAAGGCGATTGTCACCACACAGGACCGCTACCGCAAAACCCCGGGGTTCGAGGTGTACGTGTCGGTGCTCAACCAGCTGAAATACATCAAGGCGGTGCTCGAAGGGCGCGAGCGTGACAAGTCGAAACTGCACCGCTTGACCCTGGGCAGTATCGCGGTGAAGGAGTTCGAGGAAAGCGACCCCGACCTGTCGCGCGTTTTGAAGGATGCCTTCTACATTGCCTCGCAACTGGCTCGGGGTCTCAAGATCCAGTTGCCTTAAGTCTCGCCCTTCTCCTCGGTCAGCGCGCCCTTGACCGTGGCATCCGGGTCGGGGACCTTGGCCGAGGGATACTGCGACGAGGCGTAGCGCACCACCAGGATGGCGAACGCCAGCAGCAGGATAGCGCCCGACAGGTACACCACGCCCAGGTCGACCGGGCCATGGTGGGACACGTCGGAGATCAGCATCCGCGTCAGTGCGGTGATGGCCACGTAGATCAGGAAGCGCACCGGCATGTGGTTGGTCTTGAAGTAGATGCCGACCATTGCCCCCAATTCCAGGTAGATGAACAACAGCAGGATGTCATCGACCATGATGTTGCCCTTCTCCACCATGCCCAGGAACGCCACCACGGCAGCCCAGGCGGTGATGGCGCCGATGGCGAACAGCGCCATGTAGTGGAAAGTCTCGACCAGCAGGTTGCCCAGCGAGCCTGCCAGGTGGTGGACATTCTTGCGCATGGCATCAGCCCAATTGATTTTCACGGTACGGGTTCCTTGACTCGTGGGTATCGGATGCTTTCATTGTGCATCAGCGGCCCGAGCTTGCGGTGACGGCAATTTGTCTCACCCCGCTACACAGCAACTATAAATTGCCACTATCCAGCGGGCGCAAAATCCCTTATCCTTTTACTGTATAAACAACCAGTAGTCGAAACCGACAACTTTCGTAAAGGCATGTGAGGTGGTGAATGGCCGTCGAAGTGGTATACCGCAGCAGCCGAGATCTGGAGCGCCTGTTCATGGATAAAGCCGAAGCTGACCGTCATGACAAAATGCTCGAGCTCGCTGAACTGCTCGCAGAAGTCCTGAAAAAGGCTGTCCCGTCCCTGACCGAGCAACAGGTGGAAGACGCGGGCATCTACATGGCCAAGAACCGCGACGTGTTCGCCAAGGCCTTCAAGAGCCAGCCAGATGCGCTGAACGAGCTGATCACCGGCGAAGGCGCCGAATAACCCGTACGCGCAGCGCCCGGACGCGGTATGGACGGCCCCGTGTAGCAGCGGGCGCCAAGCCGCGTTCGGGGGCTACGCGCCGGTTCAGGCTTTCTCCAGTTCCTCCACCAACGCCCGCAGAAACCGCGCCGCTTCCCCGCCCGTCACCGCCCGGTGATCGAAGGTCAGCGACAGCGGCAGTATCGGATGCACCACCACCTGCCCGTCCACCGCCACCGGTTCCTCGCGAATACCTCCCGCGCCAATGATCGCCACTTGTGGTGGCACCACCACGGGGTTGGCATAGCGGCCGAACAGGGTGCCAAAGTTGGACAGGGTAAGGGTGGCGCCCATCATTTCCCGTGGCGGTATGGACCGCGCCTTCACGTCGGCGCGCAGGCGGCTCATGCCTTCCTTGAGGTCATCGGCGCTGCGGTTGCCCACATCACGCAGCACCGGCACGAACAACCCATCCGGAGTATCGACGGCGATACCCAGGTCGAGATGCTCATGGGTGCGTATCGACAAGGTGCGGCCGTCGAACCAGCTGTTGAGCACCGGCTCCACCCTGCACGCAGCCGCCATGGCCTTGCCCAGGCGGATCAACGGGTCACGGGCCTGGCCCCAGCGGTGCAGGTCGGCGTCGCCGAAAATGGTGACCGGCACCACCTCGGCGTGGGCCTTGGCCATGTTCAACGCCATGCTGCGGCGCACGCCGCGCAGTTTTTCGCCACCGAAGCGGTCCTGGGCGGTCTGCGCGGCGCCTTCGACATCGGCGCGGGTCACCAGGCCGTCGCTGCCCGAGCCTTGCAGGGCCGTGAGATCGACGCCCAGCTGCCGGGCCAGTTGTCGCACCGCCGGGGTGGCGCGAGTACCCAGGTGTTCACGGGTGGAGGGCGCGGCCCCGATGCAGAACTGGTCTTCGCTGGCGTTGCCACCGCCTTCCAGGCGGCCGACCACGGTGCCGGCATCGGCCTCACCTTCGTAGCCCAGCAGGGGCTCGCCCACGTGCAGAATGTCGCCTTCACCGCCAAAGGTCTTGGCCACCACGCCATCATAGGGCGCGGGTATGTCCACCAGCGCCTTGGCGGTTTCCACCGACACCAGCAGTTGGTCGGCCTTGACCATGTCGCCGACCTTGACGTGCCATTGCACGATCTCGGCTTCTTGCAGGCCTTCGCCCAGGTCGGGCAGTTTGAAATATTTCATCGCAGCCTCCTCAGGCGAAATTCAGCACGGTGTCGCAGGCATGAAGAATATCTGCCACGGCCGGAATGTAGAGTTGTTCGAGCTTGTACAGCGGCGGCGGAATGTCCGGAGCGGTGACCCGCTGGATCGGCGCTTGCAGGTCCAGCAGTGCACGCTCGTAGAGGCTGGCGGCAATCTCGGCGCCCACGCCGCAGGAGCGTGGCGCTTCATGGACGATCACGCAGCGCCCGGTCTTGCGCACCGAGGCTTCCAGGGTGTCGAGGTCCAAAGGTTTCACGCAGGCCACGTCAATGACCTCCGCCGAAACTCCGCGCTCGGCCAGGGCATCAGCCGCCTGCAAGGTTTCATGGACGCTGGCGCCCCAACTGATCAGGGTCAGGTCACAGCCCTCGCGCAAGGTGAAACAGCTGTCCAGCGGCAGGCGCTTGCCATCATCCACCAACGGTTGCGGGTTCATGCGGTACAGCCGCGTGGGTTCCAGGAACAGCACCGGGTCGGGGTCGTCGATGGCCGCCAGCAGCAAGCCATACGCCCGCGCAGGCGATGAGGGGATGACCACGCGCAAACCGGGAATGTGCGCGAACAACGCCTCGGTGCTCTCGCTGTGGTGTTCGGGGGCGCGGATGCCGGCGCCCATGGGCGTGCGCAGCACCATCGGGCAGCTCAGGCGCCCGCGTGTGCGGTTGCGCAGGCGACTGGCGTGGGACACCAGATGCTCCATGGTGGCGTAGATGAAGCCCATGAACTGGATTTCGACGATGGGCTTGAGGCCCTGGGCGGCCATGCCAATCACCAGGCCGCCGAGCATGGTTTCGGCCAGTGGCGAGTCGATCACCCGCTTGAAGCCGAAGCTCTCGCGCAGGCCTTGAGTGGCACGGAACACCCCGCCGTTGACGCCGACGTCCTCGCCCAGCACCACCACGTTCTCATCCTCGGCCATGGCCCGGTGCATGGCCAGGTTCACCGCCTCCAGCAGGCTCAGTTTGCCGTTACTCATGAGCGTGCCCTCCCTCGCGGCGGGCCACGCGTTCGAGGAAGTCCTCGCGCTGGTCGGCGAGCACCGCGGGCCATTTGGCGTAGACGTGGTCGATCACCGACTCCGGCGCCTGGGTGCCAGCCGCCTCGAAGTTATCCACCGACTGCTGCACCAATGCCTGGCATTCGCCGATCAACGCTTGCTCGCGGCCTTCGTCCCACACGCCCTGCCCGGCCATGAACGATTGCAGGCGCTTGATGGGCTCCTCTTGCCAGGCGTGCTTGACCTCCTCGGCGCTGCGGTAGCGGGTGGCGTCGTCGGCGGTGGTGTGGTCGCCCAGGCGGTAGCTCAGGCACTCCAGCAGCACCGGGCCCTTACCCTGGCGCGCGCGCTCCAGTGCCACTTGCACGCGGTCATACACAGCGAAAATGTCGTTACCGTCTACTTGCTCACCGTGAAAGCCGGCGCCGATGGCCTTCTGCGCCAGCGTCGGCGCGCCGCACTGGATGCGACGCGGCACGGAAATGGCCCATTGATTGTTGTTGATCACGAACACCACGGGCAATTGCCAGGCCCCGGCGACGTTCAGCGCTTCGAGAAAGTCGCCCTTGCTGGTGGCGCCGTCACCGCAGGTGGTCACGGCCACCCGGTGTTCGCCACGGATCTTGAACGCACTGGCCACGCCGCAGGCATGCAGCGCCTGGGTGGCGATGGGCACACACAGGGGGAAGTCCTGCGCCACGGCCGGTTCAGCGTAGTCACTGCCACGCTCATCGCCGCCCCAGTACAGCAGAATCTCTTCCATGCGCACACCGCGCATCAATTGCACGGCGGTGTCGCGGTAATAGGGGATCAACACGTCTTCGGCGTGCATCAGGCTGCCGATTGCCACGCCAATGGCCTCCTGGCCCAGGGTGGGGGCATAGGTGCCGATGCGCCCGGTGCGTTGCAAAGCCACGGCTTTCTGGTCGAACAGGCGGGTCAGGACCATTTGCCGGTACAGGCGGGTGAGCAGGTTGAAGTCGTCGGCCCAACCGGGCAATGGGCCCAGAAGGCGGCCGTCGGGGGATAGATAGCGGGTATAGGGGATCTTGTTGGAGGTCATTGCACAACTCCTGACACACGGGTGACGTGTGGTTTCATTGACCCGCCGCTTGTGGCCGCAGGCTTTTTTCAGAGCTGGCGCCGGTAGGCGCCGGCTCGCTGAATCAGGCGTAAATCAGTTTCTCCGCCAGGGCTTCGGCCACGCGCGCCGGTGAGCGCTTCTCGGCCTGGGCATGGGCGAACACTTCGGTGAGGCGCGTACCGATGCGCGCCAGGTGCGCGGTGATGGTGCCCACCTCTTCGCCCTGGTGCTTGAGGGCCACATAGATCAGCCCGCCGGAATTGATCACGTAGTCGGGGGCATAAAGAATGCCGCGTTTTTCCAGCTGGTCGGCCACCTGCAGGCTGGTCAGCTGGTTGTTGGCAGACCCGGCCACGGCGGCGCAACGCAGTTGCGAAACGCTCTGGCCGTTGAGGATGGAGCCCAGCCCGCACGGCGCGAAAATATCGCAGGGGGTACTGGCCAATGCCTCGGCCTGAACCGGGTGCGCGCCCAACTGTTCCATGGCCAATTGCACCTTGCCCGGGTCCAGGTCGCTGACCAGCAGTTCGGCACCGGCGGCATGTAGCTGCTCGGCAACGGCATAGCCGACATTGCCCAGGCCCTGCACGCTGATGCGCAGGCCTTCCAGGTTATCCGTGCCCAGGCGTGCCATGGCGGTGGCGCGGATGCCGGCGAACACGCCCATGGCGGCATGCGGCGCAGGGTCGCCGGCCGCCGTGGTGCTGGTGACGTGTTGGGTGTGTTGGGCCACGCAGTCCATGTCGGCGGTCGACGTGCCGCTGTCAACAGCGGTGATGTAGCGCCCGTCCAGGCTCTCGATGAACCGCCCGAAGGCTTCGAACAGGCCGGCGCGATTTTCCACGTGAGGGCTGCGGA
This sequence comes from uncultured Gammaproteobacteria bacterium, assembly GCA_963816515.1. GTDB lineage: Bacteria > Pseudomonadota > Gammaproteobacteria > Pseudomonadales > Pseudomonadaceae > Aquipseudomonas. The sequence goes on along the minus strand of CAWFKX010000001.1, from coordinate 3,496,820 downwards.
TGATCACCGCCTTGCCGCCGCCGAACGGCAGGCCGGCCAGGGCCGCCTTGAAGCTCATGCCCTGGGCAAGACGGATGGCGTCGACCATGGCACTTTCGTCATCGGGATAGGCCAGGTAACGACAGCCGCCAATCGCCGGGCCGGCGCGGCAGTCATGAATAGCCACCACCGCGCGCAGGCCAGTGGCCGGGTCAACGGCCAAGTGTAACGCGTGGGTGCGGGTACTTTGCATGAGAGCGAACATCGAAGGGCTCCCGATCTTGTTATTTCAACCAGTGTAGTCGATCCCCGGTTCCGGGCACGCTGGACTAAACCCCGACAGGGGTCTACAAGAGAAGCTATGAAGCCGACAGTCAATGCCGCGCGCCAGGCTTGCCTGGGGTGCCTGGAGCAAAGCCCGCCCGCGACCTTCGAGGCCGCGTTGTGGATCGCTGCCGAACATGAAACCGACTTCGACCCGCGGCAGTGCGATGAAGCCCTGCGCGAGCTGCAATTACAGATCAGTATCGGCCTGCCCATGCTGCCCGTGACCGAGCTGGCACAGCCGCTGCTGCGTCGCTTGAGCAACCTCGGTTTCGTCCAGGATGACTTCCACCCGCTGCGCCCCCAGGCCGCGCTGCTGAACAAGGTACTGGAACGCAAGCGCGGGCAGCCGCTGGCCTTGGCCCTGCTGGCGCTGGAAATGGCCCGGCGCCTGGACATTCCCTTGATGGGCGTGAACTTCCCGGGGCACTTCCTGCTGCGGGTGCCCGGCGCCGATCACCAACTGGACCCTTGCGGCGGCCGCCGCCTGTACCCGGCCGACTGCCGCGACCTGCTGGGCCGCCAGTTCGGCCCGCAGGTACCGCTGCTGTCCGAGCACCTGGCGCAGGCCGGGCCGCAGCAGATGTTGCAACGCCTGTCCCGCAACCTGCGCCAATTGCACAGCAGCCACGACGACGATGTCGCCGCCCTCAAGGATGCCGAACGCGCCCTGCTGCTGGGCCCGCCCAGCGCCGCCGACTACGTGGCGCGCGCGGGCATCTACCAACGGCTGGAGTGCCCGCGGGGCGAGCGCTTCGACCTCGAATACGCACTGCTGCTCAGCGACGACCCTATCCAGCGCCTGCGCCTGGCCACGCGCCTGCGAGCGTTGCCGGCGGCGCCCTCCTCACTGCACTGAAAATCACGGCGTATCCACCTGGCACGACGGGTGCGCCTGGGCGAACGCCTGATGCTGCGCGGCCAGCGCCGCGACCCGCTGAGTGCGTGGCCACGCTTTCAGCGAGACGTTGAAACGCTCGGCGGCATACAGCTGCGGGATCAGGTAGACGTCGGCCAGGCCCGGCTGCGCACCGAAACAGAAACCGTGGTCGCCGATCAGCGCTTCCACCGCCCCCAGCCCCTCGCTGATACACGCCGCTATCCAGGCCTGCACCTGCGCTTCATCGTGCCCCAGGCCACGCAGGCGGTTGAGCACGCTGACATTGTGCAATGGGTGGATATCGCAACCGATCAGCGCCGCCACCCCGCGCACCTGAGCCCGTGCCAGTGGCTCGGCCGGCAGCAGCGGTACCTGCGGGTAGCATTCTTCCAGGTACTCGAGAATGGCCCCCGACTGAATCAGTACCGCGCCGCTGTCGACCCGCAGGGTCGGTACCCTGCCCTGCGGGTCGATGGCCAGGTACGCCGGTTGACGCTGCTCGCCACCCAGCAGGTTAATGGGCAACGACTCATAGGCCAGGCCCTTCAGCGCCAAGGCGATGCGTACCCGGTAGGAGGACGTGGAGCGGTAGTAGGTATAGAGCTGCATGCTGCCCCCTTATGCCGCCGCGATCACCCGGCCACGGCACTCGCCGAAGCCGATGGACACCTGTCCCGGCGCCACGCAGCGGGCGCGCAGGATCACTTCGTCGCCATCCTCCAGGAAGCGTCGCGTTTCGCCCGAGGCCAGGGTGAGCGGGTGTTTGCCGCCTTCGGTGATTTCCAGCAGGCTGCCGAACTGCCCTTGTTCGGCACCGGACAAGGTGCCCGAGCCAAACAGGTCGCCCGGTTGCAGCTGGCAACCGTTGACGCTGTGGTGAGTGACCAACTGCGCCACCGTCCAGTACATGCTGCGGCTGTTGCTCAGGGTGATGCGCTGGGGGGCCAGGCCCTGATCGCGCATCTGCGTGGTCAGCAACAGCACCTCCAGTTCAATGTCCAGCGCGCCGCCGGCCTGGTCGGCGTTGTTCCACAAATACGGCAACGGCTGCGGGTCACCTTCAGGGCGCGGCGCCTGGGCACAACGGAACGGTGCCAGGGCCTCGGCGGTCACTACCCACGGCGACAGGCTGGTGATGAAACTCTTGGACAGGAACGGCCCCAGCGGCTGGTACTCCCAGGCCTGCACGTCACGGGCTGACCAATCGTTGAGCAGGCAGTAACCGGCCACGTGTTCGTCGGCCTGGTCAATGGCGATCGGCTCGCCCATGGCATTGCCGGGGCCGATCCAGATCCCCAGTTCCAGTTCGAAATCCAGCCGCGCGCACGGGCCGAAACTCGGCTCGCTGTGCCCGGCCGGGAGTGTCTGGCCCAGCGGCCGACGCACCGGCGTGCCGGAGGGGCGCAGAGTGGAGGCACGGCCGTGGTAACCGATGGGCACGTACTTGTAGTTGGGCAGCAGCGGGTTGTCGGGGCGGAACAGCTTGCCGACGTTTTTCGCGTGCTCGATGCCCACGTAGAAGTCGGTGTAGTCCCCCACCCGCGCTGGCAGCGACAGCTCGCAATCGGCCGCCGGGTGCAGGCAGGCTTGCACCGCCTCGCGGTTTTCGCTGCCTTCGGCCAGCAGTTGCGTCAGGCGTTCGCGCAACGCCACCCGGGCGCCACGGCCCAGTGCAAAAAAGCCGTTCAGTTGCCCACCTTCGCAGGCTTGCGCGGCAGTAGCGGCCTTGCCCTGCAACAGACCGGCGCCGTGCAACGCCTCCAGGTCGACGATTGAGTCGCCAATCGCCACCCCGGCGCGCGGCTGTCCACCACGCGGGCTGAAGATGCCCAGCGGCAGGTTCTGCAGGGGGAAGTCGGCGTGGCCGTTGGCGCTGGCTACCCAGCTGTGCTGCTGATTCATGCGTCTCTCCGGTTCGGGTTGAAGGTGCTGGGCAACGAGGCCCAGCACGCGTCGTAGCTGTTCTGCAGTTGCGCGCACTCAAGCGCGTGGCGGCTGGGGCGCAGCACCTGGCTGGTCTCGAACATGAACGCCATGGTCTGCTCGATGCGCACCGGTGCCAGTTCAGCAGCAATGGCCCGCGCGCAGGTCTCGGCGTCCGGGCCATGGGCACTCATGCAGCTGTGCAGCGACGCGCCACCGGGCAAAAAGCCTTCGGCCTTGGCGTCGTAGGTGCCCTGGATCAGGCCCATGTATTCGTTCATCAGGTTGCGGTGGAACCACGGCGGCCGGAAGGTGTGGTCCGCCACCATCCAGCGCGGCGGGAAGATCACGAAATCCATGTTGGCCATGCCGTGCACGCTGCTGGGCGAGGTCAGCACGGTGAAAATCGACGGGTCCGGGTGGTCGAAGCTCACCGTGCCCAGGGTGTTGAACAGGCGCAGGTCGTACTTATAGGGCACGTTGTTGCCATGCCAGGCCACCACGTCCAGGGGCGAATGCTGCAGCTCGCACCCCCACAGGCGGCCGAGGAATTTCTGCACCAAGGGCACCGGACCACTCGCGTCCTGGTAATGCGCCACCGGCGCCAGGAAGTCGCGCGGATTGGCCAAGCCGTTACTGCCGATGGGCCCCAGATCGGGCAGGCGCAGCGGCGCGCCGTGGTTTTCCGCCAGGTAGCCACGGGCGTGGCCGTCGGGCAGCTGTACGCTGAACTTCATGCCACGGGGAATGACGGCGATTTCCAGCGGCTCGACGTCGAGGATGCCCAGCTCGGTGAGCAGGCGCAGGCGCCCCTGCTCCGGCACCACCAACAGCTCGCCGTCAGCGTTGTAGAACACCCGGCGCATGTCCTGGTTGGCGGCGTAGTGGTACAGGCTGACACCGGCTGGCTGGTCCAGCGCGGCGTTGGCGGCCATGGCGACCCAGCCATCGAGAAAGTCGGTGGCGGCGTCCGGCAATGGCAGCGGGTTCCAGCGCAGGCGATTGGGGGTGGGCTCAGCCAACGGCCCCCCTTGCAGCTGGCTGGCCAGGGGTTCGAAGCGCGGGTGCAGCGCCGAAGGGCGTATGCGGTACAGCCAGGTGCGGCGCGCTTCGCTGCGAGGCACGGTAAAGGCGGTGCCGGAGAACTGCTCAGCGTACAAGCCGTAAGGAACTTTCTGCGGCGAGTTACGCCCTGCCGGCAACGCGCCGGGCAGCGCCTCGCTGCTGAACTCGTTGCCGAAGCCGCTCTGGTAGCGCAGCGCGGCGGTGCCAGGATCCAGGTCCATGGTGCCTCCAGGAGAATGCAGCCGGGCGATGGCGTGATCGAGGCTGCTATTATTTTTATCGTAATCCAATTACGAATAACGTAATTTGCTCGTGTCACGCCGTCAAGCTATAAAGACGCCCACTTGCCCCGGAGACCGTCACACCATGCGTGAAGCCACCCTGCCCACCGAGAGCGCCAACAAGCAGAAAGTCCGCTCGGCCGAGGTCGGCACCGACATTCTCAAGGCACTGGCCGAACTGTCGCCGTCCACGTCGCTGTCGCGCCTGGCCGAGCACGTGCAGATGCCGGCGAGCAAGGTGCACCGCTACCTGCAGGCGCTGATCGCCAGTGGTTTCGCCGAGCAGAACCCGGCCACCAACCACTACGGCCTGGGTCGCGAAGCCCTGCGGGTAGGCCTGGCGGCGCTGGGCAGCATGGACGTGTTGAAGTTGGCGGCCCTGCCGCTGTCGGATTTGCGCGACGCGCTCAATGAAACCTGCTTCCTGGCCGTGTGGGGCAACCGGGGCGCCACCGTGGTGCAGGTTGAACCCGCCGTGCGCGCGGTCACCGTGGTCACCCAGGTGGGTTCGGTGCTGCCACTGCTCAGCTCCTCGACCGGGCTGGTGTTTGGTGCTTATTTGCCAGAGCGCGAGACCCAGGACCTGTACCGCGACGAACTGCCCGCCGACAACAGCGCCGCGCACGCCGCGGCGCAAGCCACCTTCGCAACCATTCGCGACAGTGGCCTGCACCATGTGCATGGCTTGCTGTTACCGGGTGTGGATGCCCTGTCGGCCCCCATATTCAATGCCTTGGGGCACATCGTCGCGGTGCTGACCGTGGTCGGCCCGACCTCGATGTTCCATGCCGACCAACACGGGCCGGCTGCGCGGCGACTGATTGAGGCCAGCCAGGCCATCAGTTGGCGCATGGGTTATGAAGCGTAATGAGGTCAGGGCGCTACTCATCGTTTTCGCTGATCTGGGTCTTTAGGAAGTTCGTCAGCTCGGTGGTCAACACAATGTCCATCTCATCGATCAAGCGCACCACCGCAGCCGGCGCGAAGCCTTTGAACAGCGCTTTGGCCACTGTTTCCTTGAGGACATCCCGGGCCGTGGTGATCGACGTGACACCATGCACCACATCGATGAAGTGCCAGAACGCCGCTGCGCGATCGCCATCCTGGTAAGACTGTACGCCCCTGATCAAGCTGCGGGCGGTCAGGAAGATGTTCAGCGCCATCGCCGCCGGCGCGAACGGCGCCACGGCGATGGTCAGCACGTTCAGTATCAGGCTTTCGAATATCTCGGAAACCCGCTCCGCTGCCGTCACGGTTGACTCATCGACGTCCAGCACCACGCCCTGCATTCGCTCGACAAACTCATCGCGCCACAGCGCCACGCGACTATGGGGCGCGATGGCCGGGTCAATAAGGTGCGCAGGATACTGAGAGCCTTTCCAGCGCTCCAATAGCGAGCCTATGACGCGCTGGTCCTTGTAGCGCACTCGGTTGTAGAGGTAATCCTCGAAGCTGCCTTGTTCAAGGGCATCACGCAAGCCATTGAGTGGGCGGAACCAGAGACCATCAGGCGCCTGCGGGGTGTAAAGCAGATCCTGTTGACTGCCATCGTCGCTGCGATGGCGGAAAATATAGGCGCCATGAACGCACCGGCCGTCAACGCCCAAGCGGTAGATACCGGTTTTTTCGAATGTGCGGTCACCGCCCACAATGGGCGGTTCAAGGTCGTCAAGCTCATCGATCATGGTGCCCAGCCACGCTGCCTGTTGCGCAGTGATCTGGCCGGCGGCGCCCTGGCTGATGCAGGCACGTTTCATTTCCGCCTGGCTGATGTCGAAAAACAGGTCCAGACGACGCTCATAACCTGGTTCCGAACTGTCAAGGAAGCGCTGCTGAATATTGGCCATGTAGCGTTGCGCCAACCGCGCCTCCTCGGCGATGGCCAGCACACCGGCGAACGGCAGCCCCTGCACGGAATACCCCACGGCAGACGAGAGACTGCCCAGAACAAAAGGCGTATCAAAACGCAGATCATCCATGGCGGCTCGTAGCAGGCTGATGTCACCGTGAGGTTCGTAATGGATGATCAGCTTGTCACAGTCGTGGCGCTGGCTTGGCTGATGGCGTTCGACCAAGCTGTCCAGCCTGGCTTGGACGTCCTGGCGGGCGAAGTCGGTGAAGGGTGTGTAGCTGCTGGAGCGGGCAAACGCCTTGCGCATGTGCGACAGGCGCTTGTCGAGGTGAGCCATGCCCACGCGCGTGTCGGCATCGGCCTTGCGGTACCAGGCGGGTGTCAGGTCGCTGAACTCATCCACATGGATGGCCGCCTTGTTGCGGGCGAATAGCAGCATGGCGTCACAAAAGCTGGCGTTCTCCCGCCATTGCACCACCAACGAGGTCAGCACTTTGCCACCGGGACGCCGAGCGGCTCGCTCCAGCGATCGTCGCGTGCGTGCACGCGATGCCACGGGCACCTGGGCCGTCAGGTAGTACCTGCCAGCTTCGGTCAATACCCAGCCGCTGACCTCTACATTCAATTGGCGCTGCGAATCGAACACGAGAATATCGCGCCCTGCGGGCGAGCCAGGCGCGTACAGCATCAACCGTTGCGCCGCACCCTCGCCGATCCCGAGAACCAGCAGGTCTCGCAGTGGGATCTTGCGCGCGGTGGCCAACACCTGGCCAACCTGCATGCCCGGCTCGAAGGGTTTGGTCGGCGCGGCCCGGACATTTTCGACGGCGCTGATCAGGTCGTGATCGGCGTGGTCCTGGTAACGCGCAGCCCGCAATGTGAGGGCCAACCGCAGGCTCAGCACATCGGCCAGCCGCTGCTGAGTAGCGGGCTGATTGTAGTGCTGCTTTAACGCGGCGTAGTAACGCACGCGCAGGTCCAACTGGGCGTGCATGCGCCACAACAGATCAGGGGTGACGCCCTGCGCCTGCAAGGCATCGTCCACCGTCACCTGCAGGTGCTGGGCCGTGAGTTCCTGCAACCCGAACGCCACAAGCGTCGTACGCTCGAGCACAGTTTCGTTGATGCCTTTGCTTGCCAGCTGGAAGCGGGTATCGACGCTGACGGACTCGGGATCAAGGTCAATGGCCAATTCCGCGGCCAGAAAATCCATGATCTGCTGCCGGGCGTAAGCCTGATGGGTACTGAACGGTTTGAATTCGCTGTCATACGCTTGCTGGGCCGCGCTGAGCGCTGCTTCGCCATCGCGGTAGGCCTCGCGCTGGTCCTCGGTCGCGTGCCGCAGCCACGCCGGCAAGGTACGAACGTGATAGGCACGCAACAGCTCGCCCAAATGAGCGTCAAGCCCCTTGTTCAGCGTACTCAGCCCGACAACCTGGTCCACCTGGGGCTGATCCTCGGCAGCCAGCGCATCACGCAGCAGGGAACGTTGACAGCTCACCACCTCGGCCACAATGTGCTCTGCCAAGGGTACTTGCACCGGCTTGAAGCTCAGTGTGCAAGTGTGCGGGTCGAGCTCGTCGCCGAGGGGCGGATAAGCCAGCAATGCAGGCCCTTTCTTGGCGGCGGCCCGGCGCAGCAGCCTGTCAGTCATCCAGCCCAGGGTGGGGAACTGCTCGATGCCGTTGCCAGGTGTCCATAACCAGACGAAGTATTCCGGGGCATAGGGCGCAGACTCAGCAGGCGCCTGCTGCAGTGTGCCGAACACATAAGCCGTGTGCAGCGTGCTGGCCTGGCCGTCGCCATCGGTGAGCGTGATGCCGTGAACGTCGGTGCCCGACGTGTCTGAAAGCCATGCGGTCAAACGCTGCGCATTGTCGCTATTGATCACCTTGTGTTGCTGCAGCCCCTGAACCTGCGCGCCTAGCAAGCTGGAAAAACACCCGACGGCTCGATCAAACAGCGCAACGCCGCCACGTTCCTGCCACACGTTGTCCAGGCGTGCCAGCACCTCGTCATCCCGGGGCTGCAGTACCGACGGCAACCGCGCGCACAGGGCCTTGAAGCCGAGAGTGGCCGAGATAATGTTGAGCAACGCCGGATCGGGCGGTGAGTTGGACGAAATAGTGCCGTTGAATCCTTTCATCGTTGACGCTCCTTGAACAGTGCAAGCAGTCTGCTCAGGGAGCCACGCTGCGGCAACGAGGAAACGCTGCTGCGCACCGCCATTGCCGCGGCACCGGCCGGACTTGGAACAGGCGCTGCAACTAACCCTCTCAATAACACGGCACTTGAAGCGCTTTACCAGTGCAACTTTCATTGCGCAGATCACAGCTTTTCAAGCGTATCGAGCATTAGGTTAAAACTTCGCGCCCAGCACCATGGAAACATAATCCCGGTCTTTCAACGTGTTGTATTTGCCCCCCATGAAGTCGGTCACGGCCACGCCCAACGTGTAAGTATCATCGAAAACGCTGTCCACCCCTACGCTCAGGGCCTTGGCCCCTTGGTTGAACAGGCCGTTGGGGCCGTACCCGCTCACATCGTGGGACCAGGCCAGGTTAGGCTTGAGCACCAGCCCGGGCAGCACATCGCGGTAGCTGAGTTCGGCACGGGCGCGGTAGCCCCAGGCATTGCTGGTGACGAAGCCGCCATTGCCCGCGGTGCCAAACACGGCGTCACGTCCCAGGCGGTCGCTGGCGGACACATCGTCCACATGCACCCACGCCGCCTCCGCGGCCAGCGACAGGCGCTCGGCACCCAGCACTTCGTCGAAGTCCTGGCTGAGGCTGCTTTGCAACTGCGTGATGGCTTTGCGTTCGTAGCCGCTGTTGACCTCCCCGGCCGGGCCATACAGCGCCTCGGTGAGGTCGGCCAGGTTGCGCTGCACCGGCGCATTGGGGCGGTAGCTGAGTTCGCCGCGCCAGGTGCCGCCGGTGGGCAGCACGGTGGAGAAACTGGCACCGTACAGCTGGATGTTATCCGGGTACTGCAGGTTGTAGCTGCCAGTCAGCAGGCTGGCATCCTCGGCCTGGGCGTTGGTCAGGGCACCCAGGCCCGACGGGATGCCCACCCCGTTGCGGGTCTGGATGAAGGCCTGGCGGCTGTGGTAATTCATGAAGTACAGGCCGTAGTCGACGTCATCGACCAGCCAGTGCAGGGCCGTGCCCCACTGGCCGCCATCACGGGCGCGTTCGTCGTGGCCACGGGGTACCACCACGCCTTCACTGGTCACTTGGTAGCCCTGGCCCTGTTGCGGCGCCAGCGACGAGGGCACGGTGAAACCACGGCTGCAGCCACGGGCGGTGATGTCATCGGCGAAATAGGTGCCGCAGTTCTCGGCCTGGGACGCGTCCCATTGCAGTTGGTAAAAGGCGTCCAAGGTGAGGCTGTCGGTCAGGCTCTGGGACACGTACAGCAGATTGGTCGGCAACAGGCTGTCAGTGACCGTTTCTGCCGGCTGGTGCAGCGTGGACAGGTCCACCGGGTTGATGCTGTTGATGGAGTTGCCGATGAACAGGCTCTCACCCCAGTTCACCACCTGGCGGCCAACGCGCACAGTGCCTGGCTGCGCGCCAAGGCTGTAATGGTGGTAGACGTAAGCATCCAGCCACTCGCCGCCGGCGGCGCGGGCGCCTTCTTCACGGCCACGGTCGCTGATGGACTTGAAGTCCTGGGCCCCGTCCTGCTCGGCAAAGTCATACCAATAGCGACCCCGCACGTACGCGCCGCTGTCGCCATATTTCAAGGTCAGGGCGTGTTCCCCTTGCAGCCGCTTGGAGAATGCCTGGCCACGGTCGAAGTTCAAGCGGCCATCGTCCCCCAGGCTTGAATGCCCGCTGCCGCCGTTGCTGGCGCCCACCAGGCGGTGGTCGGCATTGTCCGTGCCCCACAGCGTGGTGAAGGTCAGGTTCGTGTCGAACTGGCCCTCCACGTCGCCGACGTTGAACGGCAGCGCCTGCGCGGGCGACGTGCTGGCCACGCCGGCGGCAACGATCAGCGCGAGGGGAAGTGCTTTGAATGGCATTCGAGTCGGCGACATGTCTGGGACTATTGCAGTGACGGTAATAGTCATTGTCGCAAACTGGTATTTTTCAATCCACAACTAACGCCTACTATTTGTTCAGTCGCCCAGGGAACTAACCTGAACCCCAAGGGTTAATGATGAATTAATCTTCATTGTGTATCGTCCGATGAGATCCCCGGCCTGCCTGGCCTGGCGACACCTTGTTCACCGACGTTGATTTGAAGCTCCTTGATCAAACGTCTTACTTGGCCGCTGTGTTACAGCGGCCTTTTTTATGGGTGCGATAAACGCACGTTACTTATTATTAAGATTGGGGCCAAGTGCCAGCACTGATGCCGAAATATATATTTCGTACAGAGCCTAGTACTGCTTCAGATTCGCCATCATTTCCCGCAACGCCTCGACATTATCCGCCGGGTGCACGGCGTCGTCGAAGTTGCCGATATTGGCCCACTGCCGCGCGATATCTTCCACGGCCATGCCCTGATGCGGGTCGAAGCCCACGCCCAGGCTGCGCTCCCAGCGTACTTTGCCTACCCAGCCGCCGCCCACTTCGTACAGGCCACCGGTGTCCTGGCATTGCTCGCTGCCCAGGTACACCACCAGCGGGCTGACCAGTTCCGGCTTGAGCAGGTTGAACACTTCCGGCGGGATCAGCCCTTCGGTCATGCGCGTGCCGCCAGTGGGGGCGATGGCGTTGACCAGGATGTTGTGCTTGCGCCCTTCCAGCGCCAGGGTGCGGGTCAGGCCATACAGGCCCAGCTTGGCCATGGCGTAGTTGGCTTGGCCGAAGTTGCCGTAGATACCCGAGGTGGACGAGGTAAAGATCACCCGGCCGAAGTTCTGCTCACGCAGGTGCGGCCAGGCGGCGTGGGTGAGTTTGTAGGCGCCCTGCACGTGCACCTGGTACACCTGCTCCCAGTCGCTGTCTTCCATCTTGTGGAAGGTCTTGTCGCGCAGAATGCCGGCATTGTTGACCAGCACATCCACGCGGCCAAAGGTGTCCAGGGCCTGTTGCACGATCTTGTCACCGTCGGTGACCGATTCGTGGCTGGCCACGGCGGTGCCGCCTTCCTCACGGATCTGCGCGACCACGCGGTCTGCAGCCGAGGCATTGGCGCCTTCGCCGTGGGTGGAGCCGCCCAGGTCGTTGACCACCACGCGCGCACCGTGGCGGGCGAACAGCAACGCGTGAGCACGGCCCAGCCCGCCCCCGGCGCCCGTGACAATCACTACTTTATCTTCGAAACGGATGGCTTCGCTCATGTCACAACTCCTGGCAGCACGATGGTCATGGCGGCAGTGTCGTGCACGAGCGTACCCGTCACAATAAAGTCAGGCCTGCCTGAATACGCGACGATAAGGCAGCGGGATGATCCCCGCGTCGCGCCTTCAGCAATAGGCGCGCTGAAGCGCCTGGGCCTGCAGGTGGCCGCGGAAGGCCAGGTAATGCGCGAGCACCTGTTCCGGCGCTTCGGTATGAGGGTAATGGCCGATGTCGGGCAGCAGCACCGTGTCAGCGCGGTAGATCAGCTGGCGGCAACGCGTGACCATGGCCTTGCCGCACACCGGGTCCAGGCCACCGTTGATAAAGCGCATGGGCACGCCCGCGTGCTGCATGGCGGTGACCCAGCGGTCGCGCCGCTGGCGCCGCTCCACCAGGTAGCCGCACAGGCGGTGCAGCACGCGCGTTCCCTGATTGGCGCGAATCAGGCTCCACCAGTCATCCAGCGCGCTTTCGCTGGGGCGGGTGTTTGGCCCGTAGATCTGCATCACGCTGTTGACCAGCGATTCGCGGTTGAACGTACGGCTGACCAGCCACCCCAGCGGGCTGAGCAGCAGCTTCTGCATGCGCACCGCATGGTGGGCTTCGGGAAACAGGCCGCCGTTGAGAAACACGCAACTGGCGATTTGCGCCTGGCCGAACTGGTGCCGGGCGAGTAATTCCTGGGCGACGCTGTCGCCGTAGTCATGGGCCAGCACGTGCACCGGTTGGCGGATGTTCAGGTGGGCCAGCAACGCCTGTTGCAGGTCAGCCTGCTCGATCAGACTGTAGTCGTGGGCAATCGGCTTGCTGGAGTCGCCGAAGCCGAGCATGTCGCAGGCAATCAGGCGGTAGCGCTGGGCCAGAGGCTGCCACAGGTAGTGCCAGTCCCAGCTGGCGGTCGGAAAACCATGCAGCAACAGCAGCGGTTCGCCCTGGCCTGCCACCCAGTAACGTATGGCGTGGCCCTGGAAATCGAAGGTCTGGCCGCGGGTACGCCAGGCGCGCAAAGGAATTTCGCCCAACGGCGTGACATGGCGTCCCTGCTGAAACTGCTCCGGCACCAGCGCGGTGGGTGACTGGGGGGTGCGCTGAAGCCGGTGGCGGACAATTGACGTCGGCGGAACATGAACTGTGGTCACGGTCATTACCTCGGCACTGTCACGTGCTCTCCTTGATGCAGGAGTCTAACCAGCCCCCTGCGCCACGGTAATTGCCTTCGCAGCCAGCTTATTGGCCTTGCGAGTCACGAACAAAATCAATCAGATAATGGATCCCAGAAACATCTCGTGCAGGCAGGGTCATGCGCGGTCAACGTGCCTTCAGGCGGGTGATCAACTCGGCCAGCCACGGCTCGGCATCGGCTTCCGGCGTCACCGATTCGCTGGCGTCCAGGCACAGCATGTCCTGCAGGTTTTCCACGCCCAACTCCGCGAACAGCTCCAGCAATTGCTCGCCACCACCGCAAAAGGTATCGCCATAGCTGGCGTCGCCCAGGCCGATCACTGCGCCGGGCAAGCCGCGCAGCGCCGCCGGCAGTTGGTCGCGCAACTGCGAGTACAAGGGTTGCAAGTTGTCCGGCAACTCGCCCATGCCGGTGGTCGAGGTCACGGCCAGCAGCGCCTGGGGTGCCGCGCCCAGCAGCTCTTCAAGGCTGGCACGCGGGTTGTAGAAGGTCTCGAAACCGGCGTCTTCGAGCAGGGACTTGGCGTGACGGGCCACTTCTTCAGCGGTGCCGTACACAGAGCCAGACAGAATAACAACTTTCATGAAGGGTCCTGGGCAGGGTCAAAAGGCCGATAGTATCAGGCCGGAACAACCACCGCAGGCGCGAGGTAACTGGCCATGGGCCAGTCACGGGGGATGTGCGCCGTCGGGCGTTCCTCTAGAATGGCTGTTGGACTGCTGTGGAATACCTCGACATGATCAACGCCAAGCTGCTGCAAAGGATGATGGATGCTTCCAATGATGGAATCGTGGTGGCTGAACAGGAGGGCGATGACAATATCCTCATCTATGTCAACCCGGCCTTCGAGCGACTGACCGGCTACAGCTCCCATGAAATCCTGTACCAAGACTGCCGCTTCCTGCAGAACGGCGACCGCGACGAAAGCGTGCTGCAACTGATCCGCCAGGCCATCGACAACGGCGAACCGTGCCGCCAGCGCCTACGCAATTACCGCAAGGATGGCTCGGCATTCTGGAACGAACTGTCGATTACCCCGGTGTACAACGAGGCTGACAAACTCACCTACTTCATTGGTATCCAGAAGGATGTCACCGAGCAGGTCGAGGCCCAACAGCGGGTGCTGGAATTGCAGCGCGAGCTGGATGAAGCGCGGGCACAGATTCGTGCGCTGCAAAACGACCAACGGCGATAACAAAGTACCGTCTTTGTTGTCTACTGTTCGACCAACCGTATCACCCGCCCCCCGAGCTTGATCATGCCAGTTGATGCCCTCCTCACTCAGGATGAGCTGGATTTCATTCGAACCATGCAGCACAACCCGCAGTTGAACGTGCGCGACACCACGGCCAGCCTGCTGGTCAATGGCGGCACGCAGATCCGCGACCTGCTGACGCGCCTGGTGGCCAACGAACAGGTCACCATCCAGGCCCATTTCGAAAACCAGCAGTTGAGCTTTCCGCTGCACCTGGTGGAAGACGAATTCCACGCCGTGCACCTGAAACTGGGGGCCCCGAGCATCTACGAAGAAGGCGCGGTGGTACGCCCCTGGCGCCTGACGCTGAATACGCCGGTGGTATTGGAAAACAATCAGGGCCGGATCACCGACTTCTGGGTGCGGGAAATTTCCTTTCAAGGTGTGCTGCTGGAAATGCGCAATGGGCACAAGCCGCCCCGGCGCTTCTCACTGTGGTTCAACCCTGAAGGCCACGAGCCGATGCCGCTGCGCGGTACCTTGCAGCGCAAGACCGAGCAGGGCCATTACGCTTACCGCCTCAGCCAGAACGACGCGCAGGAAACCGAACGCCTGCGCCAGTACATCCTCGCCCAGCACCGCCGCACCCATCCGCAACTGCACGCCTGAGGCCCCTCAAGTATCCAGGTGGCCCGCCAGGTACTGTTGCAGCCGACGTTGCATCAGGCGCCCGTCGCTGCCCAGGCAGGCCACCTCGGTGTTCACCAGGGCATCGTGCAGCAGGTCACTGGCCTCACCGGCCAGCATCAGCGGGCAGTCCAGGGTCAACCCCAGCTTGCGCAGGCGCTTGGGGGCGTCCGCAGCGGGCGGGTGGTTGGAGAACAGCACCATGGCCTGCGGCCCCAGCTTATCGCACACCAGGCTCAGCTCTTCCAACGGCTGCCCCAGGGCCAACACCTGCACGGCGATGTCACCACTGCCCATCAACAGTGCCGCCACCAGCAGCTCCAGTTCGCGGCACTCGCCGGGGATGGCGGCCAGCAGCACGGTGCTTTCCTGGCCCTGATGACGCAGCAGCTGCAGGCGTTGCAGGATGCGGCCACGCAGGAAACCGTCGAGGAACAACCATTCACTGGTTTGTCCGAAACTGTCCTGGCGCAACAGCAACTGTTGCCACACCGGCATCAGCACGTCTTGGAACACCACCACCATGGGGTAACTGGAGAACACTTGGCCGTAGACCTGGTCCAGGCGCCGCTCGTCGAACGCCTGCACGGCGCGGCGCACTTGCGCCTGCCATTCGGCCCATTCGCTGGTGGCCAACGGGCGCTCCACGGTCGAGGCCGTATCCTTTTGCGCATTGCTGCGCGCGAGAATCTTGCCCACCTTGCTGACCGCCACGCCACGCTCGATCCAGCCGAGGATGCTGCGTACCTCGTCAATGTCGGCCTGGGAGTACAGGCGGTGCCCACTTTCGGTGCGGGTGGGCTGTACCAGCCCATAACGGCGCTCCCAGGCACGCAATGTCACTGGATTGATACCGGTCAAGCGTGCCACCTCGCGGATGGGAAACAGCTCCTGGCGCGAGGAGTCGCCGGCAGCGGCGGAGGCGGGAACGGAGTCTGACATCGTCGATGTGCCAAGGCGTTGGGGAATGTCGGCGCATTGTACCGCTGTTCGCAACTACAACCCAATCGGCCAGAAAGCTGACGCCAGCAAAACAGCACTGGCTTATTTCGCAAGGACAGGAATAATCCTTGCATGATTTTTCCCATGCAGGCCACCACCCCGGTCCTGCATTCAGAGGCGTGCCCTACCCGGGAGGCCCGTTTTGCACGGAGATACACAATGTCTACCCCACCCGTCACCCTGATGGTTGCGCGCCGCGTCGCCAATGGCCGCTACCACGACCTGATTGCCTGGCTGCGCGAAGGCGAACAACTGGCCACCGACTTTCCCGGTTACCTGGGCTCGGGCGTACTGGCCCCGCCACCCGATGACGACGAATTCCAGATCATTTTCCGCTTCGCCGACGAAGCCACCCTGCATGCCTGGGAACATTCAGCGTCGCGCAGCGCCTGGCTGAGCCGTGGCAGTGGCCTGTTCGCCCAGCCCCATGAGCACCGGGTCAGCGGCATTGGTGGCTGGTTCGGCGATACCGGCCACGCACGGCCGCCACGCTGGAAGCAGGCAGTGGCCATCTGGCTGGCGTTCTTTCCAGTCTCGCTGCTGTTCAACTTCGTGCTGGGGCCGTTGCTGGGCGAGTTGAGCCTGGTGCCGCGCATCCTGGTCAGCACCCTGGCCCTGACGCCGATCATGGTGTTTTTCTTCATACCGCTGTCCACGCGGTTGCTGCACAACTGGTTGCACCCCTCGCCTCAGCGGACCTTGGCGGCGCAGCAGTCCTGACAGCGTTGTAGCCGCGCCCCACGGCGGTTGTACAATGCCGGCCCACTGGTATAACTTCGCGGTAGATACCTGCCGCGAGCTTTTGCATGTCCCGCCCTGCCCCTATCCTGATCACCGGTGCCAGCCAGCGCGTCGGGCTTTATTGTGCCGAGCGCCTGCTGGACGAAGGCCAGCCGGTGATTGTCAGCTACCGCACTGAACGCGACAGCCTTGAGCGCCTGCGCGAACGCGGGGCGGTCACCCTGTTTGGTGACTTCGACAGCGAGGCCGGCATACTCGCGTTCATCGACACCCTGAAGAAACACACCGGCAGCCTGCGCGCCATCGTTCATAATGCATCGGCCTGGCAGGCAGAAACCGCAGGCGAGGAAGCCCAAGCGTTCGCCCGCATGGTCAGCGTGCACATGCTCGCGCCGTACCTGATCAACCTGCACTGCGCCGACCTGCTGCACGCAAGCCCCGTGGCCGACATCGTGCACATCAGCGACGACGTCACGCGCAAGGGCAGCAGCAAGCACATCGCCTATTGCGCCAGCAAGGCCGGGCTGGACAGCCTGACCCTGTCGTTCGCGGCCAAATACGCGCCGCGCATCAAGGTCAACGGCATTGCCCCGGCGCTGCTGATGTTCAACGAAGACGACGACGCGGCGTACCGCGCCAAGACCCTGGCCAAGTCGGCCATGGGCATCGAACCGGGGCCCGGCGTTGTGTACCAGAGCCTGCGTTACCTGCTCGATAACCCCTATGTCACCGGCACTACCTTGACCGTCAACGGCGGCCGGCACGTAAAATAAGCGCCCCGCGCGAGGATGTTGTCTCATGAACCCAAGCCTGCCGCAGCACTACCGCGAAATTCTCAAGGAGCTGGGCGAAGACCCTGAACGCGAAGGCCTGCTCGACACCCCCAAGCGCGCCGCCAAGGCCATGCAGTACCTGTGTCACGGCTACAACCAGACGCTGGAAGAGATCGTCAATGGTGCGCTGTTCGCCTCCGACAACGATGAGATGGTGATCGTCCAGGACATCGAGCTGTACTCGCTGTGCGAACACCACCTGCTGCCGTTCATCGGCAAGGCCCACGTGGCCTATATCCCCACCGGCAAGGTACTGGGCCTGTCGAAGATCGCGCGCATCGTCGACATGTTCGCCCGCCGCCTGCAGATTCAGGAAAACCTCACCCGTCAGATCGCCGAGGCGGTGCGTGATGTGACCGGCGCGGCCGGGGTGGCGGTGGTGATAGAGGCCAAGCACATGTGCATGATGATGCGCGGGGTCGAGAAACAGAACTCGGTAATGAACACCTCGGTGATGCTTGGCGCCTTCCGCGACTCGAGCACCACCCGCCAGGAATTCCTGCAATTGATTGGACGGAGCAAGTAGCAATGCCACAACTGGAGCCAGGAATGGCACGCATCCGGGTCAAAGACCTGTGCCTGCGCACCTTCATCGGAATCAACGAGGACGAAATCCTCAACAAGCAGGATGTGCTGATCAACCTCACCATCCTCTACGCGGCCCAGGAAGCAGTGCGCGACAACGACATCGACCACGCGCTGAACTACCGCACCATCACCAAGGCGGTGATCCAGCACGTTGAAGGCAATCGCTTCGCCCTGCTCGAACGCCTGACCCAGGAACTGCTCGACCTGGTGATGGCCAACGAGGCCGTGCTGTACGCCGAAGTCGAAGTCGACAAACCCCATGCCCTGCGTTTCGCCGAGTCGGTGTCCATCACCCTCGCGGCGCGGCGCTGAACGGAACCTGCCATGAACGATCAACAACGCCTGGAACTCGAAGCCGCAGCCTTCCGCCGCCTGGTGGAGCACCTGGGCAAGCGCACTGACGTGCAGAACATCGACCTGATGAACCTGGCCGGCTTCTGCCGCAACTGCCTGTCCAAGTGGTACAAGGCCGAGGCCGACGAGCGGCACATCGAGGTCAGCCTCGATGATGCCCGCGAAGTGGTGTATGGCATGCCATACGGCCAGTGGAAAGACCTTTATCAAAAAGAAGCCAACGCCGACCAGCAAGCGGCGTTCGCCAAAGGAAAACAGCATGACTGACTTGAATACCCTGCGCGCCAGCCTCGACAGCGGCGAACATCTGTTCGCCGACACCCTGGCATTCGTTGCTGCGCACTATGACTACCAGCCGCAGGCCTTCACCAACGGCGAAGTCGAAAACGCCGCCGGCCAGAACGAAGGCTCGTGCAAGACCATCGGCCTGGCCGTGCTGGAAGGCCTGAGCGACCAGCACGTGCTGCTGGCGTTCGGCGAGCACTACCGTTCGGTGCTGGCCACCCCCGAAGGCAGCGACCACGGCAACATCCGCAACCTGATCGCCCACGGCCTGGCCGGGGTGAAATTTGCCGGCCAGCCGCTGACGCGCAAGGGCTGATTGCCCAGGCACAAAAAAACCGGCCGTGATGGCCGGTTTTTTGTGCCTGGGCGAAACCTGTCAGAACTGAGCGTTCTGCAGGCCATCCAGGTAGCGTTCCACGTCCAGCGCAGCCATGCAGCCAGCGCCGGCCGAGGTGATGGCCTGGCGGTACACGTGGTCAGCCACGTCGCCAGCGGCGAACACGCCTTCCACGCTGGTAGCC
Source organism: uncultured Gammaproteobacteria bacterium (assembly GCA_963816515.1). Lineage (GTDB taxonomy): Bacteria > Pseudomonadota > Gammaproteobacteria > Pseudomonadales > Pseudomonadaceae > Aquipseudomonas. The sequence goes on along the minus strand of CAWFKX010000001.1, from coordinate 3,477,833 downwards.
GTGGCGTTGCCTTCACGGCCGCCAGCCACCACCATGTAACCATCCTTCAGCGCCAGCTGGCCTTCGAACAACGAGGTGTTCGGGGTGTGGCCGATGGCGATGAACACGCCGTCCACCTTGATCTCGTCGAAGGTGCCGTCGTTGTTCTTCAGGCGCGCACCGGTCACGCCCATGTTGTCGCCCAGCACTTCGTCCAGGGTGGCGTTGAGCTTGAGCTCGATCTTGCCTTCGGCCACACGGGCGTGCAGCTTGTCGATCAAAATCTTCTCGGCGCGGAACGTCTCGCGGCGGTGCACCAGGGTTACCTTGCTGGCGATGTTGGCCAGGTACAGCGCCTCTTCCACGGCCGTGTTGCCGCCGCCAACCACGGCGACCGGCTTGTTGCGGTAGAAGAAACCGTCGCAGGTGGCGCAGGCGGAAACGCCCTTGCCCATGAACGTTTCTTCCGACGGCAGGCCCAGGTAGCGGGCGCTGGCGCCAGTGGCGATGATCAACGCGTCGCAGGTGTAGGTGCCGCTGTCGCCGGTGAGCGAGAACGGTTTACCGGCCAGATCAACCGAGTTGATGTGGTCAAAGACGATCTCGGTCTCGAAACGCTCGGCGTGCTCACGCATCCGCTCCATCAGCGCCGGGCCGGTCAGGCCGTGGACGTCGCCCGGCCAGTTGTCGACTTCGGTGGTGGTGGTCAGTTGACCGCCGGCCTGCATGCCGGTGATCAGCAGCGGCTTGAGGTTGGCGCGGGCTGCGTAGACGGCAGCGCTGTAACCGGCAGGGCCGGAACCGAGGATGATCACTCGGGAATGACGTGCTTCAGACATGGCTGACTCCTTTGGACCGGCCATTGTAGCGCCAGGGTCGCAGTGCCGGCGAACCGGCTGGAATTAAAAAAGGACGGCTGAAACCTTGGGGAAGGCTATTGCTCACCCGTCCTGGAAACCGCTTACAGGCTGGTGGCGTTCTCGGCCAGGTAATCGGCCACGCCCTTGGCGTCGGCCTTCATGCCTTTCTGGCCTGGGCGCCAGCCTGCCGGGCAGACTTCGCCATACTGCTCGGTGAATTGTAGCGCCTCGACCAGGCGTACCATCTCGTCCACTTCACGGCCCAGCGGCAGGTTGTTGACCACCTGGTGCTGTACCACGCCTTTCTGGTCGATCAGGAACGAGGCACGCAGGGCCACGCCGTCTTCGTGTTCGATGCCATAGGCACGGGTGATCTCGTGCTTCACGTCGGCAACCATGGTGAATTCGACTTCGCCGATGCCGCCCTTCTCCACCGGGGTGCTGCGCCAGGCGTAGTGCGTGAACTGCGAGTCCACGGAAACGCCCACCACTTCCACGCCCAGCTCACGGAACTTGGCCATGCGGTTGTTGTGCGCAATGATCTCGGACGGGCACACGAAGGTGAAGTCCAGAGGCCAGAAGAACAACACTACATACTTGCCATGCAGCGAGGACAGTTTGAAGCTGTCGACGATCGAACCGTCGCCCAGTACCGCTGGGGCGTCGAAGTCGGGGGCCTGTTTGTTGACCAGAATGCTCATGAAAGCTCCTTGAAAGTTGAAAGACTGGAAAGGGTTGAGAAATTTGATGTGCGCACTGTAGCGAGAGGGGCAAGGGTAAGGAAATATCGTTTCACAATCCACCTCATAGGCCGCGTCTATGCGTTTCGACCTATCTTCCCGGGGCTTTGTTACAGTGAGTTTCCAAGCCGCGACTTCACTTTCCCGTCGGGCGCAAAGCCGGTAATGTCGGGCGGTTTTCACTACGGAGCACACCATGCACGCCCCTGTCCTGTCCGGCCCGCAGTACCTGCGCGAAGGCCTGAAATTGGTCCTGAGCCCTGGCCTGCGGCTATTTGTCCTGCTGCCGCTGGGCATCAACCTGGTCCTGTTCGCAGGGCTGATCTATTTCGCCGGCCACGCCTTCGGCCAATGGGTGGACCACCTGATGCCCAGCCTGCCCTCGTGGCTGAGTTTCCTCAGCTACATCCTGTGGCCGCTGTTCGTGGCCCTGGTGGTGCTGATGGTGTTCTTCTGCTTCACCCTGGTTGCCAATATCGTGGCGGCGCCGTTCAACAGCTTCCTGGCTGAAAAGGTGGAAGTGGTGGTGCGCGGCAAGGATGAATTTCCGCCGTTCAAGTGGGCAGAACTGGCCCGCGAGGTGCCGCGCACGCTGAACCGCGAGATGCGCAAGCTGGGCTATTTCCTGCCGCGTACCCTGGCGTTGTTCGTGCTGTCACTGATCCCGGTGGTGAACATCGTGGCGGCACCGCTGTGGCTGCTGTTCGGGGTGTGGATGATGGCAATCCAGTACATCGACTACCCCGCCGACAACCACAAGATGAGCTGGCCCGACATGCTCGCCTGGCTGCGCGAGAAGCGCTGGCAGAGCCTGGGGTTCGGCGCGATTGTCTACCTGGTACTTCTGATACCGGTGGTCAACCTGCTGATGATGCCCGCCGCCGTGGCTGGTGCCACGCTGTTCTGGGTGCGTGAGCGCGGTTGAGGGCCTTGGCGCGGCCTGATCAGGCCGAATCAGCCCAGTACGCCAGCAAAATGAACAACCACACCAGCACCCCCGGTACCAGGCACACATAATCCACCCAACGCAGCCGCGCATTGCTTTCGCCCAACGGGTCGTCGGCGGCGAAGTTCAGCAATTGCTGGCCCTTGCACACGGCCAGCCCCTGCACGAACAGCATCGCCAGCGCCCCCAGGTCGGTCAGCGGGTAGCCGATGTCGTTGCGCGCCATGCCGTTGAACAGCAACCCCAGCACCGTCGCCACCACGAAACGGTTGGCCCAGCGCTCCGGCGGCTCGATGTAGTGCATGCCGCGCTCGTGCAGCAGGTCCTCGGCGCGAAACAGCAGGGCATGGGTGAAAAACAGCGGCAGCAGGCCACGCGCCAAAGGCGACACATTGGCACCGGTGGCGCGCTGGTAGCGTCGCCAGTTCTTCCACGACCAGTACAACAGGTACAGGCCGAGGCTGGCGAAAAACAAGGTGAAGAACTTTCCTGCTGAAACCGTATAGAACGCGGGCTCCCTGACCGCCGGCATACGCAGATCCGCCTGGGGCGGCGCGTAAAGGTTATCGGACATGACGATCACCGGAATGCGCGCGGGGTGTTTCTAAACACTAGGCGATTTGCGCCTGCTCGTTCAGCGTCATCAATTCGTCATGGCCGTGACACATGCGCGCAATCGCCTGATCCGACACTGGTTACATGACCACACCATCGCTGCGCATTACCCTGGTTACCGAAACCTTTCCATCCGAAATCAACGGAGTGGCCAATACACTTGGCCGCCTGAGTGAAGGCCTGCGCGCCCGTGGCCACCAGGTGGAAATCGTGCGCCCTCGGCAAAATATCGACGAACGGGGGGCAATAGACGACCAAGTGCTGCTGTGCCGCGGCTGGCCGCTGCCAGGCTACCCCGGCTTGCAGTGGGGCCAGGCGTCCATGCACAAGCTGCTGCGGCGATGGCGCCGGGTGCGCCCGGACGTGCTCTACATCGCCACCGAGGGCCCACTGGGCCTGAATGCCCTGCGTGCGGCCCGGCGCTTGAAAATTGCCGTGGTCAGCGGTTTTCACACCAACTTCCAGCAATACACCCGCGATTACGGCCTGGGGCTGCTCACCCGCCTGCTGACTGGCTACCTGCGCTGGTTCCACAACCGCACCCAGCTCACCCTGGTGCCCAGCGCCACTCAGCGCCAGAGCCTGGAGCGGCGCGGCTTCGAACGCCTGGCGCTGCTGTCCCGGGGCGTGGACAGCCAACTGTTCAACCCCGCACGCCGCAGCCAGGCGCTGCGCGACAGCTGGGGCCTGGGCAGCGACGACATCGCCCTGATCCATGTCGGCCGGCTGGCCGCGGAAAAGAACCTGGGCCTGCTCAAGAGAAGCCTTGATACTCTGCAGCTCAATTATCCGTTGCAGCGCCTGCGCCTGGTGATCGTTGGCGACGGCCCACAGCGCAGCCAGCTAGAACAGCTGATGCCCGAAGCAATTTTCTGCGGCGCTCAGCGCGGTGAGGAACTGGCGACGCACTACGCCAGCGGTGACGTATTCCTGTTCCCCAGCCTGAGTGAGACCTTCGGCAATGTGGTGCTGGAGGCCCTGGCCTCGGGCCTGGGGGTGGTGGCCTACGACGAGGCCGCCGCCGGCCAGCATATTCGCCACGGCCACAACGGTGCCCTGGCCATGCCCGGGGATGAGGAGGCGTTCATGGATGCCGCCGGCTGGCTGCTGGAAGACAGTGAAACCTTGCGCCGTATCCGCCTCAATGCGCGCCAGCATGCCAGCCGCCAGGGCTGGGGGGCGATCATCGAGCAATTCGAAACCCAGTTGCGCGGCGCCTGTCAGGCCGCCGCGCAGCGCATGGGGGGATTGGTGATCAAACCAGGCTCGTCAACGCTTCCCGGCTGAAGGGCAGGATGTCCTGCTCGCGACCATCGCGCACCTTGGCCGCCCAGTCCGGGTCCACCAGCAGGGCACGGCCGACCGCCACCAAATCGAATTCGTCGGCGTCCAGGCGCTTGAGCAGGTTCTCCAGGCTCGCTGGCTGAGCCACTTTGTCGGTGTCGACCATGAACTGCAGGAACTCGCCGTCCAGGCCCACGCTGCCCACAGTGATGGTCGGCTTGCCGGTCAGCTGACGGGTCCAACCGGCCAGGTTGAGGTCCGAACCGTCGAACTCCGGTTCCCAGAAACGTCGCGTGGAGCAGTGAAAGATGTCCACGCCGGCGTCGGCCAGCGGCTGCAGAAACTCGCCCAGGGCCTCGGGAGTCTGTACCAGGCGGGCGCTGTAGTCCTGCTGCTTCCACTGGGAGAAACGGAAGATGATCGGGAAGCCCGGGCCAACCGCGGCGCGCACGGCCTGGACCAGCTCGATGGCAAAGCGCGAGCGCTTGGCCAGGCTGCCGCCGTATTCATCGTCGCGCTGGTTGGTGCCTTCCCAGAAAAACTGGTCGACCAGGTAGCCGTGGGCGCCGTGGATCTCCACGCCGTCCATGCCGATGGCCTTGGCGTCGGCCGCGGCCTGGGCGAAGGCCGCGATCACGTCGGCGATGTCCTCGTGAGTCATGCCGTGGACCAGCACCTTGCCGTCCTTGACCTTGCCCTGAGGGCCATAGCCGGGGACAGCGGCGTCGGGCTCGGTGCCCAGGCGGCGCACGTTACCCACGTGCCACAGTTGCGGAACGATCTTGCCGCCCTCGGCATGCACGGCGTCGACCACCTTCTTCCAGCCCGCCAGCGCGTCCACGCCATAGAAGCGCGGCACGTGCGGATAGCCGTTGGCCGCCTTGTGGCCCACGGTGGTGCCTTCGGTGATGATCAGGCCCACACCGGCCGCCGCGCGGCGACGGTAGTACTCGACAACCTTGGCGGTCGGCACGCCGCCGGGCGAGAACGAACGGGTCATGGGGGCCATGACCACGCGGCTCGGCAGCTGCAGGGCACCCAACTGGAACGGCTTGAACAGAGCGTTGACCGACATGCGCAGATCCTCTGGAAGAAGGCTCAAAGAGTCGCAGCATAAAACGCCACGAGTACGCATCCCAGTACTATTGATCGGCGTGATAACAGCCACATGCCGGGCACCGGGGCCCGGCGGCAGGCGCCTCAGCCCAGGGCTTTTTCGATGGCGTGCACCACCGTGGGATCGTCAGGCGTGGTACGTGGCGAGAACCGCGCCAGCACGCGGCCGTCCTTGCCCACCAGGAACTTCTCGAAGTTCCAGGTAATGTCGCCGGGAAACTCCGCGCCCTCGCCCGCCAGCAACTGGTACAGGCGGTGACGGCCATGGCCGTTGACTTCCAGCTTGGCGCTCAGCGGGAAGGTGACGCCGTAGTTGAGGCTGCAGAACTGTGCAATGTCCTGCTCGCTGCCCGGCTCCTGCCCGGCAAACTGGTTGCAGGGCAGCCCCAGCACGCTGAACCCGCGGTCCTTGTAGGTCTGATACAGGTTCTCCAGCGCGGCGTATTGCGGCGTGAGGCCACATTTGGACGCCACGTTGACCACCAGCACCACCTTGCCCTTGAAGGGCGCCAGGGGCAGTTCCTGGCCATCGAGCGCCTGCAGTTTAAGGTCGTGGAAAATACTCATGACAAACTCCCCTATCCATATCCCTGTGGCGCAAAAGCGCTCTGCGAAACACTAGCAGACAGAAAAGGCGCCCGTCCAAGCCCGATGAGTACTCTTGAGAGATTTCATCCAGCTTGAACGGGCGCCTTTGCGCTTACCCGTGCGTCAATGCGCGGATCAGTGGTGGTGACCACCTTCGCCGTGCACGTGACCGTGGGCGATTTCTTCCTGGCTGGCGTCACGGATGGCGACGATCTTCACTTGGAAGTTCAGGCGCTGGCCGGCCAGTGGGTGGTTGCCGTCGACGGTGACGTCGTCGCCGTCCAGGTCACGAATGGTGACGATCTGCATTTGGCCATCCGGCGCGGAAGCGTGGAACTGCATGCCCACTTCCAGTTCGTCGACGCCTTCGAACATGCTGCGGCTCAGGGTGCTGACCAGTTCGGCCGAGTACTCGCCGTAGGCTTCTTCAGGTTCGATGGCAACGGTCAGTTCTTCACCGACGTCCTTGCCTTCCAGGGCCTTCTCCAGGCCTGGAATGATATTACCTGCGCCTTGCAGGTACACCAGCGGCGCGCCGCCGGCGGAGCTGTCGATGACCTCACCAGCGTCGTTGGTCAGGGTATAGTCGATGGAGACAGCCTTGTTGGCAGCGATCGGCATGGGGCGACACCTTTTTGCATAAGTATGTAGAACGAACAAGTGTAACCAAGCCGTCGCCCGAAAGCGAACGCAACCCGGACAAACGGACCGCGATGAAACACAGTGTCATCATTGATTTCACCCAGGACGATGACGGCCATTGGGTGGCCGTGCTCTCCTGTGGCCACACCCAGCACCTGCGCCACCAGCCGCCCTGGCAGTCGCGCCCCTGGGTGCTGGATGCGCGCCAGCGGGCACTGCATATTGGCAAAAGCTTTCACTGTGGCTGGTGTGCACAGGCAGTGGTTAACGATACCCTTGGCAATTGATTCAAGCGATCGGCCAGCCATAGGCCGACGCCCGCGCAGTGCTCACTTCGGGAAGCTCGCATGCAGACATTCTTTATCGCGCCGACTGATTTCGGCGTCGGCCTGACCTCCATCAGCCTTGGCCTGGTGCGCACCCTGGAGCGCGCCGGGCTGACCGTGGGTTTCTTCAAACCCATCGCCCAACCGCACCCCGGCGACACCGGCCCGGAACGCTCCACCGAACTGATGGCGCGCACCCACGGCCTGAACCCGCCCAAGCCCCTGGGCCTGGCCCACGTGGAGCGCATGCTTGGCGATGGCCAGCTCGATGAACTGCTGGAAGAGATCATCACCTTGTACCAGCAAGCCTCGGTGGGCAAGGACGTGCTGATCGTCGAAGGCATGGTGCCGACCCGTCACGCCAGCTATGCCGCGCGGGTCAACCAGCACCTGGCCAAGAGCATGGACGCCGACGTGATCCTGGTGTCGGCGGCCAGCGAGACCGAGGTGTTGGCCGAGCTGTCCGGGCGCGTGGAATTGCAGGCGCAATTGTTCGGCGGCCCACGTGACCCGAAAGTGCTGGGGGTGATCCTCAACAAGGTGCGCACCGACGAGAGCATGGAAGCCTTCGCCACCCGCCTGAAGGAGCACTCGCCGCTGCTGCGCGGCGGTGATTTCCGCCTGCTGGGCTGCATCCCCTACCAGGCCGACCTCAACGCCCCACGTACCCGCGATGTGGCCGAACTGCTGGGCGCCCAGGTGATCAACGCCGGCGACTATGAAACCCGGCGCATGTCGAAAATCATCATCTGCGCGCGCACCGTGCTCAACACCCTGCAACTGCTCAAGCCTGGCGTGCTGGTGGTGACCCCCGGCGACCGCGACGACATTATCCTGGCCGTGAGCCTGGCGGCGCTCAACGGCGTGCCGCTGGCCGGCCTGCTGCTGACCAGCGACACCCTGCCCGACCCGCGCCTGATGGAACTGTGCCGTGGTGCGTTGCAGGCGGGGCTGCCTGTGCTGTCGGTGAGTACCGGTTCCTACGACACCGCCACCCAGCTCAACCAGCTGAACAAGGAGATTCCCATTGATGACCGCGAGCGCGCGGAAATCATCACCGATTTCGTCGCCAGCCACCTCGACGCCCACTGGCTGCACCAGCGCTGCGGCACGCCACGGGAACTGCGGCTGTCGCCGGCAGTGTTCCGCTATCAGCTGATCCAGCGCGCCCAGCACGCCAACAAACGCATCGTCTTGCCCGAGGGCGCCGAGCCACTGATGGTGCAAGCTGCCGCCATCTGCCAGGCCCGTGGCATTGCCCGCTGCGTGCTGCTGGCCAAGCCGGCGGATGTACAGGCGGTGGCCAGTGCCCAGGGCATCGTGTTGCCGGAAGGCCTGGAAATTCTCGACCCCGAAGTGGTGCGCGAACGCTACGTGGAGCCCATGGTGGCGCTACGCAAAAGCAAGAGTCTGAACGCGCCCATGGCCGAGCAGCAACTGGAAGACAACGTGGTGATCGGCACCATGATGCTGGCGCTGGACGAGGTTGATGGCCTGGTGTCCGGCCTGGTGCACTCCACCGCCAACACCATCCGCCCGGCCCTGCAATTGATCAAGACCGCGCCGGGCTGCAGCCTGGTGTCGTCGGTGTTCTTCATGCTGTTCGCCGATCAAGTGCTGGTGTACGGCGACTGCGTGATGAACCCGCACCCCAGCGCCGAGGAACTGGCTGAAATCGCCCGCCAGAGCGCTGACTCTGCCGAGGCATTCGGCATTCCGGCGCGGGTGGCGATGATCAGCTATTCCAGCGGTAACTCGGCCAGTGGCGAAGACGTCGAGAAGGTCCGCGAAGCAACCCAATTGGCGCGTGAAAGCCAACGCGACCTGCTGATTGATGGGCCCTTGCAGTACGACGCCGCCGCCAACGAAAGTATCGCCCGGCAACTGGCCCCCGACAGTGAAGTGGCGGGCCGCGCCACGGTGTTCGTGTTCCCCGACCTGAACACCGGCAACACCACCCACAAGGCCGTGCAGCGCAGCGCTGACTGCGTCAGCCTGGGCCCGATGCTGCAAGGCCTGCGCAAGCCGGTCAACGACCTGCCCCGCGGCGCCCAGGTCGACGACATCGTCTACACCATTGCCCTCACCGCCATACAGGCCCACCGCAGCGTGGATAACCAGGACACACCATGAAACAGTATTTACCGCCACTGCGGGGCGTCCTCGCCTCGCTGCTGTTGGCGTGCAACACCGTGTTGTGCTGCACCCCGTTGTTCATCGTCAGCCTGTTCAAGCTGTGCCTGCCGTTCCCGGCGGCGCAGCGGGTCACCGACGCACTGATGCGCCACATCCACGAAGCGTGGATCACCCTCAACAAGGGCTGGATGAAGCTGCTGGGCGGCACTCGCTGGCAGGTCAGTGGCCTGGCCGGGCTGGACTACCAGCACTCCTACCTGGTGACCAGCAACCACCAGAGTTGGGTCGATATTCTGGCCTTGCAGTACGTGCTGAACCGGCGCATCCGGCCATTGAAGTTCTTCCTCAAGCAGGCGCTGATCTGGGTGCCGGTGATCGGCCTGGCCTGGTGGGCCCTGGGCTTTCCGTTCATGAAGCGCTATTCCAAGGCGTACCTGGCCAAGCACCCGGAAAAGCAAGGCAAGGACCTGGAAACCACACGCCGCACCTGTGCGAAATTTGCCGGCACGCCCACCGCCATCTTCAATTTCGCCGAAGGCACGCGCTTCACTCCGGGCAAGCACGCGCAACAACAGTCGCCGTTCCGCCACCTGCTGCGGCCCAAGGCGGGCGGCATTGCCTTCGTGCTCGATGCCATGGGCGAACAGCTGGAGTCGATCATCAACGTCACCTTGTACTACCCACAAGGCCGCCCGGGGTTCTGGGACCTGCTGTGCGGGCGGGTGCGCGAGGTGGTGGTGCACTTTGAGGAAATCGCCATACCGGCGCAGTTCATTGGCCGCAGTTATGACCAGGACGTGCAGTACCGGGCGCAGTTCCAGGCGTGGGTAAACGAGCTGTGGGTGGCGAAGGACTCGCTGCTCGAGCAGTTGTCACAGGCATGAAAAATCCCGCCGATTGGCGGGATTTTTCCTTTACTGCTGCTGGTACTGCGCGCCTGGCAGCGGCTTGAGGTTCACCTCTACGCGGCGGTTCTGCGCGCGGCCGTTGGCGTCGGCGTTGCTGGCGATCGGCTGGTCGGGACCGGCACCGCGCACTGACACGTGCGACGGGTCCACACCCTGGGACGTCAGGTAGGTGGCCACGCTCTGGGCACGGGCCTGGGACAGGTCCATGTTGTGCTGGCGGCTGCCGGTGCTGTCGGTGAAACCGACGATTTCGATCAGGTTCTGGTTGTACTGCTTGAACGAACCGGCCAGGTTGTTCAGCGGCGCATAGAAGCTTGGCGCGATGGACGACGAGTCGGTGGCGAAGGTGATGTTGCCCGGCATGATCAGCTTGATCTGGTCGCCGTCACGCTGCACTTGCACACCGGTGTTGGCCATCGACGCACGCAGGGCTTTTTCCTGCTTGTCGGCGTAATAGCCGTAACCGGCGCCGCCGGCACCGCCCAGGGCCGCGCCGATCAGCGCGCCCTTGCCACGGTTGTTGTGGTCGATGGCAGCACCCGCCACCGCGCCGGCCAGGGCACCCAGGCCGCCGTAGGTGGCGGTCTTGTTCACGCCAGAACCCTGGCTCTGGTTGTCATACGGATTTTGCGACGCACAACCGGCCAGCAGGGCGACGGCAGTGGCGACGATAACAAGACGACGCGACATTCAGGAAACTCCTGTACTTACAGTTGTGAAGCAGCGGCTGTTGGCAAACGTACTGCTGCGCCAATTAGAGCACCTTGGACAGCGAAAATTCCGTGAAGAAACATTCAGACACGAACGAACGGATTTTCCCGCATCTCGTCCCCCAGACGGGTATCCGGGCCATGCCCGGTCACTACCGTGGCGTCCTCGTCCAGGCGGTACAAACGCTCCTTGATCGAACGAACGATAGTTCGCTGATCGCCGCCCCACAAATCGGTGCGGCCAATACCGCGGCGAAACAGGGTGTCGCCGGCAATCAGCAGCTTGGCGTCGGCAAACCAGAAACTCATCGACCCCGGCGTGTGCCCGGGGGTGTGCAAGGCCACGCCACAACCACAGGCCAGCGCCTCGTCGTCGTCCAGCCAGCGGTCCGGTGACGGTACCGGCACGTAGGGCACGCGAAACATCTGACACTGCATTTCGAGGTTGTCCCACAGGAACTGGTCATCCTTGTGCAGGTGCAACGTGGCCCCGGTCTTTTCCTTCAACTGGCCGGATGCCAGGAAGTGGTCCAGGTGCGCATGGGTGTGGATGATGCTCACCACCTTCAGGCCATGGGCGTCCAGGCGCGCGAGGATCTGCTCATGGTTGCCGCCCGGGTCGACGACGATGGCCTTCCTGGTGACCGGGTCGCCGATGATGGTGCAGTTGCACTGCAAAGGGCCGACGGGAAAGGTTTCGCGGATAAGCGTGGGTTGGCTGGGGGTCATGAGTATTCCTGCTGGGTGGGGCACACGCCGTGGCGCGCCCTTTGCTCTGCCTGGTCGGCATTCTACTGCATGAAGGGCCGGCAGCGGCGCAGGGATCGCGGCTGGAAATTGCCGCGCCCGGCGCAGTCGGTCAATAACGCTTGCGCACACGCTCGCCATTGGCGGCCGGAGCATTGATGCACAGGGCTCGGGTGCCGATGCGTGGCAGGTTGCCTTGCAAGGCGGCCGGCGGGTTCCAGTGCGCGGACACATGGATGTAGGTGAGGCGCAGCATGTGCTCTTGCGCAGGCGACAGTGAGAAGTCACCCCGCAAGAACCCCTGCGCCAGGGGCACAAGCGCCTGCGGCAGGGCGTATTCACCGCTGTCCGGAACCGGCATCAGCGGTACGCCCCGCGCTACGGCCTGGGCATGCATCAAGCGCAGGTAGACCCGCGACAGCTCGCCTCTCACTTGTCGTTCCAGTTGCAGCGCAGCGTACACCTGCTGCTGGGGTGCCTGGGTGCGGTCCAGCACCGGCGTGGGGGGCGGCGTGACCACCGTCAGCCAGTCGGCCGGCCAGCCCCTGGCCAGCCACAGCTGACGCTCCTGGTCGGCGTACCGGTAGATGGAGGTGGTTTCGACCGGGGTACCACGGGCCACCGTCAGCGCCTGCATGGGCCACACCAGCAGTTGCTCCTGCCCCTGTGCCAGGTAACCGCCGCCGATATCGGCGTGCGCGCCGGGCACTTCCAGCTCGGTCTGCTCGGCGCACACCTGCTCCAGCACGAATTTCTGCCGGTGCTCGTCACGCGCCACCAGGTGCACCACGTCGGGGAATTGCCCAGGGTCCAGGCGCAGGTCAAGCTTCACCACACCGGCGACCGCCGCCACGGTATCGAACAAGCCGATGAACCCCATTTGCAGGCCAGGCATACGCACCAGCCGGTTGGCGCAATGGCGCGCGGCGGCGGCTCCGCGACTGAAGCCAAACAGGTCCACTGTCACCGGCCCCGCCGCCCCAGTCGACTCCATCGCTTCGCGGACCTTGGCAATGGCATGATCGACTCGTGCGAACACACCCGTGCGGCCGCGGCCCAGGGCACTGCCGACCAGGCTGTCGGCCTCCCCCGCCACGGTACCGATGCCGGGCACGTAAATGGCCCGTGTCGCACGCCCGGAAGGCTCGCCGTAGAGCTGGTACAGCTTGTACACGTTGGTCAGTGCCGAGGCATGGCTACCCGTACCCTGGTCGGTGACAAGATCATCGAAAGGCGCATTGGCCGCGTTGTTGCCAGTACCGTCGAAGAACAGTCCAATGCGCAGCGGCTGCGAGCCGCCGTCTGTTTGCGGGCGCATGTGCACTCCTTTGCAAGGCAAAGAAATGCACATTAAGGCGCCAGCCCACGCTTGTCTGTCGGGCCTCTGGCCCTAGCGTTGTAGGGCCATGAGCCAACGCCTGTAGTCGATTACAGGGTGGAGAGGATACTGCTGTTGCTGGCCTGCCACTCGGCGATATCGAGGCGAATCTTCTTCTTGTCCAGCTTGCCGACGCTGGTCTTGGGAATTTCGCTGACCACGGCGATCTGGCTCGGAATGGCCCATTTGTTGATATGGCCCAGCTCGACGAATGGCTGCAAGTGTTCCTTGAGCCCCCGCGCATCCACGGCCTGGCCGTCGCGCACCACCAGCAGGGCGAACGGCCGCTCGCCCCATTGCGCGTCGGCAATGCCCACCACGGCCACTTCCTTGACCGCCGGATGACGGCTGACCAGGTCCTCGAGCTCCAGCGACGACACCCACTCGCCGCCCGTCTTGATCACGTCCTTGATGCGGTCGCGAATGTCGATCACGCCATTGCCGTCCAGGGTTGCCACGTCACCGGTGTGCAGCCAGCCGCCCTTCCACAGCTCGGCGCCCTTCTCCGGCTCGCGGTAGTAGCCCATGGTCAGCCACGGCGCACGCAGCACCAGTTCGCCCTGGGTCTCGCCGTCGGCGGGCAGGAAATTACCCTCGGCGTCGATGATGGCCGGCTCTACCAGCGGCACCGGCACGCCGGCCTTGATGCGGTAGGTGGTGCGCTCGTCTTCCAGGCCTGCCAGCAGCTCTTCGTTGATGTGCGCGGCGGAAATCAGCGGGCAGGTTTCCGACATGCCGTACGCAGCGGTGAGCTGGATACCGCGGTTTTTCGCCGCTTCGTACAGCGCGCGGTTCAGCGAGCTGCCACCGATGATGATTTTCCAGCCCCCGAAGTCCTGGCCCTGGGCATTTTTGCAGTTGAGCAGCATCTGCAGGATGGTCGGCACGCAGTGGGAAAACGAGACCTTCTCGCGCTTCCACAGGTCCACGAGCATTTCCGGCTCGTAGCGCCCCGGGTAGACCTGCTTGATACCGAGCATGGTGGCCACGTAGGGCACGCCCCAGGCGTGCACATGGAACATGGGCGTGATGGGCATGTACACGTCGTTGGTGCCCATGAAGCGGGTGCTGTCGACGCTGCCGGTGACCGTGGCCAGGCTGAGGGTGTGCAGCACCAGTTGCCGATGGGTGAAATACACGCCCTTGGGGTTGCCGGTGGTGCCGGTGGTGTAGAAGGTGGTGGCGACGGAGTTTTCGTCGAAATCGGGGAAATCGTAGACAGGGCTGGCGGCGGCCAGCAGTTGCTCGTACTCACCGACCAGGTCGGGCAGCTCGGCGGTCTTGGCGGCCCCGTCGGTGAGCAGTATGGTTTTCTCGACCGTGGTCAGGTGCGGGGCGATGGCCTGGTACAGGCCGACGAAGTCACTGTTGACCAGCACCACCTTGTCCACGGCGTGGTTCATCGTGAACAGGATCTGCTCGGGCGACAGGCGCACGTTCACGGTGTGCACCACGGCGCCGATCATCGGGATGGCGAACATCGCTTCCAGGTAGCGATGGCTGTCCCAGTCCATCACCGCCACGGTGTCGCCGGCCTTGACCCCGGCCTCGGTCAGCACGTTGGCCAGGCGCGCGATGCGCTCGGACAGCGTCGGGTAGGTGTAGCGCAACTGATCCCGGTAGACGATCTCGCGGGTTTTCTCGTAACGACTGCCCGACAGCAGCAGCCGCTTGATCAACAGAGGGTATTGATACGCACCATCGGCCGGCGGAATAACGCGAGTCTGCATCATGAGGATCCCTATTCTGAGTGCAAAGGCATGGCAAATACTTTCACACTTTAGACCCTCTGGGGCACAGCATAATCATTGCGGGAAATGTTTTCCGATGCTGGCATCTGGCCCGCTGCGCGCCCGGGGTCTTCAGTGCATCTCAGTCAGCGCGATCTTCACCCCAAGGGCAATCAGCACCGCGCCCATGGTGCGGTCGAACCAGTGGCCCATGCGGGCAAAGCCGGCGCGCACGCGTTGCTGGCTGAACAACATGGCCACCAGGCAGAACCAGGCCGCGGTGGCGAACGCCAGGTATACACCATAACCCGCCTGCACCAGCAACGGCGTGTGCGGGTTGATGACCACGGTGAACAGTGACAGGAAGAACAGCGTGGCCTTGGGGTTCAGGCCGTTAGTCATGAAACCGGCAACGTAGGCGCCCTTGGCGGTGCGTGCCACGGGCTCGGCCGCGAGGGTGTCGGCGCCGGGCGCGGCAGGTTTGGCGCGGATGGCCTTGAAGCCGATGTACAGCAGGTAGGCGGCGGCCAGCCATTTCAGGGCGTTGAACAGGACGATGGACTGCGACACGATCAGGCCGATGCCCAGCAGCGAGTACCCCACGTGCAGGAAAATTGCCGTGCCCACACCCAGCGCGGTCCAGGTGCCGGCGCGACGGCCATGGGCCACGCTTTCACGCACCACCACGGCGAAGTCGGGGCCGGGGCTGGCCACGGCGAGCAGGTGAATCAGGGCAACGGTCAAGAACTCCGTCCAGTACATGGGGGCCTCCAGGGTATTGTTATAGGCAGTTACAAAAACACCTACGATACCAAAAGGCTGGGGGCGTTGGTGCCTTCATTCGGCGTGGTGGCCGGCCGCTGCCAGGGCCATTTACATAAACCAGCGGTACTCCCTGGCACTGACTTCATCCAGGAACGCCAGATGGTCCTGGCGCTTGTTTTCGCAGTACACCATCACGAATTCACTGCCCAGGCCTTCGCGCACTGCAGGGTGGCCCTGCATGTGGCGCACGGCGTCGAGCATGTCCTTGGGGAAGTCGATGCCGCTGTGGCGGTTTTCGTTCAGCGGTGCGATGGGCTCAAGTCCTGCGTCCAGGCCGTGTTCCATGCCGGTGAGGATGGCCGCCAGCACCAGATAGGGGTTGGCGTCGGCACCAGCCAGGCGGTGTTCGATGCGCAGGTTGCGCGGGTCGGACTCGGGAATACGGATGCACGCGTCGCGGTCCTCGAAGCCCCAGCTGGCGCGGCTGGCGGCGTTGACCATGGCGCCATAGCGACGGAAGGCGTTGTGGTTGGCGGCGAAAATCGGCATGCAGTGCGGCAGCAACGCCAGGCAACCGGCCACGGCGTGGCGCAGGGGCCGCTGGTCATCGGCGGCCAGCAGGTTGTTGCCAGCCTCGTCGTACAGGCTGACGTGCACGTGCATACCGCTGCCAGGCGCCTGCAGGTAGGGTTTGCTCATGAAACTGGCGCGGTGGCCATGCTTGAGCGCCACGCCGCGCGTGCTGCGGCTGAACAGCGCCGCCCAGTCGGCGGCGCGCAGGCCGTCGTCGCAGTGGGCGAAATTGATCTCGAACTGCCCCGGCCCCAGCTCGGCCGTGATGACGTTGGCCTCCACGCCCTGTTCGTTGGCCGCCTCGACCATCTCGTGCAGCACCGGGGCGAAGCGCGACAGGCGCTCGATGTGCATGTTTGGCTGGTCGTCCTCGTCCTCGGTGTAGCCATCGCGGGGGTACTGCGGCAGGCCATGCTTCAAGGCGCGATCGAACAGGTAGAACTCCAGCTCGAACGCCACCACCGGGGCAATACCGCGCCGCGCCAGGCGCTGCAGTACCTGGGCCAGCACTTCGCGAGGCTCGAACTCGATGGGCGCGGCGGTGCCGTCCGAGGTGATCAGCATCTGCCCCAGCGGCAGGCCTTCCCAGCGCACCGGCTTGAGCGTGCCCGGCACCAGTCGACGGGGCGCGTCCGGGTCACCGTCGTTGAAGCAGTAATCACCGATGGTGTGCAAACCACCCTGGGCGCCCAGCAGCACGCAGTTCTGCGGCAACTTGAGCGGGCTGCCGGCGGCGACCTTCTCCAGCATCTCGACCGGGTAACGCTTGCCGTAGAAGTGCCCGGGCAGGTCCAGGGCGATCAGGTCGACGTAACGCACCTGGGGATGTTGCGCGCGAAAGGCGCGAACTTCGCTCAACAGGTCGGGATAGGCGGGGCTCATCGTTATTGTCCTTGTTATCGATCAGTTGAAAACCCATAGCACGCGGGTGGGTTTGTCAGTGCGGTTGGCGTAGCGAAACTGGGCATGGGGCGGCAGTTGGAAGCTGTCATTGGCGAACAGGGTGACGGGCTCGTCGTCACCGTCCAGCCACACGGTCAACTCCCCTTCCAGCACGAAGGCGCCCTGCTCGGAACTGTCGTTCAGGTGGCCGTCACCGCTGGTGGCACCGGGGGCCAGGTGGCTTTCAAGCATGGAAAAGCCGCCGGCAATGGTCGGCGAGGCCAGCACATCGGTGATGCCGCCGGCGTAATACAGGGTGCGGCGCTCACCGGGGCGGGTCACCCAACGCCGCGCACGGGGCGTGTCGAGGGTATAGAAATAGGTGGTGGGCACGCCCAGCGCCTCGCTGATGGCGGTGAGGTCGGCCACCGTGGGGCGCGACAAGCCGCGCTCCACTTGGGACAAGAAACCCACCGAGCGGTCGATGCGGGCTGCCAACTCACCCAGGGTAAGGTTCTTGTGCTTGCGAAGGTCGCGGATCAGGATCGCCAGACTTTCGATTTCTTCCTGCATGTTCATCGCTGTTATCCGTCAAATTACGTCGCGCAGCCGGTACCAGGCCTTGCCCGCGGCTTCCAGGGGGGCGGCCAGCCAGCGGCCGCCCGGAAAGCGTGGATTGTCGAGTGCCTGGTAGAGGTTGAGCAATCGCGGCTCGCCGCCGATGGCATCGGTGACGGCCCGTGCCGCCGCCAGGGTGGGCAGCACGCCGTGGCCGGAAAAGCCCTGCAGCCAGTAGCACTGACCGTCGCGGCCGACGTCAGGGGTGCGTTTCATGCTGATGTCGATATGGCCGCCCCAGGCGTAGTCCAGCGCCACGCCCTTGAGCTGCGGGAAGGCGCGCTCCAGGTACGGACGTGTGGCCGTGGCGACGTCCTTGGGGATGCCGCCCAGGTAGGTACAGCCGCCGCCGAATAGCAGGCGGTGGTCCGGGGTAAGGCGGAAATAATCTGGCACGAACTGGTTGTCGATCACGCAGCTGTTGCGCGGCAGCAGGGACTGCGCCAGGTCCGCAGGCAAAGGCTCGGTAGCGACCTGGTACGAACCCACTGGCAGCACGCGACTGGAAATGCGCCGGTCCAGCCCGTCCAGGTAGGCGTTGCAGGCAAGCACCAGCACATCGCAACTGACCTCGCCGTGTTCGGTACGGGCCACAAAGCCCTCGCCCTGGCGCCGGTAGGCGAGTACCCGGCTCTGTTCGAACAACTGACCGCCAGCCTGTTCGATGGCAG
Organism: uncultured Gammaproteobacteria bacterium; assembly: GCA_963816515.1. GTDB lineage: Bacteria > Pseudomonadota > Gammaproteobacteria > Pseudomonadales > Pseudomonadaceae > Aquipseudomonas. Next base: position 3,459,619 of record CAWFKX010000001.1, on the reverse strand, counting down.
TGGCCAAGCCCTGAGCCAGCTTCAGCGGGTTGAGGTGGGCGCCGCGCGGGTCCAGCAATGCCGCCTTGTAACGCGGGCTGTCGATCCACTGACGCAGCTCGTCCTGTTCGATGACCCGCACCTGGTCGTCGCCCCACTTGCTCAGCGCTTCATGCTGGGCTTCGTGCAACTGCGCCACGCGGCTGGCGCGCACCGCCGCCCACAGGCTACCCAGCCGATAGTCCACGTCGAAGCCGTGGCGGGCGGGCAATTGGCGCAACTCTTCACTGGCCCAGACCATGCTGTCCCACAGTTCACGGGCGCCTCGCAGGCCCAGGCCACGCTCCAGCGGCCCCATGTCGCAGGACCAGCCCAGCAGCGCCTGGCCGCCGTTTCGCCCCGACGCCGCCCAGGCCAGGCGGCTAGCCTCCAGCAGCACCACGCGCTTGCCGCTCAGCGCCAGGCGCAGTGCCGTGTGCAGGCCGCTGAAGCCACCGCCAACCACCAGTACATCGGCCTGCTGGTTGCCTTCCAGGCGCGGGCGCAGGGGCAGCGGGCCGGGGAAGGTCTGGGCGTAGTAGCTGTGCACGTGCTGAGCGGATTGTTTGAACATGGGCGGCCCGTGAATTTTTTATAGTTAATTTTCATGAAAATCTAGCAGTTAATTTTCACGAAGCCAACCACTGGAAAAAATCGTGTAGGATTTTTCGCAATCACCCCGGCAATAACATGGAGTCCACCCGATGACCGATCTGCGCCGCGCCGTGTTTCTCGATTACAGCTCGCTGGACCTGGGCGACCTTGAACTTGCCCCTCTGCACGAAACCTTCAGCCCGCTGCAACTGCACGGCTCGACCACGCCGCAACAGGTCATCGAACGCTGCCGCGACGCCCAGGTGATCATTACCAACAAGGTGGTGGTGGATGCCGCCACCCTCGCCGCCTGCCCAGACCTGCAACTGATCCTGATCACCGCCACCGGCACCAACAACGTCGACCTGGCCGCTGCGCGCGCCCGGGGCATTGCCGTGTGCAACTGCCAGGGCTACGGCACCCCATCCGTGGCCCAGCACACCTTGATGCTGTTGCTGGCCCTGGCCACGCGCCTGCCCGACTACCAGAAGGCCATCGCCCAAGGGCGCTGGCAGCGTTCCAGCCAGTTCTGCTTGCTGGACTTCCCCATCGTCGAGCTGGAAGGCAAGACCCTGGGCCTGCTCGGCCACGGCGAGCTGGGCAGCGCCGTGGCGCGCCTGGCCGAGGCCTTCGGCATGCGCGTACTGCTGGGGCAACTGCCCGGCCGCCCGCCCCGGGAAGATCGCCTGGCGCTCAAGGACCTGCTGCCGCAGATCGACGCCCTGACCCTGCACTGCCCGCTCAATGACAGCACCCGCAACATGATCGGCGCTGCCGAGCTGGCACTGCTCAAGCCCGACGCGTTCGTGGTCAACACCGCCCGTGGCGGCCTGATCGACGAACAAGCACTGGCCGATGCCCTGCGCGCCGGCCACCTGGGCGGCGCTGCCACCGACGTGCTCAGCGTCGAGCCGCCGGTCAATGGCAACCCGTTGCTGGCCGATGACATCCCGCGCCTGATCATCACCCCTCACAGCGCCTGGGGCAGCCGCGAAGCGCGCCAGCGCATCGTCGCCCAAGTGGCCGAGAATGCCCGCGCGCACTTCGGCGGCACGCCGCTACGCCAGGTCAACTGAGCCACGGCGGGTCTGTTAAACTGGGCGTTTTTTTGACCAGGAGCCCCCACCATGGACCCGCGCAGTGAAGTGCTGCTTCGCCAGGCCGACTTGTTCCAGGGCCGCCTGCTGCTGGCAGGCCTGCCCGCCGACGACCTGCTTGGCACGCTGCCCGCCGCCCATGGCTGGTGCTGGCACGCCGGCGACCACCAGGCACTGAGCGCGCGTTTCAGCGAGCGCTGCCACTTCGGCACCCAGGCGCCCGAGGGCGACTTCGACGCGGCGGTGCTGTTCCTGCCCAAGTCCCGCGAGCTGGCCAACTACCTGCTCAACGCCCTGGCCTCGCGCCTGGCGGGCAAGGACCTGTTCCTGGTGGGCGAAAAGCGCGGTGGCATCGAGGGCGCGGCCAAGCAGCTGCAGGCCCTGGGCAAGCCGCGCAAGCTCGACAGCGCGCGGCACTGCCAGCTGTGGCAGGTCACCATCGCCCAGGCACCCGCCGCCATCGCCCTGGACAGCCTGGCCCAGCGCTATGAACTGAGCCTGCCCGACGGCCCGCTGACCGTGGTCAGCCTGCCCGGCGTGTTCAGCCATGGGCGCCTGGACCGTGGCACCGCGTTGCTGCTCGAACACCTCGACAACCTGCCAGCCGGCCATGTGCTGGACTTCGGCTGTGGCGCTGGCGTGGTCGGCGCCAGCCTCAAGCGCCGTTACCCGCACAGCCGCCTGACGCTGCTGGACGTGGACGCATTCGCTGCGGCCAGCAGCCGCATGACCTTGGCCGCGAACGCCCTGGAGGGCGAGGTGATCACCGGCGACGGCATCGACGCCGCGCCCATGGACCTGGACGCTATCGTCAGCAACCCGCCGTTCCATACCGGGGTGCATACCAACTATCAGGCATCGGAAAACCTGCTGCGAAAATCTGCCAAACACCTGAAAAAAGGTGGGGAACTGCGGATTGTCGCCAACAGCTTCCTGCGCTACCAGCCGTTGATCGAAGAGCATCTGGGCGTGTGTGCGGTGCAAGCCGAGGGCCAGGGGTTCAGAATTTACCGGGCAAAACGCACGTAAAAACTTCGCTTGCCCAAATGAAAATCCCTAGGCAGAATCCGCTCCGTCCTAGGGGAGTAGTCTCCCGCGAGCATCACGCCTCGCCCGGCATGCGTCAACATACTTGGTCCACAGACCATGGCGCATGCGACCTCACAGCCTGCATCAGACGGGCTCAGGGTTTGACAAGACCTATGACACGCACACCTTACCCGGGGCGGGGAGGCTGTACGTGTCATAGCCGTGTCGACCCGCCCCCATAGGAAATCCTGATGCTGGAATCACTTCTTGTCCCTACCGCGATCGTTGCCCTGGCGGAGATCGGCGACAAGACCCAATTGCTTGCCTTGATCCTGGCTGCGCGCTTCCGCAAGCCCTGGCCGATCATTGCCGGTATCGTCGCCGCCACCCTCGCCAACCACGCCGCCGCTGGCGCAGTGGGGGCCTGGTTCGGCAGTTTCTTCTCGGATGCCACGCTGCACTGGATACTGGCCGCGAGCTTCACCGCCACGGCCCTGTGGACCCTGGTGCCGGACAAGATGGACGATGACGAAGCCAGCACCGCGCGCAAGTTCGGCCCGTTCCTGACCACCCTGATTGCGTTCTTCCTGGCTGAAATCGGCGACAAGACGCAGGTGGCCACGGTGATGCTGGCCGCGCAGTACCCGCATCTGCTGCTGGTGATCCTGGGCACTACCCTGGGCATGCTGCTGGCCAACGTGCCGGTGGTGCTGGCGGGCAACTTCGCCGCCGAGAAACTGCCATTGACCCTGATCCGGCGCCTGGCAGCCTGTGCGTTCTTCGTGCTGGCGGTGGTGGCCGTGTACAAGGCCATGCAGGTGAGTGGCTGGGTAGGCTGAGGACTGACAGCCCGGCCTCACGCCGGAGTCAGGCACTCCGGAGCATTGAGCTTCGGATCATTGACCAGGTTGGCCAGCGGCCGCTCGCGCAACGCGACGGGGTTGCTGGCCAGCAACGATTGCAACACCGGCAGCGGCGTTTCGGGGTCAAGCCAGGCCTGCTGCCCGGCAGCGTCCAGAATCAACGGCCGACGCTGATTCATGGCCGCCTGGGTCACCACGGCGGTACTCAGCCACACCTGTTCCTGCACCGGATACGCCTCCCACAACCCCGCGAAAAACAGCGAACTGCCCTCCCCCGGCGTCAGCCAGTACGGGCGCTTGCGTACAGTGCCGCGCCATTCATAGAAACCATTGGCCGGCAGCAGGCAGCGGCGCAGCCGCAGGGCCTCGCGAAACATCGGCTGTTCCGCTGCCGTCTCGGCACGCGCATGGGCGGGGGTGCGCGACAGGTCGGTGAGCCACGGCGGGGTCAGGCCCCAGCGTGCGCGGTCCAGCTGCAGGCGCCCTTCCAGATTGCGCTGCATCAGCACCGAATCCCCCGGCGAGATGTTCCATTGTGCCTGCTGGTCGGCAGGAAACCCGGGAGAAGCGGCAAAGGCCGGCGACCAGCGAAACAGCGCGTAACGTCCACACATGGGGCAAAAAGACTCTTCAGATGACCGGCGCCTGGCTCAACACACCAGCACGCCCTGGAAACTATCCGGTTCTTCGCCCGGCAGCGGCAAGGCGGCATTGTACTCGGCGATGAGCTGGCGTGCGTAATCGGCCTGGTCATTGGCCACCGTCAGCCCCAGCAGGCCGATGGCCGGCAGGTCACCGATACCGCCTACCAAGTCGCGGCCCACCAAGTGCGCGCTCACGCCCTCGCTGTCGAGCATGCCCAACAGCATTTCGGCTTCCAGCAGGCTTTCCGGGTCATATATACGCTGCATCAATCATTCTCGCCTTTAACGTCGAGCATCCACTCATCATCATGAACCTGCAAAATGAAGCGAATCGGTTTGCAACATACCGAACAGTCTTCCACGTATTCCTGATCGCCGCCGGACAGGTCCAGCAGCACAGGAATCGTTTCACCACAGTACGGGCATTCGATGTCTTCACTTTCCTGGAACAGCATGGCCGTCTCCCCAAGGTGACTTGTGCGTATAATCGCCGGTCTATTTGAAGGGCTATCGCATGCCCTTACTTCATTACCCTAGCCGTTTCCAACAAGAGAGCATGATGGGCGAATTCGATGCCATCCGACCGTACGACGACGCCGAGGTCCCTGCCGTTCTGGCGCGACTGCTCAGCGACCCGGCGTTCCTCGATATCCTCACCCACTTCCGCTTCCCGCGCCTGGCCGGTGCGTTCGGCTGGTTGCTCAAACCTCTTATAGCTCATCGGCTGCGCCGCGAGTTCGCCGGGATCGAAAGTGTCGCGACCTTGCAGGATAAAGTCGAAGTCTACGTGGACCACACCATTGACCGCGCCACTGACGGTGTGACCTACACCGGCGTCGAGCAGTTCAAGTCCGGCAGCGCCTACCTGTTCCTGGCCAACCACCGCGACATCGTCATGGACCCGGCCTTCGTCAACTACGCCGTGTACCACGCTGGCCTGCCGACACCGCGCATCGCCATTGGTGACAACCTGCTGCAAAAGCCCTTCGTCAGCGACCTGATGCGCCTGAACAAGAGCTTCATCGTGCATCGCTCACTCACCGGGCGCCGCGAGAAGCTGGCGGCCTACCAGTTGCTGTCGGCGTACATCAATTATTCGATCCGTACCGACTGCCAGTCGATCTGGATCGCCCAGGCCGAAGGCCGGGCCAAGGACGGCGATGACCGTACCGATTCGGCCATCCTGAAAATGTTCCACATGAGCCGCAAGGATGAGCCGTTCGGCGCCGTGATCCAGTCGCTGAACCTCACCCCGGTGTCGATCAGCTACGAGTACGACCCCTGCGACCTGGCCAAGGCCCGCGAGCTGTACACCCGCGCCACCACCGGCAGCTACACCAAGGCGCCGGGCGAGGATGACATCAGCATTGCCCAGGGCATCACTGGCTACAAAGGCCGCGTGCACATCAACTTCGCCCCGCCCATCAGCCAGGCCTTCGACGACACCAAGCAACTGGCCGCCGAAATCGACCGCCAGATCCTGGCTGGCTACCGCCTGTTCCCGGCGCATTACCTGGCCTACGCGCAATGGGCCGATGCCGATCCTGAACTGGCCGTGCCGCCAGCCAGCGAAGTATTCGGTGCCGAAGAGCTGGACAAGGCCCGCGCCGAATGGGACCGCCGCCTGGAAGCCTGTCCGGCCGAACAGCGGCCGTACCTGGTGCTGCAGTACGCCACCCCGGTGCGCAACCAGTACCGCGTCAAGGCCGGCCTGCCGCTGTGACCCACCCTGTGGTGGTTGCCGCCAGGCGGCCACCACAGCCCCCCCTTTCGTTGATCTGCGTCACATGGCCGTCATCAGAACCCGTCACGCTGTGCACCCTCGCCCACGCCACGGAGTTGGTCATGTTGCACGCACAGAATCAGGATCGTCTGTATCTGGTTGCCCAGAGTGAAGAGCAGGAAGCGCTGATCAACGGTTTGTCGTTCAATGTCCACGACCGCCACTGGCTGGTGTACTGCGCCCTGGCCGGCTGCGCCCACGATGACTGCCCGGAGCTGGACGCTGACACGGGCATCAGCTTCCTGGACTTCTACAATGAAGCGGCTTGACCTGCGACCATGAAAAAGCCCGCGCTCCTTTGACAGGAACGCGGGCTTTTTTCATGACGCGCCGATCAGTTGCTCAGCGTGCGGCCGATGCTCGGGTCCTTGAACAGGCGGGTCAGGGCGTCGCTCAGCACGTCGCTGACCAGCTTGGTGTTGGTGTCCACGTTCGGCGCCATGCCGAAACGCTGGTTCAGGGAAGCACCATAGGAACCGGCATAGTGGCGCCCGTTGTTGTTGACGTCAGCGCGGAAGTTGGCGCCGATGGTCGCTTCGGTCACGTACATGCCTTCTTTGGGCGACTGGTAGGTCAGGCTGGCCAGCGTCACGGTCAGCACCGGCGCATTGCCAGCGTTGCCCGTCGGGGTATAGCCCAGCAGGCGCACAGCGGCTTCAGCCTGAGCTTGCAGCTTGGGGATCACATCGTTTGCATTGACGGTCACCGAACTGGTTTCCGGGTACAGGCCACCGCGGGTGCCCAGGGTCGGCGAAGGACGGCCATCCACCACCCGCACCACCACTTGCTGGCCCTGGCCGACGGGAGCCAGTTGCGAGGTCAGCACGGGTTGCGGGCTGAGTTGCTGCGGACTGTTGGCACAACCGGCCAACGTCAGGGTGGTCACAGCGATCAAACCGAACAACAGGCGTTGCAACATGCTCATCTCTCCAGGAATAGGCATTGATAGGGCGTCAGTATAACGGCCCCCGCGTGTCAGGAACCAGCGTTCAGCCCACGCACAAAAATGTAGGAAAAGTCATACTGGCGCGACCGGAGGCGTGGCGGAAGGGTGCGATAATCGGTCACGCCATCGCCACTTGACGCTTGCCTCAAGAAAACTCCACGAATAAAGATCTTTTCTGCGCATTTCATCGTTATAATCTCCCCCCGATTATAAGGACGTCTCCTGATCGGGCCCCGCAACACCGCTGATGCCCTGCATCCAGCCCTCCAAAGCCCACAGAGAGCCGCCCACACAGGCCATTGAATGCCGGTGTGCCCGCGCTTTTCGGCATGCTTGCCCTTCACTGGACCTGCCGCTGCCCGCGTCTCCATGGCAGCCTTTTTGAGGTTCACGACTCCAAAAGAGCGTGAAAAAAACGGTTTTCACTACTTCACAAGAGTGTGGCGAGCAAATGAACAGTTTTGCATCTGTACATGCATTAACAACGTCCGGTTCAGCACCGTACGGTCGGTCCTGCCGCGCCTGCCTGTCAGGAGCCTGAGGTCGATTAATGGCAAAGCGGGCGCATTGACCTAAGTCGAATTGCCCACCGGGGCCGAAAATGAGTTCATAGGGACTTGTTGGACCGGTTGGTAGCGTCCGCGCAAGCTTGCGATTTTTGCGAAGAGTCGGACATGGCACTCCTGGCCTGCTGATGTGTACCGGGGCGCTGTGCTGTCAATTTGGTGCTGAAGATTTTGGAGACGCGTTAATGGCGCATAACGAAGCAGTCGACGTGGTATTGGTTGGGGCCGGCATCATGAGTGCCACCTTGGCCGTACTGCTCAAAGAGCTGGACCCGACGATCAAGCTGGAAGTCGTCGAGCTGATGGATTCCGGTGCCGCGGAGAGTTCCAACCCGTGGAACAACGCCGGTACAGGCCACGCCGGCCTCTGCGAGCTGAACTACACGCCGCAGGCCAAGGACGGTTCGGTCGATATCAAGAAAGCCGTGCACATCAATGCTCAATTCGAAGTGTCGAAGCAGTTTTGGGCCTACCTGGCCAAGCAAGGCACCTTCGGCTCGGCCCGGGCCTTCATCAACCCGGTCCCGCACCTGAGCTACGTCGAAGGTGACAAAGGCATCGACTTCCTGAAGAAGCGTTACGAGATGCTGAAACAGCATCACGCCTTCGCCGACATGGAGTACACCGAAGACAAGGCCAAGATGAACGAGTGGATGCCGCTGATGATGCCAGGTCGCCCCGCCGACCAGCGTATCGCCGCCACCCGCGTCATGCACGGTACCGACGTCAACTTCGGCGCCCTGACCAACAAGCTGCTCAAGCACCTGGCTGCCGGCCCCGATGCCCAGGTCAAGTACTGCAAGCGCGTTACCGACCTGACCCGCAACGGCAGCGGCTGGACCGTCACCATCAAGGACGTCAACAGCGGCAACAGCCGTAAAGTGGACGCCAAGTTTGTCTTCCTGGGCGCCGGTGGCGCTGCCCTGCCGCTGCTGCAGCAGTCAGGCATCGAGGAAGGCAAGGGCTTCGGTGGTTTCCCGGTCAGCGGCCAGTGGCTGCGCTGCGACAACCCCGAGGTGGTCAAGCACCACCAGGCCAAGGTGTACAGCCAGGCCGCGGTCGGTTCGCCGCCCATGTCGGTACCGCACCTGGATACCCGTGTCGTCGACGGCAAGACCTCCCTGCTGTTCGGCCCCTACGCCGGCTTCACCACCAAGTTCCTCAAGCATGGTTCGTTCCTTGACCTGCCCAAGTCCGTGCGCGCCGGCAACATCGGCCCGATGCTGGCCGTGGCACGCGACAACATGGACCTGACCAAGTACCTGATGAGCGAAGTGATGCAGTCCATGGAGCAGCGCCTGGAATCCCTGCGCCGCTTCTACCCCGAGGCCAAGGCCGAGGACTGGCGCCTGGAAGTGGCTGGCCAGCGCGTGCAGATCATCAAGAAGGACCCGAAGAAAGGCGGCGTGCTGCAGTTCGGTACCGAACTGGTGTCGGCGGCTGATGGCTCGCTGGCGGCCCTGCTGGGTGCCTCGCCGGGTGCTTCGGTGACCGTGTCGATCATGCTGGAACTGATCGAGCGCTGCTTCCCCGAGCAGTACCGTTCGGAAGCCTGGACCAGCAAGCTGAAGGAAATCTTCCCGGCCCGCGAAAAGGCGCTGGAAACCGACGCGGCGTTGTACCGCCGGGTCAGTGCCCAGAGCGACGCCGCGCTGGAGCTGGCACCGCAGAACGATACGGCCGAGCACTACGCCTGATAGATGCTCCAAAAAAACGCCCTTCGGGGCGTTTTTTCATGGGCCAGGATAATCAGCCGCGGGCTTTCTCGATGATCTCGATGTATTCCGGCGCGTTGCGCTGGTCGCGGATCACGGCGATGAAATCGTTGCCGTGTTCATCCTTGCCGCCCAAGTCGTAGCCGGCCTCGACGAAGAAGCCCACGAAGCGCTCGAAGTCATCGATGCGCAGGCCGCGGTAAGCCTTGATCAGCTTGTGCAGCGACGGCGAAGTGGCGTCAACTGGCTCGAAGTCCAGGAACAACTTGATCTGCTGGTCGCCGATCTCGTCACCAATCACCTGTTTCTTGTCTTTACGCATTGCCCACTCCAACTTGCTGCTATGGGAGGTGGAAGCTGGCTTGTGAGCGAGATGTGCGTGACAGCCAAAAGCTCGCTGGCAAGCCAGCTCCCACAAAAACGCGAGTTTACCCCCCACAACCAGGCCGCTCAATGCGCGCGTACGGCCCCAGTGTGCAGGTCGGCCCAGATATGGCCGTTGGGGTAGCTGAGAAACTGCACGTAGACGGTGTCATTGCGCAGCAGGTCCATGATCGCCCGGTACTGGCCCAGCGGGTAATTGAGCGTCAGGGTCTTGCTGGGCTCATCAAAGGCGGGCTTCTTCAGGCTCTTGCTCTCGGCATCGAAGGTCAACAGCACCTGGGTGATGGTCGCGCCCTTGTTCAGCGCCTTGCCCTTGAGGCGTACCAGCAGTGACGAGGTGACCGGGATGGGCTGTTGATTGGATTGACGCTGGTTGCCCACTACCACGGAAAAATCGGTGATTTGCAGCAATTGCTGTTGATCAGGCTGCTCCTTGCGCAGGGACAGGTCGTCCGGCGGCAGGAACTGGGCATGCATGGGGGCAGCGGCGAGGGGAAGGCTGGACAGCAGGACGAGTGCGGCAATCATCAAACGCATGGGCGAGCTCCTGAAAGGCAGCCCAGCACTCTAGCACGATATTTTCGCGGCGTAGCACCTACCCTGTAGCCGCTGCCGGCAGCGGCTACAGGAGCGGATCGTTATGGCGCTTACATGCCTTTCACGGCATAAATCCCGGCGGCGTTGCGCCAGTAACCCTTGTAGTCCATGCCATAACCGAAAATGTAGCGGTCGATGCACGGCAGGCCCGAATAGGTAGCCTTCAGGCCCGGGCTGGCCTTGCGGTCGTGATCCTTGTCGATCAGCACGGCGGTGTGCACGGCGCGGGCGCCGGCGTGCTTGCAGAAGTCGATGATCGCGCTCAGGGTGTGACCTTCGTCGAGGATGTCGTCGATGATCAACACGTCGCGGTCAATGAACGACACTTCCGGCTTGGCCTTCCAGAACAGGTCGCCGCCGCTGGTTTCGTTGCGGTAGCGGGTGGCGTGCAGGTACGAGGCTTCCAGCGGGAATTTCAGCTGGGTCAGCAGCTTGCCCGCGAAGATCAGGCCGCCGTTCATCACGCAGAAGACCACCGGGTTGCTGTCAGCCATTTCCTCGGTGATCTGCGCGCCAACGCGCACGATGGCCGCTTCGACTTCAGCTTCGGTGTACAGGCAGTCGGCCTCGTCCATGATTTGACGAATATGCGCGAGATCAGCGGACATGACGCTCTCCAAAGGGGGGGGGTGGTCTGAGAAAAGCGGGCAAAGGTACGCATCCGCTCGGAACAGATCAAGCTTTTCTGGACTAACGTCCAGTATGTCTGCACGACAGTGCCACCCGAATAGATTAATCTAGCGCGGTTTTTTTGCCCGCCCGGAGCCTTTCCCCATGCCAATCCTCGAGATTCGCCACCCGCTGATCCGCCACAAGCTCGGCCTGATGCGCCGTGCCGACATCAGCACCAAGAACTTTCGCGAGCTCGCCCAGGAAGTCGGCGCGCTGCTGACCTATGAAGCCACCAAGGACCTGCCGCTGGAAAGCTACCAGATCGACGGCTGGTGCGGCCCTGTCCAGGCCGAGAAAATCGCCGGCAAGAAAATCACGGTGGTGCCTATCCTGCGCGCCGGCATCGGCATGCTCGAAGGCGTGCTCAGCCTGATCCCGGGCGCCAAGGTCAGCGCCGTGGGCGTGGCCCGCAACGAAGAGACCCTGGAAGCGCACACCTACCTGGAAAAACTGGTGCCCGAGATCAACGAGCGCCTGGCCATGATCATCGACCCGATGCTGGCCACCGGCGGTTCCATGGTCGCCACCATCGACTTGCTGAAAAAAGCCGGCTGCCGCGACATTCGCGCCATGGTCCTGGTGGCCGCGCCCGAAGGCATCGCCGTGGTCGAGAAGGCCCACCCCGATGTGAAAATCTACACCGCGTCGATCGACGAGCGCCTGAACGAGCACGGTTACATCATCCCGGGCCTGGGCGACGCCGGCGACAAGATCTTCGGCACCAAGCAGAAGGACGCTTGAGCATCATGACCGACGAGTTCAACGACCCGCTCTGGCGCCAGATCCTCTCCGGTGCGCAAATGCTCTTCGTGGCATTTGGCGCGCTGGTATTGATGCCGCTGATTACCGGCCTGGATCCCAACGTAGCGCTGTTTACCGCAGGTCTGGGGACTTTGCTGTTCCAACTGGTCACCGGCCGCAAGGTACCGGTGTTCCTGGCGTCCAGCTTCGCCTTCATCACCCCCATCATCCTCGCCAAGGGCCAGTTCGGGCTGGCCGAGACCATGGGCGGGGTGATGGCTGCCGGCTTCGTCTACACGTTCCTGGGCCTGGCCGTGAAGATCAAGGGCACCGGTTTCATCGACCGCCTGCTGCCGCCGGTGGTCATTGGCCCGGTGATCATCTCCATCGGCCTGGCCATGGCGCCGATCGCCGCCAACATGGCCATGGGCAAGGCCGGTGACGGCACCGAGCTGCTGCCGTACAGCACCGCCATGTTCATCTCCATGCCAGCGCTGCTCACCACATTGATCGTCGCCGTGTTCGGCAAGGGCATCTTCCGCCTGGTGCCGATCATCGCCGGCGTGCTGGTGGGCTTTGCCCTGTCGTTCGCCTTCGGCGTGGTCGACACCGCCAAGATCGCCGCCGCCTCGTGGCTGGCACTGCCGCACTTCACGGCACCGGCGTTCAACTGGCAGGCCATCCTGTTCATCGTCCCGGTCGCCCTGGCACCGGCCATCGAACACATCGGCGGCGTGATCGCCGTGGGCAGCGTCACCGGCCGCGACTACCTGAAAACCCCGGGGCTGCACCGCACCCTGCTGGGCGACGGCATCGCCACCACCGCCGCCGGCCTGTTCGGCGGCCCGCCCAACACCACGTACGCCGAAGTGACCGGCGCGGTGATGCTGACCAAGGCCTACAACCCGAAAATCATGACCTGGGCGGCGATCTTCGCGATCAGCCTGGCCTTCATCGGCAAATTCGGCGCCCTGCTGCAAAGCATCCCGGTACCGGTCATGGGCGGCATCCTGTGCCTGCTGTTCGGCTCCATCGCCGCCGTGGGCATGAACACCCTGATCCGCCACAAGATCGACCTCAGCGAAGCGCGCAACCTGGTGATCATCTCGGTGACCCTGGTGTTCGGTATCGGGGGCGTGCTGATCGGCACCGGCACCGGGCCGCATGACTTCGGCTTGAAAGGGATTGCGCTGTGCGCCGTGGTGGCGATTGCGCTGAACCTGATACTGCCGGGGAATGGGGAGTGGAAGGAGAAGGTTGGGGAGTGATTTTCTGACCTGATGCTTTGGGGCATTTGACGCCGCTATCCGCAATTGATGGGATAGCGGCGTTTTCATATTTTTTTTTGGGGGGGGCGGACACAGTCCCAAAACGTTACGCGCCCGCTAAAGCATGCAACCCGCTCGCGACAACTTACACCGCCATACCGCTACCCCTGCTTAACTGCCTATTCAGTCCAAATACCCTGACCGTAGGCCAGAGCACTATAAGAAAATACTCAATCGCATTAGCCTATCAGGTCACCTGGAGCCGACGGCACATCAATGTTTTCGTCAATTTGAGAAATATCTACAGGACTCCAATTCACACCTTTAACATATCGGCCACCCTCCGCAGCGTGCTGAATTACGCCTCGCTCCTTCAAATCCCCTACTAACATCAAAACCTCGACATTATCTAACTTGTGGCTACGGTACCACGTCAACATTCGGTCGATATGCGGGTAGTCAACTCCATTCTTCAAGCCTGCTAGAAATCGAACGACTTCCTCAGGCGACAACCCATCCACAATTGCTTTCAGGTTCATAGTCCGTATTCCTCTTCCATTTGTTTCAGAGCCGCCTCTTCAGCCTCACGCGTATACAACAGCGAAGGATCATCTAAGAGCTGGTAATCTTCGAGGGTAGCTGCATGCGCACTATTCCATATAGCATCATCCTTGGGGTCCACTCCGTCAGCCACCCCTAAATTACGATATCGCTCGAGCTCTCGAATCTCATGAGTATAGTAGCGTTTATCCACATCCGTCACTTCAAGGCGACCTTCGGCTATGGCGGCCAGCCGCCCGACCATTACTACATTATCTGCAGTATTACCAAATCTAGCTGTGTGGACTTTAACCAACTCGACTCCTTCGGCGTTTATTTCTGCGCTGCGCCAGTCGAGCTTCTCAACCGCCCCCCCAGCCTTGCTTGCTAGATACTTTCGTTTGCTATATTCGCCAATAGTGTCGGTTTCCCCGTATGGACTGTTAAACACCACCAACAATGGCGGCACCCCAGAATCTTTTGGAAAAACGAGGACAATATTCTCAGTACCCTCTATCTGATGTGAGGGAAGTCGTTCGATTTCAACCACAACAGGGTCAAGGGTCACACCTTCATATTTCGGATTTTTAACGGGATGCTCGCCAGGTGTCGTAGTGGATGAAGGAGTATCACCACCAGGCGGTGCAATCGGTGTAAACGTAAAAGTACGGGAGGGTGGGTCCATTTTCACCGTGAACACATTCTGAGCTACGTCGAAATGCGCAGCCAAAACCTTCGCAGTGCTGGGAACAACATGGCCATCCGGTTTAACAATCGAAACCCGCGCTTTATCCCCGACCCAATCAGTGACCAACGTGTAGGGCAACTCGATCACGCCCCCCACAGCGCTGCCCCCCTGCAAGTCGAGGTTCTCAATGGGCATCACATCAGATAAAAGTGTACTGATGGACAAGGAACGTGTGTTCTTCGCGCCTAGGACTGCCGCTGTCACCACGACCATTCCAACCACTACTCCCGCTAATACGATTGGAGAGCCGAGTACAGATAGCACTGCACCGGTACCGGCAACCATAGCGGCAACCGCCGCCCGAATGGCACCCTGTAATACCGTGCTGGATGCCGCGGGCAACAAAAGCTGCCGCCCACCCGCTTGAGCAAAGGTGGGAAGCCCTGCTGCTGCGCCGTATGAATATGTGTTTCGTAGAAGCGCCTCTGCTTCTTGTACTTGCTGTTCAGCCGCCAATCGTGCCGCTTCCTGCGCTTGCTGCTCCGCCGCCAATCGTGCCGCTTCCTGCGCTTGCTGCTCCGCCGCCAATCGTGCCGCTTCCTGCGCTTGCTGCTCCGCCGCCAATCGTGCCGCTTCCTGCGCTTGCTGCTCCGCCGCCAATCGTGCCGCTTCCTGCGCTTGCTGCTCCGCCGCCAATCGTGCCGCTTCCTGCGCTTGCTGCTCCGCCGCCAATCGTGCCGCTTCCTGCGCTTGCTGCTCCGCCGCGTAGCGCCCTGCTCTTTCCGCGTTTGCTTGATCGAGAAGCGCCATATCTCGTTGGGCGCGGGCCAAGAGCCCGGAGGTGGCAGCCGCACACTCTGATAAGTACCGGGTACACTCACTATTGAAAGTCGAAGCGTGATAGTCCGCCCACCGTCCCCCGAGCAGTTTCGCAGCCTGCCAGTCAACAAGATTTTTTAATGCAGCCAACTCTAATTTAGCCAAAGGAGGTGTCACATGGGGATTTCTCCCGTCCGTAGGGCGCACACCCGCTTCATATTTAGAAACCAAATCAGAGAGAGCCCCTAAATCAGCTGTCAGCGCACTCAGAAGGGGCGACTCAGGGGTTGATTGGGTATGAGCGACCACTTCCGCTTGTAGAAAGGCCGGAAGTATTTCAAAGCTGAAACGATGTTCTACCCTGATATTGGCAACGCGGCGCTCAAGGGCGCTAATCCAACGACTTTCATTAGCACGATCAGCTTCATCGGCCTCATACTGCCGCTGTGAGACCTCAGATAACCTACTTACCAAAAGACGATGCTCTTCTGAACTCAGGTTAAGCTGTTGGGCAGCACGATACGATGACTCCCATTCCTGAAATCCTGCGTCGAGCGTTTCCCGCGAGGCAAGTCCTCCTCTCTCAGAGAGCTTGAAAAAAAACTGAGGGCTCAGTTGATAGAGCGGATTGCTATTGAAGAATTCGTGCGCCTTTGGCAGGCCCTCTACGTATCGACTTTGTTTTTCGGCCGCGAGACGTGATAAAACATCGAACTCCCGCCGGACTCCTTCCTGATAGGGTAACGACGCTAAATTAATTTGAGCAGTTAAGGCTGCGACTTCACCTTCAACCTTTTTCGGAACCTCTAATCGAGCTGCGGAATGCCCCTCATCCAAATGTTCCATAAGAGAGCTTTGCTCACTTCCCATAATTTCGACAAGCGTCGCCTCCTGCGCCATACTTGGCTTAGTAGGACCGGCACTGGTTCCTCGATGCGGACCATCGTACAGTCCCCAGGCAATCGGGCCCAAGCCCGCACCGCCTTGCCCTGGCCCTCCCCCACCGTTGCCGTATGCTGAACGGCTCGGAGGAGTCGCGGTGATATATACGCCCTCCTGCATGTGTAACGTCGTTCCAGGCTTCCAATCTTGCATTTCTCGCTCCAGCATTGTTTGTAAGCTGGAGCGATATTGTTCCTTCTTGATATTTTTATATGCAAGTTCGTTCCGAAGCAACGGCGGGGGAAATCCTATAGAGGCGTCTGAAGAAATGAATTTCCCTCATAGAAGCTTCCTACATAGATGCTACTCGCACACAGTGCTCAATACCCCTGAATATTTACTCATCCATATGGATACTATCAGGCGCACATAAATATTTTGTACAGCGCTTAGAACCACGAACCAGACGCCGCGCTAAAACCCGCAACAGGTGGCTTCAGCGTCGCGCTCATCCCTAAACGAAGTACAGGGTGTTCACGGCAACACCACCGCCCGCTCACACAGCACCTTCAACGCCTCCCCCCACTGCACGTTGTCATTCAGACACGGCACCAGCACCAGTTCTTCGCCCCCTGCCTCGACAAACTGCTCCCTGCCGCGATCACCGATCTCTTCCAGGGTCTCGATGCAGTCCGCCACGAACGCCGGGCACATCACCAGCAGCCGCTTGACGCCCTGTTTGGCCAGCTCATCCAGGCGAGCTTCTGTATAGGGTTCGATCCACTTGGCCCGGCCCAGCCGCGACTGGAACGACACCGACCACTTGCCATCGGGCAGGCCCAGCTTCTCGGCGAAGGCCGCCGCGGTGCGCATGCATTGCGCGCGGTAGCAGGTGGCGAGTACCGCAGGCGAGGCATTGCGGCAACAGTCGGCGTCCTTCAGGCAATGGCTGCCGGTGGGGTCGAGCTTGGTAAGGTGGCGCTCCGGCAAGCCGTGGAAGCTGAGCAGCAGATGGTCGAACGATTGCTCCAGGTAGGGTGATGCGCTGGCCGTCAGGGCATCGATATATTCCGGTTGGTCATAGAATGGCTGCAGCAACTTGAACTGCACGGGCAGTTTTTTCTCCTGCACCACTTTCCTGGCCTCCTCGATCACCGTGGTCACCGTACTGTCGGCGAACTGCGGGTATAGCGGCGCCAGGGTGATGTCGCGCACGCCCTGGGCGGCCAGGCGGGTGAGCACGGTGTCCAACGATGGCTCGCCGTAGCGCATGGCGATTTCCACCGGTCCGTGGGTCCACTGTTCGCGCATCACCGCTTCCAGGCGGCGGGTGAGCACCACCAGCGGCGAGCCTTCGTCCCACCAGATGCTGGCGTAGGCATGGGCCGACTGTTCCGGGCGCTTGATCAGGATCAGCGACACCAGCAAACGCCGTACCGGCCAGGGCAGGTCGATGACGTAGGGGTCCATCAGGAATTGGTTGAGGTAGCGGCGCACGTCGGCCACGGAGGTGGAAGCTGGTGAACCCAGGTTGACCAGCAGCAGAGCGTGATCGGTCATGCAACGTCCTATTTCAGAGGCGCCGGACGAGGTCGTCCAGCGCCGATTGCAGATCATTGAAACGGAAGGTAAACCCCGCCGCCAGTAAACGTACCGGGCGCGCCCGTTGGCCGCCCAGCAATAAATCCGACATTTCCCCCAGGCCCACGCGCAGGAGCAACCCGGGCACTGGCAGGAACGCCGGGCGATGCAGGGCCCGGCCCAGCCGCCGGGCGAACTCGCGGTTGCGCACCGGCTCCGGGGCACAGGCATTATACGGACCCGTGGCGTCGGCCTTGGTCAAAAGAAAATCAATCAAGGCGATTTGATCGTCGATGTGCACCCACGGCATGAACTGCCGGCCATTGCCGATCGGCCCGCCCAACCCCAGTTTGAACGGCAATTTGAGGCGCGCCAGCATGCCGCCTTCGCTGGCCAGCACCAGGCCGGTGCGGATCAGCACCACGCGCACGCCAAGCTCTTCGGCGCGCGAGGCGGTTTCTTCCCAGGCAATGCACAGGTCGCTGGCGAAGTCCTTGCGCACCGGTTGCGACTGCTCCGAGAGCTCGCGCTCGCCGCCGTCACCGTAGTACCCCACGGCCGAGCCGGACAACAGCAGCGCCGGCCGCTGCGCGCGTGTTTCCAGCCAGGCGATCAGTTGCTCGGTGAGGCCGATGCGGCTTTTCCACAGCAACGCCCGGCGCTTTTCCGACCACGGCCGATCGGCAATGGGCGCCCCGGCCAGGTTGACGATGGCGTCCAGCGGCTCATCGCCGAGGTCCTCCAGGCGGCCGATACCGCGCACCTGGCGGCCACAGATTTTTGTCACGCTGGCCGGCCGCCGGCTCCATACCGTGAGTTGGTGCCCCTGGGCCAGCCAGTGCTGGCAAAGCCTGCGACCTATCAGGCCAGTACCGCCGGTCAGCAAAATGTGCATGACAGCTTCCTCGTGTGGCGTTGACCGCAAATCACTAGTCTATTTTTAAAGGAGAGGCACTTTTGCCCACGGACAGCTCTCCATAGACACAGAGCGAAGCGGAAAAGGACGACATTAACTTATACTAACAATGATTATTGTACAGGTTTGTCCTTAAAGCGTAGTCTGTGCAAAGAAGTAATGAGGCCACCATGACAGTACCTATAGCCATCATCGGTACCGGCATTGCCGGACTCTCAGCGGCGCAGGCGTTGCTGAAAGCCGGGCACACCCCGCACCTCTTCGACAAAAGCCGCGGCCCTGGCGGGCGTGCTTCGAGCAAGCGCAGCGACGCCGGTTCGCTGGATCTGGGCGCGCAATATTTCACCGCCCGTGACCGCCGCTTCGTCGACCAGGTACAACGCTGGCAAGCCAGCGGTTGTGTCGAGGAATGGAAGCCGCAGCTGTTCAATTCCCACGCCGGCGTGCTCAGCCCCTCGCCCGACGAGCAGACCCGCTGGGTCGGCACGCCGCGCATGGGCGCCATCGCCAAGGCCATGCTGGGCGACATGAACGCAGTGTTCGGTTGCCGCATCGTCGAAGTATTCCGCGGCAAGCATCACTGGCACCTGCTGGATGCCGAAGGGTGCAGCCACGGCCCCTTCAGCCACGTGATCATCGCCCTGCCCGCGCCCCAGGCCACCGCCCTGTTGGCCGCCGCGCCGAAGTTGGCCGGGGTGGCCGCCAGCGTGCAGATGGAGCCTACCTGGGCCATCGCCCTGGCCTTCGACAAGCCGCTGGAAACCGCCATGCAAGGCTGCTTCGTGCAGGACAGCCCGCTCGATTGGCTGGCCTGCAACCGCAGCAAGCCGGGACGCGAGAGCACCCTGGACACCTGGGTGCTGCACGCCACCAGCAGCTGGAGCAAACAGCACATCGACCTGGCCAAGGAAGACGTGATCGAGCAACTGCACGGTGCCTTCGCGGAACTGGCCAACTGCGCCATGCCCGCTCCGGTATTCAGCATCGCCCACCGCTGGCTCTACGCCCGCCCGGCCTCAGCCCACGAATGGGGCGCCCTGGCCGACGCCGACCTGGGCCTGTATGCCTGTGGCGACTGGTGCTTGTCGGGCCGCGTCGAAGGCGCCTGGCTCAGCGGCCTGGAGGCGGCGCGCCGGTTGCTCGAACACTTGGAATGACTACCCCGCCCCACCGCCTCGAACCGCGCAAACTGCTGCTGTCCAAATGGACGGCAGCCCAGCCCCGACATCGTGAAAAGCACTTTCTGGTCACCGAGCTGTTCCGTGACGAGGAAGGTACGGTCATCGATATCGAATTGCAGGCCGTGCTCACCCGCCGCACCCAGCGCTTGCCCTGGCAGGCGCTGCGCGATGCTGATACGTGGTTGATGGGCTGGCGCTGATCCACACCTCCTTCGGTAGCAGCGGCAGCGACTACCTGACTGTAAATTACTTGTACAAAACGTTTGACTTGTACAGCTTAACTTCTACCATGAAGGAAAGTTGTACAAGCAATCCAATCTGTACAAGAGCCTGTCCAATGTCCAACCTCACCAAGCCACGCATCGGTATCAGCGCCTGCCTGCTCGGCGCCGAGGTCCGCTATAACGGCGGGCACAAGGAATCACGCCTGTGCAGCCACGCCCTGGCCGAGCATTTCGAATTCGTGCCCGTATGCCCCGAGGTCGCCATTGGCCTGGGCATTCCGCGCCAGCCCATTCGCCTGGTGGGCGACAGCCATGCACCGCGAGCCCTGGGCACCGTGGACGCGAGCCTCGACGTGACTGACAAACTGGCCGATTACGGCAAGCAGATGGCCGGTGAACTGCAAGACCTCAGCGGGTACATCTTCATGCACAAGTCGCCGTCGTGTGGCCTGGAGCGGGTCAAGGTGTATCGCGACAACGGCGCACCGCAGCACGAAGGCGGCAGGGGCATTTATGCCCAGGCCTTCTGCGCGGCCCACCCGGACCTGCCCGTGGAAGAAGATGGGCGCCTGTGCGACGCCGTGCTGCGCGAGAACTTCATGGTGCGGGTGTACGCCTATGCCGACTGGCAGCAGCTGCTGCGCCAGGGCCTGAGCCGCGGTGGCCTGATGCGCTTTCACGCGCGCTACAAGTACCAACTGATGGCCAACAACCCACTGCAGTACAAGGTGCTGGGCAAGTTGCTCGGCAGCATGGGCCGTGCCGATGCCAGCGAGGTGGGCCCGCCCTACTTCAGCCAACTCATGGAAGCCCTGCGGCGCTGTGCTACCCGCGGTACCCACAGCAACGTGCTGCAGCACCTCAGCGGTTACCTGAAACAGTCCCTCACCAGCGCCGACAAGCAAGAAGTGCAGCACCTGATCGAACAGTACCGCCTGGGCATCGTGCCGCTGGTGGTGCCGCTCACCCTGCTCAAGCACCACTTCCGCCTGCACCCCGATCCGTATGTGAACCAGCAGGTGTACCTGCAGCCACACCCGGAAAACCTCAGCCTCAGAAATGCGATCTGACGTGATGAACACCGATATCCCCGACGGCGAAGACGCCGTCCAGGCCATGTCCGACGGCTGGCTGCCGATTCGCGAAGTGGCGCGCCAGACCGGCGTCAACCCGGTCACCCTGCGGGCCTGGGAACGCCGCTATGGCTTGATCGTGCCCCACCGCACAGCCAAGGGCCACCGCCTGTATGGCGCCGACCATGTGCAACGTATCCAGCAGATCCTCACCTGGCTGGGCCGTGGCGTGGCGGTAGGCCAGGTGATGGCCTTGCTCGACAACGCCCAGGCGCCGCACACCGTGGTTGCCGGCGGCGGTGATTGGCAACCCCTGCGCGCCAGCCTGATGCAGGCCATTGGCGAACTGGCCGAGCGCCGCGTCGACGACACCTTCAACCAGGCCATGGCGCTGTACCCACCGGTGACCCTGTGCGAGCACCTGTTGCTGCCGCTGCTGGCCGAACTGGAACAGCGCTGGCAGGGCCAGTTCGGTGCACAGATGGAGCGCGTGTTCTTCCTCTCCTGGCTGCGCAGCAAGCTGGGCGCGCGTATCTACCACAACAACCGCCAGCTCAACGGCGCGCCGCTGCTGTTGGTCAACCAGTCCGACCTGGTGCTGGAACCGCACCTGTGGCTGTGCGCCTGGCTGGCCAGCAGCGCCGATTGCCCGGTGGAAGTGTTCGACTGGCCGCTGCCGGCCGGCGAACTGGCCCTGGCGGCCGAGCGCCTGAAGGCCCGGGCCGTGCTGTTGTACTCGGCCAAGGCGCTGAACCTGGCGCAGTTGCCGCGCCTGCTCGCCGGGCTGGAAGGTCCGACCCTGATCGTCGGACCAACGGTATGCATCCACCAGCACGAGTGGCCCGTACATACCTATGACAGCGAGCGCTTGCACCTGCTCGACACGCCCCTGACAGCCCAGCACTGCCTGCAACGCCTGGGGGTGCTTTGACATGACCGCACATGGAAACCCCATGCAATTGATTTGGCTGCGCAGCGACCTGCGCCTTCACGACAACACTGCCTTGACCACCGCCTGTGCCAAGGGCCCGACCCTGGCCGTGTGGCTGGTGAGCCCCCAGCAGTGGCAGCGCCACGACGATGCCGCCTGCAAGGTGGATTTCTGGCTGCGTAACGTCGCCGAGTTGAGCCAACAGCTGGCGGAAAAAAACATTCCCCTGCTGATCCGTAGCGTCGACACCTGGGATCAGGCCCCCGCGGCCCTGTTGCAGCTGTGCCAGCAGCACCAGGTGCAAGCGCTGCACTGCAACGAGGAATACGGCGTCAACGAAACCCGCCGCGACGCGGCCGTGGAACAGGCGCTGGGGAAAGAAGGCATTGCCTTCCACAGCTACCTGGACCAACTGCTGTTCAAGCCCGGCAGCATCCTTACCAAAAGCGGTAACTATTTCCAGGTGTTCAGCCAGTTCCGCAAGGTCTGCTATGAACGCCTGCACCACGGCGCGCCCCACGTGGTGCGCGCGCCCAGCGCCCAGGCGCCGCTGCACATCGCCAGCGACAAGGTGGCGGATCACGTGACCGGCTTCCCCACACCCACGCCTGAATTGCGGGCCCTGTGGCCAGCGGGTGAAGACGAAGCCCGGCGGCGGCTCGAACACTTTGTCGACGAGCCCATCGAGTATTACCACCACGAGCGCGACATCCCCTCGCGCCCCGGCACCAGCCAGCTTTCCGCCTACCTGGCCGCTGGGGTGATCTCGCCCCGCCAATGCCTGCACGCCGCCTTGAGCCGTAACCACGGCGAGTTCGACAGTGGCAACGTTGGCGTGGTGACCTGGGTCAATGAGCTGCTGTGGCGCGAGTTCTACAAGCACATTCTGGTCGGCTACCCACGGGTGTCGATGCACCGCGCCTTCCGCAGCGAGACCGAAGCACTGGCCTGGCGCCATGCGCCCAAGGACCTGGAGGCCTGGCAGCGCGGCCGCACCGGCATTCCGATCATCGACGCGGCCATGCGCCAGCTGCTCGAGACCGGCTGGATGCACAACCGCCTGCGCATGGTGGTGGCCATGTTCCTGACCAAGAACCTGCTGATCGATTGGCGCGAAGGCGAGCGCTTTTTCATGCGCCACCTGATCGACGGCGACCTGGCGGCCAACAATGGCGGCTGGCAATGGAGCGCGTCCACCGGGACCGACGCCGCGCCGTATTTCCGCATTTTCAACCCGCACAGCCAGTCGACGCGCTTCGACGAGCACGGGGTGTTTCTCAAGCACTGGCTGCCGGAGCTGTCCGACTTGAGCAGCAAGGCTATCCATAACCCGGCCCAGGGTGGCGGGCTATTTGGCCCGGCCGGTTATCCACAGCCGATCGTCGACCTGGGCCAGAGCCGTGAACGGGCCCTCAACGCATTCAAGAACCTGCCGCAGCGGCAGGTCATGGGAGGCCAACATGGATGAGTCACCACGGCGTATATGGCTGACCGGCGCCAGCAGCGGCCTGGGTGAGGCACTGGCCGAAGCGCTGCTGGTAGACGGCGCGCAGCTGGCCCTCAGCGCTCGCTCGGAGGGGCCACTGCGCCTGCTCGAACGGCGCTTTCCCGGCCAGGTGCTGATGCTGCCCGGTGACCTCACCGACCACGAACAGGTCAAGGCCATCGGCCTGGAGATCGAAAACAACTGGGGCGCCGTCGACACCGTGATCCTCAACGCAGGCACCTGCGAATACGTGGACAGCAAGCATTTCGACTCGCAGATTCTTGAACGCGTGGTGCGCACCAATCTGTTCGCCAGTGGTTACTGCATCGAAGCCGCCCTGCCTCTGCTGCGCAAGGGCATCCGCCCGCACCTGATGGGCATGGCCAGCGCGGTGACCTACCTGCCGCTGCCGCGCTCGGAAGCCTACGGTGCCTCCAAGGCAGGCCTGCGCTATCTGTTCGAGTCGCTGCGGGTGGACCTGGCCCATGAGCACATCGACGTCACCGTGGTCAGCCCCGGCTTCGTCGACACACCGTTGACGCAGAAAAACGACTTCCCCATGCCCATGATCATCAGCGCCGAGGACGCCGCCCGGCACATCGTCGAACACATGGACAAGCGCCCGCTGGAAATCGCCTTCCCGGCCTTGTTCATGGCCGCACTGTGGCCTCTGTCGCGGCTGCCGGCCAAGCTCAAGTTGATCATTGGCAAACGCATGGTCCGCCAGGACCCCATGGAAGGAGAAGCCTGATGCGCATCGCTGTCATCGGCAGCGGCATCGCCGGCCTGACCTGCGCCTACCTGCTCAAACGCGGGCACCACGTCGAGGTATTCGAAGCCTCGTCGTGGATCGGTGGCCACACCCACACCCTGGACATCGAGCATCAGGGGCGCCAGTACGCCATCGACACCGGCTTCATTGTGTTCAACGACTGGACCTACCCGCATTTCATCGCCCTGCTCGACCAGCTGGGCGTGCCGTCCAAGCCCACCGAGATGAGCTTTTCGGTGTGCGACCCGTACAGCGGTCTGGAATACAACGGCAATAACCTCAACAGCCTGTTCGCCCAGCGCCGCAACCTGCTCTCGCCGGGTTTCTGGGGCATGCTGAAGGACATTCTGAGATTCAACCGCGAAGCGGTCAGCGACCTGGCCAGCCAGCGCATCACCGCACAGACCACCCTGGGTGATTACCTGCGCAGCCAGCATTATGGCCAACGCTTCATCGACCACTACATCGTGCCCATGGGCGCGGCGATCTGGTCGATGTCGCTGCAGGACATGCTGGGTTTCCCGCTGCAGTTTTTCGTGCGCTTCTTCAAGAACCACGGCCTGCTGTCGGTCACGAATCGGCCGCAGTGGTATGTGGTAGAAGGCGGTTCCAGCCGTTATATCGGACCGTTGACGGCCAGTTTCGCCGAGCATATTCACCTGAACTGCCCCGTCACCCGTGTGGAGCGCGACATCGACGGCGTGACCGTGCACAGCCGCCGCGGTGCCGAGCGCTTCGACAACGTGGTGTTTGCCTGCCATAGCGACCAGGCCCTGGCCTTGCTGGCTGAGCCCAGCGAAGCAGAACAACAGATTCTCGGCGCCCTGCCCTATGCCGACAACGACGTGGTGTTGCACACCGACACCCGCCGCCTGCCCAGCCGGCCTCTGGCCTGGGCCAGCTGGAACTACCGCCTGGACGGCAGCGGCAAAGCGGCGGCCGTGACCTACGACATGAACATTCTGCAGGGCATCGACAGCCCCACTACCTTCTGCGTCAGCCTCAACCAGAGCGAGCATATTGACCCGGCCAGCGTGCTGGCGCGCTACACCTACGCGCACCCGCAATACAGCCTGGCGGGCATTGCCGCCCAGGCGCGCTGGCAGGAACTGCACGGTACGTTGAACAGCTACTACTGCGGCGCGTACTGGGCCAACGGCTTTCATGAAGACGGCGTCAGCAGCGCATTGCGCGTGGCCCACGCCTTCGGGCAGGCCTTGTGAACAGCGCCCTGTACAGCGGCTGGGTCAGCCACCGACGCTTCGCGCCGCGCGGCCACCAGTTCCGTTACCGCATCGGCCTGTTGTACCTGGACCTGGCCGAACAGGATCAGGTGCTGGGCCTGTCGCCGCTATCGGGGCACAGTCGCTGGGCACCGTTCGCCTTTCGCCAGACCGACTATTTGC
This sequence comes from uncultured Gammaproteobacteria bacterium, assembly GCA_963816515.1. Taxonomy (GTDB): domain Bacteria; phylum Pseudomonadota; class Gammaproteobacteria; order Pseudomonadales; family Pseudomonadaceae; genus Aquipseudomonas. The sequence continues at coordinate 3,434,203 of CAWFKX010000001.1, read as the reverse complement.
GCGAGCACACCCGTGCCGGCATGCCACTGGCCGACGCCGTGCGCCAGTGCGTGGCCAAGGCGCTGGGCGCGGCGCCCCAGGGCGCGATTCGCCTGTTGACCCAGGCGCGCAGCTTCGGCCTGGCGTTTAACCCGGTCAGTTTCTTCTATTGCTTCGATGCCAACGAACGGCTGGTGGCGATTCTCTGTGAGGTCACCAACACGCCCTGGCGCGAGCGCTACCACTATGTGCTGCCGGCCCAGGGCGAAGGCTTCCAGCACTTTGCCGTGGCCAAAGCCTTCCACGTCTCGCCCTTCCTGCCGCGCGACCTTGAGTACCGCATGAGCTTCAGCCCACCCGCCGAGCGCCTGGGCGTGCACATGGCCGACTGGCAGGGCGACAGCAAGGTGTTCGACGCCACCCTGACCCTGCAACGCCAGACCATGAGCCGCGCCAACCTGCACCGCCAGTTGCTGGCCTTCCCCTGGATGACCGCCAAGACTTGCCTGGCGATTTACTGGCAAGCCCTGCGCCTGGCCCTGAAACGTACCCCGATTTTCGACCACGGCAGCGCCGACGGTTCATTTCGCACCGCCACCGCCCAAGCCCAACGCCCAGCAAAGGAACCACGCCATGAATAGCTTCTCGGCCAAGGCCACACCGTTCAGCACCTACGGCCTGACCAGCGCCTTGCTGCGCCGTGGCGTGCTCAACCAGTTGAACGCGTTGCGCCACGGCCAGTTGCTGGTGGTGGAAGGCGATGACCGCCTGCTGTTCGGCAACCCGGCCTCGCCGCTGGTGGCCGAAATTCATGTGCAGGACGCCGCAGCCTGGGGCCTGGTGGCCAGTGGCGGCTCGATCGGCGCCGGCGAGGCCTTCATTCATGGTTACTGGACCAGCCCGGACCTGACCGCAGTGATCCGCGTGTTCGTCAGTAACCTCGACGTGCTCGACGGCATGGAACGCGGCCTGGCACGCTTGAACCGGCCGCTGGTACGCGGCCTGCATTGGCTCAACCGCAACACCCGCAAGGGGTCGCAGAAGAACATTGCCGCCCACTACGATCTGGGCAATGACCTGTTCGAACAGTTTCTTGACCCGACCATGATGTATTCGGCTGCGCAGTTCACCCGTGCCGATGACAGCCTGGAACAGGCCCAGCTGAACAAGCTGGAGCGCATATGCCAGAAACTGGCCCTGACGCCCGGCGACCACTTGCTGGAAATCGGCACCGGCTGGGGCAGCATGGCCCTGTACGCGGCCAGCCACTACGGCTGCCGGGTCACTACCACGACCCTGTCCAAAGAGCAGTACGAATACACCCGCCAGCGCATCGACGCCCAGGGCCTGCAGGACCGCGTCACCCTGCTGCTGTCCGATTACCGCGACCTGACCGGCAGCTACGACAAGCTGGTGTCCATTGAAATGATCGAAGCCGTGGGCCACCGCTTCCTGCCCACCTACTTCCAGAAATGCGCGGCACTGCTCAAGCCCGACGGGGTGATGCTGCTGCAGGCCATCACCATTCGCGAACAGCGTTATGAGCAGGCCAAACACAGCGTCGACTTTATCCAGCGCTATATTTTCCCCGGCGGCGCGCTGCCGTCGGTGCAGGCCATGCTGCAGATCGTCGGCCGTGACACCGACATGAACCTGCTGCACATGGAAGACTTCGGCCTGCACTACGCGCGCACCTTGCGCCTGTGGCACGACAACTTCCGCCGTGCCCACAACCGCCTGCGCGAGCTGGGCTACGACGACTACTTCCTGCGCCTGTGGGAGTTCTACCTGTGCTACTGCGAAGGCGGCTTCCTGGAACGCACCATCGGCACCGCGCAACTGCTGCTGGCCAAGCCGGCGGCCCAGCCGCAACCCCTGCTCGGACGCTTCGATGCTTGAAAAGGCAGCCAACGCGCTGCTATTTCAGGTGGGCTGGTTCGCCTGCGTGGTGGGTGGCAACAGCGCCTGGCTGGTGTTGGTGCTGGCGATGCTGGTGGGGCACTGGGCATGGCAGGGTGACGGCCGTCTGATGATCGAGGCCTTTGTGCTGGGCGTGGTGCTGGACAGTGCCTTGATGTGGTTGAAGGTTTATGACTTTCACCCCAATGGCTGGCTGGTACCGCTGTGGCTGGCGCTGCTATGGCCGCTGCTGGCCACCACCCTGCGCCACTGCCTGGCGTGGACTGCGCGGCCGTGGTGGCTAGCGGCGGCCGTGGGTGCGGTGGGTGGGCCGTTGTCGTATTACGCCGGCGGGCGCCTGGCGGGGGTGGGGTTCGGGTATGGCGTGGGGGTGACCATGGCCGGGTTAGCCGTGGTGTGGGCGGGGATGTTCGTCTTGTTGCACAAACGCGCTGCCCGATAGAGCCCGGCAGCGCCCACGAATTGACCGCAGGCGCTGCCGCAGGCTGCGATAAGGTCCGAAGGACCTTCAAAGCGATCAAAAACTCAACGGCATCCGGTAGTTCAGCGAGTACGCCTCGATCCCGTCGTTAGGCTCGCGAATGCCACCGTTGGAATAGTGAATCGCGCGAATCGACACTTCCTGATTGCCGGCAAACCGCAGGCCGAAACCAATACGGTCTTCGAAGTTGAAAGAGGTACCCAGCTTGTTGTCGTCCACTCGCAGGGTGGAAAACGCCGCCACGCCGATACCGGCCTCCAGGAACGGCTTGACCGAACCGCCATCGAACTCATAACGGAACACCGGTGCGAACGACAGGGTGTTGTTCGCCGGGCCGTGGTTGGAAGCAGTCCAGTAGGTGTAACCGCCATCCCAATAACCGGTCAGCCGGCCGGTGCTGGATTGAAACCAGCTTTTGTCCCAGTCCGATTGCAGCCCTATGCGGTAAACCATCGACCCATCGCCGGTAGCGCCCACCGACACCGAACCGTCCAGTGCATGCGCTGCCATGCTCTGCCCCAGGGTAAAGGCTGCAAGCGCAGCCAAGCCGAACAGTTTCTTCATCAGGAACATCCTATGTCTGTATGCCGTTTTTTGGTTTTATGCGTCTGAAAAGACAACACTATAGAAATCCGGACATCGATGATGGTTCATCGCCACGTTAGGATTTTGTACGATGATTTATCGTACAAATCTACTAACGTCGTCAGATTTTTTCCAAAGCATAGGTAGGATGCTTCTGAAGTGCTCGGGATCGGCACTGGTCCAGAAGCGTGTTACCGCGGCCGGGCCGCTGGCCAGCAGGTCCCGTTGGGCCAGCAAACGCTGGAGCTGACGGGCCACGGCGGCACCGGTATCAATAAGGATGACGTTGCCCGGAATCATTTCCCGCAGCAGCGGCTTGAGGAAGGGGTAATGGGTACAGCCCAGAATCAAGGTGTCGCAGCCCGCCGCCATCAACGGGTCCACGTAGTGCTGCAACAGGCTGCGCATGGCTGCGCTGTGCAACTGACCGGTTTCGATCAGCTCCACCAGGCCCGGGCATGGCTGGGTAATCACCTTTACATCATTGGCAAAGCGGTCCAGCAGGGCGGCGAACTTGGCGCTCTGCAGGGTGCCCGTGGTGGCCAGCACCCCGACCACGCCGCTGCGGGTTGCCGCGGCCGCCGGCTTCACCGCCGGCTCCATGCCGACGATGGGCCAATCCGGGTAACGTTCACGCAGATCCGCCACCGCCGCCACCGTGGCCGTGTTGCAGGCCAGCACCAGGGCCTTGGCACCTTGCTCGCGGAAGAACTCGGCGACGGCCACGCAGCGTTCACGAATGAACGCCGGCGACTTCTCGCCGTAGGGAATGTGGCCGCAGTCAGCCACGTACAGCAGCGATTCATGGGGCAACAGGCTGTGGATCTCGCCCAGCACCGACAGGCCGCCGACGCCGGAGTCGAAGACGCCGACCGGTGCCTCAGCCATGGGCTGGCCCACACACACTGCAACCCGGGTCGCGCTTGACCCGCAGTTCGCGGAAGCGGCTGCCCAAGGCGTCTACCAGCAACAACCGGCCCACCAGCGGCTCGCCGAAACCGGCCAGCAACTTCAATGCTTCCAGCGCCTGCAAGCTGCCCACCAGGCCCACCAGCGGGCCAACCACGCCAGCCTCGCTACAGGTCAGTTCGGCTTCGCTGCCATGGCCGTACAGGCAGTGATAGCACGGGCTGTCCGGGCGCCGCGGGTCGAACACCGACAGCTGCCCTTCCAGGCGAATCGCCGCGCCACTCACCAGCGGCTTGCCGGCCGCCACGCACGCGGCGTTGACGGCCTCGCGGGTGGCGAAGTTGTCAGAGCAATCGAGCACCAGGTCCACCGCCGCCACGGCCGCGGCCAGGGAGTCTTCATCCAGAGCGCTGCGGTAGGGCACCAGGGTGACCTGCGGGTTGATCGCCGACAGCCGTTGCAGGGCCGAGTCAACCTTGCTCAAGCCAACGCTGGCGGTGTCGTGCAGCACCTGGCGTTGCAGGTTGGTGACGTCGACGGTGTCGAAATCGGCCAGGTGCAGCTCGCCCACGCCGGCGGCCGCCAGGTACAAGGCCACAGGCGACCCCAGGCCGCCGAGGCCGACGATCAATGCACGGCTGGCCTTGAGCTTCAGTTGGCCATCAATGTCGACCTGCGACAACAGCACTTGACGGCTGTAGCGCAGCAGCTCGTCGTCGCTCAGCATGCCAGCCGTCCGAGGGTGATGCGTTCGTGGCCACCGAGGTCTTCGCGGCTCTCGATCTGCTCGAAATCGTGCTTGGCCAGCAGCTCGCGCACGGCGGCCGCCTGGTCATAGCCGTGTTCCAGCAGCAGCCAGCCACCGGCTTCCAGGTGCTGGGGCGCCTGGGCGACAATGATGCGCAAATCGTCCAGGCCATCATCGCCGGCCACCAGCGCGCTGGCAGGTTCGAACCGCACGTCGCCGGCCACCAGGTGCGGGTCGGCAGCGCGAATGTATGGCGGGTTGCTGATGATCAAGTGGTAACGCTCGCCAGCCAATGCGTCGTACCAGTGGCTGCTGAGCACCCGCACGTTGTCCAGGCGCAGGCGTTCGCGGTTGCGTTCGGCCAGCGCCACGGCATCCGGTACGCGGTCCACGGCGGTTACCTGCCAGCCTTGGCGCTCGCTGGCCAGGGCCAAAGCGATCGCACCCGTGCCGGTACCCAGGTCCAGTACGCGAACCGGCGTGGCCGGCAACAGTTCCAGGGCGGTTTCCACCAGCAGCTCGGTTTCCGGGCGCGGGATCAGGGTATGCGGGGCCACTTCCAGGTCGAGCTTCCAGAAGCCCTGCTGACCGAGGATATAGGCCACAGGCTCGCCGCGACGGCGGCGCTGCAGGTAGTCGTCGAAGGTGGCCGCCGCCTCGGTGGTGACGATGCGCTCCGGCCAGGTGTGCAGGTAGCTGCGGTTCTTGCCCAGGGCCGCGGCCAGCAGCAATTCGATGTCCAGGCGCGCCGTCGGGGATTCCGGCAGTTCGGCGCTGCGCAGCAGACTGGCAATGATCGTCATTTACTCACCCAATGCCGCAAGTTGGTCCGCCTGGTACTCGGCCAGCAGAGGTTCGATCACCGCCTCCACGCCACCGGCCAGAATTTCGTCCAGGGAATACAGGGTCAGGTTGACACGGTGGTCGGTGACCCGCCCCTGCGGGAAGTTGTAGGTACGGATGCGTTCGGAACGGTCGCCCGAACCCACCAGCAGCTTGCGCTCGCTGGCAATGGCGTTGGCGGCGGCGCTGGTCTGCATGTCGTTGAGCTTGGCCGACAGCCAGGACATGGCCCGCGCGCGGTTCTTGTGCTGCGAACGCTCTTCCTGGCATTCCACCACGATGCCGGTGGGCAAGTGGGTGATGCGGATCGCCGAGTCGGTCTTGTTGACGTGCTGGCCGCCCGCGCCCGACGAACGGTAGGTATCGACACGCAGGTCAGCCGGGTTGATCTCGATCGCCACCTGCTCATCCGGCTCCGGCAGCACCGCCACGGTGCACGCCGAGGTGTGGATACGGCCCTGGGATTCGGTCTCCGGCACGCGCTGTACGCGGTGGGCGCCGGATTCGAACTTCAGCTTGCCATACACGCTGTCGCCCTCGACCCGGGCGATCACCTCTTTATAGCCGCCATGCTCACCCTCGTTTTCCGAGAGAATTTCGACGCGCCAGCCACGCCGCTCGGCGTAGCGCGAGTACATGCGGAACAGGTCGCCGGAGAAAATCGCCGCCTCGTCGCCACCGGTACCGGCGCGAATTTCCAGGAACACGTTGCGCCCGTCATTGGGGTCCTTGGGCAGCAGCATGCGTTGCAGGTTGCCCTCCAGCACCACCAATTGCTCTTTGGCTTCGCGCACTTCTTCCACGGCCATGTCGCGCATGTCCGGGTCGCTGTCCTTGAGCAGCGCCTGGGCGCCCTCCAGGTCAGCCTGCACCTTGCGCCACTCCTGGTAGCCGGCCACGACCGGCTCCAGCTCCGCGTATTCACGGGAGAAGGCGCGGAAACGCGTCTGATCGGAAATGATCTCGGCATCGCCCAACAGGGCGGTCAGTTCCTCGAAACGATCCTGGATCGTATCCAGTTTATTGAGCAGTGACGCTTTCATTGCGGGGGTTTATCCGTGGAGCCCTCGTTGAGGGCAAAGAGTTCCTGGGCCATGGCCAGCGCATCGAGGCGGCCTTCGGCAGACAGCTTTTTAAGCTGCACGCTTGGCGCATGCAGCAATTTGTTGGTCAGCCCGCGGGCCAGTTGCACCAGCACGTCTTCGGCGCTGCTACCGTTGGCCAGCATACGCTGGGCCTTTTGCAATTCTTCGTCACGCAGCCGCTCGCTTTGCTGGCGGTAGGCCTTGAGCACATCCACCGCCGCCAGCTCGCGCAGGCGCGCCATGAAATCGTCGACACCGCCGCTGACCAGTTGCTCGGCGGCCTGGGCCGCGCCCTGACGGCTCTTGAGGTTTTCGGCCACCACGTCGTGCAGGTCGTCGACGCTGTACAGATAAACGTCGTCCAACTCGCCGACTTCCGGTTCGATGTCGCGCGGTACGGCGATATCCACCATGAAAATCGGCTTGTGCTTGCGCAGCTTCAGCGCACTTTCCACCGCGCCCTTGCCCAGAATCGGCAACTGGCTGGCCGTGGAGCTGATGACGATGTCGCTGTTGACCAGTTCCTGGGGAATATCAGCCAGCAGCACCGCGTGGGCGCCGAACTGCTCGGCCAGGATACTGGCGCGCTCCAGCGTACGGTTGGCCACCACGATACGCTTCACGCCCTGCTCGTGCAGGTGGCGGGCGACCAGGGTGATGGTCTCGCCGGCGCCGATCAGCAACGCCTGGCTGCGCTGCAGGTCACTGAAAATCTGCTTGGCCAGGCTGACGGCGGCAAACGCCACCGATACCGGGTTCTCGCCAATGGCCGTGTCGGTGCGCACCTGTTTGGCGGCACTGAAGGTGGCCTGGAACAGGCGCCCCAGCAGCGGGCCAATGGTACCGGCCTCGCGGGCCACGGCATAGGCCGACTTCATTTGCCCGAGAATCTGCGGCTCGCCCAGCACCAGCGAGTCGAGGCCGGAGGCCACGCGCATCATGTGCCGCACGGCCGCGTCGTCCTGGTGCACGTAGGCACTGGCGCGCAACTCGTCGTAACTGAGCTGGTGATAGTCGGCCAGCCAGCGCAGCACGGTCTCCGCGGCGAGGTGGTCCTGTTCTATATACAGCTCACTACGGTTGCAGGTAGAGAGGATCGCAGCTTCGCGGCTGTCAGTCAGGCGGCAGAGCTGCTGCAAGGCTTCGACCAGCTGTTCGGGGGTAAACGCCACGCGCTCGCGCACATCCACCGAAGCAGTCTTATGGTTGATACCGAGGGCAAGGAAGGCCATTCAAGGTCGCTGATGATGTCGATAAGCCGACAATTGTCCTACTTAGTCCGCCCCAGAACAACTACCGCAGTCTATTGTCCTAATAGTCTACCCCCGCAGGTGCCATCGCTTATGGGTTTGCCCACAGGCTTGTGTCATGATGATCCGACCGCAGGTAAGTCGCCAAAACTCCCTATGAATAGATCCTCCGCGTTGTTCCTAGCTTTTGTCTTGCTCAACGGTTGCCAGGCTTGGCCACCGGGCAAGCATCAAGACGCCGCTGCCGTCCAGGACAGCACCCCCAAGCCTGCCGAGAAGCCGCAGGTGTACGGCTCGTTCACTGAAGACACGGTCTTCAGCCTGTTGACGGCGGAGCTGGCTGGCCAGCGCAACCGTTTCGACATTGCTCTGGACAACTACGTGGATCAGGCCAACAAGACCCAGGACCCCGGGGTTTCCGAGCGCGCCTTCCGCATTGCCGAATACGTGGGCGCCGACCAGGCGTCGCTGGACACTTCGCTGGTGTGGGCGAAAAACGCCCCCAACGACCTCGACGCCCAGCGCGCCGCCGCCATCCAGTTGGCGCGCAATGGCCGCTACGACGAGTCCATGGTGTACATGGAAAAAGTGCTGCAGGGCCAGGGCGACACCCACTTCGACTTCCTGGCACTGTCGGCCGCCGACACCGACCAGGACACCCGCAACGGCCTGTTGCAAAGTTTTGACCGGCTGCTGCAGAAATACCCGAAGAACAACCAGCTGATTTTCGGCAAGGCCCTGCTCCTGCAGCAGGATGGCGACAACCAGGGTTCGCTGAAACTGCTGGAAGACAACCCGCCGCAGAACGGCGAAATCGCTCCGATCCTGCTGCACGCGCGCCTGCTGCAATTGCTCGACCGTGGCAAGGAAGCCTTGCCGCTGCTGGAAAAAAGCATTCGCCAGTACCCGGACGACAAGCGCCTGCGCCTGACGTACGCGCGCATGCTGGTGGAACAGAACCGCATGGCCGACGCCAAGGTGCAGTTCGCCAGCCTGGTGCAGCAGTACCCCGAAGACGACGAACTGCGTTATTCGCTGGCCCTGGTGTGCCTGGAAGCCAAGGCGTGGGACGAAGCGGCCAGCTACCTGCATGAACTGGTGGACCGTGGCGCCCATGTCGACTCCGCGCATTTGAACCTGGGCCGCATCGCCGAGGAAAAAGGCGACCCGCAAGGCGCCCTGGCCGAATACGCGCAAGTGGGTGGCGGCAACGACTACCTGCCGGCGCAACTGCGCCAGGCCGACATCCTGATGGCCAGCGGCCGTGTCCCTGAAGCGCGCAAGCGCCTGGAGGATGCCCGGGAAGCCCAGCCCGACTACGCCATTCAGTTGTACCTGGTGGAAGCCGAAACCCTGGCCAACAACGATCAGGGCGACCAGGCCTGGCAGTTGCTGGACAAGGCGCTCAAGCTCTATCCGGATGACCTGAACCTGCTGTACACCCGCGCCATGCTCGCGGAAAAACGCAACGACCTGACGCAGATGGAAGCCGACCTGCGCGCCATCATCAAGCGCGAGCCCGACAACGCCATGGCCCTCAACGCCCTGGGTTACACCCTGTCGGACCGCACCACGCGCTACGCCGAGGCGAAAGAGCTGATCGAACGCGCCCACAAGATCAACCCCGACGACCCGGCCGTGCTCGACAGCCTGGGTTGGGTCAACTATCGCCTGGGCAACCTGCCTGAGGCCGAGCGCCTGCTGCGCCAGGCCCTGGCCAATTTCCCCGACCAGGAAGTGGCCGCCCACCTGGGCGAAGTGCTGTGGGCCAGCGGCAAGCAGCGCGAAGCCCGTGAAATCTGGGCCAAGTACCTCAAAGAACAGCCCGAGAGCCCTACCCTGCGCGACACCGTGTTGCGCCTGACCGGATCCGAGAATTTATAAGCTTATGTTTTTGCGCCACTGCATCACCTTTACCCTGATTGCCCTGCTCGCCGGCTGTGCCGGCATCGGTTCGCGCGAGGCCCTGCAGGGCCAGGGCAACCCGCAGCAATGGAGCGCCCACAAGGCACAACTGACCCAGCTCGACGGCTGGCAAATCGACGGCAAGGTCGGCATTCGCGCCCCGAAGGACTCGGGTAGCGGCACGCTGTTCTGGCTGCAACGCCAGGATTACTACGACATTCGCCTGTCCGGCCCGCTGGGTCGTGGCGCCGCGCGCCTGACCGGGCGCCCGGGCCAGGTGGTGCTGGAAGTCGCCAACCAGGGCCGTTATGAAGCGCCAAGCCCGGAAGAACTGCTGTCCGAGCAACTGGGCTGGGACCTGCCGGTGTCACACCTGGTGTGGTGGGTGCGCGGCCTGCCTGCGCCGGACACCAAGAGCAAGCTCACCCTGGACGGCGACAGCCGCCTGGCCAGCCTGGAACAGGATGGCTGGAGCGTCGAATACCTCAGCTACACCGAGCAGAATGGCTACACCCTGCCCGAGCGCATCAAGCTGCACGGCCGCGACCTGGACGTGACCCTGGTGGTCAAGAGCTGGCAGCCACGGCAATTGGGGCACTGACATGACCCAGCCACGCCTGACCCTGCCCGCCCCGGCCAAGCTCAACCTGATGCTGCATATTCTGGGTCGCCGCGCCGACGGCTACCACGAACTGCAAACCCTGTTTCAATTCCTCGACCACGGCGACGAGCTGCAATTCGCCCTGCGCCAGGACGGTGAAATCCGCCTGCACACCGACATCGCCGGCGTGCCCCACGACAGCAACCTGATCGTCAAGGCCGCGCGCAAGCTGCAGGCCCTGGCGGGCACCGGGCTGGGCGCCGACATCTGGCTGCATAAAGTGCTGCCCATGGGCGGCGGCATTGGCGGTGGCAGTTCCGACGCCGCCACCACCCTGCTGGGCCTGAACCACTTGTGGAACACCGGCATCGACATCGACCGCCTGGCCACGCTGGGCTTGAGCCTTGGCGCCGACGTGCCGGTATTCGTGCGCGGCCACGCAGCGTTTGCCGAGGGCGTGGGCGAAATCCTCACCCCTGCCGAGCCGGAAGAACCGTGGTATCTGGTACTGGTGCCGCAAGTCTCTGTAAGTACAGCAGAAATTTTTTCAGATCCGTTGTTGACACGCGATTCACTTCCCATTAAAGTGCGCCCCGTTCCCAAGGGAAACAGCAGAAATGACTGCGAAGCGGTAGTCACAAGACGTTATCCAGAAGTACTTAACGCCTTGAATTCACTGAAGAAATTTGGTGATGGTCGACTCACCGGAACTGGAAGTTGTGTGTTTGGGGCCTTCCCAAGCAAAGCGGAAGCTGATAGAGTTTCGCACCTTCTTGCAGATACCCTTACAGGGTTTGTGGCAAAGGGAAGCAACGTTTCGATGTTGCATCGCGCGCTACAAGGTCTGTCACAGGAAACGAGTGCTGGGCACTCGTAGCAACAGATACAGGGGCGTCGCCAAGCGGTAAGGCAGCAGGTTTTGATCCTGCCATGCGTTGGTTCGAATCCAGCCGCCCCTGCCATTTTCCTTATACTCATCCAGGTATACCCTCAGCCGGCAGGTACTGCGCGTGTCCAAGATGATGGTCTTTACGGGGAACGCTAACCCCGATCTGGCTCGGCGTGTCGTACGTCAGCTGCATATCCCACTGGGTGACGTCTCTGTCGGTAAATTCTCCGACGGCGAAATCAGCACTGAGATTAATGAAAACGTCCGCGGTAAAGACGTCTTTATCATTCAGCCGACTTGCGCTCCGACGAACGATAACCTGATGGAACTGGTTGTGATGGCTGATGCCTTCCGCCGCTCCTCAGCGTCCCGAATCACTGCGGTGATTCCTTACTTTGGTTATGCCCGCCAGGATCGCCGTCCGCGTTCCGCGCGTGTGGCTATCAGCGCGAAAGTCGTCGCTGACATGCTCACCGTGGTGGGGATCGACCGTGTTCTCACGGTGGATCTGCATGCTGACCAAATCCAGGGTTTCTTCGATATCCCGGTAGATAACATCTACGGCTCCCCCGTTCTGGTGGATGACATCGAAGATCAACGCTTCGAGAACCTGATGATCGTGTCCCCGGACATTGGTGGCGTCGTGCGTGCACGTGCCGTTGCCAAGTCGCTGGGCGTTGATCTGGGTATCATCGACAAGCGCCGTGAGAAAGCCAATCACTCCGAAGTGATGCATATCATCGGCGACGTCGAAGGGCGTACCTGTATTCTGGTCGATGACATGGTCGACACCGCCGGCACCCTGTGCCACGCGGCGAAAGCCCTGAAAGAGCATGGCGCTGCCAAGGTCTTTGCCTACTGCACACACCCTGTGCTGTCGGGTCGGGCAATCGAGAACATTGAAAATTCCGTGCTGGACGAGCTGGTGGTCACTAACACCATCCCGCTGTCCGCTGCAGCACAAGCCTGTGTCCGTATCCGTCAACTGGATATCGCACCGGTCGTCGCCGAAGCGGTTCGCCGCATCAGCAACGAAGAATCGATCAGCGCGATGTTCCGCTAAGGGCCCTGCCCTGCGAACACCCCGTTGACGAAAAGCGCCCCGCCCCAACAATACCGTTGGGGCGGGGCTTTTTTGCCCACCCCGCTTTGACGCTGGTCGCAAACGTCACTCGGGGATGGCTATTTTGGAGATGTAAAATGACTGATTTCATTCTGAACGCCCAAGCGCGTACCGACCTGGGGAAAGGTGCGAGCCGCCGCCTGCGTCGTCTCGCCTCCCAAGTTCCTGCCGTTATCTACGGTGGCGACAAAGAAGCTGAATCCGTAAGCATCCTGGCTAAAGAACTGGCCAAACTGTTCGAAAACGAAGCTGCCTACAGCCACGTTATCGAAGTGAATGTTGACGGCAAGAAGCAAAACGTCGTGGTCAAGGCCATGCAGCGTCACCCAGCCAAGCAGTTCATCCTGCACGCCGACTTCGTACGCGTTGTCGCCGGCAAGAAACTGACCGCTATCGTTCCTGTACACTTCGTCAACGAAGAAGCACCGGTCAAGAAAGGCGGCGAGATCTCCCACGTTATCAACGAGATCGAAGTTTCCTGCGAAGCCAAAGACCTGCCTGAGTTCATCGAAGTCGACCTGGCCAACGCCGAAATCGGTTCGATCGTTCACCTGTCCGACCTCCAAGCCCCTAAAGGCGTTGAGTTCGTAGCCCTGGCTCACGGCAACGACCTGGCTGTTGCCAACGTCCACGCTCCACGTGTAGCTCCAGAAGCTGAAGGCGCTGCAGAGTAATTTACTCGGCAAGCCGGAGTTGTAATGACATCGCGGTAGCATGAGCGGACGAGATCGCGAAGTTTACACAACCGACTCGTCCACCCGTGCCACCGGCCCTGCCGGTGGCGATGAACCATTCGATTCCAAGGAAGAGCCCCTGTCGTGACCGCCATTCAACTGATCGTTGGCCTGGGTAACCCCGGCCAGGAATACGAACAGACCCGGCATAACGCAGGGGCTCTTTTCGTTGAGCGCATCGCTGCCAAACAAGGCGTCAGCCTGGTAGCCGATCGCAAGTATTTCGGCCTGACGGCGCGTTTCAGCCATCAGGGCCATGATGTTCGTCTGCTGATCCCCACCACCTACATGAACCGTAGCGGCCAGGCCGTGGCGGCCCTGGCGAATTTCTACCGCATACCGGTAGACGCCATTCTGGTGGCCCACGACGAACTCGACCTGCCCCCCGGCGTTGCCAAGCTCAAGCTCGGCGGCGGCCATGGCGGGCACAACGGCTTGCGCGACATCATCGCGCAGCTGGGCAACAACAACGGCTTCCACCGTCTGCGGCTTGGCATTGGCCACCCGGGTGTGGCCAGTCAGGTTTCCAACTTTGTCCTGGGCCGGGCGCCACGCGCCGAGCAGGATAAACTGGACGCCAGTATCGATTTTGCCCTCGGCGTGTTGCCGGATATCTTCGCCGGCGAGTGGAATCGCGCGATGAAAAACCTGCACAGCCAAAAGGCCTGACTCCACGAAGAGGGAATCACCATGGGTTTCAATTGCGGTATCGTCGGCCTGCCCAACGTCGGCAAGTCCACTCTGTTCAACGCCCTGACCAAGTCGGGTATCGCGGCCGAGAACTTCCCCTTCTGCACCATCGAGCCCAACAGCGGTATCGTGCCGATGCCTGACGCACGCCTGGCGGCGCTGGCAGCCATCGTCAACCCGAAACGCATCCTGCCAACCACCATGGAATTCGTCGACATCGCCGGCCTGGTGGCGGGCGCTTCAAAAGGTGAAGGCCTGGGTAACAAGTTCCTCGCCAACATCCGCGAGACCGACGCCATTGCCCACGTGGTGCGCTGCTTCGAAGACGAGAACGTGATTCACGTTTCCAACAGCGTCGACCCCAAGCGCGACATCGAGATCATCGACCTGGAACTGATCTTCGCCGACCTGGACAGCTGCGAGAAGCAACTGCAGAAAGTCGCGCGCAACGCCAAGGGCGGCGACAAGGACGCCGTGCTGCAGAAAGGCCTGCTGGAGCAATTGATCTCGCACTTCACCGACGGCAAGCCAGCGCGCAGCCTGATGAAGAACATGAGCGTGGACGAGAAGCTGGTCATCCGTGGCTTCCACCTGCTGACCTCCAAGCCGGTCATGTACATCGCCAACGTCGCTGAAGACGGTTTCGATAACAACCCGCACCTGGACGTGGTTCGTGCCATCGCCGAAGAAGAAGGCGCGATCGTCGTACCGGTATGCAACAAGATCGAAGCTGAAATCGCCGAGCTGGACGACGGCGAAGAGAAGGACATGTTCCTCGAGGCTTTGGGCCTGGAAGAGCCTGGCCTGAACCGCGTGATCCGCGCCGGTTACGAGCTGCTGAACCTGCAGACCTACTTCACCGCCGGCGTCGAAGAAGTCCGCGCCTGGACCGTCAAGGTCGGCGCCACCGCGCCCCAGGCCGCTGGCGTGATCCACACCGACTTCGAAAAAGGCTTCATCCGCGCCGAAGTCATCGCCTACAACGACTTCATCCAGTACAAGGGTGAAGCGGGTACCAAGGAAGCCGGCAAATGGCGCCTGGAAGGCAAGGAATACATCGTCAAAGACGGCGATGTGATGCACTTCCGGTTTAACGTGTAAGTACGTTACGGCCGTAGTGAAAAGCCCCGGACTCGTGAGAGCCGGGGCTTTTTTGTGGTTGGTTGCAGCCGCTGTCGCGGGGCATCCTGGAACTAGAGCAACAGCTCAGCCGAGCTGCTCCTGGCGCGCCTACTGACAGTTACCCGCAAAATTTAAACCCCCCCAGCACACACCCCCGCCCTCCTGAAAACGATTAAAGATACGCCCTTACTTAAAAGCCCCGGACTCGTGAGAGCCGGGGCTTTTTTGTGGTTGGTTGCAGCCGCTGTAGCGGGGCATCCTGGAACAAGAGCAACAGCTCAGCCGAGCTGCTCCAGGCGCGCCTACTGACGGTTTGCCCGCAAGGAAGGCAGCACCTCACAACTCAACCACTGCCGCAGCGCACGATTCTCCGGAATGAGGTGATACACCAACAGCGCAAACGCACCACAATCGCTGATCATGACTCGCTCCCGCTCATGCCCTCCAGTCATCAAGGTAATCTTGCATTGCTGGTCGGCATCCAGCTTCGCCAAGCGTTGCTCAAACATCCCGATGCCCATCAACCGACCCAAGTCCTGGGCGCACAGCCAAGCACGACCGTTGATCAGCAGGGTGCGGAGGATTCGTTCGTTGCGGTGAAAAACGGTGGGGGAAAAACAGTCTGTAGCTAATTGAATGTTGTTTCCATGGACAAGCTCCTGGTAATGAAACTACTACCCCCGATCGTCGCTATACGAAAGGGTGGTAGCTGTGTGGAGGGTTAGCGAACCGGACCAGGGACCGGCAGACCCGAAAGTCTCCCGCACACAGCCACCATCGAGCTTGTCGCAGGCGAGTATAACCCTAGGCAAACAATGGGACCGTAAGTCTGGTATTCAGGTCGCTAAACCCGGCCATTTTCATGGCAGGGAAAGCCTATCCCGCACAGCCCAATCAGCGATATCCACTCCCTTCCGGTTTTGCTGTAGGACGCTTCCCTGCCTGTACATGAGATAAACCAACCTTCACCACTTGACGCCCGTAGCCGCTGCCGCCAGGCTGCGCTGGCCCTTTGCCTCGATGAAGCTATGCAGTGCACACCTGGGCCTGCGGCAGCGGCTACAACCCCCACCCCAACAGACCACGGACATGGCCAAGAAAACCTCCACCTTCGATGACCTCATCTTCCTCGCCAGCAAGTTGCCCTGGTGGTCCAGCCTGATCCTGGCAGTGGCCTCGGCGGTGTACCTGCACTCAGTGGCCAGCGAGCCCGTCGCCGTTGTGGGCGATATGCAGCATCTCGATTCGCTGGTCAGCCATTCAATGTTCCGGACCCTGGCCATGTTCGGGCAGTTCCTGTTGCCGCTGAGCTTCGTGGTCGGTGCCATCACCTCCATCGTTGGTCGCCGCATGCGCCGGGAATTGTTGAATACCGGCCACGCCGTGAATGACTTCACTTGGCAGGCGTTTGAACGGCTGGTGGGCGAGGCCCTGCGCCGCCAGGGTTTCAGCGTGGAGGAAACCGGCGCCAGCGGGCCGGACGGTGGCGTGGACCTGATCGCGCGCAAGGACGGCGAAAAGTACCTGGTGCAGTGCAAGCACTGGCGCGCACTGCAGGTCGGCGTGCCGGTGGTGCGCGAGCTGTACGGGGCCATGGCGGCGGAAGGCGCGGTGGGCGGTTTTGTCGTGACCAGTGGTTCGTTCACCGCGCCGGCCCGGGAGTTTGCCAGCGGGCGCAACCTGAAGTTGGTGGATGCCGCGCGCTTGCGGCGATGGATCGCGGCCGCCAACAAGCCGGCCGAGGCCAAGCGTACGCCACCTGACGCCGCCGCCAAGCCACAGGCAACGCCACCGCTGGAACAGGCGCCGAAGGCCCCCGCCTGCCCTCATTGCCGCAAATCCATGGTGGTGCGCATCGCCCGCAGCGGCGCCAATGCCGGGGGCGAGTTCTGGGGCTGCGCCGATTACCCGAAGTGCCGGGGCATTCGCCCGATCTTCTCCACGGGCCCGGTGCGCAAATAGCTGAAACCGCCCATCCAGTTTTTTCCGGCTGAACCGATACATCTCCTTTGAGGCGTGTGTTCGCTCGCAAGCAGACAGCCCTCACACCTCTGATGTCACCACCGTGGAGAAGGCTCGATGTTCGCAACGATCAACCGGTTTCTGGAAAACATCAGTGTGCGCGCCAAGCTCACCCTGGGCTTCGCCGCGGTGCTGGCGCTGACCATTCTGATCGCCATCACCGGCTGGGTCGGCATCAAGTCGCTAGGGGACCGTGGTGACCGGATTCTGGACATCGCCACGCTGAATGACATTACCCGGGACGTGCGCATCGCACGCCTGTCCTACACCATCAGCGCTGACAATGATCACGCAGGTGTAGTCCTCAAGCAGCTCGACGCCCTGGACCGCCACCTGGCCTACAGCCGTTCGTCCTTCACCGACAGTAGCGACGTGGCACAGCTGCAGGCCGCGCTAGGCGCAGCCAAGCACTACCGTGAACACTTCGCCGACTTCAGCCAGGCCGTGCAGGCCCGCGAAGGCAGCCGGGCAGTTTTCGGTGGTTACGCCGATGCCGCCGTGGCGGCGCTGAAGACCGTGGCCGACGCCGTGGCCGCCCCTAATGGCGACCAGGCCCAGCGGGACGTGGTCAGCAAAGCCCAGGTGCTGGTGCAGCAGGCGCGTTTCCAACTGCGCGGTTACAGCTACAGCATGAAACCGGAACTGGAACAGCCGGCCAAGGAAGCCATCGACCAGGCCAGTGCCTACACCAAGACCGCCATCGACCTGCTGCCCCACGCCCAGGCCGACAGCCTGCAACGTCTGCAGCGTGCCCTGGCCGACTACCGGGCCACAGTCGACCAGTTCGCCGCCACCCAGGCCACGGTCGCCAAGGCCCAGGCACAGCTCAACGATGACATCGCCAGCCTGTTCGCCGCCAGCCAGCAGCTGTCGCAGAACCAGGCCGAGCACCGCGCCGAGGACGTGGCCCAGGCCCGTACCCTGCTCAGCGGCGCCGTGCTGGTAGCGCTGCTGCTGGGCATCCTGGCTGCCTGGGTGATCACCCGGATGATCGTCGGCCCGCTGCGGGAAACCCTGCGCCGCGCCGAGCGTGTGGCAAGCGGCAACCTCACCGGCGATGCCGCCGTGTCGCGCCGCGATGAGCTGGGCCAATTGCAGCAGAGCATGCAGCGCATGACCCTGAACCTGCGCGAGCTGATTGGTGGCCTGCGCGACGGCGTGGTGCAGATCGCCAGCGCCGCCGAGGAACTGTCCGCGGTCACCGAGCAGACCAGCGCCGGGGTCAACAGCCAGAAAGTGGAGACCGACCAGGTAGCCACCGCCATGAACCAGATGACCTCCACGGTGCAGGAAGTCGCGCGCAACGCCGAACAGGCCTCCCACGCCGCCGTCAACGCCACCCGCGAAGCCCGCCAGGGCGATGACGTACTGGCCAAGGCCATCGGCCAGATCGATCGCCTGGCCAGCGAAGTCAGCCACTCCACCCAGGCCATGGACGAGCTCAAGCGCGAAAGCGACAAGATTGGCAGCGTGCTCGACGTGATCAAGTCGGTGGCCCAGCAGACCAACCTGCTGGCCTTGAACGCCGCCATTGAAGCGGCCCGCGCCGGTGAAGCCGGCCGCGGCTTTGCCGTGGTGGCCGACGAAGTGCGCAGCCTGGCCCAGCGCACCCAGACCTCCACCGAGGAAATCGAACAACTGATCAGCGGCCTGCAAAGCGGCACCCAGCAGGTCGCCAGCGCCCTGGAAAGCAGCCGTCAGCTGACCGACAACAGCGTTGAGTTGACCCGCCAGGCCGGCGCCTCACTGAGCGGCATCAGCCGCTCGGTGGCGGCCATCGAGTCCATGAACCAGCAGATTGCGGCGGCCGCCGAACAGCAGAGCGCGGTGGCTGAGGAGATCAACCGCAGCGTGATCAACGTGCGCGACATCTCCGAACAAACCTCGGCTGCCAGCGAAGAAACCGCGGCCTCCAGTGTGGAACTGGCGCGCCTGGGCGTGCACCTGCAATCGATGGTGGGCAAGTTCACCCTGTGATGGCCTGACGGACGATGCCCTCGCGCCGAGGGCATTTTATAATTGATAACCATTAGCAAATTTACTACTGTCGCACCCTGCCCTCTTCAAGCGATCGTGGAAGCCTCATGTTCGAATTGCGCTCCGTCAGCTTCAAAGTCCCAGGCCGCACCTTGCTGCAACCGCTGGACCTGCAGATTCCGCACGGCAAGATGATCGGCCTGATCGGCCACAACGGTTCTGGCAAATCGACCTTGATCAAGCTGCTGGCACGCCAGCAGGTGCCCGCCAGCGGCGAGATCGTGCTCGACGGCAAGCCGCTGCCGGCGTGGGGCAATCGCGATTTCGCGCGCCAGGTGGCCTACCTGCCGCAGCAACTGCCGGCCGCCGATAACCTCACCGTGCGCGAACTGGTGGGCTTTGGCCGCTACCCCTGGCACGGCGCCCTGGGGCGCTTTGGCGATGAAGACCGCGAAGCCGTCGAACGTGCGCTGCAGCTGACCCACATCAGCGACTTTGCCGAGCGCCAAGTCGACCTGCTGTCCGGCGGCGAGCGCCAGCGCGTGTGGCTGGCGATGCTGCTGGCACAGAACAGCCGCTTCCTGTTGCTGGACGAGCCGACCTCGGCGCTGGACATCGCCCACCAGGTGGAAGTGCTGTCGCTGGTGCACGACCTCAGCCGCCAGCTCGACCTGGGCGTGCTGGTGGTACTGCACGACGTGAACATGGCCGCGCGTTACTGCGACCATCTGCTGGCCTTACACGGCGGCCGCCTGCTGGCCCAGGGCAGCCCCGCCGAACTGATGCAGAGCGACACCCTGGAGCGCATCTACGGCATTCCCATGGGCGTGATGCGCCACCCCGGCGACGGCTCGCTGATCAGCTACCTGGATTCGCCGGCCAACGCAGCGGGTATGGCAGGCTGAAGGCCGCGCCTCGCGCCAGCGACAACGCACCACCCCAGCGCGCCGGGTCGAAGATCATCGTGCGCATGGCGCTGTAGCAAGCCAGCGACGCCCACACCATGTGGGCCTGGGCGCCGCTGGCCTTGGCCGGCACCGCCGAATCGACATTCACCACCGCTACCCGCACGCCACGGCTGGCAAACGCCGCCTGGGCCCGTGCGGCGTTGTCGAAGGGCACCACGCCATCGCGCGCGGTGCCACACAGCATCATCGGCGTTCTGGGGGTCCAATCCAACGTGCTGTTGCGCGCCAGGTCCTGCTGGAACGGCGTGTCGGGCTGCTCGATGAACGCCTTGGCGAAGCCTGGCTGACGCAGGTCATCAATGGAGCGTACCTGGTTGAACGGCGGCTGCTGCAACAGCGCCCGCAACCCCAATGGGCCAGGAAACGCCCCCTGCACAGCCTGGGCATACGGCGGTTTGAACAGCTCTTCCGGCTGCCGGTAGAGGTTGCCGTAGACCCGCTGCATCGCCGTCACCGTATAGGCCAGCAAGTACGGCGACAGCTGATTGGGGCCGGCGCTGGTGGTGCCATGCCACGACTCGCGAAAGGTGTGCGGCAGGTCGTACGCGCCGGACATGGGCGCGCTGGCCACCAGGTTGAATTCGCCCAGGTGGTCCTGCTCGATGGCCCGCTGGGTGGCCATGGTCACGTGGCCGCCCTGGGAATAGCCGCCGAGCATCACCTTGCCGGAGAAATTCACCCCCAGTTGCGCACCGGCCAGGCGCGCGGCACGCAGGGCATCGATCATCGTCGAGGCCTCGGAGTCGGCGTGCAGGTAGGGATGGAAAGGATAGTGAGAGTTGCCCAGCCCCAGGTAATCACTGGCGATCACCACGTAGCCGCGGGCGGCGTAGACGGCGTTGAGAGGGTAGCCGGCGGAAGCGGCGGCCAGTTGCGCCTGCTGGCGGTGACGATCGGTTTCAGTACCGCGGGCCCAGCCTAGCAGGGGGGCCGGTTGTTGGCAGTTGGCGCCATCGGGCAACACTAGCGCGGCGGAGGCATCGGCGGGTTCGCCTTTCACGCCAATCGTGCGGTATTGCACCGCAACCACCCTGACACCACAGTCGACCTTGTCGACGAATGTTCTCTGGCCTTCGGTGGCCTGGTTGATCTGTGCGGCGCTGTAGCGCGCCAGTTCCTTCACGTGCAGCAGCGCCCCGCGCTGCCCTGCCGTTTCATCCGCCTGGGCCGTTCCCGCACCCAGCATTGCCAACCACGTGGTTATTGCACACACATATCGCGTTCGATCAGACACTGAAGCTCCTTGGTTAAACGCTGCTGACAGGCGGCCTTCATGGCCACCAGTGGGGGCTGGCAAGCCAGCCCCCACCCCGACACCTGCTACGCCGTCTGGCGTGTGGCGTTGCGCGCCGGCGCGCCATCAAACGCCGACTTGAGGTTTTCGTGCAGCGCCGTCGCCACTTCCTCGGCGCGAATCGGCAGAATCGACAGCAGGGTGTCGCTCAGGCCGTGGCTGGACTGGCTGAAGCCTTGGATGAACACCGGCGCTTTCAGGCGCGGATCCGCCTGCACGCGGTACTCGCGGTTGACCTGGTATTGGTCCAGGTACTCGGCCAGCGGCGCGAGAATCTGCTGGTGGGAGATGCGCTCGTAGCCGGTGGCCAGAATGATCGCGTCGTAGCGATGCGCTTCGGTGTCGCCGGTGGCCAGGTCGCGCAGCACCAACTCGATGCCGTTGGCATCGGCCGTGGCCGACTCGATCGAGCGCCGGCACAGGAAGCCGTGGCGCGGCTGGCCGGAGACTTTCTGGCGGTAGAAAATCGAGTAGATACGCTCCACCAGGTTCAGGTCCACCACCGAATAGTTGGTGTTGTGGTACTCGTTGATCAGGCGCTCGCGCTCAAGCGTCGGCTGGTTGAACACAAGGTCGGTGTACTGCGGCGAGAAGATCTCATTGACGAACGGGCTGTCGTCGGCCGGTTTCAGCACCGCGGCGCGCAGCACCATGTCGACCTGGGCGGTGGGGAAGCTATCGTTGAGGTCGATGAAGGCCTCGGCGGCGCTCTGGCCACCACCGATCACGGCGACGCGCATCGGCTTGCCGCTGGCGCACGGCTGTTCGTTCATGCGCTCCAGGTAGCGCGAGTGGTGGAACACCCGGGCATCGGCCTTGAGGTGGCGGAACACTTCGGGAATGCGCGGCGTGCCGCCGGTGCTCAGCACCACCGAACGGGTATGGCGCACTTGCTCGCGGCCGCTGGCGTCCTGGGAAATGACCCGCAATTGCTCGATCACGCCGTCGCCCTGCACCGGCTCGACCGCCAGCACGTTCTCGCCGTAGGCCGACTGCTCGGTGAAGTGCCCGGCCACCCAGCGCAGGTAGTCGTTGTACTCCATGCGGCACGGGTAGAAGGTGCCCAGGTTGATAAAGTCCACCAGGCGCCCGTGCTGGTGCAGGTAATTCACGAAGCTGAACGGGCTGGTGGGGTTTCGCAGGGTCACCAGGTCCTTGAGGAAGGAGATCTGCAATTCGCTCTGCGCCACCAGGGTGTTGCCGTGCCAGCGGTAGTCCTGCTGGCGGTCCAGGAACAGCGCGTCCAGGTGCCGTCCGCGCTTCACGCCCAGCTCTTCCAGGGCGATGGCCAGTGCGATGTTGGAGGGGCCGAAGCCGATCCCCAGCACATCCAGCGGCGTGCTTGTGGTAACTGTTTGAGTCATCTCGCCAATACCTTTCGATCCATTAGTCGATTGGCACGAACACCCGCGGCAGCCCCATGGGAGATGCCCGGCGTATCGCCCAGGAACTGCGTCCCCTGTCGGAACGCTTACCCATGTGGTGACGAGAAGCCTGTGGAAAAATTTAAACCGCACTCATTCGCAAGTAGCCTGCACCTGCTGCAGGAAATTAATTTTTAAGGTTTTGCCCTGCTCGTGCGTCCTATCTGGATATGAATCCCATTTGTGACGACAGCCCAATGACGCAGCCCAAGCCCCCCAAAGGTACGCTCTCCGAACTGTTCAGCCTGCTCAAGCCGTTCTGGCCCATTCTCGCGGTGTCCATCACCCTGGGGATCATGGGTGGCCTGAGCATCACGGCGCTGCTGGCCACCATCAACCAGAGCCTGCACGCCGACGGCCCCGCCGCCGGCACCCTGCTGCTGGCATTCGGCGGCCTGTGCAGCCTGGCGCTGCTGGGCTCGATCTTTTCCGACATTGGCACCAACCATGTCGGCCAGCACGTGATCGCCAAGCTGCGCAAGGACCTGGGCAGCAAGATCCTCTCGGCGCCCATCGAACAGATCGAGCGCTACAAGTCGCACCGGCTGATCCCGGTGCTGACCCACGACGTCGATGTGATCAGTGATTTCGCCTTCGCCTTCTCGCCCCTGGCCGTCTCGCTGACGGTCACCCTGGGCTGCATGGGCTACCTGGCGCACCTGTCGTTGCCCATGTTCATCTGCACCGTGGTGGCAATTCTGCTGGGCACCACCGCCCAGTACTTCGCACGCCTGAAGGGCATTCGCGGTTTCTTCGAGGCCCGCGAGGCCGAGGATGACCTGCAGAAACACTACCGGGCGATCTCCGAAGGTGCCAAGGAACTGCGCATTCACCGCCCGCGTCGCTTCCGCGTGTACCGCGACCACCTGCAGAAAACCGTGGAGAAGATCTGCGATATCCAGCTGCGCTCGATCAAGCTGTTCGTGGTGGCCAAGACCTTCGGTTCCACTCTGTTCTTCATTGTCATTGGCGTGGTGCTGGTGTACCAGAGCCTGTACCCCAACACTGACAAGGCCACGCTCAGCGGCTTCATCCTGGTGCTGCTGTTCATGAAAGGCCCGCTGGAACACCTGATCGGCAACCTGCCCATTGTCAGCCGCGCGCAAGTATCGTTCCGCCGCATCGCCGATCTTTCCGCCCAGTTCGCCTCGCCCGAACCGCACTTGCTGCTCGAAGGCACGGTGAAACCGGCCACGCCGCTGCAAAGCATCGAACTGCGTGACGCGCGCTACACCTTCCCCACCGTGGAAGGCGTGACACCCTTCACGCTGGGCCCGGTGAACCTGCGCCTTAATGCCGGCGAAATCATGTTCATCGCGGGCGAGAACGGCGCCGGCAAGACCACCCTGATCAAGGTGTTGCTGGGCCTGTATGCGCCGCAACAGGGCAGCATCCTGCTGGATGGCAAGGAAGTGGGCGTGGAAAACCGCGACGACTACCGCCAGCTGTTCACCACCATCTTCGCCGACTACTTCCTGTTCGACGACCTGATGGGTGACGAAAAACTGCCGGACGAGGCCCACCAGTACCTCGACCGCCTGGAAATTTCCCACAAGGTCAGCATCCAGGACGGCAACTTCACCACCACCGACCTCTCCACCGGCCAGCGCAAGCGCCTGGCCCTGGTGCAGGCCTGGCTGGACCACCGCCCAGTGCTGGTGTTCGACGAGTGGGCCGCCGACCAGGACCCGGCGTTCCGGCGCATTTTCTACACCGAACTGCTGCCGGACCTGCAACGCCTGGGCAAGACCATCATCGTCATCTCCCACGACGACCGTTATTTCCATATCGCCGACCGCCTGGTGCGCATGGAACCGGGGCGCATCTACGAAGATGTGCGGCAACAACACCCCGTGGAGGCCTGATAACGCAATCATGCACAGGCGCTCATTCCTGCACTTGATGAGCGTGGCGGCACTGGCGGCAAGCCCGCTGCTCCACGCTCAACCCCAACGCCCGCGGGTCGCCCCGCTGGATTGGCAACTGGCCGAGATCATGCTCGGCCTTGGCGTTTCTCCACTGGCCATTCCCAGCCTGGACATGTACCGGGCCCGCGTGCCGCAACCGCCGCTGCCAAGCGGGGTACTGGATCTGGGTGCGTCGTGGGAGCCGAGCCTGGAACTGCTGGCGCGGCTGGCCCCTGACCTGATCCTGCTCAGCCCTGTGCAGCAGATGGCCCAGGCGCAATACGCGGCCATCGCCCCGGTGCGGGTACTGGACGTGCCCGCGACCCTGGCGCCGATACCGCGTGGCCTGGCAGCGATCACTGAAGTCGGCGCCTGGCTGCAGTGCCAGCCCGAGGCCCAGGCGCTGGTGGCCAGCCTCAGCGCCCGGCTGGATGCCGCCCGTGCGCAGGTTCTCAGCCAGGCGCACCGCCCCATTTACCTCGCCGACATCGATCAGGGCGGCAGCCATGTGCGCCTGTGGGGCCACAACAGCCTGTTGGGCGACGCCCTTTCACGGGTGGGCCTGGTCAACGCCTGGGATGGCGAACTGGGCCCGGCCGGCTTCGCCCTGGTCGAATTGGAAAAGCTGGTGGAGCAGCCCGAGGCGCGGATGATCTACCTCAATTTCGGCAAGGCCAGCCAGCGCTCACTCAATACCCTTAGCGCCAGCACACTGTGGAACGTGCTGCCATTCGTGCGCGCCGGGCGGGTCAGCCCCATCCCCCCTACCTACGTGTTCGGCGGCACCCAGACCGCCGCGCGCTTTGCCGAACTGCTGGTGGCCAACCTGCCCGCCGACCCGGAGTACCTGCATGGCTAGTTCGACCCTCGGCTACGCCAGCACGCGCCTGCGCGACCCGCAACAGCGCCGCTGGCTGATCGTCGTCATCCTGCTGACGGTCGCAGCCACTGCCCTGAGCCTGCACGGCCTGGCCCGGCACCTGCCGCCCGGCCTGTGGCTGGCCGCCGCACTGCATCCCGCCGCCGCCGACACCGCGCAACTGCTGGTGCACCACGCCTGGCTGCCGCGCCTGACGGTCAGCCTGCTGGCCGGCGCGGCGCTGGGGCTCAGCGGCGCGCTGCTGCAAAGTATCCTGCGCAACCCGCTGGCCGATGCCTCCACCCTGGGCATTTCCGCCGGCGCCAACCTGATGCTGGTGATCGGTCTGCTGTTCGCCCCCGGCCTGCTCGACCAGGGCCGCACCCTGCTGACCAGCGTCGGTGGTGGCCTGGCCATGTTGCTGGTGTTCGCCTTGGCCTGGCGCCAGGCACTGGCACCGCTGGCGGTGGTGCTGGCCGGGTTGATCATCGGCCTGTATTGCGGTGCGCTGGGCTCGATCATGGTGTTGTTCAACCATGAATACCTCGGCGAATTGTTCGTGTGGCAAACCGGCAACCTGGCCCAGAATGGCTGGGGCCTGACCCAGGACCTGGCCTTGAGCCTGATTCCCGGCATGCTCGCTGCGCTGCTGCTGGTGCGCCCCCTGGATGTACTGCAACTGTCCGATGCCAGCGCGCGCAGCCTGGGCCTGTCGCTGTCCTGGAGCCGCACCCTGGGGCTGGCGCTGGCGGTGTTTCTCAGCACCACGGTGGTCAGCCACATCGGCATGGTGGCCTTCGTCGGCCTGGCTGCGCCGGCCCTGTCGCGCCTGCTGGGCGCGCGGCGGCTGCGCCAGCAGCTGTGGTGCGCGCCGCTGTTCGGCGCCCTGCTGCTGTGGCTGGCCGACCAAATCATCCAGAACTTCGCCCCCCTGCTGCCCACCGGCACCGCCACCGCACTGCTGGGCGCGCCGCTGTTGCTGTGGCTGCTGCCGCAAATGCGCCGCAGCCTGCACCCGCCACGGGCAGCGGTAGTGGCCGAGGAGCCGAAACATCACCACCCCGGCCGGTTGCTGGCGATCAGCGCGGTGGCCTTGGTAGCCTGCCTGGCGCTGGCGTTGACCCTGGCCCCCGGCCCCGCTGGCTGGGCCTTCAGCAACGTGGCGGAAACCGTGCAACTGCTGCCATGGCGGGCGCCACGGCTGTTCGCCGCCATGGCCGCCGGGGCCATGCTGGCCATGGCCGGCACCATGATCCAGCGCACCACTGGCAATGCCATGGCTAGCCCCGAAGTGCTGGGCGTCAGCTCTGGCGCGGCGCTGGGGGTGATCGTGGTGTTCCTCGCCAACCTGCCGCTCAACCCCGGCATCATCCTGCTGACCGCCAGTGCCGGGGCGCTGATCACCCTGCTGATTCTGCTCTCGTTCGGCTGGCGTCATGGCTTCTCACCGGAGCGCCTGCTGCTGACCGGCATCGCCCTGGCGACCATTTCCGGTGCCTTTTCCAGCATCATCCTGGTCAGCGGCGACCCGCGCCTGGGCACCCTGCTGAGCTGGATGGCCGGCTCCACCTACCGGGTCACGGCCCCCCAGGCCGTGGTCGCCTGCGCCGTGGCCGTGGTCGGCCTGGCGCTGGCGCCGCTGATTCGCCGCTGGCTGGACCTGCTGGCCCTGGGCCCGAGCACCGCGAGCATGCTGGGCCTGAACCTGGGCCGCAGCCGCCTGGCACTGCTGACCCTCACCGCCTTGCTCACCGGCGCCGCCACCCTGGTGGTCGGCCCCTTGAGCTTCGTCGGCCTGATGGCCCCGCACATGGCCCGCCTGTTGGGCCTGCGCCGGGCGCTGGTGCAACTGTACGGCGCGGCGCTGCTGGGGGCACTGTTGATGGTGGTGGCCGACTGGCTGGGCCGCACGCTGATCTTCCCGTGGCAGATTCCCGCTGGGTTGCTGGCGACCTTCGTGGGCGGCCCGTACTTCATGTGGCTGATGATCCGCCGCCGGGGTGGCGCATGATCGCCGCGTTCGCCAGCGCTTTTCCCGGGCCCCTGGCCGGGGTGGGCGAGTCCCTGGCGCTGGCCGGGCAGCGCGAGGCCGGTATCCGTCTCAGTGACATGCTCGACCCGCAGCGCCACCAGGCGCCCCTCGACGCGTTCGCCCAGCGCTACCCGGACGGCGACCACAAGGCACTGGTGTCGCTGTGGACGCAGTGGTACTTCTCGGTGCTGGTGCCGCCGGTGGTCATCCTCGACCTGCTGCAGGACCGCCTGCTGCCGTTGAACCTGGAAGATACGCACCTGCACCTGGACGCCCACGGCAACCCCGAGCGCGTCGTGCTCAATGACGCGGGCCAGGTGCGCGAACCGCGCTCGGCCTTCGAGCGCTTCGCGCCGCTGGTGTTCGAACACCTGGCGCCGCTGTGCGCCACCCTCGCCCAGTTCAGCGGCCTGTCGCCACGGGTGCTGTGGAGCAACGCCGGGGTACGGGTGGCCTGGGCTGTGGGCGTGGTTGCCCGCCACCCCCTGGGCGGTGCCGAGCGCGCGGCACCGGGGCGGCAATTGCTGGCGGCCAAACAGTGGCCCAACGGCTGCAGCAACCCGCTGTTCGAACCCGTGCGCTTTGCCGTGGCCGACGACGAAACCTCGGCCAGCACCCGCCGCGTGTGCTGCTTGCGCTACCGCCTGGATAGCCTGGATTACTGCCCTTCCTGCCCGTTGCCGGTCAATCGGCGAGCGTGCAAAAAAAATTGTTAAAAAACTCTTCTGGTTTTGCTCGTGGGCTTCGTCTTATTGGAAACGATTCTTATAAGCTAACCTTAACGAGTATTAGAAATGTTAGAGTTTCGACACAATAAAGGGCGGGAAACACAAGGATCCGGTTTCACCAAGACCCTGTTGGCGGCGAGCCTGGCTCTGATGGCCTACAGCGCCCAGGCACTGGCAGCGCCGGTGGCCGTGCATATTCCGGCACAACCCCTGTCCAATGCGTTGATGCAGTTCGGTACCCAAACCAACCTGCAGGTGCTGTTCAGCGCCGACTCGATCAAAGGCCGCAACAGCCTCAGCGTTGATGGCACCATGGAGCCGCAACAGGCCCTGGAGCAGATGCTGCGCGGCACCGGCCTGCGCTATGAAGTGAACGGCAGTACCGTCACCGTGGGCGCCGCTACCGCCGATGGCAACGCCATGCTGCTGCAGAACGTCAACATCAATGCCGCAGGCGACGGCGCCGGCTACACCCCGGAATACAGCCTGGTGGCCAAGCGCACCAGCACAGCGACCAAGACCGACACGCCAATCGGCGAAACCCCGCAATCGATTTCCGTGGTCACCCGCAAGCAGATGGATGACCAGGCCGTGCAGGACGTCAGCTCCGCCGTGCGCTACACCCCCGGCGTATTCGGCGAATACACTGGCGCCAACAACACCCGTGAGCAGTTTCGCATCCGCGGCTTCTCGCCTTATGTGTTTCAAGACGGCCTGCAACTGCCCTACGGCGAGAGCGGCCAAGGCGGCATGTCCGAACCCTACGGCCTGGAAAGCGTAGAAGTTCTGCGTGGCCCGGCCTCCATGCTGTATGGCCAGAGCCGCCCGGGCGGCCTGATCAACCTGACCAGCAAAATGCCCACCAGCACCCCGTACCACCAGATTCAGGTACAGGGAGGCAGCTACGACCTCAAGCAACTGGGCTTCGACTTCGGCGGCCCCATCGACGACCAGGGCGTGTTCAGCTACCGCCTGACGGGTCTGGTCAAGGACAGCGGCACGCAGATCGACCATGTGCAGAACAACCGCAACTTCATCGCCCCGGCGTTCACCTGGCGCCCGGACGAAGACACCTCGCTGACCGTGCTGGCCAACTACCAGCGTGACTGGGGTGGCAGTACCGAACAGTACTACCCGGAGTCGGGCACCCTGCACGCCTCCAAATACGGCCGCATCAACAGCGACACCCTGCTGGGTGACAGCGACTTTGACAAGCTGCGCCGTGAGAGCTCACAGGTCGGCTACCTGTTCGAGCACCACTTCAACGACGCCATCACCTTTCGCCAGAACCTGCGCTACAGCCAGGTCAACATCGAAAACCGTACCGCCTTCGGCAACGGCTACGTCAATGAAGCCACCAGCCCGAACGTGGCCCGCCTGACCTCGGACATCAAGCGCAACCTGCAGATTTTCAACGTCGATAACCAGTTGGAAAGCAAGTTCAACACCGGCCCGCTCGAGCACACCCTGCTGACCGGCGTGGACTTCCGCCGCAGCGCGCTGGACAACAACGTGGTCAACAGCAGCTACACCAGCACCAACCCCTATGCCGGTGGCAACGGCAGCGGTACGCGCACCGGTATCTATACCTCGCGCGACCTGTACCAGGTGCAGAAGCAGACCGGCGTGTACGCGCAAGACCAGATCAAGCTGGACCACTGGCTGTTCACCCTGGGTGGCCGATTCGACTGGGCTGACTCTGAAAGCCACTACCGCCCCGACCGCAGCAACGCCACCAACCGCTACATCGACCAGGACGACCACAAGGGCACTTACCGCTGGGCCGTGGCGTACCTGTTCGACAACGGTGTGATGCCGTACCTGAGCTATTCGCAGTCCTTCGACCCGCAGCTCAACACCGCGGTCAGCGCTGCCACGCCGATCTTCAAGCCGACCCAGGGCGAGCAGTACGAGTTGGGCATCAAATACCAGCCACCGGGCCAGGAGAGCTACATCACCGCGTCGGTGTACAAGCTCAAGCAGAAGAACGTCACCACCGTGGACCCGACCAACACCGCCAACACTATCCAGATCGGTGCAGCTGAAAGCCGCGGCTTCGAACTGGAAGGCAAGGCTGTGCTGACCAAAAACCTCGACCTGCTGGCGTCCTACACCTACACCGACAGCGAAGTGACCCGCACCGGCTATGTGACCTCGGCCTACACCGACAAAGGCAACGAACTGCCCTTCACCCCGCGTCAGCAAGCCTCGGCATGGCTGGACTACACTTTCCACGAAGGCATCGTCGACGGCCTGGGCGCCGGCATTGGCGCGCGCTACACCGGCGACCTGTGGGGCAGCAGCGTTTCCTCGCCGTCCGCCGTCTACAACCGCATCGAAACCGGCAACTTCACCATCGTCGACGCCGCCGTGCATTACGACCTGGGCAAACTGTCCAGCAGCCTGAACGGCACAAAGGTCGCGCTCAACGCCAGCAACCTGTTCGACAAGGAATACGTCGCTTCCTGCACCAACTACGCAGCCTGCTACTACGGCCCGCGTCGCAACGTGATCGCGACCTTGAGCTACAACTGGTAAGCACACGCTTCGATACACAAAAACGCCAATCCTTGACGGGGCTGGCGTTTTTTTCGTTTTCAGGCGGCGCAAATACGCATTGCGAAATGCCTTGCCACACATCGGTATTTGCCCGGTGAGGCGTTCTTATCCAAGCTCGCACAACCCAAGGAGGCAACTGATGACCACCCAAACCCCCCATCTTTTTCTGAGGCGGATGTGAAGCTGCGGGGGTGGGTACGCACATTCTGTTACAGACGGCGCAAAGGCGATACCAAACGTTCCTCTCGGGCCATTCAAGTCGTCTGGCAGCCGCAGCCCAAGGCTGCGGCTATACCATTGCAGTCACGGCGCGAGGGCCTGCGCCAGCACGGCCGTGAAGGTTTCATACAGCGGCAACGCCACCGAGGTGATGCTGGCCATGCGCAGGAAGTCATGGGTCAGGTCGGCCTGGGTGTGCAGGGTCACCGGTACGCCGGCCGCGCGCAGGTGTTCGGCGTAGGCGCGGCCTTCGTCCAGCAACGGGTCGAAGCCGGCCACGGCGATGTAGGCCGGGGCGGTGGCAGCGGGGATTTCGCCCCGCAACGGCGAGGCACGCCAGTCATTGCGCTGGGCAAGGTCGGGCAGGTAGTGGCGGTAGAACCATTCAAGGGTCGGGGTTTCCAGCAGGTAGCCCTGGTCGAACAGGTCGCTGGAGACGGTGCTGCCAGCCGCATCGGTGACCGGGTAGAACAGCATCTGCAATACCGGCCGCAGCGGCAACTCGCCCTTGGCGGCCTTGAGCGCCGCCACCGTGGCCAGGGTCGCGCCGGCGCTGTCGCCGCCCAACGCCACGCGCTCCCGGTCCAGGCCCAAGGCAGCAGCCTGCTGCCATAACCAGGTGAGGGCATCCTCGGTGTCGTTGATCGCCGTGGGGAACGGGAACTCCGGCGCCAGCCGGTAGCCCACCGCCATCACCGCGCAGGGCGTGCGCCAGCAGAATTCGCGGCACACCCGGTCATGGGAATCGAGGCTGCCCACCACAAAGCCACCGCCGTGGTAATACACCAGCACCGGCCATGGCTGGCGCCGCTCGGGGGCGTCGGCCGGCAGGTACAAACGCACCGCCACGCTGGCGCCGTCGCGGGCGGTGAAGCAATGCTCGCTCACGCTCACCTGCCCCGCCACATTCCAGCCAAGCTCCGTGGAGGAGCGTTCAAACTCGGCCCGGGCCTGCTCCACGCTCTGCTCATGCATTGCCGGGCGCCCGGCGTCACGGCCTTCGTCAACCAGGTCGAGAAAAGCCGCCAGTTCTGCGTTCAACGCCATTGTCTGTTTTCCGTGAAAAGTAGGGTTCATGGCGCCGCCACCGCCAGGGTGCTATCGACCAGTTGTTCAAGCTCCACGCGCAGGGCGTCCATCAGCCCCTGAACGGTCTCGGGCCGGTAGCACTTGCGGCTGTACACGCAACGCAGGCTAAGGCTGCCGTCGTACACCTGGCCGATGATCTCCAGCCAGTTGGCCAGCTGCGCCACGGGGCTGTAGACGTCGCCCATGGATTCGCGCGCCGGGGTGAACAGCCCGCCTTCGAAGGTCTGGTCGAACTGCCCCAGGTAGTTGAAAGTGATGCGCGGCTGCGCCATGGCCTGCAATTGCTGGCGTGCCTGGGCACTGCCGGCATGGCGCAACAGGCCATAGCCGATGCCCTTGTCGGGGATGCGCTGCAATTGCCGGCGCACGCGGCTGACCGCGTCGGCGATGTCGCTGTGGCCGGGCTTGAGGTGCACCGGGTACATGGTGGTGAACCAGCCCTGGGTGCGGCTCAGGTCGAGGTCGGCGAACAGGTCTTCGCGGCCATGACCTTCGAGCTGGATCAGCGCCGAATCCTCACCGGTCCAGCGGCACAGCACACGGGCCAGGGCAGTCAGCAGCAGGTCGTTGATCTGCGCCTGCAAGGCCCCCGGCACACGCTTGAGCAGCGCCTGGGTGCGTTCACGGTCCAGGTTCATCACGGCGTTGCCGCGCACGCCCACCAGGTTGCGGCCGCGCGGGTTGTCCCGAGGCAGGTCGCGCGGCGCGTCGTCGAGCAGTTGCAGCCAGAACGGCAAGCCTTGTTCCTCGCCGGCCATCGCTAGCAAACGCTCCACCCAGGCGCGGTAGCTGCTGGTGCGCGCCGGCAGGTTCGCCGGGCTGCCGCTGACCTGGGCCTGGTACAGCGCCTGCAAGTCGTCCAGCAGAATGCGCCAGGACACGCCGTCCACCACCATGTGGTGAATCACCAGCAGCAGGCGCGCCGTGCCGTCAGGCAGGTGCATCTGCACCGCGCGCACCAGCGGACCGTTTTGCAGGTCGAGGCTGCGCTGGGCACGGTTGGCCAGCGGCTCGATCTCGCTGGCCGACGCCAGGTGTTGGTCCCACAGCAATGGCTGCATGGCGTCGTGGTCGCCATAGCGCTGGTACCACTGGCCATCGCCCGCCTGTTCGAAGCGCAGGCGCAGGGCATCATGGTGCTGCACCAGCGCCTGCATCACGCTGTGCAGCACCGTGGCATCCAGCGGTTCGGCCATGCTCAGCATCAGCGCCTGGTTGAAGTGATGCGGCTCGGCCATGTGCTGTTCGAAGAACCACGACTGAATCGGCAACAACCCGAAGCGCTCGCCGGCACCCTGCACCTCGCTGTCCTGCACCCGCACGGGCGCATCGGCCTCGTCCTGACTGCGGGCCAGCAGGGCATCGATGGTCTGGTAGCGCATCAGGTCGCGCAGCTTGATGTCGATGCCCAGGCCCTCGCTGTTGCGCACCTTGGACACCAGTTGCAGGCTGAGGATCGAGTCGCCGCCCAGTTCGAAGAAGTTATCGAACACACCGACCTGCGCCACGCCCAGCACCTGTGCCCAGATCGCTGCCAGGCGACTTTCCAGTTCAGTGCGCGGCGCCACGTAGTCGCCGCCCTGCCACTGCGGCTCGGGCAGCGCCTTGCGGTCGACCTTGCCGTTGGCGTTGAGCGGCAGCTGGCTGAGCACCAGGATCTGCGCCGGCACCATGTACTCGGGCAACTGCGTGTGCAGGCTGGCCAGCAGGCGCTCGGCCAGGCCGTCGATGCGCGCGGCGGCCACGTAGCCCACCAGTTTTTTGCCGGCAGCGGTTTCCAGGGCCACCACCACGGCGGCCTGCACGTGCGCTTCGGCGCGCAGGCGCGCTTCGATTTCACCGAGCTCAATACGGAAGCCGCGAATCTTCACCTGCTGGTCGATACGCCCCAGGTAATCGATGGTGCCGTCGGCGCGGGCACGCACCAGGTCGCCGGTGCGGTACAGGCGGCCGCCGTCGCTGCTGAACGGGTCGGCGACAAAACGCTCGGCGCTCAGCCCCGGCCGCTGGTGGTAACCGCGGGCCAGGCCCTGACCACCAATGTACAACTCGCCACTGGTACCGGCCGGCACAGGGTTGAGGTCGGGGTCCAGCACCCACGTGGTACGCGCGCCCACACGCTCGCCGATCGGCGCGATCGCCGCCCCGCACGGGGTGTCGGCGGCGGCCTTCCACAGCAGCGGCGTGACCACCGTTTCGGTCGGCCCGTAGCCGTTGATCACATGCTGCGGCCGCAAGTAACGGCGCACCTGGGCCAGACTGGCCTGCGGTACCGCGTCGCCACCGAAGCAGTAGATGCGCACCGGCGGCGGGTTGCCGTCGCGCTGGCCCTGTTCCGCCAGTTGCTGCAGGTAGGCCGGTGGGAAGGCGACCACGCTGATGCGCTGCTCGTGCAACGCCGCCCAGGTCTGCTCGATGCTCCACGGCTGGTTGTCACGCAGCACCACGCAGCCGCCATGGCTGAGCGGGGTCAGCCAGCGCTCGTGGGCGCCGTCGAAGGCGAACGACATGAAGTGCAGTTCACGGTCCTGGGGCGTCATCTGGTAACGCTCGCCAATTGCCGCGCAGTGCATGGCCAGCGGCCCGTGAGCCACCGCCACGCCCTTGGGCAGGCCAGTGGAACCGGAGGTGTAGATCAGGTACGCAAGGCTGTCGGCGTGCAGCGCTGGCGTCAACGGCGGCAACGCCCCGGTGTCGGCGGCCAGGTCTTCCAGCGTCCAGCACTCCAGGCCGGCGGGCAGTGGCAGGCGACCCTGGGTGGCACGGTCGGTGATCAACAGGCGCATGCCCGAATCACGCATCAGGTAAGCCAGACGCTCCGGTGGGTAATCGATGTCCAGCGGCAAGTAAGCCGCGCCGCTCTTGAGCACTGCCAGCAGGGCCACCGGCAACTCCAGCGAACGAGGCAGGGCAATGCCCACCACCGCCTCGGCGCCAATGCCGGCCTGTTGCAGCTGCTGCGCCAGGCGCTGGCTGCGCTCGGCCAGTTGCCGATAGTTGAGCTCATTGCCGGCGCACACCAGGGCCGGGCGCTGCGGCTGGCGAACCGCCCAGGCATCGATGGTGTCCTGGATAAACGCCGGCGCCGGCGCTTCGAAACGGTTGGCCACGGCCAACTCGCGTTGCTCATCGGCACCCAGCAGGCCAATGCTGCCCAGTGGCCGCGCGGCGTCTTCCAGCAGCGTTTCCAGCAAGCCTTCCAGGTGCGCACGCAGGCGCAGCACAGCCGATTCGGCGAACTGCTCGCGGCGGTACATGTACTCGATTTCCAGGCCTTCGCCCAAGGTCACCATCAGGTCCATGGCGAAGTTGGTCACGCCGAAGCCCTGGCCCACGTCAAAGCGCAATTCACTGTTGTCCCAATCCCGCAACAGGCGGTCCACCGGCTGGTTCTCAAAGACGATGATGCTGTCGAACAGGGCCTGCCCGGCCTGGCCGGACCAGCGCTGAATCTGCCCCAGCGGCGTGTATTCGAAGTCGCGGGCCTGGAGGTTGTAGTCCTGCAGGTCGCGCAACCAGTCGCCCAGCGGCTGCTCCGGTGCCAGCGTCTGGGCGATGGGCAAGGTGTTGATGAACAGCCCCAGCAGGTTTTCCGAACCCGGCAGGCTGGCCGGACGCCCCGACACTGTGGCGCCAAAGGCCACGGTGCGCTGGCCGGTGTAGCGTTGCAACAGCAACAGCCAGGCACCCTGAATCAGGGTGTTGAGGGTCACCCGTTGCTGGCGGGCGAATTGGCGCAGGCGCTCGGTGCGGGCTTTGTCCAGCCGCGAGTACAGCGCGGTGTGGCCACGGCCTTCAGGCGCGTCGACCACACTCTGGGCCAACAGCGTCGGCTGCTCCAGCACCTGCAACTGCGTTTGCCAGAAGGCCTGCGCGGCGCTTTCGTCCTGGGCTTGCAGCCAGGCAATGTAGTCACCGTAGCGGCCGTTGACCTGGGGCTTTTCACCCCCCAGGTAGCGGCGCAGCACTTGGCCAATCAGCAGCGACACGCTCCAGCCGTCGAGGACGATGTGGTGGTACGTCCAGATCAGCCGGTAGTGACGCTCATCCAGGCGCAGCAGCAACAGGCGTTGCAACGGCGGCTGCTGCCAGTCGAACGGCTCGGCACGCTCGCTCAGCACGTACTGCTCGATCACCTCGGGCGTGACGTTGTGGCCACGCAGGTCCACTTCGCGCACCGGCAGCGGCGCGTCGCTGAGCACCACTTGCAGGGCCTGTTCGAGGCCCTGCCACAGGAACAGACTGCGCAGGCTGTCGTGGGCCTGGCTGACTTCAGCCCAGGCCGCACGGAAGCGTGCGGCGTCGAGGCCATCGATGCCAATGTTGAGCTGGTTCACGTACAGCCCGGCTTCCTGCACTTCCACACTGTGGAACAGCATGCCTTGCTGCATGGGCGACAACGGCAGAATCGCCTCCACGCGGGCCTCGTCCAGCCCCAGCGCATCGAGCTGCGCCTGTTGCAGGCCGGCCAACGGGAAATGTTCGGCGCGCAGCGGCGTGCCCGGCACATGGCGTGCGTGGTGCTGCACCTGCCCGGCCACAGCCTGCAGCGGGCTGGCCTGGGCCGCCAGTTGCTCAAGCTGCTGGTGCTGGAACAGGTCCTTGGGCGTCAATTGCAACCCGGCTTCGCGGGCGCGGCTGACCACCTGGATGGAGATGATCGAATCACCGCCCAGGTCGAAGAAGTTGTCATCAAGGCTGACCTGCTCAAGCCCCAGTACGTCCTGCCAGATGGCCGCCAGGCGCTGCTCGGTAGCGCTGACCGGGGCCCGGTAGGCGCGGGCCTGCCACACCGGTTCCGGCAAGGCGCGGCGGTCGAGTTTACGGTTCGGGGTCAGCGGCATGCGTTCCAGCCGCACAATCTGCGCAGGCACCATGTAGTCCGGCAGGCGTTCGCGCAAGGCTTCGCGCAGCACCTGCGGGTCCGCCTCGGCGGCCACCACGTAGCCCACCAGTTGCTGGCCGTACGGGGTCTGGCGCACCACCACGGCGGCTTCGCGCACGCCCGGCTGGGCCAGCAGCAGTGCTTCGATTTCGCCCAGTTCGATCCGGAAACCGCGCAGTTTCACTTGCTGGTCGGCACGGCCGACGTACTCCAGCGCATCGCCTTCGCGCCAGCGCACCAGGTCACCGGTGCGGTACAGGCGCTGGCCCGGCGCGCCGAAAGGGTCGGGCACGAAGCGCTCGGCCGTCAGTTCCGGCCGGGCGTGGTACCCCCGGGCCAGGCCGTCGCCACCGATGTACAGCTCGCCGATCACGCCGACCGGCACCGGCACCAGCGCACCGTCGAGCACGTACAGGGTGGTGTTGGCCAGCGGCATGCCCAGGTCCGGGCGCGGCTGTTCATTGCTGAGCAGGTTGCGCGCCGACCAGATGGTGGTCTCGGTGGGCCCGTAAACGTTCCACAGCGGCCCTTGCAACGCCAGCAAGCGCGCGGCCAGGTCGGCCGGCAGCGCCTCACCGCCACACAACAGCGTGCGCCCCTGCAGGCGGGCGAATGCCGGTTGCTCGCTGAGCAGGCGCCAGGTCGACGGCGTCGCCTGGATCACATCGACCTGCTCGGCGTCGATCACTTCGATCAGGCGCTGCGGGTCGCGGGCCGTGTCGCGGTCTACCAGCACCACGCTGGCGCCGGTCAGCAATGGCAGGTACAGCTCCAGCGCGGCAATGTCGAACGACAGCGAGGTCAGCGCCAGCATCCGCTGCCCCGCCATCAGCCCCGGCGCTTCGGCCATGCTGTGGAGGAAATTGATCAGGCCGCCACGGGTGACCTCGACGCCCTTGGGCTTGCCGGTGGAACCGGAGGTGTAGATGACATAGGCCAGGTTCGACAGCAGCGCGTGGTGCCCAGGCGCTTCGGCCACCGGCTCCAGCGCCAGGCTGTCCAGGCACCACGTGGTACCGGCATAGCCCATTTGTTCGGCCAGCACCAGCAACGAGGTTTGGCTCAGCAGCAACGCGGTACCGCTGTCACTGACCATGTGGGCCAGGCGCTCGGCCGGGAATTCGGGGTCCAGCGGCACATAGGCGCCGCCGGCCTTGAACACCGCCAATAGCGCCACCAGCAGCGAACAGGTGCGCTCCAGGCACACCGCCACCGGCACGTCGGCACCCACGCCGGCGGCCTGCAGGCGCACGGCCAGGGCGTTGGCGCGGGCGTCCAGTTCGGCGAAGTTCAGTTGCTGGCGGCCATCGCTGACCGCCAGCGCCTGCGGTGTGCGCCGGGCCTGCTCGGCCACCCAGTGCTCGAAGGGTTGCGGCGCATAGGTACGCAGGGTGTCATTGACCGAACGCAGGCGCGCCTGCTGTTCATCGGCCTCCAGCAGCGGCAACTGCCCTACCGCCATTTGCGGCGCGTGCAGCACAGCCCCGAGCAGCCGCGTGAAGTGCGCGCTCAGACGCTCGACCGTGGCGGCGCTGAACAGGTCAGTGGCGTAGTTGAAATTGAAGGTCAGCGAGTCATCGGCGTTTTCGTCCATGAACAGCGACAAGTCGAACTGCGCGGTGGCACTCTCCCCGCCTATGGCCTCCAGGCTCAATTCCGCCAGTTCCACGCGGCGCTCGCGGGCATGCCGTTCATGGCTGAACAGCACCTGGAACAACGGGTTGTGGCTCAGCGACCGGGCTGGCTGCACGATTTCCACCAGCTGTTCGAACGGCAGGTCCTGGTGCGCCTGGGCTTGCAGGGCAGTGTCCTTGACCTGGCGCAACAGCTCGGCGAACGGCTGGTCGGCGTCCAGGCGGGTGCGCAGCACCTGGGTGTTGACGAAGAAGCCGATCAGGCCTTCGGTTTCGCCGCGCTGACGGTTGGCGATGGGCACGCCCAGGCACAGGTCATCCTGGCCGCTGTAGCGGTACAGCAGCACGTTGAACACCGCCAAAGCAGTCATGAACGGCGTGGCCTGGTGCGCCTGGCTCAGCGCGCGCAGGGCCAGGCCGGTTTCACGCGGCAGGCGCCAGCGCAGATTGGCGCCACGGTAACTCTGCTCGGCCGGGCGCGGGAAGTCACCGGGCAACTCCAGCACCGCCGGGGCGCCCTGCAACTGTTGTTGCCAGTACGCCACCTGGCGCTCCCCTTCCGGGCCGGCCAGCCATTCGCGCTGCCACAGGGCATAGTCGGCGTACTGCAACGGCAGCGCCGCCGGGGCGTGGCCACGGTACAGGCTGGCCAGTTCGTCCACCAACACGGTCAGCGACCAGCCGTCGCTGATGCTGTGGTGCAGGGTCAACAGCAAGTGATGCTCGTGTTCGTCCAGGCGCAACAGCTGCACGCGGATCAGCGGGCCGTTGTGCAGGTCGAACGGCTGGCGGGCTTCGTGCAGCGCAAGTTCGCGGGCGCGGGCCTGGCGCTGTTCGGCCGGCAGCGTACCCAGGTCGATCTGCGGCATGCCCAGCGCCACGCTGGGGTGAATGCGCTGCACGGCCTGGCCGTCGACTGTGGCGAAGGTGGTGCGCAGGGTTTCGTGACGGCCCACCAGTTGGCCGAAGGCATCGCGCAGCCGGTCGATGTGCAAGGTGCCGCGCAGGCGCAGGGCCATGGGCATGTTGTAGGCGCTGCTGTGCGGCTCCATTTGCCACAGGAACCACAGGCGGCTCTGGGCGTGGGACAGGGGCAGCAAGGCCGGGCGCTCGCGGCGCGCCAGGCGAATCGAGGGGCTGGCGATACTGCCCAGCGCGCGGGCGAAATCGGCCAGGCGCGGAGTATCGAAGATCTGCCGTACCGCCAGTTCCAGGTTCAACGCCTGGCGCAGGCGCGAGATTACGCGGATGGCCAGCAGCGAATGGCCGCCCAGGGCGAAGAAGTCATCGAAGCGACCGACCTCGGCCACGCCCAGCACCTCGCCCCACACCTGCGCCACCTGCGTTTCGGTGGGCCCTTGCGGGGCTTCGTAGGCGCGGCTCTGCCACTGCGGCTCGGGCAGCAGGCGGCGTTCCAGCTTGCCGTTGGGCGACAGCGGCATCTGCGCCAGCTCGATCAATTGCGCGGGCACCATGTAGTCCGGCAAGCGCACGCGCAGCCCTTCAAGAATGGTTTCCAGCGCCAGGTGCTCACCGACCAGGTAGCCGATCAGTTGCACCCCTTGCGGCGAGTCACGGTCGATCACCACGGCTTCGCGCACGCCCGCCTGCTCCAGCAGGCAGGCCTGGATTTCGCCCAGCTCGATGCGCAGGCCGCGCACCTTGATCTGGTGGTCGATGCGGCCGGCGTATTCGATCACCCCCGTGGTGCGGTAGCGCGCCAGGTCACCGCTGCGGTACAGGCGGCCGGGGCCGAACGGGTTGGGCACGAAGCGCTCGGCGGTCAGCGCCGGGCGGCCCAGGTAGCCACGGGCCAGGTTGATGCCGCCGATGTACAACTCGCCCGTGACGCCCACCGGCACCGGTTGCAGCTCCGCGTCGAGGATGTGGATGGCGGTGTTGGCGATAGGCTCGCCGATCGGCACGGCGAACTGGCCCGGCTCCACGCGGCACGCCCAATGGGTGACGTCGATGGCCGCTTCGGTTGGGCCATAGAGGTTGTACAACGCGGCCGGGTGTTCAGCGAGGAACTGGCTTTGCAGGTCATGAGACAGCGCCTCGCCGCTGCAGATCACCCGCGTCAGGCTCGGGCAGCCACCGCGCAAAGCGCCGGCGGCGATGAACAGTTGCAACATCGACGGCACGAAATGCAGGGTGGTGACCTGCTCGCGCTCGATCACCGCTTGCAACGCCGCCGGGTCGCGGTGGGCGCCAGGGTCGGCCATGACCAGGGTGGCACCGGTCATCAGCGGCCAGAAGAACTCCCATACCGATACGTCGAAACTGAACGGCGTCTTCTGCAGCACGCGGTCGGCGGCCGTCAATTGATACGCCTGCTGCATCCATACCAGGCGGTTGTGCAGGGCCTCGTGGCTGTTGCCGGCGGCCTTGGGTTTGCCGGTGGAGCCCGACGTGTAGATGCAGTAGGCCAACTGCCCGGGCTGGGTGTCCAGGAGTGGCTCGTGGTCCGGCCAGGTGGCGTCACTGCCGTCGTCCAGGCACCAGCGCTCGGCATTGCCGGCGGGCAGGCTGTCGAGCAGCGCAGTCTGGGTCAGCAGCAGTTTCACCTGGCTGTCGTCGAGCATGTAGGCCAGGCGCTCGGCGGGGTATTCCGGGTCCAGGGGCAGGTAGGCGGCGCCGGCCTTGATGATGCCCAGCAGGCCTACCACCAGCTCCACCGAGCGCAGCGCGGCAATGCCGACCAGGTGATCGCGACCCACGCCGTGGGCGCGCAGGCGGTGGGCCAGGCGGTTGGCGCGGGCGTGCAACTGACGGTAGCTCAGACGTTGCTCGCCGTGTACCAGGGCGGTGGCGTGGGGGCTGCTGTGAAGCGTACGCACCAGCAACTCCGGCAGCAGCGGCGTGGCCCGGTAGTCGGCAGCGGTGGCGTTGAAGCTGTGCAGCAGTTGCTGGCGTTCGCGGGCGCTGATCAGCGCCACCCGGTCAAGAGCCTGCGCCGGGTCGACCAGCAGCGCGTCGATCAGGTTCAGCCAGTGGCCGCCGAGCCGCTCGATGCTCGCCGCCTCGAACAGGTCCAGGGCGTAGCTGAGGGCGCCACGCAGGCCGCCCTCGGCGGTGTCGCGGGTGTACAGCTGCAGGTCGAACTGCAGGGTTTCCTCGTGGCTGGGCAGCGGCGCGATCTGCAAGCCCGACTGGGCAATGCGCTCCAGCCCGCGGGTTGC
This sequence comes from uncultured Gammaproteobacteria bacterium, assembly GCA_963816515.1. GTDB lineage: Bacteria > Pseudomonadota > Gammaproteobacteria > Pseudomonadales > Pseudomonadaceae > Aquipseudomonas. The sequence continues at coordinate 3,392,560 of CAWFKX010000001.1, read as the reverse complement.
CGGCAGGTGGCTGAACATCACCTGGAACAGCGGGTTGTGGCTGAGGCTGCGGGGCGGTTGCAGGGCTTCCACCAGTTGGTCGAACGGCAGGTCCGGGTGGGCCTGGGCCTGCAAGGTCACGTCGCGCACCTGGGCCAGCAGCGCGGTGAACGGCGCGCGGCCGTCCAGTTGGCTGCGCAGCACCTGGGTGTTGACGAAAAAGCCGATCAGCCCTTCGGTTTCCAGGCGCTGGCGGTTGGCCTGGGGCACGCCGATGCGCAGGTCGGCCTGGCCGCTGTAGCGGTACAGCAGGGTCTTGAATGCGGCCAGCAGCCACATGAACGGCGTGGCCCCATGCTGGCGGGCCTGCTCGCGCAGGCGCTGGGCGCGTTCGGCGTCCAGTTCGAACGACCACACCGCGCCACGGTGGCTGGCACGGGCCGGGCGTGGATGGTCACCAGGCAACTCCAGAACCGGGTGCTCGTCGCCCAGTTGCGCGCGCCAGTAGGCCAGTTGGCGGGCGCCCTCGCCCGCCGCCAGCCACTGGTTCTGCCACAACGCATAGTCAGCGTACTGCAGTGCCAGGGCCGGCCACTGCGGTTCGCGTTCGGCAGTCAGGGCCGCATAGGCCTGGGTCAGTTCGTCAATCAGCACCTGCATGGACCAGCCATCGGAAATGATGTGGTGCATGCTCAGCAGCAGCCAGTGCTCCTGTTCTTCCAGCTGCAGCAGTTCAGCGCGCAGCAGCGGCCCCTGTTGCAGGTCGAACGGCCGGCGCAGCAACTGCCGAGCCTGCTCGTGAGCCAAGGATGGTGCCACGGCGTGGGCGCTCAGGCTGAAGTGCCACGGCGCGTCGATCAACTGCTGTGGGCCTTGGCCGTCATCCACCAAGCGCGTGCGCAGGCTTTCATGACGGGTCAGCACGCGGTTGAACGCCTGCTCCAGCGCTGGCTGGTCAAGCGCGCCCAGCAGGCGCAGCCCGCTGTTGATGTGGTACGCGGTGCTCTCGGGCTCCAGTTGCCAGATGAACCACAGGCGTTGCTGGTTGCTGGCCAGCGGCAGCCGTTGCGGGCGTGGCCCGGCCAACAGGGCCGGGGCCTGCGCGGTGGCGCTGTCGCGCAGGCGCGCAGCGCAGTCCTGCAGGCGGGGGGCATCGAACAGCAGGCGCACCGGCACGTCCAATTCCAGCACCTGCTTGATCCGCGACACGGCCTGCACCGCCAGCAGGGAATGGCCACCCAAGGCGAAGAAGTCATCGTCCAGGCCAACCTGCTCAACGCCCAGCAAGCCTGCCCAGATGTCGGCCAGAATGCCTTCATCGTCGGTCTCCGGCGCGCGGTAGGCAATGCTGGTCCACTGCGGCTCGGGCAGCGCGTTGCGGTCGATCTTGCCGTTGGCATTCAGCGGCAGGCGCTCGAGCACCACCAAGCGCGCGGGGATCATGTAATCAGGCAAATGGCGCTGCAAGTGCGCGTCGATGGCCGCTTGCAGCGCAGGGCTGTCCTGGCCTTCCAGGTAGCCGATCAGCTGCTTGCCGGCCGGGGTGTCGCGGGCCACCACCACGGCGGTACCGACGCCCGCCACTTCACGCAGGCGGGTTTCGATTTCGCCGAGTTCGATGCGGAAGCCGCGCACCTTCACCTGCTGGTCAATACGCCCCAGGTAATCGACGGTGCCGTCGGCACGTACCCGCACGCGGTCGCCGGTGCGGTACAGGCGCCCACCGTGGCTGAACGGGTCGGCGACAAAGCGCTCGGCGGTCAGGCCGGGACGCTGGTGGTAACCACGCGCCACGCCCTCGCCGCCCAGGTACAACTCACCGGACACGCCCTGGGGCACCGGGTTGAGGTCGGCGTCCAGCACGTGCAGGGTCCGCGCGCCCACGCCCTGGCCGATGGGCGCATAAGGTGCGCCGCAGGGCATGTCCGCCGGGGCCTTCCACAGCAGCGGGGTGACCACCGTCTCGGTGGGGCCATAGCCGTTGATCACGCACTGCGGCGCCAGGTGGCTGCGTACCTGGGCCAGGCTGGCCTCGGCCACGGCATCACCGCCGAAGCAGTAGATGCGCACCGGAGGCGGGTTGCCGTGAAGCGCGGCGTGCTCGGCCAGTTGCTGCAGGTAGGCGGGCGGGAACGCCACCACGCTGATGCGTTCATCGTGCAGGGCGCGCCAGGTCTGCTCCACGCTCCACAGCGCGTCGTCGCGCAGGAACAGGCTGGAGCCATGGCTGAGCGGCGTCAGCCAGCGTTCATGGGCACCGTCGAAGGCGAACGACATGAAGTGGAATTCGCGGTCGGCCGGGGTCATTTCGTAGCGGCGGCCAATGCCCGCGCAGTGCATGGCCAGCGGCCCGTGCGCCACAGCCACGCCCTTGGGTTGTCCGGTGGAGCCGGAGGTGTAGATCAGGTACGCCAGGCTGTCGGCGTGCAGGTTCACGCGTGGGGCGCTGGTGGGCAGCGTGCCCAGGTTCAACTGCTCCAGCGCCAGGGCTGGCACCCCCGCCGGTACTGGCAGGGCGTCGAGCAGGCTGGCATGGCTGAGCAACAGGGCGATGCCGGCGTCGGCCATCAGGTATTCCAGGCGCTGGCGCGGGTAGCTGGCGTCCAGCGGCAGGTAGGCGGCGCCGGCCTTCATCACCGCCAGCAGGGCGACGATCAGCTGTGGTGAGCGCGGCATGGCCACGCCCACCAGTTTTTCCGGGCCCATGCCTTGGGCAACCAGGTGATGGGCCAACTGGTTGGCGGCGCGGTCCAGCTCGGCGAAGGTCAGCCGTTGCCCGGCCCCGGCCACGGCCGGGGCATCGGGTTGCTGGCGGGCCATGGCGGCGATGCTTTCGTGCACCCAGGTACGCTGGGCGGGCAACGGCGCGTCATGGGCCAGCGCGGTACTGCCGGCATCGCCGTGCAGCAGGCCACCCAGCGCCGTGTCCGGCGCCTGCACCACCGCCTCGAGCAAGCCGCTGAACGCCTCGGCGATGCGCTCGATGGTGCTGGCGTCGAACAACGCCTGTGGATACGTCAGCAGGGCATTCACGGCGCCGGCAGGCGTTTCGATCACGTCCAGTACCAGCTCGAAATTCACCGAGCACTCGGGGTTGCTGAACGGCTCGATGCGCAGCGCGCCCAGTTGGCGTTGGGCATCCACGGTCTGCCGTTGATGGTTGAACAGCACCTGGAACAGCGGGTTGCGGCTCAGGCTGCGGGTGGGTGCCAGGCTTTCCACCAGTTGTTCGAAGGGCACGTCCTGGTGGCTTTGGGCGCCGATCAGGGTTTCGCGCACCTGGGCCAGCAGCTGGCGGAAGCCCTGGCGGCTGTCCAGGCGCGTGCGCAGCACCAGAGTGTTGACGAAGAACCCCAGCAAGGCCTCGGTTTCGCGGCGGTTGCGGTTGGCCACCGGCATGCCGATGCGAATGTCGTCCTGGCCGCTGTAGCGGTAAAGCACCGCGTTGAATGCTGCCAGCAGCACCATCGGCAGGGTCGCCTTGGCCGCCGTCGCCAGGCTGCGCAGGCCCTTGACCAGCTCGGTGTCGAGGCTGAAATGATGACGCTCGCCCTGGCCTTGCCAGTCGCGGCCACGCGGGCGATCGATGGGCAGTTCCAGCGCTGGCTGCTCATCGGCCAGGGTGTTTTTCCAGTACTCCAGTTGCCGCTGCGCCTCGCCCGCTTCCAGCCAGGACCGCTGCCACAGGGCGTAGTCGCTGTACTGGATCGGCAATGGCGCCGGCTGGTGGGCCGGCCCGGCCAGGTAGCCTTTCACCCATTCATCCAGCAACAGGTTCATCGACCAGCCGTCGGTGATGATGTGGTGCAGGGTCAGGCTCAGCAGGTAATCATCCTCGCCCAGCACCAACAGCTGCGCGCGCAGCAACGGCCCATTGGCCAGGTCGAAGGGTTCACGGCTGGCCGCGCGGCAGCGCTCGTGCAGCTGCTGCGCTGCAACGTTTTCAACCACCAGGCGCACCCCCGCCTGCTCGGCAGGCAGCACGTGCAGGCGTATGGCCGCGCCGTCTTCGACAAAGCGGCTGCGCAGGGTTTCGTGACGCGCCACCAACGCCTGCAGGGCCGCGTCCAGTGCCTGGCGGTCGACCTGGCCGCGCAGGCGCACCGCGGTGGCCACGTTGTAGGCTGAACTCTGGGGCTCCAGTTTCCACAGCAACCACATGCGCCGCTGGGCGTACGACAGCTCGCGCTCGTCACCGAGATGGCTGTGCGCCGGAATCGGGAACAGGGAAAAGTCGACACCGTCATTGCGCAGGCTGGTCAGGAACAGCCGACGCTTTTCCAGGGGCAAGGCAATGAAACGCTTGGCGAGGGCGAGGGATTGGTCTGGGTTCATCACAAGGAATTCCGGGTTCTTTGTGATTCAAGACGAAATGGGAAGGGGAATCGTTAACGGTTGCACAGCAACTTGTTGCAGCGGCCGCCAGGCCGCGTCACCGACGCCGCGCTGCGCCTGGCACACCGCGTGGGCGCCGGACGCAGCCTGGCGGCAGCTGCGGGGATATCAGGCCACAATGCCCTGTCAAAGGGCTTCCAGGCGCGCCATCAGGTCGTCCAGGTCGGGGCTGTCCTGCGGCGCGCGGGCCGCCTCGACCAGGTCGGCCAGTTCAGCGATGGTCGCCACCTCAAACACCTGACGCAGGCTCAACGACACCTGCAAGGCAGCCTGCAGACGGCTGAACACCTGCGTGGCCAGCAGCGAATGCCCACCCAATTCGAAGAAGTTGTCGGTCACCCCCACCTGGCTCAGGCCCAGCACTTCGGCCCAGATACCCGCCAGCACCTGCTCGGTCTCGGTGCGCGGCGCCACGTATTCGCGCGGTTGCCAGTCCGGCGCCGGCAGCGCCTTGCGGTCGAGCTTGCCGTTGGGCGTCAACGGCATGCGTGGCAGCGCCACCAGCTGCGCGGGCACCATGTAGTCCGGCAGGTCGCGGCGCAGCTGCACTTTCAGCCCCTCCAGCTGGCTGTCATCGACACCGGTCACGTAGCCGACCAACTGTTTACCGTAGGCGGATTCGCGCGCCACTACCGCTGCTTCGCCAACACCGGCCTGAGCCAGCAGGCAGGCTTCGATTTCGCCCAGTTCGATACGCAGGCCTCGAATCTTCACCTGCTGGTCGATGCGCCCCAGGTACTCCAGCACGCCATCGGCACGCCGCCGCGCCAGGTCGCCGGTGCGGTACAGGCGCGCGCCGGTGGTGCTGAACGGGTCGGCGACAAAGCGCTCGGCGGTCAGCCCCGGCCGCCCATGGTAACCACGGGCCAGGCCGTCGCCGCCGATGTACAACTCGCCGGCCACGCCCAACGGCGCGGGGTTGAGGCTGTCATCGAGCACGTGCAGCTGGGTGTTGGCCAGCGGTCCGCCCAGGTCGGGGCGCCCTTGCACTTGGTTGAGCGCCGACCAGATGGTGGTCTCGGTGGGGCCATAGAGGTTCCACAGCTGCGCGGCCTGTTCGCCAAGGCGCGCCGCCAGCTCCGTGGACAATGCCTCACCGCCGCAGAAGAAGCGTTTGCCGCGCAAGCGCGCGAAGCCTTCGTGGCTGGCAAGCATGCCCCAGCTCGACGGCGTGGCCTGGATCACCGACACCTGGTGCTGGTCGATGATGTCCAGCAGGCGCGCCGGATCCTTCGCCGCCATGCGCTCGACCAGCACCACCGCGCCGCCTGCCAGCAATGGCAGGTACAGCTCCAGCGCGGAGATGTCGAACGACAACGACGTCAGCCCCAGCACCCGGTCGCTGGCGCTGATGCCGGGGCTCGCGGCCATGCTGTGCAGGAAGTTGACCAGGCCGCCCTGGCGCACCGCCACGCCCTTGGGCTTGCCGGTGGAACCGGAGGTGTAGATCACGTAGGCCAGGTGCTCGGGATGGCCCAGCGCCGGGCCGTTGTCGCTGGCAAAGCGCGCCAGGTCGCCGGCATCATCCAGGCAGAACGTGGCTACCGCCGTCGCCGGCAATGCCGACAGCAAGCGCCGCTCGCTGAGCAGCAGGCTCAGGCCGCTGTCTTCGAGCATGTGCGCCAGGCGCTCACGGGGGAATTCCGGGTCCATGGGCACATAGGCGCCGCCGGCCTTCATCACCGCCAGCAGGGCCACCGGCAGGTAGGCGCCACGGTCCAGGACGATACCCACGGCCACGTCCGGGCCCACGCCCCGCTCGCGCAGGTATCCGGCCAGCTGGTTGGCGCGGGCATTGAGCTGCGCGTAGGTCAGCTGGCCGTCGTCGGCAATCACCGCGATGGCCTCAGGGCTGCGTGCCGCTTGCTCCTCGATCAGGCGATGCAGGCTGTGCGCCGGGTCATAAGCCATGGCGCTGCGGTTGCAGTCCTGCACCAGCGCCTGGTGGCTGGCGTCGTCGAGCAACGGCAGTTCGCCCAACGGCCGATCGGCGTCGCTGATCATCGCCTTCAGCAGGGTGTGCAGCTGGCTCGCCAGGCTGTGCACCGCTTCGTCGCGGAACTGGCTGCGACGGTAGCTGATGTTCAGTTTCAGGCTGTCACCCAGCGACGCCATCAGCGTCAGCGGGTAGTTGGTGTTGCCCTGGATAGCGGCCGCCGAGAAACGCACCGGGCTGTCGGCGCGTTCCAGCACCTCGGCCACCGGGAAGTTTTCGAACACCAGCAGGCTGTCGAACAGCGCTTCGCCATCGCCATGCCGGCGTTGCAGTTCGTACAGCGGCGTGTGCTCGAACTCCCGCAGGGCCACGGCCTGGGCCTGTACCTGTTGCAGCCACTGCCCCACGCGCACGTGCGGCAGCGGTTGCGCCACCACCGGCAGGGTGTTGATGAACAGCCCCAACTGCCGATCGATGCCCGGCAACTCTGCGGGGCGCCCCGACACAGTGGCGCCGAACGCCACTGCCGGTTGGCCGCTGTAGCGCTGCAACATGATTGCCCAGGCCGCTTGCAGCAGGGTATTGACCGTCACCTGACGGCTGCGGGCGAACGCCGCCAAGGGCGCCAGTGGCAGGTGCAGCTCGTGCTGGCCGAAGCCGCTGCCGGCGTGCGGCTTGACCAGGCAGTCGGCCAGGCGCGTGGGCGCTTCCAGCGGGGCCAGTTGCGCGTCCCAGAATTGCTCGGTGGCCGCTGCGTCGCGGCGCTGCAGCCAGCGCAGGTAATCGCCGTAGCGGCCTGGGCCGGTCACAGGGGCTTCGCCAATGTAGCGCTGCATCACCTCGCCCAGCAGCTGCGCAGTGCTCCAGCCGTCCATGACAATGTGGTGGTGGGTGTAGATCAGGTGGTAGCGCTGCTCGTCGCAGCGTACCAGCGTCAGGCGCAGCAGCGGTGGCTGGTCCAGGGCGAAGCCACGGGCCTGGTCATCGGCGGCCAGTTGCTCAAGGGCCTGGGCGTCGAACCCGTGGCGCCAGTCGAGCACCGTCAGTGGCAGCACCACCTGGCGCTGCACCCATTGCAACGGCGTTTGCAGGCCCTGCCAGCAGAACCCGGTGCGCAGGCTGTCATGGGCGTCGACGGCGGCTTGCCAGGCCTGCTGCAAGCGCTGCTCATCCACCGCTTCGACGTCCACGCGCAGTTGGTTGACGTACACCCCTTCGCTGCTGTCGATCAGTTGATGAAACAGCATGCCGTGCTGCATCGGCGTCAGCGGATAGACATCGACGATGTCAGCCTGGGGCAGCGCGGCGCGCTGGGCATCATCCAGTTGCAACAACGGCGCTTGATCGTCCAACGGCGCATCCACGGTCTCGGCCACGGTGGCGAGGGCGCGCACGGTGGGGTACTCGAAGAGCATTTTCGGGCTGAATGCCAGGCCGGCCTGGCGTGCCTTGCCTACCACCTGGATGGTGACGATGGAGTCGCCGCCCAGCTCGAAGAAGTTGTCCAGCACACTGACCTGCTCAAGCCCCAGCACCTCGGCCCAGATCCCGGCCAGCAGAGTTTCCTCGCGGCCTTCGGGGGCGTGATAGGCCTGGCCTTGCCATTCCGGCGCTGGCAATGCCTTGCGGTCGAGCTTGCGGTTGGGGGTCAGCGGCATGGCGGCCAGGTGCACCAGTTGCGCGGGCACCATGTAGTCCGGCAATTGTTGTTTGAGCGCAGCCTTCAGGGCGTTCAGGTCCAGGCCCTCGCCCACCACGTAACCCACCAGTTGCTGACCCTGGCCGACGCTGCGCGCCACCACGGCGGCCTCGCGCACGGCCGGCTGGCTGAGCAACTGCGCTTCGATTTCGCCCAGCTCGATACGGAAGCCACGCACCTTGACCTGCTGGTCGATGCGGCCGACGTATTCCAGCTGGCCGTTGGCCCGCCAGCGCGCCAGGTCGCCGGTGCGGTACAGGCGGCCGCTGCCGTGCGGGTCGGGCACGAAGCGTTCGGCAGTCAGGTCGGCGCGGCCATGGTAACCACGGGCCAGGCCTTCGCCACCGATGAACAGCTCACCGGCCACGCCTTGGGGCAGCGGTTGCAGGTAGGCGTCAAGCACGTACAGGCCGGTGTGGGCAATGGGCTCACCGAGCCAGGTTTGCCGGTGCTCGCGGTCCAGGCGGCGGCGCGCCGACCAGATGGTGGTCTCGGTGGGGCCGTAGAGGTTCCACACGTGGCCGGCCGCGTCGATCAGGCGCTCGGCCAGGTCGGCCGGCAGCGCTTCACCGCCGCACAGCAACTGCCGGCCGGCGAGTTTCTGCGCCAGTTGCGGGTGATCGGCGAGCATGCGCCAGGTCGATGGCGTGGCCTGAATACTGCGCACCTGGTGCTGCTCGATGGCCGCCCACAGGCGCTGCGGGTCGCGGGCGCTGTCGCGGTCCACCAGCACCACGCTGGCGCCACAGGTCAGCGGCAGGTACAGCTCCAAGCCGGCAATGTCGAACGACAGCGAGGTCAGCGCCAGCATGCGCTCGCCTGCCGCCAGGCCCGGCTGGTCGGCCATGCTCTGGAGGAAGTTGACCAACGCGCCGTGGCTGACCGCCACGCCCTTGGGCCGCCCGGTGGAACCGGAGGTGTAGATCACGTAGGCCAGGTGCTGCGCGTGATTGACCGGTTTCAGGTCGCTGGCGTTCTCATCGGCCCACAGCGCCTGGTCGCGGTCCAGGCACCAGGGGTTGGCATGGCCGGGCAATTCGCCCAGCAGGTGCTGCTGGGTCAGCAGCAGGCGCGCGCCGCTGTCGGCGAGCATGTGGCCCAGGCGCTCGGCAGGGAATTCCGGGTCCAGTGGCACGTAGGCGGCGCCGGCCTTGAGCACCGCCAGCAGTGCCACCAGCAATTGCGCATTACGTTCACTGGCCACGGCCACGCGGTCGTCCGGCTGCACGCCGCTGGCGCGCAGGCTGCGAGCCAGGCGGTTGGCGCGGCGGTTAAGCTCGGCGTAGTCCAGCGACTCGTCACTGGCGATGACCGCCAGCGCGGTCGGTGTCTGCGCGGCTTGCTGTTCGAACTGCTGCACAAAGGTAGCCGCGCTCGGCTCAGCGCCACCGGCCACGCCCAGGCTTAACAACGGCTGGCTTTCCTCCGCCGCCAGCATCGTCACCTCGGCCAACGGCCGCAGGGCGTCTTCCGCCAGCGCCAGTAGCAGATGGCGCAGGTGGCCGGCGAGGCGCGCCATGGCCGCGCGGTCAAAGCTGGCCAGGTCGAACGTGAAGCGCAGGTTCAGCTGCTCGCCGAGGTTGACCATCAGCATCAGCGGGTAGCTGGACTGCTCGGTGGCCCGCGCGTTAGCGAAGCTCACACCGACCGGCGCGCCCTGTTGCAGCGCCTCGCTGACCGGGTAGTTTTCGAATACCAGCACATGGTCGAACAGGCCGCGACCGCTGTAGCCCAGCCAGCGCTGGATGTCGTACAACGGCGTGTGCTCGTGCTCGCGCAGGTCCAGGTTCAGCTGTTGTACCTGGGCCAGCCAGGCGTCGACGCTGTCGAGCGGCTGCGGCGTGGCCGCCACCGGCAGCGTGTTGATGAACAGCCCCAGTTGCTGCTCGATGCCCGGCAACTGCGCCGGTCGCCCAGCCACCGTGGCGCCGAAGGCCACCGTGGCCTGGCCGCTGTAGCGGTGCAGCAACAACAGCCAGGCGGCCTGCACCAGGGTGTTGAAGGTGACGTGACGCGCACGGGCGAACGCCTGCAAGCGCGCGGTCTGCACGGCGTCGAGCTGCAACTGCTGCTCGCCCTGTCCGGTCTCGCCGTCGCCTTCGTAGGCCAGCAGGTTGGCCAGGTAGACAGGCTCCTGCAGCTCGCTCAGGTTGGCACGCCAGAAGCTTTCGCTGCTGGGGCGCTGACCAAGCCAGCGGATGTAGTCGCGGTATGCCGGGGCTTGCGTATGGCGCACCTGGCCGGCATAACGCTGCAGCACTTCGCCCAGCAATTGCGACTGGCTCCAGCCGTCCAGCAGCAGGTGGTGGCAGGTCCAGATCAGTTGCTGGCCGCCGCCGGCCAGGCGCACCAGGCGCAGGCGCATCAAGGCCGGGCGACGCAGGTCGAAGCCGCGACGGCGCTCGGCTTCGGCCACCTGGTCGGCGTCTTCGACAGCACTGCCCTGCTCCAGCACCAGGCTGACATGGCGGTGCACAATCTGCAGCGGCGCATCGCCCTCGCCTTCCCAGGCGAAGCCGCAACGCAGTACCGGGTGCGCGTCCAGCGCCGCCTGCCAGGCTGCGCGAAAGCGAGCCAGGTCCAGGCCCTGCACGTCAACACGCAGTTGGTTGATGTAGGCCCCGGCCTGCGGCGTGAACACGCTGTGGAACAGAATGCCTTGCTGCATGGGCGACAGCGGGTAGATGTCTTCGATCTGCGCCACGGGCACAGGCAACTGGTCCAGTTGCGCCTGGGTCAGGCGCGCCAGGGGGAAATCGGACGGCGTCAGCCCCCCCGCCGCCGGGCTCAGGCAATGCTCGATCAGCGCGTGCAGCTCCACCTGCCAGGCGTCGGCCAGGCCCTGCACCTGCGGGGCGCTGAACCATTGCGGGGCGAAGCTCCAGGCCAGGCGCAGGCTGCCGTCGATGATGCTGCCGTTGATGCTCAGCCAGTTGCCCGGCGGTGCCTCGGGGTCCATGTTGCGGCCGCTGGACTCGGTGGCCGGGCGCAGCAAGGCGTCTTCAGCGAAACTCTGGTCGAACTGGCCCAGGTAGTTGAAAGTAATGCGCGGCGCCGGCAGCGCGCGCAGTGCCGGGCCATGGGGCGACAGCCAGGCCAGCACGCCATGGCCGATACCGCGGTTGGGCACCTGGCGCAGGTGTTCCTTGATGGCCTTGATCGAGTCACCGATCGCCCCAGGTGCCTGCAAGCGCAGCGGGTAGGTGCTGGTGAACCAGCCCACCGTGCGACTCAGGTCCGCGCCTGCGATCCACTCTTGCTCACGACCGTGGCCCTCCAGTTCCACATGCAGAGCCGCCTGCCCGCTCCAGCGTTGCCAGGCGCGGGCCAGGGCGGTCAGCAGCAGGTCGTTGACCTGGGTGCGATAGGCCGCCGGGGCCTGGCGCAGCAGTTGTCGCGTGCGGTCGGTGTCCAGCCGTGTTTCCAGGGTTTGCAGGTCGCGCTGGCAGGCCGTGGCCTGGGGCGTGGCCACCAGTTCCTCCACACGGTTATCGGCCAGTTGTGCTTGCCACCAGGGCAGTTCTTCGGCCAGCTGGGCACTGTTGGCCTGGCTGTGCAAGGCGTCCGCCCAGTCGCGCAGCGACGTGGTGCGCGGTGGCAACTGCGGCCGCGCGCCATCGGCGATCTGCCGGCACAGGTTCTGCAAATCCTCCAGCAGAATGCGCCACGACACGCCATCCACCACCAGGTGGTGAACCACCAGCAACAGGCGCTGGCTGCCGTCCCACAAGTGCATCTGTACCGCGCGCAACAGTGGGCCTTGCAGCAGGTCGAGGCTGGTTTGCGCCTGTTCGGTGACCGCCGCAAGTTCGGCCTGGTCTGCCACCGTCACCTGCCACAGTACATTCTGCCCGGCGGCCGCGTGGTGGGCGCTGCCTTGGGCGTCGAAGCGCAAGCGCAGGGCGTCGTGGTGCTCCAGCAGCAGGTTCAGCGCCTGGCGCAGGGTTTCCCCAGCGATAGTGCGGTTGAAGCCCAGCAGCACCGACTGGTTCCAGTGCTGGCGCTGGGCGATTTCGCTGGCGAAGAAACGTGTCTGGAACGGCAGCAGGCGGCTGGCGCCGGTGACCGGCAACTGCTCGATGTGCGGCGCCTCGCTGCGTTGGGCGGCCTTGGCCAGGGCGGCGAGGGTCTGGTGTTGGAACAGGTCGCGCGGCGTCAGCAGCAGGCCGACCTGGCGCGCGCGGCTGACCACCTGAATGGCGATGATGGAGTCGCCGCCCAGTTCGAAGAAATTATCGCTGGCGCCTACCTGGTCAACGCCCAGCACGGCTTGCCAGATACGCGCCATTTCCACTTCGCGCTCGCCCGCCGGGGCCACGTAGGCCTGGGCGTGTGCCTGGGGCAGTGGCAGCGCCTTGCGCTCCAGCTTGCCGTTTGGGCTGAGCGGCATCTGCGCCAGGCTGATGATGTGCGCCGGCACCATGAAGTCCGGCAGGCGCTCGACGAGCCAGGCGCGCAGGGCCGGTTCATCGGCCGACTGGCCAACCACATAGGCCACCAGTTGCTGCGAGCCGGCGACGTTGTCGACCGCCAGCACCACGGCTTCGCGGGTCAGCCCGGACTCCAGCAGGCAGGCTTCGATTTCGCCGAGCTCGATGCGCAGGCCACGAATTTTCACTTGGTGGTCAAGGCGCCCCAGGTACTCGATGATGCCGCCCTCGCGCCAGCGCACCAGGTCGCCGGTGCGGTACAGGCGACCACTGCCGTCGGCGGCGGGCACGAAGCGTTCGGCGGTCAGCGCCTGGCGCTGGTGGTAACCGCGGGCCAGGCCGACACCGCCCAGGTACAACTCACCGGCGACGCCGATGGGCACCGGGTGCAGGCGCTTGTCCAGCACCTGGGTGCTCAGGCCGGCGATCGGGCGGCCGATGGGCACGCTGTCGCGGCCGTCCAGGCGGCAGGTCCAATGGGTCACGTCGATGGCCGCCTCGGTGGGACCGTACAGGTTGACCAGCTCGGCGTTGGGCAACGCCTTCAGCGTGCGGGCCGCCAGCTCGGCGGGCAATGCCTCGCCGCTGCACACAATCAGGCGCAGGCTGGTGCAACGCGCCACCTCTGGCTCGGCCATGAACGCCTGCAGCATCGACGGCACGAAGTGCAGCGTGGTGATGCCCTGCTGGCGAATGCGCCGGATCAGCGCCGCCGGGTCGCGATGCTCGCCGGGCAGCGCCAGGGTCAAGGTGGCGCCGGTCATCAGCGGCCAGAAGAACTCCCACACCGACACGTCGAAGCTGAACGGGGTCTTCTGCAGCACATTGTCGGCGGCGCTGAGGTCGTAGGCCTGCTGCATCCAGGCCAGGCGGTTGAACAGCGCAGCGTGACTGTTGCCGGCGCCCTTGGGCTTGCCGGTGGAGCCCGAGGTGTAGATCACGTAGGCCAGGTGCTCGCCTTGCAGGGCCGCCGGCGCCAGGCTGGCCGGTTGATCCAGTTGCAGGGCGTCGAGGTCCAGCACGTCAATAGTGCGACCGGCCAGCGGCAGGCGCTCCAATACCCACGCCTGGCTCAGCAGCAGGCGGATGCCGCTGTCATCGAGCATGTGCTTCAAGCGCTCGGCCGGGTAGTCAGGGTCCATCGGCACGTAGGCGCCGCCGGCCTTGAGGATGGCCAACAGCGCAACCACCAGTTCCGGGCTGCGCTCGGCGGCCACGCCCACCATCACGTCGGCACCAACGCCACGCTGGCGCAGGTGCGCGGCCAGGGCGTTGGCACGGGTGTCGAGCTGGGCATAGGTCAGTTGCTGGTTATCGAACAGCACCGCGAGTGCGTCGGGGCGCAACGCGGCCTGCTGTTCGAACAGGCGGTGCACCGGCATGTCCATGGCATGCGCCGGGCCGCCCTGGCTCCAGGCCTGCAATTGCTGCTGCTCGGGTTCACCCAGCAGCAGCGCATCGTCCAGGCAAGCGTCGGGCTGCGCGAGCATGCTCGCCAGCAGGTTCTGGTAGTGGCCGGCCAGGCGCTCGATGGTGCTGGCGGCGAACAGGTCACGGTCGTATTCCAGGGTGCACACCAGGTGATCGCCCAGGGCCACGTCCATCGACAGGTCGAACTTGGCGGTGACGCTGGGCAGGGTCATCACTTCGACGCTCAGGCCCGGCAGTTTCAGCTGCGTGCTGTCGTCCTGGTTGCGCAGGTTGAACAGGGTCTGGAACACCGGGCTGTGGCTGAGGCTGCGCTCTACCTGCAGGTGGTCGAGCAGCAGTTCGAACGGGTAGTCGGCGTATTCCAGCGCCTGCATGGCCTCGGCGCGCAGCCGGCGGCACAAGGCCCGGGCGCTGAGCGGCTGGCCGAAGTCGGCGCGGTAGACCTGGGTGTTGACGAAAAAGCCCACCAGCTCCTGAATCTCGCGCTGGTTGCGCGCGGCGTTGGGCACGCCCACGGCGAAATTGTCCTGACCGCTGTGGCGCGCCAGCAAGGTTTGCCAGGCGGCCAGCAGCACCACGAACGGCGTGCAGGCTTCCTGCTGGCAGAAGGCACGCAGGCGCGCCAGCAGAGCGTCGGGGACCTGCACCTGCAACGACTCACCACGGTGCCCCTGCATGGCCGGGCGCGGCTGGTCCAGCGGCAGGTTGAGCACCGGCAGGTGGCTGCCCAGGTAGCCGCGCCAGTAATCGGCGGCGGCCTGGGCGTGGCCTTGTTCGAAGTGCTGGCGCTGCCAGGCGGCGTAGTCGGCGTACTGCACCTCCAGCACCGGCAGGCGCGCGTCAGCCTGCCCCAGGGCGGCGGCGTACGCCACCGACAGGTCGCGGACCAGAATGGCGTTGGACCAGGCGTCGGAGACAATGTGGTGCAGCGTGAACAGCAGCACCTGCTCGCAATCATCGGCGCAGGTCAACAGCGTGGCGCGCAGCAGCGGCGCTCGGTCGAGCACGAAGGGGATTGCCGCTTCGGCGCGAATGCGCGCGTTGATCTGGCTGCAATCGACCTTTTCCTCGCGGTGCAGCTGGAACGGCACCTCAGGCTCGATGACCTGGCGCGGTTGGCCGTCGACTTCGATGAAGCGCGTGCGGAACACTTCATGGCGCTGGATCAGCGCGCGGAACGCCTGCTCCAGCGCCGCCACATTGACCTCGCCATTGAGGCGCAGCGCCCGGGGCAGATTGTACTGGGCGGCGGCCGGATCGTAGCGGTGCAACAGCCACAGGCGTTGCTGGGAGAACGACAGGGGCGCACTGCCTTCATCGGGACGCCTTGGAATGCCTGGCTCGCCCGCTTCCTCGGCAAGCAGCAGCGCCAGCAGTTCGTCGTCCTGATTTTCGATGAATTGGTTCATGTCGTCCCGTCTCTCGACCGCGTCGTTGATGTCCTTGAAGGACGAAAGGCGGGAGGGGGAATTTAGCAGGGGGATGGCTGTTCGGTGTTATCTGGACTGTGCACCGCTGGCGCGGCACGACCCGGCCTGGCGGCCGGTGCTACCGGGTCGCCAGGTCGAGTGGGGGGAGCTGTCAGCGTCGGTTCAGCAAGGCCTCGCGCTGTGCCGGGCTCAGCGCCGCCAGTTTCAGCCGCAACCCTGCGGCCTTTTCCAACTGCCCCGGGGCGCTTTCGCGCTCGCGCAGCGCGGACGCCAGGGCGACCACGCTGGGGTGGTCGAAGACGATGCCTGGCGGCACTTCCAGTTGCAGGCCCTTGCGGATCGCCGCTACCAGTTTGATCACCGTCAGCGAGTGGCCACCGGCTTCGAAGAAGTCGCTGTCGATGTCCAGGCTCTCGCGCCCCAGCAGTTCGGCCATGTGCCCGGCCAGCAGGGTTTCCAGGGCATCGCGGGGAGCGCGACCGGTGCTGCTTTCGGGCTGAACCGCTGGCAGCGCCTGGCGATCGATTTTGCCGTTGGCCAGGCGTGGCAGGCTCGGCAAGCGTACATAGCGCGTCGGGCGCATGGCTTCCGGCAGCTTGTCTTCGAGCTGCTGGCGCACGGCCGCCAAGCCGGCTTCATCGCTGACCACGTAGGCCACCAGGCTGGCAGCGCCGTCGGTGTCCTCGACGACTTTCACTGCGGCTTCGGCGAGGGCCTGCAAGGTCGCTTCGACCTCACCCACTTCGACACGGAAGCCACGGATCTTCACCTGGCCATCGGCCCGCCCACGCAGCTCCAGGCTGCCATCGTGGCGGCGCACGGCACGGTCGCCGGTGCGATACAGGCGCTGGCCGGGCTGGTCGGGGTCGTCGATAAAGGCGCCCTGCTCGCCGTGCAGGTAGCCCCGGCACAGCTGCGCCCCGCCCAGGTACAACTCGCCCACGGCACCGACCGGAACCCGCCGTTGCTCGCTGTCCAGCAGCACCGCGACGTTGTTGGCCAGCACGCTGCCCAACGCTTGGGCATCATCGCTGACCGGCTGGTAGAGCACACCGACGGTCGCTTCGGTCGGCCCGTAATGGTTGAACAGGCGGCTGCCAGGCGACTGTGCATGAATGCGCTCGGCCAGGGCCGCCGGCGTGGCTTCACCGCCAAGGATCAGCGTGGCCGGCAGTGCCGCCGCCTGATCGTCGAGCAAGGCGGCCAGGTGCGAAGGCACCATTTTCAGGCAGTCAACCTGGCTGGCCTGGAGGAAGCGCGCGAACGACGGCGCGTCCTGCATGTCCTCGGCACTGGCGATGACCAGGCACGCGCCCTGCTCGAACGCGCCGAACAGACAGGTGTTGCCCAGGTCCGCGGCCACTGTGGAGGTCAGGGCGAAGCGCCGGCACCGCTGCAGTTGCAGCGCCTGGCTCACCGCCTGCACGTAGTTGTGCAACTGCCGATGCTCGATGACCACGCCCTTCGGCTGGCCGGTGGAACCGGAAGTGAACAGCACGTAGGCGGCCTGTTCCGGGGTAGGCAACGCTACGTCCAGGGGCACGGCCGGTTGTGCCAACCACTGCTGCCAGGACAGCTGCCGATGGCCGTTCAGGGCGCTATCGTCGCCCACCACCAGCAGCGGTTTTGCCGCATCCGCCAGCTGTTGCCGACGGGCCTGGGGCCATTGCGGGTCGAGCGGCAGGTAGGCCGCGCCGCTGCGCATGACTGCCAGTGCGGCGATCACCAGTTCGCTGGAGCGCGGCAGTGCCAGGGCGACGATGCGCTCGGCCCCCGCGCCCTGCCCGCGCAAACTGGCCGCCAGTTGTTCGATGCGCTGGTTCAGCTCGGCGTAGGTGAAGACCTGAGCGGCGCTTTGCAAGGCCGCGGCCTGGGGCGTTTCCTGCGCCCAGTGGGCGATGCGCGCCAGGGTCGAGCCTGCGTCGAAGTCCTGCGCCGGGCCGTGCACACGGGCCGCCTCGGCGGCCGGCTGCAGCAAGCGCTCGATGCTCTGTTCGATGCCGTCGGGCAAACGCTCCAGCAGTTGCAAGTACTGCTGCAACAGGCCCTGGGCATCACCCGCGCGGTAGTGCTGCAGAGCCGTGGTCAGGCCCAGGCCGATGACCTGGCCATGACTGTCGCGGTGCACCTGCAAGGCCAATTCGAACGCACTGTCGCGCTGGCTCAGCGCCCGCCAGCCGTTCGGCACGGCCGCCTCGACACTGAAACCGGCACGCAGGCATTCGCCGCGCACCTGGGTGGGCGCGTGCTCCTGCCAGCCACGGTGGCTGTCCAGCAACTGCGCGCAGTCGGCCAGCCAGCGCGCGAACGGCTGGCGGCAGTCGATGGTCAACGCCAGTGGCAGGGTCTTTTCATACACCCCGGTGCTGGCGGCGAAAAAGTCATAGTCATCACGGCAATCGTGCAGCCAGCCGCCGAGCAACTGCGCCTGGCCGCCGAGGCGCGCCAGCAGCGCCCACCAGGCCGCTTGCAGCAGGCTGTCGAGGCTGCTTTGGCGGCTTTCGGCCAGGGCCGTGAGGCTGTGCACCTGCTCGGCAGTCAGCGTCGCGAACGCGTGCTCCTGGCCGGTATGCCCCTGCAGGCGCCGCAACGGCAGTTGCAGGGCCTGTTCGGCCGCCGCCGCACGCAGGTGCGCGGCCCAGTACGCCTGGCCGGCGGGAGCGTCCTCATCCTCCGCCATCGACTGGCGCCACTCGACGAACTGGCCGAAGTGGCCGCTGTCGTCATCAGCGCCGGCCTCGGCACCGCCCATCAAGCGTGCCAGCAGGCGCAGGCTACCGTGGTCGGCGACCAGGGCGCTCGCGCTCAGGTGCAGGCGCCAATCGCTGTCGCCCAGGGCAAACAGCCGCGCGGCGACAACATCACCGCGGGCGATATCGAACGCCGGCAGCGCCGTGTCGAGCGCAGCCTGCGGGTCGGCTTCGGCGCGCAGGTCGATGAACTGCCAGCGGCCACGGCCGGGGTGTTCCAACGGCTGCTGGCGCAGGCCACGGTAACCGGGTTGCTGGTCAAAGCGGCAATTGAGGCTCCACTGGCCCTGCACCGCCTGCTCGAACGCGGCCTGCAACGCCTGCACATCCACCGCCCTGGCGCTGCCCAGCCACAGCTGTCGCAGCTGTTCACCGGCGTCCTGCACCGCCCGCTGTTCCGGGCTCAAGGCCAGGTGTTCGAGCGCCATCACTTCAGTCATTGCACAGCCTCCAGCGGTGTTGGTGCCAGCGCCGCTCGCTCGTGCTGCAAGCGGGCGCGGTCATACATGTCGCCCATGGCGACGACGATTTTGCGCGGCCCTTCATAGGGGTCGCGGGCATGGGCGGCGATCATGTTGTCGAGCATCACCACGTCGCCCTGTTGCCAGTCGAACCGCACGGCGCATTCTTCGTAGAGGCGGCCCAGCAGCTCCATCACTTCATCTTCGATTGGCGTGCCGTCGCCGTAGTAGACGTTGCGCGGCATGCGCTCCAGGCCGAGCATGTCCAGCAGGTCGCGGCGCACGTCTGGCTCCAGGCAGAAAATATGGTGCAACTGCACCTGATTGAAGAACGAGCGCTCGCCGGTCAGCGGGTGAACGATCACCGCCGGGGCCCGGGTGCGGGTCTGCAACTCATCGTCACCCAGCCAGGCGTAGTCGATGCCGCCGGCCTCACAGCGCGCTTCGACCTCGGCGCGGTCCTCGGTCTTGAAGAAGTGCTGCCAGCTGACGTCGAGGTTTTGCAGGAAGGTGCGCACGTACAGCAGGCCGCGTTGTTCGAATTTCTGCGCGACGTCGGCGGGCAAGCGGCGGTACAGCTCGCGGCAATCGACAATCGGCGTGCAGCCGCCGATGGCCGATGGCAGTTCACAGAAGAACCACTGCTTGCGCGGCCAGCGGTCCAGGTGCGCGCTTTCGTTGTGGTAGAGAATCATCTGCCGCTCGGGGAACGGCGTGGAGCGGTAGGTGTTGCGCCCGCCCTCTTTCTTCGGCAGGTCGCCGTAGGCGCCGTACAGGCCCGGTTGCAGGGCCTCGGCGAAGGCTTCGAAATCCGCCGGGGTGGTGATGCCGAAGTTGCGCAGCACCAGGCCGCCGTGGCGTCGCAGCAGGGTCTCGACCTGGTCACGGTGGGCGGCGGCCCAGGCCACGGCGTCGAGGTCGGCGATGGCCGGTTCGATCAACAGCGGGAACACCCGCTCGGCCTGAATCGGCCGGGTCTTGACCAGCTCGCGCGGGCCTTGGGGCTTGGCAGCCGGCTGTTTCATGAATTTCTTCAGCTTGTCGAGCTTGTTGCCCATGGGTGGCGCATCGCGGCCAACGGGCGTTTCGCTGCTGTCGTACACGGTGAAATCCTCCAGCGGGGTATGGGGCGAAGCAATCGCCAGGGCAATCAATTGCTGCCAGGCCTGGGCCAGGCGCTGTACGCGGGCGGCGCTGAACAGGCGGCTGGCGTAGGTCCAGCGGCCCAGCAGGCCGCCGTCCTCGGGTTCGAGGAACAGGCCCATGTCGAATTTCGAGGTATGTTCCAGGGCTTCCAGGCGCTGGATGTGCAGGCCGTCGATGTCGAAGTGGCCCTTGGGGGTGTTCTGCAACACGAACAGCACCTGCACCAGCGGGTTGCGGCTGCGGTCGCGGGGCACGCCGACGGCATCGACGATGCGGTCAAACGGCAGCTGCTGGTGTTCGAACACCGCCAGGGCGCTGTCGCGGGCCTGGGCCAACAAGGCCTCGAAGGTCATGCCCGGGCTGATCCGCGAGCGCAGTGGCAGCACGTTGACGAAGAAGCCGATCAGGCCTTCCAGCGCCTGGTGCTGGCGGCCAGCCAGGTCGGTGCCGACCAGCAGGTCATCGCACTGGGCCACGCGGTGCAGCAACCATTGGAAGCTGGCCAGCAACCACATGAACGGCGTGGCGCCCTGGGCACGGCAGTGGGCTTCGATCTGCGCGTAGTGCTCGGGGCTAATGCGCAACAGGTGCACGGCGCCCTCGGTGCTGGCCTGGGCCGGGCGCGGGAAGTCGGCGGGCAGTTCCAGCACCTTCGGCGCACCCGCCAGGCGTGCCTGCCAGAACTCGCGTTCTTGCGCGAACCCATCGCTGGCCAGCCAGCGTTGCTGGTACAGCGCAAAGTCGACGTATTGCAACGGCAGTGGCTGCCACTGTGGCGCACGCCCGGCGCCGAGGGCGCGGTAAGCTTCGGCGAACTCGCGAATGAGGATGCCCACCGACCAGCCGTCACTGACGATGTGGTGCAAGCTGAACAGCAACAGATGGCGCTGTTCGCCGACCCGCAGCAGGCGCGCGCGCAGCAGCGGTCCGCTCAGCAGGTCGAATGGCTGCCGGGCGTCATCCAGCGAGGCCTGGCGCAGCAATTGCTCACGCTCGTCAGCGGCCAGCATCGACAGATCGGCAAACGGCACGTCCAGTTCCAGATGCTCAAGGATCGAGGTACTGGGGTCGCCGTTGTCATCCTCGGGGAAATGGCTGCGCAATACTTCGTGACGCGACACCAACAGGTTCAGGGCCTCCGTCAGGCGCTGGCGGTCCAGCGGCCCGTCCAGTTGCAGGCGGCCACTCATGTTGTAGGCGTCGGAGGCACCCCCGCTGAGGCGGTCGACCACCCACAGGCGCTGTTGCGCCAGGGACAGCGGCAGTACGCCGTCACGGCGCTGCGCCACCAGCGCCGGCAGCGCGGCGGCGCCCCGCCCGGCCGTCAGCTCGCCGATGCGTGCGGCCAGTTGGTCGAGACGCGGCGTATCGAACACCTCGCGCAGGGCCAGTACCACGTCGAGCTGTTCGCGCAGCCGCGCCACCATCTGCGTGGCCAGCAACGAGTGGCCGCCCAGTTCGAAAAAGTGCCCGTCGCGGCTCACGTGCTCAAGGCCGAGCAAGTCCTGCCAGATCTGCGCCAGGGCCTGTTCGTGAGTGTTGCTGGGTGCCTGGTAGCCCGCGCTTTGCAGCACGGGTGCCGGCAACGCCTGGCGGTCGAGCTTGCCGTTGGCCGTCACCGGCAAAGCGTCCAGTACCTGCCAGTGGGCCGGCTGCATGTAGTCGGGCAGTTGTCGCGCCAGCGCGCCCTTGACGGCCTGCAGCGAGGCATCGGCGGCCAGCACCACGTAAGCCAGCAAGCGGCCCTCGCCGAGCACCACCGCGCACTGACGCACTGCGGATTGCGCGGCGATCTGCGCCTGCACCTCAGCCAGTTCGATGCGGAAGCCGCGCACCTTGACCTGATGGTCCTGGCGGCCCAGGTATTCCACTTCACCGTCGGCGTTCCAGCGCACGCGGTCGCCGCTGCGGTACAAGCGCGAACCGGGGACGCCGAAGGGGTTGGGGACGAAGCGCTCGGCGCTCTGCCCCGGCTGGCCCTGGTAGCCCTCGGCCAGGCCGGCGCCACCGATGTACAGCTCGCCCACCACGCCCACCGGGAGCAGATTGAGATCACCGTCCAGCACATAAACATCGCTGCCGGCCAGCGGCTGCCCCAGCGGTGGCCGCACGTGCACATGGTGAACCGGGTGGGCCAGCACACCGACGGTGGTTTCCGATGGGCCGTAGTGGTTGAAGACCCGGCAGTCGGGCCGTGCCTGGGTGATGCGTTGCAACAGCGCCGGGTCGCAGGCTTCACCACCCATGATCAGCGCATGCCAGGGCAGGCTCGCGGCTTCGCGCCCGGCCACCAGCAGACTGTGCAGGTGGCTAGGGACAATTTTCAGCACGCCCACGCGGTGCTGGCTGAGGTAGTCGGCAAACAGCTGAGGGTCGCGCGCCTGGTCGCTGTCCAGCAGGTGCAGGGTACGCCCGGCGCACAGCGCGCCGAACAGCACCGTGTGGCCCAGGTCGGCGGCGACGGTAGACACCATGGCCATGCTCGCCTCGGGCGCCAGCGCCAGGCGCTGCAACAGCCCCTGTACATAGTTGGCCAAGGCGCCGTGGCTGATCACCACGCCCTTGGGCCGCCCGGTGGAGCCGGAGGTGAAAATCAGGTAGGCCGCTTGCTGGCGATGCACCGTGCGCGCCACGGGCGCGACGTTGCCGCTGGCCGCCATGCACGCGTCCAGGCGCAGCAACGGCACCGCCAGCTGCGGGTGTTCACCGACAGCCAGCACCCGCTGGGCGCGGATGTCGGCAAGAATCTGCTGCAAGCGCCCCACCGGCATGTCCGGCTCCAGCGGCACGTAGGCGGCGCCGACCTTCAGCACCGCCAACAGGCCGACCACCAGCGCCGGGCAGCGGCCGCACAGCAGCGGCACGCGCTCACCAGGCTGGCAGCCCTGGGCCAGCAGCTGGGCGGCAACACGATTGGCCGCCTGGTCCAGCCAGGCGAAGGTGTACGCCTGGCCGCCGTGCATCAGGGCGATGGCAGCTGGCTGACGGCGCACCTGTTCATCAAACAGCGGCAACACGCTGTCGACGGGCTGCTCGATGGACTGCCCCTGGCCCCACTGCAACAGGTGTTGCTGTTGCTCGTCATCCAGCAGGCGCACGTCGGCCAGGCGCCGCTGCGGCTGCGCAAGTACCTGGGCGAGCACGCCGAGGTAGTGCTGGCGCAAGCGTTCGATGGTCGCGCGCTGGAACACGTCGGCGCTGTAGCCGAGGCTGGCGTGAATCGCTCCCTCGGTAGTGTGTTCGGTGCTCAACGTGAGGTCGAATTTCTGCGCCCGGCGCTCGCGCTCCACCAGCACCATGTGCAGTTGCTCATCCAAGTGCCGCTGCGCCAGCGCGCCTCGGCGCTGATGGTTGAACAGCACCTGGAACAGCGGCGTGTGACTACTGCTGCGCTCAGGTTGCAAGGCATCGACGAGCATTTCGAACGGCAGGTCCTGATACTGCTGGGCGTCGATGGCGCTGGCGTGCACGCGGCTCAGCAACGTGGCGAACGGCAACGCGCCGTCGACTTCGCTGCGCAGCACCTGGGTGTTGACGAACAGGCCCACCAGCGCTTCCAGCTCACTGCGGTTGCGCCCGGCCAGCGGCACGCCGACGGCGATAGCCGCCTGGCCGCTGTAGCGGTACAACAGCACCTTGAAGGCACTGAGCAGCACGCTGAACACCGTCACCCGCTCACGCTCGGCCACCTGCTCGACCTGGCGCACCATGGCCATGGGCAGGGCGAATTCCAGGCTGCCGCCGCGCTCGCTGCGCTGCGCCGGGCGGGGGCAGTCGAAGGGCAATGCCAGGGGCGGATGGTCGTCGCCCAGTTGCTGTTTCCACCAGCTGAGTTGGCGCTCGCCCTCCCCCGACTCCAGCCAGTGGCGCTGCCACAGGGCGAAGTCGGCGTACTGCAACGCCGCCGGTGGCAATTGCACCGGTTGGCCCTGACGCAGCGCCGGGTACAACTGAGTGAGTTCCTGAATCAGCAGGTTGATCGACCAGCCATCGGCGGCGATGTGGTGCACGGTCAGGGCCAGCACCTGTTCATTTGGCGCCAGCTTGATCAATGCGCCGCGCAGCAGGCAGTCGTTGGCCAGGTCGAAGGGCTTGGCCGCTTCGGCGTTGAGCAGTTGGTCCAGGCGGATCTCACGCTCGCCCACCGGCAGCGCGCTCAAGTCCCAGCGGGTCAGTTGCAACGGCGCCGGGGCATCGACCTGTTGCATCGGCACCCCGGCCTCGGCCTGGATGCGTGTGCGTAACGGCTCATGGCGGGCCAGCAACTGGTCCAGTGCCGCCTGCAACGCCGCTTCGTCCAGCGCGCCAGTCAGGCGCAGGGCGCCGGGGATGACATAGGCGGCGCTGGCCGGCTCCAGCTGTTGCAGGAACCACAGGCGTTGCTGGGCGTAGGACAGGGCTAGCGGCGCACCGCGCTCCAGGCGCGGGATGGGCAACTGCCGGAACAGGTCAATACCCTTCTTCGCCATCACCGCGACCAGCGCCTTGCGCTGGGCCGGGGTGAGGTGTTGCATCGATTGCAGGACGTTGTTCATCAATGGCTGTTCTCGGCGGCCAGCAGGGCCAGTTCTTCTTCGGACAGGCCTTGCAGGCTCTGCATCAGCGCCAGCATTTCATCGGCCAGGGCGTCAGCATCCGGCGCGGCCTGGCCTGCGTCGATGCACGCGGCCATGGCGTGCAGGTCGGCGGCTTCGAACACCTGGCGCAAGTCCAGGCGCTGCTTGAACTCGCTTTCAATGCGCGACGCCAGCTGCGTGGCCAGCAACGAGTGCCCGCCCAGTTCGAAGAAGTTATCGTGCAGGCCCACCTGCTCCACGTTCAGCAAGCCCTGCCAGAGCTGCGCCAGCGCCACTTCAGTCGCGGTGTGCGGGGCGACGTAGGCCTGTTGCAGCCAGGCGCTTTCGTCCAGTTGCAAGGCGCGCTGGTCGAGCTTGCCGTTAGCGGTCAGCGGCAGGCTGTCGAGCTGTTGCAACTGCGCGGGCACCATGTGCAGCGGCAGGCTGGCCTTGAGTTGCTGGCGCAGGTGCAGCAAGGTCTGGGCGGCGTCCGGCCACGGCTCGGCCGCGACCACGAAGCCCACCAGGCGCTGCTCGCCCTGGGCATCGGCGCGCAGCAGCACAGCGGCGTCGCGCACGTGGGGCAGTTCACGCAGGCGCGCTTCGATCTCGCCCAGCTCGATGCGGAAACCACGCAGTTTCACCTGATGGTCGATACGCCCCAGGTACTGCACCTGGCCGTCGGCGGTGAAGCTGGCAAGGTCACCGGTACGGTACATGCGCGCCCCCGCAGTGGTGCTGAACGGGTCGACCATGAAGCGCTCGGCGCTGAGGCCCGGACGGTTCAGGTAGCCACGGGCCAGGCCGGCGCCACCGATGTACAACTCACCCGTCACCCCCGGCGGCACCGGTTGCAGCGCGGCGTCGAGGAAGTACCAGGTCAGGTCCGGCAATGGCAGGCCGATGGGGCTGGCGCTGCTGTGCAGATCGGCGCCGGTCAGCTCGCGGAAGGTCACGTGCACCGTGGTCTCGGTGATGCCGTACATATTGATCAGGCGCGGCTGGCGGTCGCCAAAGCGTGCGAACCAGGGCTGCAGGCTGCTCACCTCCAAGGCCTCGCCACCGAAGATCACGGTGCGCAGGTCGGGCAAGCCGGCAGGGCTGGCCAGCACCGGCACCATCAGTTGGCGGAACGCCGAAGGCGTCTGGTTGAGCACCGTCACGCCCTGCTCGCGCAGCAGCTCGGCGAACGCCCGCGGTTCGCGGCTGACGTAGTACGGCACCACGATCAGGGTGCCGCCGTGCAGCAATGCGCCGAAAATCTCCCATACCGAAAAGTCGAAGGCATAGGAGTGGAACAGGGTCCACACGTCATTGCCATCGAACGGCAGCACCTGCTCGCTGGCGCTGAACAAGCGCAGCACGTTGGCATGCTCGATCAACGCGCCCTTGGGCGAACCCGTGGAGCCGGACGTGTAGATGCAGTACGCCAGGTGCTGTGGGCCCACCGACTCGGGCAGCGCGGTATCGGCGAAGCCTTCGGCGTCAAAACCGATGCGCTGCACGCCTGGCACCTGCGGCAGGCGCTCGTGCAGGTGATCCTGGATCAGCACCAGGGCGATGCCGCTGTCGGCCTGCATGTAGGCCAGGCGGTCGGCCGGGTAGTCGGGGTCCAGCGGCAGGTAGGCGCCGCCGGCCTTGAGGATGGCCAGCAGGCCCACCACCAGATCCAGCGACCGCTCGGCCGCCAGGCCCACCAGCACGTCGGGGCCCACGCCGTGCTCGCGCAGGCGCCGGGCCAGGCGGTTGGCACGTTGGTCCAGCGCCTGGTAGGTCAGGCTCTGGTCATCGAAGCGCACGGCCACGGCATCGGGGCGGCGCCGGGCCTGCTCGGCGATCAGGCCGTGCAGGGTCAGCACTGGCTGCAGCGCCGCAGGCGCCGTTTCAAGCTGAGGGTTCCACTGTTGCAGCAGGTGCGCCTGCTCGCTGTCGCTGAGCAGGTTGAGTTCGGCCAGCGGCTGTTGCGGGCTGGCCACCAGTTGCTGCAACAAGGCCCGCCAATGGCGCGCCAGCTGCGCGGCGGTGGCAGCGCTGAACAGGTCGAGGCGGTAGGTGAACGACGCCGACAACTGATCGGCGCGCTCCACGGTGTGCAGGATCAGGTCGAACTGAGTGGCCAGCGCTTCCTGGCCAAGGGCCTGGACCTGCAAGCCGTCGAACTGCACATCGTCATTGAGCCACTGGTGGTCGTAGGCGACCTGGAACAGCGGGTGTTCGCCGGGATTGCGCTGAGGTTGCAGGGCTTCGACCAGGGCATCGAACGGCAGGTCCTGATGGGCCTGGGCCTGCAACGCGGTTTCGTGCACCTGGGCCAGCAGCGTGGTGAAGGTCGGGTTGCCGGACAGGTCGGCGCGCATCACCAGCAGGTTGACGAAGCAACCGATCAACGCCTGGGTATGCGCTTGGTTGCGGTTGGCCACGGTGCAGCCCACGCGCACATCGGCCTGCTGGCTGTAACGGTGCAGCAGCACCTGGAAGCTGGCCAGCAACACGGTGGGCAGCGTCACCCCGTGGCTGTGGGCCAGGCGACGCAGGGCCCAGCCCAGGGCTGGTTCAAGGCCGATGTCCAGCACCCCGCCGGCCACGCTCGGCTGGGCTGGCCGGGGCTGATCGCTGGGCAGCGCCAGGCGCGGGTGGTCGCTGCCCAGCTGCTGGCGCCAGTACGCCAACTGGCGCTGGCCTTCGCCGGCAGCCAGCCAGTCGCGCTGCCAGGCGGCGAAATCGCGGTACTGCACCGCCAGCGTCGGCAGCACGGCCGGGCGCTGCTGGCGCAGGCTGTTGTAGAGCTCGCTGAGCTCGGCGATCAGCAGGTTCATCGACCAGCCATCGGCGATGATGTGGTGCAGGGTCAAAGCCAGGCGCCAGGCCCCCTCTTCGACCGGCGCAAGGCTGGCCCGCAGCAAGGGGCCCTGTTGCAGGTCGAACGGTTCACGGGCCTCGGCCGCCTGGGCCTGCACGGTCAGCGGGCGAATCTGCAGGCCCGACGCGGGCAGGATGTGCTGGCGCACCTCGCCGTTGTCGACGACAAAGCGCGTGCGCAGGCTTTCGTGACGGCTGACCAGTTGGTCGAAGGCCTGCTGCAGCGCAGCCGAGTCCAGCTGGCCCTTGAGCTGCACACTGCCGTGAATGGTGTAGGCGTGACCTTGCGGGTCGAGCTGCCATTGCAGCCACATGCGTTGCTGGGCCGGTGACAGCCGCCCGGCATCCCCGTCACCGGCGCGCGCTGACGATGCTTCGCCTGCGGCCATCGGCAGGTTGTCCAGGTGCGCGGCGAACGCGGCCAGGGTCGGGGTTTCGAACAGCTCGCGCAGACTCACGTCGCGGCCTTGCTCGTCGCGTAGGCGGGCGAGCATTTGCACGGCGGTGATGGAGTTGCCGCCCAGGGCGAAGAAGTTGTCCTGGGGCCCTGGGTCTATGCCCAGGCAATCGGCCCACAGGCTGGCGACCTGCTGCTCGCTGGCACTCAGTGCCGCGCGCTGCTGCGCCGTGGTCTGGGCGCCGTGTTCGCCGAGCCGGTCGACGGCGTAGCTGTCGAGGCTGCCGTCCTGCAGCATGGTGCGGCAGGCCGAGCGTTGCAGTTTGCCGCTGGAGGTTTTGGGCAGGGCGCCGGGGTTGAGCAGAGCGACCACTGCCGGTGCTTCCTGGCACACCTGGGATACGGCCAGGCGTATGGCTTCGGCCAGCGCCTGGGCACTGATCTTGTTCTGCGTGCCACGGCCGATCTCGGCGGCGACGCCAATGGCCTCGCGGCCCTGGTGCTCAATGGCAAACACCCCGACGCGGCCCTGGCGCACGGCGGTCACGTGGGTCTCGACGGCGCGCTCCAGGTCCTGTGGGTAGAGGTTCTGGCCACGCACAATGAGCATGTCCTTGAGCCGCCCGGTCACGCGCAGGCGGCCGTCGACCAAACTGCCCAGGTCGCCGGTGCGCAGCCAGGTGCGACCGTCGGCCTCGACGAAGGCGTGGGCGCTGGCTTCAGGGTTTTGCCAGTAGCCCTTGGCAATGCTGGCACCGCTGGCGCAGATCTCGCCCACCTGGCCGTCGGCCAGCGGCTGACCGTGCTCGGGGTCGCAGATGCGCACCGCATGCTCGGGCTGCGCGGTGCCACAGTCCACCAGCGGCGAACCGACGCCCGCTTGCAGGCGGTTGTCGGCCAGCGCCTGGCTGTCGAACTCGTCCACGGCGATGCCCTGGCCGCGCTGGCTGCCAGTGACGAACAGGGTCGCCTCGGCCAAGCCATAGCAGGCGAAGTAGGCACGTTCCTGGAAACCGCACGGGGCGAAACGCTGGGCGAAACCTTGCAGGGTTTCCCGGCGAATCGGCTCGGAGCCAGAGTACGCCAGCTGCCAGTGGCTGAGGTCGAGTTGCGCCAGGGCCGATTCGGCGACGCGCTCGGTGCACAGGCGGTAAGCGAAATCCGGACCGCCGCTGAGGGTACCCTGGTAGCGGGTCATGGCCTGCAGCCAGCGCACCGGGCGCTCAAGGAAGTGCCGCGGCGACATCAGCACGCAGGGCACGCCGCTATAGACGGGTTGCAGCAGGCCGCCGATCAGGCCCATGTCGTGGTACAGCGGCAGCCAGCTGACGAGCACGTCCTGCGGGTGTATGCCGAAGCCGTGGGCGATGAGCTTTTCGTTGGCCACCAGGTTGCTGTGGCTGACCTGCACGCCCTTGGGTCGCGACGTTGAACCGGAGGTGTATTGCAGGAAGGCAATGTCGTCTGCCGCCAGGTTGGGCATTTGCCAGTCGGCAGCCATGCCCGCCTCGACCTGGTCGACGGCCAGCACCTTTACCTGCTTGGCAAAGCTGTCACCCAGCAGGCCGGCCACTGTGGAGTCGGTGAGAATGACCTTGGGGCGGGCGTCTTCGATGATCGATTGCAGGCGCTGCAAGTGCTGGGAGCGGGTGGACTCCGGC
Organism: uncultured Gammaproteobacteria bacterium; assembly: GCA_963816515.1. Taxonomy (GTDB): domain Bacteria; phylum Pseudomonadota; class Gammaproteobacteria; order Pseudomonadales; family Pseudomonadaceae; genus Aquipseudomonas. The sequence goes on along the minus strand of CAWFKX010000001.1, from coordinate 3,363,430 downwards.
GGGTAGGCCGGCACGGCAATCACCCCGGCGTGCAGGCAGCCGTAGAAGCTGGCCACGTAATCCAGGCCGCTGGGGAACAGCAGCACTGCGCGCTCGCCGGCTCCGGCCTGCTGGCGCAACCACACGGCGATGGCCTGGGCCCGCAGTGCCAGTTGCCGGTAACTGAGCGCCTCGAAGGCCTGTTCTCCGTCGACCAGAAAGCGCAGCGCCTCGCGGTCCGGCTCAAGGGCCGCGCGTTGCTGCAAGGATTCCACCAACGAGCTTGCGAAGCGCTCGGTCATTTCGATCACCTTTGGTTCAAATGGCTGTTGCGTGACGGTGCAACAGGGGTTGCAGCCTGGCCTGGATCAGCGCCAGGACATCGCTGGCCTGGTCGTGGATGAAGAAGTGGCCACTGTCGAACAGGCTCAGTTCAAAACTGCCTGTGGTTTCCAGGCGCCAGGCCTGCAGTTGTTCGGCCGTGGTCGAGTCCTGACGCCCGGCCAGCACCTGTATGGGGCAGCCCAGGGGCGGTCGCGGGCGGTACTGGTAGCTGCCGCACAGGGCGAAATCGGCGCGCAACACGGGCAGGGTCAGGCGCATCAACTCCTCGTTGGCGAGGATGTCTTCGGGGGTGCCGTTGAGCTCACGCAGGTCGTTGATCAGCTGGGCGTCAGTCTTGTTCGCAGCGAAACGCTCGGTGTCGCGCTGCGACGGCGCCGCCGTGCCCGAGGCGAAGACCAGGCGCGGCGGCGGGCAGCCGCGTTCGCGCAGGGCATGGGCCAGTTCGTGTACCAGCAAGCCGCCCAGGCTGTGGCCGAACAACGCGTAGGGACGGTCCAGCTCCGGGCTGATCTCGCCGGCCAGCTGCCGGGCCAGCGCTACCATGTCGGTGGCCAGCGGCTCGCCAAAGCGCTTGCCGCGCCCCGGCAGTTCCAGCGGGCGCACCTCGATGTCAGCCGGCAGGCTGCGTCGCCAGCGGCCATAGACCATGGCGCTGGCGCCGGAGTAAGGCAGGCAGTACAGACGCATCAGCGCGACGCCTGCTGTTCCATGTGCTGGCGCAGGCTGAGGGGGCGCATGTCGGTCCATACCTGTTCGATGAACGCCAGGCATTCCGCCTTCAGGCCGCTTTTGCCGGCTTCGCGCCAGCCCTGGGGAATGGCCTTGTATTCAGGCCAGATGGAGTATTGCTCTTCATGGTTCACCACCACGGTGAACACGGTGTCTTCGCGATCAAAAGCCATTGCCGACCTCGTCCAGTATCAGTTGCGCGGGAAATGCCGCTTTCACGGCTATGCAGTCACAACGAATTGACGAGTCAGACGAAAGGAAAATTAATGAGAGGCGTTTCCTAAAATTCTGTAGGACCAAATCCTACGAATACCCCTGCGGCCGCTACAGGGGATGTCGTTCAGCGTGACCGGCTGGTTTCCGGGCTGTAGGAAAAAATTCACCCGTCGAGAGCAGAAATCATTTGATAAAGATTATCAATAACATTAGTTTTACCGCTTCCCCATGTGGACTGCCGCATAGGTCAAACCGTCAATGCCAAAAACAATCAGCATCGAGCCAAGGCCGGCTCTTCAGCAACTGTTCGTGACCCACCGCCAGCGCTTCATCAACGCCGCCACCCGCATCCTGGGCTGTCGCGCGTCGGCTGAGGACGTGGTGCAGGATGCCTTCGTGAAAATGAATGGCAACGCCGAATCTCCCGGCATCCAGTCGCAAAGCAGTTACCTGATGCGCGTGGTGCGCAACCTGGCCATCGACCATTACCGCCGCCAGGCGCTGGAAAAACGCTACAAGTGCAGCGAGGAGGAAGGCCTGTCGGTCGCCGTGCCCGGCGCCAGCCCCGAGACCCTGCACGAGGACCGCCAGACGCTGGACAAACTGGCCCTGGCCCTGCAGGACCTGCCGCCGCGCACACGCTTCGCGTTCGAGCAGTACCGCTTGAACGGCCAGTCGCAGAAGGACATCGCCCAGGAGCTGGGGGTATCACCGACGCTGGTGAACTTCATGATCCGCGACGCCCTGGTGCACTGCCGCAAGACCCTCAGCACCCTCGGCTGAGGGGCTCGCTCAACCGCCGGCGTCGAATGCGCCGGCGAACTCCTCACGCAGGGCATCGCCCAGCCACTGTTCGAACCACTGCACGTCCGCCGACATTTGCCCGCTGGGCGTGAGCAACTGGTAGCTTTCCAGCGCCACCTCGACGTCGATGGCGCGCACCAGGGTGCCCGCCTGCAACTCGTCACGCACCAGCACTTCATTGGCCAGGGCAATGCCCTGCCCGCTTTCGGCGACCGCCAGCGCGTGATCGTTGCTGACGTAGAGCACATCGGAGGACAGCTGCGAATCGATGCCCAGGGCGTTGAACCACATGTTCCACCATTCACCGTCGTCGAAGTGGATCAGGTCCAGCTGCATCAGGTCCTGCACCCGGCGGATCGGCGCGATACTGGCGAGATACTTGGGCGTGCAGATGGGGAACACCCGCGGGCAGATCAACGTTGCGCGGCTGTTGGCGTACTGCCCGGGCATGCCGTAGACAATGCCCAGGTCGGCCGTGCGGACATCCACTTCGGTAAAGGTGGAGTTAGGCTCGATGGCCACTTTCAGGCCGGGGCGCAGGTGGCGCATGTTTTCAATGCGTGGGGTCAACCAGCGCTTGGCCAGGCCCGGCACCACCATGATCCGCAGCCAGCGCTCGGTGGCGTGGGGTTGCAGCGCCTCTCCCGCTTCGATGATCTGCTGCAGGGCGCGGGAAATCTTCTGGTGGTACTTACGCCCGGCAGGCGTCAGCAATACGCCCCGCGAGGTGCGCTCGAACAGTTGCACGCCCAGCCAGTCCTCCAGCAACTTGACGTGCCGGCCCACCGCCGGCTGGGTCACGTGCAGCGCCTTGGCCGCTTCCACATAGCTGCCCAGGCGCGCGGCAGCATCGAAGGCGCGTACTGCGTTGAGCGGTGGCAAACGCAAATTGGACATGGCAGCCGAAGCCTCTTTGGCTGTTAAATTATTTAACAGCAGCTATGTTAAAATTGATCTTTCGCCCCTGCAATCCCTGGCTGATAATCCAGCCGACACCGAATAACAATGGCCTGCGAAAAGGCCCGCCACGCGCAGCGTTTCACCACTCTCTTCCTGCCAAAACAACAATATCCATCGTCCCGACTTTTCCTGCGGCGCCTCTGGCCGCCTGCGCGAAAACGGCCGATGGGGGAATCGGAGGTAAAGCATGAGCGCCTTGCATTCGCTACAGATGCTGGCTGTTTCCATCCGCTCGGTCCGCAAGGTCTACGGCGACCCCGACACGGGGCCGGTGGCCCTCAAGCATGTCGACCTGGACATCCGCGACAACGAATTCTTCACCCTGCTGGGCCCCTCGGGTTGCGGCAAGACCACCCTGCTGCGAATTATCGCCGGCTTCGAATTTCCCACCCGCGGCGAGATCCAGCTGTACGGCGAAAACATCGCCGACCGCCCGCCCCACCAGCGCCCCGTGAACACCGTGTTCCAGCACTACGCACTATTTCCGCACATGACCATCGCCCAGAACCTGGCCTTTGGCCTGGAGTCGCACCCCATGGGCAAGCGCCTGGGCAAACCGCAGGTGGCCGAGCGGGTGCGCGAGATGCTGGCGCTGGTGCAGATGGAGCGCTTCGCCGAGCGCCGCCCCGCACAATTGTCCGGCGGCCAGCAGCAGCGCGTGGCCCTGGCCCGGGCACTGGCGCCCCATCCCAAGGTATTGCTGCTGGACGAGCCGCTATCGGCCCTGGACCTGAAACTGCGCCAAGCCATGCGCGAAGAACTCAAGGCGATTCAGGCACGCACCGGCATCACCTTTATCTTCGTCACCCACGACCAGGAAGAAGCGCTGACCATGTCCGACCGCATCGCCGTGCTCAGCGAAGGCGAAGTGCAGCAGGTCGGCCGCCCGGATGAAATCTATGAACGCCCGCGCAACCGCTTCGTTGCCGACTTCATCGGCGAGACCAACCTGATTCCCGCTGTAGTCAGCCAACTCGGCGATGGCCACGCGCTGTACCAGGCACCGGGCGGCGCCACGGTGCAGGCTCCAACTCGCGAAGGCCTGGCGGTGGGCGCCAGCGTCAACCTGTCGATACGTCCGGAACGCCTGCAACTGGTGACCCTGTCGCAACCGGGCGCCATCGACTGCACAGTGGAACAGCAGATCTACCTGGGCACCGACCTGCAGTACCAGGTGCGCCTCACCGGCGGTCAGCGCCTGACCGTGCGCGTGCCCAACAGCGGCGGTCAGCGCTTCGCCCTGGGTTGCCAGGCCGGGCTGCTGCTGGATAGCCACAGCGCCAGCGTTCTGCTGGATTAAGGGGGCACCATGGACACTACCGCTGCTGTGCCCCGCCCCAGCCTGCTGGTTCGCCGCAAGGCATTGGGTAACGTGCTGGGCGTCAGCCCGGCGCTAACCGCCATCGGCCTGTTCCTGGTGGTGCCGATTCTGATCGTGCTCGCCTACTCGCTGATGCAGGCCAACCCCTATGGGGGCGTGGATGGCCACTTCAGCATCGAGTCGTATATTTCGCTGCTGTTCGAACGGCAGATGGACGACAGCCTGGCCTTCACCGACGCCTACCTGATGATTGCCCTGCGCTCCATCGGCATCGCCGGGCTGACTACGCTGATCACCCTGCTGATCGGCTTCCCGGTCGCAGTGTGGCTGGCCATGCAGCCACCCCAGCGCCGCGGCCTGCTGATTTTCCTGATTACCGTGCCGTTCTGGGCCAACCTGCTGATCCGCACCTACGCCTGGATTCTGCTGCTGCGTGACAGCGGCGTGATCAACAACAGCCTGATGGGCCTGGGCCTGATCAAGCAGCCGCTGCCGCTGTTGTATACCGACGGCGCGGTGCTGCTGGGGCTGGTCTACACCTACGCGCCGTTCGTGGTACTGCCCATCTATGCCACCCTGGAAAAAATGGACATCCGCCTGCTGGAAGCCGCCCAGGACCTGTACGCCGGTAAGTGGCGCACCTTGCGCAAGGTGGTGCTGCCCATCGCCCGGCCCGGGATCATGGCGGGCGCCATCCTCACCTTCGTGCCCTGCCTGGGCGCCATGATCGCCCCGGAACTGTTGGGTGGCGGGACCAAACTGATGCTCGGCAACCTGATCTTTCGCCAGTTCAGCGACGCCCGCAATTGGCCGTTCGGCGCGGCACTGTCGCTGGTACTGATGGCCGCCGTGATGCTGGTACTGACCCTTTACGCCCTGCGCGCCGAGCGCCAGCGCGTTGCCCGAGGAGGCCTGTGATGCTGCGCTTTCTGACCCGTGCCCGGCTGGGGGTGCAGGACTTCCCCGGCTTCGGCGGCTTCAGTTTTCTGTTCTACCTGTACCTGTACGCCCCCATTGTGGTGCTGGTGGTGTTCTCGTTCAACGCCAATCAGTCCGCCACCGTGTGGACCGGCCTGAGCCTGGATTGGTACCGCGCCGCCTTTGCCAACCAGGCACTGCGCAGCGCCGCCGGCAACAGCCTGCTGATTGCCGGTTGTGCCAGCGTCATCGCCACGGTGATCGCCACCCTGGCGGCGTTGGGCACCTCGCGCGGGGCCAAATTCAAGGGCATGCAGTTGTCCATGGGCGCGATCATGCTGCCGCTGGTGCTGCCGGAAATCGTCGTCGGCGTGGCCACCCTGGCGCTGTTTTCCTCGCTGGGCATTTCCCTGGGGTACGGCAACCTGATCATCGCCCACACGGTGTTCTGCATTCCCTTCGCCTACCTGCCCATTCGCGCCCGCCTCAACGACATGGACCTGTCGCTGGAGCACGCCGCCGCCGACCTGTACGCCGGTGCCTGGCGGATTTTCACCAAGGTGACCTTGCCGTTGCTGATGCCGGGGATTGTCTCCGGGCTGATGCTGGCCTTCATCGTGTCGCTGGATAACTTCGTGATTTCGATGATGGTCTCCCAGGCCGGTACCACCACCTTGCCGATCTTTATCTTCGGCCTGCTGCGCATGGGCGTGACACCGGACGTCAATGCCGTTTCGACGCTGATCCTTGGCGTTTCCGTGCTGTTTGTCAGCCTTTCCTATCTGCTCGGCAAGAAAAAAGCCTGAGTCTTTGTTCGACCATGGGGGTTTGTGCATGAACATGTTGATGAACACTATAGGCCTGTCCCTGGCCCTGAGCGTTACCGGTGCTGCGCAGGCGGCGGAGCAGTTGAACGTGGTGAGTTGGAGCGGCTATTTCTCGCCGGAAATACTGAACAAGTTCGAGAAGGAAACCGGTATCAAGGTCACGGTCGATTCCTACGACTCCAACGAGACGTTGCTGGCCAAGCTCAAACAGGGCGGCAGCGGCTACGACGTAGCGATTCCCTCGCACCAGTTTGTGCCCATCCTGATCAAGGAACAGTTACTGGAGCGCTTCGACCCGGCCAAGCAGCCCTACTACGCCAATATCGTCGACAACCTGAAAAAGCCTACCTGGGACCCGGAAGGTGCCTACTCGGTGCCGTTCATCTGGGGCACCACCAGCGTGGTGGTCGATACCGCACGCTACAAGGGCCCGCTGGACAGCTACGACGTGCTCTACCACCCACCGGCGGAGCTGCAGGGGCGCATCAACATGTTCGATTCGTCCAGCGAAGTGATCGACACCGCCAGCCTGTACCTGAACATCCCCCTGTGCAGCGAAGACCCCAAGCAGATGCAGCAGGTGCTGGCCTTGCTCAAGGAACAGAAACCCTTCGTGAAGACCTACAGCTCCAAGGCCGGCTCCATCCGCGAGAACCTGGCCTCAGGTGAAGTGGACATGTCGATGTTCTGGGGCGGCTCGGCCATGCGCGCTCGCGAGATGAAGCCATCGCTGGCCTACCTGTACCCCAAGCAGGGGGTGATGGCCTGGGTGGATAACATGGTCATTCCCAAGGGCAGCAAGAACCCCGACAACGCGAAGAAATTCATCGCCTTCCTCAGCCAGCCGGAAAACTCGGCGATGACGCAGAACTTCCTCAAGCACCAGAGCCCGGTCAAGGGTGTAGAGCCCTTCCTCGACGCCAGCCTCAAAGACGCGCCGGAGCTGCATATTCCCGCCGGCACCAAGGTGGTGTTCAGCCAGACCTGCGGCGAAGGCGCGATCCGCCTGGCCGACCGCCTGTGGACTAACCTGATGCGTTGACCCCGACCGCCCCCGCCATGGCGGCGGGGTGTTTTTCTCCGTTATAAGGTTCCAGCGATGAACACTGACGACATCAGCGCACTGGTGCAGCTGCACGCCCACCAGCTCGCGGAAAAGATACGCCTGCGCGACGTTTCCTGCCGGGAAGTGATGCAGGCCTACCTGGCGCAGATCGAGCGTTTCAACCCGGTTGTCAACGCCCTGGTCAGCCTGCAACCGGCCGAACGCCTGCTGGCCCAGGCCGACGAGCGCGATGCCCAGTTGGCACGCGGCGAGTACCTGGGCTGGATGCATGGGTTGCCGCATGCCATCAAGGACCTGTCGCTTACCCAGGGCATCCGCACCACCTACGGCTCGCCGCTGTGCCGCGACTTCATTCCCGACCACGACGGCATCATGGTGCAGCGCATCAAGGCGGCGGGGGCGATCATCATCGGCAAAAGCAACACTCCGGAATTCGGCCTCGGCTCGCAAAGCTACAACCCGCTGTTCGGTGCCACCGGTTGTGCCTTCGCCCCCAGCAAGACCGCCGGCGGCAGCAGCGGCGGCGCGGCGGCGGCGCTGGCCATGCACCTGGTGCCGGTGGCTGACGGCAGCGACATGATGGGCTCGCTGCGCAACCCGGCGGCGTTCAACAACATCATCGGCTTTCGACCGTCCCAGGGCCGCGTGCCCTTCGACGACGCCGCCGACCTGTTCATCGACCAGCTCGGCTACGAAGGCCCCATGGGCCGCAGCGTTCAGGACACCGCCCTGCTGCTCTCGGTGCAGGCCGGCCATGACCCGCGCGCACCGTTGTCGCTGGCCGGCGACGGCAGCGAGTTCACCGCGCCGCTGCAGCGTGACTTCACCGGCACACGTCTGGGCTGGCTAGGCGACCTGAACGGTTACCTGGCCATGGAAGATGGCCTGCTGCCCCTGTGTGAAACGGCCCTGGGCGACTTCCAGGCCATTGGCTGCAGCGTCGAGCACGCCGAGCTGGGCTTCAGCCCGGAGCGCCTGTGGGACTGCTGGCGCACCCTGCGCCACTGGATGGTCGCCGGCGCCCTGGGCAAGCACTACCAGGACCCGACCAAGCGCGCACTGCTCAAGCCCGAAGCCTGCTGGGAAATCGAAAACGGCCTGGCCCTGAGCGCCAGCGACGCCTTCCAGGCCTCCGCCAGCCGCAGCGACTGGTACCGCGCCATCGGCCGCTTGTTCGAGCGCTACGACTACCTGCTGCTGCCCAGCGCCCAGGTGTTCCCCTTCGACAAACACCAACACTGGCCCGCGCACATCGCCGGACGGAGCATGGACACCTACCACCGCTGGATGGAAGTAGTCATTCCCGGCACGCTCAGCGGCTGCCCGGTGGCCAATGTACAGGCCGGCTTCAACGCCCAGGGGCTGCCCATGGGGCTGCAGATCATCGGGCGGCACCAGGCGGATTTCGCCGTGCTGCAACTGGCGCAGGCGTATGAGCAGGTCAGTGGGTGGTTTGCACGGGTGCCGGCGCAGGGGTTAGGCATGGCGCGCTAGAGCACCATCGCTCAGCAGACCGAATGAAGAAGGCCCGCAACGCGCGGGCCTTTTTCATGCTCAGACTTTCTTGGTGCTGGGCAACAGAATCGTCAGGATGCCGAACAGCGGCAGGAACGAGCACAGGGTGTACACATATTCGATGCCGTGGATATCCGCCAGGTGGCCGAGCAGTGCGGCGCCGATGCCGCCGAAGCCGAACATCAGGCCGAAGAACACGCCGGCGATCATGCCGACGTTGCCTGGCACCAGCTCCTGGGCGTACACGACGATGGCGGAGAAGGCCGAGGCCAGGATGAAGCCAATGATCACGCTGAGCACGCTGGTCCAGAACAGATCCACGTAGGGCAGCGCCAGGGTGAACGGTGCCACGCCGAGGATGGAGAACCAGATCACCGCCTTGCGGCCGATCTTGTCGCCGATGGGGCCGCCGAAAAAGGTGCCGGCCGCCACTGCGCCGAGGAACAGGAACAGGTGCAATTGCGAGCTGGCCACCGACAGGTCGAACTTCTCGATCAGGTAGAAGGTGAAGTAGCTGGTGAAGCTGGCCATGTAGAAGTACTTGGAGAACACCAGCAGGCCCAGCACCACCAACGCACCGGTGACGCGGCGCTTGGACAGGCCATGGGTGGCCTGGCCGCCCTTCTTGGCCTTGAACAGGTTCAGGTGTTCCTTGTACCAGCGGCTGAGCACCCAGGTCACGCCCAGGGCGAACAAGGCGAAAATGCCGAACAGGGCGACGTTGCCCTGGCCGAACGGAATGATCAGCGCCGCCGCCAGCAGTGGGCCGAACGCGGAACCAGCGTTACCGCCCACCTGAAACGTCGACTGCGCCAGCCCGTAGCGGCCACCGGATGCCAGGCGGGCGATGCGCGAGGTTTCCGGGTGAAAGGTCGACGAACCGATGCCCACCAGCGCCGACGCCACGAGGATCATCGGGAAACTGCCGACGAACGCCAGCATCACAATGCCGATCAGGGTACAGATGGTACCCAGGGGCAACAGGTTCGGCTTTGGATTGCGGTCCGTGTAGAAGCCCACCCAGGGCTGCAGCAGGGACGCGGTGATCTGGAACGTCAGGGTGATCAGGCCGACCTGGGTGAAGCTCAGGCCATAGTTGGCCTTGAGCATCGGGTAGATCGACGGCAACACCGACTGGATCAGGTCATTGATCAAATGCGCCAGCGCACAGGCGCCGATGATGCGCATCACCAGGGGGCTGGTCTGCGCCGCAGCCGCCGCCGGGGCCGCGCTGGTTTGAACGTTACTTATGGCCATCAGGCAAATCTTCCGGACAACAGGGAGGAACGCTGTTCAGCGTGCCGCGAACAAGTGCACGACCAGCGCAAGGGATCCTAATGTGCCATTTTTCAGGGCGCGATTGCTAACATTGAAACAATTTACGACTGACCAGCCCGGCCGGAACCCCATTGCCAAGGCCCACGGCATGGGGCCGGGCGCGTCCCGTTTGTTTGCGGGGAGGCTAACCTTTTGATCACACGTAAAAAATTTTCAAAAGGACGCTTGACACATGTTCGTTCTGAGGGAATAATGCGCGCCATCTTGGCTACATAGCTCAGTTGGTTAGAGCATAGCATTCATAATGCTGGGGTCCGGGGTTCAAGTCCCTGTGTAGCCACCAAGTACGAAAAAGAGCTTACCGAAAGGTAGGCTCTTTTTTTTGCTTTCGGAAAAGTTGTTGAGAATACCTGTTCGCACCGTTTCGTCACGCCTCCCCCCGCCACAAATCCGCCCCACAACCGTCACAATCCCCTGCTACCCTCCCCGCCAGTATTTTTTGTTACGCCTGACCAGGGACGCCGTGATGAGTGACAAGACTGACGACCAGCAACAGCCATCTTCCCCGCTTCTGCCCGACACTAGCCGCCGTCGTTTCCTCGGTGGCGTGGCGATGCTGGGCGTGGGCGCCGCGGCGCTGAGCGCCTGTGGCAGCACCAATGACCAGCCGGACAAGGCTGATGAGCATCCGCTGTCGCCCGGTGAGTTGGACAAGGCGCTGAGCGAGCACGTGAAGACGGTGGTGGTGATCTATGCCGAGAACCGCAGCTTCAACAATTTGTTCGGCAACTTCCCCGGCGTGGAGAAACCGCTGTCCAGTCTCAAGCCCGAGCAATACCAGCAGGTCGACCGTGACGGCACCCCGCTCAAGACCCTGCCACCGGCATGGGGCGGTACCTTGCAGATCGGCCCGCAGACGGTCGATGGCGTGACCTACGCCGCAGGCGTGCAGTATCAGGAAAACCTGCCCAATGCGCCGTTTGCCCTCAAAGGCCCGAACCAGGAGCATTTGCCGCTGAGCGTGGTCACCCGCGACCTGTGGCACGTGTTCTATCAGAACCAGATGCAGATCAATGGCGGCAAGAATGACCACTTTGTCGCCTGGGCCGACTCCGGCGGCCTGACCATGGGCTATTACGACCAAACGCAATATTCCCTGCGCCTGTGGGACGTGGCCCGGGAGTTCGTGCTGTGCGATAACTTTTTCCAGGGCGCCTTCGGCGGCTCGTTCTTCAACCATCAGTACCTGATCAGCGCCACCGCGCCGTTCTATCCCAATGCCAGCACCTCGGTGGCCAAGGACCAGATCGCCACGCTGCAAAGCGATGACCCGCTCGACACACGCCTCAAGCCGCTGGACAAAAGCCCGGCCAGCGCCATGACCGGCGCCCCGGCGTTCGGCCCCAGCGCGCTGACACCCGACGGTTTCGCGGTGAACACCATGGCGCCGCCCTACTGGCCCACCTGGATCCGCGACCCGCAGCGCCCGGACTATTCCAAGCCGGACCTGCCCAGCGTGCTGGTGCCCCAGACCCACGAGCACATTGGCGACAAGCTGAGCAAAAAGAACGTCGACTGGGCCTGGTACGCCGGCGCCTGGCAGGCGACCCTGGACGAGTACAAGGACTCGGGCGGCATCCCCAAGATTCCGAACTTCCAGTACCACCACCAGCCGTTCAACTACTTCAAGCAGCAAGGCCCGGAAAACCCGGCCGAGCGCCAGAAGCGCCTGCGCGACGGTGGCCTGGGTGAGGACCTTGGCACCAACAAGTTCCTCGCCGATGCGGCGGCCGGCAAGCTGCCAGCCGTGACCTTCTACAAACCCCAGGGCAACCTCAACATGCACGCCGGTTATGCCGATGTGGCCGCAGGCGACCGGCACATCGCCACGGCGCTGAAGGTGCTGCAGGGCAGCCCGCAGTGGAAGAACATGGTGGTGGTGGTCACGGTGGACGAGAACGGCGGCTGGTGGGATCACGTGGCGCCGCCCAAGGGCGACCGCTGGGGCCCGGGCACGCGCATTCCGGCGCTGGTGGTGTCACCGTTTGCGCGCAAGGGCACGGTGGACCACACGGTGTATGACACGGCGTCGATCCTGCGGTTGATCACCCGGGTGTTCAAGCTGGAGACCCTGGACGGAATCAAACAGCGTGATGACGCCATGAAGGCCCGCGGCCAGCAGCCGATGGGCGACCTGACCAATGCGCTGAAGTTTTCCGTTTAGCTTTTTGGGGCCCTGACGCGGCCTGGCGGCCGCTGCTACGGAGGTTGCAGCGGCCGCCAGGCCGCGTCAGGACCGCCGCGCAATCAGCCGACGATTCCAGCACAGCCCTGCCAACAGCACCAACACAGCCCCCAACACGCTCGCCAGGTAATGCTGCACCACAGCGCTGCCCGGCAACGCCTGCGCCAGCACCGGGTCAGCCAAGGCCATGCCGCCGGCAATCCAGCCGATCAACGCCCCACCCAACTGGATGACCACCGGGAAGCGCTCCATGGCCGCCAGCACCAGGCGGCTGCCCAGCACGATCACCGGGATACTGACCAATACGCCGAAACTCACCAGGTAGATATTCCCGCCCCCGGCCGCCGCCACTGCCAGCACGTTATCCAGGGACATGACCGCGTCGGCAATGACGATGGTCTTGATCGCGTTGAACAGGTGCACATCGCCCTGAATGTCGGCATGCCCGTCATCGTGGCGCACCAGCAGCTTCACGCCGATCCACAGCAACAACAACGCCCCGGCCACTTTCAGGTACGGCAACGACAGCAGTTGCATGGCAAAGAACAGCAGCACGATGCGCAACAGGATGGCGCCCGCCACCCCGCCCAGAATCGCCTTGCGCCGCTGTTCGCGGGCCAGGTTGCGGCAGGCCAGGGCGATGACCACGGCGTTGTCGCCACCCAGCAGCAAGTCGATGGCAATGATCTGTAACAGCGCGGTCCAGAGGGAGGGGTCGGTCAACCAGGGCATTCAGTGAAACTCGCGGCACGTGAGTAGACATTGACCATTGTCGCAGGGAATCGCTCAATGGGATCACGTAGCCTATTGCGGCATACTCGCCACCTCTCGAAGCTGGAGCAATTCAATGAGCGCAACGGTCCTGGTACTCGTCGAAGCCGTCAACGACTACCTGCACATTCTCGAAGACAGTGGTTTCACGCTGATCCTGGCGCCCACCCGCGAACTGCGCGCCGCGGCGATCAAGGAGCACGGCGCCGATATCAGCGCGGTGCTGACCCGTGGCCCGCTGGGTTTCTTCGCCGATGAAATGGCCGCCCTGCCACACCTGAAGATTATCTGCGTGATTGGCGCCGGCTATGAACAGGTCGACCTGGCGGCCGCCCACGCCGCTGGCATCACCGTGACCAATGGTGCCGGGGCCAATGCCGCGTCGGTGGCCGACCATGCCATGGCCCTGCTGCTGTCGCTGGTACGCGATATTCCCCAGGCCGACGCCTCGGTGCGCCGTGGCGAGTGGCGCAAGGTCAGCCGGCCGACGCTGGAAGGCACGCGCCTGGGCATTCTCGGCCTGGGCGCGGTGGGCATGGCGGTTGCCAAACGCGCTGCGCGCGGTTTCGACATGTCCATCAGCTACCACAACCGCCGCCCGCGCCAGGACGTGGACTACCACTACTGCGCCACGCCGGTGGAACTGGCGGCGTCGTGCGACTACCTGGTGATTGCCACGCCGGGCGGCGCCGACACCCGTCACGTCATCGACAAGACTGCGTTGCAGGCACTGGGCCCGCACGGTTTTGTAGTGAACATTGCCCGCGCCAGCGTGATCGCCACCGCCGACCTGATCGACGCCTTGCAGCAGCGCACCATCGCCGGCGCGGCGCTGGACGTGTTCGACGACGAACCCTCGGTACCCGATGAACTCAAGGCGCTGGACAACGTGGTGCTCACCCCGCACGTTGCCGCCCTTTCGCCCCAGGCGTCGGAAGCCACGGTGAGCCTGGTGAACCAGAACCTGCTGGCCTTTTTCGCTGGCCAGCCGGTGTTGACGCCCATTGCCTACACGCCGTGAGTATTACGCCGGGGGGTGCTGGTAGCGGTACTCCTGGGTGACGCCTGCGTAGCTGTAGGCCGACGCTCGGCAATCAATCACGTGCACGTTGGAGTGTGAGTGCAGGTTGCCGATGCGCTCGGCCAGCAGCGCGTACGCTTCGCGCTGAAACCGCGCCTTCTGGTCCTTGGTGGTGGTTTCGTCAGTGATGGTCACTTGCAGGCGGAAGGCGTCCTTGCCCAGTTCGGCGAGGCTGCGGTTGTGGATAAACCACTGCGCGCGGGGCAGGAAGTCCACCAGCACGGTGGTGCTGTGCTGCTCCTTGTCGAGTATCGCGCAGGTCAGCTCGGTCAGTTCCCGCGCCAGCACGGGGATCAGGTGCGGTGTCGGTTCACCGGAAATCAATAAAGACAGGCCAGGCATGATGTCGCTCCTTGTGGGTGGGTTGCAGGGCGATCATCGTCCTTGCCCACCCATCGGAAAAGCGGGATATTGTGGAGATATCCTTCGGCAAATGGCGTGATCATCATGCACCGCTTTGACCTTGACCTGCTGCACACCCTGACAGTGGTCGCCGAATGCGGCACGCTGTCGGCGGCTGCCGAACGCCTGCACCGGTCGCAATCGGCGGTGAGCGAACAGTTGCAGAAACTCGAAGCCTTCTGCGACCAGCCGCTGTTCACTCGTAGCAAGCGCGGCATGCGCCTGACGCCCGCAGGCGAACGCTTGCTGGGCCACGCGCAGCAGTTGCTCGACTTGAACGAGCAGGTGCTGCACGACATGCGCGGCACGCGCCTGAGCGGCGACCTGCGCCTGCTGATCACCGACTATTTCCGCCCCAATGCCATCGCCCCGCTGCTCAAGCGCCTGGCCGAACGCTACCCGGGGCTGCGCCTGCACGTGACGGTGCGCAAGAGCGCCCTGATCGAAGCCGAACTGGCCGACTTCGACATCGGCCTGTACATGCAAATAGTGCAGGAAGACACGCCCCCGCTCGCCGACGGTGTGGAAGCGGTACGTGACGAAACGCTGCACTGGGTCACGGCCGAGCACCTGGCCCGCGAGCGCCCTGCCACCCTGCCGCTGGTGATACTGCCGCCCAGTTGCTCGCTACAGGGCCGCGCCCTGGATATCCTCGATCGCGCGCGGCGGCCTTACCTGGTGGCGCACTCGGCCTCCGGGGTGGCGGGCCTGCAATCGGCCCTCAGTGCCGGGCTGGGCGTGGCGTGCCTCAACGAATCGTCGATTCCGCCGGGGGTGGTGCCGGTGCCGGCCAGTTGGCAGATGCCAGCGCTGCCGGCCGTGCAGTTTCGCGCGCGGGTCAACGAACACAGCGGGGCAATGGCGCACGAAGTGTTAACGGTGCTCAAGGCCCATCTGGTTTGAGGGCGGCTGAAGGCAATACGAGGTGCGCGCGCTGTAGTCCTCGCCCCAGGTGCGGTAACCGGTGGTGTCCAGGTGTACCCGCCCGGACGGATAGCGGCTCAAGCCCAGGTTCCATTCACCGCCGTGCTGCTTCCAGAAATCGCACAAACGCCGGGGATCGTCACTGCCGGTGGGAAACTCCAGGTCCACCGCAAACGCCTGGGTGTGCGCACTGTGCGCGGCGCCACCGGCACAGGCATTCAGGCGCCGGTCGCGGTAAGCCGACACCACGTCGAACCGGGTCAGCACGCCCTCTCGCCTGAGGGTTTCCAGCATCCGGAGCGTCGACTCCACCGCAGGCCAGTGGCTGGCCGGCGGTACCGCGAAGGGCTGGGCAGCGCAGGCCTGCCAGTCGCTGGCCGAGCGCAACAGCTGATAGAGCGGCACCACGGTGTCGATCTTGTGTTGCACCAGAAAGCGCTCGAAGCGCGCGGTATC
The DNA here is from genome assembly GCA_963816515.1 of uncultured Gammaproteobacteria bacterium. Classification (GTDB taxonomy): domain Bacteria; phylum Pseudomonadota; class Gammaproteobacteria; order Pseudomonadales; family Pseudomonadaceae; genus Aquipseudomonas. The sequence continues at coordinate 3,347,593 of CAWFKX010000001.1, read as the reverse complement.
GTGGTGACGAAACCAGTGCACGAACGCGGCCTCATCGCGCTCGTCGTCGGCGCGCGCCAGGCTGGCGAGCAGTAACAAGGCCATGATCAGGGCTGTTTTCATCGATGGTCCGTATCTGCAAAGCCGGTGGCAATCTGTTCATTGAAGCTGCCCTGCAGCGCCAATGATGAAACCACACAAAATTTTTCTCGGCAGGCATTCCACGGTCACTCGCGCTCACGCACTATGCATCGCCAGCCCCGCACCGAGGGGGCCAACACTGACAAGGAGTTTCGCATGCCAAAAGCCACCGCGCTTGCCACCGCATTCGCCGCATTGACCCTGGCCGGCGTGGCCCAGGCCGATATCCAGATCGACCTGGGCAGCACCCAGCGCGTCACCCAGCTGTTCGCCTACCCCAACAACTGCAATGTGATCTGCTACCGCAACTGGACGCTGGAACAGACCGTCGAGCATTACCTCAACCAGAGCCTGCAGCGTGACGGCTACACCAAGGCCACGGTGAAAGTGACCACCGACAACCAGCAGCTGTTCGCCACCCTCAAGGGCGTACCCGACAACTACGACAAGCCGCTGACCGAGCTGCTGAACGCTGGCGACCTGGCCTACAAGGGCGCCAGCCAACTCAATGCCGACGGCAAGTGGGCCTTCAGCTGGTACCTGTTCCTGCCGCTGGGCATGGCCCTGGAGAACCGCCACAGCGTCGAGCTGCTGCACTTCCCGCCGGACTATTCACTGACCCAGGCCCAGGACTACCTGGAGTCCAAGACCACTGACCGCTGGGCCGACCTGCTGACCCAGAACGGCGTGCCTGCCGCGCAGACGCCCGGCTACCAGACCATCATCGACATCGCGCCCATTGCCGCGCCGTCCAACGCCGGCAAGGACCTGGAAGGCGTGTACAGCTACTTCCAGGACTACCAGACCACCATGGTCAAGCAGATCAGCCAGAACCTGGCTGGGCAGACGTTGCCGATGGTGGCCTTCGGCGCGCCGGTGCGCAGCTGGATCAAGACTCAATACGGGCAGACGGTCGGGGTACTGGGCCTGGCAACCATCAGCCCGAACCCTGGCCAGAGCGTGCCGGTGCTGGGTGCCAACCACCCGAGCTATATCTGGTACGCGGCAGACCCGGCCAACTATGACAACGATCAGCAGAAGGCCGATGAGGCAGGCTTGAAGGTGATGGGCCAGGACCTCAGCGCGGCGTGCTGGCAGGCGGGCATGGGCGGCAACCCGAAAGCCGACCCGAAGGCGACCTTGAGCGCGTGCACGCAGAAATGGCAGGTGACACAGAAGGAGCAGACGTGCGAGCTGTTCTATACCAGCGTGCGCAGCGACACGCCTGAGAAAGCCAAGGAGCTGTGCGCGGCGGCCCCGGTCAGCACCGTGCTGAAAAGCCTGAAGGCACCGATGGCGCTGCCTGACAGCAGCCTTTGATACTGCGCTGCGGCTGACGCGGCCTGGCCGCGTCAGCCACCCCGCTTTACAGCGGACGCAGGCGATACTGCGGCGGCAACTGCTCAAAGCCGCTGATATTGGCGCCCAGGCTCTTCCACAGACCATCCTTGATGCCGTAGATGCAGCCATGCACCGACAGCGGCTGGCCACGGTGCCAGGCGTTCTGGACGATGCTGGTGTGGGCAACGTTGGCGACCTGCTGAATCACGTTCAGCTCGCACATACGGTCAACCCGCTCTTCCTCGGTCGGCAATTCGGCCAGGGCCAGGCGGTTTTCGTAGTACAGGTCGCGGATCGAACGCAGCCAGCCATCGATCAGGCCGAACTGGCGATCCTGCATGGAAGCGCGCACGCCGCCGCAGCCGTAGTGGCCGGTCACCAGGATGTGTTTGACCTTCAGCACATCCACGGCGTACTGGATCACCGACAGGCAATTAAGGTCGGTGTGCAGCACAACGTTGGCCACGTTGCGGTGCACGAACAGATCGCCCGGCAGCATGCCCACGATCTCGTTGGCCGGCACTCGTGCATCGGAGCAGCCGATCCAGAGAAACTCTGGAGTCTGCTGGCGCGCCAGCTTGGCGAAGAAGTCAGGGTCCTTCTGCTTGATGCCTTCAGCCCAGCGGGCGTTGTTATCAATCAGTTCCTGTAGATCGTTCATAGTCGAGCCTCGATATTGGTGCGCATGCTATGACTGGCGTCGGGCGCCACTAGTCACGCGCTGGCGACGATGGCCGGCACGATACAGGGGGAATCTTCATGAAGGCCATGGGTCCACCCTATTAAGGCCCCAAACATGAGGAATTGCCATGACTGAGTCACACCGCCCGATGCACGCGCCGCAGCCAGCGCCCATCGACGACAACGAAGACCGCATGGGCTCCATGGAAGAGCTGCACCTGGACCAGGACGAGCCCACCGCGAAGATCGGCGACGAGCTGACCACCCCGGAGCTGGATCAGCAACTGCCACCCAAGCGCGCCCGCGAAGCAGGCATGACCGGCGCCTCGATGGACGACCACGAGCCGACCGATGACGACATGAGCCCGGAAACCCTGATCGAGGAAGACGGCGCCCGCTCACCGGATGAAGTGGGGCGTGGCCGCCCTGCGGACTGGGACCTGAGCGTGGTGGATGAGGATGACATTGGCGGCGGCGACGGCCTGGACGAGGCCGAACTGGCAGAACTTGATCCGTTGGATGGCAAACCTCTGCGCCGCTGATCACAGCAACGTGTAGCCGCTGCCGCCAGGCTGCGGCTACACGGCAGGGATCATTCGAACAGGGTGCAGGCCATCACCAGCGCATCCTCGCGCCCACCCGCGATCGGATAGTAATCGCGACGTCGACCGATTTCGTTGAAACCAAACCGCTCGTATAACCGGTACGCCGAACGGTTGCTGTCGCGCACTTCCAGGAAACACTCGCGGCCATTCATTTCGTAGGCGCGGCTCATCAACCGTTCCAGCAAACGCAGGCCCAGGCCACGGCCCTGGCTTTCCGGCTTGACGGTGATATTGAGCAGGTGCGCTTCGTCGATGATCACATTGATCACCCCGTGCCCAACCTGCTGCTCGCCCTCGAACATCAGCCAGATTTCGTAAGACTTCAGCCCATCGAGGAAAATGCCCCGCGTCCACGGATGGCTGTAGGCGGCGTATTCGATTTTCAGCACAGCTTCAAGGTCCGCCTCAGTCATACGGCGGAAAGTCACGGCATCACTCATTATTCGGTTTCCAGCGCGCCATCAGTTGGCGCATGGCTTTCCAGACGTCCGCCTTGCGTTGCGGTTCGTCCATCAACAGTTCCAGGCCAGGCAGGCACCAGGCGCTGCCCAGCCCCTGCACCTGCAACTCACGGTTGTAGTCCTGCGCATTGGCTTCGCCGGCAAAACGCACCGCCGGCAGGCCCACCAGCCACAGGCACACGCACGGGGCGTCTTCCAGGCGCGCCAGCACGAAGCCCTGAACGAAATCACGGGCCGCTTCCGGCCCCTGGTCGAGGTTGCCACGCACCAGCAGCGGCCAGCGCACCGGTTCGCCGACAATCTGCGGCGCATCGGGCAGCCCGGCGGCGCGCAGCATGTCCTTGAGCAGCAGGTAGGCCGGGTCACGGCTTTGGAACGGCTCGCCGGTGGGCAATTCCACCAGGATCAGGCAGGCGCCGGCCCGCAGCAGTTGCAGGGCAAAGCGCGGTGGCGGCACCTGCACCACTTTTGGCGCCACGGGGGCCGCCTCGGGCTCTACCACCGGCTTGCTCGCCACCTTGGGCGTGGGCCGGGGCACTTCGATTTTCGGCCGTTCAACCGTTCGGGCCACGGGCGCGGGGCTGGCGGTGGCAGTAACAGGTTGCCCCGGTGCCTCGACGGGCTCCGCGGGTGCCGGCGGGGCCAGCAAATGCGGGCGCGAAGGCGCGGCGAACGGCAATTCGGTACGCGGCAGCCATTGCACCACTTGCATGGCTGCCAGGTAAGCGCGGCGACTGGACTCGATTAACAAAGCGCGGCCATCTGTGGATAAGTTAAACGCCAATTCTACCGCCGTTCTGTGCGCCGCGCCGCAGTTGATCGCTACAAACCTGTACCGAGTCGATCAGGGGCTCAATGATCGGGCGACTGATGCAGTACAATCGCCCCTTTTATCTGGCAACGAGTCGGCCATCCAATGATCGAACCCAAGCGCGTCTTGCGCGCACTCGCCGAACACTGGGCATTGCTCGAACCGCTGTGCTCCCATTTCGACCAGGGCACCCTGAGCCTGAGCGAACTGCGCCAGCAGGTAGCGGCCCAGCAACTGGACAGCACGCCGCAGGACATCACTGCCGTGCTCGACGTATGGATCCGCCTGGACATTCTGGTGCCGGTGGCCAAAAGCCCTAACCGCTTCGAGCTCAACGCCCAGATCCACGACTTCCTCGCCTACCTGCGCCGTGAGCACCGCCTGGGTCTGTGCCTGGAAATCGAAGCTTACCTGCGCCACCTTGAGCGCCTGGCCGGGCATATCCAGGACGCCTTCGACATTCGTGATGGCAACGACCTGGCCCGCCAGTTGCGCCTGTTGGACATGCGCATCCGCGACGTGCTGAAAAAGCTCGATAACGATGAGCAGGCCCTGGTGGCCGTGGCTGAACGCGCCAAGACCAGCGACCGGCAGATTCCGCTGCGCCAGCGTTACGCCGAGGTGCTGGCGACCTGGGACGAATACGTCGAACCGATGATCCAGCTGGTGAACGCCGATGGCGCCTTCGAGCAGGGCGTGCGCAAGGTCGAGAACGTGCTGCTGCGCATGCTCACCGAGCAACAGCGCCTGGGCCACCTGGTCGACGACGACATGCTGCTGCGCACCCACGCGCGCATCCTCGAAATGCAGACCCGCGCCCAGCTGACCCTGCGCCATGCGCGTGAACTGCTGCTGCCACTGCGCGAGGAAGCACGCCGCCACAATGCCGTGACCCGTGGCGCCGCCCTGGCCCTGTCGGCCATCCGCCGCAAGGGCCTGGACGCCGTGCCCCAGGCCGCCATGCCGATGTTCACCCGCCCGCAAAGCACCTTCCTTGGCAGTGCCAGCCAGGTCGAGGCCTACGTCTACGCCCTGGCCCGCTTCGAAGCCAAGCCGGCGCAGTTCCCCAAGGCCCACAAGACCCGCCAGGGCGAAGCACCAAAGGCCCCGCGCACGGTCAAGGAAATGCTCGAACGCTGCGAAGACGCCCTGCCCCTGCCCGACCTGATGGTGTGGCTGCTGGAGCAGGAACCCGAAGGCGCCACCGACGAACTGCTGTACTGGTTCTCGCGCCTGTCGCGGGACAAGCGCTTTGCCCGCGAGCGCCTGGAGCGCCGCGACTATCACACCCTGGAGCACCGCGTCAGCCTGCGCTCCTTCGCCCTGCTTTCCAGCGCCGATACGCCGCCCAAGGCGCCGCTGGAACCCTCTGCGAGCACTGCACATGAATCTTGATCTGTCCGAAATGTCCCAGCTGGCGCCGATCTTTCGCGAGCTGTACAAGGGCTTCCACATCAGCCGCCGGGACCCGGAGCTGTATGCCCAGTTGTCCAACCTGCAAGACCAGTACCGCGGCCTGTTCCGCGCCCTGGGCTTCGAGCTGGTGTGCGACACCCGTGGCTTCTACTACTTCGTGCCCGAGCAGGCCGCCGCCCAGGTGAACAAGACGGCCCAGCGCCTGTCGCTGTTCACCTTCATCCTGGTGGAACACCTGGCCGACCAGGGCCGCGACCCGATGGCCGTGCTCGACGGCGGCAGCATGGGCCGCGACGAACTGCCGTCGCTGCTGGAAAAATACCGTGACCTGTTCCTCCAGGCCGAAGTACAGACGCCGGAAGAACTGGAAGAAAAAATCATGCGACGCATGACCCAATTGGGTTTCGCTGGCGAAGAAAACGGTGTGTACCGCTTCCTGCCGCCCATGCACCGCTTCCTCGACGTGTGCCTGTCGGTGCAGCAGGACCGCAATCTGGCGGCCAGCCTGCACAGCGACCTGCCGTTGCCGACCCCGGTACTGGTAGATGAAGACGACATCATCGTCATCGACGACGCCGATGAGTCGGAAGAAGAGGCCCTGGCCCGCGCCATTGCCGAAGAACAGGAGATCGATGCATGAGCCAGGAACGCTACGGCATCCGCCGCTTCGCCCTGCTGAACACCGCCGGTTACAGCCTGGGCCTGTTCCCGCTGGAACACCCGCTGTCGGTGTACGGCGCCAACAACCTGGGCAAGTCTGCCTCGATCAACGCCTTGCAGTTCCCGATTCTGGCGCGCATGTCGGACATGAGCTTCGGCAAGTACAGCCTGGAACAGTCGCGGCGTTTCTACTTTGCCAGCGACACCAGCTACATTCTCTGCGAAGTGTCCCTGCCCCACGGCCCGCACGTGATCGGCGTGGTCGGCCGCGGCCCGGGTGGCGGCTTCGGCCACCAGTTCTTCGCCTACAAGGGCGAGCTGGACCTGGCCCACTACCAGAAAAACGACACCTGCCTGCGCCAGAAAGAGCTGTTCAGCAACCTTGAACGCAATGGCCTGAAGGCGTACGAGCTCAAGCCTGATGAACTGCGCCGCCTGCTGGTGGGCGGCCACACCTCGGTGCCGCTGGACCTGACCCTGATTCCGCTGCGTTCCACCAGCGAGCAGAGCCTGAAGACCTTCCGCGCGCTGTTCATCAACCTGCTGCACATGCGCGAGATCACCGCGGCCAAGCTCAAGCAGCTGTTCCTCGATGCCTTCGAGCACAGCCTGCGTTCGGGCAGCGTCGACTACATCGCCGCCTGCGAAGAAGCGTTCCGCGACGTGCGCCGCATGGAGCAGGACTACAACTCGCTGGTCTCCGCCGGCCCGCTGGTGGAAGCATTGGCCAACGGCGTGCGTCAGCGCGACGTGCTGCGCGGCAAGCTGCACCGCATCTCGCCGGTGCTGGATTCGCTGCTGGGCACTTGGCAGGACTACTCCGGGGCGCGCAAGGAAGAGCTGGTCATCCAAGCCGAGCACTACCGCAAGGAACAGGACTCGCTGCAGAACAACCAGCGCGGCGGTACCCAGGAGCTGATGCGCCTGGAACGCGAAATCACCGGCGTACAGCGCTGGCTGGGCGAGCTGTCGGTGCTCAAGCACCGCTTTGCCCTGGTCAACGACGTCAAGGTGCTGGAACAGCAACTGCTGGCCGCCAAGGATGCCCACGATGAACTGGCGGGCGCTCTGGCGCAGTCGCGGCAGTTCAGCGCCGAGGATCTGGAAGAGCGCCTGCGCGACCTGGAAAAACGCCTGAAATCGGTGAAGCAGCAACTCGATCACGCTGACAACAACAGCTACGCCCGCCTGCGCGAAGAGTTCTCGCAGCAGGACGTGGAGCGCCTGATGCGCCTGTTCAACAGTGCGTTGTTCAGCCTGCCGCTGGGCGAACAGGGCATCGCCCTGGATGACAGCGACGCCTGGGTGAAATCCCTGGAAGGCATTCTCGACCAATTCAAGGGCGAGCGTTTTGAAGTGCCGGGTATCTCCATCGACCTGTCGCACATCGAGCCACCGGCCCTGCAAGCGCTGGCCGACCGCGCCGCGTTGCGCGACCAGAAGGAACGCCTGGAGAAAGAACTCAAGCAGCTCAAGACTCAACAGGCCGTGGCCTCCGACCGTGCTGCCAGCAAGGAGCAGACCGAAGCCCTGTACCAACAGGTGCTCGATGCCCAGAAGGCCCTGGAAGACTTCCGCCGCGCCCAGACCCTGAGCGCCGAGGAAGGCGACAAGCTGGAACAGCTGGCACAGATGGAAGCGGCCCAGGACGAACTCAAGCGCTCCAGCGATGCGTTCACCGAGCGCGTCCAGCAACTGTCGGCCAAGCTGCAACTGGTGGGCCGGCAGATCGCCGACATGGAAGCCAAGCAACGCACCCTGGACGATGCCCTGCGCCGCCGGCAACTGCTGCCGGCCGACCTGCCGTTCGGCACGCCGTTCATGGAAGCGGTCGACGATTCCATGGATAACCTGCTGCCGCTGCTCAACGACTATCAGGACAGCTGGCAGAGCCTGCAGCGCGTCGACGGTCAAATCGAAGCGCTTTACGCCCAGGTGCGCCTGAAGGGTGTGGCCAAGTTCGACAGCGAAGACGACATGGAGCGCCGCCTGCAACTGCTGATCAACGCCTATGACCACCGCAGCGACGAAGCCCTGACGCTGGCCAAGGCCCGCCGTGCGGCGGTGACCGACATCGCCCGTACCCTGCGCAACATCCGCAGCGACTACGACAGCCTGGAACACCAGTTGGCGCTGTTCAACCGCGAGATCAACAAGCGCCAGGTGTCGAACCTGCAGAGCTTCCGCATTGTGCTGGCCCCCAACAAGGAAGCGCTCAAGCACATCGACCAGATTATCCACAGCGCCGGCCAGTACGAGGAAGGCGAGACCCTGTCGGTATTCGACCTGAGCCAAAGCGCCGACCAGGACAACAAGAACGAAGAGGCCAAGGAGTACCTGGCCCGCCTGGTAGCCGCCAACCATAACCAGCTGGGCCTCAAGGACCTGTTTGAGCTGGCCTTCGAGATCACCAAGGTCAATGGCCAGCCGGTTATCCACACCGACATCGACGGTGCGGCGTCCAACGGCACCACCATGACCATCAAGGCGCTGACCAACATGTACCTGTTGCTGCACTTGATGGACCGCGACCTGGCCGGCCGTATCCGCCTGCCCTACTACCTGGACGAAGCAGCAGACATTGACGAGCGCAACCAGGCGGCGTTGCTGGAAACCAGCCAGCAGTTGGGCTTCGTGCCGATTCTGGCGAGCGTCAAGCCGCAGGTGTCCGCACGTGTGGCGATCGATCTGGAAGGGGGCAGCGGGCCGGCAGGGATCTACATCGATGAGGCGGACTGGAAGATCATTCGTCGGCATGACGAACTGAAAGTCACTGCCGAGGCGCTTGAAGCCTAAGTGCGTTAAACGGCTTGCGGGTCGCTGTAGCCCTGAATCAGGTACAGCGACCCGTCCTTACTAGCGTGCGCCGTATCTGGGGCCGTTATCAAGAATCTCCTTGACCTCTATCCCGAATGCGACAGATTCACCTTTGCTATCGTTCAGATAGCACCACCCGTCCTCTACGCTACGTTTGACTTCCCTGCCGTTGGGACTAACGAGCGTGATATTCCAAGTGGTCTGTCCTATTTTCAGGTTCTCGGTATCAAAGCCATTGACTGTCCAGAACGCTATGGGATATTCCACGGCCATGTGTTCGAGGCCACGAATAATGGCCAGTGGACTGACGACGTCAAGCGCACTGGGCAATGGATACATCCCGAGGTATCCGTTACGACTTACATCGAGCTGACGAGTCACGACAATCTCCAGACTGCCTGGCGTCCGTCCCCGGATCTGGTAGCAGTATTTGCCATCTTTCGAATAGCAGCCGAACCAGAAATTTTGCCGCCTCAAGCCAGGGGCAGACTTCGGCCTCTCCCTAGGTACCCCCGCCCACAGCCACCCGTCGCCCTCGTAGGTCAGGCCACCGGGTGCAGTCACGCGCAGAGGCTCATTGCTTGTGGAGGATTGCTGCCAATAAATATCGGCGGCGAAGCTCAGGTCTGGATGGAATTTATAGGTCATGCGAAGCTCCTTGAGCGCATTGAAGCCCTGACTCTAGGGATTTGCAGCTCTGCAGAGCAGCTGGAAACATTGCGCCATGGTCTTGAAGCCAGCAGCGGCTGATGGGAGACGGCTGGAAGGCATTTACAGCAACCAGATCCCAGAGAAAACCGCGATCAGGGATTTCCCGTACTCCACCAGGGCCTGCCTTGGGCTTTTTCCAGGCACAAAAACAAAACCCCCACCTGCGTCAGCAGATGGGGGTTTCGGAATTTAATCTTGACGATGACCTACTCTCACATGGGGAAACCCCACACTACCATCGGCGATGCATCGTTTCACTGCTGAGTTCGGGATGGGATCAGGTGGTTCCAATGCTCTATGGTCGTCAAGAAATTCTGTAGCCAGGATGTCGTTTGGGCGACATTCCAGCGAATCGGGTATGTGATGCTTGTGAGTTGCAAATTTTCGGATCATGCGTCTTCACAACACCGCAATCTGCTCATTCGACGCAAATTGCTTGGGTGTTATATGGTCAAGCCTCACGGGCAATTAGTATTGGTTAGCTCAACGCCTCACAGCGCTTACACACCCAACCTATCAACGTCGTAGTCTTCGACGGCCCTTTAGGGGATTCAAGATCCCAGTGAGATCTCATCTTGAGGCAAGTTTCCCGCTTAGATGCTTTCAGCGGTTATCTTTTCCGAACATAGCTACCCGGCAATGCCACTGGCGTGACAACCGGAACACCAGAGGTTCGTCCACTCCGGTCCTCTCGTACTAGGAGCAGCCCCTCTCAAATCTCAAACGTCCACGGCAGATAGGGACCGAACTGTCTCACGACGTTCTAAACCCAGCTCGCGTACCACTTTAAATGGCGAACAGCCATACCCTTGGGACCGGCTTCAGCCCCAGGATGTGATGAGCCGACATCGAGGTGCCAAACACCGCCGTCGATATGAACTCTTGGGCGGTATCAGCCTGTTATCCCCGGAGTACCTTTTATCCGTTGAGCGATGGCCCTTCCATACAGAACCACCGGATCACTAAGACCTACTTTCGTACCTGCTCGACGTGTCTGTCTCGCAGTCAAGCGCGCTTTTGCCTTTATACTCTACGACCGATTTCCGACCGGTCTGAGCGCACCTTCGTACTCCTCCGTTACTCTTTAGGAGGAGACCGCCCCAGTCAAACTACCCACCATACACTGTCCTCGATCCGGATAACGGACCTGAGTTAGAACCTCAAAGTTGCCAGGGTGGTATTTCAAGGATGGCTCCACGCGAACTGGCGTCCACGCTTCAAAGCCTCCCACCTATCCTACACAAGCAAATTCAAAGTCCAGTGCAAAGCTATAGTAAAGGTTCACGGGGTCTTTCCGTCTAGCCGCGGATACACTGCATCTTCACAGCGATTTCAATTTCACTGAGTCTCGGGTGGAGACAGCGCCGCCATCGTTACGCCATTCGTGCAGGTCGGAACTTACCCGACAAGGAATTTCGCTACCTTAGGACCGTTATAGTTACGGCCGCCGTTTACCGGGGCTTCGATCAAGAGCTTCGCGTTAGCTAACCCCATCAATTAACCTTCCGGCACCGGGCAGGCGTCACACCCTATACGTCCACTTTCGTGTTTGCAGAGTGCTGTGTTTTTAATAAACAGTCGCAGCGGCCTGGTATCTTCGACCGACATGGGCTTACGGAGCAAGTCCTTCACCCTCACCGGCGCACCTTCTCCCGAAGTTACGGTGCCATTTTGCCTAGTTCCTTCACCCGAGTTCTCTCAAGCGCCTTGGTATTCTCTACCCAACCACCTGTGTCGGTTTGGGGTACGGTTCCTGGTTACCTGAAGCTTAGAAGCTTTTCTTGGAAGCATGGCATCAACCACTTCGTCGCCTAATGGCAACTCGTCATCAGCTCTCGGCCTTAGAATCCCGGATTTACCTAAGATTCCAGCCTACCACCTTAAACTTGGACAACCAACGCCAAGCTGGCCTAGCCTTCTCCGTCCCTCCATCGCAATAACCAGAAGTACAGGAATATTAACCTGTTTTCCATCGACTACGCTTTTCAGCCTCGCCTTAGGGACCGACTAACCCTGCGTCGATTAACGTTGCGCAGGAAACCTTGGTCTTTCGGCGTGGGTGTTTTTCACACCCATTGTCGTTACTCATGTCAGCATTCGCACTTCTGATACCTCCAGCAAGCTTCTCAACTCACCTTCACAGGCTTACAGAACGCTCCTCTACCGCATCACCCTAAGGTGATACCCGTAGCTTCGGTGCATGGTTTGAGCCCCGTTACATCTTCCGCGCAGGCCGACTCGACTAGTGAGCTATTACGCTTTCTTTAAAGGGTGGCTGCTTCTAAGCCAACCTCCTAGCTGTCTAAGCCTTCCCACATCGTTTCCCACTTAACCATGACTTTGGGACCTTAGCTGACGGTCTGGGTTGTTTCCCTTTTCACGACGGACGTTAGCACCCGCCGTGTGTCTCCCATGCTCGGCACTTGTAGGTATTCGGAGTTTGCATCGGTTTGGTAAGTCGGGATGACCCCCTAGCCGAAACAGTGCTCTACCCCCTACAGTGATACATGAGGCGCTACCTAAATAGCTTTCGAGGAGAACCAGCTATCTCCGAGCTTGATTAGCCTTTCACTCCGATCCACAGGTCATCCGCTAACTTTTCAACGGTAGTCGGTTCGGTCCTCCAGTCAGTGTTACCTAACCTTCAACCTGCCCATGGATAGATCGCCCGGTTTCGGGTCTATACCCAGCGACTAAACGCGCTATTAACACTCGCTTTCGCTACGCCTCCCCTATTCGGTTAAGCTCGCCACTGAATATAAGTCGCTGACCCATTATACAAAAGGTACGCAGTCACAGAACAAAGTCTGCTCCCACTGCTTGTACGCATACGGTTTCAGGATCTATTTCACTCCCCTCTCCGGGGTTCTTTTCGCCTTTCCCTCACGGTACTAGTTCACTATCGGTCAGTCAGTAGTATTTAGCCTTGGAGGATGGTCCCCCCATATTCAGACAAAGTTTCTCGTGCTCCGTCCTACTCGATTTCATGACTAAGAGACTTTCGCGTACAGGGCTATCACCCACTATGGCCGCACTTTCCAGAGCGTTCCGCTAATCTCAAAGCCACTTAAGGGCTGGTCCCCGTTCGCTCGCCACTACTAAGGGAATCTCGGTTGATTTCTTTTCCTCAGGGTACTTAGATGTTTCAGTTCCCCTGGTTCGCCTCTTGCACCTATGTATTCAGTACAAGATAACCATCTTGTGATGGCTGGGTTCCCCCATTCAGACATCTCCGGATCACAGTCTGTTTGCCGACTCCCCGAAGCTTTTCGCAGGCTACCACGTCTTTCATCGCCTCTGACTGCCAAGGCATCCACCGTATGCGCTTCTTCACTTGACCATATAACCCCAAGCAATCTGGTTATACTATGAAGACGACATTCGCCGAAAATTTGCATTCTTAATTAAAAGAGAACTCACAAATTTTACCTTAGCCTGAATAAACACCAGTGAAAGTGTTATCCAGTCTATCTTTCTATCACATACCCAAATTTTTAAAGAACGATTCTGATAAAGTTCAGAAATCAATATTCGAAGCGAATATTCATTTCTAAGCTTTGACGGTAGATGGTGGAGCCAAGCGGGATCGAACCGCTGACCTCCTGCGTGCAAGGCAGGCGCTCTCCCAGCTGAGCTATGGCCCCAACAAGAAACTGGTGGGTCTGGGCAGATTCGAACTGCCGACCTCACCCTTATCAGGGGTGCGCTCTAACCAACTGAGCTACAGACCCAGTTAAGAGCTGTTACCGATATCGTCTTCTTCAATGAATCAAGCAATTCGTGTGGGAGCTTATGAAACAGCTGATGTCGTCGATTAAGGAGGTGATCCAGCCGCAGGTTCCCCTACGGCTACCTTGTTACGACTTCACCCCAGTCATGAATCACACCGTGGTAACCGTCCCCCCGAAGGTTAGACTAGCTACTTCTGGTGCAACCCACTCCCATGGTGTGACGGGCGGTGTGTACAAGGCCCGGGAACGTATTCACCGCGACATTCTGATTCGCGATTACTAGCGATTCCGACTTCACGCAGTCGAGTTGCAGACTGCGATCCGGACTACGATCGGTTTTGTGAGATTAGCTCCACCTCGCGGCTTGGCAACCCTCTGTACCGACCATTGTAGCACGTGTGTAGCCCAGGCCGTAAGGGCCATGATGACTTGACGTCATCCCCACCTTCCTCCGGTTTGTCACCGGCAGTCTCCTTAGAGTGCCCACCATAACGTGCTGGTAACTAAGGACAAGGGTTGCGCTCGTTACGGGACTTAACCCAACATCTCACGACACGAGCTGACGACAGCCATGCAGCACCTGTCTCAATGCTCCCGAAGGCACCGATCCATCTCTGGAAAGTTCATTGGATGTCAAGGCCTGGTAAGGTTCTTCGCGTTGCTTCGAATTAAACCACATGCTCCACCGCTTGTGCGGGCCCCCGTCAATTCATTTGAGTTTTAACCTTGCGGCCGTACTCCCCAGGCGGTCAACTTAATGCGTTAGCTGCGCCACTAAAGACTCAAGGTCCCCAACGGCTAGTTGACATCGTTTACGGCGTGGACTACCAGGGTATCTAATCCTGTTTGCTCCCCACGCTTTCGCACCTCAGTGTCAGTATCAGTCCAGGTAGTCGCCTTCGCCACTGGTGTTCCTTCCTATATCTACGCATTTCACCGCTACACAGGAAATTCCACTACCCTCTACCATACTCTAGCTTGCCAGTTTCGGATGCAGTTCCCAGGTTGAGCCCGGGGATTTCACATCCGACTTAACAAACCACCTACGCGCGCTTTACGCCCAGTAATTCCGATTAACGCTTGCACCCTCTGTATTACCGCGGCTGCTGGCACAGAGTTAGCCGGTGCTTATTCTGTCGGTAACGTCAAAATTGCAGAGTATTAATCTACAACCCTTCCTCCCAACTTAAAGTGCTTTACAATCCGAAGACCTTCTTCACACACGCGGCATGGCTGGATCAGGCTTTCGCCCATTGTCCAATATTCCCCACTGCTGCCTCCCGTAGGAGTCTGGACCGTGTCTCAGTTCCAGTGTGACTGATCATCCTCTCAGACCAGTTACGGATCGTCGCCTTGGTGAGCCATTACCTCACCAACTAGCTAATCCGACCTAGGCTCATCTGATAGCGCAAGGCCCGAAGGTCCCCTGCTTTCTCCCGTAGGACGTATGCGGTATTAGCGTTCCTTTCGAAACGTTGTCCCCCACTACCAGGCAGATTCCTAGGCATTACTCACCCGTCCGCCGCTGAATCAGAGAGCAAGCTCCCTTCATCCGCTCGACTTGCATGTGTTAGGCCTGCCGCCAGCGTTCAATCTGAGCCATGATCAAACTCTTCAGTTCAATACTGCAATCGGGTTTTGAGAAAACCCTATAAACTTGGCTCAGCAATCGTTGGTTAAACCATGATTTCTCGTGGAGTAACTTGCGATGCTGATAATCTTTTTGACTATCAGTCTGAGTCACAAGCACCCACACGAATTGCTTGATTCAGTTGTTAAAGAGCGGTTGGTTGATTCTTTCGTCTCAACCGAGGCGCGCATTCTACGCTTTCCTCAGAGCCTGTCAAGCGTTTATTTTGAAGTTTTTTCAGAGAATCTCTAACAACTTCAACCACTTGACTCGCCTCGATCTCTCGTTAGCGGGAGGCGAATTCTACAGCGTTTCAAACCGCTGTCAACCACCTTTTTTTCACCGCTTTCGACGTTAAGATCGAAACACCTGCCAGCTAGCTACTTCGGTTAACTCTTTGAAACTCAAGGAGTTTTCCGTTTCGTCTGCGCCGGAAGTGGGGCGAATTATAGAGAGATCTGCGGGCAGGTCAAGGGTTATTTTCGAGGAGTTGTCTTTAGAGTCAAAAGCATCCGGCAAACTACCTTATCAAGGCCACCAGGTGCATGCCTGGAGAGGTTCAAGCCTCATGACATCGAGCGCCGCGCGGGCGGCGCTCGATCGCATGAACACCATCACAACACCGCCATGCACCTGTCAGCCCCGACGCAATCCCACCGCTGGCACTCTCAGCACCAACAACAACGCCCCCACCAGCGCATACACCGCCCACTCCTTCAGGTCCGCCCGCACCACCCACAGGAAATGCAGCAGCCCCAAACCCAGCACTATATAAGCCAGCCGGTGCAGGACCTTCCAGCGTCGGCCCAGGCGGCGCTGGCTGAAGCGGTTGGAGGTGACGGCCATCAGCAACAGGCAAATGAAGCCCAAGGCCCCGACAATGATGTACGGCCGCTTGCGCAGTTCCACACCCAACTGCCCCCAATCCAACCCCAGTATGAAGAACAGGTACGCGGCCAGGTGCATCACCACGTACGCGAAGCACCACAACCCCAGCTGCCGACGTACACGCAACCACCCCGCCCACCCAGTCAGTTTCTGCAACGGGGTCATGCACAAGGTCACCATCAACAAGATCAACGTCCCCAGCCCCAGCCGGTCCACCAGCACTTTGCCCGGGTCTGGCCCCAGGGCGAAGATCCACGCTTGGTACATCCACCAGAACGGCCAGACGCCGGCCACAAGAAACACAGACAAACGCCACAACAGAAAACGCATCAATAGTTCTTCCGCAGATCCATGTCGGCATAGAGAGAAGCCACCTCCTCCTCATACCCATTGAACATCAAGGTGTCACGCACATTGGGGCTGAACAGCCCGCTGGGCAAGCGGCGCTCACGGGCTTGAGTCCAGCGAGGATGATCGACCTTGGGGTTGACGTTGGCGTAGAAGCCATACTCGTCCGGGGCAATGTTCTGCCACGTGGTGGTGGGCTGCTCGCTGACCAGGCTGATGCGCACGATGGCCTTCACCCCCTTGAAGCCATACTTCCACGGCACCACCAGGCGTAGCGGTGCGCCGTTCTGGTTGGGCAGCTCGCGACCGTACATGCCCACCGCCAGGATAGTGAGCGGGTGCATCGCCTCATCCAGGCGCAGCCCTTCCACATAGGGCCACTGGATAAGGGCGAAGTCCGAGCGCTGGCCGGGCATTACCGCGGGGTCTTTGAGGGTTTCGAAACGAATGTACTTGGCCTTGCTGGTGGGCTCGACCTGCTTGAGCAAGTCGGCCAGCGGGAACCCCAGCCAAGGGATGACCATGGACCACGCCTCCACGCAGCGCATGCGGTAAATGCGCTCCTGCAACTGGTAAGGCTGCATGAAGTCCTCCAGCGCGTAACGCCCTGGCTTGCCCACTTCGCCATCCACCACCACGGTCCACGGGGCCGTTTTCAGCGCCCCGGCGTTGGCCGCGGGATCACCTTTGTCGGTGCCGAATTCATAGTAGTTGTTGTAGTGGGTCGCGTCCTTGAACGGGGTGATGGCCTCCCCTTTCACAGTCATGGCCTGCCACTGGGTTTTCGCCAGCTTCTGGCTGAACCAGTCAGGCGCGGTGCCAGGGTCGACGTCGGCATACAAGGAAGGATCGGCAGCAGCGATGCGCGGCAGGCCCGTGGCGGCCAGGGCCAGCATGGAACCACCCAGCAGGGTGCGGCGCGAGAGGTAGGAAGCGTGAGGGGTGACTTCGGACTCTTTACAGTCCGAAGCCTTTGCAAGCTTGATCAGCATAAACACTCCGTGGCCTGGCATTCACTGCATCAGACCACGAAGTATGAGCTTATTCGGCAGCTTTGTGCCGGCTCTTGCGCAGCAGGTACTGGATCGGACCGGATGCGGCGTAGCAGAGGAAGATCAGCAGCAGGATACGCGGCGGATCACTGAACACCACGGCAAACACCAGCACTACAGCCAGGATGGCCACGAAAGGCACACGGCCCTTGAGGTCCAGCTCCTTGAAGCTGTTGTACTTGATGTTGCTGACCATCAGCATGCCCGCGGCCGCTACCAGCAGCGCCACCAGGAACGACAGCTTGGAACCCTGGATGCCGTAGTCGCTGAACGCCCACACTGTACCGGCTACCACGCCGGCAGCCGCCGGGCTCGCCAGCCCGATGAAGTAGCGCTTGTCGGCCTTGCCGACCTGGGTGTTGAACCGCGCCAGGCGCAGTGCGGCACCGGCCACATAGATGAAGGCGACCATCCAGCCGACCTTGCCCATGTCGCCCAGTGCCCAGCCAAAGGCCAGCAGCGCCGGCGCCAGGCCGAAGGCGACCATGTCCGACAGCGAGTCGTACTCGGCACCGAAAGCGCTCTGGGTATTGGTCATGCGTGCCACGCGGCCGTCCAGGCCATCGAGGACCATGGCGACGAAAATGGCGATGGCGGCAAAGGAGAAGTACTTGGCGGCATCGACGGAGTTGCCGGCGCTCAGTGCACTTTGCGCGCTGATGGAATTGATGATCGAGTAGAACCCGGCAAACAGGTTTGCCGTGGTAAACAGGTTAGGCAG
Organism: uncultured Gammaproteobacteria bacterium; assembly: GCA_963816515.1. Taxonomy (GTDB): domain Bacteria; phylum Pseudomonadota; class Gammaproteobacteria; order Pseudomonadales; family Pseudomonadaceae; genus Aquipseudomonas. The sequence goes on along the minus strand of CAWFKX010000001.1, from coordinate 3,329,600 downwards.
CAGATAGATGCCGCGATGCCGGACTTTACGCCCTTCTGCGTCATGCCCTTCTTCGACATGTTCATCGATCGGCAGCAGGCTTTCGGCGTCAGAGGCCGAGTGCGGCTCTTCGGGACGTTCGCTCATGGACAATACCTTGCAACGGTGTGGAAAGTTTCGACAGACGTCTGCGACGAGGGTTCGCCAGCAAACGTTGCAGCTTTATACCAGAACCTGACCACCATAACGAAAAAACGCGGCCTAAGCCGCGTTTTCATCGCTACAAGCCGTGAATCAGTTCTTGGCCTTGTCGACGATTTTGTTCGCTGCGATCCAAGGCATCATCGAGCGCAGTTGCTCGCCGATGACTTCGATGCCGTGAGCGGCGTTGTTGCGACGCTTGGCGGTCATCGATGGGTAGCCAGTGGCACCTTCGCTGATGAACATCTTGGCGTACTCGCCGTCCTGGATGCGCTTCAGAGCGTTGCGCATGGCCTGGCGGGATTCGGCGTTGATGACTTCAGGGCCAGTCACGTACTCGCCGTATTCGGCGTTGTTGGAGATCGAGTAGTTCATGTTGGCGATACCGCCTTCGTACATGAGGTCAACGATCAGCTTCAATTCGTGCAGGCACTCGAAGTAGGCCATTTCCGGCGCGTAGCCAGCTTCAACCAGGGTTTCGAAACCGGCTTTTACCAGTTCAACGGTACCGCCGCACAGTACGGCCTGTTCGCCGAACAGGTCGGTTTCGGTCTCGTCCTTGAAGGTGGTTTCGATGATGCCGGTACGACCGCCGCCAACGCCCGAAGCGTACGACAGGGCGACGTTCTTGGCATTGCCCGAAGCATCCTGGTAGATGGCGATCAGGTCAGGGATACCGCCGCCCTTGACGAACTCGGAACGCACGGTGTGGCCTGGAGCCTTAGGCGCGATCATGATCACGTCCAGGTCAGCACGTGGCACGACCTGGTTGTAGTGAATGGCGAAACCGTGGGAGAAGGCCAGGGTAGCGCCCTTCTTGATGTTCGGCTCGATTTCGTTCTTGTACAGCTGGGACTGGAACTCGTCCGGGGTCAGGATCATGACCAGGTCGGCGCCGGCAACGGCGGTAGCCACGTCGGCTACTTTCAGACCATGGGCTTCAGCCTTGGCAACAGTGGCCGAGCCTTTGCGCAGACCGACAGTGACGTCAACACCGGAGTCTTTCAGGTTGCACGCTTGAGCGTGGCCCTGGGAACCGTAACCGATGATGGCAACTTTCTTGCCCTGGATGATGGACAGGTCGCAGTCTTTGTCGTAGTAAACTTTCATGAAAATTACCCCTGTTATCTTGGCCGGTGGCCATACGCTAATTTGGTTGAAAGTGGCGGGTTTGCCCACCACCTTTACTGCTTTGTTCAGATGCTCAGCACTTTGTCGCCACGCGCGATACCGGTGACCCCGCTGCGCACGGTCTCCAGGATCGAGGCAGTGCCAATGGCCTGGATGAAGCTGTCGAGCTTGTCGCTGGTGCCGGCCAGTTGCACGGTGTACACGCTGGCACTGACATCGACGATCTGCCCGCGGAAAATGTCGGTGGTGCGCTTGATCTCGGCGCGCTGGGCGCCGGTGGCCTTGACCTTGACCAACATCAATTCACGCTCGATGTGCGCGCTTTCCGACAGATCCACCAGCTTGACCACTTCGATCAGCTTGTTGAGGTTCTTGGTGATCTGTTCGATCACTTCATCGTGGCCCACGGTGGTCAGCGTCAGACGCGACAGGGTCGAGTCCTCGGTTGGCGCCACGGTCAGGCTTTCGATGTTGTAGTTACGTTGCGAGAACAGCCCGACCACACGGGACAACGCACCCGGTTCGTTTTCCAACAGCAGGGAAATAATGTGCCGCATGATTAGGTACGCTCCGTCTTGCTCAGCCACATATCGCGCATCGAACCGTCTTTGATCTGCATCGGATAGACGTGCTCGGTCACGTCGACCTGAATGTCCAGGAACACCAGACGGTCCTTCATGGCGAAGGCTTTTTCCATCATCGGCTTCAGATCTTTCAGATCGGTGATACGCATGCCGACGTGGCCATAGGCCTCGACCAGCTTGACGAAATCAGGCAGCGATTCCACGTACGAGTGCGAGTGACGGCCACCGTAGCTCATGTCCTGCCACTGGCGAACCATGCCCAGCACACCGTTGTTGAGCAGAATGATCTTCACCGGCAGGTCGTACTGCAGGCAGGTCGACAGCTCCTGGATGTTCATCTGGATGCTGCCTTCACCGGTCACGCAGGCAACGTGCGCATCGGGGAAGCTCATCTGCACGCCCATGGCGGCAGGCAGGCCGAAGCCCATGGTGCCCAGGCCGCCGGAGTTGATCCAGCGGTTAGGCTTGTTGAAGCGGTAGTACTGCGCCGCGAACATCTGGTGCTGGCCCACGTCCGAGCTGACGTAGGCGTCGCCGCCGGTCACTTCGCACAGGGTCTCGATCACGGTCTGTGGCTTGATCAGGCTGCCGTCGCCCTTGTTGTAAGGGAACAGGCCCTTGTCGCCACGCCATTCATCAACCTGTTTCCACCAACTGGCCACCGACTCTTTGTTCGGGGTTTCGCCGATTTCCTTCAAGGTGGCGACCATCTCGGTCAGCACGCTGTCGACGGGGCCCACGATCGGTACGTCGGCCTTGATGGTCTTGGAGATCGAAGCCGGGTCGATGTCGATGTGGATGATCTTGGCATTCGGGCAGAACTTGCTGGCGCCGTTGATGACACGGTCATCGAAGCGCGCGCCCACGGCCAGGATCACGTCGGCATGGTGCATGGCCAGGTTGGCGGTGTAGCTGCCGTGCATGCCCAGCATGCCGACGAACTGACGGTCCATGCCCGGGTAGGCGCCAAGGCCCATCAGGGTGTTGGTGACCGGCAGGTTCAGCAACTGTGCAAGCTCAGTCAGTTGCGCCGAACCACCCCCCAGGATCACGCCACCACCGGCGTACATCACCGGACGCTTGGCGGCCAGGAGCATTTCCACGGCTTTGCGGATCTGCCCCGAGTGGCCACGCACGGCCGGGCTGTAGGAGCGCAGCTTGGCTTTTTTCGGGTAGACGTATTCGAACTTCTCGGCCGGGTTGGTCATGTCTTTCGGGATGTCGACAACGACAGGCCCCGGGCGACCAGACTGCGCCAGATAGAAAGCTTTTTTCAGAACTTCAGGGATTTCCGAAGCGTGTTTGATCATGAAGCTGTGCTTCACGATCGGCCGGGAAATACCGATCATGTCGGTTTCCTGGAACGCATCGGTACCCACCAGGGTGCTGGCAACCTGGCCGGACAGCACGACCATGGGAATCGAGTCCATGTAGGCCGTGGCAATACCGGTGATGGCATTGGTCGCGCCCGGGCCGGAGGTCACCAGTACCACGCCGGCCTTGCCGGTGGCACGGGCATAGCCGTCAGCCATATGGGTCGCGGCCTGCTCGTGACGAACCAGGATGTGTTCCACTTCCGGTTCTTTGAACAGGGCATCGTAAACATGCAGGAGAGCACCACCAGGGTACCCGTAGATGTGCTTAACGCCTTCGTCACGCAAAAAGCGGACGACCATCTCAGCGCCAGATAAAAGCTCCACGTTGTTCACCTCTAAAACGCCAGAATACCGCTCCATGGGAACGGGTCTTAATAGGTTTACTGCCAGCAGAGCATGAGCGACGGTGGTCGCCGACTACGTCAGCACTGACTGAGCAAGTATTGGGACTTCCCCAAAGTGTTGCGGGGGTTTCCCACCCAGCGCGAGGTAACGCGTTGCGGGTGTTGCGGGTCGGCGCGGGTATGCGCCTCATGATCTGCCGAGAGGGCCTGCTTCTGGCAGTCCCTCTACAGCGGACTTACGATTGTTGTGATTCGCGACGCTCAAGTCAAGCCATCTGTTGCAATTTAATGCGTGCTAATTTTTCAGCTGGATGCAGAAAACGTTTGCTCATAACGCTCTCAGGTAGTTTCATAATTGCGATAAAGGCCAAGGAATTAGCATGCGATCACTCATCCTCCCCGCCATTGCGCTGGTATTGGCAAGCCCGTTGGGCTACGCCGCGCAGATCTACAAATGGGTGGACAGCCAAGGCGTGACTCACTTCGATGCCCAGCCGCCGGTGGGCCAGAACGCCACGCAGGTCGACCCGGCCCGGCCCGTGCCGCCGCCCCCGCAGGCCATGCCCAGGCTGCCGGACACCGCGCAAGGCCAGGCGTCCCAGCGCGCCGTCAATCAGCAGGTTCAGCAACAGGTGCAGGATCAGGAGGAGAAGGTGGCGCAGTTTTGCGACACAAGCCGCAATAACCTGGCGCAACTGCAGAATAACCCGCGGGTACGCCAGGAGATGGGCGGCGAGCTGCGCCGCCTGACGGAAGAGGAGCGCCAGGCAAAGATTGCGCTGACGCAACAGCAGATAGCGGAAAATTGCCAGTAAAGGGTGTCAGCCAGCCTGGGTGATCAATTCGTCGAATTGATGCAGCAGCACGCGGATGCCACGGCTTTTTTCAGCCTGGTTGACGTACACCATCTCCGCCATGGCCAGAATGCCCGAGGCATTGGGCAGGGGCAGGTCTTGCTCGAGGATCTGCTTCATGCGCGGCAGGAAGATCCACTGCAGCCACTCGGAAAAATCCAGGGTGTCGACGCTGAAGGGCTCCTGGCTGGCCAGTTGCTCTGCGGTGGGCGGCACTTCGCTCCACCAGCCCTGCACCCGCAGCTCGCGTTCGATCAACAGCAGATGGTCGGCGATCTGCGGAAAACGTGCGTCCATCTCAACCTCCCGAGGCTTTCTGGCGAGCCTGGCTGGCACCGGCGCTGTCGCCTTGCTTTTCACGCGCCTGGGCAATGATGTTCCACAGGCTGGCTTGCAGGTCCGGGCGACCGTTGGAGTAGGTCAGCGCGCGGCGGGCCAGCTGTTCGGCCTGAGGCGCGTCACCTTGAGAAAGGCGTACCTGGGCCAGGCGGTAGAGCACCTGCGGCTCGCGCGGGGCAATGCGCTGGGCACGCTCCAGGCTCGACGACGCACCATTGAGGTCACCACCGCCCTGTTGCTGCTGGGCCGTGGTCAACAGCGCCAGCACCGGGCCGTCCAGTTGCTCGTCAGCCGCCAGGCCACCGCCACTGCTGGTGTTGCTGGGGATGCCGGTCGGCGCATTGCTGGTCGCCGGCATGCTGTAGTTGCTGGTGGTCGGCGCGCTGTTGTAGGGCTGCGTCGTGATCGGGGCAGAGGTGCTCGGGCCCGGGGTGATCGGCCCAGTGCCGATCGGCGCGCTTTGCGGCGCGGCGAAGGTCATGGGCGCGGAGTCACCCTGGGGCATCACCACCACGCCGGAGTCTTGCGGCACGGCCTGCGGCGCCTGACGCCGGGCGGTGGCGTAGCCACGGTTGGCCGACACGCGCTCGCTGTTGGACACGGCAGTGCCGGAATCCACCACCGGGATCGATCCTTGCGGCACGCTGGCGCAACCGTTGAGCAGCGCCAGAGCCGTTACAGCAGGAAACCACCACTTGTTCACTTCGATTCCTCGTTACGGTGAAGCTGCAAGCCTCAAGCGGCCAGCGGCAAGAAGAAGCACGCCATGCACCGCTTCGAACTTGCCGCTGACAGCTCACAGCTCGCAGCTGCTGTTAGTTCAGCCAGCCCTTGACCCAATCCATCACGGAGTCGGCGGGGGCCTGGCCTGCGCCGCAGGCAGGGCCTGCAGCAGGTTCGCTACCACGAATATACGGCATCTGCACGGCACCCGGGCAGTTGGCATCAGAGCCCTGGCCCGTGTGCGGGTCGATCCAGGCCTGCACCACGTTGTCCGGTACCGGTGTGTCCAGTGGCAGCGGGTCGGCCTTCTTCATGAAGCTGGTCCATACTTGCAACGCGCCAGTGGCACCGGTGAACGGGGTCTTGCCGTTGTCGTCGCGGCCAATCCACACCACCGCCAGCAGGTCCTGGCTGAAGCCAGCGAACCAGCTGTCACGCGAGTCGTTGCTGGTACCGGTCTTGCCCGCCAGGTTCAGCGAACTTGGCAGCACGTTGTACACCGAACGCCCGGTACCTTCACGCATCACGCGCTGCATGGCGTTCTGGATCAGGTAGATGGAGCCCGGGTCGAAACGCTGCTGCACCTGGAACGGGTAGCGCTTGAGCGGCTGGCCATCAGAGGTCAGCACGCTGCGGATGCCCCGCATCGGCGTATTGAAGCCACCGTTGGCGATGGTCTGGTACATGGTCGCGACCTGGATCGGCGACATGCCGCCGGCGCCCAGCAGCATCGACGGGAACGTCGGCCAGTCCACGTCCACGCCCAGGCGCGAAATGGTCTTGAACACGTTGGGCACGCCCAGGTCCATGCCCAGCCGCGCGGTCGACAGGTTCAACGAGTGCGCCAGGCCCTGGTACAGGAAGATGGTGCCGTTGGAGTTGCCTTCATAGTTCTTCGGCCGCCAGATCTGCCCGTCGGCGCCCTTGACCTCGAAGGGTTCGTCCTTGATCCAGCTGGTCAGGGTGTACTGGCTGGGTTTCTCCAGCGCCGTCAGGTACACCGACGGCTTGACCAGCGAACCGATGGGGCGCACGGCATCCAGGGCGCGGTTGAAACCGGCGAAACCGGGCGCGCGACTGCCCACCAGGGCTTGCACTTCGCCGCTTTCCGGGTTGGTGACCACCATGGCGGCCTCGACATCGTCCACGCCCTTGCGGTTGCCCAGGCGCTTGAAGGTGTCGGTGACAGACGCTTCAGCCTTCTGCTGCAGAATCGGATCGAAACTGGTAAAGATCCGCAGGCCTTCTTCGGTCAAGTCTTCGTCGCGGTAGTCTTCACGCAACTGACGCTTGACCAGGTCGAGGAAGCCGGGGAACGAGCTGTCCGCCAGGCTGCCCTGCTTGCTCACGCCCAGCGGCATCTTCTTCGCCGCATCCACTTGCGCCTGGGTCGCCACGCCTTGCTGCGCCAGCAGGTCGAGCACCAGGTTGCGACGTTCCAGCGCACGGTCCGGGTAACGACGCGGGTTGTAATAGGACGGTCCCTTGACCATGCCCACCAGCAGCGCCACCTGGTGCAGCTTGAGTTCCGACAGCGGCTGGCTGAAGAAGAACTGGCTGGCCAGGCCGAAGCCATGCACCGCACGCTGGCCGTCCTGGCCGATGAACACCTCGTTAAGGTACGCCTCCAGGATTTCCTGCTTGCTGTAATGCATCTCCAGCAGCACCGCCATCATCGCTTCGGTGAGCTTGCGCGAGAGGCTGCGTTCGTTGGTGAGGTAGAAGTTCTTGACCAATTGCTGGGTCAGGGTACTGCCGCCCTGGCGCATCTGCCCGGCCGAGGTGTTGACCCAGATGGCGCGAGCAATGGACTTGGGCGACACACCGAAGTGGTGATAGAAGTCGCGGTCTTCCACCGTCACCAGGGTGTCGAGCAGGTACGGCGGCACCTGGTCGAGCTTGATCAGGATGCGGTCTTCAAGGTTCTTGGGGTACAGGCCACCGATCAGCAGTGGCTCCAGGCGTACCACCGGCAGCTTGGCATTCTCGGTGCTGCTCAACTCGGCCACGTAGTCGCCATTGAAGCGCACGGTGACCGGCTGGGCCTTTTCCAGCCCTTCATAGAACTGGAAGCCACGGGTGTTGAGGTTCACCGCGGAGCCCTTGACCACGGCCGTGCCCGGTCCATCCAGCACCGCGGCGCGGCGATAGCCCAGGGCGTCGAGTTCGGTGAGGAAGTCGGTTTCGCTCAGCTTCTGGCCAACGAACAGCTCCAGCGGCCGCGCGTAGACCTTGGCCGGGATGGTCCAGCGCTTGCCGGAGAACTTCTCCTGCACGATGGCATCGAGGTACACGGCAAAGCCGGCCAGTATCACCAGGCCTACCAGGCCCAGCTTGAGGCCCCAGCCAAGCCAGGTACGAAGGCCGCCGGAGGCGCGTTTTTTAGGGGTGCGGGGGGATCGGGATCGAGTCATGGCGGCGGATTATACGCACTTTATTCCCGCTGGGCAGGCGTCCCCACCGCACGACGACCAGCGTCCATGAAAGGTTTGCAGGGGCCACGCCAGCGGCCATAATGCGCCCCTCGAATTCTTTGACAGTTGAAGGACCGCCCGTGAGCCAAGCCCTTATCGCCGCCCTGCAGAACCCGGCCCTCTACCCACATGCGGTGGAAGGTTTCCAGGTTATCGAAACGCACATCTCCTGGGTGTTGCTCACCGGTCCCTACGTCTACAAAATCAAGAAGCCGATGAACTTCGGGTTCCTCGACTTTTCCACCCTGTCGTCGCGCGAATTCTTCTGTAACGAAGAATTGCGCCTGAACCAGCGCCTGACCGACGACCTGTACCTGCAGGTACTGCCGATCACCGGTACCGCCGATGCGCCGCAGTTGGGTGGCGAAGGCACGCCCATCGAATACGCCCTGCAGGTACGCCAGTTCCCGCAAAGCAACCTGCTCAGCACCCTGCAGGCCAACGGCGAACTGACCAGCGCGCACATCGACTCCATGGCCCGGCAGATCGCCGAGTTCCACCTGAACGCCCCCATCGTGCCCGCCGCCAACGAAGCCGGCACCCCGGAAGCGGTGATGGCGCCAGTGGAGCAGAACTTCGAACAGATCCGCCCGTTCCTCAAGGACGCGGCCGATCTGCAACAGCTGGACGCCCTGCAAGGCTGGGCCCAGGCCAGCTTCGCCCGCCTCAAGCCACTGCTGCAGGAACGCAAGGCGGGCGGTTTCATCCGCGAATGCCACGGTGACATTCACCTGGGCAACGCCACCCTGATCGACGGCGAAGTGGTGATCTTCGACTGCATCGAGTTCAACGAGCCCTTCCGCTTCACCGACGTGTACGCCGATACCGCCTTCCTGGCCATGGACCTGGAAGACCGCGGCCTCAAGTCCCTGGCTCGGCGCTTCATCAGCCAGTACCTGGAGCTGACCGGCGACTACCGTGGCCTGGACCTGCTGAACTTCTACAAGGCCTACCGCGCCCTGGTGCGCGCCAAGGTCGCGCTGTTCGGCCTGACCCCGGAATCGGACGCAGTGCAGCGCGCCACTACCTTCAAGCAGTACCGCAAGTACGCCAACCTGGCCGAGAGCTACAGCGCCATCCCGTCACGCTTCCTGGCCATCACCAGCGGCGTTTCGGCCGTGGGCAAGAGCCACGTGGCCATGCGCCTGGTAGAAGCGCTGGGCGCCATCCGCCTGCGTTCGGACGTGGAGCGCAAGCGCCTGTTCGGTGAGCAGCAGGGCGATAACCTGCTGGAAAGCGGCATTTATAGTGGCCAAGCCAGCGTGGCCACCTACCAGCACCTGCACACACTGGCCGCGGGCATCCTGCGCGCTGGTTTCCCGGTAGCCATCGACGCCACCTACCTCAAGCACGACCAGCGTCAGCAGGCCGCCATCGTGGCCGAAACCACCGGTGTGCCGTTCCTGATCCTGGACTGCAACGCCCCGCAGGCAGTCATCGAGGCCTGGCTGCAACAGCGCCAGGCTGAGCAGGCCGACCCGTCCGACGCCACCCTGGAAGTGATCAAGGCCCAGCAAGCCAGCCGCGAGCCGCTGAGCGCTGAAGAACAGGCGCTGAGCAAGCGCGTGGAAACCAACGAAAGCGACAGCCTGGACAAACTGGTGGAGCAGATCCGCCAGCGCCTGCCAGGCCTGTAATCGGCACTTACCGGTGGGGGCGGGTTCTGCCCGCGCCCACCGGATTGTGACGCGTGGTTATTTTCTCCAGCCGTGAAGCAGTCGACAGTCACGACCGCAGAATAGTGGCATTATAATGGCGTCAATAATTCCAACAGGAAGTCGCCATGGCCCAGCCCAAGCAGCTCGACTCGCCCCTCTACACCCTCGTGCACCACGAAAACGTCCGCGGTTTCAACCAGGAACGCCCTGCCGATGGCACCGTTGACTTTCGTGGCGGCGACTTTCGCGGCCTCGACCTGCGCGAACTCGATGCCCGCGGCATCGACTTCACCGACGCTTACTTTCGCACCGCCGATCTGCGCGGCCTGGACCTGCGCGACACCTGCATGGAAGGCGCCAGCCTGGCCCATGCTCAAATCTCCGGGGCTTACTTCCCGCCGGAACTGAGCGCCGACGAAATCCTGATGTCGGTGAATTTCGGTACACGGCTGCGCTACCGCACCCGCTGAAACCTCTGCCTGAAGCCTCCGGCGTGCCCCGCGCCGGATGACGCACACCTGCAAGCTGCTGATATGTGCGGAAAAGCGCCTTCCAAGCGCAATCCCAAAGTGCCGCTACACTCCCTTTTCAGAGCGGCCAGCAAATGCGCCTCGATCAAGTTCAGCCGTCGCAAGGAGGCTTGATGAACGATGAACTTCAACACTTGAAAAACCTGGGCAAGACATCGGCACAGTGGCTGCACGCAGTCGGAATACACAGCGCCTCGGATTTGCGTCGGCTGGGGGCCGTCGATGCCTATCGCGCGGTGAAGACCCGCGGTTTCCGCGCGTCGAAGGTATTGCTCTACGCCATTGAGGGAGCGCTGCTGGATGTGCACTGGAATGACATACCCGCCGAACGCAAAGAGGCTTTGAATCAGCAACTCGACGCGATATCGTCACGTCGTAAAAACTGACCGCGCCCGCGCGTCAGGCTCGACTGTCGAGGGAATCGCGCATGTATCTATTTGGAGAGCAGCCGGCGTATGCCGACGCGTGGGTCAACCGCCTGCAAGGGATCGCCGCGAGCCTGCTGCTGGGCGTCGCCCCACAGGGGCCGGCGCTGGAACTGGAGCCGGGGGCCGACCTGGCGCCGCTGCTCGATGACAGCCACCTGTACCTGATCGACAGTGGCCTGCTGCAGGCCTGCATCAACCAGCGCCCGTTGTTCTACCTGCAGGACGGTGACCTGCTGGGGCTGTACCAGAACCGCGAGGACCTGGCCTACCAGTACAGCACCCAGGGTGCCCTGCGCGTGGTGCCCTACCTGCGCAGCGAAGTACTGGCCCACATCAACGCCATGCCCGAGACCCAGGAACTGTTGATCGAGTACCTGACGGGCCAGACCACCCTGCTGTGCGACGCCATCACCCGCCTCAAGCAGCCCGAATACCGCGCCAGCAACGGCTTCAAGCACGTGGCCGCCGGCGACGTGCTGATCAACCAGGGGGACGATGCCGACCATGTGTTCGTGATCATCGAAGGCCACGCGGAGGCCTTCGTCGATGGCCACAAGGTGGGTGACGTGCCGAAGGACGAGATTTTCGGCGCCATGGCCATCTTCACCCACGAGAAACGCAGCGCCACGGTGGTGGCCAGCGTGCCCAGCACGCTGATGATCATCCCCAAGGACCAATTCCTAAGCCTGACCCAGACCAACCCGCGCATTGCCCATAGCCTGATCGAAAGCATGGCACGGCGCATCGACGCACTGAATCGTCAGGTGACCCGGTTGATTGGCAGCCCGTGAAAATAAATGGAAATGACGTGTTGACTTCTAAATGAGAATTGTTATGATTATCACATCTGGTCGCGAGATCAGTGATGATTTGAAAGGCCTTGGTTCGGACTCTCAGATTATCTCCTCATCAGGCTAATCACGGTTATTGACCCGGCAGTTTTGCCGGGTCTTTTTTTGCCCGCATTTACGCAAATGCCCCCTTCACCTCGCGATGATCAGGGGATGCCCGCGCTCCGGATGCGCCTGCACCAGCACCTCCAGGCCAAACACCGCCTTCAGCGCCTGCGGTTGCAGCACCGCTTGCGGCGCGCCCAGGGCAAACGCCCGACCCTGCTCCAGCAGCAATATCCGGTCGCAATAGCGCGCAGCCAGGTTCAGGTCATGCAGAATCACCAGCACCGCCGCACCACGGTCGGCAAACGCCCGTACCGCCTGCAGCGTGGTGTGCTGGTGCAGCGGGTCGAGGGCCGAGGTCGGCTCGTCGAGCAACAACGTGGTGCCCGCGTGCCCCGGCCATAACTGCGCCAGCACCCGCGCCAGGTGCACCCGCTGGCGCTCCCCACCGGACAACGCCAGGTAGCTGCGCCCGCGCAGGTGGCCGGCATCGGCGGCGTCCAGCGCCGCCGTGATGATCTCGGCATCGCGCGCCAGGCCGCTGTCATGGGGCAACCGGCCCATGCCGACCACCTCTTCCACGCGGAAAGCGAACCCCAGCGTCGACACCTGCGGCAGCACCGCCAGGCGCCGCGCCCGCTCGGGGCCGGGCCAGTCGGCCAGCAGGCGGTCATCGAGCCAGACCTGGCCGTGGTTGGGGGTCAGCTCGCCGCACAGCGCCCCCAGCAAGGTACTCTTGCCCGCGCCATTGGGGCCCAATACGCCCAGCACTTCGCCGGGCTGCAAGTGCAGGCTGATGTCGCTGAGCACGGTCTGCTCGCCGCGCACCACCCGCAGGTTATCCACACGCACCATCAGGGACGCCCCCGCACCAGCAAATAAAGGAAGAACGGCGCGCCGATAAACGCCGTGACAATACCGATGGGTAATTCCGCCGGCGCCAGGGCCATGCGTGCGATCAGGTCGGCGAACAGCAGCAGGCTGGCCCCGGCCAACAGCGAGGCGGGCAACAGCACGCGATTGTCAGGGCCCGACACCTGGCGTACCAGGTGCGGTACCACCAGGCCGATAAAACCGATCAGCCCGGCGGCGGCCACGGCTGCGCCCACCCCCAAGGCCGTGCACAGCACCAGCTCGCGCTTCAGGCGTTCCACGTCGACGCCCAGGTGCCGGGCCTCCGATTCACCCAGCAACAATGCGTTCAGCGCCCTGGCCCGGCGTGGCAACCACAGCGCCACGCCCAGGGCGATCACCAGCAGTGGCCAGAGGCGGCGGTAGCTGGCACCGTTGAGGCTGCCCAGGTTCCAGAACGTCAGCGTGCGCAGCGTGGCGTCATCCGCCAGGTAGGTGAACAGTCCGACCGCAGAGGCCGCCAAGGCGGTCAGCGCCACGCCGGCCAGCAACATCGTCGCCACACTGGTCTGGCCGTCCTTGCGACCCAACCGGTAAACCAGCGCGGTGACGCCCAGGCCACCGAGAAACGCACAGATCGACAGCAGGTAGGGCTCCAGCTGCGGCGGCAGGCCGCCAAACCAGCTGCCGGCGACGATGGCGATGGCAGCGCCCAGTGCCGCGCCGCTCGACACGCCCACCAGGCCAGGGTCGGCCAGCGGGTTGCGAAACAGACCCTGCATGGCCACGCCCGACAACGCCAGCACCGACCCTACCGCCAGCCCCAGCAGCGTGCGTGGCAGCCGGATCTGGCCCAGGATCATCTCGGCCTGCTCCAGCCCTTGCCCGGCTATCGGCACCCCGGCCAGGCGCAGGGCTGCGCGCACGGTATCGAACAGCGGCAGGCTCACCGGCCCCAGGGCCAGCGACAGCCAGCAGGCCAGCACGCACAGCAGGCCCAAGGCGATGAACAAGGTGCGTGGCGCCAGCAACGGCCTCATTGTGCAGGCTTGGCAGCGGGGTAGAACGCCTGCGACAAGCTGTTCAAGCTGCCCGGCAGGCGCGGCCCGAGGCCGCCCACCAGCAGCGTCGGGTCAAGCTGCACGATGCGTTTTTCCTTCACGGCGCGGGTAGCCGCCAGGGCGGGATTGTCCTTGAGCAACGCGGCAATGGCCGCGTCGCCGCTCAATGAGCGGTCGGCGAACACGATCACCTGAGGGTCCAGCGCCGCCAGCACTTCAGTAGAGAAGTTCTTGTAGCCTTGCTGGGTCGCCAGGTTGCGCCCGCCTGCCTGGGTAATCAGCCAATCCGCCACGGTATCGGGGCCGGCCACCAGCGGCTTGGCCCCCATGTGCCCCAGCAGCAGGATAACCCCCGGTGCCGGTTGCTGGGCCTCGGCCCGCTTCACCCATGCCTGGTGACGGGCCAGTTGCTCACGGTAGTCATCGAACAGTTGGCCGGCGTGGGCTTCGTCGCCCAGCAAGCGCCCCAGGTGCAGCAGGTTGGCCTGCAGGGTGGGCAGGTCAGCCTTGGTGTCGAACATCTCGACGCTCACCCCGGCGGCACGGACTTGCTCCAGGACCGGCGGCGGTCCCATTTCCTCGGTGCCAATGAGAATATCCGGGCGCGGGCTCAGGCTCAGAATGCCTTCGGCCGACAGCGCCCGCTGGTAACCGATGCTCTTCAGCGCCTTGACGCTGTCAGGGTGCTGGCTGGTGGTGTCCACCCCCACCAGCTTGCTCTCCCCGCCCATGGCCACGACCCACTCGGTCAGCGCGCCACCGGCACTGACCCAATGCTGGGGCAGCGCCTCGGCCGCAACGGCCCACGGGTGAAGCAGCATGGCGGCGGTAAAGCCAATGACCCTGGCGCTCAAGCGCATGTGGAAATCCTCTGTTCGATGAATGGCAAGGGTTGCAGCGCCCGGCGTTATCCCGTTGAATGCGCGCGCAAACGGCACCCTATCAATTCATTTGATAATTATTTGCATTTAGGCGTCAAGCCAACCCTTGTATCATCAGGTAAAACAACAGAGGTCAGCATGCAGTGGTTGTGTGAAAGCGCCGCCTTGAGCGAAGCACAAAGTCGGGGTTTCGAGTGCGAAGGCATCAAGCTTTTCATCGTGCGCCGTGAAGGTCGGGTGTACGCCTACCGCAACCGCTGCCCGCACCGTGGCACGGCGTTGCAGTGGGAGGCAGATGCGTTTCTCGATGACAGCGCGACCATGATCCGCTGCGCCAGCCATGGCGCGCTGTTCCTGATGGATTCCGGTGAATGCGTGGCCGGGCCGTGTGAAGGCAAGGAGCTGGAGAACTTTGACTGCCGCGAAGACGAGCGCGGCATCTGGGTAGCGGTTTAAGCCAAACATCCCGTTTTGACAACGCTTCCACGAGATCGCCTCAGTTAGAGGATGACCTGCAGCGGGCGGTTGACGTACACGCGCTCGCTGTCCAGATGCACGCCATAGGCCAACACTTCCACGCCATCGGCCACCGCTGCCTGCAACGCCTCGGCGTAGGCGCTGTCGATCTCGGCCGCCGGGCGCACGGCGTCGATGCCGGTCAGGTTCACGCAATACAACTGCACTGCCCGCACGCCGTTGCGTGCCAAGGTGGCCAATTCGCGCAGGTGCTTGGCGCCGCGCTGCGTCACGGCGTCCGGGAAAGCCGCCACACGGGTGCCGTCGTAACCCAGGGTCACGCTCTTGACCTCCACGTAGGCAGCGCCACTGGGGTATTGCAGGCAGAAGTCCACCCGGCTGCCCTCTTCGCCGTAGGCCACTTCACGCTTGAGCGCCGTGAAGCCCGCCAGCTCGGTGATCACCCCGGCCAGCAATGCCTCTTCCACCAGACGGTTGGCGCGCCCGGTGTTGACGCAGGCCAGGCGGCCCTGGGGCGTCTCGCTGATTTCCCAGGTGCCGGGCAACTTGCGCTTGGGGTCATTGGAGCGGCTGAACCAGACCTGCCCGCCCTCCACCATGCAATTGAACATCGACCCGGTGTTGGGGCAGTGAATGGTCAGCTCTTCGCCGTCCAGGGTGCGGATATCGGCCAGGAAACGCTTGTAGCGACGCAGCAGACGACCTTCTTCCAAAAGGGGAGTGAATTCCATCAGCCTTGCCAGCTCCGCAGCCCGCGCGCGATGCGCTCCACGGCCTGCTGCAGGCGCGGCAGGCTCTGGGTGTAGGCAAAGCGCACGTGATGGCCTGCCTGGTGGCGGCCGAAATCAAGCCCCGGGGTGAACGCCACATGCTCGGTTTCGAGGAAATGTTGGCAGAACGCGAAGGCATCACCGCCGAACTGGCTGATATCGGCGTACAGGTAGAATGCCCCTTCCGGCTCTACGGCGATGCCGAAGCCCAGCTCGCGCAGGGCCGGCAGCAGGAAGTCGCGACGGCGACCGAATTCGCCGCGGCGCTCCTCCAGAATGGCCAGCGTCTCGGGCTGGAAACACGCCAGCGCGGCGTGCTGGGCCATGCTCGGGGCGCTGATGTAGAGGTTTTGCGCCAGTTTCTCCAGTTCGGGTACCGCCTCCGGGGGCGCCACCAGCCATCCCAGGCGCCAGCCGGTCATGCCGAAATATTTGGAAAAACTATTAAGGACGAACGCCTGCGGGTCCACTTCCAGCACGCTGGCGGCATCAGTGCCATAGGTAAGGCCGTGGTAGATCTCGTCCACCACCAGATGGCCATTACGGGCCTTGAGGGCCTGGGACAGCTGCGCCAGCTCATCACGGCTCAACAGCGTGCCGGTAGGGTTGGCCGGCGAGGCCACCAGCGCGCCGACGCTGTCATGGTCCCAGTGGCGCGCCACCAGGTCGGCGGTCAGCTGGTAGCGTACCTCCGGGCCCACGGGCACCAACTGCGCGGCCCCCTCGACCAGGCGCAGGAAATGGCGGTTGCACGGGTAGCCCGGGTCGGCCAGCAGCCAGTGCTTGCCTGGGTCCACCAGCAGGCTGGAGGCCAGCAACAGGGCCCCCGAGCCGCCGGGGGTGATCAGGATGCGCTGGGGGTCGACGTTGACGCCGTAGCGCTGGTCATAGAACCCGGCGATGGCTTCTCGCAGCGCCGGCAGCCCGCGTGCCGCGGTGTAGCGCGTGTGGCCGTTGGCCAGGGCGGCCTGGCCGGCCTTGACGATGGGCTCGGCCGTGGTGAAATCCGGCTCGCCGATTTCGAGGTGGATGACGTCATGGCCAGCCGCCTGCAGCTCATTGGCGCGGGCCAGCAACGCCATGACGTGAAAGGGTTCTATGGCGCGGCTGCGCGCACTGTAGGGCTGGGCCATCGACCTTCCTTAAAAGGGTGTAAAATAACGATTCTACCGGACACGACAGTCGAACGTGTCGTGAAACGGCCGGTCCATATGCTTTGACGCCATCTTCGACAGGCTCGACAACCGGGAGTGGCGCCGCCTGGATTGATCTGCTAAGTTCGCCGGCTTGCAGTCGCAGGGCCGGCGGGTGTCGGAGATGGAGCATCCTGCGCAATGGATTAGAAGAGCGAGAGGCGGTCAACCAATGTCCACCAATGAAAAGCAAGCATCTACCCAAACACTGGAAAGTGGCATCGAGCCTTATGTGCTAGCTCCCGGTGAGGAGTACATGGGCAAACCCATGCGCGCCCACTTCACCAAGATTCTGCAAAAATGGAAGATGGAACTGATGGTCGGCGTCGACAAGACCGTGGACCACATGAAGGACGAGGCAGCCAACTTCCCTGACCCGGCTGACCGTGCCAGCCAGGAAGAAGAATTCGCCCTGGAGCTGCGTGCCCGCGACCGCGAGCGCAAGCTGATCAAGAAAATCGACAAGACCCTGCAACTGATCACCGACGAAGAATACGGCTGGTGCGAGTCCTGCGGCGTCGAAATCGGTGTGCGCCGCCTCGAGGCGCGCCCTACCGCCGACCTGTGCGTCGACTGCAAGACCCTGGCGGAAATCAAGGAAAAACAGGTCGGCAAATGACCTGTGCAACCGGGGCGTGCCCAACGCCCCGGTGCTGCCCCGCCCCTTCGCTGACCTTTCCAGTACCCTGTTCCCATGAACACGCCTGCCTACATTGGCCGCTTCGCGCCAACCCCCAGTGGTTTCCTGCATTTCGGCTCGCTGGTCGCCGCCCTCGCTTCCTACCTTGACGCCCGCGCCGCCGGCGGTCGCTGGCTGCTGCGCATGGAGGACTTGGACCCGCCACGGGAAATGCCCGGCGCCCAGGCAGCGATCCTCGAGGCGCTGGAGAACTACGGTTTCGAG
The DNA here is from genome assembly GCA_963816515.1 of uncultured Gammaproteobacteria bacterium. Classification (GTDB taxonomy): domain Bacteria; phylum Pseudomonadota; class Gammaproteobacteria; order Pseudomonadales; family Pseudomonadaceae; genus Aquipseudomonas. The sequence goes on along the minus strand of CAWFKX010000001.1, from coordinate 3,311,945 downwards.
TGGGATGGCGAAGTGGTCTACCAAAGCCAGCGCCATGACGCCTACGCGCAGGTGCTGGACCGCCTGTTCCAGCAGGGCCTGGCCTACGCCTGCACGTGCTCGCGCAAACAGCTGGAGCCGTACCACGGCATTTACCCGGGCCTGTGCCGCAACGCCGGGCATGGCCAGGAAGACGCCGCCATTCGCATCCGCGTGCCGGAGTTGAACTACCGTTTTGTGGACCGTGTACAGGGCGGCTTCGAGCAGCACCTGGGGCGTGATTCCGGTGATTTCGTGATCCGCCGTCGTGACGGCCTGTATGCCTATCAGTTGGCGGTGGTGCTCGATGATGCCTGGCAAGGGGTGACGCACATCGTGCGTGGCGCCGACCTGTTGGACTCCACGCCGCGCCAGCTGTACCTGCAGGAGCTGCTGGGCTTCACGCAGCCGCAGTACCTGCATGTGCCGTTGATCATCCAGCCTGATGGCAACAAACTGGGCAAGAGCTACCGCTCGCCGCCATTGCAGGCTGACGAAGCCGCGCCGCTGCTGGTACGCGCCCTGCGCGCGCTGGGCCAACCGGCCCCGCCGGAATTGCGCGACGCCATGCCCGGCGAAGTCCTGGCCTGGGGGATTGCGCACTGGAACGCCGGCCTCATTCCTCGCACGTTGACCCTGGCTGAAGCGCAATTGCCGCGTGCCTGATATCCCGCGGCGCCGGGGACGCGGCCTCGGCGGGCAGCGCCCGGCTTAAGCGGCCACTAATGTAGTGAACTTCCAGTTGCACTACGATGCGCTTGCGTTACCATCCCCGCACCGTTTTTGCCCACACCTACAATAATAAGTCGAGCACCCTGGGGTTTGACGTTCATCCACTGAGGAGGCCGGCATGTATATCTATCGTTTGGTCCTGCTGCTGGTAGTCGGCATCTACCTGTTCTCACCCGCGATCATGGACTGGTGGATCGAACCGACCGGCGCCTGGTATCGGCCCTATCTGCTGTGGCTGATCCTGATCGTGGTGACTTTCATCCTCCAGAGCCAACGAGATGCCGATGAGCTTTAGCCTCACCCAGATGATCCTGATCAGCGCCGCCTACCTGCTGGTGCTGTTCGGTGTGGCCTGGGTCAGCGAGCGCGGAATGATTCCGCGTGCAATCATTCGCCACCCCCTCACCTACACGCTGTCGCTGGGCGTGTACGCCAGCGCCTGGGCCTTCTACGGCACCGTGGGCCTGGCGTACCAGTATGGCTACGGCTTTCTGGCGTGTTACCTGGGGGTGTCCGGGGCATTCCTGCTGGCGCCGGTGCTGCTGTACCCGATTCTGAAAATCACCCGCACCTACCAGCTGTCCTCCCTCGCCGACCTGTTCGCCTTTCGCTTTCGCAGTACCTGGGCTGGCGCCCTGACCACGGTGTTCATGCTGATCGGCGTGCTGCCCCTGCTGGCCTTGCAAATACAGGCCGTGGCCGACTCCATCAGCATCCTCACCCGCGACCCGGTGCAGAACCGCGTGGCCCTGGCCTTCTGCGCGCTGATCACGCTGTTCACCATTTTCTTCGGGTCGCGCCATATCGCCACCCGGGAAAAGCACGAAGGCCTGGTGTTCGCCATCGCGTTCGAGTCCATCATCAAGCTGGTAGCCGTGGGCGGCATTGGCCTGTACGCCCTGTACGGGGTGTTCAACGGCCCCCACGAACTTGAACTGTGGCTGCTGCAGAACCAGACCGCCCTCGCCGCCCTGCACACGCCGCTGCAGGAAGGCCCCTGGCGCACCCTGCTACTGGTGTTCTTCGCCTCGGCCATCGTGATGCCGCACATGTACCACATGGCGTTCACCGAAAACCTCAACCCGCGCTCGCTGGTCAGCGCCAGCTGGGGCCTGCCGTTGTTCCTGCTGCTGATGAGCCTGGCGGTGCCGCTGATTCTGTGGGCCGGCCTGCGCCTGGGCGCCACCACCAGCCCGGAATACTTCACCCTGGGGGTGGGCATCGCCGCCAACAGCAAGGCATTGGCGCTTTTGGCCTACGTGGGCGGGCTGTCGGCGTCCAGCGGGCTGATCATCGTCACCACCCTGGCGTTGTCGGGCATGGCCCTGAACCACCTGGTGCTGCCGCTGTACCAGCCGCCCGCCGAAGGCAATATCTACCGCTGGCTGAAGTGGACCCGCCGTGGCCTGATCGTCGCCATCATCATGGCCGGCTATGCCTTCTACCTGCTGCTGGGCACCGCCCAGGACCTGGCCAACCTGGGCATCGTCGCCTTCGTCGCCACCTTGCAGTTCCTGCCTGGGGTGCTATCGGTGCTGTATTGGCCCACGGCCAACCGCCGCGGCTTCATCGCCGGGCTGCTGGCGGGCATCCTGGTATGGATGGTGACCATGCTGCTGCCGTTGATCGGCAACCTGCAGGGCTTCTACATCCCGTTGCTGAACATGATCTATGTGCTCGACGACACCAGCTGGCACATGGCGGCCATCGCCTCGCTGGCGGCCAACGTGCTGATGTTCACGCTGATCTCGCTGTTCAGCAACCCTAGCCCCGAGGAGGCCAGCGCCGCCGAAGCCTGCGCCGTGGACAATGTGCGTCGCCCCCAGCGCCGCGAGCTGCACGCCGCCTCCCCGCAGGAATTCGCCACGCAACTGGCCAAGCCGCTGGGCGCCAAGGCCGCGCAAAAGGAAGTGGAGCAGGCCCTGCGTGACCTCTACTTGCCGTTCGACGAGCGCCGCCCCTACGCATTGCGCCGCTTGCGCGACCGCATCGAAGCCAACCTCTCGGGCCTGATGGGCCCCAGCGTGGCCCAGGACATGGTCGAGACATTCCTGCCGTACAAGTCCGGCAACGAAAACTACGTGACCGAAGACATCCACTTCATCGAAAGCCGCCTGGAAGACTACCACTCGCGCCTGACCGGCCTTGCCGCCGAACTCGACGCCCTGCGCCGCTACCACCGGCAAACCCTGCAGGAACTGCCCATGGGCGTCTGCTCGCTGGCCAAGGACCAGGAAATCCTGATGTGGAACAAGGCCATGGAAGAGCTCACCGGCATCGCCGCGCAGCGCGTGGTGGGTTCGCGCCTGGTGACCATCGGCGAGCCGTGGCGTGGCCTGTTGCAGGGCTTCATCAACCTGCCCGACGAACACTTGCACAAGCAGCGCCTGGCGCTGGACGGGCAGATCCGCTGGCTGAACCTGCACAAGGCAGCCATTGACGAGCCCCTGGCACCGGGCAACAGCGGCCTGGTGCTGCTGGTGGAAGACCTCACCGAAACACAGATGCTGGAAGACAAGCTGGTGCATTCCGAGCGCCTGGCCAGCATCGGCCGCCTGGCCGCGGGCGTGGCCCATGAAATCGGCAACCCCATCACCGGCATCGCCTGCCTGGCGCAGAACCTGCGCGAAGAACGCGAAGATGATGGCGAGATCACCGAACTCAGCAGCCAGATCCTCGAACAGACCAAGCGCGTGTCACGCATCGTGCAGTCGCTGATGAGCTTCGCCCACGCCGGCAGCCACCAGCACAGCGACGAGCCGGTGAACCTGGCCGAAGTGGCCCAGGACGCCATCGGCCTGCTGGCCCTGAACCGGCGCAATTTCGAAGTGCAGTTCTACAACCTCTGCGACCCTGACCATTGGGTTGAAGGCGACCCGCAACGCCTGGCACAGGTGCTGATCAACCTGCTGTCCAACGCCCGCGACGCCTCCAAGGCCGGCAGCGCCGTGCGGGTCAAGAGCGAGGCCAGCGAACACACCGTGGACCTGATCGTCGAAGACGAAGGCAGCGGCATCCCCAAGAACATCATGGACCGTTTATTCGAACCGTTCTTCACCACCAAGGATCCTGGCGAGGGAACCGGACTGGGGCTTGCTCTGGTCTATTCCATCGTTGAAGAGCATTATGGACAAATCACCATCGACAGCCCGGCTGATACCCAGAGCCAGCGCGGCACCCGTATCCGGGTGACCTTGCCGCGTCATGTCGAAGCGACGTCCGCCGTGAACTGAGACCGTCGAGAGAATTGAATCAATGCCGCACATTCTGATCGTCGAAGACGAAACCATTATTCGTTCTGCCCTGCGCCGCCTGCTTGAACGGAATCAGTACCAGGTCAGCGAAGCCGGCTCTGTGCAGGAAGCACAAGAGCGCTTCTCCATTCCCACCTTCGACCTGATCGTCAGTGACCTGCGCCTGCCCGGCGCACCGGGCACCGAACTGATCAAGCTGGGCCAGGGCAAGCCGGTGCTGATCATGACCAGCTACGCCAGCCTGCGCTCGGCGGTGGACTCGATGAAAATGGGCGCGGTGGACTACATCGCCAAGCCCTTCGACCACGACGAGATGCTGCAGGCCGTGGCGCGCATCCTGCGCGACCGCCAGACGGCGCCAGCACCAGCCGCCCCGGCCGAACGCGCCGGCAACGGCAGCGCCAAGACCGCCGGTGCCGAAAACGCCAACGGCGAGATCGGCATCATCGGCTCGTGCCCGCCCATGCAGGACTTGTACAGCAAGATCCGCAAGGTGGCGCCGACCGACTCCAACGTGCTGATCCAGGGTGAGTCGGGTACCGGTAAAGAGCTGGTGGCCCGTGCCCTGCACAACCTGTCACGCCGGGCCAAGGCGCCGATGATTTCAGTCAACTGCGCGGCCATTCCGGAAACCCTGATCGAGTCCGAACTGTTTGGCCACGAAAAGGGCGCGTTCACCGGCGCCAGCGCCGGCCGTGCCGGCCTGGTGGAAGCGGCGGACGGCGGCACGCTGTTCCTCGACGAAATCGGCGAATTGCCGCTCGAAGCCCAGGCTCGTCTGCTGCGCGTGCTGCAGGAAGGCGAGATCCGTCGCGTGGGCTCGGTGCAGTCGCAGAAAGTCGATGTGCGCCTGATCGCAGCTACCCACCGGGACTTGAAAAGCCTGGCCAAGGTCGGGCAATTCCGCGAAGACCTGTATTACCGCCTGCACGTTATCGCCCTGAAGCTGCCCGCCCTGCGCGAGCGTGGCGCCGACGTCAACGAGATCGCCAACGCCTTCCTCGCTCGCCAGAGCGCGCGCATTGGCCGCAACGACCTGCGTTTTGCCCCCGATGCCGAACAGGCCATCCGCCATTACTCATGGCCAGGCAACGTGCGCGAGCTGGAGAACGCCGTGGAGCGCTCGGTGATCCTAAGCGAAAGCGCGGAAATTTCCGCCGAGCTGCTGGGCATCGACATCGACATGGAAGACCTGGAAGACGCCGCCTTCGACAGCCTGGCGCCACAGCAGGCCAACAATGTCGGGGCCAGCAACCACGAACCTACCGAAGACCTGTCCCTGGAAGACTACTTCCAGCATTTCGTGCTGGAGCATCAGGACCACATGACCGAAACGGAACTGGCGCGCAAATTGGGCGTGAGCCGCAAGTGCCTGTGGGAGCGCCGTCAGCGCCTGGGCATACCGCGCCGCAAGTCGGGCGTGGCCAGCGAAAGCTGATTCGTTTCAGCTGTCACGGCAGTGTCACAGGGTAACAACGGGTAGGCGTGACAAACTGTTACCCCCGCCGGTAAGGCGTAACAAAACCCGAGGCGTAAGGTAACGAATTTTGTCCTCAGAGGGCGCTGGCCGAGCGCCATCAATGAGCACAAACCCTTGATTTACAAGGCTTTCAAAAAGTTGGCACGGCACCTGCTATGTATTTGGTACAAGAACAACAATAAGCAAATGACACACTAGAATAAAAACAAGATGAAACGGCTCACGCATAACAAGAACAACACGGCGGAGGCGAAGCTAACTGATTCTTTTGGAGAGGCGTTGTAAATGGGGTCCGCCCCACAGCCAGGCAGAGAACAATAAAAACTGCACTAAAAAGCAGAACCCGCACTGGATGAATGCAGCTCAGCGACCAAAGCAATCCGTTTGCTCTTGACTCCCGGTTAGGGAGGCAGCCTACAGGCAACGACCTTGTAGGTCGGGCGTTAACAAAAACAAGAAGCCCGGACAGAAAAACAAAAAGAGCACGCAACTACATTCTTGGGGAGCTTCGGCTCCCCTTGTAGTTTCCACCCCTTGTTTTACGCGTTTCATCCCCCCGGTTGCGCTGCGTCCTACACCATCCCCCGAGTAAATGCTAGAATCCCCGCCCATCATGCGGTCATTCTCCATTCATGGCCGAACATTCCTTCAAACAGTGCATCCCATGCTGAAGAAGCTGTTCCAGTCTTTCCGTACCCCCGTGCGTCGTCCGCAACACCTGCGCACCACGCCCGAAGTGCTCAATAGCGGGCAACACTCGCTGCAGCGCACCCAGTTCAGCCGCCATGCGGTGAGCATCGTCGAACGCCTGCAAAACGCTGGCTATCAGGCCTATCTGGTGGGCGGTTGCGTGCGTGACATGCTGCTCAACATCACCCCCAAGGACTTCGACGTCGCCACCAGCGCCACCCCCGAACAGGTGCGCGCCGAGTTTCGCAACGCCCGTGTGATTGGTCGCCGGTTCAAGCTGGTGCATATCCACTTCGGCCGCGAAATCATCGAAGTCGCTACCTTCCGCGCCAATCATCCCCAGGATGATGAAGAGGAAGACAGCAACCAGTCGTCCCGTAACGAAAGCGGTCGCATCCTGCGCGACAACGTCTACGGCACCCTGGAAGAAGACGCCCAGCGCCGCGATTTCACCATCAACGCCCTGTACTACGATCCGGTCAGCGAGCGCATTCTCGACTACGCCAACGGCGTGCACGACATTCGCAACCACCTGATCCGCCTGATCGGCGACCCAACCCAGCGCTATCAGGAAGACCCGGTACGCATGCTGCGCGCCGTGCGTTTCGCCGCCAAGCTGGATTTCGGCATCGAAAAGCACACCGCCGCACCGATCCGCGAGCTGGCCCCGATGCTGCGCGAAATCCCGTCGGCACGGCTGTTCGAGGAATGCCTGAAGTTGTTCCTCTCGGGCCATGCCGCCGACACCTTCGAGATGCTGGTCGACCTGCAACTGTTCGACCCGCTGTTCCCGGCCAGTGCCCACGCCCTGGAACATCAGCCGACCTACACCCACACGCTGATCAGCGAAGCGCTGAAAAACACCGACTTGCGCGTCAAGCAAGGCAAGCCGGTGACTCCGGCGTTCCTGTTCGCCGCCCTGCTGTGGCCTGCCCTGCCGGCCCGCGTGCTGCATTTGCAGGAACGTGGCATGCCGCCAATTCCGGCCATGCAGGAAGGCGCGCACCAGTTGATCGCCGAACAGTGCCAGCGCATCGCCATCCCCAAGCGCTTCACCATCCCGATCCGCGAGATCTGGGACATGCAGGAGCGCCTGCCACGGCGCAGCGGCAAGCGTGCCGACCTGCTGCTGGACAACCCGCGTTTCCGCGCCGGCTACGACTTCCTGCTGCTGCGTGAAAGCGCCGGCGAGCAGACCGACGGCCTGGGCGAATGGTGGACCGACTACCAGGACGCCAACGACAGCGAACGCCGCGACATGATCCGCGACCTGGGCAGCAAGGACGAAACCGGCGCCGGGCCACGCAAGCGCAAGCGCAGCGGCACCAAGCGCAAGCGCGGCGCCGCTGCCGATTCGGGCGAGTAGGCATGGACGTTGTGTACATCGGCCTGGGCAGCAACCTGGCCGAACCGGCCGACCAGCTGCGCCAGGCCATAGACACCCTGGGGCGACTGCCGCACAGCCAAGGCCTGGCGGTGTCGGCGCTGTACAGCAGTGAATCGCTGTCGCCAGGCCAGCCGCGCTACACCAACGCCGTCGCCCGCCTGGAGACCGCGCTGGCGCCGCTGGACCTGCTCGATGCCCTGCAGGCCATCGAGAACAAGCAGGGCCGCGTTCGCGCCGAACGCTGGGGGCCGCGCACGCTGGACCTGGATATCCTGTTGTTTGGCGAGCGGCTGATCGATGAGCCGCGCCTGAACGTGCCGCACTACCACCTGCACGCACGGGCCTTCGTGCTGTACCCGCTGGCCGAGGTGGCGCCTGCCGACCTGCGCCTGGCGGATGGGCGTTTGCTGGCGGATCTGCTGGCTGCTTGCCCGTTTGAAGGGTTGGAGCGGCTGGTTTGAGGTTGCATCTGGGCTGACAGGTGTTCACGTTGGGTCTTTTGGCGTTCTTGAGATCGAGCGCCGCGCGGGCGGCGATCGATCTAATGAACGCCCAACACCTCAAGGCGAACACCTGGTCGCCCTAACGCATTCTGCACCTCCCCCCCCCGGTAACACACAATCCCCCCACCCAGTAACACACCCGTAACACATCCAATTGACTTCGCGAGCCCTCCTCACGACTATAGGCATCCCGTTGCTCACTAACGCAGCAAAACGGCGCGGAACGCCCGCCTGGCGGTCGTTTCCAAAACATCACGGCAGATGATGTTGTGTTTGACCCGCTCATAGACAGCAGTATTCACGGCGCCTGACTGAGGACCTTTTCAAATGCCAGACATTACCCTGACCACCCTGCAGAGCCTCAAGCTCAAGGGTGAGAAAATCACCATGCTGACCTGCTATGACGCGACCTTCGCCCAGGCAGCCTGCCAGGCAGGCGTGGAAGTTCTGCTGGTTGGCGACTCGCTGGGCATGGTGCTGCAAGGCCACGACAGCACCTTGCCGGTCACCAATGCCGAGATGGCCTACCACGTGGCCAGCGTCAAGCGCGGCAACGAAGGTGCACTGATCCTCGCCGACCTGCCCTTCATGACCTGTGCCACCCTGGAACAGACGTTCGCCAACAGCGCCCAGCTGATGCAGGCCGGCGCGCACATGGTCAAGGTCGAAGGCGCCGCCTGGCTGGCCGAGTCCGTTCGCCAACTGGCCGAGCGCGGCATTCCGGTGTGCGTGCACATGGGCCTGACGCCACAGACCGTCAACGTGCTGGGCGGGTATAAAGTGCAGGGCCGCAACGAGGCCCAGGCGCGCCAGATGCGTGCCGACGCCATGGCCCTGGAACAGGCCGGCGCGGCAATGATCCTGCTCGAGTGCGTGCCCAGCGAGCTGGCCAGCGAAATCACCCAGGCGGTGAAGATCCCGGTCATCGGTATCGGTGCCGGCGCGGCCGTGGACGGCCAGGTCCTGGTGCTGCATGACATGCTGGGCCTGTCGCTGACCGGCCGCGTGCCCAAGTTCGTGAAGAACTTCATGGCCGGCCAGCCAGACATCCAGAGCGCCCTGCAGGCCTACGTCAGCGCCGTTAAAGAAGTCAGCTTCCCTGGTACCGAACACGGATTTAATGCATGAACACCGTAAAAACCGTCAAAGAGCTGCGGGCGGCCGTGGCCCGTGCGCGCAGCGAAGGCAAGCGCATCGGCTTCGTGCCAACCATGGGTAACCTGCACAGCGGCCATGCGGCCCTGGTGACCAAGGCCGCCCAGCGCGTGGACTTCGTGGTGGCGAGTATTTTCGTCAACCCGCTGCAGTTCGGCCCCAGTGAAGACCTGGACAAGTACCCGCGCACCCTGGCCGCCGACCAGGAAAAACTGATCCAGGCCGGCTGCAACCTGCTGTTCGCGCCCACCGTCGAGGAAATGTACCCCGACGGCATGGCCGTGCAGACCCGCGTCAGCGTTCCACAACTGTCCGAAGGCCTGTGTGGCGCCAGCCGCCCCGGCCATTTCGAAGGCGTGGCCACGGTGGTCAGCAAGCTGTTCAACATGGTCCAGCCGGACCTGGCCGTGTTCGGTCAGAAGGATTACCAGCAACTGGCGGTGATCCGTGCGCTGGTGCGTGACCTGAACATGCCCATCCAGATCATCGGCGAGGCCACCGTGCGCGCCGAGGACGGCCTGGCGCTGTCGTCGCGCAACGGGTACCTGACCGCCGACCAGCGCGCCACCGCGCCGGCCCTGTACCGCGCGCTGCAGCACGTGGCGCAGGCCATCAGCGCTGGCGAGCGTGACTATGAGCGTCTGTTGAACGAAGCCCGCGAGCAGATCACCGCGGCCGGCTTCAGGCCGGACTATTTCGAGATCCGCCACGCCATCAACCTGCGCCCGGCCACGGCACAAGACCGTGACGTGGCGATCATCGCCGCCGCCTACCTGGGCAGCACGCGCCTGATCGATAACCTGCACCTGGATCTCGACGCCCACGCCTGAATGCTATCCTGCAAGGCCCGGTGCTGATAAAAAGTACCGGGCGTTCGGCAGACAAAGCGAAGACAGCGCCACCTCAGATGGTTACTGTAGGTGGCTCAAGGCCTGATCAAAGTTTTATGCAACCGACCGGACCGAGCCCGTGTCCAACGGCTGTCCAAGTACAAGGAAACCCGCAGCGATGGCGTATTACCGTACACCTCATGACGTTACCGCTCTGCCCGCCTGGGAAGCGCTCACTCAGCACCGCCAGGCCATGCAGGATTTCAGCATGCGCGAGGCCTTCGCGGCCGACCCGCAGCGCTTTCACCAATTTTCCCTGAGTGGTTGCGGGCTGTTCCTCGACTACTCGAAAAACCTGATCACCACCGAAACCCGCGACCTGCTGGTCAAGCTGGCCGGTGAAGTGGACCTGCAGGGCGCCATCAAGTCGATGTTCGCCGGCGAGCTGCTCAACGCCTCCGAAGGCCGCCCGGCGCTGCACACCGCGCTGCGCCGACCGGTGGGCGACAAGCTCAACGTCAACGGCACCAACATCATGCCGGAAGTGCACAAGGTGCTGAACCAGATCACCGAACTGGTCACCCGCATCCACGATGGCCTGTGGCGTGGCTACACCGAAAAGCCGATCACCGACGTGGTGAACATCGGCATCGGTGGTTCGTTCCTGGGCCCTGAGCTTGTGTCCGAAGCGCTGCTGCCCTACGCCCAGAAGGGCGTGCGCTGCCACTACCTGGCGAACATCGACGGCAGCGAGTTCCACGAGCTGACCACCAAGCTGCGCGCCGAGACCACGCTGTTCATCGTCTCGTCCAAGTCGTTCAGCACCCTGGAAACCCTGAAAAACGCCCAGGCCGCGCGCGCCTGGTACCTGGCCCAGGGTGGTTCGGAAGCCGAACTGCATCGCCACTTCATTGCCGTGTCGAGCAACAACGCCGCGGCCGTGGCCTTCGGTATCCGTGAAGAGAACATTTTCCCGATGTGGGACTGGGTAGGCGGTCGTTACTCGCTGTGGTCGGCCATTGGCCTGCCTATCGCCCTGGCCATCGGCACCGCCAACTTCAAGGAGCTGCTGTCGGGCGCCTATACCATGGACCAGCACTTCCAGACCGCGCCGTTCGAACAGAACATGCCGGTGCTGCTGGCCCTGCTGGGCGTGTGGTATGGCAACTTCTGGGGCTCGCAGGCCCATGCGATCCTGCCGTACGACCATTACCTGCGCAACATCACCAAGCACCTGCAGCAGCTGGACATGGAATCCAACGGCAAGAGCGTGCGCCAGGACGGCACACCGGTGAGCACCGACACCGGCCCGGTCATCTGGGGCGGCGTGGGTTGCAACGGTCAGCACGCCTACCACCAATTGCTGCACCAGGGCACCCAACTGATTCCGGCGGATTTCATCGTGCCGGTGGTCAGCTTCAACCCGGTGGCCGACCACCACCAGTGGCTGTTCGCCAACTGCCTGTCGCAGAGCCAGGCGCTGATGCTGGGCAAGACCCGCGCCGAGGCCGAAGCCGAACTGCGCGAGAAAGGCATGGACGAAGCAGCCATCCAGAAGCTGGCGCCGCACAAGGTGATCCCGGGCAACCGCCCGAGCAACACCCTGGTGGTAGAACGCATCAGCCCGCGCCGCCTGGGCGCCCTGGTGGCCATGTACGAGCACAAGGTGTTCGTGCAGAGCGTGCTGTGGGGCATCAACGCCTTCGACCAATGGGGCGTGGAGCTGGGCAAGGAACTGGGCAAGGGCGTGTACCAGCGCCTGACCGGCGGCATCGAAGAGCCGGCCGAGGACGCTTCCACCCAGGGCCTGATCAATTACTTCCGCGGTCGTCACCGCGGTTGATCCCAGCCTGAAAAAAATCCCCTCCCCCCGAGGGGATTTTTTTGCCCGCACAACACCCGTGGCACCGGCCGCAGCCCGGGGCCGCCCCCCCACGTAAACGCAGAAGCTACGCTTAACGGTGTGACCCACAAGAACAAGGACCACCGCCATGTTCGACATCACCCACTTCCCCCAAGCCGACGCCACACGCCGCGCTGCCAGCCTTGATGACGCCGCCTACCAGCGCCTTTACCGGCAATCCATCGACCATCCCGAGACCTTCTGGGCCGAGCAGGCCAAACGCTTCCTGGACTGGATAAAGCCCTGGGACCATGTGCACCACAGCGACCTGCACCGGGGCCAGGCCAACTGGTTCGAGGGTGCGCGCCTGAACGTCAGCTACAACTGCATCGACCGCCACCTGGCCAGCCGTGGCGATCAGGTGGCCATCGTGTGGGAAGGTGACAACCCCGTCGAATCGGCGGAAATCACCTACCGCAAGCTGCACCACAACGTCTGCCGGCTGGCCAACGTGCTCAAGGAACGCGGCGTGGGCAAGGGTGACCGGGTGTGCATCTACATGCCCATGGTGCCGGAAGCGGCGTACGCCATGCTGGCCTGCGCGCGCATTGGCGCCGTGCATTCGGTGGTGTTCGGCGGCTTTTCCCCCGATGCCCTGCGCGACCGCATTCTGGACGCCGATTGCCGCACGGTGATTACCGCGGATGAAGGCGTGCGCGGTGGTAAATATGTACCGCTCAAGAACAACGTCGACAAAGCCCTGCAAGGCTGCCCCAACGTCAGCACCGTACTGGTGGTGCAACGCACCCAGGGCGAGGTGCAATGGCAGCCCGGTCGCGACCTGTGGTACCACGAAGCCGTGCACGGCGTGAGCCCCGACTGCCCGCCCGAGTCCATGGCCAGCGAAGACCCGCTGTTCATCCTCTACACCTCCGGCTCCACCGGCAAGCCCAAGGGCGTGTTGCACACCACGGCCGGCTACCTGCTGCAGGCAGCCATGACCTTCAAGTACGTGTTCGATTACCGCGATGGCGAAGTGTTCTGGTGCACCGCCGACGTCGGTTGGGTCACCGGCCACAGCTACATCGTCTATGGCCCACTGGCCAATGGCGCTACCACCCTGATCTACGAAGGCGTGCCCAGCTACCCCGACGCCTCGCGCTTCTGGCAAGTAATCGACAAACACCACGTGAACATCTTCTACACCGCCCCCACGGCCCTGCGGGCGCTGATGCGCGAAGGGCCAGCGGCGCTGGCGACCACCTCACGCGACAGCCTGCGCTTGCTCGGCAGCGTCGGCGAACCGATTAACCCCGAGGCCTGGGAGTGGTACTTCAACCAAGTGGGCCGCCAACGCTGCCCCATTGTCGACACCTGGTGGCAGACCGAAACAGGCGGCATCATGCTCACGCCGCTGCCCGGCACCCGGCGTATCAAGCCTGGTTGCGCCGCCCAACCGTTCTTCGGCGTGCAGCCCTTGCTGCTGGATGAACACGGCAAGGTGCTGGAAGGCCCCGGCAGCGGCGTGCTGGTGATCAAGGCCAGTTGGCCGGGGCAAATCCGCAGCGTCTACGGCGACCACCCGCGCATGCTCGACACCTACTTCAAGCCCTACCCGGGTTACTACTTCACCGGCGACGGCGCGCGCCGCGATGAAGACGGTGACCTGTGGATAACCGGGCGCATCGACGACGTGATCAATGTATCGGGCCACCGCATAGGCACCGCCGAAGTGGAAAGTGCCCTGGTGCTGCACGACAGTGTCGCCGAAGCCGCTGTGGTCGGTTACCCTCACGATCTCAAGGGCCAGGGCATCTATGCCTTTGTCACGCCGATGAAGGGCGTGACCGGCGACGACGCCCTGCGCAAGACACTGCTGGAACTGGTCAGCAAGGAAATCGGCGGCTTTGCCCGCCCGGAGCTGATTCAGTGGGCCCCGGCCTTGCCCAAGACCCGCTCCGGCAAGATCATGCGGCGTATCCTGCGCAAGATAGCCTGCAACGAAACCGAGAGCCTGGGCGACACCTCGACCCTGGCCGACCCCAGTGTGGTGCAAGGCCTGATCGACCAGCGCCTGAACCGCTGAAACCCGCGCGGCCGCACGCTACCGGCCGCGCCTTGACCCAAGCTGCCCATGGAATTCATTCGTCGTCGCATCGAAAAGCAAGTCCTCAGCCTGACCGGCCTGTCCCTGGGCCAGCTGGACCTGGAAAACCCCAAGGGCGACCCCGGCCTGTTCGGCCCCCAGGCGGTGTGCTGGCAAGTGCACGGTGATTTCACCAGCATGCTGGTGGGCGGCATCAGCGCGCTGATGCTGCAGGCCCTGCACCCACTGGCGCTGGCCGGGGTCTGGGACCATTCGAATTTTCGCACCGACATGCTCGGGCGCCTGCGCCGCACCGGGCAGTTCATCTCCGGCACCACGTTTGGCGCCACCCGCGATGCCGACTGGCTGATCGACAAGGTGCGCACCATCCATCTGCAGGTGGTGGGCCATGCCGAGGACGGCCGCCCTTATGCCGCCAGCGACCCCGAGTTGCTGACCTGGGTGCACGTGGCCGAAGTCAGCCACTTCCTGGCCGCCCACCTGCGCTATCGCAACCCGCACCTGTCAGGCGCGGACCAGGATCGCTACTACGCCGAGATCGCCTTGATCGCCGAACGCCTGGGCGCGCGCCATGTGCCGGCGTCGCGGCAGGAAATTGCCGAGTACCTGGAGGGCATTCGCCCACAGCTGGTGTGCGACCACCGCAGCCGCGAAGTCATTCGCCTGCTGATGAACGCCCCTGCCCCCAGCCGCCTCGCCAAGCCCTTTGGCGCCCTGATGATGCAGGCCGGCGTCGACCTGCTGCCCGACTGGGCCAGCGCCCTGCTCGAACTGCCGCAAAGCGACCTCAAGCGCCGCCTGGTGCGCAGCGGCATCGGCAGCACGGCGCCGATACTGCGCTGGGCGGTGCGCGACGGCTCGGTGCACCGCGCGCGGCGGCGCATGGGCATTGCATGACAGGTGAGAGCTGGCCTGCCAGCTCTCACACAATGCTAAACTAGGCCCCCCCTTTCAACGGCGTACGCGCATGTCCACTGTGAACAAGGCGCTGCGCGCCGCTCTCGATTCCCGCAAGAACCTGCTCGCCGAGCTGCATGCCCAGGGCACTGATTGCTACCGGTTGTTCCACGGCAGCCAGGAAGGCGCCGGTGGCCTGACCGCAGACCGCTATGGCCCGCAACTGATGGTGCAAAGCTTCCACCAGTCGCTGGAACTGCCGGAGCTGCTCGCCCTCCACGAAGCCATCAATGCCGAACTGGGCGTTGAATTGGCGCTGGTGTACAACGACCGGTCGCGCGGCAATTCGCGCATCGACCGCCAGGACAACGTGTACCAGCCCGAAGAGGCGGCGTTGGTGGACATGGTGGGCCACGAGTGGGGCCTGAACTACCGCGTGCGCGGCCGTCATGCCGGCCAGGACCCGCTGCTGTTTCTCGACCTGCGCAACGCCCGTGGCTGGGTCAAGGCCAACAGCCGGGGCAAAAGCGTGCTGAACCTGTTTGCCTACACCTGCGGCGTGGGCCTGAGCGCCGCGGCCGGTGGTGCCCGCGAGGTGTGCAATCTGGACTTCGCCGAAGGCAACCTGGCCGTGGGCAAGGAAAACGGTGCACTGAACCCGCAGCTGCAACCCATGAGCTTCGTGCAGTCGGACTACTTCCCGGCCATCCGCCAGTTGGCCGGCTTGCCCATCAGCCAGCGTCGCGGGCAGAAACTGCCCAGCTACGCGCGCCTGGAGCAGCGCCAGTACGACCTGGTGTTCCTCGACCCACCGGCCTGGGCCAAGAGCGCCTTCGGTACCGTCGACCTGCTGCGCGATTACCAGAGCCTGCTCAAGCCGGCCCTACTGACCACCGCTGACGACGGTGTGCTGATCTGCTGCAACAACCTGGCGAAGGTCGCCTTCGACGACTGGCGCGAGCAAGTGCTGCGCTGCGCGGAGAAAGCCGGGCGCCCGGTGCGCGACTGGCAGGTGATCACCCCGGCCAGCGACTTCCCGTCCACGGACGGCCAGCCACCGCTCAAAACCCTGGTCTTGCAACTCTGAGCCCATCGTAGGCAGGGACGCCTACGTAACATTTCAGAAAAGTCCTACACACATTGCGGACAAGTCTTCGGAACCAGACAGGCGTGCCATACTCCAAGCACTCCCCATCGAGACAGTAGACGCCGCACATGCCCAAAGGATTGATACGCGCCCTCGGCGCCGTACTGACCGCGATCGCGCTTTATAGCCTGCTGGGCTTCCTGATTCTTCCAGGCATAGGGCTGCGCATCGCCAATCAGCAGTTGGCCAAGTATTCGAGCGTGCCGGCGCACCTGGAGCGGCTGGAGTTCAACCCGTTCAGCCTGGAGCTGACTCTGTGGGGCCTGCACATCGGTGAGCCGGGCATCGAGCAGATCGGCTTCGAGCGCCTGTACGCCAACCTGCAAATCGACAGCCTGTGGACCCGCGCCGTGCACCTGGAGGCCATCGAGCTGGAAAAGCCGCGCACCGAGCTGCAGTTCAACAAGGACGGCACCCTCAACCTGGCGCAGCTGTTCACGTTGCCGCCCAGCACGCCGGCCAAGGCCGATGAGCCGCCCAGCAAGCCGTTCCCCGTACGCATCGCCAGCATCAAGCTGAGCGAAGGCTACCTGCACTTCAAGGACGTGCGCCCCAGCGAGCCGATCGAGTTCCTTTACAACTCGATGAACCTGGAACTGAAAAACCTCAGCACCCTGCCCGACGACAACGCCGACATGACCCTGGTCGCCGCCGGCCCCGATGGCGGCCAGGTGGACTGGAAAGGCCACATCAGCCTGGTGCCCATCACCTCGCAAGGCACGCTGAAGGTCACCGACGGCAAAATGAAGGTCTGGTGGCCCTATGTGCGAGACGCACTGCCACTGGCCCTGCAGGATGGCATTCTCAACCTCAGCACCGACTACTCCCTGGACTTGTCCAAGGACACTGAGCTGAACCTCACCAACGCGTCGGTGAGCATCGCCCCCTTCGCCCTCAACGCCCCGGATGGCCGCCCCCTGGTCAAGCTGGAGCGCCTGGACGTCAGCGATACCTCGGTGGACCTGGCCAAGCAGCTGGTCACCGTTGGCAAGATCCGCAGCAACAAGCTGGAAACCTGGGCGGCGCGCGAAGCCGATGGCCAGCTGGACTGGCAGAAGCTGTTCGCCAGCGAGAAAAAGGCACCGCCACCCGAGGAAAAGAACGCCCCCGCCACCGCCGACGCCAAGCCCGCCACGCAACCGGTACCCAGCGCACCGAGCAAGCCGTGGCAAGTGCTGCTCAAGGACGTGCAACTGCGTGACTACCAAGTGCACCTGGCCGACCGCATGCAGAAGGAACCAGTGGCCCTGGAGCTCGGCCCGCTGAACGTGGATGTGCAGAACTTCGACAGCCTGAACAAATCGCCCTTCACCCTCAAGGTAGACACCGGCCTGGGCAAGCAAGGCAAGATCAGCGCCAGTGGCGAGGTCAACCTGGCGCCTGTGACCGCCAACCTCAAGGTCAATACCCAGGACATCGACCTGCGCGTGGCCCAGGCCTACATCAGCCCATTCATACGCCTGGAATTGCGCAGCGGCCAATTGGGCAGCGACTTGGCGGTGAACCTGAAGAACATTGACCCGCTGACCCTGAGCATCACCGGTCGCGCACAGGTGGACCAGCTGCAGACCCTGGACACGGTCAAGGGCCGTGACTTCGTCAAATGGCAGCAGCTGCAACTGGAGGGGCTGGACTACGAGCATGGCAACAGCCTGACCATCGACAAGGTCACCCTGGTGCAACCCTACGCCCGCTTCATGATCAACGAAGACCGCACCACCAGCATCAACGACCTGCTGATACCCCAGTCGCAGAATGCCAAGGCCCAGGCCAACGCCAAGCCTGCCGCGGCCAGCGCAAGCAAACCGCTGCTCATCCATGTAGGCGGCATCAGCATCAACGACGGTTCAGCATTTTTCGCCGACTCCAGCCTGACGCCGAACTTCGCCACCAACATCCAGCAGCTCAACGGTACCATCGGCACCATCGACAGCCAGCAGCAGAAGCCCGCCAAGGTAGATATCAAAGGCAAGGTCGACCGCTATGCCCCCGTGACCATCGAAGGCGCGCTGACGCCGTTCGACCCCATGGCCAGCCTGGATATCGACACTCGCTTCAACCGCCTCGAACTGACCACGCTGACGCCCTACTCGGGCAAGTTCGCTGGCTACCGCATTCGCAAGGGGCGGATGAACCTGCAGCTGCACTACGTGATCACCAAGGGCCAACTGAAGGCCGAAAACAAGGTGCTGGTGGACCAACTGGAGCTGGGGGAAAAGGTCGACAGCCCGGACGCCGTGAGCCTGCCGGTGCGGCTGGCGATTGCGTTGCTCAAGGACGTCAACGGCCAGATCAACATCGAGCTGCCCATCACCGGCGACCTCAACAACCCGCAGTTCAGCGTGATGCCCATCGTCTGGCAGACCCTGCGCAACCTGGTGGTCAAGGCCGTGGCGGCGCCCTTCAAACTGATCGGCAGCCTGGTCAGCGGTGGCGACCAGGCGGACCTGAGCAACATCGCCTTCGCCCCGGGTTCCAGCGACCTGAGCCCCAGCGCCCAGGCCAATCTGCTGAAACTGGCCGCAGGCCTGAAAGCACGCCCGGGCCTGCACCTGGAAGTGGAAGGTGGCGCGGCGGCCAGCAGCGACGGCCCGCTGGTAGCCCAGCAGCGCCTGGAGCGCGAATACCAGAGCACCTACTTCAAGATGCTGCAGCGGCGCGGCGACAAGGTGCCGGCCCAGGCGTCGCAGTTGACCGTGCCCGACGACGAAAAGGCACCAATGCTGCCGGCCATCTACCGCACGCGCCTCAACCAGGCGCCACCTGCCGAGTGGGCGCAGTTGGAGAAACAGCAGCGTGAGACCAATCTGCGTGATGCGGTGATCAAGTCCTGGAGCACCGATGAGCAACTGTTGCGCACGCTGGGGCAAGCACGCTCGGCGAGCATCAAGGCCTTCCTGGTGGACAAGGGGCAGTTGCCGGATGAGAAGGTGTTCCTGATCGATACCATCATCGGCGATGCGCAGAAAGACGGCACGGTGGTGACCAACCTGCATCTGGAAGCTGACTGATCCAGGCACAAAAAAGCCCCGGCGCAAGGCCGGGGCTTAGAGCGGGCACATCCTGTGCCCTTCGCATGAAGCGATTACTGAGTTTCGAGCGCGTCAGCCGATACCGATTTGACGTGCTTGGTTTTCTTGGCGATGTTGACGGCGGTGGTTTTCTGGGCCGCAGTCAGGGTAACGCCGGCTTTCGAAGCCAAGGTAACCACGCCGTGGTTGGTTTCGACGGTGATGTCGCTACCTGGAATGCCTTTCTCGGTCAGCAGGTTGGCTTTGACCTTGGTGGTGATCCAGGTGTCAGAACCGGCTTGTTCGGTTTTGGCAACGGTACCGTTCGACGAAGTGGTTTCAGCGGCGAACGCGAAGTTGCCCATGGCCAGGGTCAGAGCGGTAGCAGTAGCGGCAGCAATAGCGAACTTTTTCATACGAGTCACTCCTGTTTTTCGAGAAGTCTGCGCCAGCATGGCTTGGCAGCAGGGTTAGCTATACCGTTGCAGGGCGTGTGCCAACATTTGAAATCGTATAATCATCAACAAAATCAATTAGTTACGATTTTGGTGATTTTGTCGCATCGTGCACATTGCATGCTTGGGGAAAAAAACGCGTGCAAGTTGCATGTCCGCTAAAGAACTGGGTAAAGGTAAATCGAAGTGGTCCTGACGAAGCCGGGGGGCCTCGTCCCAGGCGCCGCGTAGCCACGACAAACGCGCACGAAAAAAGGGCCCCGAAGGGCCCTTTCTGTACAACCAGCTAATTAAACGCCGGAAGCCTTGGCAGCAGCAACGTCCTTGATGGACAGCTTGATACGGCCACGGTTGTCCACGTCCAGCACCAGTACTTCAACTTCCTGGCCTTCTTTCAGGATGTCGGTCACTTTCTCTACGCGAGCGTCGCTCAGCATCGAGATGTGAACCAGACCGTCCTTGCCAGGCAGGATGTTGACGAAGGCGCCGAAGTCGACGATACGCTCGACCTTGCCGACGTAGATCTTGCCGATCTCGGCTTCCGCGGTGATCGACAGAACGCGCTGCTTGGCAGCCTCGGCCGCTTCCTTGGTTTCGCCGAAGATCTTGATGGTGCCGTCGTCTTCGATGTCGATCGAAGCCTTGGTTTCTTCGCAGATGGCACGGATAGTCGCGCCGCCTTTACCGATGACATCACGGATCTTGTCGGTGTCGATCTTCATGGAGATCATGGTCGGAGCGTTTTCCGACAGCTCTGCACGCGACGTGCCGATGATCTGGTTCATCTGGCCGAGGATGTTCAGGCGCGCTTCCAGGGCCTGGCCCAGGGCGATTTCCATGATCTCTTCGGTGATGCCGTTGATCTTGATGTCCATCTGCAGAGCGGTAACGCCCTTGGCAGTACCGGCCACCTTGAAGTCCATGTCGCCCAGGTGGTCTTCGTCACCCAGGATGTCGGTGAGGATGGCGAACTTCTCGCCTTCTTTCACCAGGCCCATGGCGATACCGGCAACAGGTGCCTTCATCGGTACACCGGCGTCCATCAGGGCCAGGGAAGCGCCGCAGACCGAAGCCATGGAGCTCGAACCGTTCGATTCGGTGATTTCCGACACCACGCGGATGGTGTACGGGAATTCGTCAGCGGCCGGCAGCATGGCCTGGACCGAACGACGGGCCAGACGGCCGTGACCGATTTCGCGACGGCCAGCACCGCCCATGCGGCCACACTCGCCCACCGAGAACGGAGGGAAGTTGTAGTGCAGCATGAAGGGGTCTTTCTTCTCGCCTTCCAGGGTGTCCAGCAACTGCGCGTCACGGGCAGTACCCAGGGTCGCGACCACCAGGGCCTGGGTTTCGCCACGGGTGAACAGGGCCGAACCGTGGGTTTTCGGCAACACGCCGACTTCAATGTTCAGCGGGCGCACGGTCTTGGTGTCGCGGCCGTCGATACGTGGCTTGCCGTTGACGATGTTTTCGCGAACCGTGCGGTATTCGATTTCGCCGAATGCAGCTTTGACGTCGCTGGCCGAAGGCTGGCCTTCTTCACCGGACAGCTTGGCCACGACCTGATCTTTCAGCTCGCCCAGGCGAGCGTAACGGTCGGCCTTGACGGTGATGGTGTAGGCGTCGGAGATAGCGGCACCGAATTCTGCGCGGATAGCACCCAGCAGTTCGGTGGCTTCGGCTTGTGGAGCCCAGGCCCAGGTAGGCTTGGCAGCTTCGGCGGCCAGTTCCTTGACGGCCTTGATCACGGCCTGGAATTCGTCGTGGGCGAACAGCACGGCGCCCAGCATCTGGTCTTCGGTCAGCTCTTTGGCTTCCGATTCAACCATCAGCACGGCGTCGGAAGTACCGGCGACAACCATGTCCAGGCTCGAAGCAGCCAGTTGCTCGTAAGTCGGGTTCAGCAGGTAGCCGGTGCTTTCGTGGAAAGCAACGCGGGCGGCGCCGATCGGGCCTTCGAACGGAATACCGGAGATGGCCAGGGCAGCCGAGGTACCGATCATGGCAGCGATGTCCGGATCAGTCTTCTTGCTGGTCGACACCACGGTGCAGACAACCTGGACTTCGTTCATGAAGCCTTCAGGGAACAGCGGACGGATCGGACGGTCGATCAGGCGCGAGGTCAGGGTCTCTTTCTCGGAAGGACGGCCTTCGCGCTTGAAGAAACCACCAGGGATCTTGCCGGCGGCGTAGGTCTTTTCCTGGTAGTGCACGGACAGGGGGAAGAAGCCCTTGCCTGGATCAGCTTGCTTGGCACCTACAACAGTTACCAGCACGGTCACGTCGTTGTCGACGGTTACCAGTACGGCACCGGAGGCTTGACGGGCAATACGGCCAGTCTCGAGGGTTACGGTCGATTGACCGAACTGGAACTTCTTGATTACCGGGTTCACGGTTTCCTACCTTCTTCAATGGCTCTGGGGGAACTGGTTTCTTGCGAAATTCTTGGGCAGCAAGGGGAATCGGCCCCTTTGGCAGTCCAGATAAAACTTGAGGCTGGAAGCCTGCCCTGCATCAGCGCCTAAGCACTGCTGCAGCACAGCCAACCAACCTCATTGATACGCACGGCGTGTTCGTCAGCTCCGGCGCCAGGCGCCGGATTCGACGGAGGCAACACGCCGCGCACACCACAAGCCCGGGCCGCTATTAGCGACGCAGACCCAGACGGCCGATCAGGGCGCTGTAACGAGTGGTGTCTTTGCCCTTCAGGTAGTCCAGCAGCTTACGACGCTGGTTAACCATACGGATCAGGCCACGACGCGAGTGGTGGTCTTTGCCGTTGGCCTTGAAGTGGCCTTGCAGCTTGTTGATGTTGGCAGTCAGCAGTGCAACCTGCACTTCTGGCGAACCGGTGTCGTCAGCGGCTTGCTGGAACTCACCAACGATCTTAGCTTTTTCTTCAACGTTAAGTGCCATGTGGGCATCTCCATAACTAAGGAAATCGAAACAAACGATTTCCAACAGGCCGAGGACAGATCCTCGTATTTAAAAGTGAGGGATAACCGTGCCTGTTAACAGCCACCCTCGTTCGGTCATTCTGACCGAATCAGTCGACGCGGCGCCACGCGCCCGTCTTCGCTCACTTCACCGATACCAATGAAGCGACCGTTGTGATCCTGCACCCGCACCATGCCGAATTTCGGCGCGTCGGGGGCTCGTACCGGTTGTCCGTGCAGCCAGTAGAACGCACTGTGCTCGGAGAACTGCAACAGCGGCCAATCCTGCAGGCCGCTGTCCGAAGGCATGAGGAACTGGTCGACCGCCTCGTTGCCGCCCTCGGCATGCACGCGCTCGAGTTCTTCGAGGGTGACTGTCTGGGCCAGCGTGAAGGGGCCTGCCTGGGTGCGACGCAGCTCTGCAACGTAGGCGCCGCAACCCAACTGCTCGCCAATGTCCTCCACCAGGGTGCGGATATAGGTGCCTTTGGAGCACCCTACCGACAACCGTGCGCGGGTGTCATCGAAGGCAAGCAATTCCAACCGGTCAATAGTAACAGAACGCGCCTCGCGCTCCACTACTTCCCCTGCACGAGCAAGCTTGTAAAGGGGCTGACCATCACGCTTGAGGGCGGAGTACATCGGCGGTATCTGACTGATTTGACCACGAAATTGTGGCAAAACAGCGTCGATATCGTCACGACCAACGGTCACCGGGCGGGTCTGCAGCACTTCACCTTCGGCGTCGGCCGTGGTGGTGGTCTGGCCCATCTGCATGACCGTCTCGTAGCCCTTGTCGGAATCGAGCAGGTATTGCGAGAACTTGGTGGCTTCGCCGAAGCACAGCGGCAGCACGCCGGTGGCCAGCGGGTCGAGGCTGCCGGTGTGACCGGCCTTCTCGGCATTGAGCAGCCAGCGGACTTTCTGCAGGGCGGCGTTGGAGGTGAAGCCCAACGGCTTGTCCAGCAGGATGATACCGCTGACGTTACGACGGATACGCTTGACCTGAGCCACCGCTTACTCCTCGGTGCCTGGTTTGCCGTCGACTTCCTGGTGCTGGCTGTCTTCGGCCACGGCACGCTCGATCAGCGCGGAAAGCTGGGCACCACGGGTCACGCTTTCATCGTAATGGAAGTGCAGTTGCGGCACGCTGCGCAGCTTCATTTCCTTGCCCAGGTGCACGCGCAGGAAGCCTGCGGCGGAGTTCAGCACCTTGATGGTCTGCTTGATGTCTTCGGCGCTGTCCTGGCCCATGACGGTGATGAACACCTTGGCATGGCCCACGTCGCGGCTGACGTCGACGGCGGTGATGGTCACCAGGCCCACGCGCGGATCCTTGATCTCGCGGCGGATCAGTTGCGCCAGCTCGCGTTGCATCTGGTCGCCGATGCGCTGGGTACGGCTGTATTCTTTTGCCATGAATTCTTACCTGTAACTGAAGCGGCAAACGCCCGGCCAGGCTAAAGCCGGACCGGGCGTTGCGTTTAGAGTGCCCAGGCGAACCTGGTGCACTCCTCTAGCTCGCGGGTTAGAGCGTACGAGCCACTTGGACCTTCTCGAAGACTTCGATCTTGTCACCGACCTTGACGTCGTTGTAGCTCTTGACGCCGATACCGCATTCCATGCCGGCACGCACTTCGGACGCGTCATCCTTGAAGCGGCGCAGGGATTCCAGCTCGCCTTCGAAGATAACGATGTCTTCGCGCAGTACGCGGATAGGACGGTTACGGTACACAGTACCTTCGACGACCATACAGCCGGCGATCGCACCGAACTTCGGCGAACGGAACACGTCACGCACTTCGGCGATGCCCAGGATGTTCTCGCGAACGTCGCTGCCCAGCATACCGGTCAGGGCTTTCTTGACGTCTTCAATGATGTCGTAGATCACGTTGTAGTAACGCATATCCAGACCTTCCTGCTCGACGATCTTGCGCGCGCCGGCATCGGCACGCACGTTGAAGCCGAACAGTACTGCATTGGAGGCCAGTGCCAGGTTGGCGTCGGATTCGGTGATACCACCGACACCGCCACCGACCACGCGCACTTGCACTTCGTCGTTGCCCAGGCCGTTCAGAGCGCCCTGCAAAGCTTCCAGCGAACCACGGACGTCGGATTTGAGGACGATGTTGAGCGTCTTCTTCTCTTCCTGGCCCATGTTTTCGAAGATGTTTTCCAGCTTGCCGGCGTGAGCACGGGCCAGCTTCACTTCGCGGAACTTGCCTTGACGGAACAGAGCCACTTCACGGGCTTTCTTCTCGTCGGCAACCACGCTCATCTCGTCGCCAGCGTCCGGGGTACCGTCCAGGCCCAGGATCTCGACCGGAATGGCCGGACCTGCTTCCTTGATCGGCTTGCCGTTCTCGTCGAGCATGGCACGCACGCGGCCGTAGTTCGAACCGACCAGCACCATGTCGCCTTGACGCAGGGTACCGTCTTGAACCAGAACGGTAGCCACCGGGCCACGGCCCTTGTCCAGACGCGATTCAACCACCACGCCACGGCCTGGGGCCGAAGGGGTTGCCTTCAGTTCCAGTACTTCGGCCTGCAGCAGAACGGCTTCCAGCAGCTCGTCGACGCCAGTACCTTGCTTGGCCGAGACGGGTACGAATGGGGTGTCACCACCCCACTCTTCCGAGGTCACGCCGTGTACCGACAGCTCGCTGCGGATACGGTCCAGGTCTGCACCCGGCTTGTCGATCTTGTTCACCGCGACAACCAGCGGCACGCCAGCAGCCTGGGCGTGCTGAACGGCTTCGATGGTCTGTGGCATCACGCCGTCGTCGGCTGCAACCACCAGGATCACGATGTCGGTGGCCTTGGCACCACGGGCACGCATGGCGGTAAACGCGGCGTGACCAGGGGTGTCGAGGAACGTCACCATGCCACGGTCGGTTTCAACGTGGTACGCACCGATGTGCTGGGTGATGCCGCCGGCTTCGCCTGCAGCTACCTTGGCACGACGGATGTAGTCCAGCAGGGAAGTCTTACCGTGGTCAACGTGGCCCATTACGGTCACGACCGGAGCACGGGCAAACGCCTCGCCTTCGAACTTCAACGATTCGGCCAGGGAGTCTTCCAGGGCGGTATCGCTGACCAGGGTCACCTTGTGGCCCAGTTCTTCAGCAACCAGTTGGGCAGTTTCCTGGTCCAGAACCTGGTTGATGGTGGCCGGGGTACCCAGCTTGAACATGAACTTGATGACTTCGGCAGCCTTGACCGACATCTGCGCGGCCAGATCGCCGACAGTGATGGTCTCGCCAATCTGCACGTCACGAATCACAGGACCGGTAGGGTTCTGGAAGCCGTGAGCGTTACGCTTCTTGAGCTTGGACTTGCCACGACCGCCACGACGGAAGCCATCGCTTTCCTCGTCGGTGGTACGCGGGGCGGCACGTGGCGTCGGCGCTTTTTCCTTGACCGTGGCACGGTGCGGCGCGTTCTTGCGCTCGCCATCGTTGCGACGGGCGTCGTCGTTGCGCGGTTTGTCCGGGCGACGAGGCTCGTCTTTCTTGCGGTCGGCAGCCGGCGCAGGTGCAACGGCACCCAGGTCGACAACAGCAGGCGCGGCAGCAGGCGCTTCCACGGCAGGTGCCGGGGCAGCAGCCGACGCCGGCGCGGCCGGACGACGTGCTTCTTCTTCGGCACGCTGACGGGCAGCTTCCTGCTCGGCTTTCTGACGCGCAGCGTTTTCAGCCGCGCGGCGCTCTTCCAGCTCGCGCTTCTGCTCAGCCTGGATTTCTTCCGGGCTGCGCTGTACGAAAACTTTCTTCTTGCGTACTTCTACGCTGATGCTCTTGCTGCCAGCCACACGCAGGGTGCTGGTGGTCTTGCGCTGCAAGGTGATCTTGCGTGGTTCTTCCGCTTTAGCCTTGTGGCTGCTTTTCAAATGAGCCAGCAGAGCCTGCTTCTCATTATCGGTCACAACTTGTCCGGCGTCGGTGTGCGGCAGACCTGCCTCACGCATCTGCTGTAACAGGCGCTCTACCGGTGCGGCGACCTCTGTGGCCAGTTCTTTCACCGTGACTTGCGTCATGCACTTCTCTCCTCAGGCCGCGCCTACTTACTCGAACCAGTGGGCTCGGGCGGCCATGATCAACTTGCCGGCACGATCATCGTCAATGCCGTCGATGTCGAGCAGGTCATCAATTGACTGCTCGGCCAGGTCTTCGCGGGTAATCACGCCGCGCACCGCCAGTTCCATCGCCAAATCCTTGTCCATACCCTCAAGCGAGAGCAGGTCTTCGGCCGGATGGGCGTCTGCCAGCTTTTCCTCAGTAGCGATGGCTTTGGTCAACAGTCGATCCTTGGCCCGAGCGCGAAGCTCGTTGACGATGTCTTCGTCAAAGCCGTCGATGTTGAGCATTTCTTCCAACGGTACGTAGGCAATCTCTTCCAGGCTGGTGAAACCTTCATCAACCAGCACCTGTGCCAGCTCTTCGTCGACTTCCAGCTCGTCGATGAAGTTGCGCAGGATGTCGCCGGTCTCTGCCTGTTGCTTCGCCTGGATGTCCGATTCGGTCATCACGTTCAGTGTCCAGCCAGTCAACTGGCTGGCCAGACGCACGTTCTGACCACCACGACCAATGGCCTGAGCCAGATTGTCAGCGCCGACGGCGATGTCCATTGCATGGGCATCCTCATCGACAATGATCGCCGCCACTTCAGCTGGGGACATCGCATTGATCACGAACTGCGCGGGGTTGTCATCCCACAGGACGATATCCACACGCTCACCGCCCAATTCACCCGATACCGCCTGGACGCGCGAACCGCGCATACCGATGCAGGCACCTTGTGGGTCGATGCGTTTGTCCTTGGAGCGGACCGCAATCTTGGCACGCGAACCCGGGTCACGGGACGCAGCCATCACTTCGATCAGGCCTTCGGCAATTTCCGGCACTTCGATGCGGAACAGTTCGATCAGCATTTCTGGCGCTGTACGCGACAGAATCAGCTGCGGACCGCGGTTCTCGGTGCGGATTTCCTTGAGCAGTGCACGCAGGCGCACACCCACTCGGAAAGTTTCGCGAGAAATGATGTCCTCGCGGGCCAGCAGGGCTTCGGCGTTGTTGCCAAGGTCCACGATGACGTTGTCACGGGTAACCTTTTTAACGGTACCGGAGATGATCTCGCCCAGACGTTCGCGGTAAGCGTCAACCACTTGGGCGCGCTCTGCCTCACGGACCTTCTGGACAATCACCTGCTTGGCAGTCTGTGCTGCGATGCGGCCGAATTCGATCGACTCGATCTTCTCTTCGATCACGTCACCGGCAACGGCGCCCGGCTTCTTGGCCTGGGCCTGGTCGACGGCCAGTTCGATCGCCGGGTCGTCCAGGTCTTCATCCTCGACCACTGCCCAGCGACGGAAAGTTTCGTAGGCACCGGTGTGGCGGTTGATTTCCACACGCAGGTCCACTTCGTCCTCGAAGCGCTTCTTGGTAGCGGTTGCCAGAGCAATCTCCAGCGCCTCGAATATTACGCCGGCCGGTACACCCTTTTCGTTGGATACCGACTCAACAACCAGCAGTACTTCTTTGCTCATCGTACGCCTCGCCTTTCGCAAGCCATTGGATCCGCGGGATCCGCAGTATCTGGCACGTCTCAGTCAAAACTGGGAATAATGTTGGCCTTGTCGATCATATCGATCGGCAGCAGGAACTCATGGTCATCCACCTGCACCACGACGTCCTGCTCCTCTACTCCGCGCAGAAGGCCCTGAAAGTTGCGACGCCCTTCGAAGGGAGAACGCAGCTTTATCTTCACTTGATCCCCGGCATACTTGGCGAACTGTTCAAGGGTGAACAGTGGGCGTTCCATGCCAGGAGAGGAAACTTCAAGGGTGTACTCGACGGCGATAGGGTCTTCCACATCGAGGACCCCGCTGACCTGGCGACTGACAATGGCGCAGTCGTCCACCAGCACACCACCTTCTTTATCGATATAAATGCGCAACATTGAGTGACGGCCCTGAGCCGAAAACTCGATACCCCAGCATTCATAGCCTAGGGCCACGACCACCGGGGCCAGCAAGGCCTGCAACTGTTCTAGCTTGCTCGACACCTGAACCCCCTCGTGCATGCTTATGCAAATAAAAAATGGGCGAAGCGCCCATCCCTGAAACGCCGTTGAATACCGGCGCTATGATCTTTTCAGCTAACAAAAAGCCCCTGTAAAAGGGGCTCCAGTAAAACTGGTTGCGGGAGCTGGATTTGAACCAACGACCTTCGGGTTATGAGCCCGACGAGCTACCAGACTGCTCCATCCCGCGACAAAGCTGGGGCAAAAGTATACGACTGATACCATTTTGGGTCAATCACACACTTCCACCGACAAGAAAGCCCGCTGTTGCGGGCTCTCCTGAACAAATGGTACCGAGAAGGGGACTCGAACCCCTACACCCTATGGGCACAACCACCTCAAGGTTGCGTGTCTACCAATTCCACCACCTCGGCAAAACTACGTTTGAAACCCTTTTACTTCTGCTCTTGAGCTGGAGGTACGTCAGTGGTATTCACATCAGTCTTTTGCTCTTGAAGCACCGGAACATCATCTGTTGCCGGCTTTTGCTTTGGCGCTTCAACGGCGGCCGGAGCGGGTAACCCTACTTGAGTCAGCTGGTGAGCTTTCTCTTTAGCAAAGTATCCTAACCCCAAGCTGGTTATGAAGAAACCTGCGGCAAGTATAGCAGTAAACTTACTAAGAAAGGTAGAGGAACCTTGGCTTCCGAACACAGTATTTGAAGCACCTGCTCCGAAAGACGCGCCAGCGTCCGCACCCTTACCCTGCTGCAGCAAAACCAGGGCAACTACACCCAGGGCAGCCAGCAGATGAAACACGACTACGACTGTTTCCAGCATCTTCTCAGTTTCCCGCGGCGCGACAGATCGCACCGAACTCATCTGCATTCAAGGAGGCTCCACCAATGAGCCCCCCATCGATATCCGGCATGCCGAACAGCTCAGCCGCATTGGCCGCCTTCACGCTGCCGCCGTATAGAAGCCGCACACCGCGTGCGACTTCAGAATTCTCTACTTCAAGCTGTGCGCGTATGGCTGCGTGCACATCCTGCGCCTGCTCTGGCGTTGCCGTCAGACCAGTGCCGATGGCCCATACAGGCTCATAAGCAATCACTGCGTTGGCGAAAGCACCAATGCCCAGGGCATCGATGACACTGCTCAGCTGGCGCCCTACCACTTCCAGGGTCTTGCCTGCTTCGCGCTCTGCCAGGGTTTCACCAATGCACAGCACTGGAGTCAAACCACCTGCCTGAGCCGCCTCGAACTTGCGAACCAGCACATCTTCCTGCTCACCGATGATCTGGCGGCGTTCGGAGTGACCGATCAACACAAGCGAGCAACCGGCATCAGCCAACTGAGTCGACGAAATCTCGCCGGTCAGGGCACCTTGCCCGGTTTGCACGGCGCAATTCTGCGCACCTACTTCAATCGATGTTCCTTGCAGGCCGTCGATCACTCGCTCGACATGCAGGCTTGACGGAAAAACCGCCACATCAACACCGCCAGGCAGGGCCTCATTTCCAAGGCCCTTGAGCAGCTCAGCGACGCTGGCGCGGGTACCGTGCATTTTCCAGTTACCAGCTACCATAGGGCGACGCATGCTGTACCTCGTCGGTCAAAGTGGGCGCAGATGTTACCCAACGAAGCGACTACTGGCAAGCCGTATCAGGCGCAAACTTCACTGACGACATTGGCGAGCTCATCGGCATAGCCGCGCACCACCCGTTCGTCCTCGCCTTCTACCATCACCCGCACCAGTGGCTCGGTACCGGATTTGCGCAGCAGCACGCGGCCGCGACCGGCCATGGCCTGGGTAACGCGCTCGCACGCCAGCTTCACCGACGGGTGCTCCACAGGGTCGACATCGCCACCTGCGAAGCGCACGTTCACCAGCACCTGCGGGCATTTGCGCAAGCCGTGACGGGCATGGGCCAGGGTTTCATCGCGACGCTTGAGCGCCAGCAGCACCTGCAGCGCGGCGATGATGGCGTCACCGGTGGTAGTGTGCTGGCAGCACACGATGTGCCCGGAATTCTCGCCGCCCAGCTGCCATTCACGCTCCTTGAGCTCGGCCATCACGTAACGGTCGCCGACATTGGCGCGCGTGAACGGGATCGACAGCTCCTCCAGGGCCAGTTCCAGGCCCAGGTTGCTCATCAGGGTACCTACCACGCCACCATTGAGCTTGCCGCGCTCATGCAGGTCACGGGCGATGATGAACAGCAACTCGTCGCCGTCGACGATGGCACCGGTGTGGTCGACCATCAGCACGCGGTCACCGTCGCCGTCGAAGGCAATGCCCAGGTCGGCGTGGCCGATCAGCACGGCTGCCTGCAAGGCCTCCATGTGGGTGGAGCCGCAGTTGTCGTTGATGTTCAGGCCATCGGGCGCAGCCGACAACACCGTGACCTGGGCACCCAGCTCACGGAACACGTTGGGCGCGACCTTGTAGGTGGCGCCGTGCGCGCAGTCGATCACCAGCTTCAGGCCGGCGAAATCAGTGCTGGTGGGGACGCTGCTCTTGCAGAACTCGATGTAGCGGCCCGCCGCGTCGTTGATACGCGAAACCTTGCCCAGCTTGCTCGACTCAGCCACGGTCATCGGCGTGTCCAGCAGCTCTTCGATCATCAGCTCGATCTCGTCCGGCAGCTTGGTGCCCTGGCCCGAGAAAAACTTGATGCCGTTGTCGTCATGGGGGTTGTGCGAGGCACTGATGACGATGCCGGCTTCGGCATGAAAGGTGCGGGTCAGGTAGGCAATGGCAGGCGTGGGCATCGGGCCCAGCAGCATCACGTCGGCACCCGCGGCGGACAGACCGGCCTCCAGGGCCGATTCGAACATGTAGCCGGAAATGCGCGTGTCCTTGCCCACCAGCACCCGGCAAGCGCCCATCTTGCGGAACGCCATGCCCGCGGCCCAGCCGAGCTTGAGCATGAAGTCAGGGGTAATGGGGTATTCCCCGACACGACCGCGAATGCCGTCGGTGCCAAAATATTTTCTGCTCATGTGTGCTCCGTCATTCTTATTCAGCGGTTTCCACCGCTGTGATCATCCGTACGACATCGGCCGTTTCGGCCACATCGTGAACCCGAAGGATCCGGGCGCCCTTGAACATTGCCAGGGCGGCCAGTGCCAGGCTGCCGTAGAGGCGCTCAGAGACCGGGCGCCCCAATGCCAGGCCGACGATACTCTTGCGGGACACGCCGACCAGCAGCGGGCGCCCCAGGGCGTCGAGGGCCTGCATATGCTTGAACAGGCTGAGGTTGTGTTGGTGAGTCTTGGCAAAGCCGAAACCGGGGTCGAGGATGATGCGCTCGGCCGGGATACCGGCGGCGGCGCATGCCTGCATGCGTTCCTCGAGGAACGTCGTCACTTCACCGACCAGGTCGTTGTAGTGGGGGTTGTCCTGCATGTCACCCGGCTCGCCCAGCATGTGCATCAGGCACACCGGCAGGCCCGTGGCCGCCGCCGCGTCCAGGGCACCGTCGCGTTGCAGCGAACGCACGTCGTTGATCAGCCCGGCGCCCAGGCGCGCGGTTTCGCGCATGACCGCGGGCGTGGAGGTGTCCACCGAGATGATCACGTCGATTTCGCCGGCAATGGCTTCCACCACCGGTGCCACACGCTCCAGCTCCTCCAGCGGCGATACCACGCGCGCACCGGGGCGGGTCGACTCGCCACCGACATCGATCAGCGTCGCGCCGGCCGCCACCATGGCCGCAGCGTGGCGCAGGGCCTCGTCGCGCTGGTTGAAACGGCCGCCATCGGAGAAGGAATCGGGGGTGACATTGAGGATACCCATGACATGGGTACGGCTTAAATCAAGAACCCGGTTGCCGCAAGGCAACCGGGTTGGGTACTGCTTTGAAGTCATGTCGGACCTTAGTGTTGAGCTGCGGGGCCGCCGATTGGGCTCTCGGGACGGTCGTCCCGCGGCACTGGCGTGCCAGTGGAGCCCGAGCCACCACCCGACCAGTCACGCGGTTCGCGTGGCGTGCGGCCAGCCATGATGTCGTCGATCTGATCGGCATCGATGGTCTCGTACTTCATCAAGGCATCCGCCATGGCGTCAAGCTTGTCGCGGTTGTCAGTGAGGATCTGCTTGGCCGTGCTGTAGCACTGGTCAATGATGCTGCGCACTTCCATGTCGATGGTCTGGGCGGTTTCACCCGACACATTGGAGCTGGAGCCACCGCCGCCACGACCCAGGTAACCCTGGTCTTCGTCTTCGGCGTACAGCAACGGGCCCAGCTTCTCGGACAGGCCCCACTTGGTGACCATGTTCCGGGCGATCTGGCTGGCACGCATGATGTCGTTGGACGCGCCGGTGGTGACACCGTCGAAGCCCAAGGTCATTTCCTCGGCGATACGGCCGCCGTACAGCGAGCAGATCTGGCTGATCAGCGCACGCTTGGACAGGCTGTAGCGGTCCTCCTCGGGAAGGAACATGGTCACGCCCAGCGCGCGGCCACGAGGAATGATCGACACCTTGTAAACAGGGTCATGCTCAGGCACCACGCGACCGACAATGGCGTGGCCCGCTTCGTGATAGGCAGTGTTCTGCTTCTCTTTCTCGGACATGACCATGGTCTTGCGCTCGGCGCCCATCATGATCTTGTCCTTGGCCAGCTCGAACTCCTTCATTTCGACGATGCGCTTGCCATTGCGGGCAGCGAACAGCGAAGCCTCGTTGACCAGGTTGGCCAGGTCGGCACCGGAGAAGCCCGGGGTGCCGCGCGCGATCACCGCTGGGTTGACGTCGTCACCCAGTGGCGCCTTGCGCATGTGCACCTTGAGAATCTGCTCGCGACCACGGATGTCCGGCAGGCCGACCACCACCTGGCGGTCGAAACGGCCAGGACGCAGCAGCGCCGGGTCCAGCACGTCAGGACGGTTGGTGGCGGCGATGACGATGATGCCATCGTTCATTTCAAAGCCGTCCATCTCTACCAGCAACTGGTTGAGGGTCTGCTCGCGTTCGTCGTGACCGCCACCCATGCCGGCGCCACGGTGGCGGCCGACGGCGTCGATCTCGTCGATGAAGATGATGCACGGTGCGTGCTTCTTGGCCTGTTCGAACATGTCACGCACACGGCTGGCGCCGACACCCACGAACATTTCCACGAAGTCGGAACCGGAAATGGTGAAGAACGGTACTTTCGCTTCGCCTGCAATGGCCTTGGCCAGCAGGGTCTTGCCGGTACCCGGCGGGCCGACCATCAGCACGCCGCGCGGAATACGGCCGCCCAGGCGCTGGAACTTGCCCGGGTCGCGCAGGAACTCGACCAGCTCGCCCACTTCTTCCTTGGCCTCGTCGCAACCGGCGACGTCAGCCAGGGTGGTCTTGACCTGGTCTTCGGAGAGCAGGCGCGCCTTGCTCTTGCCGAAGCTCATCGGGCCGCCCTTGCCGCCCGCACCGCCCTGCATCTGGCGCATGAAGAACATGAACACCGCGATGATCACCAGGATCGGGAAACTGGCAACCAGCAACTGGGTCCAGATGCTCTGCTGCTCAGGCTGCTTGCCTTCGATGGCCACATGGTTGTCGACCAGGTCGCCGATCAGGCCGTTGTCGGCGATGTTCGGACGAATGGTCTTGAAGCTGTCGCCATCGTTGCGCTTGCCGGTGATGACCACGCCGTCAACGGTGATCTTCTCGACCTTGCCATCCTTGACCTGCTGAATGAAGTCGGAATAGTTGAGGGTCTGAGGCTCATTGGGGCTGGAGAAGTTGTTCATGACCGTCACCAGGACGGCTGCAATGATCAACCACAGGATCAGATTCTTTGCCATATCGTTCAATTCGCTACCCTCTGAAGCCTGCTACCCGCAACCCGCGCAGGCGTGCTTCGCATGATAATCACCAGCCTAACTTACTACATAACCCACATATCTGCAGGTGCCGTCTGTAACCCTTTGTGAAAACTAGACTACACGATGTTCGTCCAGGCCACGCAGGGCGCCCGATTGGAAAAAACTATCGGGTACCTCGCCAGTGGCCTGCCTGCCCCTTACTGGCCCTTGTAACCACGCCCCATCATGTACTGCTCGCGGGAGCGGTCACGTGAAGAATCCGGCTTGAGCATGATCACCTTGTCGAACTTCTTGCGGGCATCTTTCAGGTACTGGTCGAACCCTTCACCCTGGAAAATCTTGATTACAAAGTCACCACCGGGCTTGAGCACGCGCTCCGCCAGGTCAAGCGCCAGCTCGCACAGGAACATGGCCTTGGGCATGTCCACTTCGGGTGTACCACTCATATTGGGGGCCATATCCGAAATCACAAGGTCCACGTGCGAATTACCGACCGCTTCCAGAATCTGGGCCAGCACGGCGTCCTCGGTGAAATCGCCCTGGATGAAGGTCACATCGGGGATGCTGTCCATTTCCAGAATGTCGGAGGCGATCAGGCGGCCCTGGCCACCAATCAGACGACTGGTCACCTGCGACCATCCGCCCGGGGCTGCGCCCAGGTCGATCACGCTCATGCCAGGGCGGATCAATCGGTATTTTTCCTGGATTTCGAGCAATTTGTAGCTCGCGCGCGAGCGATATCCGTCCTTTTGCGCCTTTTTGACGTAAGGATCGTTGAAATGTTCTTTCAGCCAGCCAAGGCTTGTCTTGGAACGCGCCACTGGGCACCTCGATGATAAGGGTCGTGATTAATTGGGCGGATCCACGGGCCCTCGGGTAAAATGGCCGCCATTTTTGCAAAATCCAAACAAAGGGTCAGATTATGCCGCTCACTAACGAGCAGAAGAAACAGTACAAATCCATTGGCCACGATCTGAAACCAGTTCTTATTGTGGCAGGCAATGGCCTGACTGAAGGAGTTCTTGTCGAACTGGAACGCGCCCTCGTCGACCACGAATTGATCAAGGTCGAGATTCGCTCGGAAGATCGCGAAGCACGTGCTGCCGCCATCGCCGAACTGTGCAAGGCCGGCCGCGCCGAGCTGGTGCAGACCATCGGCAAGAAAGCGCTGATTTACCGCCGCAACCCGCAGCCCAACAAGCAGCTGTCGAACATCCATCGCTACAAGTGATGTTCGCGCCGTTCAGAGGCGCGCCTTGCGCGCCCTGCCCGGTACCTGTTGCAGCACCAGCGCCAGGCCGGTAATGCTTAGCGCCAGGTAGCAGAACAACTGCCAACGCAGCGGGTCCATCGCCCAACTCGTCACCGCGCCATAAAGCGCAGCAGCCAGCAAGGCCACGGACAGCAACTGTCCACGCATGTCGCGCCACAGCGCGACGAAACCAGCGGCCCTGATCAACACCAGTACCTGCAATACCACACAGAACGCACTGAAGCCGACCAGCAGCGTGCCGATCTGCGCCCCCACATCCTCGATCAGCACCGGGGCCAGCCCGACATGGGCCAGCGCCGGCAGCACACCCAGGTGCAGGATCCACAGGCCGCCCACCCAGAGTACCTGGGCAAGCTGCCAGATGATCGCGCCCGCCACGAACGGGCGGCGCTTATCAAATGTGGCTGACTTCGACAATCTCGTACTCAATGACACCACCAGGGGTCTTCACGGTAACCACGTCACCTTCGGCCTTGGCAATCAGGGCGCGAGCGATCGGCGAACCGACCGAGATCTTGCCCTGCTTGATGTCGGCTTCGTCCTCACCGACGATCTGGTACGTGACCCGCTCGTCGGTTTCGACGTTGGCGATTTCCACGGTGGTACCGAAGATCACCTTGCCGGTTGGCTCGATGGTGGTGACGTCGATCACTACCGCGTTCTGCAGGCGGCCTTCGATGTCGCGGATACGCGCCTCGACCATGCCCTGCTGTTCGCGGGCGGCATGGTATTCGGCGTTTTCCTTGAGGTCGCCCAGTTCACGGGCAGTGCCGATGTCCTGGCTCAACTTGGGGCGCACCACCTTGGTCAGGTGAGCGTGCTCCTCTTCCAGGGCGCGGGCGCCCTGGACAGTCATGGGGTATTTATTCATGCATTGAGTCCTGCGTGAAGATCCTGCAAGCGACGCACGGTCTTTTCCGGACCGAACTTCAACGCTTCGCAGATCGCTTCGCCAGCAGCAATGGTGGTGGTGCAGTAGATCTTGTGCTGCAGCGCGTTGCGACGAATGGAGTAGGAGTCAGCGATCGACTGACGGCCTTCGGTGGTGTTGATGATCAAGGTGACTTCGTCGTTCTTGATCATGTCGACCACGTGCGGGCGACCTTCGGTCACTTTGTTCACACGGCGAACCTTCAGGCCCGCTTCCTCGATGACGCGAGCGGTGCCAGCGGTGGCAACCACTTCGAAGCCCAGGGCGATCAGGTCGCGGGCGACGCCAGCCACCAGTGGCTTGTCGTCGTCACGCACGCTGATGAACGCGGTACCGCCGGTGGGCAGTACTTCGCTGGCGCCCATCTGGGCCTTGGCGAACGCTTCGCCGAAGGTATCGCCGACACCCATGACTTCACCGGTCGACTTCATCTCTGGGCCCAGGATAGGGTCCACGCCAGGGAATTTGGCGAATGGGAACACCGCCTCTTTCACACTGTAGAAGTTAGGAATGATTTCCTTGGTGAAGCCCAGCTCTTTCAGGGTTTTGCCAGCCATTACGCGGGCAGCGATCATGGCCAGGGAAGTGCCGATGCACTTGGACACGAACGGTACGGTACGCGAGGCGCGCGGGTTGACTTCGATCACGTAGATCTTGTCGCCCTGCAGGGCCAACTGCACGTTCATCAGGCCGATAACGCCCAGTTCCAGGGCCATTTTCTTGACCTGCTCGCGCACTTCGTCCTGCACGTGGGCAGGCAGCGAGTACGGAGGCAGCGAGCACGCCGAGTCACCGGAGTGAACACCGGCCTGTTCAATGTGCTGCATGATCGCGCCGATCACCACGTCGGTGCCGTCGCAGACCGCGTCCACGTCCATTTCGATGGCGCAGTTGAGGAAGTGGTCCAGCAGCACCGGGCTGTCGTTGGACACTTGCACCGCTTCGCGCAGGTAACGCTTCAGCTCTTCCAGCTCGTAGACGATTTCCATCGCACGGCCGCCCAACACGTAGGACGGGCGAACCACCAGCGGGTAACCGATCACGCCAGCAGCGCGGATGGCTTCTTCTTCACTGCGCACGGTAGCGTTTGGCGGCTGCAGCAGGTTCAGGCGCTGAACCATCTGCTGGAAGCGCTCGCGGTCTTCAGCACGGTCGATGGCGTCAGGGCTGGTACCGATGATCGGCACGCCGGCTTCTTCCAGGGCGCGGGCCAGTTTCAGCGGGGTCTGGCCGCCGTACTGCACGATCACGCCTTTCGGCTTCTCTACGCGTACCACTTCCAGCACGTCTTCCAGGGTCAGCGGCTCGAAGTACAGGCGGTCGGAGGTATCGTAGTCGGTGGACACGGTTTCCGGGTTGCAGTTGACCATGATGGTTTCGTAACCATCTTCACGCAGCGCCAGGGCCGCGTGCACACAGCAGTAGTCGAACTCGATGCCTTGGCCA
The DNA here is from genome assembly GCA_963816515.1 of uncultured Gammaproteobacteria bacterium. Lineage (GTDB taxonomy): Bacteria > Pseudomonadota > Gammaproteobacteria > Pseudomonadales > Pseudomonadaceae > Aquipseudomonas. The sequence goes on along the minus strand of CAWFKX010000001.1, from coordinate 3,274,013 downwards.
ATACGGTTCGGGCCACCGCCCAGGATCATGATCTTGTCGCGGTTCGACGGGTTGGCCTCGCACTCTTCCTCGTACGTGGAGTACAGGTAAGCGGTGTCGGTGGCGAACTCGGCGGCGCAGGTGTCAACGCGCTTGTAGACCGGGAAGATCTCCAGCTTGTGGCGGTGACGACGCAGGTTCTTGTCGGTCACACCCAGCAGCTTGGCCAGGCGCTGGTCCGAGAAGCCCTTGCGCTTGAGCTTGAGCATCAGCGCCTTGTCGATGTCGGCCAGGCCCAGGGTCTTGACCTTCTCTTCGTCCTTGATCAGGTCTTCGATCTGTACCAGGAACCAGTGGTCGATGCTGGTCAGGGCGAAGATCTCGTCGCAGGTCATGCCGGCGCGGAAGGCGTCAGCCACATACCAGATGCGCTCGGCGCCCGGCACGGTCAGTTCGCGCTTCAGAATGCTGTGGAACTCGGGGTTGCTTGGCTCGACCTTGGGGTCCAGGCCGCACACACCCACTTCCAGGCCGCGCAGGGCTTTCTGCAGGGATTCCTGGAAGGTACGGCCGATGGCCATGACTTCACCCACGGATTTCATCTGGGTGGTCAGGCGGGCGTCGGCTTTCGGGAATTTCTCGAAGGCGAAACGCGGCAGCTTGGTGACGACGTAGTCGATGGACGGCTCGAAGGACGCCGGGGTCTTGCCGCCGGTGATGTCGTTCTGCAGCTCGTCCAGGGTATAACCCACGGCTAGCTTGGCCGCGACCTTGGCGATCGGGAAGCCGGTGGCTTTCGAGGCCAGGGCCGAGGAACGCGATACGCGCGGGTTCATCTCGATCACGACCATGCGGCCAGTGTTCGGGCAGATACCGAACTGCACGTTGGAACCGCCGGTTTCCACGCCGATCTCGCGCAGCACCGCCAGGGAGGCGTTACGCAGGATCTGGTATTCCTTGTCGGTCAGGGTCTGTGCCGGTGCGACGGTGATCGAGTCACCGGTGTGCACGCCCATCGGGTCGAAGTTCTCGATGGAGCAGACGATGATGCAGTTGTCCTTTTTGTCGCGGACCACTTCCATCTCGTACTCTTTCCAGCCGATCAGCGATTCGTCGATCAGCAGTTCCTTGGTTGGCGACAGGTCCAGACCACGGGCGCAGATTTCTTCGAACTCTTCACGGTTGTAAGCGATACCGCCACCGGTGCCGCCCATGGTGAACGAAGGACGGATGATGCACGGGAAGCCCAGCTTCTCCAGCACAGCGTTGGCTTCTTCCATGCTGTGGGCGATACCCGAGCGCGGGCAGGCCAGGCCGATGGACTTCATGGCCTGGTCGAAGCGCGAACGGTCTTCAGCCTTGTCGATGGTGTCGGCGTTGGCACCGATCATTTCCACGCCAAACTTTTCCAGCACGCCTTCGCGTTCCAGGTCCAGGGCGCAGTTCAGCGCGGTCTGGCCACCCATGGTCGGCAGCAGGGCGTCCGGGCGCTCTTTCTCGATGATCTTGGCAACGGTCTGCCACTTGATCGGCTCGATGTAGGTGGCGTCGGCCATGGCCGGGTCGGTCATGATGGTGGCCGGGTTGGAGTTCACCAGGATGACGCGGTAGCCCTCTTCGCGCAGGGCTTTGCAGGCCTGGGCGCCGGAGTAGTCGAATTCACAGGCCTGGCCGATCACGATGGGGCCGGCGCCGAGAATCAGGATGCTTTTTATGTCTGTACGTTTTGGCATGGTTGTCACTCAAATCCGCAGGTCAGTCGGCAGGCCCTGAGGCGAGCCGCCTTGAACATTCTTTGGCGGCGCCGGGCAGGCACTTTCCGCATGTGGCGGGGCCTGCTCGGCGCGCATTACGCTTGCAACGGCTTCTCTCAGCGGCGCTTGGCCATGGCATCGATGAAGCGGTCGAACAGCGGGGCCACGTCGTTCGGGCCTGGGCTGGCTTCAGGGTGACCCTGGAAGCTGAACGCGCTCTTGTCGGTACGCTCGATGCCTTGCAGGGTGCCGTCGAACAGCGACTTGTGGATAGCCCGCACGTTGCCTGGCAGGGTGGCCTCGTCCACGGCAAAACCGTGGTTCTGGCTGGTGATCATCACAACACCGGTGTCCAGGTCCTGGACCGGGTGGTTGGCACCGTGGTGGCCGTGGCCCATTTTCACGGTCTGGGCGCCGGAGGCCAGGGCCAGCAACTGGTGACCCAGGCAGATACCGAATACCGGAATCTCGGTTTCCAGCACTTCCTTGATCGCCTGGATAGCGTAGTCGCACGGCGCGGGGTCGCCCGGGCCGTTGGACAGGAACACGCCATCCGGGTTCATGGCCAGCACGTCCTTGGCAGGGGTCTGGGCCGGTACCACGGTCAGGCGGCAGCCGCGCTCGACCAGCATGCGCAGGATGTTGACCTTGACGCCGTAGTCATAGGCAACCACGTGGTAAGGCAGCTCGCTGTCAGCGATTTCCGGGTGGCTGTCGGTAGCCAGGTTCCACACGCTGGAGCGCCACTGGTAGGCGTCCTTGGTGCTGACTTCCTTGGCCAGGTCCATGCCTTTCAGGCCTGGGAAACCACGGGCCGCGGCGATGGCGGCTTCTTCGGAAATGTTGTCACCGGCCATGATGCAGCCGTTCTGGGCGCCTTTCTCACGCAGGATGCGGGTCAGGCGACGGGTGTCGATACCGGCGATGGCAACCACGTTGTTGGCCTTCAGGTAATCGGACAGCGACATCGTGTTGCGCCAGTTGCTGGCAACCAGTGGCAGGTCACGAATGACCAGGCCGGCGGACCAGACGCGGTTCGACTCGGCGTCTTCCGGGGTAGTGCCGGTGTTGCCGATGTGCGGGTAAGTCAGGGTAACGATTTGCTGGGCATAGGAAGGATCGGTAAGGATTTCCTGATAGCCGGTCATTGCGGTGTTGAACACCACCTCACCGACAGTCTGACCGTCGGCGCCGATGGCTTCACCGCGAAAAATGCTGCCATCAGCAAGGGCAAGTATGGCTGGCTTAGTCAAGAAGACCTCCCGTAAATAAAACCTGAAAGGGCGATCGCAGGTTGTAAAAAAGCGGAATGACGTATAGACACGTCACCCCGCTTCTTCATCGAATTATCTGCGCGCTTTTAGTGGACACACTAAAGCTGTAGCTTACAGAAAAATGATTTTTTTATCTACCGCCATTGAGCCTGAAAGGCAGAGGAATGCGACAAGGAATCGCGTGGCGGGGTAAAACGGGGAATTCTGGGGCCTATTGTACGTGCTGGAAGGCCCAGCGGCGAGCGCTAAAACGCTTTCGTGGGAGCGGGCTCTGCCCGCGAAAAACTCACCGTGCGGCATCTGAAGCAACGCACCGCCTGATTCGCGGGCAGAGCCCGCTCCCACAACAACCCAACAAATGTGTCGGCGCACCATCAATGCAGGTCGAGCACATCCTGCATATCGTACAGGCCAGGTTCCTTGCCATCGAGCCACAGCGCGGCACGCACCGCGCCCTTGGCGAAGGTCATGCGGCTGGAAGCCTTGTGAGTGATTTCCAGGCGCTCGCCTTCGGCAGCGAACAACACGGTGTGATCACCCACCACGTCACCACCGCGCACGGTGGCAAAGCCGATGGTTTCGCGGTCACGGGCACCAGTGTGACCTTCACGGCCATACACCGCCACCTTGCTCAGGTCACGACCCAAGGCCTTGGCCACCACTTCGCCCATGCTCACCGCCGTGCCCGAAGGCGCGTCGACCTTGTGCCGGTGGTGCGCTTCGATGATCTCGATGTCGGCATCCTCGCCCATCACTCGCGCCGCCAGGTCCAGCAGCTTGAACGACAGGTTCACGCCAACGCTGAAGTTGGACGCGAAGACAATAGGGATTTCCTTGCCCGCTTCCTGCAACAGCGCTTTCTGCTCGGCGTTCAGGCCGGTGGTGCCGATGACCATGGCCTTGCCCGCCTTGCGGCAGAAGGCCAGGTTCTTGAGCATCACCTCCGGCAGGGTGAAATCGATCAACACATCGAATTCATCCGCCACCTGCTCAAGGTTGCCGGTCAGCTGCACGCCGATACGACCCAGCGATGCCAGCTCACCGGCATCGGCGCCGATCATCGTGCTGCCCGGACGAACGATAGCCGCCGTCAGGCCGGTGGCCGGCGCGCGCTGCTGCACGGCCTCCACCAAGTGCCGACCCATGCGCCCGGCCGCACCCATCACCGCGATACGTCTCATGCCAGGCTCCTTACAAATCGCCGAAGAAACGCTTCATACCCTCGAACCAGCCACTGGCCTTGGGCGAATGCGAACTGTCACCTTCCAGGGTGCCACGGAACTCTTCCAGCAGCTCACGCTGACGACGGCTGAGGTTGACCGGGGTTTCCACCGCCACGCGGCACATCAGGTCGCCAGCGCCACCGCCACGCACAGGGGCAACGCCCTTGCCGCGCAGGCGGAACTGCTTGCCGGTCTGGGTGCCTTCGGGGATCTTCAGCTTGACGCGGCCATCCAGGGTCGGCACTTCCAGCTCACCACCCAGGGCGGCTTCGGTGAAGCTGATCGGCACTTCGCAGTACAGGTGCTTGCCGTCGCGCTGGAAGATATCGTGCTCGCGCACGTTGATCACCACGTACAGGTCGCCGGTCGGGCCACCATGGGTACCCGCTTCACCCTCACCCGACAGGCGGATGCGGTCACCGGTATCGACGCCGGCCGGCACTTTCACCGACAGGGTCTTGTACTCTTCCACACGGCCTTCGCCACGGCAGGAGTCGCACGGATCGGAGATGATCTTGCCCTGACCATGGCAGCGCGGGCAGGTCTGCTGCACGGAGAAGAAGCCCTGCTGCATGCGCACCTGACCGATGCCGCCGCAGGTCGGGCAGGTGACGGGCGCGGAGCCCTTCTTCGCACCCGAACCGTCACACGGCTTGCAATTGACCAGCGTCGGCACGCGAATGCTGACCGTGGTACCGCGCACGGCCTCTTCCAGGTTCAGCTCCAGGGTGTAGCGCAGGTCGCTGCCGCGCTGGGCACCGCCACGGGAACCGCTGCGGCCACCGCCACCACCGAAGAAATCGCTGAACACATCACCAAAGATGTCAGAGAAGTTGGCGCCGCCGAAACCGGCACCGCCGCCACCCATGCTCGGGTCGACGCCGGCATGACCGTACTGGTCATAGGCTGCACGCTTGCTGGAATCGGACAGCACTTCGTAGGCCTCGTTGGCCTCCTTGAACTTGTCTTCCGACTCTTTATCGCCCGGGTTGCGGTCCGGGTGATGTTTCATCGCCAGGCGGCGATAGGCCTTCTTCAGATCGGCTTCGCTGGCGCCGCGCTCGACCCCCAGAACCTCGTAATAGTCACGCTTTGACATAATTCTATTTACTCTTCAGGACGTCGGAGCGCAAAGGCGCCTCCGACCGTGCCGACAACATCCGCCGTCAGACGCATGCTGTAAAAATTCGTCTATTCCAGACACGCCAACGCGGGAGCAAGCTCCCGCGCGGCGACATCCTACCAGCGACTGCCAAACGACAGTCAACTGGCCGACAGCAAGCAGTGATTACTTGTTGTCTTTGACTTCTTCGAACTCGGCATCGACCACGTCATCGTGGTGCTTGCCGGCTTCTTCAGCAGGCTGTGCCGCGCCTGCAGGCTGTTCAGCCTGTTCGGCGTACATCTTCTGGGCAACCGGCGCGCTGACTTTCGACAGCTCTTCGACCTTGGCGTCGATGGCGGCCTTGTCGTCGCCCTTGACGGCGGCTTCCAGGGCAACCACGGCCGCTTCGATGGCGGTTTTCTCTTCGGCGGTAACCTTGTCACCCGCGTCAGCGACCATCTTGCGAGTCGAGTGCACCAGCGCATCACCCTGGTTACGGGCGGAGGCCAGTTCTTCGAACTTGCGGTCTTCTTCCGAGTTCGCTTCAGCGTCACGGATCATCTGTTGAATTTCTTCGTCAGACAGGCCCGAGTTGGCCTTGATCACGATCGACTGAGTCTTGCCGGTGGCCTTGTCCTTGGCGCCTACGTGCAGAATACCGTTGGCGTCGATGTCGAAGGTCACTTCGATCTGTGGAACACCGCGCGGTGCTGGCGGAATGTCGGTCAGGTCGAACTTGCCCAGGGACTTGTTCTGATCGGAACGCTTGCGCTCACCTTGCAGCACGTGAATGGTCACGGCGCCCTGATTGTCGTCGGCCGTGGAGAAAACCTGCGATTTCTTGGTAGGAATCGTGGTGTTCTTCTCGATCAGCGCGGTCATCACGCCACCCATGGTTTCGATACCCAGGGTCAGCGGGCTGACGTCCAGCAGCAGCACGTCTTTCACGTCACCGGCCAGAACGGCGCCCTGGATGGCAGCACCCATGGCAACGGCTTCGTCAGGGTTGACGTCTTTGCGGGCTTCTTTGCCGAAGAAGTCGGTAACGGTTTTCTGTACCAGTGGCATGCGGGTCTGACCGCCAACCAGGATCACGTCGTTGATCGAACCTACGTCGATACCGGCGTCTTTCAGGGCAATGCGGCAAGGCTCGATGGTGCGCTGAACCAGGTCTTCAACCAGCGATTCCAGCTTGGCACGCGAGATTTTCACGTTCAGGTGCTTGGGACCGGTGGCGTCTGCGGTGATGTACGGCAGGTTCACGTCGGTCTGCTGGCTGGACGACAGCTCGATCTTGGCTTTTTCGGCAGCTTCTTTCAGACGCTGCATGGCCAGCGGGTCACCCTTGAGGTTCATGCCGGTTTCTTTCTTGAACTCATCGACGAGGTAGTCGATCAGGCGGATGTCGAAGTCTTCACCACCCAGGAAGGTGTCGCCGTTGGTGGCCAGTACTTCGAACTGGTGCTCGCCATCGACTTCAGCGATCTCGATGACCGACACGTCGAAGGTACCGCCGCCCAGGTCGTAGACGATCACGGTGTGGTCGCCCTTGGCCTTGTCCATGCCGTAGGCCAGTGCGGCCGCGGTAGGTTCGTTGATGATGCGCTTGACGTCCAGGCCAGCGATGCGACCGGCATCCTTGGTGGCTTGGCGCTGGCTGTCGTTGAAGTAGGCAGGCACGGTGATGACCGCTTCAGTCACTGCCTCGCCGAGGTAATCTTCGGCGGTTTTCTTCATTTTCTTCAGGATTTCGGCGGAAATCTGTGGCGGTGCCATTTTCTGGCCGTTCACTTCCACCCAGGCGTCGTTGTTGTCAGCCTTGACGATCTTGTAAGGGACCATCTGGATGTCTTTCTGCACGACTTCTTCGTCATAACGACGGCCGATCAGACGCTTTACCGCGTACAGGGTGTTGTGCGGGTTGGTCACGGCCTGGCGCTTGGCCGACTGGCCAACCAGGATTTCACCGTCGTTGGCGTATGCAATGATCGACGGGGTGGTACGAGCGCCTTCGGCGTTCTCGATAACCTTGGCCTTGCCATTTTCCAGCACGGAGACGCAGGAGTTGGTGGTCCCCAGGTCGATACCGATAATCTTGCCCATGTTAACTCTCCCGAAACTTTGGATTTGGATGCCGCAGCAGTAGTGGCTAACTGCGGTAGCACTTAAACGCTTGACATCAAAATGGGGGCCCCTGAACGAATTTCAAGGCCACCCATTAACAGAAGTTTCACGCCTGCTCGTCGATCGACGGCGAGACAGGTGCCGGTGCCTTGCTGACCACGACCATGGCCGGGCGCAGCAGGCGACCATTGAGCTGGTAACCCTTCTGGAACACCTTGAGCACGCTGTTGGGCTCGACGTCGGCGCTTTCCTGCATGGCCATCGCCTGGTGGTGCTCGGCGTTGAATGGCTGGCCATGCGGGTCGATGGCTTCCAGGTGATAGCGCTTGAGGGTGTCTTCAAACATTTTCAGCGTCAGCTGCATGCCTTCACGCATGGGGCGCAGGGCCTCGTCGTCGGCGCTGCTCAGCTCCACGCCGCGCTCCAGGCTGTCCATGATCGGCAGCAGGTCGGAGGCGAATTTTTCCAGCGCGAACTTGTGCGCCTTTTCAACGTCCTGATCGGCGCGGCGGCGCACGTTCTGCAGGTCGGCGGCAACGCGCAGGGATTGGTCCTGGGCGGCGGCCAGTTGCTCTTCAAGGGTTTTCACCCGGGCAGCGAGATCGGTGTCGCCGGCTTCGCCAGCCTGGTTTGCATCGAGATTCTGTTCGTCCAGAGTCTGTTCGTCAGCCATAAGGGTTCTCCTTTCAATTTCGTCTGCGAGCTCGACTCGCGCTTCTGCCCGCTATATGGGGTCGCAAATTCGAGCTTCAAGGGCAATCGTGCAAGGGCGTGAAGATTGGCAAATGCCCCGGCGCGATTAAAAAAGCTGCCAAGCAAGCCAATGGTGCTAAGCGGGGGCATTGTCAGGGCAAATAAAAACACTGTATAAATAACCAGACCTTTTAGCCCGGGAGCCGCCTCAATGCTGGTGCACCTATCCGTACACAACTACGCCATCGTCGAACACCTCGACCTGGAGCTCGCGCGCGGCATGAGCGTGATCACCGGCGAAACGGGCGCGGGCAAATCCATCATGCTCGACGCCCTGGGGCTTACCCTAGGTGACCGCGCCGACAGCGGAGTAGTTCGACCGGGTGCGGACAAGGCCGACATTCTCGCCACCTTCGACCTGGTGGACATTCCCGAGGCCCGCACGTGGCTGGCCGAACGCGACCTGGACGGCAAGGGCCCGTGCATCCTGCGCCGGGTCATCACCGCCGAGGGGCGCTCGCGCGGCTACATCAACGGCACGCCCTGCCCGCTGGGCGACCTCAAGGCCCTGGGCGAACTGCTGATCGACATCCACAGTCAGCACGAACACCAGTCGCTGCTCAAGACCGACACCCACCGCCGCCTGCTGGACGAGTACGCCGGCGCCACCGACCTGGCCCGCCAGGTGCAACTGGCCGCGCAGAAATGGCGCCAGACCCGCCTGGAACTCGACCGCCTGTCGAACTCCGGCGACGAGCAGCGCGCCCGCCATCAGTTGCTCAGCTACCAGTTGGAAGAACTGGAAAACCTCAACCTGGGCGAAAACGAGCTGGAGCTGCTGGAGCAGGAACACAAGAACCTGACGAACGCCGAGGCGCTGTTCGGCATCTGCCGCCAGGTGATCGACCATTGCAGCGAAAACGATTCGGGCAACGTGCTCAGCGCCCTCACCGCCAGCCTCAACCGGCTCACCGCGGTGCACAACGCGCCGCGCGCCTTGGGCGAGGCGGCGAGCATGCTGTCCAGCGCGCAGATCCAGGTGGAAGAAGCGGTGGGCGAGCTGAATCGCTTCCTCGATCACTTCGACGCCGACCCGGCGCGCCTGCAGCAACTGGAAGAGCGCCTGGACACCATCTACACCCTGGCGCGCAAGCACCGCATCCACCCCACCGAGGTGGCCGCACTGCAACAGAAGCTGCTGGACGAGATCGAAACGCTGAACGCCAACGACGAATCCATAGAACGCCTGGCCGACGAACTGGCGGCCTACGCCCGTCATTACCAGGACAAGGCCCAGGAACTCAGCGGCCTGCGCCAGCACGCCTCGACACAACTGGCAGCGGCGGTGGAAGTGGAAATCCAGCGCCTGGGCATGCCCGGCGGGCGCTTTACCATCGAACTGCGCCCCCACGGCGGCGATGACTTGGCACCCCATGGCCTGGAGCAGGTGGAACTGTTGGTCAGCGCCAACCCCGGCCAGCCGCTCAAGCCCTTGGCCAAGGTGGCGTCCGGCGGTGAACTGTCACGTATCAGCCTGGCGATCCAGGTCATTACCGCCCAGACCTCCCGCGTGCCGACCCTGGTGTTCGACGAAGTGGACGTGGGCATCGGCGGCCCCACGGCGGAAATCGTCGGCCAATTGCTGCGCCGCCTGGGCGAGCGCGGTCAGGTGCTGACCGTAACCCACCTGCCGCAGGTCGCAGCCCAGGGCCATCACCACCTGTTCGTGCACAAGGTGCGCGGCAGCGATGAAACCCGCACGGCGGTGGCCAGCCTTAATAAAGGAGAACGCGTGGAAGAAGTGGCGCGCATGCTGGGCGGCATCGACCTGACCAAGGAATCGCTGGCCCACGCCAAGAAAATGGTCGTCACCGCGCGCTGCGGCTGAGCCAGCCTTTTACATACAAATACATGCGTGGGAGCGGGCTCTGCCCGCGAAGCAGACGCCATGGTGCATCAGGCAACGCGCGGAGTTCTTTTCGCGGGCAGAGCCCGCCCCCCCCCCCCCCCACAAAGCCCCCTCAAAAAGCACAAAGGCGACCCTAAGGTCGCCTTCGTTCGTTACGCCAGTCGATTACTTCTTCTTGCGTACGTGCAGCACCAGGTTATGGTCAACCAACTCATAACCGTGCTTTTCAGCGATTGCGTGCTGAAGCTCTTCGATGTCCTTGTCGACGAACTCAATCACCTCGCCGGAGTCCACATCGACCATATGGTCGTGGTGGCCGCCGTCGGCCAGTTCGAACACTGCGTGGCCGCCATCGAAATTATGGCGAACCACCAGGCCAGCAGCTTCGAATTGGGTCAGTACACGGTAAACCGTGGCCAGGCCCACATCTTCGCCTGCTTCCATCAGCGCCTTGTAGACATCCTCGGCACTCATGTGGCGTTGCTCTGCGCCGTCAAGCATTTGCAGGATCTTGACTCGAGGCAGGGTCACCTTGAGGCCGGCTTTTCGTAACTCGCTATTTTCAACCATGGTCAGCTTTCTCGCCGATGCTGCTTCGCAGCTTCTCTTAATGCGGGTATGATCGGGGTTTACGTTGTCCCAGCCAAGATAGTGGAAGTCGCCCACCGATGCAAAACACCAAGCACTTGCTATTCAGCCTCACCTTCGTGGGACTGCTCGCACTCGCCGGTTGTTCATTCCCCGGGGTTTACAAAATCGACATCCAGCAGGGCAATGTCGTCACGCAGGACATGATAGACCAGTTGCGCCCGGGAATGACCCGCCGGCAAGTACGGTTTATCATGGGCAACCCCCTGCTGGTCGATACGTTTCATGCCAATCGCTGGGATTACCTCTACAGTATCCAACCAGGTGGCGGCGAACGCCAGCAGGAACGGATGAGCGTTTTCTTCAATGAAAATGATCAACTGGCCAGCCTGTCCGGCGACTTCATGCCCGGCGTCAGCAAGGACCAGACCATTCTTGGCACCCCAGGCGTCGCGCCGGTCACCACCCCAGCGGACAACGCCGCCAAGCCTGCGCCAGAAGCGCCGGTCAAGCCTGGTTCCACCCTGGATCAGATCCAGCACAGCGTCGACGACGTAAAAGTCGTTCCGGTGCCAACGCCTACGCCGATCGAGGCCAACCCTCAGTAAGCAGGCGCTACAAAAAAAGCCCGGCACATGCCGGGTTTTTTTATTTCTGCGCCGCGGCTTTCGCCGCCTTGGCTGCGCGCAATCGCCGCACCTCTTTCGGGTCGGCAATCAGCGGGCGATACAGTTCGATGCGATCACCCTCCTCCACCAGGCGCGTGGCCGGGTCGGCCACTGCCTTGCCGAAGATGCCCATGGGGCAGGCCAGCAGGTCCGCTTCCGGGAACTGCGTGGCAATGCCCGACCGCTCCACCGCCTCGCGCAGGGTGCAACCAGCCGGCACCTGGACACTGACCAGGCGCTGGCGGTCGACGGCGGCATACACCACCTCGATATTCAGCAGGGACTCAGCCATGCAGCTGCTTGGCGCGCTGGCAGAAGGCGTCCACCAGGGTGTTCGCCGCCTGGTTGAAGAGCGGGCCCAGGGTGGCGCGCACGATCGGCCCGGCGTAGTCGAAGGACATGTCGAGGCTGATCTTGCAGGCCTTCTCGCCCAGCGGCTTGAAGATCCACACGCCATGCAACTGGGTGAAGGGACCTTCTTCCAGGTTCATTTCGATGCTCTTGCCGGGCACCAATACATTTCGCGTCACAAATTTCTGCGAAAGGCCGCCCTTGGCGACTTCCAGGCTGGCGCGCATCGACGTGTCAGTGGCGTCGAGAACCGTGCTCGACGAACACCACGGCAGGAACTCCGGGTAGCGCGCCACATCGTTGACCAGGTCATACAAGGCCTGCGCGGGGTAAGGCAGCAAGGCCGAACGTTGGATATGCGTAGTCATGAGTGCGTCATTTCCTCCGGTGCCTATCAGTCGACAACAACCGGGCCCAGGTGATCAAAAAAGATCGCGCATTGTCCGGGATTCACCGCACAGGCTCAAGCACGTAGCTACACCGTAGCCGACAACGTCGCGACTGCCTATAATGCGCCCCCTATGGCCAAACAAAAGAAACACCCCGAAGGGACTATCGCGCAGAACAAGAAGGCGCGACACGATTACTTCATCGAGCACAAGTTCGAGGCCGGTCTGGTCCTGTCCGGTTGGGAAGTAAAAAGTCTGCGTGCCGGCAAGGCGCAGTTGATCGACAGTTATGTCCTGCTCAAGGATGGCGAAGCCTGGCTGCTGGGCAGCCATATCACGCCCTTGACCGCGGCTAGCACACACGTCATCGCTGACCCGGTTCGTACCCGTAAACTGCTGCTCAACAAGCGCGAGCTGGAAAAACTGTTCACCCTGGTGCAACAGAAAGGCTATGCGTGCGTGGCGCTGTCCATGTACTGGAAGCAGCACCTGATCAAGTGCGAAATCGCGCTGGGCAAGGGCAAGAAGGAATACGACAAGCGCCATACCGAGCGCGAGCGCGATTCCGACCGCGAACTGCACCGCGCCGTGCGCACCAAGGGCAAGGACGAGTAGTTCCGGCGCTTGAGGCGCTCTTGTGGGAGCGGGCTCGGCCCGCTGCCACAAGCCTCAATCAAAGCCCCTTGCGGCGCTCTGCCCTTGCCACGCGCTGCACCTGCTGCCTGACTTCGTCGAGCACTTCCTGCACATACAGGATATGGCGACTGGAGATTTCCCGGGCGTCTTCCGCTCGCCCCTCGATAATCGCCTGGTACAGCTCGCGGTGCTGGCTGATCAGCATGTCGCGGGTCTCGGTGCGCTGCTCGTACATCCCGCCGATGTTGATCACCACGTTGCGCTTGAGCAAATCGAACAGCCCGCGAATGGTGTGCAGCAAAACCGCGTTATGGCTGGCCTCGGCAATGGCCAGGTGGAAATTGGCGTCGGCCGCGCCCTCCTCGGCTCGGGTCACCTTGTCTTCCCGCGCATAACAATCGAGCAGCGCCTCGAACGCCGCCTTCAGCCGCTCACGGTCCAGCTCGGTGGCGCGCCTGGCCGCGTAAAACGCGCATGACGCCTCCAGTGTGTGGCGAAACTCCAGCAGGTCGCGCTGGGACTCAGGGTTGCTCTCCAGCAGCTGCATCAGCGGGTCGCTGAACGTCGAGCCCAGGCTCTCTACCACATAATTGCCCCCACCCTGGCGGCTGACCAGCATGCCCTTGGCTACCAGTTTCTGGATCGCTTCGCGCAGGGAGGGCCGCGACACACCGAACTGCTCCGCCAACGCCCGCTCGGCCGGCAGCCGCTCCCCGGCACGCAGGGTGCCCTCCAGAATCATGCCTTCCAGCCGCTCGACAATATCGTCGGACAAACGCCGCTGCCGCACTTGGTCAAACGCCATCAACCACCTCTCCACTCATCGAACTGCGACCAAAGTTGCACGGTGACAAATTGACACACCGCCAACAGGGGTTTTAACCTAGCACCGCTGCATTGTAAATTGGTATTACCAATTTGCCAATAGCCGCCAAAGTGCCTGACCAACAACAATTAGGGGCCACCCCACATGCAAACATGGCAACAACTCTACAGCCCGCTTGGCAGCCTCGGCCTGTCCGCGCTCGCCGCCGTCATCCCGATCGTCTTCTTCTTCCTGGCCCTGGCCGTGTTGCGCCTCAAAGGCCACGTGGCGGGCAGCATTACCTTGGTGTTGGCGATTCTGGTGGCGATATTCGCCTTCGGCATGCCCACCGACATGGCCCTGGCGGCCGCCGGCTATGGCTTTATCTACGGCCTGTGGCCCATCGCCTGGATCATTGTGGCGGCGGTGTTCCTGTACAAACTGACGGTCAAGAGCGGCCAGTTCGAGATCATCCGCAGTTCGGTACTGTCGATCACCGACGACCAGCGCCTGCAGGTACTGCTGATCGGTTTCTGCTTCGGCGCGTTCCTGGAAGGCGCCGCCGGTTTCGGCGCCCCCGTGGCCATCACCGCCGCGCTGCTGGTGGGCCTGGGGTTCAACCCGCTGTACGCCGCCGGCCTGTGCCTGATCGCCAACACCGCCCCGGTGGCCTTCGGCGCCCTGGGCATCCCGATCATCGTCGCGGGCCAGGTCACCGGCATCGACGCCTTCAAGATCGGCGCCATGGCCGGCCGCCAGCTGCCATTGCTGTCGGTGTTCGTGCCGTTCTGGCTGGTGTTCATGATGGACGGCATGCGCGGCGTGCGCGAAACCTGGCCCGCCGCCCTGGTGGCCGGCGCCAGCTTTGCCATCACCCAGTACTTCACCTCCAATTTCATTGGCCCGGAGCTGCCCGACATCACCTCGGCGCTGGTCAGCCTGATCGCCCTCACGCTGTTCCTGAAAGTCTGGCAACCACACCGCAGCGCCGGTGACCACATTGCCGGCACCGCCGAAGGCGCGGCCGCAGTGGCCAGCGTCGGCGGCTTCGGCAAGCCACGCACCCAGCTGCAATCGCCCTACAGCCTTGGCGAAATCTTCAAGGCGTGGTCGCCGTTCCTGATCCTCACCGTGCTGGTGACCCTTTGGACGCTCAAGCCCTTCAAGGCCCTGTTCGCCGCCGGTGGCGCCCTGTACTCGACGGTGTTCAACTTCGCCATCCCGCACCTGGACCAGTTGGTGATCAAGACCGCGCCCATCGCGGCCACGCCAACGCCCATCGCCGCGGTGTTCAAACTCGACCCCATCGCCGCCACCGGCACGGCCATCTTCCTGGCCGCCCTGGCGTCCATGCTGGTGCTGAAAATCAAAGGCAGAATTGGTCTGACCACTTTTGCTGAAACACTCTACGAACTGCGTTTCCCCATCCTGTCCATCGGCATGGTGCTGGCGTTCGCCTTCGTCACCAACTACTCGGGCATGTCCTCGACCATGGCCCTGGTACTGGCAGCCACCGGCGCGGCATTTCCGTTCTTCTCGCCGTTCCTCGGCTGGCTGGGGGTGTTCCTGACCGGTTCCGATACCTCCTCCAACGCCCTGTTCAGCTCGCTGCAGGCCACCACCGCGCACCAGATCAACGTCAGCGACACCCTGCTGGTGGCGGCCAACACCAGCGGCGGCGTGACCGGCAAGATGATCTCGCCGCAGTCCATCGCCGTGGCCTGCGCCGCCACCGGCCTGGTGGGCAAGGAGTCGGACCTGTTCCGCTTCACCCTCAAGCACAGCCTGTTCTTCGCCACCATCGTCGGCCTGATCACCCTGGCCCAGGCCTACTGGTTCACCGGCATGCTGGTGCATTGATGCAACACCCCGGAGAAAACGCCTGATGAGCGAGCTTTTCTACAACGCCGTGCCGAACGCCACCCGGGTGGCACCGCCCATTCCACAGCCACGCCGCTACCCGGCCAGCAAACCCGCGCGGGTGTACCTGTTCGGTACCTGCGTGGTCGACCTGTTCTACCCCGAAGCCGGCATGGACGCGATCCGCCTGCTGGAACGCGAAGGCATCCGCGTGGACTTCCCTGCGGGCCAGACCTGCTGCGGCCAGCCGGCCTACACCAGCGGCTACACCGAACAGGCCCGGGAAGTGGCGCGCGCGCAGCTCGCGCTGTTCGCCGGCGACCAACCGGTGGTGGTGCCGTCCGGCTCCTGTGCCGGCATGCTGCGCCAGCATTACGCCGACCTGTTCAAGGACGAACCGCACCTGCTCCAGCAAGTGCAGTCGCTGGCCGAGCGCACCTATGAACTGGCCGAGTTCCTGCTGCACGTGTGCAAGGTGCAGCTCAAGGACAGCGGCCAGCCGGTGAAAGTCGCGCTGCACACCTCGTGTTCGGCCCGCCGGGAAATGAACACTCACCTGCACGGCCGGTCGCTGTTGGCCCAGTTGAGTAACGTCGAGCGCGTGGACCACAGCCATGAAAGCGAATGCTGCGGCTTCGGCGGCACCTTCAGCGTGCGCATGCCGGACATTTCCGGCGCCATGGTCGCCGACAAGACTCGCAACCTGATGGAATCCGGCGCCCACCAGGTGCTGAGTGCCGATTGCGGTTGCCTGATGAACATCAACGGCGCCCTGGAAAAACAGCGCCAAGCCCTGCGCGGCCAGCACCTGGCGACGTTCCTGTGGCAACGCAGCGGGGGTGGCCGATGAACTCCCAGGCTCGCATCCCGGCCGTTGAGGTCGAGGACGACTTCCGCACCCGCGCCCGCACCGCCCTGGGCGACGCGCAACTGCGCAACAACTTCCGCACCGCCATGGACTCGCTGATGACCAAGCGCGCCGTGGCCTTCGCCGACCCCGACGAGCGCGAGCAACTGCGCGCCCTGGGCAACGCCATCCGCGCCCGCGCCCTGTCCAAGCTGCCAGACCTGCTGGAAACCCTGGAACGCAACCTCACCCGCAACGGCGTCAAGGTGCACTGGGCCGAGACCGTCGATGAAGCCAATGCCATCGTCCAAGGCATCATCGACAGCCACGGCGCCAAACAGGTGATCAAAGGCAAGTCCATGGTCAGCGAAGAGATGGAGATGAACCACGCGCTGGAGGCCCGCGGCATCGAATGCCTGGAGTCGGACATGGGCGAGTACATCGTCCAGCTCGACCATGAAAAGCCCTCGCACATCATCATGCCGGCCATCCACAAGAACGCCGGCCAGGTGGCCTCGCTGTTCCATGAAAAACTGGGCGTGGAATACACCCAGGACGTCGACCAGCTGATCCAGATCGGCCGCCGCGTGCTGCGGCAGAAGTTTTTCGAAGCAGACATCGGCGTGTCCGGGGTCAACTTCGCCGTGGCCGAAACCGGCACCCTGCTGCTGGTGGAAAACGAAGGCAACGGGCGCATGTCCACCACCGTGCCACCGGTGCACATCGCCGTCACCGGCATCGAAAAGGTGGTGGAAAACCTGCGCGACACCGTGCCCCTGCTGTCACTGCTGACCCGCTCGGCGCTGGGCATTCCCATCACCACCTACGTCAACATGATCAGCGGCCCGCGCAAGGCCGACGAGCGCGACGGCCCCCGGGAAGTGCACTTGGTGCTGCTGGACAACGGCCGCAGCCAGGCCTTCGCCGACAGCGAACTGCGCCAGACCCTCAACTGCATCCGCTGCGGCGCCTGCATGAACCACTGCCCGGTGTACACCCGCGTCGGCGGCCACACCTACGGCCAGGTGTACCCCGGCCCCATCGGCAAAATCATCACCCCGCACATGGTCGGCCTGGCCACCGTGCCCGACCACCCCAGCGCTTCGTCGCTGTGCGGCGCCTGTGGCGAAGTGTGCCCGGTGAAAATCCCGATTCCGGCCCTGCTGCGGCGCCTGCGCGAAGAAAACGTCAAGGCACCCGACAGCCCGCACCCTGTCATGCGCGGCCAGGGCAGCAAATACTCGCGCAAGGAACGCTTCATCTGGAACGCCTGGGCCACCCTCAACCGCTCGCCCGCGCTGTACCGGCTGTTCAGCTTCTTCGCCACGCGCCTGCGCCACTTCACCCCCGCCAACGTCGGGCCGTGGACCCAGAACCACAGCGCGCCGAAACCGGCTGCCCGCTCGTTGCACGCCATGGCCCGCGAGCACTTGGCCCAACAGGGAGACCGCCCATGAGCGCCAAACAGAACATCCTCGCCAAGCTGCGCACCAGCCTGGCCGGCACCACGCCCATTGTGGATAACTTCGATGAAGGCCTGGTCACCCGGCCATGGACTTATCCACAAGGCGAACGCATCGGCCAACTGCGCACACTCATGGAAGCGGTGCACACCGAAATTCACCTGACCACCCACGCCGACTGGCCCGCGCTGCTGGCGCAATTGCTGCGCGACCGCCAACTGCCCAACCTGCTGATCGCCCCGGGCACCGAACATGGCCAGCGGGTCAGCCAGTACTGGCAGGCCCACGGCGACCTGCCCGCGCTCAAGGCCTACGACCGCCCCGTTGAAGAATGGAAAGCCGAGCTGTTCAACGACACCAGCGCCGGCCTCACGAGCACGCTGGGCGCCATCGCCGCCACCGGCAGCCTGATCCTGTGGCCCAGCCGCGAAGAACCACGGCTGATGAGCCTGGTGCCGCCGGTGCACTTCGCCCTGCTCAAGGCCAGCGAAATCCACGACAACTTCTATCAGGTGCAACAGCACTTCAACTGGGCCGGCGGCATGCCCACCAATGCCCTGCTAATCTCCGGGCCGTCAAAAACCGCCGACATTGAACAGGTACTGGCCTATGGCGCCCACGGGCCCAAGGACCTGGTCGTGCTGATACTGGAGGACCAATGAGCCTGCCTGCCGCGTTCCTGCGTGAAGCCTGCCAACTGATACCGGCCGGCCGCCGCTTCGACGACCCCACCTCCACCCTGGCCTTCGGTACCGACGCCAGTTTCTACCGGCTGATCCCCCAGCTGGTGGTGCGCGTGGAATCCGAGGATGAAGTGGTGGCGCTGCTGAAACTGGCGCACCGCGAACAGGTGCCCGTCACCTTCCGCGCCGCCGGCACCAGCCTGTCCGGCCAAGCCATCAGTGACTCGGTGCTGATGGTGCTGGGCGATAACTGGAACGGTCGCGAAATTCGCGGCCAGGGCACGCAGATTCGCCTGCAACCCGGCGTGATCGGCGCCCAGGCCAACGCCTGGCTGGCCCCCTTCGGACGCAAGATCGGCCCCGACCCGGCGTCGATCAACGCCTGTAAAATCGGCGGTATCGTCGCCAACAACGCCAGCGGCATGTGCTGCGGCACCGCGCAGAACACCTACCACACCCTGGCCGGCATCCGCATGGTACTGGCCGACGGCACCCGCCTGGACAGCGAAGACCCGGCCAGCGTCGCCGCCTTCCGCGCCAGCCATGGCGCCCTGCTTGAACGCCTGGCAGAACTGGGCCGCGAAACCCGCGCCAACGCCGAACTGGCCGCGCGAATTCGCCACAAATACCGTCTGAAAAACACCACCGGCCTGTCGCTCAACGCCCTGGTGGACTACGACGACCCTCTGGATATCCTCAGCCACCTGCTGGTCGGCAGCGAAGGCACCTTGGGCTTCATCAGCGCGGTGACCTACGACACCGTGATCGACCACCCCTTCAAGGCCTCGGCCCTGATCGTGTTCCCCGACGTGGTCACCTGCTGCAACGCCGTCACCGTGCTCAAGACCCAACCGGTGGCCGCCGTGGAACTGCTGGACCGCCGCAGCCTGCGCTCGGTGCAAAACATGAAAGGCATGCCCGCCTTCGTCCGCGAACTGTCCGACGGCGCCTGCGCCCTGCTGATCGAATCCCGCGCCGCCAGCCAGGCGCTGCTGCACGAACAACTCACGCAGATCATGGCCTCGCTCTCCCCCTTCCCGGTGGAGCGCCAGGTCGACTTCAGCGAAGACCCGGTGGAAAACGCCCGCCTGTGGGCCATCCGCAAAGACACCTTCCCCGCCGTGGGCGCCGTGCGCCAGACCGGCACCACGGTGATCATCGAAGACGTGACCTTCCCGGTCGAACAACTGGCCATCGGCGTCAACCGCCTGATCGCCCTGTTCGAAAAACACCGCTACGACGAAGCCATCCTGTTTGGCCACGCCCTGGAAGGCAACCTGCACTTCGTCTTCACCCAGGGCTTCAACAACCCCGAGGAAGTGGCGCGCTACCAGGCCTTCATGGACGACGTGGCGCACCTGGTGGCGGTGGAATTCGGCGGCTCGCTGAAAGCCGAACACGGCACCGGCCGCAACATGGCGCCCTTCGTCGAACTGGAATGGGGCCACGACGCCTACCAGCTGATGTGGCAACTCAAGCGCCTGCTCGACCCCACCGGCATTCTCAATCCTGACGTGGTGCTCAGCGAAGACCCACACATCCACCTGAAAAATCTGAAGCCCATGCCCGCCGCCGACGACATCGTCGACAAATGCATCGAATGCGGCTTCTGCGAACCGGTGTGCCCGTCCAAAGGGCTTACCCTCAGCCCACGCCAGCGCATCGTGATATGGCGCGACATCCAGGCGAAAAAACGCGCCGGCACCGACACCCGCGCCCTGGAACACGACTTCCAATACCAGGGCATCGACACCTGCGCCGCCACCGGCCTGTGCGCCCAGCGCTGCCCGGTGGGCATCAACACCGGCGAACTGGTGAAAAAACTGCGCGCCCGCAACGCCCACAACCTCAAGACCGCCACCTGGCTGGGCGAACACTTCAGCACCGCACTCAAAGGCGCGCGCTTCACCCTGCACGCCGCCAACGGCGCGCGCATGCTATTGGGCGCGCCACGCCTGGCCAGCCTGTCCGCCAGCCTCACCCGCGCATCCAAAGGCCGAGTCCCGCAGTGGACCCCAGCCATGCCACAACCGGAAAACGCCATTCGCTTCACCCCGCCGGTCACCGATGCACGCCCGCGCGTGGTCTACCTGGCCGCCTGCGTATCGCGCGTGATGGGCCCCGCCGCCAGCGACCGCGAGCAAATGTCCCTGCTGGACAAAACCCGCGGCCTGCTGGAAAAAGCCGGCTACCAAGTGGTGTTCCCGGAAAACCAGGACAACCTCTGCTGCGGCCAACCCTTCGCCAGCAAAGGCTACGCCGAGCAAGCCGAACACAAACGCCAGGAACTCATCGCCGCCCTGCTCACCGCCAGCCGCGGCGGCCTGGACCCCATCTACTGCGACACCAGCCCCTGCACCCTGCGCCTGGTACAGGACTTGGCCGACACCCGCCTGGACCTCTACGACCCCGTGCGCTTCATCCGCACCCACCTGCTCGACAAACTGGTATTCACCCCGCAACACACCCCCATCGCCGTGCACGTCACCTGCAGCACCCAGCACCTGGGCGAAAGCCAGGCCCTCATCGACCTGGCCCGACGTTGCAGCACCCACGTGGTCATCCCCGAAGGCATTCACTGCTGCGGCTTCGCCGGCGACAAGGGCTTCACCACCCCCGAACTCAACGACCACGCCCTGCGCACCTTGAAGGATGCCGTGCAGTACTGCGAAGAAGGCATCTCCACCAGCCGCACCTGTGAAATAGGCCTGAGCAGCCACAGCGGCATCGACTATCACGGGCTGGTCTACCTGGTGGACCGAGTAACCTCCGTGAAGCCGCTGTAACCTGCAAGCTGCACGTTTGCGCCGCACCTTCTTGCAGCGGCTCGAAAACATTCAGTTGCAAATAAAATGGCTTTTTCACACTATCGCCGCGCAAATATTTCGAACCCCTGCACAGCCCTAAAGTCCATCTTTCAGGGCCTGTGCAAAGGCTCACAACCCACTCGGTGCCTGAGCCTTTCACGGTCGGCGCTGCCGAGTCTTCCCCTGTCGAGGAGACTTACCATGAAACGCCTTACCCTTTCCGGCCTGGCCATCGCCGCCACCCTGTTGACCTCCCACGCCTTCGCCGCCGACGACCTGTGCGCCGCCAACCTGCAGAAAATCGACGACGCCGACAAAACCGCCGGCAGCGTCTCGGCGCAGCTGATGGAAACCAACAAGGAAGACATCGCAAAAGCCAAGGCCGCCCAGGCCAGCGGCGACAAGAAAACCTGCATCGCCCTGTCCCAGCGCGTATGGCAAGACATCGACAAGGCCACCAACACCGACAGCAAAGGCCAGTAACAGGCAAAGCAAGACAGACGGTCGACTCTCGACGCGTTTTGTCGTAGACTGATCGTCCTGCCCGCTAGCGCGGACAGGCAAGAGCAGAAAGCGGGGCCGATTAGGATTCGACGCCGGTAACGAAACTCTAGGTGCATGCCGAGTGGGTAACAGAACTCGTAAATCCACTGTTGCAAACTTTATAATTGCCAATGATGACAATTACGGGGAATTCGCTCTCGCCGCGTAAGCGGTGTTAGCTTTCCCTTCTGGTAGCTTCGGCTCCAGCAATCGTTAGGGGATGTCTGTAAACCCGAAGCGATTGTCATATAGAACAGAATCGTCGCCTAGTACGTTGTGGACGAAGCGCCTAAAACTTACACAACTCGCCTGAAGCACCCTGCCCGTCGGGCGGCCGAGGGTTAACTTAGTAGACACGGCTAAGCATGTAGAACCGACAGCAGAGTACTGGCGGACGGGGGTTCAAATCCCCCCGGCTCCACCAAATGATCAAAAAAAGACGTCCACGGACGTCTTTTTTTGTGCGTGCAACCCAGCAAATACGCGGCTTCCAGCGACTTTGCGGTCTTTTGAGGTTTTTTGAGTTCCAGCCGTTCGGGTATTCCAGACGGTATTCCAGTCCACCCGGTGCTAATCTTTGGAATACCGAATCAGTGCCTGAGGACAATCTCATGCCTGCTCAAAACCTCCGCCTCTCCGATCGACAGCTCAAGGGAGTCAAACCCGCGTCCAAGGATTATGTCCTCACTGACGGTGACGGTTTGCAGCTCCGAGTACGCAGCAATGGCTCGTTGCTGTGGAATTTCAACTACCGCGAACCGGTGACCAAGAAGCGCATCAACATCGGCTTCGGGACCTATCCCGAACTGTCGCTGGCGAATGCACGAAAGATGGCAGTAGAAGCACGCGAGCTGCTCGCCCAAGGCATCGACCCGAAGGTGCAGCGCAATACGTTAAATGAAGCCAAGCGCGCAGAAACGGAACACACCTTCGAGAACGTGGCCACCGCCTGGTTCGAGCTCAAGAAAGACTCGGTCACCCCGGCCTACGCCGAGGACATCTGGCGGTCGCTCACACTGCACGTGTTCCCCGATTTGAAGACGACACCACTGACGAAAATCACCGCGCCGATGGTGATCGGATTGCTTCGTCCAATCGAAGCGAAGGGCAGCTTGGAAACGGTGAAGCGCCTTAGCCAGCGGCTAAACGAGATCATGACCTACGGCGTGAACTCAGGCCTGATCTTCGCCAACCCTCTTAGCGGCATCAGGGCAGTATTCAAGAAACCCAAGAAAGAGAACATGGCTGCGCTTCCACCCGAAGAGCTCCCCGAGCTCATGCTGGAGATCGCGAATGCCAGTATCAAACGCACCACCCGCTGCCTGATCGAATGGCAGCTGCACACGATGACTCGCCCCGCCGAGGCGGCGACTACTCGCTGGGCAGACATCGACTTTGAAAGGCGTGTCTGGACTATCCCACCGGAGCGGATGAAGAAGCGCCGCCCTCACAGCATCCCGTTGAGTGATCACGCTGTCGCACTGCTGGAGTCACTGAAGACTCACAGCGGCCATCGCGAATATGTCTTCCCGGCCGATAGGAATCCGCGCACCCACGCCAATAGCCAAACGGCCAACATGGCGTTGAAACGCATGGGCTTCCAGGACCGCTTGGTCAGCCATGGCATGCGCTCAATGGCCAGTACGATCTTGAATGAACATGGGTGGGATCCGGAGCTCATTGAGGTCGCACTGGCGCATGTCGACAAGGATGAGGTACGCAGCGCCTACAACCGAGCCGACTACATTGAGCGTCGGCGACCGATGATGGCTTGGTGGAGTGAGTACATCCAGAAGGCCGCCACCGGCAGCCTGCTTGCCTCAGCTTACGGCCAAGTCAGAGACAAGAACGTGGTACCGATTCGCTAGCTCTGTACGGCGCAAGAACGGCAGCAGCAACAACTGAACGTTCAAGATGCGGGGCAAGCAGCCTCGCTCATCCGCTTCTCAGCACGGGTCCTTCCAAACAGGGCTGCAAAGCCGCCCTGTTTGGAAGGACCTCACTTTGAAGAGCTAAAAGCGATCACGTTGTCCAGTATTTACCACGGAATCCCACCGGTGGATAACCGCTCTTAAAGTCCAAAGTGGCACTGAATTTTGAACCTTGACCGGGCTTATCCACAGGCGTAGAACTGGCCGTGCAAGCGCTGTCGATGACAGCAACCCAGGTGGCCCGAGCCTTGAAGGTCACGCCGCTCTCGCGGTGGTTCTCCCCCAAATGGCGATTCGCGTCCGGCAGCTCGCCCGGTCACCTCCCCGGTGATGGATGCCTCCTTCAGATCATGGCCGTCGTGCGCCAGACAACACCTCCTACTTCGCTGCCCTGCAGCAACCTATCCGCTTGGCCGAATCTTGCGCCAACCTGCGCCCGTCTCTTTCTCCTGGAAAGAGACGGGCGCTTCTAACACTGCTGCAGCCCTCATCGCACTTGGCTTTGCGGCAACTCCACTCGTGACAATCGGCGTGACAAACGCCGATGTCACCAGCAACAGCGATGTAGATGATGGTGCCGCAGACCACGGAATGGACTGCACCTGACTGACAGTCAGGCATGCCCCGGTCATCGCATTGCTGCGTTCACCCGGCTCAGGATCTCGCGGCACAGGTCTCGTCAGCCAGTGCAGCCTCCACCCGCCCACCGCTAACGGTGCTCAGGAGGCCAGATCATGAGATGCCCTTGCTCCCGGACGTAAGGAGCCGCCAGTCCCGCGTTAGAGGACATCCCCACAGGTCGCAGGGGCCTTCATCCCTGATAACACTCAACATCCTTGGCGGGATGACGTGGGGAAAGTCTCAGAGCTTTGGCTTCTAGAGGAGTTTGATCATGGCACTAGTAGGTAGACGGGACGGGCGGAATTTTGGCTATGGTCGGCAACTGAGCTATGCCGGACCGCAAGCGTTAAAAGATCTGTTTGGCGGCGGGCATTACGGCACTGTAAAAGCGCACAGTGATCGTTGGCAGGCATTCGTGCGCTGGTGTAGGTCGGAGGACGGCCCAGGATTTAATGACGCTCGGCAGATTGATCGGCAAACCTTGCTGGATTACGCGGAGCATCTGCGTCGCTTGGTTGAGCGCAGCGATCTCGCCATTGCTACTGCACAAAATCGACTGTCCAGCGTCAATCGAACCATGGCTGCGCTACGCGGTGATCAATATGTGAAAGTGCCAAGTCCGAGCAAGGCGCTGGGGATGCAGCGCGCCACCGTTCGCACGACAGCTCCCCAAGGGAAGGATCGCGAGCAAGTGATGCGCGTCGTTGAAGCGCTCCGAGATCAAAATCCTCGAGCCGCCGCCATCACCTTGCTGACGCGCGCCACCGGTATGCGCCTACGCGAGGCCATTTTAGCGGACCTACCGCGCTTAAAACGTGAGGCCGAACACTATGGCAAGATCAATATCCAGGATGGCACCAAAGGTGGCCGCGGCGGCGCAACCGCACCTCGTTGGATCACGGTGGATGCGCATATTCGCGAAGCGCTCAGGTACGCCGAACAGGTCTCGCCAGACGGTAGCCGCAACCTGCTGGCACCGGACGAAAGCTACCTCAATTTCCAACAGGGGATTGTCCGCCCTGCACGGGACATACTCCATAAGCACAACCTCAAAGGCTTCCACGAATTGCGGGCAGCATATGCGTGCGAACGCTACGAACAAATCACCCATCATCCTGCGCCCATCAACGGTGGCAGTTGTTACAACTTGACAGACACAGACACCTCATTCAGGACGCCAAAGACCAGATCAGCTATGAACTCGGGCACGGCCGTGTCGACGTGGTATCGGCCTACATTGGTCGTCAAGAATGAGGAAGCAATTCGATATGGATCTATTTCTGAGTGGCATTCTAACCGGCTCAGATGCAACACGCCGACGTCACATTAACCAAGCGAAGACTATCCAACACCTGATCTCTAAGCGTTGGCAGCGAGATAATCCTTGGTGCTGGAGAAGAAAGCATCTCGTTTGGTTTCTAAATCAAAAAAGGGATCAGACAGACGCGACGCGCTACTACTACGAGCTAACCATACAGTTAATATCCCGACGCCTTGGCAAATCATGGTTCCGAGTAAAACGTATATCACCGAATAAAATATCACTCATCGAAACGGACGATCACTAGCTGTCCGATCACATAAAGATACAAGGCCAAGCCTTCCCTTCCCACAATGTAGCAAAGGTCATATTATTGGACATTGGCTTGCGTCACGCTGTAGGATATGCCTCATAGGCGAGCAACGTCAATTTTCCTGTACAATTGCAAGCTAAAAGTTCAAAGAACTGCTCTAATCAAGAACCTATAATAGCTAAAAAATGATCATAAAAGCCATAAGGAAGGAATCAAATTGGTAGAAGTTGAGATGAAGTATGGTTTCCCTTTATTTTCAAAACCCACATCAATTGTTAACCTTGGAAAAAATGAAAAGCTTGTAATTTCTGACATATGGGCATTCTGGGATTACGTTGTAAAAAAAGCCACGATAGACCGTAAAAAGGAGAATTTCCTTAAATCACTTCTTGAACAGGCAAAGCACTTTTATCTGACCGCAGAAACAAGCCCGATAAAAAGCCAGCCGCTGCTTTATTATTACTCCTTTTTAAACCTGTCGAAAATACTCATAAACCTTTCCGGTAGCCATGGACTCCGAAAAATGTATATGCATGGCATGAGTGAAAACCACAACAATAAATTTTTTAACTCAACTATAACCAAGCAAAAGCAGAAAACTCAAGTAGTCCAAGTCGCACACGAACTTATCTCAATATTCGACCCCACGACACCAACCGGGGACGTTTCATTAAATGTAAGGGAGCTACTTAATCACTGCGTCGGGGTTCACAGAGCGTACTCGGAAATCTATAGCCAACCTGAAGTTTTTGTAAAAATCAAAAACTACAAACTATTCAAATCAGGACTTGAACTTATTTTCAAAGCAGAACTACAGACAACAAACGATGAAACACCAAAACTGACTGCTTGCGGCTACGCAATCACGAATGAAGATGACAAAATTTTTTATTCTGAAAAAATAACAATGCCAAGGTACACGCCGACAAGAAAAGACTATGCCAATTTAAGCTTAGCAATTAAAACCAAAGGCATTTGGTATTTTATCGGAAATAACGGATATACCACCTACCTTTCGAACTCGAGCACTGGAAGATACAGCCAAGAATCCATTATATACATGGTAATGTTTTACCTAGGCTCAATAACTCGATATCACCCATACATGTTCGATGAGATATTTTCAGATAAGGAGCAGTGGCTGATGAGTGAGTTCCTTAGTACCCAACCCAAACAATTTTTATATCTATCCACCGCAAGAATTCTTGGCCAAAGTGTTCTAAGGGCATATGCAAGCTTTTAAAATACGCCCTCCCCCCGAAAAGGGCTGCGTGCCTGACTACCAAACAGTGAACTCATGAAAAACACAACCTCAATAGAAGACATATTTAGTAGCGAAAGAAATATCTTTGTAGGACGGGAGCTTGAGCTAAAAAAACTAAAACATGCTCTTATTGAACGCAAAGACAAAATAGTAGCCATCTCAGGAAACAACTCCATCGGCAAAACTAGCCTGTGGAAAACTATGTTATTAAGACTTGACAAAAAATATAATAAAAGACACTCAAACAATTTATACCGTTCAGCACCATGAAAAATTTCCCGACATAGAAGATAACGTCACATTAGTAATCCTTGAGAATCTTAGTCTAGACCACACTTTAAGCTCAAAAGAAAAAATAAATCAGCTCATACAAAAACATCCCCAAAAGCAATTTTTACTAGTAGGTACATTCAAAGATTTTTTGGATAGCTTCTCCCCGACAGAGCATATACATTTAGAATCTTTGCACGCTAATGAATCTACTTTGCTTATCTTGGAACTCCTCTCAGAGAAAATGCCAAAAAATGAATTAACGAAAATCACCGCTTTCACTAAAGGGAACCCGTTCTTACTTAGATTAGTAGCTCAATATTTAAATAAAAACACCTACAACTCAAGCGAGATCTTAAAAGTTATAAAACAAGGAATAAGCTACAGGAGTGGATTTAGTGATTCTGAATTAGCAATCCCCACCAATTCTGAAAGATTGATTCAGCTATCAACTGATATCCGGTTTGTGAACCAAAACGATACTTGAGAGAGTTCGGCAAAATCCGGAAAGCATCTACAAACTCACCTCTCGAGAGTTCGAAGAAATGGTTGCCGAACTAATGATCAAACGAGGTTTCGAGATTAAGCTGACAAAAAAAACAAGAGATGGGGGAAAAGATTTAATCATTGCCAACCACATGGACATAGGAAATTTCATGTACTATGTCCAGTGCAAAAAATATGCACCTACCAACCCAGTTGGTGTAAATCTTGTACGCGAGCTAGTTGGAGCTATGTCTGCCGATAGAGCCACGGCTGGAATAATGATTACATCATCCTACTTCTCTCCTGACGCCATTAAATTTTCAAAAATATTTGAACACCAACTAGGCTTGGTAGACTTCATACAACTGAAGGAATGGTTGAAAAAGTATGCGATGAACTGGCGAGCTCAAATGCTATTAGACACTACACGCCAATACATCCACCTCATACATAAAGAGTAAATCCAGCAAATATTTCAAGATTTCTAAATCCAAAAATCCTGTATTTATCACACCCTACCTGTCTTCAAGAACATCTTCTGCTTAGACCCAGGGAATTTAGGTTCCCAATCTTTATCTCTAGCATCTCCAACATAGTGATATTCCGTCCCGGATATTACAATCTGAACACCTGTCGCTTGTGAAAATACTTTAAGCGCATCAATATAGCGTCCTAGATCAACTCCATGCATTTCATGTTGCTTTGGAGTATCGAAGATGATAAACGATACCTTATTTCTATTAAAAAGTTGAAAACACTCCAAAAGCGCCGCATGATACGCAAGAATCACACGGAGCCGAGTACTCCCACCTAGCTGAGCTAGCCTCTCGTTGCCTAAAATTGGTACGAAATCCCCCTCGAACTTAATATCGCTAGAAACATTATTTGTATCTAGGATATCCATCCACTTAAGCATATTCTCTCTCAGAACACTTCTAAACCTGATGATGAGAGGACTACCTTGCCCAGTTTTTTCTAGCTCTTCCCTTCGGTTAATAGCTTCATCTTGAGCCGATAAAGCTCTAACATAACGAGTTGAAACATCTTCGATCGACTCTAAAGACTTTTTATCCTGCTCTAACCCAAATATTCTCGACGTAATTTGGGTAATAGCCTCAACCAGCGCTTTTATATCCGAAGTATTAACTAAAGAATTTCGCCGTTCAGTAAGGCTTTGAGTTTGAGTTACTAACTCACCTCGGCGCAGACTTAATTGCTCACTCCTCCCACGTCCGATCTCAACATTACGCTCCAGATCTTTTAACTGATCCTTTAAATAAAGTAAATTTTTCCCGTAAGAGTCAGAGCTGAATGAAAACAACTGACAGCCAGGAGAGTTACAGATTTCCTCAAATGAAGAAAATACTCTTTTCGCTTCTTCATTCAGGCTCAACGTATTGATTTCGGTTTGAATCTCTGCATGAATTCTTTGAAAGCTACGGTCGCGTTTTGAGATATCGCCTAGCTCCCGATCTAGAGATCGAATGGTTTCGTTATTCGACCCAATGAGTTCATCAATAGCATCTGTGGAGGCAGATTTATCTGCAGTACCGCTTTTGAGCTCCTCAAGTCTTTGGTACAAAGACTTGAGTTCCACATCTATTCCTACCGGATCCATAGATCCGTAGACATCTTTTGCTGACTCATATTCTTTTTTCAGTGCATACACTTGCTTATCGCGTTGTTCGAGTTCACGCTTGGCGTCAATCAGTTTCTTTTTTCGCATCAAATGCATTCTTCGGCGCCACGCCCAAAACAATTCTAATCGACTCCGAAAGCTGATCCTTTATGAAAGAAGCGCTGGGACTATAATACTTCCGATACCCTTCTTCTTGATCTAAATAATAGATGGGGAGCAAAACAGAAAAGTACGGCTGCGCCGCCTTTTTTTCATCGCTAGAGACCAATGTAGGTATATCAAACCCTAACAACTCAAAAAGATATCTCGAGTAGTCGAGCTCATTTGAAAACTCGTGCTTAGCTCCTGCGAAATCGGTTACAACAACATCTAGTCCCGATTTGAAATTACGCCGAACAATATAACTAACATTACTGACTTCAAATTCCAACTCAGCGTAAAGACAGTTTTCGAGAATGTCATCTCGAAACTTGCTTGGATAGCCGAGACAAAAAACTATAGACTTGATTAGCGGTGATTTGCCACAGCCATTAGGCCCGAAGAGTTGAGTGATATCTTGGCCAAATACCAACGGCTCCGAGCTCCATCCATTATCGCCCTTCGGAAAAATTTGAAGTCTAATCAGCCTCATACAAGCTCCAGGTCCATCTGTTTATTCACACAGATATTTCTATAAGATCGTTGAATCAATGAAAGGTTATAGGATAAATCATCATCATTAGACAAAGCTCTATCAATGACCTTTTGTCCTAGGTTTGTGGCGAGAATTCTATTATCGCTTTTTCGGATTTCAATCATGCCAGACCGTTCCAGAAAGCTAATGGCTTTTACGGTCCGTATCCTTAAGATTGCAGACCAACCTAAATGATTGGAAGACCCTTTGAACCCGACTAATGAGGCTTCGATAGACTCTCCCACCATCTGACCAATTTCAGTCACAATTGGCTTACGCCGGTCCTTAGCTAATAGAAGTACGATCATTGAGATGAGAGGCAACTGAAATAATGCCTCATTGCTTAGCTGGTAATTTTTTTGGGCATCTTTTTCTAAAACCACAATTGAAATTTCGCGCCTAGTTACACTCTCAAAGAATTCATCATAATTCATGATTTACACCTAACTAGGGCAGAAATAAATCCACCGAACAAAAGTGGTGGTGTTAAGTCGTATACCAACCCCAAATTATCCAGATCTACCATTAACTGCTTTAGTTTTGGATGCAGCGCACCTAACCTAAAAGATTTGGTGCCATTAAGTGCATCGGAAAGCAACGCGTCAATTTTTGAGGCTATAGAAAGGAGATCGAAATCGGAAAGCTTATTTCTATTATCTCGAAGCCAAACATCCCACTCAGTTTTACATCTCGACGAGTATTCAATCTCCTCGCTGCTAGCTCCAGAAGCAAACATTGTGCGCTGGATTACTGACGCCGATTTAATTGCTCTAGCATCCCCACCTTGAACCAGGGAATGATATGCTTCTCTAGATATACTTAACAAATCAAGCAAGTCATTTATATCAACACTTGCCTTACAATTAATAGTCGCCTCATCAAAAACAGAAATTATCCCTGAAGTTTTTTTTGACATCAACTCCAACAGATTTACTAGTATCTGCCTTGCCTCATTAAACTCCAAATCGATTTCACTAAATTGGTAAATCTTGGTCCGAGCATCGGACTCGAAGCTATTGTTTTTATCTTTTATAAAAGAAATGTCAGACTCAAATCTAAGCTTAGAAAGCTTCTCAAGTATTTGAGCCTCTGAAAGCTTGGGCTCAGTTAGCACGAAGCAGTCATTGAAATTATCGACAATAAATCTCAAATATTTATTGGCAACATCATTACGCTCCAGGCTTACAGACATTGCCTCGAGAGTTTCATCGAGGTGAGCATTTGTCATAAATACAATTTTTGCACACACGTCCGGAAAAGTTACCGTATGCTGCAATAACTTTCCGGCAAAACTAGCCTTCACATTTTCTGCGGAGTGGCTGGCATTTTTTTGGGTTTTAAGTCCAAACACCTCGTTAAGCGTCCAGTTCTTACTGGTTTTAGCGCGAGTTTTAACTTGAAAAAACTCGTATTGTTGCTTACCACAGACCTTCTTTCCAATCACGAAGTCGTCATGGTAATCGCAAAAAACCCTATCAACTTCGCCACCTTCCAAAATCTCTAAAGCGGCTAGTGCGGCAGCTCGTATCTGAGCCCTATACCTTAAGAAGGTATCTCTACCTACTTGTTCACGGGGCTTTGTTGAGTAAAAATCTTCAGTACTATTCATGAAGTATCTACGAGTCCCTTCTCAGCTGAAATAACTTGATCAACTTTAGCTAGTACATTCCATCGGCCAGTTAAATACTTTTTGATAACTAAGATATGCGAACAATAAGACTGATCAGCAAGCCGAAATTTACTAGATGAGCTGCACCTTCGGCTCCAGCCAAAAAGCATCACCTACTGATTAGCTCGAGGGTAGCGGTGAAAGTTATCATTATGCCATTACACCTGTCTACCGTAGGGTTCAACCCGCCCCAACAATATTTGCATACCCTGAGCTTGTGAATCTGCGTTCGGCATAGGAGTCAAAGACACCAGTCACAAGAAGGGACTCCCGAGCTTGACTCCGCTTGAGTCCATAACTGGCTGATTCATCTATGGTTACGGATTGGGATATGCCAAATTTTCCATCGCATTCCAGTCCTGCAGAGAACCTAGCTCTGGCCCCAGCTACCCTTCGTCTGGTGCCACCTCGATATGCCGTGCGCCGCTACCAAGCGCAACATAAGCCATCGTCGAAATTACCGTGGGTCGCCGCGAGAGTCACTACTCTGTCGCAACGTGTCAGGCCAGACACGGCGCAGGTTATCGCTAGCTTCGCAGCTATCGCCGCTCCAGAAGTGGAGCCTTCCGACCTCGCACGGCTGCTCGAGCAGTCGCAAGAAGGGAGGTTGTTGGATCACAAGGAGAACGCCCACTTCATCCGCTCAGCAAACTGGCAGCAGTTGGACAGCATCAGCCCCCACTGGAAAGCTCTGCTGCTCTATCTGCAAACAAACGAACATGGTGAAGAAAAGGACGCTGGTCCGTGGGCATGATCAGCGTCGCGGCCAACTGAGCTACGCCCGCCGACAGGCACTGAAAGACCTGTTTGTTCAAGGCACACTTCGCCACGCTCATAGCAAATAGTCAACGCAGCCAAGGATCCAGGTGGCTGACAGCGTGTGTGAGAAAAAATACAAAAAAATCTGCGAAAGCAGTAAAAACTCTTACAATCCAAAGCCGGATTTCCTACACATTTTCCCCACCGATGCCCAAGAGATAACCCCGTGAGCGACTCAGACAGCTCATTCGCGCCACTGGTTGACGTAGTGAAGCTCGCCGCATCCCTCCAGCGGTTTGCAGATGATCGCGACTGGCAGCAGTTCCACTCCCCTGAAAATCTCATCCTGGCTCTCACTGGCGAGGTAGGCGAGCTGTGCGAGATTTTCCAATGGATGAGCGATGCCGACTCAATCTCCGCCGCAACAGATCCCGAAATCGGCCAAGCCGTGAAGGATGAACTGGCGGACGTCCTGATGTACCTGGTTCGCCTGAGCAGCGTACTCGGCATTGACCTCAACGAGGCGGTGACACGGAAACTCGCCTCGAATGGCCAGAAGTACCCCGTGGATAAAGCCAGAAGCAGTAGCAAAAAGTACGACCGACTTTGAACAATGCAAATCTAAGGACAACCCGTGATCGTTTACGCTGCGACCAAACAGCAATTTCTTAAAGACAACGATAACGATGACATCGAGGAGGTGATCCTCAGGCATTACAAGGAAGCTACCGGCAGGAACGTTGGCTCCTCGGAAATCAGGTCGTGGCAAGGGTCTCTGACGTACATGGCCAAGGTCCTTAGAGATGAGGGCCTCCCGAGCGATGCAGGCCTGGCGATTGAATTGCACATTCCGCAGTCGTCGAAACGAATCGACTTTCTACTCACTGGTCGCGACGAAAACCAGGCAAAAAAGGCCGTACTGATCGAGCTGAAGCAATGGAGCAAGGCCGACGCAACAACCAAAGACGCCATCGTCAAAACGGCATTGGGTGGCGGCCTCATTGAGACCATTCACCCGTCCTATCAGGTATGGTCCTATGCAGCGTTGCTGGAAGGCTTCAACGAGGCGGTGTATGACAAAAGCATCGAAATCCGTCCGTGTGCCTACCTCCATAACTACGTCAGCGACGGGGTCATAGATTCAGCCCACTATGAGC
Organism: uncultured Gammaproteobacteria bacterium; assembly: GCA_963816515.1. GTDB lineage: Bacteria > Pseudomonadota > Gammaproteobacteria > Pseudomonadales > Pseudomonadaceae > Aquipseudomonas. The sequence continues at coordinate 3,240,269 of CAWFKX010000001.1, read as the reverse complement.
CCCACATCAGCAAGGCTCCGCTGTTTCTGAAAGGCCCGGAAGAGCTCAGTAAACTCAGAAGCTTTCTGAAGAAGCATATAAGTCACGGCGACAACAAAGAGGTTCTTTACGAGCTGTCCGAAGGCAAAATTCGCCCGTCCAAGGCGCTAGCCGAAGCCCTCGGGGGGTTGATGAAAGGCAAACCCGAGTTCGTGTTGATTGACGATCAGAAAGCAATTTTCGAGTCGGCGCTGGCGGCAGCAAGCGAGGCCTCGAACCAAGCACCAAAGGTGATGATCATCGAAGGTGGACCAGGCACAGGGAAAACTGTTCTGGCTATCAATCTGCTGGTAAAGCTCACCGAATTGAAGCTGATGAGCAAATACGTCTCTAAGAATGCAGCCCCACGCAAGGTCTACGAAAGCAAACTGGTTGGCACCATCAAGCGCAGCCACTTCTCGAATTTTTTTTCAGGCTCCGGGGCATTCATCGACACTGAGCCCAACACATTCGATGCGCTTATCGTGGACGAAGCTCACCGGCTGAATGAGAAAAGCGGGCTTTATGGAAACCTTGGGGAAAACCAGATCAAGGAGCTGATTGACTCAGCGAAATGCTCGATTTTTTTTATTGATGAGGACCAACGTGTAACCTTGAGCGATATCGGCAGCAAGCAGGCGATACGCGCCTTTGCAAAAGCCAAGGGTGCTGTGGTTGAAGAACACATGCTGTCTTCGCAGTTTCGCTGCAGTGGTTCTGACGGTTACCTGGCTTGGCTGGATGACACGCTAGGCATTCGCTCGACGGCAAATCCGATGCTTGAGACTCAAGAGTACGAGTTTAAGGTGTTCGACTCACCTCAGGCGATGCACGAAGCTATCAATGAGAAAAACCACGGAAACAAAGCTCGTGTGGTCGCAGGTTACTGCTGGCCTTGGTTGAGCAAGAAAGACCCCACCGCTGCTGATATCGTCATTGGTGACTACAAACGCCAATGGAATCTGGATCAGGATGGCAGCCTATGGATCATCGCTGAGAATTCCATTGAGCAGGTTGGCTGCATTCATACCTGTCAGGGTTTGGAAGTCGACTACATCGGAGTGATCATCGGGCCAGACCTAGTCGTACGTGACGGCAAGGTAATGACATCCCCGGAGGAGCGCGACAAGCACGATAAATCGATTCGTGGCTGGAAAAAAATGATGAGGGAACGACCTACCCTCGCGAAAAGTGAAACAGACCTGATCATCAAGAATACCTACCGAACCCTGATGACACGCGGGATGAAGGGTTGCTACCTGTACTGTGCCGATAAGGAGACTGCTCAATACTTCGAGAGTCGGCTTAGCCAACACAGCAATCATTGAAGGTATCGTTTACGGGAACACTGAGCCTGCGAGTGGAGGCATCATATGCGCAAGGGCACCAATTAACGGCACAACCATTTGCTTGATAGATTCGATCCCAATTCGATTCTCGGGCGGAGTAAGACGCACCATTCATCGGAACTCCAAAGCGTTCCAATTGGTGAGTTGCCTTTTTACCAGCTCAGATAGTACCGACCGTTTCAAATTACCCCGGCGCCTCAGAAGCCATGCATTCATTAGGCACAAATCGAAACTGTGAAACGCCCCTACGCCGGCACATAAAAATAACTCAACGGCACCAACCGCTTCGTTTCCGGATCAGTCATCGGATAGTGCGCCATCAACGTCCGTGCCAGCTCATCCAAGGTCCACATGGTCAGGTGTACGTTGGCCCGCTCTCCTTCGTCAGGGCTTCTTTGGTAAATCCGCCGGTACTAACATACAGCCCGCGATCATCCTTGTGCCGTCCGCCGAGGAAACTGCGGATTTCACTGCTGCCCATTCGCGCATTTCGATGTTTGACCTCGACAACGATGCGCGGCGGTTCGAAGCCGAAGCCGTCCGGCGAAGCAATGATGTCTTTGCCGCGATCAGCACCGGCAGGTGAAACCAGCGTCTTGTACCCCATGGCCCGCAGGATGCCGGCAACCAAATCCTGCATCTCGGACCAGTCCAGGCTGTTGATCTGATCTTTGATACGCTGAAGGCGATTTCCTGACGCCTTTCAGGGATCATCGATGACTTCGGCGTCGCTTACAGTGTCATCAGGCATGGCCGGTACAACCTTACCGGCCGCGAGGGCGAGCAGTTCCTTCTGAGCATCTGCCGCAACGTTGAATACGGTGAGGGTAGAGCCAAGGCTATTTTTGCTGAGACTGCTGAGCTTATCGCGATCGACTTCTTGCGCCAGCCAACTTACTGGCCTGGCCAGTGCCATGCCCTCGTCCGCCAACTCCGCACGGTATTGGCATGCGCCGGTAAATCGGCCGACTGGTAGGTGCGGTTAGCGGGCGAGTTCGTGACGACAGCATCGCCTTCTTTAATTTCGTTGACGAAGGAAGACTTGGGAGGCGCCCGATACTGCCGTTCCGTCTTTGATGCCAGGCTGAACTTCCTTGTATGCCTGGATCAACGCCGCGCGGGAGATCCCTGGCTTAGCCGTTGGCGCCAACTGGGCCCAACCGATGGCCGCTAGGTTGCGCTCCCTGAAATCGTCGTAGAGACGGCCTCCATCACCTCGAATCATCCACATCGTTGCCATAACGGTTCGCGCTCTGTCCCTAGGTTAGGGCTAGAAATGTAGCAAGCGCGCAGCGGCCATTTGGAATTGTATTCACTACGTTCACCAGTTACCGCCAGGCCGCGTCCCGGGCATCGCGTCGCATCAGGCAATACGCATCGCGCCCGGACGCCGCCTGGCGGCAGCAGCGGATTTAAGCCCTCGGCAGCCCAGCTATGGCCGCCTCTACCAACGCCCGCGCTATTTCGCTGACGTGCTCCACATTTCGCGCCAACGCTCGCCATTCTGATGGGCAGTTTTCCACCATCTCAGTAGCGCCAGCACTGGCGCTACGCAGGTAGAGGCTGGCATGGATCAGCACTTCTTCCAGCGGCATGCCTTCGCGGACGGCGAAGATGGGTGTGTCGCCGGCGCAGGGGCCGAAGGCGTGGTAGGCGGTGACGTGGGGGCTCAAGGGCACGGCGGTTTGGCGCCGGGGGGTGTCGTCGAGGGTGAAGGCTTCTGGTGGAAGTGGTGGCTGGGTGAGATCGGGTGGGTCGGGGACCGGCTTGAACATGGTGAACCTCTGACTTGGGATGAGAGATCGACCCGTTCGCGACTAAACGAATGGAGGCGATCGTACGCGGGTTAGTCGACCGAGAAGTCAGCACCCGGCGCGCCGAAGCGCCCCACGTACGATCACCATAAAAGAGCTGCTGGCAAAACATGTCGGCAACACTTCAGGAGGGCGCTTTACGCGCCTGACTTCATTTCGAGCGACTAAACCCGACCGCTGATGAGCAGCGGCGAACGGAGATTAGCCCCGGAAAAAAGCCAGCGCAAGCGCCAATCGAGAACGCAAAACTTGGAAACATTTAGCGTTTCTTTCAAAGCTGTAGGGCGATTATCGCAGATGTTGTGGGAATCGTCCTAGGACCTTTCCGAGTTCCGAACCGCTGTTGAAATTTCCAACCAGATGTACCGATAGCCAGCGCACGGTCATGCGGTTGATCAGGGAGAGTTGGAGGGAGTCCAGCCATCCGGTTCTACCCTCGAAGCCGGCACCGCGGTGTGTCAGATTCTACGCGGCGCTTTCTTCGCGGGCAGAGCCCGCTCCCACATTACCCTTATTTTGCCAATCGGGCTCTGTACCGGCAGCTTTCATCTGTGGGAGTAGCCGCAGGCTGTGTCGTATCAGCATCTGGGTTTCAGTTGCCCGAATTTTTCTCCCCATGCCGAACGCCGATGGAGCCGCAGCAGTCCCAATTAAGTAACCCGTGCCAAAGGCCCCCTCCTTCATGGCATGGATTCATTGGTGCATTGCATTCACAGAGCCTTTAACCGGCTCGGGAGTCATCATCATGAACACGTTGCGATTACTTTGCCGCGCAAGCCTCGCTTTCGCGTTTGTGGCCAGCGCCCCTACCTATGCTGCCTGCACGGGCCCTGTCGACCCGGCTGGCGTGCATCTGCAGGAACAACAACAAAACGGTATCACGTACATGTCCGGCGGTTTCGGCGAGGATGAGTCGTGCGCGATTCAACAGGTGCATGGTTATAACCTGCGCGTGACGTTTTCCGCAGGGGCGGACAATAAGTATGAGGCGGGCGTGCACACCAGTATTCAGGGCCCGCAGGGGCGTGAGGTGCTGAAGCTGGACGATGCCGGGCCGATTCTGTTGGCGAAGCTGCCGGCCGGAGAGTATGTGGTGGTGTCGCAGCTCGACGGGCGTGAGGTGCGTACTGCCGTGAACCTGGGTGACGGGAAGATGCAGTCGGTGAATGTGCACTGGAAGGATGCGAGTTCAAGCCAGTGACTGCGCGCCCAGCCGCCCGTTGATGGGGGGGCTGGGCGTCAGGGCTTTACTCGAAGATCATGCGGGGGGCGGTTTCGCGCTCCTGGTACTTCTTGAAGCCGCCCATGGTGTTCACGCCACCGTAGGCGCCGCCCAGTTCGCCGATGTTGTCCAGGCCCACTTCAACAAATGGGGCGTGCAGCGACACAGGAACGCCCCAGCCGGAGGTGCCGTAGCTTACGCCGGCGCCGGCGTAGAAGTTACGGTCGCCGCCCAGCGCCTGTACACCCAGGCGCGGGTCGAAGGCGTGCAGCGAGGTGGTGACGGTGGCAGCGCCGCCGTACACGGTGTCGGCGCTTTCGGAATAGACGTGCTGGTAGGCCAGGCCCACGCGCGCGTTGTCAAGGTTGATGCCGCCCTGGCCGAAGGGCAGTTGGAAGGTCACGCCCACTTGGCTCTGATGCTGGGAATGGGTATCGGCGAAGGCCGATGGGGCCAGAACACTCAGCACGACTGCCGCCACGATGCTTTTTGAAACGTACACGGTCTATCTCCAGACGTAGTTATCCACTTGCAGAGCATACGGACACAATAGCGATATCATTTAGCCATTATGCAACAAAACGGACACAAATGTGCGCTCGGGCCGTTGGGGAATCTTTTTGCGCCGCGCTACTCAATACACCGCTGTGGCTGCTTACATCATCGGTTACAAATACCCAACACGATTTATATCAAGTACCCGCCCCACTTCCCCTAGACTGCAAGGCTGGCGTTTATTCCTGGAACACATTGGTCGTCTATGCGCATTGTGCTGATCTGCAAGGATATGGGCGGTTATATCCGCAAGCTGTCCGCGTTTCTGAAGCAACAGGGCCACGAGGTGCTGTTCCTCGACACGTCCCAGTCCAGCCCGAAGCTGGATTTCCTGTCTGGCAAGTTGCGGTCGGTGGCCCGGCACCGCCTGGGCCTGTGGCTGGACGCGCGCAAGCTCAAGGCCTTTGGCCGCGCCGATTATTTGCTGGTGGTGAACCCGGGCCAGGTGGAGCCGGCAACCATCGAGCGGGCCATGGCCATCAGTGCGGTGAAGAAGGCTTACCTGTATGACAGCCTGGCGCGCTCGCCGGTGTCCGAGGCGTGGCTGAAGCGTTATGACCAGGTGTACAGCTTCGAGTCGGCTGACGCCGAGCGTCATGGCCTGACCAAGCTGCACAACTTCATGTACGAAGACCTGGTGCTGCCCGCCGTGCAGGCCGAGGCGAAGTACAAGGCGTTTCTGGTGATGGCCGGCCTGGACCGTCTGGCGCTGCTGGACACCATCGGCCAGCAACTGGAGCAGGCCGGCTACCCCAACTATCTGTTCATGGTGCAGTACAAGAAACCCGGTGAGGCGCGCAGCCGCATTACCTTCTTCCGCGAACGGTTGGGGCTGGATGATGTGACCCGGCATATCGCCGAGGCCGACATCCTCATCGACCTGATTCGCCCACGGCAAAGCGGCCTGAGTTTTCGGCTGTTCGAAGGGATGATGCATGGCAAGAAGGTGATCACCAACAATGCGTCGGTGGTGAACTACGACTTCTATCACCCGGCCAACATTCTGGTGATCGACGAGCAGAACCCGCAGATCCCCCGCGCCTTCCTGGAAGGCCAGTACGTGCCGGTGGCCGAGGAAATCAAGCGCCGCTACAGCTTGCACGGCTGGTGCGAGACGGTGTTTTCCGCCCCCCGTTGAGGGCCATGCGGCAGGCGATGACCGGGGAGGTGTCATCGCCTGCCGCGACGGGCGCCTTACTCTTCCTCTTCTTCCTCTTCCAGGTCATAGCCCGCTTCGTGGCCCAGGTAAGCGGACCCTCCGCGCGCTGTGCCCCAGGGCTGCTCGATGACTTCCCCGCTGTCCCATTCCTGGTACAGCGTTTCCCTGACCACTGCGCTATCCATAGCGGCCATACGTGAACGATCACTGTTTGAGCGGTCCATAACCACCTCCTTTGGTTGAATGGAAAAGCCTAGCGCAGGTGTCAAAAGATGACGGCCATCGTCGACGCCGCATGTCGGAATGTCAGACAAATCCGGTTACCCGGGCAAACGCCAGGCGAAAAAAAACGGCGGGCCGAAAGGCCTGCCGTTTAGCAGGATCAGGCTTCAGCGTGTGCGCTGAAATCCGTTTCCCGACGCAGCTTTTCAGCGAACTCGGCCACCGTCATGGCGCCCAGGTCTTCGCCGGAACGGGCACGCACGGTGACCAGGCCCTGCTCTTTCTCGCGGTCACCCACCACCAACAGGTACGGGACGCGCTGCAGGGTATTCTCGCGGATCTTGTAGCCGATTTTCTCGTTGCGAAGGTCCGCTTCCACCCGGAAGCCCATCTTCACCAACCGCTCGCGGGTAGCCTGAACGTAGTCGTTCTGGGCATCGGTGACGTTGACCAACACCGCCTGCACCGGCGCAAGCCAGGCGGGGAACACCCCGGCGTGGTGCTCGATCAGGATGCCCAGGAAGCGCTCCAGCGACCCGACGATTGCCCGGTGCAACATCACCGGACGACGACGTTGGGAATGCTCGTCGACGTATTCGGCGCCCAGGCGATCCGGCATGTGATAATCCACCTGGATAGTCCCCACTTGCCATTCCCGGCCGATGGCGTCGCGCAGGTGGTACTCGATCTTGGGGCTGTAGAACGCGCCCTCCCCCGGCAGCTCTTGCCACTGCACGCCACAATCACGCATGGCGTTGCGCAGCAGGTCCTCGGCCTTGTCCCACACCTCGTCACTGCCCAGGCGCTTGCCTGGCTCGGGACGCAGGGCGATTTTCACCGCGATGTCAGTGAAGCCGAAGTCGGCGTACACCTTCAGCGCCTGGTGGTGGAAGGCCTTGATCTCGTCGGGGATTTGCTCTTCGGTGCAGAAAATATGCCCGTCATCCTGGGTAAAGGCCCGTACCCGCATGATGCCGTGCAACGCCCCCGAAGGCTCGTTGCGATGGCAACCGCCGAACTCGCCGTAACGGATCGGCAGTTCGCGGTGGCTACGCAGGCCGTGCTTGAAGATCTGAATGTGCCCAGGGCAGTTCATGGGCTTCAAGGCGTATTCGCGGTTCTCGGACTCGGTGACAAACATGTTCTCCTTGTAGTTGTCCCAGTGCCCCGAGCGCTTCCACAGGGTGCTGTCCACCACCTGGGGCGAACGCACTTCGCGGTAGCCACTGTCGCGGTACACGCGGCGCATGTAGTTCTCCACCGACTGCCACAGCGACCAGCCCTTGGGGTGCCAGAACACCATGCCCGGCGCCTCTTCCTGCTGGTGGAACAGGTCGAACTGCTTGGCCAGTTTGCGGTGGTCGCGCTTTTCCGCTTCGGCCAGTTGCTGCAGGTAGTGCTTGAGGTCCTTGTCGTTCAACCAGGCGGTGCCGTAGATACGGCTGAGCATGATGTTGTCCGAGTTGCCGCGCCAGTACGCACCGGCCACCTTCATCAACTTGAACGCGCCCAGCTTGCCGGTGTTGGGCACATGCGGGCCGCGGCACAAGTCGGTGAACTCGCCCTGGGTGTACAGCGACAGGGGCTCGTCGCTGGGGATGGAGTCGATGATCTCCGCCTTGTAGCCCTCGCCCTTGTCCAGGAAGAACGCGCGGGCCTCGTCGCGCGGCAGCACGCTGCGGCTGACGGGCAGTTGTTCCTTGACGATCCTGGCCATCTCGGCCTCGATCAGCGCCAGGTCATCCACGGTGAAAGGGCGCGGCGCCACGAAGTCGTAGTAGAACCCGTTGGCGATGACCGGGCCGATGGTGACTTGCGTGCCCGGGTACAGGCGCTGCACGGCTTGAGCCATCAAGTGCGCAGTGGAATGGCGCACCAGCTCCAGGGCCTCGGTGCTCTTGGTGGTCACAATCTCTACCGTGGCATCCGTGTCCAGCAGGTAGCTGGCGTCCACCAGCGTGCCGTTGACCTTGCCAGCCAACGTGGCGTTCGCCAGGCCTGTGCCAATAGACAGGGCCAGTTGCTGAACAGTGAGGGGCTGGGGAAATTCCCGGCGACTTCCATCCGGTAAAGAGATTGTAACCATCATGTCTGAGTACTCGATGTTGAAGAAACTCTAGTGCTTTGGAAACACTGCCAAATTGCGGCTCGCGGTCCGTCGGAGCGAGTGGCGAGCCGAGAACCATATCACGATACCTGCAAGATGGATCCATTGCTCAGGTAAGGCTTCATCTTGTTGCTGGTCTCCAGCCATTCGCGGTACGGGTCACTGCCACGCACAATGCCACTGCCGGCGTACACATGGATGTGATTGCCATCCACCTTCGCGGTGCGGATGGCCAAGGCGAAATTGGCGTCGTCGGCGAGGGTGAAATAACCCAACCCTCCGGTGAAAAAGCCGCGATCGATGGTTTCGTAACGCCTGATGCGTTCACCGCACACCTGCAAGGGTTTGCCCCAGATAGTGGCGGGCGGGTAGATGGCCGCCAATGAATCGAACACGTTGAGCCCCTGGTTGATCACACCGCGAATCAGGCTCTTGAGATGTTGCACATAGCCCAGGTCGAGGATGTTACGTGACTCGCACAGTTGCAAACTGCCTGGCTCGCACACATTGGCCAATTGCTCGAGGAACAGTGCGGCGGCAGTTTCATGCTCCTCCAGCTCTTTGCCGTCACTCATCAACTCGTGGCGATAAAGCGCGTTCTTTGCGGTGTCGCTGGAGCTTTTGCGGGTGCCTGCCAAGGGCTCGACAATCACGCAGGCCTGCTCCTTGCGTACCAGGGTTTCCGGGGATATGCCTACCCAGGCCGGGCCATCGTCCCAACTGAACAGGTATTCGTAATGGGCATTGGGTCTGGGCGCAACCGCCTTGAGCAGTTCCAACGGATCAACACGGCCATCGAGCTCCAGACGTACCTCGCGGCCGATGACCACCTTGTCGGCATCGGTGGGCGCCAGTTCCTCCAACAGCCCTAGCAAGTTGTCCACGTAGTTCGAGCATTCGGGGAACTGCTGCCGGGCCACTACACCGGGCAATACGGGCACTCGGCTGGCAGGGACCGCTGCATCGAGCAGATGGGCGATGGGCTGGCGATGGGATTCGTCGAAAAACTGCACGCTAACCTGCTCGCGGTCCACCTGCAGCAAGATCCGTGGCAGGGTAAACACCAGCGGCTGGGCAAGCCCCGAGGGGTCCGTTGCGCACTGCCATCCACCCAGCAATGGCGTGTCGCCCGTCAGGCCATGGCGCTCACGCAGGCTTGGTCGCACTTCGTCCATCAGCCGGGCGACGGCCGCGAACAGCTGAGGGTGAAATTCACCCAGGGGGTCCAGCACCTGGCTCTGTACACGCTCAAGGCAAGCCCCTTCGTACCACTCCAACTGCAGTTGGCCATCGGCGCAGGCCGCCCGCAAACTGAACTGGCTGCCAATGCCTACCAGGCAACAATCCTGCCCCTCACGGCAAGTGCTGAACAGCCCGGTGAACTGCGCGGCAAAGGCCGGCAGGCTGACCCGCAGCCCGGCCAGCAGACCGATGGCCTGATCACGGACCCCTTGGTGTTGATCGGCGCGTTTACGTTGCTGCAGGATCATCATGCAACCTCCTTGATAGCCTGGGTCAGGTGGCTGCACAGTTGCAGGCCCTGTTCGAAATTGAAGCCGCTGGCAATGCCTTCGCGGGCAGGACGCAGGGCAGCCTGCCATTGCAACGCCAGGCCCTGCAGAGACTGATCGGTCCGCTCTAGCAGCGCCTCTTGGCGATGCCAGCGCGCAGACACTTGCTGCAACTGGCCGGGGTCAGCGCCTCCATCCAGTATCCAGGCAGCGTTCAGGCCATGTTTGCCGAATAGCGCGCTGGCCTCGCCCAACCAGTTGTCACTGATTAAGGCGCCTACGCACAGCAGTATTTTCCCCGCCTGCCGAGCAGGGTTGAGCAACGTCAGGATATGCCGCAGGCGTGCCGGATCGACTTCGCGGTTGAGCTCCAGCAACAGTGGGTTGGCCACGCTGCGCGCCGACTCCAGATAGCGCGGCCGACGGTCAAGCTGCTCGACATCCAGGCACAGCAACTCATCGCGTGCCGGCGCCGCCGTAGCGTCCAGAGTCGCGCACGGAACAATGCCGACTACCGGCTTACCCAGCATCCATTGGGTGTACCGCGCCAGTGAAGCCTGGGCCTGGGCGTGCCCCACGGTGTCCATGCTCAGCAGCAGGAAAGCACTGCCGGCCTCGACCTCTGCCAACCGATCCTTGAGGCATGGCGCAGCTACGCTTGCCAGCCCTTCGGTGTGCCGCGGGCGCGCCGCGACTTGCATCGAGAATTGAGCCATCTGATTTACGTCCTCAACTGTCTGAAGGTAAGAAACATCGCGCTCAACCAAACGTCGCGCCACCATCGACCACTAGGTCCTGCAGCGTCACGTGACCGGCCTGTGAGGACAGCAGGAAAGCAATCACGCTGGCGATATCCTGTGCAGCGGCGATCTTGCCCAACGGGATACCCAAGCGAAACGCGGCGGCATCACCTGCCACCAGGCGCTGCTCGGTGGCCGCGCCCTCCCCTGCCAGTTCCCGCAACATAGGGGTGCGCGTGGAACCTGGGGAGACCACGTTGCAACGGATGCCATGGCAGGCCAACTCCAGCCCCAGGCAACGCGTCAACATGGCAGCGGCGGCCTTGGAGGCGCAATACGCCCCCATGTTCACCCTGGGGGTGCTGGCGGCATTGGAAGCCACAGTCACAATCGAACCGCTGGCCTGCTCGCGCATAAAGGTGGCCACCGCACGGGAAACGTGAAAAGTGCCATGCACGTTGACGTCAAATGTGCGCTTCCAGTCGGAGACCACCGTCTCTTCCAGCATGCCGGGGTAAAGCACGCCGGCTGCATTGACCAGCCCGTCGATACGGCCTTGGGCGGCGATACGCTCGATCACCGAGTCCACCTGGATCGGGTCGGTGATATCCAGCACGATGGCTTCCAGCCTGGTGCTTTGCGCGGCGTCCAGCATGGCCCCCAGTACCTGCTCGTTGGCATCCAGCGCATAGACCTGCGCGCCCTCGTCCAGCAGCACCTGGCACACTGCTGCGCCAATGCCCTGGGCCGCCCCGGTGACTACCACGATCTTGTCATCGAAGCGCTTCATGCCGATGCTCCCTGCGTGCGCAAATCACGTTCCTGGATCAGCATCCACCAGGCGCTGAAGCTATTGTTCTGCGCAAGCTCCAGGAAGGAAATGGGCACGCCGGCCGCCTGCCATCTTTCCGCTAACACCAGCAGGCGCACCGAATCCAGACCGGCCTCGATCGGGCCATCGAATGCCTCCAGCTCCTCTACCGACATACGCAACATGGCCGCGATCTGGGCGTAGAAGTGTTCACGCTGAATAACCCCGCTGACCTGGTTCATGCCTGGCCTCCCAGTTGTTGCAGTACTTGCTGACTGGACAGAACCTGGCTGGAACAATGGGCCATGTGCCGCAGCGCCATCTGGTGCTGCTCCAGCGAGAAGTCACCGAGCGCATCGGCGACCACGAAGGGCTGGATGTCGGACATGAAGGCGTCTGTGGCCGTGACCAGGCAACCGATGTGCGCATAGATGCCGGTCACGATCAACTGATCGCGGCCCTGGGCCTGCAGACGGGCCAACAGGTCGGATTTGGCGAAGGCGCTGTAACGATGTTTGACCAATACCTGATCACGACCGGCCACAGGCGCAAGGCCTGCAACGATGGCCTGGCCGTCGCCCTGGGCGGGCATGCCCGCCCCCCAGAAATCCACCAACAGTGCGCGGTCACGAACGTCCTGATCGCCTGGCTGGGCGGTGTAGTACACCGGGATGCCGAGCCGGTGGCAGCGCTCGCGCAGCACGGCGATGCGGGTGATCAGGTCGTCCACGAACGCCGGGGAGGCGTAAGGCGCCAGGAAATAATTCTGCATGTCGTGGATCAGCAGCGCCGCACGCTCAGGTTGAAGCGTCCAGCCCAGCGGGCGGCGGTTGAGCTGCACCTGGGTGGGTGGGGTGTAAGCCTCGATTTTCGGAATAGCCATAATACGGATCCTTGTAAGGTGAAGAGCGGCTCAGCGGGTCAGCTGCAGGCGCAGTTGTTTTTTGTCGATCTTGCCCAGCGTGGTCTTGGGCAGCGAGGGCACCAGGCGGATGTGGTCCGGCACCTTGAACGCGGCCACGTTGCGGTCACGGATGAACTGCTTGAGAGCCTGCGCCGTTAGCGTGACGCCTGGTACCGCGACGATGACCGCGCAGGACGCCTCCCCCAGGAACTCATCCTGCAGGCCGACAATTGCCGCCTCCAGCACGCCGGGGTGCGCCATCAAGTGCCCCTCGACCTCTTCGGCGGCGATTTTCTCAGCGCCACGGTTGACCTGATCCTTGATGCGGCCGGTGACCACCAGGTAGCCATCGGGGCGCTGCATTACCACATCGCCGGTGCGGTAGAAGCCATCGCGGGTAAACGCCACCGCGTTGTGTTGCGGCGCATTCAGATAGCCACGGATGGTGTACGGCCCCCTGACCAGCAAATGCCCTGACTCGCCAGGGGCCACGGGTTGGTCGTCTTCGTCAACGATGCGGATTTCGTCATGCGCGCTGATGGGACGGCCCTGGGTCTGGAATGCCCTCTCTGGGGTGTCATCCAGCGCCGTGTAGCACACCAGGCCTTCGGACATGCCGTAGACCTGCTGCAAGCCGCAACCCAGCGCGCCACTCAAGCGTTTGGCCACATCATCGGCCAACCGCGCGCCCCCTACCTGGATGTACTCAAGGCTGGAAATGTCATGACGCTGCGGGGCATGCAGCCACGCCTGGGCCAGGCTTGGCACCAACGAGGTGAAGGTGATGCGCTCGCGCTCGATGGCCGCGAAGGCGCTCGACCCGCTGGGTTCGGCTTGCATCACCACCCGACCGCCGGCGTACAGCACACCCAGAAACCCCGGGGAACTGAGGGTGAAATTGTGCCCGGCCGGCAACACACATAGGTATGCGCTGCGCTCATCCAGCTGGCAGATCTCGGCGCTGGCGCGGATGCTGTACAGGTAATCGTCATGGCGGCGCAGAATCAGCTTGGGCAATGCCGTGCTGCCACCGGACAGCGTGATCAGGGCCGGCTCCGAGGCATTGCGTGGCGCCCGTCGATGCGGCTGGCCATACAAGGAAGCCAGCGGCACGAACTCCTGGGCATCCCCCAGCACGATGACATGCTTCAGCGGCGCATGCTGCGCCAGCACCTGGCGGGCGATGGCACGGTAATCGAAGCCGGTGGCCTGATCCTGGATCACGTAGGCGCTGGCACCGCTGGTACTCAGGATGTGGGTGATCTCATGCAGCCGGTCCGAGGGCAAGGCAAATACCGGGATGGCCCCCAGGCGGAACAGCGCAAAAATGGTTTCGACAAATTCGATGCAGTTGGGCAACTGCACCGCCACCCGGTCACCGGCCCGGATACCCAGGCCCGCGAAACCGTCAGCAAGACGATTGGCCTGGGCGTCCAGTTGGGCGTAACTCAGCGCACGGTCGTCCTGGGAAATGGCGATGGCCTGCGGGCGTTGCTCCACATGGCGCGTCAGTATTTCGCCCAGTGTTTCTCCCGTCCACAGCCCTTGCTCGCGATACAGCGTCGCGAACGCTGATGGCCAACCAGGGGCATCCAGGCCCTCCAACGCGGGCACGCCATGGGTAGCCAACGTGTCCAGGCACTGCTGGTGCGACGCCGGCCCTGACACGGTGTGCCAGCCAGCAGGAGTGGCAGCGAAAGTGGGCCACAGTGAATGTTGGCCGCGTTCATTGGCCAGCAACAGAAACTGACCATGCTGAGCATCGAAGGGATTGTAAAAGGCCCGTAGCGAACGGGGGGCTCGGCCCCGTGGCTGGGCCACGATCTGCCCGTACTGCGCACGCAATACCTGCGCCAGCGGGGCCGCCAGGTCAGTGACGAAGTAATGGCCCCCGCCCTCGACCACCGACAGCTGCACGTCATCGCTGTAGGCGTGCCAGTGCAGGTAGCGGCGCTCGTAGTCGGCGGTCAGGGGGTCATCACTGCCGACGATGACATGGATAGGCGCACGCAGACGTTGACGATCCAAGGCCTCGCGGGCGAAGAAGCCGGCGGTCTGGTTGGCATCGTGCTGGGTCATGGTGGCGATTGCATCCAGGCTCGCCTGGTCTGGCACGTCCTTGAACCCGCCCAATTGCTGCAGGAACGCAATGATGTCCTGCCCTGACTGGCCGGCTACGTTGGCAACCACTTCCTCCGGGTTTTCATCCAGCAGCATGCCGCCCACAACCAGCGCTCGCAGGTCGGCGCCCGCCTGCTCCAGGCCCCTGGCGATAGAGATGGCCAACGCATTGCCCGCGCAATGCCCATATACCACGATCGGCCCGTTCAGGGTTTCCAGTGCCTGCTGCACTACTGCCTGGCTGACGGTCTCGATGTCCTGCATAGGCTCATCGGTACGCAACACATCATGGCCGGGCAACACTGCCGACACGCAGGCGAAGTCTTGCACCAGGTGCTCGGCCAGATTGCGGTAGGCAAAGGCATTGCCCCCCGCGAACGGCACGCAGATCAGGTTGAGTTTCTGGCCCGACGTGTTGCGGTCCAGTTTCTGCAGCCACATGCTGGCGTCTTGCGCCTGGCCTGCCTGATGCTCGCGCAGATAATCGGCGCAATCGCGCGGCGTCGGGTGGTCGAACAAATGCATCACCGGGATATCCAGATCGCGGCATATACGGATTGCCTTGATCGAGTCGCCGCCCACATCGAAGAAGCTGTCATCGATGCTGACCGGCACATCACCCAACTCTTCAGCCCAGCAACTCAACACACGACTGTCGAGTTCGTCGCGCGGTGGCGTCAGTTCGCGCTCGCTGGAGACTTCGATCTGTGGAAGCGCACGGCGGTCGACCTTGCCGGTGGGCGAGATGGGCAGGCTGGCGAGCACACCAATGGCATTGGGCACCATGTAGGGCGGCACGCGATCGCGCAGGTAGTCGCGCAACACTTCCGGGGCGACTTGCGCCAACGTCACACCCGGTGCAGGCACCACGTGGGCGACCAGGCGGGGGTCACCCACCTGGTCCTGGGTGACGAGAGCCACGGCATCGCTGAGCCATTCATGGCCTCGCAAGTGTGACTCGATTTCGCCTAGCTCAATGCGATAACCGCGCAGCTTGACCTGCTGATCGGCGCGACCTACGTATTCCAGGCTTCCGTCTTCCAACAGGATGGCAACGTCACCGCTGCGATACATGCGCTCGCCCGGCGCACCGAAGGGGTCGGCGACAAAACGCGTAGCGTCCAGCTCCGGACGATTCAGGTAGCCGCGGGCCAGGCCTGCCCCACGCACATACATTTCACCGTAGGCCCCTGGCTGCACCGGCTTTAGCGCGTCATCAAGCACCTGGATATCCAGGTCGGCATAAACTGTACCGATCAGACTGCCACTGTTGGCGTTCACCAACTGCGGAGTGATGAACTGGTAGGTGGCGTTAACCGTGGTTTCGGTGATGCCGTACAGGTTCAGCAGTCGAGTTTCCTGACTGCGCTCCAGTTCGAACCAGGACGCCAACCGCGTCAAGTCGAGGGCTTCGCCACCAAAGCACTGGTAGCGCAGTTGCATGCGCGCCACCAGGTCGGGGCGGTCATGCTCTGCTTCCATGAAACGGTAGAAGGCCGAAGGGATCTGGCCGAATACTGTGATCTGCTCGCGAACCACCAATTCCAGCAGGGCTTGCGGATCACGGGTCACGGCCACTGGCACCAGAACCAGACGGCCACCATTGAACAGCGCCCCCCACATTTCCCACACCGACGCGTCGAAAATATACGCGTGGCAGCCCGTCCAGGCGTCGCTGGGGCGGTAGTCGAACCAGCTGTGGGTGCTGGTGAACAAGCGAACCACCTGGCGATGCTCGATACAGACTCCCTTGGGTTTACCCGTGGAGCCGGAGGTGTAAATGATATACGCCAGGTCCTGCGGGGCAGGCGCCGTCAGCCGCACGCTCAGATCGACGGTTTGCAGGCGGGCCTGAACCTCAGGGTCGGCCAGTGACAGCAGCGGTGTTGGCTGGCGCAATTGCGTGGCGAATGCCAGGGTCGAGCCATCGCAGATCAACAGATCGGGACGGGTATCAGCCAGGATATTCTCCAGGCGATCGGTTGGGGCATCTGGGTCGAGCGGCACGTACGCGGCCCCTGTCTTGAGCACCGCCAAAATCGCCACCACCGTATTGAGGGAGCGCTCCAGCAATAGCGCCACGGGTGACCGAAGGCCTGCGACCGCCCCTGACTGGGCTACAATCAGGCGGGCCAGTTGGCTGGCGCGCAGGTCCAGCTCACGATAGCTGAAGCTGACATCATCAAGGGTCAAGGCCAGTGCATCTGGCGTATGGCGGGCCCAGTATTCGAAACGCGATACAAGCGTGTCGTGCACCGGTTGGTCAGCGCCCGGGGTGCCCTGCACGGCACTGACCGGCAGGGCCTCAAACGCCTGCAACTGCCCCAGCGGGGTCTTCGCCGACAGGGTGAATTCGGCCATGAAGCGACAGAAACGCTCCACATGCCCTCGCAATTCTTCAGCGCTGTAGGCCAACGGGTTGGCCATCCCCAGCACCTGCAAGCCATCATCAGGGCCACGATTGATCAGCAGCGAGAAGTCGTCCGCCGGTCCGGCGCTGAGCACATGAGTCGTACCGGTGTCAGGGCCGAAATGCAGCGGGTGGGTGAAGATATCGATATTAATTTGCGGACCGGTCAATCGACGGCCTTCGCCCAGAAGCCCACAGTCGCGACGAATGTCTTCGGCACGGTAGCGCTGGTGCGGACGGATGGCCGCCAGCTCCTCGTCAACCTTGGCCACCAAGGCTGCGACGTCGGCCCAAGGGTCCACCTCCAGCGACAGTGGCAACACATTGGCCAGGGTGCAGGGTACGTTGGTGGCCGCAGCCGACGCGCGGTTCATCATGGGCACGCCAATGACCACGTCGCGATGGCCGCTGCTGCGCCCCATGAATGCGGCAAATCCGGCCAGCAGAACGCACACCCAGTGCGAGTCCAGGTCATGCGCCATGCGCTGCAACTGCTCGAAGGTGCTCTCGTTGAGCGGCATCAGATGCTGGATCGCCTGTTGCCCCACCACCGATACCGAATCACTCAGGCTGGCCACTTCGGGTTGATGCGCGCAACGCTCGTGCCAGAAGCGGCGACTGGCTTCGTGTTCCGGTGACTCAAGCCATGCCTGCTCGCTTTCCACGATGCGCGACAACGCGCCGAATACCGGGACATGATCAGCCGACACCGGCTGGCCGTAAAGCTGTGCCACTCGTTGCATGAATAACGACAGCCCCACGCCATCCAGGGCAATGTGGTGCGACTTGAAGTACCAGAGATCTTCGCCCGTGGCCAGGCTCAACAGCGCACTGGTGAATACCGGGCCGTTGATCAGGTCGGTGCGCAGCGCCAGATCACCGCTCATCCATTGCTGCGCCTTGGCAGCGCAATCGAAGGTGCGGCCTGCAAGCTCGACCGCGACGTGCTCCAGCACGAGCAACTCGGCCTGATCGTCCTGCTCGCGTACTCGGATGCGCAGTGCTTCTGTTTCGCTGATGGCCTGATCGAAGGCACGCTGCAGCAAGGCAGGATCGAAACGCGTGGGCAGCTTCACGTAGCTGGCGATGTTGAAGGCCGCGCTTTGCGCATCCAGTTGGTGGCCCATCCAGATGGCCTGCTGCGCACCAGTCATCGGTACGCTAAAGGTAACGGACATATCGGGAATTCCTTGGCAGATAGAGAAGCGTCTCAACGCTTGGGCAAATGTTGCTGGCTCATTACCGCGTCGAAGAACCGCTCGCAGAGGTAGGAGCGCATCTGGGGCGAGATCTTCGCGTCGATCAGCACCGGCTTGTCCAAGGCGCACGCCTCGCTCAGACGGCTGCGCAGCTCTTGCGCGGTGGTGGCGGTAAACGCCTGCACCTGCAGGAATCTGGCGCCCACCACAAAGTCCATGTGACGCTGATCGGTCAGGGCCCCGTCGTGGTCATTGCCCGACAAGGAAATCCAGCGGTTGTTGTTGAGCACGATGACGATGGGGTTGGTCCCGAAGCGCTCCGCATGCATGAGTTCATTGCCCGTCATGTGAAAGGCACCGTCGCCTACCAGTACGATCGGGCGCTTGCCGCTGCCTAACTGGTACCCGATTGCGCCGGGCACGCCGATGCCCATGCTCATGTACAGCGAAGAGGTAAGGACGTCGGCGGGGAACATGCCCAGTGACATGAAAAACGAGTCACCGCAGTCCGCCACCAAGTCGGTATCGGGATGCTGGACGAAGTGCCGGTTCAGTTCGTTGATGACATCGAAAGGGGTCAACGGGGTGTCCAGCGCCACGATCGAGTGCGGCGCAGGCGGCAGCAGATACGCCTTGTCGGCCTCCGCCACCGGCGCTACCACCCGCGGGGCGGTGCTTTCCAGACGAACCCGCTCCACCAGCGCCGCCACGAATGCCGCCGTGCCGACCTGGAACTGCTCACGCCCCACCTGCACTCGCCCATCCCAGGCGTGGATCAACCGCCCGGGCGGTATCTGACTGGCGATACCCATGTTCACGTCGGAATTGGGCTCGCCCAGCAACACCAGCACATCGCAGTCAGCGACCAGTTTGCGGGTCAGCGCCGAGGGTGACGCCGGGCCGGCATGAATACCCCGGAACAGAGGATGATCCATCGGCATCGCGCCCCTGGACATGGGCGTCGACACCCACGGCATACCCAGTTGCTCGCTGATATCCAAGACCAGCGCCCCTTGACCGGCGCGCTTGACCTCAAGCCCGGGTACCAGCACCGGGTGGCGAGCGGTCGCCAGCAGTTGCCAGGCCTTCTGCGCCGCCTGGCGCGCCACGTCATCGATGACCTGGGCTGGCAACCCCGGCACAGGGCGCAGTCTGGGCACGTAACGCACTTGCCTGGTGTACAGGTCGCGAGGGATCTCGACGTATACCGGTTTAGAATGCTGGCGAGCCTGGGCAACTGCTTCGCGAAGCTGCTCCAGCGCCAGGTGCGGGTCGGTGATCTGCACCTGATACGCCGTCACTTGCGCCATGATGCGCAGCTGGCTGTCGTCATCCACCACCGTGTGATGCAGAAATACCGGCGCTTGACGCTCACGACTACCTGGGCTGCCGGAGATGACCACCAGCGGCACGCGCTCCACATACGCCTGGGCAATGGCATTGGTAGCATTCAGCACGCCTACACCATAGGTAAAGCACACCGCGCCCGGTACACCCTTGGCCACGGCGTAACCCAAGGCCGCCAGGGTAGTGCCGTATTCGTGCGACATGGTCCGGGTACGCAACCCGGGGGTGGCAAGCAGCTCGCGAGACAATTGCATGGTGAAATCGCCCGGTATGCTGAAAAGGTCCTCAATGCCGCTTTCCACCAGCACGCGCCCCACCAACTGGCCCAGGCTGATTTCCTCGCACGTCACCTCGAAGGTTTGCAACGCGGTCATTGCTGCACCCCCCGGGCCAGGGACTGGAGCATGCTGTCGCTCAGGTGGCTGTCGAACGAGTACGCCAGTGGCGCCAGCGGGAACCCGGTCAGGAACGCCTTGACCTGACGTGCGACCACACTGGGATCAGCCTTTTTGTAATACAGGTCGGCGATGAAGCCTGCGACCACTGCAAAATCCGCTTCCTTCATGCCCCGACGGGTCATGGCCTGGGTGCCCAGGCGAATGCCATGCACGCCCGGTTTACCCGGGATCTCGATATTGGTGGAGCGAATCCCGCCGGCATGCAGGCTGTTCACGCATAAATCCAACGCCTGCTGCAGGCTGCCGACGGCAAAGTGCACTTGATGGGTTTCGGTAAAGCCGAAGGACTCACCCGAAACGTCCAGGCCCAGATCGTGCAGGCCGCGCGCCAGCGCCTTGGCATTACTGACGATCTGCGGCGCATATTCACGCCCGAATACCTCCATCTCCTTGAACGCCGCCCACATCGAGGGCAATTGCTCGGCATGGCAGTTGCTTTGCAGGTGCGGGCACACCCACAGCGAGGTGTCCATCAGTAAAGGATGGCTGGCCGACTTGAAGCCGATATAGCCTTTCTGCGGTCCTGGAATGGTCTTGTGGGTGTTGCCATGCACAACGTCGGCACCACAGCTGAGCGGCGAATCGAATACCCCGCCGATAATCAGTCCGCCGTCGTGGCTCATGTCGTAGGTCAGGGTGCATGAATCAGGCAGCACCGCGCGTATCTCCGCCAGCGGTTGCCACCGCAGTTTGAACGACTGATCCAGGATGACGATGCGGATCTGCGGGTTGCGGCGCACCATTTCGTCCAGCTTGGGCACATCGATCAGCAGTGTCTGCGGGTCGACCGGCAGGTGGAAAATCTGGATACCCATCTTCTGCGCCAGGCTCTCCAGCGCAAAATGACCACCGTCCTGGTGGGCGAAATGCATGAACCCTTCACCCGGCTTGCACGCGGCCAGCATCAGCGCCTGCTCGGCCGTGGAGCCGCCGTTGGGGCGCCAGTCAAATGCCTGGGCACCCAGCAGGTTTTTGCCCTGAGCACGCACTTGGTCAGCGATGGCGTTCATGTGCCCCGGCTCCGGGAAATGCCACTCGCCGTTGGGGACTTCGAAGGGGAACGAACAGTGGTAGAACGCGCCTGCCGTCGACCCGGACGTCAGGCGGACCAGCTTGCTGGGGTAGTTCTCATTGGCGGTCAGGCTCAGGCAGTCCTCACGATACGCATAGTCTTTTTCCAGCGTCTCGTTGAGCCAGTCCACGGCCAGGTTCGCTTGCTGTTGTGCATTGCTCATGAAAATCGTGCTCCGGTTCGGGTCAAGCCTTCAAGGCCATAAGGTCGAGTGATTCACGCGGTCCGCCGACGATGTCGTATTCGATCTGGCAGGCTTGCTCGATAATTTGCTGGTACAGCTGTTCAACCAGCGCGGCCGGTACACCTCGCTGTTCGCCGCGCTGGGTGCAACGCTCGATGACTTGCCGTACGCGCTCGGGCTGCATCACCGCTACCTCACCGCCTTTTTTGCGTTGCGCCACCTGCCGCACAATGTCCAGGCGTCGCCCCAGCAGGTCGATCAACTGGTCGTCGATGCGGTCGATGCGCGCCCTGAAATCCCCCAGGCTTGGCCCCTGCCCGATGCTTGCGGGCTGCTCGTTGACCCTCTCGAACAAATGCCGGCACAAGCTGACTGTCTCGGGGGCTGGTGCGATCAGGGTGTTGCGCAGCTCGCCCATCACGGCGTGGAAACGCTCGCGCTGGTCGGCATCGATCGTTTCACCCAGCGCCTGAAGTGCGTCGCCCGCCCACACCCGCGCCTGGGACGAGAACGGGTTATGCGACTGGATTTCCCAGTACACGTCGGGATGGTTGTGGGTCATGCGCGCCAGCAGTGCGTACATCACCCGGAAAGGCGGTGGCGCCAACGCCAGCAGTTGGCTGACGTCAACGTCAGCCCGGCACAGCACTTGGCCAAATACCAGCACCAGAAAGTGATTAACGGTTTGCAATTGGGCCATGTAGCGGTCGTGCTCGTGCGCCGTCGTCTCGAATACGTTGAGATTCCATTGACGCAATAGCTCGCCAAATTCACTGCCGCGGGTGTCGGTGGCATAGTGCACCAACACCAACGGGCGCCCGGCTGGGTCAAGGTCGCCTGAAAACATGGGGTTGATGCCCACCACCTGGTGGCTCACCGCCTGCTCTCGAATCAACTCGGCGCATTTACTTTTGATCGACAAGGTTTCAACGATCAGGCAGTGGGGCGCCAAATAAGCGCACAATGGTTTCAGGCAACGGCTCAACACCTCATACGACACCGCCAGGCAAATCATGTCGGCCTCCTCCAGCAGCGCCTTGACCTGCTCATCGGGATTCAGCACATCGCCGCGCACCACCTGGAACGGCACGGTGCCCAAGCCGCCCTCGGGGCTCGCCAGGTCGATACCGGTTACCGCAATGCCGCTACCGAGCAATTGGCGGCCAACCATCTGACCGATCGATCCCAGCGCGCCCACCACAACCACCCGGCGCAACTTCACTGGCAAGGCGCTCATACGCGCGCCTCCCAAAGACGCGCCACGGCTTCGACCACACCGCTGGCCTTGACCACCGTCTCGGTGTATTCACCTTCGGGATCGGACAGCGAAGTGATTGCGCCACCCACGCCGAATCGAGCCATCTCACCGTCCACGGTGACAGAGCGGATCAGAATGTTCAGGTCGCAGGCACCGCCCAGCCCAAACCACCCCAGCGAGCCTGAGTAAGCGCCGCGCGGGCCCTCTTCGAGGCGGTCGATGATCTCCATCGTGCGTTTCTTCGGCGCGCCGGTCATGGAGCCGCCGGGGAAGGTGGCGCGCACACATTCCACGGTTCCCACGCCAGCCTTGAGCTGGCCGCCGATGGTGGAAACCAGTTGGTGAACATGGGAATAGGTCTCCACCGCGAACAGGCTGGGCACCTGCACCGAGCCGATGGTGCATACCTGACCCAGGTCATTACGCAGCAGGTCGACAATCATCAGGTTTTCCGCCCGGTCCTTCTCGTCGTTGAGCAGATGCTCGATCAACCCGGCATCTTCCTCGGCATCCCGGCCACGCGGGCGAGTCCCCTTGATGGGTTTCGCCTCGACATGGCGATCGCGGTCCACCTTCAGGAAGCGCTCGGGTGACGAACTGACGATCCGAAAATCGTCCATGGCGAAATACGCGCCATTCGGCGCAGGCGTCAGGTCACGCATTACCCGGTAAAGCTCGAAAGCCGAATCACAGAACGGAAATTCGATGAGGTTGGTGAGGCACACTTCATAGCTCTCGCCATCGGTGATCTGGCGCTGCGCATCGGCGATCATGGCAAGGTACTTGGGCTTGTCATGACGCATATCGGCGTATTGCTCAACCCAGGCTTCCACGGCTGGCAGGTCCATGCGTCGTGCCAGTTTGCTGCGTGGTGCGGCCACCGGCAGTGCCTGCAGACGGGCCTGGGCCTGGTCGAACCAGGTACTGGCCAGATCTCGATCGGCGTCGGTCTGGACCAGGCACAGCAGATAACTGCGCTGCTCAACGTGGTCGATGACGATCATGCGGGTGGCCAGCATGAAGGCGGCGTCATGACTGCCCGAGCTCCACGCCTGGGCCCCGATGGTTTCGCTTTTGAGCTCATAGCCCAGGGCACCGACGTAACCCAGATTGAAGTCGAATGGCAGCAGGTCAGTACACGGGCAGGCGTGGGCTTGCAGACGTTCGCCCAGCCAGTCAAAGAAGTCCGGCACATGCAGATCTGCCCGGCTTTGGTAACCCGACACTTCGGCAATGGCAGTGTCTTTGTCATAAGTGATCGACTCGCCATGGCGGCCGTGGCTGTCACCCATGAAACTGAATCGGGAAAACCCCGGCACGATCAAGCTGCTCTCGAGCAGGAAATGCGGGTTGCTGCTACCGAACTCGCTGCTGAACGCTTGCAGCGGGTCTAGGTGTAAATCCAATACTCTGACTTCAACCGAGAAGTGAGCCATGGAAGGGACTCCTTGAATGGGTTCGCTGGACCAGTTAGGCACTAGGCACGCTGCTGCTTGTGCTGATGGGCGATGTCGCGGAAGTTGCGCAGCAGATCCATGCCGGAATCGGTGCAGATCGACTCGGGATGAAACTGAATACCGTGCAGGGGGCGGGTCTTGTGGCGGATACCGTGGATCATGCCGTCGTCATCCCAAGCGCTGACTTCAAACGGCCCCTTGATGGCGTTGACCATCAGCGAGTGGTAGCGCACCACCGACAGATCAACCGGCAGATTGCTGAAGACCCCACGATTATCGTGGCGGATGATGCTGCTACGGCCGTGCATAGGCTCAGGCGCATGGCCCACTTCCATGCCATGGACATGGGCCATGCACTGATGCCCCAGGCACACACCCAGCAGGGGCACGAAAGCGTCGCGGATGATGTCTTCGCTGATGCCCACGTCGCTGCGCCGCGTTGGCGTTCCGGGGCCGGGCGAGATGATCACGCAGTCGTAGCGATTCAAATCCACGTCCGCTGGTGACGCATCATTAGTGATGACGTCAGGCTCCACCCCACAAACCTGCCCCATGTACTGAAAAAGGTTGTAGGTAAAGGAATCGAAGTTATCGATGATCAATGTCTTGCACATTGCACGTTCTCCAGGGGCGGCCTAGGCAACCAGGTGGTTGCGGGCGGTGAATGCTTCCTGGACGACGTCCAGCTCCAGTACCCCCATCTGGCGCAGCAAGCGGTAAAGGCGATTCAGGATCGAAGCCTTCATCTTTGCGTGATCGGCGGCGAAGTGCGGATCGGACTCGTGAATCACGCGTTCGGCACTGGCTTCGTCCAGGCCGCAATGGGCCAGGATTTTGCGCTCGAAGCGACGCTCCAGGTCCACACCAAGGAAGTCATCGAGGAACTCCGGCAGCATCTGGCCAAAGCGAATCTGGGTGCTGGGTGGCAACTTGGCCCAGCGCGCCTTCATGGTGTCAGCGAAGAATTTGCAGTGGCGGCCTTCGTCGCGCACATGGTCCATCATGAGGGTGGTGAAAGACTGGCTCAGTTCGCGCTCACGTCCCAGATTGGCGACTTCGTCGGTCAGTACATTCTCGGCAATCGTGACTGCCAACAACTGGAAGTCCATCCTCAATGCTTCGGGGAGTTTGGCGTACGCGCGAGCGGTGGCATCCAGCTTATGGTTGGTTTGAGGAACTTCGATTGGCGCAATATCACTTCGCGACTTCATCTGGAGGATATAGTCCAATGCCACGTGTGCATGGTAACCCTCGTCCACAATAACCGTCAGCGCCTGAAGTTTTTCGGCATCGCTGACGTCCTTGATATTATTGTGAATCATGTCCAGACAACACTGGATTACAAACTTTGTTTCGAGCAGCCCAACACCATATAAGAACTGGTAACCCGCCTGCGTCAGGATGTATTCCTTGACCTCAGGGCCCAACGCCTTGATCAAGGGATGCTCACACATGGAGCAACGCGAAACGGGGTAAAGAAGTTGCCCGCTGTCAGACGGCGGAACAGTAATTCGCGGGGTATGACGGACGGTTGCCTTGCTGTACCAAGCATCGGTGATTTTATTTAGCGCTTCCATGAGTTCCCTTTCCAAATGTCAAGTTAATGGCCAGACAGCAGCCGGCACGGCCTGCCGCGGCCCTCCACTGATTCAGTTCACTGTTATCCACGAAGCGAAGATTGGCTTGCCCTGCGGCCCGCCGACCCGGCCCACGCGCGTCGCATCGATACCCAGATTGCGCAGGATTCGCTCGATCCCCATGGGGGACACGGTAATAAGGTTCTTCGCACCTTGTTGGGCGGCCACCTTTAGCGTGGTATGCATCAACTCACTGGCCACCGACGAGGAAAACTGGCCAATGACTTTGGCACGGGGGCCTTCGAAGTTCATCGCGGCGAAACGGGACAACTCCCAGACTTCATCACTGGCAGGTGGTTGCTCATCCCCCATCAGTTCCGGAAATACTTCGCTAAGCAAATAAGGTCGCGTGGTGTTCAACAACCGTGCAACGCCGACGATCTGCTGCTCTTCGTTCTGGGCGGCGACATACACAGTGTCGTCACGATCGAATTGATCCAATTCGACGCCTTGCTTGCAATTCAAATCCCACCCCAGGCGCTCGACGAAAACCTTATGCCGATAATGGGCCATGGCGGCCACTACAGTTGCCGTAAGCGTGGAGGATGTGCCGGTAATGAATTGCATAATTCCGTCCCCGAGATGAAGTTCGTGGATGAATTAAACTTTTTCCTCCATGATCTGTAACCTACCATTAGTCATAGGTTGGCGTTAAACCTATGACTATTGGTAGGCCATGAAGCGAACGGCTTTAACATATAAATGAGCCTGACAAACCTACAAAAATCAGTAGGGGCCCGGCGTCAGGCGGGCAGCCGAAGACGCAAAGAACGTCAACGACGCCTTTGCATCTTGCTGAGAGGGAGGGGGGGGCAGAAGTTAAACGACTAGAACAGCAAACCCAACATGGCGGCGCGCACCACTGCGGCGGTCTTGTTGGCAGTCTGGAGTTTGCGCACCGCATTCTTTATATGAAAATCGATGGTATTCTTGGAAACGTCCAGAATATCAGAGACTTCTAAAGCCGACTTGCCGTCAGCCGTCCACTTCAGCACTTCACGCTCGCGCTGGGTCAGTTCTGGGGCCTGCTCTTTGCGAAAGCGCTCGGTGCACATCCGGTCCAGCGACACATGGGCCAAGCTCACCAGCCAGCGCAGGCGATCCTCTTGTGCGGCCAGCTCCGAGGCCGTGAGGATCTCGCTCGACCGGGCCA
Organism: uncultured Gammaproteobacteria bacterium; assembly: GCA_963816515.1. GTDB lineage: Bacteria > Pseudomonadota > Gammaproteobacteria > Pseudomonadales > Pseudomonadaceae > Aquipseudomonas. The sequence goes on along the minus strand of CAWFKX010000001.1, from coordinate 3,213,561 downwards.
CCGTCAGCATGCCGCTGGCGCCGACCTTGTCCAGGCTGGACTGCGCCCACCCCACGCGCAACCCCACCGCACGGGCCTCTTCCCAAAGCTCCGGCGTCTGCGAAAACAGCTCGTCACTCCACACCAATGGCTCCTGTGACCGCAGCGCGTGCCGTACCGTGGGGTCGATGTTCAGGTATTGGGCAGCGTCGTAGCGTTTTCGCCAGGCCTCGGGATAGTTGTTGAGCATGATGGCTTTGGTGCTAGAGAAAGGGTAAGGCATCTGCATGCCGTAGGCGCAATATTCAAAGCCCAACTGCTTGACGCTGGCCAGGATGGTATTAAACAGCTCCTCCTCCGATTTAGCGGATTCAACTAAAGTCCAAACATCAATTTGCCAATCATCCATAATTCGTTCCGCATCCAGACGTCAAAGATAGCTAGCAATATGCCGCCATTGGATCCACTTAGGCGAGATTATCATAGATAGACTGGGAAACCATGAAAGATAAAATAGAGTTAATGGACGATAGTCCAAATTGGTCACGCAACTTTCCGGTACTTAGCTAATAACAAGTTGAATGCGCGGATTCATCGCTCGCAGATTGTTCATCCAAGGTCGTCTTGGCGACCCTGTTGCACTCTGACATAATCCGCGCCCTGATTTGCGGCCTGGCGCCTGAAACGCCCCCTCCCTGCGGCCGCAGACTGCGTAACGGACTACGTTGATGAGCTACTTTTCGATCGAATTCGGTCTCTGCTTCATTGTGTTCTTCCTGCTGTACTGGTGCCTGAGCTTCAGCCTGCGCGCCCAGAACCTGCTATTGCTCGGCGCCAGCTACGCCATCCTGGCCAGCTTCAATCTGAACTTCCTCAACATCCTGCTGGTGTACACCGTGGCCGTGTTCGGCCTGGGCCAGTTGAGCGCCCGCTACCCTGGGCGATGGTTCACCCATGCGGCCATCATGGTGCTGGTGCTGGGCTGCTTCTACTTCTTCAAGTACCAGGACTTCTTCGTCGGCTACGCCCAGCAAGGCTTCCAGGCCATGGGCGTGGACGTGGCGTTGCCGCTGATTGAAGTGCTGTTGCCGGTGGGCATGTCGTTCTACATTTTCCACTCAGTCAGCTACTTGATGGGCATCAACCGCGGCACGCTCAAGCCTGCCGCGCCCCTGGACCTGGCGCTGTACCTGGCGTTCTTCCCCAGCCTGATCGCCGGGCCCGTGAACCGCGCCGAGCACTTGCTGCCGCAGATCCTGCCGGCCGCGCCGCGCCAGATACTGGAGCCGCAACGGGCGCTGGGGCTGGTGGCGCTGGCGGTGGTGAAGCTGTTCCTGTTCAGCACCTGGCTGGCGAACCACTGGGTAGACCCGGTGTTCGACACCCCTAGCGGCTTTTCGCCCGAACAGATCCTGCTGAGCATCTACGGCTACTCGCTGCAGATCTATTTCAACTTCAGCGGTTACACCAACCTGGTCACCGGCATCGCCCTGCTGCTGGGCTTCCGCCTGCCGCGCAACTTTGACTACCCGTACCTGGCGCGCAACCTCAAGGAGTTCTGGGACCGGTGGCACATCAGCCTGTCGAAGTTCATCCGCGACTACGTGTACATCCCGCTGGGCGGCAACCGCAAAGGTTTCTGGCGCAGCAACCTGAACCTGTTCGCGGCCATGGTGATCTCGGGCCTGTGGCATGGCGCCAGCCTCAACTTCCTGATCTGGGGCGCGCTGCATGGCCTGGGGCTGATCGTGTACAAGCTCTACAGCCGCGCCTTCCCCGGCCAGCGCACCTGGCCGGGCGCCGATTTGCTGGCACGCCTGCTGACCTTCCACTACGTGGCCTTTGCCTGGATTTTCTTCCGCAGCGCCACCCTGGAAGACACCCAGGACATGCTGGCCGGCCTCACCCACTTGTCTTTCGAAGGCCTGAGCCAGGGCCCATGGGCCGGGATTCTGGCTTGCCTGACGCTGGTGGCCTGCTACCCATGGCTGGTCGCCAGCCTGCGCAAGGGCTTCGCCGCCAGCCAGCGCATCCCGTGGCTGGTGTACCCGGCACCGTTGGGCCTGTTCATTTCCGTGGTCATCTTTGCGTCGCCATCGGGCGTGCCGGGGTTCATCTATGCCAGTTTCTAAGCTGTGGGCCAGCCAGCCCTGGAAGGCCGTGCAAGTGACCCTGGGCCTGGTGGTGGCCGCGTTGATTCTGCTGTGGCTGAACCAGACGTCGGTGCGCTTGTACTGCCAGCAGAAGTACCACGCCGATTGCAGCGTACCCGGGCTCAACGACAACGCCGCCTGGACCTTCGGCGCCAACCTGACCCAGGCCATGGAAGACGGCCGCAGCGCGTTCATTGCCCGGCTGGACGGCACGCCCGCGCCAGAGCCGGTGGTCATCGAACCGGTGGTAGCACCCGAGCCGCAGGTGGTGGAAGTACCTGAGCCGGTGGTGGTGCCCAAGGTGGAAGCGCCGGTCAAGATCACGCCCCTGACCATCGCCAACCTGAGCCCCAATGACGAAGTATTCTTCGTCGGTGATTCGCTGATGCAGGGGGTGGCGCCGCACATGGCCAACACCCTGCTCAAGCGCTACAAGATCAACAGCGTCAACCTCAGCAAGCAAAGCACCGGCCTTGCCTACCCCGGCTTCTTCAACTGGCCGCTGACGGTGCAGCAGACCTTGCAGGCCAACGCCAACATCCGCCTGATCGTGGTGTTCCTGGGGCCTAACGACCCGTGGGACATGCCGGTGGCCAAGGGCAAACCGTTCCTGCGCTTCCACAGCGTCGACTGGGAAGCCTCTTACCGCCAGCGCGTGGAAAGCATCTTCGAGCTCGCCAAGGCCCATCATGTGCAAGTCATCTGGGTGGGGCCACCGAACATGCGCAAGGACAAGCTGTCCACTGCCATGGCCTACCTGAGCGACCTGTACAAAAGCGAAGCCAGCCACTATGGCCAGCTGTTCCTGTCGGCCAACGATGTGCTGGGTTACCACGACGACACCTTCTCGCCGTACATGGAAAGTGCCGATGGCAAGAAAGTGAAGACCCGTGTCGATGACGGCATCCATTTCACTACCACCGGACAGAAGCTCATCGCCGAACGAGTGATGTCGCTGATCAATGTCCAGACCCACGATTTAACGGAGCGTTGAATGAAACGACTGCCTGGCCCCATGACGCTGCTGAGCGCCCTGCTGTTGAGCGGCTGCAGCCCGGTCTCGGCCGTCACTACGCAAACCCCGCCCAGCCCTGCCAAGGTGGTGCGCACGGCCAAGGCGGCCGACGCCGATCCCAACCTGCGGCTGCTACAGAACAAGTTCAGGAACGCCCAGCGCTCGGCGGTCACCATTGTGCAGCTGGGCGACTCGCACACCGCCGCCGACCTGTTGACCGGCGAGCTGCGCACGCGCTTCCAGCAGGACTACGGCAACGGCGGCATCGGCTTTATCTCCGGTACTGCGGTGCCGGGCACACGCTATGACCAGGTGCGCATCACCGCAGCGAAAAGCCAGTGGTCGCTGACCTCGGCACGCAACCAGCACAGCGATCGCTTCCCCCTGGGCGGCTACCTGTCGGTGGCGCAGACGGCCGGTGCCCATGTGCACCTGGAGCCCACCCCGCCTACGGACATGCGCTACCGCGTCTCAACTCTCTACCAGGCTGCCAGCAACAACACCCTGCAGGCCCGCGACGACTACACCCAGATGGCCCGCCCACTGCCCGCCACCAACGGTGAGTGGCGCCTGAGCCCCGCCATCGGCAACCTGACGTTGCCCATGGACCTGACCTTCGCCAGCGGCCAGAACCTGGCCGTGGGTGGCTGGAACATCCTGGCGCAGAACAACAGCGGCGTGGTGTTCTCCACCTTGGGCATCAATGGTGCGCAGTTCAGCGTGGTGGACAAGTGGCAAGCAGGCTGGCTCGACACCTTGAAGGCGCTCAAGCCTGACCTGCTGATTATTGCCTACGGCACCAACGAAGCTTTCGATGACGACCTGGACCTGGGCCTGTATGAAAGCCAGCAGACCCAGCGCATCCAGCAACTGCGCCAGGCCTTGCCGGGCACGGTGCTATTGATTGTCGGCGCACCGGATTCGATCAAGAACAAGGGCTCCAGTGGCTGTCAGGCGCGGCAGCCGCGCAGTCTGCATGGGGTGATCGACAGCCAGAAACGCGTGGCCAGCCAGAACCGTACGCTGTACTGGAGCTGGCAGGCGTTCATGGGTGGGGATTGTTCGATCAACAGCTGGCAGGCCCAGGACCTGGCGCGGCCCGATTTGGTGCACTTCACCAAGGAAGGCTACATCAAGGTGGCGGATGGGCTGTATAACTACCTTGATGGTGTGATTGCCCCTACCAAACGCTGAACGGTTCGCCAGGTGCTGATGTTTGCGCAGCCTGCACCGGCCTCTCGCGAGCAAGCTTTGCTCCCACAGTGGTAAGCCCAACGTTGCGGGCAGCCTCACCACTGTGGGAGCAAAGCTTACTCGCGAGAGGCCCTCACTGACCCCCTCACTGTCCTGATCCTGCACCGCTTTTTGCTCCACCCATCTGCTCCTTAACCCCCTCCCCCCTTCTGCGCTATCATTCTTGGAATGTCATCTTCTGGCATACCGAATACCTTTTGTCGTCTGCCCACCCCTGCACCTTGCACAAAGGGGCTTGCACGATGAATATTATGGTATACCATCATACAACAACACCAATCCCATCCCTAAAATGGAGCAGGCCATGAGTTTCGAAATTCGCAAGATCGTCAGCTACACCGAGGAAACCCTCATCGAGGGCGGCAAGGCCACCGACAAGCCGGTGACCATGGTCGGCCTGGCGGTCGTGATCAAGAACCCGTGGGTAGGCCAGGGTTTTGTTGAAGACCTCAAGCCCGTGATCAAGGCCAATTGCTCCGCCCTGGGTGCCTTGATGGTCGAGCGCCTGACCGCCGCCATCGGCGGTGCCGACAAGATCGAAGCCTACGGCAAGGCTGCCGTAGTGGGCGCCGACGGCGAAATCGAACACGCCTCGGCCGTTATCCACACACTGCGCTTCGGCAACCACTACCGCGAAGCCGTGCAGGCCAAAAGCTACCTGAGCTTCACCAACAAGCGCGGCGGCCCGGGCACGTCCATTCAGATTCCGATGATGCACAAGGACGACGAAGGCCTGCGCTCGCACTACATCACCCTGGAAATGCAGATCGAAGACGCCCCGCGCGCCGACGAGATCGTGGTGGTGCTGGGCGCCGCCAACGGTGGCCGCCTGCACCCACGCATCGGTAACCGCTACATCGACCTTGAAGAACTGGCCGCCGAAAAAAACAACTAAGGCTTGCAGGAGCGTTCCATGATTCGGCCTACCGCTGAACTCACCCCGGCCGGCACCAGTTACCTGGCGACCGGCCAAGGCCACCCGGTGATACTGATTCACGGCGTGGGCCTTAACAAAGAGATGTGGGGCGGCCAGATGGTCGGCCTGGCCCCGCATTACAGTGTCATCGCCTATGACATGCTGGGCCACGGCGCCAGCCCGCGCCCGGCCAGCGGCACCCCGCTGGGCGGCTATGCCGATCAGTTGCTGGAACTGCTCGACCACCTGCAGATCCCCCAGGCCACCATCATCGGTTTCTCGATGGGCGGCCTGGTGGCGCGCGCCTTTGCCCTGCACCACCCCACGCGCCTGTCGGGGATGGTGGTGCTTAACAGCGTGTTCAACCGCAGTGCCGAACAACGTGCCGGCGTCATTGCCCGCACCGCCCAGGCCGCCGAACACGGCCCGGACGCCAATGCCGAAGCGGCGCTGTCACGCTGGTTCAGCCGCGAATACCAGGCGGCCAACCCGGCGCAGATCGCCGCCATTCGCCAGACGCTGGCCAGCAATGACCCCCAGGGTTACCTGACCACCTACGAGCTGTTCGCCACCCAGGACATGTACCGCGCCGACGACCTGGCCAGCATCCAGGTGCCGACGCTGATCGCCACCGGCGAGCTGGACCCGGGGTCCACGCCGCTGATGGCCCACGAGCTGGCCGCGCGCATTCCCGGTGCGCAAGTTGCCGTGCTCGATGAACAACGGCATATGATGCCGGTAGAGTCGCCGCGCCTGGTCAACCAGCTGCTGCTGGATTTCCTCGCCCACGCGCTCACCCAACAGAACCACGCCAAGGGGATCGTTGCATGACTCTCGCCCGTTTCCAGATGTGCATCGACGGCCAATGGGTCGATGCCCTGTCCGGCAAGACCTTCGAAAGCCTCAACCCGGCCACGGCGCACGCCTGGGCGGTGCTGCCCGACGCTGAAGAAGCCGATGTGGAACGTGCCGTGCAAGCGGCACAGAAAGCCTTTGAAAGCCCCGCCTGGCGTGGCCTGACCGCCACCGCGCGGGGCAAGCTGCTGCGCCGCCTGGGTGACTTGATTGCCGAGAACAAGGAACAACTGGCGCAGCTGGAAAGCCGCGACAACGGCAAGCTGATCCGCGAAACCCGCGGCCAGGTCGGCTACCTGCCGGAGTTTTTCCACTACACCGCGGGCCTGGCCGACAAGCTGGAAGGCGGCACGCTGCCGCTGGACAAGCCCGACCTGTTTGCCTACACCGTGCACGAACCGATCGGCGTGGTGGCCGGGATCATCCCGTGGAACAGCCCGCTGTACCTCACCGCCATCAAGCTGGCCCCGGCGCTGGCGGCGGGTAATACCATCGTGCTGAAGCCCTCGGAACACGCCTCGGCGACCATTCTGGAACTGGCGCGCCTGGCGCTGGAAGCCGGCATTCCGCCGGGCGTGGTCAACGTGGTCACCGGCTACGGCCCCAGCACCGGTGCGGCGCTGACCCGCCACCCGCTGGTGCGCAAAATCGCCTTCACCGGCGGCGCCGCCACGGCCCGCCATGTGGTGCGCAGCAGTGCCGAAAACTTCGCCAAGCTGTCGCTGGAACTGGGCGGCAAGTCGCCGAACATCATTTTCGCCGACGCCGACCTGGACAGCGCCATCAACGGCGCCGTGGCCGGTATTTACGCGGCCTCGGGGCAAAGCTGCGTGTCGGGCTCGCGCCTGCTGGTGCAGGACGAGATCTACGACGAATTCGTCGCCCGCCTGGTGGAACGCGCCCAGCGCATCCGCATCGGCAACCCGCAGGATGAAACCAGCGAAATGGGCCCCATGGCCACCGCCCAGCAATTGGCTGTGGTCGAAGGCCTGGTAGCCGCGGCGATTGCCGAAGGCGCCACGCTGCGCACCGGCGGCAAGCGCGCGCACACCGACAGTGACGGTTGGTATTACGAGCCAACCCTGTTCGAGTGCGACAGCAATTCGCTGAAGATCATGCAGGAAGAAGTGTTCGGCCCCGTGGCCTCGGTGATCCGCTTCAAGGACGAGGCCCAAGCGCTGGCCATCGCCAACGACTCGCAGTTCGGCCTGGCGGCGGGCATCTGGACCCGCGACCTGGGCCGCGCCCACCGCCTGGCGCGTGACGTGCGCTCGGGTATTATCTGGGTCAACACCTACCGCGCGGTATCGGCCATGGCGCCCATCGGCGGTTTCAAGAACAGCGGCTATGGCCGCGAGAGTGGCATCGATTCGGTGCTGGCCTATACCGAGCTGAAAACGGTATGGATCAACCTCTCGCAGGCGCCTATGCCCGATCCTTTTGTGATGCGTTAAGAGACCCGCGGCCATGATCGAACCCGGCATCTACAAAGAAGTGATGGCGTCCTTTCCGTCCGGCGTCACGGTGGTCACCACCCTGGACCCGGACGGCGGCATCGTCGGCATCACCGCCAGCGCCTTCAGCGCCCTGTCCATCGACCCGGCGCTGGTGCTGTTCTGCCCCAACTACGCTTCCGACACCTACCCGGTGCTGCGCGACAGCAAGCGTTTTGCCATTCACTTGCTGTCCGCCGACCAAGTGGCGGAGGCCTATGCCTTTGCCGGCAAGGGCAAGGACAAGGCCAAGCACGTGGAGTGGCACCTGAGCGAACTGGGCAACCCGCTGCTGGCCAAGGCCACGGCAATTATCGAGTGCGAGCTGTGGCGTGAATACGATGGCGGCGACCATGCCATTATCGTTGGCCAGGTGAAAAACCTGATATTGCCCACCGAGCCGGTGACGCCGATGGTCTATCACAAGGGTAAGTTGGGGGCTTTGCCTACTATTGTGTGAGAACCTTGAGGGCCTCTCGCGAGCAAGGTCGAGCGCGAGAGGCCCTCAAGCTTGGAGCACATGGTAAACTCGCCCGTGATTTTCGGCCCTTGTCCGGCCCCCATTCCGGCCCTGAGGTATCCAGTCAACTAATCAGAGCGGACCCGATGAAACGCCTGCCACTCGACGACAGCTTCAAGGTCAATCGCAACCCCGTCACCCTGCGCGAAATCGTGCTGGATAAACTGCGCAGCGCCATCATGAATTTCCAGCTGCTGCCCGGCGACCGCCTGGTAGAGCGCGACCTGTGCGACCGCCTGGGCGTCAGCCGTACCTCGGTGCGCGAGGCCCTGCGCCACCTGGAATCCGAAGGCCTGGTGGAATTCGCCGACGCCAAGGGCCCGCGCGTGGCCATCATCACCCTGGAAGACGCCCGCGACATCTACGAGCTGCGCTGCGTGCTGGAAGGCCTGATCGTGCAGCTGTTCACCCTGAACGCCAAGGCCAAAGACATTCGTGCGCTGGAAAAGGCCCTGGACGAGAACCGCAAGGCGCTCAACGAAGGCGAGCTGACCCAGGTACTGGATTCGGTGCAAGGCTTCTACGACGTGCTGCTGGAGGGCTCGGGCAACCATGTGGCCGCCACTCAGCTGCGCCAGTTGCAGGCGCGCATCAGCTACCTGCGGGCCACCTCGGTGTCCCAGGAAAACCGCCGCGGCGCCAGCAACCAGGAAATGGAGCGCATTGTCGCCGCCATCAAGAGCGGCGACCCGCTGGCCGCGCACCAGGCCTCGGTTGACCACGTGCGCGCTGCCGCCAAGGTGGCCCTGGACTACCTGCGCCTGAAACAGGAAGACACCAGCAAGCTGCGCGACATCGCCACCCCCATTGTGCAGAAAGAACCCCGCATAGGTCGCTGATCATGCCCAGCCCGCGCTTTTGCCCGCAATGCGGTGCCGCCAACCTGGTTCACCAGGTGCCTGACGGTGATACCCATGAGCGGCTGATGTGCACGGGCTGCGGCTATATCCACTACATCAACCCGAAGATCATTGCCGGCTGCATCATCGAGCAGGACGGCAAGTACCTGCTGTGCCAGCGCGCCATCCCGCCGCGCCCTGGCACCTGGACACTGCCTGCAGGCTTCATGGAAGCCGGGGAAACCACCGAGCAGGCGGCCGTGCGTGAAGTGTGGGAAGAGACTGGCGTGCGCGCTGAAATCGTCTCGCCCTACTCGATCTTCAGCGTGCCGCGCATCAGCGAGGTGTACATCATCTTCCGCGCCATCGCCGTGGAAGTCACCGGCGCCTTCGGCCCGGAAACCCTTGACTACCGCTTCTTCGCCCCCGACGAAATCCCCTGGGACGCCATCTACTACCCGGCCATCCGGCAGATCCTCGAACGCTATATCGAGGAACGCCAGGCCGGGGTCTACGGCATCTACGTGGGCAACGACGACTGCGGCAAAATCCACTTCATCCGCTGATCACACCGCGTCGTCTCCCAGCGGGTACCCCTCGACTATGATGATTTCAGCGGTGGCCACGCCCTCGCGATGGGACTTGGCCTGCTGGTATTCGGGCGAGTTGTAGCAGTCGATCGCCTGCTGGTACGAGGGGAACTCAATGACCACGCTGCGTTGCGGTGTCTCACGCCCTTCCATGGCAATGCTGCGCCCGCCCCGGGCCAGGAATTTGGCGCCATACAGCGCGAACGCAGTGGGTGCGCGCTGGGTGTACTCGGTGTACTGCTCAGGGTCTGAGACATCGATCTGGGCGATCCAATAAGCCTTCATTACTACCTCGACGGTTCGGTTCAAGTTGTATTATGGTATACCAGAACTGTAATAACGCCTGCCAGCAATAAGTGAGACAACACATGGCCTTCAATAGCACCGAAGAAATCATCGAAGACTTCCGCCAGGGCAAGATGGTATTGCTGGTCGACGATGAGGATAGAGAAAACGAAGGCGACCTGCTGCTGGCAGCCGACCGCTGCACCGCCGCCGACATCAGTTTCATGGCCCGCGAGGCCCGTGGCCTGATCTGCCTGACGCTGACCGACGAACACTGCCAACGCCTCGGGCTAGAGCAGATGGTGCCGGCCAACGGCAGTGTGTTCGCCACCGCGTTTACCGTGTCCATTGAAGCCGCCACCGGGGTGACGACCGGTATCTCCGCCGCCGACCGCGCGCGCACCGTGCAGGCCGCCGTGGCCGCTGGCGCCACCGCCAATGACATTGTGCAGCCGGGGCATATCTTCCCCCTGCGCGCCCGCGAAGGCGGGGTGCTGACCCGCGCCGGGCACACCGAAGCTGGCTGTGACCTTGCGCGCCTGGCCGGTTTCACCCCGGCGGCGGTGATTGTCGAGGTGATGAACGACGACGGCACCATGGCCCGCCGCCCTGACCTGGAAGTGTTCGCGCGCAAGCACGGCATCAAGATCGGCACCATCGCCGACTTGATCCACTACCGCCTCAGCACCGAGCACACCATTGTGCGCAACGGCGAGCGCGACCTGCCCACCGTGCACGGCACCTTTCGCCTGATCACCTATGAAGACCGCATCGAAGGCGGCGTGCACATGGCCATGGTGATGGGTGACATCCGCCGCGACGACCCGACCCTGGTACGCGTGCACGTGATCGACCCGCTGCGCGACCTGGTGGGCGCCGAATACAGCGGCCCCAGCAACTGGACCCTGTGGGCAGCGCTGCAACGGGTGGCCGAGGAAGGCCGCGGCGTGGTGGTGGTGCTGGCCAACCATGAGTCGAGCCAGGCCTTGCTGGAACGCGTGCCGCAGCTCACCCAGCCACCTCGCCAGTACAGCCGCTCGCAGTCGCGCATCTATTCGGAGGTGGGCACCGGTGCACAGATTCTGCAGGACATCGGCGTGGGCAAACTGCGCCACCTGGGGCCGCCGTTGAAGTATGCGGGGCTGACCGGCTACGACCTGGAGGTGGTGGAAAGCATTCCTTTCACAGGGTAGATGCATCAAGGCTGCGGGCCTCATCGCGAGCAAGCTTTGCTCCCACAGTGGTGAGGCTAACCACAATGGTTGGCTTAACACTGTGGGAGCAAAGCTTGCTCGCGATGAGGCCATGAAGATCACCCCACGCTCCGATCTGCAGATAGCCGGTAAGGGGAAACTCTTGTACAAATCTTGGAATACCATAATATGATATTCCAGTAGACCGAAAGAATGTGTCAGGTGCGCCCGCCAGGGACAGCACAAACAACAAGCCCTGACGCGGTCGACCATTACCAGGTCCACTGGACCCACTGCTCCCGAAAGGCGGGCGTTGTAACAGCCCGCTCAAAACACAACAAATGAGGGCGTACAAATGGTGTTCAACAAAGGTGCTGTCGCGGTTCTGGCCGCTGGCATTCTGGCCGTATCCACGAGCGTTGCATTTGCCGCCGACAGCATGAGTTTCGTCAGCTGGGGTGGCAGCACCCAGGATGCGCAAAAAGCCGCCTGGGCCGACCCGTTCAGCAAGGCCACCGACATCAAGGTGGTGCAGGACGGCCCCACCGACTATGGCAAGCTCAAGGCCATGGTCGACAGCGGCAACGTGCAATGGGACGTGGTCGACGTGGAAGCCGACTTCGCCCTGCGGGCCGCCGCTGAAGGCTTGCTCGAACCGCTGGACTTCAAGGTCATCGACCGCGACAAACTCGACCCGCGCTTTGTCAGCGACCACGGCGTGGGCTCGTTCTACTTCTCCTTCGTGCTGGGCTACAACCAGGGCAAGCTGGGCGCCGGCAAGCCCCAGGACTGGAGCGCGCTGTTCGACACCAAGACCTACCCCGGCAAGCGCGCCCTGTACAAATGGCCGAGCCCGGGCGTGCTGGAACTGGCGTTGCTGGCTGACGGCGTGGCACCCGACAAGCTGTACCCGCTGGACCTGGACCGCGCCTTCAAGAAACTCGACACCATCAAGAAAGACATCGTGTGGTGGGGCGGCGGCGCGCAATCGCAGCAGTTGCTGGCCTCCGGCGAAGCCAGCATCGGCCAGTTCTGGAACGGCCGCATCTACGCCCTGCAACAGGACGGCGCTCCGGTGGGCGTGAGCTGGAAACAGAACCTGGTAATGGCCGATTTCCTGGTTATTCCCAAGGGCTCGAAAAACAAGGACGCGGCGATGAAGTTCCTGGCCAATTCCAGCTCGGCCAAGGGCCAGGCCGACTTCGCCAACTTGACCGCCTATGCCCCGGTGAACAAGGACAGCGTGAGCCTGCTCAAGCCTGAACTCGCGCCAAACCTGCCCACTGCCTACGCTAAGGATCAGATCACCCTCGACTTCGCCTACTGGGCCAAAAACGGCCCGGCAATCGCGACACGGTGGAACGAATGGCTGGTCAAATGAAGATGACGGCGGCTACCCCCCGCCACGGCAACGACAGCGCGCCCAGCGCTGTCGGCGTCACCCACGGCAAGGCGGCAGCCATGAACAACACCCCTACCCTGGCCCAGCGCTGGCGCGGCAGCCGCAACTTGCTGCCGGCGCTGCTGTTCCTGGGCCTGTTCTTCTTCGCCCCCCTGATCGGCCTGCTGTTGCGCGGCGTGCTGGAGCCGGTACCGGGGTTGGGCAATTATCAGGAACTGTTCGCCAACTCGGCCTACGCCCGCGTGCTGTTCAACACCTTTTCGGTGGCCGGCCTGGTGACCCTGTTCAGCGTGCTGCTGGGCTTCCCGCTGGCCTGGGTCATCACCCTGGTGCCACGCGGCTGGGGCCGCTGGCTGTTGAACATCGTGCTGCTGTCGATGTGGACCAGCCTGCTGGCGCGCACCTATTCCTGGCTGGTGCTGTTGCAGGCCAGCGGCGTGATCAACAAGGCGCTGATGGCCGTGGGCATCATCGATCAACCGCTGGAGATGGTGCATAACCTCACCGGCGTGGTGATCGGCATGAGCTACATCATGATCCCCTTCATCGTGCTGCCGCTGCAGGCCACCATGCAGGCCATCGACCCTATGGTGTTGCAGGCCGGCTCCATCTGCGGCGCAAGCCCCTGGACCAACTTCTTCCGGGTGTTCTTGCCGCTGTGCCGCCCGGGGCTGTTTTCCGGGGCACTGATGGTGTTCGTGATGTCGCTGGGGTACTACGTGACGCCGGCGTTGCTGGGCGGCGCGCAGAACATGATGCTGCCCGAGTTCATCGTCCAGCAGGTGCAGTCGTTCCTCAATTGGGGCCTGGCCAGCGCGGCGGCCGCCTTGCTGATCGTCATCACCCTGGTGCTGTTCTACTTCTACCTGAAGCTGCAACCGGAAAGCCCGGTCGGCTCCAGCAACGCGAGGTAAGCCCCCATGCTGTTGACCCCCAATGCCATGAGCATACGCATGCGCCTGGGCCTGTACACCACCACCGGCCTGATCGCGCTGTTCCTGCTGCTGCCCATCGTGTTCATCGTGCTGCTGTCGTTCGGTTCGTCCCAGTGGCTGGTGTTCCCGCCGCCCGGCTGGACGCTGAAATGGTACGTGCAGTTCTTCTCCAACGCCGACTGGATGGACGCGGCGCTGTCGAGCCTGAAAGTGGCGATACTGACCACGATCTTCTCGGTGGCCCTGGGCCTGCCCACAGCCTTTGCCCTGGTGCGCGGCAGGTTCCCTGGCCGCGAGCTGCTGTACGGGCTGTTCACCCTGCCGATGATCGTGCCGCTGGTGATCATCGCGGTGGCGGTGTACGCGCTGTTCCTCAAGCTGGGCTACACCGGCACGCTGTTCGCCTTCGTGGTCAGCCACGTGATCGTGGCGCTGCCGTTCACCATCATTTCCATCATCAATTCGCTGAAGCTGTTTGACCAGTCCATCGAAGACGCCGCGGTGATCTGCGGGGCGTCGCGCCTGCAGGCGGTGTTCAAGGTGACCTTCCCCGGCATTCGCCCGGGCATGGTCGCCGGTGCCCTGTTCGCCTTCCTGGTGTCGTGGGACGAGGTGGTGCTGAGCGTGATGATGGCCAGCCCTACCCTGCAAACCCTGCCCGTGAAAATGTGGACCACCCTGCGCCAGGACCTGACCCCGGTGATCGCCGTCGCTTCGACGTTGCTGATCGGCCTGTCGGTGCTGGTGATGGTCATCGCCGCTGCCCTGCGTCGGCGTAATGAAATGCGTCTGGGAGTTTCCAAATGAGTGCCGTGATCAACGAAACCAAGCAACCGGGCAAGACCCTGGTCAGCCTGCGCAACCTGAACAAGCATTACGGCGACTTCGCCGCTGTGGATAACATTTCCCTGGATATCCAGGACGGCGAATTCCTCACCTTCCTGGGCTCCAGCGGCTCGGGCAAAAGCACCACGCTGTCGATGCTGGCCGGTTTTGAAACGCCCAGCAGCGGCGAGATCCTGGTCAGCGGTCAGTCGCTGGTCAACGTGCCGCCGCACAAGCGCGACATCGGCATGGTGTTCCAGCGTTACTCGCTGTTCCCGCACCTGTCGGTGCGCGACAACATTGGCTTCCCGTTGAGCATCCGCAAACATTCGGCCGCCGAAGTGAACAAGCGCGTCGATGCCATGCTCAAGCTGGTGCAGCTCGAATCCTTTGCCCACCGCCGCCCTGCGCAAATGTCCGGCGGCCAGCAACAACGCGTGGCCATTGCCCGCGCGCTGGTCTACGAACCGCGCATCCTGCTGATGGACGAACCCCTGGGCGCGCTGGACAAGAAGCTGCGTGAGGACCTGCAGGATGAACTGCGCCAGCTGCACCGGCGCCTGGGCATCACCATCGTCTACGTGACCCACGATCAGGAAGAAGCCATGCGCCTGTCCCAGCGCATCGCCATTTTCAGCCACGGCAAAATCGTCGGCCTGGGCAGCGGTTATGACCTCTACCAGAACCCGCCGAACGCCTTCGTGGCCTCGTTCCTGGGCAACTCCAACTTCCTCAAGCTCAAGGCCCAGGGCAACGGCACCGCGCACTTCGGCACCCAGCCGCTGGCCATCCGCCTGACCCCGGGGCTGCGCCCTGACCAGGACATTCTGCTGATGGTGCGCCCGGAAAAGGCCCAGGCCCTGAGCGTGGAACAGGCCACCCAGCTGCCGCTGCAGGCAGGCTGGAACGAAGTGGCGGCCAAGGTCACCGAAGTGCTGTTCCTGGGTGAAAGCCAGACCTGCAGCGTGGTCACCAGTGGTGGCACGCCCATGACCGTCAAGGCCCTGAGCGCCGCGGGCATGCCGCTGCAACCCGGCGACGCGGTACGGGTGCGCTGGGCGACGGCGGACGCGTGCGTGTACACCGAGTGGGCGGAGAGTGATTTGAGCAAGGGGGCGGGGGCGCACTGACCTCGCTGCCCGCCAACACAAAAGGCGCCTTGAGGGGCGCCTTTTTCATGACCGGGAGAAACCTCGCAGGCGCCGCCGTGTGTCAGTGGTTGCGCGTAACGGCAGGGCGCTGCATGGCGGCGGCCGCTACAGGGGTATTTCGCGTGGCCAGGCACCAGTACAACGGGCATGTCACCGCCAGGCCCATCAGCCACGACAGGTCCACGCCATCAATCAGGTTGGCCCATGGCCCCACGTACAGCGAGGTGTTGGCAAATGGCAGCTGCACAAGAATGCCGATGAAATAGGCAACGATCGCATGGGGGTTGAAGCGCCCGTAGATCCCCCCGTCCGCCGCGAAGATCGAGGCAATGTCATAGCTGCCACGCTTGATCAGGTAGAAGTCGATCAGGTTGATCGACGCCCACGGCACCAGTACCAGCAGCAACGCCAGAATCAGGCCGATGAAGTGCGAAATAAAATTCGACGACGCGCCCAGGGCCATGAAACAGCAGCCGGCCAGCACGACGGCCGAGAGCACCACGCGCACCCTGATGCTCGGCGTCCAACTACCGGCGAAGGTCTGAATCGAGGTGACGATGGAAAGCGTGGCCCCGTACAGGTTCAGGGCGTTGTGGCTGATGATGTTGAGCAGGAACAGCACCATCAGCAACGGCCCCAGCCCACCCGTGGCCTGCTTCACCGCCGCCATGGCCTCGGTGCCTTCCGGGGTGGCGAGCACCGCCACCGCACCAAAGCTGAACGACAGGATGGTGCCCAGGCAGGCGCCGGCGTAGGTGGCCAGGAATGGCCGGGCAATGCCGATATCCGCCGGCAGGTAGCGCGAATAATCCGACACGTAGGGCGAAAAGCTGATCTGCCAGATGATGCCCAGCGACACCGTCGCCAGAAAGCCCGAGAGGTTGAAAGCGCCACGGCTGAAGAAATCCAGCGGCAGGTCATGGCTGAACATCATGAAGAACCCGGCCAGCAGCGCGCTGCCCATCACCCACGTGCCAATACGGTTGAGGGTGTGGATGAAGCGGTAGCCAATCACGCCAATGGCGGTGGCGCTCAGGGCCCCCATGATGATGCCGGCGGGCAGCGGCACGGCATTGACCATGCCGTGAATCGATTCACCTGCCAGGACGATATTGGAGATGAAGAAGCCGACGTAGATAATCGCCGCGAAGAACACAATCAGCAGGGCACCGTAGCGGCCGAACTGGCCGCGGCTCTGCACCATCTGCGGGATGCCCATGCGCGGCCCCTGGGCCGAGGCCAGGGCAATCACCACCCCGCCGATCATGTGGCCAAGGACGATGGCTATCAGCCCCCACAGCAAATTGAGGTGAAACACCTGGACCACCATGGCCCCGGTGACGATTGGCAGTGGCGCAATGTTGGTACTGAACCACAGGGTAAAGAGATCGCGCGCCTTCCCATGGCGCTCAGCTAGCGGTACGTAATCCACCGTATGGTTTTCGATCAGCTGCGTTTGTTCGGTCTTTTCGGACATGGGTGCACTCGATTCTCTGTTCTTGTCTTTGTATGGAAATGCAATTCGGGGGCCGTTCATCGACGCCCTCTCGAATGAACACCATATTATGGTATTCCAAACTTTTCACAAGCCGAAACTCGGTATACCATCAGACAAACAAAGCCGCATAAAACCAATTCAGCTGCTCACCGAGGAACTCGCAATGATCGATGCCACCGTCTACAAGAACGTCATGGGCTCTTTCCCCTCGGGCGTGACCGTGATCACCACCCTGGACGATGACGGCCAGGTCGTGGGCCTTACCGCCAGCGCCTTCAGTTCGCTGTCCATCGACCCCGCCCTGGTGCTGTTCTGCCCCAACTACAGCTCCGACTCCTACCCGGTGCTGATCAAGAACAAGCGCTTTGCCATTCACTTGCTGTCCGGCCAGCAACAGGCTGAAGCCTATGCCTTCGCACGCAAGGGCAAGGAAAAGGCAGCGGGTATCGAATGGACCCTGAGCGAACTGGGCAACCCGCTGCTGGCCAACGCCGTGGCGATTATCGAGTGCGAGCTGTGGCGTGAATACGAAGGCGGCGACCACGCAATCATGGTCGGTGCGGTGAAGAACCTGATCGTCCCGCAACAGGCCGACAGCCCGCTGGTGTACTGCCGCGGAAAGATGGGCGCACTGCCGGCCTTCGCATAAAGACATTGCAGAATATTGGTATTATGGTATACCAATAAATACGACCGCAGCGCCTAGCGCTCCTACAGCATCAGGCTCGCTTTCAGTGGGCCAAAAACAAAAGATCCGAGGTATGCGTCATGAAGTTTTCCCTGTTCGTGCATATGGAACGCTGGGATGAGCAAGTCAGCCACCGACAACTGTTCGAAGACCTGACCGAGCTCACCCTGATGGCCGAGAAAGGCGGCTTCAGCACGGTCTGGATCGGCGAACACCACGCCATGGAATACACCATTTCGCCAAGCCCGATGCCGCTGCTGGCGTACCTGGCCGGCAAGACCACTACCATTCACCTGGGCGCTGGCACCATCATCGCGCCGTTCTGGCACCCGCTGCGGGTGGCCGGTGAATGCGCCCTGCTGGACGTGATCAGCAACGGCCGCATGGAAGTGGGCCTGGCGCGCGGTGCCTACCAGGTGGAGTTCGACCGCATGGCCGGCGGCATGCCCGCCAGCAGCGGCGGCAACGCCCTGCGGGAAATGGTGCCGGTGGTGCGCAAGTTGTGGGAAGGCGACTACGCCCACGATGGCGAAATCTGGAAATTCCCCACCTCCACCAGCGTGCCGAAGCCGGTGCGCACGCCACCCATCTGGATCGCCGCCCGCGACCCGGACTCGCACAACTTCGCCGTGGCCAACGGCTGCAACGTGATGGTCACGCCGCTGATGAAAGGTGACGAGGAAGTGGTGGACCTGAAGAACAAGTTCGAAGCGGCGCTGGCCAATAACCCCAGCATCCCGCGCCCGCAACTGATGGTGCTGCGCCACACCCACGTGCACGCCAAGGACGACCCCGACGGCTGGCAAGTCGGTGCCAAGGCCATCTCGCGCTTCTACCGCACCTTCGACGCCTGGTTCGGCAACAAGACTGTGCCGGTCAACGGCTTCCTGGACCCAAGCCCGGAAGAGAAATTCGCCGAGCGCCCGGAGTTCCAGCTGGAGAACATCCGCAAGAACACCATGATCGGCACCCCGGAAGAAATCGTCGCGCGCATCCGCCACTACCAGGAACTGGGCGTGGACGAGTTCAGCTTCTGGTGCGACAACAGCCTGCCCCATGAAGAGAAGAAGAAGTCGCTGGCGTTGTTCATCGAGCATGTGGTACCGGCGTTCCGCTAACCAAACCGCCCCACACAGCTGCCTTCAGCCTGCGAAAACGGCCGACGGCCCTTCAAAACCGGGCACGCTGCGCGCGCCATCGCAGCCTGTCGGCAGCACCTATGCAGAGGGTCACATGACGTTGCACACAGCGTACCTGCGCCTTTGTGGCCCCTGCTCCCATATCCACATCAAACGCCTGCGTTCCTGCGTGTCCGCCAAGCAGAACGGCTTCTGGCAGATAGTTTCCTGAGCACATCCTGAATTCGAAACGCGCACCGCCCTCACCGGCGCTGCCACTTCTGTCGACGCGACGCGGCCTCGCCGCGCGCTCACGATCAGGTTTGCCCATGAACAACAATAAAGCGCTTGTGATCATCGACATGCAACGCGAAGACGGCTTCGCCCTGGAACACCACCCAGCCGTTATCGCCCATAACGCCGCCCTGCTGGCGGCGGCCCGCGAACAGCATTTGACCATCATCTACACCCGCCACATCAACGACGGCGACCTGCCGCCTGGCGAGCCGCTGGCGCCCGATGGCGGCGCGGCCACTTACCGCGCCGGCAGCGACAGCGTGGAAATCATCGCGGCACTGCAGCCGCTGGCCCACGAACACGTCATCGACAAGCCACGCTACAGCGCCTTCCATCGTACCGAGCTGCACAGCCTGCTGAAGCAACAAGGCATCGGCACACTGATCATCACCGGCGTGCTCACCGATGTTTGCGTGTTGACCACGGTGTTCGACGCCTTCGCCCTTGGCTATCAGATCCAGCTGGTGGCCGACGCCTGCACCAGCACCACGCTCGCGGCCCATTACAGCGCGCTGTTGATGATGAGCAACTGGGTGTACTCACTGGAAATGCTCAACACCCATGAACTACTCAAGGCGCTGCAAGGCAAACCGTACACCGGCTACCGAGCCCAGGCGCCGGACCTGATGGCCCACCCACCGGCTGGGTTGCAAGATGCCATCGCCCACCTGCAAGCGTGCCTGAGCGCGGCGGAGGCACGGTCATGAAAGTGGAAAAACGCAGCATCGACTTCATTCCCGAGAACGAGCGCTACGGCAAGCCAGGCTCGCTGTTCTACATCTGGTTTGGCGCCAACATGAATATCACCACCATCGCCTCCGGCGTTCTGCCCGTGGCGCTGGGGCTGAACCTGTTCTGGAGCGCGCTGGCGATACTGGCCGGGTCGCTGCTGGGCGCCATTTTCATGGCGTCCCACTCGGCCCAGGGGCCCACGCTGGGCATCCCGCAAATGATTCAGAGCCGCGCGCAGTTCGGCGTCATCGGCGCGGTACTGCCGCTGTTGTTCGTGATGCTGATCTACCTGGGTTTTTTCGTCAGCAACACCCTGCTGGCGGCCCAGGCGCTGACCGCCGTGAGCCCGTTGAGCAACGCCAGTAACATCTGGCTGATCGGTGCCCTGTGCTTCATCGTCGCGTTGTACGGTTACCGTCTTATCCATCGCCTGCAGAAACTGCTGTCGATTCTTTCATTACTGGTGTTTGCCGCGGCTACCGTGCTCGCGGTGAACCTGCCCATTCCCGCCGGGCAATGGCTGCCGCAAGGCTTTGTGCTGTCGAAATTCCTGGTGGCCGTCAGCATCGCGGTTACCTGGCAGCTGTCCTACGCGCCTTACGTGGCTGACTACTCGCGCTACCTGCCCACCGCCACGCCCATGTCACGGGTGTTCTGGTTCAGCTACGCGGGCACCGTGGTGGGCGGCGTATGGATGATGATTCTCGGCGCCCTGCTCAGCGTCGCGTTGCCGGGCTTCGCCGACAACGTCGGCGGCCACGTGGTCGAGTTGTTCGGCGGCGCCACCCTGGCGCTGTTTGCCTTCATTCTCTACGGCCAGGTGTCGATCAACGTCTTCAACCTGTATGGCGCCTTCATGTCGACGGTCACGGTGATCGAGCCCTTCTCGCGGCTGCGCGTCACGCCGCGCGTACGCGGGGCGTTCATGCTGATCATCAGCGCGCTGGCTACCGCCCTGTGCACCCTGGGCCAGGCCGACTTCATCGGCTTCTTCCTCAACTTCATCTTCTTCATGAGCTACTTCCTCATCCCCTGGACCGCCATCAACCTGGTCGACTACTACTGCCTGCGCAAAGGCGAATACCGCCTGGCCGACATCTTCGACCTGAACGGCATCTACGGCCGCGTGAACCTCATCGCCTGCGGCTGCTTCGTGGCCGCGATCGGGCTGGAAGTCCCCTTCATGAACACCACGTTGTACGTGGGCCCGGTAGCCACCGCACTTGATGGCGTGGACCTGGCATGGGTGGTGGGGTTGATCGTGCCGGCGGTGGGGTATTACGGGTTGATGCGCCGCTTCGCCCGTGCCGCACAAACCGCCGTACCGCTATAACCGGTAGCAACGGCCACCAGGCCGCGTCACAGGCAACGCGCTGCGTCAGCCACAGCGTGTATGCCGCTGACGCAGCCTGACGGCAGCTGCTACGAGCGAGGGTGGGAAGGAATAACTGTGCTTACGATTATTTGCTTGGGGGGGTTTATGTACCTGCCCCTGTGTCGCCCTGATCAGGATCCGACGATAGCTTCCGATCCTATAGCGTTGCTTGCCTCCACCACCGGCACAATCCGCACCACCTCCCGCGCCACCGTCCACACGATGATCGCCGCGATGATGTCGAAAATCGCCAGCACCACGAACAGCGGGCTGTAGCCCACCTGGGTCACCAATACGCCGAATACGGCGGTGAAGGCCGCTGCGCCGAGGAAGCCGAACATGCCGCCGGCACCGGTGGCGGTGGCCACTTCGTTTTTGCCGAAGGAGTCGGAGGTGATGGCGTACAGCGCACCGGACAGGGTCTGGTGGGCGAAGCCGCCGACGCACAGCAGGGCGATGGCGGTGTACGGGCTGTCGACCAGGCCGATGCAGGCCGGGCCGATCATGCAGGAGCAGCCGAACAGCATGACCATTTTACGCGAGGTGAACAGCGATACCTTGCAGTAGCGGTGGAACAGCGGGCTCAGGTAGCCGCCCAGCACACAGCCCAGGTCCGCAGCCAGGAACGGCAGCCAGGCGAACATGGCGATTTCCTTGATGTTCATGTGCCGTTCGGTCATCAGGTACAGCGGGATCCAGGCGTTGAAGGTCTGCCAGGCGGGCTCGGAGAGAATGCGCGCCGAGGCGATGGCGTAAAAGTTGCGGCTGGCGACGATCTTTTTCCAGCTGCCGCGCTGCTTCGGCTCTTCCTTGAAGTGCGCTTCCTGGCCGCTCAGGATGTATTCGCGCTCTTGATCACTCAGGCGTTTCTGGTCACGCGGGTGCTTGTACAGGAACAGCCAGCCCACGCTCCACAGGATGCCGGCGGCGCCGACGATCAGGAACGCCAGCTGCCAGCCGCTGTGCAGAATGGCCCATACCACCAGCGGCGGTGCCAACAGCGCGCCCACCGAGGAGCCGATGTTGAACCAGCCGATGGCCACGGAGCGTTCCTTGGCCGGAAACCATTCGGTGGTAGCCTTGACGCCTGCCGGCAGGCCGGCGGCTTCGGTCAGGCCAAGCAGGCCGCGCAGGAACGCCAGGCTCTGCCAGCCGGTGGCGGCTGCGGCGCCGGCACAGGCCAGCGACCAGGCGATGGCGAACACCGCGAACCCCATCTTGGTGCCGATGGCGTCCAGCACGTAGCCGGCCACGGGCTGCATCAACGCATAGCAAATCTGCCACGCGACGACGATGTGGGAGTACTGCTCGGTGGAGATGGTCAGTTCGCTCATCATGGTGGGCGCTGCGACCGACAGGGTGTTACGGGCCAGGTAGTTGACGATCAGGCCACCCATGACCAGGGCGACCATCCACCAACGGATGCCTTTAATCTTCATCACTTCACCTTGATTGTTTTTTTGATTAGGTGAGCGTTACCCAAGGAGAGTCGCGCTTTGACACATTATGTTATACGTTGTCGTATAACTACCTTATAGCGAGTGCCGGGTTTTGCTGTCAATGGGCCATTCGGTCAGCTGTCGATTGACAGTCCACCACGTGCATCTGAATAATCCGCCCAACGTTGTACGATGACATCGAGCAAACAATAACTTACAAGAGGCCCGTGCCGCCCATGACTTCCCCCAGCAAACCCTTCAACCGCCTGCTGCTGACCGGTGCCGCCGGCGGCCTGGGCAAGGAACTGCGCCAGCGCCTGAAACCGTTCTGCCACACGCTGCGCCTGTCTGACATCACCCCCATCGCGCCCACGGCGGACGAGCACGAAGAAATCCAACTGTGCGACCTTTCCGACAAACAGGCGGTGCATCACCTGGTGGAAGGCGTGGATGCCATCGTGCATTTCGGTGGCGTGTCGGTGGAACGCCCGTTCGAAGAGATTCTCGGCGCCAACATCTGCGGTGTCTTCCACATCTATGAAGCTGCGCGCCGCCATGGCGTGAAGCGGGTGATATTCGCCAGCTCCAACCACGTGATCGGTTTCCACAAGCAGACCGAAGTGCTGGACGCCCACAGCCCGCGCCGCCCGGACAGTTACTACGGCCTGAGCAAATGCTACGGCGAAGACACCGCCAGCTTCTACTTCGACCGCTACGGCATCGAGACCCTGACCATCCGCATCGGCTCCTCGTTCGCCGAGCCGCAGAACCGGCGCATGCTCGCCACCTGGCTCAGCTTCGGCGACCTCACCCAATTGATCGCCCGCGGCCTGTACACCGAAGGCCTTGGCCATACCGTGGTCTACGGCGCCTCGAACAACACAACCACCTGGTGGGACAACCGCTACGCCGCGCACCTGGGCTACCAGCCGCAGGACAGCTCCGAGCCGTTCCGCGCCCAGGTAGAAGCGCAACCGATGCCCGCGGCAGACGATCCGATCATGGTGTATCAAGGCGGGGCGTTTGTGGCGGCTGGGCCGTTTGGGGATAACTGAAGCTGTAGCCAAGCGGCGGCCACCAGGCCGCTGCCGAACGTTGGAAAACTCTGGGAATACACCTCAGTCGTAACACTCAATATGCAATGGCAAACTGGCGATTCAGTCGTTCAAGGATCGCCGATTGCCACGCTCACCCAGATTGATGCAAACGTTGTGGGAGCGGGCTCTGCCCGCGAAAAATACACCGCGCAAGAATGAGAAACACGCGTTGCCCTTTTCGCGGGCAGAGCCCGCTCCCACGGCATCAATTTAAAGCGAAACCGCGTCGGTGGCTCAATAACCGGAGCCCGGCACCCAACTCGTGCCCGCCAGCGGCACGCGGGCCATGGCCGCCGCTTCCACGGTCAGCGCCACCAGGTCCTCGGGGTCGAGGTTATGCAGGTGCGACTTGCCGCACGCACGGGCCATGGTCTGTGCTTCCAGCACCAGCACGCGCAGGTAGTTGGCCAGCCGGCGCCCACCCTCCACCGGGTCCAGGCGCTTGGACAGCTCCGGGTCCTGGGTGGTGATGCCAGCCGGGTCGCGGCCGTTCTGCCAGTCATCGTAGAAACCGGCCGCCGAGCCGATCTTCTTCAGTTCTTCATCCAGACGCGGGTGGTTGTCGCCCAGGGCGATCAATGCCGCGGTGCCGATGGCCACGGCGTCGGCGCCCAGTGCCATGGCCTTGGCCACGTCGGCGCCATTGCGAATGCCACCGGACACGATCAACTGGACCTTGCGGTGCATGCCCATTTCCTGCAAAGCCTGTACTGCCTGAGGGATGGCCGGCAGAATCGGAATGCCAACATGCTCGATGAACACTTCCTGAGTGGCCGCGGTGCCGCCCTGCATGCCGTCGAGCACAATCACGTCGGCGCCGGCCTTCACCGCCAGCTTGACGTCGTAGTACGGCCGGCTGGCGCCGATTTTTACGTAGATGGGTTTTTCCCAGTCGGTGATCTCGCGGATCTCGGCAATCTTGATCGCCAGGTCGTCCGGGCCGGTCCAGTCCGGGTGGCGGCAGGCCGAACGCTGGTCCACGCCGATGGGCAACGTGCGCATGCCAGCCACGCGCTCGGTCACCTTCATGCCCAGCAGCATGCCGCCACCGCCCGGCTTGGCGCCCTGGCCGAGGACGATCTCGATGGCATCGGCCTTGCGCAGGTCATCGGGGTTCATGCCATAACGCGACGGCAGGTACTGGTACACCAAGTGCTGCGACTGGCCGCGCTCTTCCGGGGTCATGCCGCCGTCGCCGGTGGTGGTGCTGGTACCGGCGATGGTGGCGCCACGGCCCAGGGCTTCCTTGGCGTTCGCCGACAAGGCGCCGAAGCTCATGCCGGCGATGGTCACCGGGATCTTCAGGTGGATAGGCTTCTTGGCGAAACGGTTGCCCAGGATCACATCAGTACCGCATTTCTCCCGGTAGCCTTCCAGCGGGTAACGCGACACGCTGGCGCCCAGCAGCAACAGGTCATCGAAATGCGGGACCTTGCGCTTGGTGCCACCGCCGCGAATGTCGTAGATGCCGGTTTCGGCGGCACGCTGGATTTCCTGGATGGTCAGGCGGTCGAAGGTGGCGGACTCGCGCAGCACCGGAGGGTTCTTCTCGCTCATATCAATGCTCCTCAGTACGCGGACGCGTTATCGACTTTGAAGTTGTACAGCTGGCGGGCCGAGCCATACCGTTTGAAATCGCCGGCCTGGTGGGCGAAGCCGGCGCGGTTGAGCAATGCCTGCAGTTCCTCCAGGTGCTCGGCGCGCATCTCTTTTTCCACGCAATCGGAGCCCAGCGACGCCACGCTTCCCTTCACGTAGATGTGTGTTTCGTACAGCGAGTCGCCCAGCGCATCGCCCGCATCGCCGCACACCACCAGGCGCCCGGCCTGGCCCATGAAGCAGCTCATGTGGCCGATGCTGCCGCCGACGACAATGTCGATGCCTTTCATGGAAATGCCGCAGCGGGCGCCGGCATCGCCTTCGATCACCAGCAAGCCGCCATGGGCAGTGGCCCCGGCCGCCTGCGAGGCGCTGCCCTTGACCCGTACGTAGCCGCTCATCATGTTCTCGGCGCAGCCGACGCCGACGTTGCCGTGCACGGTGATCGAGGCTTTCTGGTTCATGCCGGCGCAGTAGTAGCCGGCGTGGCCCTGGATATCGATGGACACGGCTTCGTTCACGCCTACCGCGAGGTTGTGCTTGCCGTTGGCATGGGTGACCACCCATTCGCGGTCTTCAACGTTGTTGACCTGGTCGTGCAGCGCCTGGTTGAGGTCGCGCACGCTGGCCGTGGAAAGGTCGATGGTTTTCATGTGCGTGCTCCTTAGGCCGACTCGCGTTCCCAGACATAAAGGGTGGCCGGTGCCGGCTCCCAGATTTTGGCGTTTTCGATGCCCGGCAGGCTCGACAGCGCCTGGTACTCCGAGGCCATGGCCACGTAGTCATCGGTCTCGGCGAGGATCGCCGGCTTGCAGGCGATCGGGTCGCGAATCACCGCGAAGCCATTGCGGGTGCCGATGGCGAAGGTGTAGAAGCCATCGAGGTTTTCCAGGGAGTTATCCAGCGCCTCTTTCAGCGAATCGCCCTGCTGCAGGCGCCAGGTCAGATAACCGGCGGCCACTTCGGTGTCGTTGTCGGTCTGGAACTGGATGCCTTCACGCTTGAGCTCCTGGCGCAGGCGGAAGTGGTTGGATAGCGAGCCGTTGTGCACCAGGCACAGGTCGGCGCCAGTGGAAAATGGGTGGCTGCCTTCCATGGTCACTGCGCTTTCGGTGGCCATGCGCGTGTGGCCGATGATGTGGCTGCCCTTCATGCCGGCCAGGCCGAAGCGCTGGGAAATGTCTTTCGGCAGGCCCATGCCCTTGAGAATCTCGATGCTCTGCCCGGCGCTCATGATGCGCAGGCCAGGCGCCAGCTCGGCCAGGGCGGCGCGCACGCTGGCCTCGTCGGTGTTGACCTTGAGCACGGCGGCGGTGGCGTTCTGGAACCCGTCCAGCGAACAGCTCAGGCGGCCTTCCAGCGCGCTCATCAGGGCCTGAAAATCGAAGCCCTCGGTGGTACTCTGCAAGGTCAGCTTGACCCAGCCGTCGGCCACTTCGTCACCGTAGATGGCAAAGCCGGCGCTGTCGGGGCCGCGGTCGGTCATGGCTTCGAGCATCGGCTCGAACAGCTTGCCCAACTGGCTTTCCAGTTGCGGGTTCTTCAGGTACAGCCCCACGATTCCACACATAACAGGTCTCCTTCGCTGGCCGGCACAGGCGCTGGCAGCGGTTTTATTGAAGAGAAACAATCAGAAGAATTCGGTGTAGCGCTGGATCTCCCAATCGGAGACATGCCGGCTGTATTCCACCCATTCCATGCGCTTGAGCTTGATGAACTCACTCACGATTTCCTGGCCCAGCACCTCGCTGAACAGCGGGTCGGCTTCCAGTGCGTCGCAGGCTTCCTTGAGCGATTGCGGCAGGGTCTTGATGCCGCGTGCAGCGATCTCTTCCAGGCTCAGCTTGTAGAGGTTTTCGTTGCACACCTGGTCGGGCATCAACTGGCGGTCGATGCCATCCAGGCCGGCGGCGATGATCGCGGCACTGACCAGATAAGGGTTGCAGCCGGCATCGGGCAGGCGGAACTCCAGGCGGCCGTAGGGCACGCGGACCATGGCCGAGCGGTTGTTGGCGCCGAAGGCAATGAAGGCCGGGGCCCAGGTGGCGCCGGACAGCGAGTTGCCGACCACCAGGCGCTTGTAGGAGTTGACCGTGGGCGCGGCGAATGCGCACAGCGCCGGGCCGTGGGCCAGAAGGCCGGCGGCGAAGTGGTAGGCCAGCTTCGACAGGCCCATGCCACTGGGGTCACTGGCATCATGGAAGAGGTTCTTGTTGTCGGCACTGGCGATCGACAGGTGAAAGTGCATGCCATTGCCGGCGCGCTTGGGGTCGGGTTTGGGCATGAACGAGCAGATCATGCCCAGGTCGTTCGCGATCTCGCCGGCGGCCATGCGGAAGAACGTGAAGCGGTCGGCCGAGGTCATGGCGTCGCTGTAGGTGTAGTTGATCTCGAACTGGCCGTTGGCGTCTTCGTGGTCGATCTGGTAGATCTCGAAGTCGACCTTCTGCAGCGCTTCGGTCAGGCGTTCGAGGAATTCGCGTGAGCGCGACAGGCCTTTGTAGTCGTAGCAAGGCTTGTCGAGGTTGTCGCTGGCGTCCACCAGTTGCAGCGTGCCGCTGGCGTCGCGGCGCATCAGGTTGAATTCCGGCTCCAGGCCTGTGTTCAGGGTCCAGCCCTTGTCGGCCAGGCGCTGTACCTGTTGCTGCAGCACGTAGCGACTGTCATAAGGGTGCGGCTTGCCATCCACATGGCCGATGCACACCACCCGCCCGTAGCCGGGCTGCCAGGGCACCGGGGTCAGCGTCGACAGGTCGCCACGGGCCATGAAGTCCGGGCCGTGGGGCTCCATGCCCATGCCGCAGATGGCGAAACCGGCGAAACCCGCGCCTTCCTCGGCCACGGTCTTGAGGCCACACACCGGCACCGACTTGGTCTTGGCGGCACCGTGGATATCGACGAACTGCGCCAGCACGTACTTGATCCCGTGCTGCTCGATAATGCGCTGGGTTTCTTCTGGCAACATGTGCTCTTCACTCCTCGCGACTGGCTGGCTGGTCGTTTATTCCGCTAAAGAAACTTACTTTCCCAAGGAGAATGCAAGCCGCTTGCCAGATTTGCCCATGCTGGAGATTTGTCGTCAGGAGAAGCTTTTTGCTCTGTCTATATGGGAATATAGTTTTCCCATGGGGAATACCACCAAACGCCGAACGGCGGAGGCCCCCGGATTTGCACATTCATGGTGCGAAACTAATATTAATGTACAGAAACCGTGCAGGCCTTTATGAACATGCCTATCGACCCCCCACCGCGTCTCAAGCTCGAGCAGTACCTGGGGATGCAGATCAAGCGCCAGCGTCAGGCGCAGGAACTCAAGCTGGCTGACGTGGCGCGCATCGCCGGCATCAGCCAGGGCATGCTGAGCAAGATCGAAAATGCCCAGGTGTCCACCAGCCTCGACACGCTCAGCCGCTTGTGCGACGTGCTGGGCATGCCCATGTCAAAGTTGTTCAGCCAGTATGACCAGCAAGGCAGCAGCGCCCTGCTGGTGAAAGCCGATGAAGGCCTGGAGGTCGTACGCCGGGGTACCGAGAAGGGCCACACCTACCACCTGCTCAACCACACCCGCGGGCCGAAGAAGAGCTTCGAGGCGTACATGGTCAGCATGGACGACGCCAGCGAAGAGTTTCCGACCTTCTCCCACCCGGGCACCGAGTTCCTGCACCTGCTGGAAGGCGAACTGATCTACCGGCATGGCAACCAGCTGTACCGCATGGAAGCCGGGGACAGCCTGACCTTCGACGGCGAAATCCCTCACGGGCCGGAACAGTTGGTTCAGGTGCCGATCAAGCTGTTGTCGATCATGAATTACGGTAGCGAGAACCAATAACCCGACCACCTTGATCAAAACCTGTGGGGGCTGGCTAGCCAGCCCCCACAGGAATCGGTTAGGTGCCTCCGCCTCGCAAAAAAATTCCTGCCAGTTAAAAAAGTTTCAAAACACCTCTAGACGCCCTCCGCGCTTTCCCCTATAAAACCACCAAAGGAATATTTTATTCCCCACAGGCAATTTCCTGTGAGGACGACTTTTTTCGCCCTGCGATGAGCTGCCGCCATCTTCCCGAGGACAAGCCATGCAACACGAAAAACACCAATTCATTCTCAAGATAAGCTGCCCGGCCACGTCGGGCATCGTGGCGGCGGTGACCTCCTGTCTGGCAGGCAACGCGTGCTACATCGGCGAGATGGCGCAGTTCGACGACGAACTCAGCGGGCGTTTTTTCATGCGGGCGGTGTTTCGCTTCAACCACGGCCATGTGGGTGACATCGCCCGGCTCAAGGCCGGCTTCGCTGACGTGGCCGGCCAGTTCGACATGGATTGGGAGCTGCACGACACCACCGAGCCGATGCGCGTGCTGCTGATGGTGAGCAAGTTCGACCATTGCCTCACCGACCTGCTGTACCGCTACCACAAGGGCGAGATGGACATGACCATCACCGCCATCGTCTCCAACCACCTGGACCTGCGGCCCATGGCCGAACGCGAGGGCATCCGCTTCATTTACCTGCCCGTGAGCAAGGACAGCAAGGCCCGCCAGGAAGCCGAGCTGATGAGGGTGGTGGACGAGACCGGCACCGACCTGGTGGTGCTGGCGCGCTACATGCAGATTCTGTCCGACGACCTGTGCCGGCAACTGTCGGGCCGGGCGATCAACATTCACCACTCCTTCCTGCCCGGTTTCAAGGGCGCCAAGCCCTACCACCAGGCCTACCAGCGCGGCGTGAAGCTGATCGGCGCCACCGCCCACTACGTCACCAGCGACCTGGACGAAGGCCCGATCATCGAACAGGAAGTGCAGCGCGTGGACCATGCCTGCCTGCCCGATGACCTGGTCGCCATCGGCCGCGATACCGAAACCGTGGCGCTGTCCAAGGCGGTGAAATATCACCTGCAGCACCGCGTCTTCCTCAACCAGGACCGCACGGTGATTTTCCGGTGAACAGTCTCAAGCTGATCGACGGCAAGGCGGCCGCGGCGCGGGTGCTGCAGCAGGTCAAGCACGACATCGTCACCCTGGGCCTGCACCCGGCGCTGGCGGTGATATTGGTGGGCGAGGACCCGGCCAGCCAGGTGTACGTGCGCAACAAGATACTGCGTGCCGAGGAAGCCGGTATCCGCTCGCTGGAATACCGCCTGCCCGCCGACGCCAGCCAGGCCGAGGTGCTGGCGCTGATCGCCCGGCTCAATGCCGACGCCAGCGTCAACGGCATCCTGCTGCAACTGCCGTTGCCCGCCCATATGCAAGAAACCCTGGCGCTGCAGGCCATCGCCCCGGCCAAGGATGTCGATGGTTTTCACAGTGAAAACGTCGGCGGCCTGAGCCAGGGCCGCGAGGTGCTCACCCCCTGCACACCCAGCGGCTGCATGCAGCTGCTGCACGACACCCTCGGCGACCTGAGCGGCCAGCATGCGGTGGTGATCGGCCGCTCCAATATCGTCGGCAAGCCCATGGCCGCGCTGTTGCTGCAGGCGCACTGCTCGGTGACGGTGCTGCATTCGCGCAGCCTCAATGCCCGCGAGCTGTGCCGCCAGGCCGACATTGTGGTGGCAGCCGTCGGCCGCCCGCACATGATCGACGCCAGCTGGCTGAAACCCGGCTGCGTGGTCATCGACGTGGGCATCAACCGCATCGACGACAACGGCCGCAGCCGCCTGGTGGGTGACGTGGACCTGCACAGCGCCCTGCCCGTGGCCGCCGCCATTACCCCGGTACCCGGCGGAGTCGGCCCCATGACCATCGCCTTCCTGATGAAAAACACCCTGACCGCTGCGGTGCAGCAGGCCAAGACCCAACGCAGTCTGTCGGAGGCCCCATGCCATTCAATCTGTTGAAATACGGGCTCAGCTCGGAATACCCGGTCGAGGTCGACCTGCCCGCGCCCAAGGAACTCAAATCCAGCTACGACGTGGTGATCATCGGCGGCGGCGGTCATGGCCTGGCCACGGCGTACTACCTGGCCAAGTACCACGGCATCACCAACATTGCCGTGCTGGAAAAGTCCTACTTGGGCGGCGGCAATACCGCACGCAACACGGCGGTTATTCGCTCCAACTACCTGACCAGCGAAGGCGTGAAGTTCTACGCCGAATCGGTGCGGATGTTCGAAGGCCTGTCCAACGAGTTCGACTTCAACATCATGTATTCCCACCGAGGCCAACTGACTCTGGCACACACCGACGCCACCGTGCGCTCGTTCCGCCAGCGCGCCGAAGTGAACAAACACTTTGGCGGCCGCACCGAGATGATCGACCGCCAGCAGATTCGCGAACTGGTGCCCAGCCTCAACCTCGATCCGGGCCACCTGCCGGTGCTGGCCGGCCTGTGGCACCTGGACGGCGCCACCGCGCGCCACGACGCCGTGGCCTGGGGCTACGCCAAGCAGGCGGCCAAGCGCGGGGTGGAAATCCACCAGTTGACCGAAGTGCAGGAACTGGTGATCGAGAACGGCGCCATCACTGCAGTGAAGACCAACCGCGGCACTATCAAGTGCGGCTGCGCGGTGCAGGCCATCGCCGGGCTCAGCTCGCAGATGATGGCCAAGGCCGGCATCCGCTCGCCCATCCAGACCTTTCCGTTGCAGGCCATGGTCACCCAGCCGTTCAAGCCGTTCCTCGACCCGCTGGTGAGCTCCTCGGCGCTGCACTGCTACGTGCAGCAGACCAGCCGCGGCGAGGTGGTGTTCGGTGGCGGTTCCGACCCCTACCCGCTGTTCAATACGCGCTCCACGCTGGACCTCAAGGAAAGCCTGCTGGCCCACGCCATCGAGATGTTCCCGTTCCTGGCCAACGCCAAGCTGATGCGCCAATGGGCCGGCATCACCGACATGACCCCGGACTACAGCCCCATCATGGGCCTGAGCCCGGTGAAGCATTACTACCTGGACGCCGGCTGGGGCACGTGGGGCTTCAAGGCCACGCCCATCTGCGGCAAGACCATGGCCGAGCTGGTGGCCAGTGGCGGCAAGGTGCCGGAGCTGATCAAGCCGTTCGGCCTGGCGCGCTTTTCCACCTTCAAGCAAGTCAACGAAATGGGCGCCACTGCGGCCAGCCACTGAGGACCGGACGATGAAGATCATGAATTGCCCGCTCAACGGGCCGCGCAACATCAGCGAATTCACCTACGGCGGCGAGTTCAAGGCCATGCCCGACCCCGCCACCTGCACTGACGCCGAGTGGGCCGACTACGTGTTCAATTGCGAAAACATCGCCGGCGTGGTGCGCGAATGGTGGATGCACACCCCCTCCAGTTACTGGTTCCTGGCCGAGCGCCACACGGTCACCGACGAAATCATCCGCACCTTCGACCCCAAGGACATCTTCACCTCCCGCGTGAATTTCAGCGCCGCCCAGGAGATCGCCGGATGAACCGCCTACCCGCCCCCATGGGCCTGCTGATCAATCGCGACCAGCCGCTCAATTTCAGCTTCGACGGCGCGCTGTTCCAGGGTTTCGAAGGCGACAGCATCGCCAGCGCGCTGGTCGCCAACGGCCGCTTCCTGATGTCCCGTTCGTTCAAGTACCACCGCCCGCGCGGCCCGCTGAGCATGGCCGGGCAAGACGCCAACAGCCTGGTGCAACTGCCCCGCGAGCCCAACGTGCTGGCCGACATGCACCCGTTGGAAGATGGCCTGCAAGCGAGTGGGCAGAACTTCAACGGCTCGCTGTACAACGACAAGGACGCCTGGCTGGGCAAATTTTCCAAGTTCATGCCCGTGGGCTTCTACTACCGCTCGTTCTACAAGCCCAAGGGCATGTGGAAAGTGTGGGAACCGATCATCCGCAAGAAAGCCGGCCTCGGCGTGCTGGACCTGACCTTCA
Source organism: uncultured Gammaproteobacteria bacterium (assembly GCA_963816515.1). GTDB lineage: Bacteria > Pseudomonadota > Gammaproteobacteria > Pseudomonadales > Pseudomonadaceae > Aquipseudomonas. The sequence goes on along the minus strand of CAWFKX010000001.1, from coordinate 3,180,494 downwards.
AGCCCGAGTACTACGACAAGGCCTACCTGTTCACCGACCTGGCCGTGATCGGCGCCGGGCCCGCCGGCTTGCAGGCCGCCCTCAGCGCCGCCAATGCCGGGGCCAAGGTACTGCTGATCGAGCAAAGCCCGCTGCTCGGCGGTTCGCTGACCTACGCGCGCTTCGACATCGATGGCACCCGTGCCGAAACCTTGCGCCGCGAACTGGTGACGGCCGTGGAAGCCCACGCCAACATCCAGGTGCTGACCCAGGCCACTTGCAACGCCTGGTTCAGCGACAACTACCTGCCAGTGATCCAGGGCAAGCGCATGTACAAGGTGCGCGCGCGCCAGTGCCTGGTGGCCAGTGGTTCATTCGACCAGCCGGTGATTTTCCGCAACAACGACCTGCCCGGCATCATGCTCACCAGTGCCGCCCAGCGCCTGATGAAGCTGTACGCGGTGAAGCCCGGCAACACCGCCGTGGTGCTGACCGGTAATGACGACGGCTACCTGGCCGCCCTCGACCTGCACGACCAGGGCGTGACCGTGGCGGCCGTGGTCGACCTGCGTTCCGGCCCCGCCGACCGTGCCTTGCTGCTGGCGCTGGAACAACGCGCGATTGCCGTGCACGTGGCCACCACGGTGTTTGAAGCGTTGCACGAAAAAGGCATGCGCCATGTCAGTGGCGTGGAGCTGCGCAAGATCACCGGGCAAGGCCAGGTGGCCAGCAGCGCGCTGACGCTCGAGTGCGACCTGCTGTGCATGTCCGGCGGCTACATGCCCGTGTACCAGCTGCTGTGCCAGGCGGGCGGCAAGCTGGCCTATGACGACCAACTGGCCGAATTCACCCTCAGTGGCCTGCCGGATATCCTGCGCGTGGCCGGTTCGGTCAACGGCTGCCACGCCCTGGACAACGTGTTGAGCGATGCCCGCAACCGCGCTGGTGACATCGCCGCCGCGCTGGGCCTGGACGCCGCCGCGCCCACCCGCCTGGCGCCGGAAGCGCGGGTCAATTATCCCTGGCCGATTTTCCCGCACCCCAAGGGCAAGGACTTCGTCGACTTCGATGAGGACCTGCAGGTGCAGGACATCATCAACGCCACGAAAATTGGCTACCGCGATGTGCAACTGGTCAAACGCTATTCCACCGTCGGCATGGGCCCGTCCCAGGGCCGCCATTCGGCGTTGCCGACGGCGCGCCTGGTAGCGCAGGCCACCCAGCGCAACATCAGCGAAACCGGAGTCACCACCGCGCGCCCGCCCTTCGTCGCGGAAAAACTCGCCCACGTCGCCGGCCGCGCCTTCGACCCGTATCGTCAGACACCCCTGCACAGCCGCCACCTGGAAGCCGGAGCGAAGATGATGCCTGCCGGCATCTGGCAGCGCCCGGCCTTCTACGGCAAGGCCTCGCAGCGCGAGCAATGCATGCAGGCCGAAGCCCTGCACGTGCGCAACAAGGTCGGCATCATTGACGTCTCCACCCTGGGCGGCCTGGATGTGCGCGGCCCGGACGCTGCCGAACTACTCAACCGCATGTACACCTTCGCCTTCCTCAAGCAGCCCGTGGGCCGTTCGCGCTACGCGCTGATGACCAACGAGCATGGCGTGGTGATCGACGACGGCGTGTGCGCACGGTTCGCCGATAACCATTTCTATGTCACCGCCACCACCAGCGGCGTCGACCGTATTTACCAGCAAATGCTCAAGTGGAACGCGCAGTGGCGGCTGAACGTCGACATCGCCAACGTCACCGCGGCGATTTCCGCGGTCAACGTCGCCGGGCCGCATGCACGCAACGTGCTGGAGCAGGTGTGCACCGACCTGGACCTGTCGCCCGAAGCCTTTCCCTACCTGGCCGTGCGCCAGGGCACCGTGGCCGGCATCAAGGCGCGTTTGCTGCGGGTTGGTTTCGTCGGTGAGCTGGGCTACGAGATCCACGTGCCGGCGCGCCATGCGCCAGCGTTGTGGGATGCCCTGATGGCCGCCGGCAAGGCCTTCGACCTGCGCCCCTTCGGCGTCGAAACCCAGCGTCTGCTGCGCCTGGAAAAAGGCCACGTGATCATCAGCCAGGACACCGACGGCATGACCCACCCCGCCGAGATCGACATGGGCTGGGCGGTGAGCCGCAACAAACCGTTCTTCGTGGGCCGCCGCTCGGTGGACATCCTCGAGGCGCAGCCCATGACCCGCAAACTGGTGGGTTTCACCCTGCCCAAGGGCGCGCTGCAACCGCTGGAAGGCCACTTGGTGCTCAGCGGTGCGGACATCAGCGGCAACGTCACCTCCTGCGAGTACTCCGAAACGCTGGGGCAGATCATCGGCCTGGCCTACGCCGGCTTCGACCAGAGCCAGCCCGGGCAGAAAATTCCCATCCGTGTGGAAAACGGCATCGTGGTAGAGGCCACCGTGGTCAAACTGCCGTTCTTCGACCCTGAAAACCTGCGCCAGGAGCTGTGAACCATGTCCAGTCTGAAAGCTGAAGATTACCTCGGCCAGCCCCTGCGCCCGGCCATGCACCCCTGCGTACTGGTGGACCAGATGGACCTGCCGCGCGTGGGCTTTCGCGGCCCGCAGAGCGCCGATTACCTGCAGCAGCGCGGCTTCGTGCTGCCCCAGGCACCGAATCGCGCCGTGACCCAGGCCGATGGCAGCCACGTGGCGCGCCTGTCGCACACCGAGTACCTGCTGCTGGGCAGCCAGGCCGACCAGGGCGAACGCATCGCCGATGAAGAGGCGCGCTGGGAGCTGGACCACAGCGCCAACTACCTGCTGCCGCGCCAGGACAGCCACGCCTGGATTCAGCTCAGCGGCAGCCGTCTGTCGGAAATCATGGCCAAGCTGTGTGGCGTCGACCTGAGTGCCGAGGCCTTCGGGCCTGGTTCGGTGGCGCAGACGTCGGCCGCGCGCATCAATGTGATCGTGGTGAATGTGGGCGGCGAGCAGGTGCCCACCTTCCAGATCCTCTTCGACCGCGCCTCCCATGAATACTTCCTGGCGGCCGTGCTAGACGCCTTGGCCGAATTCGCCTGAAAGTCCTCCCCCTCGGGGAGCTGGCTTGCCCGCGAGCGTTTTTTGCCCTCGACAGCTCGCGGGCAAGCCAGCTCCCACACCGCCAAGGTCGCTGCAACAGGGCCATGACGAAAATTTCATGTTTACGCTTTCGCCGCCGATACTCCGTGCCTAAGAAGAAAATAACTGCTGGCCTCCAACCATAAAAAAGACCCCCAGCAACCAACGATCAAGAAGCGCACAAGTTCCTGGAGGGAAAGCATGAACAGTTGGTTTGCCAACATAAGCGTGAACAAAAAACTCGGGCTGGGCTTCGGCCTGGTTCTGGTCCTGACCACCCTGCTGGCCGCTACCGGCTGGAACAGCATGGGTGGCCTGATTGACCGCAGTAACTGGATGAGTGACATCACCCAGCTCAACTCTGCCCTGACCAAACTGCGTGTCGCCCGCCTGCAATACATGCTCGCCAACGGCGATGACACGGCGGCGCAGCTGGTCCAAACCACGCTGGACGGCTTCGAGGCCCAGCAGCAGAAAATTCTCGGCAGTTTCAAGAGCCCCGAGAACATCCGCCTGCTCAAGGAGCAGAACGGTCAGCTGGAAGCCTACAAGGTCTCGCTGAACAAGATGCGCGCTGCCTACCGCACCAGCAACGCGGCGCGCCAGGACCTGAACGACACGGCACTCGCCGCCTTCCAGACCATCGACCGGGTGAACCAGGCCGTGCAGGCCGATCGCCGCCTGGATGAAGTGCTGGCCGTGGCCAAGGCCAAGGACCTGCTGCTGGTCACGCGCTATGAAGTGCGCGGCTACCTGGGTGATGCCAGCGCCGGCAATGAGCAGAACGCCTTCAGCCAGCTGGACGCGGCCCAGGCTGCCGTGGCGCCACTGTATGCCGCTTTGCCTGCCCAGCAGGATGGCATCAAGCAGTACGAAACCGCCGTCAACAACTACCGCCAGGCGCTGAACCGCTTCAAGGCGGCCAACGCCGACATCGTCCAGGCGCGCAAGGAAATGACCGACCAGGGCAACGAAATCGTGCGCCTGAGCGATGCCCTGTACAAATTGCAACTGGACCGCCGTGATGCTGAAAGTGGCCAGGCGCAGACCGTGCAACTGATCGCCACCCTGCTCGCCCTGCTGGTCGGCATCGCCGCCGCGGTAATCATCACCCGTCAGATCACCCGTCCGATCCAGGATACCCTGGAAGCGGTGAAGCGCATTGCCGATGGCGACCTCACCCAGGCCCTGCGGGTCACCCGCAAGGACGAGTTGGGCGTGCTGCAGCAAGGCATCCAGAACATGGGCACCACCCTGCGCGAGCTGATCACCAGCATCCGCGACGGCGTGACGCAGATCGCCAGTGCCGCCGAAGAATTGTCGGCGGTCACTGAGCAGACCAGCGCCGGGGTCAACAACCAGAAAGTGGAAACCGACCAGGTCGCCACCGCGATGCATGAAATGACCGCCACCGTGCAGGAAGTGGCGCGCAATGCCGAGCAGGCGTCGATGGCGGCCACTGATGCCGACGGCCAGGCCCGCGACGGTGACAAGGTAGTAAACCAGGCCATCGACCAGATCGAGCGCCTGGCCAGCGAGGTCAAGCGTTCCACCGAGGCCATGGGGCACCTGCAGCAGGAAAGCGACAAGATCGGCAAGGTCATGGACGTGATCAAGGCCGTGGCCGAGCAGACCAACCTGCTGGCGCTCAACGCCGCCATCGAGGCGGCGCGTGCCGGTGAAGCGGGCCGTGGTTTTGCCGTGGTGGCGGATGAAGTGCGGGGCCTGGCGCAACGCACGCAGAAATCCACCGAGGAAATCGAAGGCCTGGTGGCCGGCCTGCAAAGCGGTACCCAGCAGGTGGCCAACGTGATGCTCAGCAGCAGCGCGCTGACTGACAGCAGCGTGGCCCTGACCCGTCAGGCTGGCGTGTCGCTGGAAAACATCACCCGCACGGTGTCGAACATCCAGCTGATGAACCAGCAGATCGCCGCGGCGGCCGAGCAGCAGAGCTCGGTGGCCGAAGAGATCAGCCGCAGCATCATCAACGTGCGCGACGTGTCGGAACAGACCGCCGCCGCCAGTGAAGAGACCGCGGCGTCCAGTGTTGAACTGGCACGCCTGGGCAACCAGCTGCAGATGATGGTCAGCCACTTCCGCGTGTAACCCACTGGGCCCGCTGTGCGGGCCATCGCAGCCTGGCGGCAGCGCCTACGGATAATCGTAGGAGCTGCCGCCAGGCTGCGATAAGGTCCGCAGGACCTTCATTTACTGGACTGTTTTCAACTCGCGCTCGTCGTAGTACAGCGGGTTCTTGTCCGTCCCCTGCTTGAAGAAGTACCCGTAGTCTTCCAGGTACCACACCGTGTCCACGCGGTTGTAGGGGTCGCCATCGCCGCTGCACCGCAGTTTCTTCGCCTGGCCACTGAGGCTGGCGTTGATCTGTGCCGCCGGCGCTTCGCTGTCTACCTTGCACTTGACCACCTGGCGGCTCTCGCCCAGGTCACCCATCATCGAGTTCTTGCGCTTGCCCTGGGTGGTGTAGGTCAACTCCTGGCCCACCGGCATCTGTTGCCAGTCGCCACTGAACGTCAGGTTGGTGAGCATGGCTTCCTCGCTCATCACGGTCTTGCCGAAGAAGCGGGTTTTCTGCGCCAGCGATACCAACCCGCGAAAGCTCACTTCGTTGCCTTCGTAGCTCTCGGCCCGCAGGCGAATGCCTAACTGGCCGCTCGCCTTGTCAGTGCTGAAGAAGCGTTCCTCACGAATCGGCAGGTTGTTCTTGGCAGTGTTGGCGGTACCGGTTTCCAATGTCTGCTTGAACGCCTTGCGCGCCGGCGCCAGGTTCAGGTGCTTGATGGCCGTCAGCGGTACCGAGCTCACCAGCGGCAACGGCGTTTCGATCGGTGCCTTGCTGCGCGGGCTGTACGCCGGTAACTGGGCCAGCGCCTCGGGCGTGCCGCACACGCTGCGAAACAGCGCCTGGTACTCCGGCACACTGCGGCTGAGCGGCTGCGGCTGCGGGTCCTTGAACCATTTGCCGTCGGTTACCTTGTTGCGCTCATCCACGTCGTAGCCCATCAACAGGCGCACGGTCTGCCTGGAACAGTCCAGCGCGTAGTGCTCGCGCTTTTGCGCGCTGGGCGCATTGTAAGGCCGCCCGGCCGTCACGCTGGGCTCGTCCAGGGCCGCCCAGAAGCGCACCTCGTCGCCTTCGGTCTTCACGCTGCTGCGGTCCAGCAGCACCCAGAACACGTCGTTGCCGCCCTTGACCACCCGCCACTCGGGCACCGCCGTGGCCTGGCAGGCTGCCTTGAACGCGGCGTTGCTCTTGAGGTTCTGCGCCAGCTCGTCCGGCACGTTGCGCGGCGGCATGTAGCCGCCGTTGGCGCTGCCGAAGTACACGCGTTTCTCGCCTTGCACGTAGGCGATGCTGGCCTGGTAGGTGGTGCAGGACGCCTCAATCTGCGCGGCGAAGGGGTACGGCTGCTGCTCGGTGACGGGCGGCACCGCCAGGTAGCTGAGGTTGTCGCCGTTGCGCATCACCGACTCGGGCACCGGCGGCAGGGCCAGGGTGTCGCTGAGCATTTTCTCCGCGTCGCTGGGCTCGTGGGGCTTGCTGGCGGGGGGCTCGGGGGCGTGCTGGGCGCAGCCGGCCACAAGGGCGACTAGCAGCGCGAGGGGCAGACGTTGCATAGGCATTCTCTCCTTGATGCATCACGCATTGTGGGCACTGGCAAGCCAGCGCCCACAGGTGATTCCTCAGCGGGCCTGTTGCAGGTGGCGTTCGCTGTAGTAATGGTCGTTCTTGTCAGTACCCGACTGGTAGAAGTAACCATAGTCTTCCAGGTAGTACAGGGTATCGACGCTCTGGCGCTTGTCGCTGTTGACGGTGCAGCGCAGCAGTTTGGCCTGGCCGCTCAGGTGGGCGTTGACCTGGCTGGCGCTGACCTGGCTTTTCACCGTGCACTGCACGGTAGCGTGGTTGAGCACCGCACCGGTGTTACCGCTGACGGCCGTGGTGTCCAGTGCCACGCCCACACGTTGGCCTACCGGCAGGTTGCGCCAATCACCATTGAAGTGGGCATCCACCACCGACGAGCTTTCAAACACTGTGTCCAGGCCATGGAACGTGGTTTTGCTGGCCAGCGAGAACAGGCCACGGAAGGAAATCTCGCTGCTGTCGAAGCCATCGCTGCTGGAGCGCACGGCCAGTTGGCCGGTGGTGGCGTCATGGGCCATGAACGTCTGCACGTCCAGCGGCACCGGGCCGTTGGGGCCCGTGGCCGTGCCGGTTTCCGCCAGGTAGGTCAGCGGCTTGCGCGGGGCCGGCATGTCCAGCTTGCGGATGGCCGCCAGCGGCAACGCCATCACCCCGGGGAACGGCCCGGCGAGCGGCGCCTTGGCCTTGGGCTTGAACGCCGGCAACGTGGCCAGGGCCTGCGGGCTGCCGCAGACGGCCTTGTAGGTGGCGCGGTTGTCGGTGTCCGCCGCTACCGGCTGGGCGTCGGGCACGAAGTGCACAATGCCGTCGGTCACGCGGTTGCGCTCGTCCAGGTCGAAGCCGGACAGCACTTTGAAGGTCTGCTGGCTGCAATCCACCGCCACGTATTCGCGCTTCTGCGCCATGGGCGCGTAGTACGGCAGGTCGAAAGTGGTAACCGGCTCATCCCACGCCGTCCAGAAGCGCAGGGTGTCACCCTGGGGCTTGATGCTGGCGCGGTCGATCAGGGTCTGCTGGCCATTGGCAGCGGTGCGCACCACGCGCCAGTCGGGCGTCGGGGTGCTGTTGCAGGCATCAACGAAGTCGGGGTTCTTGAGCAGGGTCTCGGCCACGTCCTTGCGCATGCGCACGCCGGGCATGTACAAGCCGTCCAGGCTCTTGACGTAGGACCGCTTGCCGCCGTCGAAATACATCAGCTTGGCCGAAGGCTCCACGCAGGAGGCCTGGATCTGCATCATGATGTCCTGGCGCAGGGTGTCATCCTTGGGGCGGATGACCATGAAGCTGAGCTGGTCGCCATCGCGGAACACGCTGTTGCTCAGCGGGGTGCGACGCACCATGTCGAACATCAGCTGGTTAGCCTTGTCGGTCGGGGCCGGCACCTTGAGGGTCGGCTGCGCCTTGGCCACCGGGGCAGCGGGCGCCGTCGCGGGAACAGGCTGGTGTGCGCAAGCGGCGGTCGCTGCAATGGCTACGGCAAGGGCAACGCGTTTCATGGGAATTCCTGATAGGCCGGCGGGCTTCGCGTCCCACGGCCGCCGCACTGGGCGGCCGCGGGCATGGCGTGCAAAAAGGCAAGCATCTTACCGCTAGTGGCGGCACACATTCATGAACTTCCCGGTGCCGTTCACTTGACCAGCTGGCCAACGCCACGGCCGCGCGGATCGGAAGCGGTCTCGACCTTGCGGCCATCGACCCTGATGGCCTGGATATCACCCATCTCCCAGCCCTGATCCTCCAGGGTGTAGCCCATGGCCTTGAGCTGCTCGGCCGGCTCGCCGGTCAGCGGCGCGAAGCTGTCGTAGTAGATGGTGTCCTTGGGCAGCAGCTGGTGGTGCACGCGCTGCGCCGCCACCGCCTTGGCCAGCGGCAGGTGGTAGTCATACACGTTGTTGAGCACCTGGAATATCGAGGTGAAGATCCGCGACCCGCCCGGCGTGCCGATCACCAGGGTCACCCGGCCATCGCGGGTCACCAGGGTGGGGCTCATGGACGACAGCATACGCTTGCCCGGCTCGATGGCGTTGGCATCACCGCCCACCACGCCGAAGGCATTGGCCACGCCGGGTTTGGAACTGAAGTCGTCCATTTCGTCGTTGAGCAGGAAACCGGCGCCCTTCACCACCACGCCACTGCCGTAGTCCCAGTTCAGGGTGTAGGTGTTGCTGACCGCGTTGCCGTCGTGGTCGATGATCGAGAAGTGCGTGGTCTGGTGCGGCTCAAGGCCCGGGCGCACGTCGGTGGTGGCCGAGATGGCAGTAGGGTTGACCTCGTCGGCGCGCTTGAGCAGGTAGGCCGGGGCAATCAGCTTGTTCACCGGCACGTCGTTGAAGTCCGGGTCGCCGAGGTAGTCGGCGCGGTCGGCGAACACGCGTTTTTCGATTTCGGCCAGCAGGTGGATGTAGCGCGCCGAATTGAGCGGAACGTCCTTGAAGTCGGCCTTGCGGATATCCTTGATGCCCAGCAGCTGCGCCAGGGCGATGCCGCCGGAACTCGGCAGCGGCGCGGTGTAGATGATGTTACCGCGCCAATCAATGTGCAGCGGCTCGCGCCAGTTGACCTTGTAATCGTGCAGGTCCTGCTTGGTGATCAGGCCTTTGTCGGCCTGCATCTGCGCCACCAGCAGGTCGGCGGTCTTGCCGTCGTAGAAGTCCTTGGCGCCCTGGTCGGCGATGCGCTCCAGGGTGTGCGCCAGCTCGGGCTGACGGAAGGTCTCGCCCGGTTTCATGGTGCCGAAGTAATCGTTGAAGTTGGTCTGCCCGGCGAACAGTTTCAGCGCATCCTGGCGGTACTGGAATTGCTTGTCGGCCACGGTGAAGCCGTTCTTGGCGTAGCCGATGGCCGGGGTCAGCAGCTCGGCCCAGGGCAGGTGGCCGAAACGCTTGTGCGCTTCCCACAGGCCCAGCACGGTGCCGGGTACGCCGCTGGCCTTGGCGCCTACCAGGCTGAGGTTTTCGATGACCTCGCCCTTTTCATTCAGGTACATGGTGCGGCTCGCGGCCTTGGGCGCGGTCTCGCGGTAATCGAGGAAATAGGGTTTGCCCTTGACGTACAGGGTCATGAACCCGCCGCCGCCCAGGTTGCCGGCTTCGGGGTAAGTGACCGCCAGCGTGAAGGCCGTGGCCACGGCGGCGTCGACGGCGTTGCCGCCTTTCTTGAGAATGTGCGCCGCGACCTCGGCGCCATATTGGTCGGGGGCGGCGACGGCGCCGGCATCCAGCACGGCGGCGTAGGAGGACGAGGCAGCGAGAATGGCCGCACTCAGGGCAAGGGTCTTGAACAACACAATACGCATCGGGTGTCCTTACTGTTGTTATAAAAATGCAACGACAGTTAGGCCCAACAGGGGGAAGCTTTCAACCCCGAATGTGTAAACGGCCACTCAAGGGTGGCCGTTTTCCTACAGCGGGGTCAGCGCATTTTTGCTTGGTCACGACTCCGCCTGGGCGTAGCAGGCGAGTTTTTCCTGCATGAAGTCCAGGAAGCACTGGATGCGCAAGGCCAGTTGCGAGTTGCGGTAGTACACGGCGTTGATCTGCTGGCGGTCGCCGCTGTTGGCCTGGGGCAGCAACGGCACCAGGCGGCCGTGGGCGATGTCCTGGTGGGTCATGAAGTCGGACAGGCAGACAATGCCTTGCCCGGCCAGCGCCAGTTGGCGCAGGGTTTCGCCACTGGAAGCCGCCAGCCGCGGCTTGACCTGCCAGCGGTCGCCATCGGCATGGCGCAACGGCCACAGGTTGAGGTGGTCGGGTTGGGTGAAGCCCAACAGGCTGTGCTCGCGCAGGTCCTCGACGTGCTGGGGCACGCCGTGGCGGCGCAGGTAGTCGGGGCTGGCGAGGATGTTCAGCGGGCTGCGGCCGAGCAGGCGCGCGTGCAGCGTGGAGTCGGCCAGCACACCGATGCGGATGGCAATGTCGGTGCTCTGCTCCAACAGGTCGATCAGCAGGTCGTCGGTGTTGAGCTCCAGGGTGATGTCCGGGTAGCGGGCGCGGAACTCGCCGATGTAGGGCACGATGGCGTGCAGCATGAACGGTGAGGCGGCATTGACCCGCAGGCGCCCGGACGGCGTCTGGTGACGCAGCGCCAGGCGCTCTTCCAGTTCATCCATTTGCTGGAGGATCTGCTTGGCGCGCTCGAAGAAAAATCGCCCTTCTTCGGTCAGGTCCATGCGCCGGGTGGTGCGGTTGATCAGCGTGGTGTCGAGCTTGGTCTCCAAGCGTGACAAGGTGCGGCTGATCGCCGAGGGCGTCTGCCCCACCTGCTCGGCAGCGGCCGAAATGGAGCCGCACTCGATAACCGAGATAAAGACCTGGAGTTCGTCGGATCTGGCTTTCAACCTGGGGGTTCCTTGCAACGTTTCCACGATGGAAGCCCCACTCTACCTTACAAGGTGAAACCCAACACCTGCGCCAGGTGCGCCTGGTAGCGCGCCACGTCGGCATCGATGTTCGGGCGCTTCATCACGTCCACGGCCAGGAAGGTCGGCAGGCCGGTCATGCCCAGGAACTGGTTGGCCTTGTGGAACGGGAAGTACACGGCGTCCACGCCCTTGGCTTCGAAGAAGTCCGTGGGGTCGTCGAAGGCCTGCTGCGGGGCGTTCCAGGTCAGCGACAGCAGGTACTGCTTGCCGTGCACCAGGCCACCGCTGCCGTACTTCTGCGAGGCGTCGGAACGGGTGCGGCCGTCGCTGGCGTACAGGCTGCCGTGGCCTTCGGTGAAGACTTCGTCGATGTACTTTTTCACGGTCCATGGCGCGCCCATCCACCAGCCGGGCATCTGGTAAATGATGACGTCGGCCCAGAGGAATTTCTGCACTTCTTCAGCGATGTCGTAGCCGCCATCGATGAAAGTGGTCTTGATGTCGAAGCCGGCACGGTCCAGCAGCGCCACGGCGGCGTCATGCAGGGTGGCGTTGTAGCGGCCGTCGGAGTGGGCGAATTGCTTGCCGCCATTGAGCAACAGAATCTTTTTCATGGGGAAGGTCTCGGGTAAAGGAATGGAGCGCACTTTACCGGCCTCACGCGGGCGGATTAAGGCCCGGTGGGGCAAAATACATTTGCCGTTAAATCACGAATAAATCTTTATTTTTGCCTTTAACATTCGAGCACCTTTTTCCGGAGATGCTCATGAACGAACAACACGGCTTCATCCTCAAGGCCAAGACCAAGGCGCACATGGCTGACGCTTTCCGCAGCCTGTTTCTCGGCTATGTCGAGGCCAGCCGCAGGGAACCTGGCTGCATTGAGTACCACATGCTGCGCGACCTGAACGACCCGACGCTGTTTGTGTTCTACGAAATCTGGGCGTCGAAGGCCGCCCTGGACGTGCACTCGGGGCTGCCGCACATGGCGGCGTTCTTCGAGCAGCGCATGGAATACCTGGAAGCTGACTTCGATATTCAGCGGGTGGAAATGCTCAGCCCGTCGAGCAGCCGCGCAGGCGTCTGACGCCCCCCTGGGCCGCTGCTACACGCCCTGTACCAGCGGCCGCCAGTTGCGCCCGACTCAGCCGTTGATCAACAAATGACCACCCAGCAACGCCAGCCCGACGAAAAATACCCGCTTGAAAACGATGGCGCTGATGCGCTGACGCAACCACTGCCCCACCTGCATCCCCAGCAACGCCGGCGCCAGCAGCAACAACGATGCCCCCAACTCGCCGCTGCCCAGTTCGCCATGCCACAACAACCCCGCCGCCAGCGCCAGCGTCGAAACGCTGAACGACAACCCCAGCGCTTGCACCAGCTCATCCCGGCTCAACCCCAACGCTTGCAGATACGGCACCGCAGGTATCACGAACACGCCGGTGGCTGCGGTGATGATGCCGGTGACCACACCACACAACGGCCCCAGCCAGCGTTCGTGGCGCGCCGGCACGCGCAGTACCGGCAGAAACAGGCCGCACAGCGAATACAGCACCAGCGCCCCGCCCAGAGCGCGCGCCACCCACTGCCCACCATCGATGCCCAGCCACAGGCTGCCGATCGCAGTGCCGACAAAGATCGCCAGCAACAGGGGCCACAGCCGCACCAGCAACGCTCGCAGGTGCCCGCCGAGCAGCAATTGCCAGAGATTGGTAAAGGTCGAGGGCACAATCAGCAGCGCTGCTGCCTGCGCCGGGGCCATAGCCAGCCCCAGCAAGCCCATCGACACCGTGGGCAGGCCCAAGCCGATCACGCCCTTGACCGTGCCGGCCAGCAAAAAGGTAGCCAACACCAGCAGCGACAAGCCCCAGCCCATTTCCTGATACAGCGAGAGTAATGTATTCATGGGCCTATCGTGCGCCTGCGCCCGGCGCTTGAACATCTGCCATATACTGAGCCAGCCTCTCGCCCACACAGAGGCTGGACCCTGCCATGCATTTTGACCTGATTGACCTGCGCCTTTTCCTCCACACCCTGGACAGCGGCAACATGACCGCCGGCGCCCAGCGCAGCCACCTGTCACTGGCCGCCTCCAGCGCGCGCATCCGCGCCATGGAAGTGTCGCTGGGCATCCCCCTGTTCGTGCGCAACCGCCGCGGTGTGCAGCCCACCGCTGCCGGCCAGGCGCTGGGGGAACACAGCCGCCGGGTGCTGCAACAGGTGGAGCACCTGCAGTTTGACCTGGCGCAGTACGCCCAGGGCATTCAGGGCCAGGTGCGGCTGCTGTGCAACACCGCCGCGCTCACCGAGTACTTGCCGGAACTGCTCGGCGACTTCCTGCAACGCCACCCAGGCGTTGACCTGGACGTGGAGGAAATGCCCAGCCTGCGCATCATCCAGGCCCTGCGCCAAGGCGCCGCGCCACTGGGCATCATCTCCGATGCGGTGGCCATCGACGGCTTGCAGACCCGGCCGTTCCGCGATGACCCGCTGATGCTGATCATGCCCGCCGAGCATCCGCTGGCGCGCCTGGAATCGGTGAGTTTCGTCGACAGTCTGGCCTATGGTCACGTCGCCCTGGCCAGCAACAATGCCCTGGGCATCCTCGTCGAAGAACAGGCGCTGCACAGTGGCCGACGCATGCAGGTGCGGGTGCGCGCCGAAGGCTTCGACGGCGTGGTGCGCATGGTTGCCCGTGGCGCCGGCGTGGGTGTGGTGCCGCAAGCGGCGGTCAGCCGTTGCCAGGGGCAACTGCAACTGGTCAGCCGCGTGCTGCACGAGCCTTGGGCCGCGCGGCGCCTGCTGCTGTGCTCGGCCGACTTCGCCACGCTGCCGGGCCATGCCCAGGCGCTGGTGAGCAGCCTGCTGCCAGGCACCTAGCGCAAACAGACACCCGGATGTCGACCTCAGGCATCCACCGCCGGCCCGCGCGGGGCAGCATGCGGGCTCCTCAATTCACGCCCGGAGCCACCATGTCCAAACCGCTCGTTGTGCTGCGCGACACCCACCCCCTGCCCGTGCTCGACGCCTGCAAGTGGGAGAAACTGGAAGGCGACCCGCACACCGTCAACCTCAACGCCTACACCAGCGAAGACGGCAGCAAGATCATGGGCACCTGGATCTGCACCCCTGGCAAATGGCGAGTCGACTACGTGAAATGGGAGTACTGCCACTTCCAGGAAGGCTACTGCATCATCACCCCGGACGGCATGGAGCCGGTGCATTTGCGGGCGGGGGATATCTTCATCGTTGAACCCGGAATGAAGGGGACCTGGGAAGTGGTGGAAACGGTGCGCAAGTACTTCGTGTTCGCCTGAGAGCCCCATTCCCACGGCAATACCCCGGGCACGCTTTGCGCGCCATCGCAGCCTTACGGCAAGTTGCAGGGGCGTGAATCACTCAGGTTTCCGGTATCCCTTCACGATCGCCGAGAAGTCCAGCCCACCTTCGCCACGCAGGCTCATGGCCTGGTACAGCTGCTGAGCCACCGCGCCAAGCACCACCGGTTGATGCGCCTGGCGCGCCGCTTCGGTGGCCAGGCCCAGGTCCTTGAGCATCAGGTCGGCACCAAACCCGCCGGTGTAACCGCGCGCCGCCGGGGCGGTGTCGATAATGCCCGGCCACGGGTTGTAGGTGTCCGAGCTCCAGCAGCGCCCGGTCGAGCTGTTGATGATGCCCGCCAGCACCCCGGTGTCGATGCCCAGCGCATTGCCCAGGGCCATGGCTTCGGACACGCCGATCATGGAGATGCCCAGCAGCAGGTTGTTGCAGATCTTGGCGATCTGCCCGGTGCCTACTTCGCCGCAATGAACAATGTTGCGGCCCATTTGCGCCAGCACCGGGTGCAGGGTGTCGAACAGCGCCGCACTGGCGCCGACCATGAAGGTCAAGGTGCCCGCCGCCGCGCCGCCGGTGCCGCCGGAGACCGGCGCATCACCGAGGTCCACGCCCTGACGGGCGGCGGCGCTGGAGATGTCGCGGGCGGTCTGCGGGTCGATGGTGCTGCAATCCACCGCCGGCGTGCCGGGGCGAATGCCGGAGAGCACGCCGTCGTCATTCAGGTACACGCTGCGCACGTGGGCGGCCGCGGGCAGCATGGTGATCACCAGTTCAGCGGCCGCCGCCGCGTCGCGGGGCGAGGCGCTGATGCTGCCGCCCTGGGCGGCCAGTTCGGCGAGCACGGCCTGGTTAAGGTCAAACAGGTGCAAATGGTGGCCAGCCTTGAGCAGGTTGCGGGCCATGGGCGCGCCCATGTTGCCCAGGCCGATAAAAGCAATGTTCATGACCGGCCTCCTAGCGCAGGTTGATCGTGGTGTTGACGCCGTCGTTGACGCTGTCGTCGTCGAACCAGCGCGCGGTCACGGTCTTGGTCTGGGTGTAGAACTGCACCACCTGCTTGCCGTAGGGGCCCAGGTCGCCGAGCTTGGAACCGCGCGAACCGGTGAAGCTGAAGAATGGCACCGGCACCGGAATGGGGATGTTGATGCCCACCTGGCCCACATCGATCTCGCTCTGGAACTTGCGCGCCGCCGCGCCACTCTGGGTGAACAGGCCCGTGCCGTTGCCGAACGGGTTGCGGTTGACCAGGGCTATGGCCTCGTCGAGGGTGTCGACGGTCAGCACCACCAGCACCGGGCCAAAAATTTCCTGGGTGTAGATCTGCATGTCGGTGGTCACCCCGGAGAACAGCGTGGGGCCGACAAAGTTGCCTTCCTCGAAACCCGGCACCTGCACGTCGCGACCATCCAGATCCAGGGTGGCCCCCTCCTTCACCCCGCTGTCGATCAGGCCCAGCACCCGCTGTTTGGCCTGGCGAGAAATCAGCGGACCGACGTCAGTGCCCGGCTCGCTGCCGGCGTTGACCTTGAGTTTCTGCGCCAGCGCCTTGAGTTCCGGCAGCCACTGTTTCGCCGCCCCCACCAGCACCGCCACCGAGGTGGCCATGCAGCGCTGGCCAGCAGCACCGAACGCCGCCCCCACCAGGGCATTGAGGGTTTGTTCGCGGTTGGCGTCGGGCAGCACCACGGCGTGATTCTTGGCGCCCATCATGGCCTGCACGCGCTTGCCGTGCTGGCCGGCCAGGTTGTACACATGGGTGCCCACCGCCGTCGAACCGACGAAGGAAATCGCCTTGATATCAGCGTGGGTGCACAGCGCGTCGACCACCTCCTTGCCGCCCTGCACCACGTTGAGCACGCCCTTGGGAATGCCGGCTTCCAGCGCCAGCTCCACCAGTTGCACGGTGGACAACGGGTCCTGCTCGGACGGCTTGAGCACGAAGGTGTTGCCGCAGACGATGGCCATGGGGAACATCCACAGCGGGATCATCGCCGGGAAGTTGAACGGGGTGATGCCGGCGCATACGCCTATGGGCTGGCGCAGGGTGTAGGTGTCGACGCCGCCGGCGACGTTCTCGACGAACTCGCCCATTTGCAGGCTGCCAATTGAACAAGCGTGCTCCACCACTTCCAGGCCCCGGAAAATATCGCCCTCGGCGTCGGCCAGGGTCTTGCCCTGCTCGGCACTGAGGGTCTGGGCGATGCGCTTGGAGTGTTCGCGAATCAACGCCTGGAACTTGAGCATGATGCGCATGCGCGCGCCCACTGGGGTGTTGCGCCAACTGGCAAACGCGGCCTGGGCCGCCGCCACCGCCGCGTCCACTTCCGCCTGGGTGGCAAAGGGCACCCGGGCCAGGACTTTCTGCGTGGCCGGGTTGACGATGTCGCGCCATTCGCTGGCCTGCGACTCGACCCACTCGCCGTTGATCAACAACTTGACCGTGGGCACAGCGGCATTCACTGAAACGTTCATCAAGACCTCCGCGTAATTGTTTTTGTGCATGGCGTGATGGCTCTGCCTTGGAGTATAGATGTGCAAACATCCAACAAGAACGCGGATAAAAGCCGGTCCAACATGCAAAAAAACATCACCTCGCTGGGCGCCCTGAACTGGGATGACCTGAAGTTTTTCCTCGAAGTGGCCCGCACACGCAAGGCCAGCAACGCCGCCAAGCGCCTGGGTGTGGACTACACCACGGTGTCGCGGCGCATTACTTCGCTGGAGGCCGCGCTGGGCACCCTGCTGTTCGAAAAGTCGCGCACCGCCGGCTTTATCCTCACCGCCGAAGGCCAACGCCTGCTGGGCTACGCCGAGTCCATCGAAAGCACCCTGCACATGGCCTGCGAACAGGTGTCCGGCTCTGGCGTGGCACTGTCGGGGCACATCCGCATGGGCTGCACCGAGGGCTTCGGCAGCTTCTTCATCACCCCACAACTGAGCCACTTCGTCGACACCTACCCGGCCATCAGCGTCGACATTCTGCCGCTGCCCCATTTCATCAGCCTGTCCAAGCGCGAAGCCGACATCGTCATCGCCCTGGAACGCCCCGAACATGGCCCCTACGTGTGCTGCAAACTCTGCGACTACCGCCTGCAGCTGTACGCTACCCAGGACTACCTCGACCGCCACCCGCCCATCCGCACCAGCCGCGACCTGGCCAGCCACCGCTTCATCAGCTACGTCGACGACCTGGCCTTCAGCTCGGAGCTGCTCTACCTGGCCAACTTGCTGCCCAACGCCAGCGCCAGCCTACGCAGCACCAGCGTCATCGCCCAGTACGTGGCGGCACGCCAAGGCCATGGCATGGCCATACTGCCGTGCTTTCTGGCCGCGCAGGCCAGCGACCTGGTGCCGGTGCTGGCGGACGAAATCAGCGTGACGCGGCAATTCTGGATGTATTGCCGGGAGGATCTGCGCAAATTGAAGCGCATCAATCTGTTGTGGGATTACATTCGGGAGGTGACGGAGCTGAATGAGCCATTTCTGACCGGAAAGACCGCTGCGCTCAGCTTTGCATGCTCCTGACGGCCAGGTCCCAGGTGGTATTGGTGCATGCCTCAGGCTCTCGATGAGCCGTTAGCATGAGTTGATCCCCCATCACTCGAACAAAGGAATGTTCAATGGCCACCGCCGTTTATACCCCCGAACTGAGTTTCCATGGCTCGCTGCACTGGCACATGCCGGACGGCAACCCCGCTGTGCATGGTTTGAGCGCCAGTTATATCGAGCTAGCGCCCACCGCCCTGGATAATGGCTGGGTGTTCTGCAGCGCCAAGGACACGTACTCCGGCCTCAAGCGCATTGCCTGGGGCCTTGATGAAGTATCCGGAAGGCTCGTGGGCCTTCAGTTCTGGTTTGCCTGCTATTTCTGCAGCGAAGCCGCAGGCTTGTCACGTTACCGCTATGACGTGCAAGTGTTCCAGCAACCACAGCACGCCAACCCTTTCCAATTTTATAAGTTGGAGGTCAGCCGCAACGGATACTTGGGCTTGTACTCGTCCAATAGCCCTCACGGGTTCCGTCTCCTACAGGATTCGGACCTTTGGGAATTGGAAGGGCTGGACCCGTGGGAGCTTCAAGGCGGGGCGAGCGTGCCGGCCCTTGGCTTGATCAGCCCTGCAAGGCGGCCGGTGCGCAGGCTGGTGGAAGAAGGTTTCCCTTACCTGAGCGATCGCGACGGCCACGACGCGCGCTTTACGTTGAAGGTCGAGCCAAACGGTCTGGAACGCCCCTGGTAGCACGCCGTCACTTCCCGGCGGGCAGCGCGTGCGCGGGCGATTGGGCTTGAAACCAGCGACCACGCCCCTGCCGTTTAGCCTGCAACAAGGCTGCATGGGCAGCGGCCAGCAGCTCGGCTGGCGTGGTTCCCTGTTCAGGGAAGCGCGCCACCCCGACGCTGACCGATACGTTCACCGTATCGGCGCTGGGCAACACAAAGGGCACGTAGGTGCTGGCGATGATGTGGTCGGCCAGCTGCCGGGCGTGGTCGTCCTGTTCCAGGCACAACAGCACCGCGAAGGCGTCGCCGCCCAGACGGGCGAGCAAGTCGTTTTCCCCCAGCTGGGCGCGAATGCGGCCGGCCAGGCTGATCAGCACTTCATCGGCGGCGCTATAGCCGTGGCGATCGTTCAGGGCAGCGAAATGATCAGCGTCAATGTGCAGCACGGCCAGGCGCTCGCGACGCTTGTCGATGCCGCTGAGGTTGCGCGCCAGCCGGCCTTCGAAGAAGGCGCGGTTAGGCAAGCCGGTGAGGTGGTCCAGGCTGGCTTGCCGGGTATGTTCGCCCTGGGCATGGGCGTGGTAGTTTTCCAGCTCGTCGATCAGGGCGTTGACGTTGCTGCCCAGCGCGTCGAGGTCGTCGGTGGCGGCCACGCGGGACAGGCTGCGCAAGGGCGCGGTGATCTCACCCAGCAAGCGTCGGGACAGGTACCACGCGGCCAGCGTGGCAACGGCAACGCTCAGCGATACCGTGGCCGCCAACAGCAGAACACCCAGCCAGCCGTTGACGTGCAGTACGTCGGCGATGTTCGCCAGGCCGCTCAACAACAGCAGCATGCCGGCACTCAACGCCGCGGCCGTCAGGGCGCCACGCAACAGCACCCGCCGCAGCGCGCCCTGCAAGGTGCGCCGCCTACTGCCCATGCCGAAGGCTCCCGCCAGCACTTTCCGTAGCCGTTGAAGGCGTCATCCCGACAGTGACCTTCATGAAGTGGCACGCTCGATCCGATGAACAGGGGTGTCAAAACCATAGCACAGCCAAGGCCACCGACAGGCTTCGATAGCGCGCTATTGGTTCACGATTTCCTGAACTATCGATTTAAGCTTTCCTATTCTTCCCCATGGGCCAGCCTGCCTAAGATCCAGCCATCAACTACGGGACCGGTTCCAACAGAGACCCGGCCATCAGCGTGCCCTTTTGCTACTGCCCAGCCCAATGACGCACCGGCCCATGCCGTCGGTGTGCTGTGAGTAGCATGAGGAGTTTCAATGAAACTGGAGATATTCCGCACCCTGTGGGGCTATACCGCGAGCAAGGCGCAGGCCCTGGAAGAACTGCAGGCCGCCGGCTTCGACGGCATGGAAGCGCGGCTGCCGCTGGTGGCCCGCGAACGCAGCGAATTCGCCGCATTCCTGCGTACCAACGGCCTGGGGTACATTTGTACTCTATTCACCGCCTACGATGTTTTGCCCCAGCAATCGGCACAGCCCGCCGAGCACCTCAACGATCTGGACAGCAAACTGGCCTGGGCCGGCGAGCTGTCGCCGCGCTTCATCAACGTGCTGGCCGGCAACGACCGCTGGCCACTGGCCCAGCAGGTCGAGTTCTTCGGTCGCGCCCTGGAGCTGGGGCACAAGCACGGGCAGTTCCTGAGCTTTGAAACCCACCGCTCACGCTCGCTGTTCAACCCCTGGGTGACCCTGGAGCTGATCCGCCAACTGCCGGACCTGCGCTTCACCAGCGACATCAGCCACTGGGTGGTGACCTGCGAGCGCCTGCTGGACGACCCCGCCGATGACCTCAATGCCTTCGTCGAGCGCGTACACCACATTCAGGCCCGGGTCGGTTATGACCAGGGCCCGCAAGTGCCGCACCCCGGCGCGCCGGAGTACGGTCGCGAACTGGCCTTTCACCAGAAGCACTGGGAAGCCATCTGGGCGGCCCAGCAGGCGCGCGGTTACCAGGTCAGCACCCTGACCCCGGAATTCGGCGCCGACGGCTACCTGCATCACCTGCCCTTTACCAACGTTCCGGTCGCTGACCTGTGGTCGCTGAACGTGTGGATGGCCCGCACCGAACGTACCCACTTCGAACGCTTTCGCGCTGCGCACTGCTGAGGAAACCCCATGAACAACACTGAGCCCAAGGCCAACTTCAAGAGCATCCCGGTGGTGAATATCGCCGGGCTGTTCAGCGTCGAACTGGAACACCGCCTGGCGGTGGCCGAGCAGCTGGGCCGCGCGGCCAGCGATGTCGGCTTCCTGTACATCACCGGCCACGGCATCGCGCCCGAGCTGATCGCCAACCTGCGCCAGGCCGCCAAGGACTACTTCGCCCAGCCACTGGCGGTGAAGATGCAGCACTACATCGGCACCTCCGACACCCACAAGGGCTTCGTGCCCGAGGGCGAAGAGGTGTATTCCAAGGGCAAGCCCGACCACAAGGAAGCCTTCGACGTGGGCTTCGAAGTACCCGCCGACGACCCGCTGGTGCTGGCCAACACGCCGCTGCTGGGGCCCAACCACTGGCCCGAGGTGCCGGGCTTCAAGGCCTCGGTGCAGGCCTATTACGCCGCGGTGTTCGCCTTGGGCCGCAAGCTGTTCGGCGGCTTCGCCCTGGCGCTTGGGCTGGAGGAAAACACCTTCGACGCCCTCGTCACCCGGCCGCCGTCGAAGCTGCGCCTGATCCACTACCCCTTCGACGCCGAAGCGGTGGACGCGCCCGGTATCGGTGCACACACCGACTACGAGTGCTTCACCATTTTGCAAGCCGACCAACCCGGGCTCGAAGTGATGAACGACCTTGGCCAGTGGATCGACGCACCGCCCGTGGCAGACGCCTTCGTGGTCAATATCGGCGACATGCTGGAGGTGATGACCGCCGGTACGTTCGTTGCAACGGCCCACCGTGTACGCAAGGTGGCCCAGGAGCGCTATTCGTTCCCGCTGTTCTACGCCTGCGACTACCACACCCAGATCAAGCCACTGCCCAGCTTCGCCAAGGACGGTCAGGAATACGAGGAAATCGCCATCGGCGAACACATGTACGGCCAGGCATTGCAGACCTACCAGTACCTGCGCAAACGCGTGGAGAACGGCGAGGTGCAATTACCGACCAAGGCCCGCAAGCCATCGAGTTTCGGTCATTTGAAAAAACAGGCAGAGCCGTCCTGACGCTGTTGTCGGCCATTACTTCCCCTACTCTGGAGTGCGTCACATGTTCAACCCGACTCGCCTTACCCTGCTTGCCGCCTGCCTGCTGAGCGCCGGTGCCGCCATGGCTTCGACCACCGCCACGCCGGGCCAATTGAAGGTCGGCATGGAGATTACCTACCCACCGTTCGAGTCCTACGACGGCGACAAGAATGTGGTGGGCTCCGACCCGGAACTGGCCCACGCCCTGGCCAAGCAACTGGATGCCAAGGCTGAATTCGTCGACACCAAGTTCCCCAACCTGATCCTGGGCCTGAATGCCGGGCACTACGACGCGATCATTTCCGGCATGTACATCACCCCCGAGCGCCAGGCCCAGGCCCTGACCATTCCCTACGCCCGCACTGGCGCGGCGATCATGGTGCCCGCCGGCAGCCCCCTGAAGCCCGGCACGCCCGAAGACCTGTGCGGCCTGAAAATCGGCCTGGAACAGGGCACGACCTGGGTGGCGCAATTCCAGAAACTGTCCAGCGACTATTGCGTGCCGAACAACAAGGGCGCGATTACCGTGAGCGAATACCCGTCGGCGCCAGAAGTGACCCAGGCGCTGCTGTCGAAAAACATTCAGGCGCAGGTGGAAATTTCCGGCGCCGCGCACATGATCGCCGACAAGACCAACGGCCGTGTGGTGGTGACGTCCGAGAAACTGGTGTACCCGCAAACGCTGGGCATCTACGTGAAGAAAGGCAACGACGAGACCTACCAGGCGCTGCTCAAGGCGGTGGCCGAGAGCAAGAAATCCGGCGAGTACTCGGCGATCCTGAAGAAGTACAACCTGGAAGAAGCCTCCAACTGACCCTGGAGCCAGCCGCCCCTGCGGGGGCGGCCGCGTGAGGTGCACATGCAATTTGACTGGTCCTACTTTATCTCGCTGTTTTCCATGCCTGCGTTTTGGCAGGCCAGCCTCACCGTGGTCGAACTCAGCGCCTTGGCCTGGGTGATCGGCATGCTACTGGGCTTCGGCCTGGCCAGCGCCAAGCTGTCGACCATCAAGTGGCTGAGCCTGCCGGCGGCGGTGTACATCTGGTTCTTTCGCAGCATACCGCTGCTGGTGCTGGTGGTGTTCGTCTACAACCTGCCGCAGCTGTTCCCGGCCACCGGCAGTGTGCTGTCCAACCCCTTCTACTCCGGCCTGTTCGCCCTGGTGGTGACCGAAGCGGCGTACATGGCCGAGATCCACCGTGGCGGCCTGATTTCCGTGCACAAGGGGCAGAAGGAAGCCGGCCGCGCGCTGGGCATCGGCGCGCTGGGGCTGCAGCGGCTGATCGTGATTCCCCAGGCGTTTCGCATTTCGTTGCCGACGCTGATCAACGAATACATCACCGTGGTCAAACTGACCTCGCTGATTTCCGTGATCTCCCTCACCGAGCTGCTCACCGTAGGCCAGCGCCTGTACGCACAGAATTTCCTGGTGATGGAAACCCTGGCCGCCGTGGCCGTGTATTACGTGCTGATCGTCAGCCTGTTCGGCTGGTTGCTGCAACGCCTGGAAAGCTACCTGGACCTCAACCAGCGCAAGCCGCAGACGCTCTCGGCCAACCCGTTGGCGCAACTGCGCCAGGGCATCGCCAGCCTGGTGCCGCCGAGCCGCCAAGCGATGCCTGGCGCGGCGCCCGCCCTGCAGTTGCAAAATATCCACAAGCGCTATGGCGACCACGAGGTGCTCAAAGGCATCGACCTGAGCGTGGCCAGCGGCCAGGTGGTATCGATCATCGGGCCGTCCGGTTCCGGCAAGACATCGCTGATCCGCACGATCAACGGCCTGGAGAGCATTGACCAGGGCGAAATTGTGCTGTTCGGCGAAAGCTTCATCCATGCCGGCGACACGCCGAACAACCCGCAGATGCGCCGGGGCGTGCGCCACATCGGCATGGTGTTCCAGAGCTTCAACCTGTTCCCGCACCTGAACCTGATCGATAACATCACCCTGGCGCCGCTGTATCACGGTGGCGACCGGCAGGTCACCCGCCAGCAGGCCTTCGTGTTGCTGGACAAGGTGGGCTTGCTGGCCCACGCCAACAAGTACCCGCACCAGTTGTCCGGTGGCCAGCAGCAGCGCGTGGCCATTGCCCGGGCCCTGGCGATGCAGCCCCAAGTGATGCTGTTCGATGAACCGACCTCGGCACTGGACCCGGAACTGGTGGGCGACGTGTTGAAGGTCATCGCCGACCTGGCGCGCGAAGGCATGACCATGCTGATCGTCACCCATGAGATGGACTTTGCCCTGTCGATTTCCGACCGGGTGATCTTCATGGAAAACGGCCACGTCCAGCTCGACGCCGCGCCGACGAGCATCCGCCATGCACCGGAAGCCGAGCGCGTGCGGCGGTTCATGGGGATGGCGGATGAGGAGGCCCAGCGGTTGGCCAGTAATTCGTGAAGCGAACGAAAAACATCCGGCCGTTACGCGCGCTGGGAGATCGCCGTGACGTTTTGGTCAGCGGTCGATGTCCAGCATCAGGCCGCTGAGGCGTTTTACTTTGCGGCGCACGGCTTCTTCGAACACGCCCTTGCGTGGTTCGATCAGGCTGAACCAGTGCTTGGCGCGGGTGATGCCGGTGTAGATCAGCTCCTTGGTCAGCACTGGGTTCAAGGCGTCCGGCAAGATCAGCGCGGTATGGGCGAACTCCGAGCCTTGGGACTTGTGCACGGTCATGGCGAACACGGTCTCTACATCGTTCAAGCGGCTGGGCAGCACGAAGCGCACGCCGCCCTGGCCATCGTTGCGCGGGAAGGCCACGCGCAGCACCTGGCGGTCCGGGGCGCTGCCATCAGGCAGGCGCAGGGCGATGCCGATGTCGCCGTTCATCAACCCCAGGCCGTAATCATTGCGGGTCATCAGCACCGGACGGCCTTCGTACCACGGTTGCTCACCTTCAATCAGCCGCGCGGCCGTCAGCACCTGGGTGGCGCGCTGGTTCAAGCCTTCCACGCCCCAGGGGCCTTTGCGCACGGCACACAGCAGCTGAAAGGACTCGAACGCGTGCAGCACTTCCCTGGCCCACTGCGCCCACTTTTCGCTTTCCAGCTCAGTGCGCGGCGCCGGTCGGTTGGCCTGCAGGACACCGAGGTAATGACGGTAGCCCTGGGGACCGTCACTGCCCTGCCCCTGCAACAGCAAGCGGTCCAGGCCACGGTCCTGCTCGCCCTTCAGCGCCACCGAGAAGACATCGCCGTACTGCCGACTGTCCAGCAACTGGCGCGCTTGTTCGGCCTCCTGACGGTTGACCCGCAAGGCCAGCTGGCCGATGCCGCTGCCTTCGCCAAAACGCCGTGAGTGGCGCAGCATCACTACTTGCTGGGCCAACGGATGCCGCTCGACACTGCCTACCTGCAAGCCGGTGATGCGCTCGCCGCTGACCTGTTCCAGCCAGGCCAGCGTCTGCGGGCTGTAGCAGCCCTGCTCGGCATCACGGCACAAGTCGCCCAGCACCGCGCCGGCCTCCACCGAGGCCAGCTGGTCCTTGTCGCCCAGCAGCACCAACCGTGCATGGGGAGGCATGGCACCGAGCAGGTTGGCCATCATTTCCAGGTCGATCATCGAGGCTTCATCGACCACCAGCACGTCCAGCGGTAACGGGTTGCTTGCGTCATGACGGAAATGCCGGGTACCGGGGCGGCTGCCGAGCAGACGGTGCACCGTGGTCACCTCGGTGGGAATCTTGTCACGCACGCTGTCGCTGACCGTCAGTTGCTTCACCTGGGCACTGATGGATTCGGTGAGGCGCGCAGCGGCCTTGCCCGTGGGCGCTGCCAGGCGAATGCGCAGCGGTGCGCCGGCGTCCACCGCCGGCGCCTGCAGCAATGCCAGCAAGCGCACCACGGTAGTGGTCTTGCCGGTACCGGGGCCGCCGGTGACGATGCTGAACGCGCTGCGGGTGGCCAGGGCACAGGCAAGCTTCTGCCAATCCACGCGCTCGCCGTCGGCGCTGCCGAACAGCTGCTCCAGGCGCTGACGCAGATCGGCAGGGGTGGCCTCCTGCTCGGCCAGGCGCTGGCGCAACGCGGTGTCGATGCGCCGTTCGTAGCGCCAGTAGCGGCGCAGGTACAGGCGTTGACCGGCGAGTACCAGCGGCCGCTCACCTGCATCACTCTCGGCCAGGGCGACCAGCGGACTGCCGGCCAGCGTCTGGCGCCATACATCGGCGTGAAGGTGTTCCAGCAACTGCGAAGGCAGCAGCACCGGCCCCGCCAGCGCATCGCCTTCGGGCGGCAGCGACAGGGCGAAGTCCGGCTCTTGCAGGGTCTGCGCCAGGTCCAGGCACACGTGGCCATGGCCCAATTGGTGGCTGGTCAGCGCCGCCGCCAGCAGCACCAGCGGGTCGCCGCCCGGGTCGCGCTCGGCCAGAAAGCCGACGAAAGCCTTGTCCAGTGCCCGCAGCCAGCCGCGCTCGGCCCAACGTTCGAGCAAGGCCAGCAGGTCGTCGATGCGCTGCAACGGCGCCAGCTCGCTGAGGCCCCGCGCTTCCAGCGCGGTCGGAAGCAGGTCGGCAAATGTACGGCTCATGCCGGTTCTCCTTCGAACAGGTCGCCCATGGGTTCAGGCTGGCGGACGATGCCGCGGAACAGCTCGTCGAGGCGCTCGATCAGCTTGCGAGGCGGCCGGGCAAAGGTCACGCCCTGGCTGGGCGCATGCACCCCCCGCAAGAAAATGAACAGCGCACCGCCCACGTGCTGGTCGTAGTCATAATCGGCAAGACGCGCCTTGAGCTGGCGGTGCAGTGCCAGCAGGTAGAGCACGTATTGCAGGTCGTAGCGGCTGTCGAGAATGGCCTGGGTCATGGCCGCCTCGGTGTAGGCGCTCTCGTCCGGGCCCAGCCAGTTGGACTTGTAGTCGGCCACGTAATACCGGCCTTCGTGCTCGAAGGTCAGGTCGATGAAACCCTTGAACATGCCATTGAGCACCGCGCCCTCGGCCGGAGCCCGTGGCGCGCCGTCGTGGGTGTATTCACGCACCAGGCTGTCGAGTTCGGTCACGTCGACGCGGTGACTGGCAAACCAGAACTCCATCTCGATCTGGTAATGCGCCAGGTTCTTCAGGCGCACCGGCGCTGCGCCGGCCTCCAGGACCAAGGGGGCCTGCAACAGGTGTTGCAGCCAATCGGTCAGGGTGCTGATCCAGCCTTTCCAGCCGCGCAGGTTGCAGCGCCCGCCTACCGTGGCAGCGAGTGCCTCAGGCTGTTCGACAACCGTTGCGAAACCTTCGCGCCCGGCCCATTCCAGCAGGCCGTGAAGGAAGGTGCCCGGGTTCGGCCCGCGCGGGAAGCGGTGGATGTCACCGCTGGTGGCAGGCACCTCGCGCGGTGCAGCGGGGTCCAGGCGTTCGTCGTCGAACAGTTTCTGCGCCTGGGGGCTGTCGGGCGACTGGTCGCTGCCCGGCGCCAGGCTGTCGCTGATGCGCAGCGCACTGTAGGAGGCGATCCACCAGTTCTCGGCAGCACGCCGCTTGGGTTGCCTGGCGGCCAGCAGGCTGGCCTCGTTGCGCGGCGGCACATAGTGCTGGTCGGCTGCCTCGGGCATCGGTTCGACCTCAATGGACGGGCAGCCGGCCTGCATGTCCGCCAGCCAGCGGGCCAGGGCCTGGGACTCGTCCAGCCGCTGGCCGCCGCCCAACAGGTACCCCAGGGCCGAACGGTGGACCACCGAGTCCTTGGTGTTGCCACGCTTGAGGTCGGCCACGCCCAGCCAGCAGCCATGCTGCGCCCGGGTCAGGGCCACGTACAGCAGGCGCAGGTCTTCGGCCAGGCGCTCGTCGTCGGCCATGGCCACCTGCTCGGCCGTCGGGCTCAGGGTGATGTGCGCCAGCCCTTGTTCATCGTGGAACGACAACGGCAGGCGCTTGCCGTCCACCGGCTTGGCCGAGCAGATGAAGGGCAGGAACACCAGCGGGTATTCCAGGCCCTTGGACTTGTGGATGGTGACCACCTTGACCAGCTGTTCATCGCTTTCCAGGCGCAGGATCTGCTCCTCGCCAGCCTGGCCGGAGGCCGCCAGGTGCTCGGACAGGTGACGGATCAGCGCCTGCTCGCCATCCAGCTCGCCGGCTGCCTGTTGCAGCAGTTCGGACAGGTGCAGCAGGTTGGTCAGCACCCGTTCGCCATCGCTGCGCGCCATCAAGGTCTGCGGCAGGCGGAAATCGTGCAGCAGGCGCCGCAGCATGGGCAGCACGCCCTGGGTGCGCCACAGGGTGCGATAAGTGCGAAACTGCATCACGCGCCGCTCCCAGGCCAGCTCGTCCTGGTTCAACTGCGCCAGGGCGCTGAGCGGCAGGTTCAGCGTGGTGGTGGCCAACGCGCCGCGCAGCGGACGCTCGGCATCGGGCTCGGCGCACGCCTTGAGCCAGCTGAGCAGGTCGTGGGCTTCCTGGGCGGCGAACACCGAGTCCTTGTCGGACAGGTATACGCTGCGCACGCCACGGGCCGCCAACTCGCCCCGCACGGCCTGGGCCTCCTTGCCGTCACGCACCAGGATAGCAATGTCGGCAGGGGTGACGGGGCGCAATGCCTCGCCCGGTTTGCTGAAGCCCGCACGCCCCTGCTGACCGCCATTGAGCAACTCGACGATGGCACTGGCACAGGCGGCCGCCAATTGCTGGCGGTACACCACGCCCGACAGCGGCGCATCGCTTGCCAGGTGCCACAGGTTCAGGGCCGCCGGTGTCTTGCCGTCGACGCTCAGGGTTTCCTTGCGGCCCTGGGCCAGCACCGGCGAGAACGGCACCGGGTTTTCATTGTCCTGGCGGAACAGGAAGGCACCGCGGCCCAGTTCGCGTTGCTCACCGACGTTGAACACATGGTTGACCGCCTCGACCATGGCATGGCTGGAGCGGAAGTTGGTACCCAGCGTGTGCAGGCGCCCGGTGGTGGCCTGGCGCGCGCGCAGGTAGGTATAGATGTCGGCACCGCGGAAGGCGTAGATCGCCTGCTTGGGGTCGCCGATCAGGAACAGACCGCTGTCAGGCTGATTGTCTTCGATGTGGTAGATGCTCTCGAAGATACGGTACTGCACCGGGTCGGTGTCCTGGAATTCGTCGATCAGGGCCACCGGGAACTGCTCGCGGATCAGTGCTGCCAGGCGCTCGCCGCCGGACCCCTGAAGAGCCGCGTCCAGGCGCAGCAGCATGTCGTCGAAACCCATCTCGGCGCGGCGGCGCTTTTCTTCCTCGAAGCGCGCGCCTACCCAGCGCGCCGCGTGTTCAAGCACAGCAGCATCGGGTGTCGGCAGGCTGGCCAGGGCGTCGGCCAGGCCCTGCATGGCGTCGAGCGCCGGGTGCGCGGGTGGATCGCCCTTCCAGGCCTCTGCCATGCCGTCGGGTGTCAGGCGGGTGAAGCCGGTGCCGATATCCAACTCCACCAGGCTTTCGTCGGCGGCCCAGGCACCGAGCTTGTCGAACCAGGGCTCGAAATAGCGCGCCTGCATCTTGCGCCCGTCCACGGCCTTGGCCGCCACGGCCGCCAGGCAGATAGCCCGCAGCTCCTCGGCCCATTGCGCCCAGGGCGCCTTGAGTTGTTGCAGGGCTTGCGTGCGCTCGGCCAGCGCCGCCTCGATCAGTTGCGCCGGCTCCAGGCCGGAGTCAGCGCGGCGCGGGCTGCCGAACAGCGAGCGTACCCGGGGCAATAGCGCTGCGGGGCTACCCCAGTTGCCGCGCACCCATTGCAACGTGTCACCCTGCATCGCGTAGCAGAAGCGCCGCCAGTAATCGCGCACCACTTCGCCCAGCAGGTCGCTGTGGTCGGTTTCCAGCGTCTGGGTGAACAGGCTGCCGCTGTCGAAGGCGTGTTCGCGCAGCATGCGCTGGCACCAGCTGTGAATGGTCGAAACCGCGGCTTCATCCATCCACTGCGCAGCGATGTCGAGCCGATTGGCGCAGGCGCCCCACTGCTCCGGCGCGAACTGGTCACGCAACTGGCTGATCAGGTCGTCGGGGCTGGGCATCTCGTCACGGAAGAACCGGGCGGCTTCGGCCAGGCGCGTGCGAATGCGCTCGCGCAGCTCCTTGGTGGCCGCGTCGGTAAAGGTCACCACGAGGATCTGCGGCGGCAGCAGTTCCCGGCCAAAACCGGCGCTGTCGCCGCCGTGGCCGAGCACCAGGCGCAGGTAGAGCGCCGAGATGGTGAAGGTCTTGCCGGTGCCGGCGCTGGCCTCGATCAGTTGGCTGCCGCGCAGGGGGAAACCCAGGGCCAGCGGAAGTGCCTGGTGGTCGGTCATGAGCGGGCCTCGTCGGCGTCGATGGAGCGCCAGGGGGCTTCGAACATCGGGCGATACAAGGCATCGCACCAGCCTTCGAACTCCTCACTGTCGACCAACGCATTGAAATCGGGAAACTGGCGCGCCAGGGCAACGCTTTCGCGGCGCTCGCCATCGGTGGTGATGCCATCACCTTCGTAGGCCTTGCACGCCGCGGCCTCAGCCTTGAGCGGGTCCGGCTGGCCCAACCAGGCGAACGCCGTCTTCACTGCCACCGGCAGCGGCCTGCGCATGCCCTGCTGCCAGGCCAGCAGCAGATCGGCCAAGGCATCACGGGCCTTTTCTGGCGCAAGCGCGGCCAGCACCAGAGTGTCATCGCTGGCCACCACGGCAGTGGTCAAGGGCAAACCCACCGCGCAGGCCGCCAGGTGGGTAACCCAACTGCGGGTCAGACGGTGCCATTTGCGTGAGCGGGCACCGCCAATGGCGTTGGCCATGGCCGTGACGCTCAGCAAGTTGCCGTCGGCGCGCTGGTGCAGGCCGCTGACCCAGCCATCCAGGCACAAGCCCTGATGCTGGAAGTTGACCGGCTTGGCCGCCACCACGGGGGTGGGCCACAGCACCAGGAGTTGCTGGAAGCGCTGCAGCAGGTCGGGCAGTGGTTCGATCAACTCTTCCTGCAGGCACTCGCCGAAGCCAGCCATGGGCAACAGGCCGCTGCCCTGCATGCGCCTGGCCTGGGTGTGCAGCGTCTGTTCCACGGTTGCCAGGTTGGCCATGGCCGAGCCCAGCAACTGGTCACTGAGCGTGTAGCGCTGCAAGGCATCCAGCACGAACGGTTCTTCATCGGCCAACGGCGTTTCGGCGGTTTCGAAAAAGACCTTGAGACGCTGGCTGAAGAAATGCCGCACGGGGTTGCGCAGGAAATCCTGCAACTGCGTCAAGGCCAGGGGTTCATCCTGCTCGTGGGGTGGCAGCACCTCATCGGCGTTCGACTCGGCCTGCTCGGTATGCAGCACCCGCCATTCGGAAGCAAAGCTGAACAAGCCGCTGCCCTCGTGGAAATAGCGGGCGCTGAAGGGTTGCAATGGGTGCTCCAGGCTGAGGCTGTGCACCAATTGTTCACCGGCATCGAACTTGCCGCCCACCGCCGCGTCGTGCAGTTGCCAGCCACCCGCCAGGTGATCACGCAGTTGGCCAATCAGCACCGAAGCCGGGCGCTCACTGTTGTCACGAATGCTGCGGCCCACCCAGCTGATGTACAGCTGCTCGCGGGCCGACAGCAACGCTTCGAGCAGCAGGTAGCGGTCATCCTCGCGCCGCGAGCGATCGCCGGGCCGGTAGTCGCTACCCATGAGGTCGAAATCCAGCGGCGGTTGCGCGCGCGGGTAGTCGCCGTCGTTCATGCCCAGCAGGCACACCACCTTGAAGGGGATGGCGCGCATGGGCATCAGGGTGCAGAAGTTCACTGCGCCGGCAAGGAAGCGCTGGGACAACTTGCCCTGGTCAAGGCCGGCCAGCCAGGCCTCGCGGACCACCGTGAGCGGCAACGCTTCCTGCAGCTCGACCGACGTACAGGTTTCCAGCCACTTGTCCCGCAGCTCTTCCAGCTGCACCAGCAGGTAATCATCGTGCTCGTTGCTGGCCTGGAAGAATACTTGGGTCAGCCCTTGCAAACGCTCGCCCCATTCACGCGGTTCGGCCGGTTGCGACAGCACCTCATGGGCCACCTCCAACGCATCGAGCAAGGCAACCAGCGGGCCGATCAACGCAGCGTCCAGGCCACCGATTTCGTCGTAGGGTTCGATGCCGCCATAGCCATCGCCGCCACCCACGGCGTAACCGAGCAGCATCCGGCGCAGGCCGAATCGCCAGCTGTTCTGCTCCAATTGCTCCGGCAGGCCGAGGCCGGCACGCTGGGCGGCATTGAGCCCCCAGCGAATGCCGGCACCTTCGATCCAGCGATGCAGCGTGGGCAGGTCGCTTTCCTGCATGCCAAAGCGCGTGCGCAAGGCGGGCACGTCCAGCAAGTCGAGGATTTCACTGACCGCGAAGCGGCTGTCCGGCAACTTGAGCAAATGCTCGATGGCGATCAGCAGCGGATCACGGCCACGTTGGTTCTGGTCTGTCAGCGTGAATGGAATGAAGCGCGGGTCATTGCGTTCCAGTTGACCGAAAACGGCACGAATATGCGGCGCGTAGCTGTCAATGTCGGGGACCATGACGATAACGTCACGCGGGCGCAAGTGCGGATCGGCGCTGAAACGGGCCAGCAACTGGTCATGCAGGATCTCCACTTCGCGTTGAGCGCTGTGGGCGATGTGGAACCGTATCGAGCGATCCTTGAGTGGGTTCACCGGCGGCCAGGTGCTGCGCGTTTCGGCCAGCGGTCGCAGTTCGAGAATGTCGTCCTGAAGCTGCCCCAGCAAGGTGGTGGGCTCACTTTCGCTGAACAGGTCGATGCGCCCTTCGCGGAACGCGGCACGGTAACTGTTGGGGTCGTCGTAACTGTCCAGCAGGTTGATGTAGTCACGCCCCTGTTTGCCCCAGGCAGCCAGCAATGGATGCGCGTGCTGATGCAGGGCCTCGGCATCGATCACCACAGGCATGCCCTGTTTGCGGGCCTGGCGCTTGTATTGATGACGCAGCAGGTCCTTGTCGGCGACGATATCGGACCAGTGATGACGGCAGGGGTTGTGCACGCACAGCAGCACCTGGCTGAACCGCGCAAGGCCGGCCAAGGCCTCCAGCGCCTGGGCCGGCAACGACGAAATGCCAAACACGATGACGCGGTTGGGCAACCCGCGCGGCGCCTCTTCCAGGGTGTTGATACGCTCGATGAAACGCTGGTGCACACCCGCACGGCTCTGGGCCATGCCCTGCTCACCCACGTCATGCAGCAAGGCGCGCCACAGTTCAGCCTGCCAGCGGTTGGCTTCCGGCAACGCCTTGGCCTCACCGCGCACGTTGCGCAATTGATGGCGCCCGGCGGCCCAATCCTCCAGCCAGTCGGCCCGATACACCTGATATTGGTCATACAGGTCGGCCAGGCGCTCGGCCAACTGGTAGCGCTTGCGCAGGTCGTTGTCATCGGTGAGGAAGCGCTGCAGTGGCTCGAAGTGAGGTTGGTCGATCAACTGCGGCAGCAGGCGCATCAGGCGCCACGTCAACGGGGCCTTGTCGAGCAACGAGGTCTGCGGAATCTCGTCCTTGCCCAACACGCTGCGGTACAGCTGCCACATGAAGCTGCCGGGCAGTTGCACATCGATGGCGGCGGCGATGCCGCAGCCGCCAAGGTCGTCGTCCTGAGTGTCCTCAGCCAGTGCCAGTTTCAGCCACTGTGCGATGCCGTTGCTTTGCACCAGGGCGATTTCGTTTTCCAGGGGTGCCAGCGGGTAACGCCGCATCCAGCTCACCACCAGGCTGCGCAGTTCATCCAGGCGGTTGCCGTGAACCACCATGAAACCTGGAGTGAGGGGGGCGTTGGCCGACATGGGCTTTTCCTTGGCTGAGGGAATGCGTGACAGGGGAGAACCTTATCAGATGTAGTGCGTGGGGCAGAATCCGGACGTTTCCGGTAATCGCGTGAGGCGTGTCTGACGCTGTGGTTTCAGCAGGCCCGGAAAGACAAAACCCCCACCTGCGTCAGCAGATGGGGGTTTCGGAATTTAATCTTGACGATGACCTACTCTCACATGGGGAAACCCCACACTACCATCGGCGATGCATCGTTTCACTGCTGAGTTCGGGATGGGATCAGGTGGTTCCAATGCTCTATGGTCGTCAAGAAATTCTGTAGCCAGGATGCCTTTTGGGCAGGCACTCCAGCGAATCGGGTATGTGATGCTTGTGAGTTGCAAATTTTCGGATCATGCGTCTTCACAACACCGCAATCTGCTCATTCGACGCAAATTGCTTGGGTGTTATATGGTCAAGCCTCACGGGCAATTAGTATTGGTTAGCTCAACGCCTCACAGCGCTTACACACCCAACCTATCAACGTCGTAGTCTTCGACGGCCCTTTAGGGGATTCAAGATCCCAGTGAGATCTCATCTTGAGGCAAGTTTCCCGCTTAGATGCTTTCAGCGGTTATCTTTTCCGAACATAGCTACCCGGCAATGCCACTGGCGTGACAACCGGAACACCAGAGGTTCGTCCACTCCGGTCCTCTCGTACTAGGAGCAGCCCCTCTCAAATCTCAAACGTCCACGGCAGATAGGGACCGAACTGTCTCACGACGTTCTAAACCCAGCTCGCGTACCACTTTAAATGGCGAACAGCCATACCCTTGGGACCGGCTTCAGCCCCAGGATGTGATGAGCCGACATCGAGGTGCCAAACACCGCCGTCGATATGAACTCTTGGGCGGTATCAGCCTGTTATCCCCGGAGTACCTTTTATCCGTTGAGCGATGGCCCTTCCATACAGAACCACCGGATCACTAAGACCTACTTTCGTACCTGCTCGACGTGTCTGTCTCGCAGTCAAGCGCGCTTTTGCCTTTATACTCTACGACCGATTTCCGACCGGTCTGAGCGCACCTTCGTACTCCTCCGTTACTCTTTAGGAGGAGACCGCCCCAGTCAAACTACCCACCATACACTGTCCTCGATCCGGATAACGGACCTGAGTTAGAACCTCAAAGTTGCCAGGGTGGTATTTCAAGGATGGCTCCACGCGAACTGGCGTCCACGCTTCAAAGCCTCCCACCTATCCTACACAAGCAAATTCAAAGTCCAGTGCAAAGCTATAGTAAAGGTTCACGGGGTCTTTCCGTCTAGCCGCGGATACACTGCA
This sequence comes from uncultured Gammaproteobacteria bacterium, assembly GCA_963816515.1. GTDB lineage: Bacteria > Pseudomonadota > Gammaproteobacteria > Pseudomonadales > Pseudomonadaceae > Aquipseudomonas. Next base: position 3,145,662 of record CAWFKX010000001.1, on the reverse strand, counting down.
TCTTCACAGCGATTTCAATTTCACTGAGTCTCGGGTGGAGACAGCGCCGCCATCGTTACGCCATTCGTGCAGGTCGGAACTTACCCGACAAGGAATTTCGCTACCTTAGGACCGTTATAGTTACGGCCGCCGTTTACCGGGGCTTCGATCAAGAGCTTCGCGTTAGCTAACCCCATCAATTAACCTTCCGGCACCGGGCAGGCGTCACACCCTATACGTCCACTTTCGTGTTTGCAGAGTGCTGTGTTTTTAATAAACAGTCGCAGCGGCCTGGTATCTTCGACCGGCATGGGCTTACGGAGCAAGTCCTTCACCCTCACCGGCGCACCTTCTCCCGAAGTTACGGTGCCATTTTGCCTAGTTCCTTCACCCGAGTTCTCTCAAGCGCCTTGGTATTCTCTACCCAACCACCTGTGTCGGTTTGGGGTACGGTTCCTGGTTACCTGAAGCTTAGAAGCTTTTCTTGGAAGCATGGCATCAACCACTTCGTCGCCTAATGGCAACTCGTCATCAGCTCTCGGCCTTAGAATCCCGGATTTACCTAAGATTCCAGCCTACCACCTTAAACTTGGACAACCAACGCCAAGCTGGCCTAGCCTTCTCCGTCCCTCCATCGCAATAACCAGAAGTACAGGAATATTAACCTGTTTTCCATCGACTACGCTTTTCAGCCTCGCCTTAGGGACCGACTAACCCTGCGTCGATTAACGTTGCGCAGGAAACCTTGGTCTTTCGGCGTGGGTGTTTTTCACACCCATTGTCGTTACTCATGTCAGCATTCGCACTTCTGATACCTCCAGCAAGCTTCTCAACTCACCTTCACAGGCTTACAGAACGCTCCTCTACCGCATCATCATAAGATGATACCCGTAGCTTCGGTGCATGGTTTGAGCCCCGTTACATCTTCCGCGCAGGCCGACTCGACTAGTGAGCTATTACGCTTTCTTTAAAGGGTGGCTGCTTCTAAGCCAACCTCCTAGCTGTCTAAGCCTTCCCACATCGTTTCCCACTTAACCATGACTTTGGGACCTTAGCTGACGGTCTGGGTTGTTTCCCTTTTCACGACGGACGTTAGCACCCGCCGTGTGTCTCCCATGCTCGGCACTTGTAGGTATTCGGAGTTTGCATCGGTTTGGTAAGTCGGGATGACCCCCTAGCCGAAACAGTGCTCTACCCCCTACAGTGATACATGAGGCGCTACCTAAATAGCTTTCGAGGAGAACCAGCTATCTCCGAGCTTGATTAGCCTTTCACTCCGATCCACAGGTCATCCGCTAACTTTTCAACGGTAGTCGGTTCGGTCCTCCAGTCAGTGTTACCTAACCTTCAACCTGCCCATGGATAGATCGCCCGGTTTCGGGTCTATACCCAGCGACTAAACGCGCTATTAACACTCGCTTTCGCTACGCCTCCCCTATTCGGTTAAGCTCGCCACTGAATATAAGTCGCTGACCCATTATACAAAAGGTACGCAGTCACAGAACAAAGTCTGCTCCCACTGCTTGTACGCATACGGTTTCAGGATCTATTTCACTCCCCTCTCCGGGGTTCTTTTCGCCTTTCCCTCACGGTACTAGTTCACTATCGGTCAGTCAGTAGTATTTAGCCTTGGAGGATGGTCCCCCCATATTCAGACAAAGTTTCTCGTGCTCCGTCCTACTCGATTTCATGACTAAGAGACTTTCGCGTACAGGGCTATCACCCACTATGGCCGCACTTTCCAGAGCGTTCCGCTAATCTCAAAGCCACTTAAGGGCTGGTCCCCGTTCGCTCGCCACTACTAAGGGAATCTCGGTTGATTTCTTTTCCTCAGGGTACTTAGATGTTTCAGTTCCCCTGGTTCGCCTCTTGCACCTATGTATTCAGTACAAGATAACCATCTTGTGATGGCTGGGTTCCCCCATTCAGACATCTCCGGATCACAGTCTGTTTGCCGACTCCCCGAAGCTTTTCGCAGGCTACCACGTCTTTCATCGCCTCTGACTGCCAAGGCATCCACCGTATGCGCTTCTTCACTTGACCATATAACCCCAAGCAATCTGGTTATACTATGAAGACGACATTCGCCGAAAATTTGCATTCTTAATTAAAAGAGAACTCACAAATTTTACCTTAGCCTGAATAAACACCAGTGAAAGTGTTATCCAGTCTATCTTTCTATCACATACCCAAATTTTTAAAGAACGATTCTGATAAAGTTCAGAAATCAACATTCAAGCACCGCGTCGGTGGAATGCTCATTTCTAAGCTTTGACAAGAGTAGATGGTGGAGCCAAGCGGGATCGAACCGCTGACCTCCTGCGTGCAAGGCAGGCGCTCTCCCAGCTGAGCTATGGCCCCAACAAGTAATTGGTGGGTCTGGGCAGATTCGAACTGCCGACCTCACCCTTATCAGGGGTGCGCTCTAACCAACTGAGCTACAGACCCATAACAGGGTTGCGGACCTCTAATCGTCTTCTTCAATGAATCAAGCAATTCGTGTGGGAGCTTATGAAACAGCTGATGTCGTCGATTAAGGAGGTGATCCAGCCGCAGGTTCCCCTACGGCTACCTTGTTACGACTTCACCCCAGTCATGAATCACACCGTGGTAACCGTCCTCCCGAAGGTTAGACTAGCTACTTCTGGTGCAACCCACTCCCATGGTGTGACGGGCGGTGTGTACAAGGCCCGGGAACGTATTCACCGCGACATTCTGATTCGCGATTACTAGCGATTCCGACTTCACGCAGTCGAGTTGCAGACTGCGATCCGGACTACGATCGGTTTTGTGAGATTAGCTCCACCTCGCGGCTTGGCAACCCTCTGTACCGACCATTGTAGCACGTGTGTAGCCCAGGCCGTAAGGGCCATGATGACTTGACGTCATCCCCACCTTCCTCCGGTTTGTCACCGGCAGTCTCCTTAGAGTGCCCACCATAACGTGCTGGTAACTAAGGACAAGGGTTGCGCTCGTTACGGGACTTAACCCAACATCTCACGACACGAGCTGACGACAGCCATGCAGCACCTGTCTCAATGTTCCCGAAGGCACCCATCCATCTCTGGAAAGTTCATTGGATGTCAAGGCCTGGTAAGGTTCTTCGCGTTGCTTCGAATTAAACCACATGCTCCACCGCTTGTGCGGGCCCCCGTCAATTCATTTGAGTTTTAACCTTGCGGCCGTACTCCCCAGGCGGTCAACTTAATGCGTTAGCTGCGCCACTAAAGACTCAAGGTCCCCAACGGCTAGTTGACATCGTTTACGGCGTGGACTACCAGGGTATCTAATCCTGTTTGCTCCCCACGCTTTCGCACCTCAGTGTCAGTATCAGTCCAGGTAGTCGCCTTCGCCACTGGTGTTCCTTCCTATATCTACGCATTTCACCGCTACACAGGAAATTCCACTACCCTCTACCATACTCTAGCTTGCCAGTTTCGGATGCAGTTCCCAGGTTGAGCCCGGGGATTTCACATCCGACTTAACAAACCACCTACGCGCGCTTTACGCCCAGTAATTCCGATTAACGCTTGCACCCTCTGTATTACCGCGGCTGCTGGCACAGAGTTAGCCGGTGCTTATTCTGTCGGTAACGTCAAAATTGCAGAGTATTAATCTACAACCCTTCCTCCCAACTTAAAGTGCTTTACAATCCGAAGACCTTCTTCACACACGCGGCATGGCTGGATCAGGCTTTCGCCCATTGTCCAATATTCCCCACTGCTGCCTCCCGTAGGAGTCTGGACCGTGTCTCAGTTCCAGTGTGACTGATCATCCTCTCAGACCAGTTACGGATCGTCGCCTTGGTGAGCCATTACCTCACCAACTAGCTAATCCGACCTAGGCTCATCTGATAGCGCAAGGCCCGAAGGTCCCCTGCTTTCTCCCGTAGGACGTATGCGGTATTAGCGTTCCTTTCGAAACGTTGTCCCCCACTACCAGGCAGATTCCTAGGCATTACTCACCCGTCCGCCGCTGAATCAGGGAGCAAGCTCCCTTCATCCGCTCGACTTGCATGTGTTAGGCCTGCCGCCAGCGTTCAATCTGAGCCATGATCAAACTCTTCAGTTCAATACTGCAATCGGGTTTTGAGAAAACCCTATAAACTTGGCTCAGCAATCGTTGGTTAAACCATGATTTCTCGCGGAGTAACTTGTGATGCTGATAATCTTTTTGACTATCAGTCTGAGTCACAAGCACCCACACGAATTGCTTGATTCAGTTGTTAAAGAGCGGTTGGTTGATTCTTTCGTCTCAACCGAGGCGCGCATTCTACGCTCTCCTCAGAGTCTGTCAAGCGTTTATTTTGAAGTTTTTCAGAGAATCTCTAACAACTTCAACCACTTGACTCGCTTCGATCTCTCGTTAGCGGGAGGCGAATTCTACAGCGTTTCAAACCGCTGTCAACCACCTTTTTTCACCGCTTTCGACGTTAAGATCGAAACACCTGCCAGCTAGCTACTTCGGTTAACTCTTTGAAACTCAAGGAGTTTTCCGTTTCGTCTGCGCCGGAAGTGGGGCGAATTATAGAGAGATCTGGAGGGGCGTCAAGCGCTAATTTCAAAGAATGTCATAAAGATCAAAAGCCTACCGCACAAACCAAAAAGGGCGGGCCTGCCGGCCCGCCCTTTTCACCCCACCTTAAAGGCTAGGAAAGGCAAACTGCGAAGCCTCATGGCTGGCCCGTTGCGGCCAGCGCTGAGTGATCGCCTTGCGGCGGGTGTAAAAGCGCACGCCATCCGGGCCGTAGGCATGCAGGTCGCCGAACAGCGAGCGCTTCCAGCCACCAAAGCTGTGGTAAGCCACTGGCACCGGCAGCGGGACGTTGACGCCGACCATGCCCACTTCGATCTCGTCGCAGAACAGCCGCGCTGCTTCACCGTCACGGGTGAAGATGCAGGTGCCGTTGCCGTATTCGTGATCGTTGATCAGCTGCATCGCCTGTTCCAGGCTGTTGACCCGCACGACGCACAACACCGGGCCAAAGATCTCTTCTTTATAGATGCGCATTTCTGGCGTGACGTTGTCGAACAGGCAGCCACCCAGGAAGAAGCCTTCCTCGTTGCCCGGCACTACCAGGCTACGGCCGTCGACGACCAGCTTGGCGCCGGCCTTGACGCCGTCTTCGACATAACCGGCCACCTTGTCACGTGCTTGACCGGTGACCAGCGGCCCCATGTCCAGGCCGCACGAAGTGCCAGCGCCGATTTTCAGGGCCTTGATCTGCGGTACCAGCTTGGCCACCAGCGCATCAGCCACCTGGTCACCTACGCACACCGCTACCGAGATCGCCATGCAGCGCTCGCCGCACGAACCGTAGGCCGCGCCCATCAGCGCGCTGACCGCGTTGTCCAGGTCGGCGTCGGGCATCAGCACCGCGTGGTTCTTCGCGCCACCCAGCGCCTGCACGCGCTTGCCACGCTTGGTGCCTTCGCTATAGATGTACTCGGCGATCGGCGTCGAACCCACGAAGCTCAGGGCTTTCACTTCAGGCGCCTGGATCAATGCGTCCACCGCTACCTTGTCGCCGTGCACCACGTTCAACACACCCGCCGGCAAACCGGCCTGCAGCAGCAACTGGGCAATGAACAGCGTGGAGCTTGGGTCGCGTTCCGACGGTTTGAGGATGAAGCAGTTGCCGCACGCGATGGCCAGCGGGTACATCCACAGCGGCACCATGGCCGGGAAGTTGAACGGGGTGATACCGGCGACCACGCCCAGCGGCTGGAAGTCGGACCAGGCGTCGATATTCGGGCCGACGTTGCGGCTGTACTCGCCCTTGAGAATTTCCGGCGCGGCGCTGGCGTACTCGACGTTCTCGATACCGCGCTTCAGCTCGCCGGCGGCGTCTTCCAGGGTCTTGCCGTGCTCTTCGCTGATCAGTTGCGAGATTTTCGCTTCGTTCTGCTCCAGCAGTTGCTTGAAGCGGAACATCACTTGCGCGCGCTTGGCCGGCGGGGTGTTGCGCCAGGCCGGGAAAGCAGCCTTGGCCGAGTCGATGGCTTGCTGCACGGTTTGCAGATCGGCCAATTGCAGTTTGTGGATAACCTGACCCGTGGATGGGTTGAAGACATCAGCGGTGCGATCGCCGCCGGAAACCAGATCGCCATTGATCAGGTGCTGAATGGTGCTCATGTAAAACTCCTGAAGAAGTTGCCGAGGAGCGGGTAATCCCGCTCCTTCTATATAGAGGGATCAGTCGACAGCGTTCAGCGCCTGGCCAACGGCGTCGAACAGGCGGTCCATGTCCTGGGCCTTGGCGTTGAAGGTTGGCCCGAACTGCAGGGTGTCGCCGCCGAAGCGCACGTAGAAGCCGGCTTGCCACAGTTTCATGGACGCCTCGAACGGACGCACGATGGCGTCACCGTCGCGCGGGGCAATCTGGATAGCACCGGCCAGGCCGAAGTTGCGGATATCGATAACGTTCTTGCTGCCCTTGATGCCGTGCAGGGCTTTCTCGAAATGTGGGGCCAGCTCGGCAGCCTGTTGCACCAGGCTTTCCTTCTGCAGCAGGTCCAGCGCGGCCAGGCCGGCGGCGCAGGCCACCGGGTGCGCCGAGTAGGTGTAGCCATGGGGGAATTCCACGGCGTACTCAGGCGTAGGCTGATTCATGAAGGTCTGGTAGATCTCGGTGCTGGCAATGACCGCCCCCATGGGGATGGCGCCGTTGGTAACCTGCTTGGCGATGCACATCAGGTCCGGGGTAACGCCGAAGGTGTCGGCACCGAACATGTTGCCGGTACGGCCGAAGCCGGTGATCACCTCGTCAAAGATCAGCAGGATATTGTGCTGGGTACAGATTTCGCGCAGGCGCTTCAGGTAGCCCTTCGGCGGTGGCAGCACGCCAGCCGAACCGGCCATGGGCTCGACGATCACCGCGCCGATATTCGAGGCATCGTGCAGCTCGATCAGCTTGAGCATTTCATCGGCCAGGGCAATGCCGCCCTCTTCCGGCGCGCCCTTGGAGAACGCGTTGCTGGCCAGCAGGGTGTGTGGCAGGTGGTCGACATCCATCAGCTGGCCGAACATTTTACGGTTGCCGTTGACGCCGCCCAGGCTGGTGCCGGCAATGTTCACGCCGTGGTAGCCACGGGCACGGCCGATCAACTTGGTCTTGGTGGCCTGGCCTTTCAGGCGCCAATAGGCACGGACGATCTTCACCGCGGTGTCGCAGCACTCGGAACCGGAGTTGGTGTAGAACACGTGGTTCAACTCACCGGGGGTCAGCTCGGTGATTTTCTCGGCCAGCTGGAACGACAGCGGGTGACCGTATTGGAACGCTGGCGAGTAATCCAGCACGCCCAGTTGGCGCGACACCGCTTCCTGGATTTCCTTGCGGGTGTGGCCGGCGCCGCAGGTCCACAGGCCCGACAGGCTGTCGTAGATCTTGCGGCCCTTGTCGTCGGTCAGGTAGCTGCCTTCGGCTGCAACGATAATGCGCGGGTCGCGCTGGAAGTTTCTGTTTGCGGTGTAGGGCATCCAGTGGGCGTCCAGCTTCAACTGACTGGCAATTCCGTTCGGTGCAGTTTCCGGCATGTTCATGGTGCAAACCTCGATCAAGAGTTGAGGGGCGTTGTTGCAGCTACGTTGTCACGACGATAAAGTCTGGAAAACCCGACTTTTCTAATCTTTGGTTAGGCGATGACTAAACTATGAGCCGACGTCCCGATCCACTGGCCCAGGTCAGCGATTTCGATATCCGCCTGCTGAAAATTTACCGCAGCGTGGTGGAGTGCGGCGGCTTTTCGGCGGCCGAGAATGTCCTGGGCATTGGCCGCTCGGCCATCAGCCAGCAAATGAGCGACCTGGAGCAACGCTTGGGGCTGCGCCTGTGCCAACGCGGGCGTGCCGGCTTCTCGCTGACAGAGGAAGGCCGCGAGGTGTACCAATCGGCGCTGCAGTTGCTCAGCGCTATCGAAAGCTTCCGCACTGAAGTCAATGGCCTGCATCAGCACTTGCGCGGCGAGTTGAACATTGGCCTGACCGACAACCTGGTGACCCTGCCGCACATGCGCATCACCCATGCGTTGGCGCAGCTCAAGGATCGCGGCCCCGACGTGCGCATCCAGATCCGCATGATCGCCCCCAGCCAAGTGGAACAAGGCGTGCTCGACGGCAGCCTGCATGTGGGTGTGGTGCCCCAGGCCAGCCCGCTGTCGGGGCTGGAATATGCGCCGCTGTACAGTGAACGCTCACTGCTCTACTGCGCCGTCGGCCACCCGTTGTTCTACGCCGCCGATACCGAGTTGGACGATGACCGGCTCAATAGCCAGGACGCCATCGCGCCGACCTTCCGCCTGCCCGCCGAGATTCAGGCGCACTACCAGGCACTGAATTGCACCGCCAGCGCCTCGGACCGCGAGGGCATGGCGTTCCTGATTCTGACCGGACGCTTCATCGGCTACCTGCCCGACCATTACGCCAGCTTCTGGGTGCAGCAGGGCCGGTTACGCGCACTGAAACCGGCCGAGCGTTTCTATGACCTGAGCCTGTCGTGGGTGACACGCAAAGGCAGGCGCCCACATTTGGTGCTGGAGAGCTTCCTGGAAAGCCTGGCGGCCACACGCTAGTGCACGCGCGGCGGAATAAGCCTTGGATGGGGGCAGGCCAAATAGCGATTAAAAACGATCAATCCTTTGATTTATAAGGGCTACAGGTAAAACGGCCATTTCAAAGCTGAGCAGTTGGACAGCTTTTTGCAACAGGGCATGTCACCTGATACACGACCCCGTGCCGAGAGCCTTCCATGCCACCAGAATCATCGTCGCCCAACGAACTGATCTACGGTCTTGATGACCGCCCCAGCCCCATGGCCGCCGTGCTCGCCGCGCTGCAGCATGTGCTGGCCAGCTTCGTCGGCATCATCACCCCGCCGTTGATCATCGGTTCGGCGCTGGGCCTGACCGAGCACCTGCCCTACCTGATCAGCATGGCGCTGATGGTCAGCGGCGTCGGTACCTTTATCCAGGCCCGCCGCCCGTTCGGCATCGGCGCCGGGATGATCTGCCTGCAGGGCACCAGCTTTGCCTTCCTGGGCGCGGTGCTGTCGGCCGGGTTCATGGTCAAGCAGCGCGGCGGCAGCCCCGAGGACATCATGGCAATGATCTTCGGCGTGTGCTTCTTCGGTGCGGTTGTACAAATTGTGCTCAGCCGCTTCATTGGCCAACTGCGCCGAGTGATCACGCCGCTGGTGACCGGCATTGTCATCACCCTGATCGGCATCAGCCTGATCAAAGTGGGCATGACCGACCTGGGCGGTGGTTTCAACGCGCCGGACTACGGTGCCCCGAGCAACCTGGCACTGGGCGCCTTTGTGCTGTTGGTAATCATCCTGCTGAACCGTTCGAACACCCCTTGGGTGCGGTTGTCGGCGATCATCATCGGCCTGGCCGTGGGCAGCATCGCCGCCTGGTTCAGCGGCAAGCTGGTGCCACAGGCACTGCCTGCGCTGCCCTTGGTGAGCCTGCCGATACCGTTCAAATTCGGCTTCAGCTTTGACTGGGCGGCGTTCTTCCCGGTGGCGCTGATCTACCTGATCAGCACCATCGAAACCGTCGGCGACTTGACCGCCAACTGCATGCTCTCGCGCCAGCCCATCAGCGGCCCCGGCTACATCAACCGGCTCAAGGGCGGCGTGCTGGGTGACGGCATCAGCTGCATGCTGGCGGCAACCTTCAGCGCCTTCCCCAACACCACCTTTGCCCAGAACAACGGCGTGATTCAGCTGACCGGCGTGGCCAGCCGCTACGTGGGCTTGTACATCGGCGCGATCCTGTTCCTGCTGGGCCTGGTGCCGGTGATCGGCGCGGTCCTGCAGCAAATCCCCAAACCGGTACTGGGCGGCGCCACCCTGGTGATGTTCGGCAGTGTCGCCGCCGCCGGCGTGCGCATTCTTGCCCAAGGCCCGCTGGACCGCCGCAACATGCTGATCATCGCCACCTCGTTCGGTGTGGGCCTGGGCGTGGCTGCGCAACCCACCCTGTTGCACCTGCTTCCCAAGCTGGTGCAGAACCTGTTCGACTCAGCCATCACCAGCGGCGGCATCACCGCACTGGTCATGTGCCTGCTGCTGCCCGAGGGCAAGCCGCTGGCCAGCGTCACCGCCACCGATAGCGAGGGACTTGAAACTCGCGTTTGAAGGTTTTGCCGCACAGGCCTTGTTTCGAGCGTGTGGGTGCGTTATCAACGCAACACGATGCACCCACACGATCTGTTCGGAACCGTCCATGACCCTCGAAGTCCCTGCGCACAGCGCCAATGCCTCCGGCAAACCTGCCAGCCGTATCCGTCAGAAGAACGAAGAGACCATCATCAAGGCCGCCGAGGACGAGTTCGCCCGCCACGGGTTCAAGGGCACCAGCATGAACACCATCGCCCTCAACGCCGGGCTGCCCAAGGCCAACCTGCACTACTACTTCACCAACAAGCTGGGCCTGTACATCGCGGTGTTGAGCAACATCCTGGAACTGTGGGACAGCACCTTCAACACCCTCACCGTCGAAGATGACCCGGCCCAGGCGCTGACCCGCTACATTCGCGCCAAGATGGAATTCTCCCGCCGTCAGCCCCAGGCTTCGCGGATCTTCGCCATGGAGGTCATCAGTGGCGGCGAGTGCCTGAATGAGTACTTCAACCAGGACTACCGTGCCTGGTTCCAGGGGCGCGCGGCGGTGTTCCAGGCATGGAGCGACGCCGGCAAGATGGACCCCGTCGACCCCGTGCACCTGATCTTCCTGCTGTGGGGCAGCACACAGCACTACGCTGACTTCGCCACCCAGATCTGCCGCGTCACCGGCCGCACGCGCCTCACCAAGCTGGACTTCGAAGAGGCCGGCGCGCAATTGACCCGTATAATCCTCAAAGGCTGTGGCCTCACCCCTGTCCAATGACTGTTTGCACGGATTTGCCCTGAATGCCCTCAACCCTGCTCGGCCCTTGTGAGTTTCGCGAAGAGATTCGCAAGAGCCGCTTCATCACCCTCGCCGCCCCCATCGACAGCGTCGCTGACGCCCAGGCGTTCATCGACCAGCACAGCGTGCCCGACGCCACGCACAATTGCTGGGCCTGGAAGCTGGGCGAGCAGTACCGCAGCAACGACGACGGCGAGCCAGGTGGCACGGCAGGGCGGCCGATTCTGGCGGCCATCGAGGCGCAGGACTGCGACCAGGTAGTGGTGCTGGTGATTCGCTGGTACGGCGGTATTCAGTTGGGCACCGGCGGCTTGGCCCGGGCCTATGGCGGCGGTGCCAACAAGTGCCTGCAACAGGCGCAGAAGCGCGTGCTGGTGAGCCGCGTGGCGGTGACCTGTTCCTGCAGTTTCAGCGAACTGGCGCTGGTGAAGCTGCGCGTGGCCGAACTGGAGGGGCTGGTGGTGCAGGAAGACTTCACCGCCCATGGCGTTGACCTGCAGTTGGCCCTGGGCCGCGAGCATATTGCGCGGCTGCAGCAGCAACTGGCCGACCTGAGTCGCGGCCGGATTCTGCTGGAAACCCAAACCACCCCGTAGACGGCCCGGCCCGCAACGAAGACGCGTCATTTCGCGCCCCAGCCAGTTCTCATATAAAGGTAGTCGCGGTTACGGGGGATCATGATCGGAAACTTGCCCACATCTGCTGTGCACCCGGTTGTGGATAAGCTCTGCGCAACCGGCGCCAGCCCACGTGTATCAAGGCCTGTAGCCATCTGATCATTATTTGATCACTCGTCCTGTGGATAACCGAAAAGCCCCCCCGTTCAAGCACTTATGCACAGTTATCGCCTTTCGAAGATAGCCAGGCCGCGCTTATACCCACCCTTCTCGCTTGCACACAAAAACTGTGGACCATCCTGTGGATAAGCCGTGCAAGCCTGCGCCAGCCGCTGGCTGCACCGCTCGCACAGCCAATTGATCATTTTTTGATCAGCCCATTCTGAGGCGAGAAGCTGCCTCATTGCCCCGCCTTGGTGCCGGTTCGCCGCCGCGACACCCGGCGCAGGCCCACGGGCTGGATTCCTGACTCTCTGGCCAGGAAATTGCTTAGGCACCAGCGTCCCATTTCAACCGAGCCTGTCATGTCCAACCCTGCGAACACCCCGCGCCTGCAACTGCGCGCGATCAGCAAGCGTTACCCCGGCTGCCTGGCCAACGACAGCATCGACCTGAGCATTCAGCCCGGCGAGATCCGAGCGCTGCTGGGCGAGAACGGCGCGGGTAAAAGCACCTTGATGAAAATCATCTACGGCGTCACTCAGGCCGATGCTGGCAGCGTGTTATGGCAGGGCCGCGAGGTGCACCTGCGCAACCCGGCCCAGGCCCGGCAGTTGGGTATCGGCATGGTGTTCCAGCATTTCTCGCTGTTCGAGACCCTGACCGTGGCGCAGAACATCGCCTTGGCCATGGGCCCCGGACAGACCCCGGCGCAACTGGAACCGAAGATTCGCGAAGTGTCCGCGCGCTACGGCATGCCGCTGGAACCCGACCGGCTGGTGCACAGCCTGTCGATTGGCGAGCGCCAGCGCGTGGAAATCGTGCGTTGCCTGATGCAGGACATTCGCCTGCTGATTCTCGATGAGCCCACCTCGGTACTCACCCCGCAGGAAGCCGACGAACTGTTTGTGACCCTGCGACGCCTGGCAGGCGAAGGCTGCAGCATTCTGTTCATCAGCCACAAGCTCGGTGAAGTGCGCGCACTGTGCCACAGCGCCACAGTGCTGCGCGGCGGGCGGGTGTCCGGCCACTGCGTGCCGGCCGAGTGCAGCGACCTGGAGCTGGCGCGGTTGATGGTCGGCGATGCCGAAGGCCTGGTGGCACATTATCCCAAGGCCGACGGCGGCGCCCCGTTCCTGCGCGTGCAGGGCCTGGACTGGCGCAACCCCGATCCGTTCGGCTGCTCGCTGCGCGGCGTCGACCTGCAGGTGCGCAGCGGCGAAATCGTCGGCATCGCCGGTGTTGCCGGTAATGGCCAGGATGAACTGCTGGCCTTGCTGAGCGGCGAACAACGGCTCGCTGACGCCGCCACCATCAGCTTCGCCGGCGAGCCGGTGGCCCACCTGCGCCCCGACCAGCGCCGGGCGCGCGGCCTGGCGTTCGTGCCCGCCGAGCGCCTGGGCCACGGCGCCGTGCCCGAGATGAGCCTGGCCGATAACGCCCTGCTTACCGCGTTCCAACAGGGGCTGGTGGAGAAAGGGATGGTGCGCGGGCGCAAGGTGTTGGCGCTGGCTGACGAGATCATTCGCCGGTTCGCGGTGAAGACCCCCAATGCCCAGGCGCCTGCGCGCAGCCTGTCGGGCGGTAACCTGCAGAAATTCATTCTTGGCCGCGAAATTCTCCAGCAACCCCGGCTGCTGGTGGCGGCGCACCCTACCTGGGGTGTCGACGTGGGCGCGGCCGCCACCATTCACCGCGCGCTGATTGCCCTGCGTGACGCCGGGGCAGCGATCCTGGTGATTTCCGAGGACCTGGACGAGCTGTTCCAGATCAGCGACCGCCTCGGCGCGCTCAGCGCTGGCCGCCTCAGCCCCCTGCAAGCCACCGCACAGACCACGCAGGTGCAACTGGGCGGCTGGATGGCCGGCCGCTTTGCCGACACTGCCACCCCTTCCCCCGCCATGGCCGGTTAACGGAGTCCTTCATGTTGCTTTCCCTCGAACCCCGTGGCCAGCAGTCACGCCTGATGCTCTGGTGCTCGCCGCTGCTGGCCGCGCTGCTGACCCTGGGCTGCGGCTCGCTGCTGTTCATCGCCCTGGGCCATGACCCGCTGCACACCCTGCACACCTTGCTGATTGAGCCGGTAAGCGACCTGTATGGCATCAGCGAACTGTTGGTCAAGGCGCTGCCTATTCTGATGTGCGCCCTGGGCCTGGCGGTGGCGTACCAGGCACGCATCTGGAACATCGGCGCCGAAGGCCAATTATTGATCGGCGCCCTGGGCGGCAGCGCCCTGGCAGTGAACATCATCGGCATGGAAAGCCGCTGGGCGCTGGTGCTGGTGCTGCTCGCCGGCACCCTGGCCGGCGCGGCGTGGGCGGGGCTGACGGCCTGGCTGCGCACGCATTTCAACGCCAATGAAATCCTCACCAGCATCATGCTCAACTACATCGCCCTGAATCTTTTGCTGTATTTCGTTCACGGCCCGTTGAAGGACCCGGCCGGCTTCAACTTTCCGGAGTCGGCCATGTTCGGCGACGCCAGCCGCCTGCCGCTGGTGTTCGACGGTGGGCGTCTGCACGCCGGGCTGTACTTCGCCCTGCTGGCGCTGGTGGCGGTATGGGTGTTGCTGCAGAAAAGCTTCATCGGCTTCCAGATCAAGGTGCTGGGCCTGGACCAGCGCGCCGCCGGTTTCGTCGGCTTTCGCGAGAAGCGCCTGGTGTGGTTCGCCCTGTTGATCAGCGGCGCACTGGCGGGCCTGGCCGGGGTGTGCGAAGTGACTGGTCCGATCGGCCAACTGGTGCCGCAGGTGTCGCCGGGCTACGGCTACGCGGCAATCACCGTGGCCTTCCTTGGCCGCCTGAACCCTATCGGCATCGTCTTCTCCAGCCTGCTGATGGCGCTGTTGTACCTGGGCGGCGAGAACGCGCAAATGGCCATGAACCTGCCGCAGGCGATCACGCAGCTGTTCCAGGGCATGATGCTGTTCTTCCTGCTGGCCTGTGACGTGCTGATTCTTTACCGCCCGCGCCTGACGCTGCGCTGGGCCCGCCGTACCACCGCGGTCGCGACCGCAGGAGCGCTGTGATGGACATCGATCTGCTGAGCAATATTCTCTACGCCATGGTGCGCTGCGGCACGCCCTTGCTGTTGGTGGCACTGGGCGAGCTGATCTGTGAAAAGAGTGGCGTGCTCAACCTGGGCCAGGAAGGCATGATGCTGTTCGGCGCGGTGGTGGGCTTCATCGTCGCCTTCAACAGCGGCAACCTGTGGCTGGGCGTGCTGCTGGCCATGGCGGCCGGCATGCTGCTGTCATCCCTGTTCGCCCTGGTGGCGCTGGTGTTCAACGCCAACCAGGTGGCCACCGGGCTGGCGTTGACCATTTTTGGCGTGGGCCTGTCGACCTTCGTCGGCGCGGCGTGGGTGGGTAAGCCCCTGACCGGTTTCGAACCGGTGGCCATTCCGCTGCTGAGCAGCCTCCCGCTGATCGGGCGCATGCTGTTTGCCCAAGACTTGCTGGTGTACCTGTCGTTCGCGCTGTTTGCGCTGGTGGCCTGGGTGGTGCTCAAGAGCCGGGTGGGGCTGATTGTGCAGGCGGTGGGCGAAAACCCCGACGCCGCCAGCGCCATGGGCCTGCCGGTACTGCGGGTGCGCACCCTGGCGGTGCTGTTCGGTGGCGCCATGGCCGGGCTGGCGGGGGCTTACCTGTCGCTGGCCTACACGCCGATGTGGGCGGAAAACATGAGCGCCGGGCGCGGCTGGATCGCCCTGGCACTGGTGGTGTTTGCCAGCTGGCGCGTGTGGCGGGTGCTGCTGGGCGCCTATCTGTTTGGCCTGGCGAGCATCCTTCATCTGGTGGCACAGGGCATCGGCCTGTCGATTCCCTCCAACCTGCTGGCGATGTTGCCGTACGTGGCGACCATCGTCGTGCTGGTCCTTTTGTCGCGCGATGCGCTGCGCACACGGCTGTATGCCCCGGTCTCCCTGGGCCAGCCGTGGCAACCCGGCCACTGATCCGCCCGTCCCGCAGGAGCGACAAGCGCCACAGGCTCTTCGGAACCTGGGCACGCTACGTGCGCAGAGGCACCGAGGCGGACGTGTGGAGAGGCGCCGCTGCGGCGGTGTATGCTGATGCTCTTTGCCTGCCAAGGAGCATCAATCATGAGCAAGAACGCCTTGATCATCGGCGCCTCCCGCGGCCTGGGCCTGGGGCTGGTGCAGCGCCTGCACGAGGATGGCTGGAACATCACCGCCACGGTGCGCAACCTGCATACCGCCGACGCCCTGCGCGCCGTGCCGGGTGTGCGCATCGAGAAACTCGACATGGACGACGCGGGTCAGTTGGCCGCCCTCACCCAGACGCTCAGCGGTGAAACCTGGGACCTGCTGTTCGTCAACGCCGGGGTCAAGGGCCCCAACGACCAGAGCGTCGACAAGGTCAGCCCGGAAGACATCGGTGCACTGTTCTACACCAACGCCGTGGCGCCGATCCGCCTGGCCCGCCACTTGAGCAGCCAGGTGCGCGCCCAGGGCGGGGTGATTGCCTTCATGAGTTCGGTGCTGGGCAGCGTGACCATGCCCGACGCCCCGGAACTGGCGTTGTACAAGGCCAGCAAGGCGGCGCTGAATTCCATGACCAGCACCTTTGTCAGCACCCTGGGCGACACCGCGCTGACCGTGCTCAGCCTGCACCCCGGCTGGGTCAAGACCGACATGGGTGGCGAAGGCGCCGACCTCGATGTGGAAACCAGCACCCGAGGCCTGATCGACCAGGTCAAAGCCTACGCCGGCAAGGGCGGTCACCACTTCGTCAACTACCGTGGCGAGACGATACCCTGGTAATGGGTTAATATTGCCCGGCGCCCAACGGCGCCCCTGGATCAGCAGACAGGGCAATCACTGAGCTGGCTAACCTCAATGCAACTGTCAGAGGAGCCGGCTCATGCCCGCACCCCGTATCTGGATCAAGAACCCCCTGGCCCTGTTCACCGGCAACGACCTCGATGGTCGCGGCGGCCTGGTGCTGCACAATGGCCTGATCAGCGAAGTACTGGCCGCCGGCCAAAGCCCGTCGCAGCCGTGCGAGCGAGTCTTCGACGCCCGCGAGCACGTGGTGTTGCCGGGGCTGATCAACACCCACCACCACTTCTATCAGACCCTGACCCGCGCCTGGGCGCCGGTGGTCAGCGAGCCGCTGTTCCCGTGGCTGAAAACCCTGTACCCGGTGTGGGCACGGTTGACCCCGGAGAAACTGGCGCTGGCCACCCGCGTGGCGCTGGCCGAACTGCTGCTGTCGGGCTGCACCACGGCGGCGGACCACCATTACCTGTTCCCCGACGGGCTTGAACAGGCCATCGACGTGCAGGTGGAGGTGGTGCGCGAGCTGGGCATGCGTGCCATGCTCACCCGCGGTTCCATGAGCCTGGGCGAGGCCGATGGCGGCCTGCCGCCGCAGCAGACGGTGCAGCAGGGTGAAGTGATCCTGGCCGACAGCCAGCGCCTGATTCAGCGCTACCACCAGCGCGGGGCCGGTGCTCAGGTGCAGATCGCCCTGGCGCCTTGCTCGCCGTTCTCGGTGACCCCGGAAATCATGCGTGCCAGCGCCGGCCTAGCCGAACAGCTCGACGTGCGCCTGCACACCCACTTGGCCGAAACCCTGGACGAAGAAGACTTCTGCCTGCAGCGCTTTGGCCTGCGCACGGTGGACTACCTGGACAGCGTCGGCTGGCTTGGCCCGCGCACCTGGCTGGCCCATGGCATCCACTTCAACCCCGATGAAATCGCCCGGCTGGGCGCGGCGGGCACTGGCATTTGCCATTGCCCCACCTCGAACATGCGCCTGGCCTCGGGCATTTGCCCCACCCTGGACCTGCTGGCCGCCGGCGCGCCCATCGGCCTGGGCGTGGATGGCTCGGCCTCCAACGATGCCTCGAACATGATCCTGGAGGCGCGTCAGGCGCTTTACCTGCAACGCCTGCGCTACGGCGCCCAGGCCATCACCCCCGAACGCGTGCTGAGCTGGGCCACCGCCGGCTCGGCGCAGTTGCTTGGGCGTGACGACATCGGCGAGCTGGCAGTGGGCAAACAGGCCGACCTGGCGTTGTTCAAGCTGGACGAGTTGCGCTTCTCCGGCAGCCACGACCCGTTGAGTGCATTGCTGCTGTGCGGCGCCGACAAGGCCGACCGCGTGATGGTGGCAGGCCAGTGGCGGGTGATCGATGGCCAGGTGGAAGGGCTGGATGTGCAGGGGCTGATCGCCGATCACCGGCAGGCCGCCAAGGCGCTCATCAGCGGCGCCTGACTGCTCCCCTGGCGGCCGCCGCCACGGATGGTTGCCGTTATGTCACAGCCCCAGGCACGCCAGCATCAGGAAGGTGGCGAACAACACGAAGTGGGTCATGCCTTCGATGGCGTTGGTTTCGCCATCGTTAAGGTTGATGGCGCTGACAATCAGGGTGATGGCGATCATCACCGTCTGCACCGGGGTCATGGCCATCTGGAAGGGTTGCCCGGTGTACAGCGCCATGGCCTCCATCACGGGTACCGTGAGAATCACCGTCGACAGCGACGCTCCCAGCGCGACGTTGACGGTGGACTGCATGCGGTTGGCCAGGGCGGCCCGCAACGCGGTCAGAATCTCGGGCGCGGCCGAAATCGCGGCCACGACAATGGCCATCAGCACCGGCGGCGCACCGCTGCCTTCCAGGCCATAGTCCAGGGTCTTGGACATCACCTCGGCCAGAGCGCCAATCACCACCACACCAAACACCAGTGTGCCGATCGACAGCGGCAAGTTGATCGGCGCCGGCTGTGCACCGCTGCTGGCCTGCCGGCGTTTTTTCTTCGGGTAGCTGTAGCTGAAGAAGTAACTGTGTGGCCCGGTCTGCATGCGCAGGAACACGGTGTACAGAATCACCGTGGCGCCAATGGTGAACACCGAGTACAGCTTCCAGTCCGCCTGGGGAATGAACTCGGGCACCACCATGGAAATGCCCATGGCGGTCATGATCATCACCCCGTATGAACGCGCTGAGTCATCGTTGTACACCTGCTCGCCATGCTTGATGCCACCCATCAACGCGCATAGGCCAAGAATGCCGTTGATGTCCAGCATCACCGCCGAATAGATGGTATCGCGCACCAGGGTCGGTGACGCCTCGTTGCTCATCATGATCGCCAGTATCACCACTTCCACCAGCACGGCCGATAAGGTCAGGATCATGGTGCCGTAAGGGTCGCCGACCTTCTCGGCCAGCAGTTCGGCGTGCTGCGCCACCTGCACGGAAGCGCACACAATCGCCGCCACCAGCACCACCCCGGCCAGCAGTGCCACGCCATGGCCGTGGCCCATCAACCAGGGCTGCAGCGGGTAGGCCACGCAGGTGACGATCAACGCCAGCAGCAGGTACTTCTCTTGCTTGAATAGAGTCAACATCAGGGCGTCCAGCATTCGATCGTTGAGCTAGTGACTGTAGACGGCGGTGGATGGTTTCCCTCGCACCATCACAAAGCAACTCCCGGCGCCCGCGCACCACTGTAGCCGCTGCCGTAACTGCGGCTACCAATTAGCACGCGGTGGCTGCGGTTGTTGTCCTGTTGGTCAATTTTTTGCATTGGCCTGCAGCACACACAACAACATGGAGCTTCGAACACACATGCAAAAACGCCCATTGAAGACGCTGTTGGGGACAGTCGCCGCGGCCATCGGCCTGGCCACCAGCCTGGCCGTGAGCGCCGCCGACCCGCTGAAGATCGGCTTTGTCTACGTAGGGCCGATCGGCGACCACGGCTGGACCTACCAGCACGAGCTGGCCCGCAAGCAACTGATGGAAAAGATGGGCGACAAGATCAGCACCAGCTATGTCGAGAACGTACCTGAAGGCGCCGACGCCGAGCGGGTGATCCGCAACATGGCCAAGGACAAGTACGACCTGATCTTCAGCACCTCGTTCGGCTACATGAACCCCACCGCCAAGGTGGCACAGCAGTTTCCCAACGTCGTGTTCGAGCACGCCACCGGCTACAAGCAGGGCAAAAACCTGGGCACCTACCTGGCGCGCACCTATGAGGGTCGCTACGTGGGGGGCTTCCTGGCAGCGAAGATGACCAAGACCAAGAAAGTCGGCTACGTGGCCTCATTCCCGATTCCGGAGGTGATCCGCGACATCAACGCCATCCAGCTGGCCTTGAACAAGTACAACCCGGGCACCGAAATGAAAGTGGTGTGGGTCAACTCCTGGTTCGACCCGGGCAAGGAAGCCGACGCCGCCAACGCCCTGATCGACCAGGGCGCCGACGTGATCTTCCAGCACACCGACAGCCCGGCGCCGATCCAGACCGCCGAGCGTCGTGGCGTGTACGCCGTGGGCTATGCCTCGGACATGGCGCACTTCGGGCCCAAGGCCGTGCTCACCTCCATCGTCAACAACTGGACGCCTTACTACACGCAGACCACCCAGAGCGTCATTGACCACACCTGGAAGTCCGAGGACTACTGGGGCGGCCTGAAGGATGGCACCGTCGAGCTGCCGATCAGTGACATTGTCCCGGCCGACATCAAGGCCCAGGCCGAGCAACTGATCGCCAGCATCAAGAGCGGCGAGTTCCAGCCGTTCACCGGGCCGATCAAGGACCAGGCCGGCGCGGTGAAAATTCCGGCCGGCAGTTCCGCCACCCTGGCTGACCTGGCGGGCATGAACTACTACGTCGAAGGCCTGACCGCCAAGCTGCCCCAATAACAACGAAGCGGGCCGCCCCGGTGGCGGCCCCACAGGACATTGCAGATGGATACGCTTCCGATCATCGACATCGCGCCTCTGTACCAGGCTGACCGTCAGGGCTGGCTCGCGGTGGCCAAGGCTATCGACCATGCCTGCCGGCACTGGGGCTTCTTCTACATCAAGGGCCACCCGATCAGCGCCGCGCGCATCAGCGAACTGCAGGCCGCGGCCCACGCCTTCTTTGCCCTGCCGCTGGCCGACAAGCTGGCCATCGACATCACCCAGACCCGCCATCACCGCGGCTACGGCGCCATCGCCACCGAACAGCTGGACCCCAGCCTGCCCAGCGACCTGAAGGAAACCTTCGACATGGGCCTGCACCTGCCGGCCGAACACCCGGAGGTACTCGCCGAAAAGCCCCTGCGCGGGCCCAATCGCCACCCACAGTTGCCCGGCTGGCAAGCGCTGATGGAGGGGCATTACCAAGACATGCAAGCGCTGGCGCAAACGCTGCTGCGGGCTATCGCCCTGGCGCTGGACATTGACGAAGACTTCTTCGACCAACGCTTCAAAGCGCCGGTCAGCGTGCTGCGCATGATCCACTACCCGCCCCGCCAGACCGCCAGCAGCGCCGAGCAGCAAGGCGCCGGGGCCCATACCGACTATGGCTGCATTACCCTGCTGTACCAGGACACCGCCGGTGGCCTGCAGGTACGCAACGTCGACGGCCAGTGGATCGACGCGCCGCCCATCGAGGGCACGTTCGTGGTCAACCTGGGGGACATGATGGCGCGCTGGAGCAACGACCAGTACGTCTCCACCCCGCACCGGGTGATCAGCCCGCTGGGCATCGACCGCTACTCCATGCCGTTCTTCGCCGAACCGCACCCCGACACCCGCATTGAGTGCCTGCCGGGCTGTCAGGATATCGGCCGTCCGGCCAAGTACCCGCCCACCACCTGCGCGGATTTCCTGCTGTCACGGTTCGCCGATACCTACGCCTACCGACGCGAGCAGGCCGGGGCTATCTGAACCGGCTGGTCAGGTTATCGCTCATTGCAGCGGTAACCTCTGTAGAATGCGGCCCATTGCACCTCTAAGAGACACCGTTATGTACGATTGGCTGAACGCCCTGCCCAAGGCAGAACTGCACCTTCACCTGGAAGGTTCGCTGGAACCGGAACTGCTGTTCGCCCTGGCCGAGCGCAACAAGATCGCCCTGCCGTGGAACGACGTGGAAACCCTGCGCGCGGCCTATGCGTTCAATAACCTGCAGGAATTCCTCGACCTGTACTACCAGGGCGCCGACGTGCTGCGCACCGAACAGGACTTCTACGACCTGACCTGGGCCTACCTGCAGCGCTGCAAGGCGCAGAACGTGATTCACACCGAACCGTTCTTCGACCCGCAGACCCACACCGACCGTGGCGTGCCGTTCGAAGTGGTGCTCAATGGCATCACTCACGCACTCAAGGATGGCCGTGAACAGCTGGGCATCGGCAGCGGCCTGATCCTCAGTTTCCTGCGCCACCTGAGCGAAGAAGAAGCCGAGAAAACCCTGGACCAGGCGCTGCCGTTTCGTGATGCGTTCGTGGCCGTGGGCCTGGACAGCTCGGAAATGGGCCACCCGCCAAGCAAGTTCAAGCGCGTGTTCGACCGCGCCCGTGGCGAAGGCTTCCTGACCGTGGCCCACGCCGGTGAAGAAGGCCCGCCCGAGTACATCTGGGAAGCGTTGGACCTGCTGAAGATCCAGCGTATCGACCATGGCGTGCGCGCCATCGAAGACGAGCGCCTGATGCAGCGCATCATCGACGAGCAGATCCCACTGACCGTGTGCCCGCTGTCCAACACCAAGCTGTGCGTGTTCGACCACATGAGCCAGCACAACATCCTCGACATGCTCGAACGTGGCGTGAAGGTCACGGTCAACTCCGATGACCCGGCCTACTTCGGCGGCTACGTGACCGAGAACTTCCACGCCCTGCACACCCACCTGGGCATGACCCAGGACCAGGCCAGACGCCTGGCGCAGAACAGCCTGGATGCGCGCCTGGTCAAGCCCTGACATTGTGCCCTGACGCGGCCTGGCCGCGTCAGGGCCTACCCCACCGTCAGTTCCTCCAGCGTACGCCCACGCGTCTCGATGCCGAACAGCCACACCACCAGCGCCGCCAAGGCGAAGCACAGCGCCCCCAAGGCAAACACCCCGCCCTGCCCCGTCAACGGAAACACCAGCCCGGTGACCATTGGCCCCAGCAGCGACCCTACCCGGCCAATCGCCGAAGCAAAGCCCGACCCGGTGGCCCGCGCCGACGTCGGATACAGTTCGGGCGTATAGGTGTAGAGCACCGCCCACATGCCAAACAGAAAGAACTGCATCAGCAACCCTGAGCCGATCAACAATCCCAGGTTGCCACCAAACACCGCGCTTTGCCCGTACACGAACGCCATCGCCCCGCCGCCCAGCAGCGTCAGCACGCACGTGGGCTTGCGCCCCCAGCGCTCCACCAGCCACGCCGCCATCAGAAACCCCGGGATGCCGCCCAGGGAAATCAGCACCGTGTAGTACACCGACTGCGTCACCGCGAACCCCGACTGCTGCAGCAAGGCGCCCAGCCATGACGTCAGCCCATAGAAGCCCAGCAGGGCGAAAAACCACAGCGCCCAAATCATCAGCGTGCGCTGGCGGTAGACCGGTGACCACAAGGCCGCGAACGCCGCAAAAAAACCCGTTGCCGCCGGCTCCTGGCGCGCCATGGCCACAGGCTCGGGCAACGGCGCGCCACCCAGGGAGCGGCGCACCTTGCCTTCAATGTGCGACAGCACCCGGTCGGCCGCCTGGTGCTGCCCGGAATGCTCCAGCCAGCGCGGCGACTCGGGAATGAAGAAACGCACCGCCAGCACGAACACCGCCGGTATCGCCAGCACCAGGAACAGTGAACGCCACCCGATCACCGGCAACAGGCAATAGGAGAGCACCCCGGCGGCGACAAACCCCAAGGGCCAGAAACCATCCATCAAGGCGATGTAGCGGCCACGCTGACGGGCCGGAATCAATTCGGAAAGCATTGATTGGGCAATGGGAAATTCCATGCCCATGCCAATGCCCAGCAACACCCGGAACAGCGTCAGCGTCTCCAGTTGTTGCGCGGTGGAACACAGGTAGCTGGCCACGCCCCAGAGCACAATGCTCCATTGGAACACCGGCTTGCGCCCGAAACGGTCGGCCAGCATGCCCGACAGCGACGCACCCACCACCATGCCGAAGAAACTCGAACTGGCCAGCAGCCCGGCCTGGGCGCTGCTCAGGCCGAATTCCGCTTTTATCGAGCCCAACAGGAAGGTCATCATCGCCAGGTCCATGGAGTCGAACAGGAACGCCAGGGCAATGACGATGAAAATCAGCCGGTGGTAACCGCTGACGGGCAGGCGCTCCAGGCGCTCCGCCGCGCTGAATGCTGATGTGGGCATAGGCTGGTCCTCGATGCGCTTGTGCTGCAACGAGTGTGCGTGATTGAGGCGCGCGCCTATGCCTGACAGCGACACCGCGCCGTCCTGTATACGACGCCGACGGCTCTGGGCCGAGGGCGCCGTGCCTATGGCGGGCTAACTGGCGCTTGGCAATTGCACCGCTTCGGCGATTTTGCCGATTTCCCGCAGCCCCAACTGGGTGATGTGCAACACCCGTGACTCATCACTCATGCGCAGCCACCCCGATTGCAGGAACAGCCTGAGCAAGCTGGCGCCCAAGGCCCCGCCCAGGTGCGGGCGGTCATTGCTCCAGTCGCAGCAGGCGCAGGCCGCCTGATCCTGATGGCTGGCCAATGCCTGAATGTAGATGCCCCTGCGGGCCAACTGCTCCACCCCCAGGTACGTCACCTCCAGTCGCTGATCGTGTTGTTCTACCCAGCCGGCATCCAGCAGGCGCTGAAACAGCTCCACCGCCAATTGCCCGCCGAGGTGGTCATGGCACAAGCGCGCCTTGCGCATGGCCGGTGGCGTGGGTGGCAAGGTGGCCAGCACCACGTCGGCGGGCACACCGGCGCGGCCGGCCCACACGCTGGCCAGCGCCTCTACCGCTGTGCCCACCTGGGGGGTGGCCAGCTTGAAGAAGCGCTTGCGGCCCCGGGCTTCGAGTTTCAGCAGGCCGCCCGCCGCCAGCCGTGCCAGGTGCGCACTGGCTGAAGAGGGAGTCAGGCCCGCCAGCAGGGCCAACTCTTCAGAGGCGCGGGCTGACCCGTCTATCAAGGCCCATATCATCGCGCTGCGCTTCGGATCGGCCAGTAGCATGGCGATATGGCTGATGCTCGGTGCGTATTCCATGTATTAACTCCCTGTCGAAACATTCGTCTGTATGGCCACTGCGGTCAGCGGTCACTGAAACAGCTCCAACGAAAGAGGTAAGAAGTGCCAGAAGTTGATCTTTCACATGCTCCATGGAAATAACTTCCATGGGAAAAGAAAGAGGCGAACATGTTCAGACACCGGACTCGGCTGGCCTCTCTCGATGGCAATGGCTGCCCGTTCATTATATGCGTACGATTTTGTACAAGTTGATATAAGAAACGCTTAAGCACGCATAAACACGCTGTGTGGGCCAAGCACGGCGGCAACGCAAATGGAAATAAAACCATGCACAGCGACGAATGAAGCGCTACGGACACGTCAATTCAACACTTTGCCACCATGGAAACTAACCGACTATTGTCAAATGGGGAGTAAATACCTACAGCAAAAAGAAAAAAAGGAGGCAGAAGAAGTCGGCTGATTACTACAGCCCCGGATAACTTCTGGACAATTCGGTACACCCTTCCCGCAAACGGTCACGCAACAAATTGATCGGTTTGCTCAACTGCGCGCGATGGGCGCACAACAAGTTGAGCGGCGTTCGCTCACCCGCCAGGTGGGGCATCAATACCACCAGGCGCCCGGCCAAAACGTCGGCGGCCACGTCCAGCCATGATTTATAGGCAATGCCGGCGCCGGCCAGCGCCCAGCGCCGAACCACATCCGCGTCGTCGCTGAAGCGATCGCCTTGCACGGTCAGGCCCAGATCGCGTTTGCCATCGGTAAAACGCCAATGATCATGCACCCGCCCCCCGAGCATGAACAGCAGGCAATTATGGTGGGCCAACTGTTCCACCTGCCGCGGCTGCCCATGGGCGGCCAGGTAGCCAGGCGAAGCGCACAACACCCGGCGGTTGTGCGGGCTGATCGGCAGCGCCACCAGGCTGGAGTCCTCCGGTTCGCCGTAGCGCAGGGCAAGGTCCACGGGCTGGCGGAACAGGTCGGCAATACGGTCGCCCAGCAGCAGGCGCACCGAAAGCCTGGGGTGCTGTCGCTGGAAGTCGTCCAGCCACGGCAGTAGCACGTTGCGGCCAAAGTCTGACGGTGCGGACAGCTGGAGCACGCCACTGACCTGTTCCTGGCCCCGCGCCAAATACTGGCGGCCTTCTTCCAGGCTCGCCAGCGCGGTGCGGGCGTACTCCAGGAAGCCCTCGCCCTCGGCGGTCAAGCGCAGGCTGCGAGTGGAGCGAGCCAGCAGACGCGCGCCCAGTTGCGCCTCGATGCGTTTGAGCGCGGCACTGGCCACCGCCGGTGACAGGTCCATGACCCGGGCGGCGGCGGACAAACTGCCCAACTCGGCCGCACGGACAAACAGTTGCAGGTCGTCGAATCGCACCATGGTCATTATCAAAAAAATATTGAAAGAGACTGTGGTTTTAGCCGGTTTTAGCCGCTAAAGAAATAGCTAATGATGGGGCACCTTATCCATGGCCATCCCTTTGGAGCCTTTCATGAAAGCCATTGCTTATTACGCCTCGCTGCCCATCAGCGATCCTGCCGCCTTGCAGGACGTTGAACTGCCCGCCCCGGAACCAGGCCCACGCGACCTGCTGGTGGCGGTGCATGCCATTTCGGTGAACCCGGTCGACACCAAGGTTCGCCAGAACGTTGCCCCGCAAGACGGCGACGCCAAGGTGCTGGGCTGGGACGTGGCCGGCGTGGTGCAGGCGGTAGGCAGCCAGGTCAGCCTGTTCAAGCCCGGTGACCGGGTGTATTACGCAGGCTCCATCGCCCGTGCCGGCGGCAACAGCGAACTGCACGTTGTAGATGAGCGCATTGTCGGGCGCATGCCCGCCAGCCTGGGCTTCGCCGACGCGGCGGCGCTGCCGCTGACGGCTATCACCGCCTGGGAACTGCTGTTCGAACGCCTGCAGGTCAAGCAAGGCAAACAGGACGAAGGGCAAAGCCTGCTGATCGTGGGTGCCGCCGGCGGCGTCGGTTCCATCCTCACTCAGTTGGCCAGCCAACTCACCGGGATGACAGTGATCGGCACCGCTTCGCGCCCGCAAACCCAGCAATGGGTGGGTGAACTGGGCGCCGACCATGTCATCGACCACAGCCAGCCGTTGAGCGCTGAACTCAAGCGCTTGGGCCTGGGCCCGGTGACCCACGTCGCCAGCCTGACCCAGACCGACCAGCACCTGGCTGAGCTGGTGGAAGCACTGGCCCCCCAAGGCCGCCTGGCGCTGATCGACGACCCCAAGGCGCTGGACATCAGCCTGCTCAAACGCAAGAGTCTGTCGCTGCACTGGGAGTTCATGTACACCCGCTCGCTGTTCGAGACGCCAGACATGATCGAGCAGCACAACCTGCTCAACCGCGTGGCCGAGCTGATCGACGCCGGCACCCTGCGCACCACGGTGGGCGAACACTTTGGCCGCATCAACGCGCAAAACCTCAAGCGTGCCCATGCCCTGCTGGAAAGCGGCAAGGCACAGGGCAAGATCGTGCTGGAAGGCTTCTGATGGCGACGGACGGTCATGCACGCATGACCGTCAGTCCAAAGATTGCGCCGGATCAATCCATTGCGGTTGCCCGGCGCTACACTTGAGGCCTCTGACCCCCGGAGGAATCAGCCATGAAGATAGTGCTCACCGAATTGGCCAGGGAAGGCGGCAGCCACTGGCAGGTACGCCTTGACCAGCATGTCGTGACCTTTCGCAGCGAAGCCGAGGCCCGGGCTTTCATCGTAACTCTGGAATCGCGCCTCGCCGCCCCCCATCGGCTACCTTACCGCCAGCAGCGTGCCGCCAACTAGGCCGCGCGCAACCGCTTTACCCACTGGGTCAGCATCGCCAACCCTACCGCCAGCAGGCCACAGCCGCTGATCACCAGTGCCATGGGAATGGCGCTGCCGTCATACAGCGCGCCCACCAGCGAGGCGGAGCCGGCGGCCACGCTGAATTGCAGGCAGCCGAGCAAGGCCGAGGCGCTGCCGGCACGGGCGCCCTGCCCATTCATGGCACAGGCTGAAGCGTTGGGAATGATGCAGCCCAGGCTGGCGATGCAGATGAACAGCGGAATCAGCAACGGCCACAGTTGCGTGGTGTGCAGCGAGGCCACACCCAATAGCACCAGCGCTGCCGCCAGGTACACCCATACGGCGCGTGCCAGCAGGTGCGCCGGGCCGCGCTTTGCCAGCAGGCGGGCGTTGACCTGGGCCACCAGGATGAAACCCGCGGCGTTGCTGCCGAACAGCCAGCCGTAATGCTCGGCCGGTACGCCATAGAGCTTGATGAACACAAACGGCGAACCCGCCACGTAGGCAAACATGCCGGCCATGGCCACGCCACCGGTCAGTGCGTTGCCGAGAAACAGCGGATCCTTGAGCAGGCCCACGTAGCGGCCCAGCGCCCCGCTCAGCGGTTGACGCGGGTGGTGGGCAGGCATGCTTTCCGGCAGGCCCAGGGCCACGGCCAGGCCGGCCAGGGCGCTGAAGGCGGTCAGCAGGAAGAAGATCCACTGCCAGCCCAGGGTGTTGACCAGCAGGCCGCCGAGCATCGGCGCCAGAATCGGTGCCAGGCCCATCACCAGCATCAGCTGCGAGAACACCTTGGCCGAGCCCACCGCATCGCACTTGTCGCTGACGATCGCCCGCGACAGCACCATGCCCGCGCAACCGCCCAGCGCCTGGATGAAGCGCGCGGCAATCAGCCAATCAAGGCTCGGCGCAAAGGCGCAGGCCAGCGACGACAGGGTGAACAGACCCACGCCCACCAGCAGTGGCACGCGGCGGCCGAAGCGGTCGGCGATGGGGCCGTAGGCCAGCTGGCCGATGGACAGGCCCAGGAAATAGGCCGCCAGGGTCAGCTGAATGTGTTGCTCGTCGGTGCCGAACGCCTGGGCCATTGCCGGGAATCCCGGCAGATAGAAGTCGATGGCCAGCGGCCCGAAAGCGCTGAGGGCGCCGAGAATAAGGATGGTTCTGAGGTTCATCAAGGATCCAGTGCAGTGCTGCAAACAGGGCAACGGAGTAGTTTAACCGCACGGATCCCCAAACGCGAAAAGCGCGACCCTATGTCACTCAGGCAACGCTGTAGCCTTCTTCCTGGATGGCGGCGATGATGGACGCGGCCGGTTGCTGGCTGTCGACACGCACCGTGGCGCCGGCCAGGTCCACTTCGACCTTGGCGGCCGGGTCCAGCGCCTGCACGGCCTGGGTGACGGCGCGCACGCAGTGCCCGCAGGTCATGCCTTGAACGTTGAACGCTTGCATGGTGGTAACTCCTGAATGCTGATGAAGGTATAGCTTCAACATTGCCATCATGACAAGGTCAAGTTCTGCCGATTGCTGCCGGGCTGGAAATTACCCCGCTGCTGCGCCAAGCTCTGGCATCGACGATCTATACAGCAGGAGAGATGCGCCATGCGCAGGTCCGTTTCCCGCCTCTTGGGCATCCTGGGTCTGATGACCCTGTCGCTCTGGGCCAATGCCGAGAGCATCCAGGACTACAGCGTCCTGATCATTTCCCGTGAGCGCCTGGAAGTCGGCACCCCGTGCGAGCTGGGTATCTACATTGGCGATAACAAGGTGGGCCGCCTGTTCCAGGAGCAGGAAGTGTCGTTCAACCTGCCGCCGGGCAAGGTGGTGGTGCGCCTGATGCAGGAGCCTGGCCAGGCACCTGGCTGCGCGCCCGGGTTGCCGGCGCCGAATGCCACGGCTCTGACCCTGCACGCGGGAGAAGTGCAGAAGTACCGCATTGCCAATGGCCCCAACGGCATGTACTTGAAACCGGCGCCGCAGGATCAATATTGACCGACGCTTGACCTTGCCAAGGTGGCAAGGTTGATTCTAGGGTCCTCTGCTCAGGAGGACCTGCAATGCCCAATGCCCTTACCCTCGAACTGCCCATCGCAGGCATGACCTGCGCCAGCTGCGCCGGGCGGGTCGAGCGCGCCCTCAACAAAGTCGACGGGGTGAAGCTGGCCAGCGTCAACCTGGCCAGCGAGCGTGCCCACATCGAACTGGCGCAAAGCATGGACCCGGCCCGGTTGATCGCTGCCGTGGAAAAAGCCGGCTACAGCGCCACCCTGCCGGACGCACCGGTGGCCGACCCGGCCATCGCGCTGCGCCGCGAGCGCCTGGCGCTGGCTGCCGCACTGCTGCTGGCCTTGCCGCTGATCATACCCATGCTGGTGCAGCCGTTCGGGCTGGACTGGATGTTGCCGGCCTGGCTGCAATGGGCCCTGGCCACGCCGGTGCAGTTCATCCTGGGCGCGCGCTTCTACGTGGCGGCCTTCAAGGCAGTGCGGGCGAAGGCTGGCAACATGGACTTGCTGGTGGCCCTGGGCACCAGTGCCGGTTACGGTCTGAGCCTGTACGAATGGGCACGCACGCCGGCCGGCGGCATGCCTCACCTGTATTTCGAAGCATCGGCCGTGGTCATCGCCCTGGTGCTGCTGGGCAAGTACCTGGAAAGCCGCGCCAAGCGCCAGACCGCCAGTGCCATTCGCGCCCTGGAGCACCTGCGGCCGGAACGCGCGGTGCGCCTGCGTGACGGTATCGAAGAGGATGTGGCCATCGGCCAATTGCGCCTGGGCGACCGGATCATCGTGCGCCCCGGCGAGCGCTTTGCCGTCGACGGCGAGGTGGTCGAGGGGCGCAGCCATGCCGATGAGTCATTGATCAGTGGCGAAAGCCTGCCCGTGGCCAAACAGCCGGGTGATGCGGTAGTCGGCGGCGCCATCAACGGCGAAGGCCGCTTGCTCATCGAAGCCCGTGCCCTGGGCGGTGAAGGCGTGCTGGCGCGAATCATTCGCCTGGTGGAAGACGCCCAGGCGGCCAAAGCGCCTATCCAGAAGCTGGTGGACCGCGTCAGCCAAGTGTTCGTGCCGGCGGTGCTGGTGCTGGCCCTGGCCACCCTGGTGGGCTGGTGGCTGCACGGTGCATCGCTGGAGGTCGCCATCATCAATGCGGTCGCCGTGCTGGTGATCGCCTGCCCCTGTGCCCTGGGCCTGGCAACGCCTGCGGCGATCATGGCCGGTACCGGCGTGGCCGCGCGCCACGGCATTCTGATCAAGGACGCTGAAGCGCTGGAGCGCGCCCACGCCGTCAACCGCGTGGTGTTCGACAAGACCGGTACGTTGACCTCAGGCACCCCCACCCTGGTGCACTGGCAGCCACTGGGCGTGGATGAGGCAACGCTGTTGCAGTGGGCGGGCAGCCTGCAACGGGGCAGCGAGCACCCGCTGGCCAAGGCTGTGCTGGATGCCTGTGCCGAGCGCCAGTTGACCGTCGAGACGCCCCTGGACGCCCGCGCCCTGACAGGCCGTGGCGTCAGCGGCAGCGTGCAGGGCCACGCCCTGGCGCTGGGCAATCGGCGCCTGCTGGAAGACAGCGGCCTGGCAGGCGATGCCCTGCAAGCCCAGGCAACCGCGTGGGAACAGGAAGGTCGCACGCTGTCGTGGCTGGTCGAGCAGGGCTCCGCGCCACGGGTGCTAGGGCTGCTGGCGTTCGGCGACAGGGTGAAACCGGGAGCGGCCGCGGCGGTGGCGCAATTGACCGCGCGGCGTATCAGCAGCCACCTGCTGACCGGCGACAACCAGGGCAGCGCCCGGGTAGTGGCCCAGGCGCTGGGCATCCGCGATGTGCATGCCCAAGTGCTGCCCGCCGACAAGGCCGCCACCATTGTGCGGCTCAAGGCTGACGGCGTGGTCGCCATGGTCGGTGACGGCATCAACGACGCGCCCGCCCTGGCCGCCGCCGATATCGGCATCGCCATGGGCGGCGGCACCGACGTGGCTATGCAGGCGGCCGGCATCACCCTGATGCGCGGCGACCCGCGCCTGGTGCCGGCCGCGCTGGAGATCAGCCGCAAGACGTACGGCAAAATTCGCCAGAACCTGTTCTGGGCGTTTGTGTATAACCTGATCGGCATACCGCTGGCCGCGTTTGGCCTGCTCAACCCGGTACTGGCCGGCGCGGCCATGGCGCTGTCGAGTGTCAGCGTGGTCAGCAACGCCCTGCTGCTGAAAACCTGGAAGCCCAGCGGCCTGGATGATGAGGAATGAACCCATGAACATGAATATCGGCCAGGCCGCCCGCCACAGCGGCCTGAGCGCCAAGATGATCCGCTATTACGAGTCCACCGGCCTGCTCAAGCCGGCCACCCGTACTGACAGCGGCTACCGCTTGTACCAGGACGATGACCTGCACACGCTGGCGTTTATCAAGCGTTCGCGGGACCTGGGGTTTTCGTTGGAGGAAGTGGCGCAACTGCTGACCCTGTGGCAGGACCGTGGTCGCGCCAGCGCCGACGTGAAGGCCCTGGCGCACAGGCACATCGACGACCTGAACCGGCGCATTGCAGAATTGACGGGGCTGCGCGACACCCTGCAGAACCTGGCATCGCACTGCCAGGGCAACGACCGGCCGGATTGCCCGATCCTGGCGGACCTGGCGTCAGGCGGGTGTTGCCAGGCATCAGCGTAACCCCCGGACGCCAGGCTGCGTCAGCGGCGTGGCGTTATTGCAACCACGGCGGTGGCGGTTCCTCGGCCTTGGCCGGGGGCGCATCTTCGGCACTGCGGGCGGCCTGGCGACGGGCTTCGTCCAGGCGCGCGGCTTCGATCTCGCGCATCACGCTATTGACGTCGGCCACGCTCTCATCATCGGCGAACACACCCGTCAGTACGCTGGCGGGGTGCAGTTTGCCCTCTTCGTACAGGGCCCACATTTCCCGCGCATAACGGGTCTCGCGCAACTCCGGGGCGAAGCGGCCGAAGTAGCTGGCCATGTTGCCCACGTCACGCTCCAGCATGCTGAAGGCGTGGTTGTTGCCCGCCGCATCCACCGCCTGCGGCAGGTCGATGATCACCGGGCCATCGGGCCCCAGCAGTACGTTGAACTCCGACAGGTCGCCATGCACCAGGCCGGTGCACAGCATCAGCACGATCTGGCGAATCAGGAACTCGTGATATTCACGGGCCTGGTCCGGTTCCAGCTCCACGTCGTTGAGGCGTGGCGCCGCGTCGCCGTACTCGTCGGCCACCAGTTCCATCAGCAACACGCCTTCGAGGAAGTCGAACGGCTTGGGCACCCGCACACCGGCACTGGCCAGGCGGAACAGCGCGGCCACTTCGGCGTTCTGCCAGGCCTCTTCAGCTTCCTTGCGGCCAAATTTCGAGCCCTTGGCCATGGCCCGGGCCTGACGGCTGTTACGCACCTTGCGACCTTCCTGGTACTCGGCCGCCTGACGAAAACTTCGTTTGTTCGCCTCCTTGTAGACCTTGGCGCAGCGCAGCTCTTTACCACAGCGCACCACATAGACCGCTGCCTCTTTACCACTCATCAGTGGCCGCAGCACCTCGTCAACCAGACCGTCTTCGATCAGGGGTTCAATGCGTTTTGGAGTCTTCATCAGCTTTTATTGTGGGTCCTTTGTAACCAAACACGCGGAATGCAAGGGTTCGGCGGCCATCCTCTCACAGTGGCGCCACAATGCCGACTTTTCCAGAGCAAAGGCAATGCCAAGCACTGTAAGCGATTCTGACAGCTGCACCGTTTGACTCCCCCCAGGCGAAAAATTCACCTCAATTTCTTGGTATACCAGCCGACACTGTCAGCGCAGGCATTCCAAAAACCACGCCTGCGCTGATCGTTTTGTTTTCGATGAACTGCCCCTTTTATATAAAAAAGATTCTGGAGCGCGGATGAACATCAAACAGAAACTGACCTGGGCCTTCGCGGTGATTGCCTGCCTGCCGATTGTCCTGGTCGCCACCTTGGTCATACTCAACCTGCGCAGCGATGCCAGGAGCAATTTCGTCGACGGCAGCAGCCGCGAGATCCGCCAGGTGGCGAACGCCATGCAGCTGTTCTTCGACGGCATCAGCCAGAACGTCGACTTCCTGGCCGCGCACCCGCTGGTCAAGGGCGCCGACGCCAGCCTCAAAAGCTACATGGGCGCCAACGCCGCCGACATTCCCATGGGCGAGAAAGACAAGCAACTGTACGACTTCTTCGCCAGCCTGGCCGCCAGCCACCCCAACTATTCCTACGTGTCCTACGGCACCAGCGCCGGCGGCTACGCCTTCTGGCCCGGCGACCCGAAAATGGCCAACTACGACCCACGCCAGCGCCCCTGGTACAAGACAGCCATGGCCAACCCCGGCAAGACCCTGCGTACCTCGGCCTATTACTGGGCCGGCGATGACGCGGTATTGGTGAGTACCGTGCACGCGGTGGCCAACCAACTGGGCAGCCAGGGTGGCGTGGTCAACATCGACGTGTCGCTCAAGGGCCTGACCGAGATCGTCAAGCAGATCAAACTCGGGGAATCGGGCTACCTGATGCTGATGGAGCGCGACGGCACCGTGCTGGTCGACCCCAAACAGCCCGAGCACAACTTCAAGGCCCTGGGCGACCTGGGCGAGGGCTACGCGCAACTGGCCAAGGCCGGCAAAGGCCTGGTGGAGGTACAAATCAATGGCGAGCGCTACATGGCCAACGTCTGGCCGTCGGAGCAGTTGGGCTGGACCTTCATCGGCCTGATCAAGCAGAGCGAAGTGATGAGCTCGGCCACCCAGCTGACCTGGCTGATCGGTGGCATCGCCGCCGTGCTCGCACTGATTTTCGCGGTGGTCGGCGCCAGCTTCGCCACCCTCATCGTGCGGCCGATCCGCAGCGTGGCCAGCGGCCTGGAAGGCATCGCCCAGGGCGAAGGCGACCTGACCCAGAACCTGGTGATTCGTGGCAGCGATGAAACCGCGCAACTGGCCAACTGGTTCAACCAGTTCCTGGGCGCCATTCGCAGCCTTATCCAGCACATCGGTGGTGCGGCGAACAAGATCCTCGCCAGCTCCAACCACTCCACCCAGGTGTCGTCGAACATGGCCGACGCCGCCGGGCGCCAGCGCGAAGCGGTGGACATGGTGTCCACGGCGTTCCACGAAATGGTCGCCACCGCCAACGAAGTGGCGCGCTCGTGCAGCCAGGCCGCCGACTCCGCCGACAGCGGCCAGCGCCAGGCCCGCGAAGGCCAGCAGCAGATCGATGCCGCGGTCAACAGTGTCGACCGCCTGAGCCAGGAGATCGAACAGTCCGCGCAGTCGATCGCGCAACTGGAGCGCGACAGCAACGATATCCAGTCGATTCTCGGCACCATCCGCTCCATTGCCGAACAGACCAACCTGCTGGCGCTGAACGCTGCCATCGAGGCCGCCCGCGCCGGCGAGCAAGGCCGTGGCTTTGCCGTGGTCGCCGATGAGGTACGGGCACTGGCCAAGCGCACGGCCGACTCCACCGCCGAGATCGACGGCTTGCTCGGCACCCTGGCGCAACGCACTAGCCAGGTCGCGCAGCAGATGCACGCCAGCCTGGAGGTGTCGCAACAATCGGTGGAACGCATCGGCCAGGCGCGCGTCAGCTTCGGTCAAATCCGCGAGTCGGTGGACGTGATCCGCGACATGAACACCCAGATAGCCACCGCCGCCGAGGAACAGCACCAGGTGGCCGAGGACATCAACCGCCACATCAGCCAGATCCATGGCGATGCGCAACTGGTGGCCGAACTGGCCAACACCGCCCGTAACGACTCGCAGAGCCTGGCGGGGCTGTCCAATGAACTGGATGGGTTGGTGCGGCGGTTCCGCACCTGATCCGAGTGACCCGCCTGGAGGAAATCGCGTTTAACGAAACAGCTCACCCGGCGTGATGCCGAACAGCCCCTTGAACGCTGCGATGAACGCCGAGGTGGAATCGTAGCCACTGCACAGTGCCGCCGTGGTCACGCTGTGCCCCTGCTCCAGCGCATCCAGCGACGACAACAGGCGCATGCGCTGGCGCCAGCCTCGGAAGCTCAGGCCGGTTTCGCGCTGGAACAGGCGCATCAGGGTTTTCTCCGAGGTGCCCAGGCGGCTCGCCCAGTCGCTGAGGGTCACGGCGTGCTCGGGGTTTTCGATCAGTTCGTTGCACAGCGCCAGCAAGCGCGGGTGGCGCGGCAACGGCAGCGAGAAGCCCACCTCCGGCAGGCTGGCCAACTGGTCCAGCAGTACCTGGGCCAGGCGCGCTTCGGCGGTATCACCTTCGGGGTAATCCACCGGCAGTTGGCAAAAACCCTTGATCAGTTCCCGCGCCAGCGGCGTGACTTCCAGCACCCGACAGCGCTGTGAGGCCCAGGGGGCCTCTTCGCGGCGAACATACAGGCTGCGCATTTCGGCGCGCATGGAACTGACCACCTGATGCTCCAGGCCGGCCGGTATCCAAACGCCCCACTGGGGTGGCGCGAAGAAGCTGCCCTCGGCGGTGTGCACGCCCAGCACGCCACTGATGGCGTAAGAAAACTGCACCCATTCATGCTGGTGCGGCGGTGTCCAGGAGCCAGCGTTCAGGCTTTCGGCGCGGGCATACAGGGGCCGTGGCAGGCGGCTGAGATCGGGAATCTGGCGTGGCTGGCCTATTTGTCCGTTAGTCGGCATCGGTTGGCCTTATGTCGCAAGACGGCAGGAGATTGCTCACGGTAATCTTTGCGACCAATGATTACAAATCCGTCCGCAGGATCCCGTTATGCAAGCGCTCAAACACCTAAAACGCGTAGTGACCGACTGGTTCCTGCTCGGCATGTTCCTGGCCACACTGCTGGCCTACTTTTTCCCGCGCTTTGGTGCCAGCGGCGGTTCGATGCACGCAGAGTACGTGATCAACGCCGGGGTGTTCGTGGTGTTCTTCATGCACGGCATCAACCTGTCGGGCGAACAGATTCGCCACGGCCTGAAGAACACTCGCCTGCACATCATGGTTCAGGTGTTCACTTTCGTGGTGTTCCCGCTGATCTGGCTGGTGTGCGACAAGCTGTTCGGCCGTTTCATCTCGCCCACGCTGATGCTTGGCTTCTTTTACCTGTGCGCGCTGCCGTCGACTATCTCGTCGTCGGTGGCCCTGACCGGCAGCGCCTTCGGCAACGTGCCGGCGGCGATCCTCAACGCCAGCCTGTCCAGCGTGCTGGGCATTTTCATCACGCCGTGGCTGGTGAGCCTGGTGGTGGGCACCGGCAGCGGTGGCATCGACCTGGGCAAGACCCTGCTCGACCTGTGCGCCATGTTGTTGCTGCCGCTGGTGCTGGGCCAATTGATGCGCCCGCTGCTGGGCAAGTTATTTGCCCGCTACAAGAAATACACCAACGTCATCGACAAGCTGGTGATTCTGCTGCTGGTGTACG
This sequence comes from uncultured Gammaproteobacteria bacterium, assembly GCA_963816515.1. GTDB lineage: Bacteria > Pseudomonadota > Gammaproteobacteria > Pseudomonadales > Pseudomonadaceae > Aquipseudomonas. The sequence goes on along the minus strand of CAWFKX010000001.1, from coordinate 3,108,832 downwards.
CCGCGTTCTGCAACTCCATGGTCTCGGGCATGTGGCAGCAACAGGGTGACACGGTGCTGGTGACTGCTTTCGTCGGCACGGCAATTCTGCTGGCGGTCATTCTGGTGCTGACCACCCGTACCGCCAAGGCGCTGCATTTCAACCATGCCGACGAAGTGGCAGCGGTGTTCTGCGCCACCAAGAAGTCGTTGGCCGCCGGGGCACCGATGGCCGCGCTGATTTTCGGCGCCAACCCGGGCCTCGGCCTGATTCTGCTGCCGATCATGATCTACCACCCGCTGCAACTCATCGTTTGCTCGGTGATTGCCGAAAGCTATTCGCACCGCAAGAAGTCGCAGACCCTCGCCGAAATCGACGCCCAGGCCCCGGTCAGCGCTCGATAATCGCCGTTACCCCCTGACCACCGGCGGCGCAGATGGAAATCAGCCCACGGCCAGTGCCCGCCTCGGCCAGCAACTTGGCCAGGTTGGCGACGATGCGTCCGCCAGTGGCCGCGAACGGGTGGCCGGCCGCCAGCGAGCTGCCCTTGACGTTGAGCTTGCTGCGGTCAATGGCGCCAAGCGGCGCTGCAAGCCCGAGGCGCGTGCGGCAGTAGTCGGCGTCCTCCCAGGCCTTCAGGGTGCACAGCACCTGCGCAGCGAAGGCTTCATGAATTTCGTAGTAGTCGAAGTCCTGCAAGGTCAGGCCGTTGCGCGCCAGCAGGCGTGGCACGGCGTAGGCCGGGGCCATCAAAAGGCCTTCCTGGCCATTGACGAAATCCACCGCCGCCGTCTCGCCATCGCGCAGGTAGGCCAGAACCGGCAAGCCGCGCTCACGTGCCCACTCTTCACTGCCCAGCAACACTACCGAGGCACCATCGGTCAGTGGCGTGGAGTTACCCGCCGTCAGCGTGCCCTTGGCACTGCGCTCGAACACCGGTTTCAGCGCCGCCAGCTTTTCCAGGGTAAGGTCGGGGCGCAAATTGTTGTCGCGGGTCAGGCCCAGGAACGGCGTGACCAGGTCGTCGTGCCAACCATCGGTATAGGCGCGGGCCATGTTCTGGTGGCTGTGCAGGGCCAGCAGGTCCTGGTCTTCGCGGGTGATGTGCCAGGTCTGCGCCATCAATTCGCAGTGCTCGCCCATGGACAGGCCCGTGCGCGGCTCGCCGTTGCGCGGCAATTCGGGCTTGAAATGGTGCGGGCGCAGTTGCAACAGCGCCCGGGCCTTGTCTGCCGTGCTCTTGGCGCGGTTGGCCTGCAACAGAATCTGGCGCATGCCTTCGCTGACGGCGATGGGCGCATCAGAGGCCGTGTCGACGCCGCCGGCGATGCCACACTCAATCTGCCCCAGGGCAATCTTGTTGGCCACCAGCAGGGTTGCCTCCAGGCCCGTGCCGCAGGCCTGGCTGACGTCGTAGGCCGGGGTTTGCGGCGACAGGCGCGAGCCAAGCACGCATTCGCGGGTCAGGTTGAAGTCGCGTGACAACTTCAGGACGGCCCCGGCGGCCACCTCCCCCATGCGCAGGCCATGCAGGCTGAACCGCTCGATCAGGCCTTCCAGGGCCGCCGTCAGCATGGCCTGGTTGCTCGCCCGGGCGTAGGGGCCATTGGCGCGGGAAAAGGGGATGCGGTTACCGCCGATGATAGCGACCCGACGCGCTGCATTCATGTGAAACTCCCTGTGCGGCTGGATGAAGGTGCGTTTACAGCCTAGGCCTGATTTCGCCAAGCGAACGACTGCGGCGCTAATGTGGTCCACACTTTGAACTCAACCTGCCGGAGAGCGTTCCATGTCCGACCGATATATCGACTTCGCCAATTCTGACATCGGCCGCCGCCTGGTCGGCGCCGTCGGGCTGCCCACTCCGGCCCGGCTGGAGCGTTGGCAGGCCGGACGCTTGCGGCCCATCGACGGCACCCTGGTGGTAGGCGGCGGGCCGTTGGCGGCGAAAATCGCCGAACTGGCGCCCCGGCTCACTGACAGTGCCTTCGGCTTCGCCGACCCGGACGTGGCCCTGCCCGCCTGGACCGCCGGCCTGGGGCCCAAGCTCAAGGCCGTGGTCTTCGATGCCAGCCATATCGGCGATATCGCCGGGCTCAAGCAACTGCGCGAGTTCTTTCAGCCGCTGATCAAGAGCCTCGACAGCAGCGCCCACGTACTGATTCTCGGCCGCGTGCCGGATGGCCTCGCGCCCGAGGCGCACATCGCCCAGAAAGCCGTGGAAGGCTTCAGCCGCTCGCTGGCCAAGGAGCTGCGCGGTGGCGGCGTGCTGCAACTGTTACAGCTGGAAGACGGTGCCGAGGCCGAGCTGGAAGGTGCCCTGCGCTTCTTCCTGTCGCCGAAAAGCGCCTACGTCGACGGCCAGGTGCTGCGCCTGGGGCCCTGCGCCAGCCAGGTGGGCGACTGGACCCGGCCGCTGGCCGGCAAGAAGGCGCTGGTGACGGGCGCTGCCCGCGGCATCGGCGCCGCCATTGCCGAGACCCTGGCCCGTGACGGTGCCGAAGTGGTGCTGCTGGATGTGCCCCAGGCCAAGGCTGACCTCGACGCCCTGGCCGCGCGCCTGGGCGGCCGCACCGTGGACCTGGACATTTGCGCAGCCGACGCCGCACAGCAACTGATCGAAGCGCTGCCCGACGGCATCGACGTGGTGGTGCACAACGCCGGCATCACCCGCGACAAGACCCTGGTCAACATGACCCCAGAATACTGGGACTCGGTGCTGGCGGTGAACCTCAACGCGCCGCAGGTATTGACCCAGGCGCTGTTCGACAGCGGTACCCTGCGCGACAACGGCCGGGTGATTCTGCTGTCGTCCACCAGCGGCATCGCCGGCAACCGCGGGCAAACCAACTACGCCGCCAGCAAGGCCGGGCTGATCGGCCTGGCGCAGGCCTATGGGCCGAAACTGGCCGAACGTGGCGCCAGCATCAATGCCGTGGCCCCCGGCTTCATCGAAACCCACATGACCGCGCAAATGCCCTTCGCCCTGCGCGAAGCCGGGCGGCGCATGAACGCCCTCGGCCAGGGCGGCCTGCCCCAGGACGTCGCCGAGGCCGTGGCCTGGCTGGCCCAACCGGGCAGCGGCGCCGTCAACGGCCAAGTGCTGCGGGTGTGCGGCCAGAGCGTGGTGGGAGCCTGAGCATGAGTGTGCAATGGCACGACCTCGACCGCGTCGCTTCCCTGTCCGGGCTGTATACCCGCGCCGCGCTGCGGCGCAAAATCAGCGGCCAGCAGTTGCCCGACGTCGGCCTGCGCGCCTGGCTGACGGTGGATACCCAGCGCCTGGCCGCCTACCGCCATGTCTGCGGCTTTGGCGAAAGCAGCCTGCTGCCGCCGACGTATCCACACGTAATGGCATTCGCGTTGCAAATGCAGTTGCTGACCAGCCATGAGTTTCCCTTCCCATTGCTGGGGCTGGTGCACCTGAGCAATCGCATCCGCATCCTGCGCCCCTTGGGCGGCCTAAGCCGGGTGCATGCCCGGGTGCATGTGGACAACCTGCAGCCCCATGAAAAAGGCGCGACCTTCAACCTGGTCACACAGGTCGAGGACACCCTGGGGCCACTGTGGGAGGAACACAGCGTGATGCTGTGCAAAGGCGTAAAGCTCGAAGGCACGCCAACGGCGGAGTTGCAGGCCGGCACCGCGCCGATGATCGAGCTCGCGCGCTGGTACGCCGGCACCGACTGCGGGCGCCAGTACGCCAAGGTGTCCGGGGACTACAACCCCATCCACCTGAGCGCCGCCAGCGCCAAGTTGTTCGGCTTTCCCGCGGCCATTGCCCACGGCATGTGGAGCAAGGCGCGTTCGCTGGCGGCGCTGCGCGAACAACTGCCGGTCGCCAATTACGAGGTGCAGGCGTACTTCCGCAAACCGGTGCGCCTGCCCAGCGAATTGGTGCTATGGGCCACCACGGGTGGTTCCAGCGGGCAGTTCGAGCTCAAGGGCAAGGGCGACCTGCAGCACATGGAAGGCCATTGGTCACCGGTGGCCTGATGCTGCACAAAGCTTCTAGACAGCCCCCGGCGCGCGCGCGATAAGCTTGGGCCATGAACCCTTCCAATTGGATCGACCTGGCCCAGGACCGCGAAACCGGTATCGAGACCCTGCGCGCGCATTTCTACAAGGGCCATGCCTACGATCCTCATTGGCATGACAGCTACCTGGTGGGCGTTACCGAACAGGGCGTGCAGCGCTTCAACTGCCGGCGTGCCCTGCACGACAGCACCCCAGGGAAGATTTTCCTGATCGAGCCCGGCGAGATCCACGACGGCGAAGCGCCCGACGAAGCGGGCTTCACCTACCGCATGCTGTACCTGGACCCGCAGTGGCTGGAGCGCGAGCTGGCCAGCTTGTTCGAAGAAGCCCCCACCAACCATGCGCTGAGTTTTGCCGAAACCCTGACCCAGGACCCGCGCCTGGCCCATGCCGCGCTGTTCGCCTTCGGCGCCCTGCACGGCCAGGAGTTGCGCATCGTGCGTCAAAGTGCCCTGGATGGGCTGTTGGAGCGCCTCACCAGCCACACTCAATGGCGGCTGCGGCAAAACAGCGATCCGCGCTTGCCCCTGGTGGCCCTGCGCGCCCGCGACTACCTGCACGCCCATTGCTACCGCGACCTGGGCATGGACGAGCTGGCCGTGGCCTGCGGCATCGACCGCTTCCGCCTGACCCGCGCCTTCAAGGCCGCTTTCGGCCTGCCCCCGCATGCCTACCTGGTGCAACTGCGCCTGGCCCGCGCCCGCCGCCTGCTGGCCGGTGGCGCCTGGCCGGCAGACGTGGCCAGCGACCTGGGCTTTGCCGACCAAAGCCACCTGGGGCGCTGGTTCATGCGCGCCTACGGCATGACGCCCGCAGCCTACCGCAAGCGCTGCTCAAACCTTCCAGACTGACGCCGCCGCGCCGCCGATCATGGTCACTCCTTGCCCTTGGAGCCTGCCATGCTCGCCTTTGTCCTGTTCGCCTTCGTTGCTTCCATCACGCCTGGCCCCACCAATATCCTGGTGCTGAGCAACAGTGCGCGCTTCGGCCTGCGTGCGTCACTGCCGATCATCTTCGGCGGCTGTGCGGCGGCGGCGCTGATCGTGCTGGCCGTGGGCACGGGCCTGGGGCGCACGCTGATGACCCTGCCCTACGTGCAACCGGCGATGACCGCCACTGGCCTGGTGTGGCTGAGCTGGCTGGCGTGGAAAATCTTTTCGGCCCCGGCTGAAGCCATCAGCGCCGATGACGAGCGCCGCTTGGGCCTGGCCAGCGCCGCCAGCCTGCAACTGGTGAACCCCAAGACCTGGGTCATGGCCCTGGCGGTGGTCAGCGTGTTCAGCGCCCGGGGCCTGGCCGTGCACTGGCTGGCCTTGGTGTTTTTCCTCATCTCGCTGCCGTGCATGGGCTGCTGGGCCTTGCTGGGCGTCGGTTCGGCGCGCTGGATAAGCTCGCCCCGGGCCATGCAGCGCATGAACCGGGTGTTGGCATTGTTGCTGCTGATCTCAGCCTGGGCCGCTGTGCTCGCCTGACAGAGGAATCGATGGCGCACATTCAAGCCTCATCGCGAGCAAGCTTTGCTCCCACAGGGTGAGCTATCACCCTGTGGGAGCAAAGCTTGCTCGCGAGAGGCCATGACTGGCGCTCGGTGCTGACCGGCAAAAAACGCACTTCTTCAGCCGTCATACAGATTTTCATTTGCATTGCTCTTGCGCACCGCGCGCCTGCGCCCCAAGCTTTAGGCACAGGAGAGCCCCATGAACCTCGAAGAATTGACCCAACGCCTGCATCGCATCCGCGATAACAATGACTGGCGTGGCTTCCACAGCCCCAAGAACCTGGCCATGGCCGCCAGCGTCGAAATGGCCGAGCTGGTGGAAATTTTCCAATGGCTGAGCGAAGACCAGTCGCGGCGATTGCCCGCCGACCAGCTGGAGCATGCTGGCCAGGAAGTGGGCGACATCGTCCTCTATCTACTACTGCTGTGCAGCGAACTGGGGCTGGACATGGAGCAGGTGGTGCGCAGCAAACTGGCCCACAGCGAGCGGCGGTTCGCCAAATGAGTGACCGTCACTTCGATGAACTGGCCACCCGCTTCGCCGAGAAGATCTATGGCGGCGCCAAGGGCGCCATCCGCCTGGCCGTGCTGCAGGCCGACCTGAGCGAAGCCTTGCCCCAGCGGCCGCTGCGCGTGCTGGACATCGGCGCCGGCCTTGGCCACATGTCGCTGTGGCTGGCGCAGCAGGGCCATCAGGTGACCCTGGCCGAACCCGCCGCACCAATGCTGGAAGGCGCGCGCCAGCGTTTCACCGACGCCGGCCTGGCTGCCACCTTCATCCAGGCCCCCTGGCAGGAACTGCCCGCGCTGCTCAGCGAGCAGTATGACCTGGTGATCTGCCACGCCGTGCTGGAGTGGCTGGCCGAGCCCCACACTATCCTGCCGGTGCTGCGTGCCCTGGTGGCGCCCGGTGGCTGGTTGTCGCTGGCGTTCTACAACCGCGACGCGCTGGTGTACCGCAACCTGCTCAAGGGCCATTTCCGCAAGCTGCGCAGCAACGACATGGCCGGCGAGAAGCAAAGCCTGACCCCGCAGATGCCCCTGGACCCACGCGAGCTGCAAGCGCAACTCGACGGCCACTGGCAGGTCGAAAGCAGAAGCGGCGTACGGGTTTTTCACGATTACATGCCGGTCGACTTCCAGAAGAAGGCCGCGCTCGATGACCTGCTGGAAATGGAACTGGCCTACCGTCGCCACCCCGCCTACGCGGGCCTGGGCCGCTACCTGCACTGGATCTGCCGTCCCGTATGACGCAGTGGAGATCACCATGTACCGCCGACTCGCCCTAAGCCTCACGTGCCTGGCCCTCGCGGCCTGCCAAAGCCCCAACCCCTACACCGCCAGCTCCAACCCGCTGCCGCCGGCACCGGTGCAGGCCGCGCAAACCTTCGACGCCAGCGCCTACCCGGCGCCAACGCGGGACTTTGCCAGCTACCGCAATTGGACCTGGTTCAACCACCAGTTGCCGCCGGGTAGCCCATTGGCCGACTCCGAGCAGATCGCCGAGGCGGTCAGCGAGGGCCTGGACCAGCGCGGCCTGCGCCCGGCGCGCAACGGCCCGGCGGACTTGCTGGTGAGTACCGATGTACGCATGGAGAAACGCCTGCGCCAAGTGCAGGAAGATTACGGTCCGGGCCCGGGCTATGGCCCTTACGGCCCGTATGGCGGCTATCCTCCTGTTGTGCGCACCTATGAAGTGCAGGTCATGGTGGTACGGATCAACCTGTTCGACGGCGCCACCGGGCAACCGATATGGAGTGCCAGCGCAGAAACGGACGGCCAAGGCAGCATGAGTCAGCGCGGCGACGCCCTTCGCAGCGCCGTGAACAAGGCCCTGACGGCCTACCCACCACGCTAGGCAAATGGAGATTCACCATCATGTTCCGCCGTCTCGCTTTATTGTCAGTTGTGGCGCTGCTGCTCAGCGCCTGTGAAAGCAACCAGGTCAACCACGACTTCGATGCCAGCCGTGATTTCGGCGCCTACCGCAGCTGGAGCTGGAAAGAGCCCGCCCTGCAGTACCGCCCCGATGACCCGCGCATCAAGAGCGACCTGACCGAGCAGCGCATCCGTGAAGCCGTGGCCAGCGAACTGGACCAGCGCGGCCTGCGCCCGGCCCCAGGCGGGGCCAAGGGTGACCTGAGCGTGCAGACCTACCTGATCGTCGAGGACCGCCAGCAGCAGATCACCACCAACTATGGTGGTGCCTGGGGTGGTTATTGGGGCGGCTACTGGGGCGGCGGCCCGGTCTACAACGAAACCCGCAGCGTGGATTACAAGGTGGCGACCATCCAGGTCGACCTGTTGGATGGCCACGACGGCAAGCTGGTATGGCGCGGCAGTTCCGAGCAGATCATGAACACCTACCCGCCCAGCCCGGCTGAGCGTACCGCGGCCATTCAGAAGACCGTGAGCAAGGTGCTGTCCAACTACCCGCCCAAGTAAATCCGGCCATTGGGGCGCGCTTCGCACGCCATCGCAGCCTGTCGGCATCTCCTGCGGCAGACTGCGCTGACCCGCGCCGCGCCCCAGCACCTGCTACGCTGAAACACACCCACTGGATGTGACAGTGTTGGCAAGGAGTGCTAGATGGTCCCGCGCTTTGCATCTGCGCACCGGCAACGCGGTGCAATCGGCCTGATGGCCGCCTTCACGCTGGGCATGGCCCTGTTGTTCATGTTGCTGGTCATCGACAGCGGCCGCCTGTACCTGGAACAGCGTAAATTGCAGCGCGTGGTCGACGCCGCCGCACTGGAAGCCTCCAACCTCAACGCCGTGTGCAGCGGCACGGGGGTCAACGCACTCACCCAAGCCACCGCCAGCGCCGCGCGCAACGGCTACACCGTGGGCACCGGCAGCACACTCACCGCCACGTGCGGGACCTTGAGCACCGGCAGCAACAACTTGCGCACTTTCACTGCCAACGCCACGGCCACGCAGGCGATTCAGGTAGCCGCTGTGCATACGGTGGCTACCAGCGTGGCTTCCGGGTTGTGGACGATGGTGTCCGGTGGGGGGTTCAGTACCACCACGAATTTGCACGCGGTGGCGACGGCGGGGTATGTGGGAAATCCATTGGCGCAGTTGAATATTCGCAGCACGCTGGCCAGCGTTGACAGCACGCAGTCGCCTCTACTCAACGCATTACTGGGAGGATTGTTGGGCGCAAGCCTCAACCTGACCGCAGCTCAATATAACGGTCTGCTCAACACCGACGTGAATCTGCTCAGTTATCTCAACCAAGCCGCTATCACAGCCAATATTACGGCGGGGGATTACACCACGCTACTAAATGCCAACTTGAGCGTCACCACCCTCATCCAGGCCGCCGCCACGCTTGCCTCACAAAATGGCGCGGGCGTGGACGTGACAACAGCGCTGGGGCAGATTTCAGCGCTGGGCAATGCCACGACGATGCAACTAGGTAGTTTGATTCAGACTACCACGGGGTCTGTGACGTCTGGCTTGAATGGCACACTACAGCTGTTTCAGCTTGTACAAGGGATTATCCAGGTCGCGACGGCAGGCAAGGCCGTGGATATCAGTACCGCTGTCAACCTTGGGAGCTTGGCCAACGTCAGCGTCAAAGTAGCGCTGATTGAACCACCGCAATTCTCGGCCACGGGTAATCCGGCGCTTGCAAAAGTGAACCCAACCGGGACAAACCGAATTTACGTGAACACAGCCCAAGCCCGGATTTTGGTTTCATTCCAATCCAGCGCTATCAACAGCCTACTCAACGGAGCTTTATCAACCCTGAATGCATTGCGCATCCTGTGCCTGACGGGTGGCTGCAATGTTCCAGATGTCAGGGTCAACACCTCCATCGACGTAGGAATACTTGCAGGCAACGGCAGTGCCTATGTTACTGACTATAACTGCCAAGGTACTGCGCACTCTCTGACAACACAAACCAACCAGTCAGCAGCAACGGTGATCGTCGGTAGCATCGACTCAACAAACTTTTTTTCATCGTCCAGCCCCGCAACCAACTCGCCGCTGACGTTACTGGATATTGGCAGTGTCTATTGCGCTGGCATTTTGGGAACCGGCTGCGGGACAACCCACACCGTCGGCACGTTCGGGGCCTTGACGCTTGGCGCCAACAGCACGGTGGCGGGCAGTTCCACCAACTATGTGTACACCCCTACTTCCAATGTGGGCCAAACTTCACTTTATCATTCGTTCTCCAGCTCCAACGTGATTAGCAGCCTGAGTAACACATTGAGCGGAATTTCCATCAATTTCACCTCCACTGGCGGAGGCGGTTTGCTTGCGACGATTCTGACCGCTGTCACGTCGACAGTCAGCTTACTGATTAGCAATCTGCTACCGGCCGTGACGAATATCCTGGGTACGCTGATAGACCCTCTGATCAATAGCCTTCTTTCTTTGCTCGGGATCGACCTTGCCACGGTCGACGTAGGCGCCAACCTAACCTGCCAAACCGGCCGGGCCCAACTGGTCCTCTGACGCCACACAAAACACAAGCACCATAAGCGCCCAACCTCACTCCGGCCGGGCAATGGGCAGTTCAATGCAAAACCGCGCCCCCTCCTCGGTGTTGCTGACGCTCAACCGCCCGCCCATGTTTTCAATGATTCCGTAGCTCACTGACAACCCCAGCCCCGTCCCCACGCCCACCGGCTTGGTGGTAAAAAACGGCTCGAAGATCTTCTCCAGCAACCGGGGCGGGATGCCGCCGCCGTTGTCCTGCACGTACAAACGTACCCGCTCTTCATCAGCCTCGGCGGTGGTTTCGATCCAGGGTTGCAGCTCGCGATTGCCTTCGCGCCTGGACAGCAAGGCGTCGCGCGCATTGACCATCAGGTTGATCAGCACTTGCTCCAGTTGGTCGACGTGGCCGCGTACCTGCACCTCCAGGGTGATCTCGGGCACCCGCAGTTCCACGCCCTTGCCTTTCATGCCCTCGGCCAGCAACGACAAGGTGCCCTCTACCGCGACCTTGGGGTTGAACAGCTGCATTTCGATTTCCGAACGGCGGCCGAACACGCGCATGTGGTCCACCACCCGCGCCGCACGCTGCACCTGGGCGTCGATGCGGTTGAGTTTGTCCTGCAGGTAGTCGATCTGCACATCGCCGTTGCTCAGGCGCTTGAGCACGTTGACGATGGCCATGCGCATCACGTTCAGCGGCTGGTTGATCTCGTGGGCAAGGCCGGTGGCCATTTCGCCGAGGGTGGCCATTTTCGCGCTCTGGGTCAGTTGCTGCTGGGTGCGGCGCACTTCGGTGTTGTCGCGGCCCACGGCCTGAACCTCGATCAGCTGGCCGCGCTCGTCGAACACACCACGGTCCGACCACACCCACCAGGCATGCTCGCGGCCGGGCAGTTGCAGGGCGATTTCCGCAGCGCTCACCGGTTGCTGCGGAGTCAGGGTGGCCAGGCGCTGGACGAAAGCGTCGCGCTGTTCGGCGGACAGCCAATTGCCCAGGTTGATGCCCGGCAACTCGTCGGTGCTGCACTCCAGGTATCGCGCCAACGGCTGGTTGCCGAACGTCAGGGTCAGGTCCGGGCGATAGCGGCAGATCATCGCCGGCGAGTCTTCGACCAGGATGCGGTAGCGCTCCTCGCTCTGGCGCACCAGCTCCGACGCCACCGTGGCTTCGGTCACGTCCAGCCACAAGCCCACCGCTTCCACCGGCATGCCCAGGTCATCGCGCAACAGCCGCGCTTCATCCAGCAGCCAGTGGTAATTACCCTGCCTGTCGCGCAGGCGGTAGCGGCTGCGCACGGCGCCTTCGCGCAGCAACTGGCGGGTGCGCTGGAAATAACCATCGCGGTCGTCCGGGTGCACCCACTGGGCCAACTCGCCGTCCTGGCAATCTTCCAGGGTCCAGCCAAGCAACGGGCGCAAACTGTCGCTGAAGAACGACGGCTGCAACGCGCCTTCGACGTAGCGCTGCACGTAGATCACCGCCGGCGAGCTGGCGATGACGTTGTCCAGGCGCTTGTGAGCAGCGGCGGCCTGTTGCTGCTGGTTCTTGATGTCGCTGATGTCGAGCATCATGCCCACCACGCGGCGGATGCGGTCGCCGTCCAGCACCCGCCCCTGGATGCGGTACCACACCGGCGTGTCGGCATTGTGCAAGCGTACGCTGAGCATCAGTTCATGGCCGCGCTGCACATCGCGCAGGCGGCTTTGCAGCTCGGCGCGGTCGGCGGGGTGGATCAGCGCCAGCCAGTCCTGTAACGGCAACTGTTGCGCTGCGCCCAGGGCCTCGGCCAGGCCGGGCGCCAGTTGCAGGCTGTCACGCTCGGGGAAGAATTCCCACCAGCCGGTGCCCATCAGCCCCTGCAAGGTTTCCAGGCGTTCAAGTTGATGGCGGTGACCGCGTTCGGCCAACCGCGCCAGCACCGGCCCGGCCAGCGCGGCAAACAACGCCGTGCCCTGCTCCCTGAGCGCCGCCGGCATACCGCCGGGTGGCAGCGCGCACAGCAACCAGGCGGCCACGCCGTGGTTTTCCCGATACGGCACCAGGCAGCCCTGTGCCGGCGCGAGCAAGTCAGTGTCGAGCAACGCATGGCTGTCGAGCCCTGGCAGGCTGCGGTTCAAGCGGGTTTCTGCGGGCCACAGGGTCATGTCCCCGGGGCGCAACCAGTCGGCGAACAGCCGCCAGTGCCGGCCCTCATCATCGCGCAGCAGCAAGGCGACGCCGGGCAGCTGGCACTGGCTGGCGATGCCGTGCAGTTGCTCGGCAATCACCTCGTCCAAGCGCTCCAGGCTGCTCAGGCGCAAGCGCTCGCCCATCTCGCCGAGCAACCGCTGGAACTGGCTGCGGTCCTGGTGTTGCCCGCGCTCGGCCAGCAGGTCGCCCACGTCGAACACCTGCAGCACCCAGCCCTCGGGCTGGTGTTGCAGCCAGCCACGGGTATGCAGGGTGCCGTCGATGGCCTTGAAATCCAGGTCCAGCGTCTGGCCCTGCCAGTCGGCCGGTTCGCCCTCCACCACCACCCGGCTGTTGGCCATCAGGTACCCGGCCAGCAGCCGGTCGGCACTGGCCGGCGTGGCCAGGCGGTGGCGCAGGGGGCCGTTGAGGCGCAGCACCTGGCCCTGCGCATCGAGCAGCAGTTGCAGCCCCGTGGTGATGTGCGGGGCAATCTCCAGTGCCGTCGGCAACGCCGCGGCCGGTGGCGAGCGCCAGCGCCCGAACAGCTTCTCGCCGGCACTCAAAGCAGCAGGCTCGAACTGACGGTAATCGTGCTGGGCAGGCTGGGCACCTGGCCGACCCCGGGCAGTACCAGAAACGGCAGGACGTTGTTGAGGTTACTGCTGGGGTACTTGATGGTGACCGTCAGTAGCTGACCCGCACCGGTGTAATCGGCCGAGATATAACTGGAAGAAAAGTTGAGCGCGGTGGGCAGCCACTGCAAGGCATTGGAGGCACCGGTGATGGCCTTTGACTTCACCAGCGCGATATAGCTGCTGCCTGACGTGGTCGGGTCCACGGCCACCGCTTGCCGTACGCCTTCGGCGCTGGCCTCGTTGAACGATTGCACCATCAGCAACGGCAAGCTGTACGCCACAACCCCGTAAAACACTGCGAAAAAGATGATGAACACCAGCGCGAATTCTATCGCCGCTGCACCTTTTTGCTTATGGGGGAGGCTTGCTTGCATGATCGCGTCTACCCTGACAGTACACCTGTGTTAGAGCATAGAATCATTCGACGAAAAGGGACGTTTTTTACCGGATGCCAAGCCTAGTACTCCTGATCTGGTTTACCCTCTGCGCCGAACAGGACATCCGCCATCGGCAGATCGCCAACGGATTGACCTTGGGCGGCGCCCTCTTTGCGCTGTTGTTCCTCTTCACCAGCGGCCACACGTGGCTGGGCGGCACAGTCGAGGAAGCCGGCCTGGCGCTGGCCATCGCCATGGTGCTGACGTTGCCGGGCTACATGACCGGGCGCCTGGGCGCCGGCGACGTCAAGCTGCTGTGGGCGCTGGCACTGGCCACCGACCGCATGCACGTGCTGGGCACCTTCATTGGTGCCGGCGTGGCCATGATCGCCTGGATGTTCATGGGGCCGCGGGTGTGGAAGCAGTTGAGCCCGCGCCTGCGCAAGCGCCTGCAGAACCTGCAACCCGACCCGACTATCAAGCCACCGTTCGTACCGTTCCTGCTGGCCGGATTCCTCGCGTCGCTAGTGTGGATCCATTGATCGGCGCGGTCACTCCCTCTATGTACTTAGTCACAAAGTGAGCTACCTTGAAGTAAAGGCACAGATGGCCATCATGCGCCATCGCTGCCAAGGGACACGGCCTTTGGGTTGTCAGCAGGGAGTTGCGCGTGAACAAGCTCGTCTCATCCGTCAAGGTGCTGGTTGTCGACGATCAGCCGCTGATTGTCGAAGAACTCTGCGAATTCCTTGAAAGCAACGGCTACCGTTGCGTACCCAGCCACACTAGCCAGCACGCCCTGGAGCGCTTCGACCAGGACCCGGAGATCGGCCTGGTGCTGTGCGACCTGCACATGCCCCACCTGGACGGTATTGAACTGGTGCACGAGCTCAAGCGCGTGGCCGGCAAGCGCCGCCCGTTCGAGCCGATCATGATGACCGGGCGTGCCGACAAGCAGGACGTGATCAAGGCGCTGCGCGAAGGCTTTGTCGACTATTACCAAAAACCCATCGACATGGCGGAGCTGCTCGAAGGCCTGCAACGCCATGAAGTGACCTTGGCCGAACGGCAGAAGAACTACCAGCACCTGGGCCACCTGAACGAAAAACTGCAGTTCCTCGCCCACTCCATCGACGAGCTCTACCACGACCTCGATCAGGCCCGGCAACCGGGCACCGACAGCGCCCCGGCCGATGACGACAGCAGTGAACTGCCGGCCGCCTTCAACCGCCTTTCACCGCGGCAACTGGCCGTGGCGCAGCTGGTGGGCAAGGGCCAGACCAACTACCAGATCGCCTGCGAGCTGGGCATCACCGAAAACACCGTGAAGCTCTACGTCAGCCAGGTGCTGCGCCTGACCCACATGCACAATCGCACCCAACTGGCGCTGGCCCTGGCGCCTGCCCCGGGCGGGCATCGCCAGCGTGCCAGCGCGCCCTGAGGCTATTTGCTGATTTGCCCGGAGTCGTCGTCCTTGTACCACTGCGGGATTTTCAGCTTGTAGCTCTCCAGCCAGCGTTGCATCGCCGCCTCGTGCTCCACCGCCGTGGTCGCCTGCGGGTTGCGCGAGGCCACTTGGCCGCTGCTCTGCAACTGCAGCCACTGTTCGGTACCCTGCTGGGGCGCCGATGATGGGCCAGGCTCGATGGCCCACGCCGGGCTGGTGCCCAGCGCCAGCAAAAACGTCCATGCCTTGATGTGCATGTTGCCTCCTGCCTATTTGACCGGCGTTGCCGGCGCTTCGATGGTCGCCACCACCTTGCCGCCGTTCTTCAGTTTGTCGGCCCGCGCCTGGGCATCGCTGACCTGCTGGGGCGTGAGGTTGGCGCGGGTCACCAGGTCAGCGGCCTGCTTCCAGTTGTCCTGATAGATCAGCAGCGTGACCATGTTTGCCGCCGCCAGGTTGTCGGACTGCTTGAGCTCCATGGCGGTGAGAAATTCGAAGCGGGCATCGTCCATGCGCAGCTGGTTGAGGTAGACCACCCCCAGGTCGTTGCGGATTTTGTCGTCGGTGGGCGCCAGCCGCGCGGCGCGCTGCAAATGGCTCATGGCCAGGCCGTTTTCGCCCCGGGCCGCCGCCAGTTGGCCCAGGCCATGCTCGCCCTCGGCCGCCATGCACGTACCCAGCAGGCCACGGTACAGTGGCTCGGCGTCATTGCGCCCCAACAGGCGCAGCACCCGCGCCTTGCGCAGGCGCACCTGCACCAGGTTATCGGGCAGGCCCTCCAGGTTGGCCAGGCTGGCGTGCAGGCGGCCGTCGCTGGCCATCTCATCGGCCATGCTCAACGACAGGTCCTGCTCCGGCGTGGGCTTGGGGCACTGCCCGGGGGTGGGGTTCAGCGCTTGCCAGTCCAGCCGGCCATCGGCGGCGCAACCGCTCAAGGTCAGCAGCAGGGTTGCCAGTAACAGTGCTTTCATCCGTGAGGCTCCGGTGTCGGGGTCATTTGCCGAAGGCCCGGGAGATGGCCATCATCCCGGGCCCCGCGAGTACGATAAGCAATGCCGGGAACAGAAAGACCATCATCACCACGGACATCTTTCCCGACAGTTTCGAAATGTATTCCTGCAGCGTGGTCAGGCGCCGGTCATCCAGCAGTTGCTTGAGCGATAGCAACGACTTCATCGCGCCGCCGCCCTGGTTGATCAACTGGCGCAGGATCACGCAGGTGTCAGTGAACTCGTCGACATTCAGCAGGCGTGCTGCGCTGTCCAGTTGCTCCCCCAGTTCCAGCCCCGAATCCACGCGGATCAGCACCGCTCGCAGCTCATTGGTCAGTACCGGCAGCAGGGTCTGGTTTTCATTGGTCATCACCCGCAGCGCCTGCTCCACGGCCAGGCCCGATTCGAACAGAATGCGCAGCAGCGGGATGAAGGTCGACACTTCCCGCGCCACTTGCTCCTTGCGCCTTGCGGCGGCCCAGGCCAGCACGCGCTTGGGCAGGATATAGCCCAGGCCAAGGCCAAACAGGGGCGCGATGAGCTCATGGCTGACCGGCAGGAAAAACAAGGTCTGAATGCTCCATGTCAGTACCAGCACCACCAGCGGCGTGCCCACCTGCCAGGCGGCGAACTGCGAGCGCTGGCTGGCCTTGCGCCAGCCGATGCGGTCGAGCATGGCCTGGGTCTCGCTGTCCAGGCTCACCGCCCGCTGGCCCAGGCGACTTTCACCCAGGCGCTGCCACCAGCCCCCCACGCGGCTGTCGACGTCGGCCTGGCCACGCAGGCGACGATCCACCAGGCGCTCGCGCCGGCGCTGAAGCACATACTGGTTGGCCAGGACCCCGGCGGCCAGCAACAACAGCAATGCGCTGAGCAACAGGGCCATCAGATACTCCTCAACATGCGCCACAGCGCCAGACAGCCGCAGGCCTGCAGCACCATGGCAGCCATCAGCAAATGCTGGCCACTGGGGTCGTGCCACATCCTGGTCAGGTAGCTGGGGTTGGTGATCAGGAAATAACCCGCCAGCAGCGCCGGCAGCCCGGCCAACACCATGGCGGTCATGCGGGTCTCACCCGTCATCGCCGCCAGTTGCCGCGCAGCCTGCTCACGCTCGCGGATCAGCTTGATCAGGTTTTCCAAAAGCTCGCTGGCATTGCCCCCAAAACGCTGGTTGATGCGCAGCCCCAGGGCAAACAGGCGAAATTCGTCGCGTTCATACAGTTCGGCGAAGTCTTCCACCGCCTCGTCCAGGCTGACGCCCAGGCGCACGTTGCGTTCCACCCGCGACATGGCCTCGCGCAGCGGGTCGGTGCTGGCGTCCATGGCGCCCAGCACCGCGTCCGCCAGGGTGCGCCCGGACTTCAGGCTGCGCACGGTGTAGTCGAGCAATGACGGCAGTTGCTGAATCATGCGCTGCACCCGGCGGCGGTAGCGCCAACTGACGAAAAAGCGCAGGGCCACGGGTGGTACCACCAGCATCACCAGCACGCCGAACCAGTCGCCGGACAGGGCACCGAGCAGCGCGAGGGTGGCCCAGATGGCCAGGAAGATACCGATGTGTTCGTTGGGCCGCCCCAGGCCGGCACGCAGGAACCGCCGCTCCAGCCAGCGCATCAGCGGCCGTTCGCTGGCCGGCGCGGCCTGCCCCTGGCCGAGCCGGTCCAGCACGCGCTTGTCGCCGGTGCGCCGCAGGCCGGTGAAGAAGAAACGCGCCGACAGGCCCAGCAAGCCCAGGCTCGTGAGACCCATCACAATCGCTGCTATCACTGCGCGGCCCCTGCTCAGTGCACGTGGCTGTGAATATCGCGGCGCAGCTTCTCGCCCGCCGGGTTGATGGCCTCCCGCACGAAGCCATAACCGGTGTGGCGGTCGAGGCGGAACAGCGTATTGGTGACGTAGACATCGTCGCGCACCCCCACCACTTCCACCACTTCGCTGACGCAGCGGCGGCCATCGGGGCGGCGGGTCAATTGAATGACCACGTCCAGCGCGGCGACGATCATCTGCCGCAAGGTCTTTTCCGCCACGGTGCGGCCGGTCAGGCCCACCAGGGTCTCCAGGCGCAGCAACGCGTCCTGGGCGTTGTTGGCGTGCACGGTGCTCATGGAGCCATCGTGGCCGGTGTTCATCGCGGTGAGCACGTCCACCACTTCCACGCCGCGAATCTCGCCGAGGATGATGCGGTCTGGGCGCATGCGCAGGGCGTTGCGGATCAGGTCGGCGGCCTTCACCTCGCCATGGCCCTCGGCGTTGGGCGGGCGGGTTTCCAGGCGCACCACGTGCGGGTGGTCAAGCTGCAGCTCGGCCACGTCCTCAATAGTCACCAAGCGTTCGTGGGGGCTGATCAGCTGGCTGAGGATGTTCAACAAGGTGGTCTTGCCGGTGCCGGTACCGCCGCTGACCAGAACGTTGCAGCGCTTGCCCACCGCCTCCTGGATGAAGTCGTAGATAGCCTGGTCGATGGTCTGGGTGGCCATCAGGTCGGCGCTCTTGAGCATGTCCTTGCGAAACTTTCGAATCGACAGGCACGGCCCGTCGAGGGCGATCGGCGGGATGATGGCGTTGACCCGGCTGCCATCGGGCAGCCGTGCATCGACCATGGGCGATGACTCGTCCAGGCGCCGCCCCAGGGGCGCGAGAATGCGCTGCATCACCCGCTCCACGTGGTGCGAATCGATAAAGCGCAGGTCGGTGTGGTGCAGTACGCCCTGGCGCTCGACGAACACCCGGTGCGGGCCGTTGACCAGAATCTCGGTGACGCTGGGGTCGCGCAGCAGTACCTCCAGCGGGCCGAAACCGGTCAGCTCGTCAACCAGTTCCTCGGCCAGGCGCTCCATTTCGTAGCGCGACACCGCCAGGTGGCGGCGGGCGATGTATTCGCCGACCTTGTCCATCACGAACTGCGCCAGCGAGGCCCGCGAGCCTTCCAGCAGGTTCTTGCCGGACTCTTCGATGGCGTCGATGATGAACCGGTGCAACACCAGCTTGAGCCCTTGGGGGTCGGTGCTGGAACCTTGGCCACGGGGGCCGCCGAACAGTTTCTCGCTCATTCCTTGCTCCATAGCCGGTTGAACCAGCCCGGGCCCGGCGGTTTGACGCTTTCGGAGCGCTTGGCCAACCGTTCACCCAGGGCCTTGAGGCCGTTGGTCAGGGTTTCCCGGGGCGCCAGCTCGAACAGGCTGATGCCCTGGTTCTTGGCGTTCATGCGGATCTCGGGGCTGAACGGCAGCACCGACAGCACCGGCAGGCCGTAGCTTTTGCCCAGGGCGTCGGAATCGGGCGCCACCGAACGCAGGTATCGGTCCACCAGCAAGCGTGCATGCTGCAGTTTCATGCCCTTCTCGCGCCACAGGTTGAGCACTGCCAGGTTGCGCCGGCACTCCACCACGCTCTGGTCGGTGTACCACAGCAGCTTGTCGCAGTGGCTGACGAAGGTGCGCAGGGCCTCGCTGTCGGGCTGGCCCATGAGGTTCACCACGATGTGCTGGAAGTGCTGGCGCAGGGCGCTGAGCAGCATGTACAGCTCGGCAGTGCTGGTCTGTTCCAGTGGCTCATCCTGTTCGCCATAGGCGAGGATGCTCATGCCCGACGGCGAGCGCGGAAAGGCGCTGTCGATCATGGTGCCGTCCAGGCGCCGCAGGTTGCGCAGGGCATCGCCGAAGTGAAAGGTGGCTTCCAGGTTGAGCATCGCCAGGCTGGCGCCGTGGGGCACGCCCAGGTCCAGCAGCAAGGTGTGCTGTTTGCTGCGGTGCACCACCAGCCCCAGGTGCGCCGACAGCAGCGCGCCGTCGCCGTCCGACTGGGCGCCGTAGAGCACGGTCAGGCCACCCAGATTGGGGTTGGCGGCCACCGGCGGCAAGCGTTTGCTGAGGCGCCGTACCAGCCCGGCAACCTCACTGGAACGCGAACCGTAGGCGACGAAATCCCGGGCCCCGGCGCGCATGGCATTGAGCACCAGCTGGTTGTCCATGCCGTCGCCCAGGGCCACCACTGCCAGCATCGGTTTGGCTTCCAGGGCACCTTCAATCAGCGCGCACTGGTTGCCCACCTGGTCGCGGTCCAGGCCAATGAACACCAGGCTGGCAAAGGTCACGTCGACCAACGCCAGCAGTTCGTCGAGGCTGTTGCTGGCAGCGCCCACCACCTGCCCAAGGGGCGCGAGGGCGCCCTGCAACCATTCCAGGTCACCGTCATTGCGGGTGATGGCGAGAAAAGTCTGACTCAGGCTTTCGCTCATTTGGACAACCCACTCATTCGGTCGAAATCCCCGTTTTCGAGGAAGTACATCCTGTACCAGTTCGGATCATAGTTACGCAGTTGCTCGCCCGGCAGGTCGGGCAA
Source organism: uncultured Gammaproteobacteria bacterium (assembly GCA_963816515.1). Classification (GTDB taxonomy): domain Bacteria; phylum Pseudomonadota; class Gammaproteobacteria; order Pseudomonadales; family Pseudomonadaceae; genus Aquipseudomonas. The sequence continues at coordinate 3,088,891 of CAWFKX010000001.1, read as the reverse complement.
GCGCGCGTCGGCGGCCAGCGGCCTGACCAGGTGCGGAGTGACCACCATCAACAGCTCTTTTTCCTCACGATTGATCGAGGAGTTGCGAAAGAACGCGCCGAGGATGGGGATGTCGCCCAGGCCGGGGAACTTGCTGACGTCGGACGTCGTCTTGTTGCTGATCAGGCCACTGATCACGAAGCTCTCGCCGTCGGCCAGGGACACGCTGGTATCGGTACGCCGCACGTTCAGCGCCGGCACGGTGGTGCCGGAAATGGTAATGCCGCCGCTGTAGTCCAGTTCGCTGACTTCCGGTGCCACCTTCAGCGATATACGGTCGCCGCTGACTACCGTCGGGGTCAGGGTGAGGCGAATGCCGAACTCCTTGTACTCGATGGAAATATTGTCGCTGCCGCTGCTGGGCACCGGGATCGGCACCTCGCCACCGGCCAGGAAGCTTGCACTTTGACCGCTCAGGGCCACCAGGCTGGGGCGCGCCAGGGTGTAGGCGAAACCGCTGCTTTCCAGGGCGTTGATCAGGCCCAGCACCTTGCCGCCGCCAAAGGCGATGTTGAAACTGCCGCTGGCCAGCGTCGCGGCGCCGGCCGCGCTGCCGATGGCACCGGGGGCCACGGTGCCGCTGACGGTACTGGGCGAGCCAAACAGGAAGTTGCCGTTCTTGCCGATGATCGAGGTGCTGGCTTCCTTGAGCTTGGTGCGGCTGACCTCGACGAAGCGTATGTCGGTCTGCACTTGGCTCGGCAGGTTGGGGTCGGCCACCGGCGGGCCGCTGTGTGGGTCCAGGCCGGCGGTGGCAGCGCCGCGCACGAACACCATGCTCTGGCGCGGCGCGCTCGCGCAGGCGGTCCACACCATCAGGCTGGTGGTGCCCTGGGCGACCCCGGTCAGCAGGAAACCGTTGTCACCGGCAGGGTGCACGTCGGCGATTTTCGGGTCGCCGATGGCGATGCGGGTGATCGGCACCGGGCTGTGCAGTTCATTCTGCAGGCCCTGGCCCACTTCGAATACGCCGGGCAAGGTGGTCAATTGCCCACAGCCCGCCGCAGCGGCCTGCACACCCGGCGCACACACGCCCGCCAGCAGCACGCTGTAGATCAATCGCTGGAAAACCGGCACGGTACGACAGCTCATTCAAGGCATCCTTGCTGTATTCAGGGCGTTTGCGCGTTCGCTGGGTTATTCACCTGGTTGCCGCGTATCACTTCCATGCCGCGCCGGCCCGAGCCTGTGCCCGGTTCAGCGTGCACGGCGGCACCGTTGTTCATGGCCAACTGGCTGAACTGCAGCAACTGGCGGTTGGTGTTCTCCACGGCCTGGGCCGAATCCTGCTTGCCGGCCCAGTACTGGGCGAGGCGGTTTTCCTCGGCGCTGCGTACGGCCAGGCGCAACGTGCCGGACTGGGTCGCCAGCATCAGCCGGCTGACCACGCCCTGCGGCACGGCCAGCACCACGGTGCGCGCCGAGCGGCGGTTCTTGTCATCGCTGCTGCCGGGCACGGCGGGGTGCCCGTCATTGGCCAGGCCCAACTGCTCGCCGACGCTCAGCACGCGCACCGCCGGCACCACCACCTGGGCGGAGGCCGCGGCGTTGCTCTGGTCCTGGCGCAAATACAGCATCACATCCACGTAGTCGCCCGGGGTCAATTGACCGGCGGCGCCAATCACTTCGTCCACGGCCACGGCCAGGGCACGCTCGTCGGGGTGGATCATGCGCGCCAGCGGGCCGCCGGCGCTGAAAGCATCGTCACTCAGCCAAGTCCCCGCGGGCAGCGCGCGCCAGGTGCTGCGGCCAATGGCCTTGTCGGGGCTGGAAAAACTGCCGGGGGGCGCAATGCGCACCTTTTCCAGCGTCAGGTCGCTGGCCACCAGAGGGGTGTTGGGCGTGATGTCGTGGACCAGCACCACCACCGACTGCAGCAGGTCGGGCGTTGGTGGCGCGGCGGGCTGGGCTTCGGCCACCGGCGCGGGCGTCGGGGGCGCGACAGGCGCGGGCGCCGGGCGGCTGAGGACAATGCCCCAGTAACCGGCCACCAGGGCACCGACCAGAAACAGGCCCGCCAGGATCATGGTAAATCGACTGCTCATCGGGGCGCCTCCCTATGCCTTGTAACCGTCAGCCTTCCAAAGCCTAGCCATGCGCAGCTGTTAAGTACGTGAAACTATTTCGCTATTTCAAGGTAGTTGACCTAGGACGAAACGCCATTACTGGCCTGAACAAAATCCACGCAAACGTTCGCGGTTTGAAAAAACAACGACTTGTTGACGCGCAGGTGCCGACTATCACTTTCGTGATAATGCTTTCTTACAGTTGTGAGGCGTCAGGATGTTGCCGATGCTGAGGTAACAGGGAACTACGTCGCAAATTCTGGTGTAGCAGCGTCTACCAAGCGCTAAGGAGAGGTTCGCATGTCCCTCATCAAGTTTTTCGTTCTGGCGCAACTCAAAGTCGAGCAGTTCGTGAAGGAGACGGAAGGTGCGTCGGGCATCGAGTACGCGATCATTGCGGCCATGGTGGCGGTGATCATCATTGGGTTCAGCAGCTCTATTCAGAGCGGGATTTCAAATATCTTCACGCAAATCAAAGCTGCACTGCCTGCGGCCTCCTCTTAATGTTCTACACTGCTGAGCAACCGCAGGATAAATTCGACGTGTATTCATGATTTCACCCGGCATCAGGTATTCCCTATGAGCCCCTCCCCTCCCCCACGCCAACAACTGCTTCTGGTGGACGACGAAGAGGACGCGCTGCTGGAGCTCGCCGAGCTACTCGAGGGCGAGGGTTTCTCGTGCTTCACGGCGACCTCGGTCAAGCTCGCCCTGCACCACCTCACGCGCCACCCCGACATCGCGCTGGTCATCACCGACCTGCGCATGCCGGAGGAAAGCGGCATGTCGCTGATCAAGCGCCTGCGCGAACACACCTCGCGCCAGCACTTGCCGGTGATCGTCACCTCGGGCCACGCCGACATGGAGGACGTCAGCGACATGCTGCGCCTGCAGGTGCTGGACCTGTTCCGCAAGCCTATTTACCACGTGCGCTTGCTGGAAACCCTGAACAATCTGTTCCCGCAGCCCAAGGTTCACCTGGTCGGCCATTGAGCCGCCCGCGGCGGCCGCGCCATCACACTCACAGCTGATAACTGAAACTCAACGTATACCGCACCTGCCGGTTGAGGCTGTCCAGCGCCTTGTCGGCCATGGGCTTGGCCGCCTCCAACGACAGGTTATAGTAATGCGCATCGCCAAAGCGCACCCCCAGCGCCGCCGACGCCAGTTCACTGTCCTTGACCGGCAACTGGTTGAACCAGGTACGCGCCCGGTCCAGCACGCCGTAGGGCTGCAGCACTTTCACCCAGGTGCCGTCGCGCTTGAAGCTGTAGTTGAGCTCATACGCCGCGCCCCAGCCCGTGTCGCCGGAGCTTTGGTCCGAGGGGTAGCCCCGGCCGAAGTTCTGCCCACCGAACACCGCCCGCTCACTGTCCGGCAGGGTGTCGCGGCTGCCGTACGCGGCGGCGGAGGCCACGGCCTGCCAGTTGTTCCAGAACCGATCGCTTTGCACCCCTGACAGGCGCCAGCGCAGGAAGCCCAGGTCGTAGTCCTGGGCATTGGTGTTGGCCCCCAGCCCATCGATGCCCTTGTACACCCCGGCGCTGACGATGCGCAGGCGCGTGGCCGTGGACTGGCGCCAGTCGCCCTCGAAGGCCAGGGCACGGATGTCGGCATGGGTGGACACTTGCAAGGGATAACCGACCACCTGGTAGTCGGTGCGGTCATTGACCGCGTAGAAGCGCGCGCCGAGGTTGAGCAACTGGTCCGGCGCGGCGATCAGCGGGTAGGTGAGGCCGATGGAATAGCGGTCGTTCTCACGGTGCGGTTTGAGGCTCAGGCCGTTGTCCAGCAGCACGTCGGCACGCGGATCGCTGCGGTAGCGCGCCGCCGACAACCCGAGTTGTACACCCTCGCTGCCCAGAAACTGGCTGTAATCGAGACGGTAATAATGTTCCTGGTCATCGCCGGGTGGAAACAGCCCGCTGACTGTCACCTGTTCAGCCAGCGCCGTCTGCGCGTTGCTGCTAACCCCCAGCAGGGCCTGGGTGCTGTCGCGGTTATCGTCGGTCAGGCTCATGGTGCTGGTGATGGACTTGCGGCTGGCCTGGGCGATCAGCGTGGTGGCGCCATCGGTGGTGCCGGGCGGTGGCACGCGGGCCTCAAGGGTGAGCCCGGGCACACGGCTCATCAGCGTGGTGTAGCGCTCGAACGTTTTGCGTGTCAGTGGCCGCTCGACCTTGAGCTTGGCCACCAGTTTGTCGAGGTACGCCGAGACGCGGCCAATGTTGCCGTGCAATTCGTAATCGCGAATATAGCCTTCCACCAACACCACTCGCACCACGCCCTTGTCGAACGACTGCGGCGGCAGGTAGGCATAGGACAGCAGATAACCATCGTCCTGATAGCGGCGGGTGAGCGTGCGCGTGGCCTCGATCAACTGCGCCAGGCTGGCCTCATGCCCCACCAGTGGCTGGTAGAGGCTGGCCAATTGCTCCAGCGGGTAGACCGTGCCGCCTTCGATGCGCACATGGCGCACGTGCACTTTGGTGCCCATCAACAATGGCTGGTTGCTGCCGGCAGGTGTCGGCAGTTGCAAGGCGGGAGTGACGGGGCGGAAAGCATCGGCGGGCAAGTTGGGGGCCGGCAGGTTGCGGTCGGTGTCGTTGCTGTTGAGAAAGCTTGGCAAGGTATCGGCGAAAGCAGGCACGGCACAGCAGGTGGCCAGTACCATCAGGGTTGCGCAGGCACGCATAGGACGCTCCATGACCAGAATCTTGCGATGGCGCCACTACCCCCGCGGTTTCTGTGAACCGCTGGCCGACGCACACGCTCCTTGTGAAAACGGGGGATCAACCGATCCCCCTGTCTCCCTAGAGCGTAGTTCGCACTGCTGAAACGAAAGGTTCATGTGTCGGAAAGCTTACTTTGTGCCTGTGAGCGATTTCAGCCCACCGACCAGGCCCGTCACCCCACTGGTACTGCCGTTGTCCACCAGGCCACCGACCGAGGCCAGGGTACCGCCCACCGAATGCACGGTGGCGCCCAGGCCACCGGCCACTGGGTTGTTGCTGCTGGCGGCGACCTGGGTACCGAGGTTGCTGACGCCTGCGGCCACCTGGCTGACCACGCCGTTGACCGGCGCGCCCAGGCCCGTTGCCGCGCCCACTTGCCCGGTGACGTTACTCACGCCCGCCACGACAGGGGTCAGTGCCGCCGTCACTGGTTGGGTGACGTTGGCTACCGCCGCGCTGGCGCCGCTGTTGATCACGCCCGAACCGCCCAGGGCACCCCCCAGCGCGGCCACGGTGCCGCCCAGGTTGTTGGCACTGGCGCCGGTGTTGCCCAGCACGGCCGTACCGCCGCCAGCGGTCACGCCTTGGCCGGCACCGGCGACGATACCGCCGACCGTTTCGAGCAAGCCGCTGCCGGTTGTACTGCTGGTGCCGGCAGGGGCGACGTAGCCGCCTGCCGCGCCGGTGACATTGGCGACGCCGGCGATGACCGGCGCCACAGTGCCGGTCAGCTGGTTACCCGCAGCCGCACTGGCAACCTTGTTCAGCACACCGCTGACGCCATTGAGCGCACCGTCCACGGGAGTGCCCAGGCCAGTGGACGTGCCGACCTTGCCAGTGGTGCTTTCCAGCATCGCGACCACCGGAACCACCTGGTCACCGACGGCCTTGGTCAAATCACCGGCCGCGCCAGTGGTGGTTGCCGTGCTGAGGGTGTCGCCGAGCATGGTGACCTTCTCACCCACGCCATTGACCAGGTTGCCGGTGGTGCTGACCACGCCGTTGACCACGGGCACCTGCGACACGGGTGATTCGCTGGCCAGTTGCGCGACGCTCTGGCCCAGGGCCGAAACGCCGCTGCCAAGGTCACCTGTGGCCGTACCGGCGCTGGCCAGGGTGGTGCCCAGCGCATTGCTGTCGGTACCCAGGCTGCCGAGGCCGGTGGTGATGCCGCTGCCGAAGTCGGTCACGGCATCGCCGACCGAAGCCACCAAGTCGCCGGTGCCCTCGGTGATGGGACTGACGCTGCCCAGTGACAAGCGGCTCAAGGTGCGGCCAACAGTGGTAACGCCGCTGCCCAGGCCCGACACGCTGTCGCCCAGGTCCGCGGCCACGACGCTGGTCACCAGCGGCGTGGCAGTTGTGGTGGTGCCGCCGGTGCCCGAACCATCGCCTGTGCCAGTCGTGGTGCCGGTGCCGGTGCCTGTACCTGTAGTGGTGCCGGTGCCAGAGCCGGTGGTACCGGTCCCTGCCGTGCTGCCCGAGCCCGTGTCGGTACCCGAACCGCTGGCGGTACCGGAACCGGAAGAGGAGCCCGAACCGCTCGAACCGCCACTGCTCGACGTGCTCGGCGAAGAATCACTGGTACTGCTCTTGTGCCCGCCACCGCCGCTGCTGCAGCCACTGAGGCCGACTGCCATGACCAATGCCAACGCCGTTACCGCCTTGCACCACCTGTTAGTGTTCATGGGAAATGTCCTTGCACCGACTGCTGCTTTCGCTATGTGAAAGGCCGGTGCCCCAACAGGCTTCCGAGCCTTTTTCCGTTGACTGCCATTAACGGCCCGGGCAGCGAAGGCGAACACCCTGCGCTTGGTATTAACGATTTCGATGGCGGTACACTTTGTCCCCCGCGTTTGTCGTTGAATCAATGACCTGCGACGCAGGTACAAAACCGCACACACTTAAGTGATAGCTCCAATTGCCTCGCCGCCAGCTAAGATGTAGGCCATGGGGAACTCGGCCGCGCCCTCCCTGCCCAAGGCTCAAGCCGGCATCAGGCCGGTCATCGATCAGGAAGCACACATGCACGCAGATGGTTTTTTCGAATGGCTCGGCCAGGCGCTGGGGGCGATCATTCGCTTTGTGGTCGACAGCCTCAGTTGGCTGTTCAACCTGCTGGCCCACGCCGGCGGCAATTTTGTCGAAGGGTTGTCACGCACCCTGGGCATGGACACCTCGCTGATCAGCATCATCGCCCTGGTCATCGGCCTGATGTTTTTGTATTCGGCACTGCGGGCGTTCATGCGCGCGTCGATTTTCCTTGGGGTGATCTGGCTGATTCTGGGCCTGTGGCTGCTGAGCTGGATCATTCACTGACCCCGATCAGGTAGGATGGCGGGCTCGCAAGGAGCCTGCATGAGCACACTGCTGAACGACTGGCGCGACCGCCCTACCCACCGACGGGTCTGGGCCCTGGCCGCGCCGATGATCCTTTCCAATATTTCCGTGCCGCTGGTGGCGCTGGTCGACAGCACCGTCATCGGCCACCTGCCCCACGCCCATCAACTGGGCGCGGTAGCGGTGGGTGCCAGCCTGTATGGGTTCCTGGCCTGGGCCATGGGGTTCCTGCGCATGGGCGCCACCGGCTTCGCTGCCCAGGCGGCCGGGCGCAACGATGGCGCCGGGCTGCGCCAGGTGCTGGTGCAGGGCCTGATGCTGGCGATGCTGTTCTCGCTGTTGCTGTGGGCGCTGGCCTTGCCGTTCAGCCACCTGGCCCTGAGCCTGATGCAGCCTTCGCCCGCGCTGGAGCAGAGCACCCGCGACTTCTTCCAGGTACGCCTGCTGGGGCTTCCCGGGGCGCTGGCCAGCTATGCGCTGGTGGGCTGGTTCCTGGGGACCCAGAACGCTCGCGCGCCGCTGGCGATTCTGCTGGTGACCAACCTCACCAACATCATCCTCAATCTATGGTTCGTGATCGGCATGGGCTGGGGGGTCATTGGCTCGGCGTGGGCGTCTGTGCTGTCCGAGTGGCTGTCGGTGATCATTGGCCTGGCCCTGACCCGCCCGGCCCTGCGCGCCTACCCGGGCCAGGTGGCCTGGGCAGCGTTGAAGCTGTGGCAGAACTGGAAGCCGATGCTGGTGGTCAACCGCGACATTTTCCTGCGCAGCCTGGCGTTGCAGCTGGTGTTCTTCCTGATCACCGTGCAGGGCGCGCGCCTGGGCGATGCTACGGTGGCGGCCAATGCCTTGCTGCTCAACGGCTTGATGGTGACCGCCTATGCCCTGGACGGCCTGGCCCATGCGGTGGAAGCCCTGTGCGGCCATGCCATCGGCGCTGGCCAGCGTGACGAGTTGCGCCGCTCCATGACCGTGGCCTGTGGCTGGTCATTGCTGGCCAGCGTGGCGTTCGCCCTGGTGTTCCTGTTGGGCGGCCACCTGTTCATTGCTGCGCAGACCAACATCCCCAGCGTGCGCGAAACCGCTGACCTGTACTTGCCGTACCTGGCGGTGCTGCCGCTGATCGCAGTGTGGAGCTACTTGCTCGACGGCCTGTTCATTGGTGCGACCCGCGCACGGGAGATGCGCAATGCCATGCTGCTCAGCGTGGTGCTGATGCTACCGGTGGGGGCGTTGACCATGGGCCTGGGCAACCATGGCTTGTGGCTGAGCTTTCTGTTGTTCATGGCACTGAGGGCGGTGACCCTGGGCGTGGTGGGCTGGCGGTTGCAACAGCGTGATGGATGGTTTACCTGAGGGTTGCACACTGACGCGGCCTGTCGGCCGCTGCTACATCGGCGGAATGGTTACGGGCGGGCGACGAAATCGACGACGTCGGGCAGTACCGGTGCCATCCAGCGCAGCGGCCGGGCAAAGCTGCCCACCAGGGTGATGTGGTTGATGCGGTTGTAGTAGAAGTCCTGCACCGGTACGCCCAGCTCGCGCAAGCGCGTCGCCAGTTGCCAGGTGTTGCGCCGTGGGTTGACCAGGTTGTCGCTGTTGGCGGCGATCAACAGGGCCGGCGGTGCGGCGCGACTCAGGTGGTTGATAGGCTGCGAATCGGGCGGTTCGTGGGGCGAGAAAAACACCGGCTTGGCCTCGGGGTTTTCGATGGGCAGGAAGTCATACGGCCCCGCCAGCCCTATCCAGCCATGCAAAATGTCCGGTGCCAGGCCTTCGGCGTTCAGCCAGCGCGGGTCCAGAGCCAGCATGGCGGCGTTATAGGCGCCCGAGCTGTGCCCCATCACGAACAGACGCCTGAGGTTACCGCCGTACGGCTCGATATGCCGATAAGTCCACGCCAACGCCGCCGCGTTGTCCTCGAGAAAATCCGGGTAGCGCACCTGTGGATAAAGCCGGTAATCGGCCACTACCGTCAGTATCCCGCGCGCGGCCAACGCCTCACCGACGAAGCGGTACTGCTGCCGTGAGCCGCTGTTCCACGTCCCCCCATAGAAAAAAACCACCACCGGATGATCCGGCAGTGGTTTCAGGGGCTGGTAGATGTCCAGCTGCTGGCGCGGGTCGCTTCCGTAGGCCACACCGGCAGTGAGCCGGTAACTGTCCGTGGGCGTGACCCGGTCCACCAGTTTCAGCGGCGAGCAGGCCGCCAACAGAGCGATGATCGCCCCGCCCACGGCGGCCAGCAGCGCCTTCACGCAATCACGACGACAGGTACGAGGAACGCGTCAGGCCCAGGCGCAGCGCGTCCAGGTACTGGGTACGTTCACGCACGCTGATCTTGGCGCTGGCCACCTTGTCACGGTAGTGGGTCATCAGCTCCTCGGGCGACAGGTGCACGTAGCGCAGCATGTCTTCGATGGTGTCGTGGGTCTCGATGCCGGCGTGGTACACGCTGCCATCGGCGTTCTGGTAGATGTTCACCGAGTCGGTGTCGCCGAACAGGTTGTGCATGTCACCCAGGATTTCCTGGTAGGCACCCACCAGGAAGATACCCAGCAGGTAGTCCTCACCCTCGTTCAGTGCGTGCACCGGCAGGCTGGTCTCGATGCTCTGCTCGTCGACGTACTGCTTGATCTTGCCGTCGCTGTCGCAGGTAAGGTCCTGCAGCACGGCACGGCGCATGGGCTCTTCGTCCAGGCGGTGCAGCGGCAGAATCGGCAGTACCTGGCCGATGGCCCACGTGTCGGGCAGGCTCTGGAACACCGAGAAGTTGCAGATGTACTTGTCGGCCAACTTGTCGTTGAGTTCGTCCAGCACCATGCGGTGCGAACGCTGGCGCGCCTTCAGCGAGTTGTGCAGGCGACGGCACACGGCAAAGTAGCACTGCTCGGCCAGGGCCTTCTGCGCCAGGGTGATCTTGCCGTCGGCGTATTGACTGGCCACGTCACTCATGTAGTGGGTCGCGCGCCAGTAGGTCTCGGTGACCATCTCGATGTCGGTCGGGCCCAGCAGGTCCACCAGCCACTGCACAGTCTCGGGCAGGCTTTCCTTGTCTTCGATCTCGGGCACTTCGTCGTTGTGCTTCTCGACGTCGGTCACCTGCACCACCAGCATGGCGTGGTGGGCAGTCAGCGAGCGGCCGCTCTCGGAGAAAATGTGCGGGTGCGGCAGGCCTTGGGCGTCGCAGAATTCCTTGAGCATGCCCACGACCACACCGGCGTAGTCGTCCATGTCATAGTTGATGGAGCTGGCGTTGCGCGAGTGGGTACCGTCGTAGTCCACGCCCAGGCCACCGCCCACGTCGATGTGGTCCACCGGCAGGCCCAGCGCGCGCAGTTCGCCATAGTAGCGGATGGCTTCCTTGAAACCGTGCTGGTAGTCGGCCAGGTTGGCGATCTGCGAACCCATGTGGAAGTGCAGCAGGCGAATGCCATCGTCCAGGCCGGCGGCGCGGAAGCGCTCCACCACCGAGAGCAACTGGGCAGCGGACAGGCCGAACTTGGACTTCTCACCACCGGTGTCGGCCCATTTGCTCGACGCCAGGGACGACAGGCGCACACGCAGGCCCACCTGCGGCTTGACCTTCAGGTCGGCCGCTTCTTCGATCACCAGCGCGACTTCCGACTCTTTCTCGATGACGATGAAGACATTGTGGCCCAGCTTCTGGCCCATCAGCGCCAGGCGAATGAACTCGCGGTCCTTGTAACCGTTGCAGACGATGGTGCCGCCTTTCGGCGCCAGGGCCAGCACAGCCAGCAGTTCGGGCTTGGAGCCGGCTTCAAGGCCAATGGACACGTCCTGGGTGGCAATGATGTTTTCCACCACCGCTTCCTGCTGGTTGACCTTGATCGGGTACAGCGCAGTGTACTTGCTCTGGTATTCCAGGCGCTCGATGTTGGCGTCGAAGGCGCCGGTCAGCTGGCGCACGCGGTCTTGCAGAATGTCCGGGAAGCGGACCAGCAAGGGCAGCGAGAGGCCGCTCTTGCGCAGTTCATCGACCTGTTCGAACAGGTCGATGGGCGCGCTGTTCGGCCCATTGGGACGCACTTCCACGCGCCCGGCCTCGTTGATCGCGAAATAACCGGCCCCCCAATGGCGAATGCCATAAACGCTGCGGCTGTCCGCAACTGTCCATTGGCTGCCATCGTCTTTGCGTGTGCGTCGTACGGACATCGAAGTCCCCTATTAAAAAGTCGAATTCCACCGGCCACTCGGCCGGTGCAGTGTAATAAGTGAAGATGACGATTACCCGCCTGTGCAGGGTAGACCCTGCAGGCCGCGTCAAGTTTGGAAATATGGAAAAAGTGCAGGCGCTGTTCAGCCGCCGGACTTCTTGGCCTTGAAACCCTGTTTGACCAATTCGGCAAGCAACAGCTCGACGTGGTCGCCCTGAATTTCGATGATCCCGTCCTTTAGCGCGCCGCCGGTACCGCAGCGGCGCTTGAGGGTGGTGGCCAGTTCCTTGAGGTCGTCAGGCGCCAGCGGGACGCCGGTGATGGTGGTCACCGTCTTGCCGCCCCGGCCCTTGCTTTCACGACGCACACGGGCAATGCCGTCACCTTCGGGGATGACGGTCTGCTTGCAGATGCAGGCATCTATGGGTTGACGACAGTCCGGGCAATGCCGACCTGCATCGGTGGAGAACACCAGGCCGCCGAGTGCGGCGAAGGATGCGGCTTTTTTGGCCACTGGCAATCCTCTTGTGAGGACGAAAAAACTGGCCGGCGCACAGGGCGGGTTCCGACCGCGAAGCCCCACTCAGGCAGGGGCAGCGCTACTGAAGCCATGGGAATGGTTTCAGTTTGAAAAGGTCGCGCAGTGTAACGGCAAATGCAAGGATTGCTAAGTGCAAAAACGCGCCATTTTCCACAGTAATCGCGACGCTTTGCTTTATATCAATCGCCATACTTCGTGGGAGCGGGTTCGCGCGTCAGGTACAACTGCAACGCCAGCAACGAATCCGGGCAATAGGAGCGGGTCTCGCTCTCGGCCAGCGCCTGGGCCACGGGCATGAAGCCGGCTTCCATGACCTCTTCCGGCTGCACGTGCAATGGCCCGTCCCAGACGGCCGAGAACACCGCGCACCAGGCGCGGTTGCACGGCTCATCGAAAAAGAAGTGGCCATGGGCGGTCAATGGCACGCCGCTGACGCCCAGCTCCTCGAACAGCTCGCGCGCCGCCGAGTCTTCGTAACTCTCGCCGGCACTCACCATGCCACCCGCCGCCACATCCCAGTAACCCGGGTACACCGCCTTGCTCAGGGTACGCCGGTGCACGCACAACTCGCCCGCCGAGTTGAACAGCAGAATGAAGGTGGCGCGGCCAATCAGGCCCCTGCCACGCAGTTCATGGCGCGGTAGCGGCTCCAGCGCATGATCCTGCTCGTCGACCTGGGCGATCAGCTCGGCGTCGGAGGCGGCGCGGTGCGCCGCTTCTTTATCGGAGTACGACATCCGTCACCCCTGGGACAGCAGTTGGCGAAGGTCGATCACCGCCGCGTTGGCGCGCGAGATGTAGTTGGCCATGACCAGCGAGTGGTTGGCCAGGATGCCGAAGCCACTGCCATTGAGGATCATCGGGCTCCACACCGGCTCTTGCGAAGCCTCCAGCTCACGAATGATCTGGCGGACGCTGACCGTGGCGTTCTTCTTCGCCAGCACGTCGGCGAAGTCGACCTCGATGGCGCGCAGCATGTGCGACAGCGCCCACGCTTGACCGCGGGCCTCATAGAACACGTTGTCGATCTGCATCCACGGGGTTTCGACGATCTCTTCCTCAAGCTGCGGCGCCTGGCCAGGCACCACGGTCTCGGTTTTCGAGGTGGTGTTGAGCTTCACCCGGCCAACGCTTGCCGACAGGCGCTGGGACAGCGAGCCCAGGCGCGTGGCGACATCGCCCAGCCAGTTGTTGAGGTTGTCGGCGCGTGGGTAGAACAGCGCACCGGTCTGGTTCGGGTCGGACAGGCGCGCCTGGTAGCGGCTCAGGGAATTGATGCCATCCTGGAACTCAGACTCGCTGGACGGCCAGATCCAGCTTTTATTGTCGAAGTTGAACTTGGGCTCGGCGCGCACCAGGTCGGCGTCTTCGGCCGACTGCGACTGGGAACGGGCGAAGTCCTTGCGCATGGCTCGGGTCAGGTCGCGTACCTGCACCAGCACGCCATACTCCCAGCTGGGCATGTTGTCCATCCACAGGCCCGGCGGGAAGCGGTCGTTGGAGATATAGCCACCGGGCTTGTTCAGCAGGGTGCCGGCCACAGTCTTGAGGGTTTCGACGGTGGTGTAGCCGATCACCATCTTGTGGCCTTCGCGGGCGGCGGCCTCCTGAGCATGCTGCTGCACCGGGAACAGCGCCGGCTCCTCGCTCCAGTACCAGCCCAGCAGCCCCGTCACCAGCAAATACAGGCCCAGCACCGTCAGCAGCGCGCGGCTGACCAGCAGCCCACCCAGGTAACTGCGCGGCGCGGCCTTGGCAGGGCCCGTGCTGTCGGCGCGCTCAGGCGCTTCGCCTTTGCCTTTGCCTGTGCGGTTCTTCCAGTCCAGCATGGCTATATCCTTTCGATCACAGAATTCAAGGGTTCGACCGCAAGCCCCGCGCATCGTGCCAGTGCGCCGTGAAGTTTGCCTTCGGGCCACTGCGGGGTTGTCGATCCTGGCCTGCACTATAAATCAACCGGCGCCGCAGGCATAAGCGACCAATGAGTCATTAAATGAATACACAAATGGCAGGGTTATTTATCCGGTGACCGTCGCGTGAAAGCAAAGTGGTGCTAGCATAGAGCCACTATCGCGTCGCAGCATCACCTAACACGTAGTCAGGATATGACCGAAGCAGACGACCCCAGCCGTGAGCGCCTCAAGCATCACTTCGCCCAGCGCGTCATTCACCAGGCCCGACAGATCCTGGAAATATGGCAGCGCCTGCAACGCAGTGAATGGTCCGGCGAGGACCTGTGCGAACTCAATGAGGCCAATGTGCGGCTGCTGCGCTTCGCCGAACGCTTCGAACAGCCTGAACACACCCTGCTCGCCCGTCACCTGAACCAGACGCTGGCGGCCGTTGAAGACAACCGCGGGCGCCTGAGCAGTGAGCTGATCAACGAACTCAACCGCTTGATGCAGCGCCTGTCCCGCACGGGCCTGCGCCACGGCGACGAACTGGACCAGACGCCGCTGCCGCCGTTGCGCAAACCGGTGTACGTGTTGTTGCAGGACGCCGAGCGCGGTGAGCGGCTGGCCATGCAACTGGAATTTTTCGGCCTGCATGCCCAGGCGCTGGACAGCGTCGCGGCCTTTCAGGCGAGCATGCAGGAGCGCCAGCCGGCGGCCATCGTCATGGACGTCGACTTCGGCGGCTGCGGCGTGGGCCTGCGCCTGGCGGCCAACGCCCAGGAGGGCCAGGAGCCGAAACTGCCGTTGCTGTTCTTCAGCCTCCACGAAACCGACACCCCCACCCGCCTGGCCGCCGTGCGCGCCGGCGGCCAGGAATTCCTGACGGGCGCCCTGGAAGCCTCCAGCCTGCTGGAAAAGATCGAAGCCCTGACCTGCGTGGCCCAGTACGAGCCCTTCAAGGTGCTGATCATCGATGACTCGCGAGCCCAGGCCATGCACACCGAGCGCCTGCTCAACAACGCCGGCATCGTCACCCGCACCCTGGTCGACCCGATCGCCACCATGGCCGAACTGGCGGATTTCCAGCCTGACCTGATCATTCTCGACATGTACATGCCCGCCTGCACGGGTACCGAGCTGGCCCGGGTGATTCGCCACAACGACCGCTACGTCAGCGTGCCGATCATTTACCTGTCGGCCGAGGACGACCTGGACAAGCAGCTGGACGCCATGAGCGAAGGCGGCGATGACTTCCTGACCAAGCCGATTCGCTCGCGGCACCTGATTACCACCGTGCGCAACCGTGCCTCGCGGGCTCGCAACCTGAAGTCGCGGATGGTGCGCGACAGCCTGACCGGGCTGTACAACCACACCCATATCCTGCAACTGCTGGAAGACTGCGCCTTCCGCGCCCGCCGTGAAGGCAAGCCGCTGAGCTTCGCCATGCTCGATATCGACCACTTCAAGAAGGTCAACGACAGCCACGGCCACCCCATGGGCGACCGGGTGATCAAGAGCCTGGCACTGTTCCTCAAGCAGCGGCTGCGCAAGACCGACTTCATTGGCCGCTACGGCGGCGAGGAGTTCGCCATTGTCATGCCGGATACCGATATCGCAGCAGCCCATGCCGTGCTGGACGAGATCCGCGAGCGCTTCGCCGAAATCCACTACCCCGCCCAGCCCCAGGACCTGTGCTGTACCTTCAGCGCTGGCGCGGTGCAGATGACCGACAGCAGTGACAGCCTGAGCATGGCCACCCAGGCCGACGAAGCCCTGTACCGAGCCAAGGGCGCCGGCCGTAACCGTATCCAGATAGTCGAGTGAGCACAGCGCCGACCGTGCAAGCGGACAGATCAAGTAACAACCCTGTCACCTGCACAGGAAATCCCGCTGGGCTATGATGCGCAGACTTTTGCTTTGCGAGATGACCATGCGCCGCCTGCTTTGCCTTCTGTTACTGGTGCTGACCCTGCCTGCCGTCGGTGCCGGCCTGCTGGACAGCCGCCCCAGCGCCACCCTGGGCAGCGCCCTGAACAACAGCAGCGATTTTCTGCCAGTGCACCAGGCGTTCCAGCTCAACGTCAGCAAGACCACGCCTGAAGCCATTACCCTGCAATTCGTCGCCACCGACGGCTACTACCTGTACCGCCACCGTTTCCAGTTCAAGCCCACCCCGGCGGACATCAAGCTGGGCGCGCCGCAGATGGCCGATGGCGAAAAGAAGCACGACGACTACTTCGGCGACGTCGAGGTGTACCACGGCATCGTCGAAGTCACCTTGGCGCGTGATGCCAGCGACAAGCGCCCCTTCACCCTGGCCGTGACTTACCAGGGCTGCGCCGACAAGGGCCTGTGCTACCCGCCGGAAACCGAACAGCTGGCCATCGACGGCGGTGCAGCGCCGACGCCGGCTGCGACGGCAGGCGATGGCGCACCGGTCAAGGGCTGGTCCTGGAAGGAAATAGCGCTGTACCTGCTGGCCGGCATCGGCCTGACCTTCACCCCCTGCGTGCTGCCGATGCTGCCGATTCTGTCGGCCGTGGTGATGCGCGGGCACACCAGCCGCCTGCGCCGCTACAGCCTGTCACTGGCCTACGTGCTGCCCATGGCGTTGTGCTTCGCCCTGCTGGGCGCGCTGATGGGCCTGTTCGGCGCCGGCCTGAACCTGCAGGCGCGGCTGCAATCGGCCTGGGTGCTGGGGCCGTTCGCAGCGTTCTTCGTACTGTTTGCCATCTCGATGTTCGGCGTGTTCGAACTCAAGCTGCCCGCCGCCCTCAGCCACCGCCTGGACCGCATCGCCGGCAACACCCAAGGCGGCTCGCTGTGGGGCGCCGCAGTGATGGGCGTGCTGTCGAGCCTGCTGGTGTCGCCCTGTGTGTCAGCGCCACTGGCCGGGGCGCTGCTGTACATCAGCAGCACCGGTGATGCTGTGGGTGGGGCGCTGAAACTCTTCGCCCTGGGCCTCGGCATGGGCGTGCCATTGATGTTGGTGGCCATTGGTGGCGTGACCTGGCTGCCAAAGAGCGGCCCGTGGCTGGTGGTGGTCAAGAACGCCATCGGCGTGCTGCTGCTGGGCTTGGCGGTCGCCCTGCTCAGCCGCGTACTGCCGGGGCCGGTGACGCTGCTGCTGGTGGGCTTGCTGGCCGTGGGTGCTGGCCTGTTCCTGGGCGCGCTGGAGTTCAGCTTCAAGGCACCTCGCCAGCGCCTGACCCAGTTGCTCGGCCTGTTGTTGGTGGCCTACGGCCTGGCGTGCTGGTATGGCGCCTTCAGCGGCCAGGGCGACCCGCTGCGCCCAATGCCAGGCGCCACCAGCCCTGGCGCGCCCGCCACTGCGACGGCGAGCCAGGGCTGGCAGACCGTGACCACCCAGGCGCAACTGGAACAAGCCCTGGCCACGGCGAAGCAGGCCGGCAAGCCGCTGGTGCTGGACTGGTACGCGGACTGGTGCATCAGTTGCAAGGTCATCGAGCACGATGTGCTGCCCGACCCGCAGGTACAGGCCCGCCTGGCCAACTACCAGCGGGTACGCTTCGACGTCACCGACAGCAACGCCGAACAACGCGCCCTGCTGGACCGTTACAAGCTGTTCGGCCCCCCCGCCCTGCTGTTCTTTGCCGCCAACGGCGGCGAAATCCAGGGCGCGAAGGTAATCGGCGAGATCAACGCCGCCGACTTCCTGCAGAAGATCGCCATCGCCGACGCCCAACAGGCGCAATAAGCCGCCAGGCCGCTGCGATACCGGCCTCAATGACCCATTTCAGCAAAATAGTCACAAATTTCAGGCGAACATCGGGCAACGTGCTGGCTATTGTGCTTGACTGGACAGTCGCCGCCCCATTGCGGCATAGTCACCCCGCCAGCACACACTGGCCCATGCAGGGAGCCCGCGAATGAAGATGATGCACTGGTTTTCGCTTGAGTTGCCCTGGGTATCAACGCAAAACGTGACGCGCCGCCAAGAGTGAGCATCCCACTCTTCGATGAGCGATTGTCCGACAGGCCATTCGCAGAAAATTCCGCCGCCGCCCTGGCAGGTCCCCGTGATCGCCAGAGTGGTCAGCGACCTTGGCGCCGGCGCATGTCGCTTGGCTGGGAGGTCGCCCTGGAACTGTTTGTACACACTACCTGAACGCCCCTGACCGACCCTTGGGAGTTGATGATTAATGGATATTCGCAAAGTAAAGAAACTGATCGAGCTGCTGGAAGAGTCCGGCATCGACGAGCTGGAAATTCGTGAAGGCGAAGAGTCCGTACGGATCAGCCGCCACAGCAAGACCCCGGCCCAGCAGTACTACGCACCCGCACCAGTGGCCGCACCTGCTGCCGCCCCGGTAGCCGCTGCCCCGGCCGCAGCCGCCGAAGCGCCTGCCGCACCGAAACTGAACGGCACCGTGGCGCGTTCGCCAATGGTCGGTACCTTCTACCGCAAAGCTTCCCCAGCCTCGCCAGCCTTCGTTGAAGTTGGCCAGACCGTGAAGAAAGGCGACACCCTGTGCATCGTCGAAGCGATGAAGATGATGAACCACATCGAAGCTGAAACCAGCGGTGTGATCGAGTCGATCCTCGTGGAAGACGGCCAGCCGGTTGAATTCGACCAGCCGCTGTTCACCATCGTTTGAATCGCGGAGAGCCAACGATGTCCCAACCTGCGAAATTGGAAAAAGTCCTGATTGCCAACCGCGGCGAAATCGCTCTGCGGATCCTGCGTGCCTGCAAGGAACTGGGCATCAAGACTGTCGCCGTCTACTCCAAGGCCGACAAGGAGCTGATGCACCTGGGCCTGGCAGACGAATCCGTTTGCATCGGTCCGGCACCGGCTGCGCAATCCTACCTGCACATCCCGGCGATCATCGCTGCCGCCGAAGTGACTGGCGCCACCGCCATTCACCCGGGCTACGGCTTCCTGGCTGAAAACGCCGACTTCGCCGAACAAGTCGAGAAATCCGGCTTTGCCTTCATCGGCCCGAAAGCCGAGACCATTCGCCTGATGGGCGACAAGGTATCGGCCAAGCACGCCATGATCGAAGCCGGCGTGCCGACCGTTCCAGGTTCCGACGGCCCGCTGCCGGAAGACGAAGAAGAAGCCCTGCGCATTGGCCGTGAAGTCGGCTACCCGGTGATCATCAAGGCCGCTGGCGGCGGCGGTGGTCGCGGCATGCGCGTGGTGCACAAGGAAGAAGACCTGATCGCCTCGGCCAAACTGACCCGTACCGAAGCCGGTGCCGCGTTCGGCAACCCGATGGTGTACCTGGAGAAGTTCCTGACCAACCCACGTCACGTGGAAGTCCAGGTACTGTCCGACGGCCAGGGCCACGCCGTGCACCTGGGCGACCGCGACTGCTCGCTGCAGCGCCGTCACCAGAAAGTACTGGAAGAAGCCCCGGCACCGGGCATCGACGAAGAAGCTCGCCAGCTGGTATTTGCCCGCTGCGTCAAGGCGTGCATCGACATCGGCTACCGTGGCGCCGGTACCTTCGAGTTCCTGTACGAGAACGGTGCGTTCTATTTCATCGAAATGAACACCCGCGTCCAGGTAGAGCA
Organism: uncultured Gammaproteobacteria bacterium; assembly: GCA_963816515.1. Lineage (GTDB taxonomy): Bacteria > Pseudomonadota > Gammaproteobacteria > Pseudomonadales > Pseudomonadaceae > Aquipseudomonas. Next base: position 3,069,556 of record CAWFKX010000001.1, on the reverse strand, counting down.
CCCGGTATCGGAAATGGTCACCGGCATCGACATCGTCAAGGAGATGCTCAGCATCGCCGCTGGCAACCCGCTGTCGTTCACCCAGGATGATGTGGTTATCCGCGGTCACTCGCTGGAATGCCGTATCAACGCCGAAGACCCGAAGAGCTTCATTCCGAGCCCAGGCACGGTCAAGCACTTCCACGCTCCAGGCGGCAACGGCGTTCGCGTCGACTCGCACCTGTACAGTGGTTATGCCGTTCCGCCGAACTACGATTCGCTGATCGGCAAGCTGATCACCTACGGCAAGGACCGCGACGAAGCCATGGCGCGCATGCGCAACGCCCTGGACGAGATCGTGGTGGACGGGATCAAGACCAACATCCCGCTGCACCGCGACCTGACCCGCGACGAAGGCTTCTGCAAAGGCGGCGTCAACATCCACTACCTGGAACACAAGCTGGCTGCCCAGAAGTGATCCACGGTTGTAGATAGTTGCAAAAAGAACCGGCCCCCGTGGCCGGTTTTTTTATGCCTGCGCCAACGCGTTGCGGGAGCCGGCTTGCCAGCGAGTTTTTTGCTGCGCCGGAAAGCTCGCTGGCAAGCCAGCTCCCACAAAGTCGAGTAAACTGCACGGCTTTCGCACCATTTATTCAAAGGTACCCGCCATGCCCTGGCTGCAAGTTCGTCTGGCCATCAGCCCAGAACAAGCCGAAACCTACGAAGACGCCCTGCTGGAAGTCGGCGCCGTTTCGGTCACCTTCATGGACGCCGAAGACCAGCCCATCTTCGAGCCAGAGCTGAACACAACGCCACTGTGGACCCATACCCACCTGCTGGCGCTGTTCGAGGCCGACGCCGAGCCTGCCAGCGTGTTCGCCCACCTTGAGCTGCTGACCGGCGCCGCCTTGCCCGAGCACCACGCCGAGGTCATCGAAGACCAGGACTGGGAACGCAGCTGGATGGACAACTTCCACCCCATGCGCTTCGGCCAGCGCCTGTGGATCGTGCCTAGCTGGCACGCTGCCCCCGAGCCTGGCGCGGTGAACCTGCTGCTGGACCCTGGCCTGGCCTTCGGCACCGGCACCCACCCCACCACCGCCCTGTGCCTGGAATGGCTGGACGGCCAGGACCTGAAAGGCTGCGACGTGCTGGACTTCGGCTGCGGCTCGGGCATCCTGGCCATTGCCGCGCTGCTGCTGGGCGCAGAGCAAGCCGTGGGGACCGACATCGACGTGCAGGCGCTGGAAGCGTCGCGCGACAACGCCCAGCGCAACGGCGTCGCCGATCACAAGTTCCCGCTGTACCTGCCCGAAGACCTGCCGCAGGTGCAGGCTGACGTGCTGGTGGCCAACATCCTCGCCGGCCCGCTGGTTTCCCTGGCGCCACAGCTGCGCACCCTGGTAAAAAGCGGTGGCCGCCTGGCGCTGTCAGGCATCCTGGCTGAACAGGGCGAGGAAGTGGCGGCGGCCTACGCAGCTGACTTCGACCTGGACCCCATCGCCAACCGCGATGGCTGGGTACGGATCAGTGGTCGCCGCCGCTGAGAGCGCCTAGAATGGCTGTCTGCATAATCCGGACCCGCGCATGACCGACAGTTTCGTCACCCAGTGCCCCCATTGCCAGACCAGCTTTCGCGTCAGCCACACTCAATTGAGTGTGGCCCGCGGGGTGGTGCGTTGCGGCGCCTGCCTGCAAGTGTTCAACGCAGCCCGCCAGTTGCTGGAGCAAAGTGCCGGCACCCAGCCGCCGGCCGTGCCCACGCCGGTGCCGGCGGCTGCGCAGCGGCGCACAACGCCCATCAGCCTGCGCGAATGGTCGGCCAGCGAACTGGACCTGGACAAGCTCGACCTCGATGGCGAGCTGGCGCGTCTGGAACAGCGCGAGATCCAGCCGGCCAAAGCCTTTCGCGAACACCCGGAGCGTGACGAATCCTTCAGCGCCAGCCGCGACGAGCCACTGGACGACTGGCACGACAAGCCCTTCGGCACCCACGCCGATGAGGAAGAATTGCACGAAGATGACCCGGCGCCGCCGATCATCGAACGCGAACCGCCCCTGGATGAGGCACCCGCCGCCCTGCACGAGCGCACCGAACCGTCGATCTCGCTGGCGCCGGTGGAACACCACGAGCCGGCCATCGGCACGCTGCACGCCGAGGACGAGCTGACACCGCGCGGCGAACGCCTGTCGGCGCTCGATGCCGATGATGACGAAGCCGATGAACCACCGGTACGCCAGGGCAAGCACAAGCACGAACGCAGCGAACCGAACCTGCGCGACGCACCGCTGCTGGACCTGGTGGACGACCCGTTGCAACTGGACTGGCAGAAGCGCCGCACCCCTTGGGGCAAGCGCCTGCTGTGGTTGTTGCTGACGCTGATCGCCGCCCTGGCGCTGGCCGGCCAGTACGTGTGGTACCACTTCGATGAACTGGCCCGCCAGGACCAGTACCGCCCCTGGTTCCAGCAGTTGTGCCCCAGCGTGGGCTGCACGGTGCCTTCCCGGGTCGACATCGACAAGGTCAAGAGCAGCAACCTGGTGGTGCGCAGCCACCCGGACTTCAACGGCGCGTTGATCGTCGACGCCATCATCTACAACCGCGCCGCGTTCTCCCAGCCATTCCCGCTGCTGGAGTTGCGCTTCGCGGACCTCAACGGCCATCTGATCGCCAGTCGTCGGTTCAAGCCCGGCGAATACCTGTCGGGCGAGCTGGCCGGACAGGCGGAGATGCCGCCCCAGACCCCGATCCATATCTCCCTTGATATCCTTGATCCGGGGCCGAAAGCGGTCAATTACAGCCTCAGCTTCCGCTCCCCCGAATAGAGCCCCGGGCGGTTACCGCGAAGCACTGTGCGCGCTGGCTTGCCAGCGAGTTTTCGGGCCACCGCGAAAAGCTCGCGGGCAAGCCAGCGCCCACAATTTTGCCGTGCCCGCTCATCCAAACCACTCGGCATAAGCAAATAGTTGTTCAGATTTTATCCAAAACGACCTTTATCCGGTCACCGAGAGCGGGTATTATGCCCACCCTTTTTCGAACTCTAATGATCCGGCCCCACAACAGGGAACACCTATGTCGGCGGTACGCATCGGCCCATATACATTGAACAACGCCCTGATCCTTGCCCCTATGGCAGGGGTCACGGACCAACCCTTCCGTCAGCTTTGCCGACGGATGGGCGCAGGCCTGGTGGTCTCGGAAATGGTCACCAGCGACATGAGCCTGTGGAACAGCCGCAAGTCGCGCTTGCGCATGATTCACGAAGGCGATCCCGAGCCTCGCTCGGTCCAGATCGCCGGCGGTGACGCGCAGATGCTGGCAGCGGCGGCACGGGCCAACGTCGAGATGGGCGCCCAGATCATCGACATCAACATGGGCTGCCCGGCCAAGAAAGTCTGCAACAAGGCGGCGGGTTCCGCTTTACTGAAAGACGAGGCACTGGTGCAGGAAATCCTGCACGCCGTCGTCGCCGCCGTCCAGGTGCCCGTCACCTTGAAGATTCGCACCGGCTGGGACCGTTCCAACAAGAATGGCATCACCGTTGCAAAGATTGCCGAGCAGGCGGGCATCAGCGCCCTGGCGGTACATGGCCGCACACGCGCCGACCTGTACACCGGTGAAGCCGAATACGACACCATCGCTGCCATCAAGCAGGCGGTGTCGATCCCGGTCTTTGCCAATGGCGACATCGATTCACCGCAAAAGGCCCGGCACGTCCTCGACGCCACCGGTGCCGACGGCCTGCTGATTGGCCGGGCTGCCCAAGGGCGGCCCTGGATCTTTCGCGAGACCGAGCATTACCTGCGCACCGGCGAACTGCTGCCGGCGCTGCAGTTGAGTGAAGTGGAACAGATTCTGCTGGAGCACCTGGCTGCGCTGCACGCCTTCTACGGCGATGTGATGGGCGTGCGTATCGCCCGCAAGCATGTCGGGTGGTACCTGGCCACCTTGCCGGGCGCCAAGGAGTTTCGCGCCCAGTTCAATCGTTTGGAAGATACGGAAGCGCAGTGCGCCAACGTTCGCCGGTTCCTCAGCGAATGTAACGAGAGCCCTGTGACAGGGGACGGACAGGGGGTGGCCGCATGACGATGATGACCGAGACTTTAGTGAGTGGAACAACGCCCGTGAGCGACAACGTCAACTTGAAACAGCACCTCAACACACCCAGCGAAGAGGGTCAGACCCTTCGCGGCAGTGTCGAGAAGGCGCTGCACAATTATTTCGCCCACCTTGAGGGCGCTGCCGTCACTGACGTGTACAACCTGGTGCTTTCCGAAGTCGAGGCCCCCTTGCTCGAAAGCGTGATGAATTACGTCAAGGGCAACCAGACCAAGGCCAGCGAGATGCTGGGCCTGAATCGCGGTACCTTGCGCAAGAAGCTCAAGCAATACGATCTGCTGTAAGCATGCATTCAAACCAGAAAAGGCGACCTGTCCAGGGTCGCCTTTTTTGCTGACTCCTCTGCTTTAGACGGAAATTGAAATGACCGACCAGACTACCCGCCTGCCGATCCGCCGCGCTTTGATCAGCGTTTCCGACAAGACCGGTATCCTTGAATTCGCCCGTGAACTCGAAGCCCTGGGCGTCGAGATCCTGTCCACCGGCGGTACCTTCAAGCTGCTGCAGGACAACGGCGTTGCCGCAGTGGAAGTGGCGGACTACACCGGCTTCGCCGAAATGATGGACGGCCGGGTGAAAACCCTGCACCCGAAAATCCACGGCGGCATCCTGGGCCGTCGCGGCATCGACGACGCCATCATGAGCGAGCACGGCATCAAGCCGATCGACCTGGTCGCGGTCAACCTCTATCCGTTCGAAGCCACCATCAGCAAGCCTGGCTGTGACCTGCCGACCGCCATCGAGAACATCGACATCGGCGGCCCGACCATGGTCCGCTCGGCGGCCAAGAACCACAAAGACGTGGCCATCGTGGTCAACGCCAGCGACTACGGCCAGGTGCTGGAAGGCCTGAAAGCCGGCGGCCTGACCTACGCCCAGCGTTTCGACCTGATGCTCAAGGCGTTCGAGCACACCGCCGCCTACGACGGCATGATCGCCAACTACATGGGCACCGTGAACCAGGCCGCCGAGCCCCTGAGCACCGAAGGCCGCAGCGAATTCCCGCGCACCTTCAACAGCCAGTTCATCAAGGCCCAGGAAATGCGCTACGGCGAGAACCCGCACCAGAGCGCGGCGTTCTACGTGGAAGCCAAGCCGGCCGAAGTAGGCATCGCCACCGCTACCCAGCTGCAGGGCAAGGAACTGTCCTACAACAACGTGGCTGATACCGATGCTGCCCTGGAATGCGTGAAGAGCTTCGTCAAGCCTGCCTGCGTGATCGTCAAGCATGCCAACCCGTGCGGCGTTGCCGTGAGCCCTGACGCCGAAGGCGGCATCCGCCAGGCGTACGAGCTGGCCTACGCCACCGACAGCGAGTCGGCATTCGGCGGCATCATCGCCTTCAACCGCGAACTGGACGCCGACACCGCCAAGGCCATCGTCGACCGTCAGTTCGTCGAAGTGATCATTGCCCCGTCGGTCAGCGACGAAGCCCGCGCCATTGTCGCCGCCAAGGCCAACGTGCGCCTGCTGGCGTGCGGCCAGTGGTCGGCCGAACGCGCCGCGGCCTGGGACTACAAGCGTGTCAACGGTGGGCTGCTGGTGCAGAGCCGCGACATCGGCATGATCAGTGCCGACGACCTGAAGGTGGTGACCAAGCGCGCGCCGACCGAGCAGGAAATCCACGACCTGATCTTCGCCTGGAAAGTGGCCAAGTACGTGAAGTCCAACGCCATCGTCTACGCCAAGAACCGCCAGACCATCGGTGTCGGCGCCGGCCAGATGAGCCGCGTCAACTCCGCGCGCATCGCGGCCATCAAGGCTGAGCACGCCGGCCTGCAGGTTCAGGGCGCGGTCATGGCCTCGGACGCGTTCTTCCCGTTCCGTGACGGCATCGACAACGCCGCCAAGGTCGGCATCACCGCGGTGATCCAGCCAGGTGGCTCGATGCGCGACGCCGAAGTCATTGCGGCCGCCGACGAAGCCGGCATCGCCATGGTCTTCACGGGCATGCGCCATTTCCGCCATTAAGTGATCGTTGGCGGTTCGTCAATCTGTGGGAGCGGGCGCTGCCCGCTCCCACAAGAAGCACGACCGCAACCTACCGAATTCGAGGTTTTGACATGAACGTATTGATCATCGGCAGCGGCGGTCGTGAACACGCCCTGGCCTGGAAAGTCGCCCAGGACCCACGCGTCGAGAAAGTCTTCGTCGCCCCCGGCAACGCCGGTACCGCCATCGAAGCCAAGTGCGAGAACGTCGCCATCGACGTGCAGGCCATCGAGCAGCTGGCCGACTTCGCCGAGCAGAACGTTGCCCTGACCATCGTCGGCCCGGAAGTGCCGCTGGTGGCTGGCGTGGTGGACCTGTTCCGCAGCCGCGGCCTGGACTGCTTCGGCCCTACCAAGGGCGCCGCCCAGCTGGAAGGTTCCAAGGCGTTCGCCAAGGATTTCCTGGCCCGTCACAAGATCCCGACCGCCGAATACCAGAACTTCACCGAAATCGAGCCAGCACTGGCTTACCTGCGTGAAAAGGGTGCGCCCATCGTCATCAAGGCCGACGGCCTGGCCGCCGGCAAGGGCGTGATCGTGGCCATGACCCTGGCCGAAGCCGAGGACGCGGTACGTGACATGCTGGCTGGCAACGCCTTCGGCGACGCCGGTTCGCGCGTGGTCATCGAAGAGTTCCTGGACGGCGAGGAAGCCAGCTTCATCGTCATGGTCGACGGCAAGAACGTGCTGCCAATGGCCACCAGCCAGGACCACAAACGCGTGGGCAACGGCGACAGCGGCCCGAACACGGGCGGCATGGGTGCCTACTCCCCTGCCCCGGTGGTGACCGCCGACGTGCACCAGAAGGTCATGGACCAGGTGATCTGGCCGACCGTGCGCGGCATGGCCGATGAAGGCAATGTGTACACCGGCTTCCTGTACGCAGGCCTGATGATCGACAAGGCCGGCAACCCGAAAGTCATCGAGTTCAACTGCCGCTTCGGCGACCCGGAAACCCAACCGGTGATGCTGCGCCTGCAATCGAGCCTGGTGCTGCTGGTCGAGGCCGCCCTGGCCCAGGCCCTGGACAAGGTCGAAGCCCAATGGGACCCACGCCCAAGCCTGGGCGTGGTACTGGCTGCAGGTGGCTACCCGGCCGACTACGCCAAGGGTGACGCCATCAACGGCCTGGACGCCGCTGCTGCATTGCCTGGCAAGGTGTTCCACGCCGGTACCGCGCTCAAGGACGGCCAGGTCGTGACCTCCGGCGGCCGCGTGCTGTGCGCCACCGCTTTGGGCGACACCGTGGGTGAAGCCCAGCAGCAGGCCTATGCCCTGGCCCGCGAAATCGACTGGAACGGCTGCTTCTACCGCACCGACATTGGCTACCGTGCCATCGCTCGCGAGCGCGGCGAGTAATGCCCGGGGCCCGGCCCATCGGCCAATAACCGATGCGCCGGGCCATTCAGCTGCTTGCCCTACGCTTTATCGTCCGCGCATAGTTATACTCAGTCATTAACCTTCGAAGGGATTTCGCTGTGCGCTGGCTCAGGATCGCCATTTCATCGTTAGTCAGTGTGCTGACACTGCTCTGCGTGTACCCGGCCCAGGCCGAGTCCAGCAGTGGCTGGTCGGTATTGCTCGATGAGCACGCGCGCCTGCAACTGAGCGACGTGCGCTCGGACCGATTTCAGAACCAGTTCAGCCCCATCGAGCTGAACCAGCTTGCCCCCAGCGGCCCCGGCGCAGCCCAGTGGCTGCATTACCGCCTGCCCCCCGGCGCCCATGAGCAGGTGCTGCGCATCTACGCCCCCGACCTTGCCGACCTGGACTTCTACGTGCTGGACGGCGAAAACCTGGTGCGCCAGCAACGCAACGACCAAGGCGTTTCCGGCGGCGATCCCTCGTTCGCCAACACCGATATCCTGCTGCCGGTGCCCGTCAGCCAGAAGCCGCTGGAGCTGTACCTGCGCCTGGCCTCCGAGCACCAGTTGCGCCCCAGCGTCAGCCTGATGCCCGCCGTGGGCGCCGCCGCCGACCAGCGCCAGACCCTGATCATGGGCCTGTTGTTCGGCTGCCTGCTGATGCTGGTGGTGCACAACCTGGCGCGCTACACCTACAGCCGCTCCAGCAGCAGCCTGTGGCTGGCCAGCGCCGAAGCCCTGCTGACCCTGAGCGCGGCGATCCTGCTCAACCTCAGCGGCCCCTGGTTCGATACCTGGCACTCGCTGCGCACCACCGGCAGCTACCTGGCGTTGATGCTGGCGGCCGTTTGCTGCCTGATGTTCACCCAGCGTTTCTTCGCCCCGCGCTCCACACCGCTGATCGACCGCCTGCTGACCGCCGCCAAGTTGCTGATCGGCCTCAGCGGCCTGCTGGTGCTGATGATCGACGGCCTGCCGATCAACTCCATCACGTACGCGATGATGGTGGTCGGCGGCCTGGGCATGCTGCTCACCGCCGGTTACCACTGGCAGCAGGGCTACCGCCCGGCCCGGCTGTTCACCTGCGCCATGCTGCTGCTCAACCTGGGTGTGCTGATTGTGCTGCCGGCGTTGCTGGTGCTCACCCGCACCCCGCCGCAGTGGCTGGTGCTGGGCCTGATGGGCGTGGGCGCGCTGACCGGGCTGATGCTCAACACGGCGCTCAGCGAGCGCCTGCGCACCATCAGCGAGGACCGCTTCAGCGCCAGCCGCGAGCTGGCCGCCAGCAACGCCGAAGTGAACGCCAAGGCCGAGTTCCTGGCGCGCATCAGCCACGAGATCCGCACGCCCATGAACGGCGTGCTGGGCATGACCGAGCTGTTGCTGGGCACGCCGCTGTCGGTCAAGCAGCGTGACTACGTGCAAACCATCCACAGTGCCGGCAACGAACTGCTGACGTTGATCAACGAGATCCTCGATATCTCCAAGATCGAGTCCGGGCAGATCGAGCTGGACGATGTGCAGTTCGACCTGAGCGCCCTGATCGAAGACTGCCTGAACATTTTCCGCGCCAAGGCCGAGCAGCAGAACGTGGAGTTGATCAGCTTCACCCAGCCGCAAGTGCCCCAGGTCATCAGCGGCGACCCCACGCGCCTGCGCCAGACGTTGCTGGCGCTGCTGGACCACGCCCTGAAGAAAACCGACGAAGGCGAGATTCTGCTGGTGGTGGCCCTGGACCAGCGCAGCGGCGAACCACGCCTGCGCATCGCCGTGCAGGACAGCGGCGTGCCCATTCCCCGCGACGAGCGCGAAGCGCTGCTGCACAGCGAACTGCACAGCAAGAACCTGCTGTCGGGCAACGAAGTCGGCGGGCACCTGGGCCTGGTCATCGCCCGTCAGTTGATCCTGCTGATGAAAGGCGAGTTCGGCATCAAGAGCGGCAGCCAGCAGGGCAGCACCCTGTGGCTGACCCTGCCGCTGGACCCGGAACGCCTGGAGCACCCGACCGTGGACCTCGACAGCCCGCTGCGTGGTGCGCGGGCGCTGGTGGTGGACGACAACGACACCTGCCGCAAGGTGCTGGTGCAACAGTGCAGCGCCTGGGGCCTGAACGTCAGCTCGGTGCCGTCGGGCAAGGAAGCGCTGGCGCTGCTGCGCACCAAGGCGCACCTGCGCGACTATTTCGATGTGGTGTTGCTGGACCAGAACATGCCCGGCATGACCGGCATGCAACTGGCCGCCAAGATCAAGGAAGACCCAAGCCTTAATCACGACATCCTGATCATCATGCTCACCGGCATCAGCAACGCGCCGAGCAAGATCATCGCCCGCAACGCCGGCATCAAGCGCATATTGGCCAAGCCGGTGGCCGGCTATACGCTGCGCACCACCCTGGCCGACGAGCTGGCCCAGCGCAGCCAGGGCCACTATCACCCGCCCGCCCCTGCGGCCGTGGCCGCCGCCAGTGTCGCCGTGCCTGCCGACTTCCGCATTCTGGTGGCCGAGGACAACAGCATTTCCACCAAGGTGATCCGCGGCATGCTGGGCAAGCTGAACCTGTCGCCCGACACCGCCAGCAATGGCGAGGAAGCCCTGCGCGCCATGAAAGCCCAGCGCTACGACCTGGTACTGATGGACTGCGAAATGCCTATCCTGGATGGCTTCTCGGCCACCCAGCAGCTGCGCGACTGGGAGCTGGGCACCCAGCGCGAACGCACCCCGGTGGTGGCGCTGACCGCGCACATCCTCACCGAGCACAAGGAGCGCGCGCGACAGGCCGGCATGGACGGGCACATGGCCAAGCCCATCGAGTTGTCGCAACTGCGCGAACTGATCGAGCACTGGGTGGCGCAGCGCGAGCTGGGTCAAAGCCAAGCCAGCAATTCCTGATAGAGTCAGCGCGAAAGGGCCTGATAGACTCCCACGCCCACCTCCCCCGCAATGAGCCTCGACCATGCTGCAAACGTTGTTCAGCGTTTACCTGAAGATGCTGGTGCTCTACAGCCCGTTCTTCGTGCTCTCGTGCTTCATCGGCCTGTCGCGCGGCTATTCGCTCAAGGAGCGCAAGCGCCTGGCATGGAAGGTGGCGCTGGGGGTGCTGATCGCCAGCGTATTGCTGTATCTGTTCGGGCGGGTGATTTTCAGCGTGTTCGGCATTACCGCTGACGCTTTTCGCATCGGCGCCGGCAGTGTACTGTTCATTTCCGCGCTGGGCATGGCCCAAGGCAAATCCGGGGTGCAGACCGACAACGTGCAGCAGGACGTGACCATCGTGCCGCTGACCATTCCCATCACCGTGGGCCCGGGCACCATCGGCGCGCTGCTGGTAATGGGGGTCAGCCAGCCGCACTGGGATGACAAGCTGATGGCCATCCTCAGCATCGCCCTGGCCAGCTTTACCGTGGGGCTGGTGCTTTACCTGTCCAACCGCATCGAACGCCTGCTGGGCGAGCAGGGCCTACAGATCGTCAGCCGGCTGATGGGGCTGTTTGTCTGCGCCTTGGCGGCGCAGATCATCTTTACCGGGATCAAGGGTTACCTGTCCTGAGCCTGGCCCCGTTCAGCCGGAAATACGGCCGCAGGACCAGGGCGCTCAGGGTTTCTGCCCGTACCAGCGCGGGGTGTACACCCAACTGCCCCCCTCGGCGCGCGGGAACGCACAGGTGGTGGACGAGCCCACCAGCACCATGGTGCGCATGTCCACCTGCTCCGGCGTCAGTTCGCCCAGGGTGATGTTGCGCAAGGTCTGCCCCGGGCGGCCAATGTCGCGCCCCAGCACCACGGGCGTGTGTGGTGTACGGTGCTGGCGCACGATTTCCAGGGCGCGTCCCAGCTGCCATGGGCGCGAGCGCGAGATGGGGTTGTAGAACGCCAGCGCCAGGTCGGCCTGGCAGGCCAGGTCGAGGCGTTTCTCGATGATGTCCCAGGGCTTGAGGTTGTCTGACAGCGACATCACGCAGAAGTCATGCCCCAGCGGTGCGCCCGCCTGGGCAGCCGTGGCCAGCGAGGCCGACACACCCGGCAGGATTTCCAGTTCGACGTTGTGCCAGGCCACATCGCGGGACTCGTGCAACGCTTCCAGCACCGCCGCGGCCATGGCGAACACGCCCGGGTCACCGGACGACACCACCACCACCGAGCGGCCCTGGGCCGCCAGTTCGAAGGCGTGGCGGGCACGCTGCATTTCTTCGCGGTTGTCGGTGCAGTGCATCACCTGGTCGGCGCGGAAGGGCCCGGCCATGCGCACGTAGGTTTCGTAGCCGAGGATATCGTTGGCGCGGGCCAACTCGGCCTTGACCGCCGGCACCATCAGCTCGGCGGCACCCGGGCCCAGGCCGATCACCGCCAAGCGCCCACGCGGGCGGCCAATGCGCTGTACATCCAGCGGTTGCTTGGCCACGGCGATCGCCAACTGATCGTTGACGCTCAGCGCCGGCAGCAGTTGCGGCACAGCCAGTTCGGCCAGGGCGCTGACACTGTCGGCGGCCGGGGCGAAGCGCAGTACCACGCCCAACTCGAGGGCCGCGTCGCGCAGCGCCGGGGCGGCCATTTGCGCATCACTGGCCAACAGGCAGGCCAGCGATGGCAGCGCAATACGGGCGTTGGTCAGCGCGGCGCGCACGCTGCCGGCGATGTCCGGCAGACCGGCATCCACGGCCACCAGCACATTTTTCGGGTAGATCAGCAGCTCATTGGCGGCCGGTTCGCGGGCCGCGCAACCGACGTGAATGGCCAGCTGGGCGTGCTCATCTTCCGGCAGCCGCGCTTCGGCCAGCCAGGGCGCGACGCCTTCGATGCGCACGCTTTCACCGGCCAGCAGGTCGCTGACAAAGCGCTTGCCCAGCTCCAGGTCGGCCAGGGCATAGCCGCTGGGTGGGTTGAGCAGGCAAGTGCCGAAGCGCAGCTCGCCGCTGGTGGTGATCGCCGCCGCCACGCCCAGGCCGGCGCCCAGCTGCCGAGCCATGACATTGACCCCGCCCAAGCCGCCCAATAGCGGCACCACGGCGCTGCCGTCCTCGGCCACCGCCAGCACCGGCGGCTCGGCGCCCTTGTCCAGCAGCACGCTGGCCAGGCAGCGAATGACGATGCCGGCCGCGCACAGGGCGATGATCGGCGTGTCCTGCTGGTACAGGTGGCGCAAGGTGGCGCCGAAATCCGCATAGCTGCGGTCAGCACCCTCGACCCGCTCGGCCAGGCCGTGGATCAGGGCATCGGGGTACAGCTGTTGAATACGGCGCGCGGTGGCCAGGCTGCCAGTGCCAAGGATGACAATGGCCGGTGGATTGGAATTCATCAGCCCTGCCACCTTTCACCCGGAACAATGATCAACGAGAAATACGGCGACGACGTCGGGTCCACCTCGGCAATGGGCACGATCTTCTGGTTGGCCATGGTCGCGCGTTCCACGTACAGCGCCCGCTCCGCCAGGCCCAGCTCGGCCAGCACAGCGTGCACCTTGGGGAAGTTGCGCCCCAGCTTCATGACCACCGCCGCGTCGGCGTCGGCCAGGCGGCGCTTGAGCTCTTCGTGGGGCAGCACGCCCGACAGCACCGACAGGCTCTGGTTACGGTACACCAGCGGCGCGCCCAGCACCGAAGCGCCGCCGAGCATCGAGCACACGCCCGGGATCACCTGGGCGTCGTAGCGCTCGGCCAGGCGGTCGTGCAGGTACATGTAGGAACCGTAGAACATCGGGTCGCCTTCACAGATGACCGCCACGTCGCGACCAGCGTCCAGGTGCGCGGCCACTGCCACGCTGGCGTCGTCGTAAAAGTCGCTGATCACCTGTTCGTAGGACAGCGGCGCCGGCAGTGCCTCGGTCGTCACCGGGTACACCAGCGGCAGCAGGGCCTGCTCGGCCTGCAAGTGACCTTCGATGATGCCGAAGGCATTGCCCTTCTTGCCCTTGGCCACGAAGTAGGCCACTACCGGTGATTCGCGCAGCAGGCGCAGGGCCTTGACGGTGATCAGTTCAGGGTCGCCGGGCCCCACGCCCAGGCCGAGCAAACGTCCACGAGCCTGCATCATTCGACCTCCGTGGCCAGCGCGTTGACCGCAGCCGAGGCCATGGCGCTACCACCGCGACGCCCTTCGACGATCACGAACGGGATGCCGCGGCTGTCGGCCGCCAGCATCGCCTTGGACTCCGCCGCGCCGACGAAGCCCACCGGGAAACCGAGAATCAGCGCGGGCTTGGGCGCACCGGCGTCGATCATTTCCAGCAGGTAGAACAGTGCCGTCGGCGCGTTGCCGATCACCACCACCGCGCCTTCCAGGTGCGGGCGCCACAGTTCCAGGGCTACGGCAGAACGGGTGTTGCCCAGCTCCGCGGCCAGCTTCGGCACGCTTTCGTCGCGCAGGGTGCAAATCACTTCATTGTTGGCCGGCAGGCGCGCGCGGGTGATGCCTTCGGCGACCATGCGGGCGTCGCACAGAATCGGCGCGCCCTTGGCCAGCGCCTCGCGCCCGGCCTTGCCGGCACCGGGGGAGAAACGCAGGTACTGCACCACGTCGACCAGGCCGCAGGCATGGATCACGCGCACGGCGAGTTTTTCCAGGTCGGCCGGGATGCCGCTCAGGTCAGCCTCCGCACGAATGATGGCGAAGGAGTTGCGATAGATCTCCTGACCGTCGCGGATGTAATCAATCATTGGTGTTGCTCCGTGGGCAGGCGTGCCAGCAGGTCGCTGGCGGCGTGCAAGTCTAGATTGCGCGCGCGCAGGGCACCGAAGCCCGGTTGCCCGGCGTCACGCAGATACAGGTCGTAATGGCCGGCCGAGGTGGCCAGCAGGGTTGCCGGCGCCACATGGGCGGCGGCACAGGATCGGGGGCAGCCACTCAGGTGCACGGCCTGGGCGGCCGGCAGCAAGGTGGCCAGCACGCGGGCATCGGCCTTGGTGTCGGCCAGGCCCTTCTTGCAGCCGGCACTGCCGGTGCAGGCAATCAGCCGCGCCAGCGGTTCGCCGGCGCTACACAGCAGGCCCAGCGCGTTCAGTTCGCGGGTCAGTGTTGGCGCATCGGCGGCCGCCACATTGGGCACGATCACGCTTTGCCAGGGTGTCAGGCGCAGGGTGCCGTCGCCGTGGCGCTCGGCCAGTTGCGCCAGGCCACGCAACATAACGGGATCGAGACGCCCCAGCGGCGGCGCCGCACCGACGAACACCCGGCCTGCCTGGTGCTGTGGATAAGTGCCCAGGCAATCGCCGCCCGCCGCTTGAATCGCAAACGGGCCGTGGCGCAGGTCCACCGCCAGCGGCGCGATGAACGCAGCGCTGCTCATGGCTTCCAGCACATGGCGCATACGCGTCTGCTCGGGGCTGGCGACCTCGAGAAAGCGCTCCAGCACCGCCATCACCAGGGCATGGCCCTGCTCCAGCGGTACAGCGGCCAGGGCCGTGTGCGGGCAACCGGCCAGGCCGAAACCCAGCCAGGTTTCGCTGCCCAGCTGCACGGGCGCCAGCCACAGGTCGTGGGCGTGCTCGTGCATGGCCAGGGCCTCGCCGCCGTCGAGCAGCACCGCGAACTTGGCCGACAGTTCATGCAGGCGCTCGCGCTGTTGCAGGCTGTCGAGGATCTGCGCCGCCAGCGGCCGGGTGTCGAAGCACATGCGCGGGTCGATGCCGGCGCTGGGGCTGAGCATCAGGTTGCGCACATCGTCGCCACCGCTGTTGCGCGGGCCCAGATCAGCTGCCAACAAGCCCTCCAGCATTGCCGGGTGGTCACCTTGAATGCCGCGAATCTGCAGGTTGGCGCGGTTGGTGGCCTCGATCACACCACCGGCAAAGTGCTCGGCGGCATGCGCCACGGCGCGGGCCTGCACGGCGCTCAGTTCACCACCCGCCAGCTTGATGCGGCAAATGCCGCCGTCCAGCGCCTGGACGATGCGCAGCAACCCCGGGCAGGCGGAGGGGCGGATCGCAGCAGGGGGCGTAATTGGGCTCAAGGGGGCATCCGGCAATCGTGAAAAGGCGTTGTCAGTGTAGAAGGCGCGGTATTATGCCTGCTTTGGTCAAAGGCATGAAAAGCCTGCCTGTCGGAATAGCTGGTTATGAGGAAGATTCATGTCGCCGTGGCTGACAATCGTAGGGATCGGTGAGGATGGCTACACCGGCCTCGGCAAGACGGCCCGCCATGCGCTGCTCAACGCCACGCGCATTATCGGCAGCCCGCGCCAGCTGGAGCTGCTGCCCCATTGCATCGGCAGTGAGCGCCTGGCCTGGCCGAGCCCGTTCTCCCTTGAGCCGGTACTGGCCCTGCGCGGCGAACCGGTCTGCGTGCTTGCCAGCGGCGACCCCATGCTGTTCGGCGTCGGCGCCAGCCTGGCGCGCCAGGTGCCCCAGGCCGAGTTGCTGATTCACCCGGCGCCGTCCTCCCTGTCGCTGGCCGCCGCCCGCCTGGGCTGGCCGCTGCAGGACGTGGTCACCTTGTCGGTGGTCGCGCGCCCGGTGGCCGCGCTGAATGCGCAACTGGCCAACGGCGTGCGCCTGCTGGTGCTGAGCAATGACGGCCACAGCCCCGCCGCCATCGCGCACCTGTTGCGCGAGCGCGGCTACGGCGCCAGCCCCATGACCGTGCTGGAACACCTGGGCGGCCCTGCCGAGCAGCGCCATGACGGCACGGCAGCCCACTGGCCCGAACCGCCAGTGGCCAACCTCAACGTGGTGGCCATCGACTGCCGCGCGGCCCTGGACGCACCCCGCCTGTCGCGCCTGGCCGGGCTGCCCGACAGCGCCTTCCGCCACGACGGCCAGATCACCAAGCGCGACGTGCGCGCCGTCACCCTCGCCCGCCTGGCGCCACAGCCCGGCGAACTGCTGTGGGATGTGGGCGCCGGCAGCGGCTCGATCGGCATCGAATGGATGCGCGCGCACCCTAGCTGCCGCACCCTGGCGATCGAGTCCGACGAGGGCCGCCAGCAACTGATCGAACACAACCGTGACGCCCTGGGCGTGCCCGGCCTGCAACTGATCCGTGGCCGCGCGCCCCAGGCGCTGGCAGGGCTGGAGCGTCCCGACGCCATCTTCATTGGCGGCGGCGTCACCCGTGACGGGGTGTTTGAATCCTGCTGGCAGCAGCTCAAGCCGGGCGGGCGCCTGGTGGCCAATGCGGTGACGCTGCAAAGCGAGCTGGCCCTGGCCCATTGGCGCGAGCAGCACGGCGGTGAGCTCACGCGCCTGCACGTGGCCCAGGCGCAGCCGCTGGGCGAATTCGACACCTGGCGCCAGGCGTTGCCCATCACCTTGTTGGAACTGGTAAAGCCTTTCGATGCGTGACGAAACCGCCGAACAACCCGCGCCCCTGCGTAGCGGCCTGACCACGGGCAGCTGCGCCACCGCTACCAGCCTGGCGGCGGCGCGCCTGCTGCTGACCGGCCAGGCATTGGACGCCGCGCAGATCACGTTGCCCAAGGGCAAACAGGTGGAGATGCGCCTGGAGTTCTGCCGCCGGCTGGAGGACGGTGCCGAGGCAGGCACCCTCAAGGACGCCGGCGACGACCCCGACGTGACCCACGGTGCCCTGCTCTACTCGCGCGTTCGCTTGTTGGGCGAGCCGGGTATTCGCTTTGTCGCCGGCACCGGGGTCGGCACCGTGACCCGCCCTGGCCTGGTGCTGGGCGTGGGCGAGCCGGCGATCAACCCGGTGCCGCGGCGCATGATCAGCGAGCACCTGGCGGCGCTGGCGCACGAATGCGGCTACACCGGCGGCTTCGAAGTGACCGTCAACGTGCAGGACGGCGCTGCGCTGGCGCTGAAAACCATGAACCCGCGCCTGGGCATTCTCGGCGGCTTGTCGATATTGGGCACCAGCGGCATCGTGCGGCCGTTTTCCTGCGCCGCCTACATCGCGTCCATCCACCAGGGCATCGACGTGGCCACCACCAATGGCTACCTGCACATCGCCGCCTGCACCGGCAACGCCAGCGAAGACACCATGCGCCGGGTTTACGCGCTGCCGGAAATCGCCCTGATCGAAATGGGCGACTTCGTGGGTGCGGTGCTCAAGTACCTGCGCAAAGTACCGGTGGGTAAACTCAGCCTGTGCGGCGGCTTCGGCAAAATCAGCAAGCTGGCCGCCGGGCACATGGACCTGCACAGCCGCCATTCCAGCATCAACCTCGAGCAGTTGGCCGGCTGGGCCGCCCAGGTGGGCGCCGATGAAGCGCTGCAAGCGGCCATCCGCACCGCCAACACCAGCCAGCAGGCCCTGGCCATGTGCAGCGCCGCTGGCGTTGCCCTGGGCGACGAGGTATGCCGCCACGCACTGGCCTTCGCCCGCAGCGTGGTACCGGCCCAGGTGCAGGTCGAAGTCTTCGCTATCGATCGCGTCGGTGGCATTGTCGGGGAAGCACGATGAAACGCATTTTGCTGCTGGGCGGCGTCACCGAGGCGCTGGCCATCGCCCGCACGCTGGGGCCGGAACATACCTACAGCCTGGCAGGCGTCGGCCGCGTGCCCAGCGACCTGCGCTGCCAGGTGCGCGTGGGTGGCTATGGCGGTGCCGACGGCCTTGCCGCCTTCATTCAGGCTGAAGGCATCAGCCTGCTGATCGACGCCACCCACCCCTATGCCGCGCAAATCAGCGCCAACGCCGTGGCCGCCGCCGGCGCCGCTGGCATCGAATGCTGGGCGCTGCGCCGCCCGGCGTGGCAGGCGCAGGCGGGTGATGACTGGCGCGAGTTCGACGGCTGGCCGGCGCTGATCCGGGCGCTACGACCGTTCAAGCGGCCGTTGTTTACCTTGGGCCGCGAGCCGTTGCAGCACCTGGATGAAATCCCGCCGGAGCAGTTCTGGACCCTGCGCGCCCTGGAAAGCTGCCCGGGCAACGAACGCTGCGAAGTGATCGGCGCTCGCGGGCCATTCAACATCGAGGACGAGCGCGCATTGTTCCTGCGGCGGCAGATAGACGTATTGATCAGCAAAAACAGCGGCAGCACCGCCACCGAGCCCAAGCTTGAAGTGGCGCGCGAATTGGGCATTCCGGTGCTGATCCTCAAACGGCCCGTTCTGCCCCCCGCCGACCGCGAATTCCTCCACCCTCAAATCTTGCTGGGCGCCCTGTAGCGGCCACCAGGCCGCGTCTCAGCCGCCGCGCTCAGCCGGCGTTGCCACGGAACAGTGACGGCCCCACTACATGCGCGGTAACAAAGATCGTAGCGGTCGGGACGCGGGCACCATTTTGGGGCTGCCAAGGGCTGCGCCGATGGTGGATAATCCGCCCGCCGTCATCCCACACGCTACTCATGGACGTACACCATGCTCAAGAAAGTGCTGTTAGCGTTGACCTTGCTTCTACCCGCCTTCATGGCCCAGGCACAAGACATCCAGGTGCTGCAGGCCTGGTCCGAGGAACTGCCGCCCAACGCGCCCACCGTGGCGGCGTATTTCACCATTCGCAACAACGGCAACGCCGCTGACCGCCTGCTGAAAGCCGAAAGCCCGATCGCCGAAAGCGCCGAGATCCACCAGCACATGGATAGCGACGGCATGATGAAGATGGCGCCCGTGGAAGCGGTAAACATCGGCGCCGGCGAGCAGGCCACGTTCCAGCCCATGGGCTATCACGTGATGTTGATCAACCCCAGCGACCGCAGCCAGTTGACCGCCGGCGGCCACTTCCCGCTGACCCTGCACTTCAAGAATGCCGGTGACATCACCGTGCAGGTCGAGGTGCTCAAGCAGCCCCCGGTTGCCGCGCCCTAACCCATGAGTTCGCACGCGCGCCACAGGACTCGCACGCCAGCCGCCCCTCGGGCGACCTGGCTGAGCCTGTTCGCCATGCTGATGATGTTCATCGGCCCGCTGATTTCCCAAGCGATGCCGATGGAACATACCCGCGCCATGGCCATGGAAATGCCCATGGACATGCCCGGCATGGACATGGGCGAGCATGTGGGCGCGCATCATGGCGACCCGTCGCTGCACCCGCTCTGGGAGAAATGCGGCTATTGCAGCCTGTTCTTCCACACCCCGGCGCTGCCGCACACCCCCGGTTACCTGCCGCTGGCCAAGCCGGCCGCCATCGCCGCGTTCACTCCCCCAACCCGTCAGGGCCATGCACGCCAGGCGGTATTCCCCGGTGCCCTGACCCGCGCCCCGCCTGCCGCCCGCTTCATCTAGCCAACACACGAGCCATGCCCCGCCACGCTGCGATAGACAGCGCTGGGCGCGTGCCCGTGCCTTTTTGACTGATCGAAGTTGGAATGACAATGTCCAGGTCCACCCCTGCCTTTTTGCTGTCCCGTAAACGCACGGCCGCGGCGCTGTGCAGCACCTTGTTGAGCCCGGTCGCCCTTGCCGCCGAGCCGGTCGATGCCACTGAACTGAGCCCCACCGTGATCACCGCCGTGGCACCCAGCTCGCCGCTGACCATCGTCACCAACCCCAAGGACCCGCGCCAGCCGGTGCCGGCCAGCGACGGTGCCGATTACCTGAAAACCATTCCCGGGTTTTCCGCCATCCGCAGCGGCGGTACCAACGGCGACCCGGTGCTGCGCGGCATGTTCGGCTCGCGGCTGAACATTCTCACCAACGGCGGCAACGTGCTGGGCGCCTGCCCCAACCGTATGGACGCCCCCACCTCCTACATTGCCCCGGAGACCTTCGACCGCCTTACCGTGATCAAGGGCCCGCAGACCGTGCAGTGGGGCCCCGGCGCCTCGGCGGGCACCATCCTGTTCGAGCGCGAACCCGAGCAGTTCGGCGAGCTGGGCAGCCGCTTCAACGCTAGCCTGCTGGCCGGCTCCAACGGCCGCTTCGACAAGGTGGTGGACACCGCCGTGGGCAATGCCGAGGGCTATGCGCGCTTTGTCGGCAACACCTCCCAGGCCGATGATTACAAGGACGGCAATGGCAACACCGTGCCGTCGCGCTGGGACAAATGGAACGGCGACGTCGCCCTGGGCTGGACGCCGGACGCCGACACTCTGCTGGAGGTGACCGCGGGCAAGGGCAACGGCGAATCACGCTACGCCGGGCGCGGCATGGACGGCACCCAGTTCAAGCGCGAGAGCCTTGGCCTGCGCTTCGAAAAAAGCAACATCGGCGAGGTGCTCGACAAGATCGAGGCCCAGGTGTACTACAACTACGCCGACCACGTGATGGACAACTACACCCTGCGCACCCCGTCCGGCACCGGCATGATGGCCGGCCCCATGGCCAGCAACCCCGACCGCCGCACCCTGGGCGCGCGCATCAAGGCCACCTGGAAATGGGCCGACTGGCAACTGCTCAGCGGCATGGACGCGCAGACCAGCGAACACCGCAAGCGCAGCGCCATGGGGGTGGACGCCTACAAGGACGTGCCGCGCAGCAAGGATGCCAACATGCAGGACGTGGGCGTGTTCAGCGAACTGACCTGGTACGCCAGCGGCAACGACCGAGTCATCGGCGGCGCCCGCGTGGACCGCGCCCAGGCCAAGGATTACCGGCAGACCGTCGGCTCCGGCATGAGCGCCAGCGCCAACCCCACGGCCAACGAAACCCGCGAGCAAACCCTGCCCAGCGGCTTCCTGCGCTATGAACACGACCTGGCCAAACTGCCGGCCACCACCTACATCGGCCTTGGCCACGTGCAGCGTTTCCCCGATTACTGGGAGCTGTTCTCACCCACCTCCGGCCCGGCCGGTTCGGTCAACGCCTTCCGTGGCCTGAAACCGGAAAAAACCACGCAACTGGATTTCGGCCTGCAATACAAAACCGCCGACCTGGATGCCTGGGCGTCCGGCTACGTGGGCCACGTCAGCGACTTCATCCTGTTCGACTACACCGGCATGAACTCCCAGGCGCGCAACGTCGATGCGCGCATCATGGGCGGCGAACTGGGCGCGGCCTACACGCTCAGCGAACACTGGAAAGCCGACGCCACCCTGGCCTACGCCTGGGGCAAGAACACCAGCGACGGCCACGCCCTGCCGCAAATGCCGCCCCTGGAATCGCGCCTGGGCCTGACCTACAGCCAGGAGCGCTGGAGCGCCGGTGCGCTGTGGCGCGTGGTGGCAGCGCAGAACCGGGTCGACATCGGCGCCGGCAACGTGGTGGGCCAGGACTACGAAAAAAGCCCCGGCTTCGGCGTGTTCTCGCTCAACGGCGCCTACCGCATCAACAAGCACCTGAAGGTCAGCGCCGGCGTGGATAACCTGCTCGACAAGGAATACAGCGAGCACCTGAACCTGGCGGGCAACGCCGGCTTCGGCTACCCGGCAACGAACCCGCAGGCGGTGCAGGAGACGGGCCGCACGTTGTGGACGAAGGTTGATATCAGCTTCTAAACCCTACCCCGTGGCAGCTGCTCCTGCATGGGACAGTTGCTGCGGCATCGGTTGCGCGGACTCGCGTCCTACAAAGTAACGCCATTTTCAGAAACGTCTGACTTGAGGTCCCAGAAAGCGATCAATAGGCTTTCCGGGTCGCTGAAAAATAGCGATCAGGCGTGCAAGCCTGAGAGATTTCCACAGCTGCTGTAGACTGCTGGCTGGCGTGTTGTCGCGCCTTCAAGAAACTATGGTGGCTGTACGCGGGAGGGCTTAGGCCCTGCTGGGTTGGAGATCCCCAGTCTTGCACACCTGCGTCCAGCCGCCACCTTATCGAATGCAAGCGATAGGGGCGGGATTACCATGATCTCCGAGTCTCTTGAATATGAACTTCGATTTGCCAGCTACGCGATCACAATCCTTCGGCCCCCTGGACCGAGACAACCACCCCCTCTTCGCCGTACGCGAAGGCCTGCCCCCTGAAGACGCCCTGCTCCATGCATCCCTGCTGCTCGGTTACGCTGGCGCCATCGCCTATGAGGTGGCCGACAGCGATGGCACCGGCGACAGTGCGCGGTCATGCCGCTGATTGAAAGCGCCAAGGCGCTCGTAGACGCCTGCACTGCAGGCTAATCCCGTAGAGGGCACTGGTGCATTGCCAGCACCATGGCTAGCAATGCACCAGCAACGCCCATCCCCACGCACCGCCACGCCAAACGCGCACCAGCGCAGTGCAGGTCAGCGACCTCGGAAGCGCTATCAGCGCCTTGCCACGGCCCCCGCACCACTTCGGCACACCCCTTGCAAACATCCCTGAAGGAAGTCGCCATCTGCCCCCACTAAAAAAACTCAAGTAATGGAGATTGCACCATGAAGCGTCGTAGCTTGATCAAGGCGTTTACCCTGACGGCGTCCATCGCCGCCATGGGCATGAGCTGGACCATCCAGGCCGCCGACACCATCAAGGTCGGTATTCTGCATTCGCTGTCGGGCACCATGGCAATCTCCGAGACTTCGTTGAAAGACGTGGCCTTGATGACCATCGACGAAATCAACGCCAAGGGCGGCGTCAATGGCAAGAAGCTCGAGCCGGTGGTCGTGGACCCGGCCTCCAACTGGCCGCTGTTCGCCGAGAAGGCCCGCCAGTTGCTGACCCAGGACAAGGTGGCCGTGGTGTTCGGTTGCTGGACGTCGGTGTCGCGCAAATCTGTGCTGCCGGTGTTCGAGGAACTCAACGGCCTGCTGTTCTACCCGGTGCAGTACGAAGGTGAAGAAATGTCGCCGAACGTGTTCTACACCGGCGCCGCGCCTAACCAGCAGGCCATTCCGGCAGTGGAATACCTGATGAGCGAAGACGGCGGCAGCGCCAAGCGCTTCTTCCTGCTGGGCACCGACTACGTGTACCCGCGCACCACCAACAAGATTCTGCGCGCCTTCCTGCACTCCAAAGGCGTGAAGGACAGCGACATCGAAGAGGTCTACACCCCGTTCGGCCACGCCGACTACCAGACCATCGTCGCCAACATCAAGAAATTCTCCGCCGGCGGCAAGACGGCCGTTATCTCCACCGTCAACGGCGACTCCAACGTGCCGTTCTACAAGGAACTGGCCAACCAGGGCCTGAAAGCCACCGACGTGCCGGTGGTAGCGTTCTCGGTGGGCGAGGAAGAACTGCGCGGCATCGACACCAAGCCGCTGGTGGGCAACCTGGCCGCCTGGAACTACTTCGAGTCGGTGCAGAACCCGGTCAACACCAAGTTCGTGGCGGACTGGAAAGCCTACGCCAAGGCCCACAACCTGCCAGGCGCCGACAAGGCGGTGACCAACGACCCGATGGAAGCCACCTACGTGGGCATTCACATGTGGGCCCAGGCAGCCGAGAAGGCCAAGTCCACCGATGTGGATAAAGTGCGCGAGGCCATGGCCGGCCAGACCTTCGCCGCGCCATCAGGCTTTACCCTGACCATGGACAAGACCAACCACCACCTGCACAAGCCGGTGATGATTGGCGAGATTCAGGACGACGGCCAGTTCAACGTGGTGTGGCAGACCAAGGAACCAATCCGTGCCCAGCCATGGAGCCCGTTCATTCCAGGCAACGACAAGAAGCCTGACTATGCGGTGAAGAGCAACTAAGCAGGGCCTGTGCACTGCAGTAGCACAGCCATGATGGACTGATGTGGGAGCTGGCAAGCCAGCTCCCACACTGGATTTTCGAAGTTTGCCCAGGACGCTGCCATGTCCCTCTATCGCCTTCTGCTTTCCCTTTTCCTGCTGCTGCCACTGGCCGTGCACGCCAGCGATGCCGACGACTTCGTCGCCGCCGGCTCCGCGCAGCAGGCCCAATTGCTCGAGACATGGGCCGCCCAGCCCGTGCCTGAACGCCTTGACCTGCTGGTGGCCCTGCAGGACGGCCGGGTGTCGATGGACGCCGACAAGCACGCCGTCATCGAAAAGGCCGATGCCCCCAGCGACGCCAACCTGCGCAAGGTGCGCCTGAACAACCGCCTGCGCGGCCTGGTGGACAACGCCATGGCCAGCCAGCAACTGCTGAGCAACGACAAGGCCCTGCGCCTGGCCGCCGCGCAGCAACTGCAAAAAAGCGCCCAGCCCAATCAGCTGAGTCTGCTCGACCACGTGGTAGCCGGCGAACAGGATAAAACCATCAAGGCCGCCCTCACCCTGGCGCTGGCCAACCTGCAACTGGTGGACCCCGACCCGGCCGTGCGCCTGGCTGCCGTGCGCCTGCTGGGCGAAACCGGTGAGCCGCTGGCCCGCACCCGCCTGGAAAACCTGCTGCAACCTGATGTGGAACAGGACGCAGGTGTGCGCACTGCCGCCGAGACCAGCCTGGTGCAGGTCAAACGTAAACTGCTGATCGGCGACCTGCTGGGCCAGGCCTTCAGCGGCATGTCCCTGGGCTCGATCCTGCTGCTGGCCGCCCTGGGCCTGGCCATCACCTTCGGCTTGCTGGGAGTGATCAACATGGCCCACGGCGAAATGCTGATGATCGGCGCCTACTCCACCTACGCCGTGCAAATTCTCTTCCAGCGCCTGGCGCCCGGGGCCATCGAGTTCTACCCGCTGGTGGCGCTGCCGGTAGCGTTCTTCGTCACCGCCTGCATCGGCATGGCCCTGGAACGCACCATCATTCGCCACCTGTACGGCCGCCCACTGGAAACCCTGTTGGCCACCTGGGGCATCAGCCTGATTTTGATTCAGGCGGTACGCCTGATGTTCGGTGCGCAGAACGTTGAAGTAGCCAACCCGGAATGGCTAAGCGGCGGCATTCAGGTGCTGCCTAACCTGGTATTGCCGTTCAACCGCATCGTTATCATCGCCTTCGCCCTGTTTGTGGTGGTGCTCACCTGGCTGCTGCTGAACAAGACCCGCCTGGGCCTGAACGTGCGCGCCGTCACCCAGAACCGCAACATGGCCGCTTGCTGCGGCGTGCCCACAGGGCGCATCGACATGCTCGCCTTCGGCCTGGGCTCGGGTATTGCCGGGCTTGGCGGCGTGGCCCTGAGCCAGATCGGCAACGTCGGCCCGGAACTGGGCCAGGGCTACATCATCGACTCGTTCCTGGTGGTGGTGCTGGGCGGCGTCGGCCAACTGGCCGGCAGCGTCTCGGCCGCCTTCGGCCTGGGCATCGCCAACAAGATCCTGGAACCGCAGATTGGCGCGGTGCTGGGCAAGATCCTGATCCTGGCGCTGATCATTCTGTTCATTCAGAAACGTCCGCAGGGCCTCTTTGCATTGAAAGGACGGGTGATCGACTGATGAATCAGCCATTGATGGTAACGGCCGCGCAGAAAGCCGGCCCCCGCATCACGATCGCCATCGGCGCCGTGGTGGTGCTGGTACTCGTGGCACTGGCACTGATGTCGCTGTTGCCCGACAGCAACAGCCTGCAGGTGTCGGCCTACACCCTGACGCTGGTGGGCAAGATTCTCTGCTACGCCATCGTTGCCCTGGCCCTGGACCTGGTGTGGGGCTACGCCGGCCTGCTGTCGTTGGGCCATGGCCTGTTCTTCGCGCTGGGCGGCTACGCCATGGGCATGTACTTGATGCGCGAGTCGGCCGGCGACAGCCTGCCGGCGTTCATGACCTTCCTGTCGTGGACCGAGCTGCCCTGGTACTGGGCCGGTACCCAACACTTCCTCTGGGCCCTGTGCCTGGTGGTACTGGCGCCCGGGCTGCTGGCGCTGGTATTCGGTTTCTTCGCCTTCCGCTCGCGGATCAAGGGCGTGTATTTCTCGATCATGACCCAGGCGCTGACCTTCGCCGGCATGCTGCTGTTCTTTCGCAACGAAACCGGTTTTGGCGGCAATAACGGCTTCACCAACTTCCGCACCATCCTGGGTTTCAGCATCACCTCCCAGGGCACCCGCGCGGTGCTGTTCCTGCTCACCGTGGCGTTGCTGCTGGGCAGCCTGCTGCTGGGCTGGCGCCTGGCACGCAGCAAGTTCGGCCGGGTGCTGACCGCCCTGCGTGACGCCGAAAACCGGCTGATGTTCTGCGGCTACGACCCGCGCGGCTTCAAGCTGTTCATCTGGGTGTTGAGCGCTGTGCTGTGCGGCCTGGCCGGGGCGCTGTACGTGCCGCAGGTAGGCATCATCAACCCCAGCGAAATGTCGCCCACCAACTCCATCGAAGCCGCCGTGTGGGTTGCCCTGGGCGGGCGCGGCACGCTGATCGGCCCGCTGCTGGGCGCCGGCCTGGTCAATGGCATGAAAAGCTGGTTCACCGTGGCCTTCCCCGAGTACTGGCTGTTCTTCCTGGGGGCCCTGTTCATCATCGTCACGCTGTACCTGCCCAAGGGCGTGATCGGCCTGATCAAGAAAAGGGGCGAACAATGAAGACCACACCCACCCCGGAACTGATGCTCGAACCTATCCTTGAGCCCAACCGTGACGCCGGCACCAGCCGCGACGCCATCGGCCTGGGCCAGCGCGTGGACGGCAGCCTCAGCGCGCGCCACGGCACCATCCTGACGCTGGAAGACATCAGCGTCAGCTTCGACGGTTTCAAGGCGCTGAACAACCTAAACCTGTACATCGGCGTCGGCGAGCTGCGCTGCATCATCGGCCCCAACGGCGCGGGCAAGACCACGCTGATGGACGTGATCACCGGCAAGACCCGGCCCAGCCACGGCAAGGCCTGGTTCGGCGAAACCCTGGACCTGACCCGCATGAGCGAGGTCGAGATCGCCCAGGCCGGCATCGGCCGCAAATTCCAGAAGCCCACGGTGTTCGAGGCGCTAAGCGTGTTCGAGAACCTGGAACTGGCCCAGAAGACCGACAAATCGGTATGGGCCAGCCTGCGCGCGCGGCTCACCGGCGAGCAGAAGGACCGCATCGACGAAGTGCTGGAAACCATTCGCCTGACCACCTCGGTACAGCGCCCGGCGGGGCTGTTGTCCCACGGCCAGAAGCAGTTCCTGGAGATCGGCATGCTGCTGGTGCAGGACCCGCAACTGCTGTTGCTGGACGAACCAGTGGCGGGCATGACCGACGCCGAGACCGAGTTCACCGCCGAACTGTTCAAGCGCCTGGCCGGCAAGCATTCGCTGATGGTGGTAGAGCACGACATGGGCTTCGTCGACACCATCGCCGACTACGTGACCGTGCTGCACCAAGGCAGCGTGCTGGCCGAAGGCTCGCTGCAGCAGGTGCAGGCCGATGAGCGCGTGATCGAGGTTTATCTGGGGCGCTAGCCTCTAGCGCTTCTTCGCGGGCAGAGCCCGCTCCCACGGGCTTTATGGTCAGCCCGATGTTTGTGGGAGCGGGCTCTGCCCGCGAAGAGGCCGCCACAGACAGGAATAACGAACCATGCTCCAAGTCGAAACGCTTCACCAATACTACGGCGGCAGCCACATTCTGCGCGGCCTGTCCTTCGACGTGAAGGTCGGCGAGGTCACTTGCCTGCTGGGCCGCAACGGCGTGGGCAAGACCACCCTGCTCAAGTGCCTGATGGGTCTGATCCCGTCCAAGCAAGGCAGCGTGCAATGGGAGGGCAAGCCGATCACCACGTTCAAACCGCACCAGCGCGTGCACGCGGGCATCGCCTACGTCCCCCAGGGGCGCGAGATTTTTGCCCGTTTGACGGTGGAAGAGAACCTGCTGATGGGCCTGTCGCGCTTCAGCGCCAGCGAGGCCAAGCAAGTGCCGGCGTTCATCTACGAGCTGTTCCCGGTGCTGCTGCAGATGAAACATCGCCGTGGCGGCGACCTGTCCGGCGGCCAGCAGCAACAATTGGCCATTGGCCGCGCCCTGGCCAGCCGCCCGCGCCTGCTGATTCTCGACGAGCCCACCGAGGGCATCCAGCCGTCGGTGATCAAGGAAATCGGCGCGGTGATCAAGAAGCTCGCCGCCCGTGGCGACATGGCGATTCTGCTGGTAGAACAGTTCTATGACTTCGCCGCCGAGTTGGCCGACCAGTACCTGGTGATGTCCCGGGGCGAGATCGTGCAGCAGGGCCGCGGTGAAAATATGGAGGCCGAGGGTGTACGCGGCCTGGTAACCATTTAATCTGCACGCAAACCAATAACGACTACACGCCATGAACCTGCCCGCATCCACCGCCCTCTATACGCCCAGCTGGCACGCCGAACTGGAGCTGGGCTATGGCCGTTTCGGCGACACCACGCGCCCGGTGCTGCGCCGCCACCTGGGCCCGCTGCGGGTGCAGAAGCACCTGTACGCCGAAGGCCCCGACGTGTGCCAGCACATCATCGTGCACCCGCCCGGCGGTATTGCCGGCGGCGACCGCCTGGCCATCAGCGCCCACGTCCACGAAGGCGCCTGGGCACAACTGACCAGCCCCGGCGCCGCCAAGTGGTACCGCGCCGCCGGCCCCGCCTACCAGACCCTGAACCTGCAGGTGGCCACCGGCGCCACGCTGGAATGGCTGCCCCAGGAAACCATCGTCTACAGCGCCGCCCAGGCCGAACTTGAAACGCGCATCGACCTTGAGGGCGATGCGCGCCTGGTGTACTGGGACATGGTTGCCCTGGGCCGCCCGGCCGCTGCCGAGCGTTTCCAGCGTGGCCACTTCCAGAGCCGCCTGGACATCCGCCGCGACGGCCAGTTGCTGTGGCATGAGCGCCAGCGCGTGACCGGCAACGACGGCCTGCTGGATTCGCCCATGGGCCTGGATGGCCATACCGTGTTCGCTACCCTGTTGGTAACGGCCGATGTCCGCCCCGAACTGCTTGAACAGTGCCGGGCCCTGAAGGGCCAGGTGCGCGGCGACCTCAGCCAGTTGCCCGGCCTGCTGGTGGCCCGCTGCCTGGCCCATGAGGCGCTGCATGCGCGGGACTGGCTGATTGGCCTGTGGAAGCTGCTACGGCCTGAAGCCCTGGGACGCGAAGCCCTGCCCCCCAGAATCTGGAGCACCTGACTGTGTGGGCGCTGACAAGCCAGCGCCCACACACAGTCAGTTTATGTTCGAACACTTTTTGTAACTGCCCACGAATGGACACACCATGGACCTGACACCTCGCGAAAAAGACAAACTGCTGATCTTCACCGCCGGCCTGGTCGCCGAGCGCCGGCTGGCGCGTGGCGTGAAGCTCAACTACCCGGAAGCCATGGCCTACATTTCGGCCGCGCTACTGGAAGGCGCCCGCGATGGCCAGACCGTCGCCCAGCTGATGCACTACGGCACCACCCTGCTCAGCCGCGAACAGGTGATGGAAGGCATCCCGGAAATGATCCCGGAGATCCAGGTGGAAGCCACCTTCCCCGACGGCACCAAGCTCGTCACCGTCCACCAACCCATCGCCTGAGGCCCGCCATGACTTTTCGCGTACGCGACGCCGTGCATGCCGACCTGCCCGGCATCCGCGATATCTACAACGACGCAGTGCTCAACACCACCGCCATCTGGAACGAGCAACCGGTGGACCTGGGCAACCGCCAGGCGTGGTACAGCGCGCGCCAGTCCCAGCACTACCCGATTCTGGTGGCGGTGGACGCCAAC
The DNA here is from genome assembly GCA_963816515.1 of uncultured Gammaproteobacteria bacterium. Lineage (GTDB taxonomy): Bacteria > Pseudomonadota > Gammaproteobacteria > Pseudomonadales > Pseudomonadaceae > Aquipseudomonas. The sequence continues at coordinate 3,039,871 of CAWFKX010000001.1, read as the reverse complement.
GACGCCGTGTTGGGCTACGCTTCATTTGGTGACTGGCGTCCTTTCCAGGGCTTTCGCCAGACTGTCGAACACTCGGTCTACGTACGCGCCGACCAGCGCGGCAACGGCCTGGGGCCATTGCTGATGCAGGCACTGATCGAACGGGCCCGGGGCTGCGAAAAACACGTGATGGTGGCCGCCATCGAAAGTGGCAACGCGGCCTCCATCCGTCTGCACGAACGACTCGGTTTCACGATCACGGGGCAGATGCCACAAGTGGGCAGCAAGTTCGGTCGCTGGCTGGACCTGACCTTCATGCAACTGATCCTGAACCCGGGCGCCGAACCTACCCCCACTCCCGTGGAGTAAGCCGCCATGAATGCCGCCCAGTTGCGTCGCGTCACCGTTGAAAGCTTTGCTCACTACCGCCAGGGCCTGGTCGAGTTGCTGTTGGACTCGGTCAGGCAGGGCGCCTCCATTGGCTTTCTTGCCGATCTGGATGCCCATGAAGCCAACAGTTATCTCGACGAAGTGAAGAACCGCATCGCCATCAACGACCTGGTGCTGTGGGCGGTGGTCCGTGACGAACAGGTCATGGCCAGCGCGCAACTGGTGTTCTGCAAGCGGCTCAATGGCCTCAACCGTGCGGAGGTGCAAAAGCTGATGGTGCGCTCCGACGCCCAGCGCCGTGGCATGGGCCAGCAGCTGATGCAGGCGGTGGAAGTTGCCGCGCGCCAGTACAAGCGCGGCCTGCTGCACCTGGACACCGAGGCCGGCTCACCCGCCGAGGCCTTCTACCTGTCCCAGGGCTACAAGCGCGCGGGACAGATCCCCGGCTTTGCCTGCCGTCCGGACGGTGAATACACCGCCACGGCGTTTTTCTACAAGACACTTTGAGGATGGCTGCATGATCCCTGGTCAATACCAGATCCAACCCGGTGACATCGAACTCAATGTCGGCCGCCGTACCATCAGCCTGACGGTGGCCAACAGCGGCGACCGGCCCATTCAGGTCGGCTCGCACTACCACTTTTTCGAAACCAACGACGCCCTCACCTTCGACCGCGCCGCCAGCCGCGGCATGCGCCTGAATATTCCGGCCGGCACCGCCGTGCGCTTCGAGCCGGGCCAGAGCCGCGAAGTGGAACTGGTGGACCTGGCCGGCAACCGCCGCGTGTTCGGCTTCGCCGGGCGCATCATGGGCGACCTGTAATTTCGAATCATGGCCCCTGTGGGACCAGGCACAAATGGAATTCAAAGGCAGACAATGAAAATCTCAAGACAAGCCTACGCCGACATGTTCGGCCCCACCGTCGGCGACAAGGTGCGCCTGGCTGACACCGACCTGTGGATCGAGGTGGAGAAAGACTTCACCACCTACGGCGAAGAAGTGAAATTTGGTGGCGGCAAGGTCATTCGCGACGGCATGGGCCAGGGCCAACTGCTGGCCGCCGAAGTAGTGGACACGCTGATCACCAACGCGCTGATCATCGACCACTGGGGCATCGTCAAGGCCGACGTGGGCCTGAAGGACGGGCGCATCGCCGCCATCGGCAAGGCCGGCAACCCGGATATCCAGCCCGACGTGACCATTGCCATCGGCGCCAGCACCGAAGTGATCGCCGGCGAGGGCATGATCCTCACCGCTGGCGGCATCGACACCCACATTCACTTCATCTGCCCGCAGCAGATCGAAGAAGCGCTGATGAGCGGCGTCACCACCATGATCGGCGGCGGCACCGGGCCGGCCACCGGCACCAACGCCACCACCTGTACCTCCGGGCCGTGGCACATGGCGCGCATGCTGCAGGCCGCCGACTCGTTCCCGATGAACATCGGCTTCACCGGCAAGGGCAACGCCAGCCTGCCGGAACCGCTGATCGAGCAGGTGAAAGCCGGCGCCATCGGCCTCAAGCTGCACGAAGACTGGGGTACCACCCCGGCTTCCATCGACAACTGCCTGAGCGTGGCCGACCAGTACGACGTGCAGGTGGCCATTCACACCGACACCCTCAACGAGTCGGGCTTCGTGGAAACCACCCTGGCCGCGTTCAAGGGCCGCACCATTCACACCTACCACACCGAAGGCGCCGGCGGCGGCCACGCCCCGGACATCATCAAGGCCTGTGGCTTGAGCAACGTACTGCCCAGCTCCACCAACCCGACGCGGCCGTTTACTCGCAACACCATCGATGAGCACCTGGACATGCTCATGGTCTGCCACCACCTGGATCCCAGCATCGCCGAAGACGTTGCCTTCGCCGAAAGCCGCATCCGTCGCGAGACCATCGCCGCCGAGGACATCCTCCACGACCTGGGCGCGTTCTCGATGATCAGCTCCGACAGCCAGGCCATGGGCCGCGTGGGTGAAGTGATCACGCGCACCTGGCAGACCGCCGACAAGATGAAAAAGCAGCGCGGCCCGCTGACCGAGGACGCGCCCGGCAACGACAACTTCCGCGCCAAGCGCTACATCGCCAAGTACACCATCAACCCGGCCATCACCCATGGCATCAGCCATGAAGTGGGCTCTATCGAGATCGGCAAGTGGGCTGACCTGGTGCTGTGGCGCCCGGCGTTCTTCGGCGTGAAACCGACGCTGATTCTCAAGGGCGGCGCCATCGCGGCCAGCCTGATGGGCGATGCCAACGCCTCCATCCCCACCCCGCAACCGGTTCACTACCGGCCAATGTTCGCCAGCTACGGCGGCTCGCGCCATGCCACCAGCATCACCTTCATCAGCCAGGCGGCACGGGACGCGGGGGTGCCGGAGCAATTGGGCCTGAAAAAGCAGATCGCCGTGGTCAAAGGCTGCCGCACCGTGCAGAAGACCGACCTGATTCACAATGGCTATTTGCCGGCGATCGACGTCGACCCGCAGACCTACCAAGTGAAGGCCGACGGGGTGCTGCTGTGGTGTGAGCCGGCGGAGACGCTGCCGATGGCGCAGCGGTATTTCCTGTTCTAGGCAAAACCCTGTGGGAGCCGGTTTACCAGCGAATTTTCCATGGCCTCAAAACCTCGCTGGCAAGCCTGCTCCCGCAGTTATCCACAGTGCCAGCATCAGCCTTGCACGAAACGCCCCAGGCGCTGGCGCAGCCGCGCGTTTTCGGCGCGCAGCTCCCGCACTTCTTCCAGCAACTCCAGGGCCAGCGCCACGCCTTCCCATTCCAGTTCAAGGTCGTGGTGCAGCTTGGCGGCGCGGCGCGCGATCACCGGGGAGAAGTCGTCGAACAACCACTCCTCCGGGGTCCGTCCCGTGGGTTCGACTATGCCGTGCTCGACGATTTCAATCACATAGGCCGCCGATATTTCGGTGGCCTGACAGAACGCTTGCATGTCCAGTTGAACGTAGCGGGACGTTTCCATATCAACGACTCCAGTTGGCTCGGGGGTCGAATGCCGCCTTTTCCGACAGGTTTTTCCACAGTGCCTGGGTGGCTTCGTCGGAGTGGGTAGGCATTACCACTTTCAATTGTGCGTAAAGGTCACCACGCTGGCCGTGCTTGTCCGCCAGGCCGTTGCCCTTCACCCGCAGGCGCTGGCCGCTCTGGCTGTCGGGGCGGATGGTGAGGTTGATGCGCCCGGTGAGGGTCGGTACCGCCACCTTGGTGCCCAATGCTGCTTCCCAGGGGGCCAGCGGCACGGTGATGATCAGGTCATGGCCTTCCACGTCGAACATCGGGTGCGGGGCGAAACGAATGATCAGGTACAGGTCGCCATTGGCGCCGCCACCCACGCCCGGCGCGCCTTGGCCCTTGAGGCGAATGCGCTCGCCGTCGGTGACGCCGGCCGGGATCTTGACGTTGAGGGTCTTGGTGGTATCGCCAGTGTGCTGGCCGGCAGCGTTGTACTGGGGAATCTGAAAGCTGATTTGCTTTGATTCGTTCGCCAGGGTTTCCTCAAGGAAGATTGCCAGTTCCATTTCCACGTCTTGTCCTCGCCTCCCGGCGCTGCGTTGCTGGCCGCGGCCAAAGGGGTTGCCGTTGCCATTACCGCCACGCCCGGCCGAGCCGAAAATGGAGCTGAAGAAATCGGAGAAATCGCCGGCGCTTTCCTCGAAACCACCACCGCCACGCCCCTGCCAGCCTGGCGGGCCCTGGAACGGACGGCCGTGCTGGCCGTATTGACGAATTTCGTCGTATTCGGCGCGTTTTTCGGCGTTGCTCAACGCTTCGTAGGCCTCGGAGGCCTCCTTGAATTTTTCCTCGGCGTTCTTTTCCTTGCTGACGTCAGGGTGATATTTGCGTGCCAGCTTGCGGTAGGCGGTCTTGATCGCCTTCTCGTCCGCCGTCGGCTCTACGCCCAATATCTTGTAGTAGTCTTTGAAGTCCATCGAAGGATCACCATCCGTTTTATCGGGATCGCGCAGTCAGTCCACTCAGTGTAGAGACCTGGCGATGCGGTGGAAGTTTATCGACTGGCGGCGGGTTTTAGTGAAACGCCCGGGCTGCAGTCACAGGGAATGACTACAAGATTGGGGGTGCGGGGCCAGCTTTCAAGGCATGACCGTGCGGCAATTAAACGCCCCATGGCCTTGATTCTGGCAGCCACTGGCATACACTGCGCGGCCGTTTTTTGCACAGAATCCGGCAACGACATGAACAACCAAACCCCGGCCCGCGGCTGCGGCATCGACTTCGGCACCTCCAACTCCACCGTCGGCTGGCACCGACCGGGCGCCGAAACCCTGATTGCGCTGGAAGACGGCAAGATCACCCTGCCGTCGGTGGTGTTCTTCAACATCGAGGAACGCCGCCCGGTGTATGGCCGCCTGGCGCTGCACGAGTACCTGGAAGGCTACGAAGGGCGCCTGATGCGCTCGCTCAAGAGCCTGCTGGGCTCCAAGCTGATCAAGCACGACACCAGCGTGCTGGGCACTGCCCTGCCGTTCAAGGACCTGCTGGGAATGTTCATTGGCGAGCTGAAGAAGCGCGCCGAGGCCAACGCCGGCCGTGCCTTCGACGAAGTGGTGCTGGGCCGCCCAGTGCATTTTGTCGACGACGACAAGGCCGCCGACCAGGAAGCCCAGGACACCTTGGAAGAAGTGGCGAAGAAAATCGGCTTCAAGGACGTGTCCTTCCAGTTCGAACCGATTGCCGCGGCATTCGACTACGAGTCAACCATTCAGCGCGAAGAATTGGTGCTGATTGTCGATATCGGCGGTGGTACCTCTGACTTCTCGCTGATCCGCCTGGCGCCCGAGCGCCACAACGTCGATGACCGCCACAATGACATTCTGGCGACCGGCGGCGTGCACATCGGCGGTACCGACTTCGACAAACAACTGAGCCTGCAAGGCGTGATGCCGCTGTTCGGCTACGGCAGCCGCATGAAAAGCGGTGCCTTCATGCCCACCAGCCACCACATGAACCTGGCCACCTGGCACACCATCAACTCGGTGTACTCGCAGAAATCCCAGCTGGCGCTGGGCAGCATGCGCTACGACATCGAGGACACCAACGGCATCGACCGGCTGTTCAAGCTGATCGACCAGCGCGCGGGCCACTGGCTGGCCATGGAAGTGGAAGAAACCAAGATTCAACTGACCCACGCCGACAACCGCCTGGTGCCGCTGGACCGTATCGAGCCGGGCCTGAGTGTGGACATGACCCGCGTGCTGTTCGAAAGCGCCATCGATAGCCTGCTGGAACGCGTGCGCGGCAGCGTCACCCAGTTGCTGGGCGACGCCGGCGTGGGTGTGGCGCAGGTGGACACGGTGTTCTTCACCGGTGGTTCCAGCGGTATCCCGGCACTGCGCAACAGCGTGGCGGCCATGCTGCCCAATGCGCGGCACGTGGAAGGCAACATCTTCGGCAGCATCGGCAGCGGCCTGGCGATTGAAGCGCGCAAGCGCTACGGCGCCTGACGGCCGAATCCATAGGCGCTGCCGTCAGGCTGCGATAAGGGCCGCAGGCCCTTCAGTTTCCGGGCACGCTTTGCGCGCCATCGCAGCCTCGCGGCTCCTGCGGATAACGGTCACACCAGTTCGGCGCGGCGCAGTTCGCTTTTCAGGTAGGCGTAGTAAATCGGCCCCGCCACCACCCCCGGCAAGCCGAACGCTGCCTCGAACACCAGCATCGCCAGCAGCAACTCCCACGACTTGGCCCTGATCTGGCCGCCCACGATGCGGGCGTTGAGGAAGTACTCCAGCTTATGGATCAGTATCAGCCAGCCCAGCGCCGCAGCCGCCACCCACAGCGATACCGACAGGCCAATGATGGTGATCAGGGTGTTGGAGATCAGGTTGCCGATCACCGGCAGCAGGCCAAGGATAAACGTCAGCGCCACCATGGTCTTGGTCAGCGGCAACTTGATCCCGCACAACGGCAGTATCACCAGCAGGAACACCGAGGTGAACGCGGTATTCAGCGCGGCGATCTTGATCTGGGCGAAGACGATGTTACGGAAGGCCTGCACCAGCAGGGTCATGCGCACCAGCAGCTCGCCCGCCAGGGGCTTGTGGTCAGCGCCTGGCGGGATGCGGTTCAAGGCGACGATGGCGCCCAGCACCATGCCGATCAGCAGGGTGACAAAGGTGTGCACCGCGTCCTTGCCCACCAGTTGCAGGTCGGCGAGGTGCTTGCTGACCCAGTCGCCCAAGGCCGAGCGGAACTCCAGCGCGTTGGCCGGCAGGTAAGCATCGATGGACGGTGGCAGTTGGCCGCGCGCGCGGTTGAGCACGCCCATGAACTTGTCGACGAAGGCCCCGGGGTTCTCCGCCTCGTGCATCAGGAAACTGATGGCCAGGGCAAAGATCACCGCCAGCAGGCTGACCACCACCGTGCCCAACAGGGCCACCGCCACCCAGCGGGCTCGCGGGCCGGAGACCAGGCGCTGCAGCTGCGGGGTCAACATGTTGACCAGTTCGTACACCAGCAGGCCGGCCAACAGGCTGGGCAGCAGGCGCAGGGGCATCACCAGCAACAGACCACCGCAGACGATGATCAGGCTGGCCCATAACACGTGACGCTGGGAAAACGTTGGCATACAGCCTCGAACACGTACGACATGAAAGGACCGGCAGTCTGCCAGCCTTCGCCGGACAGGGCCAGTACCGCGCCTGTGTAGCCACTGCCTTCGGCAGCCGCTACACAGTGACGCGATGGACTATTTCTTCAGGCAGGTACTCATGAACGTCTTGCGCGCATCGCCGCTCAGGTTCTGGGTCTTGGCCGAGGCGTTGCACGTGGTCATCTTCTGCTGCTGCGGCGTCAACGTCTTGGTGGTGGCCGCCGGCGTGGCTTTCAGGCAGGTGCTCATGTAGGTCTTGCGCTCGTCGCCCTTGAGCCCCTTGGTGGTGGCGTCGGCGTTGCAGGTGGTCATTTTGTTCTGTTGCGCGGTGGCAGCGAAGCCTTGCGAACACAGCAGCAGGCCGAGCACCAGCAGGGGCGCGTGCAGCATTTTCATGGAGTTTTCTCCTTGTCGCCGCGCTGGGCCGCGCGGCCTCGCACTGAAGTGTAGACAAACTTTGTCACGCCTTTGGCTGTACGAATATTGTCGTTTTAGAGCGACTCGTTGACCGCTTATCAGTAGGTCATCGTCGCTTGAGACGTGGATAATCGCGCCTCATCGACTGACAGGCTGTTCCCATGCAATACGCGTTTCCGTTACTGGCCATTCTGATCTGGGCCGGCAACACTGTGATCAACAAGATGGCGGTGGGCGCCATCTTTCCCGCCGAGATCGGCTTCTACCGCTGGCTGCTGGCCGGGCTGCTGTTCAGCCCTTTCCTGCTGCCCAAGGTGTGGGCCAACCGCGCCGCGATCCGCCCGCACCTGACCAAAGTGTTCGTGCTCGGCCTGCTGGGTATGGCGGTGTACCAGAGCCTGGCTTACTTCGCCGCCGCGCTGACCAGCGCCACCAACATGGGCATCATCCTCTCGCTGATGCCCCTGATGTCCCTGGCGCTGGCCATCGTCAGCCTGGGCCAGCGCCTGACGGCAGGCGCCCTGTTCGGCGCGGTACTGTCGCTGGGCGGCGTGCTGGTGGTGGTTTCCGCCGGGCACCTGGCCAGCCTGCTGGCCCATGGCCTGAACCAGGGCGACGCAATGATGCTGGTAGCTACCCTGGCCTATGCGGTGTACAGCACGCTGCTGAAAAAATGGCAGCTGCGTGTCCCGGCGCTGCAATTGCTGTATCTGCAGGTGCTGGTGGCAATCATCGTGCTGCTGCCGCTGTTCATGCTGTCGCCAAAAGTGGGGTTGGGCCTGGGTAATATCGGCCTGGTGCTATACGCCTGCCTGCTGGCCTCCATGGTCGCGCCACTGGCGTGGATGCAGGCGGTAAGCCGCCTGGGGCCGAGCCGCACCACACTGTTTTTCAACCTGCTGCCGCTGATCACCGCGTTGATCGCCGCCGTGGTGCTGCACGAGCAGTTGGCGCTTTACCACCTGGTCGGCGGCCTGTTGACCCTGGGCGGTGTGATTCTGGCCGAGCGCTGGAGAACGCCGCTGGTGCGCGCTCGGGCCAGCGCCTAGAGCCCGGCCGCCGTGAGCCGCGCGGCATGTTCGGTGAACAGCCGCACCGGCTCGGCGCCCTTGCCCACCAGGCCCAGGGACTGGTTGACAATGTCCAGGTGGTCCATGGGGTAATCGTCGCCGATCACCTGGCCCAGGTGCGAGCTGTAGCGCCCCACCATGCCATCGCACTGCCCCGCTTCGCGCACGAAGGTGCGGGCGAACAGCCGACAGCTCTGGTGCGTGCCATCCAGGCGGTTGCCGCCGCCATCGCTGCGCGTGTCCTGCAATACTCCCGACCATGAGTAATAGTGCACGCCGTTGACCAGCGGCTCGCCCTGGCCGCCCCATGTCAACGGAATGCCCTGTGGATAACGCTGGTTGAACAGCGCCACGCCTGCGCAGGTCAGCGACTGGTGCGAGGCATGCACGTCGATGGGCAGCAACGGCCCACGCCAGCCGGTCTCCAGCACCCCCATCAGCAACCCCAGCAGGTACAAAACAACATGCAGCAATCGGCCACCCACCGATTTGGGCGGGTAGCGCTTTTCCAGGTAGTCGGCCAGTTCAGAGCCGTGATTAGGCCCGGCCACCGACGTTACCGACGCCACCCACTCCGGCCGCACGGCCGCCGCATAGCGGGCGGTGAGCGCGCCTTGGCTGTGGCCGATCAGGTTGACCTTGGCGGCGCCGGTCTCGTGGCGAATGCGCTGGATGATCAGCAGTAGCTGCTCGCCCCGCACTTCGGTGGAATTGATGGGCGACACCTGCACCGGCAGCACCTTCGCCCCGCCTTTGCGCAAGGCGCGGACAATGCCGAACCAGTAGGGGTACAGCAACAGGCGCACAAAGCCGAGCATGCCGGGTACAAGGATGATGGGGTAACGCGTGGCACCGGGCTGCGACATGGCAGGCACATCCTTGAAGGGGCGAACTTCAATACTAGCGCACTGACATCGAACTCCTGGCGAATACCGTTGCTCAAAGTATTACGGGGCCACTATTGGCTCATTCGAAGGAGCGACACCTATGTACAAGCAAACCCTGGCTGCAGTGTGCGTACTGGCTTCGCTGGCAGGTTGTGCCGGCACCAAGGTCGAGAATCCCGTGGACTTTGTCACCTACCGCAATGAACCGCTGGTCAAGCAGGTGGATAACGGCATGACCATGCAACAGGTCATCGCCATTGGCGGCACGCCTTCCTCGGTGGTCGACGGCAATGGCAAGACCACGGCCGGCACCTGCAACAACTACGTGCTCAATACCGACGGCAAGCAGCAGGCCTACTACGTCAGCTTCGACGGCAGCGGCCACGTGGACAGCAAGGGCTTCATGACTTGTGCCCAGCGCAAGGCCAACGTCAACGCCATGCCCTGACGTCGGCGTGCCGCAAGGCCGATAAAACTTTCCGGCCCCCCGCGCACTCACAACCTCTGTACCGATCACGCCGGGCGCCCGTTCATCACGGGCGCGATAGAGCCTGAGGGTCCCCAACCGTATTGCCTGGAGATTGCCATGACTATTGCATTGATTGACAAGAACACCCTGCGTGACCGCGCTCGCCAGAACGTCGACCAGGGCGCGGTGACCGAAGGCTACGAAGGCGACCGCGAGGAAGTCATTCGCCTGCTCAACGATTCGCTGGCCACTGAACTGGTGTGTGTGCTGCGCTACAAGCGCCACTACTACATGGCCAAGGGCGTGAAGGCCCAAGTGGCCGCCGCCGAATTCCTGGAACATGCTACCCAGGAAGCCGAACACGCCGACAAGCTGGCCGAACGCATCGTGCAACTGGGCGGCGAACCGGACTTCAACCCGGACAGCCTCAGCGGCCGCTCCCACGCCGAGTACAAGCCCGGCAATACGCTGAAGGAAATGGTTTACGAAGACCTGGTGGCCGAGCGTATTGCCATCGACAGTTACCGCGAAATCATTCAGTACATCGGCGACAAGGATCCTACCACCCGCCGTGTGTTCGAAGAGATCCTGGCCCAGGAAGAAGAACACGCCGATGACATGGCGGACATCCTCGACGGCCTGTAACCACCGCAGATCCTGTAGCTGCTGCCGCCAGACAGCGTCCTGTCTGGGTGGGAGCATCGCAGGGCAGTAATCGCGAAAGCAGGTCAATGAAAAACGCGGCCATAGGGCCGCGTTTTTTTGTCACTGGGTGCTTTGCACCGTCTTCGGCGCCTTGCCCGCTTTCATCTGTTCCAGCAACGGCGTGCACTGGTTCGGCTCGCCACCGCTTGGCGCCACCAACGCCAGCAGCCCAGCGGCCGGTGCGGCGACCACGCCCAGGGCGATCATGCCAGCGCCGCGCAGCAGCAGCGGCACCGCTTGCACGCCGGCGCTTGGCTTGGCGAACGGCCCCCGCACGTACAGTGGCGAGCGCAGCGACAGCAGCCGGAAGCCCTTGGACTCGGGGTTGATCTTAAGGTCCAGTTGCTCGGTCTTGAAGTTGGCCGTGCCGTCGATGTAGATGATCGCGTTCTCGGTATCGAACACAAACAGCCGGGGGGCGGCCAGGCCGTCCTTGATGCCCAGGTCCGCCGCCGCGCAATTGATCTTCACCTCATTGTCGCCAAAGATCTTGCCCACCACGTAGTTACCGACGTTGAGCCCGGCGATTTCCATCAGCCCGCGGCTGATGGCGCCATCGTTGATCAGCAGCTTGAGGTTACCGTTGGAGCTGCCCAGCAACGCTGCCACCGAGTTGCCGGTGCCACTGATGTCCGCATCGCCGTTGAGCTGGCCGAAGCTGGTCTTCATCGGCTCGAAGGTCGGGAACAGCTGCTTGAGCTTGAACCCGCGCGCCGTCAGTTTGGCGTGGCCCTGCAGCGGCGTGGCCTGGCCGTTGAGGCGGATCTGCGCGTCGAGGTTGCCGCCCGCCACGCCAAAACGCAGGGGCTCCAGGTTCAACTGGCCATCATCGAGCAGCAGGTGGGTATACAGGTCAGTGAACGGCAGCTGCTTGCTCTGCACGATCTTCTTGCCGGTGAACTCCACATCGGCGTCCATGGTGCGCCAGCGTTCGGTGCGGAACTCCTCAACGGGCAGCACCTTGCCGGCCGGCTGCTTGCTTTCACTGCCGCGAGCAGCCTGCTTGGCGTTGGAGTCCGCGCCGATCAATGGCGCCAAATCGGTGAACAGCAGTTGGTTGGACACCAGCTTGCCGGTCAGCTTGGGCCGTGGCTGGCTGGCAACGAAAGCCAGGTCGCCGTGAATGTCGCTGTCACCGATCTTGCCATTGAAATCCTGATATTCGAAACGCATACCACCGGCGTCATGCAATTTGGCCTGCAGGTGGCCATCGGTCGAGTAAGGCGGCGAATCGGGCAGCGTCACCCCGGTGAGCGGGTACAGCTTGCTCAGGCTGGCACCTTCAAGTTTCAGCCGCAGGTCCAGGGCACCGAGGTTGCGCGGGTCGGTCAGGGTACCGGCCACTGCCACATGGGTATCGGCGATGTGCACGTCGGCTTGTACCGGGAACGGCTGCGCGGCGTCCTGCAGGGCCAGCAGGCCGCCGATCTTGCCGCTGCCGTTGACAGGCTGGTCCTTGTAGCGGCCCGTTACCTTGAAGCCAAACGCATAGTCCTGGGCGGTGCCGCCCTGGTCGCTGACCTTCTTCGCCGCGCCGCTGCCAACGATATCGCTGAACGGAACAGGCTTGCCCAGTGGGTCGATGAGCACGTCAGCGTGGGCTTTCAGGGTCACGTCTTCGTACACCACATGGCCCTTGTCAAAACCGATGGAGCCGATATCCATCACCCACTTCGAGGGTTCGGCGTTGGGGTCCTTGGGCCCGAAGTCGAAGGTCCAGTTGGCACGCCCATCCGCGAGGCGTTGCAGGTTGGCGTCCGGCAGGGTCAAGTCAATGCGCGGGATAACAATGTGCTCAGCCAGCAACGGCAGCGGCGACAGGCGAAACTCCACGCGCTTGAGGCCGACCATTTGCGGTTCTTTCGACCATTCCGGGTTGCCCAGGGTCAGGTCCTCCGCAATGAAGTGCGGCCACGGTACCCACGCGCGCCAGCCGCCCTCGTCCGGCTCCCTGGCCCACTGCACTGCCAGGTTGCCATTGATGGCAAACGGGCGGTGCAGGGCCTCGGAAACCTTGGCATTGAGGGTCGGCTTGACCCGGTTCCAGTCAAAGGTGGCGATGACCACCACCAATACAACGATCAACACCACGAATGTGGCGACTATCCAGGCCAGGATCTTGCGGGGGCGCGTCATGCACGAATCTCCAAGTGACCGCGGGCCGTAAAACGGGCGGCTCGCGTAGCTGCAGCATTTAGCTTAGGACTGGCAAACCGCGCGTGGGTTTAACCGAATTGATGAAATCGGCGAACCCTTCCAATGGCAGAGGTTCCACAGTGGCGCATTTTCCAGCGCAGCTCCCTCACACGGTGCAGCCAAAAGCCTTGTAAGGCCTTGATTAGACAGCCCGGCGACAAACAATCAATTCCGTTGATTGTTACCATTACCTATATGAACTTTTATATCTAATTCTCAAGAGTAGCATTGGCTCTGTACCCACTTTTCAGCCCTCCAAAGGAGCGCCAAACCATGAAACGCCAATTGCTGCTGACCCTGACCCTCTCTGTACTGGCCGCCAACGTATTCGCCGCCGGCAACGTTCAACAACCCGCTGCTCAACACAGCGCAGCCGTGATCGTCGCTCAGGATGGCTCGGATCGTACCCTCAACCGCGTCGCTCAGGACGGTTCTGACCGTACCCTGAACCGCGTTGCCCAAGATGGCTCGGACCGCACCCTGAACCGCGTCGCTCAAGACGGCTCGGACCGCACCCTGAACCGCGTCGCCCAAGATGGCTCGGACCGCACCCTGAACCGCGTCGCTCAAGACGGCTCGGACCGCACCCTGAACCGCGTCGCCCAAGATGGCTCGGACCGCACCCTGAACCGCGTCGCTCAAGATGGCTCGGACCGCACCCTGAACCGCGTGGCTCAAGATGGCTCGGACCGCACCTTGATGCGCGTTGCCCAAGACGGTTCCGACCGCACCCTGAACCGTCAGAGCTAACCCCATGGTGGCCCTGAAAAAAGCCCGGTCCTTGCACCGGGCTTTGATTTTTCCGTTGATTTGCTAGAGTGCTGCGCTGCCCTCCACAGAATCCTGCACCATGCTCCCCCGCGCCGAACAGAAACAGCAGACCCGCCACGCCCTCCTCGATGCCGCTCGGCAGTTGATCGACGCTGGCCGGGGGTTTGGCAGCATCAGCCTGCGCGAAGTCGCGAAGGCCGCAGGCATCGTGCCTACCGGCTTCTACCGGCATTTCGATGACATGGACCAATTGGGCCTGGCGTTGGTCAATGAAGTCGGCGAAACCTTTCGCGACACCATCCGCCGTGTGCGCCGCAATGAATTCGAACTAGGCGGCCTGACCGATGCCTCCGTGCGCATCTTCCTCGACAGCGTCTCCAGCAACCGCTCGCAATTCCTGTTTCTGGCCCGCGAACAATATGGCGACTCCCGCCCCGTGCGCCAGGCGCTGACCTGCCTGCGTGATGGCATCAGTTCGGACCTGGCTGCCGACTTGGCGCTGATGCCTAAATGGCAGCATCTGGATCGAGCCGCCTTGGCGGTGATGGCAGACTTGGTGGTCAAGACCGTGTTCGCCACCCTTCCCGAGCTCATCGACCCGCCTGCCGAAGCTCTACCCAGGCAGTTGTCGCCCCAGGCCAAGATCACCCAGCAATTGCGCTTCATCTTCATGGGCGCGAAACACTGGCAAGGCCTGAGCAGTATTGACGACTGACCCACCTTGGTGCCATACAGACTGAAGCGCACTAATATGTAACATTTTGTTGCCCCAAGTTCTGGCGCAAGGCCGGCATTCGCAGCGCTCGCATGTTGGCAAGACACTTGCTGGCAACTGACTATCGCACTCAGCCGGATGCCTGAAAATGCTGGTGATCCACCAAAGAACCGAGCCAAAACCTGACTGGTCGGCCGAATTACACTTGAATTTCGAAGCGCGCAGCAAAAGCCGCCTGCGCTGTTTTAGTGCCGATGGCGAAGACGTCGGCCTGTTTCTCGAACGCGGCCAGCCGCCACTGCACGACGGCGAGTTCCTGGAAGCCCAGGACGGGCGCATCGTCAAGGTAGTCGCCCGCCCCGAAGCCCTGCTGCACGTGACCTGCACCAGCGCCTTCGAACTGACCCGCGCCGCCTACCACCTGGGCAACCGCCACGTGGCCCTGCAAGTGGGCGACGGCTGGCTGCGCCTGCTCGATGACTACGTGCTAAAGGCCATGCTCGAACAGCTGGGCGCCACCACCGAAGCCATGGAAGCGCCCTTCCAGCCGGAGCACGGCGCCTATGGCGGCGGCCATCATCACTCACGGCATGGCGAGGAAGACTTCAACTACGCGCCCAAGCTCCACCAATTCGGCGTGCGCACGTGAACCCGGCCTGGGCCCTGCTGCGCCTGGCCAGCCCGCAATTGCCGATTGGCGGCTACAGCTATTCCCAAGGCCTGGAAATGGCCGTGGAGCAGGGCACGGTCAAACAGGCCGACGACGCCCGGCGCTGGATCAGCGATCAACTGTTGCTGAACCTGGCACGGTTTGAAGCGCCCCTGCTGCTGGCTCATTGCAACGCCGCAGATGCAAACGATTGGCAGGCGTTGCGCCAGCTCAGCGACGAACACCGGGCCAGCCGTGAAACCCGCGAGCTGGCACAGGAAAGCCGGCAGATGGGCTATTCGCTCAAACAGCTGCTGGATGGCTTGCCGGAGCTGGATGCCGCCGCACGGGCGTTCCTCGCCGCCACCGCCGAGCCGCACCTTGCCTTGGGCTGGGCGCTGGCCGCGCGGGCGTGGCAGATCAGCCCGGCCGACGCCCTGGCCGCCTGGCTGTGGAGTTGGCTGGAAAACCAGTTGGCTGTGCTGATGAAAACCCTGCCGCTGGGCCAGCAAGCCGCCCAGCGCCTGACCAGTGAATTGCTCCCGCTGTTGCAGCAGGCCCAGCAGACGGCCAGCGAACTCGACCCCCACCACTACGGCAGCGCCGCCTTTGGCCTGTCCCTGGCGAGCATGGCGCATGAACGCCAATACAGCCGCCTGTTCCGTTCCTAGGAGATGACAATAATGAATACCCAGCCCCTGCGCGTCGGCATCGGCGGCCCGGTCGGTTCCGGCAAGACCGCCCTTACCCTGGCCCTGTGCCTGGCCCTGCGCGAGCGCTACAACCTGGCCGTGGTCACCAACGACATCTACACCCGCGAAGATGCCGACTTCCTGGTACGCAACGAGGCCCTGGCGCCCGAGCGCATCATTGGCGTGGAAACCGGTGGCTGCCCGCACACTGCGATTCGCGAGGACGCCTCCATCAACCTTGAAGCCGTGGACCAGCTCAACCGCCGCTTCCCCGGCCTGGACCTGATTCTGGTGGAGTCCGGCGGCGACAACCTGTCGGCTACCTTCAGCCCTGAGCTGTCGGACCTGACCATCTACGTGATCGACGTGTCGGCTGGCGACAAGCTGCCGCGCAAGGGCGGCCCGGGCATCTGCAAGTCCGACCTGCTGGTGATCAACAAGATCGACCTGGCGCCTCTGGTCGGCGCCTCCCTGGAAATGATGGACGGCGACACCCGCCGCATGCGCGGCGACAAGCCGTTCGTGTTCAGCAACCAGAAGACCGGCCACGGCCTGGAAGCCATTATCGCCTTCATCGAGCGCCAAGGCCTGCTGACCGCTGCCTGAGCCCGCCCCCCATACCCATAAGGAATCCCATCGATGACCCTGAAGAAACTGTTTGGCGCCGCCGCCCTGCTGCTTACCCCGGCCCTGGCCTTCGCCCACCCTGGCCACGGCGAGCACGGCCTGGTGGCCGGCGTGCTGCACCCGCTGACCGGCATCGACCACCTGCTGGCCATGCTCGCCGTCGGCCTGTGGGCCGCCCAGCAGACCGGCAAGGCACGCTGGGCGCTGCCCTGCACCTTCGTCGGCACCATGCTGATTGGCGGCCTGCTGGGCTTCGAAGGCCTGGAACTGCCCGGCCTGGAAAGCGGCATCGCTGCGTCGGTACTGGCCCTGGGCCTGGCCGTGGCCCTGGCCATTCGCCCGCCGGTAGCCCTGGCCGTGGCCGCCACCGCGCTGTTCGCCCTGTTCCACGGCGTGGCGCACGGCCTTGAACTGCCGGAAATGTCCAGTCCCTGGGCCTACGCCGCCGGCTTCGTCGCCGCCACCGCGGCCCTGCACGCGGTCGGCTACGCCGTTGTGCGCCTGCTGCCGCAAGCCGCCAGCCCCCTGGTGCGCATCGCTGGCGTCCTGTCGGCGCTGACCGGCGCCTGGCTGCTGGCCGGCTGACCCAACGCCCTGCCTTGATCGGTGGGAGCGGCGCTGCCCGCTCCCACAGCCTTCATCCCTGTTACCATGTCGCTCAAACAGCCGCTTTGACGACACCTTTCATGCTCGATCACTCTCCGCAAGCTACCTTCACCGCCGTGCATGAGCACTTCCTGAAGACCATCGTACCGCTGTGGCAAGGCCCCGGCTGGAACGCCGAGCTGGCGTTGCCGTACGAGGCGCTGGACCCGCAGCACCGGCCCATGCCCGTGCAGCGTTACCGGGCCATGGCCTGTGCGCGGCAGTTGTATCTGTTTTCGGCGCTGATCGAGCAGCCAAGGGCACGGGACCATGCGGCGGCGCTGTTCCGTTCGCTGCAGAAGCATTTCCACGACGCCGACCACGGTGGCTGGTTCTACAGCATCGACGCCCAGGCGCGGCCGCTGGACCGTACCAAGGACCTGTATACCCACGCCTTCATCATCTTCGCCTGCGCCCATTACTGGCGGCAGTCCCGCGACCCGCTGGCCGAGTCGGTGCTCAATGCCGCGCTCAGCGTAGTGGCCACGCAGTTTTCCACCGGCGACGGCCTGTACGAAGCCGCGCTGGCAGAAGATTGGTCGGGGCTGGGCAGCGGGCCACTGCAGAACCCGTTGATGCACCTGGCCGAGGCCTTTCTAGCGACCGTGGCCGTACGCGACGACCAAGCCGTCAGCGGCGCCTTGCTGGACTTATGCACAGCGATGCAGGCGCGCTTCGTCGATCCGGCTTCCGGTTTCCTGATGGAGAAACCCTGCGGCGCTGTGGATAACTGGTGGGAACCGGGCCATCAGTTCGAGTGGTTCTACCTGCTGGAATCGTCCGCGTTGCTGCGTGGTGGCGAGTTGCATGGCTCGCTGGACAAGGCGTTCGCCCCGTCAGAGCACATGGGCGTGAAGGAGGGCGGCGTGCTGTCGATGCTCGACGTGGATGGCAGCGTGCGCGACGCCACCCAGCGGATCTGGGCCCAGGCCGAATACCTGCGGGCACTGGCCTTGCGCGCTGGCGACGAGGTCGCGGGGCAATTGCAGGTATTGCGCGAGCAGTTCCTTCATGCCGGTGGCTGGTATGAGTGCCGCGATGCCAGCGGGGCGGTCAGCCGCAGTGACATGCCGTCGACCACCCCCTACCACCTCATGACCTGCTACGAAGGCCTGGCGGCGGCCCTCAAGTAGCCCATTTGTGATCGCCGGTGAAGCTGACGGTCAGCCAGCGGTCCGGCTCCGGCTTGCCCAGCTGCGCGGAGATCTCTTCGCGCAGGGCATCCAGCGTGGCGATGTTGTGCAGCGGGTAAGCCGCCGGCAACACCACATGAATCTCGATGAAGCGCCCGCGGCCATGCTTCTGCACGTAGCTGACGAAACTCTCGAAACCGTGGCGCTGCTGCGCCGCTTCCATCACCTGGCGCACCTTGTCATCCAGGGCGTCCGGGGCGATGCCCAGCACGTCGCGCAGTGAAGGCCCGATGATCCGCGCGGCCGGTGGCAGCATGCACAGCGCCAGCGCGATAAGGATCAGCGGGTCGACATACAGCGCCCAGTCATCATGGCCGTTGTGCTTCAGGCCCCAAGCGATCAGGAAGCTGATCAACAGCCCCACCGACAGCATGGCGTCCACCAGCCAACTGACGTTGTCGTAGCCGATCAATGCCGAATTCAGCGTGCGATTGCGCCGGCGCACATAGAAGAAATAGGCGAAATCGACCACGGTGAAGAACGCCGCATAGCCAATCACCAGCCCCAGTTCGATGTCCCGGCCGCCCTTGAGCAGGCCGAACAGCCCGTTGAGGAAGGCATACACGGCAATCAGCAGGAGGAAGCTGCCTTCAATCAGCAGCACCATCGGCTCAAGGTGCCAGAAGCCGAACTGGAATCGCTCGCTGCCTTGGCGCCGCGCAATCAACTTGGCGGTGATCAGCATCAGCACCTTGATGAACGTCGCCACAAGCGAGAAGAAGCCGTCGAACAGAATCGACTGCGAACCCGAAATAAAGCCGACGACAATGCCGGCAATCGCCACCACCAGCATCAACAGTGTCGATTGTTTGAGCAGCAACTGCTCGTGTCGGTTGTTCATCGGGCCTCCTCCCTGGCGCGCTGGATCAGGCCTTGTGCGGACGCTCGATGGCAAAGCCGGCCCAGCTCTGGGTAACTGGCATCAGTTCCAGGCTGTTGATGTTGACGTGCGCCGGGGTGTTCATGATCCAGAAAATGGTGTCGGCGATGTCTTGTGGCTGGATAGGCTCAGCGCCCGCGTAGGTGGCGTCGTAGCGCGCCTGGTCACCGCCGAAGCGCACCAGCGAGAACTCGCTTTCGCACAGGCCCGGTTCCAGGTTGGTGACGCGCACGCCAGTGCCTTGCAGGTCGCAGCGCAGGTTCAGCGAGAACTGTTTGACGAACGCCTTGGTGGCGCCATAGACGTGGCTGCCCGGGTACGGGTAGTTGCCGGCCACCGAGCCGAGGTTGACGATGCTGGCGCCACGGCCGTGGGCGATCAGGCGTGGCAGCAGCAGGCGGGTGCTGTACATCAGGCCTTTGACGTTGGTGTCGACCATGGTGTCCCAGTCGTCCAGGTCGCACTTGGGTGCCGGGTCCACGCCCAGGGCCAGGCCGGCGTTGTTGATCAGGCCGGTGAGCTTGGCGAACTCGGGTGGCAGGTTGCCGATGGCGTCTTCCATGGCCTTGCGGTCGCGAACGTCCAATACCAGTGTGTGCACCTTGGTCTGCTTGCCCAGCTCTTCAGCCAGGGCGGTCAAGCGGTCTTCACGGCGGCCGGTCAGCACCAGCGACCAGCCTGCCTCAGCGAAACGGCGGGCACAGGCTTCGCCAAACCCGGAAGTGGCGCCGGTGATAAACACGGTGGAAGTCATTGCGTACTCCTGAAAGGCTGTCTGGAAAGTTCGAATCAAAGCATGCCCGCGCCTTGGCGCCACGGCAAGTAAAAGCAAGCACTGATCAAAAAACGATCAGCGGCCGCAAAGCCTTGATCCAGCAGGGCCGCCGGGACTTTTGCGCACCTTATCCACAGGCCCTTGCACAGTATCCGTGGGCAACTGCGCTGTGGAAAACCTGGCTTTCTTGCGGTGCCGTCGCGGCGCGCAAGGGGTTTGGGTCTTGACCAGAAGGTCAATATCATGCAGCCACGAAGAGCAGGTTCAGCGTGGGCAGGTCAAGTGGATGGCGCCAGGCCAGTAACGACGGTGCTTCTGCCACTCTTTCCAAGGCTTGCCCACAGACTTATCCACAGGTTGCAAGCGCGCTGACAAGCGGTATGGCACAGTGGATAAGGGCTTGACAAACACCGCGACAGGCGACCTGAAAATCACTGATCAAAAAACAACCACACCCCTGCAGGCCACGTGGATAAAGGGCTTCAGCAACCTACACCCACGTTACCCACAACCCGTTCCACAATAAACGGGGACAAGTGCATTTGATGACAAAACAATGAATTAGGGCGGTTTTATGTCGCAGAGGGAGAGGTGCAAAAAAGGGTTTTCCACAATGCTGTGGAAAACCCTTTTTTGTCGACATTTGGCCGTTGTGCGCAGTACCTGATTAAAGAGAGCGGCCGACGACTGCGTCAGTGCCCACCCAGATAGGCGTTGCGCACTTCGTCGTTGCTCAGCAACTCCTGGCCGGTGCCGGTCAGGCGGATCTCGCCGTTGACCATCACGTAGGCGCGGTCCGACAGCTTGAGCGCGTGGTTGGCGTTCTGCTCCACCAGGAAGATGGTCATGCCCGACTTGGCCAGCTCGCGCAGGGTGCTGAAGATCTGCTTGACCACGATGGGCGCCAGGCCCAAAGAGGGCTCGTCGAGCAGCAACAATTTGGGCCGGCTCATCAGCGCGCGGGCGATGGCGAGCATTTGCTGCTCGCCGCCGGACATGGTCATGGCGCGCTGATTGCGGCGCTCCTTGAGGCGTGGGAACAGGTCGAACATGCGCTGCATGTCCTCGCCGGCGTACTTGTCGCCGATGGGGATGGTGCCCATCATCAGGTTTTCCTCCACCGACATGTCCGGGAACACCCGCCGCCCTTCCGGCGACTGGGCGATGCCGTTGGAGGCGATGTAGTGGGAGGACTTCTTGGTGATGTCGGTGCCCTGGTAAATGATCTGCCCGGCGGCCGCGCGCGGCTGGCCGAAGATCGACATCAGCAGCGTCGACTTGCCTGCGCCGTTGGAGCCGATCAGGCTCACGGTCTCACCTTCGTTGATGTGCATCGAGACCTTCTTCAGCGCCTGGATAGGCCCATAGAACACGTCGATCTCTTTCAGTTCGAGGATCGGGGTACTCATGCCAGTTCCTCTTCATCCGCGCCCAGGTAGGCGGCGATCACTTTCGGGTCGTTGCGGATCTGTTCCGGGCCGCCCTCGGCAATCACGTTGCCGTGGTCCAGCACCACGATATGGTCGGAGATGCCCATGACCATGCCCATGTCGTGCTCGATCAGCACAATGGTCATGTCATGTTCATCGCGCAGCAAACGGATCATGCCGCTCAGCGCTTCGGTTTCCTGCGGGTTGAGGCCCGCGGCCGGTTCGTCCAGGCAGATCACCTGCGGGCGGGTGCACATGGCCCGGGCGATTTCCAGGCGCCGCTGCTGACCGTAGGAAAGCTCGCCGGCCAAGCGGTTGGCACAGTCCACCAGGTCCACCACTTCCAGCCAGTAGAACGCGGTGTTGAGCGCGTCCTCCTCGGCCTGGCGGTAGCCACGGGTGTTGAGAATGCCGGCGATCATGTTGCGGTTCACCCACATGTGCTGGGCCACCAGCAGGTTTTCCACGACCGACATTTCCTTGAACAGGCGAATGTTCTGGAAGGTGCGGGCCAGGCCCGCGCGGTTGACCAGGTGGGTACCGCCGAACATCTTGTAGTACAGGCGGCTGGCGAAGCTGCGCGGCGAGACGAAGTCGGTGGGCTGGAAGGGCTCGCCCAGCAGCTTGATGACGTTGGTCTTGATGCCGCGCGTTTGCAGTTCGATGCGCCCGCCGGTGGCCTTGTAGAAGCCGGTCAGGCAGTTGAACACCGTGGTCTTGCCGGCGCCGTTGGGGCCGATCAGGGCGAAGATCGAATTGCGCTTGACCTTCAGGCTGACATCGCTGAGGGCCTTGATACCACCGAAGTGCATCATCAGTTTTTCAACCGTGAGTACGTATTCACTCATGGCGCCACTCCTTTACGCGGGACCACACCGGCACGGCTGATGCGAATCAGGCCGCGCGGTCTCCAGATCATCATCAGCACCATCAGCACGCCGAACAGCAGTACCCGGTACTCGGCGAACGAGCGCAGCAGCTCAGGCGCCACGGTGAGCACGAAGGCAGCAATCACCACCCCCACCGTCGAGCCCATGCCGCCGAGCACGACAATGGCCAGGATCAGTGCCGACTCGAAGAAGGTGAACGAGGTGGGGTTGACGAAGCCCTGGTAGCTGGCGAAGAACACCCCGGCCAGGCCCGCCGTGGACGCGCCCAGGGTGAAGGCCGAGAGCTTGACCAGCACATGGTTCAGGCCCATGGCGCGGCAGGCGATCTCGTCTTCGCGCAGTGCTTCCCACGCCCGGCCGACCGGCATGCGGGTCAGGCGGTGCTTGATGTACAGCACACCGATCACCACCAGGAACAGCACAGCGTAGATGAACACGTATTTCAGGTCGGGGTTGTAGTCGATGTGCAGGAACTCGTGGATCGGGATACCCCCCTCCTTCGCCTTGCGCCCGAACTCCAGGCCCAGGAACGTCGGCGGCGGCACCGGCACGCCGTTAGGGCCACCTGTGAACGACAACCAATTATTGAGAATCAGGCGAATGATTTCACCGAAGCCCAAGGTCACGATGGCCAGGTAGTCGCCGTGCATGCGCAGCACCGGGAAACCCAATATGCACCCGGCGAACGCCGCGGCGAGTGCCGCCAGCGGCAGCGCCGACCAGAAGCCCAGGCCCAGGTACTGGTAGCCCAGCGCCAGGCCGTAGGCGCCGATGGCATAGAACGCCACATAGCCCAGGTCGAGCAGGCCCGCCAGGCCGACCACGATGTTCAGGCCCAGGCCCAGCAACACGTAGATAAGGCCGAGGATGACGATAGTCAGCACGTATTTGTTCGCGAACGCCGGGAACACAATGGCCAGCACAATCACCAGCGGGATCACCCAGCGCAGCGCCGACTTGTGCCCCGGCGCCAGCACGTGCACCCCCGAACCGCCACGTTCCATGCCCTGGGACAGGCGAATGCCGTTGGGCGTCTGCAGGAACAGGCTGATCAGGAACCGCCCGATCATCACCGCCAGCACCAGCCAGGCGACACGGGTGGGTTGCAAGTTGAAGCTGTAGCCTTGCAGCACAACGCCGACAATGGGCCCGAACACGATCAGCGCCAGCAGGCCGGCGATGACCGCGTCGATCAGGCTTTGCTTGATATCAATGGGTTTGATTGGGGCAGCAGACATAGTTATACCTTCGCCACGAGTGGGCGACCCAGCAGGCCTTGGGGTCGGAAGATCAGAATCAGCACCAGCAGGGCGAAGCTGAACACGTCTTTGTAGTCAGAGTTGATCAGGCCGGAGAACTGCGACTCGGCAACCCCCAGGATCAACCCGCCGAGCATGGCCCCCGGCAGCGAACCGATGCCGCCGAGCACCGCCGCGGTGAACGCCTTGATGCCGATGATGAAGCCGGCGTAGAAGTCGAACGTGCCATAGTTGACGGTGATCAGCACCCCGGCCAGGGCCGCCATGGCTGCGCCGATGATGAAGACGTAGGAAATCACCCGGTCGGTGTTGATACCGAGGATCGAGGCCATCTTGCGATCCTGCTGGGTAGCGCGGCACATGCGCCCCAGCTTGGTGTACTTGATGATGTAGGTCAGCACGCCCATGCCGACGAACGCGGCCACCAGGATGAACACCTTGGTGTAGGTGATCTGCACGAAACCGGTGCCGATGTCGAAGCGCCAGCCGCCGCTGAGCAGCGTGGGCACGCCCTGCTGGTTGGGGCCTTGGGCGATCTGCGCGTAGTTCTGCAGGATCAGTGAAATGCCGATGGCACTGATCAGCGGCGCCAGGCGCGTGGAGTTGCGCAGCGGCTTGTAGGCCACCCGCTCAATGACAAAACCGTAGACCCCGGTGACGATGATGGTGAACACCAGCGTGCCGAGAATCAGGAAAGGGAAGGATTCGACACCGAAGAACGACAATACCGCCAGGCCGATGGCAGCCAGGTAGGCGGAGATCATGTACACGTCGCCGTGGGCGAAGTTGATCATGCCGATGATGCCGTAAACCATGGTGTAGCCGATGGCAATCAAACCGTAGACCGAACCGAGGGTCAGGCCGTTGATCATTTGTTGCAGGAAAATACCATCCATCATGCACGCTCACGAACTTCTGGGCCGCACGAGTCCGCGCGGGCAAGCCGGGCCTGCCCACTCTGGATACGAGCGGTCAATAAGAGAACTGACAGGCCCGGTCGACAGCAGGCCGGGCCCTGTTTGACCTGGCTGGCGGCCTACACCGCCAGCCGGTCCGACTTCATGTCATTTCTGCTTGTCGAGCTGGTGGTATTTGCCGTCCTTGTCCCACTGGTACACCACGTAGTCGGAGATCTTCAGGTCGCCCTTGCTGTCCCAGGTCTTGGTACCCATCACGGTCTTGACCGGGTTGGCTTTCAGCCACTTGGCGGCGTCCTCGCCCTTGTCGGACTTGGCGCCGTTGAAGCCGGCAGCCAGTGCCTGGATCGAGGCGTAGGCGTACAGGGTGTAGCCTTCAGGCTCGTAGCCGCCCTTGCGGAACTTGTCGACCACATCCTTGCTTTCAGGCAGCAGGCGCGGGTCGGCGCCGAACGTCATGTACACGCCATCGACGTAGGTCGGGCCACCGGCGGTGGTCACCAGTTCGTCGGTGACGATGCCGTCATCGGACATGAACTTCACGTCTTTCAGGCCTTGCTCACGCAATTGGTGAACCAGCGGACCGGCTTCCGGGTGCAGGCCGCCGAAGTACACCACGTCGGCGCCAGCGGCGCGGATCTTGGTGACCAGGGCGCTGAAGTCTTTCTCGCCACGGGTCAGGCCTTCTTCCAGCACCGGCTTGACGCCACGAGCGGTCAGTTGCTTGGCGGTAGCATCCGCCAGGCCCTTGCCGTAGGTGTCCTTGTCGTTGATCACCGCGACTTTCTTGCCCTTGAGCACGTCGACGATGTAGTCGCCGGCGACGACGCCCTGCTGGTCGTCACGGCCGCACATGCGGAACATGGCGGTCAGGCCGCGCTCGGTCACTTGTGGGTTGGTGGAGCCTGGGGTGATGGCAATCACGCCAGCGTCCCCGTATACCTCAGAAGCGGGAATGGTCGAAGAGGAGCAGAAGTGCCCGACCACGCCAGCGACCTTGTCCTGGTCAACCAGCTTGTTGGCCACCGCCACGGCCTGCTTCGGTTCGCAGGCGTCGTCGCCCTTCACCAGGATGATCTTGCCGCCATTCACGCCACCATGAGCGTTGATCTCGTCCGCCGCCGCCTGGGCACCTTTCATGTACTG
Source organism: uncultured Gammaproteobacteria bacterium (assembly GCA_963816515.1). Taxonomy (GTDB): domain Bacteria; phylum Pseudomonadota; class Gammaproteobacteria; order Pseudomonadales; family Pseudomonadaceae; genus Aquipseudomonas. The sequence continues at coordinate 3,014,545 of CAWFKX010000001.1, read as the reverse complement.
CTCGCCGAACGATGCGTTGGCACCGGTCATTGGCCCTGCGACGCCGATCTTGATGTCGGCTGCCTGTACAAACGAAGAAACACCCAGCGCAGTAGCCACTGCGAGAGCCAGAAAACCTTTCCTGTAAAACGTCTGCGACATGAGGTGGTGCTCCTGAGTTTTTTTGGTTGGCACTACAACTTCACAACTTCAGCAACTGCTCTGAGCAAGCGCCGTGCCAGCCGATTTTCAATTGCTCAAAACCTGCGGCGCTTTTGTACACGAAGGCCCTGCGCCCGCCTCTGTACGGCTCGTGCAACCGTCTAAATCAAGCCTGGTAGCACCTGCTCGAAAAAAAGGAGCAACCCCAAAGTGCCACCATTGCAACCTGCTAGCACCAAGGCGTGCAACCGACCTGTAACAGCGTGCGTAACCGAAGTGCACATCGGCGGTGCGAAAATGCTACGCCACGCACCATTACAGGCTAGACGCTGCCGAAAAAAGCACAGAGTTAGTTAGGAAACTACTTATAGTTGCGCCGAAATAGCCGAGCCAGAGGCTTTTACGCCAGGCTCAAGCATTCGGCGGCCAGCACAAAAGACTGGCAGAATGAGCCTTTACTGTGCGCCACTATCGATTCCGTCATGCCGCCAGGCCCAGTTGGAGCCCTCAATGAGCGAGAGCGTATTCGCTGATCGCATCGTGCAGAACCTGCTCGACACCGATTTGTACAAGCTGACCATGATGCAGGCCGTCCTGCACAACTACCCCAACGTCGAGGTGGAGTGGGAGTTCCGTTGCCGCAATGGCGAAGACCTGCGCCCGTACCTGGCGGAGATTCGCTACCAGATCGAGCGCCTGTGCGAGTTGAGCCTGAGCAGCGACCAACTGGCCTTCCTGGAGCGCATCAACTTCATGAAGCCGGATTTCCTGCGCTTCCTGGGACTGTTCCGCTTCAACCTGCGCTACCTGCAGACCAGCATCGACAACGACCAGCTGAGCATTCGCCTGCGCGGCCCCTGGCTGCACGTGATTCTGTTCGAGGTGCCGCTGCTGGCCATCGTCAGCGAAGTGCGCAACCGCGTGCGCTACCGCGAAGTCACCCTGGGCCAGGCCAGGGAGCAGTTGTACCGCAAGTTCGACTGGCTGACGGCCAATGCCACGCCTGACGAACTGGCCGAACTGCAGGTGGCAGACTTTGGTACCCGTCGGCGCTTCTCCTACAAGGTGCAGGAAGAAGTGGTGTCGGTACTCAAGCACGATTTCCCCGGGCGCTTCGTCGGCACCAGCAACGTACACCTGGCCCGCGAGCTGGACATCAAGCCACTGGGCACCATGGCCCACGAATGGATCATGGCCCACCAGCAGCTGGGGCCGCGGCTGATCGACAGCCAGAGCGCGGCGCTCGATTGCTGGGTGCGTGAGTACCGCGGCCTGCTGGGCATCGCCCTGACCGACTGCATCACCATGGATGCCTTCCTCAGCGATTTCGACCTGTATTTCGCCAAGCTCTTCGACGGCCTGCGCCACGACTCGGGCGACCCCGTAGTGTGGGCGGAAAAGGCTATCGCGCATTACCAGAAGCTGGGCATTGACCCCATGAGCAAGACGCTGGTGTTCTCGGACGGTTTGAACCTGCCCAAGTCGCTGGAGATTTTCCGCGCGCTGCGCGGGCGCATCAACGTCAGCTTTGGCATCGGCACCAACCTGACCTGCGACATACCGGGGGTAGAGCCGATGAGCATCGTGCTGAAGATGACTGACTGCAACGGCCAGCCGGTAGCGAAGATCTCCGATGAAGCGGCGAAGACCCAGTGCCGGGACGAGAATTTCGTGGCGTACCTGCGGCACGTGTTCAAAGTCAAACCCTGACCTGAAACCTGCAGCAATGGCTGCTTTTGTGGGAGCGGGCTCTGCCCGCGAAAAGAACGCCGCAGTGTATCAGCTGATCCGCGGTGTAAGCTTCGCGGGCAGAGCCCGCTCCCACAAGGGTGAACAGCAAGCCTGCCGGTAGATCAATTAACCAGCGTCACGGTGCCTTTCATCATCGAGATGTGGCCGGGGAACGAGCAGAAAAACGCGTAATCGGTTCCGGCCTGCAGCTTGGACACGTCGAACGTCACCGAGTCAGTCTCGCCAGCGCCGATGATCTTGGTGTGGGCCAGGATGCGCTCGTCGCCATCCTTCAGGTAGTTCTTGTCGATGCCGGCGGCCATGCCGTCGGTGGCCACGCCCTGGGCGTCAGAAGGCTTGCTCAGTACCCAGTTGTGGCCCATGACGTTCTTGGCCAGGGCGCCGGAGTGCTTCAGGTCGACGGTGAAGGTCTTGCAGGTCTTGCTGATTTCGATGGCCTTTTTGTCGAAGGTCATGCTGTCGGTGGAATCGACGTCAACCGAGCATTCGGTGGCAAATACTTGGCCAGCAGCGAGGGCAAGCAGGGAAGCGGCTACTACTTTCGCGAACATGGGTGGTTCTCCAGGACAGGTTTCAAGCAAGGCTTCTTCTATGAGCCTCATCGAGACAATCAACAAGACAAACCTAACACGCACCCAATATTGTATACAATATCAATCACGGAGCGTTTACATGAACAATTTCCTGCGCAGCCTTCTCGCCGCCTACGCCTGCGGCAACACCGGCACCGAGCATCTCGACGATTGAACGAAACACTGGAGCCAGAGCGGCTGCGGATTTACCCTGTGGCACCCTACCTGCCAGGAGTATCCCATGTCCCTGACTTCAGTGTGTGTTTTCTGCGGCGCCAGCAGCGGCAGCAACCCGGTGTACCGCGAAGCCGCCATCACCCTTGGCCGCGCCCTGGCCGAACGCAACCTGACGCTGATCTACGGCGGTGGTGCCGTGGGCCTGATGGGCATCGTTGCCGACGCGGTACTGGAAGCAGGCGGCAACGTGGTGGGCATCATCCCCCACAGCCTCAATGACCTGGAAATCGGCCATAAGGGCCTGACCCGCCTGGAAGTGGTGGACGGCATGCACGCGCGCAAAGCGCGCATGGCCGAGCTGGCTGACGCTTTCATTGCGCTGCCCGGCGGCCTGGGCACCCTGGAAGAGCTGTTCGAAGTGTGGACCTGGGGCCAGCTGGGCTACCACGGCAAGCCCTTGGGCCTGCTTGAAGTGAACGGCTTCTACAGCAAGCTCACCGGCTTTCTCGACCACTTGGTGCAGGAAAACTTTGTGCGTGAACAGCACCGGGCAATGCTGCAGGTGAACGAGTCGGCCGATGCCTTGCTCGACGCGCTGGACGCCTGGCAGCCCACCGTGCTGCCCAAGTGGGTGGACAAGAAGCCGGACTGATCAGGCCGGCGCTTCATCCACCGGCATCACCGTGACCTGCACTTCCGGGTCATGGCTGCCGCCCCCCAGAATCACCCCGCGCAGCGGCGACACATCGGAGAAATCCCGGCCCCAGGCCAGGGTGATGTGCTCCAGCGCTGGCTGCACGTTATTGGTGGGGTCAAAGTCGATCCAGCCCAGCGGCGGGCAATACACCGACACCCAGGCATGCGAGGCATCGGCGCCGATCAGGCGCGGCTGCCCAGGTGGCGGCTGGGTCAGCAGGTAACCGCTGACGTAGCGCGCCGCCAGCCCACGCGAGCGCAGGCAAGCGAGCATCAGGTGGGCGAAGTCCTGGCAAACCCCACGGCGGCGTTCCAGCACCTCCACCAGCGGCGTCGCCACCTGGGTGGCCTCGGCATCGAAGGTGAACTCCTCGAAGATCTTTTCCATCAGCGCCTGGGCGCCCTGCAGCAATGGGCGCCCGGGCGGAAAGCAGTCGGCCGAGAACGCGACGAAACCCTGCTTGAGCCGCACGTAGGGCGATTCGAAGCGGTAGCGGCAGGCTTTCATCAGGTCTTCGGCAATCGGCGCGCTGCTGTAGCACAGCGCACTGCGCACCGCCTCCCAACTCTGCGACGCGGCGAAGTCCGGGATTGGCCGCGCCAACACTTCCACTTTCAGCCGCGCACTGACCTTCAGTTCGTCATGGGGGCGCTCGAAGGTAAGGCGCGTCAGCGGGTTGCCGAACACGTCGTAGTCGTCGAGCCGCCAAGTGGGTTGCGGGCTGATGTGCAGCGCTTGCTCGCGGCAGATCTGCCACGCGCAGGGCCGCGGCCACAGGTGCGCCAGTTGCTGGGCCAGGGATACCGGGCTGTCGTAGTGGTAATGGGTGTCGTGGAGTATCTGGTAGTGCGCACTCATACCGATATCGTCCGTTGGCTGACGTCATCGACGTGGGCGAAATGGCGCAGCGCCAGGCGGTCGGACACCTGCCCGCTGGCTTCGGCGATGGTTTGCAACAGGTCGGCCAGGCCATCGAGCACGGCCTGCACGCTGTGGGCGCCGAACAGCGAGTTCTCCAGGCTGCCCAGGTCGAAGCCTGCCAGGCGCTCGATCAACATGGCCAGGCCGCGCTCGCGGGGTGCGGCGAATTCTTCGTTGAGGCGGCGCAGCGAGCGGTTCACCAGCTTGAGCTGGAACAGCACGGCGTGGGGGTTCTGCTCGTCCAGCAGCAACAGGTCCAGCACCGGAATCAGCTGTGGCACCGCCAGGTAGCGCGAGCGATAGGTAATGCTGCTGTTGCCCAGCTCCAGCAGCCACTCAAGCCCAGCCTGATCGGTGACCGCCACGCCGCGCAGGAAGCCGGCCAGGCTGGTGCTGAGGAATTGCAGGCGCTCGATGCGCCGGCCGATCATCAGGAAGCGCCAGCCCTCATCGCGGGTCATGTCGTCCAGGGCAAAGCCGGACAGCGCCGCCAGGGACATCACCAGGCGGTTGAGGAAGTCCAGCAGCTCGCCCAAATCGGGCGCCTCCACATCCAGGCTCTGGGCCTCGCGCTGCAACTCCACCAGCGCTTGCCAGTTTTCCCGGGACAGCTTGCCGCGGACCTGCGAGGCGGCCCACTGCAGGCGCTGCAGGTTGGCGCGCAGGCTGAACGGCCAGTCATCGCCCAGCAGCGCCGCCAACAGGCGTTCTTCCAGGTCGCCCTCTTCGGGCAGCAGCGACAGGCGCTCGGCCAGCTCCACGGCGGCGTCCAGCGCCAACGGGTCATCGCCGTCGATGTAGCGCCCCAGGATAATACGCAGCAGCCGCGCGCTGTCATCGCAGCGCTCGCAATAGCGGCCGAACCAGAACAGGTTCTCCACCACCCGCGACGGCAAGTAAGGGTCGACCCGCACCACATCATGTGCGCCGATGGTCCGTTGCGCCTTCCACTGCTCGCCAATGGGCGTGCGCTCGCCCAGCACCCAGGTGTCCTTGCTGGCCCCGCCGCGCTGCATCGACACCACCTCGGCGTCAGCCTCGGCGGCCACCCGGGTCAGGGCGCCGGGCAACACCCGGTAGCCGTCGTAGCCGGCCACGGCGTACACGCGCATGCCGATGGCCCGTGGCGCCAACTGCCCATTGTCCTGCCACACCGGGGCCTGGGACAGTTGCGCCAGCTCCTGGGCCACGTAAGCGTAGGGCCGGGCCTGAATGCGTTCGGCCATGGCCTTGCGCTGCTTGGCGTCCAGGTCGCGGCCCAATACCGGTGCAAAGCTCTGGGACGGAAACGCTGGCTTGATCAGCAGTTGTGGCAGTTTTTCCAGGGCCTGGGCCATCACCGGCGGCTCGCCGCACCACCAGGTGGCGATGGACGGCAGAAGCAGTTTTTCGCCGAACAGGTGCTCATTGATGGTCGGCAGAAAGCCCAGCAGGCCCGGCGATTCCAGCACGCCGCTGCCCAGTGCATTGGCCACCAGCACGCGGCCTTGGCGCACCGCCTCCAGCAGCCCGGGCACACCCAGTGCCGAATCGGTGCGCAGTTCCAGCGGGTCGCAGAAATCGTCGTCCAGGCGGCGCATGATCGCGTGCACTCGGCGCAGGCCGCTGAGGGTCTTGAGGAATACCGTGGCATCGCGCACGGTCAGGTCGCTGCCTTCCACCAGTGGGTAACCCAGCTGGCGAGCCAGGTACAAGTGCTCGAAATAGCTCTCGTTGAAGCGGCCCGGGGTCAGCAGCACTATCAGCGGCGCTTCGTGGTTGTCCGGCGCCAGGCGCCGCAGGGTGTCCTGCAGGGTGCGGAAATAGCCGGCCAGGTGCTCGACCTTGAGGTCGCGGTACAGCTCGGGGAAGGCCCGCGACACGCTCATGCGGTTTTCCAGCGCGTAGCCGGCACCCGAGGGTGCCTGAGTACGGTCGGCCGTCACCCACCAGCGGCCGTCCGGGGTGCGCGCCAAGTCCACGGCACACAGGTGCAGGAAGATATCGCCCGGCGGCTTCAGGCCCTGGCACGGCCAGAGGAAATTGTTGTGGCCGTACACCAGCTCCGCCGGCAGCAGGCCCTTGCGGATCAGCTCCTGGGGGCCGTAGATATCCGCCAGCACCGCGTTGAGCAGCCGCGCGCGCTGGGCGATGCCGGCGCGCAGTTGCTGCCATTCCGCCGCAGAGATGACGTGGGGCAGCAGGTCCAGTTCCCACGGGCGATCGGCGCCCTTGGGGTCGGCGTAGACGTTGTAGGTCACGCCGTTTTCCTGAATTTGCCGGGTCAGCAGGGCCTGTCGCTGCGCCAGTTGCACCGGGCTGCTGCGCTGCAACTGGTCGAACAGCTTGCGCCAGTGCGGGCGTACCGAACCGTCAGCCTCGAGCATTTCGTCAAAACTTGCCGCGGTCAGCGGATATCGGTCAAGCAGGTCTGGCATGGAACGCTCGGCGCAGGCAGTAGAACATCAGAATAATGCGGGTGGCCGGTTTCCCGGCCGCCCTTTCAGGTGCGACGCATATCCAGTGTCATCGGCAGCTCGTCATTGTTCGTGAGTGTAGGCGCAGGCTGGGCACCCGGGCTATGCCCCAGGCGGAAGAATCGTGACAGCCGCCGGCTTTCCGCTTCGTTGGCGTTGACCGGCAGGGTTTCGTAGTTGCGCCCGCCCGGGTGCGCCACGTGGTACTGGCAGCCGCCCAGGGAGCGCTGCATCCAGGTGTCATGGATGTCGAACACCAACGGCGCGTGCACCGGGATGGTCGGCTGCAGGCTGTTGAAGGGCTGCCAGGCACGGAAGCGCACGCCGGCCACGTACTCGCCCACCCGACCGGTAGGTTGCAGGGGCACCGTGCGACCGTTGCAAGTCAGCACGTAGCGCTGCGGCGCAAGGCCGTTGAGCTTGACTTGCAGGCGCTCCAGCGACGAGTCGACATAGCGCACCGTGCCGCCGGCACCGCCCTCCTCGCCCAGCACATGCCAGGGCTCCAGCGCCTGGCGCAGCTCCAGTTCGATACCGGCCACGGCGTAGTCGCCGATCTTGGGGAAGCGAAATTCCAGGTGGGCAGCGAACCACTCGGCGCGCAACGGATAGCCGGCGCTGTTCAGTTCGGCGATGACGTCGGCGAAATCCTGCTCGATGAAGTGCGCAAGCATGAAGCGGTCGTGCAGTTCGGTGCCCCAGCGCGCCAGCTTGGCCGGTGCATAGGGCTCGCGCCAGAAGCGCGCGACCAGGGCGCGCAGCAGCAATTGCTGTACCAGGCTCATGCGCGCATGGGGCGGCATTTCGAAGCCGCGCAACTCCAGCAGCCCCAGGCGCCCGGTGGCACCGTCCGGGGAATACAGCTTGTCGATGCAGAACTCGGCGCGATGGGTGTTGCCGGTCACGTCAATCAGCAGGTTGCGCAGCAGGCGGTCCACCAGCCACGGCGGGCACTGCTCGCCGGGCGCGGGCATCTGCTGGAAGGCGATCTCCAGTTCGTACAGCGAGTCGTTGCGCGCCTCGTCCACCCGCGGTGCCTGGGACGTGGGCCCGATGAACAGGCCGCTGAACAGGTAGGACAGCGACGGGTGGTTGTGCCAGTAACTGATCAGGCTGCGCAGCAGGTCAGGGCGGCGCAGGAACGGGGAGTCCGCCGGGGTGGCGCCGCCCAGTACGAAGTGGTTGCCACCACCGGTGCCGGTGTGGCGGCCGTCGATCATGAACTTCTCGGTAGTCAGCCGGGTTTCGCGGGCCTGTTCATAGAGGAATTCGGTGCGCTCCACCAACTCGTCCCAGCTCGCTGACGGCTGCACGTTGACCTCGATCACGCCAGGGTCGGGCGTGATGCGAAAGTTGGCCAGGCGTCGGTCATAGGGCGGCTCGTAGCCCTCCAGCAACACCGGGCATTGCAGCTCCTGGGCGGTGGCCTCGATCACGTTCACCAGCTCAAGGTAATCCTCTACCCGCTCCAGTGGCGGCATGAACAGGTATAGCCGGCCCTCGCGCGCCTCGGCGCACAGCGCGGTGCGGGTCAGCCAGCTGGCCGACTCGTCGAGCTTGGGCACGCGTTCCTGCGCTTCGACCTGGGCCGGGCTTGCCACCTGCAACTGCGCCGGGCTGGGCAGCGCGCCCAGGTCCTGATTGGGGTCACGGGGGTGCACGAAGGGGTACTCCGCCGCCGTTACCCAGGGTTGCGAGGCCAGTGGCAAGCGATAGCCCAATGGCGAATCGCCGGGCACCAGGCGGCAATGGCTGTCACGCAGGTACCAGCGCCCGCTTTGCCATTGGTCGCCGGCAGCGGTGCGCGCCAGCGGCAGCACCTGGCCAACGACCTTGTCCAGGCCCTGGCTGAATACCTTGCGCAGGCGCTTGCGCTCCATTTCCTCGCCCAGGCGCGAGTCCTCGGCGCTGACGTTGACCGGCAGCGCGCCTTCGCGCCACAGGTAGTAGAAATTGTCTTCATAGGCCGGGAACACGAAGCGGGGTGGCAACTTGAGGCGCTCAGCCACGCTGGCGAGGAAACGCCCGGCCAACTCGCCGGTGGCGCCATAGTCCTTGCCTTCATCGGCGACCAGCGCGTCGTTGTGCCAGATCGGCTCGCCGTCCACCCGCCAGTAGGCGTTCAGCGACCAGCGCGGCAGTTGCTCGCCCGGATACCATTTGCCCTGGCCAAAGTGCACCAGCCCCTTGGGCGCGTAGCGTTGGCGCAGGCGCTGGTACAGGTCGGCAGAGAGCTTGCGCTTGTGTTCACCCAGCGCCGCGGTATTCCACTCGGCGCCATCGGGGTCGTCGATTGAGACAAACGTCGGCTCGCCGCCCATGGTCAAGCGCACGTCGCCTTCCACCAGATCGGCGTCGATCTGCCGGCCCAGCGCCTGAATCTCCTGCCACTGTGCTTCGCTGTATGGCCGGGTGACCCGCGGCGCTTCCCAGATGCGCTCCACCGCCATTTCATGGCTGAACTCACACTCGCAGGGTTCCACCAGGCCGCTGATGGGCGCCGCCGAGGACGGATCAGGGCTACAGGCCAATGGAATATGCCCTTCACCGGCGAACAGCCCGGAGGTGGCATCCAGGCCGATCCAGCCGGCGCCCGGCAGGTACACCTCGCACCAGGCGTGCAGGTCGGTGAAGTCCACCTCGGTGCCAGACGGACCGTCCAGCGCCTTCACGTCCGCCGTGAGCTGGATCAGGTAGCCGGACACAAACCGTGCCGCCAGCCCCAGGTGGCGCAACAGCTGCACCAGCAGCCAGGCCGAATCGCGGCACGAGCCCGAGGCGTTGCCCAGGGTTTCTTCGGGCGTCTGCACGCCGGGTTCCATGCGGATCAGGTAACCGATGTCCTGGCTCAGGCGCTGGTTAAGGCCCACCAGGAAGTCGACCGCCGGAATAGGCGTGCGGTCGATGGCCGCCAGGTACGCTTCGAAGCGCGGCGTCAGCGGCAGTCTTTCCAGGTAAGGCGCCAGCTCGTGTTGCTCGTCCTTGGCGTAGCTGAACGGAATGTTCTCGGCGTAGGGCTCGAGGAAGAAGTCGAAGGGGTTGAATACCGCCATCTCGGCGACCAGGTCGACCTCCACGCGAAATTCGTCGGTTTTCTCGGGGAACACCAGGCGCGCCAGGTAGTTGCCCTGGGGATCCTGCTGCCAATTGATGAAATGCTGCTCGGGCAGCACTTTCAGCGCGTAGGAGAGCACCCGCGTGCGGCTATGGGGCGCAGGGCGAAGGCGCACGATCTGCGGGCCAAGTTCAACCGCACGGTCGTAGCGGTAATGCGTGACATGGTGCAATGCGACATGGATCGACACGGCGTGCCTCCTGCGAGCCTGGACGGTAAGCGCACCGCGCAAGACTTATGCCACGTGGCAAAGCCCAGCGTTAGAGCGCCTGCTCATTCAAGCACAGCACCAAGATCGTGCCATGCCCGATCTGCGCTGCAAGCGTTGCACAGAAACCGGGCGGATGTCGCGCAGCAAAAATATCGAGCTGAATAGAATCACCCATAACCCTCCGCCCAATCAGCCCGCCACGTCGGTCACGCCCGGGAAGCCGAACACAACGGGCGAACCGAAACTGTCGGAGAATCATGCGCTGCAGTACATCTACAACGGCTCGGTCGATGCTCACCTTTACTTTCAGAACGTCGATAGTGTCACGGCGGCGTACAACCTGAAAAGGATGGCCGCACAACTCACGCAGGATAATAAAGAGTGGCTCGAGCGCTTCATCGGTGGCCCATTCGACTTGGGAACCAGCCCGGAACAGGCAGCGCTTTTCTGCCGTTATTCCCAGGATCACCTGCTGCTGAAGATAAGCGGTCCATCATCAACCTGGGGCCGCAATACCCAGGTGACCGGTCGCCCTTTGCGTGAGGAGGTTGCCAGGCACCTTGAGGCCCTGCATGGCAACAAGGGCGTGTTCAGTGCAGAAACCCTGACGAACGCCAACACCACCAAGCTCATGGCATCCGACAAGAAAAACATCGCCTTCGCCCGGGTCACCTTCAAAGACCCCGCCAGGCCTGCCGAGGTGTACTACAGCCTTTCCGGTGTGGCGATTCTGGAGGGTGCTTGAGGCTAAAGGGGGCCGTGTGCAAAGTCCTCCGAGTCCGCTACTTAGCGCCGAATTTACGTTGCTGTCGAAGCTCGAGAAAATGCTGGCGCATCTGGCGATGCCGTTTCGAATTGAGTAGCAGCAACCCCACCAGCGGTGAAAGTACAACTATCGCGTAGACGCCCAGAGGAGGCTGGTAGACATAGCTGGGAAGCCCCACCAGCAAACAGCCAAACAGCACAGCCACGATGCCCCAAATGGCTCCAAGCCGGCCGCGCACCATCATGAAGTGAGTCAAGAACACTACCAGCCCCATCAAGGCGCCGCCGCCTACAAGCGCGACGCCCTTGGTGGGTTTAAGCGGAACGTCGCTCAAGTACGAGAAGCCAATGACAGCAACAGCGGTTCCAATTGCCAGGCAACTGCAGAGCACAACGCCGATGAATACCGGGTAGTACCTCGCGAGCCATCTGACGGGGTTCAGTTCAGCGCTCACTCGCCATGCTCCTCATACAGTCCAACAACAACGTTGATGTTCCCTGACCGTGCGCTGCCGATCACGCCTGCCGAGGCGCTGATCGAATCCCTGATTTGGGTAACGGTGGCATGTTTGAATTGCGCTGGCGTGTAGCGTGTTTCCAGTGTCTTGGCTGCCTGCCTCAGCTTCATCAATTTGGGGGTCAGTTTTGGGTCCTTTAGCGCAAGCAGCTCAGCCGTCAATCGCTTGCGCTCCTGACGGTTCAACCCATGTAGCGCCATACGTAACGGCCTGCCAGTATTGGCCTTGACCATCATCAGAAGTTTCGTGGTCGTTACCGCAGATGCGCCGACGCCAGCCAATGACATCCCATCCAAAATCAGGGAAACCGCTTGGTACCATTCATGACTGTCGAGCTCATCAACAGCCTCTTGGTCGTAGGCAGATACTGCCGTACGCCCGGCGCCGGCTATGCACTGCAAGCCACTGGCTGTTGCTGCGCTGTAACCGATGAAACTCACTACCGTACTCGCCCCACCCGTAAAGGGTGCAGCGATGGTGCCGCTGAGCATGACGACCCAACTGAACACCGCACCCAAGCAAGATAAACCGGCGTTGAGCGCTTCTTGAAGCACCTGCGACTCACGCCTATCGGTTTGCACCAGATTGATGAACTGCTCGGGTGTGGTATGCCGCTTGGTCTCGCGCAGAATGACCCGCTTCACCGCCTTGCTGCATATCGGCTGAAACTCACGCAAGGTGATGACGTTGAAATCACTGTCGATATACACCACCCCCGCGCCGACAATTCCGGGGTCTGCGTCGATGGCAGCAAACAGGCGCGGGAGGTTGATCTGGCTTTCGATGCGCTGGCGCGCGAAGTATTGCGAGGAGTTGGGGAGTAACGGATTGAGAGCGGTGCTCACTGGACGGTTCCTTGTTCAGTGGGGGAAACGCGATACCTGTAGCAGCTGCCGCCAGGCAGCGTCCGGCCGTTTGGGGTACGGCGGGTGCTGCGCGGCGCCTGTGAGGCGGCCTGGTGGCCGCTGCTACAGGGAGTTGTCAAATCAGCGCGGCAGTACCGGCTGGCGCGATGGCTTTTTCTTGCCCTTGCCACCCTTGGCGGCGTCGTGGCGGGCCTTGGCGGCTTCCTTGGCGCGAGCCTCGGCGGCGGCTTTGGCCTGTTCGCGCTTGTCCCACGGCTTGGAGCCGTCGCTGCCACGCGGCGGCAGGCCGGTGTGCTGGGTCAGGATGCGCGTTTCCTTGGCCACCTTGTGGCTGCCGGCCGGCGTCGAGTTCTTGCGACGGGCACTCTGGTACGTGTCGGTGGCCGGTTGGTGCAGGGGGATCAGCTGGTGCTTGCCCGGCCCGATCAGGTCGGCACGGCCCATGCGCTCCAAGGCCTCGCGCAGCATCGGCCAGCCCTTCGGATCGTGGTAGCGCAGGAACGCCTTGTGCAGGCGGCGCTGCTCCTCGCTCTTGACGATGGTGACCGGGTCGCTCTTGTAAGTGACCTTGCGCAACGGGTTCTTGCCCGAGTGGTACATGGCCGTGGCCGACGCCATCGGCGACGGATAGAAGGCCTGCACCTGGTCGGCACGGAAACCGTTGCCCTTGAGCCACAGGGCCAGGTTCATCATGTCTTCGTCAGTGGTGCCCGGGTGCGCGGCGATGAAGTACGGGATCAGGTACTGTTCCTTGCCCGCCTCTTTCGAGTACTTCTCGAACATGCGCTTGAACTTGTCGTACGAGCCGATACCCGGCTTCATCATCTGGTTCAGCGGACCTTCTTCGGTGTGCTCCGGCGCAATCTTCAGGTAACCGCCCACGTGATGGGTGACCAGCTCCTTGACGTACTCCGGCGACTCCACCGCCAGGTCGTAGCGCAAGCCCGAGGCGATCAGAATCTTCTTCACACCCGGCAACGCACGGGCACTGCGGTACAGCTGGATCAGCGCCGAGTGGTCGGTGTTCAGGTTCGGGCAGATGCCCGGGAACACGCACGACGGCTTGCGGCACGCCGATTCGATTTCCGGGCTCTTGCAGGCGATGCGGTACATGTTCGCGGTAGGGCCGCCCATGTCCGAAATAACGCCGGTGAAACCGGGCACCTTGTCGCGGATCTCTTCGATCTCGCGAATGATCGACTCTTCCGACCGGTTCTGGATGATGCGGCCTTCGTGCTCGGTGATGGAGCAGAAGGTGCAGCCACCGAAGCAGCCTCGCATGATGTTCACCGAGAAGCGAATCATGTCGTAGGCCGGGATTTTCTCCTTGCCGTACGCCGGGTGCGGAATGCGCGCATAGGGCATGCCGAACACGTAGTCCATTTCTTCGGTGGTCATGGGAATGGGCGGGGGGTTGAACCACACGTCCACGTCACCATGCTTCTGTACCAGCGCGCGGGCGTTGCCCGGGTTGGTTTCCAGGTGCAGCACGCGGTTGGCGTGGGCGTACAGCACCGCGTCGCCGCGCACTTTCTCGTAGGAAGGCAGACGAATCACGGTCTTGTCGCGGGTCATGCGCGGGCTGGCCAGAATCTGCACGACCTTGGGTTCGTTCGGGTCTTCAACCGGGCCCTTTTCCTGCTCGATGGCGCAGGCCTGGGTGTCCTGGGTGTTCACGTACGGGTTGATGATCTTGTCGATCTTGCCCGGGCGGTCGATACGGGTGGAGTCCACTTCGTACCAGCCCTGCGGCGTATCGCGGCGCACGAATGCGGTGCCGCGAATGTCAGTGATCTCTTCGATTTTCTGCCCGTAGGACAGGCGCTGGGCCACCTCGACGATCGCGCGTTCGGCGTTGCCGTACAGCAGGATATCGGCGCAGGCATCGATCAGAATCGAGTGGCGGACGCGGTCCTGCCAGTAATCGTAGTGAGCGATGCGGCGCAGCGAGGCCTCGATGCCACCCAGCACGATCGGCACGTGCTTGTAGGCCTCCTTGCAGCGCTGGCTGTACACCAGGCTGGCGCGGTCAGGGCGCTTGCCGGCCAGGCCGCCTGGGGTGTAGGCATCATCCGAGCGGATTTTCTTGTCGGCAGTGTAGCGGTTGATCATCGAGTCCATGTTGCCGGCCGCGACGCCGAAGAACAGGTTCGGCTCGCCAAGCTTCATGAAGTCGTCTTTCGACGTCCAGTCGGGCTGGGCAATGATGCCCACGCGGAAACCCTGGGCTTCCAGCAGGCGGCCGATGATGGCCATGCCGAACGACGGATGGTCGACATAGGCATCACCGGTGACGATGATGATGTCGCAGGAATCCCAGCCAAGCTGATCCATCTCCTCCCTGCTCATGGGCAGGAATGGCGCTGGCCCGAAACACTCGGCCCAGTACTTTGGATAGTCGAATAACGGCTTGGCTGCTTGCATGTCGATGACCGTGTGGCTACGTGTTGAAAAAACGCGGGCGCGGAATATAGCACAAATTTTGACCAATTCCGACGACCACTGTCGGAAATTGGTGTTGGCCTTTTCGCGGGCAGAGCCCGCTCCCACACGACATCCCGCGCATGAGGGATCTGTGGGAGCGGGCTCTGCCCGCGAAAAGAACGACGCGGTAGAACTTACTCGTCGTCGTCGAAGTTGTAACTGCCGGGCGCCAGGTTCTCGAAGCGCGTGTACTTGCCGATGAACGCCAGGCGGATGAAGCCGATGGGGCCGTTACGCTGCTTGCCGATGATGATCTCGGCAATGCCCTTGTGCTCGGTTTCGGGGTGATACACCTCGTCCCGGTACACAAACATGATCACGTCGGCGTCCTGCTCGATCGCACCCGATTCACGCAAGTCGGAGTTCACCGGGCGCTTGTTCGGGCGTTGTTCCAGCGAGCGGTTGAGCTGCGACAGCGCCACTACCGGGCAGTTGAACTCTTTCGCCAGGGCCTTCAAGGATCGCGAAATCTCGGAAATCTCGTTGGTACGGTTGTCACCACTCGAGCCCGGGATCTGCATCAGCTGCAGGTAGTCGATCATGATCAGGCCGATGTCTCCATGCTCGCGCACCAGGCGGCGCGTACGCGCGCGCATTTCCGAAGGGCTGATGCCGGCGGTGTCATCAATGAACAGCTTGCGATCGTTGAGCAGGTTCACCGCCGAGGTCAGGCGCGGCCAATCGTCATCATCCAGGCGGCCGGAGCGCACCTTGGTCTGGTCGATGCGCCCCAGGGACGACAGCATACGCATGACCAGCGAATCACCTGGCATCTCCAGCGAGTAGACCAGCACGACCTTATCGCTGCGCAACACCGCGTTCTCCACCAGGTTCATGGCGAACGTGGTTTTACCCATCGAGGGACGGCCAGCGACGATGATCAGGTCGGCCGGCTGCAGGCCGCTGGTCTTCTCGTCCAGGTCGGTGTAGCCGGTGGACAGGCCGGTGATGGCCTCGTCGGTGTTGAACAAGGTGTCGATGCGGTCGATGGCCTTGGTCAACAGGTCGTTGACGCTGACGGGGCCGCCGGTCTTGGGCCGCGCTTCGGCGATCTGGAAGATCTGCCGTTCGGCCTCGTCAAGAATCTCGGCGGCGTTGCGGCCCTGGGGGTTGAAGGCGCTGTCGGCGATCTCGGTGCTGATGCTGATCAACTGGCGCAGGGTGGCGCGCTCGCGCACGATCTGGGCGTACGCCTTGATGTTGGCGACCGACGGTGTGTTCTTCGCCAGTTCGCCCAGGTAACCCAGGCCACCGACCTGGGTGCTCTGCCCTTCCTTGTCCAGTTGCTCGTGCAGGGTGACCACGTCGAACGGCGTGTTCTGGTCAGCCAGCTTGGCGATGGCGCGGAAGATCAGGCGGTGGTCATGACGGTAGAAATCGCCATCCGAAACTTGATCGAGCACGCGCTCCCAGGCGTTGTTGTCCAGCATCAAACCACCGAGCACAGCCTGTTCGGCCTCGATGGAATGCGGCGGCACCTTGAGGGCAGCGGTTTGCAGATCATACTGCTCGGGTTGGGATATCTCGTTCATGGCCACTTGGAATCAGGGGATGCAGAAAGACAAAGGGCACGACCTGTTAGACAGGATCGTGCCCGATGTTACCGGCTGTTACCCAAGGGTGCCAGCCGATCGGTGTTGCCTTAAGCAGCTACAACAACAACGCGTACGGTAGCTTCTACGTCGCTGTGCAGGTGCACGGCAACGTCGTATTCGCCAACGTTACGGATGGTGCCGTTCGGCAGACGAACTTCAGCCTTGGCCACTTCAACGCCCGAGGCGGTCAGTGCGTCAGCGATGTCGTGGGTGCCGATCGAACCGAACAGCTTGCCTTCGTCACCAGCGGTGGCAGTGATGGTCACTTCCAGCTCAGCCAGTTGGGCAGCGCGAGTTTCAGCCGAAGCTTTCTTGTCTGCTGCGATTTTTTCCAGCTCGGCACGACGCTCTTCGAACGCAGCCAGGTTGGCTGGGGTCGCAGCGGTAGCTTTACCGTAAGGCAGCAGGTAGTTACGGCCGTAACCAGCCTTAACGTTTACTTTATCGCCCAGGTTGCCCAGGTTGGCGACTTTTTCCAGAAGGATCAGTTGCATGTGGAAATCCTCTAACTTTTAACCTTCACCGTTCGCATTGTCAGCGTCTTTCGGCGCCAGACGTCCGCGAAAATCAATCAGGCTGTCGACAATGGCCAAGACCACGAGCAACGGATAGATCAGCTGCATGAACACCAGCAGCGTCACGTACAGCCCCACCAGCCAGAACCGCGCCAGGCGCTTTTCAGCGACCAGGGCGTGAATCAGGGCCAACCCTGCGAACACCAGCGGTACGCTGCACAGCGGCGTGAGCATGGCCAGCTGGGTACCGAAATTCGGCCCCACCAGCATGCACGCCAGCAGCAACAACGCTGGCCCTCGGGGAATGCGCACGGTGCGAAACTCGCGACCGAACCCACCCGGGTTGTACAACAACGCTTGCCAGTACCGGCCCAGCAACAGGCACAGCACGCTGACAATCTGCAGCATGGCCGCTATCAGGCCGGTCAGGACCGGTGGCAGCAGTGCACTCAGGCGCGCTCGCTCATCTACCGACAATTGCTGGTAGAGATCACCGAGGGCCATGGGCAGGACCTTTGACAGTTCCTGCGCCATCACCTCGATGTGAGGGCGGAAAACCGCACCCAGCACCACTGCATACACCAACCCCAGGGCTATGCTGACCAGCAGCACCCGGACCCAGGACTCGCTCGAGCGCAGAACCTGCGCGAGCGTCGCCGACCCCAGCAGCACCAGAAGTGCGCGTGGGTCGTGGTCGCTTCCCAGCATCCACCACGCCAGAGCGGGCAGAAGGCCGAGGGCGAGGACACTTTTGGCATCCTGAAATCCGCGCCGCAGAAGCACCAGGCTTCCCGCGGCAGCACCCAACCAGAACAACAGCGGCATGACTGCCGATATGGCCACCACCAGGGTGGCCTGCATGCGTCCGCGCATGATGAAATCAGCTATGGCGCGCATGCATTCAATCCCTTGCTACTTGTCGACGACCCGGTCTCAGCGGCCGTGGCTGTCGGTGTAGGCCAGCAGGGCCAGGAAGCGGGCGCGCTTGATAGCGACGGCCAGCTGACGCTGATAACGAGCTTTGGTACCGGTGATACGGCTTGGAACGATTTTGCCGGTTTCGGATACGTAGGCTTTCAGGGTGTTGAGATCTTTGTAATCGATCTCTTTCACGTCTTCAGCGGTGAAGCGGCAGAATTTACGACGACGGAAGAAACGTGCCATGTAATTGGCTCCTCAAAAGGTCCGTGGATTACTCGTCAGCGTTATCGCTGGCGTCGCTGTTGTCGCTGTCATCGCCATCGGCGCTGTCAGCATGCTCAGGACGGTCACGACGCTCACGGCGCTCGCTGCGGTTTTCTTCGGCCTTGAGCATCTCGGACTGACCAGTTACGGCTTCGTCGCGACGGATGACCAGGTTACGGATCACGGCATCGTTGTAACGGAAGTTGTCTTCCAGCTCGGCCAGGGCCTTGCCGGTGCACTCAACGTTCAGCATCACGTAGTGAGCCTTGTGAACATTGTTGATTGCGTAGGCCAGTTGACGACGGCCCCAGTCTTCCAGACGGTGGATTTTGCCGCCGTCTTCTTCGATCAGCTTGGTGTAACGCTCAACCATGCCGCCGACTTGCTCGCTCTGGTCAGGGTGGACCAGAAAGATGATTTCGTAATGACGCATGAATGCTCCTTACGGGTTGTAGCCTGCCGCCAGGGCGGTCAGACAAGGAGTGAATGACACTGTATGTCTTGCTCGCGGAAAAGGTGATGGCGATGAACTGCCCGCACCTGCCGTCGAGGCAAGGGGCGCAATTGTAGAGAAGGGACGGGGGACAAGCAAGGGAATTGGCGAATATTTGAACAGCTTTCGCCGCAACGCAAATCCCCGTAGCAGCCTTCGGCAGCTTGCTACGGGGGTGCGGGGTTTACTTCTTCGTGCCGCGCTGACGAACGGCTTCGAACAGGCACACGCCGGTGGCGACGGATACGTTCAGGCTGCTGACGCTGCCGTGCATCGGCAGTTTTACCAGGTAATCGCAATGCTCGCGGGTGAGGCGACGCATGCCCTTGCCTTCGGCACCCATGACCAGAATGGTGGGGCCGGTCATGTCATGCTGGTACAGCTCCTGCTCGGCTTCGCCGGCAGTGCCGACGACCCACAAGCCGCGCTGCTGGAGTTTTTCCAGGGTGCGCGCCAGGTTGGTCACGGCCACCAGCGGGATCACTTCGGCTGCGCCGCAGGCGACTTTACGCACTGCCGGAGTCAGCGTGGCCGACTTGTCCTTGGGCACGATCACGGCCAGCACGCCCGCCGCATCGGCGGTGCGCAGGCAGGCGCCGAGGTTGTGCGGGTCGGTCACGCCGTCCAGCACCAACAGCAGCGGCGCGCCTTCGGTACGGTCCAGCAGCTCGTCAAGCATCGCCTCGCCCCACACCTGGCTCGGACTGACATCAGCCACTACGCCCTGGTGCACGCCATCCACCCAGGCGTCCATTTCGCGACGCTCGGCCTGGCCGACCGCTACACGGTTTTCGGCGGCCAGAGCCAGCAGCGGCTGAACGCGCGGGTCGTTGCGACTTTCCGCCAGCCAGATCTGCTTGACCCGCTTGGGATGGTGACGCAACAGGGCTTCCACGGCGTGAACACCGTAGATTTTTTCCAACTGACTCATGACTTCGCCTTCGGTTTACGGGCACCGGTCTTTGACGGGCCTTTGCGATGCGTGGTGGGTTTGCCGGTGCCGGACTTGTCCGAACGCGCAGGCTTGCCGCCACCGCCCTTGGCCTCGGCCAACAGCGCTTTCTTCATTTCACGGCTCTTGCGCACGTCGGCGTTGTTGGCCGCCGCGTCGGAAGCCCGATAGGCGCCAGCCGACTCGGACGATTTGGCCGGGCGCTTGGACGGCTTCGACAGCGGTGCCGATGGCGCCGGCTTTTCGTACGCAGGCTTGTCGTGGCTCGGCTTATCGTAGGACTTGGCCGCCGACTTCTTGTCGCCACCCTTGCGCTCGGGCGCCTTCTTCGCCTCGGGCTTTTCGGCCTGGCGATGCTTGCGGCCCACCGGCGCGCTGGTGGTCTTCTCCGACATTTCGAAGTCGATCTTGCGCTCGTCGAGATCGACGCGCATCACGCGCACTTCAACCGTGTCACCCAGGCGGAAGCTGCGACCGGTGCGCTCGCCCGCCAGGCGGTGATGCACAGCGTCGAAGTGGTAGTAGTCGCCCGGCAGCGCGGTGACGTGCACCAGGCCTTCAACGAAGATATCGGTCAGTTCCACGAACAGGCCAAAACCGGTCACGGCGGTGATCACACCCGGGAAGCTTTCGCCCACGCGGTCTTTCATGAACTCGCATTTGAGCCAGTTGGTCACGTCGCGGGTGGCTTCGTCGGCGCGGCGCTCGCTCATGGAGCACTGCTCGCCCAGCTGTTCCAGCGCCGGCTCGTCGTACGGGTAGATACGCGCTTTCGGAATGGTCATGGCACCGGCGCGCTTGACGTGCGGGGTGTCCAGTTTCGAGCGGATCACACTGCGGATGGCGCGGTGGGTCAGCAGGTCCGGGTAGCGACGGATCGGCGAGGTGAAGTGCGTGTAGGCCTCGTAGTTCAGGCCGAAGTGACCGTTGTTCTCGGCGCTGTACACCGCCTGGCTCAGGGAGCGCAGCATCACGGTCTGGATCACGTGGAAGTCGGGGCGGTCCTGAATTTGCTCCAACAGCGCGCGGTAATCCTTGGGCGACGGACCGTCCTTGCCTTTGTTGATCGACAGGCCCAGCTCGCCGAGGAAGGCGCGCAGTTTTTCCAGGCGCTCCGGCGGCGGACCGTCGTGCACGCGGTACAGGGCCGGAATCTCGTGCTTCTTGAGGAACTCGGCGGTGGCCACGTTGGCGGCAAGCATGCACTCTTCGATCAGCTTGTGGGCGTCATTGCGCACCGTCGGCTTGATTTCCGCGATCTTGCGCTCGGAACCGAAGATGATGCGCGTTTCCTGGGTTTCGAAGTCGATGGCACCACGGGCATGGCGGGCACCCAGCAACACCTTGTACAGCGCGTACAGCTGCTTGAGGTGCGGCAGCACGTCGCCGTAGTCACCGCGCAGGGCCTTGGCCTCGCTGGTGCGCGAGTGCTCGAGCATGGTGCTGACCTTGTTGTAGGTCAGGCGCGCATGGGAGTGAATGACCGCTTCGTAGAACTGGTAGTCGGTCATCTCGCCGGTCTTGGAGATGGTCATCTCGCAGACCATGGCCAGGCGGTCGACGTGCGGGTTCAGCGAGCACAGGCCGTTGGACAGCTCTTCGGGCAGCATCGGAATCACGCGCTCGGGGAAATACACCGAGTTGCCGCGCACCTGGGCTTCTTCGTCCAGTGCCGAGCCCAGCTTCACGTAGCTGGAAACGTCGGCGATGGCCACGTAGAGCTTCCAGCCGCCGTTGAACAGGCGCAGCTTGCTCTTGGCTTCGCAATACACCGCATCGTCGAAGTCGCGGGCGTCTTCACCGTCGATGGTGACGAACGGCAGGTGGCGCAGGTCGACGCGGTTCTGCTTGTCCTTCTCTTCCACTTCGGGCTTGAGCTTGGCGGCTTCCTTGAGCACGGCCTGGGGCCATACGTGGGGAATGTCATAGGTGCGCAGCGCCACGTCGATTTCCATGCCCGGCGCCATGTAGTTGCCGACCACTTCGATCACATCACCCTGGGGCTGGAAGCGCGGGGTCGGCCAGTGGGTGATTTTCACCTCCACGAATTGGCCGATCTTGGCGCCCGCGTTGCGGCCCGGGGTAATCAGGACTTCCTGGTTGACCTTGGGGTTGTCCGGGGTGACGAAGCCGATGCCGCCTTCCTCGAAGTAGCGGCCGACGATGGTCTCGTGACCACGGGACACCACTTCGACGATCACGCCTTCACGACGACCGCGGCGGTCCAGGCCGGAAACCCGGGCCAAGGCGCGGTCGCCATCGAATACCAGGCGCATTTGCGCCGGGCTCATGAACAGGTCGTCGGAACCGTCGTCAGGGATCAGGAAGCCGAAACCGTCGCGGTGGCCCGCGATGCGGCCGGCGATCAGGTCGAGTTTATCCACAGGCGCGTAGGTGCCACGGCGGGTATAGATCAGCTGGGCATCGCGCTCCATGGCGCGCAGGCGGCGGCGCAGGGCCTCCAGCTGTTCTTCGGTGGTCAGCCCGAACTCTTCCACCAGCTGCTCGCGGCTGGCGGGTGAGCCGCGCTCGTCGAGGTGCTGCAGGATCAGCTCACGGCTGGGAATTGGGTTTTCGTATTTTTCCGCTTCACGAGCGGCCTCGGGATCGAGGGACTGCCAATCGGCCATTAGAGAAATTTCACCTTGTCTATATAAGGGTTAGTTTGGCATACGCGTATTGAAACGGGAAATTTCCGCGTTTGACAGCCCCCGCGATGCCGCACATTCGGACTGAAACCTGCACCAGGCAAAAAAACCTAAACTTTTTTCATAACAGGGGTTTACAGGTCAAAAAGACGCCCGTATAGTGCGCCCCATCGGAAACGCAACAGCGCTGACGATGATGCCCAGATGGTGAAATTGGTAGACACGCCAGCTTCAGGTGCTGGTGACCTTACGGTCGTGGAAGTTCGAGTCTTCTTCTGGGCACCACATTCAGGCTTGAGATTACAGCAATCTTGAGCCACTCACAAAAACCCGCGAAAGCGGGTTTTTGCGTTTCCGGGCCTGTCGGAACTCTTTGAAAAATTTATTGTTCAGGGGGTTTACAGATGCAAATGCGCTCCGTATAGTGCGCCCCACAACGACGGACAACGTCGAAGTAGCTGCCCAGATGGTGAAATTGGTAGACACGCCAGCTTCAGGTGCTGGTGACCTTACGGTCGTGGAAGTTCGAGTCTTCTTCTGGGCACCAATTCAGATTCACAGATCCTTGATCTTTGAGTCATCTCAAAAACCCGCGAAAGCGGGTTTTTGCGTTTCTCGCCTCCGAAAAAATACCTCCGTGGGAACGGGCTCTGCCCGCCCCCACAAACCCCGGTGAAATCAGGCACTCACGCGCGGAACTGGCCGATGCTGGAGCGCAGTTGCGCAGCCAGGCCATCCAGCACTTTGCTGCTGGCCGTGGTTTCGGCCACTACCTTGGCTGCCCGCCGCGCCTGGGCATGAATGTTCTCCACCCTGCCCTTCACCGCCTGAGCCCCATCGGCCTGCTGTTCCGCCGCGCGGGTCGCCAGGCCGATGGCCGCATGCACCTGCTCCACCGACACCTGCACGCTCTGCTGCAACCGCGCACTGTCACGCAGCACCAGCAAGCCTTCGCTGGCCTGGCGCCCGGCCTGGCCGATGGCCGCCACCGCTTCCCGCGCGCCAGCCTGCAAGGCGCCGATATGTGCCTGGATGTCACCGGTAGAGCTTTGCGTCTTGCTGGCCAGCGCCCGTACTTCGTCGGCCACCACGGCGAAACCGCGCCCCGTCTCGCCAGCGCGCGCCGCTTCGATGGCGGCATTGAGGGCCAGCAGGTTGGTCTGTTCGGCAATGCTTTGAATCACACTGAGCACCACCTCGATCTGCTGACTCTGTTCCGCCAGCCGCTCGATGACTTTCGAACCGTTATGCACCTGGCCCGCCAGCGCCTCGATCAAGCCACCCACCTGGGCCGAGGCCTGGGTGTTGGCATCCGTGGCCTGGCGAATTTCCGCGACCTGCTGCAACGCCGACTGCATGGCGCGACTTTCAGCCTGGGCCTCGTCAGCCATGGTCGACAGGGCCTGCAGGCTGGCGGCCACTTCGTCACTTTGCAGCTGCGCCGCGGCGTCGGCGCCGGCGTTGCGCTGGGCCATCACACCGATCTCCTCGCCAGTGCGCTGGGCCACATCGCCCGCCTCGCGCACGATCGGCTGCAGCTTGTCGACGAAACGGTTCACCGCCGAGGCCATGTCACCGATCTCGTCATCACTGTTGAGCTGCACGCGCTTGGTCAGATCCCCTTCGCCGGCGGCCAGGTCGTTCAGCGCGGCGATCAGCAAGCGCAACTTGCTCACCACCCGCCGCCCCAGCACCACGGCCACTACCAACAACACGCCAAAGCCCACCAGCGCCAGCGCCAGGCCCATGCGCCAGCGCAGCGTTGCCGCCGCCTCCTGGACACTGTGGGCAGCATTGGCCTGCATGGCCCCGGCACTGCCCTGCGCCGCCTCCAGGCGCGCCCTGAGCGCCTTGGAGCTGTCCGCCGAAGCACCCATCAGGCTGTCGCCCACCAACTGGTCACCGCTGGCAATGAGCGCCGCGAAGCGCTTGTCCAACGCGCCCAGCTCGGCCTCGACATTGGCGGTGGACACGCCCATGCGCACCCTGCCGATTTCCACACCGTTGGGGCTGATGGAGGCCTCCACGTAATACACCGACGGGTCGTTTTTCGCCGCATCCAGCACTTTGTCCAGCGGCCGCTCGCCAGCGCCCTTATCCAACAGGGCCTGGTTGATCGGGTTTTCGCGGTTCAGGTAGCGAGTCAGGTGCTGGCCCTGGGCATCGTCGTAGATCACGAACAGCATGTTGGGGTTACGCTGGGCCTGGCGGGCGAACTCGGACAGGGTGGGCACGTCGTTGTCCCAGATAGCCCGCGGCGCCACCGAGGCCAGCAACTGCGCCATGGCGTTGGCCGAATCCTTCAGGTCCTGCTCCAGGGTGTTACGAATCTGCCCCTGCTCTTCCTCCAGGCGTGACGACAGGCCAGCACTGAGCCGTTGGCGGGTACTTGCCGACAAACCATCGAGGCCGGACGCCACCTCGCGACTGGCCTGGTCCAATTGCCCGGTAAGTTGCCGGGTGTCCGTCTGCAGGCGCACGCCCAAATCGGTTTCCAGCGCGCCCACGGTGCTCCGGGTCAGCGCAAGGGCCACCAGCACCTGCACCAAAAGGGCAACGCCAAGGGCGATGAACACGGGCCGCAGCAAACGACTGCGCAAAAGAGAAAGTACGGCCGACACGGGTGATTCCTCTTGTTATTAACGGCCATCAAAGTGATGGCACTGACAGGAGATAATCACAGCAAAGGCCATGCCGCACAGCAGGCAGAAACGACAAAGGGCCCTAATCAGGGCCCTTTGTGATTTACATCAACGCTTGTTACGCGAACGGGTGACGCAGCACGATGGTTTCGTTGCGGTCCGGACCGGTCGAGATGATGTCGATCGGCGCACCGACCAGCTCTTCGACACGCTTGATGTAGTTGCGGGCAGCCAATGGCAGCTCTTCCAGGGTCTTGGCACCCAGGGTCGATTCGCTCCAGCCTGGCATCTGCTCGTACACCGGCTCCAGGCCGATGTAGCTGTCGGCGTCAGTCGGTGCATCGATGACCGCGCCGTCGGCGTTCTTGTAGCCAACGCAGATATTGATGGTTTCCAGGCCGTCCAGCACATCCAGCTTGGTCAGGCAGATGCCCGAGATGCTGTTGACGTCGATGGCGCGGCGCAGGATGACGGCGTCGAACCAGCCGCAACGACGGGCACGGCCGGTGGTGGCGCCGAACTCGTGACCACGCTTGGCCAGGTAGGCACCGACGTCATCGAACAGTTCGGTAGGGAACGGGCCCGAGCCAACACGGGTGGTGTAGGCCTTGGTGATACCCAGGATGTAGTCCAGGTACATGGGGCCCACGCCCGAACCGGTGGCGATGCCGCCGGCGGTGGTGTTGGAGCTGGTCACGTACGGGTAGGTGCCATGGTCGATGTCCAGCAGCGAACCCTGGGCACCTTCGAACATGATGTCCTTGCCGGCGCGGCGCAGCGCGTGCAGCTCGGCGGTGACGTCGAGCATCATCGGCTTGAGCAGCTCGGCGTATTCCATGCACTCGTCCAGGGTCTTCTGGAAGTCGATGGCCGGCTCTTTGTAGTAATTGACCAGCACAAAGTTGTGGTAGTCCAGCAGCTCGCCCAGCTTGGCGGCGAAACGCTCGCGATGGAACAGGTCACCGATGCGCAGGCCGCGGCGTGCGACCTTGTCTTCGTAGGCCGGGCCGATGCCGCGACCGGTGGTGCCGATCTTCAGCTCGCCACGGGCCTTTTCGCGCGCCTGGTCCAGGGCCACGTGGTAAGACAGGATCAACGGGCAGGATGGGCTGATGCGCAGGCGCTCGCGCACCGGTACGCCCTTCTCTTCCAGCTTGACGATTTCACGCAGCAGCGCGTCGGGTGCTACCACCACGCCGTTGCCGATCAGGCACTGCACGCCTTCGCGCAGCACGCCCGAAGGAATCAGGTGCAGGACGGTTTTCTCACCATCGATCACCAGGGTGTGGCCAGCGTTGTGGCCACCTTGGTAGCGCACTACGGCGGCTGCATGTTCGGTCAGCAGATCAACGATCTTGCCTTTGCCCTCATCACCCCATTGGGTGCCCAGGACTACGACATTCTTACCCATGACACTTGTCCTCATTCGCGCAAACTTGGTGCCGGCATCGGTATGGGCCGGCGGGAAAACTCAAGAAGCCAGCGGCAGTACCTGCCACAGCCCGTTCTGCTGAATCAATTGGCGGTCGCAATCGGCCTCCACGGCCGCGCTCAACGCCTGCCCAGGCAGCGCCTGTACCACGCGCTGACCTTCACGACGCAGCTGGCACACCTGCTGCCAGAGTGCCGCATCGGTGCTGTCTGGCATCCAGATGCCGCCGCTGGGCAGTTCCACTTCGGCCCGACCCAGGGTGACCAGAGTCTTGAGGTCGGTGGAGAACCCCGTGGCCGGACGCGCACGACCGAAGTCGGCGCCGATATCGTCGTAGCGACCGCCCTGGGCGATCGACTGGCCGACACCCGGCACAAACACCGCGAACACCACACCGGTGTGGTAGTGGTAGCCGCGCAGCTCGCCCAGGTCGAAATACAACGGCAGCTCGGGGAAACGTGCTGCCAGGCGCTCGGCAATGGCTTGCAGGTCGTCCAGGGCCGCGATGACCGGGGCCGGGGCATTGGCCAGGCGCAACCGCGCCTCGGCGAACACTTCCGAACCACCGCACAGCTCGACCAGCGCCCGCAGCATGGCTGCAAGGTCAGCCGGCAGGCCTTCGGTCAGGGCGATGACTTCATCGATGGCCTTGCGCTGCAAGGCATCGAACAACTGTTGCTCGACGCTGCCGGACAGGCCAGCGGCGCGCGCCAGGCCACGGTAGATGCCCACGTGGCCCAGGTCCATGTGCACATCCGGCACATCCGCTAACTGAAGCATAGCCAGCATCAGGCTGATCACTTCGACATCGCTGCTCGGGCTGGCGTCGCCGTACAGCTCGGCCCCCAGCTGGATAGGGCTGCGCGAGGACGACAGGGCACGCGGCTGAGCATGCAGCACGCTGCCGGCGTAGCACAGGCGGCTCGGGCCTTCACGGCGCAGGGTGTGCGCATCGATGCGCGCTACCTGCGGGGTGATGTCGGCACGAAAGCCCATTTGCCGCCCGGATTGCGGGTCGACGACCTTGAAGGTGCGCAGATCCAGGTCCTGGCCCGCGCCGGTCAGCAGCGACTCCAGGTACTCGATATGCGGGGTGACGACGAACTCATAGCCCCAGCTCTGGAACAGATCCAACACCTGGCGACGCGCTACTTCGATGCGCGCCGCTTCCGGCGGCAGTACTTCTTCGATGCCATCTGGCAGCAGCCAGCGGTCTACCGTTGCCATTACGCCTTTCCCCTATGATCCGGGCGGCACGCCTCCGGGCGAGCCTTGAGTGAAGCAGGCAATGACGAGGCACCTTGCAGCGGTGTTGTTGCACCGCCCTGCCTGCTTGAGCCATTGCCCTCGATTACGTGGAAAACACTCTGAAACACTTCGCAAAAGACTGGCGCGAGGGGCCAATCGATCTTGCAGACGCAAAAAAGCCGGGAATTTCCCGGCTGCCGCATCATAACACGTTTTCTGGAATGGTCACCCCGCCGGGCGATTTGACCGCCCGGCGGGGTGTGCCATCAAGGCTTGTACTTCTCCATGTAGCGGAAGAAGTCGCTGCTTGGGTCCAGCACCAGCACGTCGCTCTTGTTGGAGAAACTCTGGCGGTAAGCCTGCAGGCTACGGTAGAAAGAGTAGAACTCCTGATCCTGACCGTAGGCCTTGGCGTAGATGGCGGCGGCCTGGGCATCACCGTCACCGCGAGCCTCTTCCGACTCGCGGTAGGCTTCGGCCAGCAACACGCGGCGCTGACGGTCGGCGTCGGCACGAATGCCTTCAGCCAGCTCGTTACCCTTGGCACGGTGCTCACGGGCTTCACGCTCACGCTCGGTGCTCATGCGCTCGAACACGCTGCGGTTCACTTCCTTGGGCAGGTCGATGGCCTTTACCCGCACGTCGATGACTTCAATGCCCAACTCGTCGTTGGCCATCTTGTTCAGCGACTCGGTGATGCCCGCCATCAGTTCGTCACGCTGGCCCGACACCACTTCGTGCAGGGTGCGCTTGCCGAACTGGTCACGCAGGCCAGACTCCAGGCGACGGGACAGACGGTCATCGGCGATCTGCTTGATGCCCGAGGTCGCGGTGTAGAAGCGCTCGGCGTCCTTGACCCGCCACTTGGCGTACGCATCGACCATCACCGCCTTCTTCTCCAGGGTCAGGAACCGCTGGGTGGGGGCGTCGAGGGTCATCAGGCGGGCGTCGAACTTGCGCACCTGGTTCACGTACGGCACTTTCACATGCAGGCCGGGCTGCACATCGGCCTGCACCACGCGACCGAAGCGCAGCAGCACGGCGCGCTCGGTCTGGGAGACGATGTAGAAGCTGTTCCACGCCACGATGGCCAATACCACGCCAACGATCAGGGCGATCAGTGATTTATTGCCCATCAGCGACTCTCCCTGGAACGCAGTTCACGTTGTTGCTGTTGCAGATCGGCCGCGGCACGGGCGCCAGCGGCGTCAGTGACCTGGGGCACCGTGCTGCCTGCCGCGACAGGGGCAGGGTTGTGGTTGCCGCCGACCATCTTGTCCAGCGGCAGGTAGATCAGGTTGTTACCCCCTTTCTCACTGCTCACCAGCACTTTGCTGGTGTTGCTGTAGACGTCCTGCATGGTTTCCAGGTAGAGACGCTGACGGGTGACTTCCGGAGCCTTGCGGTACTCGGTCACCAGCTTGGTGAAACGGTCGGCCTCACCCTTGGCGCGGGAAATGACTTCGTCACGGTAGCCGTTGGCGTCCTCGATGATGCGCTGCGCCTGGCCACGGGCTTCCGGCACCACGCCGTTGGCGTAGGTCTCGGCCTGGTTGCGCGAACGCTGCTCGTCTTCACGGGCACGGATCACGTCATCGAAGGCTTCCTGGACTTCACGCGGGGCGGCCGCGCTCTGCACGTTGACCTGGGTAATGGTGATACCGGTCTTGTACGTGTCCATGAAGCCCTGCAGGCGCTTCTTGATCTCGCTGGCCATCAGCTCGCGGCCTTCGGTCAGCACCTGGTCCATGTTGGTGGAACCCACCACGTGGCGCAGGGCGCTGTCGGTCGCATGCTGCAGGCTGACTTCCGGCTGGTCGACGTTGAGCACGAAGTCCTGCAGGTTGCTGATCTTGTATTGCACGGTCAGCGGCACCTCGACGATGTTCTCGTCTTCGGTCAGCATCTGCCCCTGCTTGGTGTACGTGCGCTCGCGCGTCACGTTCTCCAGGTACTTCTTGTCGATAGGCGGGAAATAGATATTCAGGCCCGAACCGACCGTTTCATAGTACTTGCCGAAGCGCAGCACCACGGCCTGTTCCTGTTCATCGACCACATAGATGGCGCTGTACAGCCAGATAGCCGCCAGCACGACCAGCCCGATCCCGAGCAGGCCGAAGCCACCGCCCCTGGACGAACCGCCGCCATCACCCGTGCGTTTTTTTCCACCACCGAACAAACCGTTCAGGCTTTCCTGCAGCTTTCGGAAGGCTTCGTCGAGATCCGGTGGCCCCTTGCGGTCGCCCCCACGGCGCTTTCCACCCCAAGGATCCTGATTGTTCGAGTTGCCACCCGGCTCATTCCAAGCCATAGCGCTCTCCATCTGATAAAGCAAAGACGCACCCACGGCGCGCCAACCAATGCTACAGAATGCCCGAGCTCGCGGCATCGCCGCATTGCAGGGCTTTTATTGCAAAGTGTGTTGCTCGATGAATTCCAGCGGTTCCATCCCTGCCCGGCTGACCAGACGGTTGAGTTCGACACGAGGTACGCGCACCGCCAGCAGGCTTGCCCCTTCCTCGTCATGCGTCTCGCTCTGCACCACACCCATCTCGAAAAATTGCGCGCGCAGACGGCCCATGCGTTGTGGCAGGCGCAGGGTGCCAACGAACAAGTCGTCACCCAGCAGCTCGGCCACGGCCTGCTTCACCAGGTCCAGGCCACGCCCATCACGCGCCGACACCCATACCCGCACGGGCTTGCCATCGGCGTCGCGTTGAATCTGCGGTTCAACCCCCTCAAGCAGGTCGAGTTTGTTATACACCTCGAGTATCGGCAACCCTTGCGCGCCGATCTCGGTCAGCACCGCCATCACCTGCTCGATCTGCGCCATGCGCTCAGGCTCATGGGCGTCGATCACGTGCAGCAGCAGGTCGGAGTTGCTGGACTCTTCGAGCGTAGCCCGGAAAGCCTCGACAAGCTTGTGCGGCAGGTGACGAATGAAACCCACGGTGTCAGCCAGGATCACCGGCCCCAGGTCGTCCAGCTCGAGCCGGCGCAAGGTGGGGTCCAGGGTGGCGAACAGTTGGTCGGCCGCGTACACCTCGGAGGTGGTCATGGCGTTGAACAGGGTCGACTTGCCGGCGTTGGTGTAGCCCACCAGCGATACCGAGGGGATGTCGGCGCGGCGACGGCCGCGACGGGCCTGCTCGCGCTGGCTGCGAACCTTCTCCAGGCGCGCCTTGATCTGGCGCAGGCGAACCCGCAACAGGCGGCGGTCGGTTTCCAACTGGGTTTCACCCGGGCCACGCAGGCCGATACCGCCTTTCTGGCGTTCAAGGTGAGTCCAGCCGCGAACCAGTCGCGTGCTCATGTGCTCCAGCTGGGCCAGTTCGACCTGCAGCTTGCCTTCATGGGTACGCGCCCGCTGGGCGAAGATATCCAGGATCAGACCGGTACGGTCCAGCACGCGACACTCGAAAGCACGTTCGAGGTTACGTTCCTGGCTGGGAGTGAGGGTATGGTTGAAAATAACCAGATCAACCTGTTCGACTTTGACCCGGTCGCGCAACTCCTCGACCTTGCCGCTGCCAATCAGGTACTTGGCCGTGGGCTGGTGACGCGCCACGTTGACGAACGCGACAGTTTCGGCGCCGGCCGAAACGGCCAGCTCCTGAAACTCCTGCGGATCTTCGCGCGCCTCAGGGTCCTGACCATCCAAGTGAACGAGGATTGCCCGCTCACCACCACCGTGGCGCTCAAAGAACAAAGCAGACTCCTATCAGGCGTTACCTGGTTCGACGTCGCTATGCTCGTCGGTTGCGCTAGGCAGACGGATCGGACGCACCGGTACCACGGTGGAGACAGCGTGCTTGTAGACCATCTGGCTGACGGTGTTCTTGAGCAGGATCACGAACTGGTCGAAGGATTCGATCGTGCCTTGCAACTTGATACCGTTGACCAGATAGATCGAAACGCCGACCTTCTCTTTACGCAATGTATTCAAGTAAGGGTCTTGTAGCGATTGCCCTTTTGACATGTGCCGCACTCCTTTAAGGATCAATAGATAAGAAAAAACAGAAAAAATGATGACTTAGGCCGCCCCACCCCAAGGATAGACGGCAATTTCAAGGACTCAGCTCAATATGGAGATCGTTCCGAGGTATTTCAAGGTGCGTGGCAGATTGTCACAAGCCAGGCTGTCCAACCAGTGAAGATCACCGAAGCTGCGTAGCCAGGTGAACTGTCGCTTGGCCAATTGGCGTGTCGCAATGATGCCGCGTTCCTGCATCTCCACTGAACTCAGCTTGCCATCCAGATGATCCCAGACCTGGCGATAACCCACTGCACGTATAGACGGCAGACCCACATGCAAGTCACTTCTGGCACGCAGGGCTCTGACCTCGTCGACGAATCCCTGTTCCAGCATTTGCCGAAAACGCAGGGCGATTCGCTCGTGCAACAGCTGTCGATCCGTCGGCGCAATCGCCAGGCTGGCAACAGTATAGGGCAATTGACCGGTGCCCGGAGCGCCTGCGGCGGTACTTTGCGCAGATTGGCGCGCGCGGTGTTCGGTCATGCTGGAACCGCTTACCCGGTAAACCTCCAGCGCACGGATCAACCGCTGGGGGTCATTGGGGTGGATACGCGCCGCCGAGACCGGGTCCACGCGAGCCAGCTCATCGTGCAAAACCTGCAGCCCGCCGGCCTGTGCCATGGCTTCGAGCTCTTCGCGCACGCTGGCGTCGGCGGCGGGCATATCGGCCAGGCCGTCGAGTAATGCCTTGAAATACAACATCGTACCGCCGACGAGCAACGGGATGTTTCCGCGCGCGGTGATCTCGGCCATTGCCTGCAGGGCGTCGGCGCGAAATTGCGCGGCCGAATAGGCTTGCGCCGGGTCGATGATGTCGATCAGGCGGTGGGGGTGGGCGGCCAGCAGCGCCTTGGACGGCTTGGCGGTGCCAATGTCCATGTCACGGTAGACCAGCGCCGAGTCGACGCTGATCAGCTCGCAGGGCAAGACCTTGCTCAGCTCGATGGCCAGGTCAGTCTTGCCCGCGGCGGTCGGGCCCATCAGGAATATTGCCGGGGGTAACGCACTCATCGCAATCAACGGCCACGCAGGAATAGTTTGTCCAGATCATCCAGGCCCATCTGGGTCCAGGTTGGTCGGCCATGGTTGCATTGGCCGCTGCGCTCGGTGTTTTCCATGTCGCGCAGCAGCCCGTTCATTTCCGGAATGGCCAGGCGCCGGTTGGCGCGGATGGCGCCGTGGCAGGCCATGGTGCCCAGCAGTTCGTTGAGGTGGGCCTGGATGCGGTCACTGGTGCCGTATTCCATCAGGTCCGCCAGCACATCATGCACCAGGCGGTTGGCCTCGGCCTGCTTGAGCAGCGCCGGAATCTGCCGGATGGCCAGGCTTTCCGGGCCCAGGCGCTGCAGCTCGAAGCCCAGACGCTGGAACCACACGGCGTGCTCCTCGGCGCAATCGGCTTCGCGCTGGCTGACAGCGATGGACTCGGGCACCAGCAGCGGCTGGCCACTGAGGCCTTCGCTGGCCATGGCGATCTTCAGGCGCTCGTACATGATCCGCTCGTGGGCGGCGTGCATGTCCACCAGCACCAGGCCCTGGGCGTTCTCGGCCAGAATGTAGATGCCCTTGAGCTGTGCCAGCGCATAGCCCAGCGGCGGAATATCGCCCTGCCCTTCAGGCAGGCTCGGCGTCGGCGCACCAGCAGCCTGGGGCAGCGGTGCATAGAATTCGCGGTAGGCGGCCTGGGTCTCGGCAGTCGGCATCGGCTGCGCAGGCCGCGGCACGTACTGGTAGCCCGCGCCGGCGCCACTGCTGTAGCCACGGCTGGCCGGCTCCTGCTGCTGTTGCTCCAGCAGGTTCGCGGCCAGGCGCATCTCGCCCTGGGGCCCGAATTCACCGGCCTGCAGCCCGGTCGGCCGCGCCAGCGGCTCGGCGGCCGTGGCGCTGGGCAACTGGTCTTCCGGGCGCACGTCAGCCAGGGCACGGTGCAGGGTGCCATAAAGGAAGTCGTGCACCATGCGCCCGTCACGGAAGCGCACCTCATGCTTGGTGGGGTGCACGTTGACGTCCACCACGGCCGGGTCCACCTCGAAGAACAGCACGAAGGTCGGGTGCCGGCCGTTGAATAGCACATCGCGGTAGGCCTGGCGCACCGCGTGGGCCACCAGCTTGTCGCGCACGGCACGGCCGTTGACGAAGAAATACTGCAGGTCGGCCTGGCTGCGCGAGAAGGTCGGCAAACCCACCCAGCCCCACAGGTGCAAGCCGTTGCGCTCCACTTCGATGGGCAGCGCCTGCTCCAGGAAGCCCGGGCCGCAGATCGAAGCCACGCGCCGCGCACGGGCCACATCGTCGTGGGCCTCGTGCAGGCTGAGGATGCTCTTGCCGTTATGGCGCAGGTGGAAGCCCACGTCGAAGCGCGCCAGCGCCAGGCGCTTGATCACCTCTTGGAGGTGGTCGAATTCGGTTTTTTCGGTCTTGAGAAACTTGCGCCGCGCCGGGGTGTTGAAAAACAGGTCGCGCACTTCCACCGAGGTGCCTACCGGATGGGCCGCCGGCTGCACACGCGGGGCCATGTCGCGGCCTTCGGTTTCCACCTGCCAGGCTTGCTCTGCCTCGCGGGTACGCGAGGTCAGGGTCAGGCGCGCCACCGAGCTGATCGAAGCCAGGGCCTCGCCGCGGAAGCCCAGGCTCATCACCCGTTCCAGGTCCTCCAGGTCGCGAATCTTGCTGGTGGCGTGACGGGCCAGGGCCAGCGGCAGGTCATCGGAAGCAATGCCGCTGCCGTCATCGCGCACACGCAGCAGCTTGACGCCGCCCTGCTCCACTTCCACGTCGATACGGCGGGCACCGGAGTCCAGGCTGTTTTCCAGCAGCTCCTTGATCACCGAGGCCGGGCGCTCAACGACCTCACCCGCGGCGATCTGGTTGGCAAGGCGAGGGCTGAGCAGCTCGATGCGAGCGGACGACGTCATTGCTGGGCCGCCAATACGGTGGCTGGAATTTCCAGGGTCTGGCCGATTTTCAGTTCGTCAGTGGTCAGGTTGTTGGCATTGCGCAACGTGTTGACTGACTGGTTGTAGCGCACGGCAAGCATCGGCAGGGTTTCGCCGGCACGCACCACGTGCTCGGTGGGTCCCTGGGCCAGCTTGCCGCTGTCACGCAGCCAGGCAATGTAAGTGCCCGGTGGCGGGTTCTGTTGGAAGAACTGGCGCACGCCGCTGGTAATGGAGCGCGCCAGGGCCTGCTGATGGCTGGCGCTTTGCAGCTTGGCCGCCTCGCCCGCGTTGGAAATGAAGCCGGTTTCCACCAGGATCGACGGGATGTCCGGCGACTTGAGCACCATGAAGCCGGCCTGCTCGACACGTGCCTTGTGCAGCGGCGTAACGCGGCCAATGTTGCTGAGCACCTTCTGACCCACGTTGAGGCTGGAACTGAGCGAGGCAGTCATGGACAGGTCCAGCAACACGCCGGCGAGCATCTTGTCCTTGTCGTCCAGGCTCACGGCGCCGGCGCCACCGATCAGGTCGGAGCGGTTTTCGCTGTCGGCCAGCCAACGCGCGGTCTCGGAAGTAGCACCGCGCTCGGACAGGGCGAACACAGAAGCGCCCACGGCTGCCGAAGACGGTGCGGCGTCGGCGTGAATGGAGACGAACAGGTCAGCGCCCTTCTTGCGGGCGATCTCGGTGCGCTGGCGCAACGGAATGAAATAGTCACCGGTACGGGTCAACTCGGCGCGGAAACCTTTCTCGCCATTGATCTGGCGCTGCAGTTCGCGGGCGATCGACAGGGTGATGTCTTTTTCGTGCTGGCCGCGGGAGCCCGAGGCACCCGGGTCTTCGCCGCCGTGGCCGGCGTCGATGGCAACAATGATGTCACGCTTGCCGTTGGGCACTGGCGCCAGCTTGATCGCCGGCTGCACCGGGGTCACCGGCACCGCCGGGGTGGTGGCCACGGCAGGCTCGGGCGGTTGCGGCGCGGCGTCGGCAGCGTTGTCATACAGGTCCACCACCAGGCGGTTGCCGTACTGCTGGTTGGGCGCCAGAGCGAAGCTTTTCGGGGTCACGGCCTTTTTCAGGTCGATGACCACCCGCAGGTCGGTGGGCGTGCGCTGGGCCGAACGTACCGAGGTGATAGGCGTGTTGGCGATAGGCAGGTTCAGCGGCGCGGCCAGGGTCGCGCCATTGATATCGATGACCAGGCGGTCTGGCGACGACAGGGTGAACAGGCTGTGTTCCACCGGCCCCGACAGGTCGAATACCAGCCGCGTGTTATCCGGCGCTCGCCACAGGCGAACACTCTTGACCTGCGAAGCCGCCAACGCGTCGACGACAAACGTCGCCAACAGCAACCCCACGAACGCGACCAGCGCGCGAATGCGCATACAAACACCCACCCAAAATTATTTGAATTCCTGTGCCAGGACGGCACACCACGACTCGCCACGCGCGCCTTGTGGCGTCAGAGTCAGTGAACGGCCGCCCGCGTGGGGGCGTATGGTAATGGTCAGGTCAGGCTTTGGCAAAAAGCCCGCGCCACGCTGAGGCCACTCAATCAGACAGAGAGCGTCACCTTCAAAGTAATCCCGAATGCCAAGAAATTCCAGTTCTTCGGGATCGACAAGGCGATACAGATCAAAATGATAGGCGCGAAAGCTCGCAAACTCGTAAGGTTCCACCAGCGTGAAGGTCGGGCTTTTCACCGCGCCGTCATGGCCCAGGCCACGAATAATGCCCCGCGACAGCGTGGTTTTACCGGCCCCCAGGTCACCTTCGAGGAAAATCACCCCGATGGCCTGGGTCACGCGTGCCAGACGGCCGCCGAAGGCAACCATGGCGTTTTCATCGCCCAGAAACAGCTCTATTTCAGACAAGGGGACAGCTCCTCGAACACCTGACGGATAACTGGAATCAAATCGGTGGCCGCCAGTCCTCGGCCATTCCTGCCTTGTTGCTCACCGGCCCAGGCATGCAGCCAAACGCCCAGACAGGCGGCATCATACGGGGCCATGTGCTGGGCCAGAAGTGCCCCCAGCAAGCCCGACAACACATCGCCCAGGCCAGCCGTGGCCATGGCCGGGTGGCCGCGGTCGCACAGGGCCAACCGCCCGTCGGGGGCGGCGACCAGGCTGCCGGCGCCCTTCAATACACAAATTGTCGAAAATTTCTTTGCCAGCGCCTGCGCGGCCTGCACACGATCGGCCTGCACCTGCCCGGTGGGCACGCCCAGCAAGCGCGCCGCCTCACCCGGGTGCGGGGTAATGATTGCCCCCGGCGGCAGCTCAACCAGGCCCTCGGCCAGCTGATTCAATGCATCGGCATCCCACACCTGGGCTTTAGCCGCAGTGGCGGCGATGGACAACAGGCTGCGGCCCCAGCCGGCTTGGCCCAGGCCCGGGCCAACGACCAGCACATCGGCCTTGTCCAGCGGGCCCATCAACTGGTTGGATGAACTCACGCCCAAGGTCATCACCTCGGGCAGCCGCGTCAGGGCCGCGGCCACGTGCTCCTGGCGGGTAGCCAGGGTGACCATGCCGGCGCCGCTGCGCAATGCTGTCTCGGCACTCATCAAGGTAGCGCCGCCAGTGCCGTGGTCGCCGCCGATCACCAGCACGCGGCCAAACATGCCCTTGTGCGCGGTCTGCGGCCGAGGCGCCGGGGTGGGCAGCGAGGCGGGCGTCAAACGACGGGCCACGGCCGGCTGCGCGGCGACCACCGCCGGGTCGGCCTGCAGGTCATCAAACAACAACCGCCCCACGTAATCGGCGGCCTGCCCGCTGAACAGGCCAATTTTCAGGCCGATAAAGGTCATGGTCACCGTCGCCCGCACGGCGTCACCCAGTACCTGACCCGTGTCGGCGCTCAGCCCGGACGGCAGGTCCACGGCCAGCACGTCCAGGCCACTGGCGTTGATGGCGGCGATGGCATCGCTATACGGCGAGCGCACGTTGCCCGCGAGGCCAGTGCCCAGCAGCGCATCCACCAGCACGCCGTGCAAGGCCGCATCGGGCGCCCACGACTGGATATCCACCTGCGCGGCACGCGCTTCGGCCAGGGCCGCGGCGGCGGCGCCACTCAGCTTGTGCGGGTCGCCGACAGCCAACACCGTTACCGACCAGCCGGCGCGCTGGGCCAGCGCGGCGATCAAGTAACCGTCGCCGGCGTTATTGCCATGGCCGGCCAGCACGGTCAACTGGTCGGCATCCGACCACTGACGGCGCAGGGCCCGCCAAGCGGCGTGGGCGGCCCGGCGCATCAGCTCGAAACCGTCGGTTCCGGCGGCAATCAGGGCTGCATCCAGCGCGCGCACCTGGGCCGCGCTGTACAGCAAGTCGGGCATGTCGTCGTTTGGCAGTGGCATGATTGAACGTTCACTCGCGATGTCTGGCAGAATTATACCTACCTCAGCCCCGGTTTCTCTCCTCGCATGTCCGTTCCTGTCGCCGATCTACCCGCCCTGGCCCACTCCATCAAGGAATGGGGCCGCGAACTGGGCTTCCAGCAAGTCGGCATCGCCGGCCTGGAGCTTGGCGAGCACGAACAG
Organism: uncultured Gammaproteobacteria bacterium; assembly: GCA_963816515.1. GTDB lineage: Bacteria > Pseudomonadota > Gammaproteobacteria > Pseudomonadales > Pseudomonadaceae > Aquipseudomonas. The sequence continues at coordinate 2,976,641 of CAWFKX010000001.1, read as the reverse complement.
CACCTGGAGCGCTGGCTGGCCGCCGGCTACCACGGCGAAATGGAGTACATGGGCGCCCACGGCAGCAAACGCTCGCACCCCGACGAGCTGGTGCCGGGCACGCTGCGCGTGGTGTCGCTGCGCATGGATTACCTGCCGGGCGACACTGCCATGGCGCAGTTACTCGCCCAACCGGAAAAGGCCTACATCTCCCGCTACGCCTTGGGGCGCGACTACCACAAGCTGATCCGTAAACGCGTACAGCAACTGGCTGACCGCATCCAGCAGGCCATCGGCCCGTTCGGCTTTCGCGCCTTCGTCGACAGTGCCCCGGTACTGGAAAAGGCCATCGCCGAGCAGGCAGGCCTGGGCTGGATCGGCAAGAACACCTTGGTACTCAACCGCAAGGCCGGCAGTTACTTCTTCCTGAGCGAGCTGTTTGTCGACCTGCCACTGCCGGTGGACGAACCCCATGCCACCGAGCACTGCGGCCGCTGCAGCGCCTGCCTGGACATATGCCCCACCAACGCCTTCGTCGGCCCCTACGTGCTGGACGCGCGGCGCTGCATTTCCTACCTGACCATCGAACTCAAGACCGCCATCCCCGAAGACCTGCGCCCGCTGATCGGCAATCGCGTGTTTGGCTGTGACGACTGCCAAATCGTCTGCCCCTGGAACCGCTTCGCCCGCCCCAGCGGCGAGGGTGACTTCAAGCCCCGGCATAACCTGGACAATGCCGGGCTTGCCGAGCTATTCCTCTGGGATGAAGACAAATTTCTGGCCAGCACCGAAGGCTCACCCCTGCGCCGCGCGGGTTACGAACGCTGGTTGCGCAACCTGGCGGTAGGGCTGGGCAACGCGCCCTCCACGATTGCGGTGGTGGAAGCGTTGAAGGCACGGCGCGAGTATCCGTCGGAATTGGTGCGCGAGCATGTGGAGTGGGCGTTGCGCCAGCATGGAGAAGCGGGAGCCAGCACAACGCCTTAGAGGTTAGCGAACCGCCCGCTCTACCTCGATCGATACCTCCACACCTACCGGATAAGTGCAACAGGCCAAAACATAACCGTTTTCCCTGTCCCCGCGGCTAAGAGCAAAGTCGCCAGCAGATCGACAACTACCGCCCGATACTTTCACTCGACATCTGCCGCAAATGCCAGAACGGCACTGACTAGGAATGGCGACACCGTGCTCTGCCAACGCGTCCAGCAAGGTTTTTGCAGAATCGATGCGTAGCGCCTTGCCATCGACGTTCGCCACCACGACCGCCCCAGGCTGCGCATGACCTGCCTCTACCTCAGACGCGGTGAAGACCTCTACGTATAACTGACAACCCGGCAGGTTGCGCCGAATACTGCCTTGGTAGGCGTCGGCGAATGCATGACTTCCGCAGATCACCACGCAATCCCACTGCAACTCCCCGAATACCTGCTCAAAAGTGGGCCGGCCAGCCGCGAAACACTCGTTGGCAGAGAGTAGCTGCGTACCGGTGACCCTGACATGCAAGTCGAACCAGTCGGAACCAAGGTGCAAGGCCAGCAATTCAGGTAGAAATGGCAGGTCTGCCACGTCACGCACCACAACCACCAATCGCACGAGTGGAACATCCCGCCCCAGCCCTTGCAGCTTCGCAAGGCCTCGCAACAAACCCATCGGGACGGTGACACCTATCCCCGAAGCCAGCATCAGCACTTTGGGCATACTTAGCAAACATTCAACACCGATATCGCCTGCAACCTCTGACAGGGCCACCAACCCTCCAGGTCGAAGCCGGCTGACCAGGCTGTCGGCGACACCGTCGCGGCCGTTGCGCTTGACTGAAATCTGAAAAGCGCCCGAATCCTCAGTAGCAGTGATCGAATAGCATCGAGAAGCCACCCGACCGCTCATGTCGGGAAAATCGATGACCACGAATCTGCCTGGTGCAATATCTGGAATACCCGATTTCATGGTCGACGCCAGCCCAAACGACCATATATTTTGCGTTTCCTGCTTTATCCATTCACACGTCAAGTAACAGCGCATATAAAAATACTCCCAATCAAACAAGCCCGATGCGTTCGAGCAATGCGTTGATGGAGTCGGTGTAAACCTCAACCTGGCCGAAACTGGCGCTGTCAGCCACAATGTCTCGACCATTACACACGCTGATCAATGAAAACACCTCAGCCCACGCTCCCATTTCGTTATCCGCAAACATCTGCACGGTCCTTCGAATAACTTGCTGCAGATAGCTGCGCTCCTCCAATGAAAGATCTGAAACGATTTCCAGCGCCACAAGAGAAAACACACTCGAATGACTCCATTCATCCTCTGCATGAGTTCGTGTCACCTCGCGACAGACTGCTTGAATATTCCCATCCTCGGACATGGTTTTAAGATAATCGGTGATCATGGTCTCACTCGCGCACGCCATGCCAAACCGAGTTAACCGGCGCTGCCATTCAGCCGTGCAGGATGAAAGTATTTCATTCTTCCAGCGCAGCAGATTGAATTGCGTAAAATTAAAAATCGGGAGCCGACGACGAGCGTAAATATAATTGCAGGCACTGACGGACATTTTGGTGTGCAGGGCCTCGTCAAGTAGCGCCTCTGCGATGGCCCCTTGCAACACGGATCGGTTGGCGCCTTGCAGGCTGGACACCTTCAACAAATCCTCGCAAGCCGGAGTAACGATATCGCATTCGATATAAATCGTTTTCAGATTATAGATGATCCAGGCATACGACAAACACTCACATTGCTCTTGCTCGCTTGATGCCAGCCACGCATCATGCTTACAAAAAGGCAATAGCGCCTCGGAAAAATCAGGCCGCCGAGCATCGAATTCCAGACCATTCATATCAAGCGGCGGCTTATTGACCGCCGCTCTGCGCACCCACAAATCCGAAAGCTTGGCCAACATATCCAATACCGAGCCGGGTGCTGCTGAAACACTAGACATTATACTATCCCTAAAAATGGTCATTGAGCTCACCCTACACAGTGAGCAACCTCCCCCAGACCTCTCGGATCCAAGAGCGACCACTATCAGACAATATCACTCGGCACAACACCCTACACGGTTAAAAACAGACGCCTCCTACACTCGATTGATTACGATATATGCAACACACAATCAAATGACATATTCAGCAAATACAGGTTCGGAGTAACACAACTTAAGGCCATCGGGAGACGACTCCAAAAGACGCCGTTCACCTACCCGCTTGACGACTGTAACCGTGAATCCATCCGTCGAACTGAAACGCGAGATCACATCATCGAGAATCCGTACCGCATGTAACTGTTCGATATCTATTGAACACCACGCTTTTCCGTCCTTGCAGACGGCAACTCTAAATAGATCCATCTTTATGTTCCTGTTATCAAGGCGTTCGCACCGACCAGCCGCCCACTCCAATCTTCAACCGTTCCCTGCTCCAGCCGCCGCTCCACCAACCGTTGCCAGGAAGGCACGAGCGGCAACCGCTGCAATCCCATTAACTCATCACGATCCAGCACCCGCTGGTACAGCACCGATACCACCCTGCTCAAGGTCCATTCCCGGTAAGGCCTGGCCAACAGGATGAAACGATCCCCCACGCGCAACTGGCCTTCTTCCAGCACGCGGTAGTACCAACCCGTCATGGCGCTTCGCTGCATTTGCAAAGCCATGTCCTTGATGGAAAAGCGGTCGTTGAGCTTCCAACACGGCTGGCGGGTCTGGCTGACCTCGAGCACCACGGTGCCACAGCGAACCACATCGCCCAGGCAGATGTGGTGCTCGGTCATGCCCCGCGTGGCCAGGTTCTCGCCGAAGGCGCCGGGCTGCCTGAGCAGTTCGTGCTCGCCGATCCGCGTGTGCCACTGGGCATAGTGTTCCAACGGGTACTGATGGATTGCCTTGTCGGGGCCGCCGTGAACCCGCAAGTCGCCCTGTTCGTCCCCTGTCAGCCCAAGGGCAGAAGCAGTCAGCGCTATCGCCACCGGCTGCTTGGCAATGGCGCTACGGCTGCCCGGACGGGCGAAAGGTACGGCCTTGCCCACGAGCAGCGCCTCGAGCCGGCCCAGCTCCATCAGAGCGCCACCCGCTCGAGCCACTCGGCGAATATCTGCTGCTTCAACCGGATATGCGCCTCGCCAACAGCAAGCGCTTCAGCCCGCAGCACGCGCGGATCGATGCCGGCGCTGTGCAGCTCGGCGGCGTGGCCTACGAGCCAGGCTTCCAACTGGCGTGGATCGGCTTCCGGGTGAAATTGCAGGGCCAATACCGCGTCGCCGACGGCGAATGCCTGGTGGGGGCAGATGCGCGAACCGGCCAGGTGCGTGGCGCCTGCGGGGATTTCGAATTGATCGCCGTGCCAATGCAGCACGGGCACGCCGGCGTGAAGGGGCGCCAGCACCGACTGCAAACCGGCATCGGTGAGCTGGATGGGTGCGTAGCCGATTTCCTTGACGCCCATGGGCCGCACCTCGGCGCCCAGTGCCCGGGCGATGAGCTGCGCGCCCAGGCAAATGCCCAGCAGCGGCTTGCCGCTGGCCAGGCGTTGCTCCGCCAGGCGCAGTGCCTGGGCAAGGTAGGGATAAACGACTTCATCGAACGCGCCGATGGGCCCGCCGAGCATCACCAGCAGGTCCGGCTCACCACCGTCGAGCGCGGCCAGGTCGGCCGTGGCAGCCTCGACGATATGAATGGCGTAGCCGCGCTGCTCAAGCACGGCAGTGAAAACACCCAGGCCTTCGAAGGCGACATGGCGAATGATCCAAGCACTTTTCATTTTTGTACCAATACAATATAGTGAATGTATGAATACATTATTGGCATCAGGCGCTACCGCTGTCGAGGTAGCTGAATCAATTGAGCAGTCGATCCGCACCGGGAAAATTGTTACCGGGGAACGCTTGCCTGCGGTGCGGCAACTGGCTGAACAACTCGGCATCAGCCCCAACACCATCGCCGCCGCCTTCAAGCTGCTGCGCGAGGCAGGCTGGGTGGATACCGATGGCCGGCGCGGCACCCGGGTGGCCGACCGGGCTGCGGCCAGCGTGCCCCGTCACGTGCTGCCCGCCCACTTGCGCGACGCTGCCAGCGGCAATGTCGATGGACGCCTGTTGCCTCGTCTGCAAGGCGAGTGGCTGGCAGCGTTGCCGGCTGACAGCGGCCATGACATCCAGAGCAACGCGCCAGAATTGCTCGACCTCGCCCGGCACTGGCTGAGCGAGCAGCACCTGCCTGCCTTGCATACCGGCGTATTCCACGGCGCCATGGACGCCATGGAAAAGGCCCTGCGCGCCCATTGCCGCACGGGCAGTCGCGTACTGGTGGAAGATCCATGCTGGCCGCCGGTGCTGGCATTGCTGGCCAGCCTGCGGCTCAAGGCGGTGCCGCTGAAAGGTGACCACGAAGGCGCCTGCGTCCCCGCCCAGGCGGTGCTGCGTGACGCGGCAGCGGTCATTCTCACGCCCCGGGCACAGAATCCCACTGGCCGCTCGGTCTCGCCCCAACGCTGGCAAGCGTGGGCGGATGCCCTGCAAGGCGCACCGGAGACCCTGTTGGTGATGGATGATCACTGGGGGCCGTTGAGCGCACACGCTGCGCCCTGCCCTGGCCCGCTACCGGCACGCTGGGCGCATATCACGTCGGTGAGCAAGTTCCTGGGGCCGGATTTGCGCCTGTCGGTGGTCACCGCCGATGGCGCGACACTGGCCGACATGCAGCGACTGCAGACCCTGGCGTCGCGTTGGGTCAGCCTGTTGCTGCAGCGCCTGGCGGCACGGGCATGGCAACACGCACGGGATGAAGGCCTGCTGCAGCGTGCGGCCTTGAGCTATGCCGAGCGGCGCCAGGCACTGGCGGCGGCGTTGCAGGCGCAGGGTGTTGTGTGCGACGAGCGTGGCGAGGGGCTGCACCTGTGGCTGCCGGTGGCGGACGAGACCACGGCGGTGCAGGCCCTGGCCTCCTACGGCTGGGCGGTGCAGGCCGGCGCGCCGTTTCGCCTGGGCAGCGGCCCGGCGATTCGCGTGAGCATCGCCAACCTGGACATGGCCGACCTGCCGGCACTGGCAAGCGACATCGCCAGCGCGCTGCGCCTGACCCATAGGCCGATTTACTGACCCTAGCCGCCAGGCTGCATGTACCTGATGCGGCGCGGCGCCTGGGACGCGGCCTTCGGGCCGCTGCCACGGGCGTGGCGCGATCATCAGAACTTGATGAAATGCTTGCGGTAGTGCTGCAGTTCGGCGATGGATTCGCGGATGTCGTCCAGCGCCAGGTGGGTGCTGCCCTTCTTGAAGCCGTCCTTGACCTCCGGTGCCCAGCGCGCGGCCAGCTCCTTGAGCGTGGAGACGTCAAGGTTGCGGTAGTGGAAGTAGGTTTCCAGGCCGCGCATGTGGCGGTACAGGAAGCGGCGGTCCTGGCAGATGCTGTTGCCGCAGATCGGCGACTTGCCCTTCGGTACCCATTGTTCCAGGAACGCGATGGTTTGCGCCTCGGCTTCGGCCATGCTGACGCGGCTTTCACGCACCCGCTGGGTCAGGCCTGAATGGCCGTGGGTGCGGGTGTTCCACTCGTCCATGCGGGCAAGCACTTCATCGCTGTGGTGAATAGCGATCACCGGGCCTTCAGCCAGGGTATTGAGGTTGCTGTCGGTGACGATGGTGGCCATTTCGATGATCACATCGCTGTCCGGGTCCAGCCCGGTCATTTCCAGGTCGATCCAGATCAGGTTGTCGGCGTTTTGCATGTGGGGGGCTCCTCGGCTTGACTGCGCAGTTTAGCTCAGCCGGGCATGCTAAACTCGTCGCCGTTTCAATTACCCCCGCACGGAACACTCATGGCCAAACGCCAGCTCAACCGTCGCCAAAACTGGCGCATCGAAAAAATCCAGGGCGAGCGCGCCGCTCGCGCTGCCAAACGCGAATCCCACACGCTGGAAACGCTGGAAGGCGGCGACCTGGGCCCTGAGCAGACCGGCCTGGTCATCGCCCACTTCGGCGTGCAGGTCGAGGTGGAAGCCCAGGAAGGCGAACTGGCCGGCCAGGTGTTCCGGTGCCACCTGCGCGCCAACCTGCCGGCGCTGGTGACCGGCGACACGGTGGTATGGCGGGCGGGCAACCAGGGCATTGGCGTGATCGTCGCCCAGTTGCCGCGCAGCACCGAGCTGTGCCGGCCCGACAGCCGCGGCCAGCTCAAGCCCGTGGCGGCTAACGTTGACTTGATCGTGATCGTGTTCGCACCCATGCCCGAGCCCCATGCCAACCTGATCGACCGCTATCTGGTGGCCGCGGAACACGCGGGCATTCACCCGCTGTTGCTGCTCAACAAGGCCGACCTGATCGACGAGCACAATGCCCCGGCGCTCAATGCCCTGCTGGCCGTGTACCGCCAGCTGGGCTACCCGCTGCTGGAAGTGTCGGCGCACCATGGCGATGGCATGCAGCAATTGCAGGCGCGCCTGGATGGGCACATCAGCGTGTTCGTGGGCCAGTCGGGCGTGGGCAAGTCGTCGCTGGTCAACAGCCTGCTGCCGGAAGTGCAGACCCGCGTGGGGCCGCTGTCGGAGCTGTCCGGCCAGGGCACCCATACCACCACCACCGCGCGCCTGTTCCACTTCCCCGGTGGCGGCGAGCTGATCGACTCCCCCGGCATTCGTGAATTCGGCCTGGGCCACGTCAGCCGTGCCGACGTGGAAGCAGGCTTCATCGAGTTCGATGACTTGCTCGGCCATTGCCGTTTCCGGGACTGCAAGCATGACCGCGAACCGGGGTGTGCGCTGCTCAAGGCGCTGGAAGATGGCCGTGTGCAGCAACAGCGCATGAACAGCTACCGCTCGATCATTGCCAGCTTGCCGGAAGACAGCTACTGAGGCCTGGCGGGCCGCGGCGCCCTCGACGCGGCCATTACCGGACCACCTCGCCTGCCTTGTGGGAAAATTCTGTAGGAATAGTTACCGAATGAAGTAGGAACGGTCTCTTTCCTTCGTCATCCCTTGCCCACTAAAACGCTTCTGAACGATCTTCAGCCCTGTCATCGATACCGACTGAAAGGGACTGCAATGTCGACCTACCACTTGTTCGTCAGCCAATCCTGGCGCTACTCGGATGCTCATGAACGCCTGCTCAACCTGCTTGAGCTCGATGCCACTTTTAACTTCGTCCTGCACAGCGTGCCGCCACCACACCCGATTATCGAGCCCAGTGAAGACGAGTTCGAACAGGTGATCGTGGAGCACCTGCACCCCTGCTCGGCCCTGGTGATCATGGCCGGCGTGTACCCCACGTACGGCAAGTGGATCGACAAGGAAATAGAAATTGCCCGGCGCCTGGGCAAGCCGATCATCGCCGTCAAACCGTTCGGCCCCGAGCGCATCTCGCCCGTGGTACGCAGCGCCGCCAACGCTGAATGCGGCTGGTGTACTCGTCACATCGTCGGCGCCATTACCCTGCATGCCTGAAAGCACAACGCCCGCCGCGACGGGGTCGGGGCGGGCGTTGCAGGGGTGCGGCCGGCTTACTCTTTGCCCTGCTCGTCCAGCTTCAGCGTGCCATCCTCGAAGAGGTTGAGCTTCTGCCGCAGTTCGTGCGCCTGCACCGGCGCTTTCGGGTCGACCACTGCCGCCCCCGGCTTGGCGGCCGCGCCGGGGGCGGGGGCGGGGACGGCTGCGCCAGGCGCTGGCGGTGTGGCGGGGGCACCGGGCGCCGCGGGTGGCGTATCCGGCTTGGTCTCGCCTTCGATCTCGCGCTGGGCCTTTTTGGTCAGCACCACGATGTCGATCCGCCGGTTGACCGGGTTCAGCGGGTTCTTGCGGTCGAACAGCGACGACGAGGCATACCCCACCACGCGCGCCACCTGGTCATCCGGGTAGCCACCGCCCTCCAGCGCCCGACGCGCGGCGTTGGCACGGTTGGCCGACAGCTCCCAGTTGCCGAAATCACCCTGGCCGGCATACGGCTGGGCGTCGGTGTGGCCGCTGACGCTGATTTTGTTCGGCACCGCCTTGATGGTGTCGGCCATGGCCAGCAGGATGTCTTCGAAATACGGTTTCAGGCGCGCGCTGCCGGTGTCGAACATGGGCCGGTTCTCGGCGTCCATGATCTGGATGCGCAGGCCTTCCTGAGTGATCTCGAAGAGAATCTGGTCCTTGAACTTCTGCAACTGCGGGTTCTGGTCGACCTTGTTCTGCAGCTCCTGCAACAGCAGGTTCAAGCGTTCCTTGTCGATTTTCTCCGCCATCTGCTCGGCATCGTTCTCGTTGATCTTGTCCGGCGTGGTAGGCGTCGGCGGCGAGGATTCGATGTCCGGGTTCAGGGTTTTGTCCGGCGCCAGCTTGGGCGTGCCGCCCATGTCGATGATGTAGGGCGAGCCACTCTCGGAGAAGCCCACCGGGTCCTGGAAGTAGCCGGCGATGGCCAGCTTCTGCTCCGGCGTGGCCGTGGACAGCAACCACAGCACCAGGAAGAACGCCATCATCGCCGTGGCAAAGTCGGCGAAGGCAATCTTCCAGGCACCGCCGTGGTGGCCGCCGGCGAAGCGCTTGACGCGCTTGATGATTATCGGCTGGTTATTTTCCATGACTCAGCGACCGCGAACCGCTTGTTCCAGCTCGGCGAAGCTCGGGCGATGGGACGGGAACAGCACCTTGCGGCCAAACTCCACGGCCAGCGACGGCGGCATGCCCGAAGCCGAAGCCACCAGCGAAGCCTTGATCGCTTCGTACAAGTTGACCTCTTCCTTGGCGTCATGGCCCAGGGAGGTGGCCAGCGGGCCCATGAAACCGTAGGCGGCGAGAATACCGAAGAAGGTACCCACCAGTGCGCCACCCACGTGCGCACCGATCACGGCCTTGTCGCCATCACCCAGCGAGGCCATGGTCACCACGATACCCAGTACCGCCGCGACGATACCGAAACCAGGCATGCCATCGGCGATGCCGGTGACCGCGTGGGAGGTGTGCTCAAGCTCTTCCTTCATGCTCTGCAGTTCCATGTCGAACAGGCCTTCGAGCTCATGGGGAGCCATGTTGCCCGAGGACATGATGCGCAGGTAATCGCAGATGTAAGCCGTCATGCGCTCGTCTTTGAGCACGGTCGGGTACTTGGCGAAGATCGGACTTGCCGCGGCGTCCTCGATATCGCTCTCGATCGCCATCATGCCTTCGCGGCGGCTCTTGTTGAGGATCTCGTAGACCAGCCCCAGCACTTCCATGTAGAAGCTGTGGGAGAAGCGCGACTTGAACATGCCCAGCGACTTCTTGATGACGCGCATGGTCATGTAGCCAGGGTTCGCCTGCAGGAAGGCACCGAACGCGGCACCACCGATGATCAGCACTTCGAAAGGCTGGATCAACGCTGCAATCTTACCGTGGGACAACACATATCCGCCGAGCACACTCGCGAATACGACGATGATGCCGATAATTTTAGCCATAGATTGGAAGCACTTACATGTCGTGGTCAGGGTGAGGGCGCAAGATTCTAAATCTCTTGTTCTACTTATCGGCAGTTCTGCGCCAGACTATAGCCTGAAAAGGTGAAAAGCCAGTTCGGTCCTACCAGCATGCCAATTGAGCCCAACGTGCCTACCAAGACTCCCAACACCCTTCCAGACTGGCTCAAGCTGCTCGACAGCGTGCGTTTGCCAGTGCCGCTGGCCAGCCACGAACGGGTGCTGGCGGCCCTGGGCGACAGCCGCAGTTCGCTGCGCGAAATCGCCGAATTGATGCAGGACAGCCCGGCGCTGGTGCTGAGCGTGATCCGCGAAGCCAACCACCACGTGCACCAGAGCATCGCCGAGCCGGTTGAGAGCCTGGAGACCGCCCTGAACCGCCTGGGCCTCAAGCGCACCGAGGAATTGCTGCAGCGCCTGCCCACTGCGCAGCCTGAAGACATGCCGCGCGGCCTGCGCCAACTGCTGCTGATCAGCCAGCACGCCGCCCAGCAGGCCAACGGCCTGTTCGCCGCGCGCCTGGCACGGCTGTGGCAGGAAATTCATTGGGGCAGCCTGTTGTTCCTTTCCCCCCTGTGGCCGCTGGCAGTCACCCACCCCAGCCTGCTGGAGGAGTGGGAACTGCGCGTGGTGCACAAGGGCCAGGCGGCCGCCAAGGTCGAGCTGGAACTGTTCGGTGTGCGCCTGCTCAACCTGTGCCAGAGCCTGGCGCAACTATGGCGGCTACCGGCGTGGATTCACCATGGCTACAACCTGCTGCTCGACGAGCAGCGCGAATTCGTCAAAGTGCTGCACATTGCCCGCGACGACGAACATCGCCTGCGCCAGCAGCAGCGCCTGGATGACGACCCTGGCCTGCGCCGTTGGCTTAACCAGCCGGCCAATACCGTGGTGCTGGCCAACGGCCTGGCGCTGGCCGCCCAGGAAGCCTGGGACACGCCACACACCCTGCGTTGGGAATACCTGACCTGCCTGTACCTGCAAATGCCGCTGGACGATCTGCAACAGCAGGTGCACCAGCACGCCGTGCAGAACGCTCGCCAGTACGCCGCGCCCGGCCTGTGGCATCCGGCCGAGGCGCTGCTGTGGCCCTGGCTCACCCGCCGCGTGCACAAAGGCATGCTGCCGGCGGCGCCACCCAGCACCGACGACCTGGCCACCTGGCGCAAGTACTGCGCCGAGCTGCTGGTGGAACCCAGCCGCTTCACCAACTCCATGCACCTGACCACCGTCGCCCGCGACGCGTTGGCGGCCTGCGGCATGCAACGGGTGATGCTGCTGATGATCGACAAGAATCAGACCAACCTGCGCGTGCACCAGGTCGCCGGGCTGCCCGCCGAGGCGGCGCAACTGAACCTGCTGATCAGCCAGAGCACGGTGTTGCAGCGGCTGCTGAGCAAGCCGGCGCAGATCCGCCTGACACCGCAAAACAACGCGCAGTTTTCCGCCCTGCTCCCCTCTGCCCTGCGCGGCCTGTTCAAGGGCGATCACCTGCTGCTGCGCTCGCTGGCCAGCAATGACCGGGTGGTGATGCTGGTGGTGGCCGACCAGGGTGGCGGGCCGTTCTCGGAAATCACCGTGCAGGCGTTCGCCAAGACCGCGCAATGTATCGAACGCGCCCTGGCGGCGTTCAGCAAGCGCGGCGCCTGACGCATGCGCTACAATCTGTGGCCTTTTTCCCTTCTGGAGACCTCACATGGCTGATTTCTCGGGCCTGCCGCTGGTAATTGAAGCCGCCGACCTGCTCCCGCGCCTCGACGCTCCAGAGCTGATCCTGGTTGACCTGACCAGTGCCGCTCGCTATGCCACCGGGCATATTCCAGGCGCACGCTTCGTCGATCCCAAGCGTACCCAGCTCGGCCAGCCGCCCGCGCCGGGCCTGCTGCCGACCCAGGCTGCCCTGCAGGCCCTGTTCGGTGAGCTGGGGCACAACCCCAACGCCGTCTACGTGGTTTACGACGACGAGGGCGGCGGCTGGGCTGGCCGCTTCATCTGGCTGCTGGACGTTATCGGCCATAGCCAGTACCACTATCTGGACGGCGGCATCCTGGCCTGGGAAGCGGCGCAACTGCCGCTGACCGCTGATGTGCCCACCACCCATGAAGGCAGCGTGGCCCTGACCCTGCACGATGAGCCCACCGCCACCCGCGAGTATCTGCAAAGCCGCATTGGCGCCGTCGACCTGGCCATCTGGGATGCCCGCGGCCCGCTGGAGTACAGCGGCGAGAAGGTGCTGGCGGCCAAAGGCGGGCACATTCCCGGCGCCATCAACTTCGAGTGGACCGCCGGCATGGACAAGGCTCGCAACCTGCGCATCCGTCCCGATATGCAAAAAATCCTTGAAGACCTGGGCATTACCCCGGACAAGGAAATCATCACCCACTGCCAGACCCACCACCGTTCCGGCTTTACCTACCTGGTGGCCAAGGCGCTCGGTTACCCGCGCGTCAAGGGCTACGCCGGTTCATGGGGCGAATGGGGCAACCACCCCGACACGCCCGTAGAAGTTTAAGGAAACCTGATGAAATCCCGTTTGTTCATCCTCAGCCAATACCTGTTGCCGCACCACCTGCTGTCCCGCCTGGCGGGCTGCGTCGCCGAATGCCGCGTGCGCTGGTTCAAGAATGCCTTTACCGCCTGGTTCGCCAAGCGTTACCAGGTTGACATGAGCCAGGCGCTGGTCGAAGACCTGACCGCCTACGAGCATTTCAACGACTTCTTCACCCGCGCCCTGAAGCCCGGCGCCCGCCCGCTGGACCCGACCCCAGGGGCCATCCTGAGCCCGGCCGACGGTGCCGTCAGCCAACTGGGCGCCATCGAGCACGGCCGCATTTTCCAGGCCAAGGGCCACAGCTTCAGTGCCCTGGAGCTGCTGGGCGGCGACCCGGCCAATGCCGCGCCGTTCATGGGCGGTGAATTCGCCACCATCTACCTGTCGCCCAAGGACTACCACCGCGTTCACATGCCGCTGGCCGGTACCCTGCGCGAAATGGTCTACGTGCCGGGCCGGCTGTTCTCGGTAAACCAGACCACCGCCGAAAACGTGCCGGAGCTGTTTGCCCGCAACGAGCGCGTGGTGTGCCTGTTCGACACCGAGCGCGGCCCGATGGCCGTGGTACTGGTGGGTGCGATGATTGTTGCGTCGGTCGAAACCGTATGGGCCGGGCTGGTGACGCCACCCAAGCGTGAACTCAAGACCGTGCGCTATGACGAAGCCGCGCGTGCGCCCATCCACCTGGAAAAAGGCGCCGAACTGGGCCGCTTCAAGCTCGGTTCCACGGCCATCGTACTGTTTGGCCCTGAGCAAGTGAAGTGGGCTCACGAACTGGGTGCCGGCTCGGCGGTCAGCATGGGCCAGCGCATCGGCCAGGGCGCCGACGCCTGATAGCCCCCAAACCTGTGGCTGCCGGCAGGCAGCTGCAGGTTACGGTTGCCTGCGACTTCAAGGCAGTGCAGTCTTTGGCGCAAAGGGCGACAATAGGCCACCCTTGCACGACTGACTCAACGGGAACTGCTCGATGTCCGCTGCCACCCCGCCACCTCTTTTGCGCGCACCCACCCCATCGCAGACCAGCCTGACGTTCTGCGAGGCCACGCCACGCGACCTGAAACGCTGGATCGCCGCGTTGCCCAAGGCCAACCTGGGCGAGACCGCACGCCAGCTCTACCAGGGCCTGATCGAGCTGAACCAGCTGATCACCCCCAGCGAAAACCGCCTGCAGTTGCTGGAGCTGCTGCGCCCCGAGGTGTATTTCGTCTGCAACCACCTGGAACGTCACTTCCTTAACCAGTCGGTGGTGCTGGACGATCGCGCGCGCAAGATCGCCAACCTGTGCCAGGCCCTGCAGAACCTGCTGGCGGTGGGCTACAAGCAGATCGTGCTGCGGGTGTTGGCACGCCTGAAAGACCGCAACCTGCTGCTGGCCACCGCTGTCCAGCGGGCCATGCACGCCCTCAAAGGGCCACTGGTACGCGCCAGCCTGCTCTACTGCCCGGTGCCCGAAGGCCTGTGGCTGGAGTTGCACCAGCTTTATCAGATAGCCCTCAAGCATCAGCTGCACCGCACCTTCGTCAGCGATGAACTGGTCAGCCACGCCCACCATCAGAGCATCGAGCAGACCTACGCCACCAGCCTGTTGATGGGCAGCTCGCGCTGCAATCAGATGCGCCAGCAGGCCATCCTGCAATTGGCCAACGTGCTGGAGCCCTGGAGCGCGATGACCCGTGTGGTACCGGCCAGCAATGCCGAGGCACAGTTCGCCGTGGCCGCCGAGGCCGACGCGCCGCCGCGCTATAAAAGCCTGTTCCCCGCAGCCCAACTGCCGCAGATGCTGGGCCTTGACCCGCGACCGCTGGTCAAGGCGATCACCGAATGGCTGCACCTGCCGGCCGAGCAACGCGCGCAATCAGGCCTGACCGTGCCCACGGGGCTGACGATCGACATGCTCCAGCACCTGGCCGCCGCCTGGGGCGACGTGGCCGAGCGTACGTTCCAGCGCACGCCCGGCCAGGGCACCATGAGCCTGTGCATCGGCATGAGCACGCTGCACTACTACCTGGGCGGCGAGCGCAGCTTCAGCGACCTGCTCAAGCGCCCGGAAGCCGGCCGCAGCGCCTCCTTCAGCGCGGGTAAGCGCAACGAGCCAAGCAACGCCTGGAGCATGGCTTTTGATGCCGATAAAAATGGTGACGAGCACGGCCTGCTGCCCTACGAAGAAATCGAATACCCGGCCATGGACCTCGACGGTAACACCGCCAAGGCTGACCGTGACTACCCGGTGCACGAACTGCAGATCGTCAACCACAGTCCTGGCGGTTACTGCCTGGCCTGGCTGAAAGACGTGCCGGCACAATTGCAGGCCGGCGAGCTGGTGGGCATTCAGGACGCGCCGTCCCAGGGCTGGAGCGTTGCCGTGGTGCGCTGGATTCGCCAGGTACGCGGTGGGGGCACGCAGATGGGCATTGAGCTGATCGCACCTCACGCTCAACCGTGCGGCCTGCAGCTGCTGCGCAGCAACGAGCAGAACAGCCAATACGTGCGCGGCCTGCAACTGCCGGAAATCCGCGCCATCGACATCCAGGCTTCGCTGCTGGCGCCGCGCCTGCCGTTTCAGGAAGGGCACAAGGTAATGATCAACACCCATGGCGAGGAAAACCGTGCGCATTTGGGGCGCAAGGTCAGCTCCACCGGCAGCTTCAACCAGTTCGAATTTCGCATTCTGGAAGCCGCACCGGCGGTGGCGGCGCAGGAGAACAGCGAATTCGAATCGCTGTGGAAGGATCTTTGAATCGGCGTTGACCCTGACGCGGCCTTGCGGCCGCGTCAGCCCCACTCAGGCCTGACTGTCACGCACACCCAACAGGTACAACACGCCATCCAGCCCCAAGGTGGAGATGTTGTGGCGTGCCGACTGCTTGACCAAAGGCTTGGCGCGGAAGGCCACGCCCAGGCCGGCCTTGGCCAGCATCGGCAGGTCGTTCGCGCCATCGCCCACGGCGATGGTCTGCTCCAGCGTCAGCCCTTCCTTTTCGGCCAATTCCACCAGCAGGTCAGCCTTGCGCTGAGCATCAACGATCGGCTCGACAGCCACACCGGTGCATTTGCCGTCCACCACCTGAAGCTCATTGGCAAACACATAGTCGATGCCCAGCTTGGCCTGCACCTGCTTGGCGAAGTAAGTGAAGCCACCCGACAGGATCGCGGTCTTGTAGCCCAGGCGCTTGAGTTCGGCGAACAGCACTTCAGCACCTTCGGTCAGCCGCAGCGAGGCACCGATGGCGTCCAGCACGTTGACATCCAGGCCCTGCAACAACGCCATGCGCTCCTTGAAGCTGGCACGGAAATCCAGCTCGCCGCGCATGGCCCGTTCGGTAATTTCCGAAACCAGGTGGCCCACGCCGTGAGCTTTGGCCAGTTCGTCGATGACTTCGGCCTGTATCAGCGTGGAGTCCATGTCGAACACCGCCAGGCGCCGGTGACGGCGGTACAGGGTGTCTTCCTGCACGGCGATATCCGCATCCAGCAGCATGGCCGCGGCGAGGAAGTCGCGACGCAGCGCGGCGATATCGGCTGGCACACCACGCGCGGCGAACTCCAGGCACGCCTTCGCTTCGGCGGCGGCAACGCCCAGGCCCGGGCGACCCGACAAACGGTCAATGGCTTCGACCACCAAGCCATGACGGCCGGCGATTTCAGTCACCGATTGCACCTGCGCGGCGGTGATCTCACGGCTCATCAGGGTCAGGACATAGCGGTCGTGGGTGCCACCTTCGGCCCACTTCAGGTAGTCCGCTTCCGACAGTACAGTGAACTGCGCGTGGCCACCGGCCACCCCCTGGATACGCTCGCGAACCACCGCCAGCCGGGCGCTGTCGTCGGCGCTGGCGACCACGGCGAACGTTTGGGCACCATGGGCCAGCGACTGGGCGATGTCCAGAATGCGCACGCCATCCTCGGCCAAGGCACCGGTGATGGCCGCTAACAGGCCAGGACGGTCGGAACCGGTGATGTTAATCAGGACGATTTCGCGCAAAGGGCACCCCGTTCGTGGAAAAAAATCGCATTCTACCTACTTTCAGTGACCATCGGGCACAGGCAGCGCTTTGCCGCTCTGGGGCCTGTCGCTATACTGCGCAGCAACTTCACGGACATAAAGAGCCGCGCTCAGTGAACCGGCCCACGCCAGTAAAAACCGACAATTTCTTCCTGCTGATCTTCCGGGCACTGCGCCACCGCCGTGTACCGATTGCATTGCGCATCGCCAGTCATAACGTGCTGCTGGTCGCCCTGGCGCTGGTCATCTATGCCTGCGTGATGGGTTTGCAGTTCAAGCAGGCCATGCATGAGCAAGCCGACGCGCTGGGGCAGAGCCTGACCACCCAGACGGCGACCTCGGCCACCGAGCTGCTGGTGTCCAATGACATCCTCAGCCTCAACGTGCTGCTCAACAACCTGGTGAAAAACCCGCTGGTGGCCCATGCCGCCATCTACAGTGTGGACAACCGCATCCTCGCCGAGGCCGGCACCCGCCCCAAAAGCGGGCTGCTGGGCGAGGCTGGTGGGCTGTATGAAACCAAGATCACCTTCCAGGACGTGACCGCAGGCCACCTGCGCATCAGCCTGGACATGAGCCAGTTCCAGCAGCCGATGACCATCAGCCTGCAAAGCATGGGCATTCTCGGCGCCATTCTGCTTGCACTGGCACTGGCGCTGAGCCTGCGCCTGGGGCGCAACATCTCCATGCCGCTGCTGCAACTGCGCGTGTGGCTGCGCGAAATCGACGAACACACCCCGGCCACCCAGCGCCAGGACGAGATCGGCGACCTGGCTCGCGACCTGCACCAGCGCTTCGCCCCCGAGCCCGCGCCGGTGCCTGAAGTCGAGGAGCCGGAGTTCGAGGAGGAAGACGAAGGCCCGGCCTTCGAGGTGCGCAACCTGCGCGACACAAGCTTCGACGAAAGCCCGCCTGTGCCGGTCAAGCCGGTGCCCAAGCGCGTCATTCACGCCGAAGAGGATGAAGACGAGGACGAGGACGGCGAAGACCCGTTCGCCGACCTGCGCGACACCGCGCCCGTGGCCACCAAGGCCGCCGTGCCCGCCCCCGTGGTAGCGCGTCAACCACAGCACAGTGCCGTGCTGGCGGTGCAGCTGGGTGGCCAGGAACAACTGCGCCGCCTGCCCCGCGCACGCCTGATGGAGCTGCTGCAACGCTACCGTGACTGCCTGGACCAGGCCGCGTCGCTGTATGAAAGCGAGCTGCACACCCTGAACGACGGCAGTACGCTGATGCTGTTCAACAGCGACAGCAGCGGTGAAGACTACCTGACCAACGCCATTTGCTGTGGCGAGCTGCTGCGCGCCTTGGGCCACCAGTTGCAGATCGAGGTGGCGGACAGCGGCATCACCCTGCAATTGCAGCTGGGCCTGGTGCTGGGCGACGACCTCGCCGGCATGAGCCAGATCGACCTGCTGCTGACGGAACCGGCCCAGGATGCCCTGGCCCTGTCCCAGCACAGCCGCAACCTGCTGTTGGTGGAACGACGCATCAGCGACGACAGCCTGGTGCGCCAGCGCGCGCGCATTCGCCCCATCGCCAGCCCCGAGGGTGCTTGCTGCGTGGAGCGTTTGCTGGAGCCGTACCCGTCCCTGTTGGAGCGCCAGCTGGCGCGCATGCACGAAACCCGCGTCTGATCCCTGGCGGCCGCTGCTACGGAGATCTTGTAGCAGCAACTGTCTTGTGCACCGAACACAAAAAAGCCCGCATCGCTGCGGGCTTTTTTGTGGGTAACGGCTTAGAAGCGAAATACTTCCATGTCGGTACGAATCGGCGAGGCCATGGGCATTTTCGGCTTGTCCGGCTCGTCCTTGGCCACTGGCTTGGACGCGGCTCGCTTCTCTTCCACCAGCGCCGGCTGGTTGGCCAACGGCTTGAGCGCCACGCTCAGTTGCTCGGCCAGGCGCTGCAACAGCACGCCCTGGGCTTTCACCTGGGCAGCCGTGCCGCCGGCGTGCTTCTCTTCCAGGTGGACGATGCGGTTGTCACGCACCTGGCCACGACGGTCGAGCAGACGCCACTGGGCATCGAGAATGGCCGGCTGCGAGTCACCCGAATCCAGGCGGGTGATCGACAGCAATACCTGAACGTCCGGCGTGCCACTGTTGGTGGCCGGTGCCAGGGTTACCCGCTGGCTGTCCAGGCGCCACGCCAGTTGGCGCAACAACAGTTGGTCGATGTCCGAGGACAGGCTGCCCGCCCAGCGACCATCGGTGGCCGCGCTCAGGCTGCCATCAGGCTGGCGCTGCAACAGGGCTTCGCGTTGCAGGTAGTCGGCCACGGAAACCGGGCCCAGCAGTACCGACATCCCATTTTGCTTGGGTTGCCCGGGGTTGCCACTGTCGAGCTGGTACAGCGCGACCGGCTGGTGAGCGGCGCAACCGGCCAAGGCCAGTACACCGGTCAGCAATAAAACAGGAAGGCGCAGAAAAGTCATCATTCCATCCAGGCGGCAGCCACAAGGCTCACCGCAGTGATACTCAACGAATTCGTCTGGGGCTCAGCCACGCTGGCACCTCAAGAGGACATATCATCCGCGAATATGCGCTACGACTCCAGCGCTTAAGCGTCGATCTACGCTTAAAAAGCCAGAGCAACCGCTCTAGCGTGCCGCCCGGGAACATTCCCGGGCGGCACCATCGCATCAGCCCGCGTTTTCCACCAACAAGGCATCCACTCGTTGGAAGCCGCGCGGCAGCTTGTTGCCACGCCGGCCACGCTCACCCTTGTAATGCTCCAGGTCATCGCCCTTGAGCGACAATGTACGCTTGCCGGCCTGCAATACAAGCGTCGCGCCGTCAGAAATCACCGCCAAATCAGTGACGTATTCCTCCCGGCTGGCCACGCGCTCACCGGGAATGCCGATGATTTTGTTGCCCTTTCCTTTGCCCAGTTGCGGCAGATCGGCCACTTTGAAAATCAGCAATCGACCTTCGGTGGTCACGGCCGCCAACCAGTTGTTCTCACGGTCCAGCACCGGCCGCGGGGCCAGCACCTTCGCGCCATTGGGCAAGCTGAGCAGCGCCTTGCCGGCTTTGTTCTTGGCTTGCAGGTCTTCACCCTTGACCACGAAGCCGTAACCGGCGTCGGAGGCGATCACGTACAAGCGCCTCATCATCGGGCAGCAGCACGCACTCGAACGAAGCACCAGGCGGTGGGGTCAGTCGGCCGGTGAGCGGCTCGCCCTGGCCACGGGCCGATGGCAGCGTGTGCGAGGGCACCGAATAACTGCGGCCAGTGGAGTCGATGAACACCGAGAATTGGTTGGAACGGCCCATGGCCGCAGTCTTGAAGCCGTCACCGGCCTTGTACGAAAGGCCCGTGGCGTCGATATCGTGGCCCTTGGCGCAACGCACCCAGCCCTTCTCCGACAGCACCACGGTAACCGGCTCGGTCGGCATCAGCTCGTTTTCCGACAGTGCCTTGGCTTCGGCACGGGCGACGATAGGCGACCGGCGGTCGTCACCGTAGGTTTCGGCGTCCTTGATCAGCTCGGTACGCACCAGCTTGCGCAGCTTGGTTTCGCTGCCCAGCAGGGCCTTCAGGCGCGCTTGCTCCTTGGCCAGCTCTTCCTGCTCGTTGCGAATTTTCATCTCTTCCAGGCGCGCCAACTGTCGCAGGCGCGTCTCGAGGATGTATTCGGCCTGGGTCTCGGTCAGCTCGAAGCGGGCGATCAGCGCGGCCTTGGGGTGCTCCTCGGTACGGATGATGTGAATCACTTCATCCAGGTTGAGGAATGCCACCAGCAAGCCTTCCAACAGGTGCAGGCGACGCTCCACCTTGTCCAGGCGGAACTGCAGGCGGCGGCGCACGGTGTTGATGCGGAACTCCAGCCACTCCACCAGCAGCGCACGCAGGTTTTTCAGCTGCGGGCGGCCGTCCAGGCCGATGATGTTGACGTTGACCCGGTAGGTCGACTCAAGCTCGGTGGTGGCAAACAGGTGCTGCATCAACTCATCCAGATCGACCCGGTTGGAACGGGCGATGATGACGATGCGGCACGGGTTCTCGTGGTCGGACTCATCACGCAGGTCGGCGACCATCGGCAACTTCTTGGCCTGCATCTGCGCAGCGATCTGCTCCAGCACCTTGGCCCCGGAGACTTGGTGCGGCAGCGCGGTGACCACGATGTCACCGTCTTCGATGCGGTATACCGCGCGCATGCGCACGGAGCCACGGCCGGTTTCATAGATTTTCAGCAGCTCGGCCCGGGGCGTGATGATCTCCGCCTCGGTAGGGTAGTCCGGGCCCTGGATGTGCTCGCACAGTTGCTCGACGGTAGCCTTGGGCTCGTCCAGCAAGCGCACGCAGGCGGTGGCCACTTCACGCAGGTTGTGCGGCGGCACATCGGTGGCCATGCCCACGGCGATACCGGTGGTGCCGTTAAGCAGAATATTCGGCAAACGCGCCGGCAACACAGCAGGCTCGTCGAGGGTGCCGTCGAAGTTCGGCACCCAGTCAGCGGTGCCCTGGCCCAGTTCGCTGAGCAGCACCTCGGAATAGCGCGACAAGCGCGCCTCGGTGTAACGCATGGCCGCGAAGGATTTGGGATCGTCCGGTGCACCCCAGTTGCCCTGGCCATCGACCAGGGTGTAGCGGTAGCTGAACGGCTGCGCCATCAGCACCATGGCTTCGTAGCAGGCCGAGTCGCCATGAGGGTGGAACTTGCCGAGCACGTCACCCACGGTACGCGCGGATTTCTTGTGCTTGGAATCGGCATCCAGCCCCAGCTCACTCATGGCATAGACGATGCGACGCTGGACCGGCTTGAGGCCGTCGCCAATGTGCGGCAGCGCCCGGTCCATGATCACGTACATGGAGTAGTTGAGGTAGGCCTGTTCGGTGAAGTCAGCCAGCGAGCGGCGTTCGACGCCGTCCAGGCTGAGATCAAGGGAGTCGCTCATGCGGGCCTCATCATTGTGTAGTCTGGCGCAGCAGCATGGTGCCACCGCGCTGGGAAAATTCGAGTTGTTTCAGGGCGCTCATGCCGAGCAGCACCTGGTCGCCATCCATGTCGGGGATGGCCACGGCGCGTACATCCTTGAGCACAATATCGCCCAGCTTCAGGCTGGCCAGCTGGGTACGGTAGCCCTGGGCGTTGCCATTGGCAGTACTCACCGTGATCGGGTAGCCATAGGGCAGCTTCAATTGCTCGGCCAGGGACTTGCCCACGGCCACGTCGGTGGCGCCGGTGTCGAGCATAAACTGAACCGGTGTACCGTTGATCATGCCGCTGGCGACGAAATGCCCCTGGCCGTTGCTGGCCAGGCGTACTTCGATGTAACCCTGGCCGTGTTCGCTGGCCACCACCGGGTTGGGGTTCTCGCGACTCTGCTGCAGATGGCCGAAAAACCGTGTGGCCAGGAACAGCAACGCGGCCCAGGCCAGGATCATGAAGATCCGCCCGGCGCGCTTGCCTGGAGGCTGCTGGCTCAAGGCACAAGGTCCCAGCCGCCCTGTGGCGCGGCGAAACGCCAGACAATCGGGCGCTTCTCGCCGTCGGCACGGGCGCCATCGTTGTTGTCGATACCTACCCAGGCGCCGCTGTCATCGATGATCAGCGCTTCAGCCAGGCCGTACTTCTGCGCGTACTGGCGCGATGGTATCAGGGCTTCGTCGGCGAACGACCAGCAATGCTCGACCTTGGCGGTCTGCAGGTCACGACGGCAGATCTGGTAGATATTGCGCTCCAGCGTGTACAGCTTGCCGTGGTACAGCGCCAGGTCGGCGAAATCGCGCGACACCTGGTGCGCGCCCGGCAACTGCGAAGGCTGCATTTCCTCGCCGCCTTCGTTGAGCAGGATGCAGTTGCCGTGGCAGCCCCAGCCATCACCGGGCTGCTTGTACACCGACAGCAGCCCGCGGTTCTCGCGCTCGGCCGCCAGCCACAGGTGGTCGCCCTCGGGGCTGATGGCCAGGCCTTCGAAAATGGCGTTGAACTGGCGCAGCATGCCCTTGGCGTGAGCCTCGCGGATCACCGCCGGGTCGATGTTCAACCAGCTTGGCTTGCCTTGCACCGGCACCTTGAGCACAGCGGCGTAGCCTTCGCTGACCAGGTAGCGGTTACCCGTGGCGTCACAGGTTATGCCTTCGAAATCCAGCACCCCGCCACGAATCACCGAGGCTGCCTTGGCCGTGGCGCGCAGCATGAACGGCAAACCGGTGTCCGGCACCGGCGGCGCCTCGATGGGCACGCTCTCGGCCTGCCACACGGTCTGGCGGGTATCGAGGCGGTAGATCAGGTCGTCGTCGCGGTCCGATTCGGTCCACAGCCGGTCGCCGCACTGGGCGAGGCCCGACAGATTACCGCCGCGCATGCCCTCCACGGGGTGCTCGGACAGCAACTTCAGCTCCTCCACCGGCGCGGCATGGGCCAGCAGCGGCATAGCGGTCAGCAACAGCGCGACCAGCGCATGACGCATCAGGCCAGCACCTCGGCCAGGTTGCCCTTGGACTCGAGCCAGGACTTGCGGTCACCGGCGCGTTTCTTGGCCAGCAGCATGTCCATGATCTCCGAGGCCTGGGCGAAGTCGTCCAGGGTCAATTGCACCAGGCGGCGGGTGTTCGGGTCCATGGTGGTTTCGCGCAGTTGCGGCGGGTTCATTTCGCCCAGACCCTTGAATCGCGTGACCTGCGGCTTGCCGCGTTTCTTCTCGGCCACCAGCCGGTCGAGAATGCCATCGCGCTCGGCCTCGTCCAGGGCGTAGTAGATTTCCTTGCCCAGGTCGATGCGGTACAACGGCGGCATCGCCACGTAAACGTGGCCAGCGTCCACCAGCGGGCGGAAGTGCTGCACGAACAGGGCGCAGAGCAAGGTAGCAATGTGCAGGCCGTCGGAGTCGGCGTCGGCAAGGATGCAGATTTTGCCGTAGCGCAGCTGGCTCATGTCCGCCGCGCCCGGGTCGACGCCGATGGCCACGGCGATGTTGTGCACTTCCTGGCTGGCCAGCACTTCGCTGCCGTCCACTTCCCAGGTGTTGAGGATCTTGCCGCGCAGCGGCAGGATGGCCTGGAACTCTTTGTCCCGCGCCTGTTTGGCCGAACCGCCGGCAGAGTCACCTTCCACCAGGAACAGCTCGGAACGCATCGGGTCCTGGCCCGCGCAGTCAGCCAGCTTGCCGGGCAACGCCGGGCCCTGGGTGATACGCTTGCGCTCGACTTTCTTGCTGGCCTTCAGGCGACGGCCGGCGTTGCTGATGGCCAGTTCCGCCAGCTGCATGCCCAGCTCGGGATGGGCGTTGAGCCACAGGCTGAAGGCGTCCTTGACCACGCCGGAGACGAACGCCGCCGCCTCGCGGGACGACAGGCGCTCTTTCGTCTGGCCGGAGAACTGGGCGTCCTGCATCTTCATCGACAGAACGAAGGCAATGCGTTCCCAGATGTCTTCCGGCGCCAGCTTCAGGCCGCGTGGCAGCAGGTTGCGGAATTCGCAGAACTCGCGCATGGCATCCAGCAAGCCTTGGCGCAGGCCGTTGACGTGCGTACCACCCTGGGCCGTGGGGATCAGGTTGACGTAGCTTTCCTGCACGCTGTCGCCGCCTTCGGGCAGCCACAGCAAGGCCCAGTCCACCGCTTCCTTGTTACCGGCCAGGCTGCCGCAGAACGGCTCGTCCGGCAGGCGGCTGAATTCGGTGACCGCATCCACCAGGTAGGAACGCAGGCCGTCTTCGTAATGCCACTCGACCTTCTCGCCGGTGCCTTTGTCTTCAAAGGTGACCGACAGGCCCGGGCACAACACGGCCTTGGCCTTGAGCACGTGCTTGAGGCGGCTGACCGAAAACTTCGGCGAGTCGAAATACTTGGGGTCCGGCGCGAAATACACGCTGGTGCCGGTATTGCGCTTGCCAACGGTGCCGATCACTTCCAGGTCGGTGGCCTTGAAGCCATCGGCGAAGGTCATCTGGTATTCGTTGCCGTCGCGCTTGACCTTGACGCGGACCTGGTTGGACAGGGCGTTGACCACGGAGATGCCCACGCCGTGCAGGCCACCGGAGAACTGGTAGTTCTTGTTGGAGAACTTGCCGCCGGCGTGCAGCTTGGTCAGGATCAGCTCGACGCCGCTGACGCCCTCCTCCGGGTGGATATCCACCGGCATGCCGCGGCCATCGTCGGTCACTTCCAGCGAGTGGTCGGCGTGCAGGATCACCTGGATCGACTTGGCGTGGCCGGCCAGCGCTTCGTCGACACTGTTGTCGATGACTTCCTGGGCGAGGTGGTTCGGCCGCGTGGTGTCGGTGTACATGCCCGGGCGTTTGCGCACCGGGTCGAGGCCCGAGAGGACTTCGATGGCGTCTGCGTTATAAGAGCTAGCGCTGGGATTGGCCATGGGTTCTCGTCGTCAGTCGTTCATGAAAAATAAACAGCTCAAAGCTGGGCAAAATCGATGCCGCGGTACAGCCCGGGTTCGATCCCGGCAAAATTCAACAGGCTCGGCAACTGCGCCGCGAAGCCTTGGTAACCATGGTCGCCGCCGGCCTGGATGCGCAGCGCGCAAGCGCGGTAGAAGCGCTCCGCCTGGCGGTAATCAAGGGTTTCATCGGCGGTTTGCAGCCACACTTGATAGCGCTGGGGGTGTTGCGGGGCCGGTACTTCCAGCTCGGCCAGGGCATCCACGTGGTCGTGGGTCAACTCCCAGCTCTCACCGGTATACAGGTTTTGCTGGGTGCCGAGGAAACCGTCGAACAGACGGTGCGGGTTGACCACCGGGTTGATCAGCAATGCCTTGAGGCCGTGGCGCTCGGCCAAGTGAGTGGCATAGTAGCCGCCCAGCGAGCTTCCCACCAGCAAGGGCGCGCCCAGCTCTCGGATTGCCGCGTCAAGCTGGCCAATGGCCTCACGGGGGTGATGGTGCAAAGCCGGCACCCGCAACTGCCCTTCCAGGCCCATGCGCTGCATGACCTCGACCAGGGTGCTGGCCTTCCTGGAGGCCGGCGCGCTGTTCAAACCATGGATATAGAGAATGGACCCTGTCACGCCGACACCTCCCGAGCAAAAGAGCGCCAGTTTACAGCGCCTTGGGGGCGTTTAGGCAGGTTCGCACGTTTCGCAACGATATTGGGTAGAAGCCGCAGTTAGTCATGCACTCCAGTGGTTAATCATCGTGGCCGTGTCCCCGCTTCGCGGACAGATACCAGTTCACTCGCCACAAACATGCAGAGAATTACCTTGGCAGGTTGCCGAGGACACCAAGGCGTCCTGATTGAAGCTATCCCGCGCGAAGTCCTCTGCGTGATGTCTGCTCGAGCGCAAAACATGTCACAAGAACACCTCCACGCGCTTGCCTGGCTTGGATTCAAGCGCTTCAAAATACCAGTGTTCATTGACTTCCCGCCCCATCAGCAGAGCCAATTGCCTGTCGAAATCTCGCCACCCAGGCGAACCTTCGTCAATTTCAACCACATCCCCTCCGTCTAAATGGATAACCAAAGAAACGCAGTCATCCATGTAAAGTTCACGTCGATGGCCAAATACATCCTGTATTTGCTCGGGGTTAAAGCGCTGTCGCTCAGCCCCATTCTGCAGGAGGGTCAATTTCCCATCATCGATGTGCAATGTGCGCTCAAACCTACGCGACGGTAAGCGCGCATCAATTTTTTCCAATAACCGTCTAACCCACATATTCAGACCATTCTACCGGCGCAATTTTCCAAAGCTGCTCGCCCGCAGTCTGTCCGGCCGAGCGACCCAGCCAAGACCCCACAACCGCTCCAGCGACTCCACCAACAACGATAGCCGTGCCTTCGGAAATCAAGCCGACTACTGGAATCACTAAAGTGGGCGCGGCCCAAGTACCTGCCCATGCCGCACCGGTCATACCACCAGCCCACATACCGCCCGTGCCTGCGGCCAACGAACCGATAACACCACTGATCTCACGTGCGGCGACCCTCCCTCGATCCGGTTCCGGAGCCTGCTGAATGACGACCCCCACGACAACGATATCAAGCACCACTCCCGCGGGCCCCGCATAGCGGCCAAACACGGCGATTCGGTTGGTGACCGCTCGAGTTTTGCCAACGCTGGCCAGGACGGCCATGGGAGAGCCTTTTCGGGCAAGGAGGCTATCGACTGTCGGTAAAGATTTGGCAGACTTCAACTTCTCGGAGTAAAAGCGCCCGAAGGGCGTCAGCCGCTTTCTCATCGAAACGACCAACTCATTGCGCTGGACTTCGACCAAGTCTTTGAGCTCTGCTGTCGTCACGTAACCTCGGGCCAGGAACTCCTGAGCCTGCCGAGCGATGCCTGCCGCAGCACGTTCGTATATCAATCGTTGATAGCCATCCCACCCCAGGTTGCTGAGCGCGCCCAGAGACAGCGTGAGCTTTTCTTCAATGGCTACGGCCTGAGTGAAATAGGCTCCCGCAACCGAGGCGAGCGCGGGGGATGGAGCAGCCGGGACGACACCGATACAACCAGACGAAGGAAATACGCCGATAGGCGGGCTTGAAGGTTGGGGCATTGCTAACTCCTGTAGTTCGGACTGCCGACGCATCCAGCGGGACGGCAAGCATCCACTCTACAAGGGGCACTACCCAACCCCCAAATTGTTTCAATATCCCTCTGCCCCCATATCCGGCGTAAATTCAAACCCCTCCAGCCGCGAAACACCTGTCTCGATCTTGCCGTCCGGCAGCAATCGCAGCCACCGGTACCCTGGCGCCAAGTCGTCCAGGGCGAAGTCCTCGCTGCCTGGCTTGAACTGAATACAGGTAGAAGGGGAAGCAATCAGGCGCACGCCGTTGCGCTCGCGCTCGAAGTCCTGGTGGATATGCCCCCACAGCACCGCGCGGGCCTGGGGGAAGCGGTCGAGCACGTCGAACAGCGCGTGTGGGTTGCGCAGGCCGATGGGCTCCATCCATTTGCAGTCGATGGACACCGGGTGGTGATGGAAACAGACCAGGTGATGGCGCTCCGGGGCCTCACTGAGCTGCTCGGCAAGCAACTGCAGCTGGTTGGGCGCCAGGTAGCCAGGCACCGAACCAGGCACTGAGGAATCCAGCAAGGTGATGCGCCAGTTGCCCAGGTCGACCACCGGCTCCAGGTACTCGCGCCCCTTCGCGGCCTGTTCCATCGGCACCGGCTCGTCGTGGTTGCCGGCGAACCAGCGCATGGGCGCCTTGATGGGCGCGGTGAGCTGCTCGAAACGCCGGTAGGACTCGACGCTGCCATCCTGGGAAATATCGCCGCTGGCCACAACCAGGTCGATGTGCTGCTGTTCGGCCAGCACCTGCTCGACCACTCGCGCCAGGCTGTCGGCGGTTTTCAGGCCGAGCAACGCCCCGTCCGCCTCGGCAAACAGATGACTGTCGGAAATCTGCACCACCAGCACCGGTGAATGCGCGGACGAATCGGCGGTTGATAGGGATGCGCTCGGCAAGGCCGTCTCCTTCAGCGGGAACCAGCATGGATTATGGTGGGGATGTGGGCAGGGGGCAAACGTGGCGGGGGGACTTGGCTCACATCTGTGCAGAAAATCCCAGCAGCAGAAGGTGCGACGGCCCCGCACGCATGCCTTGATTGTTCAGGCGCCATCGAAATCGAGCGCCGCCCTGCGGCGCGACCCGGCCTGGCGGCCGGTGCTACGGCTGGTGCACAGTGCCTAGGGCTTACCGCACATACTCATACTCATGCCCACACGCCAGACAATGGCTCAACCATTCCCCCAGGAACAGGTTCAGCTGAGCCTTTTCGTCCGGCTGGTGCATGCTGGCATTGGGGTATGGGTACACGCTGCGAAACCGACGGGCATGTTCGGCGCTGACCACTTCGGCCATACGGGCGTCGTGGTAGACCTGCACTTCCAGTTGCGGCACCGGCAGCCACGGCAGGCTGTGCTCCTGGCGCACGCGCAGGGTGGTGGTGTACGGGCAGGCCAGTACTACTTCAAGGGTCAGCACGCCCAGCATCTGTTCGCCCTGGGTCATCGCGACTTTGCGCGAATGCTGTTCCTGGCGCATGTTTGGCAACAGGCGCATCAGGCGCGCGTAGTTGGCTTCGCAGGCAGCCTGCAAGCCGACCAGATCGACGCGGTAGCGTTCACGCAACAGGTTCACTTCCACAGCCCCCTGACTTCCTCGCGGTTCAACGCCAGCCACTGAAGGGCGATGATCGTTGCCGCGTTGATGATCTTGCCATCGCGCACGGCCTGCAGGGCATCTTCAAAGGCCCAGACCGTCACGCGGATGTCCTCGTTTTCTTCCTTCAGGCCAAACAGGCCGCCCACGCCTTCGCTGTCGCAGTGCCCCAGGTAGAGGTGCACGAACTCGTTGCTGCCACCTGGCGACGGGAAGTATTTGGTGATCGGCCACAGCGAATGCAAGGTCAACCCAGCTTCCTCCTCGGCTTCGCGGTGCGCAACTTCTTCCGGTTCCTCGGCCTTGTCGATCAGACCGGCAACCATCTCCACCAGCCACGGGTTGGCGGTCTTGAGCATGGAGCCGACACGGAACTGCTCCAGCAACACCACTTCGTCACGCTTGGGGTCATACGGCAGCACGCACACGGCATCGTGGCGCACGAACACTTCGCGAGTCATCTCCTTGCTGGTGCCGCCATCGAACAATTCATGGCGCAAATGCAGGCGGTCCAGTTGGTAGAAGCCCTTGTAGCAGTTCTCGCGCTTGAGGATCTCGACCTTGGTCGGGTGTGCCCTGTCTGTCATGTAAACCCCCTTCTTCGTCCATGCAGCTTCGCGCCATCCTAACTGTGATGCCGCCCGTTTGCAGCCCCTTTCAAGGCTTGCGCACGCGCGGCAGGATAGGCGGCAAGCCCCTGGCCCGATACTATTGAGCTTAGTGCGAACCCAAGGCGTTGCCGAAGGTCGAAGCACGACATCATTTGCCCGCTAGCCCTTTCCTGACCGTCAAGGATCCCCATGTCGCTTCTGAAATTCACGTCCATGGCCTGCCTGGCCCTGACACTGGGCGCCTGCCAAAGTCTGTTTCAGCCGAACATGCACACGCCGCTGCAAACCAAGCGCGACGCCTGGGAACACACCAAGCCCGGCTGCACCGCGGCTGATTGCCCGCTGTTCAACCTGGACGTGATCCATTTCCCCAGCGAGCCGGACCTGGAGCCGATCGTCGAGCGCCAACTGCTGCAACTGACCAGCACCGACGACAGCAAACCGCTGCCAGTGTCGCTCAAGGCCTACGAAACCAGCTTCCTGAGCCAGGCGCCGAACGGTTACGGCAGCTACCTGCAATCGAAAATACGCGAGCAGCATGACGGGCTGGTGATCGTCGAAGTGTCCAGTTACCTGGACACCGGCGCGCCGGAAGGCAAGCCGGGGCGCACCTTCATCAACTGGTCGCGCCAGCAGCACAAGGTGCTGACGCTGTCGGACATGCTGGTACCGGGCGAGGAACCGGCGTTCTGGAAGGCCGCCGAAGAGGCGCACCGCGGCTGGCAGGTGCAGAACGGCCTGGCCAGCGACCCCAAGTTCGTCCACGACTGGCCATTCAAGCACACGCCGCACATTGCCCTGACCTCCAGCGGCGTCATCCTCAAGTACGACGTGAACGTGATCGCGCCTTACGCCTTGAGCCAGCCTGAAGTCAAAATCGACTACCTGCGGCTCAACGGCGTGATCAAGCCGGAACTGATTCCCGGCCGCGACTGACCGCTGCCAACACGCCGTGCAACAGCCCTGCCAGCAGCAATGATGGCAGGGTAGCGCCCACTTCCGGGTAGAAGTTGGCCAGCACGTGGTAGGTCGCGATGCCGCCCACCCACGCCACCAGCGCCGTCCAGCGCAGCGGCACGGCCTGGGCGTTGGCGCTGCGCTTGCGCAGAATGAAGTGGTCGACCAGCACCACGCCGAACAGCGGCGCGAACACCGAGCCGATCAACAGCAGGAAGTTCTGGTATTGCGCCAGCGGCGCGAAGCAGGCAATCAGCGTGCAGATGACGCCGATGGCCAACGCCAGGTGTTCGACCTTCACACGCATCAGCAAGCCGGTGGATACGGCTGCAGAGTGAATGTCCGCGAAGGCGTTTTCCGACTCGTCCAGCAGAATCAGCAGCAGCGGAATGCCCAGGCCGGCACCGGCCAGCGCCAGCAGCAAGGCATTGGTTTCGCCGCTGGGCGCGAACGCCAGGGTGTAGGCCACGCCCAGGCTCATCAGCCAGAAATTGCCGATGAAGAAGCCCAGCACGGTGCCACCGAACACGCCTTTGGCCGCCCGACCGAAGCGCGAATAGTCGGCGATCAGCGGCAGCCACGACAGCGGCATGGCAATGGCGATATCAAAGCCCACGGCAAAAGCCATGCTGCCATCACCGGCCTTGGCCCACAGGGCGCCCAGGTCGGCCTTGGCGAACAGGTTCCAGGTCAGCCACAGGCAAGCGGCCAGCAGCAGCCAGATGCCCCATTTGCGCAGGATCTTGCGTACGAAGGTCAAGGGCCCGCTCACGGCCAGCAAGGTGGCCAAGCCGCCGAATACCAGGGTCCAAAGCATCGGGTTGGCCCACAGGCTGCCCTCGCTGAAGGCCCGCGCGCCAAGCAGGCTGGCCGCGTCGCGCATGACGATGATTTCAAAGGCGCCCCAACCGACCAATTGCAGCAGGTTAAGCAGTGCCGGCAGCGACGCGCCGTACTGGCCCAGGCTCAAGCGCAGGGCCGCCATGGACGACAGGCCGGTATCGCTGCCGATCACGCCGACGGCGGCCAGCAGCACCACGCCAACGGCGGTGCCGAGCAGAATCGCCAGCAACGAGCCCGACAGGCCCAGGCCCGGTGCCAGTAGCGCACCGGTCTGCAGCACCATCAGGCCGATGCCCAGGGAAAACCACAGGGAAAACAGGTCCCGCGCGCCGAACACGCGCTGGGAGGAAGGGACGGCGACGTCCGGGGAGTAATGGCTGGGTGTGTTCAATTTGGATCTCGGGTGAGACAAAGTTGTTATTGGGTTCACCCTGTAGCCGCTATGGGAGCGGGCTCTACCCGCGAAGCAGCCGCCGCGATATATCCGTACTGCGCGGCGTTCTTTTCGCGGGCAGAGCCCGCTCCCACAGACAGTTCTGCTACAGGTTATGGTCTGGTCACACTTTCTGGTAAAGCTGGCTGCCTTCCTGCTTGAAACGCTCGGCTTGCTCGCGCATGCCCGCTTCCACCGACAGGTCAACCGCCTGGATCTTCTGGTTGGCGGCGTATTCACGCACTTCCTGGGTGATTTTCATCGAGCAGAACTTCGGCCCGCACATGGAGCAGAAGTGCGCCACCTTGGCGGAATCCTTCGGCAGGGTTTCGTCGTGGTAGGCGCGCGCGGTGTCCGGGTCCAGGCCCAGGTTGAACTGGTCTTCCCAGCGGAACTCGAAGCGCGCCTTGCTCAGGGCATTGTCGCGGATCTGCGCACCCGGATGACCCTTGGCCAGATCGGCGGCATGGGCGGCGATCTTGTAGGTGATGATGCCGGTCTTGACGTCATCCTTGTTCGGCAGGCCCAGGTGTTCCTTGGGCGTGACGTAGCAGAGCATGGCGCAACCGAACCAGCCGATCATCGCCGCGCCGATGCCTGAAGTGATGTGGTCGTAGCCGGGGGCGATGTCCGTGGTCAGTGGCCCCAGGGTGTAGAACGGCGCCTCGTCGCAGCACTCCAGCTGCTTGTCCATGTTCTCCTTGATCAACTGCATCGGCACGTGGCCGGGGCCTTCGATCATGCACTGCACGTCGTGCTTCCAGGCGATCTTGGTCAGCTCGCCGAGGGTTTCCAGCTCACCGAACTGGGCTTCGTCGTTGGCGTCAGCGATGGAGCCCGGACGCAGGCCGTCGCCCAGCGAGAAGCTGACGTCGTAGGCCTTCATGATTTCGCAAATTTCGTCGAAATGGGTGTAGAGGAAGTTCTCCTTGTGGTGCGCCAGGCACCACTTGGCCATGATCGAACCGCCACGGCTGACAATGCCGGTCACGCGCTTGGCGGTCAGCGGCACGTAGCGCAGCAGCACGCCGGCGTGAATGGTGAAGTAGTCCACACCCTGCTCGGCCTGTTCGATCAGGGTGTCGCGGAACAACTCCCAGGTCAGGTCCTCGGCCACGCCGTTGACCTTCTCCAGCGCCTGGTAGATAGGTACGGTCCCGATGGGCACAGGCGAGTTGCGGATGATCCACTCGCGGGTTTCGTGAATGTGCTTGCCGGTGGACAGATCCATCACCGTGTCCGACCCCCAGCGAATGCCCCAGGTCAGCTTGGCCACTTCTTCTTCGATGGAAGAGCCCAGGGCGCTGTTGCCGATGTTGCCGTTGATTTTCACCAGGAAGTTGCGGCCGATGATCATCGGTTCAAGTTCGGTGTGGTTGATGTTGGCCGGAATGATCGCGCGGCCACGGGCGATTTCCTCGCGCACGAATTCCGCGGTGATTTCCTTGGGGATGCTGGCGCCGAAGCTGTGGCCCTTGTGCTGCTCCTTGAGCAGGCCAGCGGCGCGGGCCTCGGCGAGCTTCATGTTCTCACGGATGGCCACGTATTCCATCTCCGCGGTGATGATGCCCTGGCGCGCGTAGTGCATCTGGCTGACGTTGGCACCCGGCTTGGCGCGGCGTGGGTTGCGCACGTGGGCGAAGCGCAGCTTGGTCAGTTCTTCGTCATTGAGGCGCTGCTGGCCGAAATTCGAACTCAGGCCATCCAGGCGTTCGGTGTCGCCGCGGTCGTCGATCCAGGCCGAACGCACGTCGGCCAGGCCCTTGCGCACGTCGATGGTGACGTTGGGGTCGGTGTAGGGGCCGGAGGTGTCGTAGACGGTGACGGGGGCATTGATCTCACCACCGAAATCGGTGGGGGTCACGTCCAGGCTGATTTCGCGCATGGGCACGCGAATGTCGGGGCGCGAGCCCTGCACATAGACTTTTTGCGAACGGGTGAACGGTTGTACCGACTGTGCGTCGACCTGGGCCGATTCGCTCAGGTGGGCAAGATTTTTTTCTTGTTTACTCATCACAGGCTCTCCAGACAGCATCCAGCAGTGGAATGTCGGAGTGAACCTGAACAGGCACGGACTGCACCTGGGGCGGTGCTGTGCCTTGTCCATCATAAACCGCTCAATAAATGAGCGATTTTCCCGGACGAAGCACAAGAGGACTCGCCGGGAGGACGAGAAATCTTGTTCCCTACGCAGGCGCTAACCTGATCAGGTTCAACGGGATCCGGATTTACCGATCTCAGCCTTTCACTCAAGGCACCCCGACAAGAACCCGCTCAGTCTAGACGCGTAAGGCGGCAAACGCCAAGCGCCACGTGATCATGCTCGATAAATGGCGTAAATGCCGGATTGTTGCGCGCTACGTGTCCATCTACACTCGCGTAGCGTTTACTTACAAGGATTGACTCATGCTGCGCAAAATTGCCCTGGCCGTTGCTGTCGCAGGTGCTTTCAACGGATTGCCCCAGGCAGCAGAAATAGCGCCCCTGGCCAGCCGCACCGATTTGGTCAGCGTGTACCAGGAGGCGGTCAACAACAACGCCGACCTTGCGGCAGCCCGCGCCGACTACAAGGCCCAGGCGGAAGTGGTACCCCAGGCCCGCGCCGGGTTGTTGCCCAACCTGTCGGCCGGCAGCGATATCACCAACGTGCGCACCCAGCTCGATGAGCCGGCGCAAACCACCACGCGCAGCGGTACCAGTTACCAGGCCACGCTGGCGCAGCCGATCTTCCGCGCCGACCGCTGGTTCCAGTACAAGGCCGCCCAAGCCGTGGACCAGCAGGCGGCCCTGCAACTCTCGGCCACTGAACAGAACCTGATTTTGCAAACGGCTGAGGACTACTTCAGCGTGCTGCGCGCCGAGGACACCCTGGCCGCCACCAAGGCCGAGGAAGCCGCCTTCAAGCGCCAACTGGACCAGTCCAACGAGCGCTTCAACGTCGGCCTTTCCGACAAGACCGACGTTCTGCAATCCCAAGCCAGCTACGACACCGCCCGCGCCAACCGCATCCTCGCCCAGCGCCAGGTGGACGATGCCTTCGAGGCCCTGGTGACGCTGACCAACCGCGACTACAACTCGGTGCAGGGCATCGTTCACACGCTGCCGGTATTGCCGCCCAGCCCCAACGATGCCAAGACCTGGGTCGAGACCGCGTCCCAGCAGAACCTCAACCTGCAGGCCAGCGCCTTCGCCGTGACCAGTGCCGAGGAAACCCTGCGCCAACGCAAGGCCGGCCATGCCCCCACCGTGGATGCGGTGGCCAAGTACGAGAAAGGCGATAACGACTTGCTGGGCTTCAGCAACCCCAGCGCCTATCCGGGCGTGACTTATCATGGCGACGTGGAGCAGCGCACCATCGGCCTGCAGGTCAACATTCCGCTGTACAGCGGCGGCCTGACCAGCTCTCAGGTGCGCGAGGCGTACCAGCGCTTGAGCCAGAGCGAGCAACAGCGCGAAGGCTTGCGCCGCCAGGTGGTGGAGAACACCCGCAACCTGCACCGCGCGGTGAACACTGACGTGGAGCAAGTGCAGGCGCGCAAGCAGTCGATCATCTCCAACCAGAGTGCGGTGGAAGCCACCGAGATCGGTTACCAGGTGGGCACGCGCAACATCGTCGATGTGCTGGATGCCCAGCGCCAGCTATATTCGTCGGTGCGCGACTACAACAACAGCCGCTACGACTACATTCTCGACAACCTGCGCCTGAAGCAGGCGGCGGGCACCCTCAGCCCGCAGGACCTGCAAGACCTGGCGCGCTGGCTGAAGCCCGACTACAACCCGGACAAGGACTTCCTGCCGCCGGACCTGGCCAAGGCGGCGCAGGACCTGCTCAAGCCTGCGCCGAAGAAGAAGTAGACCGCGTAACGCCCGGAGGCCACCTGCGGCAGCTGCTAGGAACATCCTGCAGCGGCCGCCAGGCCGCGTCACAAGCGCCTCGGTGCATGGCGGTTCAGCGCAGCAACCTGCCCAGCCCAGTCAACAAACGCTCCAGCGCGCCCTGATTGGCCTGCATCACCGCCAGCCCCGCCGCACCCATCCGCTTGGCATCCTGGGGCAGTTCGATCAGTTGGCGCACCGCCACGGTCAATCCGGCCGCGTCGTCCACTTCGATCAGGGCACCGGCCTCGCGCAACATGGCGGCGATTTCCAGGAAGTTGAACACGTGCGGTCCGCTCAACACCGGCTTGGCCAGGGCCGCCGGTTCCAGCAGGTTATGGCCACCGTTGGCCACCAGGCTACCACCAACAAACGCGCTGTCAGCCAGCGCATAGAGAAACAGCAGTTCGCCCATGGTGTCGCCCACCAGCACCTGGTGCCCGGCCGTCACCGCCTCGCCGCTGGAACGGCGCACACTGGCCAAGCCCTGAGCCACGCACAGGTCGAACACACTGGCGAAGCGTTCCGGGTGGCGCGGCACCAGAATCAGCAAGGCGTCGGCATGGCTGGCCAACAGCTGGCGGTGGGCGGCCAGGACAATGGCGTCCTCACCTTCATGGGTACTGGCAGCGATCCAGATCGGCCGGCCGCCGGCCTGCCACTGCTCGCGCAGCTGCGCGGCGCGCGCCAACAGATGAACATCCACCTTGAGGTCGAACTTGATCGACCCGGTCACCTGCACGCAGTCCGGCCGCGCACCCAGTTGGCGGAAACGCTCGGCTTCGGTTTCGGTCTGCACCGCGATCAGGCTCATCTCGGCCAGCATCGGCGCCGTCAGTCTGGCGAAGCGCGCGTAGCCACGTGCCGAGCGCTCGGACAAACGCGCATTGGCCAGCGCCACCGGAATACCGCGCACTGCACACTGGTGAATATGGTTGGGCCACAGCTCGGTTTCCATGATTACCGCCAGGCGCGGCTGCACATGGTCCAGAAAGCGCCCTGCCGCCCACGGCAGGTCATAAGGCAGGTAGCAGTGCTGCACACGCGGCTCATTGGCGAACATCGCTTGAATGCGTTCGGAACCGGTCGGCGTCATGCAGGTG
Source organism: uncultured Gammaproteobacteria bacterium (assembly GCA_963816515.1). Lineage (GTDB taxonomy): Bacteria > Pseudomonadota > Gammaproteobacteria > Pseudomonadales > Pseudomonadaceae > Aquipseudomonas. Next base: position 2,939,788 of record CAWFKX010000001.1, on the reverse strand, counting down.
ATGGTGATCGGCAACTGCGGGTGGCGCAGCAGCAGTTCGCGAATCATCGGCGCGGCGGCGATGCTCTCGCCCACCGACACCGCATGCACCCAGATGCCGCCGGTGCGCATGGGCGGCAGGTGGCGGGCAAAACGCTCGCCGATCCGCTTGGCATAGGCCGGAGCCTTGCGCGCCCGCAGCCATAACCGCAACGCTACCAGTGGCAGCCCCAAGTGAAACAGCAAGGTATAGAGAGTTCTGTTCATGGCGGCGGAGTTTACTAGCAGCGCGCGTGCTTAACCAATCGCCCGCAGGTGCCAGGTGAAACACTCGGCCAGGTAGCGCGCCGCGGGGCCCAACGGCTCGTCGCGGCGCCATACCAGTTCCACCACCAACGCCGGCGGCACCCATTCGCTGTCCAGCTCCACCATTTGCTGCTGGTACGCCGGGTACTGCACCACATGACGCGGCAGCCAGGCCCAGCCCAGGCCGCGCATCAGCAGTTCGGCCATCACGTAGAAGCTGTCGGCGCGCCAGATCTGCGGGCTGATGGCATCGCCGCCCGGGTAACGGCTGCTTTCCAGCGCCACCAGCAGTTGCCGGTGGCGGGCCAGTTGCTGGCGCGTGACCCGCGGCTCGGCGGCCAGCGGGTGGTTCACCGAACACACCGTGACCATCTCCACACTGCCCAACGCGCGGCGCTCCAGGGCAGCGGGCATTTGCTCATGGTGGAACAGCAAGCCCAGGTCCGCGCGCCGCTCCACCAGCTTGCGCGCCACGTCGCCGGGGGCGCTGTTGGCCAATTGCACTTCGACGCCAGGGTAGCGGCCGGCCAGTTTTTCCAGGCTGTCGAGCACCGGCTGGTAGGGCATGGCTTCATCCTGGGCCACACGCAGCAGCGCTTCCTGGCCACGGTTGAGGGCCAGCGCACGGCCATCCAGGCGTTCGCACTGGCGCAGCAGCTCACGGCCTTCCTCCAGCAATGCCTTGCCGGCCTCAGTCAACTGCGGTTGGCGGCCGCTGCTGCGGTTGAACAGGGTCACGCCCAGGTCCTCTTCCAGCAGTGCAATGGCACTGCTCACCGCCGACTGCGCGCGCCCCAGCCGGCGCGCCACGGCGGAAAACGAACGCTGCTCGGCCACGTGCACAAACAACTGGATCTGTTCGAGGTTCCAGCGAATGACCATGACAACCTATCTCCCACACCGATAGGTATTCACTTTACCCCATCTGTTCAAGCACTAGAATGCGAACCAACTTCAGAGGGTTCACACATGACTGCCTACTACTTTCTCGCCATTGCCATCTGCTGCGAAGTCATCGCCACCACCAGCATGAAAGCCGTCAAGGGTCTCAGCACACCGCTGCCGCTGGTACTGGTGATCTGCGGCTACGCTGTGGCGTTCTGGATGCTGATCCTGGTGGTGCGGGTGATTCCCGTCGGCGTGACCTACGCCATCTGGTCGGGCATGGGCATTGTGCTGGTGAGCATCGCCGCGCTGGTGGTGTATGGCCAGAAACTGGACATGCCGGCCGTGATGGGCATGGCGTTGATTCTGCTGGGCGTGGTGGTGATACAGCTGTTCTCGAAAACCGCCGGGCATTGAGTCTGTATACTGCGCTTCTGTTTTTGCCTGTGAGGTCGCCCCATGCCATCCGTAATGTCCACTGACGTGCTGATCGTCGGCGCAGGTGTCGCCGGCCTGTGGCTCAACGCCCGCCTGCGGCGCCTGGGCTACTCCACCGTGCTGGTGGAGAACGCCAGCCTGGGTGGCGGCCAGAGCCTCAAGTCCCAGGGCATTATCCATGGTGGCGCCAAGTACGCCCTGCACGGCGCCCTGACCGGTGCGAGCGAGGCCATCGCCGACATGCCGCGGCGCTGGCGCGAGGCCCTGGCGGGCACCGGCGAGCTGGACCTGAGCGGCGTGCGCGTGCTGTCCCAGGCCCACTACCTGTGGTCGCCAGGCACGCTTGCCGGCAACCTCACCAGCTTCTTCGCCAGCAAGGCGGTACGCGGCCGTGTCGACCAGGTCAAGGGCGACGAACTGCCCCCCGCCTTGCAGGACAAGGCCTTCAAGGGCAAGGTCTACCGTCTGGCCGAGCTGGTGGTGGACGTGCCCAGCGTGATCCAGCGCCTGGCCGAACAGGGTGCCGATGGCCTGCTGGCCGGCGAACGCGTCGAAGCGCTGCACGAACAGGACGAGCTGGTGGGCCTGCGCGTCGACGGCCGCGAGATCCGCGCCCAGCGCATCGTGCTCAGCGCAGGTGCTGGCACCGCTGACCTGCTGGCCAGCCTGGGCATCAACCAGCCGGCCATGCAGCGCCGGCCGCTGCACATGATCATTGCCAAGGGCGCCAGCCTCAAGCCGCTGTACGCCCACTGCCTGGGCGGCGGCACCAAGCCGCGCATCACCGTCACCACCCACCCGGCCGGTGACGGCCAGTGGGTGTGGTACCTGGGCGGCGACATCGCCGAGGCCGACGGCGTGACACGCACGCCGGCCGAGCAGATCGCCACCGCGCAGAAAGAACTGGGCCAATTGCTGCCCTGGATCGATCAGAGCCAGGTGCAATGGGCCACGCTGCGCGTGGACCGCGCCGAACCCGCGCAATCGGGCCTGGTGCGCCCCGACAATGCCTTCCTGGCCGAACAGGGTGCGCTGCTGGTGGGCTGGCCGACCAAGTTGGCGCTGGCGCCTGATTTCGCCGACCGGGTAATCGCCAACCTTGCGCGCGACGGCATCAAACCGGCCGAGCACCCACCGCTGCCTGCCCTGCCCCGCCCCCCGCTGGGCCGCACGCCTTGGGAGCAGCTACTGCCATGACCGTCGCCACCCTGCACGAGCTGCATCGCCCACTGGGCAGCACCGGCCTCAGCGTTTCACCGTTGGGCCTGGGCACCGTCAAGCTGGGCCGCGACCAGGGGGTGAAATACCCCAACGGCTTCACCATCCCCGATGACCAGCAGGCCCGCCTGCTACTCGACCAGGCCCGCCAGCTGGGCATCAACCTGATCGACACGGCCCCGGCCTACGGCACCAGCGAAACCCGTCTGGGCCCGCTGTTGCGCGGCCAGCGCCACGACTGGGTGATCGTCAGCAAGGTCGGCGAAGAGTTCGAGGCCGGTCAGTCGCACTTCGATTTCAGTGCTCAGCACACGCGTTTCTCCGTGGAACGCAGCCTCAAGCGCCTGGAAACCGACTTCATCGACCTGGTGCTGGTGCACTCCGATGGCAACGACCTGGACATTCTCGAGCACACGGGCGTGTATGAGGCGCTGGCGCGGCTCAAGCAGGAAGGCAAGATCCGCGGCTTCGGTTTCTCCGGCAAAACCGTGGCAGGCGGCCTCAAGGCGTTGCAGGCAGGTGACTGCGCCATGGTCACCTACAATCTCAACGAACAGGGCGAACGCCCGGTGCTGGACTACGCTGCCACACACGGCAAGGCGATTCTGGTGAAGAAAGCCCTGGCCAGCGGCCACGCCTGCCTGAGCCCCGGCACCGACCCGGTACGCGCCAGTTTCGAGCTGCTTTTCGCCCACCCCGGCGTGGCCAGTGCTATCGTCGGCACCATCAACCCGTTGCACCTGGCCCATAACGTCGCCAGCGCAGCCGCTGTCATTCGCGGGAGCTGAACCACCCGGAGCCGCCCACGCGGCCGACCCCGACGCAAGAAGGAGCCGACATGCCGCGTACCCTGATAAGAAAGAACCCCAGCAACTTCAAGACCCTGCCGCTGTTTGTCGAAGCCACCCCCGAAGGCCTGGCCTACCAGAGCATCGGCATGCCGCTGAACTTCGCGCAGACCCTGCAACGCCGCCGCCAAGTGGCCGTAGAAGACCCCCAGCGTTTTGCCCTGGAATTGGCCAACCTCGGCGTTTCCGTGCGCCTGACCCTGACCTGGCAGAACCGTGACTACTGGATTCTGGTACGCCAGCGCCGCCAGGACCGCGGTGACGTGGTACTCAAGCTGATCTCCGGTTACGTGCCGGCCCACGAATTGAACCTGCCGTTGCTCACGGCCATTCAGGAAGTGGCCGAAGAGTGCTTGCTGGAAACCACCGAAGGCTGGCTGGTGGGGCGCTTCAACGACACCTGGCTGCCCACGCCCTACACCGGCGCCCTGCACTACCGCGAAAGCCTGCCATTCAAGCTGCGTCCCTTGTCTGGCGCGGCGCTGCCGGTACGCAGTGGCAGCCTGAACCTGATCGAACGCCCGCGGGCCTACGTGCACCTGCCCACCGCGTCGTTGCAATTGGTCTACGACCTGCGCCTGGAAGTGCCGAAAGAGGCCAAGTCGCTCAGCTTGTTCCACGTCGATGAACGCCTGGAAAAGGACCAACTGGTGGCGCGCCTGGACCGCAGCAAGCCCGACCTGTACCTGATGCCCCTCAAGGACGGCAAGCCCTGTGCCGAGCTGTACACCTTGAAAAAGGGCCAGTTGCATGCGGCCAGTACCCGCGGCCTGCACTTGGCCGAAAGCTTCGCACCGCAGGACGGCTGGGTAGTGCGTGAGGAGCGCATCCGCTGGAAGGACTGGGTCGAGCAGCAGGGGCTCACGCCCGAGAAGAAAAAACCCAGGTCCAAACTCAAGCGCCTCAGGGTCAAGGCCCGTCAGCTGGTACGCCTGGTGCGCGGCGGCTTGCACAAGTAGCCCGCCGCCGTACCCGTCATGCCCCGGGTTGGTCTTTCAGGCGCCGGTCGAGCCAGGTGCGCAGGCGAGCGAAAAAGTGGAAATAGCGGTTCTCGCGCCGCCCCATGCCGCGTTTGGGCGAGAACGATTCCTCGGCGAACTCGCCATTGATGCGCACCCGCGAGGCCGTGGTCGACATGGTGCAGACCTTCGCGCCAGCCGTTTGCAACACGTACTTGAGCAGGCGCTCGGAGTGCAACTTGCGCCCCGTGGCGTCGCAGAATTCAAAGATCTTCTCGATACGCTTGCCGTAGGCCTGGTACGCATCGCGCCCGCAAATGGCGAAGCGGTCATTGAGGCCGCCCCACCACTGCCAGTCCGGGATATACACGTTATGACGCCGCGCCTGCGGGCACTTGAACACGTATGCCGGGATCGGTGTGTGATACAGGATATCCGGGCGCGCAAACACCACAAAGTCGGGGTCGAACGACTCCATCATCCCGGTCACCTGGTGCAACGAGTTCAATTGGTAGATGAGGTTGCGCAACGACGCAAAGTTATCCGCCCAGGTGTCACCCTGCGCCTTCACCCGCTCGAAATTCCAGCGCTCCAACACACCGTCAGTGCTGTCCAGTACACCGGTCATGGTGTCGAACACGTGGTAGTTATCACTACGCAGTTCGCCTTGCTCACCAGAGCGCGGGTTCTCTACCTGATCAATCTTGTACAGGTGGTAGAAGCACTTCACCTGGCTGTCAGGCGGCAACTGGGCCAACAGGTTTTCCTGAATGGACGGAAAGCAGATTCCGGAATTTCGTGGGATACCAAAAAACGCCACTGCAACTTTCAACACTTCACGCCACCCCGGAAAAATATTCGACCACTTCGACCTGCTTGACCAACAGGCATCTACTTATGCTTGAACAGGCGCTGCCACCAACTGCGCCGCGGCTGCAGCTTGATGCTGGTGACGTCGGCCTTCAGCAACCAGGCGCGCTCATAGTCCCAGGCATGCCCGCCCCACAGTTTGCCGGCCTCGTTGGAGAACCCCAACGTCAGCAACTGATAGTTGTAACCGGCCTGGCTGCGCAGCCAGTCGAACAGCACCAACGCGTTGAACCCTGTGGAAGGCCCTACATAGCGCTTGCCGCCCGGACGGTCGACGGGGTAATTCCACAAGGGCGGCAAGGGGATGCGCTCACGCAGCAACGTCACCTGCGGCAACGGCGACAGGGCCGCCGTGCAACCCACCAGCACGGTAAAACAGCGTGCGGATGGCCACAGGAACAGCGCCTTGGCATCGGGCCCATAGGGCAGGCCGAAGAAGTACGCATCGGGGGCATTGAAACCATGTACGAACACATGGGTGCTGGCCGGATGAAGCAAACCGACCTTGATGCAGGTGTTGAAACTGACCACCACGTCATCGGCGCCCAAGTTCAATGCCTGTACGTCCGCCGGGCCAATGGCCGGGTTGTTGGCGACCAATACCACGCGCGCCGCCGCACTCAGGCAGGCCTTGAGCTCGTCCGGCAGCGCCGCGAACACATCCTGATCACCACCGGGCAATGCGTTCAATGCCATTTCGTTGCAGGTTCCGTCCTGTTGCCTTTCCATTCAGCCCGCCACCTTGATCCCGTGGCGCAACTTGACCAGCAAGCGGGTCACGGCCGAGGGCAGCGGCCAGGGGCGCATGTCGCGCTGGATTTCGTTGGCCAGGTCGGCACCGACGCGGGCAAACGAGTAGCGGCTCTCGGCGAAGGCCTGCCCGTTGCGCGCAATGCGCTCCGCCAGTTGCGGATCGTTGCGCAGCATTTCCAGCTTCTGCACCGCCTCCTCTTCGGAACGGTAGAACACCGTGTTGTGCATGTCCTCGAAGCCCAGCAAGCGGTCTTCCTCGCCCTGGCTCCAGGCCAACAGCACACAACCGCAGGCCATGGCCTCGAAGTTCTTGATCATGAACTCCCCCATGCCGATGTCGGCACTGACGAACACCTTGATGCGGTTCAAGGTCTGCAGGTATTCGTCACCGGACTTGGTTCGGGTCACAAGCATGCCGGTACGCTGGGCCAAGGACTCGAGAATGGCCTTGCGCTGGGCATATTCCTTGCTTTTCAAGCTGCCCAGGAATCCTGCGGGAATATCACGCGGACCATTGAGGTTGTGGAGCATCTGCTCGTCATAGCCCTTTGAGACGAACACCGCGTCAATGCCTTCGTCCCTCAGTCGGCGCGCAACCACAGCACCGGACACCAGCACCCGGCACCACGGCAACGCCGAGTACAGCCGCGAGTAGGCCCCCTGGTATTTGCTGCTGGGCATGTAGTTCTGATAGGCGTCGTGCTCCAGGAAAATCAGCCCCGGGATGCACTTCAGCACATTGAGTTGCGGCGCCAGGCGCTTGACCCGGGAAAAAATCACCACACGGTCGAATTCCTGGTAGTTCACCGAGGCCAGAAACGGCCCCAACTTGAGCTGCTGCTCCTTGCTCAATCGGTAGACAATACATTCATCACAGTTCTGCTGGACGATCTCATATAAGCGATCAAGGATCACTCGCTGTTCGTCCATCACCAAGAGCATGACTTTCATCTATTGACTTACCACATGACAAAAAAGTGAACCCGTCGGCTGGCGCCTGGCGGAACCTGGACTGCGCGCCGGACAACGACCCACGGGAAGCAGCACAACCAATGGCCGACAGCCCCCAACAAAGCGGGCGCCGGCGTTCATCACAGCCTCAGCGGCTGCGGATCTTCTCCACGATCGCCGTGGTGGAACTGTTCTCGACCAGGCCAAGCACTTTGACCGTGCCGCCATAGGTCTTGACGATATCGGCACCCACTACCTGATCTACCGAGTAGTCGCCACCCTTGACCAGCACGTCCGGGCGCACATGGGTCAACAGGTTCTCTGGCGTGCCTTCGGCGAAGCTGATGACCCAGTCCACGGCCCCCAGGCCGGCCAGCACGGCCATGCGCCGGTCAACACTGTTGATCGGGCGGCCGGGGCCTTTCAGGCGGCTGACCGACGCATCGTCGTTGACCGCCACGATCAAACGATCACCTTGGGCACGTGCCTGCTCCAGGTAGGTGACGTGGCCAGCATGCAGGATATCGAAGCAACCATTGGTGAAAACGATCGTTTCGTTGTGCGCACGGGCATCCTCGATCGCCAACTGTAGCTGGTCCAGGCTCAGCACACCGCGCTCCGAACCTTCCTCGCGCTGGATGGCGCGGCGCAGCTCCGGCGCGCTGATGGCGGCCGTACCCAGCTTGCCCACCACGATACCGGCGGCCAGGTTGGCCAGCGCCACAGCGTGGGGCAGTTCCTCACCCGCAGCCAGGGCTGCGGCAAGGGTGGAAATCACTGTATCGCCGGCACCGGTGACGTCGAATACTTCACGGGCACGGGCCGGCAGGTGCAGCGCCGGATGATCGGGGCGCAACAGGGTCATGCCGTGTTCGCCACGGGTCACCAGCAGGGCGCCCAACTCCAGGTCGCTCATCAGCCTGGCGCCTTTTGCTACCAGCTCGGCCTCATCGGCGCAGCCGCCGACGATGGTTTCGAACTCGCTCAGGTTCGGGGTGATCAGGCTGGCACCACGGTAGATGCTGAAATCCTTGCCCTTGGGGTCGGCGACCACGGGAATATTGCGCGCACGCGCCGCCTGGATCAGGTCTTGGTGGTTTTTCAGCGCGCCCTTGCCGTAGTCGGACAGCACCAACACCTTCACGCCTTCCAGCAACGCGTCCACTTCGGCCCCCAGGGCCAGCGGGTCGGTGGCGAACGGTTCTTCGAAATCGATGCGCAGCAATTGCTGGTGGCGGCTCATGACCCGCAGCTTGACGATGGTCGGCTGGTGCGCGACGCGCTGGAAATGCGCACGCACGCCGGCCGCCTGCAGGCTGTTGGCCAGGCTGGTGGCAGCCTCGTCCTCGCCAGTGACGCCAATCAGCGAAGCTGGCGCGCCAAGGGCGGCAATGTTCAGGGCAACGTTTGCCGCACCGCCTGGACGGTCCTCGATCTGCTCGACCTTGACCACCGGTACTGGCGCCTCGGGAGAAATCCGTGAGGTACCGCCATGCCAGTAGCGGTCGAGCATGACATCGCCGACCACCAGAACAGGGGCTTGATCGAATCGCGGCATGGACAACTTCATGGGCAACCCACATACAAAATTAACAGGGGCGCGATATTAGCACAGCGAGCGTGCTGCCTTCAGGGCGCAAAAAACGGTCGACGACACGTCGGGTTCCCTGGCGGTGGATAGCATCCTGCTGCTACTGGCCATGACGACGAGCGAACCATAGAGGGGAAAAGCTTGGATATTATTTAGCGTTGGTCAAGGCGCGCAAGCATTTGGATACAATTGCGCCGCCCCACGCCTTGGACCAGGCAGGCCGAGGCAGGCTCGCCCCGGCCATGGCCTCACGTGAAATCAGCCTTTGCCGGCTCATCCAGGCCCATCGCGTGCAGACGCGCGTAGTAGCCGTTCATCGCCAGCAACTGCGCGTGCGTCCCGCGCTCGACAATCTCGCCCTGGTCCATGACCAGAATGAGATCGGCTTTCTCGATGGTCGACAGGCGGTGCGCGATGACCAGGGTGGTACGGCCTTTCATCACGTGGTCCAGTGCGGCCTGGATGTGCCGTTCGGATTCGGTATCCAGGGCCGAGGTCGCCTCGTCGAGAATCAACAGCGGCGCGTTCTTGAGCAATGCCCGGGCAATCGCCAGGCGCTGGCGCTGGCCACCGGAAAGCAGCACGCCATTCTCACCCACCTGGGTGTCGAAGCCCTTGGGCAACTGATCGACGAAATCCTTGGCATAAGCCGCCTCGGCAGCCGCCTCGATGTCCGCGCGCGGTGCGCCGGCCAAGTCGCCGTAGGCAATGTTATTGGCCACGGTATCGCTGAACAGCGTCACATGCTGGGTCACCTGGGCAATATGGCGGCGCAGGTTGAGCAGACGGAACTGCTCGGTCTCGATGCCATCCAGCAGGATTTCCCCTTCACTGTGGTGGTAGAAGCGTGGGATCAGGCTGGCCAGGGTCGATTTGCCGCTGCCCGAACGCCCCACCAGCGCAATCATCTGCCCAGGTTCGGCGGTGAAGCTGATGTTCTTCAACACGCGGCGGTCGGTGCCCGGGTAGGTGAAGCTGAGGTTGCGCACATCCAGGCGACCGGTGACGGCATCGCGCTCCAGCGTGCCGTGGTCGACTTCGGGCACTTCGTCCAGCTGTTCGAAGATGCTTTCGGCACCCGCGACACCGCGCTGGATGGTAGAGCTTACTTCAGACAGTTGGCGGATCGGCTTGGGCAACAGGCCGGCCATGGTGATATAGGCAACCATGTCACCCGCCGACGCATCGCCGCGCAGCCACAGCACCAGGAACATCAGCACGGCCATCGCCGAGTAGATCACCAACTGCAGCATCGGCGTGTAGATCGACCCGGTGCGGGTCATGCGCAGTTGCTTGTCGGTGTTGCTCTGGCTGGCCTTCTTGAACCGTAGGCTCTCGTAGGTTTCGCCGCCGAAGCTGCGGACCACGCGGTAGCCCTGAATGGTTTCGGAGGCCACGTGCGTGACGTCGCCCATGGCTACCTGGATCTTTTTGCTCTGCTTGCGGAACTTGCTGCTGGCGCGGGTGACCATAAAAGCGATCAGCGGCAGGATGGCGATCATGACCAGCGTCAGGCGCCAGTTCATGAACAGCAACGACACGAACAGGAACACCACGGTCATGCCTTCGCGGATCACGACCTTGATGGCATCGGTGGCCGCACCGGTGACCATGGTTACGTTGAAGGTGATGCGCGAGATCAGGTGGCCCGAATTGTGCTGGTCGAAGTAGCGATTGGGCAGGGTCAGCAGGTTGTCGAACAATTGCACCCGCAGGTCGTGCACCAGGCCCAGGGAAACCTTGGCAAGGAAATAGTTGCCCAGGTAAGAACCCAGCCCCTGCCACGCCGCAATGAAAATGATCAGCAGCGGCACCGCCTGCATCAATTGCAGGTCACGCAGGTACGGTACCGACGGAAACAGCACGGCGTCCGGGTTGGACAGGCCATCCACGAAATACTTGAGGATGTAGCCCAGCATTGGCTGAGTCGACGCGAAAATCAGGAAGCCTACGATGCTCAGGCTGAAAAGCCCGATATAGGGCTTCACGTAACCGAGAAGTCGGAAGTAGATTTTCAAGCTCGAAGGGCTTGCGGAGAGACTGGAGTCGGTCATATCACGCGAGGTTTTCAAAAAAAGGACGCTGACTTTATCACAGCTTGCCGTTAGCACCCCTGTCCAACCTCCGCCCGGCGACAGGTAGACATAAACTGCGTAGGGTCATGTCCCATGGATTGCGTTAGTATTCAAAGCCCTTTGACCGGAAGATTGTTAAGCATGCCATTTCGCAGCAACCACTCAAGCAGTAACCGGGTGTTCGATTTCATCTGTCTGTGGGTGCTTCCGATCGGTTTCTTTTTCCTTCTGGCAGGCCTCTATTTCCTGCCTGATCGAAGCGCGCACCAACGCCTTTTCTATACGCTGATCAGCGTTCCGACTCTGATTGCCCTGTGCATCCGCCCCTACGAACTGAAGTTCGTCATGCGCTCGCAGGTGCTTCAGGCCTTCGTCGTGTTCGCCGTCTGGTCGTTGGTCACCCTGGCCCTGACGCCCCACGACGACGGCATTCGCGGCCCGGTGGTGCGCTCGCTCCACGTGGTGATGTTGTTTGCGGGCACCTGCATGCTCCTGCGTCACCGCGGCGAGCTGGTCAAACCGGTGTTCCTGGGTGCAGCCATCGTTGCCGTGCTGGCATCGCTCTACAACCTTGTGCATTTCGCTGCGACTTACACCCCCGGTGACCGCATGATTGGCGCCGGTGCGTTCGATAACCCGCTGCTCAGCTCGCACCTGTTCGGTTTCTTCTGCGTCTACTGGCTTTACCTGGCCATCACCACCACGCGCAATAAATGGCAGTTGGCGATCATCCCCGGGTTGCTGATCATGCTCGCCGCGGTGCTGGCCACCGGCTCGCGCACGCCTCTGGTGGCCCTGGCAATGGCCGCGGTGTGGCTGGCGTTGATGTGCTGGAACCTGCGCTCCATCCTGTTGTTGGTGCTGATCGGCGCCGTAGGCCTGGGCGTCATGGTGCTGCTGCCAGATGTCATCCTGGGCAGGGGTGACTCCTTCCGCCTGGAAATCTGGCACATCGTGCTCGGGCTGATTGGCCAGGCACCCTGGATCGGCCATGGCCTTGAGGCTGAACTGAGCATCGACCCGGGCACCGGCTTTGCACTCAGCGAACCTCACAACTTTGCCTTGGGCGTGCTCTATTACGTCGGCATCATCGGCTTCGTGCCCTGGTTGTTCATGCAACTGCGCGCATTGTTCGAGGCCTGGCAGCAACGCCAGGAAGGCCTGATGATCCTGGCCTCGACGCTGCTGGTCTACGGCATCGGTGCCGGCCTGACCGAAGGCGGCGGAGTCATTTCGCGCCCCAAGGAACACTGGTTCCTGCTGTGGATTCCCCTGGCCCTGGTGGCCGCAGTGGCTTTGGCGCGGCAAACCAAGCGCCTGTCGGGCATCATGTTCGAGCGCCTGGACCAGGCACAACTGCAAGCGCTGATGGCGGGCGGCAAGGTCATCGAACAGGATGGTTCGGGCCCCAAGGTCGTCATCCTTGGCGACGGCACCTTCCTCAAGCTGTTCCGCAAGCGTCGCTGGTACACCTCCGGCAGCGTCATGCCTTACGCCCAGCGCTTTGCCGAGAACAGCATCCGCTTGGCCTACGACGGCGTCGCCACGCCGCCCATCCTCAACCTCTACAGCCTGCCGGACGGTGAAACCGGGGTGCGCTACGAGCCACTGCCGGGGCAAACACTGCGCCAGGCCCTGCAGGGCGCGGCAGACGAAAGCAGCCGTGCGCTGCTCGTGGAGCGCTTCGGCGAGTACCTGGCCACGCTGCACGAGCGCGGCATCTACTTCCGCTCCCTGCACCTGGGTAACGTATTGGTGATGGACAGCGACGAGTTCGGCCTGATCGACCTGGCGGACATGCGCGTGTTGCCGTCAGCCTTGAGCATGGAGCTGCGCCGACGCAACCTGCGCCACATGCGCCGCTACAAGGAAGACCGCGCATGGCTGTTCGAGGACCACCTGGACCGCCTGCTCAAAGGCTATGCAGCCCTGGCGTCGGCCAAGGCGGTCAAGAACATGGAGAAGCAGGTGCAGGTGCTGGCCAGCGCCAGCTGAGGGAAGAATGTGTCGGCGGGCCTGCCAGGCTCGCCGGTCATTTACCGGCATCAACGCGCTTTGTGAACACCCAGCCATTGTTTGAGCTTGAACCCCGCCAGGCGGAAAAATCCCCGCACCGTTTTCTTCGACCAGGACCTGAAGGGTACCTGTGCCAGCAACTCAAGTGCCATCGCCGGGTCGCGGTTGGCCATTTTCAGAAACATCGAGTTGAGGAACTTGCAGCGCACCGCTTCGTACTGTGGATGATCGCTGAACAAGGCATATATGCGCAGGATGCTGTCGGTCATGAACCGATGGTTCTTGTACGAGTTGGTGGCGTGCTTGCGATAGCGCGCCATCACCACAGGCAAACCATCGATGTAGTACCCCGCTCGGGTGACCTTCAGCTCTATGTACAGGTCCTCCAGGCGAATAGAGGGGTCGAACCCGCCCACCCGTTCCAGCGCATCGCGGCGAATCATCAGGGTCGGCGCAGGCGGATAGGGCTTGCGCTCCATGAACATGTCATCGAAGTCCAGGCGACGATATGGCACATCGCGGTTCTGGCGCTTCTCCGGGTAAGGCGTGCCATCGGCGTGCATCAGCTCGATATTTCCGGCACAAATGCCCACCTCCGGGTGCGCCACCATGTGCGCCACCTGAATGGCGATACGCTCGGGCAGCATGATGTCATCGGAACCGAACGGCACGAACAGCACGCCTTGGGCACGGGCGGCACAGTCGTTGAGTGTCCGGGTCAGGCCCTGGTTCTGCTGCACGCGAAAATCAAAACCATGCTCGGCCTGCAGGCGGCGAATGCGTTCCACACTGTCGTCCGTGGAGCCATCGTCGACGACCAGTAGCTCGATGTTGGCATATGTCTGGCCAAGCACGCTGAGGATGCTTTCTTCGATGTAGGGCGCGTGGTTGTAGGAGGCAATGACCACCGTTACCCGCGGCAACTCGGCGCTCATCGCGCCACCGCAGGGGATGCGGCCAGGCCGGATTCGATCAGTGCCAGATACTCGGCACGGAACACATCGATGTTGTGCTCGGCAACCAGGTACCGAAAGGCCTGCTCGCCCTTGGCCTGCAACTGCTCATCCGACAGCGCCAAGTACGTGTCCAGTGCGGCGGTCAACGACGCCACGTCCGCCGGCTTCACTGCCAGGCCGCCGGCCCCGGCGATCAACGGGCGCATGGCCGGAACATCGGTGGCAATCACCGGCAGGCGGCCGCTCATGCCTTCGAGGAGCGCTAGCCCCAGGCCCTCGGCCAGCGACGGCATTGTCCAGATATCAAAGGCCCTGACGTATTGCAGCGCATCCGGCCGCAGCCCCAGCAAATGCGCACGGCCGGAAAGCCCGAGGCGCTCGATCTCGGCGGCCAGGCTGGCGTGCTCCTTGCCGGCACCGATGATCGCCAGCTCGGCAGTCGGGTACTTGTCCTTTAGCGCGGCAAACGCCTGCAACAGATACGTATGGCCCTTGACCCTGACCAGACGCCCCAGCGCCCCCACCAGCCGTGCGGTGGCCGAAAGCCCCAGCAGTTCCCGTGCGCGCTCGCGGCTGTGCTGAAGCGCCTGGGCCTGCTCGATGTCGATGGCGTTGGTGATCGCCCAGGTGTTCTGGTCGGTGAAGCCACAACGGCAATCCAGCAGGTATTGCTTGACCGCCGGCGACACGCCCACGAAACGCCAGGCTGCGCTCACCAGGCGCTTGGTCTGGCGACGACGGTAGAAGCGGTCGTATTCGCCAAAACCATGGGAAATACCCACGCACAGGGGAATTTTCAACCAGCGGTTGAGCGCCAGCATCATATTGACCGGTTTGAAGCGGTTACAGATAACGGCGTCGAAGCGCTCTTCGCGGCAGAACTTGTAAAGCTGCCACATGGCCTTGAGGCGCATGCCTTTGAGCGATTTGTCGGAAAACTCGAAGTACACCGAGCGATCCGCCTTGCTGATGGCGTCACCCGGCCCGGGCCGACCGCGCAGGAACGCCTCGACAACTTCGTAACGGCTGGTGGGCAGCGCCTTGACGATTTGCTCCGCCAGGTCGGCAAAGTCGTGCTGCTTGACGTTGTAATCGGGCTGCAATTGCAGCACCTTGAAGCGCTGATTCATTTATTCCCCCGCTAAGAAACCTTGCGTGTCGATAATCCATGCATCTTGCGCTAATCGTTGCGCGTCCTTGGGGGCGGCCGCCGGCTGGGGCCGGTAACGCTTGGGTGGGGAACGTCAGTCGCGCTTCACCACCCAGAACAGCTCCTGGCTACGCACCATCTTGCGAAAGAACTCGTTTTCTCCGAACGCCGAATGCCGCCGCCCAGCCAGCACACGCTGCAAGGTACGGCGCAGGCGGCGCTTGAAGCTCATCGGCGGTTGCAGGTCATGCATCATGCCCAAGGCCATGGCCTTGTCGCGCTGCTCGCTGAGCGACAAAGGCAGGCTCAAGGGACGCATGGGCTGATCGGGGTTCATCAACGGCGGCAACGCTATGCCACGGCCCTGCTCGCCCATGGGCCAACGGTCATTGTCGTGCAGGTGGTTGGCATAGCCCAACAGCCATTGCGGCTGCCAGGCCAGGCCCTGCAGCGCTTCGATCACGGCCTGGCGAGCACAGATGTGGTCCGGGTGCGGGTCAAGCACGGCATCCGGCAAAATGACCACGTCCGGTTGTGCCTGCTCCAGGATGGCACGCAAATCGGCAAGCAGATTGGTCCAGGTTGGCCGCCCGTCTTCATCCGCAGGCCACGCCTGACAGTTGAGCTTGCGAAACAGGCGAATGTCCTCAAGCTCGGCCTCGCGCGACGCCATCGGCTGATCCGGCGCGGCGCGCATGGCCGGTAATTGCAGGCAGAAATAACCCAATTGCACGCAATGCTCTTGCGGTACGCCTGCCCAGCGAGGCACCGCCAGGCTATCCCAGGCGCGCAGGCGCCCTTTCATCCGCGCGGCGTCCGCCGGGGAAAGGCCCATGTCGCGGTAGTGCTCTGCCTCGATTTCCCCGGCTGTCAGCGTGACGATCCATGGGGCGTGCGCACGGCTGTAAACGCCATAGGCAGCCAGCTCGGCATCGTCGGCGTGCGGGGCGATGACCATGATGCGCTTGTCGGTCAGTGGCAACGCAGGAAAGCGCCACAGCCGTGGCTGGCCGAACAGCGAGCAGAAACGCCCGCGCACGCGCAGTGTGCCGTTACTCAGCGCGTCTCCCAGGCCACTCAGGTTCAAGTAACGCAAACCACGGGCACCACGCTCGAACGTTTGCCAGTCAATGCTGCCCGGGCCGCTCAGCTCTACGGCGGGGTCCAGAAAGCGCCCCAGCCAGCCGCTGCGCACACCGATTTCAAGCACCAGTGTGTCGGCTTCAGGCAACGCCTGCGGCTGGGCGAGCACCAGGTCGTGGCCTTTCAGGTACACGGCCAGCGCTTCACCCTGGCCATCGAAGTTGTAGCGGTAATCCTCGGCAGGCGAGTAGAACAGGTGGTCGGCGAACCACGCCTCGTGAGCCACCCACGCCAGTACCGCCAACACCAGTGGCAACCACCACGCCACCGTCAGGCCGAGCCCGACCAGCAGCCCCAGGCCGACCAGCAAGGCGATACGTTTGTTGCGACGGTGACGCTTGAGTAACTGCTGTTTTCTGCTCAAATCTGAAATACCGGCACCGGGTTGCACCAACGATCCTTATATTCGCGGTCGGCGCGCCCGAAGGAAAAACGCAGCGGCTTGCCGACTTCACGGGCATCTTCCCACGCACGCTGGGTATTGAGGAAGCTCAGTACGCTGCCCGGGCTGAACGCCCGAGTCTGCGGGTCGACCCCACCGTTGATGTATTCGACGCTGACCCATTCGGGCGCCTCGACGCGATAGACCAGCTGAATGGCAATGGGCGCATCGTTGAGAAAGATCACCGAACCGATCAACAGTTCCCGCAGCGCCTCGATCACCTGCGCCATGTGCTCGGCGCCCGTCGCCGGGAACTCCCAGCGGCGCAGGAACAGGTCGCAGTAGATCGCGGCCAGTTCAGCGCTGCCGAACTCGCTGATCGGTCGCACCACACCGCCCGCCTCTTCCAGCAGGCGCAGCTCACGACGCTGGTTGTAGCGAAACTTCTTCGACAGGTCTTCCGGCTCACGCGCCAGCGCCAGGGACTCTGCCTGGGGCTTGAGCGTGGCGAACCGCCCCTGGTTGAGCTCGGACAGGTAACGCCCCTTGTGCCTGAGCGGCACCTGGGCGTTGGCCGCGGCAGGCAGGATCAGCTCGGCGTTGCCCAGGTCGAACAGGCCTTTCTTGCCTTGGCGCTTGAGTACCTCCTTGGACAGTGCCAGGTAGCGCCCCCACGTGGGGATCGCCGCCTTGAGCTCGCCATCCTGCTCCCACCCCAGGTAGCGCACTGGGATAGCGGCCAGCGCCGCCAGGCGCTCGATGACCAGCGGGTGAGTCGCGACACTGCCACCGAACGTATTCCAGGCCTGGGCATAAGCAGCGGCGTCAATAGGGGTCCAGCCGCGCTCACGCCAGCCTTGAATTCGGTTGAGCATCAACCCTCCGCGGTTAAATCGGTGACTTGTGGCAAACGCCAGAAAACTTCGCTCGCAGCGCGATCGGAAAAACGCTCGTTGAGGCGTTGCAGCATGCGTTCGGCACAGTCGCGACGCTGTTCTTCGTCAAGCCTGGAAAGGTGGACCAAGGCAGCGGCAAACTGCTCGTCATCGCCCAGCGGCGCTAGAATGCCCACCCCCTCGACCACTTCCTTGGCGCCACCACAGGCAGTGGAAACCACCGGCAGCCCTGCCGCCATGGCCTCGAGCAGGACCATGCCGAACGGCTCGTTGTCGGAGCTGAGGGCAAATACGTCGAACGCATGGAAATAGCGGCGGCCGTCAGCGACTTCGCCCAGAAAGTGCACGTGCTCGAGAATGCCCAGCTCGCGGGCGAGTTCGATAAGGTCCTGCTCCAGGCGCCCCGAGCCCATGATGGCCAGTTTCGAATTGGCCGGCAACGACGGCAGCGCCTTGGCGAACCCGCGCAGCAATGTGGCCTGGTCCTTGTCAGGGTGCAGCCGGCCGACATTGCCCACAACCCAGGCATCCACGCTCAAGCCCAGGGCCTGGCGCGCATCGGCAGCGGACACCTGACGCTCGCGCAGGGCGCTGACATCGATACGGTTATGCAAGGTGCGAATGCGGCCGGTCGGCCAATTGGGCAGGCAACGACGGATGTCATCGCGCACGGCGTCGGAGACGCCCAGCAAGCTGAGGCGCTTGCGAAAGATGAAGGCAAACAGCTTGCGGGTGCGCCGCTCGTAGTCACCAAACGCATGATGCACGCCGATGACAGGCAGGCCGGTGCCCCACAAGGTGATGAAAATCGGTTTGAAACGATGGGCAATACAGAAACTGAAGTCACGGCTGGCCACGATCTTGCGCAGATCGCGCATAGCCCCCAGCTTGAGGCCACGAATGGCCTTCGAGCTGTATTCCATGAACAGGACCTCGTCCGAGGCGCAGCTGGCTGCGACCTCGGGGTCCGCGCGCCCGGTGAGGAACACCGTGGTCACGCGGTAGCCAGTATCCGCGAACAACCGCGCATACTGGCGCGTGCAGTCTAGAAACGGTCCGTCATAGCCGTGGCAAAACTGTAATACATGTCGTTCAGCCGATCGTGTCATAAGCATTAGCGCCGTCTTTGACTACCAGGATATCTTCCATGATCAGATACTGTAGATCGGAACCGAAGAACATGTCCAAAGCGTCAGTAGGCGAGCAAATCATCGGCTCGCCTCGGCGGTTGAGCGAAGTGTTCAACGACACGCCGTTACCGGTCAGGTCCTCCAGGGCCTTCATCATGTCGTAGTAGCGCGGGTTGTATTCACGCTTGAGCACCTGGGCGCGGGACGTACCGTCCTCGTGCACCACTTCCGGCACGCGGGTCTTCCATTCTTCAGCCACTTCGAAGGTGAAGGTCATGAAAGGGGCCGGGTGGTCGATCTTGATCATCTGCGGCGCCACGGTGTCGAGCATCGACGGGCAGAAAGGCCTCCAGCGCTCGCGGAACTTGATCTGGTGGTTGATGCGGTCAGCCACGCCTTCGACGCTTGGGCAACCGATGATCGAACGGCCGCCCAGGGCGCGCGGGCCGAACTCCATGCGGCCCTGGAACCAGGCCACAGGGTTGCCGTCGACCATGATCCTGGCGATGTTCTGCGGCATGTTTTCCAGCTTGCGCCAGTTCGGCTTGCTCGGGTGACGCGCGCAGGCGGCGATCACGTCTTCGTTGCTGTACGAAGGGCCGAGGTAGACGTGTTCCATCTTCTCGACCGGCACGCCACGGGCGTGGGAAACGTAGGCTGCCGCGCCAACCGCGGTACCGGCGTCGCCGGAAGCGGGCTGCACGAACAGCTCCTTCACGTCATCACGGGCGATGATCTTCTGGTTGAGCTTGACGTTCAGGGCGCAGCCGCCGGCGAACGCCAGCTTGCCGGTTTCCTTGAGCACGTCGCCCAGGTAGTAGTCGATCATCTGCAGCGACAGTTTTTCGAACAGCGCCTGCATGCTGGCCGCGTAGTGGATGTACGGCTCGTCGGCAATGTCGCCTTCGCGCTTGGGACCCAGCCACTCGATCAGTTTTGGCGAGAAGTAGAAACCCTTGCCCTTTTCTTTATAGCGGCGCAGGCCAATGACGTTGGCGTACTCGGTGTTGATCACCAGCTCGCCGTTTTCAAAGGTGGCCAGGCGCGAGAAATCATACTTGCTGGCGTCGCCGTACGGCGCCATGCCCATGACCTTGAACTCGCCGTCGAGCATTTCGAAACCCAGGAACTCGGTCAGCGAGCCGTACAGGCCACCCAGCGAATCCGGGTCGAAGAATTCCTTGATCTTGTGGATCTTGCCGTTCTCGCCGTAGCCGAAGAACGTGGTGGCGTACTCGCCCTTGCCGTCGATGCCCAGAATCGCGGTTTTCTCTTTGAAACCCGAGCAGTGGTAGGCGCTGGAAGCGTGGGCCAGGTGGTGTTCCACCGGCTCGATCTTGATCTTCTTCGGGTCAAAACCCAGTTGCTCCAGGCACCAGACGATCTTGTTGCGGTAGCGCTTGTAGCGGCGGTTGCCCATCAGCAGCGCGTCGAGGGCGCGGTCCGGGGCGTACCAGTAACGCTTGGCGTAGTGCCAGCGCGCCTTGCCGAACAGGCTGATGGGCGCGAACGGAATCGCCACCACATCAACGTCGGACGGCTTGATGCCGGCCTGCTCCAGGCAGAACTTCGCCGACTCGTAGGGCATGCGGTTCTTTGCATGTTTGTCACGAACGAAGCGCTCTTCTTCGGCAGCCGCGATCAGCTTGCCGTCGATGTACAGGGCCGCGGAAGGATCATGGCTAAGGGCGCCGGACAGGCCAAGAATCGTCAATGCCAAGGGTCTAGCCTCTTTAAACGGAATATGTGCGCCGAGGGCCGAAGAGGCTGTCGGCGGCGAAAGGGCGGGATTATAGCGCATTCGCGCGGCGGGCTGCATATGGGGGCTTGTTGCCTTGGATGGCGTGGGCTTCAGGCGTCTTCGTCAGGCACCCTGGCGGCCCCGTACAAGCTGCCGGAGGCTGCGATGGCGCGCGCAGCGTGCCCAGGTTCTGAAGCGCCTGCGGCCCTTATCGCAGCCTATCGGCGGCTACGCAGTTTCCGTAGCAGCGGCCGACAGGCGGCGTCAGGCGTTGAGGGCTTCCGGGCGCGGCAGGCGCTGGTCGAGCATCTGGTGCAGCGCGCTTTCAGCCGGCCAGTTGCGCAGGAAGCGGGCGCGGTCGCGGGCGTAGGCCGGGATGAAGCTGGACAGGCTGCTGTGCTGGCACATGGCATCGAGGTCGATCAACGCCCAGCGGCCGTTGTCCCAGAACAGGTTGTGCCCCTTGAAGTCGCCGTGGCTGATGCGCTCGCGCGTCAGGTCGGTGAACAGCTGGTCCAGCGCCGACAATTCCGCTTCCGGCACCTGAGCACTGTCAACGTAGGGCGCGAAGCGCTCGATCAGGTCGGGCCCCGCCAGATGCTCGGTGACCAGATAGGCACTGCGGCGCAACCACAGGAAACGCTTTTCCAGCACCGCCAGCGGCTTGGGCGTGGCGATGCCGAGGAACGCCAGGCGGTTGCCCTGCACCCAGGAATGCCAGGCGCGGCTGGGGCGCCAGAAGCGCTTGAGCCAATGGGCGAAATGCTTGATGTTGTAGCGTTTGATCACCAGGGTGCGACCCTGGACCTGCACCTGACCAACGCTGGCGGCGCCACCGGTCTTGTACAGGTGGCCCTGGTTCAGCAGGGCATCGGCTTCAGCCAGCACCGGCAGCATCGCGGGCTCTTCTTCACGGCGAATGGCGCGCAGCATGAATGCCCCGCGCTTGACCGCGAACAGGCTGCACTCGCGACCCACCTTGGCGAGGAAATCCCTCAGCCGCCAGGCACGCACCTTGTCGACCTGCTTCTGCAAGGCTTCCAGCGGCAAGGCATGCTCACCGTTGGCCAGCAGGTAATAGACCAGCAGTTCCTCGATGTATGGCTCGAAGGTCTTGGGCAGCTGGGCGAAAAACACCCCCAGGTTCTGCAGCACACGCTGGCGCGATAGCGGCTTGCCGGCTTCCTCTGCGCACACGCCGGCACCGTCGATCAGGTACAGCTGGCCGTTGTGACGCAGCAGGTTATCCAGGTGCAAGTCTTCCTGCCACAGGCCCTTGGCGTGCATCTGCGCCACCGCCGCCAGCGCTTCGCCGAGCACTTCGCTCTGGGCATCGGCCAGCACTGGCAACTGCTCCACCGTCGCCCAGGCCTGAGCCAGGCTTTGCGCGCCTTCCAGGTACTCGAACAGCAGCCAGCCGCCCTCGCCGTCCTGCAGCCCTTCTGCCAGCAGCAACGGCGTGGTCAGGCCCTGCTCGGCCAGCCGCTTGACGCCGTCACGCTCGCGCTGGAAGTGTCGCGCAGCCTTGGGCCCTACCAGCAGCTTGGCCAGCACCGTGCGCCCGCGCCACACGCCTGCACCCACATAGCGCTGGCCAGGTAGCACGCGCAACAGGCTGAGCAGTTGCAAGTCGGCGCTGCCGGCGGCATCGGCCAGCGTCAGGTTCAGCGGCAAGGCCGGGGCGCGCCCGGCGTTTTTCAGTTCGGACAGGCGCATCAGCGGCCCTCCTTGTGGCTACGCCGACGGGTCAGGCGCTGCAACCAGTCCTGAACCACGGCGCTGGTGCCATCCTGATTCAGGTAAGCGGCCAGGAATACCCGGATATCGTTTTCGCCCCAGATGGGCGCGCGACGCAGCAAAGGCTCCAGGTCGCGCACGCGGTCGCGGCGGCCGAACAACGCCGGGCGGGTCTTCTCCAGGTCGATCAGTTGTGCCTGATAGCCATGGGCGCCCTGGCGCAGGAAAATATGCTTGGGATAGAAGCAGCCGTGCACCTGGGCAGCCCCGTGCAGGGTGCGCGCCAGCGTGCCACAGGCCACCAGTATGGACTGTCGACGCGCGGCGGTGCTGCTGGCCCATTCGCCCAGCAAGGTGTCCAGGTCGGTCCAGCCGTCCAGCGCGCGGGTCATGAGGATCGCGCACCGATCGCCGTCGAGCGTGCGCTGGCCGTAATAGGCCGCCTGCAGGGCCGGAATCGCCAGTTGCTGATAACGACGAATATTGCGAAATTCGCGGGAAAAGGTCGGCTCACCCAGCGGGTGGTGCAAGGTGCGCGTCAAGTAACCGCGCTGGCGCTTGAGATAGAAGCCCTTGCCCTCCAGCTCCAGGCGAAACACCTGGCTGTAGCCGCCGCGCGCCGTGTTTGGCTCGTCGACCGGGTCAAGCTGCAAGGTCCACAGCGCGTCAAAACTGGCCAGGCCATGACGCTCGAGCAAGGCGCGCTCGGCATCGGCGAAGAAGTCGCTCATTCGCGGCCCTCGAAAAACGTGATGATGTGACGGATACGGCGCTTGTCGGACGCGTTCAGGCGCTGGCGCCGGCGGTACTGCAAGTAAAAACGCAGGCGCTGGGTAGCCGACAGCTGGTATTTGGCGACCTTGTCCAGGCAGGCCAGGTCCTTGGTGATGCGATAGCGCAGCCAGAAACTGATCCAGAACGCACCGTTGGGGCAGTCGATGAAGAACAGCGTGTTCTTGTCGTCCACCAGCAGGTTGCGCCACTTCAGGTCGTTGTGGGTGAAGTGCTGGTCGTGCATGGCCCGCGTGGCCTTGGCCAGCTGCTGGCTGATGCCGTCGACCCAGGTGCGGTCCTTCAGGCGTGCGTCGCTATTATCGGCCAGCGCCGACAGATCTTCGGTATTGGGCAGTTCGCGGGTGATCAGCGCGCCACGATCGAAAGCGGCGCCACGCCGTTCCAGGCCCCAGCCGACGATTTCGGCGGTGGGGATGCCCCACTTGGCGAAGCGCTTGAGGTTCTGCCACTCGGATTTCACCCGCGGGCGGCCCAGGTAGCGGCGCAGGCCCTTGCCGGCGCCGGTGTAGCGCTTGACGTAGTAGTTCACGCCGTCGCGGTTGACACGAATCACCTCCGACAGCGGGTCCCGGGTCAGGTGCTCGCCCTTGAGGGCGAACACCGCGTCCAGAGTGCCGAAGTCGGCGTGCAGGTGCGCATAGCCAGGTTCAAGGTTCCAACCGGCCATCAGAGCGCGTCCCCGTAGCGAAGTTTGCGTGCATAGAGCTTTTCCGCCTTGGCGTCCAGCCAAGCCAGCAGCCGCGCTTCATCCTTGAGGACCTGGCGCAGCGGCGCCTGGAAGTAGCCGCGCAGAAAGCGCAGCTTGTCGCGGCGGGTGAGGCCGATGCCCAGTGCCGAGAAATACAGCGCGGCCAGGTCCTTGTTGCGCCAGCGGCGAGTGATGGCCGGGCGGGTCTGGGCGCGGTGCAGGTCGATGACCGACAGCTTGAAGTCCTCGGCGGTCACCGGCTTGTCGGTGTGCAACAGGAAATGACAGATGTAGCAGTCACGGTGGTTGACACCCGCACGGTGCATCATGCCGGTCATGCGCGCCACTTCGGCGATCAGCGCGCGTTTAAGGCGCGGCTGCGGCGGCTCGGCGCGCCAGTTGATGCTGAAATCCTCCAGGCTGACCGTGGGCGCCAGTT
The DNA here is from genome assembly GCA_963816515.1 of uncultured Gammaproteobacteria bacterium. GTDB lineage: Bacteria > Pseudomonadota > Gammaproteobacteria > Pseudomonadales > Pseudomonadaceae > Aquipseudomonas. The sequence continues at coordinate 2,915,843 of CAWFKX010000001.1, read as the reverse complement.
CTTCGGTGACGATGAACGAGTGCTGGTCGGCCGGGTTGCTGTTGCGCTCACCATAGGCGACGGCCGTCATGGTCGGCACCCCGACTTCCTGCAGGCGCTGGATGGCCTGCCATTCCTGGCCGGCGCCGAGCACCGGCAACTTGGCCGTGACCAGGTTCTTGACGATCTCGCCCCAGCCGATGCCGCGGTGAATCTTGACGAAGTAGCCCCGACCGTCGACCTCGGTGCGCAGCGTGCGCCGAGCCTCCAGCTCGCGGTACACCTGGCCTTGCAGCGCTTCCACTTCGACAAAGGCGTCGCGCCCGGCCCACAGGGTCTTGAACGGCTCGGCGAGAATCAGCTTCATGACGCAGCTCCCGCCAGGATCACGTCAGCCGCGTGTTGCGGCATGCTGTACAGGTCAGCGCTGTCGGCGAAGGCCAAGCCGTTGCGCCCCCAATCGGCACGGGCAGCGTTGTCGGCCAGCATGCGCGACAGGTACTGATTGAGCTGGCCCTGGTCGAATGGATCGTCCAGCACCAGGCCGCCATCGGCTTCGGCGATGTAGTGGGCGTAGCCGCACACCGCCGAGACCAGCACCGGCAGCCCGGCGACCAGCGCTTCCAGCAGCACGGTGCCGGTGTTTTCGTTGTAGGCCGGATGAATCAGCAGGTCGGCGCCCAGCAGGAAGCGCGGAATGTCGCTGCGCCCCTTCATGATGTCCACCTGATCGCTCAAGCCCAGGGCAGCAGCCTGCAACTGGAAGAACTTGGGCTCGTCCTGGCCGATGACGAACAGCCGCGTGCGTTTTTTCAGGTCCGCCGGCAAGGCCGCCAGGGCCTTGAGGCTGCGGTCCACGCCCTTGGTCTTGAAGCCCGAACCGATCTGCACCAGCAACAGGTCATCGTCGCCCAGCTTGAACTCGGCGCGGAACTCGGCGCGGATCTGCGCGGCGTTGGCCGGCGCCCGGCGATCCAGGGAAATGCCCGGCGGCAGCAGGTGGAAGCGCTCGATCGGGGTGTGGTAATGCTTGATGAACAGCGGCTGCTGCACTTCGGAAATCATCAGGATTTCGGTCTTGGCCTCGGGTGCGAACACCGAGCGCTCGAATTCGGCGAAATGCTGGTAACGGCCCCACAGGCGGTACATGGGATTGCGCAGGGTCTGCGCCTTGTCTTCGTAACAGCCGTCGGCGGCGTAGTACACGTCCAGGCCCGGCAGCTTGTTGAAGCCGATCACGCGGTCCACCGGGCGCTTGGCCAGGTCCGCTTCCATCCAGGCGCTGAACTTGATGTTGCGGCGGTGGTTGGAGAAAGCCTTGACCGGCCCCACCAGCACCTCGAATCCGGGCGGCACGTCGCCTTCCCAGATCAGCGTGTAGACGCGAATCTGGTGCCCACGCTTCTGGCACTCCAGGGCAATGCGCATGAAGTCGCGCTGCAGCCCGCCAAAAGGGAAATACTTGTATAGAACAAACGCCAGTTGCATCAACGAAGATCCTCAGCCAGTAACAATGCGCTTAGTCGGCTCGCCACACGCTCGGGATTCAGGCGAGTGAAGCACAGGGGCCACTCGCGTTTAAGATCGAACCGACGCTGGTCATCCGGCGTCGGCTGATAGGTACAGGTCTTGGACAGGCAAGGCGCACAGGCGAAGTCGCTGGCCAAGTGCACCTGGCCAGGCCCGTAGGCACCGGTAAGCCCCGGATTGGTGGGGCCGAACAGGGAAATGGTCGGCACATCCAGCGCTGCGGCCAGGTGCCCCAGGCCGGTGTCCACGGCCACGCAGGCCTTGGCGGCGACCAACACTTTCGCCACCCCCGCCAGGTTCAATTTGGGCAGTACCACGGCGTTTTTCAAGCCCGCGGCAATGCGCTCGGCCCGCTCATGCTCGGCTGGGTTACCCCACGGCAGGCGCACTTCGATGCCTGCCTGGCCCAGGCGCTCGGCCATTTCCCGCCAGTAAATCTCGGGCCAGTGCTTGGTGTCCCAAGTGGTGCCGTGCAGGAACAGCACAAAGGGCACGCGCGCCTTGCCGTCACCCAGGCGCGCACGGTCCAGGCCGTACTCGCCCGGGGTGGCCGGCAGGTCGTAGCCCAGGGCCACGGCGAACAGCTGGCGCAGGCGCTCCACCGCGTGCTGGCCACGGCCCACGGCCAGGCGCCGGTCATAAAAACGGCTGGCCAGCGATTCGCGGGCCGACTCGCGGTCAAGGCCGGCGATCGGCGCTTTCACGTACCGGGTCAGCAAGGCACTTTTCAGCAGGCCCTGGGCATCGATCACCAGGTCGTACTTGCGCTCGCGCAGGCTCTGCTTGAAGCGCCGCCACTGGCCGCTCTTGATGGTGGCCAGAATGTTCTTGCGCCAGCGGCGGATGGCCACCGGAATGACTTTGTCGACGGCCGGATGCCAGGTCGGAATCTCGGCAAAGCCTTCTTCCACCACCCAGTCGAAACGGATGCCCGGAATGGCCCGGGCAGCGTCGGTCAGCGCCGGCAGCGCGTGGATGACATCGCCCAGGGACGAGGTCTTGATCAACAGTACCCGCAACTTAATCGACCCCGACCGTCAGTTCGACCGTGGCCGGGCCTTCCAGCTTCTGCAGCGCATCGGACACCCGTTGCGGCTCCAGCAGGCGCAGGCAGTTGTAGTGGCCGAAGCGGCAGGTGCGCTCGAAGCACGGGCTGCAGTCCAGGCCCAGGCGCACCACTTCCACCTGGTCGGCCAGCGGCGGGGTGAAGCCCGGCGAAGTCGAGCCGTACACTGCCACCAGCGGCCGGTTCAGCGCCGCGGCCACGTGCATCAGGCCCGAGTCGTTGGACACCACGGCGTCGGCGCAGGACATCAGGTCGATGGCCTCGGCCAGCGAGGTTTCGCCACTGAGGTTCACCGACTCTTCGCGCAGCCCCGGGATCAGGCGGTCACGAATGGCCTCGCCCACCGGATGGTCTTTCTTCGAACCGAACAGCCACACCTGCCAACCTTCGCGGATCTTCATCTCGGCGACCTTGGCGTAATGCTCCGACGGCCAGCGCTTGGCCTCGCCGAACTCGGCACCCGGGCACAGCACCAGCAGGGGCCGGTCCAGCGCCAGGCCGAACTTGGCCAGGGCCGCGTCGCGGCTGGCGGGCTCGATTTGCAGGCGCGGGCGCGGGTACGGCGTCGGCAACTCGGCGCCCGGCTCGAAAGCCAAGGCCATGAAGCGCTCGATCATCAACGGGTAGCGGGCCTTGTCCAGGCGCCGCACGTCATTGAGCAGGCCATAGCGCAACTCGCCGCGCCAGCCTGTGCGCTTGGGAATGCCGGCGAAAAACGGCACCAACGCCGACTTCAGCGAGTTGGGCAGCAGGATCGCCTGGTCATATTGACCCTTGAGCGACTTGCCGATCTTGCGCCGCGTGGCCAATTCCAGTGCGCCGTGGCCGAGCGGAAAGCTCAAGGCCTGACGCACTTCAGGCATGCGTTCGAGGATCGGCCGGCTCCACTCGGGGGCCAGTACGTCGATCACGCAGTCGGGGTGGCGCACCTTCAGGCACTGGAACAGTGTCTGCGCCATCACCATGTCGCCGACCCAGCTGGGTCCGATGATCAGAATTTTCATGCTTTTTCCAGAAACGACCGAGGAGGCAGCAGGCCGTTGGTATACAGCCTGGCCTCCCCGTCTTGTCTTTTGGTCAGGCGCGGTTTGACCGTCCGCGCCCGTTGTCTGGCCGTTCGGGCTCCAAGCCCGGGATCAGCGCAGCTACATCAGCCCAAACCCAACCAGGCCCAAATGCGCAGCACCTCCCTGCGCTGGGCGACAAACTGATCACCGGCAATCACCCCGGCCTGCTTCTGCAGGGCCTGGCGGTGAGCGGCCGAGCGGTAGGCCTTGTAGGCCTCGCGCAACAGGCCCGCGTCATCGGCGGGCATCAACCCGGCCTGTTCGAGCCCTTCCAGAATGCGGATATTATCGGTGTACTTCAGTAGCGCCGGATAATCCCTGGACCACGCCAGGGCCGCGTATTGCACCATAAATTCAATATCGACGATACCACCGGCGTCCTGCTTGATATCGAACGGCGCCGTCGCCTCGAAGGCATTGGCCGCGGTTCCGGCGGCGGTAGCCTTGCTGCCCAGGTTGTCGCGCATCTTGGCGCGCATCTCGCTGACCTCGGCGCGCAGGGTCGGCAAATCGCGTTCGCGACCCAGCACCTGGGCACGGACTTTCTCGAACGCGGCAGCCACCTGGTTGCACCCCACCAGCACCCGCGCACGTACCAGGGCCTGATGTTCCCACGTCCAGGCTTCATTTTCCTGATAGCGGGCGAAGGCATTCAGCGAGCTGACCAACAGGCCCGCGGCGCCCGAGGGCCGCAGCCGCATGTCCACGTCGTACAGTTGACCGGAGTTGGTCTGGGTGGTCAGCAAGTGAATGATGCGCTGGCCCAGGCGGGTGAAGAACTGCGCGCCATCGATGGGCTTGGCCCCATCGGTCTCGGCGTTGGGGTCGCCGTCATGGATGAACACCAGGTCCAGGTCCGAGCCATGGCCCAGCTCGATGCCGCCGACCTTGCCATAACCGACGATGATGAACCCCGGGTCACAGCTGCTGCCATCGGCGCGCTGCGGCAGGCCGTGGCGGGCAACGGTCTGGCGCCAGGCCAACATGAAGACTTGTTCAAGAATGGCCTCGGCCAGCCAGGTCAGGTAGTCACTGACCTTCATCAGCGGCAGGCTGCCGACGATTTCCGATGCCGCCACGCGCAGGCTGTGGGCCAGCTTGAAGTGGCGCAGGGCTTCCATCTGCTGTTCCAGGTCATCCTCGGGGATGCGCGTCAGCCGCTCGCGCAGCTCGGCGGCCAGCTCCGGGGCCAGCGGCGGGCTGAACAGTCGGCCTTCGTTAAGCAGTTCGTCGAGCAACAGCGGGTAGCGGGCGATTTGCTCGGCGATCCACGGGCTGGCCGCGCACAGGGTCAGCAGGCGCCGCAGTGCGCCGGGGTTTTCGGTCAGCAGCACCAGGTAGGCGGAACGCCGCGCCACGGCCTCAACCAGCGGCAGCACGCGCTCAAGCACCAGGTCAGGGTTATCGTGCTCCACCGCCTGGGCCAGCAGGCGCGGAATGAACGCGTCCAAGCGCTCGCGACCCATGCGCTGCATGGCCCGCAACTGCGGGCTGGCCCGCAGGCCGGCCAACTGCCGCAAGGCCTGGTTGGCATGGCTGAAACCGGCGTCCTGCAACTGCCGGCAAGCGGCCTCTTCGTCCTGCACGTCCTCCCACAGCGGCAGCCATTCGCCGCCCACCACCACTTCGCCTTCGTCGCCCTCCTCGTCGTCCGGGTCGGCGATGACCTGGCGGAAGTGCCAGTCGATGCGACCGCGCCAGTGCATCAGGCGCTCATGGAACGTGTTCCAGTCAGCAAAGCCGAGCATGAACGCAATACGCGCCTGGTCGACCTCGCCGTCCGGCAGCATTTGCGTCTGGCGGTCGGCGATGGCCTGAATGGCGTGCTCGGTGTAGCGCAGGAACTCATACCCCTCGCGCAGCTCGTCGATGACCGCCGGTGGCAGGTAGCCCTGGCCTTCCAGAGTGGCCAGCACCTTGAGCAGTGGTCGCTGTTGCAGGCTGAGGTCGCGGCCGCCGTGAATCAGCTGAAAGGCCTGGGCAATGAACTCCACCTCGCGGATGCCGCCGGCACCCAGCTTGATGTTGTCGGCCATACCCTTGCGTCGCACTTCCTGCTGGATCAGCTGCTTCATGGTGCGCAGCGCTTCGATGGCCGAAAAGTCCAGGTAGCGCCGGTATACGAACGGGCGCAGCATTTCGAGCAGTTGCGCGCCGGCCTGCTGATCGCCCGCCACCACCCGCGCCTTGATCATGGCGTAGCGCTCCCAGTCGCGACCCTGGTCCTGGTAGTACTGCTCCAGCGCGTTGAAGCTCAGCACCAGGGCGCCGGCCGAACCGTAGGGGCGCAGGCGCATGTCGACGCGAAACACGAAGCCATCGACGGTCACCGGGTCCAGCGCCTTGATCAGCCGCTGGCCCAGGCGAATGAAGAACTCCTGATTGTCCAGCGGGCGCTTGACGCCCTCGGTCTCGCCGCCTTCGGGGTAGGCGAAAATCAGGTCGATGTCCGAGGACAGGTTCAGCTCCACCGCGCCCAGCTTGCCCATGCCGAGGATGACCATGTGCTGCGCTTCGCCGCTGCGTCGGCCCATGGGCGTACCAAACTGATCGCAGTGACGTCTATACAACCATTTATAGGCTTCATCGATTGCCGCGTCGGCCATGTCCGACAAATCGCGACAGGTGTGCACGAGATCGGCCTGGCGGGTCAGGTCGCGCCAGATGATGCGCACCTGCTGGCGGGCACGCTGGCGGCGCAGCTGGCGGCCAAGCTCATCGTCCGTGCTGGCGGCCTGCACGGCGTCGGCGATCTGCGCGCGCAACTCGCCACTGGCGAAGCCGCGGTCCAGTTCGCCACTGGCCACCAGCTCCAGCAACATGGCCGGGGCCGCGCTGATTTGCTGAATGACAAAATCACTGGCGGCGCACACGCGGTCGAAGGCCTGCCAGGTTTCCGCGCTCCAGGCGGCCAACTCTTCGCTGCGCTGCAAGGCGCCCACGGCGGCCTCGAACGTCTGGCGATTGCGGGTCAGCAGGGGGGTCAAAATAGCCGGCAATTGCACCGGCGCTGGCAGGCTCATGGTCTATCCTTGATCGGCGTGCGAAGGGGGTTGAACGACACCAAGCGAACCCAACGCGCCGGTTGGACTGTCGTACAAAAGTTAGAAATAGCTGAAATCTGATATTTCTTGGCAGAAAGCATCGCACCCAACCTTTTGAGGACTTATTTTTAACCCACGTTAACGATTTTTCTCACAACACGACAGGTGACCAAAAGGCCTCTGCCTGTAGTTTTACTACGATGGTCGCAATGTCAACGCATGAAATGGCGAACGATTTGTAGTAAAACTACACGACGCCGGCACAACCCCCGGTAATCCAAGAATCTATAACGTCTGCCCACAAGGCCGTCGCAAACTCAGGCTTCGATTCTGGAAGCCTTTCCGCCCTGGAGCAAGCCATGCAAGACCTCGATCCCGTCGAAACCCAGGAATGGCTGGACGCCCTGGAGTCGGTTCTCGACAAAGAAGGCGAAGACCGCGCTCACTATCTGATGACTCGCATGGGCGAGTTGGCCACCCGCAGTGGTTCACAACTCCCCTACGCAATCACCACGCCATACCGCAATACCATTCCCGTCACTCACGAAGCACGCATGCCTGGCGACCTGTTCATGGAACGCCGCATTCGCTCGCTGGTGCGCTGGAACGCCATGGCGATGGTAATGCGCACGAACTTGAAAGATTCGGACCTGGGCGGTCACATCTCCAGCTTCGCTTCCAGTGCGACCCTGTATGACATCGGCTTCAACTACTTCTTCCAGGCCCCGACCGACGAGCACGGCGGCGACCTGATCTACTTCCAGGGCCACACTTCGCCAGGCGTCTACGCCCGTGCGTTCATGGAAGGCCGCATCACTGAAGACCAGATGAACAACTTCCGCCAGGAAGTGGACGGTCAGGGCCTGTCGTCCTACCCGCATCCTTGGCTGATGCCTGATTTCTGGCAGTTCCCGACCGTTTCCATGGGTCTGGGCCCGATCCAGGCGATCTACCAGGCACGCTTCATGAAGTACCTGGAACACCGCGGCTTCATCCAGCCAGGCAAGCAGAAAGTCTGGTGCTTCCTGGGCGACGGCGAGTGCGACGAGCCGGAATCCCTGGGCGCCATCTCCCTGGCGGGCCGCGAGAAGCTGGACAACCTGATCTTCGTCATCAACTGCAACCTGCAGCGCCTCGACGGCCCGGTTCGCGGCAACGGCAAGATCATCCAGGAACTGGAAGGCGTGTTCCGCGGCGCCCAGTGGAACGTCACCAAAGTCATCTGGGGTCGTTTCTGGGACCCACTGCTGGCCAAGGACGTCGACGGTATCCTGCAACGTCGCATGGACGAAGTCATCGACGGCGAGTACCAGAACTACAAGGCCAAGGACGGCGCCTTCGTGCGCGAGCACTTCTTCAACACCCCAGAGCTCAAGGCCATGGTCGCCGACCTGTCCGACGACGAGATCTGGAAGCTCAACCGTGGCGGCCACGACCCGTACAAGGTCTACGCGGCGTACCACGAAGCGGTCAACCACAAGGACCAGCCAACCGTCATCCTGGCCAAGACCATCAAAGGTTATGGCACCGGTGCCGGCGAAGCGAAAAACACCGCGCACAACACCAAGAAGGTCGACGTCGACAGCCTGAAGCTGTTCCGTGACCGCTTCGACATTCCGGTCAAGGACGAAGAACTCGAGCACCTGCCGTTCTTCAAGCCAGAGCCCAACAGCGCCGAGGCTCGTTACCTGGCCGAGCGCCGCAACGCACTGGGCGGTTTCGTGCCGCAGCGTCGCGCCAACAGCTTCAGCGTCCCTACCCCGCCACTGGATACGCTGAAAGCGATCCTGGACGGTTCGGGCGACCGCGAAATCTCCACCACCATGGCTTTCGTGCGCATCCTCGCGCAGTTGGTCAAGGATAAGGAAATCGGCCCGCGCATCGTTCCGATCATCCCGGACGAAGCCCGTACCTTCGGTATGGAAGGCATGTTCCGCCAGTTGGGCATCTACTCCTCCGTCGGCCAGCTCTACGAGCCTGTCGATAAAGACCAGGTGATGTTCTACAAGGAAGACCAGAAAGGCCAGATCCTGGAAGAAGGCATCAACGAAGCGGGCGCCATGAGCTCGTTCATCGCTGCCGGTACTTCGTACTCCAGCCATAACCAGCCGATGCTGCCGTTCTACATCTTCTACTCGATGTTCGGCTTCCAGCGTATCGGCGACCTGGCCTGGGCCGCTGGCGACAGCCGTACCCGTGGCTTCCTGATTGGCGGCACCGCCGGCCGTACCACCCTGAACGGTGAAGGCCTGCAACACGAAGACGGTCATAGCCACATCCTGGCTGCCACCATCCCGAACTGCCGCACCTATGATCCTACCTACGGCTACGAGCTGGCGGTGATCATTCAGGACGGCATGAAGAAGATGACCGAAGAGCAACAGGACGTCTTCTACTACATCACCGTGATGAACGAGTCCTACCAGCAACCTGCCATGCCGGCCGGTGTCGAGGAAGGCATCGTCAAGGGTATGTACCTGCTGGAAGAAGACAAGAAAGAAGCGGCCCACCACGTGCAACTGCTGGGTTCGGGCACCATCCTGCGTGAAGTGCGCGAAGCGGCGAAGATTCTGCGCGAGCAGTTCAACGTCGGCGCCGACGTGTGGAGCGTCACCAGCTTCAACGAACTGCGTCGCGACGGCCTGGCGGCCGAGCGCTTCAACCGCCTGCACCCAGGCCAGAAGCCACGCGCCACCTACGTTGAAGAGTGCCTGACCGGCCGTAAGGGCCCGGTCATTGCTTCTACCGACTACATGAAGTTGTTTGCCGAGCAGATCCGTCAGTGGGTTCCTTCCAAGGAATTCAAAGTCCTGGGTACCGATGGCTTCGGTCGCAGCGACAGCCGCAAGAAGCTGCGTCACTTCTTCGAAGTCGACCGCCACTTCGTCGTGCTGGCTGCCCTGGAAGCCTTGGCTGATCGTGGCGACATCGAACCTAAAGTGGTGGCCGAAGCCATCGCCAAGTTCGGTATCGACCCCGAAAAACGCAACCCACTGGACTGCTGAGGAGAATTTCCGTGAGCGAGATCATTCGCGTACCTGACATCGGCAGCGGTGAAGGTGAAGTAATCGAATTGCTGGTCAAGGTCGGTGATCGCATCGAAGCCGACCAGAGCCTGCTGACCCTGGAGTCGGACAAGGCGAGCATGGAAATCCCTGCTCCCAAGGCCGGCGTGGTCAAGGCCATCAAGGTCAAGCTGGGCGACCGCCTGAAAGAAGGCGACGACGTGTTGGAGCTGGAAGTCGAGGGCGCTGCCGCAGCGCCCGCGCCTGCCGCTGCTGCGCCTGCGCCAAAAGCCGAAGCGGCTGCACCAGCCCCGGCTGCCGCACCGGCTCCGGCCGCTGCCGCCGCCAGCAAGAACGTTCACGTGCCGGACATCGGTTCATCGGGCAAGGCCCAGATCATCGAGATCTCGGTCAAGGTCGGCGACACCGTGGAGGCTGATCAATCGCTGATCACCCTGGAGTCGGACAAGGCCAGCATGGAAATCCCATCGCCAGAAGCTGGCGTGGTCGAGAGCATCAGCGTCAAGCTCAACGACGAAGTGGGTACCGGCGACCTGATCCTGGTGCTGAAGGTTGCGGGCGCCGCCCCAGCCGCCGCACCGGCCCAGGCGGCCGCACCTGCCGCCGCTGCGGCGCCTGCTGCTGCCCCGGCTCCGGCCGCTGCGCCCGCCGCCCCTAGCGTGCAGGACATCCACGTGCCGGACATCGGCTCGTCGGGCAAGGCCAAGATCATCGAGCTGTCGATCAAGGTCGGCGACACCGTCGAGGTTGATCAATCGCTGATCACCCTGGAATCGGACAAGGCCAGCATGGAGATCCCGTCTCCAGCCGCCGGCGTAGTCGAGAGCATCAGCGTCAAGCTGGACGACGAAGTCGGCACTGGCGACCTGATCCTCAAACTGAAAGTCGCGGGCGCTGCCCCGGCTGCGGCGCCAGCACCCGCTGCCGCACCGGCCGCCGCGGCCCCTGCCGCCGCGCCAGCTGCCAAGCCTGCGGCCGCGCCAGCCCCGGCTGCCGCAGCCCCCGCTGCTGCTTCGGGCGCCAAGGTTCACGCAGGCCCGGCGGTTCGCCAACTGGCCCGCGAGTTCGGCGTCGAGCTGAGCGCAGTCAGCGCTACCGGCCCGCACGGTCGTGTCCTGAAAGAAGACGTTCAGGCGTACGTGAAGTCGATCATGACCAAGGCCAAGGAAGCACCTGCCGGCGCAGGCGCAACCGGCGGCGCCGGCATCCCGCCGATCCCGGTCGTGGATTTCAGCCGCTTCGGTGAAATCGAAGAAGTGCCGATGACCCGCCTGATGCAGGCTGGCGCCACCAACCTGCACCGCAGCTGGCTGAACGTGCCGCACGTGACGCAGTTCGACCAGGCCGACATCACCGAGCTGGAAGCTTTCCGCGTCGCGCAGAAAGCCGTGGCCGAGAAGGCCGGCGTCAAGCTGACCGTACTGCCACTGCTGCTCAAGGCCTGTGCGCACCTGCTCAAGGAGCTGCCGGACTTCAACGCTTCGCTGGCCCCTAGCGGCAAGGCGATCATCCGCAAGAAGTACGTCAACATCGGCTTCGCGGTGGACACCCCAGAAGGCCTGCTGGTACCGGTCATCAAGAACGTCGACCAGAAGAGCCTGCTGCAACTGGCTGCCGAAGCCGCTGCCCTGGCTGAAAAAGCCCGGACCAAAAAGCTCTCGGCAGACGACATGCAGGGCGCCTGCTTCACCATCTCCAGCCTCGGCCACATTGGCGGCACCGGCTTCACGCCGATCGTCAACGCGCCGGAAGTGGCGATCCTGGGTGTCTCCAAGGCCACCATGCAGCCAGTTTGGGACGGCAAAGCCTTCCAGCCCAAGCTGATGCTGCCGCTGTCGCTGTCCTACGATCACCGCGTGATCAACGGCGCCGCCGCCGCGCGCTTCACCAAGCGCCTGGGCGACCTGCTGACCGACATCCGCACCATGCTGCTGTAAACCGCTGTTCGCTGCCTCTTTCGCAAGGGAGAGGCAGCCATTTTTTTCGAGCTGCTCGCTCGTACCTCAACCCCGCCAATTGGCGGGGCTTTTTTTTGGTTTTTGACAGCCTGAAGCCAGGCAAACAAGGCATCTGCGCAGTCCGCCTTGTTGCCATGGCACCAAATGGGTGTGGCCCCGAGAGACTTCGTTTTAGAACCACCCGGTCTCTGGCGCCAACAAAACCACCACAAATACTCATTTCAAGCCGAAATTGAAGTATCGACTTACCCTGCCGATAACGATACAGGCACGGAGCCACTGTATTGCTTGTCAGCCTGAGCGCCATGATGCAACCTTGCCATATGCGCCCGGACCCAGGGGGTTTTATCCCGCCGTGCGCGACCAGCACTCTTGAAGCGAGCTCTCCATGAAAAGCCAACCCGATGCCGCCAGCCGTATGGCGGCCGAGGTAGTGACGCAACTGCCGGTGCCTTCGCGCCTCGGCATGCTGCGTTTCGAACGGCTGAACGAAGCCAATTGGGCTTTGCTGTTCCTGGACCCCAACTGCGAGCGCCAATTCGGCCTGCCCGCAGCTGAGCTGTGCGCGCTGGTCGGCTCGCCCTATGCCAGCCTGATGGAGCCCGAAGCGCGCTATCAGCTGCATGACGCCATTCAATTACAATTGGCGCAAAAGCCTCACTACCTGGTGCGTTACACCCTGCACACCACTAGCGGGCCGCTGTCGTTGCTGGAAGTAGGCGAGCCCTACAAGCAGCACAATCGCCAATTGCTGCGCGGCTACCTGCTGGTGGTCGAAGAGCTGATTGGCGAGTTGCTGCCCGGCCAAGGCGACCTGGAAAGCCAGAACACTCGCCTGCAGATTGCCCTGGAGCTCAACCAGCGCGCCCAGCAAGAGCAACTGCAGCATCTGGAGCGTGTGCGCGCCCAGCAGGACCTGATTCTGCGCCTGGCCCGCCAGCGCTACAGCACCAATAACCCACTGCAGGAAGCCGGGCAGTTGATCACCCGCAGCGCCTGCGAAATCTACGGCATCAGTGGCGCCCGGCTCTGGAACCTGGTGGGCCAGCGCCTGGAGCCCATCGCCGCGTACGACGTGGCCAGCGACGAATACCGCCAGCCCGACCCGATCGATATCAGCCAGTACCGCGACTACCTCGAAGCGCTGCACACCAGCCGCGCCGTGGATGTGAATGACACCGCCAGCGACCCGCGTACCCTGGAAATGGCCGACGTGCTGCGCAAACAAGGCATCAACGCCATTCTTGACGCCAGCATCCGCATCGACGGCCAGGTGGTGGGCGTGCTGTGCCTGGAACAGACCGGGCAAACGCGGCCCTGGCAGTCGGACGAGATCGCCTTCGCTGGCGAGCTGGCGGACCAGTTCGCCCAGGTGATCAACAACCATAACCGCCGCACCGCCACCAGTGCCCTGCACCTGTTCCAGCGCGCGGTGGAGCAAAGCGCCAACGCCTTCCTGCTGGTGAACTGCGAAGGCGTGGTGGAGTACGTGAACCCCAGTTTCACCGCCATCACCCAATACAGCACCGAAGAGGTTCACGGCCAGCGCCTGTCGCAACTGCCGGCGCTGGAAAACCTCAGCGAGATTCTGTTCGACGCGCCGTCGAGCCTGGCCAACAGCAACAGCTGGCAAGGCGAGTTCAAGAGCCGGCGCAAGAACCTTGAGCCCTACTGGGGCCAGTTGTCGATTTCCAAGGTGTACGGTGACAACCGTGAGCTGACCCACTACATCGGCATCTACGAAGACATCACCCAGGCCAAGCTGGCCCAGCAGCGCATCGAGCGCCTGGCCTACACGGACAACCTGACCAGCCTGGGCAATCGCCCAGCGTTCATCCGCAACCTGGATGAACGTTTTGCCCGCGACAGCGACACGCCCATCAGCCTGCTGCTGGTGGACATCGACAACTTCAAACGCATCAACGACAGCCTCGGCCACCAGACCGGCGACAAGCTGCTGATCAGCCTGGCCCGACGCCTGCGCAACAGCCTGAGCCCCACGGGCAGCCTGGCGCGCTTCGCCAGTAACGAATTCGCCGTGCTGCTGGACAATACCGACCTGGAAAGCGGCCAGCAGACTGCGGTACAGGTGCTCAAGACCCTCGACAAGCCAATGTTCGTCGACAACCAGTTGATCAACGTCACCGGCTCCGTGGGCCTGGCGTGCGCACCGCTGCACGGCCGCGACCCGCAGACGCTGATGAAAAACGCCGGCCTGGCGCTGCACAAGGCCAAGGCGAACGGCAAGCATCAGGTGCAGGTGTTCACCGAGGCGCTGAACGCCGAGGCCAGCTACAAGCTGTTCGTGGAAAACAACCTGCGCCGCGCCCTCACCCAGAATGAGCTGGAGGTGTTCTACCAGCCCAAGCTGTGCCTGCGCACTGGCCGCCTGCTGGGCATGGAAGCGCTGCTGCGCTGGAACCACCCGGAAAAGGGCATGATCCGCCCTGACCAGTTCATCAGCGTGGCCGAAGAGACCGGCCTGATCATCCCCATCGGCAAGTGGATCGCGCGCCAGGCGTGCCGCATGACCAAAAGCCTGATCGCCGCTGGCATGGGCCGCTTGCAAGTGGCTATCAACCTGTCGCCCAAACAGTTCTCCGACCCCGATCTGGTCGCCTCCATCGCCCATATCCTCAAGGAAGAAGCGCTGGACCCGCCATTGCTGGAGCTGGAGCTGACCGAGGGCCTGCTGCTGGAAGCCACCGACGATACCCACCAACAGCTCGACCAGCTGAAACAGCTGGGCCTGACGCTGGCGATGGACGACTTCGGTACCGGCTACTCATCGCTGAGCTACCTGAAGAAATTCCCGATCGACATCATCAAGATCGACCGCAGCTTCATCCATGAAATCCCGGACAATCAGGACGACATGGAGATCACCTCGGCCGTGATCGCCATGGCCCACAACCTCAAGCTCAAGGTGGTGGCCGAAGGTATCGAGACTGCCGAACAGCTGAGCTTCCTGCGTCGCCACCGCTGCGACGTGGGCCAGGGCTACCTGTTCGACCGCCCTATCCCTAGCCACGAGCTGCTGCGCCGCCTGAAACGCTACCCGCGCGGACCAATGGCCTGACAGCGGCGCGACTCTCGGGCAAACTGTCGGGCTATCAATAGATGACAACCCAGGTTATCCACATCTGATCCAGGGGGAATGGGACATGGTTCTGCGCTCGGAGATTCTTGTGAACAAAAACGTCTTGCCTACCGCCGCCCAGGCGTTGCCTGGCCGTGAAACACCGATGAGCGTGCCCACCGAGCACTTCGTCAACGGCCGCCCCCTGACCGGGCCATTCCCGGAGGGGCTGGAAGTGGCGATTCTGGGCATGGGCTGCTTCTGGGGCGCCGAGCGCCTGCTGTGGCAACAACCGGGCGTGTACACCACCGCCGTGGGTTACGCCGGCGGCCTGACGCCGAACCCCACGTACGAGGAAACCTGCTCGGGCCTGACCGGCCACAGCGAAGTAGTGCTGGTGGTGTTCGACCCCAGGGAAACCAGCTACGCGGCCCTGCTCAAGCCATTCTGGGAATCCCACAACCCGACCCAGGGCATGCGCCAGGGCGGCGACATCGGCACCCAGTACCGTTCGGTGATCTTTGCCACCACGCCGGAACAGTTCGCCATCGCGCAGGCCAGCAAGGCGGCCTACCAGGCCGAGCTGGCCAAGGCCGGCGAAGGCGAGATCACCACCGAGATCGCCGAGGCGCCGGCGTTCTACTACGCCGAGGCGTACCACCAGCAGTACCTGGCCAAGAACCCTGAAGGGTATTGCGGGCTGGGCGGTACTGGCGTGTGCATGCCGCCTTCGCTGAATCGCTGACCGGCTTGATGTGGGAGCGGGCTCTGCCCGCGAAAAGAACGCCGCGATCCTTCAGTGAATATGCGGTGCAGCTTTCGCGGGTAGAATCCGCTCCCACGCGGGATTATTCAGCGATCAGCCAATCCATCTGCCAGCTGCCCTTGCTCTGGCCCAGCTTCTCGGCCAGCCATGGCAGCAGCTGCAGCAACTCCTCCTCCAGCCCCCACGGCGGGTTGGCAATCGCCAAACCCGAGCCATTAAGGCTGTTGGGGGTGTCCACCGGGTGCACCAGCAATTCCACGCGCAACAGCTTCGGCGCGCCGCTGCCTGCCAGGTCCTGGTAGAAGCGCTTGAGCGCACGCTGGTCCTTGACCGGGTACCAGATGGCCGCCACGGTCTGGCGCATGCGCCCTACCGCTTCTTTCAACGCCTTGGCGCAACGCTGCATTTCATCCAACTGCTCGAACGGCGGGTCGATCAGCATGATGGCGCGCTTTTCCGGCACCGGCAGCAAGGCCCGTGGCACGTGCCAGCCCTCACCCAGGTGCACCGCTACGCGGCGGTCACCCTTCATGTTGTCCTTGAGCAGCACGCCATCTTCAGGATGCTTTTCGTTGAGCTGCACACGGTCCTGGGGGCGGGTCAGGCGACGCGCCACTTCCGGGGAACCCGGGTAGTAACGCAACTCGCCGTCGGGGTTCATGTCGCGCACCATGCCCATGTAGTCGGCGGTCAGCGCCGGCAGGTCATCGGCCTGCCACAGACGGGCGATGCCCTCCAGGAACTCGCCGGTGCGGCTGGCCTGGTCGCCACGCAGGTCGTACAGGCCAATGCCCGCGTGGGTGTCCAGGTAGGCGAACGGCTGCTCCTTGCGCGACATCAAGGCGATGAGGCGGCTCAGGACCAGGTGTTTGAAGACGTCGGCGTGGTTGCCGGCGTGATAGGCGTGACGATAGTTCATGGCAACTCCTGCAAGGCCGGGGAGTTTACCTTGAGCCGGCCCGACAACCCAAGTTGGCAGGCCGGCATTCCGATCACTTGCCGTGGTGGTAAGCCTGCCGCGAGGCGTCGAAACGCGCCTGCATGCTCGCCGATGGCCCCTGCCCCAGCACACTCACCAGCCAGATGGCCAGGCTGGCGAACAAGAAGCCGGGAATAATTTCGTACAGTTCGATGGGGCTGAAGTTTTTCCACACCACCACGGTCGCCGCTCCCACCACGATACCAGCCAGCGCGCCGTCGCGGGTCATGCCACGCCACAGCACCGAGAGCAGCACCACCGGCCCGAACGCCGCGCCAAAGCCGGCCCAGGCATAGCTGA
This sequence comes from uncultured Gammaproteobacteria bacterium, assembly GCA_963816515.1. Lineage (GTDB taxonomy): Bacteria > Pseudomonadota > Gammaproteobacteria > Pseudomonadales > Pseudomonadaceae > Aquipseudomonas. The sequence continues at coordinate 2,899,049 of CAWFKX010000001.1, read as the reverse complement.
CCAGGCCCAGCACACGGTTTTCCGGGTTGGCGGCCAGGGCAATGGCCACCAGCGCCACGCCCAGCACCATGGCCCGCCCTACCCACACCAGCTCGCGCTGGCCAGCGCCCTTGCGCAGGAAGGCCTTGTAGAAGTCTTCGGTGAGGGCGCTGGAGCACACCAGCAGCTGGCAACTGAGGGTGCTCATCACCGCCGCCAGTATCGCCGACAGCAGCACACCGGCAACCCACGGGTTGAACAGGATTTTTGCCAGCTCGATGAACACCCGCTCATGGTTGTCGTTCACCGCGTCCGCCAGCGCGGGGTGCGCGGAGAAGTAGGCGATGCCGAAGAAGCCCACGGCGACGGTGCCACCCAGGCACAACACCATCCAGGCCATGGCGATGCGCCGCGCCTTGGTGATGGACCTCACCGAATCCGCCGCCATGAACCGCGCCAGAATGTGCGGCTGGCCAAAATAGCCCAGCCCCCAACCCAGCAGCGAGACGATGCCGATGACGCTGGTGTTTCGCAGCATGTCGAAGTGCGCCGGATCTTTCGCTTCGATCGCGAGGAAACTGCTGTCGACGCCACCCGTGGCCAGCATCACCACGATGGGCGTGAGCAGCAGGGCGAAGATCATCAGCGTCGCCTGCACAGTATCCGTCCAGCTGACGGCAAGGAAACCGCCCACGAAGGTATAGGCGATGGTGGCGGCCGCCCCGGCCCACAGCGCGGTCTCGTAACTCATGCCGAAGGTGCTCTCGAACAGCCGCGCTCCGGCGACGATGCCCGATGCGCAGTAAATAGTGAAGAACAGCAGAATCACCACCGCGGCAATCACCCGCAGCAGGCCACTGGTGTCCTCGAAGCGGCTACTGAAGTAGTCCGGCAGGGTCAAAGCGTCACCGCACTGCTCGGTCTGCACCCGCAGGCGCCCGGCCACAAACAGCCAGTTGAGGTAGGCACCGATGACCAGGCCGATGGCGATCCAGCTTTCCGATAACCCCGACAGGTAGATGGCGCCCGGCAGGCCCATCAGCAGCCAGCCGCTCATGTCCGAGGCGCCGGCGGACAAGGCCGTGACCACGCTGCCCAGGCTGCGACCTCCCAAAATGTAATCGGAAAGATTATGGGTGGCTCGATAGGCAATCAGCCCAATCAGCACGGTGGCGGCGATATAGATAAAAAACGTGATCAGCGTGGGGTTGCTTGCACCCATGGGAAGTTCCTTTTCGTTGTTGTTCTGGGGCGCAACCGACCGGTTGCACCTTCTGAAACGAAAGCGCTGACCGGCGGCAATGGGTTGCACCGAAGCAGTGCATCCTAGGGGCGCGCCCAGACCAGGCGCAACCTTTATGGCCTGCAAGTTGCACCCTGTTACAGAAGAGTTGGGAAAAGCGGCCAAGCGCCTGATTCTGCTTCTTTTGGGAGCGTTGTCACGTGGGTGCGCACCGCCGATGTGCAGATTCGTCACACTCGGCGCACGCCCTGACAACAGGTGCAACTTTTCATGAAATTACGGGTTGCACCTAGTTGCACCCAACCCAGAGCAACGGCTAATCTTGCCGCCGGCTTTATTGCCACACCCACGTGGCCTTGATGAGGACAAGAAATTGGCGACGACCACCCTGGGGGTCAAACTTGATGACCCTACCCGCGAGCGACTGAAAACAGCTGCGCACTCCATCGACCGCACCCCGCACTGGTTGATCAAGCAAGCGATTTTCAATTACCTGGAAAAGCTCGAGGGTGGCGCCACCCTGCCTGAACTCAATGGCCACGCGCACAACGGCGCCGATGACGCCGGCGACGTGCACGCCGACCACAGCCATCAATGCTTCCTGGAATTCGCGGAAAGCATCCTCCCGCAATCAGTGCTGCGCGCGGCCATCACCGGCGCCTACCGTCGTCCTGAGCCCGAAGTGGTGCCCATGCTGCTGGAGCAGGCGCGCCTGCCGGTCGCCATGGCCGAAGCCACCAACAAGCTGGCCGCCGGCATCGCCGAGAAGCTGCGCAACCAGAAGAGCGCCGGCGGCCGCGCCGGCATCGTCCAGGGCCTGCTGCAGGAGTTCTCGCTGTCGTCCCAGGAAGGCGTGGCGCTGATGTGCCTGGCTGAAGCGCTGCTGCGCATCCCCGACAAGGGCACCCGCGACGCACTGATTCGCGACAAGATCAGCAACGGCAACTGGCAGCCGCACCTGGGCAACAGCCCGTCACTGTTCGTCAACGCCGCCACCTGGGGCCTGCTGCTGACCGGCAAGCTGGTGTCGACTCACAACGAAGCAGGCCTGACCTCGTCCCTGAGCCGCATCATCGGCAAAAGCGGCGAGCCCATGATCCGCAAGGGCGTCGACATGGCCATGCGCCTGATGGGCGAGCAGTTCGTCACCGGCGAGACCATCGCCGAGGCACTGGCCAACGCCAGCAAATTCGAAGCCAAGGGCTTCCGCTATTCCTACGACATGCTCGGTGAAGCCGCACTGACCGAGCACGACGCCCAGAAGTACCTGGCGTCCTACGAGCAGGCCATCCATTCGATCGGCAAGGCCTCCCACGGCCGTGGCATCTATGAAGGCCCGGGCATCTCCATCAAGCTGTCGGCGCTGCACCCGCGCTACAGCCGCGCCCAATACGAGCGCGTGATGGACGAGCTGTACCCGCGCCTGCTGTCGCTGACCCTGCTGGCCAAGCACTACGACATCGGCCTGAACATCGATGCCGAGGAGGCCGACCGCCTGGAGCTGTCGCTGGACCTGCTGGAGCGCCTGTGCTTCGAGCCGCAGCTGACCGGCTGGAACGGCATCGGCTTCGTTATCCAGGCCTACCAGAAGCGCTGCCCTTATGTGATCGACTACGTGATCGACCTGGCGCGTCGCAGCCGCCACCGCCTGATGATCCGCCTGGTGAAGGGCGCCTACTGGGACAGCGAGATCAAGCGCGCCCAGGTCGAGGGCCTGGAAGGCTACCCGGTGTACACCCGCAAGGTGTACACCGACGTTTCCTACATTGCCTGCGCACGCAAGCTGCTGTCGGTGCCGGAAGTCATCTACCCGCAGTTCGCCACCCACAACGCCCACACGCTGTCGGCCATCTACCACATCGCCGGTCAGAACTATTACCCCGGCCAGTACGAGTTCCAGTGCCTGCACGGCATGGGCGAACCGCTGTACGAACAGGTGGTAGGCAAAGTCGCCGACGGCAAGCTGAATCGCCCTTGCCGCGTGTACGCCCCGGTTGGCACCCACGAAACCCTGCTGGCCTACCTGGTACGCCGCCTGCTGGAAAACGGTGCCAACACCTCATTCGTCAACCGCATCGCCGACACCTCCATTTCCATTCAGGAGCTGGTGGCCGACCCGGTCAGCACCATCGAGCGCATGGCCACCCAGGAAGGCAACTTCGGCCTGCCACACCCGCGCATTCCGCTGCCGCGTGACCTGTATGGCCCCGAGCGCGCCAACTCGGCCGGCATCGACATGGCCAACGAACACCGCCTGGCTTCGCTGTCGTGCGCCCTGCTGAGCACCGCCCACACCGACTGGAAAGCAGCGCCGATGCTGGGCTGCACGGCCAGCAACGAAGCGGCCCAGGCCGTGCTGAACCCGTCCGACCACCGCGACGTGGTAGGCCACGTGCAGGAAGCCACGGTCGAGGACGTCGACAACGCGCTGCTGTGCGCCATGAGCAACGGTCCGATCTGGCAGGCCACCCCGCCCGCCGAGCGCGCCGCTGTCCTGGAGCGCGCCGCCGACCTGATGGAAGGCGAGATTCAGCCACTGATGGGCCTGCTGGCCCGCGAAGCCGGTAAAACCTTCGCCAACGCCATCGCCGAAGTGCGCGAGGCCGTGGACTTCCTGCGCTACTACGCAGTGCAGGCGCGCAACGACCTCAGCAACGACGCCCACCGCCCGCTGGGCCCGGTGGTGTGCATCAGCCCGTGGAACTTTCCATTGGCGATCTTCACCGGCCAGGTAGCCGCCGCCCTGGCTGCCGGCAACCCGGTATTGGCCAAGCCGGCCGAACAGACCCCGCTGGTCGCTGCCCAGGCCGTGCGCCTGCTGCTGGAAGCCGGGATTCCCGAGGGCGTGGTGCAACTGCTGCCAGGCCGTGGGGAAACCGTGGGTGCGCGCCTGGTGGGTGACGAGCGCGTGAAAGGTGTGATGTTCACCGGTTCCACCGAAGTGGCGCGCCTGCTGCAACGCAACGTCGCCGGCCGCCTGGACGCCCAGGGCCGGCCGATTCCACTGATCGCCGAGACCGGCGGCCAGAACGCCATGATCGTCGATTCCTCGGCGCTGACCGAGCAGGTGGTCATCGACGTGGTGTCCTCGGCCTTTGACTCCGCTGGCCAGCGCTGCTCGGCCCTGCGTGTACTGTGCCTGCAGGAAGATTCCGCCGACCGCGTGATCGAAATGCTCAAGGGCGCCATGGCCGAATCGCGCCTGGGCAACCCCGAGCGGCTGTCCGTGGACATTGGCCCGGTGATCGACGCCGAAGCCAAGGCCGGTATCGAGAAGCACATCCAGGCCATGCGCGACAAAGGCCGCACCGTGTACCAGGTGGCCATCGCCGACGGCGAGGAAGTGAAGCGCGGCACCTTCGTGATGCCGACCCTGATCGAGCTGGAAAGCTTCGACGAGCTGCAACGAGAAATCTTCGGCCCGGTGCTGCATGTGGTGCGCTACAACCGCAAGAATCTTGACCAGCTGATCGAGCAGATCAACGCCTCCGGTTACGGCCTGACGCTGGGCGTGCACACCCGTATCGACGAGACCATCGCCAAGGTGATCGACAACGTCAACGCCGGTAACGTCTACGTCAACCGCAACATCGTTGGCGCCGTGGTCGGCGTGCAGCCGTTCGGCGGCGAAGGCCTGTCGGGCACCGGCCCTAAAGCCGGCGGCCCGCTGTACCTGTACCGCCTGCTGTCGACCCGCCCGGAAGGCGCCATCGAGCACACCTTCAAGCGTGCCGACGAAGCCAGCGCGCCCGACGTGCGCCTGCGAGACGCCCTGGCCAAGCCGCTGCAAGCATTGCAAGCCTGGGCCCAAGGCAACCAGCAAGCCGACCTTGCCAGCCTGTGCGCGCAATTCGCCCAGCAGTCGCAAAGCGGCGTGACCCGCCAACTGGCAGGCCCTACCGGCGAGCGCAACAGCTACAGCATCCTGCCGCGCGAGCACGTGTTGTGCCTGGCCGACCAGGAAGCTGACCTGCTGGTGCAACTGGCCGCGGCCCTGGCCGTGGGCAGCACCGCCGTATGGCCGGAAACCGAGGTGAGCAAGCCGCTGCGCGCGCGCCTGCCGAAGGACGTGCAGGCCCGCATCCAGTGGGTGCCGGAGTGGACCAAGGATGAAGTGGTATTCGACGCCGTACTGCACCACGGTGACTCCGACCAACTGCGCGCGGTCTGCCAGCAAGTGGCCAAGCGTGCCGGCGCCATCGTCGGCGTGCAGGGCCTGTCCCATGGCGAAAGCAACATCGCCCTGGAACGCCTGGTGATCGAGCGGGCGTTGAGCGTCAACACCGCTGCTGCAGGTGGTAATGCCAGCCTGATGACCATCGGCTGATAGCTGAAATGAAAAAGGCGCCTACCCCGGCGCCTTTTTTTGCTCCTGCGCCGTCGCCCCCAGACGCGGCCACCCGGCGCTGCAAGGTTGGTATCATCACCGGCGTCTATCTTGCTGTTCCCGTCCCCGCTCCACTTCTACACTCGGCGCATCACTAAAAGGATGCCGCCATGTCCGAGACCCTGCTCAGCTCCCGCAACCTGGCCTTCGAGCTTTATGAAGTACTCGACGCCCTCAGCCTGACCCAGCGCGAGCGCTTCGCCGAGCACAACCGCGAAACGTTCGACGCCGCCATCGGCACCGCGCGCAGCATCGCCGAGAAATACTTCGCACCGCACAACCGAAAGGCCGACGAGAACGAGCCGCGCTATGAGAACGGCGCCGCCGTGCTGATCCCCGAGGTGAAGCCGGCCGTCGATGCGTTCCTGCAGGCAGGCTTTCTCAATGCCGCGCGCTCGTTCGAGGACGGCGGCATGCAGTTGCCGACGCTGTTGTCCCAGGCCTGCTTCGCGCATTTCCAGGCAGCGAACGCCGGCAGCACGTCGTACCCGTTCTTGACCATGGGGGCCGCCAACCTGATCGAGAGTTTCGGCAGCGAGGAACAGAAGCAGCGCTTCCTGCAGCCCATGATCGAAGGGCGCTTTTTCGGCACCATGGCACTCACCGAACCCCATGCGGGCTCGTCGCTGTCCGATATACGCACCCGCGCCGAGCCGGCTGCCGACGGCAGCTACCGGCTCAAAGGCAACAAGATCTTCATTTCTGGCGGCGACCACCCACTGTCGGAGAACATCGTGCACCTGGTGCTGGCCAAATTGCCCGATGCGCCGCCGGGGGTGAAAGGCATTTCGCTGTTCATCGTGCCCAAATTCCTGGTCAACGACGATGGCAGCCTGGGCAAGCGCAACGACGTGCTGCTGGCCGGCCTGTTCCATAAGATGGGATGGCGCGGAACGACCTCGACGGCGCTAAACTTCGGCGATAACGGGGAGTGTGTCGGCTATCTGGTGGGTAAGCCACACCAAGGCCTGAGCTACATGTTCCAGATGATGAACGAGGCCCGTATCGGCGTCGGCATGGGCGCGGTGATGCTGGGCTACGCCGGCTACCTGTACTCACTGGACTACGCCCGCGAACGCCCGCAGGGCCGCCTGCCCGATGCCAAGGACCCCACCACCGCACCAGTGGCAATCATCAACCATGCCGATGTGCGGCGCATGCTGCTGACCCAGAAGGCCTACGTGGAAGGCGCCTTCGACTTGGGCCTGTACGCCGCGCGCCTGTTTGACGACACCCTCACCGGCGAGACCGAGGAGGTGCGCCGCCAGGCCCACGAACTGCTGGACCTGTTGACCCCCATCGTCAAATCCTGGCCCTCGGAGTACTGCCTGAAGGCCAACGAACTGGCCATTCAGATTCTCGGCGGCCACGGCTACACCCGCGAATACCCGGTAGAGCAGTACTACCGCGACAACCGCCTGAACCCTATTCACGAAGGCACCCATGGCATCCAGTCACTGGACCTGCTGGGCCGCAAGCTGACACAGAACGGCGGCGCCGGCCTCAAGCAGCTGATGCGCCTGATCACCGAGACCTGCGAACGTGCTCGCGTGCACCCGCAACTGACCGCCCTGCGTGAACCCCTGGAGCAACTGCTGACCGCGCTGCAAAGCGTGACCCTGGGCCTGATTGGCGATCTGGCGAAGGGCCAGGTCACCGAAACCCTGGCGAACTCGGCGCTTTACCTGAAAGTGTTCGGCCACACGGTGGTGGGCTGGCGCTGGCTGGAGCAGGCCATTCGCGCCCAGGAAGGGCTGGACCGCGGCGTGGCGGTGGACGCCGACTTCTACCACGGCAAACTGCGCGCAGCGCGTTATTTCCTGACCTGGGAAGTGCCCGCCTGCCACCACGAACTGAGCCTGCTGGCGGCCCGGGATGACACCTGCCTGGGCATGGCTGACGCGCACTTCTGATGAGCCTGCCGCTGTCAGGCCACACGGCCTGACAGCTTCACGTCGAGACCTTTCCTACAGTCATTTCAGACGCCGTCACCTGATCCTTCCTACAGCGAACCTGAATAATCCTCCGGCGCCAACAACGCCCTACCGGTGTGCCCGGCGCCTTTCACACAGCCACCGCCAGCCCGAGGCTGGCGGCAGCCCTGTGTCGATTTCAATTTCCTGTCAGTGACGGTATCCATGAAAAATATTGAAGCAACCACCCCAGCAGCCGACCTGATGGATCGCCTTGCCGCCGAGCAAAACGCATTCGCCGGCCTGGGCACCGATACAGCGAAAACCGCTGTCGCTTCAGGCCAGGCAGCCTCCGGCGTTCAAGCAAACGGCTTCGGCCCTTCGGTGACTACTGTGTTGGATGACGAGGGTAGCCAGACCGGCCTGCTGCACAGCGGTGACAGCACCGATGACACCACGCCAACGTTCCTGGGCCGCGGTATAGGTGCCGGCTACGCCGTAGAGATCTACGACAATGGCGTGCTGATCGCCACCGTGCAGACCGACGCCAGCGGCAATTGGCAGTGGACGCCTTCGCCAGAGCTGGCGCCAGGCCAACACGCTTTCACCTTCAGCAGCATGGGCTACAGCAGCGATCCGTTCGTGCTGGATATCGAAGGCGAGGTACCTGTGCCAACGCCGGAGCCAGCGCCGCACATTGGTTCGGCCATCGATGACACCAACGGCATGAACATTCTGCAAAACGGCGACAGCACCGATGACACCACACCGCGCCTGTTGGGCTCGGCAACCGCCGGTGCCACCGTGTACATCTACGACAACGGCGTGCTGATTGGCCAGACCGTCGCCGGTGCCGACGGCAAGTGGCAGTTCACCCCTACCCTGGAAAGCGGCCACCACAGCCTCACCGCCACCGTCAACGGCCAGACCAGCGAGCCGTTCGACCTGGACGTGAATGTGGGCGCCGCCCCGGAGCCCACTCCTGAAATCGCCCCGCACATCGGCTCGGCCATGGACGATGCCAACGGCACCTCGCTGCTGCACAGCGGCGATAGCACCGAAGACAGCACTCCCCGCTTCCTCGGCACAGCCACCCCAGGCGCGGACGTATTCTTCTACGACAACGGCGTGCTGATCGGCAAGGCCACCGCCAACGATCAGGGCATGTGGCAGTTCAGCCCGACGCTGCAACCGGGCCAGCACAGCATCACCGCCAGCGCCAACGGCCAGGACAGCGAACCGTTCGACCTGGTGGTGGAAAACGGTATCGAATCCGATGCCTTGCTGGACAGCGCCCCGGCGCTGTTCGACACCGCCCTGGACGATGCCGAGCCCGATGCCGAACAATGGGCCAACCTGCACGCTTCGCTGGAGGCGCCTGCCGACATCGCGCTGGCCGATGCTGCACCGGCTGACAGCACCACGTTGAACCTGCAAGCGCTGATCGCGATGGATGACGTGATCGCTGCCTGAGGGTGAAACCCGCCGCGCTCCCTTGCGGGCGCGGCTCCTCTGCACGGGCCGCGTTCAGCCGTCCGTTGCCAGCCACTCCAGCAACATCCCCGCCCGCCAGTAGCCACGCAAGGTCGCGCTGGCCGCCTCGAAACGGCTCGACACCTCCACTTGGCGATTGCCGAAATGATCGGTTTCCGATGCCAGTACATCCAGCAACGTGCGCCGGCCCAACTGGTACCACTGCTCGAAGAATGCCTGGCGTATCTTCGCAGATTCCTGGCTCAAGCGCCCATACAGGTGGGCCCGCTCGCTGGCCACCTGTGCCGCCTGCTCGGCTTCGCGCACTTGATAATCCAGTTGCTGCAACGCCAACCGCCGGTCTTCGTCGGCCATCTGCGCGCGCTGCAGCGATGCCCGCTGCGCGGCGCGCGCGGTGCCGCCGTCAAAGGCGGCCCAGCGCAGCGACAAGTGCGTACTCCACGGTTGCTCACGCCCCAGCGCGTCGCTTTCCAGTGACTTGCCCACCACCCAGTCCAGCTGCGGCAGCGCTTGCGAATGCGCCACGTATGCCTGGGCCTGCGCCGCCTGGGCCAGGGCCTCGCTGGAGCGCACGGCCGGGTGGCTGTGAATACGTTGCAGCAGTTGCTCCAGGGGCATCGGGCTTAACGCCCAGTGCGTGCCGGGCACTGCCACCTCACCGCTATCGCCGAGCAGGCTGACCAGCCCCAGGTGCGCTTCCTGGCGTTGCGCCTGGGCAGCGTCCAGGGCGGCGCGCGCCTGCAACAAGCGGGCGCGGGCCTGGGTCAGTTCGCTTGCACGGCCCGGGTCAGCCCTGACGATTTCGCTCAGGCGCGAGACCAGGTCGGCCATGCGCGCCTGGTACTCGCTGGCCAGCTCGACCAGGGCACTGTCGCGCCCGGCCTCCAGCATCAAGGCGACCACTTGCCAGGCTAGGTCCTGGCTGGCCTGCTCGCGCGCTTGGCTGGTGGCCTCGAACAACTGGCGCTGCCCCTCGATGTTGGCCCGGCGGCCGCCACCGTCGTACAGCGGCGTAACCACTTCAAGCCGCACGCCGTGCCCTTGGCGCGGCAACGTCTCGGCATGGGCGCCGAAGGCTGCGCTGTTGCTGGTGGCCGATACCCCCAGCTGCGGCAGCCGACGCCCCTGCGCGCCTTGCAGCTCGGCGTGCGCCGCCGCTTCGGCGGCCTGGCTACGCGCCAATTGCGGGCTGCGCGCCAGCGCCTGGGCCACCGCCGGGGCAAGCAGCGAGCGCAGGGGGGTGTCAGAGCGCGCCGCCGTCTGATAGTGGCTAGCGGTAATGGACGCGGCCTGCAGCGGTGTCGCCGCCAGGGCCACACACAGTGCCAGATGTTTCAAGTTCAACGCTCCCGGAAGGCTTCGCGCGCCTTGAACAGGGGCTTGAGCAGGTAATCGAGGATGGTTTTCTCGCCCGTGCGAATGTCGACACTGGCGAGCATGCCTGGGGTGATCGGCAGCGCCTGGCCACCGGCCCGCAGCGTGGCACTGTCGGTCAGCACCAGCAGGCGGTACCAGCTGTCCGGGTCTTTAGGCCCGCGGGTACCGGGCTCGGCGGCGAACGTGTCGGCGCTCAGTTGCTGCACCGTGCCGCTGAGCGCGCCATAGATGTTGTAGTCGTAGGCCGTGAGCTTGACCGTGGCCGGCAGCCCTGCGCGCAAGAAAGCTACGTCGCCGGGCAGCACCTTGGCCTCGATCAGCAACTGGTCGTGCAGAGCGGTGATTTCCATGATCACTTCACCGGCGTGCACCACGCCGCCCACCGTGGTGACGCGGATATTTTTCACCGTTCCGCGCAGCGGCGCGTGCAATCGGGTTCGCGCCAGCACATCGGCCTGGCCCTTGAGGCTGGCCTCGGCCTGGCTCAACTCCAATTCCTGACGCGCCAGCTCGGCCTGGGCTTCGGCGCGGTGGCGGTTGTTGCGCTCGACAATCTGCGCCTGTAGCTCACTGGCCTGGCGGCGCATGCGCAGCAGTTCGACAGCCGAAATCAGGCCCTTGCCCACCAGCGGCTCGGTCAGGGCAATTTCGCGATTGGCCAGTGTCAGGCTGTTGCGCAGGGCTTCGAGGCTGTCGTTGAGGTCTTTGCGGCGGTTGTCGAACGCTTGCTGCTCATGGTCGGCCAGCACGCTGTCCTCGCCGCGCACAGCGTCCAGCCGCAGCGCCTGGCCGTAAGCCTCAGCTCGCAGGCGCTCGACGGCGGCGCGCAGCCCCAGCACACGGGCCTGGCCCTGGCGGAAATCGGCATCCGCACGCGTGGGGTCCAGCGTGACCAGCAACTGGCCGCGCTCCACCACCGCCCCTTCACTGACATGCACGCTGGCCACCAGGCCGCCCTCCAGGCTCTGCACCACCTGCTCGCGGCTTTGCGAAATCACCCGGCCCTGGGCCTGGGTAATTTCTTGCACGCGGGCGTTGGCCGCCCACAGCACCGCCACGCCCAGCACCAGCGCGAGAAAATACAACAGCCAACGACCGTCGGGTGCGCGCTGGGCCAGCAGCGCGGCCTGCAGATCATTGACGTAGGCAGCGTCGGCAGCGCTCAGGCGCGGTGAACGGCGCCACCCTCGGCAGCGGCTCATAGCCCTGCTCCTTGCTTGAGCGTGGCCAGCACGCGGGCCTTGGGACCGTCGTCGATAATGCGCCCGTCGTCCATGACAATGACCCGGTCCACCAGCGTCAGCGCTGTGGTCCGGTGGGTCACCAGTACCAGCGTCTGGTCGGCGCTGGCCGCGCGCAGGTGCTTGAGGAAATACTGTTCGGTCTGGCTGTCCATGGCGCTGGTGGGCTCGTCCAGCAGCAAAACCCGCGGCTGGCGCAACAGGCTGCGCGCCAGGCATACCAGTTGGCGCTGGCCGCCGGACAGGCCTTCGCCGCGCTCGCCGATCGGCAGGTTGATACCCATTGGGTGCCGGGCAGCGAAGCGATCCACGCCGCACAGGCGCATCGCTTGCAACAGCTCTGCCGCACTGGCATCAGGGCGCCCCAGCAGCAGGTTGTCGCGCAACGTGCCGCGAAACAACCGAGGCTCCTGCCCCACGTAACTCACCGCACCGCGCCAGTCGGCCGGGTCGATCTGATGAATGTCCAGGCCATCGCTGCTCATCTGCCCGCTCACCGGCTGGTACAGGCGCGCCAGCACCCGCAGCAACGTCGACTTGCCGCTGCCGACGCTGCCAATAATGGCCACGCGCTCGCCAGCGGCGATCTCCAGGTCAATACCCTGCAGCACCGGCGGCGCCGGGCGCAGGGGCGGTGTGGGATAGGCAAAGGCGACGGCGCGCAGGCTCATCTGCCCGGTGATGGCGGGATCGGCCAAATACCCATGGGCGCTGTCGCGGTCGACGGGCAACGCCATCAGCCGGTTCAACGACGCCAGCGCCGCGCGCGCCTGCTGGAAACGCACGGCCAGGCCCACCACCTGCCCCAGCGGCGCGGTCGCACGGCCGGCGAGCATCACGCTGGCAATCAGCGCCCCCATGCTCAGGGCGCCATCATCGATCAGGTACACCCCACTGGTGATCAGCGCCACGGTCTGGAATTGCTGGATGAACGCCACTGCGCCCGTGCCGATGCCCGACACTTCCCGCGACTTCAGTGACGAGGTCGCGGCCAGCGCGCTCAACGCCTCCCAGCGCTGCTGACGGCTACCTTCGGCGCCCATGGCCTTGACCGTTTCCAGGGCATCGATGGACTCGATCAGCAAACCCTGCTTGTAGGAGGCTTCCTGCAGGTTTTGGCCCAAGACCCGCGCCAGCGGCCACTGCAGGGCAATGCTGATCAGCAGGATAAGCACCACACTGATCAACGGCACCCAGCCCAGTGCGCCCCCCACGGCAAAAATCACGGCGATGAACAGCAAACAGAACGGCAGGTCCGACAACACCGCCAGCGTGGCCGAGGTGCTGAAGTCGCGCACCGATTCAAATTCGCGCAGTTGATGGGCAAAGGCACCGCTGGAGCCGGGCTTGTGCTCCATGCGTACCGCCAGCGCCTGGCGGAACAACAGCGCGCCCATCACCAGGTCGGCCTTTTTTCCGGCCTGGTCGAGCACCCGACCTCGCGCCCAGCGCGCCAGCGCCTCCATGACCATCGCCGCAGTCACACCGATGGCCAGCGACCACAGCGTCACATAGGCCTGGTTAGGCACTACCCGGTCATAGACATTCATGGTGAAAAACACGCTGGCCAAGGCCAGCAGGTTGATCAGCACCGCGCCAAAGGCAGCGCTGAGGTAACTGGCCCGGTAGCGCCACAGGGTGGACAGCAGCCAATGGCCTTGCTCCAGGCTCGCGCCTTCGTCGGCAGGCAGTGCTGTTTCGGCTTTCGGCCGGGCCAGGATCACATGGCCACTATCGAGCGCTTCCAACTGCTCGGCGCTCAGCACCATGGGCGCGCGCCCCAATGCGGGCATGACCACCTGGTACCCCTCGGGGCAGGGCCCCAGCAGGATTACCGCGTTCTGTTGGCGGTCCAGCAGAATCAGCGGCATCAACACCGCCGGCAGGCTCGCCAGCCTGCGCTGCACCAGCCCTGCGGCAAACCCGGCGGCATCCAGCACTTGCAGGGCCTGGGTAGCGTCGATGGCGGCCGTCAGCGGCAAGCCGGCGGTCAGTGCCGCCAGCGACTGGTCGCGGCCATGGTGCGCGCACAGCCAGCGCACACATGCCAGCAGGCTATCGTTGCTGCCGACGGGCCGAGGGGCTTGAGGGAGGGTCGTCAAGGAAACATCCTGGGTGCCCTGAACACGGCACCTGCCTGCAGAGTAGAAAGGGCGCGGATTCTCACAAAACACCCGCCTTCGCATATGCAGGCCGCTTCCCTAACTTTTGTAGGACTTTTCACTAAAGAGCCACGGCGGGCGGCCACGCCTGGCGCGCCAGGCGGGCCACCCCATGCCTCAATCAACCCGCGTGAGGTTCTGCTCCGCCAGCGCCTTGAGCAAGCCGTCCAACGTCCAGAATTTACGCCCGTGCACCTTGTCCCAGGTGGGGCGTGCCACCCAGTAGTGCCCCAGCTCTTTCATCACGGGCGTGCGATAGATCTGGCCGTCGCGGCTCATGTGCACGATCACCCGCTTGTCGGCGACTTTCTCGATGTAGAACATGCCGGGTCGCCTAAGCCGCGGCGCCGTGCTGGTGAGCCGCGAAGGGCCGGGCCGCGCGAGGGTGGTGGTGGCGACTGGCTCGGGCGGCATGCCAGGCACGTCTACCTGTAAATGCAGGTCAGCCTTGACCAACTGCCCGCCACTGCCGAACAGCGCCTCGCCGGCGTCAACGGTCAACCGCGGGCGCTGCCCCGTCGGCGTACGGTCAACGCGCAGGCCGATGGCGCGGTTCAGCTCGGCCAGGCCTGGCACCCCCTTGAACGTGTTGGAATGGCTGTTGCCGACCAGGGCCACCCACTTGTGCTCGCCCCGCGCCAGTTGGTGCGCGCCGATCACCTGGGTCGCGGTGTAGCTGAACATCTGCCCCCGGGGGGCCGCATGGCGGGAGAGCACACCCTTGTCGTAATAGGCGGCGGCGCAGTCGAGGCTGACCACTTCCAACCCCTGCTTGTTGGCGGCCACGATCAGGCTGCGAAACGTATAGTCACCCGTGAGCCGATTGCCGCTGTCCAGCCAGTCCAACCGTTTCGCCAAGCTGGCCGTCAGCTCTCCCGTGGTGTTGAGCGTGACCAGGTCATCGAAATGGAAGTCGCTCATCAGGTGTTCGAAATACAGGGTATTCACCCCCTGCGCCTTGAGTGTGGCGAAATTGTCTTGCAGGAAACGCTTCGGCGCGCTGGCACCGTGGGCCTCACCGATCACCAGGCCATTGCTTTTGGCGTACACCGCCTCGATCAGCGCGGCGTGGGAAAGGTCTGCATCGAGCACCGGCAATGACGGCCGCGCCGGTAGCGTCACGTTCTCCAGGTAGGCGTCGGCGTCCTTGAGCAGTTCGGCGCGTTTCTTGATGAACACCGAGCGTGGGGCATCGGTGGCCTTGGGCTTGGCACCGATGCTGACCGCCCCGTCCCACAAATCATATTTTCCGGCGCTGCGCAGAAATTCGTCCATGAGCGCCACATCGCCGGCATCGATCTCGTATTTGGCCAGCGTCGACGGGCTGGCCGCCTCGGTGCTGCCAGCCCGCGACCGGCCTCCGGCTCTCAACCCGGTGTCACCATGACGCACGAAGCGGCCGTTGGCGGCCCGGCGCACGGGCGGGTCAATGAGCTGGTTGCCTGCCCGGCGCAGCCGCAGCGTGAACTCATGGCTGCGCCGAAACACCTCATACGCCTTGTTGTCCTGCCACAGGTAGAGCTTGCCGCCCTGCTTCCAGGTGCCCGCATCAACGCCGGTCTGCGGGCTGGCGCCTACCAGATCGACGTCTACCTCGAAGCCGGTGAAGTCATCCCTGGCGTAACCGGGTTTGCGCATGTGCACCGGCGCGGGTTCCAGGCGGCGGGCCTGGCGCAGCCGCAGCGAGCTGCGCGCGGACTTCGCCAGCGCCATGCCCGGAATGATCGAGAGCAGCGCGAAGCCGAAATTCAACTCCGCCGACACCAAGCGGCGCAGCCCCAGGGCCGTGTCGCCCTGGCGAAAGGCCTGCACGGCATCAGTGGCGTCGTTCCAGCCATCGTACAGCTGGATACCCGTGCCGATCACCGGCAAATAGGACAGCCCCGAACGCAGCAAGTCTTTGCCGCCCTCGCGCAACTGCCGGGCGAACGCCTCGCGCACGTCGGCGCGGCTGCGCGCCTTGCGCTGGCCGTCGCTGCGCAAGGTCTGGCTGCGATTGTGCAGCAGCGCTGCGGCCAGCGGCCAGGTTGGTGCGCCAAGGGCGGTGAAACGCACGAAACCGCTGAACTCGCGCTCGTAGGCTTGCCACAGATAGTCTTCAGCAGCACGGCTGGCCTGGCCAATGCCGGCCAGCCCGGCCAACCAGGTACGCATCGACGGCGAGCGCAAGCGCCGCAGCAGATCCCCCTTGAGCGCCTCCACAGTGCTTCGTTGAATGAATGCCGCGCCCTCGGGCACCTTGGGCAGGTACAAGAAGCAACGCTCGTTGGCAGTATCCTCTATCAACAGCAGACCGCTGGGGCTGGCAGGACCGGTCCCGCCCAGCCACAGGTGCGCGGTGCTGAGCGTCACCCCGGCGTGCTCGGCCTGCCACTGCGCTGCGCTGCGCACCGCGAGCAATTGGCTGAACAAGCGATGCCCTGCCTCATCGATATGGCCGCGACGCCAGGCGCTCAGCGCCTCCAACGCCAGGCTTGCCCGATAAGGCTGAGCCATGATCTGCGCGCGCAACGCTTGGGCTTGCGTGGCCGTGGCGCTGATGTCGAACAACGCGGTGATCTTCTCGTCGTACTGGCGGGCCACGTCCAGGTCGATGACCAGCGTGCGCAGGTAGGCAACGGTCAGGCCGGCGAGGCCCAGCTCGCTACCGCTTTCGCTGTCCAACAGCGTCGCGAATTTCAGGCGCAAGGTGACCTGGCGATCGATATTGAGCAGGGCCAGCTCCACCAGGCTTATGGTCTCGGTGGTCTCGCTGGGGCGCAGGATTTCCGAAGGCACATTGGCGATGGCCTTGATTTCCACGTGCTCGGGTAGCTTGAGGGCGATCTTCTCAGGGTCGACTCGGTGGCCCAGGTCGGCCTTGATGCGCGCGGCGATCAGCACGGCCGCCAACTGCTCGATGTACATCGGTTCGTTGGCGAGGTAGCGCTCCTGCGCCCCGGCCACCTGATTGTAATGATCCAGCGCCTGGGCGTACTCATTGCGCCAAGCCAGCGGCGCCTCGGCCACCCAGGGTGGCAAGACATCCAGCGTGGCCTGCAGGCGGCGCTGCTCCGCCAGGCGGTCGACGGCCAGCTCCCGCAATTCATCCACCGGCGGCGCCAGCGCCTGGGCCAGCTCTGCGCGGGCTTGGGCCGTGAGCGCGGCATTTGCGCCAGCGGGGTGACGCTCGATGCTGGCGCTGACGTACTGTTCAAGCCAATGCCCGCTCACCGGCTGGGTCACCAGCGGCACCTTGGCCAGCGCCAGCAAGCGTGACAGTTGTGCCTGGGCCGCGACGCCAAATCGCGCCCAGAGCGGGGTGAACGCCGGGTCCTTCAAGCTGGCGACCACGCACGCCAACAGCGCGCCCAGGGAGCCGAAGCGACGCAGGCCGCCATCGCTGCCGGCCAGCCACAACAGCACCGGCACTTCGGTCGAGGGCTCAGGCGAGGCCTGCCACGCCTGCTCCGGCCCAATCACGTAAGCACCCGGCAGCGAGTAGGAAAAGTGGCTGTCACCGATTGCCAGCTCAGCGACCACGGTGCCTGTGCGTTGACGCTGAGCCGCCTCAGGCTGGTTGACCACCTCGGTGACCAAGGCCATGTCGGCCTCCCACAGTCGACCCTCGTGCTGCTGCAGCCGGGCATCCGCAGCCATTACAGCGCCCAGGCGCCGGGCCAGTTGGCTGATGCGCGACAGGCCATTGGCGTCCTTGCCGGTCCAGTAGTCGGGTGCCAGCACTGGCGCGGCCCACAGCGCGGTGGTCACCTGCCGCGCGTCATCCTGCGCCGATTGCCAGGCGGCATGATGCTGGCGATAGCGTTTGTGTGCGTCACTGCCCAGGGTGTCGCCGATAGCGCGGTGAATCGCCTCTTCACGCTCGCTCAGGTGTTGCTTCACCAGGCCGCTGGCGATGTCGGGCGTGACGGCGCCGAACGTCAGCAGTGCCTGCTGGCGCCGGGCATCGGCATCCACGGCGCCCTGCACCGCGCTGACCAGCGCGGCCGGCAATGGCCGCCAGAACCAGGCCTGGCGCAGGCTGGCCGGCGCCGGCTGCCGCGCCTGGTCGGCACTGATACTGCCTTGCACGCAATAGTCGAGCACGTCCACGGCCAAGGCACGGGCCTGCACGCGAAAGCCCATGTCAGCTGCATCCGGACTGTGCCACGTCTCCGGGTACTGGGCCGAGATAAACACCAGCGCGGCCGTGCCGGCTTCACTCAGCAGGTATTCGCCAAGCGCGCCACACAGGTCGTCGCGCCCCTGGAATTCGAACAGCTGCTGTTCAAGCCCCGGGAAAATCAGCAGGCAATGGGGCTGGCCGGTCTGCTCGATCAGCACTGCGCCGGGCAATACTATCGCCTGGCCGTCAGAGCCCACCCACTGCAACGAACTGGCCTGCGCCGTGCTGCCCTGGCCCGGCTCCAATGCCTCACCCAACAGGCGCTGACCCACCTCGCTGAGTTCGCCAAACAAGGCGAGCAACTGCGCACGGTGCAGCAAATCCTCGTGGCGCAGGGCCCTGGCGTGTGCCTGGCGTGACAGCAGCGTGCCTGGCGCCAGGTCGTTCCAATGCTGTTCGCAGGCGGCGCGCCAGGCATCCGTGTCCACGTCTTTATCGGGCATCGGTGCAGCGCGAACGAGTGCCTGCTGGGCCTCGCAACTGCTGTCGAGCAGCGCCAGCAGCAGGCTCGCCTTGTTGAGCACAGGCGTCTTCAGTTCGCCACGGGGCAGGTGGGCGTCTAGCAAATCATCGAGTTGAACCACGGGGTCGGCATTCATGCGGACGGCCTCGGCAAAGGAAGGTCCGCAACGATAGGACCGCCCCTTGCCGCGCAGGTGATGCAGCAGTACCACCCCGCGCGAAAAGGCGCTCGACAGCGGCAACGACAAAACTTTTCCTGTGCACACTTTGACATGACGCCATTTGCACAGGTTAGAATCCCTTGGCACGCAGCCTGCATGAGGCAGACTGTGACGCTTATCAGTTTTAGGGAGTACTGCCTTTGAATGCGACAACCATCAACAGCCTGTTCTTGATCGGCGCGTTGCTGGTAGGTGCTAGCATTCTGGTCAGTTCCCTCTCCTCGCGCCTGGGCATTCCCATTCTGGTGATCATCCTGGCAGTGGGCATGAGCGCCGGAGTCGACGGCGGCGGCATCATTTTCGACAACTACCCCACGGCCTACCTTGTCGGCAACCTGGCGTTGGCAGTGATCCTGCTCGACGGCGGCCTGCGCACACGGGTGGCCAGTTTCCGCGTGGCGTTATGGCCCGCCTTGTCCTTGGCAACGGTGGGGGTGCTGATCACCACCGGGCTGACCGGCATGATGGCCGCGTGGCTGTTCAACTTGAACATCATCCAGGGCCTGCTGATCGGCGCCATCGTCGGCTCTACCGACGCCGCGGCGGTGTTTTCGCTGTTGGGCGGCAAGGGCCTGAACGAGCGGGTCACGGCCAGCCTGGAGATCGAATCGGGCAGCAACGACCCCATGGCGGTGTTCCTCACCGTGACCCTGATCGACATGCTGGCCAGCCACCAGACCGGCCTGCACTGGAGCCTGCTGGGCCACCTGGTGCAGGAATTCGGCATCGGCGCCATCATCGGCCTGGGCGGTGGCTGGCTGATGTTGCAGCTGGTCAACCGTATCAACCTGGCCAACGGCCTGTACCCGATTCTGGTGATTGCCGGCGGCCTGGTGGTGTTCGCCCTGACCAACGCCCTGCACGGCAGCGGCTTCCTGGCCGTGTACCTGTGCGGCCTGGTGATGGGCAATAAACCGATCCGCAGCCGCCACGGCATCCTGCACATGCTCGACGGCATGGCCTGGCTGGCACAGATCGGCATGTTCCTGGTGCTGGGCCTGTTGGTCACCCCGCATGACCTGCTGCCCATCGCCCTGCCCGCGTTGGCGCTGGCGCTAGGCATGATCCTGGTGGCGCGGCCACTGTCGGTGTTCGTCGGCCTGCTGCCATTCAAGGCCTTCCATGGCCGCGAAAAAGCCTTTATTTCCTGGGTAGGCCTGCGCGGCGCGGTGCCGATCATTCTGGCGGTGTTCCCGCTGATGGCGGGGCTGCCCGGCGCGCAGCTGTACTTCAACCTGGCATTCTTCATCGTCCTGGTGTCGCTGCTGGTGCAAGGCACCAGCCTGCCCTGGGTGGCCAAGCTGCTGAAGGTTACCGTGCCGCCGGACCCCGCGCCCATCTCGCGCTCGGCGCTGGAAGTACACGTTACCAGCGAGTGGGAGCTGTTCGTCTACCGCCTGGGTGCGGAGAAATGGTGCATCGGCTCGCCCCTGCGCGAGCTGAAAATGCCCGATGGCACTCGCATCGCGGCGCTGTTTCGCGGCCAGGAACTGCTCCATCCGTCGGGTAGTACGGTATTGGAAGTCGACGATCTGCTGTGCGTGATCGGCCACGAGCACGATTTGCCCGCACTCGGAAAGCTGTTCAGCCAGGCGCCGCAGCGCGGCCTGGATTTGCGCTTCTTCGGCGACTTCGTGCTCGAAGGGGACGCAGAACTGGGCCCTGTGGCCGCGTTGTACGGTTTGCAGCTCGATGGCCAGGACCCGCAAATGCCGCTCAGTCGCTTCATCATGCAGAAGGTTGGCGGCGCGCCGGTGGTGGGCGACCACGTGGTGTGGAACAACACAATCTGGACAGTCGCCGTGATGGACGGGAACAAGATCCAGAAAGTGGGCGTCAAACTGCCCGAAGGAAGTGCCGCAGGCCCCGGGCTCTTCCTCTAAACTGCCATTCTCTTTCGAGCTGTAACGACTTTTCTACTATGCCCTCACTGCGCTCATTCTTTTCCGCAGCCCTGCTTGGGCTGTGTCTGACTGTCACCGCTGTTCACGCGGCCGACCCACCCACCAGCGAGTCCGTGCAACAGAGCATCGACAAGATCGCTGACCGCAAACTGTCCGACACCGACCAGAAAGCGCTGCAGCAGGTGCTGGAGCAGACCCTGGCGTTTCTCGCCAGCCGCGATGACAGCAACAACCAGCTGCCGGCCCTGAAAAAACAGCTGGCCGAAGCGCCACAGGTGATCGCCGATTACCAACGCGAGCTGACCAAGCTCAAGGCCACCAAAGCGGTGCCCGTCAGCCAGCGCTATGGCAACCTGTCGGTGCCGCAACTGGAACAACTGCTCAACGACCGCGGCGCCCAGCAGGGCGAACTGCAGAAACAGCTGACCGAGGCCAATAGCCTGAGCATCACCGCCCAGACGCGCCCGGAGCGCGCGCAGACGGAGATCAGCAACAGCCAGGCGCGCATCGCGCAGATCAACGGCATTCTCAAGGCAGGCAAGGACAACGGCAAAGTCATCTCCGCCGACCAGCGCAACCAGCTGCTGGCCGAACAGGCGTCGATCAACGCCCTGGTTACCCTCCGCCGCCAGGAACTGGCGGGCAACACCCTGCTGCAGGACTTGGGCAACAGCCAGCATGACCTGGTGATCGAGAAAATCGCCCGGGTCAGCCAGGAAGTGCAGGACCTGCAGTCGCTGATCAACGAAAAGCGCCTGGCCCAGTCCCAGGAAACCGTTACCCAGCAGTCCATCGAAGCACAGAAGGCCGGCGGCAGCAGCGTGCTGGCCACCGAGAGCGCCACCAACCTCAAGCTCTCCGACTACCTGCTGAAAAGTACCGACCGCCTCAACGACCTGACCCAGCAGAACCTGCACACCCAGCAGCAGCTGGACAGCGTGACCCAGAGCGACCAGGCCCTGGACGAGCAGATCAACGTGCTCAAGGGCAGCCTGCTGCTGTCCAAGATCCTCTACAAGCAGAAGCAGGCACTGCCGCACCTGAAGGTGGACCGCAACCTGGCGGACGAGATCGCCGACATCCGCCTGTATCAGTTCGAGGTCAACCAGCAGCGCGAAGCCCTGAGCAGCCCCACGGCCTATGTCGACGGCCTGATCGCCGCGCAGCCGCCCGAACAGGTGACCCCGCAGCTGCGCAAGCAACTGCTGGACCTGGCGGTGACCCGCAGCGACCTGCTGGAACGCCTGAACCGTGAGCTGAGCGCGCTGCTCAATGAATCCATTACCCTGCAACTGAACCAGAAGCAACTGCTGAGCACCGCCCAGAGCCTGCGCGCTACCCTGGACGAGCAGATGTTCTGGATCCCCAGCAACAAGCCACTGGACCCTGACTGGCTGGAAAGCGCGCCCGCGCACTTGAGCAAGCAGGTCACCACCCTGCCCTGGGCCTCCAGCCTCAGCGAGTTGGCCGACGGCCTGGTGCAACGGCCATTGTTCTTCGTGCCCCTGTTGTTGCTGATTGGCGTGCTGCTGTGGCGTCGCAGCTACCTGCATGACCGCCTCAACCGCGTGCACAAGGACATCGGTCACTTCAAGCGTGACAGCCAGTGGCACACGCCCCAGGCGCTGTTGGTCAACGTGCTGCTGGCCATCCCGGTGGGCCTGGGCCTGGCGCTGTGCGGCCTGGCCTTGCAACTGGACGCCCGCGGCCAGAACGCCAGCCTGGGTTCGGCGCTACTGCAAATGGCCCAGGCCTGGCTGGTGTTCTACACCGCCTACCGGATACTGGCGCCCGGCGGCGTCGCCGAAGTGCATTTCCGCTGGCAGAAGCCGCAGGTCGAATTCCTGCGCAACTGGGTGCGGCGCCTGGGCATCGTGGTCATGGCCCTGGTGGCGGTGGTGGCGGTAGCCGAGCTACAGCCTTCGGCCCTGGCCGATGACGTCATCGGTATTGTCGTGGTACTGACCTGCTACGCCCTGATGGCCTGGCTGCTCAGCCGCCTGTTGCTCAGCAGCCCGACCCACGGCAACACGTCACTGTTCCGCAAGGCCGTGGGCGTGGCGTTTACCGCCCTGCCGGTGGCGCTGTTCGTGGCGGTGTGCTTCGGCTACTACTACACCGCCCTGAAGCTGACCGACCGCCTGATCGACACCCTGTACCTGCTGATGCTGTGGCTGGTGATCGAGGCCGCCTTCGTGCGAGGCCTCAGCGTGGCAGCCCGACGCCTGGCCTACCAGCGCGCCCTCAGCAAGCGCCAGGCCGCCAAGGAAAGCGGCGACGGCGAGATCCCGGTAGAAGAGCCGACCCTGGACATCGAACAGGTCAACCAGCAGTCGCTGCGCCTGATCCGCCTGGCACTGATGGGCGTGTTCATCGCCGGTCTGTACTGGGTGTGGTCCGACCTGATCAGCGTGTTCGCCTACCTGGACAACATCACCCTGTACGAATACACCAGCGGCACCGGCGCCACCATGAGCATGGTGCCGATCAGCCTCGGCGACCTGCTGGGCGCGCTGATCATCGTGGGTATTACCGTGGCCCTGGCGGGCAACTTGCCCGGCCTGCTGGAAGTACTGGTGCTGTCGCGCCTGAACCTGGCGCAGGGCAGCGCCTACGCCACCACCACGTTGCTGTCCTACATCATTATCGGCATCGGCTTCGTCTCGGCGCTATCGACCCTGGGGGTAAGCTGGGACAAGCTGCAATGGCTGGTGGCGGCACTGTCCGTGGGCCTCGGTTTCGGTATGCAGGAAATCTTCGCCAACTTCATTTCCGGCATCATGATTCTGTTCGAACGCCCGGTGCGCATCGGCGACACCATCACCATCGGCAGCCTGTCGGGCACAGTCAGCAAGATCCGCATCCGTGCCACCACCATCACTGACTTCGACCGCAAGGACATCATTGTCCCGAACAAGACGTTCATCACCGGGCAGTTGATCAACTGGTCGCTGACCGACACCATCACCCGCGTCACCCTGAAACTGGGCGTGGACTACGGCTCCGACCTGGACCTGGTGAAGGCGCTGCTGCTCAAGGGCGCTCAGGAAAACCCGCGGGTGCTCAAGGAACCGGGCCCCAGCGTGTACTTCCTGAACTTCGGCGAAAGCACCCTGGACCACGAACTGCGCATGCACGTGCGTGACCTGGGCGACCGCAACCCGGTGCTGGACGAGATGAACCGCTACATCAACCGTGAGTTCAAGAAGCACCACATCAACATCTCGTTCCGGCAGATGGAGGTGTACCTGAAGAATACCCAGGGCCAGGAATTCAAGATGGTACCGATCGAAAACGCCGACCCGTCGCTGCTGCCCAACGCCGCGCCGCCGACCAAGACCCGCCAGGAACCGCCAGACACTCATCTGGACTGACTGGACGCAGCGGCCATACCCCAGCAGAATGCTAGGACATTCTGCTGGAGATGGCCGTTGAAAGCCCTCGACGAACTGATTTTCGACAACCGCTTCGCCCGCCTGGGCGATGCGTTCTCTACCTCGGTACTGCCCGACCCCATCGACAACCCGCGCCTGGTCGTGGCCAGCGACGCGGCCATGGCGCTGCTCGACCTTGAGCCCACCGAAGCCCACTCGCCGGTGTTTGCCCAACTGTTCGGCGGCCACAAGCTGTGGGCCGAGGCCGAGCCGCGGGCGATGGTCTACTCCGGGCACCAGTTCGGCGGCTACAGCCCGCGCCTGGGCGATGGCCGCGGCCTGCTGCTGGGCGAGGTGTACAACCAGGCTGGCGAGCATTGGGACCTGCACCTCAAGGGCGCCGGCCTGACCCCCTACTCGCGCATGGGCGATGGCCGCGCCGTGCTGCGCTCCTCGATCCGCGAATTCCTGGCGTCCGAGGCCCTGCATGCCCTGGGCATTCCCAGCAGCCGCGCGCTGTGCGTGATCGGCTCCGACACCCCGGTGTGGCGCGAAACCCAGGAGCGCGCCGCCATGGTGCTGCGCCTGGCGCCCAGCCACGTGCGCTTCGGCCACTTCGAGTACTTCTACTACACCAAGCAGCCGGAACAGGCCAAGGTGCTGGGCGAACATATGCTGGCCATGCATTTCCCCGAATGCCTGGAACAACCGGAGCCCTACCTGGCGATGTTCCGCACCATTGTCGAACGCAACGCCGAGTTGATCGCCAAGTGGCAGACCTATGGCTTCTGTCATGGGGTTATGAACACCGACAACATGTCGATTCTGGGCATTACCTTCGACTTCGGCCCCTACGCCTTCCTCGACGACTTCGACGCCAACTTCATCTGCAACCACTCCGACGACCAGGGTCGCTACAGCTTCAGCAACCAGGTACCCATCGCCCACTGGAACCTCAGCGCCCTGGCCCAGTCACTGACGCCGTTCATCAGCGTCGAGGCCCTGCGCGAAACCCTCGAACTGTTCCTGCCGCTGTACGAAGCCCACTACCTGGACCTGATGCGTCGGCGCCTGGGCTTCACCCAGGCCCAGGACGGCGACAAGGAACTGATCGAAAGCCTGCTACGCCTGATGCAGAACAGCGGCGTGGACTACAACCTGTTCTTCCGCCGCCTGGGCGATCAGCCAGCTGCGGCGGCCGTGGCTGTACTGCGCGACGACTTCGTCGACCGCGAAGGCTTCGATCGCTGGGCCGAGCACTACCTGACGCGCGCGGCCAGCGAGAATGCCGACACCGAGCGCACCGCACGCATGCATGCAGTCAATCCCCTGTACCTGCTGCGCAACTACCTGGCACAAAACGCTATCGACGCTGCCCAGAAAGGCGACTACGAAGAAGTCCGCCGCTTGCACAGCGTGCTCACCCACCCGTTCGACGAACAGCCGGGTATGCAGGCGTATGCGCAACGGCCGCCGGAGTGGGGCAAGCACTTGGAGATCAGTTGTTCCTCTTAAAGGAACACGTCGGCTGAAACCTTGAAGCGGCTAGACAACACACGGATCTGGCGGAGATTGAGCTGGCGTTTTCCGTTAAGTATTTCGGAAATCACCGACTGCGGGCCTACCTCGGGCAGATCGCTCTGCTTGAGCCGATGCTGATCCAGCAAAAACCTCAGGACCTCAGCACCAGAGGCCTTCGGCATCGGACGATGTTCTCGATCATAAGCGGCAATCAAGTCACCGATAAGATCAACCAGGCCCGATAAAGGATGTTCCTCATTGGCGCCGGTCAGTGCCAGCAGCTCATCCAACGAAGCCACCAAGGCCTCGTAGTCCTGCTCCGTGACCGGCTTTGCAAGCAACGGCGACAGCAGATGCCAATGCTCCGTTGCGAATTTCATCGAAGGTTTCAAAACCCCTCCTCCTTCCATTTGCCCTTTGCGTACTGGGCGTGGCCCAGAATGGCTCGGATAAATACACGCTGACTGCGATATTTGACGAAAGCGATCAGCCTTATCTTGTTCCCGCCAATATCGAAAACATGCAAGTCGCCCACTTTATCAATCGCGGGGAACATCGCTTTCATCGTCGCGAAATCTTGTGGGGACGCACTCTTGATCAATCGATACCAGGCATCCAATGCCGAGGCGGCGCGTGGCCATTGAGCCTTAGCCTGCCAAATCCGCTTCTCACTGATAACGTGCATTCCACCGTCCGTATCGCATTTTGCTATGCGCACAACAGTGACACAACCTGAAAAATCGCAAAATGCGATATCTCCCCAAAAACTGTGGGATATGTCTCGATCACTGTTGCTTACCCGTGGGGTTAGAATTGACCACCACCGCCACCCTCAGGAGCCAACATGTCCGACCCACTGGTTATCCCCTGCCCCCACTGCAACGGCCTGAACCGCATCCCGGCCGAGCGCCTGGGCGACTCGCCCAAGTGCGGGCGCTGCAAGGGTGAAGTGATTCTGGCCAAGCCATTCGATTTGACCCAGGGCGACTACGCCAGCCAGATCAAGGGCGACCTGCCGCTGCTGGTGGACGTGTGGGCCGACTGGTGCGGGCCGTGCAAGTCATTTGCGCCGATCTTCCAGCAGGCCGCAGGGCAACTCAGCGGGCGCTGCCGCTTGGCCAAGCTGGACAGCGAGGCCAATCAGCAGTTGGCGGGGCAGTTGGGCATCCGCTCCATCCCCAGCCTGATCCTGTTCAAGAACGGTCGCGAAGTGGCGCGCCAGAGCGGCGCGTTCCCGCTGCCGCAACTGCTGGCGTGGCTCAAGTCCCAGGGTATTTAAGCGGCGCTGTCTTCCAGCAACTGATGCAGCTCGACGAACTGCAAAGTCAGCTTGTGCCGAGGATCCAGATGGATCAGCGGCAGGCTGGCCTGGTGTGATTCACGCATGCGCACCGAGCTGCTCAGGTACACCGGCAACACCGGCAGGCCCTCGGCGATCAGTTCGTCGAGCATCTGCTGCGGCAGGCTGGCACGGGCCTGGAACTGGTTGACGACAATACCTTCCACTTCCAAGTCTTCATTGTGATCGTCGCGCAGCTCGCCGATCTCGGCGATCAGGCCATACAGGGCCTGGCGCGAAAAACTGTCACAGTCGAAGGGTATCAGCACACGATCAGCGGCGATCAACGCCGAGACCGCATAGAAATTCAGCGCTGGCGGGGTGTCGATGTAGATCCGGTCATAGTCTTCGGCCAGGTCATCAAGCAGCTTTCGCAACTTGTTGATCTTGTGCTTGGCCTCCAGCTTGGGCTGCAGGTCGGCCAATTCCGCCGTGGCCGTGACCACGTGCAGGTTCTCGAAGGGGGTTTCGTAGATATCCACGGAGTTCTTCTTGGCAAACGGCCCCGAGGACAGGGTTTGCTTGAAGAAGTCGGCGATGCCCATGGGGATGTCCTCGCCCGTCAGCCCGGTGAGGTACTGAGTGGAGTTGGCTTGTGCATCCAGGTCGATCAATAGAGTGCGATAGCCCGCCTGCGCACTGACCGCTGCCAGATTACAGGCAATGCTCGATTTGCCTACGCCACCTTTCTGATTGAACACCACGCGCCGCATGGAAAGACCTCCGTGTACCAGTGAATGGGCCAGTGTAGATGGCTTGGTAGCGCAGAGACCAGCACCATTCACCGGATCACTCCTGCGGCCAGCTCAGCAAGCGCTGTGCTGCAGGGCTGTCATTTCCAGCAATCGCCTGACAGCTACAGCTGAAAGCGCCCCACCATATTCTTCAAATCGTGAGACAGGCCGGACAACGACTGGCTGGCTTCATCGATCTGCCCCGCGCCTTCGGACGTCTGAATCGACAGGTCGCGGATGTTGACCAGGTTGCGGTCGATTTCGCGAGCCACCTGGGCCTGTTCTTCCGAGGCGCTGGCGATGACCATGTTGCGTTCGTGGATCAGCGAGATCGCCTCGGCGATTTCGTCCAGCGCGGTGCCAGCCGTCTTGGCAGTGTCCAGGGTCGACAGCGCCTGATCGTTGTTGGCCTGCATGGTTTCCACCACTTTCGCGGTGCCTTGCTGGATGGCGGCGACCATCTGTTCGATTTCCTGGGTGGAGGTCTGGGTACGCCCTGCCAGCGCGCGCACTTCGTCGGCGACCACGGCGAAGCCACGGCCGGCTTCACCGGCACGGGCGGCTTCGATGGCGGCATTGAGGGCCAGCAGGTTGGTCTGCTCGGCCACGCCACGGATCACGTCGAGGATCTTGCCGATGTCCTGAGAGTGCGCAGCCAATTCCTTGACCTGCTCGGAGGCGTCTTCTACCCGCTCACCCATGCGCTGAATGGCGATGATGGTGGTGTCGACGCGCTCACGCCCCAACTGCGCGGTCTTGGTCGAGGCGCTGGAAGCGTCAGCGGTGGACACCGCGTTGCGGGCCACTTCTTCCACGGCGGCGGTCATCTCGTTGACCGCGGTGGCGGCCTGCTGAATCTCGGCGTTCTGGTTGTTGAGATCACCTGAGGTCTGGTTGGTGATGGCGGTCATTTCTTCCGATGCCGCCGCCAGCTGATGGGACGAGTCGCCGATCAGGCGCAGGGTGTCGATCAGGCTCTTCTGCATGTTGACCAACGACTTCAGCAGGTCAGCCGCTTCGTCCTCGCCCTCGATATTGATGCGCCCGGTGAGGTCGCCCTTGGCGATACGCCCGGCGGCGGTGACCGCTTCTTCCAGTGGTTTGACGATGCTGCGGGTCAGGGTCCAGGCCAACAGCACGGTCAACAGGAACACCACGGCCAGCACGGCGATGGTCGCCTGCATCGCAGTTTCATAACGGCCCTTGGCGGCCGCGGTGTAGAGCCCCGACTCCTGCAGGTTGATTTTCACCAGCTCGTTGAACAGGTTGCCGGTCTGGTCGGACAGGTCCTGGATCGGGCCATTGAGCAGTGCCAGCATGCCTTGGGTATCACCCTGGTCAGACAGCGCCTGGTAGCGCGACAGCTGGTCCTGATAGCGGGTGACTACACCCTGCAATTGCGCGAAGGACGCGTGCGCGGCTTCCGGCACGATTGGCGTGTAGCCCTGCAAGGCCTTGTCCAGTTCGCCGCGCAGGAAGGTCATGCGCTCCAGCGCCGGGCGCAGTGCCGCAGGGTCGCGGTTGAGCATCAGGCGGAACGTCAGTACGCGAATGCCCAGGGAGTTGTCGCGGATGCTGCCCAGCCAGCGTGTGCCTGCGTGGGAAACTTCCTCAGTGTGAATGACCGCCTCGCGCATATGCGTGATCTGGTTCATGGAGAATATGCCAAAGCCGAGCACCAGCAGGCTGATCAAGCCAAAGCTGAGGAAGGCACGGGTCGAGATGCGCAGCTGACGAACGTTCATAGACACTCCTGAGAAGAACTCGCCCCGAAGTCATCGGCCTGCCGCACTACAACTTGAACGCACCAGTTCGACCATTTGAACTTTTCGACTGACGGGTGACGATGTCGACGAAGGCCTTGGCCATGGCCGATGTATTGGCATTGCGCTGCACCAGCCACACCGACGTGACGGCCTCGGGATCGAGCAGCTTGCGGTACACCACGCCCTCGATGCGCATCGACTGGTAAGAAGCTGGCAACACCGAAACGCCCAGGCCCGCCGACACCAGGCCGATGATGGTCATGGCTTCGCCCGCCTCCTGGGCGAAATGCGGGCTGAAACCGGCCTGAGTGGCCAGGCTGATCAGCTGCGCATACAGGCCGCTGCCGTAGCTGCGTGGGAAAAACACGAACGGCTCCTCGGCCAGGGCGCTCATGTACAAGCCCGCCTCGCTGCCCTGGGCCAGCGGGTGGTCGGCGTTGAGCAGAGCCACCAATGGTTCGCTGAACAGCTCGACCCAGGTCAACGAGTCCGGCAGCGGCAGCGGGCGGATCAGGCCTACCTCGATGGTTTCATCCACCAGAGCGTCGGCCACGCCCTTGCTGCTCATCTCTTCCAGGTTCAAATGCACCGCCGGGAACGCCTGGCGAAAGGCGTAGATGGCCTTTGGAATACCGGCGTTGAACGGTGCCGACGACGTGAAGCCGATCTTCATTTCGCCTAATTCGCCCAACTGCGCCCGGCGCGCGACGTTGGCGGCCTTGTCGACCTGCGCCAGCACCTGCCGCGCCTCGTCCAGAAACAGCCGCCCGGCTTCACTCAGCGCCACCCGACGGTTGGTACGCTCGAACAGCCGCGCCCCCACTTCCTGCTCCAGCGCCTGGATCTGCTGGCTCAACGGCGGCTGGGAAATGCCCAGCAGCTCTGCCGCGCGGCCAAAATGCAGCTCTTCGGCCACGGCAATGAAGTAACGCAGGTGTCGCAGTTCCATGGCCGCCTCGATTAGGTCGTTCAAGCTATCAAACAGGTCGAACAATATATTGGAAAGAATGATTAGCCAGCTATAAGCTTTTTCACATTGTCCCTTTCGGTCCTACCCTTCCGAGGCCCCGCGTGAAAACTGCCGCTGCACCCCAGCACCAGGAAACTCCCACCACCACCCTTGCCGACGTTGCCACGCACCTGAGCGAAGCCTACATCGAGAAAGGCACACCGATGTTCATGCGCACCGTGCTGGCGCTGTTCTCCGGCGGTTTCGCCACCTTCGCCCTGTTGTACTGCGTGCAGCCGATGATGCCGATCCTGTCCAGGGAGTTCGCCATCAACGCAGCCCAGAGCAGCCTGATCCTATCGGTGGCCACAGGCATGCTCGCCATCGGCCTGCTGGTCACCGGCCCCATCTCTGATGCCATCGGTCGCAAGCCGGTGATGGTCTTCGCCCTGTTCGCCGCCGCCCTGTGCACCCTGGCCAGCGCGCTGATGCCCAACTGGCAAGGCGTGCTGGTGATGCGCGCACTGACCGGCCTGTCGCTCAGCGGCTTGGCCGCCGTAGCCATGACCTACCTCAGCGAGGAAATCCACCCACAGCACATCGGCTTGGCCATGGGCTTGTACATTGGTGGCAACGCCATCGGCGGCATGAGCGGCCGACTGATCACCGGCGTGTTGATCGATTTCGTCAGCTGGCACACCGCAATGCTGGTCATCGGCGGTTTGGCGCTGGCCGCCGCCCTGGTGTTCGTGAAAATCCTCCCGGAATCGCGCAACTTCCGCCCGCGCAGAATGAACCCGCGTGGCCTGCTGGAGGGCTTCACCATGCACTTCAAGGACGCCGGCCTGCCGTGGCTGTTCCTCGAAGCGTTCCTGCTGATGGGCGCCTTCGTCACCCTGTTCAACTACATCGGCTACCGCCTGCTGGCCGGCCCATACCACATGAGCCAGGCCCTGGTGGGCCTGCTGTCGGTGGTGTACCTGGCCGGCATTTACAGCTCCGCCAAAGTTGGCGCCCTGGCCGACCAGCATGGCCGGCGCAAAGTGTTCTGGATGAGCATCACCCTGATGTTCGCCGGCCTGTTGACCACCCTGCTCACCCCGCTGCCGTTGATCATCATCGGCATGCTGATGTTCACCTTCGGCTTCTTCGGCGCCCACTCGGTGGCCAGCAGCTGGATCGGCCGCCGCGCCACCAAGGCCAAAGGCCAGGCTTCTTCGCTGTACCTGTTCAGTTATTACGTGGGCTCCAGCGTGGCAGGTACCCTGGGCGGGGTGGCGTGGAACTATGCCGGGTGGAATGGCGTGGGCTGCTTTATTGCCGGGTTGCTGGTGGTAGCGTTGCTGGTGGCGGCGCGGTTGGCGAAGTTGGCGCCGTTGGGGCCGGGGCAAGCTTGATCGGGGGAGCATCGGGTTGACGCATATGGCGACCTGCTCAAAAATGGACCCAGAGCGGGAAATCAGTGCATGCCTGTGTTTGTTGACGGAACGCGATGGCGCGTGGAAGAAGTGCCAAAGCACCTCGCCGTTTCGAATATCGACAATCACGACCATGTCGTTTTTTGCTTGGCCCTGTAGTCCGGGGCGTCGCGATTACATTGACCCGGATTCAGCAGTCCAGCTTACAGCGCCACCGACGACGCTGACCTGAGCCATTTCGCTTAGCGAGCGACCAGCATACGCCGCAGAACCGGCTTCCCGACCGCCTCATGCTTGACCACCGCCAGCACATGCAACGCCACCAGCAGCCCCAGCAGCACATTGCAGCCTGCGTGCAGGGTGTGGAAGCGGTGATCCCACTCGGGGTCAAGGATGGGTTGCGGCAGGGTCAGCCAGTCGAACACCTGGATGGGCCGGTTCATCATCAGCACCCCGGTCAGCAGCACCAGGGCGGTGACGGCGTAGATGACGTTGTGGATAACCCCGGCCAGTTGTTCGCCCGGGCGGTGGCCGTAGCGACGCAGGTGCGCCAGGCGCAACCAGGTTCGCAGGGCGAACACGGGAATGAACAGGATCGACAGGGAGACGTTGAGGCCAGCGATAGTCGCCTTGAAGCCCGGGGTGACGTCCAGCAGCATCACCGAGAAGCCCATCACCAACGCCCAGAGGATAAACGCTGCCGACAGCCAGTGCAGCAGCACCTGGGCCGGTGAATAGATTTTCGATGCCATGATTAGGCCACCTTTTTTACGGAGACGGAATGCTACCGTAAATGGCAGATGGAAATGCTTCTTGATCGTGAATTTTTATGACGCCCGTACCAAAAACGCCCGGCAAAGGCCGGGCGTTTTGGGTTTCTGGACGCGCTTACTGGTGGTACTGCGCCGAGAACTCATGCACGGCGTTGATGAACGCGCCAGCATGCGCCGGGTCCACTTCCGGGGTGATGCCGTGGCCCAGATTGAACACGTGGCCGCTACCGTTGCCGTAACTGGCCAGGATGCGCGCCACTTCGGCGCGAATGGCTTCAGGCTTGGCGTACAGCACGGTGGGGTCCATGTTGCCCTGCAGGGCAACCTTGTTGCCTACCCGGCGACGGGCTTCGCCCAGGTCGCACGTCCAGTCCAGGCCCAAGGCATCGGCTCCAGCGTCGGCGATGCTTTCCAGCCACAGGCCGCCGTTCTTAGTGAACAGGATGACCGGCACTTTGCGGCCTTCGTGTTCGCGGATCAGGCCGCTGACGATTTTCTTCATGTAGGCCAGGGAGAACTCCTGGTAGGCCGCAGCCGACAGGTTGCCACCCCAGGTGTCAAAGATCTGCACGGCCTGGGCACCGGCCAGGATCTGGCCGTTGAGGTAGCTGGTGACCGACTGGGCCAACTTGTCCAGCAGCAGGTGCATGGCCTGGGGGTTGTCGTAGAGCATGGCCTTGGTCTTGCGGAAGTCCTTCGACGAGCCGCCTTCGACCATGTAGGTGGCCAGGGTCCAGGGGCTGCCCGAAAAACCGATCAGCGGCACGCGGCCGTTGAGTTCACGGCGGATGGTGCTGACTGCATCCATCACGTAGCCCAGGTCCTTTTGCGGATCGGGAATCGGCAGGGCTTCGATGTCGGCCAGCGTGCTGACCACTTTCTTGAAGCGCGGGCCTTCGCCAGTCTCGAAGTACAGGCCTTGGCCCATGGCATCGGGAATGGTGAGGATGTCGGAGAACAGGATGGCGGCATCCAGCGGGTAGCGTTCCAGCGGTTGCAGGGTGACTTCGCAGGCGAACGCCGGG
Source organism: uncultured Gammaproteobacteria bacterium (assembly GCA_963816515.1). Taxonomy (GTDB): domain Bacteria; phylum Pseudomonadota; class Gammaproteobacteria; order Pseudomonadales; family Pseudomonadaceae; genus Aquipseudomonas. The sequence goes on along the minus strand of CAWFKX010000001.1, from coordinate 2,865,602 downwards.
TTCATGCACAGGCTCATGAAATCACCGGCCTTGGCACGGCTGGCGCGGTACTCGGGCAGGTAGCGACCGGCCTGGCGCATCATCCACACCGGGGTGACGTCGACAGGTTGCTTGAGCAGGGCACGGAGGAAACGGTCGTTCTTCAGGGCAGTCATGTGAGCATCCGGCAGATAAGTGCCGGCATTTTCCCAGACTGCAACGCAAAAGGCACGGCGTGGGCCGTGCCTTTTATCTATCGGGGCGATTTGCCACACGGTAAAACGCCTAGCAGCCGTGGGAGCGGGTTCTACCCGCGAAGGCTGCACCGCGGAGATTCTGAATAACCGCGGCGTCCTTTTCGCGGGCAGAGCCCGCTCCCACAAGGATAGTTGCTGCGGGTTTAGACCTCGAGGTAGTCCAGGATACCTTCGGCGGCGTTGCGGCCTTCGAAGATCGCCGTTACCACCAGGTCGGAACCACGGACCATGTCGCCACCCGCGAAGATCTTCGGGTTGCTGGTCTGGTGCTTGAACTGGCCCTGTTCCGGAGCCACGACGCGGCCCTGGCTGTCGGTCTGGATGCTGAACTGCTCGAACCACGGCGCCGGGCTTGGGCGGAAACCGAAAGCGATGACCACGGCGTCGGCCGGGATGATCTCTTCGGAACCCGGAATCGGCTCGGGGCTGCGACGGCCACGGGCGTCAGGCTCGCCCAGGCGAGTCTCGACCACCTTCACGCCTTCGACCTTGTCTTCACCGACAATGGCGATGGGCTGGCGGTTGTAGAGGAACTTCACGCCTTCTTCCTTGGCGTTCTTCACCTCTTTGCGCGAGCCCGGCATGTTGGCTTCGTCACGGCGGTAGGCGCAGGTAACGGCCTTGGCGCCCTGGCGGATGGAGGTGCGGTTGCAGTCCATCGCCGTGTCGCCGCCGCCCAGTACCACGACCTTCTTGCCTTTCATGTCGACGAAATCTTCCGGCGACTTTTCAAAGCCCAGGTTGCGGTTGACGTTGGCGATAAGGAAATCGAGCGCATCGTGAACGCCCGGCAGATCCTCGCCCGGGAAGCCGCCCTTCATGTAGGTGTAGGTGCCCATGCCCATGAACACGGCATCGTATTCCTCGAGCAGTTGCTCCATGGTCACGTCCTTGCCCACCTCGGTGTTCAGCCGGAACTCGATGCCCATGCCGGTGAAGACTTCGCGACGATTGCTCAGCACGGTCTTTTCCAGCTTGAACTCGGGAATGCCGAAGGTCAGCAGGCCACCGATTTCCGGGTTCTTGTCGAACACCACCGGGGTCACGCCGCCGCGCACCAGCACGTCGGCACAGCCCAGGCCCGCAGGCCCCGCACCGATGATGGCGACACGCTTGCCGGTCGGCTTGACCTTGGACATGTCCGGGCGCCAGCCCATGGCGAACGCGGTGTCGGTGATGTACTTCTCAACCGAACCGATGGTCACCGCGCCGAAACCGTCGTTAAGGGTGCAGGCACCCTCGCACAGGCGGTCTTGCGGGCACACCCGGCCGCACACTTCGGGCAGGGTGTTGGTCTGGTGCGACAGCTCTGCGGCGGCGAGGATGTTGCCCTCGGCCACCAGCTTCAGCCAGTTGGGAATGAAGTTGTGCACTGGGCACTTCCATTCGCAGTACGGGTTACCGCAACCCAGGCAGCGGTGGGCCTGGTCGGCCGACTGCTGGGGTTTGAAGGGCTCGTAGATTTCCACGAACTCTTTCTTGCGTTGACGCAACAGTTTCTTCTTCGGATCCTTGCGCCCGACCTCGATGAACTGGAAGTCATTATTCAGACGTTCAGCCATTACTAAAACCTCATCAAACTCTTCAGGCGCATATCACTGCGGGTTGGCACGGGTGCTGGTGAGCAGCGATTTCAAGCTGGCAGCCTTAGGCTTGACCAACCAGAAACGACGCAGGTAATCGTCCAGGTTTTCCCAGACGTTACGCCCCCACTCGCTGTCGGTTTCTGCCACGTATTCAGCCAGGACGCGTTCGATGTGGCTACGGTAGGCCTCCATCGCTTCGCCGCTGATGCGCTGGATTTCCACCAGTTCGTGGTTGACGCGGTCAACAAAGGTGTTGTCCAGGTCCAGCACGTAGGCAAAACCACCGGTCATCCCGGAACCAAAGTTGTAGCCGGTCTTGCCCAGAACGCAGACAAAACCACCGGTCATGTATTCGCAGCAATGATCGCCGGTACCTTCCACCACGGTGTGGGCACCGGAGTTACGCACGGCGAAACGCTCGCCTGCGGTACCGGCGGCGAACAGCTTGCCGCCAGTGGCGCCGTACAGGCAGGTGTTGCCGATGATGGCGCTTTCCTGGGTCTTGAACGGGCTGCCTTTAGGCGGAACGATCACCAGCTTGCCGCCGGTCATGCCCTTGCCCACGTAGTCGTTGGCGTCGCCTTCCAGGTACATGTTCAGGCCACCGGCGTTCCACACGCCGAAGCTTTGGCCAGCGGTGCCGTTGAAGCGGAAGGTCACCGGCGCGCTGGCCATGCCCTGGTTGCCGTATGCACGGGCGATTTCACCCGAGATACGCGCACCGATCGAACGGTCGCAGTTGCAGATGTCCAGGCTGTAGTCGCCACCGGACTTGGCGGCGATGGCGCCCTTGGCCATTTCAACCATCTGCTCGGCCAGCAGGCCTTGGTCGAACGGCGGGTTGCGGTCCACTTCGCAGAATTGCGGCTTGTCGGCCGGAATGTGCGAGCTGCCCAGCAACGGCGTCAGGTCCAGGTGGTTCTGCTTGGCGGTCTGGCCTTCCAGCACTTCCAGCAGGTCGGTACGGCCGATCAGCTCGCCCAGCGAGCGCACGCCCAGCTTGGCCAACCATTCGCGGGTCTCTTCTGCCACATAGGTGAAGAAGTTGATGACCATGTCGACGGTGCCGATGTAGTGGTCCTTGCGCAGCTTGTCGTTCTGGGTGGCCACGCCGGTGGCGCAGTTGTTCAGGTGGCAGATGCGCAGGTATTTGCAGCCCAGGGCAATCATCGGCGCGGTGCCGAAGCCGAAGCTTTCGGCGCCGAGGATAGCGGCCTTGATCACGTCCAGGCCGGTTTTCAGGCCGCCGTCGGTCTGTACCCGCACCTTGCCGCGCAGGTCGTTGCCGCGCAGGGTCTGGTGGGTCTCGGCCAGGCCCAGCTCCCACGGTGCGCCCGCGTACTTGATGGAGGTCAGCGGCGATGCGCCGGTACCGCCATCGTAGCCGGAGATAGTGATCAGGTCGGCATAGGCCTTGGCCACGCCGGCGGCGATGGTGCCCACGCCGGCCTCGGCCACCAGCTTCACGGAAACCAGGGCCGCCGGGTTGACCTGTTTCAAGTCAAAGATCAGCTGCGACAAGTCTTCGATGGAGTAGATGTCGTGGTGCGGCGGTGGCGAGATCAGGGTCACGCCCGGTACCGCATAGCGCAGCTTGGCGATCAGGCCGTTGACCTTGCCGCCAGGCAGCTGGCCGCCCTCGCCCGGCTTGGCGCCCTGGGCTACCTTGATCTGCAGCACTTCGGCGTTGACCAGGTACTCAGGGGTCACGCCGAAACGACCGGTGGCCACCTGCTTGATCTTGGAGCTCTTGACGGTGCCGTAGCGGGCCGGGTCTTCGCCGCCCTCGCCGGAGTTGGAACGGGCACCCAGGCGGTTCATGGCTTCGGCCAGGGCTTCGTGAGCCTCGGGCGACAGCGCGCCCAGCGAGATACCCGCCGAGTCGAAACGCTTGAGGATGGCTTCCAGTGGCTCGATCTCGTCGATCGCCAGCGGGGTGTCCAGTTCCTTGACCTTGAACAGGTCGCGAATCATCGACACCGGGCGGTTGTCCACCAGCGCCGTGTATTCCTTGAACTTCGCGTAGTCGCCCTGTTGCACGGCGGCTTGCAGCGTGTTGACCACATCCGGGTTATAGGCGTGGTACTCGCCACCGTGCACGAATTTCAGCAAGCCGCCTTGCTGGATAGGCTTGCGCGCGCTCCAGGCTTCAGTGGCCAGGGCTTTCTGCTCGGCTTCGATGTCGACGAAACGCGCACCCTTGATGCGGCTTGGCACGCCACGGAAGCTCAGGTCGCACACTTCCTCGGACAGGCCGATGGCTTCGAACAGCTGTGCGCCACGGTACGAGGCGACAGTGGAGATGCCCATCTTCGAGAGGATCTTGAGCAGGCCCTTGGTGATGCCCTTGCGGTAGTTCTTGAACACTTCGTAGAGGTCGCCCAGCACTTCACCGGTACGGATCAGGTCGCCCAGCACTTCATAAGCCAGGAACGGGTACACCGCCGAGGCGCCGAAGCCGATCAGCACCGCGAAGTGGTGCGGGTCACGGGCGGTCGCAGTCTCAACCAGGATGTTGCTGTCGCAGCGCAGGCCTTTTTCGGTCAGGCGGTGATGCACCGCGCCGGTGGCCAGCGAAGCGTGCACCGGCAGCTTGCCCGGGGCAATGTGGCGGTCGCTCAGCACGATCTGGGTGTGACCGGCGCGCACGGCTTCTTCGGCCTGGTCGGCAATGTTGCGCACGGCCGCTTCCAGGCCCACGCTCTCGTCGTAGTTCAGGTCGATGATCTGGCGGGAGAAGCCCGGCAGGTCGAGGTTCATCAGCGAGCGCCACTTGGCCGGGGAAATGACCGGCGAGCTGAGGATCACGCGCGAAGCGTGCTCAGGCGACTCCTGGAAGATGTTGCGCTCGGCGCCCAGGCAGATTTCCAGCGACATCACGATCGCTTCGCGCAGCGGGTCGATCGGCGGGTTGGTGACCTGCGCGAACTGCTGGCGGAAATAGTCGTACGGGGTACGCACGCGCTGGCTCAGCACGGCCATCGGCGTGTCATCGCCCATGGAGCCCACGGCCTCGTAGCCCTGCTCGCCCAGTGGGCGCAGCACCTGGTCACGCTCCTCGAAGGTGACCTGGTACATCTTCATGTACTGCTTGAGCTGCTCAGGGTTGTAGAAAGACGAGCCGTGATCGTTGTCTTCCATGGTCGCCTGAATGCGCAGGGCACTCTTGCGCAGCCACTGCTTGTAGGGGTGACGCGACTTCAAGCGGTTGTCGATGGCGTCGGTATCGAGGATCTGGCCGGTTTCGGTGTCCACGGCGAAGATCTGGCCTGGGCCCACGCGGCCCTTGGCCACGACGTCCTCAGGCTTGTAGTTCCACACGCCGATTTCCGACGCCAGGGTGATGTAGCCATTCTTGGTGGTCACCCAGCGCGCCGGGCGCAGGCCGTTGCGGTCCAGCAGGCAGACAGCGTGGCGACCTTCGGTCAGCACGACGCCGGCAGGGCCGTCCCACGGCTCCATGTGCATGGAGTTGTACTCATAGAACGCCCGCAGGTCGGGGTCCATGGTCTCGACGTTCTGCCAGGCTGGCGGAATCAGCATGCGCACGCCACGGAACAGGTCGATGCCGCCGGTGACCATCAACTCCAGCATATTGTCCATGCTCGAGGAGTCGGAACCCACGCGGTTGACCAGTGGGCCCAGCTCTTCCAGGTCCGGGATCAGGTCGTTGGCGAACTTGGTGCGACGGGCCTGGGCCCAGTTGCGGTTGCCGGTGATGGTGTTGATCTCGCCGTTGTGGGCGAGGAAGCGGAATGGCTGCGCCAGCGGCCACTTCGGCAGGGTGTTGGTGGAGAAGCGCTGGTGGAAGACCGCGATGGCGGTCTTCATGCGCTCGTCGCTCATGTCCGGGAAGAAGGCGGTGAAGTCCGCCGGCATCATCAGGCCTTTGTAGATGATGGTCTTGTGCGAAAAGCTGCAGATGTAGTGGTCGGTGTCAGCGGCGTTGGCCACGGACGAACGACGACGAGCGCTGAACAGCTTGATCGCGAATTCCTGGTCGCTCAGGCCTTCACCACCAATGAACACCTGCTCGATCTTCGGCAGGCGCTCAAGGGCCAGACGGCCAAGAACGGTGGTATCGATAGGCACCTGGCGCCAGCCGATCAGGTTCAGGCCGGCAGCGAGGATCTCGCGGTTCATGTTGTCGCGTGCGGCTTCGGCGCGGGCGTCGTCCTTGTTCAGGAACACCATGCCCACGGCGTACTGCTTGGGCAGTTCGCTGCCGAAGGTTTCCTGGGCGACAGCGCGCAGGAACTGATCGGGCTTCTGCATGAGCAGACCGCAACCGTCGCCGGTCTTGCCGTCGGCGTTGATCCCACCGCGGTGGGTCATGCAGGTCAGGGCTTCGATGGCAGTTTGCAACAGGTGGTGACTGGGCTCGCCGGTCATATGGGCAATCAGCCCAAAACCACAGTTGTCCTTGAATTCATCGGGTTGGTACAGACCTGTTTTCATAGACACTTTCTCACCAGGCTGCCCCCTATGGGGACAAATTTCTTTTCAATTCAACCGCTTACCAACCGCGCCGAACGTACGCCAGCTTTGCAGGGGCAAAAGGGAGGTCATTGTACACAGCGACAGGGTCGCCCACAAATTTGAGCGGCGATACCGCGCAAAATCATGTCGCAATTCTATAAGTTTTAAGCAAAGAGTTGTGGTAGCAACGTTGCTTGAGTCTGAAGCTTATCAGCCTGGACTGCAATGGGGGTAACCACGGACAGTCTGGGACACAAAAGCCCGCCGCGTTATGCGCAGCAGGCTTGGGGGTCGTATCAGGAGACGCTCAGCGGGGTGGCGGGGATGGTGCCACCGAACCGGGCTGCAACCGCTATCGGGTCACAGCCTGGAGGCATTCAGCGCGTCGATGCCAGGTCTTGTTGGACGCTGGCGACACTTCTAGGCCAAGGTTTACCAGCCTGGACCTTCGCTGGCAAGTTCTTGATGGCGGCAACGGCTGCATCGCGGCTGGTGAAGCTGCCGTAGGTGATCACATACAACGGTTTGCCCTGCAGGGTTTTCTTGAAGTAGCGGTATTCGCCGCCCTGCTCTTTCACATAGTTCTGCGCGGTGGCTTCGTTGCTGGTGCCCAGGATCTGCACCACGTAGTTGCCAGCGGCCTGGCCCTTGTACCAGCCACTGCCGGCGGCCGGCTTGGCGGCGGCCACAGGCTCGGCCTTCTTCTCCACAGCCTTGTGCTCAGGCTTGGCCGCGGCGACCTTCTCTGGCGCCTTGTGCACGGGGGCTGGCGCTGGCGCCGGTTGTGGGCGCGAAGCGACGACCGGCGCCGGGGCAGGCACCGGTACCGGGGTGGCGGCAGGGCCGGCCGGCACGCCAGGCGGCGGCGCCGAGGTGGTCACGGTCGGCGGTGGCGTGGAGCCATTGGCAATCGGCGTGCCTTCATCGCTTTCACCGGCGCCGGCGGCTTCAGCCAGCGGGCCGCGCATGACCGGCTGCGACTGGCCGACCAACGGCAATGGCATCGGCTTGGAGTTGCCGGCGAATTCGATGGCGGCGTTGCTGCCGTCCTGATTCGGCTGGGCATTGCCCGGTGTGCCCTGGCCCAGCGGCAGTTGCGCCTGCTCGGTGGCCGGCGCGGTCGGCGCGTTGGCCGATTTGCGGCCCGGCAGCAGCGCGGCGGCGGCAACGGCGATCACGACAACCCCGGTCAGCGCCAGTACGTGTTTTTTCGGCATTTTGAACCCCATAGATGGACGCTTCACCGCCGAGCGGCTCGCGATCATGGCCTCGATCATTGCATCACGGGCGACCTGGTTGATTGCTCCCGGCCAGCCTTCTGAATGTTCGTGAATGTCTGAAATCTGATCATTGGTAAAGAGTTGGATACCCTGCCCGGCCCCTTCCAGTCGCTGGGCCAGGTACTCGCGGGTTTCCTCGACACTGTACGGTTGCAGCTCGATAACGTGGAACAGCTCCTGCTCGGCGCTGAACTGTTCCAGGCCGTCGATCACCGACGCTTCACCGAACAGGAACACGTGCGGGCGCCCTTCCGGGGTACCGGCTGCCAACCCCAGCAGGGCTTCGATTGCAGATTCGTCCAGTTGTTCCGCGTCGTCGACCAGCAGGTACACCTCCTGGCCGGTCAGCGCCAGTTGCACCACCTGCGCCAGGATATGCTGGCTGTCGGCCTTGGCGACGTTGAGCGCTTGGGCCACCTGGGTCAGCACGCTGGTCGCGTCGCCGGCACCACGGGCCGAAACGACCACGCTCTGCACCGACTGCTTGTTGGTGCTGGCCACCAGCGCCTGGCGCAGCAGGGTCTTGCCGCTGCCCTCGGGGCCGGTCACTACCAGCAGCAGCTGGCTGTAGCGCGCCAGGTGGTGCAACTGCCCCAGCACCGGCTTGCGCTGGGCGGGGAAGAACTTGAAGCCCGGCACACGGGCCGCAAAGGGGTCATGGTCCAGTTGGTAGTGGCCCAGAAAGGCCTCATCGGCGTGCAGTGTCATCGAACTCTCTTAACCTCAAAGCGAAGCCGCGATGGCGCGGTAATCCGCTGCCAGCGTGGCTTGAAGAACTTCAGTCGGATAATCGTCGGTCACCACGGCTTCACCGAGGTGGCGCAACAACACCAGGCGCATGCGGCCATCGATGACTTTCTTGTCGACGGCCATATGCTGGAGAAACTGTGCCGGGGTCATGTCCGCCGGCGGCACCACCGGCAAGCCGGCGCGCTGCATCAGGCGGATGCCGCGGTCGCGGGCCTGCTGGCTGATCCAGCCCAGGCGCATGGACATTTCCAGGGCCATGACCGTGCCGGCTGCCACGGCTTCACCGTGCAACCACACACCATAGCCCATCTGGGTCTCGATGGCGTGGCCGAAGGTATGGCCCAGGTTGAGGGTAGCGCGCACACCGGTTTCCCGCTCGTCGGCATTGACCACCGCGGCCTTGGCCTCGCAGGAACGCTTGATGGCGTGGGTCAGGGCGCTCTGGTCGACGGCGCGCAGGGCGTCCACGTTGTCTTCCAGCCAGCCCAGGAATGGCTCATCGCAGATCAGCCCGTACTTGATCACCTCGGCCAGGCCCGCCGACAGCTCGCGCGCCGGCAGGCTCTTGAGGCTGGCGGTGTCGATCAGCACGGCGTTGGGCTGGTAGAAGGCGCCGACCATGTTCTTGCCCAGCGGGTGGTTGATGCCGGTCTTGCCGCCCACCGACGAATCGACCTGGGACAGCAACGTGGTAGGCACCTGGATGAAGTCCACGCCACGCTGATAGCAGGCCGCGGCAAAGCCGGCCATGTCGCCGACCACGCCGCCGCCCAGGGCGATCACGGTGGTGCGGCGGTCGTGACGGGCGGTCAGCAGTGCATCGAAGATGGTCTGCAGGGTTTCCCAATTCTTGTAGGCCTCACCGTCCGGCAAGACCACCGACATCACCGAGTAGGCGCCCAGCGCGCGGCTGAGCTGCTCCAGGTACAGGGGGCCGACGGTTTCGTTGGTGACGATGGCCACCTGGCGGCCGGCGATGTGCGGGGCCAGCAGCTCAGGATTGCCCAGCAGGCCTTCGCCAATGTAGATCGGGTAGCTGCGCTCACCCAGTTCGACCTTGATTGTCTGCATGTTTCCCCACAGTGATGCCGGGCCCGTCGCCCTGTCTCGGTTTTATTGTTTGTCGACATGCCCCTTGGCTGGCAAGCCAGAGGGGATGCCGAGAATAACGCATTTGCAGCCGCGCTCCATGACGATTCGCGTCAGCGGGGCGGCAACTGCGCCAGGCGTTCGAGAATGTCCAGAACCACCATGCGCGGCGGCCGTTCGTCGGTTTCCACCACCAGGTCGGCGATCTCCCGGTAAAGCGGGTCACGCACGGCCAGCAGCGCGCGCAGCGTGCCGGCCGGATCTGCGGTACGCAGCAGCGGCCGGTTGCGGTCGCGGGCCGTGCGGCCCACCTGCTGCTCCACCGAGGCGTGCAGGTACACCACCCGGCCACCGGCGTGCAGGGCCTGGCGGTTTTCACCACGCATCACGGCGCCGCCACCGGTGGCGAGCACCAGCCCATCATGGCCGCACAGCTCGGCCAGCATGGCCTGCTCGCGGTCACGGAAGCCCGCTTCGCCTTCCTGATCGAAGATCCATGGAATGTTCGCGCCCGTGCGCAGTTCAATTTCCTTGTCGGAATCCTTGAACGGTAACCGGAGCTCTTTGGCCAGCAATCGGCCAATGGTGCTCTTACCGGCACCCATTGGCCCAACAAGTATCAAATTTCGCACAGAATCAACGACTCACAGCAATCGCCTGGTTATTCATGATACGCGGAGTGAGGAAGACCAACAGCTCGGTTTTTGCCTCAGACACGGTATCCGATCGAAACAGGCGGCCAAGATACGGCACATCTCCCAAAAAGGGCACCTTGTCGGTCGTTTTAGTTTGCGTATTGGAGAAAACACCGCCGATTACCACTGTTTCGCCATCATTGACGAGGACCTTGGCCTTCACCTCGTTTTTCTTGATGGGCGGTACGTCGTTGAGTTCGTTGGCGTAGTCGGGCTCGTCCTTGTTGACCTTCACATCCATGATGATGCGGTTGTCCGGGGTGATCTGCGGCGTCACCTCCAGCGACAGCGAGGCCTCCTTGAACGCTACCGATGTGGCACCACTGGACGAGGATTCCTGGTACGGCACCTCGGTACCCTTGATGATCCGAGCGGTTTCCTTGTCCGAGGTCACCACTTTTGGCTGCGACACCACCTCGCCATTGCCGGTGGCCTCCATCGCGCTCAGTTGCAGGTCCAGCGTCAGGTTGTTGGATACGTAGCCCAGGCCGATGCCAGAGGTGGCACTGCTGGCACCCAGGTCGACGAAGGTATTGCTGCTGGTGGTCTGGGTGCCGGATACCGTCCAGCGGTTGCTGCCCGAACCGTTGGTCGCGCCGCTCCAGCTCACGCCCAGGCTCTTGTCGTAGTTGACGTTGGCTTCGACGATACGCGCCTCGATCATCACCTGACGAACGGGTATGTCCAATTGCGCAACGATACGCCGCAGTTCGTCGAGTCGATCCTGGGTCTGGTAGGCAATGATGTTGTTGGTGCGGTCATCCACCGTGATCGAACCGCGCTCATCGACCTTGGTCTTGGAATTGGTCACCGACTGGAACAGCTTGGCGATATCGGACGCCTTGGCGTAGTTCACCTGCAGCAGCTCGCGACGCAGCGGCGCCAGTTCTTCGATCTGTTTCTGCGATTCCAGCTCCTGGCGTTCGCGGGCAGCAATTTCCGCCGCCGGCGCCACCAGCAGCACGTTGCCGATCTTGCGCTTGTCCAGGTTCTTGGTCTTGAGCACCAGGTCCAGCGCCTGGTCCCATGGCACGTTCTGCAGGCGCAGGGTGATGCCGCCCTGCACGGTGTCACTGGCCACCAGGTTGAGGTTGGTGAAGTCGGCGATCAGTTGCAGCACCGAGCGCACGTCGATGTCCTGGAAGTTGAGCGACAGCTTCTGGCCGGTGTAGACGAAGCGATCGGCGTTCTTGCGGGCAATGTCCTCGGCCGTGACCTGGCGCACGCTGACGGTGAGCTTGTTGTCGGTCTGGAACACCGAATAATCGAAGGTGCCGCCCGGCTCGATGGTCACGGTGGCCGTGTCAGCCGACGCGGTGGAATTGACGAACTGCACCGGGGTGGCAAAGTCCTTCACGTCCAGGCGCACGCGCAGCGGGTCGGGCAGCTGGGTCTTGGGGAAGGTCAGGACGATTTTGTTGCCTTGCTCCTGCACGTCCGGGCTGATGGTCGGATCGCTGAGGTCGACGATCACGTTGCCCTCGCCCTGCTCGCCACGCTGGAAATCGACATTGCGAATGGCGCGGCCCGCCGGTTGCGCATACACCGGGCGCGACGGTGCGGCGCTGGCCACGGCGCCACGCGGCGCGCCATTGGCCGGCGCGGCAGCGCCGCCCACCAGGTTGCTGGCGCCCTGGCCAATCATCACGAACAGGTTGTTGCCTTCCGCGCGGGTGCCATAGGGCGCCAGGTTGGTGAGGTTGATGATCAGCCGGGTACGGTCCTTGGCCTCGACCACGGTCACGCTGCGGGCATTGCCCACCCCCAGCTCGCGGGTCTTGGTTGCCAGGCCATTGCTGACACCGGGCAGGTCCAAGGCGATACGCGCCGGCTGGTCGGTGGTATAGCCGCGCGGTGCCGGCACCGGTGCATCGAAGGTCAACTTCAGCTCGACCCGGTCCCCTGGCAACGCCGCCACGTCCAGTGTTTTCAGGGTGGCCGCCATCAAGGCAGGCGAAAGCAACGCCATCCATAGCGAGAGACCAAGGGCTGAAAGCATCCTATTCATTATCGATTTCCACTATGCGTGCGTGACCAGGCCCGTTATGAGCGTTCTTTCAAAGTGATGGTGCGCGGCCGTTCCAGCCAGCCACCCTCGCCATCGGGGACAATCTCGACGACATCGACCTGCGAATCGGTGATCGACACGATTCGCCCTTCGTTGCGGCCCAGGTAATCACCCACCTTCATTCGGTACACCCCACCGGCGCCGCGCATCAGGGCAAACTTGCCGGTGTCGTTGGCCAGCGTGCCGACCATTTCAAATTGTTCGATGTTGAAGCCTTCCAGGAACTGCTTGACCCGCGTCGGGTCGGGCTTGACCTGCTTGGCGCCCTTCTGCCGGTGTGCCAGGTCGATCTTGACCGGCGGCTGGAAGGGGCTGCGCAAGGCCGCCGCCTGGTAAGTAAAGGGCTCGTAGGGGGCGAATTTGGGAATTGGCTCGATGGTACCCTTTGGCCGCGCCTTGACCTCGGCCATGTAGGCCTTCAGGTCGGCGAAGTCATCGTTGCCGCAACCGCCCAACAGGGCCATGAACGCGATCAGCACGAGGCTGCACAGTGCCCTCATTTGGCGCCCCCCGCGTCTACGGCCGCGCCTTGCCCCGGGCCCGCGCCCTTGGGCTTGGCCTTGTCGGGGTCGTTATAGCGGTAGGTCTTGGCCAGAATGCTCATGCGCAACAGCGACGTATTGCCATCGACTACCGGTTTGACCTCGAAATCATGCAGCGTGACGATGCGCGGCAGGCTCGACACGCCACTGACGAACGTACCCAGGTCGTGGTAGTTGCCAGTGACGGTGATCTGGATCGGCAATTCGATATAGAACTGTTGGGTGACCTCAGGCAGCAGCTTGATCTCCTCGAACTCAAGGCCGCTGCCCAGCCCGGTGCGGGTGATGTCTTCGAGCAGGCCCGGTACCTCGGTGTCGCTGGGCAACTGTCGGAGCATCGCGCCGAAGGAAATTTCCATCTCTTTCATCTGCTGGGTGTAGGCCTCAAGGTTCGCCGCCTGGAAGGCCTTGCTGGCGAACTGGTCCTTGAGTGTCTGCTCTTGGGAACGAGCACTCTGGAGCTGGTCACCCAGGTCGCTGATATGAAAGTTGTAGCCAAGTGCCAGGATCAGGACCATCAGCAGCACACCCGCGATGGTCTTGATTGCCGGCGGCCAGGCGCCGAGATTGTTGATGTCCAGTTCGCCGAGGTTGATCTTGCGCAGGCCTTCCAGCCATTCGGAGAAATTCATTTTGGATTCTCCTCAGTGACCGGCGACGTTTGGCGCACCGACAGCTGGAAATTGTTACTCTGCTGCGGTGGCTGTTGCGGGTCGCTGCCCTGCTTGGCCTTGACCTCAGTCAGGCTCGGCGCCGCCAGCCAGGGCGAGGCCTCCATGTTGCGCATCAGATCGGATACACGATTGTTGGATTCGGCCGAGCCGGACACGGCGATGGTCTTGTCAGTCATCTTCACGTCGGTGAAATACACCCCGTCAGGCAGGGTGCGCGCCAACTGGTCAAACAGGTGGCCGATGATCGGGCGGTTGGCCTGCAGGTCCTGGATGATCTTCATTCGCTCGATCAGCTGCTTGCGCCGCGCCTTGAGCTCGACGATCTGCTTGATGCGCTCGTCCAGCGCGGCGATTTCCTTTTGCACGTAGGCATTGCGCGCGTTCTGCTCGTCAATGGCATGGCTGTAGTACTGGTCGGCCAGCAGGATGATGCCGATGCCGCCCACCACGACACCGGCCAGGGCCAGTAGAAAGCGCTTCTTGCGTTCTTCGCGCAGCTGTTCGCGCCACGGCAGCAGGTTGATGCGCGCCATCAGTCAAAGCTCCTCAACGCCAGGCCACAGGCAATCATCAGCGCTGGCGCGTCACTGGCCAGGGCGCCGGCGTTGACCTTGCTGCTCAGGGCCATGTCGGCAAACGGGTTGGCGACCATGGCCGGGGTGCCCAGCCGTTGCTGGATCAGCTGATCGAGGCCGGAGATGGACGCAGTGCCACCTGCCAGCAGGATGTAGTCGACATCGTTGTGCTGGCCGGCGGCAAAGAAGAATTGCAGCGAGCGCGAGACCTGCTGCACCACGGCGTCCTTGAACGGCTGCAGCACTTCCATCACATAGTCGTCAGGCAGGCCGCCCTGCTTCTTTGCCAGGCCCGCCTCTTCCATGGACAAGCCGTAGCGGCGCTGGATTTCCTCGGTCAGCTGACGGCCACCGAACAGTTGCTCGCGGGTATAGATGATGCGGCCGTTGTGCAGCACGCTGAGGGTGGTCATGGTGGCGCCGATATCGACCACGGCCACGGTCAGTGGGCCCTCGCCTTCCATCAGGGTAGGTTCGAGCAGGCCGAAGGCACGCTCCAGGGCATAGGCCTCGACATCGACCACGCGCGCGCTCAGGCCGGCCAGGGCCAGGGCCGCCTCGCGCACTTCGACGTTTTCCTTGCGGCACGCTGCCAGCAACACGTCGACCCGCTCGGGGTTGCGCGCTGAAATGCCCTGGACCTCGAAGTCGATGGCGACTTCTTCCAGGGGGTACGGGATGTACTGGTCGGCCTCGACCTTGAGCTGGTTTTCCATTTCGTCTTCGGAAAGCGCAGCGTCCATTTCGATGGTCTTGGTGATCACCGCCGAGCCCGCCACCGCCACCGCCGCGCTCTTGGCGCTGGTGCGGGCCTTGACCAGCACGCGTGAAAGGGCCTGGCCGACGCCTTCCAGTTCCGCGATGTTCTTTTCAACCACCGCGTTGGCCGGGAGTGGCTCCACCGCGTAGGCTTCGACCCTGAACCGGTTGCCGGAGCGACTGAGCTCCAATAGCTTCACCGATGTAGAGCTGATGTCGATCCCCAGAAGCGAATTCGCTTTCTTGCCGAAGAGTCCAAGCACGCCCGATTCCCTATCATTATCCGTGACTTACGGACCACTTATAGTACGAAGCATTTAATAGCAGTCTTGACAGAAGCGCAAATAACGCTCTGTGTCTAAAAATGCTTATAATGCCCAGCACTTTTGCCCTTGCCGTCGTGCTTTGCGCCTAACCCATTCTTTTATCTGGAAATCCAAAAGCCTTGATACGCCTGCTGAAGTTTTTCTGGTGGTCCTTCGTCGCTATTTTCTGTGGCCTGCTGCTCGGTCTGAGCGGCGCGTACCTGTATCTTAGCCCCAGCCTGCCGTCTGTTGATGCCCTCAAGACCGTGCAGCTGCAAATCCCTCTGCGGGTGTACAGCAGCGATAACAAGCTGATCGCCGAATTCGGTGAAATGCGTCGTTCGCCGATCAAGTTCGCCGAAATTCCGCCGCATTTCATCCAGGCGCTGCTGTCGGCCGAGGACGATAATTTCGCCAACCACTACGGTGTGGATCCCAGCAGCCTGATGCGCGCGGCCGGCCAGCTGTTCAGCAGCGGGCACATTCAGACGGGCGGTAGCACCATCACCATGCAGGTGGCCAAGAACTACTTCCTCAGCAGTGAGCGTAGCTTCTCGCGCAAGGCCACGGAAATTCTCCTGGCCCTGCAGATCGAACGCCAGCTGACCAAGGATGAAATTCTCGAGCTGTACGTGAACAAGATCTACCTGGGCAACCGCGCCTACGGCATCGATGCCGCCGCGCAGGTGTACTACGGCAAGTCGATCCGCGACATCAGCCTGGCGCAGATGGCCATGATCGCCGGCCTGCCGAAGGCCCCGTCGCGCTTCAACCCGCTGGCCAACCCGGTGCGCGCCAAGGAGCGTCGTGACTGGATCCTGGGCCGCATGTACAAGCTGGGCAAGATCACCGAGCCCGAGTACCAGACGGCCTTGGCCGAGCCGATCAACGCCAGCTATCACGTGCCTACCCCGGAAGTGAACGCGCCGTGGATCGCCGAGATGGCCCGTGCCGAAATGGTCGGCCGCTACGGCAGCGACGCCTACACCGAAGGCTTCCGCGTCACCACCACAGTGCCCAGCAACCTGCAGGAAGACGCCAACGCCGCCGTGTCCGCCGGCCTGATCGAATACGACCAGCGCCATGGCTACCGCGGCCCGGAATCGCGCCTGCCGGGCAAGACCCGCGACGCCTGGCTGCAGGAACTGGGCAAGCAGCGTCCGCTCAACGGCCTGGAACCGGTGATCGTCACCCAGGTCGACAAGGCCGGCCTGAGCGTGCTGAACCGCAACGGCGAGCAGCAGCACGTGGCCTGGGACAGCATGAAATGGGCGCGCCCGTTCCTCAACACCAACAGCCAGGGCCGTGCGCCGTCGCAACCGTCGGATGTGGCCCAGGTCGGCGACCTGATCCGCGTGCAGCCGCAAGCCGATGGCACCCTGAAGTTCAGCCAGGTGCCGACCGTGCAGAGCGCGCTGGTCTCGCTTGACCCGCAAAACGGCGCCATCCGCGCCCTGGTGGGTGGCTTCGCCTTTGAGCAGAGCAACTACAACCGCGCGGTACAGGCCAAGCGTCAGCCGGGTTCCAGCTTCAAGCCGTTCATCTATTGCGCGGCGCTGGACAATGGCTACACCCCGGCCAGCCTGGTCAACGACGCGCCGATCGTGTTCGCCGACGCCAACCTGGACAACGTCTGGCGGCCGAAGAACGACACCAACACCTTCCTGGGCCCGATTCGCCTGCGCGAAGCGCTGTACAAGTCGCGTAACCTGGTGTCGATCCGCGTGCTGCAGGCCTTGGGCGTAAACCCGACCATCGACTACATCACCCGCTTTGGCTTCAACAAGCAGGACCTGCCGCCCAACCTGTCGCTGGCGCTGGGTACCGCGACCCTGACGCCGATCGAGATCGCCACCGGCTGGAGCACCTTCGCCAATGGCGGCTATAAGGTTTCGCCGTACCTGATCCAGAAAATCGAGAGCCGCAACGGTGACACGCTGTTCGTCGCCAACCCGCCAAGCGTGCCGGCTGACACGACCACTGCCACCGCTCCTGCGCCCGGCGTCGCGGCGCCCGAGCAGACACTGGTCAACGACACCAGCAACCCTGCCCTCACCCAGGCGCCGGCCGTGGCTACCCGCGTGGTCGACGGCCGCACCACCTTCATCCTCAACAGCATGCTGGAGGATGTGATCAAGAAGGGTACTGGCCGCCGCGCCATGGCCTTGGGCCGCAGCGACCTGGCGGGCAAGACCGGCACCACCAACGATTCCAAGGACGCCTGGTTCTCGGGCTACAACGCCGACTACATGACCACCGTGTGGACCGGCTTCGACCAGCCTGAAACCCTGGGCCGCCGCGAGTTCGGCGGTACCGTGGCGCTGCCGATCTGGATGAGCTACATGGGCGCCGCGCTCAAGGACAAGCCGCCGCACACCCAGGCAGAACCCGAAGGCATCGTCAGCCTGCGCGTGGACCCGGTCAGCGGCCGTGCCGCCACCCCGAGCACGCCGAACGCCTACTTCGAACTGTTCAAAAGCGAAGACACGCCGCCGTCAGTCAACGAGCTGGGCAACGGCAGTGCGCCGGGCAGCCCGCTGCCGGCGGACGAGTCGGCGCCGATCGATCTGTTCTAAGGCCGCGTCGAAACGCAGGTACAAAAAAGCCCGGCTCACAGAGCCGGGCTTTTTATTTGCGTTCAGCTAATCAGCCGTTGAACACATCATCCACGCTCTTGAGCGGGTAGTTTTTCGGGTACGGCAGGGTAGCCACGCCAGTCTCGATGGCGGCCTTGGCCACGGCGTCGGAGATGACGGTGATCAGGCGTGCGTCCATTGGCTTCGGAATGATGTACTCACGGCCGAATTCCAGCGAAATACCGCCGTAGGCGTCGCACACTTCCTGAGGCACCGGCAGCTTGGCCAGTTCGCGCAGTGCGTTGGCGGCGGCGATCTTCATTTCTTCGTTGATGCGCTTGGCGCGAACGTCCAGGGCACCACGGAAGATGAACGGGAAGCCCAGCACGTTGTTGACCTGATTCGGGTAGTCGGAACGACCGGTGGCCATGATCACGTCGTTGCGGGTGGCGTGAGCCAGCTCTGGCGAGATTTCCGGATCCGGGTTCGAGCAGGCGAACACGATCGGGCTGGCCGCCATGCGCTTGAGTTGCTCGGCGCTCAGCAGGTTCGGGCCGGACAGGCCGACGAACACGTCCGCACCTTCGATGGCGTCATCCAGGGTGCGCTTGTCAGTGGCGTGGGCGAACACAGCCTTGTACTGGTTCAGGTCGTCACGGCCAGCGTGGATCACACCAGTACGGTCGATCATGTAGATGTTTTCGATCTTGGCACCCATGCTCACCAGCAACTTCATGCAGGAGATGGCGGCCGCGCCGGCGCCCAGGCAAACGATCTTGGCGTCTTCCAGGGTCTTGCCGGCGATTTCCAGGGCGTTGATCATGCCCGCGGCGGTCACGATGGCCGTACCGTGCTGGTCATCGTGGAACACCGGAATGTCGCACTGTTCGATCAGGGCGCGCTCGATCTCGAAGCACTCTGGCGCCTTGATGTCTTCCAGGTTGATACCACCGAAGGTGATGGAGATACGCTTGACGGTGTCGATGAATGCCTGTGGGCTTTCGGAATCAACTTCGATATCGAACACGTCGATGCCAGCGAAACGCTTGAACAGAACGCCCTTGCCTTCCATTACTGGCTTGGAAGCCAGTGGGCCCAGGTTACCCAGGCCGAGAATGGCGGTACCGTCGGAAATGACTGCAACCAGGTTGCCCTTGCCGGTGTACTTGTAGGCCAGTTCAGGGTCACGGCCGATTTCACGTACGGGCTCGGCGACGCCAGGGCTGTAGGCCAGGGACAGGTCACGGGCAGTAGCGGTAGGTTTGGTGAGCTCGACACTCAGTTTCCCAGGACGTGGCTGGGCATGGTACTCGAGAGCGGCAGTTTTCAAATCAGACATTTTGGCGTTCCGCTTGTGCTATGGACTTTTCGAAGCGCCGAGGATACTCGCCCTGTAAACAGGCGACAAGACTGGCCAGTCACTTGCCACGGGCGCCCGTCCATTGGACTTTGGCCGCAAGGCCATACACTGCGGGGCCTACAACTGTTCACAATTAATTTTATTTATGTAAACAATATCGTCTTCCAATTGTGAACCAGCTGAAATCGCAGGCATAAAAAAAGGCGCCCCGAAGGACGCCTTTCTTACCAGCTGGATCGTTCGATCAAGCCTTTTTAGCGCCGAAACCGCCGAAACGCTTCTGGAAGCGGTCAACACGGCCGCCGGTGTCCAGAGTTTTCTGCTTACCGGTGTAGAACGGGTGGCACTCGGAGCAAACGTCCAGGCTCAGTGGCTTGCACAGAGTCGAACGGGTCTTGATGACGTTGCCGCAGCTGCAGGTGGCGTCAACGGCTTCGTATGCTGGATGAATTTCTGGTTTCATGGCTACTTCCTCAGGCTGCGTGCCGCCATCCAACACCATTGTTGAATACCGCACGTAATTAGGCCGCGTATCTTACCAGACGTTGTCAAACACGCAAGTTATCGCTTGCACCGACTGTCGTCTGGTAGGCTGCGCCCCACTTCCCCTCTACCTGAGAACCCCACGCGTGCCCGACGTCATCCTGCGCCTCGCCCTGCCCTCGCCGCTGCGACGCCTGTTCGACTACCGGGCCCCCGCGGGCATGCCGGCCAGCGCCTTTGCGCCCGGCATGCGCCTGCGCGTGCCGTTTGGCCGCCGGGAAATGATCGGCATTCTGGTGGAGGTCGCCGACCAGAGCGAGGTGCCCGCCGACAAGCTGAAGCCGGCAACCGCTCTGCTGGATCCGGTCAGCCCGCTGCCGCCGGCGCTGTTCAAACTGTGCCTGTGGACGGCCCAGTACTATCAGCACAGCCTGGGCGACACCCTGAGCTGGGCGCTGCCAGTCCTGCTGCGCCAGGGCGAACTGGCGGAAGCGCGCCAGGAGCGCTTCTGGCTGGCCGCCCCCGATGCCCGCCAGGATGACCCGCGCATCAAGAACGCGCCCAAGCAACGCGAGGCGCTGGCGACCCTGGCCCAGCACCCCCATGGTGTCGCGCATCAACTGCTGAGCAAGCTGGGCCTGAACAAGACCAGCCTCGACCTGCTGCTGGACAAGGGCCTGGTGCAGGTCGAGGTGCGCAAGCACGCGCCCGGGGTGCGCCATGAACATTGGCTGGCGCAGCCGGAACTGCCGCTCAATAGCGAACAGCGTGCCGCCTTCGAGGCCGTGCGCGCCGGTTTCGACAGTTTCCACGCCTTCCTGCTGGCCGGCGTCACCGGCAGCGGCAAGACCGAGGTCTACCTGCAACTGATCCGTGAAACGCTGGAAGCGGGCAAACAGGCGCTGGTGCTGATCCCCGAGATCAACCTGGGCCCGCAGACCCTGGCGCGCTTCGAGCAGCGCTTCAACGCCCGCATCGCCCTGCTGCATTCGGCGGTCAATGATCGCGAGCGCCTGGACGCCTGGCTGGCGGCCCGCGACGGTGAGGCCGACATTATTATCGGCACCCGCTCGGCGCTATTCACGCCGATGAAGAACCCCGGGCTGATCATCATCGATGAAGAACACGACGGTTCCTATAAACAGCAGGAAGGCCTGCGCTACCACGCCCGCGACCTGGCGCTGGTGCGTGCGCGCCAGGAAAATATCCCGATTCTGCTCGGCTCGGCCACGCCATCCCTGGAAAGCCTGCACAACGCCTATACCGGCCGCTACGGGCTGCTCAAGCTGGAGCATCGCGCGGGCGGCGCCCAGCAGCCGAAGTTCCTGCGCCTGGACGTGAAAAGCCGACCGCTGGACAGCGGCATCAGCGGCCCCATGCAGCAGGCCATCGGCCAGACCCTGGCCAACGGCCAGCAGGTATTGGTGTTCCTCAACCGCCGCGGCTTCGCCCCCACCCTGCTGTGTCACGATTGCGGCTGGCTATCGGAATGCCCGCGTTGCGACGCGCGCACCACGGTGCACCAGCGCTCGGGCGAACTGCGCTGCCACCACTGCGGCCATGTGGAGCGCGTGCCGCGCCACTGCCCCAAGTGCAATACCGTGGACCTGCGCCCGGTGGGCGCGGGCACTGAACGCGCCGAGGAACGCCTGAGCATTCTGTTCCCCGACTACCCCGTGCTGCGGGTGGACCGCGACAGCACCTCACGCAAGGACGCGATGAACCAGCTGTTCGCCACCATCCAGAAGGGTCAGCCGTGCATTCTGGTCGGTACACAGATGCTTGCCAAAGGCCATCACTTCCCCCGGGTGACCCTGGTGTCGATCCTGGACGCCGATGGCGGCCTGTTTTCCGGCGACTTCCGCGCCAGTGAACGCATGGCCCAGCTTATCGTGCAGGTGGCCGGCCGTGCCGGGCGTGCCGAAGAGCCGGGCAAGGTGATCATCCAGACCCACCTGGCCGACCATCCGCTGTTGGTGCAACTGACCGAACAGGGCTACTTTGCCTTCGCCGAGCAGGCCCTGAGCGAACGTCGCGCCGCCGGTCTGCCGCCGTTCGCGCACCTGGCGCTGCTGCGTGCCGAAGCGCACAAGCCGGGGCAGGCCGAGGGTTTCCTGGACGAAGCGTGCGGCGAAGCCGAACGGCTGCTGGAACAATTGCAGCTTTCGGGCATCGAACTGCTCGGGCCGGTGCCCGCCCCCATGGAACGCCGTGCCGGCCGCTACCGTGCGCAACTGCTGCTGCAGGCCAACGCCCGCGCGCCGCTGCACCGGTTGATCAGCAGCTGGCTGCTAGTGCTGGAGCAGATGCCCAGCGGCCGCCAGGTGCGCTGGTCGCTGGATGTGGACCCAGTGGACCTGTACTAAAAGGACCCCGTCGCAGCAACTGCCTTGTGTGGGAGCAGGGGTCGATGCCTGAAGATTGCATGACATCGCCAGCAAAGGTT
Source organism: uncultured Gammaproteobacteria bacterium (assembly GCA_963816515.1). Classification (GTDB taxonomy): domain Bacteria; phylum Pseudomonadota; class Gammaproteobacteria; order Pseudomonadales; family Pseudomonadaceae; genus Aquipseudomonas. The sequence goes on along the minus strand of CAWFKX010000001.1, from coordinate 2,843,699 downwards.
GGCAACGCCCTGCCAGCACCGGATAATATCCAGTTTTTCCACCCGCGCTTCCAGGCGCCGCCCGCCCATGCGGTCGAACGAGAAGACCATGAAAGACACCATTCGCCAGCTGATTCAACAAGCCCTCACCCAACTCGTCACGGAAGGTGTGTTGCCTGAAGGGCTGACGCCAGCGATCCAGGTGGAAAACGCCCGCGACAAGAAAAACGGCGACTTCGCCAGCAATATCGCCATGATGCTGGCCAAGCCGGCCGGCATGAAGCCCCGCGACCTGGCCGAAAAGCTGATCGCCGCCCTGCCTGCCGACGAGCAGATCAGCAAGGTCGAGATCGCCGGCCCCGGCTTCCTCAATTTCTTCCAGAACACCCAGGCCCTGGCTGGCCGCCTGGACGCCGCCCTGGCCGACGCCAGCCTGGGCGTGCGCAAGGCCGGCAGCGCCCAGCGCGTGGTGGTTGACCTGTCGGCCCCCAACCTGGCCAAGGAAATGCACGTGGGCCACCTGCGCTCCACCATCATTGGTGACGGTGTGGCCCGCGTGCTGGAATTCCTCGGCGACACCGTGATTCGCCAGAACCACGTGGGCGACTGGGGCACCCAGTTCGGCATGCTGATGGCCTACCTGCAGGAAAACCCGATCACCAGCGACGAGCTGTCGGACCTGGAGAACTTCTATCGCGCCGCCAAGCAGCGTTTCGACGAATCCGAAGAATTTGCCGACCGCGCCCGCGGCCTGGTGGTCAAGCTGCAAGCTGGCGACCCGGACTGCCTGGCCCTGTGGACCAAGTTCAAGGACATCTCGCTGTCGCACTGCCAGAAGATCTACGAGCTGCTCAACGTCAAATTGACCATGGCCGACGTGATGGGCGAAAGCGCCTATAACGACGACCTGATCAATGTGGTCAACGACCTCAAGGCCAAGGGCATGCTGGTGGAAAGCAACGGCGCCCAATGCGTGTTCCTCGACGAGTTCAAGAATGCCGACGGCGAGCCGCTGCCGGTGATCATCGTCAAGGCCGACGGCGGCTACTTGTACGCCACCACCGACCTGGCCGCCGTGCGCTACCGTAGCAACACGCTGCAAGCCGACCGCGCCCTGTATTTCGTCGACCAGCGCCAGGCCCTGCACTTCCAGCAAGTGTTCGCCGTGGCCCGCCAGGCCGGCTTCGTCGGCCACCCGATGGACATGGAACACATGGGCTTCGGCACCATGAACGGCGCCGACGGCCGCCCGTTCAAGACTCGTGACGGCGGCACCGTGAAGCTGATCGACCTGCTGACCGAAGCCCAGGAACGCGCTTACGCGCTGGTGAAGGAAAAGAACCCGGACCTGGCCGAGGAAGAGCTGCGCAACATCGCCAAGGTGGTGGGCATCGACTCGGTGAAGTACGCCGACCTGTCCAAGCATCGCACCAGCGACTACAGCTTCAACTTCGACCTGATGCTCAATTTCGAAGGCAACACCGCCCCGTACCTGCTGTATGCCTACACCCGCGTAGCCGGCGTGTTCCGCAAGCTGGGCAAGAGCTTTGCCGACGCCGACGGCCAGATCGTGCTGGATGCCCCGCAGGAACACGAACTGGCGGCCAAGCTGGCGCAGTTCGGGGAAATCCTGAACAACGTCGCGGAAAAAGGCACCCCGCACGTGCTGTGCACTTACCTGTACGATGTGGCCGGGCTGTTCTCCAGTTTCTACGAGAACTGCCCTATCTTGGGCGCCGAGACGCCCGAGCAGCAGCAAAGCCGCCTGCGCCTGGCCGCCCTGACCGGTCGCACCCTCAAGCAAGGCCTGGAACTGCTGGGCCTGGAAACTCTGGAGCGCATGTAAGTTGGTTGCCAAGAAAAAACCTGCTCCCAAGCGTGGCGCCAGCCGTACTCAAGCTCCTGCGAAAAAACCGATCCCGGGCTGGGTATGGATGGCTGTCGGCCTCACGGTGGGCGCGTTCATCGTGTTCCTGATGAAGCTGGAGCCTGGCCATGACGACGTCAAACGGGTGAAACCCGAGCAGGCCAAGGCCGACAAGATCGCCGAAGCCAACAAGACGCCGCCAAGCCCACAGGCTCCGGTCAAGCCCAAGTACGACTTCTATACCCTGCTGCCCGAGTCGGAAGTGATCGTGCCGCCTGAGGCCGTGCCGGAGAAAACCCCGCCGGTACCAGCGCAACCACCGGTCACCCCGGCGGAAGCGGCGAAGATCGACACCGCGCGCGCCCAGGCGGCGCTGTCGGGACAAACGCCACCGCCAGCACCGGCGGTGATCAAGCCGGCGGCCACCACGCAGTTCTTCCTGCAGGCCGGCTCGTTCCGCAAGCAGTCTGACGCCGACCGCGTGCGCGCGCAGATCATCCTGCTGGGCCAGGCCGTGTCGGTCGAATCCGGCACGGTGAAGGACGACACCTGGTACCGGGTACTGGTCGGCCCGTTCAGCAACCGCGAACAACTGACCGTGGCGCAGAAACAACTGGCCGGCAGCGGTTTCAGCAACCTGCTGTTACAACAACGCCAAACCCGCCAGTAAGCCAGGCTGAATCTGTGGGGGCGGGCAGAGCCCGCCCCCACAACTCACTCCCCGCCACACCACACCGCTCATCCCTCTAGGTTGAAATAGCCAACCGCACCCCCATATGAGTTTCCATCAGGGCATTTTCGCCCCGCTGCGTGGAGACTCTCCCCTTGACCACCATCGTTTCAGTTCGCCGCCACGGCAAAGTCGTCATGGGCGGCGACGGCCAGGTTTCCCTCGGTAATACCGTGATGAAAGGCAACGCCAAGAAAGTGCGTCGCCTGTACCACGGCCAGGTGATCGCCGGTTTCGCCGGTGCCACCGCCGACGCCTTCACGCTGTTCGAGCGTTTCGAAGGCCAACTGGAGAAACACCAGGGCCACCTCGTGCGCGCTGCCGTCGAATTGGCCAAAGAGTGGCGCACCGACCGCTCCCTCAGCCGCCTGGAAGCCATGCTGGCCGTGGCCAACAAAGACGCATCGCTGATCATCACCGGCAACGGTGACGTCGTCGAACCGGAAGACGGCCTGATCGCCATGGGCTCCGGTGGCGCCTACGCCCAGGCCGCTGCCCGCGCCCTGCTGATGAAAACCGAGCTGTCGGCCCGCGAAATCGCCGAGACCGCCCTGGGCATCGCTGGCGACATCTGCGTGTTCACCAACCACAATCTGACCATCGAGGAGCAGGACCTCGCGGAGTAACAAGCTGTTCTGGCGCCCGGCCCACGCCGGGCTTTTCCACGCTTGGAACCACCGCTAGAGGACCGCCACATATCATGTCCATGACCCCCCGCGAGATCGTCCACGAACTCAACCGCCACATCATTGGCCAGGACGACGCCAAGCGCGCTGTCGCCATTGCCCTGCGCAACCGCTGGCGCCGCATGCAGCTGCCGGCCGAGCTGCGCGTTGAAGTGACGCCCAAGAACATCCTGATGATCGGCCCTACCGGCGTGGGCAAGACCGAAATCGCCCGCCGTCTGGCCAAGCTGGCCAACGCGCCGTTCATCAAGGTCGAAGCCACCAAGTTCACCGAGGTGGGCTATGTGGGCCGTGATGTAGAGTCGATCATCCGTGACTTGGCCGATGCCGCGCTGAAGCTGCTGCGCGAGCAGGAAATCGTGCGCGTGCAACACCGCGCCGAAGATGCCGCCGAAGAGCGCATCCTCGACGCCCTGCTGCCACCGGCGCGCATGGGCTTCAATGAAGACCAGAGCCACAGCACCGACTCCAATACCCGCCAGCTGTTCCGCAAGCGCCTGCGTGAAGGCCAGCTGGACGACAAGGAAATCGAGATCGAAGTGGCAGAGGCCGTGGGTGTCGACATTTCCGCGCCGCCGGGCATGGAAGAAATGACCAGCCAGTTGCAGAACCTGTTCGCCAACATGGGCAAGGGCAAGAAGAAAAGCCGCAAGCTCAAGGTCAAGGAAGCGCTCAAGCTGGTGCGCGAGGAAGAAGCCGGGCGCCTGGTCAACGAGGAAGAACTCAAGGCCAAGGCCCTGGAAGCGGTTGAGCAGCACGGCATCGTGTTCATCGACGAAATCGACAAGGTGGCCAAGCGCGGCAACGTCGGCGGCGCCGATGTGTCCCGTGAAGGCGTGCAGCGCGACCTGCTGCCGCTGATCGAAGGCTGCACCGTGAACACCAAGCTGGGCATGGTCAAGACCGACCACATCCTGTTCATCGCCTCCGGCGCGTTCCACCTGAGCAAGCCGAGCGACCTGGTGCCTGAGCTGCAAGGCCGCCTGCCGATTCGTGTGGAACTCAAGGCCCTGAGCCCGGAAGACTTCGAACGCATCCTGCAAGAACCGCACGCATCGCTGACCGAGCAATACCGCGAGCTGCTGAAAACCGAAGGCCTGAACATCGAGTTCGCGCCTGAAGGCATCAAGCGCCTGGCCGAGATTGCCTGGCAGGTGAACGAGAAAACCGAGAACATCGGTGCCCGTCGCCTGCACACCCTGCTCGAGCGCCTGCTCGAAGAGGTGTCCTTCAGCGCCGGCGACCTGGCCAGCGCCCACAGCGAAACGCCGATCCGCATCGACGCCGACTACGTCAACAGCCACCTGGGCGAATTGGCGCAGAACGAAGACCTGTCTCGGTATATTCTTTAAGCAGTGAGCTGCAAGCTTCAAGCTGCAAGGGGTGCACAGGCACCCTACAGCTTGTCGCTTGCAGCTTGAAGCTTACAGCCCAGGCGCTCTTCCATGACCAAACTCCCCACCGCCATCAACCTGCACAAAGCCTCGAAAACCCTGACGCTTACCTATGGGCCGGACGAGGTCTACCACCTGCCCGCCGAATTCCTGCGCGTGCACTCGCCCTCGGCCGAGGTGCAAGGCCACGGCAATCCCATCCTGCAATTTGGCAAACTGGGCGTGGGCCTGTCCAAAATCGAGCCTGCCGGCCAATATGCACTGAAATTGACCTTCGATGATGGCCACGACAGCGGCCTGTTCACCTGGGAGTACCTCTACCAGTTGTCGATTCGCCAGGAACAACTCTGGGCTGACTATCTCGACGAACTGCAAAAAGCCGGAAAGACCCGTGACCCGGCGTTGTCGGTAGTCAAACTGATGCTCTAGCCCGCACCTCGGATTTTCTAGAGAGCATTTTCTAATTCTATTTGCTTGAATGCCTTGGCAGCGTTCGAAATCTGGCCGCTTGCGATTTCTTGTAAAACCGGGTAACCAATGAAAGTGGCAGGTTCCCTGCATCGCTTGGATTCAACTGTTCGCTATCACTGGTCACCCGGGCAGTAGTACTGGCTCGCGGCTGCGCTGTTGGCGCAGGCACCGCCAGTACTCGTCTCAGGACAACGGAGCGTCGTAGATGAGTAACAAGAACAACGATGAACTGAAGTACCAAGCCTCGGAAAACACCCTGGGTTTGAACCCTGTCATCGGCTTGCGCGGCAAGGATCTGCTCAGCTCAGCACGCATGATTCTGCGCCAGGCACTCAAGCAACCGCTGCACAGTGCCAAGCACGTGGCCCATTTCGGCATCGAACTCAAGAATGTGCTGTTCGGCAAATCCAGCCTGGTGCCCGAAAGCGACGACCGTCGCTTCAACGACCCGGCCTGGAGCCAGAACCCGCTGTACCGCCGCTACCTGCAAACCTACCTGGCGTGGCGCAAGGAACTTCACGACTGGGCCGGCGACAGCAGCCTGTCCGACCAGGACACCGCCCGCGCCCACTTCGTCATCAACCTGATGACCGAGGCCATGGCCCCCACCAACAGCATGGCCAACCCGGCGGCGGTCAAACGCTTTTTCGAGACCGGCGGCAAAAGCCTGCTCGACGGCCTCTCGCACTTGGCCAAGGATCTGGTGAATAACGGCGGCATGCCCAGCCAGGTCAACATGGACGCCTTCGAGGTGGGCAAGAACCTGGGCACCACCGAGGGCGCGGTGATCTACCGCAACGACGTGCTGGAACTGATCCAGTACCGCTCCAGCACCGAGCAGTCCTACGAACGCCCGCTGCTGGTGGTGCCGCCACAGATCAACAAGTTCTACGTGTTCGACCTCAGCCCCGAGAAAAGCCTGGCGCGCTTCTGCCTGCGCAGCAATGTGCAGACCTTCATCGTCAGCTGGCGCAACCCCACCAAGGCGCAGCGCGAATGGGGCCTTTCGACCTACATCGATGCCTTGAAGGAAGCCGTGGACGTGGTCATCGCCGTCACTGGCAGCAAGGACGTCAACATGCTGGGCGCCTGCTCCGGCGGCATTACCTGCACCGCGCTGCTGGGCCACTATGCAGCCCTGGGCGAACGCAAGGTCAATGCCCTGACCTTGCTGGTGAGCGTGCTGGACACCACCCTGGACACCCAGGTAGCGCTGTTCGTCGACGAGCAGACGCTGGAAGCCGCCAAGCGCCACTCCTACCAATCGGGCGTGCTGGAAGGCAAGGACATGGCGAAGATCTTCGCCTGGATGCGCCCCAACGATCTGATCTGGAACTACTGGGTCAACAACTACCTGATGGGCAACGAACCGCCGGTGTTCGACATCCTGTTCTGGAACAACGACACCACGCGCCTGCCAGCCGCCTTCCACGGCGACCTGATCGAGATGTTCAAGAACAACCCGCTCACCCGGGCCAACGCACTGGAAGTGTGCGGCACGGCCATCGACCTCAAGCAGGTGGACAGCGATATCTTTTGCCTGGCCGGCACCAACGACCACATTACGCCATGGACTTCGTGCTACAAATCAGCCCAGCTGTTTGGCGGCAAGGTGGAGTTCGTGCTGTCCAGCAGTGGGCACATCCAGAGCATCCTCAACCCGCCGGGCAACCCCAAGGCGCGGTTCATGACCAATAGCCAACTGACGTCCACCCCTGCCCAATGGCAGGAAGATTCAACCAAGCACACAGATTCCTGGTGGTTGTACTGGGCAGCGTGGCTGGCCGAGCGTTCAGGGGAACTGAAAAACTCGCCACTCAAGCTGGGCAACAAGGCATACCCGGCCGGAGAGGCCTCACCCGGGACTTACGTGCACGAGCGCTAGAGCGCCAGGCCCGTCCGAGAACCGCCGCGGGAAGTCCTGCGGCGGCATAACCTATAGGGCTTGATGCATGCAGGAACAGTACATCTTCCGGACCGTCGACCTGGATGGCCAGGCCATCCGCACGGCGGTCAGGCCCGGCAAGCCGCATTTGACGCCGCTGCTGATATTCAATGGCATCGGCGCCAACCTGGAGTTGGTATTTCCCTTCGTCCAGGCGCTGGACCCTGACCTGGAAGTGATTGCCTTCGACGTGCCCGGTGTCGGTGGCTCGTCGACGCCCAGCTCCCCCTATCGCTTTCCGGGGCTGGCGCGGCTGACGGCGCGCATGCTCGATTACCTGGACTACGGCCAGGTAAATGCCATTGGCGTGTCATGGGGCGGCGCGCTGGCCCAGCAGTTTGCCTACGACTACCCCGAGCGCTGCAAAAAATTGGTGCTGGCAGCCACCGCCGCCGGCGCGGTGATGGTGCCGGGCAAGCCCAAGGTGCTGTGGATGATGGCCAGCCCGCGGCGTTACATTCAGCCTTCCCACGTGGTGCGTATTGCCCCGGAGATCTACGGTGGGGCGTTTCGCCGCGACCCGGACCTGGCCATGAACCACGCCAGCAAGGTGCGCTCCTCGGGCAAGCTGGGTTACTACTGGCAGCTGTTCGCCGGGCTGGGCTGGACCAGCATCCACTGGCTGCACAAGATCCACCAGCCGACCCTGGTGCTGGCTGGCGACGACGACCCGTTGATCCCGCTGATCAACATGCGCCTGCTGGCCTGGCGAATTCCCAACGCCCAACTACACATAATCGACGACGGTCACTTGTTCCTGATCACCCGGGCCGAAGCCGTAGCCCCGATCATCATGAAGTTTCTCCAGGAAGAGCGCCAACGTGCGGTGATGCACCCGCAACCGGCGCCGTTAGGCGGGCCCTGACAGGCCGCAGTGTTGGTTCATGGCTTGACGAAGGAGTGTTGCCACATGAAAGACAAACCGGCCAAGGCGCAGACATCCACTGCCGCGACCTTCATGAATGCCCAGAGTGCGATCACCGGGCTGCGGGGTCGCGACCTGGTCTCGACCCTGCGCACCGTGGGCCGCCATAGCTTGCTGCACCCACTGCACACCGCCAAGCACGCGCTGGCACTGGGTGGCCAACTGGGGCGGGTGCTGCTGGGCGATACCCTGCACCAGCCGAACCCGCGCGACAGCCGGTTCAGCGACCCTGCCTGGAGCCTCAACCCCTTCTACCGCCGCGGCCTGCAGGCCTACCTGAGCTGGCAGAAGGAAGTGAAAACCTGGATCGACGAAAGCGGCCTGCCCGAAGACGAGCGCGCCCGCGCCCACTTCGTCTTCGCCCTGCTCAATGACGCGCTGTCGCCAACCAACTCGCTGCTCAACCCGCTGGCGCTCAAGGAGTTGTTCAACTCTGGCGGCCTCAGCCTGGTGAAGGGCGTCGGTCACTTGCTCGACGACCTGCGCCACAACGACGGGCTGCCCCGCCAGGTCACCCGCGAAGCCTTCGAGGTCGGCAAGACCGTGGCCACCACGCCCGGCGCGGTGGTGTTTCGCAACGAACTGCTGGAGCTGATCCAGTACCGGCCCATGAGCGAGAAACAGTACGCCAAGCCGCTGCTGATCGTGCCGCCGCAAATCAACAAGTACTACATATTCGACCTCAGCCCGGCCAACAGCTTCGTCCAGTACGCACTGAAGAACGGCCTGCAGGTGTTCGCCATCAGCTGGCGCAACCCGGATGCCCGCCACCGCGAATGGGGCTTGTCCACCTACGTGGAGGCGCTGGAAGAGGCCCTGAACGTGTGCCGTTCGATCACCGGCGCCCGCGATGTCAATCTGATGGGCGCCTGCGCCGGCGGCCTGACCATGGCGGCGCTGCAAGGCGTGCTGCAGGCCAAGCGCCAATTGCGCCGCATGTCCAGCGCCACCTACCTGGTGAGCCTGCTGGACAGCCAGATCGACAGCCCGGCCACCCTGTTCATCGACGAACAGACGCTGGAAGCTGCCAAGCGCCGCTCCTATCAGCACGGTGTGCTGGAGGGCCGCGACATGGCGAGGGTGTTCGCCTGGATGCGCCCCAACGACCTGATCTGGAATTACTTCGTCAACAACTACCTGCTGGGCAAGACCCCGCCGCCCTTCGATATTCTCTACTGGAACAATGACAACACGCGGCTGCCGGCGGCCCTGCACGGCGACCTGCTGGACTTCTTCAAGCACAACCCGCTGACCCATGCCGGCGGCCTGGAGGTGTGCGGCACGGCCATCGACCTGTCCAAGGTCACCGTCGACAGTTTCAGCGTGGCCGGCATCAACGACCATATCACCCCCTGGGACGCGGTGTACCGCTCCACCCTGCTGCTGGGCGGCGACCGGCGTTTCCTTCTGTCCAATAGCGGTCATGTGCAGAGCATCCTCAACCCGCCGGGCAATCCCAAGGCCAATTACGTCGAAAACGGACGCCTGAGCAGCGATCCGCGCGCCTGGTACTACGACGCCAAGAACGTCGAGGGCAGTTGGTGGCCGGAGTGGCTGAGCTGGATACAGGCGCGCTCTGGCGCCCAGCACGAAACCCAGACGGCCCTGGGCAGTGCGAACTACCCAACGCTGGATGCGGCACCCGGCACCTACGTGCTGGCGCGCTGACCCACTGTTCAAGGACTGACAAGAAAAACGGATGAAGACCCGCGACCGAATCCTGGAGTGCGCCCTGCAGCTGTTCAACGACCAGGGCGAACCCAATGTCTCGACCATGGAGATCGCCAACGAAATGGGCATCAGCCCGGGCAACCTCTATTACCACTTCCACGGCAAGGAGCCATTGATACTGGGGTTGTTCGAACGTTTCGAAGACGAACTCACGCCGCTGCTGGACCCGCCGGACGACGTGCAGCTGTCGGCTGAAGACTATTGGCTGTTCCTGCACTTGATTGTCGAGCGCATGGCGCAGTACCGCTTTTTGTTCCAGGACCTGTCCAACCTGGCCGGGCGCCTGCCCAAGCTGGCACGCGGGGTACGCAGCCTGCTCAACGCCATCAAGCGCACCCTGGCCTCGTTGCTGGCCAGCCTCAAGGCCCAGGGCCAGGTCACCAGCGAAACCCAGGCACTGGGGCAACTGGTGGAGCAGATCACCCTGACGCTGGTGTTCTCCCTGGACTACCAGCGCATTCTGGGCCGCGACGGCGAGGTGGGCGTGGTGGTGTACCAGATCATGATGCTGGTCGCCCCGCACCTGCACGCCGAGCCACGGCACGCCGCGGAGCAGATCGCCCTGCGCTACCTCGAAGGCTGAGTACCTTTCTTTCTGTGGGAGCGCAGCCCAGACCAATGAAAACGCCCGGCCTTTTCGGGCCGGGCGTTTGCGCAGTGCCTGAAGGAATCAGGACTGTGGTGCGCTCGCCGGTGCCGGGGCGCTGCTTGGCGCCGAGGTAGCCGGGGCGGCGCTGTTGGCGCTGGACGCCGGCGCGGCGCTGGCGGCCGGCGTGGCCGGCTTGGCGGCTGCCGGTTTTTTCACCGCAGGCTTTTTCGCCGCCGGCTTGGCGGCAGCCTTCGCTGCTGCTACCGGCTTGGCGGCAGCCTTGGTCGCGGTTTTCGCGGCGGCAGCGGTTTTCGCGGCTACCGGTTTGGCCACGGCCTTGGTGGCGGTCTTGGCGGCCGAAGCGGCTTTGGCCGCAGGTTTCGCCACGGCCTTGGCCAGCGGTTTGGCCGCTGGTTTAGCCGAAGGCTTGGCGGCCGCGGTGCGGCTGGAGATCGGCGTCACCGACTGCCCGGTGAGCTTCTCGATCTGCTTGGTCAGGGTATCGACCTTGCTGTGCAGCTGCTTGACCTCAAGGCGGCTGGGCACGCCCAGACGCGAAATCGCGCTGTTGAGGCGCTTGTCGAAAGCCTCTTCCAGCTCGCCCCACTTGCCCAGCGCACGATCTTTCACTTCACCTACCCGCGATTTCGCGGTCTTGGCGGTGGACTTGACCGAGTCGACGCCCTTGTCCACTTCGGACTTGGCTTCCTTCTCGGCCTTTTCGCCGTCCTTGACCAGGTTCTCGAAAAGCTTACTGCCGTCATTGCTGATCTTGGAGTAAGCGCCTAAACCAGCCAGCCAGATCTGACGTGAATACTTCTCCACCTCACCGACCCAGGAGCTGCCTTCTTTCTCAACCTTCTTCTTGCCAGCCATCCCGCTCTCCTTAATGTTTACGCGCGACACGTTCGAGCAATGCCGTCAGCTCATCGAGCTTAGCAGAGAGTGTCTCGACGTCATGTTTGGAAGGAATGCCAATGCGGTTCAAGGCGCTGGCAACCCGCGAGTCGAATGCGCTTTCGATACGATCGAGCTGCAGTTCGACCTTGCCCTTCACCGACTTCAGTTCGGCTTTGGCCTCACTCTTGACCTCGGCGATCTCGGTGTTGGCGGCCTTGAGCTCGGCATTCAGCTTTTTCTTGCCGGTCTGCTCGACGGTCTCGCCGGTCTTGATCAGCTCCTTGATGTAGCTGACGCCTTCCTTGCCGGCCTTGGCGTAGGCGCCGATGCCGGCCAGCCAGATCTTGCGTGCATAGGAACGAACTTCACCGGCAGCGTGCTCGGCCGGTACCTGGACTTTCTTCTTCAGGATCGCTTTTGCCATGGTGCACCTCATGCTTTGAAAGAGGGAGGATTGCCCACCCAACCACAGGGCCTGAGCACACATTAGTGACAAAAATTAGAATGCTCACCCTAAGCACCCAACCCCGTCATCGTGCGAAGTATATTTTTTGACAAAAATCTCACATATAACCCAGTAGGATGCGATCCGCGTTTCTTTTCGGGTACCGGTTCAGGCGCCCGACAGGCTGGAGTTGGAACCCCACATGACCACCGCAACCTCTACTACCCCGCGCCGCGCCCGCACCGATTGGTCGGCGCTTGGCTGGCTGTTCCTGTTCTTCTGGTATTTCTCGGCCGTTACCCAGGGGCTCATCCTGTCTGCCGGCACCACGGGGTTCCAGGGCTTTCGCGATGCCTTCTTTCTCAGCGCCCTGTGGCTGATCCCGGTACTGCTGTTTCCTTCGCGTACCAAACTGATCGCCGGCGTCATCGGCATTGTCCTGTTCCTGAGCTCGGTGGGCAGCCTGTTCTATTTCCTGGTGTACCACCAGGAGTTCTCCCAGAGCGTGATTTTCATCATGTTCGAGTCGAACAATGCTGAAGCCAGCGAATACCTGGGCCAATACTTCCAGTGGTGGATGGTGCCCACGTTCCTGCTCTACGCAGCGGTGCCCGTGTTCATCTGGACCCGCCTGCGCCCGGTGCGCATCGGCACCACCAAGGCCATCGCAGTGGGCCTGGCGCTGATCCTGGGGCTGGTGGTATGGCCGCTGGTCAAGGCCGTGAAGAAAAAGGGCGGTTTCGAAAGCGGCATGGAGAACTTCCAGGGCCGCATGGAGCCGGCCGTGCCGTGGCAGCTGGTGATTGGCTACAGCAACTACCTCAAGCAGCTGGACGGCATGCAGGACATGCTGGCGCTGGACGCCAAGATCCCGCCCCTGACCAACCTCAAGGACACATCGGCCGGCCAGCCATCAACCTTGGTGCTGGTGATCGGCGAGTCGACCAACCGCGGGCACATGAGCCTGTACGGGTATGGCCGCGACACCAACCCCGAGCTGACGAAGATGCGCGACCAGTTGAGCATCTTCAACGATGTGGTCACCCCGCGCCCCTACACCATCGAGGCGCTGCAACAGGTACTGACCTTCGCCGACGAGGAACATCCGGACCTGTTCCTCAAGACCCCTTCCATCGTCAAGATGATGAAGCAGGCCGGCTACAAGACCTACTGGATCACCAACCAGCAGACCCTGACCAAGCGCAACACCATGCTCACCACGTTCTCCGAACAGGCGGATGAGCAGTCGTACATGAACAACAACCGCAACCAGAACGCACGCCAGTACGACGGCGACGTGATCGACCCGTTTACCAAAGTGCTGGCCGACCCTGCGCCGCGCAAGCTGATCGTGATCCACCTGTTGGGCACGCACGTCAGCTACCAGTACCGCTTCCCGCCGGAGTTCGACAAGTTCAAGGACAACGTCGGGGTACCGCCATCGATCACCGGCGAACGCCTGCAGACCTACAACGACTATGACAACGCGGTGCTGTACAACGACTACGTGGTGTCGACCCTGATCAAGAAATACCAGGCGGCCGACCCTAACGGCTTCCTGCTGTACCTTTCGGACCACGGCGAAGACGTGTACGACTCGGGCGACCACACCAACCTGGGCCGTAACGAAGGCAACCCGACCTCGGCCATGTACACCATTCCGTTCATGCTCTACGCCTCGCCGAAATGGAAGGCCGACCATGCCTGGGGCTTCCAGGGCGACGCGAACCGCCCGTACAGCAGCCAGAACCTTATTCACACCTGGGCTGACCTGGCGGGCCTGAGCTTCAACGAATGGGACCCGACCAAGAGCGTGGTCAACGACAAGTTCGTGGCTCGCCCTCGCTTGATTGGCGACCCGTACAACCCCAAGACCCTGCGTGACTATGCCGCCATCGCGCCCAAGGCCGACACCAACAGCGCCGTAGTGCAAAAGTAACCCTGCGTCGCGGCCATCGCGAGCAAGCGTTGCTCCCACCGTGTTGTCACCTCAAGCATGAAGTGAACCCGGTGGGAGCAAAGCTCGCTCGCGAGAGGCCAGCAGCCCCAGCCTGAAATTCCGACCTCAGGCCACCAGTGCCTTGTCCAACGCCTTCTCGATCTCGCCCTTGATCGACGACCCCATGATCGACAGCATCATTCCCAACTTCAGGTCCACCCGGATGGTATCGTCACCAATGCGGATGGTACCGCTGGCGCCGCTGCGCTTGACCTCGACCGTGTCACCTTCCCAGCGGGCCTGCAGGTCGTATTCACGGGCCAGCTTGTCCACCAGCGCCTCGGCTTTCAGGCGTGCCGCTTCGCGCCCCAGGCTGTGTTTGCGCTCAACGCTGATTTGGGTCATTCGGCCAATCCTGAATAAGTGATAATGCTGGCTATAGTATCGCGGTTGGCCCTTCAAGCCATCTGCGACCAGCCTTGCCAAGACAAAGCGGGCCATGGGGATTAGAATGGCCAGTAATTTTTTCCGGTGACAGCGATATGACCGATCAGCGCAAAGCCAGCGATGCCGAACCCACTACTCATTTCGGCTACAAGAACGTGCCTGAAAGCAAGAAGGCCGAAAAGGTCGCCGAGGTGTTCCACTCGGTAGCGGCCAAGTACGACCTGATGAACGATGTGCTCTCGGGCGGCATGCACCGGCTGTGGAAGCGCTTCGCCATCGAACTGTCGGGCGTGCGCAGCGGCAACCGCGTGCTCGACATCGCCGGCGGCACGGGCGACCTGACCCGCAAGTTCTCCCACCTGGTGGGCAGTACCGGCGAAGTGGTGCTGGCCGACATTAACGAGTCCATGCTCAAGGTCGGGCGTGACCGCCTGCTGGACCTGGGCGTGGCCAGCAACGTCAAGTTCGTGCAGGCCGATGCTGAAAAGCTGCCCTTCCCGGACAACTACTTCGACTGCGTGACCATCGCCTTCGGCCTGCGCAACGTCACGCACAAGGAAGACGCCATCGCGTCCATGCTGCGCGTGCTCAAGCCAGGCGGCCGCCTGCTGGTGCTGGAGTTCTCCAAGCCTACCAACAAGCTGATGTCCAAGGTCTACGACGCCTACTCGTTCGCCTTCATGCCGCTGGCCGGCAAGCTGATCACCAATGACTCGGAAAGCTACCGCTACCTGGCCGAATCGATCCGCATGCACCCCGACCAGGAAACCCTGAAAGCCATGATGGTGCAGGCCGGTTTCGACCGCGTCACCTACCACAACATGACCTCGGGCATCGTCGCCCTGCACCGGGGCATCAAGCCCTGATGCTGTACAGCGGCCTGATTGCCAGCGCCGAGCACGGTCTGAACCGTGTGCTGCGCCTGGACAGCACCGCCCTGCCACGGCTGGCGCGCCTGGCCGGCAAGGTGATCGAAATCGATTGCCTGATGCCGACCCTGAAGCTGTTCATCCTGCCCAGCGGCGAAGGCATGATGCTGGCCAGCCAATGGGCGGCCCCGGCCGACTGCGTGCTGCAGGCGCCGGCCAGCAGCCTGGCGCAATTGGCCGTGAGCCGCGACAAGACCGCCGTGCTGCACAGCCCCCAGGTCGACCTGAGCGGCGACAGCGCGGTGCTGCTGGAACTGGTGGCGGTGCTCCAGGACCTGGAACTGGACTGGGAGTACGAGCTGCAACGCTGGCTCGGCCCGGTCGCCAGCCAGCTGATCAGCGGCCACCTGCGCCGCGATGCCGGCTGGGTACGCAAGGGCGTGGCCAGCCTGAACCAGAACATGGCCGAATACCTGGCCGAAGAAACCCGCACCCTGGTGGGCAAGCACGAAGCCGAAGCCAGGTTTGCCGAAATCGACGAGCTCAAGCTCGATGTAGAACGCCTCGAAGCGCGCCTAGAGCGCCTCGCCCGATCCCTCAACTCCAGCGATAACGCATGAAGCTGCTTGCCGTCCGCCGTTTGTTGCGCATCCAGCGCGTCGTGATCCGCTACCGTCTCGATGACCTGCTATTCGCCCTCCCCCTGCCGTGGTTCCTGCGCGTCACGCGGTTTGCCATGCCCTGGCGCTGGCTGCCGCGCAAGCGCCTGGAGCTGACCCGCGGTGCCGCGCTGCGCCTGGCGCTGCAGGACCTGGGGCCGATTTTCATCAAGTTCGGCCAATTGCTGTCCACGCGCCGTGACCTGCTGCCCGAAGACATCGCCGACGAGCTGATGCTGCTGCAGGACCGCGTGCCGCCGTTCGACCCGCAGCAGGCGGTCAGGCTGATCGAAGAGCAACTGGGCAAGAAGATTGTCGAGGTGTTCAGCCGCTTCGATGTAGAGCCGCTGGCCTCGGCCTCGGTGGCCCAGGTGCACTCCGCGCAGCTGCGCAGTGGCGAGGAAGTGGTGGTCAAGGTCGTGCGCCCGGGCCTCAAGCCGGTTATCGGCCAGGACCTGGCATGGCTGTTCCTGCTGGCGCGCTGGGCCGAGAAATTCTCCGCCGACGCACGCCTGCTGCACCCGGTGGACGTGGTTGCCGACTACGAGAAAACCATCTACGACGAGCTTGACCTGTTGCGCGAGGCGGCCAACTCCAGCCAGCTGCGACGCAATTTCGAAGGCTCGGACATGCTTTACGTGCCCCAGGTTTACTGGGACTGGTGCCGGCCAAAGGTGCTGGTGATGGAGCGGATCTACGGCATCCAGGTCACTGACCTGGCGACCCTGGCCGACCAGCGCACCGACATGAAGCTGTTGGCCGAGCGCGGCGTGGAGATTTTCTTCACCCAGGTGTTTCGCGACAGTTTCTTTCACGCTGACATGCACCCGGGCAACATTTTCATCAGTACCGTGGCGCCCTGGAGCCCGAAGTACATCGCCATCGACTGCGGCATCGTCGGCAGCCTCACGCCCGAAGACCAGGACTATCTGGCGCGCAACCTGTTTGCGTTCTTCAAGCGTGACTACCGCCGCGTGGCGCAGCTGCACATCGATTCGGGCTGGGTACCGGCCGAAACCAAGCTCAACGAGTTCGAGGCGGCCATCCGCACTGTGTGCGAGCCGATCTTCGAGAAGCCGCTGAAGGACATTTCTTTCGGCCAGGTACTGATGCGCCTGTTCCAGACCGCGCGGCGCTTCAACATGGAAGTGCAGCCGCAGCTGGTGCTGCTGCAGAAGACCCTGCTCAACATCGAAGGCCTGGGCCGCCAGCTGTACCCGGAACTGGACCTGTGGAGCACGGCCCAGCCGTTCCTGGAACGCTGGATGCGCGAGCGCATGAGCCCCAAGAATCTGTTCCACAACGTGCAGTCCCAGGTTGAGCAACTGCCGCACCTGGCCAACATGACCCGCGACCTGCTGGAACGCATGTCGCAACCCCACGCCAACGATCCCGCGCCACCGTGGCAGCGGCCCAGGGAACAGCGGGTGATACGCCTGGTGGGTGGCGTGTTGCTGGCCGGGGGTGCGACACTGGCCGCCACCGGCGGTGCCATCGACAGCCTGGCCGCCTGGCCGGCGTGGGTCATGCTTGCCGCAGGTTTGTATCTGGTCGTGCGTTGATAGCCAGCCGCCCATGGGGCTGGCACACTAGGAAGGAGTTCGAGCCGATCGAACTCGTTGTCGGAGTCAAAAATGAAAGACTGGCTGGACGAGATCAACTGGAACAGCGACGGCCTGGTACCGGCCATTGCCCAGGATCACAAGACCGGGCGTGTGCTGATGATGGCCTGGATGAACCGCGAGGCCTTGAGCCTGACCGCTGCCGAGAACCGCGCCATCTACTGGTCGCGCTCGCGTGGCAAGCTGTGGCGCAAGGGCGAGGATTCCGGCCATGTGCAGCATCTGCACGAAATGCGCCTGGACTGCGACGCCGACGTGATTATCCTGATGGTTGAGCAAGTGGGCGATATTGCCTGCCATACTGGTCGTCAGAGCTGCTTTTACCGCGTCCATGAAAACGGCGAGTGGAAAACCGTCGACCCCGTGCTCAAGGACCCGAAAGCCATTTACCAGGCAGGACACTCCCATGACTGACACCCTGACCCGGCTCGCCGAGGTACTGGAGTCGCGCAAAGGCGCCGAGCCCGACAGCTCCTACGTCGCCAGCCTGTACCACAAGGGCCTGAACAAGATTCTGGAAAAACTTGGCGAGGAGTCCATCGAGACCATCATCGCCGCGAAAGACGCCGCCCACAGCGGAGATTACAGTGATGTCATCTATGAAACCGCCGATCTGTGGTTCCATAGCATGGTCATGCTGGCTGCGCTCGGCCAACACCCGCAAGCGGTCCTGGACGAACTGGACCGACGCTTCGGTCTTTCGGGCCATGCCGAAAAAGCCGCTCGCCAGCCTTCATAACGTATCGAACGAGGAATTACCCCATGGGTCTCTTTGACTGGAAACACTGGATTGTCATCCTGATTGTCGTGGTACTGGTGTTCGGTACCAAGAAACTGAAAAACCTGGGCACTGACGTCGGTGAGTCGATCAAGGGCTTTCGCAAGGCCATGAACGATGACGACAAGCCTGCCGAGCAGCAGGTACCGCCTGCCCAGCCCGTGCACCCACAGGCCACCTCGCCTCTGAGCCAGCCGCACACCATTGATGCCACGGCCCAGAAAGTCGAAGAGCCGATCAGGAAAGACTAAAGTCATGTTCGGGATCAGCTTCAGTGAATTGCTTCTGGTGGGCCTGGTTGCCCTGCTGGTGCTCGGCCCCGAGCGCCTGCCGGGTGCCGCCCGTACTGCGGGCCTGTGGGTAGGCCGGCTCAAGCGCAGCTTCAACGCCATCAAGGCGGAAGTGGAGCGTGAAATCGGTGCCGACGAGATTCGCCGGCAACTGCACAACGAGCACATTCTGTCGCTGGAGCAGGAAGCCAAGAAGATCCTGAACCCGCTGCAGCAGGCGATCAACCCCACGCCTGCCCAGCCCCAGACTTCCGCCGCACCGGTTGAACCGGTTCACGCACCGGTAGCCGCCGCCCCTGCTCACGACAGCCACGCCGCAGAACCTGCGCCGGCGGCCGTGCAACCGTCTCCCGAACAAGTCCCCGGCGCGCACACCCCGCCCCACGACCCGACACAGCCGCCGCGAGCCCCATGAGCGAAATTCCCGAAAACGACCAGCCGATGCCGCTGGTCTCGCACCTCACCGAGCTGCGTACCCGACTGCTGCGTTGCGTGGCGGCGATTTTCATCATCTTCGCCGCGCTGTTCGCCTTCACCCAGCAAATCTACACCTTCGTCTCGATACCGCTGCGCCAGTACCTGCCGGCCGGTGCGACCATGATCGCCACCGACGTGTCGTCGCCGTTCCTGACGCCGCTGAAGCTGACCATGATGGTCTCGCTGTTCCTGGCTATCCCGGTGATCCTGCACCAGATCTGGGGCTTCATAGCCCCTGGCCTGTACAAGCATGAGAAACGCGTGGCAGTGCCGTTGCTGATTTCCAGCATCCTGCTGTTCTACTGCGGCATGGCGTTCGCGTACTTCCTGGTGTTCCCGCTGATATTCAAGTTCTTCGCCTCGGCCACCCCGGCCGGCGTGGAAATGATGACCGACATCACCAGCTACCTCGATTTCGTCATGACCCTGTTCTTCGCCTTCGGCGTGGCCTTCGAAATCCCCGTGGCCGTGGTGCTGCTGGTGTGGATCGGCGTGGTCGAGGTCAAGCAGTTGAAGAAGATGCGTCCATACGTGATCATCGGCTGTTTCGTGGTGGGCATGATCCTCACCCCGCCCGATATCTTCTCGCAAACCCTGCTGGCCGTGCCCATGTGGCTGCTGTTCGAGATCGGCGTGCTGTTCGGCGGGCTGGTGAGCAAGCGCGGCGACGCTGAAGAAGCCAGCGACAAGGACCACAACGACCAGCCGCCAGCGACCCAGGCGTGAACCTGCTGTTGCTCGAGGAGGCCGATTTCATCGCGGCCGACCGGGTGGTGCTGCGTGATCGCCGCCTCACCCACATGCAGGAAGTGCACGGCGTGGCCGTGGGTGACAGCCTGCGCGTGGGGCGCATCAATGGCCTGATGGGGCGCGCCGAAGTGCTGCGCCTGGAGGCCCGCGAGGCGGAATTGCAGGTGGTGCTGGACCAGCCGCCGCCGAGCAAACTGCCGTTGACCCTGGTACTGGCCCTGCCACGCCCGAAGATGCTGCGCCGGGTGTTCCAGACTGTGGCGACCATGGGCGTGCCCAAGGTGATCCTGGTCAATAGCTACCGGGTCGAAAAAAGCTTCTGGCAAACGCCCTTCCTGGAGCCGAGCGCCATTCGCGACAACCTGGTACTGGGCCTCGAACAGGCCCGCGACACGGTGCTGCCCGAGATCATCATCGAAAAGCGCTTCAAACCCTTCGTCGAAGACCGCCTGCCGGCCATCACTGAGGGCACCCTGGGGTTGGTCGGCCACCCTGGCGACTACCCACCCTGCCCACGCGCCCTCACCGAACCGGTGACCCTGGCCATCGGCCCGGAGGGCGGCTGGATCCCCTACGAAGTCGACCTGCTGGGCAAGGCCGGCCTGAACCCGGTGCAGTTGGGGGATCGCATCCTGCGCGTGGAAACCGCGGTGACCGCACTGTTGGCGCGTTTGTTCTAGAAAAGTCCGATCCACGGTATTACAGATACTTTGCTCCAAGCCGATACAAGGGCACGCTAATGGCATAAAGCCTTTTCTGCTCGCTAGGAGTGCAAGCGCATGTATCGTTGGATGCAATATCACCTCGGGCACATCAGCGTGCGGCGCAAGCTGATCCTGGGCTTCGGCCTGGTCCTGGCCATGACTCTGCTGACCACCAGCACCGGCTGGACCGGCCTGGGCGCCTTGATCAACCGCGGCAGCAAATTGAACGCTATCGCCGAGGTCAGCAACCTGACCCGTGACCTGCGCATCGCTCGCCTGAGCGTGGCGAACGAGAATGGCAGCATTGGCGCGGTGGTCACTGTCCTGGACAAGCTGGACAATCAGTTGACCGACGCGCGCAGCCTGCTCAGTGCGCCCGAGGATGTCGCGCGCCTGGAACGACAGATCAATGCCGCACGCGACTATCGCCAAACCCTGACCCAGCTCAGCCAGGCACAACAAGCCCACGCCAGCTCAGCCGACCTCGCGCCCCTGTTCAAACGCCTGGCCGACGCCGGGACGGTGCTGCTGGACATGGGCGATGAACTGACCCGCTCGCAAACCGCCAAACGCGACGCCGACGCGGACAGCGCCAAGCTGTGGTTGACCGCCAGCGCCCTGCTGGCAGTGATCTTCAGCCTGCTGGCTGGCTTCGCCATCAGCCGCCAGGTAGTGCGCCCGCTGCAGGCCACCCTGAAAATCATGGACGACGTCGCCGCCGGCGACCTTACCCACGACCACACCGTGGACCGCAGCGACGAGCTGGGGCAGTTGCAGAACAGCCTGCAGCGCATGACGGTGGGCCTGCGCACCCTGATCAGCGGCATCAGCGACGGCGTCACCCAGATCGCCAGCGCTGCCGAGCAGCTGTCGGCGGTCACTGAGCAGACCAGCGCCGGCGTCAACAGCCAGAAGAATGAGACCGACCAGGTCGCCACCGCCATGAACCAGATGGCTGCCACTGTGCAGGAAGTGGCGCGTAACGCCGAACAGGCCAGCGAAGCGGCCGTGGCCGCCGACCAGCAGGCCCGCGAGGGTGACCGGGTGGTGAGCGAGGCTATCGAGCAGATCGAGCGCCTGGCGGCCGAGGTTGGCCATTCCACCGAAGCCATGGGCCTGCTCAAGCGCGAGAGCGACAAGATCGGCGGCGTACTGGACGTGATCAAGTCCGTGGCCCAGCAAACCAACCTGCTGGCCCTCAACGCCGCCATCGAAGCCGCCCGCGCCGGCGAGGCCGGCCGTGGCTTCGCCGTGGTGGCCGACGAGGTGCGCAGCTTGGCCCAGCGCACGCAGAAATCCACCGAAGAAATCGAGCAGTTGATCGCTGGCCTGCAGAGCGGCACCCAACAAGTCGCCACGGTGATGGACAACAGCCGCACCCTCACCGACAGCAGCGTCGAACTGACCCGCCGCGCCGGCAACTCGCTGGAAAACATCACCCGCACGGTGTCGACCATCCAGAACATGAACCAGCAGATTGCTGCGGCGGCTGAACAGCAGAGCGCGGTAGCCGAGGAAATCAACCGTAGCGTGATGACGGTGCGCGATGTATCGGATCAGACGTCAGCGGCGAGTGAGGAGACGGCAGCGTCCAGCGTTGAACTGGCGCGGCTGGGTACCCATCTGCAAGGGCTGGTGGGCCGCTTCCGGGTGTAATCCGCAGGACATCCCCTTGCCTGCTTCCAATCACAGGGATGCAGGCAAGGGTGCGCCATCCTCCCCATTGAGCCTTACAAAGCTCCGCCCAGATTGACCGACAATATCGTTGAGCTACCAATGTCCTGACCGGCTCTTTTCACGGCATATTGATAGAGCCAGGCCGGCTGTTGGCCGTGCATTCTCGTCAAGATGGCTCCCGACACGAAATAAACGAATTTTTCGGCGACCTGGAGCGTCTTGGTATCAATGATCTCGGTGGCGCCATCGACCTTCGCTGCCTTGAACGTGATGACATCGCCCGCCACCAACAGCCGATCCCCGCGAAACGTACCTCCCGAGGCGTATTCCCGGTATCGGCCATCCGGCAACTGGCCATCGAGAGTGAACCCTCCCACTTCTCCTGCGCGTTCTTCTTCAATGTTCATCGACAGTATCTCCGAAGCGTTTTTTGCCACGAACCATTTCGCGGCTCATCTCCAAGGTACGCCGACAGCACGTGCAGACAACTGTCAAATCCTGCAACTTCAGGCTTGTTTCATCCTGCATGCTCATGCACTGAAATATTTAACTACGCAGGCGTCCTACAAGGTAACGGCAATTTCGGAAACGTCTGACTTGAGGTCGTGGGGTGCCGGGGATAGGCTCCCCGGGTCGCTGAACACAGCGATCAGGTGTGCAAGCCTGAGGTACCCTTTGCGACTGCGGTAGAATGCTGTCGGCGTCCTGCTACGCCTTCAGAAAACTATGGCGGCCGGCGCAGGAGGACTTCGGTCCTGCTGGGGTCGAAGGGTACCCAGTCTTGCACACCTGTGTTCGGCCGCCACCCAATGCGTGCAAGCGTTGGCGGCGGCTTAAATACCCTTCGGAGTTTTTTGAATGCTTGCAGAACCCACTACTTTCGGCCCCCAAGACCGCAACGGCGTACCGCTGTTCACCGTCAGCGAAGACCTGCACCCCGGCGACGTTCTCACCCACGCTTCCCTGCTGCTCGGCTACGCCGGCGCCGTGACTTACGAAATCGCCGACAGCGACACCCTGGGCGACAAGCGCCTGGCACGCGCCATCATTCCGCTGATCGACGCTGCCAAGGCGTTGGTGGATGCCAGCACCCCGTAGCAGCTGCCGAAGGCTGCGTCCGGGGCCTCCGCGTGGACCATGGACGCCGCCTGGCGGCAGCTGCTACGGGAGGGTGCGTACGAATGCTTACAGCACCTGGCGCAGGAACGCCTGGGCGCGGGGGTCGCGGGGTTCGGTGAAGAACTGCTCGGGAGGGGAGTCTTCCAGCAACTTGCCATGGTCGAAGAACAACACTCGGTTCGCCACTTCGCGGGCAAAGCCCATTTCGTGGGTGACGCAGATCATGGTCATGCCTTCCAGGGCCAACGTCTTCATCACATCCAGCACTTCGCCCACCATTTCCGGGTCCAGCGCCGAGGTGGGCTCGTCGAACAGCATGACCTTGGGGTCCATGGCCAACGCGCGGGCGATGGCCACGCGTTGTTGCTGGCCGCCGGACAGGCGCGACGGGAACTCGTTGGCCTTCTGGCCGATGCCGACCTTGTCCAGCAGCAGGCGCGCCTTTTCCTCACGCTCCTTCTTGCTGCGCTTGCGCACGATTTTCTGCGCCAGGCACAGGTTCTCAAGCACCGTCATGTGCGGGAACAGGTTGAAGTGCTGGAACACCATGCCCACTTCGCGGCGGTAGGCGTTGACGTCGGTCTTGGGGTCCGCCAGCGACAGGCCGTCGATGCTCACCGTGCCTTCGTCGAACTGCTCCAGGCCGTTGAGGCAGCGCAGGAAGGTGGACTTGCCCGAGCCCGACGGCCCAACCACCACCAGCACTTCACCCTTGGCCACCTGGGTGGTCACGTGGTCCACCGCGCGTACCACGTGGCCGCGGGTGTCGAAGACTTTCACCAGATCACGAACTTCAATCACTTTGTGCAAGCCTCCGCTCAAGCCGACTGGCAATGTGCGACAGCGGCAGGTTGATCAGCAAATACAGGGCGGCCACGCAGAACCAGATTTCGAACGTGGAGAACGAAGTGGTGATGGCTTCGCGGCCGCTCTTGGTCAGCTCGGTAATGGAAATCACCGACACCAGCGAAGTGTCCTTGACCAGGCTGATGAACTGCCCGGCCAGCGGTGGCAGCACGCGCTTGAACGCCTGCGGCAACACCACATGGCGCATCGACTGGCTGGCACTGAGGCCCAGCGAGCGCGCGGCTTCGCTCTGGCCACGGGCGATGGACTGCACCCCGGCACGGACGATCTCGGCCACGTAGGCACCGGTGAACAGCGACAACGCGGCCACGCCGGCGAATTCGCGGGACAGGTTCAGCACCGTGCCGATGAAGAAGTAGAAAATGAACAGCTGCACCAGCAGCGGTGTGCCGCGCACCAGCTCCACGTACACCGTGGACAGGTCGCGCAGGGTCGGGTTGCCAGACAGGCGACACAGCCCGGCCAACAGGCCGATGAACAGGCCGATCACCCCGGACACCACCGAAATCCACACCGTGGCCCACAGGCCCCACGTCAGCGGCCCTACTGCCCAATGACGGGTAACGCCTACCGGGTCGCCTTCGGAGATATCGTCGCCCTGGGACACTCTCACGCTGTCCTGGGCCACGCTGAGCGTCTGCTCGTCGCCGTCCTCGTCCTTGATCGTCACCTGGGCCAGCTTGCCTTGGGTGACGATGTTCTCCACCGTGCCATTACCGGCGGCGCGCTGCACATCTTCGGCCTGGTAGGCGAAGTACTGCGGCACACGGTTCCAGCGCCACTCATAGGAAATCAGCGAAGTCGCGTAAAACAGGGCGACAGCCAGGCCCACCAGGACCAGTGCCGTCAGCCCGTGCCAGGGCCACTGGGCTTTCTTGTGTTTGATCACTACTGCGTTCCGTAAATGCGAACGCGCGGGAAAGCCCGCGCGCTGGTGTCAGACAAGGACGAGCGGGAAGTTATTCCATGTCCTTGAGCCAAGCGGTGCTCTTGAACCACTTGTCGTGAATGCGATCGTACGACCCGTCTTCGTGGGCCTGGCGCAGGAAGTTGTTGATGAAGTTCAGGCTGTCGTAGTCGCCCTTCTTCAAGCCGAAGGCCAGCGGTTCATAGGTGAACGGCTTTTCCAGGAACAGCAGCTTGCCGTTGCCAGCCTTGTCGACGGCTACCACGTTGTAGGGCGAGTCGTAGACGAAGGCGTCGGCCTTGCCGTTGACCACGTCCATCACCGCTTCCTGCTCGTTGTCATAGCCGTGGTACTGGGCCTTGGACATCAGCTTGCGCGAGACCATCTCGCCCGTGGTGCCGACCTTGGAGGTCAGGCGGTACTGGGGATCGTTGAGGTCCTTGTAGGACTTGATCTTGTCCTGCAGGTCCTTGCGAATCAGCAGGGTCTGGCCGACGACGATGAAGGGGTCGCTGAAGTTGATGCGCAGGTTGCGTTCCTGGGTCAGCGTCAAGCCGCTGCCGATCAGGTCGAACTTGTCGGTCAGCAGGGCCGGAATGATGCCGTCCAGGCTGGTGGACACCAGTTCCAGCTTGACGCCCATGGACTTGGCCATTGCCTTGAGCAGGTCCACTTCGAAGCCGATGATCTCGCCGCGCTTGTCGGTCATCTCGAATGGCATGTAGGTAGGGTCCATGCCCACCCGCAGAGTGCCGCGCTTGACCGCCTCATCGATGGCTCCCGCCTGGGCGGAACCGACTGCGCCCAGCGCCATGACGCCCAGCAGCAGCATCGACAGATACTTCTTCATCACCAAGTCCCCTAACTAACGCTCCCACCTTGCGGTGTGAGGCAATTCAGGGCGCCGCACATCGTGGGCGCACCATTTCGGGGTGCGATCCTAACGTACTCGTCCGGTGATACAAGTGCTGGAGGAGGATTTAATGCGCAATGATCGACATAAAGTGACCATTGGCACTGTTTCAAGAGGTTTCCAAAGCCCCCGAGCACAGCGCTCGGGGGCCCGGAATCACGCGTTTGCCAGGGCCGGCGGCGTGGAGGATTGCGGTTGCAGCGGCAGCAGCGGCGAATGCGGGTCGGCTTCCAGCGACTGGCGCCAGGCACCCAACCAGGCGTCGTTGCCTTCGCTCCAAACCAGTGCATGCAGGCGCGCCAGGGCCACCGGGTCGCTGAGCAGGTGCAGGCGCGTGTTGCCATCCAGCTTCTGCGGGCCAGCACTCAGCGCCTTGCGGATACGCTCCTCGCGCATCGACTCGATCGCCGGCACCGAGTGGTGCCGCGCAGTGGCCAGGGCGCACGCCAGGGCATTCTGCTGCGGGTCGACTACAGCGCGGACAAAACCGTCCTTCAGCGCGTGCCAGCGGTTCTCATGGGTGTACTGATCGGTGGAGATCAGTTCCTGCGGCGTGTCGAATTCCTCAGGGATCAGGAACAGCTTCTCGTCACGCGCGCTCAGGCCCAGGTTGGTGCGGCTGGAAATCACCGACACCGGAATCGACAGCATCAGCGAACCGACGATAGGCGTCAGCCACCACAGGAAGCTGGGGTTCAGCCAGCACACCAGCAGCGCCCAGAAGAAGCCCAGCAGGGTCTGCGGACCGTGACGGCGCACCGCCTCGCTCCAGGGCGTGGAGTCGTCGTCGCGCTGGGGCGAATTCCAGGTCGCGGCCCAGCCCAGGAACGCGGCCAGCACGAAACGGGTGTGGAACAGCATGCGCACAGGCGCCAGCAGCATGGAGAAGAGCATCTCCAGCAGCATCGAGATGGTCACCTTGATACGGCCGCCGTACTCTTTCGCGCCCTTGGCCCAGATCAGGATGATGCTCAGCAGCTTGGGCAGGAACAGCAGCACGATGGTCGTGGAGAACAGCGCGATGGCCTTGTCCGGGTGCCACTGGGGCCACAGCGGATACAACTGCCGCGGTTCCAGGAAGTAGGCCGGTTCCATCAGCGTATTCACCGCCAGCAGCGCGGTGGACAGCACCAGGAAGAAGAACCACAGCGGCGCCGACAGGTACGACATCACCCCGGTCAGGAATACCGCGCGGTGTACCGGGTGCATGCCCTTGACCAGGAACAGCCTGAAGTTCATCAGGTTGCCGTGGCACCAGCGGCGGTCGCGCTTGAGTTCGTCGAGCAGGTTGGGCGGCAGTTCTTCATAGCTGCCCGGCAGGTCGTAGGCAATCCACACACCCCAGCCGGCACGGCGCATCAGCGCGGCTTCGACGAAGTCGTGGGACAGAATCGCGCCGGCGAAGGCGCCCTTGCCCGGCAACGGCGCCAGGGCGCAGTGCTCGATGAACGGCTTCATGCGAATGATCGCGTTGTGGCCCCAGTAGTGCGACTCGCCCAGCTGCCAGAAGTGCAGGCCGGCGGTGAACAGCGGGCCGTACACGCGGGTGGCGAACTGCTGCATGCGCGCATACAGAGTGTCCATGCCCGAGGCCTTCGGCGCGGTCTGGATGATACCGGCGTCCGGGGTGGCCTCCATCAGGCGCACCAGGCTGGTCAGGCATTCGCCGCTCATGACGCTGTCGGCGTCCAGCACCACCATGTAGCGGTAGTCACTGCCCCAGCGACGGCAGAAGTCGTCAAGGTTGCCGCTTTTGCGTTTCACGCGGCGACGGCGGCGGCGGTAGAAGATCTTGCCGAAGCCCTTGGCCTCGCGGCACACCTCCAGCCAGGCCTGTTGCTCGGCCACGGCAATGTCGGTGTCGTTGGTGTCCGACAGCACGAAGAAGTCGAAGCGGTCCAGGTCACCGGTGGCGGCCACCGATTCGAAGGTGGCGCGCAGGCCGGCGAATACCCGGGGCACGTCTTCGTTGCAGATCGGCATCACCAGCGCCGTGCGGGCACCAGGCTCGATCGGCTCGTTGCCGGCACTGGCACCGGAAATGCGGTACTTGTCACGCCCGGTCAGCAGCTCCAGGAAGCCCATCAGTGCAGTCCAGAAACCGGCCGACACCCAGCAGAACAGGATACCGAACAGAATCAGGATGCTGGTTTGCAACGCATACGGCAGCACTTGCTGCGCAGTCAGCGCGATCGGCTGATGAATCACCTCGTCCAGGTCCACGAATGACCAGCCCTGGTAGGGCATGATGCCTTTCATGTAGTAACCGGCGACGATGGTCTGGCCCAGCATCAGCACCAGCAGGATGTAACGACGCATCGAGCCCACCCAGCGCCAGCGCGCCTTGGGCAGCACACGCTTGTCACTGACCGGCTCCGGCGCACTCTTTTGCCCGGTAAGGCGGCGCCAGCCGCGCACCAGGATGTTGGTGCGCCACGGCTCCGGGACCACCCGCGTGCGGTTGATCGGCGGCGTGGCCTTGAGCCGCACGCGGCCGTCCTGGTCGACCGACAACATCTCGGCCTCCTCCATTTCGGCGGCGCTGTTGAGTGTCAGGCGACGGCCGACCGAGGCCTGGGCGGCCTCGCGCGACTCGTCCGTCGGCTGTGCGGACAGGTATTCGTGCAGCTCGCTGAACGAGTTGCAGCAGGCAAGTTCTGCGCGCTGCTCCTCGCTCAGGGGCAGGTGGGCCAGGTATTCGCTGAGCGACTCTGGCCGGGTCTGTGCATTACTCATCGGAAGGCAACTGGTAGCTCCAGGTTTCAGTCAGCACCTGATCGGATTTGACGGGTTCCTGAGGGGTGGGCGCAGCCTCGGGGGCCGGCTGCTCGGCGGCCTTGTCAGCCTTGGCATGCTTGGCGTTGGCCTTGGCGTGCTTGGCGACAGGCTTCTCTTCCTTCACAGGCTCAGCCGGTTTGGCGGGCGGCAGTGGTGCATCCTTGACCAGGGCGGCGCGCATCTCGACCGACTGTTTCGGGTCCTTGACCTTCAGGCGCAGCGTCAGGCGCCAGCCTTTGGTTTCCGGGTTGTAGCGCAGGCTGTTTTCCACCAGGTCGGCATTGTCGCCAACGCTTACCTGGCTGCGCACTGCGGTGTCTTCCGGCAGGGCGGCCAGTACCGGGCCCTCGAAATCGACCAGGAACGCGACGCTGCCGTCAGGCTGGCGGATCAGGTTGGACTGCTTGACGTCGCCGGTCGAACGCAGGGTCTGCTTGACCCAGGCGGTGTCGGCCGAGTGCAGTTGGTCTTCGTTGGACGTCCAGCGCAGGCGGTAGTCATGTTCCAGCGGCTGGCCAGGCTCGGGCAGCTTTTCCGGGTTCCAGAAGGCAACGATGTTGTCATTGGTTTCGTCGGCGGTCGGGATCTCGACCAGGTCGACGGTACCCTTGCCCCAGTCGCCACGCGGCTCTACCCAGGCGCTTGGGCGCTTGTCGTAGCGGTCGTCGAGATCTTCATAGCGGCTGAACTCGCGGCCACGCTGCAGCAGGCCGAAACCTTTCGGGTTCTCGACGGTGAAGCTGCTCACGGCCAGGTGTTTCGGGTTGTTCAGCGGGCGCCAGATCCACTCGTCGTTGCCAGCGTGAATCGACAGGCCGGTGGAATCATGCAGCTCGTGACGGTAGTTGAGCACCCGCGACGGCTGGTTGGAGCCGAACAGGAACATGCTGGTCAGCGGGGCAATGCCCAGGCGGCTGACGTGGTCACGCAGGAACACCCGCGACTTGACGTCGACAATGGTGTCGTCGCCCGGGCGCAGGATCAGCTTGTAGGCACCGGTGGAACGCGGCGAATCGAGCAGCGCGTAGATGGTCAGGTGCTTGTCGGCCGGGTTCGGCTTCTCGATCCAGAACTCGGTGAAGCGCGGGAATTCCTCGCCCGATGGCAGCGCGGTGTCGATCGCCAGGCCGCGGGCAGACAGGCCATAGGTGTGGCCCTTGCCGACAACGCGGAAGTAGCTGGCGCCCAGCAGGGTCATCACCTCATCCTGCTTGTCAGCCTTGTTGATCGGGTACATCACGCGGAAACCGGCGTAGCCCAGCTTCTCGGTGGACTTGGGATCGAACTTCAGGTCGCCGAAATCGAAACGGGCCGGGTCGTACTTGATCTCCTCGACCTTGTCGTCGGTGATCTCGTTGATCTTCACCGGCACGTCGAAGTGCATGCCCTGGTGGTAGAACGACAGCTTGAAGGGGGTCTTGTCGCCCGCCCACTCGGCTTTTTCGTTCAAAAAGCGAATTTTCTGGTAATCAGCGAACTTCATGTCCCGGAATTCGGCAGGCAGATTGCTTTTGGGTGCCTCGAATTTTTGCCCGGCAAGATCCTTTGCCTTGGCGGCCACGTCATCCAGGCCAAAGGCCCAGATCTGGCCTGCGCTCAGCAGGCAGAATAGTGCAGACCCCGCCAGCATGGCGCTACGCAGGCGCTTGCCTGGGGTTCTTGGAGCATTACAGGGACTAACAATCACGAGCAACCCTCGCCGAAAAACAAATCAAAGAACCAACGGCCAGCTGTCATGTGCCGGGTTGGCGAGCATTGTTCCGACTCCGAAAGGGCGCAATGATTCCCCAAACGGTGAAGGCCAAGGCTCATGTTGGAACAAATATGGATCAACGAACGCTGATCGTCGTAGCGCGAGATTATCCAGCAGCCCGCGTTACAACGCATCAGGGTAGGTAAACTTTTTATGCTACAAACCCACCGATTTTCGTGCAAATGAACGATTTACCGACACTTACGACTGTAAAAGGAAGGTAACCGGGCCATCGTTGACCAGATGCACCTGCATGTCGGCACCGAAACGCCCGCACGCTACCCCTTCATGCTGCCCGCGCGCCTGCTCCAGCAGGT
Organism: uncultured Gammaproteobacteria bacterium; assembly: GCA_963816515.1. Classification (GTDB taxonomy): domain Bacteria; phylum Pseudomonadota; class Gammaproteobacteria; order Pseudomonadales; family Pseudomonadaceae; genus Aquipseudomonas. The sequence goes on along the minus strand of CAWFKX010000001.1, from coordinate 2,813,171 downwards.
ACTCGTACAGCTCGATGCCCAATGCCGGCGGCGCCGCGGTGGAGAAGCTTGGCCGCATGCCACTACGGGTGTCGGCGGCCAGGGTAAACTGCGAAACCAACAGCAGGCCACCACCGACATCCTTCAGTGACAGGTTCATTTTGCCCTGTGTATCGGAAAACACTCGATAGTTAAGCAGCTTGTGCAGAAGTTTGTCGGCGCTGGCGCGGGTATCTTCAGGCTCCACCGCCACCAGCACCAGCAGGCCCTGGTCGATGGCACCGACGACATCACCGCCCACCTCTACCCGGGCCGAACTGACCCGCTGCAGCAAACCCTTCACGCTTCCTCCAGTGGCAGGTCCAGCAAACGCCGGGCCATCTGGTCACAGGCGCGTACCAGCGCATCGGTGATGCCGGGTTCGGAGGCGGCGTGGCCGGCGTCGCGAATCACCTGCAGCTCGCTGTTGGGCCAGGCCTGGTGCAGTTCCCAGGCGTTGTCCAGCGGGCAGATCACGTCGTAGCGACCGTGGACGATCACCGCCGGCAGGTGGGCGATTTTCGGCACGTCGCGAATCAGCTGGTCGGGCTCCATGAACGCGTTGTTCATGAAGTAGTGGCATTCGATGCGGGCGATGGACAAGGCGCGTTGCGGCTCGGAGAAGCGGTCCACCACCAGCGGATTCGGGCGCAGGGTCGCCGTGCGGCCTTCCCAGGTGGACCACGCCTTGGCGGCGTGCATCTGGGCGATCTGGTCGTTGCCGGTCAGGCGCTTGTGGAAGGCCTTGAGCAAGTCGTTACGCTCGTCCGCCGGGATCGGCGCCACATAGTCCTGCCAGTAGTCAGGGAACATGCGGCTGGCGCCTGCCTGGTAGAACCATTCGATTTCCTGTGGACGGCACAGGAAGATACCGCGCAGGATCAGGCCATGCACGCGCTCGGGGTGGGTTTGCGCGTAGGCCAGCGCCAGCGTCGACCCCCAGGAGCCACCGAACAGCACCCATTTGTCGATGCCCAGGTGCTCGCGAATGCGCTCCATGTCGGCCACCAGGTCCCAGGTGGTGTTGTTCTCCAGGCTGGCGTGGGGCGTGGAACGACCGCAACCGCGCTGGTCGAAGGTGACAATTCGATACAAATTGGGATCGAAATAGCAGCGGCTCTGGGCGTCGCAACCGGCGCCGGGGCCACCGTGGATGAACAGCACCGGCAGGCCTTCAGGTGAGCCACTTTCATCGACATACAGCACATGCGGCTCTTGCACGGCCAGATCGTGCCGGGCGTAGGGTTTGATCTGCGGGTACAAAGTCTGCATTGCACGCTCCGTAAGGGTATTGGGTCATCCCTGCTGGGACTTCTGTCATAAGTGCCGTGAGGCATCATAAACCCGAATTGCTTACAGATCATGCCCCCATCATGTTGAGGGACATTGCAACACCGCCCTGCAGCCGCCCCACCTTGTGGGAGCGGGCTCTGCCCGCGAAGAAGGCACTGGGCTGTTCCTGACAATACGCAGTGTTCTTTTCGCGGGCAGAGCCCGCTCCTGCGGGGTTACGCGTAGCGCGCGTGCGCCCAGGCCAGCAGTTCGCTCAACAACGCCTTGAGCACCGCCTGCGTCGGCCTGGCCAGGTCCTCGCGGTAGTTGAACGGCTCGAACTCTTCCATGTAGGCGCTTTGCGCCAGTTCCAGCTGCACGGCATGGATGTCATTGGCCGGGTCGCCGAAGTGGCGGGTGATGTGGCCGCCCTTGAAGCGGCCGTTGAGCACGTGGGTATAGTCGCTGAACCCGGCGCACACGCCTTCCAGGCGGCGGGCCAGCTCGGGGTCGCAGCTGGCGCCGTTGAAGGTGCCCAGGTTGAAGTCCGGCAGGCGGCCGTCGAACAGGTGCGGCACGTGGGAGCGGATGGAATGGGCGTCCCACAGCAGCGCGTAACCGAATGCCTCGCGCAGGCGCGCCAGTTCCTGCTCGATGGTGCGGTGGTACGGGCGCCAGATCTCGTCAAGGTAGCGCTCGCGCTCGGCGGCGGACGGCACCTGGCCCTCGCGGAACAGCGGCACGCCGTCGAACAGGGTTTCCGGGTACAGCCCGGTGGTGGCGCCGGCGTATAACGGCGTGTTGTCCGAGGGCCGATTGAGGTCGATGACAAACCGCGAGTATTCGGCGGCCACGACGCTGGCGCCCAGTTTGTCGGCGAAGTCGTAGAGGCGCGGGATGTGCCAGTCGGTGTCCGGCAGGCTCTTGGCTTCGTCGATCAGGCCGTTCTGCACCGCAGGGGTCAGGCGCAGGCCGGCATGGGGCATGCTGATCAGCAGCGGCACGCGGCCGCGCTTGAAGGTCAGGACGTTATCCACAGGTGATTTCTCCAACGGTGACTTCCACGCCGTGACGCACGACGCGCTTGTTCAATTCGCCGCCCAGCCAATACGCCAGGTCCGCTGGGCGTTCGATGTCCCAGGCGACGAAATCGGCGACCTTGCCCGCTTCCAGCGAGCCATGGCTGGCACCCAGCCCCAGGGCCTTGGCGGCGTTGAGGGTGGCGCCGGCCAGGGCTTCTTCCGGGGTCATGCGGAACAGCGTGCAGGCCATGTTCAACATCAGGCGCACCGACAGCGCCGGCGAGGTGCCGGGGTTGAGGTCGCTGGCGATGGCAATGGCCACACCGTGCTTGCGCAGGGCGTCCATGGGTGGCAGCCGGGTTTCACGCAGAAAGTAGAAGGCCCCGGGCAGCAATACCGCCACGGTGCCGGCGGCGGCCATTGCGCGGGCGTCGTCTTCGGTCATGAATTCCAGGTGGTCGGCCGACAGCGCCTGGTAGCGCGCCGCCAGGCTGGAACCGGCCAGCGACGACAGTTGCTCGGCATGCAGCTTGACCGGCAGCCCCAGTTCATGGGCCTTGAGGAAGACTTTCTCGACCTGGGCCGGGGAAAACGCCAGGTACTCGCAGAAGGCATCCACGGCATCCACCAGCCCTTCAGCCGCCAGGGCCGGCAGCAGCTCGTCGCAGATGTGCTCGATGTAGTCGTCGGCGCGGTCCTTGTATTCCGGCGGCAGCGCATGGGCGGCCAGGCAGGTGGCGCGCACACTGACGGGCAGCGCTTCACCGAGGCGGCGGATCACCCGCAGCATCTTGCGCTCGCTGGCCAAGTCCAACCCATAGCCACTCTTGATTTCCACCGTGGTGACGCCATCGCGCAGCAGGCTGGCCAGCCGCTTGCGGGCGCTGGCGAACAACTCATCCTCACTGGCGGCGCGGGTGGCGCGCACAGTGCTGGCGATGCCGCCGCCGGCCGCGGCGATCTCGGCGTAGCTGACACCTTGCAGGCGCTGCTCGAACTCCCCGCTGCGGTTGCCGCCGAACACCGTGTGGGTGTGGCAGTCGATCAGCCCCGGTGTGACCCAGGCGCCCCCCAGGTCGATGATGGCCACGCCCTCGCCCACCAACGCTTCGCGGCGCGGGCCGATCCAGTGGATAGTGTCGCCGGCGGTGAGAATCGCCGCGTCTTCGATGATCGAGTACTTGCCATGGGCCATGGTTGCCACATGACAGTTCTGCCACAGGGTTTTCATCACAGGGTCTCCTGGAACAATTCGGGGAAGGTCCGCCCCAGCAGGGTCGGGTCCTTGAGCAGGGCGGCGCTGGCGGCGATGTCCGGGGCCAGCCAGCGGTCCTGGTCATAAGGCGGGATGTGCTCGCGCAGCAGGCGCCAGGCGGTGTCGGTACCAACGCCGAAGCGCTGTTCTTTAAGAAATTCGAAGGCCTGGGCGGCCAGCAGGTATTCGATGGCGAGAATCTGCGTGCAGTTCTCCAGGGCCCGGTGCAGCTTGAGCGAGGCGTTGGTGCCCATGCTCAGGTGGTCTTCCTGCAGGCCCGAGGTCACGTAGTTATCCACAACCGCCGGTTGCGCCAGCTGGCGGTTTTCGGCGCACAGCGAGGCGGCCACGTACTGTACGATCATCATCCCCGAATTGACCCCGGGCTGGCTGACCAGGAAGGCCGGCAGGCCGCTGACCAGCGGGTTGATCATGCGGTCCAGGCGGCGTTCGGCGATGGCGCCGATCTCGGCCACGGTAATCGCCAGCACGTCGGCGGCCATGGCCACTGACTGGCCGTGGGGGTTGGCCTGGGACATCACCCGATAGTCGTCGGGGGTACCCAGCAACAGCGGGTTGTCGGTGGCCGAGTTGAGTTCGATCTCGATCTGCCGCGCCGCGTGCTCCAGCTGGTCGCGGGAGGCGCCGTGAACCTGGGGAATGGAGCGAATGCTCAAGGCATCCTGGGTGCGGATGCCGCGGCTGCTGGCGATCACCTCGCTGTCGGCCAGCAGCGCGCGCAGGTTGCGCGCCACCACCTGCATGCCCGGGTGTGGCTTGAGGCTGATGATGGCCGGGTCGAAGGCGTCGATCTGCCCGCGCAGGGCCTCGAAGCTCATGGCGCCGATCACGTCGGCCCAGCCGGTCAGGCGCCAGGCGTCGTCCAGCGCCAGGCAACTGAGGCCGGTCATGCACGGCGTGCCGTTGACCAGGCACAAGCCGTCCTTGGCCCCCAGTTGCACCGGTTGCAGACCCTCGGTGGCGAAGGCCTGGGCGGCGTCGACGATTTGCCCGCGGTAACTGACCGGGCCGATGCCCAGCAGGCCGACGCCGATGTGCGCCATGTGGGTCAGGTAGCCCACCGAGCCTTGCGACGGCACCTGCGGGGTGATGCCACGGTTGAGCAGCGCCAGCAGTGCTTCCACCACCTGGCGGTGCAGGCCCGATTTGCCCTGGCAGAAGTTGATGATGGCGGCGCAGATGATCGCCCGCGTCTGCTCATTGGTCAGCGGCTTGCCGACGCCGCAGGCATGGCTGAGCAAGGTATTGCGTGACAGCTGGCTGAGTTGTTCATCCTGCAGCGACACGTTGCACAGCGCTCCAAGCCCGGTGTTGACGCCATAGGCACGCTCGCCACTTTCAACGATGCGCTGGACAATGCCCTGGGCGTTGTCGATACGCGCCCACGCCTGGGCAGACAGCTCCAGCCGCGCGCCGAAGCGCGCTACAGCGACCACATCCTGCCAACGCATACGGGCGTCGACGATGACGACGTTTTCGGCCAACAACATCTACAGCGCTCCTTAGTAAATCGCCACCCGGCGCTGGACGAAACGGTCAACGTAGTCGTCGGCAGGGTGGTGAAGAATGTCCCCGGGGCTGCCGACCTGAATCAGCCGGCCGTCCCTGAGGATTGCAATGCGGTTGCCCAGCCGGACGGCTTCGTCCAGGTCGTGGGTAATGAACACGATGGTCTTGTGCAGCGCTTGCTGCAGGGCCAGCAACTGGTCCTGCATTTCAGCGCGAATCAGCGGGTCGAGGGCGCTGAACGCCTCGTCCATGAGGATGATTTCGGTGTCGGCGGCCAGCGCCCGGGCCAGGCCGACGCGCTGGCGCATGCCCCCGGAGAGCTGCGCCGGCCAGGCATTTTCGTAGCCTTGCAGGCCCACGGCGGCGATCCAGTGGGCGGCACGCTCGGCGCACTGCTGACGGCTTTCGCCGCGCACCTTGAGACCGTAAGCGACGTTTTCCTGCACGGTGCGATGAGGCAGCAGGCCGAAATTCTGGAACACCATGCTTACCCTGTGCCGGCGATATTCACGCAGGGCGCGGCGGTCGAGACCGAGAATGTCCTGGCCGCCCACCAGCACCTGCCCACAGGTGGGGTCGATCAGCCGGTTGAGGTGGCGCACCAGGGTCGACTTGCCAGAACCGGACAGGCCCATGATCACGAAGATCTCGCCACGCTCCACCGACAACGACAGGTCGTCGACGCCGATCACACAGCCGGTGGCGGCCAGTACCTGGTCCTTGCTGGCGCCCTCGCGGCGCATCTGCAACGCCACCTCGGGCTTGGCGCCGAACACCTTGGACACGTTGCGCACCTCGATCATGGTCGCACCTCATGGCGCGGACGACCGTAGGCCTGGGTGATGCGGTCGATGACCACCGCCAAAATCACAATCGCCAGCCCGGCCTCCAGCCCCAGGCCGATGTTCAGTGTCTGGATGCCCACCAGCACGTCCTCGCCCAGGCCACGGGCGCCGATCATCGAGGCAATCACCACCATCGACAGGGCCATCATGGTGGTCTGGTTGATGCCGGCCATGATGCTGGGCAGCGCCAGCGGCAACTGCACCCCGAACAACTGCTGCCAGCGGCTGGCACCAAAGGCGTTGACCGCTTCCATCACCTCGCGGTCGACCTGGCGAATGCCCAGGTCGGTGAGGCGGATCAACGGCGGCGCGGCGTAGATCACCGTGGCGAATATCGCCGGCACCTTGCCCAGGCCGAACAGCATCAGCACCGGAATCAGGTAAACGAAGCTAGGCAGCGTCTGCATGACGTCCAGCAGCGGCATCAACACCGCGCGCAGGCGGTTGCTGCGCGCGGCGAGAATGCCCAGCGGAATGCCGATGAGCACGGCGATCAGGGTCGCCACCAGCATCAGCGCCAGCGTTTGCAGCAACTTGTCCCACAACCCCACCGCCCCGACCAGAAACAGCAGCCCCATGATCACCAGCGCACTGAACACCCGCCGCGTGGCGTGCAGGGCGATGCCCCCGACAATCAGCAACAACAGCCACCAGGGCAGCAGGCGCAGGCCGCTTTCCAGGCGCACGATCAGCCACAGCAGCGAATCGGACACCTGCCGGAACAGATCGCCGTAGCGGGTCACCAGGGCATCAACACCCTGGTTGACCCAGTCGGCTATGGAGAAGGTCAGGTTATCGGGGAACATGGGCGGCTCTCACACGTCAGAAGGTCCCCTGAGGTATAGCCTTCCCGCGCGCGCTCGGCGCCTCGGCGGCGTCGCCAGGCAGAATCAACTGATCGGGAATGGAGCGGCTGCAGCGCTTGGCGACGAAGTAATACAGCACCGCCGGCACCACCAGGCCAATGATCCACGAAATGTCGGTATCGCCCAGGCTGGCCACCAGCGGGCCGGTGTAGAAGTGCGTGGAGATGAACGGCATCTGGATCAGCACGCCCACCACGTAAATGCTGATGCCGGGAAGGTTCCAGCGCCCGTAGCGACCGTCGGGGTTGGACAGCGCCGGAATGTCATAGCGCTCTTTGGTGATGCAGTAGAAGTCCACCAGGTTGATGGCGCTCCAGGGCGTGAAGAACGCCAACAGGAACAGGATGAACGCCGAGAAGTCCTTGAGGAACGAATCCTTGCCCAGCAGCGCCAGCAAGGTGGCCAGGCCGACCATGACGAAGATGTAGGTCAGGCGCAGGGCGCTGGAGATATGCCGGTTGCCACGGAAACCGCTGACGATGGTGGCAATCGACATGAAGCTGCCGTAGGCATTGAGGGTGGTGATGGTGACCTTGCCGAACGCCACGCTGAAATACAGCAGCGCCGCGACCGCCCCGGTGCCGCCCAGGCCGACGATGAACGATACCTCGTGGTGGGCGAACTGCGAGCCGGCCAGGGCTGCGGCGAACACGCCGAACACCATGGACGCCTGCGCGCCGATCACCGCACCCAGGCCCACGGCCCAGAAGGTGCCGGCCACCGACGTTTTGCTGGGCAGGTAGCGCGAGTAGTCGGCCACATAGGGGCCGAAGGCGATCTGCCAGGACGCCGACAGGGAAATCGCAAGCAAGAAGCTGCTCAGGGAAAAATGCTTGTTACCCAGCAGCGCGCCGATGTCGTTGCCGGCCAGCAGCTTGTAGAACAAATACATGAAGGCAACCACGCCGAGCACGCTGGCAACACGGCCGATCATGTGGATAACCCGGTAACCGAAAATGGTCAGCACCACGATCAGTGCGGCGAAGATGACAATGCCCTTCCAGTCCTCCACCTGCAGCAACTGGGCGATGGCCTGGCCGGCCAGCAACGAACCGCTGGCCGAGAAGCCGATATACATCAGGCACACCAGCACCAGCGGGATCACCGCACCGTACACGCCGAACTGCACACGGCTGGAAATCATCTGTGGCAAGCCCAGGCGCGGGCCCTGGGCCGCATGCAGGGCCATTACCCCGCCCCCCAGCAACTGGCCGACGAACAGGCCCACCAATGACCAGAACACATCGCCGCCCAGCACCACGGCCAGCGCGCCGGTGACGATGGCGGTGATTTGCAGGTTGGCACCCAGCCACAGGGTGAACTGGCTGAACAACCGACCATGACGTTCGGATTCGGGGATGTAATCGATTGAGCGTTTTTCGATCAATGGCGTATTTGCAGCGCGATCATCAGAACCAGCCATACAACGACCCTCGATGGCCGCACGGGCGGCCTTGCTTGAATGGTGACGACAGATTTTTATCAAAACGGCCGGGCAACCCGGCCAGTCCGTTTGGCCACTTCTTATTGTTTTCTTGCTTTTTCTACTCGGCGTTGCGTTGTTGATGGCTGGACACGAACTGGCGGAAACGCTCGGTCGGCAAGCCTTCGAACAACTCCGCCGGCGTGCCCTGGCAATCGATCTGCCCGCCCTGCATGAACACCACGCGGTTGGACACGTGGCGGGCGAAGCCCATCTCGTGGGTCACCACCAGCATGGTGCGGCCCTCTTCGGCCAGCGAGCGCATCACGCGCAGCACTTCGCCCACCAGTTCCGGGTCCAGCGCCGAGGTGGGCTCGTCGAACAGCATCACCTGGGGGTTCATGGCCAGCGCCCGGGCAATGGCCACGCGCTGCTGCTGGCCGCCGGACAGGTGCGCCGGGTAGTAGTCGCGACGCTCGTACAGGCCCACCTTGTGCAGCAGTTGCTCGGCCTCCTCCACGCACTCGGCGCGCGAACGCTTGAGCACGCGCATCGGCCCTTCGATAACGTTTTGCAGCACGGTCATGTGCGACCACAGGTTGAAGCTCTGGAACACCATGCCCAGCTTGCTGCGCATGGCTTCCACCTGGCGGCGGTTGCCCGGCAGCAGGCGGCCGTCACGATGGCGCTTCATTTCGATGGCTTCACCGTCCAGGACAATGCTGCCCTCGTCGGGGGTTTCCAGCAGGTTTATGCAGCGCAGGAAGGTGCTTTTGCCCGAGCCGCTGGCGCCGAGAATGGAGATCACGTCGCCCTTGTGCGCGTCCAGCGAAATACCCTTGAGCACCTGGGTCGCACCGAAGGCCTTGTGAATATTGGCAACCGACAGGGCGGTCTGGAATTGAGTACTCATGACAAGCTCCGCTGCAATCAGGAATGGGTAGTGGCTTCAGGTGCCGGTGCCACTGGCAGGCCCTGGGGCCGCTCGCGCAGGTGCGGCGACAGGCGATGCTCGATCCAGGCCACGGCGCGCACCACGAGGAAATTCAGCACCAGGTAGATCAGCGCCGCGCAGATGAACACTTCCATGGTGCGGTAGGTGCGCTGGATAATCTGCTGCGCTACGCCGGTGACGTCCCACACGGTGACCAGGCTGGCCAGGGCGGTGGACTTGACCAGCAGAATCGCCTCGGTGGAGTACGCCGGCAGCGCCTGGCGCAGGGTGACCGGGCCGATCACGCGGTACAGCAGGGTCCAGCGGTTCATGCCCACCGCCTGGCCGGCTTCGATCTGGCCTTGGGGCACGCTTTGCAAGCCGCCACGGATGATTTCGGCGGTGTAGCCGGCGGTGCACATGGCCAGCGAGACCACGGCGCAGCCATACGGCGACTTCAGCACCACCCACAGGAAACTGTCGCGGATAGCCGGGAACTGGCCCAGGCCGTAGTAGATCAGGAACATCTGGATCAGCAGCGGCGTGCCGCGAAACAGCATGATGTAGAAGCGCGCCGGGTAGCTCAGGAACCACCAACGGCTGACGCGCATCGACACCACGCCCAGCGACAGGATCAGGCCCAGCAGCAGCGACGAGAAAAACAGCGTCAGGGTGATGGGCAAGGCACCCAGCAGCTTGAGCATGGTGTCGGCGAGAAAGGCAAAATCGATCATTACATTCCCCTTCTCAGGACTGGGCCGGATTGCGGCGCTGGGTACGCTGCACGCGCGCCTCGGCAAGGTTGAACAAGCGGCCCGAAAGCCCGGTGAGAATCAGGTAGCAGACCCCACCGACGATGTAGAACGTGAAGTACTGGCGGGTAGAACCGGCCGCCACCTGGCTGGCGCGCATCAGCTCGACCAGGCCGATCACCGAGATCAGCGCCGAGTCCTTCAGGCTCATCTGCCATACATTGCCCAGGCCCGGCAGCGCGTAGCGCCAGATCTGCGGCATCAGCACGCGGCGAATGCGCATGCCACGGCTCATGCCGATGGCCAGGGCCGCTTCCAGCTCGCCCTTGGCCACGGCGATGAACGCGCCACGGTAGACCTCGGCCTGGTACGACGCCGAAATCAGCCCCACGGCGATAGCCCCCACCAGGAACGGCGGCACGTCGACGTAGCCCTGGCCGCCAAACCAGTGGCTGACCGCCGACACCACGCTGGCACCGCCGAAATAAAACAGGTAGATCACCAGCAGTTCAGGAATCCCTCTGAACAGGATCGAGTAGGCATCACCCAGGTAACGCAGGCTGCGCCGGCGCGACAGTTTCGCCGCCGCCACCAGGCTGCCCACCAGGGCGCCGATCAGCAACGCCGCCAGGGTCAACAGCAGGGTCATGAGCGCTGCCTTGAGCAGTGCCATGCCCCAACCGGTCTCGCCAAAGCTGAGCATTTGCAAGAGATTCATGACGTTCTTCCTACCACTGAATCGTTGAACACCCGGCGCCCGTGGGCGCCGGCCAGGCCAGCATCACGACTTGGGCGTGAGGTCCAGCTTGAACCACTTCTCGCTGAGTTTCTTCACCGTGCCGTCGGCCAGGGCTTCCTTCAGGGCCGCGTCGAACTTGGCTTTCAGGTCGGCGTCTGCCTGGCGGAAACCGAGGGCTTCGCCTTCACCCCAGATAGGGCCGCCGATCTGCGGGCCGGTGTAGGCCAGGTCCTTGTTTTCCGGCTTGGCCTTGAGCGAGTCAAGGAAGGTCACGTCGTCGAACGCCACGTCGATGCGGCCAGCCTGCAGGTCGAGGATGGTGTCCGCCGAGGCGTTGTACTCACGAATAGTGGCGACGTCCTTGAAGTGGTCGTCGATGAATGGGGTGTAGATAGTGCCCGAGGCGATACCGATGGTTTTGCCCTTCAGTGCCTTGCGCAAGCCTTCAATGGCATCGGCGATCTGTTTCTCATCGGTGCCCAGGGTGATCTCGTGGGCCGGGCCCGGTTCGCCAGGCAGCAGCTTGGCATCCAGCGCCACGAAGCTGGCGGGAGTGCGTGCGTAGGGAATCGAGAAGGCCATGACCTTCTTGCGGTCATCGGTGATGACCACAGCGTCCATCAGCACATCGAATTTGCCGGCATTGAGGCTGGCGATCATGCCGTCCCAGTTCTGCACGGAAATGTTGCAGGTGATCTTCATGCGCTGGCACAGGATGTCCATCAGCTCCGGTTCGAAGCCGCTGATCTTGCCGCCAGGCAGGGTAACGTTCCACGGCTCGTAGGAGCCTTCGGTTGCGATGTTGACCGAGGTCCAGTCCTTGGCTTGCGCCAACGGCATGCCCGCCAGCAGTGCAGCGCCCAGAGCCAATGAACCCAACAACCTGAATTTCTGCGCCATCGTTAACCTTCCTGCAAAGTCGAATGAGAGAAAGTGTTACAAGCCCGCACAAGCCAATCACCTATGCTTGTACATACAAGCAATTTGGAAGCCAACCTCCAAACCTGTGGAAGTTGGCTATCGCAAAGCTGATCAGCCTTTGATCATAGGCAGGTTCAGGCCCTGCTCCTTGGCGCAGTCAATGGCGATCTGATAACCGGCATCAGCGTGGCGCATCACGCCGGTGGCCGGGTCGTTGTGCAGCACGCGGGCGATGCGCTCGGCGGCTTCATCGGTACCGTCGCAGACAATGACCATGCCCGAATGCTGGCTGAAGCCCATGCCCACGCCACCACCGTGGTGCAGCGAGACCCAGGTAGCGCCACTGGCGGTGTTCAACAGGGCGTTGAGCAGTGGCCAGTCGGACACGGCGTCGCTGCCGTCCTGCATGGCTTCGGTTTCACGGTTGGGGCTGGACACCGAGCCGGAGTCCAGGTGGTCACGGCCGATCACCACCGGTGCCGACAGCTCGCCACGGCGAACCATTTCGTTGAACGCCAGGCCCAGCTTGGCGCGCTGGCCCAGGCCAACCCAGCAGATACGCGCCGGCAGGCCCTGGAAGCTGATGCGCTCGCGGGCCATGTCCAGCCAGTTGTGCAGGTGGTCGTCGTCCGGGATCAGCTCTTTGACCTTGGCGTCGGTCTTGTAGATGTCCTCGGCATCACCCGACAGCGCAGCCCAGCGGAACGGGCCGATGCCACGGCAGAACAGCGGGCGGATATAGGCCGGCACAAAGCCCGGGAAGTCGAAAGCGTTGGCCACGCCCTCTTCCTTGGCCATCTGGCGAATATTGTTGCCGTAGTCGAAGGTCGGGATGCCCTGCTTCTGGAAGTCGAGCATGGCTTGCACGTGTACGGCCATCGACTGCTTGGCGGCCTTGACCACAGCGGCCGGGTCGGTCTGCGCGCGGTCACGGTACTGCTCCCAGGTCCAGCCGGCCGGCAGGTAGCCATTGAGCGGGTCATGGGCGCTGGTCTGGTCGGTGACCATGTCGGGGCGCACGCCACGCTTGACCAGTTCCGGCAGGATTTCAGCCGCGTTGCCCAGCAGGGCGATGGAGATGGCCTTGCCTTCGGCGGTGTACGTGGCGATGCGTGCCAGGGCGTCGTCCAGGTCGGTGGCCTGCTCGTCGACGTAGCGGCTGGCCAGGCGGAAATCGATGCGGCTCTGCTGGCATTCGATGTTCAGCGAACTGGCGCCGGCCAGGGTCGCGGCCAGTGGCTGCGCGCCGCCCATGCCGCCCAGGCCTGCGGTCAGTACCCACTTGCCCTTCAGGCTGCCGTTGTAATGCTGGCGGCCGGCTTCCACGAACGTTTCATAGGTACCCTGGACAATGCCCTGGCTGCCGATATAGATCCAGCTGCCGGCGGTCATCTGGCCGTACATGGCCAGGCCCTTGGCGTCCAGTTCGTTGAAGTGTTCCCAGTTGGCCCAGTGCGGCACCAGGTTGGAGTTGGCAATCAGCACGCGCGGGGCATTGCTGTGGGTCTTGAACACGCCTACCGGCTTGCCTGACTGCACCAGCAGGGTCTCGTCATCGTTGAGGTTGGTCAGGCTCTCGACGATCTTGTCGTAGCACTCCCAATTGCGCGCGGCACGGCCGATACCGCCGTAAACCACCAGCTCTTTCGGGTTCTCGGCCACTTGCGGGTCGAGGTTGTTCATCAGCATGCGCAGTGGCGCTTCGGTCAGCCAGCTCTTGGCGGTGAGCTTGTTGCCACGGGCGGCACGGATTTCAACGTCACGAAATTTGTTTTGGGCATTGTCAGTCACGAACTAGACTCCTCAGCATTGAGTGCACTGATCCGTGCACGTATTTACTTGTACATACAAGCATATGCAATTGGATTGCCAAGTTTGCGGCCGAGTGGGTGAAACGCTGTTTGAAAGGCTGGGAGGGCCGACGCTGAGCGGCCCAGGCAAAGATGAAATGTTTTTGCGGGGGTGGGCGAGGGAGAAGGCTGGCGTTACCGGGTGAGCATTTTGCTCCGCCGTGGGGCGATCAGTAACATTTTGGTGCGCGCTTGGAAGCATGGTGATGCTACTGGCGCCTCGCGAGCACGCTTTGCTCCCACAGCGAAACCCAATCCTCTACATCCGTGGGAGCAAAGCTTGCTCGCGATGGCAGCGCCGCAGTGCCAAATCAGGTGGGGGACAGTTCTATCAGGCAGCACTGGCCATCGGTGGCCAGCTCGGTGAGTTCGTCAGCTTCAATGTGCAGACAGTCATACAGGCCCAGAATGTGCGCGGTGGCACCGGCCTTCACCGTCAAGGCGTCGACCACGCTGAACACCAGCACCGTCTGCGCCGCGCAAAACGCCCGTTGCGGGGCCTCCAGCCATTGCAGGCGCGCACGGTAACGAACCGGCGAGTAGATCAGGTTGAAGTCGCGAATGGCGCCGCCCACCAGGGTGCAGGCGGTTGTGCTGTCACCCTTGAAGGCGAACGGGTCGAAAGGCTGCAGCTCACGGCTGTCGGTACCGTCGACATTCAGCACCATGCCTTTGCCTTGCAACACGGTTATGACCCGCTGGTAGCCGGCGAAGCTGGAAAAGCCGCCCGACTGGCCAATGTCGGCGATCGACAGGCGCCAGCCGAACCCGTCCAGGCCGTCGCCGCCGTCGCGAGTGATTTCCTCGGTGCTGCCACCCCCATTCTTCCACGGCATGCGTGGGTAATCGGCGGCGCGTAACAGCTTGAATGAACTCATTTGCTGAACCGTCCTTCCAGGCGATGGCGGGAACCGGGGTGGATCAGCCGCGCGGCCGTGACCGGGGTACGCCCCGACCAGGTGCGGCGACGGATCAGCAGGCACGGCTCGCCGGCTTCGATCTGCAACAACTTGCATTCCGCAGGTTCGGCCAGAATGGCCTCGACCACGTGTTCGCCCTCGGTCAGGGGGGCAACCCGGCTGAGGTAAGCGTAGGGGGTTTCAGCGGTGAAATCCTGCTTGAGGTAGTCCGGGGCGACGACCGCGTTCACGTAGCGGTCCTCGATTTGCACCGGCACATCGTTTTCGAAGTGCACAATCAGCGAATGGAACACCTTTTGCCCTTCACGCATGTCCAGCGCCAAGGCGCGCTCGGAACCGGCGGCCTCCTCGGCCAGCATGATCACCTGGCAACGATGGCGGTGGCCGCGCGCGGCGATTTCATCAGCGATGTTGTGCACTTCGAACAGCGCCGACTGGCTCTTGGGCTCGGCGACGAACGTGCCCACGCCCTGCATGCGCACCAGCAGGCCTTCGGCGGTCAGCTCGCGCAGCGCGCGGTTGATGGTCATGCGGCTGAAACCCAGCTGGCTGACCAGCTCGCTTTCCGACGGCACGCGGTGGTGCGGCGGCCAGGCGCCGTTCTGGATTTGCCCGGCAATCATCTGTTTAACGCGGGCGTAGAGCGGTGCCGGACTTTCGCCCATCTGGGCAACCAGCGGAGAGACGGCGGGCGGAGTCGACACGGGAAATCCTTCTGTATGGGGCCGTTCAAAACGATAGATGGATAGCTTGCCGGAGTTTACCGAGCAGGCAAACGTCTGTATATGTATATACAAATAAACCTGATGAGGTAAGTGTCGATGTCCGCTTTCTTTGCCGAACGCGCGTTGTTGCCAACAGGCTGGGCTGAAAATGTCCGCATCGAGGTCGGCGCCGACGGCCTGATCACCCTGCTGCAGGCCGACGCCAGTGCCGAGAATGCCACCCCTCTGAAGGGCCCCCTGCTGCCGGGCATGCCCAACCTGCACTCCCACGCTTTCCAGCGCGCCATGGCGGGCCTTGCGGAAGTGGCCGGCAACCCGAACGATAGCTTCTGGACCTGGCGCGACCTGATGTACCGCCTGGTAGGCAAGATCAGCCCCGAGCAGCTGGAGGTCATTGCCCGACAGCTGTACATCGAGATGCTCAAGGCCGGTTACACCTCGGTGGCCGAATTTCATTACGTGCACCATGACACGGCCGGCCAGGCCTACGCCGACCCGGCCGAGCTGTCGCGGCGCATCAGCCAGGCGGCGGCCAGCAGCGGCATCGGCCTGACCCTGCTGCCGGTACTGTATAGCCACGCAGGTTTCGGCGGCCAGGCACCCAATGAAGGCCAGCGCCGCTTCATCAACAGCACCGACCGTTACCTGGCGCTCCAACAGCGCCTCGCACCGATACTCGCCGAACAGCCGGCGCAACGGCTGGGGCTGTGCTTCCACTCGCTGCGCGCGGTCACCCCGCTGCAGATCAGCGAGGTGCTGGCCGCCAGCGACAGCAACTGCCCGGTGCATATCCACATTGCCGAGCAGATGAAAGAGGTCAACGACTGCCTGGCCTGGAGCGGCAAGCGCCCACTGCAATGGCTGTACGACAACGTGGCCGTGGATGAGCGCTGGTGCCTGGTGCACGCCACCCACGCCGATGCCGACGAAGTGCAGCGCATGGCGGCCAGCCGCGCCGTGGCCGGGCTGTGCCTGACCACCGAGGCGAACCTGGGCGATGGCATTTTCCCGGCCGTGGACTTCCTGGCCCAGGGTGGGCGCATGGGCATTGGCTCGGACAGCCACGTGTCATTGAGTGTGGTGGAAGAGCTGCGCTGGCTGGAATACGGCCAGCGCTTGCGCGACCAGCGCCGCAACCGCCTGTACGGCAAGGACCAGCCCATGGTCGGCCGCACCCTGTACGACGCTGCCCTGCAAGGCGGCGCCCAGGCGCTGGGCCAGGCCATCGGCGAACTGCGGGTGGGCGCGCGAGCCGACTGGCTGGTGCTGGACGGCAACGACCCGTACCTGTCCACTGCCAGTGGTGATGGCATCCTCAACCGCTGGCTGTTCGCTGGTGGGGATCGTCAGGTGCGGGATGTGTGGGTCAATGGCCAACAGGTGGTCAGCGACGGCCATCACGCCCAGGAGCAGGAAAGCGCCACGGCGTTTGCGCAGGTGCTGCGCACCTTGCTCAACTGACCCGCTACTCTCCTGGTTCCGCGTAGTTACGCATTCCGCAGGCCCTTCAGAACCCGGGCCCGCTGCAGCGGCCGCCAGGCCGCGTGCGCGTCACTTGCCGATGTCAGAATCCTTGGCGCGCCAGATCAGCTTGGTAGTGTCATACCCCTGCTGCTGCGCCTTGGCCAGCATCTCCTCGCGCACTTCCTTGGACACCGTCGGCGTGCGCGACAACAGCCACAGGTACTTGCGGTCCGGGTTACCGACCACCGCCTGCTTGTAGTCATCACTGACGTACAGAATCCAGTAATCACCCTTGGCGACGCCCGGCAGGATCTTCGAGAACCAGTTGTCGAACACCACCCACAACTTGTCGGTTTTGCCCGGCACCTGCGGCGACGCCGTGCCCGTCGCCTCCTCCCAGTTTCCCTGCTCGGTGCGGCAGCGGTTCAACACCGCCACGTTGCCATCGGGCTTGAGCCGGTAATGGGCTTCGGACTGGGCGCAATTGCGCTGGAAGAACATCGGCAGGCGCGCCAGTTCATACCAGGTGCCCTGGTAACGCTTGAGGTCGACATTGTCGACAGTACGCGGTGCCAGCGCATCGTTGCCCTTGTTGGCACAGCCGGCCAGCAGCGCCCCGGCGGCCAGGCCGCCGAGCAGCCAGCCGGCAAGTTTCAAACGGCTCATTTCAAACCCTGCCCTGAGTACATGACCACTTTGTCACCGGCGTACTGCACGCTGATGAAGCTGTTCTTGTCACCCCAGGTGCAACTGGACATGCCCAGCGCGCCGGAGCAATCGGTGGGGCTGCCCAGCAGTTTCTCGATTTCAGGTTTGGTCATGCCCGCCTTGATCTGTGAATAGTTTTCCTGGTTGATCTTGTTGCACGCGGCCAACAGGACGCAGAACGACAGCAGGGCGATGGAACGCAAAGACATGAAAGGTCACTCCTGGACAGTATGGCCGGCTTGGCTGCCAGCTTGAGCTTAGAAGAGAAAACCGCGTTCAGGTTCCCCTGGCGGCGCGGCATTTATGCCAGCCAGGCCGTGGCCGCCGGTCGACTCACCAAACCGTACATTAATCTTCCTTAAATTTGTGCCGACAGTAGATAGCGCTACCTGCGTCTATCTGGCAGATTGCCACCCCTGTTTTACCAGCCCCTTTGCGTACAGATCACCCCAATGACAAAAAACCTGAAATTCAGCCACAAGATCCTGATCGCAGCGGCACTCATCGTTGCCCTGGCGTTCTCGTGCTTCATGGTGTTCAACGACTATCGCCAGCGTGCCACCCTGCACGAAAACACCGAAGCGTCGATGAAACAGCTCGGCATCCTGACCACCAGCAACATCCAGACGTGGCTGGAAAGCCGCATTCAGTTGCTGCAGTCGCTGGGCCAGCAGGTGGCCGTGGATGGCGACTCGGCAACCAGCCTGGCGCGCAGCGTCGGCCTGCCAGCGTACTCCAGCAACTTCCAGCTGACCTACTTCGGCGGCCAGAACGGCGTGATGTTCTCGGTACCGGCCGGCAACCGCGCCGCCGACTACGATCCGCGTCAACGCGGCTGGTTCAAGGCGGCCAACACCGCCCAGCAGACCATCGTCACCGAACCCTACATTGCCGCGTCCTCGGGCAAGCTGGTGATCACCATCGCCACCCCGGTGCGCCACGACAACCAGTTCATCGGCGTGGCCGGCGCAGACATCGACCTGAGCAGCATCAGCGACATCATCAACTCGCTGAACTTCGGCGGCCATGGCCATGCCTTCATCGTTACCGGCGACGGCAAGATCCTGATCCACCCCGACACCAAGCTGGACCTCAAAAACCTGTCGGAAGCCTACCCACAAGGCGCCCCACAGGTGTCGCCTGGCCTGAAGGAAGTGGAGTTCAACGGCAAGACCCAGTTCATCTCCTTCACCCGCGTCAACGGTGTGCCCTCGGCTGACTGGTACGTGGCACTGGTGCTGGACAAGGACGCGGCCTACGCCATGCTCGGCGAATTCCGCAACTCGGCGCTGGTGGCTACCGTGATCGCGGTGGTCATCATCATCGCCCTGCTGGGCCTGCTGATTCGTGTGCTGATGGAACCGCTGCACGTGATGGGCCGCGCCATGCATGACATTGCCGAAGGCGAAGGCGACCTGACCAAGCGCCTGGTGATCCATGCCCACGACGAATTCGGTGCCCTGGGCCAGTCGTTCAACCGGTTCGTGGAGCGTATTCACGAGTCGATTCGCGAAGTGTCGTCGGCCACCGGCCGTGTCAACGAGGTGGCCTTGCAGGTGGTCAGCGCCTCCAACTCGTCGATGCTCAACTCCGACCAGCAGGCCAGTCGCACCAGCAGCGTGGCCGCGGCCATCAACGAACTGGGCGCCGCCGCCCAGGAAATCGCCCAGAACGCCGCCCTGGCTTCACAGCACTCCAGCGATGCGCGCAACCTGGCCGAGGATGGCCAACAAGTGGTGAACAAGACCATTGAAGTGATGGGCCAGCTGTCGGCGAAAATCAGCGATTCGTGCGGCAACATCGAAACCCTGAACGCCAACACGGTGAACATCGGCCAGATTCTGGAAGTGATCACCAGCATCTCCCAGCAAACCAACCTGCTGGCGCTCAACGCCGCCATTGAAGCCGCCCGTGCGGGCGACGCCGGTCGCGGCTTTGCCGTAGTGGCCGACGAGGTGCGCAACCTGGCCCACCGCACCCAGGACTCGGCGCAGCAAGTGCAGAAGATCATCGAAGAGCTGCAGGTAGGTGCCCGCGAAGCGGTCGGCACCATGACCGAAAGCCAGACGCAGAGCGAACACAGCGTGACCATCGCCAACCAGGCCGGCGAGCGCCTGGGTAGCGTGACCCAGCGCATCGGCGAGATCGACGGCATGAACCAGTCGGTGGCCACCGCCACCGAAGAGCAGACTGCCGTGGTCGAGGCCATCAACATGGACATCACCGAGATCAACACGCTGAACCAGGAAGGCGTGGAAAACCTGCAATCGACCCTGCGCGCGTGCAGCGACCTGGAACAGCAGGTTTCGCGGTTGAAGCAATTGGTGGGCAGTTTCCGGATCTAAAAAAAATGCCCCCAGCAATGGGGGCATTTTGTTTGGCTTGTGAGAGCCTACTGCGCCAATGGGCGCTGGTTATTCCTTGTGGTAACCGGTCACGCGCTCAACTTCTTCCTTCGAACCCAGGAACACCGCCACGCGCTGGTGCAGGCCTTCAGGCTGGATGTCGAGGATGCGCTGGTGGCCATCGGTGGAAGCGCCGCCCGCCTGTTCCACCAGGAACGACATCGGGTTGGCTTCGTACATCAGGCGCAGTTTGCCCGGCTTGGACGGCTCGCGCGCGTCGCGCGGGTACATGAACAGGCCGCCACGGGTGAGGATACGGTGCACGTCGGCCACCATGGAGGCGATCCAGCGCATGTTGTAGTTCTTCTTCAACGGGCCTTCCTCGCCAGCGGTCAGCTCGCTGACGTAACGCTTGACCGGGGCTTCCCAGTGGCGCTGGTTGGACATGTTGATGGCGAACTCGGCGGTGGTTTCCGGGATGCTGATGTTCTCGTGGGTCAGCACGAAGCTGCCCATTTCGCGGTCCAGGGTGAAGCCCTTGACGCCGTTGCCCAGGGTCAGGATCAGCATGGTCTGCGGGCCGTAGATGGCGTAGCCGGCGGCGACCTGCTCGGTGCCCTTCTGCAGGAAAGCCTGCTCGTTGAGGCTGTCGTTCTGGGTCAGGTACTCGGTTGGGCAGCGCAGTACCGAGAAGATGGTGCCCACCGAGACGTTGACGTCGATGTTCGACGAGCCGTCCAGCGGGTCGAACACCAGCAGGTAGGCGCCTTTCGGGTATTGGCCCGGGATCTGGTAGGCATTGTCCATTTCCTCGGACGCCATGCCGGCCAGGTGACCGCCCCATTCGTTGGATTCCAGCAGGATGTCGTTGGACAGAACGTCGAGCTTCTTCTGCACTTCGCCCTGCACGTTCTCAGTGCCCATGCTGCCCAGCACGCCGCCCAGGGCGCCCTTGGACACAGCGTGACTGATCTCTTTGCATGCGCGCGCCACCACTTCGATAAGGAAGCGCAGATCGGCAGGGGTCTTGTTGCTGCGGGTCTGCTCGATCAAATAGCGACTCAGGGTAACGCGGGACATGGACGGCTCCGGAGAATGGGGTGGGGAAAAACCCGCGCAGTTTACAGGCTCATTGGCAACCTAGCGAGCGATAGGGGCGCGGTTCCAGCCCTTCAGACCGGGCTGTAACGATAAAGGTTCACGCCACCCGCTCAAGCGTAGTCCGAAAACGACCAGGGGTGGCGCCTATGGCCTCAGCGGCCGCTGGGCCGCGCCCGCGTCAGGCTGAAGGCCATGGCCGCCAGCGCCAGCACGCCGATCACCAGCACCAGCCACAGGCTGATGCGCTTCCAATTCGATGCCGGCGCACTGGCCGGCACAGGCGTCGGCGGCGGCACAATCACCGGGGTCACCGCCAGCTGCGCGGCCCCCAGCGACGCCAGGCGCTGCTCATCGACGTTGGGGATCAGCGTGCTTAACGGCAACTGGGCGCCCACCGCGTTGGGGTTACCGATGGCCAGGCGATAGGGGCCGGCGCCGCGGGCCAGGAACACCAGTTGCAGCGGGCGCACGGCCACCCGCAGCAGCGGTGCCTCGGCACCCAGGCCACCGCCACGGTCATCGACCTGCAACTTCAGCTGGCGCAAGGTTTCGCCGCGCATGGGCAGCTCGCTCTGCACCGCGTCCTGGCCATTCTGGGTCAACCGGTATAGCAGCCCGCTTTCCAGCGGCTCCCAGCTGCCGTTGAGGTCGTAGCGGCCGAGCAGGTCCACTGGCGCCAGACTGTTGGGCTGATCCAGGCTGATCTGCACGCGCTCCACCGCCAGCGCAGCGGGCAGCATCCAGGTGTATTCGTTGGCCTTCACGCTGCTGCCCTTGATCGGCTCCGACCACACCAGCGGTGGCGGCACGCGGGTGCTGGCGCTGCTTTGCACCAGCACCTGGCTCAACACCGGCGCCGACTGCGGCACCTGCCACAGCAGGCGCAGGTAGCGCGCCAGCAGGCCTGGAAGGGTCACGTCATGCTGTTCGATGCGCTCGTCGGCGAACGACAGCCGCGCCACCTGGCCATCACCCCAGGGACGCCACTGTTTCAGGTCGTCGCTGGCCTCGATACTGAAGCGCTGAAAACCTTCGCGCTCGCTGCTCCAGTCCAGGCTCAACTGGGTCAGCGGCTCTTTCACAGCGCTGGTGTCCAGCAGCCAACCGCGCAGCACTTCCTCGCCGGCTTCCAGCTCTTCATCGGGCTGAACCTCGATCAGGCTGCCGCCCGGGCCTGTCTGCACCCGCACCTTGGGTGTCGCCGTGGCCGTATCAGCTTCATCGTACAGCGGAAACCACTTCACGCTGGCCTGGTGTTCGTTCTGCGGGTGGCGCACAGGCTCATGCACCAGGGCGTAGGCCTGAGCCTCGCCTGCGGCGTTGAACACGCGCACATCGCCCAGGTCCGCCTGGCGTGCCCCCAGTTGCAGGGCCAGCGGCAACTCCAGCCGATACCAGGGCCCCTGGCCACTGATGCTCAGCGGCACCTGATTGGCAAAGTCACCCGGTTGCTCCTGAGCCACGGCCGACAACGCTGCGCACAGGCCCACTACTCCACACCATGCTTTGATCATCTGCCCCATCTCAGGAATCGGCCCCCGCCGCTTCTATGCGCCGTGGTGGCAGCGGCGCGAAATAGCCGACCACCAGCAACAGCACGCCCACGCCAATGAACGAGACAATACGGGCCAAGCCACCATGATTGCTCAGTTCCACGAAGAACAGCTTGGCCACCACCACTGCAATCAGCGCGGCCCCGGTCAACCACACCTGGCGCCGCCCCCGCAGGTGCCCGCCAATCATCAGCCCCAGCGCCACCAACGTCCACACAATCGACAGGCTGGCCTGCACCAGCATCGAATCCAGCAGTGCCTGCAGATCATAAGGCAGGCCGGCGTAATGGTGGGCCGTACGCATCACCATACCGGTCAGCACGGCGAATGCCGAGGCGGCCAGCTTCCAGGTCACCGGCACGCGCACATGCCAGCGGCGCAGGCGATCATCGAAATGCCGCGCCCAGCTGAACATGGCGAACAGCATCAACAGCAGGCCTAGCTCCAGCGGGTTGATCAACGGAATATACGGCAGTGGCTCGGCCGCGCCGTCGCTGAAGAAGTTGGCCAGCCACAGCCACGCCAGCATCACCCAGGCCAGCGGCCAGGCGGCCCACCAGCGATAGGCCTGTGGATAACTGCGCAACGGCCACGGCCAGTCGTGGTCGCTGGCGACAACCAGCAGGAACAGCGCGGGGAATACCGCCCAGCCCAGCCACCGCCAAGCGTTGTAGTGCCCCGACAGTTGCTCCAGGCCGTAACTCAGCTCCAACGACAGCAAGGCGATCAGCAACCAGGCGCCCAGCACCTGGCTGACCGTGAGCACTCGCGGGCCCAGCAGCGCCTGCAGGCGCCACAACGACCAGAGGTGCACCGCCAGCACCAGCGGCCAGGCCAGCCAGCCGAAATTGGCGGCGATATGGAACGTGTGGCTCCAGCCAATGGGCAGTAACAGCCACGCCAGCGGCAGCAGCGTCATCGCCAAGTGGGCCAGCCCCGGCCAGCGCAGTCGCGGTGCCAGGGCACAGGCAATCGCGGCGCTGGCGCTGAAGGCGATCAACAGGGCCGCGGTGTCCCACGGCCACGCCACCCAGTGCGGCACACCCACCCCGCACGCAGCCAGCCACCAAAGCCCGCCCCACAGCAGCAACAGCGTGCACAGCGTACTGCCAGGGCGCTCCACGTGCTGGCGCCAGGCGCAGGCCAGGCCGGCCACCGCCAGTAACAACGCGCTGAAGGCGAAAACACCGGTGCGCTCGAGGTAAGGCACCAGGCTCCAGTCGGTCAGGCAGAACGCCGCTGCCCCGGCTTGCAGCAGCAAGGCAAACCAGCAGGCCAGCCGCCGCCGCTGGCGCAGGCCCAGCCAATACAGGCCGGCGCCTTCCAGCGCCCAGGCGCCGGTGGTCCAGTGGGCGTCCAGGCCCAGCGGTATCGCCAGGCTGGTGAAGATCACGGCCAACGCCAGACAGGTTTCGGTCAACAGCAGCGCCCGCTGCGGGGCGCGGCGGGTCAGCAGCCACGCCAGTGCCATGTAGATGGCGCCCAGCCCCAAGGCGCTGAAGGCGGCACCGAACTCCAGGTGACGGACCAGCGCCCATTGCAGGCCGAAGCCCACCAGTGGCGGGCCGAACAAGATGCTGCCGTGCACATAGTCGCCCTGGCGCGCAGCCCAGTGCAGCAGCGTAGCGCGGTCGGCATCGGCGGGCGGCGGCGGGCTGTCCAGCAAGGTACGGCGGGCGAACAGCAGCCCGATGGCCAGGTACATGAAGAAGAACAGCAGCAGGAACGGTTCGGTGCTGCCGAACAATTCCGGGGTGTAGGAACGGGCACCCCAGGCGAAGCCGATGCCGAAGGTGCCAACGAAGCCGATCAGGTTCAGCAGCCGCCAGGCCTTGAACCAGGCGATGGCGAGGATGCCGGCATTGAGCAGGGCGAAATAGCTGAACAACGCCACATGGCTGCCGGCCCCGGTCGACGCCAGGATGGGCGCCGCGAAGCCGCCCAGGGCGGCGGCGCAGGCCAGGCCGAGGGCGTCCTGTAGAATGGCGAGAATCGCCGAGCACACCGTCACTGCCACCAACAGGGCCATGGCCGGCCCCGGGTCGATCAGCGAGTGCAGGCGCATGGCGGCGAAGATGGTCAGGTACAGCACCGCCACGCCCGCGCCTTGCAGCAACAGGCCGTAGCCACGACGCCTGAAGCGCAGCCACCAGCCCAGCCCCAGCAAGGCGATGGCGGCGGCCGCGACACCGGCGTAGCGCACCTCTATGGGCACCACGACGTTTTCAGTGGCGTAGCGCAGCAGGAACGCCAGGCCGAGGAACAGCAGCACCAGGCCGACGCGCAGCACGGTGTTGCCGCCCAGCAGCCAGGCACGGGCGGCATCATAGGCCTTGCTGAAGATATCGGGTTCGCCAGGCTGTGGCGTGTCTGGACTCCACGCGTCCACAGGCACGGCAACCGGTGCCGGTTGGGCGGGTAGCTCCCAATGAAGCTCGGCAGGCTCGGCAGGCAGCGGCTCGGGCAGCGGTTCGGCGACAGACACCGGCTCGGGCTGGCCGCCTTCCAGGGCTTTGAGGCGCACGTGCATCGCCGCCAGTTCATGGCGCACGTCCTGCAATTGCGCGCCCTGCTCTGCACTGCGCCGCGTCAGCGACCCCAGGCGAAGCGCCTGGCCCAAGGCAAAACCCAACAGCCCGCCGACGAGTGCGCCTTCGATGGATTCATCGAACGCACCTCCCAGCGCCAGCCCCAACAGCAGCAGTACCCAATGCATGATCGATTTCCCTAACCGGTGTTACAAATCCATGGCTGGGGCACAGTATATCGATTGGGCCTGCAAATGCTGAGGGATATCCGGACGCCGCCTGCTACCCGCATTCACCCGAAGTAGCTGCCGGCAGGAGCAGACGCGTCAGGGAGGCAACGCTTACTCCAGCGCCTTCCAGATGTCCTCGGCGTACTCGCGGATGGTGCGGTCGGAAGAGAACCAGCCCGTGCGCGCGGTGTTGAGCACTGCCGAACGCCACCATTGCGCCGGGTCGTGCCACAGGTCTTCCACGCGTTTCTGCGCGTCCCAGTAGGCATCGAAGTCGGCGCACACCAGGAAGCGATCGTAGGCGATCAAGCCGTCGATCAGGCCGGCATAGCGCGACGAGTCATCCGGCGAGAACACCCCGCCGCGAATGGCCTGCAGCACATCGTTGAGGCGGTGCGAGGCGGCAATGTCGCCACTGGCATTGAACTCGCCACTGCGCTTGCGCGCCTCGACCTGGGCCGAGGTGAGGCCAAAGATAAACATGTGCTCGGTGCCGATACGCTCGGCCATCTCCACGTTGGCGCCGTCCATGGTGCCAATGGTCAGCGCACCGTTGAGGCCGAACTTCATGTTGCTGGTACCGGACGCCTCGTAGCCGGCGGTGGAGATCTGCTCGGACAGGTCGGCCGCCGGAATGATGCTTTCCGCCAGGCTGACGTTGTAGTTGGGCAGGAACACCACCTTGAGCAGGCCGCGCACGGTGGGGTCGTTGTTCACCGTGCGCGCGATGTCGTTCGAAAGCTTGATGATCAACTTCGCCTGGTGGTAACTGGCCGCCGCCTTGCCGGCGAATATCTTCACCCGTGGCACCCAGTTGGTGCCCGGCTCGGCGCGGATGGCCTGGTACAGCGCCACGGTGTGCAGCAGGTTGAGCAACTGGCGCTTGTACTCGTGGATACGCTTGACCTGCACGTCGAACAGCGCCTCGGGGTTGACCACCACGCCCAGGCGGTCCTGGATGATGCGCGCCAGGGCCTTCTTGCTGGCCAGCCGCTGGGCCGCAAAGCGCTTGCGGAAATCGGCTTTGTCGGCAAACGGCTCAAGGTCGATGAGGCGCTGTTCCGGATGGTCGAGCACATCCTCGCCCAACGCATCCACCAGCATCGAGGTGAGCTCGCCATTGGACTGGAACAGCCAGCGGCGGAAGGTGATGCCGTTGGTCTTGTTGTTGATCCGGTCCGGGTACAGCTTGTGCATTTCCGAGAACACGGTGCTGCGCATCAGTTTGGTGTGCAGCGCCGACACGCCGTTGACACTGTGCGACCCGAGGAACGCCAGGTTGCCCATGCGCACGCGGCGGCCGTTGTCTTCTTCGATCAGCGACACCGCGCGCAGCACGTCGAAGTCGTGGATGCCTTTGGCCCGCAGCGAATCGATGTGGTAGGCGTTGATCAGGTAGATGATCTGCATGTGCCTTGGCAGCATCCGCTCCATCAGCCCCACTGGCCAGGTTTCCAGCGCCTCGGGCAGCAAGGTGTGGTTGGTGTAGGCCAGGGTGTTGACGGTGATGTCCCAGGCCGTGTCCCAGGCGATGCCGTGGGTGTCGACCAGCAGGCGCATCAGCTCGGCCACCGCGATGGAAGGGTGAGTGTCGTTGAGCTGGATGGCAGCGCCATCCGCCAGGTTGAGCAGCGAGGGGTGGATGTTCTGGTGGCGGCGCAGCAAATCCTGCAGCGAGGCCGACACGAAGAAATACTCCTGGCGCAGGCGCAGTTCTTGCCCCGCCTCGGTGCTGTCCGCCGGGTACAGCACCCGCGAGATGCTTTCGGCGCGGGCCACTTCGGCCACGGCACCCAGGTGGTCACCGGCGTTGAAGCGCTCCAGGTGCAACTCTTCAAGGGCCCGGGCACGCCACAGGCGCAGGGTGTTGACGCTGGAACCGCGCCAGCCCACCACGGGGGTGTCATAGGCCACCGCCCGCACAGTCTCGGCCGGCCACCACACTTGCTTCTGCTGGCCACCGGCGTCCTGCACGGTTTCCACGTGGCCGCCGAAGCTGATCGGGTAGATCACTTCGGGGCGCTCGAACTCCCAGGGGTTACCGAAATCCAGCCAGTTCTCGGTCTGCTCCTGCTGCCAGCCATCGACGATGGCCTGGCGGAACAAGCCGTGCTCGTAGCGAATACCGTAGCCATGGGCCGCGATGCCCAGGGTGGACATGCTCTCCATGAAGCAGGCCGCCAGGCGCCCCAGGCCACCGTTGCCCAGCGCGGCGTCGGGCTCCAGCAGGCGAATGCGCTCCAGGTCCACGCCCAGGTCGGTGAGTGCCTCCTTGGCGATATCCAGCAGCCCCAGGTTGCTGAGGCTGTCATACAGCAGCCGGCCGATCAGGAATTCCAGCGAGAGGTAATACACCCGCTTCTGCGCCTTGCGGTAAATCTGCCGGGTGTGATCCATCCAGTGCTCGACCATATGGTCGCGGGCCGCCAGGGCGATGGCTTCGAACCAGTCATGATCAAACGCATGATCAGGGTCTTTGCCCACCGCGTATGTGAGTTTGGCGAGTACAGCGGCGCGAAATTCCGCCACCTCTGCGTCACGGACAAGCGGTTCCTGAGACATTGATGCGTCCTCGGGGAAGTTGACGGATTTTTAGGAGGGGGTTGTCTGAGCCTAGACGGTTCGACACAAGGCGAAAGGTCTGGTTCGCGCTTTTATGTAAAAGCTGCGATACAGCCAGAGGTGAAACCGGCAAATGGTTGTTCACAATTTCACCAGTCCCGGTATGATCGCGCGCCCGATCACCCCGAAAACCCGAACCTGATGAAGACCACCCTGATTGCCGCTGCCGAAATCGACCGCCTCGAGACCTGGCAGAAATTCACCCAGCCCATGTGCGGCGCCTGCATGTCGACCTGCTGCACCCTGCCGGTGGAAGTCAAGATCAAGGACCTGGTGCGCATCGGCGTGGTCGACGAGTTTGAACTGGGCGACCCGCCGAAGAACATCGCCAAGCGCCTGCAGAAGGACGGCATCGTCGAGCGCTTCAACCAAAAGTCGGGGATTTTCACCCTGCAGCGCATGAGCAATAACGATTGCTTGTACCTGGACCGCAAAAGCCGCATGTGCACCATCTACGACAAGCGCCCGGACACCTGCCGCAACCACCCGCGCGTAGGCCCGCGCCCAGGCTACTGCGCCTACAAGCCAAAGCCCGTGTCTTATTGAAGAGCCTCATCGCGAGCAAGCTTTGCTCCCACAGCCGTACACTGTGGGAGCAAAGCTTGCTCGCGAGAGACCGGCAGCATCGCCCAAAGGTTTCAGATAGAAAACCCGGGCATAAAAAAACGCCCCCGGCCTTTCGACCGGGGGCGTTTTTCATTCAGCTGAGGCTAGATCAAGCCTTGGCTTTCTTGGCAGCGCGGGTACGCTCGCTTTCGTCCAGGATCTTCTTGCGAAGACGGATGGACTTAGGCGTGACTTCACACAGCTCGTCTTCCTGGATGTATTCCAGAGCCTGTTCCAGGGTGAAGCGAACAGGTGGAACCAGGGCGATGGTTTCGTCTTTGCCCGAAGCACGCATGTTGTCGAGCTTCTTGCCCTTGGTAGGGTTGACGCCCAGGTCGTTGTCGCGGCTGTTCTGGCCGACGATTTGACCGTTGTAGATCTCCTGGCCGTGTTCTACGAACAGCTTGCCACGAGCCTGCAGGGTTTCCAGCGAGTAGGTCAGCGCCTTGCCGGTTTCAACCGAAACCAGAACGCCGTTCTGACGGCCAGACATGTGGCCCGACTTGACGGTGTCGTAACGGTCGAAGATCGAGGTCAGGATGCCAGCACCGTTGGTCAGGGTCAGGAACTGGTTACGGAAACCGATCAGACCGCGAGCAGGGATGTTGTATTCCAGACGAACACGGCCTTTGCCATCCGGCACCATGTTGGTCAGGTCGCCCTTACGCAGGCCCATCTCTTCCATGACCTTGCCCTGGGATTCTTCAGGGATGTCGATGGTGACGTTTTCGAACGGTTCCTGCTTGACGCCGTCAACTTCGCGAATGATCACTTCCGGACGGCCCAGGGCCAGTTCGAAGCCTTCGCGACGCATGGTTTCGATCAGTACCGAGAGGTGCAGCTCACCACGGCCGGAAACCTTGAACTTGTCAGCCGAGTCGCCTTCTTCAACGCGCAGTGCAACGTTGTACAGCAGCTCTTTGTCCAGACGGTCCTTGATGTTACGGGACGTCACGAACTTGCCTTCTTTACCGCAGAATGGCGAGTCGTTTACCTGGAAGGTCATGGAAACGGTTGGCTCGTCAACGGTCAGCGGCTTCATCGCTTCGACAGTCAGTGGGTCGCACAGCGTGTCGGAGATGAACAGCTCTTCGAAGCCACTGATGCAGACGATGTCGCCGGCAGCTGCTTCTTCAACGTCGATGCGGTGCAGACCGTGGTGACCCATCAGCTTCAGGATACGACCGTTGCGACGCTTGCCGTCAGCGCTGATCGCCACAACCGGGGTGTTCGGCTTGACGCGACCGCGAGCGATACGGCCAACACCGATCACGCCCAGGAAGCTGTTGTAGTCCAGTGCCGAGATTTGCATCTGGAACGGACCGTCACGGTCAACGGCTGGAGCCGGAACGTGGTCGACGACCGCTTGGTACAGCGGGGTCATGTCTTCAGCCATGTCGGTGTGGTCCAGGCCGGCGATGCCGTTGATGGCCGAGGCGTAGACGACTTTGAAGTCCAGCTGTTCGTCGGTGGCACCCAGGTTGTCGAACAGATCGAAGATCTGGTCCAGAACCCAATCAGGACGCGCGCCCGGACGGTCAACCTTGTTGATGACAACGATCGGCTTCAGACCGGCTTCGAACGCCTTTTTGGTCACGAAGCGAGTTTGCGGCATAGGGCCGTCTTGAGCGTCGACCAGCAGCAGCACGGAGTCGACCATCGACATTACACGCTCAACCTCGCCACCGAAGTCGGCGTGGCCGGGGGTGTCGACGATGTTGATGTGGTAGCCATTCCAGTTGATGGCGGTGTTTTTCGCCAGAATGGTAATACCGCGCTCTTTCTCCTGGTCGTTGGAGTCCATCACGCGCTCGTCGTTGAGCTCGTTGCGCTCCAGGGTGCCGGATTGACGCAGCAGTTTGTCTACCAGGGTGGTTTTACCATGGTCAACGTGAGCGATGATGGCGATGTTACGTAGATTTTCGATCACTTGTGTATCTCGATCAGAGGATTCGGTGTGCTGACAGGTTGTGACAGCGATTTGACTTAGAGTCCGACAAAGCCGTTACAGCTTGTCGTTGGCGTCGGGGGGCCGGTGACGCAGGCCACAGGCAAACAGCCCCGGGCGCTTAGCTCGGTCGATAAACGCGCACATTGGCATGTCCCTCACTGAGCAAGTGGTGGGCATGCAGGCGACTCATCACGCCTTTGTCGCAATACAGCAGGTACTGACGGGTGGGGTCCAGTTCCTTGAAACGGCTGTTCAGTGCATAGAACGGCAACGCCTTGACCTCGATGCCTTCGAGTTCAAGGGGCTCGTCTTCCTGGGCATCAGGATGACGGATGTCGATGATCACCTGGCCGGCCAGCGCCTGGCTGACCTCTTCGATCTCGATATCCTGGCCCAGTTCATCGATCACATTGTCGATGGAGACCAGCTTGGCGCGTTCCAGGGCCCGCTCCAGCACGGCCATGTCGAACTGCTGTTCTTCATAGGCGACGCGGTGAGGCTTGGCCTTGGTGGTGGGGTTGACCGAAATCACCCCGCAATATTCAGGCATGTGCTTGGCGAAGTCGGCGGTGCCGATTTCGTTGGCCTGGTCAATGATGTCCTGCTTATGGCTGGCAAGCAATGGACGAAGCACCAGCTTCTCGGTGGCCGAACTGATCACCGAAAGGTTCGGAAGCGTCTGGCTCGAGACTTGCGAGATGGCCTCACCGGTCACCAGCGCGTCAATTTGCAGACGATCGGCCATGCGCGTGGCCGCGCGCAGCATCATGCGCTTGAGAATCACGCCCATGTGGCTGTTGTCGACCTTGCCCAGCAGCTCGCCTACCACTTCCTCGAACGGGATGCTGATGAACAGCACGCGCTGGGAGCTGCCGTACTTCTTCCACAGGAAGTGCGCGACTTCCATCACGCCCAACTCGTGGGCGCGGCCACCCAGGTTAAAGAAGCAGAAGTGGGTCATCAGGCCGCGGCGCATCATCTGGTAGGCAGCCACGGTGGAGTCGAAACCACCGGACATCAGTACCAGAGTCTGCTCCAGCGAGCCCAGCGGGTAGCCGCCGATGCCCTGGTGCTGGCTATGAATGATGAACACGCGCTTGTCGCGGATTTCCAGGCGCACTTCCACGTCAGGGTTGCGCAGCTCGATGCCGGCGGCGCCGCACTGCTGGCGCAACTGGCTGCCAACATAACGGTCCACGTCCATGGAGGTGAAGGTGTGCTTGCCGGCGCGCTTGCAGCGCACGGCGAACATCTTGCCGGGCAGCAGGTGGCCGAAATGCTGTTTGCACTGGGCAACCAGGTCATCCATTTCGCCCAGCGGGTACTCATCTACCTGCAGGAAATGGGTGATGCCCGGCACGCAACGCAGGCGCTCGATCATCTCGCGCTGAATTTTCACGTCTTCGATACGAGTGACAACCGTGAGGTTGTCCCACACGCCCTCAACCACCAGCTTCGGGTCCAGTTCACGGAGCACGACGCGGATGTTCTTGGCGAGCTGGCGGATGAAGTTCTTGCGAACGGGCCGGCTCTTGATGGTGATCTCTGGGAAGACTTTTACGATTAGTTTCATGGAAAACAGCGCGCGAGGTGCCAGCCGAAAAAGAGGGGGCAGGATTATAGCGGAAATTGCTCAGCTTTTAACCAGTTATCGTACAGAAGGTTTTACCGGCACCATTATGGTGCGTAGCGGATTGCTAGCGCTTCAAATCAGTGCGACAAAACGGCGCAATTGAGCAAAAAACCACCGAAATGCCTGGGTTTGGGGCAAAAAACCCATCTCGGGGCACTGGCATGCAAATTGCTCCCTTGTGAGGCAGGTTGCCTTGGCAGACTATCGCGCCCGGCATCACCCAAATTACAGGGCTCACCACTACCAGCCCTTATTCACCCCGGAGGACAACATGTCGAAGTCGGTTCAACTCATCAAAGATCATGACGTCAAGTGGATTGATCTGCGCTTCACTGACACCAAAGGCACCCAGCATCACGTCACCATGCCAGCCCGTGACGCGCTGGAAGATGACTTCTTCGAAGTCGGCAAGATGTTCGACGGTTCCTCCATCTCTGGCTGGAAAGGCATCGAAGCCTCCGACATGATCCTGCTGCCGGACGACGAAACCGCCGTTCTGGACCCGTTCACCGAAGAGCCGACCCTGATTCTGGTCTGCGACATCATCGAACCTTCGACCATGCAAGGCTACGATCGCGACCCGCGCGCCATCGCCCACCGTGCTGAAGAATACCTGAAGTCGACCGGTATCGGTGACACCGTATTCGCTGGCCCAGAGCCAGAGTTCTTCATCTTCGACGAAGTGAAGTTCAAGTCCGACATCTCCGGCTCCATGTTCAAGATCTTCTCCGAACAAGGTTCGTGGATGTCCGACGCCGACATCGAAGGCGGCAACAAGGGCCACCGTCCAGGTATCAAAGGCGGCTACTTCCCGGTTCCACCATTCGACCACGACCACGAAATCCGTACTGCCATGTGCAACGCACTGGAAGAAATGGGCCAGGTCGTCGAAGTTCACCACCACGAAGTGGCAACTGCCGGCCAGAACGAAATCGGCGTCAAGTTCAACACCCTGGTGAAGAAGGCTGACGAAGTACAGACCCTGAAGTATGTCGTGCACAACGTTGCCGACGCTTACGGCCGTACCGCTACCTTCATGCCTAAGCCTCTGTACGGCGACAACGGCTCGGGCATGCACGTACACATGTCCATCGCCAAAGACGGCAAGAACACCTTCGCTGGCGAAGGCTATGCCGGCCTGTCCGACACCGCCCTGTACTTCATCGGCGGTATCATCAAGCACGGTAAGGCCCTGAACGGCTTCACCAACCCGTCGACCAACTCCTACAAGCGTCTGGTCCCAGGTTTCGAAGCGCCAGTCATGCTGGCCTACTCGGCTCGCAACCGTTCCGCCTCGATCCGTATTCCTTACGTCAACAGCCCACGCGGCCGTCGTATCGAAGCACGTTTCCCGGACCCGGCTGCCAACCCGTACCTGGCCTTCGCAGCACTGCTGATGGCCGGCCTGGACGGTATCCAGAACAAGATCCACCCTGGCGACGCTGCTGACAAAAACCTGTACGACCTGCCGCCTGAAGAGGCGAAAGAGATCCCACAAGTTTGCGGCAGCCTGAAAGAAGCCCTGGAAGAGCTGGACAAAGGTCGTGCGTTCCTGACCAAAGGCGGCGTTTTCAGCGACGACTTCATCGACGCTTACATCGCCCTGAAAAGCGAAGAAGAAATCAAGGTTCGTACCTTCGTACACCCTCTGGAATACGAGCTGTACTACAGCTGCTGATCCCGTGACGCCGGCGCAAGCCGCGTGATTTGAAAAAGGCCTCCTTCGGGAGGTCTTTTTTATGCCTCAATAAAGGCCCTTGCCCCACACAACAATAAGGAAAGCCCCCATGAAACACGCTTTTACCAGCGCCCTGCTGCTGACTGCTCTCGCCCAGCCCGCCTTTGCCGCTGCGCCGTCGACCCTGGCACCGTTGCTGGACAGCGTGCAGCAACGCCTGGAGATAGCCCCGAAAGTGGCCCTGACCAAGTGGGACAGCCACAAGCCGGTGCTGGACGCGCCCCGCGAACGCGACGTGATTGCGGGTGCTGGCAAGCTGGCCGCCGATTACCAACTGGACGGCGCCCTGGCCGAGCAATTCTTCGCCGCCCAGATAGAAGCCAACAAGCTGGTGCAGTACGGCCTGCTAGCCCAGTGGAACCAGGCCGGCAGCGCCCCGACCACGCCACGCGTGGACCTGGGCAAGGAGATTCGCCCGCAGCTGGATGTGCTGCAGAAGCAATTGCTGCAGCGCCTGTCTGCGTTCGCCCCCTCGCGCAACGACCCGCAATGCCCACGGTGGGTAGCGGCTGCCATCCAGGCACGCAACACCGACCCGTTGCAGAGCCTGGCCCTGACCCGCGCCACGGGCGAGCTGTGTGCCACCCCTTCCTGAGCATCGCCCCTGA
The DNA here is from genome assembly GCA_963816515.1 of uncultured Gammaproteobacteria bacterium. Lineage (GTDB taxonomy): Bacteria > Pseudomonadota > Gammaproteobacteria > Pseudomonadales > Pseudomonadaceae > Aquipseudomonas. Next base: position 2,779,012 of record CAWFKX010000001.1, on the reverse strand, counting down.
CACCGCTTTCGGCAGCTTGCTACCAGTATCAACACGTACAAGCTGCCGACAGGCTGCGATGCCGCGCACAGCGTGCCCAAGATCCTGTCGGGGCTCTGCCTGGTACAAAGCCGAAACCATTCGTCGACCAATCTGTTCTATGCTGGCAGCTGGGCCGCCAGGCCGTCATTTCCCCATGAGCCGACAGGAAGTGCCCATGCGTTCATGCCTCATCTGCCTGCTGATGCTGCTCGCCTTGCCCGCTTCGGCCCAGATCTACAAGTACACCGATGCAGAAGGCAACACCGCCTACTCCAACCAGCCACCCGATGGCACCCGCGCGCAAACCGTGGAGCTGCCACCGCTCAACAGCGTGCAACCCCAGGCGCCCGCGGCGCCAATGATGCCCGTGGCACCGGGCACCCAGCGCGGCAGCGACAACGCACCGCCCTACCAGACCCTGCAACTGACCGACATTCCCGACGAAGAAGCCCTGCGCGCCAATAACGGCACCTTCACCGTGGGCGTGCTGATCAACCCGCGCCTGCGCATCGAACACCGCCTGCGCCTGCTGCTGGATGGCCAGCCCTACGGCCAGCCTACCAACGTGCCACGCCTGCAATTGGTGAGCATCGATCGTGGTGACCACAGCCTGGCCGTGCAAGTACTGTTCAATGACAAGGTGGTGCAGCAGAGCCCCACCGTAACCTTCACCCTGCAACGCTTTCACCTGCCACCTGCCGGAAAACGACCATGAATCGCCTGCTGTTGGCCATCCTGTTGCTGGCGTCGACCAGCCCGGCCTTGGCCCAGGTCTACACCTACATCGACGCCCAGGGTAACCGGGTGTACACCGACAAACCGCACGCCAACGCCACGGTCGTGGACGTGGGCCCCAGCAACAGCATGAGCGCCACCCCGGTGCTGCCGGCACCAGCGCGCAAACTGGCGAAAAAGCGGCCCATCAGCCACTACGAAATGCTGCGTATCCTCATCCCTGAACCGGACGCCACTATCCAGGATCCCGCCGGCAACCTGATCGTGACCGTCACCAGTGACCCGCCGCTGATGGCCAACCACGGCTACCGCGTGCTGATGGACGGCAACGTGGTCGCCGGTCCCGCCGTGAGCCCGGTGTTCCAACTGAAGAATATCGACCGCGGCACGCACCAACTCGCCGCAGAGATCATCGACAGCCACGAGACCGTGATCGAACGCACCCCCGCGCAGCCGTTCCACATGCAGCGCATCTCGCTGATTCAGAAGCGCCGCATCAACCCTTGCGCTGCCGCCGATTACGGCGTGCGTCCCGAGTGCCCGCTATCGGACAAGCCTGCTGGCGACGACGAATAACGCCGGCAGGCGCTATAGTGAACACGTCCGCCCCATATTGGTGCGCAAAAGAGACAAAAAAGCGCACAAGGATCCCATTTTGGGTCAATCCTGAACGAGACTGGCACCGGTGCGTCATTTAATGAGCAGTGAAAGCGCTATTTTCCGCTGGCCACGCTTCTTTTCGGAGCCTTGGTTTGGTTCTTGCATTTTAGATGTATCAGCGGATTACCAGCCCGCGCCACTTCGGACCCGCGCCGGTGGCGACGAGCCAAAAGAGGTCAACACAGCTAATGACCATCAGTGATGCACTGCACCGACTGCTTCTGGACAACCTGACCACTGCTACCATTCTGCTCAATGCCGAACTGCGCCTGGAGTACATGAACCCGGCTGCAGAAATGCTGCTGGCCATCAGCGGTCAGCGCAGCCATGGGCAATTCATCAGCGAGCTGTTCACCGAGTCGGCCGAGGCCCTCAACTCCCTGCGCCAGGCCGTGGAACAGGCCCACCCGTTCACCAAGCGTGAAGCGATGCTCACCGCATTGACCGGCCAGACGCTGACCGTCGACTATGCCGTGACCCCCATCCTGAGCAACGGCCACACCTTGTTGCTGCTGGAAGTGCACCCCCGCGACCGGCTGCTGCGCATCACCAAGGAAGAGGCGCAGCTGTCCAAGCAGGAAACCACCAAGATGCTGGTGCGCGGCCTGGCCCACGAGATCAAGAACCCCCTGGGCGGGATTCGCGGCGCTGCCCAGCTGCTGGCGCGCGAGCTGCCGGAAGAAAGCCTGAAGGACTACACCAACGTCATCATTGAAGAGGCCGACCGCCTGCGCAACCTGGTGGACCGCATGCTCGGCTCCAACAAGCTGCCATCGCTGGCCATGACCAACGTGCACGAAGTGCTGGAGCGGGTGTCCAGCCTGGTGGAGGCCGAGAGCCAGGGCGGCATCACCTTGGTGCGCGACTATGACCCGAGCATCCCCGACGTGCTCATCGACCGCGAACAGATGATTCAGGCCGTGCTCAATATCGTGCGCAACGCCATGCAGGCCATCAGTGGCCAGAATGAGCTGCGCCTGGGCCGCATCAGCCTGCGCACGCGCACCATGCGCCAGTTCACCATTGGCCACACCCGCCACCGGCTGGTGACCAAGATTGAAATTACCGATAACGGACCCGGTATACCGGCCGAACTCCAGGAGACCATTTTCTACCCGATGGTCAGTGGTCGTCCGGACGGTACAGGCCTCGGCCTTGCCATTACCCAGAACATCATCAGCCAGCACCAAGGGCTGATCGAGTGTGAAAGCCACCCCGGCCATACCACTTTCTCGATCTTCCTGCCGCTGGAACAAGGAGCCGCTTCGTCATGAGCCGTAGTGAAACTGTCTGGATCGTCGATGACGACCGTTCCATCCGTTGGGTGCTGGAAAAAGCCTTGCAACAGGAAGGCATGACCACCCAAAGCTTCGACAGTGCCGATGGCGTCATGAGTCGCCTGGCTCGCCAGCAGCCTGATGTGATCATCTCCGACATCCGCATGCCCGGTGCCAGCGGCCTGGACCTGCTGGCGCGCATCCGCGAGCAGTTCCCGCGCCTGCCGGTGATCATCATGACCGCCCATTCGGACCTGGACAGCGCCGTGGCGTCGTACCAGGGCGGTGCCTTCGAGTACCTGCCCAAGCCGTTCGATGTGGACGAAGCAGTGGCCCTGGTCAAGCGCGCCAACCAGCACGCCCAGGAACAGCAAGGCCTGACCGAAGTGCCGACGCTGACCCGCACCCCGGAAATCATCGGCGAAGCGCCGGCCATGCAGGAAGTTTTCCGCGCCATCGGCCGCCTCAGCCACTCCAACATCACCGTGCTGATCAACGGTGAGTCGGGTACCGGTAAAGAGCTGGTCGCGCACGCCCTGCACCGCCACAGCCCACGGGCCGCCTCGCCGTTCATTGCGTTGAACATGGCGGCGATTCCCAAGGATTTGATGGAGTCGGAGCTGTTCGGCCACGAAAAAGGCGCCTTCACGGGCGCCGCCAACCTGCGACGCGGGCGCTTCGAGCAAGCCGACGGCGGCACCCTGTTCCTCGACGAGATCGGCGACATGCCGGCCGACACCCAGACCCGCCTGTTGCGCGTGCTGGCTGACGGTGAATTCTACCGCGTTGGCGGCCACACCCCGGTCAAGGTTGACGTGCGCATCATCGCCGCCACGCACCAGAACCTGGAAACCCTGGTGCACGCCGGCAAGTTCCGTGAGGACTTGTTCCACCGCCTCAACGTGATTCGCATCCATATTCCACGCCTGTCCGACCGCCGCGAGGATATCCCGACCCTGGCCAAGCACTTCCTCAGCCGCGCGGCGCAGGAACTGGCGGTGGAGCCCAAGCTGCTCAAGGCCGAGACCGAGGAATACCTGAAGAACCTGCCGTGGCCCGGCAACGTGCGGCAGCTGGAAAATACCTGCCGCTGGATCACGGTCATGGCCTCGGGTCGTGAAGTGCATATCGGCGACCTGCCGCCAGAACTGTTGAGCCTGCCCCAGGACGCCGCACCGGTGACCAACTGGGAGCAGGCCCTGCGCCAGTGGGCCGACCAGGCACTGGCGCGCGGCCAGTCGAGCCTGCTCGACAGCGCCGTGCCGAGCTTCGAGCGCATCATGATCGAGACCGCCCTCAAGCATACCGCCGGCCGCCGCCGCGACGCAGCCGTGCTGCTGGGCTGGGGCCGCAATACCTTGACTCGCAAAATCAAGGAGCTGGGCATGAAGGTCGATGGTGGCGATGAGGACGAAGGCGACGACGCCTGATCCACCCTGCTGTTCATGAAAGCCCGCCAGCCCCCCCTGGCGGGTTTTTTTATTCCTTCTTCTAGACACAAGCTGCCGAAGGCTGCGTCCCAACCAACCCGGTATTACGCCCGGACGCAGCCTTCGGCAGCTTGCTACGGGGTTGTGCATCGTGGCACCGGCGTGCACCGCCGCAAGGCGTTTTTGCCCTTGGATCCAGCAAAAATCGCCTGAAAAACACCTCGAAGAAACTTGCCACTCATCGCCAAGCCCTCAATTTACAAGGGTTCCAGCTTGCCGATCACAAATCGGCAACATCATGAGCGCATTTTTTCAAAAGCTGGCACGCGGGCTGCAATGTAGTAAGTGCGAGACCAGAAACACTCCCAGTTTTGGGGTCCTTGGTACAGGCAGGCCGGGGAACCCTTCTTTACACCGGGGCGCGCAGCACTCGACGAGGGTTGCGGCTCCACACCCGTTTTGGGGACCTTGGTACAGGCAGGCCGGGGATTCCCCTTCTTTACACGGGGCACGCAGCGCTCCACGAGTGCTGCGGCCCATCCCGCTTTTGGGGACCTTGGTACAGGCAGGCCGGGGATTCCCTCTTTTATTCCTCCCGGAGGCTGAGCTTCAGCCTCCAGCGCCCTTCTTCTTCCGCACCGCTGATATCACCCTGCAAGGGGCGCGCCGCGACCACGTTCAGCAACAAGCCATTTTCACCCGGCTGGGTACGCCAGTTGGCCATGCGACCGTTGATGTCCACCTGGCCGTTGCGGGTCAGGCCGTGCGCCTGGAACTGCACCACCAGGGCGCCGTCCACCGTGGTGCGCTGCACCTTGGGCTCAGCGGTGAACCACAGCACCAGCGCCGCCGGCTGTTCCTCGATCTTGATCAACTCCAGGGTCTCGGGGTTGGTCAACTTGCCGATCATCAGGCCCACCATCAGGCCGACAATCGCCAGCGAGAACATCACCCGCGGGAACAGGCTCGGACGCGGGTCGGGTTCAGGGGTAGAATGCTGCCCGTCTTTCAGTTCGGAGCCGTGCATGTTTCACGTCATCCTTTTTCAACCAGAGATACCGCCCAATACGGGCAACATTATACGGCTATGCGCCAACAGCGGCTGCCACTTGCACTTGATCGAACCGATCGGCTTCGAGCTCGATGACAAGCGCCTGCGCCGCGCCGGGCTGGACTACCACGAGTACGCCACGCTCAAGCGCCACGCTGACCTGCCAAGCTGCCTGGAAGCGCTGGGCAACCCGCGGCTGTTCGCCTTCACCACCAAGGGCTCCAAGCCGTTCCACGAGGTCAGCTTCGCCGATGGCGACGCCTTCCTGTTCGGCCCCGAAAGCCGCGGCCTGCCACCTGAAGTACTGGACCCACTGGGCAGCGACCAGCGCCTGCGCCTGCCCATGCGCGAAGGCTGCCGCAGCCTGAACCTGTCCAACACCGTGGCCATCGCCGTGTACGAGGCGTGGCGCCAGCTGGGGTTTGCTTAAGCCTCGGTCTCCCCCACAAAAAAGCGCCCCGAAGGGCGCTTTTTGCGATGCGGCAAGCCTTACTGCAGCGAAGGCTTCGGCGCTTCGCCGGCTTCCTGCATGCGTTGCAGCTCTTGCGCGTACAGGGCGTCGAAGTTGACCGGAGCCAGCATCAGCGCCGGGAACGAGCCACGAACCACCAGGCTGTCCAGGGTCTCGCGCGCGTACGGGAACAGAATGTTCGGGCAGAACGCGCCCAGGGTGTGGCTCAGGGACGCATCGTCCAGGTTCTTGATCAGGAAGATACCGGCCTGTTGTACTTCAGCGATGAAGGCAACTTCTTCGCCATTCTTGACGGTGACCGACAGGGTCAGGACGACTTCGTGGAACCCTTCTTCCAGAGCCTTCTGACGGGTGTTCAGGTCCAGGGCGACGCTCGGTTCCCACTGCTGGCGGAAGATGGCCGGGCTTTTCGGCGCTTCGAACGACAGGTCACGCACGTAGATGCGCTGCAGGGAGAATTGCGGGGCGTTCGCTTCGTCGTTAATCGGTTGATCAGTCATCGCAGATCCTTCTTACATTAAGGTCGTAACGTGGTTTGAATTCAGGCCTGGAGCAGCGCGTCGAGCTTGCCGGCGCGCTCCAGGGCATACAGATCGTCACAGCCGCCGACGTGGCGTTCGCCGATCCAGATTTGCGGAACCGAGGTGCGCCCGGCCTTCTGCGCCATGGCGGCACGTACTTGCGGCTGGCCGTCGACACGGATTTCTTCGAAGGCGACGCCCTTGCTTTCAAGCAGGGCCTTGGCCCGCATGCAGTACGGGCACCAATCGCTGGAGTAGACGACGACGTGGCTCATTTCACTTTACCAGTGGAAGATTGTCAGCGCGCCAGCTGGAAACACCACCTGACAGTTTTGCCGCGTTGTAGCCGGCCTTGAGCAGTTCGCGCGCCGTGGTACCGGCATGCTGGCCGATGCTGTCGACGATGATCAGGGTCTTGCCCTTGTGCTTTTCCAGCTCGGCCATGCGGGTGGCCAGCTTGTCCTGGGGAATGTTCAGGGCACCGACGATGTGGCCGCTGGCGTAGTCCTTCTTGGCGCGGATGTCGATGATCACGGCCTGCTCGGCGTTGACCAGTGCGGTCAGCTCACGCGGGCTGAGGCTTTTGCCGCCACGGCTCATTTCCAGAACGAGCAACATGATCAGCAGGATGGCGAACACGCCAACGAGCAGATAGTGATTAGTGGCGAATTCAATCAGGTGAGCGGCCATCAGCAGGTTCCAGGGCGTTAAAATGTCGGCCAGTATACACAGCAGTCAAAGTGGGCCAAAGCCCGCCGGGCGCAACCTTCACGGAACCCGGCCCCCAGGCGCCTTGTCTGTGCTTGATAAGTGCGATTGATGAAGGTTATTCGCAAGCGTCGGCCCACATGCCCTAAAATACGCTTCTCCTTTTCCATCTGACATAGCCGCGAGTGGATCTATGACAACCACGCCTAAACCTTTGGTCCTGATCATCCTGGATGGTTTCGGTCACAGCGAAAGCCACGAATACAATGCTGTATTTTCAGCGAAGAAACCGACGCTGGACCGCTTGACCAAGACCATGCCCAACGGCCTGATTTCCGGTTCCGGCATGGACGTGGGCCTTCCCGACGGTCAGATGGGCAACTCCGAGGTCGGCCACATGAACCTGGGCGCGGGCCGTGTGGTGTATCAGGACTTCACCCGCGTGACCAAGGCCATTCGCGACGGCGAGTTCTTCGAGAACCCGACCATCTGCACCGCCGTGGACAAGGCCGTGAAAGCCGGCAAGGCCGTGCATATCCTGGGCCTGCTGTCGGACGGCGGCGTGCACAGCCACCAGGACCACATCGTGGCCATGGCCGAGTTGGCCGCCAAGCGTGGCGCCGAAAAAATCTACCTGCACGCCTTCCTCGACGGCCGCGATACCCCGCCGAAAAGCGCCGAAGCACCGCTGGAACTGATGGACAAGACCTTTGCCCGCCTGGGCAAGGGCCGCACCGCCAGCATCGTCGGCCGTTACTTCGCCATGGACCGCGACAACCGCTGGGACCGCGTTACCGCGGCCTACGAGCTGATTGTCGACGGCACCAGCGCGTTCACCGCCGCCACCGCCGAAGAAGGCCTGAAGGCCGCCTACGAGCGTGGCGAGAGCGACGAATTCGTCAAGGCCACCAGCATTGGCGAAAAAGTGACCGTCGAAGACGGCGACGCCGTGGTGTTCATGAACTTCCGCGCCGACCGCGCCCGTGAGCTGACCCGCGTGTTCGTCGAGGACAACTTCGCCGACTTCGCCCGCAAGCGCCAGCCGAAACTGGCCGGTTTCGTGGGCCTGACCCAGTACTCGGCGAAAATCCCGGCCCCGGCCGCCTTCGCCGCCGGCAGCCTGAACAACGTGCTGGGCGAATACCTGGCCAAGAACGGCAAGACGCAGCTGCGCATCGCCGAGACCGAGAAGTACGCCCACGTCACCTTCTTCTTCTCCGGCGGCCGTGAAGAGCCGTTCGAAGGCGAAGAGCGCATCCTGATCCCGTCGCCGAAGGTCGCCACCTATGACCTGCAGCCGGAAATGAGCGCGCCGCAAGTGACCGACAAGATTGTCGACGCCATCGAGCACCAGCGCTTCGACGTGATCGTGGTCAACTACGCCAACGGCGACATGGTCGGGCACAGCGGCGTGATGGAAGCGGCGATCAAGGCCGTGGAATGCCTGGACACCTGCGTGGGCCGAATCGTCGAAGCCCTGGACAAGGTGGGCGGCGAAGCGCTGATCACCGCCGACCACGGCAACTGCGAGCAGATGGAAGACGAATCCACCGGCCAGGCACACACCGCGCACACCACCGAGCCGGTGCCATTCATCTACGTGGGCAAGCGCAAGGTCCACGTGCGCGAAGGCGGCGTGCTGGCCGACGTGGCGCCGACCATGCTGTACCTGATGAATATGCAGAAGCCGGAAGAAATGACTGGCCACTCGATTCTGATCGACGGCTAAGCTCAATGGCTGGGGGCCGGGCACGCGCCCTGCCCCCACCTTGGATGAAACGTCCCGCAGTCGCCGCCCGGACGTTTTTTTTGCAGCTCGCGGCGGGCATACTAGGCCCGTCTCCACATTGGTATCGCCCACCCCCATGCTTCGTGCACTGATAGCCCTAGCCCTGACCTGCCTGCTGAGTACGGCCTACGCCGACGACCGTGAGCAAACCCAACAGCAGTTGGAAGCCACCAAGCAGGACATCGCCGAACTGAAGAAACAACTCAGTCAGGTACAGGAACAAAAGAACGGCGTGCAGAAAGACCTGCGCGGAACTGAAACCCAAATGGGTAAGCTGGAGAAGCAGGTGGAGGCCCTGCAAACCGAACTAAAAAAGACCCAAGGCGAGCTGGATCGCCTGGCCCTGCAAAAAGATCAACTCCAGCACGATAAAACCGAACAACAGCGCCTGATCGCCATCCAGGCCCGTGCCGCCTACCAGGGCGGCCGCCAGGAATACCTCAAGCTGTTGCTCAACCAGCAGAACCCGGAGAAGTTTGCCCGGACGCTGACCTATTACGACTACATGAGCAACGCGCGCATGGCGCAGCTCAAGCAGTTCAACGAGACCCTGCGCCAGCTGGCCAATGTCGAGAAAGACATCGCCGGGCAGCAGGAGCAATTGCTCGCCCAGCAGGCCGACCTGGATAGCCAGCGTCAGGACCTGGACAAGGTGCGCAAGGAGCGTCAGGCCGCCCTGGCCAAGCTCAACGACAGCTACAAGCAGCAGGACCAGAAGCTCGCATCCCGCCAGCAGGATCAGGAAGACCTGGCCAAGGTACTCAAGACCATCGAGGAAACCCTGGCGCGCCAGGCCCGCGAAGCCGAGGAGGCACGGCAGAAAGCCCTGCTGGCCCAGCAGGAGGCCGAGAAGCAGCGCCAGCGTGAAAACGCCCAGGCCAAGGCCGATGATGTGCCAAAACGGCCCAAATCCACGCCGGGTGCACTAGTCTCCAGTGGCGGCGCCAATTTTGGTGGCCCGTTTGCTGCGGGTCGGGGAAAACTTCCCTGGCCTGTCGATGGTCGATTGTTGGCACGGTTTGGTGAAACTCGCGGTGACGATGCCCGTACCAAGTGGGATGGTGTCATGATCAGTGCACCGGCCGGCACCCAGGTGCGTGCCGTGCATGGCGGGCGCGTGGTGTTCGCCGATTGGTTGCGTGGCGCCGGACTTCTGGTCATTCTCGACCATGGCGACGGTTTTTTGAGTCTGTATGGGCATAACCAGAGCCTGCTCAAGGGCGCCGGTGATGTCGTGAAAGCCGGCGAGGCCATCTCGACGGTTGGCAGTAGTGGTGGGCAGGACACGCCAGCATTGTATTTTGCCATTCGCCAGCAAGGTCGCCCCAGCGACCCTGCGCAATGGTGCCGCGGCTGAAGTCGGCACCGATAACAAGGGCGTTATGGCCGTCATGAATGACGGCACGCCGATGCCCCGAAAGGCGCAAAACCAGGATTAGGAGTTCGTTCGTCATGCTGCACTTGCCCCGCCTTACCTCGCTGGCCCTGACGATCGCCGTGGTGATCGGCGCCCCCCTTGCGCGTGCTGCCGAGCCTGCACGCCTGGCCGCCACCACCACGACCGCCCCGGCACCGGCCACCGCCCCTGTTGACCCGAGCAAGGCACCGCTGCCGCTGGATGAACTGCGCACCTTCGCCGAGGTGATGGACCGCATCAAGGCCGCTTACGTGGAGCCGGTGGACGACAAGACCCTGCTGGAAAACGCCATCAAGGGCATGCTCAGCAACCTCGACCCGCACTCCGCCTACCTGGGCCCGGAAGACTTCCAGGAGCTGCAGGAAAGCACCAGCGGCGAATTCGGCGGCCTGGGCATCGAAGTGGGCGTGGAAGACGGCTTCATCAAGGTGGTGTCGCCTATTGACGACACCCCGGCCACCAAGGCGGGCATCGAAGCGGGCGACCTGATCGTGAAGATCAACGGCCAGCCTACCCGCGGCCAGACCATGACCGAAGCCGTGGACAAGATGCGCGGCAAGATCGGCGAGAAAATCACCCTGACCCTGGTGCGCAACGGCGGCAACCCGTTTGACGTGACCCTGGCCCGGGCCATCATCCAGGTCAAGAGCGTCAAGGCGCAACTGCTGGAAGACGGCTATGGCTACATTCGCATCACCCAGTTCCAGGTCAAGACCGGCGAGGAAGTCTCCAAGGCCTTGGCCAAGCTGCGCAAGGACAACGGCAAGAAGCTCAACGGCCTGGTGCTCGACCTGCGCAACAACCCGGGCGGTGTGCTGCAGTCGGCGGTGGAAGTGGTTGACCACTTCATCAGCAGCGGCCTGATCGTGTACACCAAAGGCCGTATCGCCAACTCCGAACTGCGCTTCTCGGCCACCGGCCACGACGAAAGCGAAGGCGTGCCATTGGTGGTGCTGATCAACGGCGGCAGCGCCTCGGCCTCGGAAATCGTGGCCGGCGCCCTGCAGGACCACAAGCGTGGCGTGCTGATGGGCACCGACAGCTTCGGCAAAGGCTCGGTGCAGACCGTGCTGCCGCTGAACAATGACCGCGCGCTGAAGATCACCACGGCGCTGTACTACACGCCGAACGGCCGCTCGATCCAGGCCCAGGGCATTGTCCCTGACGTGGTGGTGCGCCAGGGCAAGCTCACCAACGACCAGCCGGACAGCGAAAACTTCAAGGAAGCCGACCTGCAGGGCCACCTGGGCAACGGCAACGGCGGCAAGGATCGGCCGTCCAGCCAGGCGCCGATCGGCACCGCCAAGGCTCGCCCGCAAGACGGCGACTTCCAGTTGAGCCAGGCGTTGTCGCTGCTCAAGGGCCTGAGCGTGACCCGCAACAAGTGATGCCTGTTCGCGCCGTATTGCTGGCCTTGCTCTGCTGCCTGACCGGTGTGGCCCATGCCACGCCGGACAGCGGTGAGACCAAGCCACGCAAGGCCTACTTCACGCTGATCATCGATGACCTGGGGCAGAACCTGCCCCGCGACCGCCGTGCCCTGGCCCTGCCCGGGCCGGTGACGCTGGCGGTGATGCCCGACACCCCCCACGCCGCCGAATTCGCCCGCGAGGCGCACAAGGCCGGCAAGACCGTGATCGTGCACATGCCCATGGACCCGGCCACCGGGCCGTTCGCCTGGCATCCCGACCTGTCCATGGACGAACTGCGCAGCCGCTTGCAGGCGGCCCTCAAGGCTGTGCCTTATGCGGCCGGCATGAACAACCATGAAGGCAGCAAGATGACCTCGCAACCCGAGGCCATGACCATGCTCATGGGCGAGCTGCAGTCGCGCAACCTGTTCTTCGTCGACAGCCGCACCAGCGCTGCTACCGTGGCGGCGGCGAAGGCCCAGGACATCGGCCTGGCGCATGTGTCGCGCGATGTGTTCCTGGATGACGTGCGCACCCCCGAAGCGATCAGCAAGCAACTGCAGACCGCCATCGCCCACGCGCAGAAATTCGGTTCGGTGGTGGTCATCGGCCACCCCTATCCGGTCACGCTTGATGTGCTGGAGCGTGACCTGCCTGACCTCAAGGCCAAGGGCATCGACTGGATACCTATCCGCCAGATGATCGCCCAGCGCGCCAACCGGGCCATGCCGGCGCATGGCAAGGATGGCACCTACTCAAACGCTGGAAAGTAGATTTGCAGCGGCGCAGCGGGCCTCATCGCGAGCAAGCTTTGCTCCCACAATTTTGAGGCTTACGTTGCATGCAGCCTTAACACTGTGGGAGCAAAGTTTGCTCGCGATGCAGGCACCGCAGCGCTACAGATACTGACTGAGAATATCGTCCACCCGACCTTCAGCGCGCATCTGGTCCAAGGCCTGTTGCAAGCGCTTCACCACCTCATCGGGCGTGTCCTTGTTCAACGCCAGGTAAAGCTGCGCGCTATTGAAGCGCAGCACCGTCTTCAAGTCGCTCACCCCTTCCAGCCGCGCCAGGTAACGCCCGGCGGGGTCACCGGTGGCCCACACGTCGATCTCGCCATCCATCAGCTTGGCGGCGTTGTCCTGGTCACGCAGGGCGATCACCGGGTGCAGGCCTTCGCGGCTCAGGGTTTCGGCAATGGCATCGCCCTTGTAGGCACCGATTTTCAGGCGCCGGGCCTGGGCAAGGCTGTCGAGCTTGAGCTTGCTGTCGGGGCGCGCCAGCAGAATCCAGTCATCCGGACCGATGGGCCCCACCCATTTGAACGACTGCTCGCGCTCGGGCAACCGCGCGGTGACGAACACGCCGTAGCCGGGGTTCTGCATGGCCAGCTTGTAGATGCGGTCCCAGGGAAAACGCAGGGTCATGCTGTAGCTGATCTGCGCACGCTTGAACATTTCGCGCACCACATCGGCGGCGATGCCCTGGATATTCTCTTCGCGCGCGAAATTCTTGCCGTTGGCGGCCATGTTGTAAGGCGGGAAATTTTCGGTGAGCAACACCATGGAATAGTCGGCTGGCACCTCGGCGTGGGCGCTGAGGGCAAACGACAGGCAAACACTGGTCAGAAAGGCGAATGCAAAACGCTTCATCGGAGTCGGCCCTGAGTCCATGGCTGTCGAGCAAAACACTAAGGCAATTTGCCATCACTGGCAATCACCCCTGGCAAGGATCAAAGACAATGATGGGAGTGGGCAAAGCCCGCTCCCACCGTGACATCGACCCACCAGCAAACAATCAGCGGACGACAATGCCCTGCTTGGCCATGAACGCCTTCGCTTCCGGCACGGTGTATTCGCCGAAGTGGAAAATGCTTGCCGCCAATACCGCACTGGCGTGACCTTCGATGACGCCGTCGGCCAGGTGCTGCAGGTTGCCGACACCGCCCGAGGCGATCACCGGAATACCCAGCGCGTCGCTGATGGCGCGGGTCACGCCCAGGTCAAAGCCGTTCTTCATGCCGTCCTGGTCCATGCTGGTCAGCAGGATTTCGCCAGCACCCAGGCCTTCCATCTTCTTCGCCCATTCCACGGCATCCAGGCCCGTAGGCTTGCGGCCGCCATGGGTGAAGATTTCCCAGCGCGGGGTTTCGCCCGGGCCGGAGACTTTCTTGGCGTCGATGGCAACCACGATGCACTGCGAGCCGAAGTGCTGCGCAGCCTCGCCAACGAATTCCGGGTTGAATACCGCGGCGGTGTTGATCGAGACCTTGTCGGCACCGGCGTTGAGCAGGTTGCGGATGTCCTGCACAGTACGCACGCCACCGCCCACGGTCAGCGGGATGAATACCTGGCTGGCCATGCGCTCTACGGTGTGCAGCGTGGTATCACGGCCGTCGACACTGGCGGTGATGTCCAGGAAGGTAATCTCGTCCGCGCCCTGCTCGTCATAACGGCGGGCAATTTCCACCGGGTCACCGGCGTCGCGGATGTTCTCGAACTTCACACCCTTGACCACACGGCCGTTATCCACGTCCAGGCAAGGGATGATGCGTTTGGCCAGCGCCATGGTCTGTTCCTCAGCCTTTGTAGGAGTCGCAGAAAGCCTGGGCTTCAGCAACGTCGAGGGTGCCTTCGTAGATGGCACGGCCAGTGATGGCGCCGATGATGCCCGGGGCCTTGGCGTCCAGCAGGGCCTTGATGTCGCTCAGGTTGTGGATACCGCCGGAGGCGATGACCGGGATCTTGGTGGCGGCGGCCAGGGCGGCGGTGAAGGGTACGTTGCAGCCCTGCATCATGCCGTCTTTGGCAATGTCGGTGTAGACGATGGCGCTGACACCGTCGGCTTCAAAGCGCTTGGCCAGGTCGATGACCTGTACCGAGCTGACTTCAGCCCAGCCGTCGGTGGCGACGAAACCGTCCTTGGCGTCCAGGCCAACGATGACCTTGCCCGGAAACGCTTTGCACACCTCGGCGACGAACTCAGGCTCTTTCACCGCCTTGGTGCCGATGATCACGTAGCTGACGCCAGCCTTGACGTAGTGCTCGATGGTTTCCAGCGAGCGAATGCCGCCGCCGATCTGGATCGGCAGGTGCGGGTAGCGCTTGGCGATGGCGGTGACCACTTCGCCGTTGACCGGCTGGCCTTCGAAGGCGCCGTTCAGGTCGACCAGATGCAGACGGCGGCAGCCGCCCTCCACCCACTTGGCAGCCATGCTCACCGGGTCATCGGAGAACACTGTGGAATCTTCCATGCGGCCCTGGCGCAGACGTACGCAGGCACCGTCTTTGAGATCGATAGCGGGGATAATCAGCATCTGGCAAACCTTCAATTCGATTTTTCAGCGATGCTCGAGATCAGTTTTTCTCGAGCGCCCACAAGTCGCTTTCAATGCTCTCGAAACGCTCCTTGAGGTGCGCCTGAACATCGAAAATCGCCCTGTTGTAATAGTGCGGAGCAATTTCACGGGTAAACAGCTCAAGAATTTCCGCCGCCTCGAACGACCCCAGGTCCAGCTCGAAACGATCCTCCATGAACCGTTTGATCTTGGTCGTGGCTTCGTTTTCCTGCTCGGGGGTGAGCGTGAGGATCGGCGGTTTCTTCTTGCTCATTACCAGCGGCCGTCCCAGGCGGCGAAATTCTGCAGCAGCTGCAGGCCATGGGTATGGCTTTTCTCCGGGTGGAACTGCACGGCAAACCGCGAGCCTTCGGCCAGGGCAGCGGCGAAGTCGACGCCGTAATGCCCGCGGCCCACTACCTGGCCAGCCTTGGCGGCGGCAATGTAGTAGCTGTGCACAAAGTAGAAACGCGCCAGGTCCGGAATGTTGTGCCACAGGGGGTGGTCCACCGCCTGGCTCACTTCGTTCCAGCCCATGTGCGGCACTTTCAGGTGCGCGCCGTCTTCGTGCAGGTCCTTGCCGAAGAACTTCACGTTGCCGGGGAACAGGCCGATGCAATCGACGCCGTCGTTCTCTTCGCTATGGTCCAGCAGGGCTTGCATGCCCACGCAGATTCCCAGGAAAGGACGGTCCTGGCTGACTTCGCGCACCAGGCTGTCGAAGCCCAGGCGGCGAATTTCAGCCATGCAGTCGCGAATCGCGCCCACACCGGGGAATACCACGCGGTCGGCTTCGCGAATGACCGTGGCATCGCTGGTGATCAGAACCTTGCCGGCACCCACGTGCTCCAGGGCCTTGGCCACCGAATGCAGGTTGCCCATGCCATAGTCGATAACCGCTACCGTCTGCATTACAGGCAACCTTTGGTGGAAGGCATTTGCCCGGCCATGCGCTCGTCCAGGGTGATGGCCATGCGCAGTGCACGGCCGAACGCCTTGAACACGGTCTCGATCTGGTGGTGGGTGTTGTGCCCACGCAGATTGTCGATGTGCAGGGTGACGTTGGCGTGGTTGACGAAGCCCTGGAAGAATTCCTGGAACAGGTCAACGTCGAAGCCGCCGACGGTGGCGCGGGTGTAAGGCACGTGCATCTGCAGGCCGGGGCGGCCGGAGAAGTCGATGACCACGCGCGACAGGGCTTCATCCAGCGGCACATAGGCATGGCCGTAGCGGAAGATGCCTTTCTTGTCGCCGATGGCCTGGTTGAACGCCTGGCCCAGGGTGATACCCACGTCTTCGACGGTATGGTGGTCGTCGATATGCAGGTCGCCCTTGCACTCGATGTCCAGGTCGATCAGCCCGTGACGGGCGATCTGATCGAGCATGTGTTCAAGGAAAGGTACCCCGATATCGAATCGGGCCTTTCCGGTGCCATCCAGGTTGATCGAGGCTTTGATCTGGGTTTCCAGAGTGTTGCGCTCGACGGACGCCTTACGTTCGGCCATCACCAGCTCCGCAAAATCATTGGGCGAAAAAGGCAGACATTATAGGCCGCGCGGGCGCCAAACAGAAACAAAAGGGTGACATATGGGGTTCATCGTCATTGTGGGAGCGGGTTCTACCCGCGAAGGCGACACCGCGCAGACTCTGAGAGCCCGCAGCGACCTTTTGCGGGCAGAGCCCGCTCCCACACAAACCCCAGCTTTACAATGTGACTGTCAGTGGAACAGTACCGCTGTTTTCTGCAGGGTCACGATAATCCCCCACGCCAGCGGAATACCCACCACCAGCCACGCCAGCACGGCCAGCGGCTTGCTGCCCGGCGCCGCTTTCCACTCAAGCACGGTGCGGCTGTCAGCGCCCTTGTCGTGGCCCAGCGCCTGTTCGGCGGCCAGTTGTGCTTCGGTCATGAAGTACTTGTCATTCACTGGACGTACCAGTGCGTTGCACAAGAAGCCCAGCACCAGCAGGCCGGCAAGGATGTACAGCGTGACGTCGTACACCGCGGCGCGCTCCACGCCAATGCTCAACTGATACTCGCGCAGGTAGTTGACCAGCACCGGGCCCAACACGCCGGCCGCGGCCCAGGCGGTCAGCAGGCGACCGTGGATGGCACCGACCATCTGCGTGCCGAACAGGTCGGCCAAGTAGGCTGGCACCGTGGCGAAACCGCCGCCGTA
Organism: uncultured Gammaproteobacteria bacterium; assembly: GCA_963816515.1. Lineage (GTDB taxonomy): Bacteria > Pseudomonadota > Gammaproteobacteria > Pseudomonadales > Pseudomonadaceae > Aquipseudomonas. Next base: position 2,762,002 of record CAWFKX010000001.1, on the reverse strand, counting down.
CATGGACAGCACCACGCAGAACGCCGCCACGAACAGGGCGACGTTGCCCAGGTGACCGAGGTTCGGCACCAGGCCATATAGCGCGAAGCCCAGGGCGAAGAACACGAAGTAGGTGTTCTTGCGGCCAATGTAGTCCGAGCACGAGGCCCAGAAGAACCGCCCACCGATGTTGAACAGGCTCAGCAGGCCGGTGAAACCCGCGGCGATGGCGCCAATCTGTGCCAGCTGCGCGGCGTTCAATTGGCTAAAGCTCAGGTCCAGGCCCAGCAGCTTGCCGCCGAACACTTCCTGCAACAGCGGCGAGGCCATGCCGAGAATGCCGATACCGGCCGACACGTTCAGGCACAGCACCAGCCACACCAGGGCGAACTGCGGGGTTTTCCAGGCAACACTGACGTGCACGTGGCGGTGGGTGATCATGGCGTTGCTGGCCTTCTTGACCGGCGCGGTCCAACCCTCGGGCTTCCAGCCGGTAGGCGGCACGCGGTAGGCCAGGGCGCCACCGAGCATGAACACGAAGTAGATGGCCGCCATGGCCACGAAGCTCTGCCACACACCGACGCTGTCCGGGGTAGCGAAATGGCTCATCAACGCCGCTGCCAGCGGTGCACCGACCATGGCGCCGCCGCCAAAGCCCATGATCGCCATGCCGGTGGCCATGCCGCGCTTGTCCGGGAACCACTTGATCAGCGTCGACACTGGCGAGATATAGCCTAGCCCCAGGCCGATACCGCCGATCACACCCGAGCCCAGCCACATCAGTGCGATCTGGTGGGTATACACCCCCAGCGCCGAAATCAGCAGGCCGCCGCACCAGCACAGTGCCGACACAGTACCTGCCTTGCGCGGGCCCGCGTGTTCCAGCCAGCCACCCCAGATGGCCGCCGAGCAGCCCAGGAAGATGAAGAACAGGGTGTAGATCCAGCCGAGCATGGAAATCGGCCAGTCACAGGTGGACGAGAACACCTGGGCAAAGAAGCCCATGTCCGAACACGCAACCGGTGCGCTGATGCCGACCGCCTTGGACAGCGGCAGCCAGAACACCGAGAAACCGTAGGCCATGCCGATGCACAGGTGAATGGCCAGGGCGGCCGGCGGTACCAGCCAGCGGTTGAAGCCTGGCCGGGCGATGATGCGCTCCTTGGAGAAGAATGCCGGCCGTTCGCTGGCGATTCCCCCCGACGTGATTGTGCTGCTCATTATTTTAATTCCCCCTTGGATTTTTAGCTCGATGGGCCCGGATGGTGGCTCACGACCTTGAAGCACGCAGGCCTTCGATCGTTTTATCGGCACAACCCTGACTTTCGCTAGATTGATGCCGCCTATCGGTTCATCGATGCGCCAAGATTATCACTCGATCGTTACAATAGAGGCGATTAGCCATCTTCTTTCGCTGACTTTTTGTGGAAACATCACGAAACAACGAGGCCGAAACACTGCCCAGGGATGTTTGTGGGAGCGGGCTCTGCCCGCGAAGCAGGCGCTGCGGCATTACAGGCAGGTCGCGGTGCCTGCTTCGCGGGTAGAACCCGCTCCCACGGGGCAGCCACCGCTACAGCTAATCTCACCCACGGTGGCCTGCCACCGGGCCCATGGCGCTATACTCGCGGGCTAAATTTGAATTCCACACTACAAGGACTCGCCCATGAAAGCGTTCGGCAAAATCCTGGGGCTGTGTGTTCTCGGGCTGTTGCTGATCATAGTGGCTCTCGGTTTCGCCGTGACCCACCTCTTCGATCCCAACGATTACAAAGACGAGATCCGCAAACTGGCCCGCGACAAGGCCCACGTCGAGCTGACCCTGAACGGTGATATCGGCTGGAGCCTGTTCCCGTGGCTGGGCCTGGAGCTGCACGACGCCAGCATCGCGACCTTGCAGAATCCCAAGACCCCGTTCGCCGACCTGCAGATGCTGGGCCTGTCGGTGCGCGTGCTGCCGCTGCTGCGCCGTGAAGTGCAGATGAGCGACGTGCGCGTCGAGGGCCTGAGCCTGACGCTGACCCGTGACGCAAACGGCCACGGCAACTGGGAAGACATCGGCAAGGCGCTGCCCAAGCCCCCTGCCCCGGGTGAAGTGGTCGACCCGAACATCGCCCCCCCGGCACCCGCCCCACAGGGCAAGCCGGACAAGGCTGATCGCCCGGTCAAACTGGACATCGACAGCCTGACCGTGAACAACGCCCGCGTGCAGTACAGCGACGCCAAGACCGGCCGCGAGCTGACCGCCGAAAGCATCCAGCTGAGCACCGGCGCCGTGCACGACGGCGTCGACATTCCGGTCAAGCTCACCGCCTTCGTCGGCACCAACCTGCCCAACCTGCGCGCGCGCACCGAACTCAACGGCGAGCTGCGCATGGAACGCGTCCTGAAGCGCTACCAGTTCAGCGACATGAAGCTGTCCGGTGAAGCCAGCGGCGACCCGCTGCAGGGCAAGACCGTGACCTACTCGGCCCAGGGCAACCTGAATGTCGACCTGGCCGCCAACGTCGCCGACTGGAGCAACCTGAAGCTGTCGTTCAACCAGCTGCGCGCCCTGGGTGAGCTCAATGCTCGCGACCTGAACAGCGAACCGAAGGTGACCGGCGGCCTGTCCATCGCCCAGATGGACCTGCGCGCCTTCATGGACGGCCTCAACCAACCGCTGCCCGCCATGGCCGACGGTAGCCTGAGCCAGTTCGAGATGGTCGCGCGCCTGGACGGCACGCCTAACAGCCTGGCCCTGAACAACTTGGCGGTGAAACTCGATGGCAGCAGCTTCGCCGGCAGCCTGGCCATCGCCGATTTCGCCAAACAAGCCCTGCGCGTTCAGCTGAAAGCCGACAAGTTCGACGCCGATCGCTACATGAAACCTAAAAGTGCCGAGGCTTCCAGTGCCGGCGCCGCGCGTGACGCCGAGGTCAAGACCACCGAAGCCACCGCCATTGGCGGCAGTGGTGACACCCCGCTGCCCAGTGCCCCCACCCAAGGCGCCTGGAGCAACGACACGCTGCTGCCCGTGGAGCGCCTGCGCAAACTGGACCTGCAAGCCGACCTCAGCTTCGGCCAGCTGACCCTGAACCAGTGGCCCATCGACGACGCCAGCCTCAAGGCCCAGGGCCAGGACGGCGTGATCACCCTGGAAAACCTCTCGGGCGGGCTCTACGACGGCAATTTCACCACCAAGGGCACCCTCGATGTACGCCCCGAAAAGCCGCTGGTCGCCCTGCAGACGCAACTGAACAAGGTGCCGGTCGAGCACTTCATCAAAGGCCGCAATGGCGCCGCCGCGCCGGTGCGCGGCTTGATGACCCTCAACAGCAACCTGACCGGCACCGGCAACAGCCAGAGCGCGCTCATCAACAGCCTCAACGGCACCGCCAACTTTGTGCTCAACGACGGCGTGCTGGTCAACGCCAACCTGGAACAGCAGCTGTGCCAGGGCATCGCCACCCTTAACCGCAAAGCCCTGACCGGCGACCCGCGCGGCAAGGACACGCCGTTCCAGGAACTCAAGGGCAGCGTGGTGATTCGCAATGGCGTGGCCAGCAACCAGGACCTCAAAGCGCGCATTCCGGGCCTGACCGTGAACGGCGACGGCGATATCGACCTGCGCGTGCTGGGCATGGACTACAAAGTGGGCGTGATCATCGAAGGCGACAAGAGCGACATGCCCGACCCGGCCTGCCAGGTCAACGAGCGCTTCGCCGGCATCGAATGGCCGCTGCGCTGCCGCGGCCCCATCGAGCTGGGCGCCAAGGCCTGCCGCCTCGACCGTGAAGGCGTGAGCAAGGTAGCCGCCAAGGTCGCGGGCGACCGGCTTACCGATAAACTTGAAGAAAAATTCGGCGACAAGGTCAGCCCTGAGCTGAAAAACACGCTGAAAGGTCTGTTCAAACGATGAACCCAGAGCAATTTTCCACCGCAGTACTGGAATGGTTCGACCGCAACGGCCGTCACGACCTGCCCTGGCAACAGGGCATCAACCCCTACCGCGTATGGGTGTCGGAAATCATGTTGCAGCAGACCCAGGTCAGCACCGTGCTGAACTACTTCGACCGTTTCATGGCCTCACTGCCCACGGTGCAGGCCCTGGCCGAAGCCCCTGAAGACGAAGTGCTGCACCTGTGGACCGGGCTTGGCTACTACACCCGCGCCCGCAACCTGCAAAAAACCGCGAAAATCGTGGTGGAGCAGTACGGCGGCGAGTTTCCGCGCGACGTCGAGAAGCTCACCGAACTGCCTGGCATCGGCCTGTCCACCGCTGGCGCCATCGCCAGCATCAGCATGGGCCTGCGCGCACCGATCCTGGACGGCAACGTCAAGCGCGTGCTGGCCCGCTACACCGCCCAGGAAGGCTACCCTGGCGAGCCCAAAGTGGCGAAGCAGTTGTGGGCCAACGCCGAGCGCTATACGCCGCACACGCGGGTGAACAACTACACCCAGGCGATGATGGACCTGGGCGCCACCCTGTGCACCCGCACCAAGCCGAGCTGCCTGTTGTGCCCGCTGGAAAAAGGCTGCCAGGCGCACTTGCTGGGCCTGGAGATCCGCTACCCGGTGCCCAAGCCGAAAAAGGCCGTGCCGCTCAAGCACACGCTGATGCCCCTGCTGATCAACCGCGACGGTGCCATCCTGCTTTATCGCCGGCCCTCCAGTGGCCTGTGGGGCGGGCTGTGGAGCCTGCCCGAGCTCGACCGCTACGAAGACATCGAGCACCTGACCAGCCAGCATGCGCTGGCCATGGCCGCGCCCAGAGCGCTGGAACCCCTGACCCACACCTTCAGCCACTTCCAATTGGCCATCGCGCCGTGGCTGGTGCCGGTCGAGGAGTCGGCCCTGCACGTGGCCGAGGCAGACTGGCTCTGGTATAACCTCGCCACCCCGCCGCGCCTGGGCCTAGCCGCCCCGGTGAAAAAGCTGCTCAAACGCGCGGCCGATGCCTTGAATGCAGGAGAGTTGTCATGACCCGCACCGTAATGTGCCGCAAGTACAAAGAAGAACTGCCAGGCCTGGAACGCCCCCCATACCCGGGTGCCAAGGGCCAGGACATCTTCGAACACGTTTCGCAGAAGGCCTGGGCCGACTGGCAGAAGCACCAGACGCTGCTGATCAACGAAAAGCGCCTGAACATGATGAACGCCGACGACCGCAAATACCTGCAGGGCGAGATGGACAAGTTCTTCAGCGGCGAAGACTACGCCCAGGCCGAAGGCTACGTTCCACCGAGCGAATGAGCCTCGGAAAACGTAACCGAAGGAATTAATTAAAAATTTTTTGAAAACTTGCTTGACGCAAAGTCGAAAAAGCCTTTTAATGCGCCCCGTTGCCCAGATAGCTCAGTCGGTAGAGCAGGGGATTGAAAATCCCCGTGTCGGCGGTTCGATTCCGTCTCTGGGCACCACCTTTCACTTTCAGGTGGTGTCACATTACCTGAAAGTATCAAGAAGCCCGCCTAGCGCGGGCTTTTTGTCGTCTTCGATTTATGCCATCCTCATGCCACCACGGCAGATCTGTTCTATTCTTTCCTCAGTTCCAGCACCGCGCTTTCACTCTGCCATGGATGTCGATAAACCCAAACATGACGCAGGGGGCCCCTCTGCGCCCATCAATGATTCGCCCCCACTGCGCCCAGGGTTGCCAAATATGAAGCATCGCATATTTCACTCCACGGACCTGCCCGAACGCCTGCCATCCCTGGCCCAAGAGCTGGGCGTCAGCCTGGAAGACCTGCACGCGGGCTACACCTGGGGCATGAGCAACAACGTGCTGTTTGCCGAGGGCGATGGCGACCAGGCGCGGTACAGCATCTGTTCGGTGAACATTGAAACCAGCATTGAGGACCCGCTGACCAAGCGCCTGTACCAACGCTTGAGAAGCGACATCCCCACCACGCTGGTACCGCGCTACGGGAAAAACTGGGAAACCCTCAAGGACCGCTGGCTGCGGGCCTGGGAGCAGACCTACAACATCATCATCAACAAGATACCCAGCCACCACCTGCGCCTGGCCTGGCTACGCCTGGGCGGCGCGAAAATCGGCAAGGGCTCGACCATCTGGCGCAACACTGAAGTGCTGGGCATCGAGAACCTGGTCATCGGCAACGACAGCGTGATTGCCTGGCATTGCCAGATCGACGCCCGTGCCGGGCTGATCATCGGTGATCACGTGGCTATTGCTTCCCACGTACTGATCATTGCCGGCACCCACGACGTCACCGCCCCCGAGTTCTGGTCGGTGTCGGGCCCTATCTACATCGAGGATTACGCCTGGATCGCCACCCGCGCCCTGATCGCCCACAGCGTGCGCATTGGCCGCGGCGCCGTGGTGACCGCCAACACCCTGGTGGCGAAGAACGTCGCGCCTTACAAGATTGTGGGCGGCAGCGGCGCCAAACCCATGGGCGAGCGGCCTCACGACCTGAACTATAAGGTCGGCGGTCTGGGCCTGTTCACGCTGTTGCATTAACGTTTGCAAGCGCGCCCTCCCCTCGGCTGGTATCGTGCAGCCCTGTAAAACTGACTGCCGAGGAGCCGAACATGAGCACACAGGAAAAAATGACCGGGGACCTGTTCGAGGTCGACAAGCGCCTGTCCCTCAAGCCCGTGGTGGATTTCAACACCTACCTGCGCGACGCCTTCGGCGACGGGCCGTGCACCTGTGTGCGCTGCATCACCAGCAACGGCGATGAAACCGGCTATGCGTTCCAGCACACCTTCAACCTGGAAGGCCAGGCGCTGAACCGCCGCTACGCCCTGACCGCCGGCAGTGACGTGCTGCTGGCCTTGAAAAAGGCCTGGCTGTCCTACACCAAGGCCGAACTGGGCAATGGCGCCATCCTCGATGTGACCGCCATCAAAGGCTTCGTCGAGCCGGAACTGCACAAGCGCCTGGTGCCACTGTTCCTGGCCAGCGGGCTGGTCAAGGACATCGACGGCAACCTGCAGCTACAACCGCAAGCCGCTTGAACCGCGGCGCCTGAATCGCGAGCAAGCGTTGCTCCCACAGTGGGGCCCACCTTGTGGGAGCAAAGCTTGCTCGCGAGAGGCCCGCAGCACCACCTGAAAACTCGGATCAGCCCGGGAAGCGATCACCCACCTGCGCCACCGCATACCAGGCAATGATCGCTTCCATGCCCTGCTCGCCCTCAGCGACGGTCCAAGGCATGTAGTCTTCCTCCGGAATGGGCGTGTACACGCCATCCTTCACCTCGAAGATCACCGCGCCTTCATCCAGCGACAACACTGCATGCCAGACGCCAGCCGGGGTCTCGACCATCTTCACGTCTTCACCCAGCACCACACGGTCGGTCACCTCGCCCGCCTCGTTAAAGTGCAACACCACGAAACGGCCACGCAGCGAATGCAGCAGTTCGAAGGTATGCGGGTGGCGATGAGCACGCACATACGTACCCGGCTCCATCGCCACGGCCAGGCGCTGAGTGGGGTCGGACAGCTCAGGGTGCATATTGTGATGCGCGCGCAGGCGCGGGGATTGCTGGGCGCGGGCAGTGAGTTCGTCGAGCAGCGTGGTGGTGATCTGTTTCATTGGGCTGGGCACGGTTCGGATAAGAAAGGGTGGAGTATGGCGCAGTGAAGGTGAAATTCTCCTGAACGACCCGGTCACAATTCCACGCGCCGAAGCCATGCCAATCAGCGCTATGGTGGACACCCAACCCACGCTCAAGGAATCGAGCCATGATCAACTTCATGATCACCTATCGCATCAAGCACGACGAAACCTACCAAACCCGCTATGACGCCTTCATCAAAAAGCTCAAGGATGCCGCCGGCAACGTGCATTGGAACGAAACCTCTTCGTTTTACGCCTTGCGAGCCTGCACCACCGCCAAAGACCTGTGCCGCGACTTGTGCGCCGATACCAGCTTCAACTGTGCGACCGACTCGGTAGTGGTCATCGACCTGTCCAACCAGCTCATGGCCAGCAGCGGCGCCATCCGAGACCGCGACCTGCTGGCGAACTGCCTGGGGCTCAGGCCGGCGTTGTGAGTGCAAAAAAAAGCCGCCGTCCTCGCGGACAGCGGCCTTCAAATATTACTGAACCGCTGACGCCGCCTGGCGCCAGCCGCCCCAGGTTACTTGCCGAACGCAGCCTGGCCTTGCGGCAGGGACTTGCGACGACGATCCACCAGCAGCCCAGCCGCGACCACGGCGATGGTCAGCAGGCCCGTGGCCAGGATCTCGACACGGTGGTCGACCCGGATGGCCATGACGGTCAGCACAGCGATGATGAACGCAATCACCAGCCAGGTCAGCACCGGGAACGCCCACATCTTGAACTCGACCTTCTCGCCTTTCTGCTCACGCTGTTTGCGCATGCGCAGTTGCGACACGGCAATCACCAGGTACACCAGCAAGGCGATGGCGCCGGAGCTGGCCAGCAGGAAGTCGAACACTTCCGACGGCGCCACGTAGTTCGCGAACACGGCCAGGAAGGCGGCAGCGGTGGACAGCAGCACGGCCCAGTACGGGGTACCGCCCTTGCTGGTGCGCTGGGCCATTTTCGGCGCGTCGCCACGCTTGCTCAGGGAGTAGAGCATGCGCGAAGACGTGTACAGCGCCGAGTTCAGGCAGCTGGTCACGGCAACCAGAACCACCACGTCAACGATCATCTTGGCATTAGGGATGCCAATCAGGTTCAGCACAGTCTGGTAGGAACCCATGGCCGGCAGGCTGGCATCGTTCCATGGCACCAGGGCCACGACGATGAAGATCGACACGAGGTAGAACAGGAAGATCCGCCAGATCACCGAGTTGGTGGCCTTGGTGATCTGCTTGCCCGGGTCTTTCGATTCAGCGGCGGCGATGGTGACGATCTCGGTACCCATGAACGAGAACATGGTAGTCAGCATGGCTGCGACCACGGCGCCCAGGCCGTTAGGCATGAAGCCCTGAGTGTCGACGATGTGGCTGACACCGCTCACCTGGCTGCCCGGCACCAGGCCGAAAATGGCAGCCGCGCCCAGGATGATGAAGCCGATGATGGCAACCACCTTGATCAGCGCGAACCAGAACTCGAATTCACCGTAGTTCTTCACGTTGAGCAGGTTGGTACCGGTCAGCACCAGGGTGATCACCAGGGTGAAGACCCACACGGCGATGTCCGGGAACCAGGCATGCAGGATGCCCGCGGCGGCGTTGGCCTCCAGCGGAATCACCAGTACCCAGAACCACCAGTACAGCCAGCCGATGGTGAAACCGGCCCAGTGGCCGATGGCACGGTCAGCATAAGTGGAGAACGAACCGGTGTCCGGCTGGGCGATGGCCATTTCGGCCAGCATGCGCATCACCAGGACGACCAGCGTACCGGCAGCGGCATAAGCCAGCAGTACAGCAGGGCCTGCTTCGGCGATCGCATGACCGGAACCCACGAACAGGCCGGCGCCGATTACACCGGCGATCGACAGCATGGTCACGTGACGCTGTTTGAGCCCCGATCCGAGGTCATTGGAATTGTGCTTACTGCTCATAAAACTACCTATGCAGAGAATAGCGTTCGGTCCAGCAATTGGCTGTGCAAAGCCCCCTGTTGAGGGAATGCAACATTCCGTTGAGAATCTTTTACGCAAATATTGCGCCAAAAACGCTCACGACTGATGCCAAAGCGCTAGGACGGCCTTTTGAGCCATAACGGTCAAGCCCTTGATCAACATGAAATTTCAGTTCACCTGTAACCAAGGGTTACCGGCCTACACAATAACAGGACGAAATGTCGCACCAAAAACTCACGTTCGGTAACACCTTGCACAATTTAAGTGCAACCAAGGGTGCAACCTTTCGTGGCTTTTCGCGACAAAAACGTGCAACCAACGGACGTGACTGGGCACAGTGCGCACCGGTCGGTTTAATCAAAGGTTGCTTTCCATTGGCGCCCAAAACTGGCACCATCGCGCCTTTTTTCACGCGCACCCGCTTGCGCGCGGGGCCCCGCAACGGCTGGCCGGCGACACGCCGCTACAGCCATGCGACACCCCACGCCCGTGCCCACTGCCATATCGGCGCCGCCATGCTAGTTTGGCGCACCGCTTCAGGGCGGGAACGCAACCGTATAGATGAGGACCGCACATGGCCCAGGCCACGCCCGCGCTGGAAATCCGCAACCTGCACAAACGTTACGGACAGCTTGAGGTGCTCAAGGGCGTTTCGCTGAGCGCCCAGGAAGGCGCCGTGATCTCGATCCTGGGTTCATCCGGCTCGGGCAAGTCGACGCTGCTGCGCTGCACCAACCTGCTGGAGAACCCGCACGAAGGGCAGATTTTCGTTGGCGGCGAAGAGCTCAAGCTCAAGGCCGCGCGCAACGGCGAACGAGTGGCTGCCGACAACCGGCAGATCAACCGCCTGCGCAGCGAAATCGGTTTCGTGTTCCAGAACTTCAACCTCTGGCCGCACATGACCGTGCTCGACAACATCATCGAGGCGCCGCGCCGCGTGCTGGGCCAGAGCAAGGCTGAAGCCACCGAAGTGGCCGAAGCGCTGCTGGCCAAGGTCGGCATCGCCGACAAGCGCCATGTGTACCCCAATCAACTGTCGGGCGGCCAGCAACAACGCGCGGCCATCGCGCGCACCTTGGCCATGCAGCCTAAAGTCATTCTGTTCGACGAGCCGACCTCGGCACTGGACCCGGAAATGGTTCAGGAAGTACTGACCGTCATCCGCAACCTGGCCGAAGAAGGCCGCACCATGCTGCTGGTCACCCACGAGATGGGCTTTGCCCGCCAGGTGTCCAGCGAAGTGGTGTTCCTGCACCAGGGGCTGGTGGAAGAACATGGCACACCGGATCAAGTATTCGACAACCCGGTGTCGGCACGATGCAAACAATTCATGTCCAGCAACCGTTAACGGAGCATCACGCATGCAGACTTATAAAAAACTGATCCTGGCCGTAGCCGCCAGCCTGGCGCTGAGCGCCAACGTGATGGCCGACACGCTGAAGATGGGCATCGAAGCTGCCTACCCTCCCTTCAACAGCAAGGACGCCAGCGGCAACGTCGTCGGATTTGACGCTGACATCGGCAAGGCCCTGTGCGCCAAGATGAAGGTGGAATGCGAAATCGTCACCTCCGACTGGGACGGCATCATTCCCGCCCTGAACGCGCGCAAGTTCGACTTCCTGGTGTCGTCCATGTCGATCACCGACGAGCGCAAGCAGGCCGTCGACTTCACCGACCCGTACTACACCAACAAGCTGCAGTTCATCGCTGCCAAGAACGTCGACTTTAAGGTCGACAAGGAAGCGCTGAAAGACAAGATCATCGGCACCCAGCGGTCGACCTTGTCCGGCACCTGGCTGGAAGACAACATGCCAGACGTCAAGGTCAAACTGTACGACACCCAGGAAAACGCCTACCTGGACCTGACCTCGGGCCGCCTGGATGGCATCCTGGCCGACAAGTACGCCAACTACGAGTGGCTGAAATCCCCAGCCGGCAAGGAATACGAGTTCAAGGGCGAGCCTGTCGAGGAAAGCGACAAGATCGGTATCGCCGTACGCAAGGGCGACGCGCTGCGCGAGAAGCTGAACGCCGCCCTGGCAGAAATCAAGGCCGACGGCACCTACAAGAAGATCAACGACAAGTACTTCCCGTTCAGCATCGAATGACCTGCCCGACCGCCGCTGCGCCCGGTGCGCGGCGGCCGGTCCTCAATAAAGCCTGCCCATGAACATTGATCTCCACGGATTCGGCCCGGCCCTGGCGGCTGGCGCGCTGATGACTGTCAAACTCGCCCTGTCGGCCCTGTGCCTGGGCCTGGTCCTGGGCCTGCTCGGCGCATTGGCCAAGACCTCGTCCAACAAGGCCCTGCAAGCACTGGGCGGCACCTATTCGACCATCGTGCGCGGTGTGCCCGAGCTGTTGTGGGTGCTGCTGCTGTACTTCGGCACCGTCAACATGATGGCTGCGCTGGGCGCCTGGCTGGGCATGCCCGACCTTACCCTCAGCCCCTTCGCCGCCGGCGTCATCGCCCTGGGCCTGTGCTTCGGCTCGTACGCCACGGAAGTGTTCCGCGGCGCCATCATCGCCATCCCCAAAGGCCACCGCGAAGCCGGCCAGGCGCTGGGGCTGTCGAAGCTGCGCATCTTCACACGGCTGATCCTGCCGCAAATGTGGCGCATCGCCCTGCCGGGCCTGGGCAACCTATTCATGATCCTGATGAAGGACACCGCCCTGGTATCGGTCATCGGCCTTGAAGAAATCATGCGCAACGCGCAAAACGCCGTCACCGACACCAAGCTGGCGTTCAACTTCTACATGGTGGCCGCCGTCATGTACCTGGGCCTCACGGTACTGGCGATGATCGGCATGCACTTCATGGAAAAATACGCCGCACGCGGCTTCACGAGGGCCGCGCAATGAACTGGGAAGTGATTTTCAAGTGGCTGCCCAAGCTGACCCAGGGCGCCACGGTAACCCTGGAACTGGTAGCCATCGCGGTGCTCGCGGGGTTGATCCTGGCCGTGCCCCTGGGCATCGCCCGCAGCTCGCGCAAGTGGTACGTCAGCGCATTGCCCTACGGCTACATCTTCTTTTTCCGTGGCACGCCGCTGCTGGTGCAGCTGTTCCTGGTGTACTACGGCGCCGCCCAGTTCGACGCCGTGCGCCACAGCGCGCTGTGGCCCTACCTGCGCGACCCATTCTGGTGTGCCGCCGCCACCATGACCCTGCACACCGCGGCCTACATCGCCGAGATACTGCGCGGGGCCATCCAGGCCATCCCCAAGGGCGAGATCGAAGCCGCCCGTGCCCTGGGCATGTCGCGCAGCAAAGCGCTGCTGTACATCATCCTGCCGCGCGCCGTGCGCATCGGCCTGCCGGCCTACAGCAACGAAGTGATCCTGATGCTCAAGGCCAGCGCCCTGGCCAGCACCGTCACCCTGCTGGACCTGACCGGCATGGCCCGAACCATCATCGCCCGCACCTACCTGCCGGTGGAAATCTTCTTCGCCGCCGGCGTACTGTACCTGCTGATTTCCTTCGTGCTGGTGCAAGGCTTCAAACTGCTGGAACGCTGGCTGCGCGTGGACGCTACCCAAGGCCGCTGATCCCCTCGCTGACCTGACGGCACCCCTACCCCCGTAGGAGATGCCGCCAGGCTGCGGTGGCACGCCCAGCGTGCCCAACACCCCCAACCCAGGCACAACGCCATGAGCCTAACCCCTGCCAACCTGCTCAACCACTTCCGCGCCCTGGACACCTTCCTCCTGGCCCACCAGCCTCTATGGCGCCCCAAACCGTTCACCCGCCTGCACCTGCCCTGGGAAAACACCTACCCCGACCTGGCCCACTGGCTACGCAACCGCACCCTCGAGCAGGCCGAAGCCGAGCACAACCACCCCGAACTGCTCGCCGCCCCCGCGCCCTACCCGGCCATCGCCGCCCAGGCCGCCGCGCTCAGCCAATTGCCAACCTTACCCACAGGCGCCCTGCACCCCTGCCCGCCGCGCCTGAACGTCGACGTGCCCGGGCGCAAATGGCAACAGATCGAAGCCTTCGCCGACGCCCTCACCTTCGCCCAGCCCACCCACGGCTGGCTGGACTGGTGCGCCGGCAAAGGCCACCTGGGCCGCCGCCTGCTGCAACCCGGCCAACACCTCACCTGCTACGAATACGACCCCGCCCTGGTCGAAGCCGGCCAGGCCCTCAGCCAGCACCATCACCTGCCGGCCGAACACCGCCTGCAAAACGTCATGGCCGCCGACTGCCACCTGCCTGTGGATAAAACGGCCGTGGCCCTGCACGCCTGCGGCGACCTGCACGTACGCCTGCTGCAACGCGCCGCCGACGACGGCTGCCCACAACTGGCCATCGCCCCGTGCTGCTACAACCGCACCGAAGCCGACCACTACCAGCCCCTCTCAACCACAGCCGCCACCAGCGACCTGCGCCTGAGCCGCGACGACCTCGGCCTGCCCCTCAGCGAAACCGTCACCGCCGGCGCCCGCGTACGCCGCCAGCGCGACCAGTCGATGGCCCGCCGCCTGGCCTTCGACCTGCTGCAACGCCAAACGCGCGCCATCGATGAATACCTGCCCACCCCCTCCCTGCCCAGCGCCTGGCTAGCCAAGCCCATCGATGCCTACTGCACCGACCTGGCCGCCCTCAAAGGCATCACCCTGCCCGCCAACATCGACTGGAACACCGCCGAAAACGCCGGCTGGCAACGCCTGGCCCACGTGCGCAACCTCGAACTGGTCCGCAACCTGTTCCGCCGCCCGCTGGAAATCTGGCTAGCCCTGGACCGCGCCCTGTTCCTCCAGGAAAAAGGTTACGAAGTACGACTGGGCCTTTTCTGCACAGCCCACCTCACCCCCCGCAACCTCATGCTCTTGGCCGAACGCCCAAAAACGTTTCAAAACGCGAACACACCCTGTGGATAACTCTGTGGGCAAAATCCCCAGCAAGCTAATAAAATCGCTGGATCCACACCCGTTCCCGGCTTGGTCATTTTTTGTTCATCATTTATTTGACTGAAAAAACAGCCATTTGCGCAAACGCTGCAAAATCATCACCGCCCACCACCCCCATCGGTCTATTCACCGGGGCGTTGTGCATAAGCGATTTTGGGGGTGGCAACGAAGGACTATAAAATAGTGCAAATTGGGGGTTGCCTAGGGCCGACGAGTCGCTATAATCAGCGCCCTCACATGCCGGTATAGCTCAGATGGTAGAGCAACTGACTTGTAATCAGTAGGTCCCGGGTTCGATTCCTGGTGCCGGCACCATTCAAGGTTCCATAGAAAGCTTTCAAAATCTCTGGAACCCCCGAAAAACCCGCCTTCTGGCGGGTTTTTTCGTTTTGGCGTTCCGTCGGATTCCGAGGGTAGCCAGCGCTAATAAGGGTAGTTTTAAGGATAGAGGTCCGTTTCGATATCGGAGACTACCCTTATGGCCCGCACCACTGCCCCGCTTACAGACACCGCCTGTCGCACGGCAAAGCCCAGAGAGCGCGAGTACAAGCTCTTCGACGGCGACGGTCTTTACCTGCTTGTGCAACCCAACGGCCGCAAAGGCTGGCGGCTCAGGTACGTGAAACCCGATGGCCGCGAAGGCCTGACCGCCCTCGGCAGCTACCCAGTGGTCGGGCTCGGCGACGCACGCCGCAAGCGCTTCGAGGTCAAGCAGCAACTCGCCAACGGCATAGATCCCATCCAGTACAAGCAACAAACCAAGACCCAAGCCGTGATCAACGGCCGCACCTTCGAAAGCGTTGCGCTCGACTGGCATGCGAGCATGGTGCCGAAGTGGGCGCCCGGCCACGCCAAGACTGTGCTCAGCCGATTGAAAACTCACGTACTCCCTTTAATCGGCGCCAGAGCAATCGTTGAGCTGGACACGCACGACCTCATGCAGCCACTGGAAGCCGTGACGAAGCGCGGCACCATCGACGTGGCGCTCAGGATCAAGAACTACCTGCAAAGCATCATGCGCGAAGCCAAACGGCTACGACTGATCACGGCGAACCCGGCTCACGACCTCGATGGCTCGATCAAGACACCACGGGTAACTCACCGGCCCGCACTACCCCTATCGCGGCTTCCAGAGCTATTGGCATGCATCGAGGACTACAGAGGTCGACCTCTCACGCGCCTCACGGTAATGCTGTCGTTGCATGTATTCGTACGCTCCAGCGAACTGCGCTTCGCCCGTTGGAGCGAGTTCGACCTCAAGCGCGGAATCTGGGAAATCCCCGACACCCGCCCGGCGCTGGACGGCGTGCCGTTTTCCACAAGGGGTACGAAGATGGCCGGGGACATCCACGTTGTACCCTTATCGCCGCAAGCCGTGGCCTTGCTTGAGCAGATCCACGCGATCACCGGCAAGTTCGACCTGGTGTTCGCGGGGGATGCCAAACCGTGGAAACCGATGTCCGAGAACACGGTGAACGCGGCGCTCAGGACGATGGGCTACGACACCAAGGTGGATATCTGCGGCCACGGGTTCCGCGCCATGGCGTGCAGTGCGCTGGTCGAGTCCGGCCTATGGTCGGAGACGGCTATCGAGCGGCAGATGAGCCACAAGGAACGCAACAACGTGCGCGCCGCCTATACCCACAAGGCCGAGTTCCTCGAAGAGCGCCGGATGATCATGACCTGGTGGAGCCGGTTTTTGGAGGCGAACCGCGAGGACCATGTGACGCCGCATGAGTTTGCCAAGCAGACGGGCGAGAACGTCACGCGCCTTCGCAGTGCCAAGAGGACCGAGTAGCCCGCCGCACCACCACCTCAACTCGCTGTGAAGTTACCCACAGCACCGCATGAAGCTCCTCCGCGCGGGTCCTTTCAAACGGGGCTGCAAAGCCGCCCCGTTTGAAAGGACCATACCTAAGAAAAAAGCCGCTGGCACAGAGTACGTCTGTGGAAAACCACTGATGTCCACCGGGGGATAGTTTTATCCACAGGCGCTAAATCCCTGAAATCGCTCTACTTGACGCACATTGTCCACAGGCGTAGACCGGGAGTTGCAAACGCTGTCGATGACAGCACCCCAGGTGGCCCGAACCTTTAAGGTCACGCCGCTCTGGCGGTGGTTCTCCCCAAGGGCGATTCGCATCCGGCAGCTCGCCCGGTCACTACCCATGTGATGGATGCTCTTACACACATAGCGCTTGTGCGCCAGATACACCGTACCTCGCTGCCCTGCAGCAACCTATCCGCTTGGCCGATTTCATTGCGCCAACCTGTGCCCGTCTCTTTCTGTGGAAAGAGACGGGCACTTCTACCACTGCTGCAGCCCTGATAGCACATGGCTTTGCGGCAATCCTCCTCGTGACAATCGGCGTGACAAACGCCGATGTCACCAGCAACAGCGCATGTAGATGATGGTGCCGCAGACCACGGAATGGACTGCACCTGACTGACAGTCAGGCATGCCCCGGTCATCGCATTGCTGCTTGCACCTGGCTCAGGATCTTCAGGCACTGGTCTCGTCAGCCAATGCTGCCCCCACCCGCCCACCGGTAACGGTGCTCAGGAGGCCAGATCATGAGATGCCCTTGCTCTTGGTCGTAAAGAGCCGCCAGTCCCGCGTTAGAGGACATCCCCACAGGTCGCAGGGGCCTTGATCCCTGATAACACTCAACATTCTTGGCGGGATGACGTGGGGCGAGGATCGGAAAGCGAACGATGAGGTGACCGACATGGCATTGGTAGGTAGACGCGATGGTCGTAATTTCGGCTATGGCAGACAATTGAGCTACGCAGGACCGCAGGCGCTGAAAGACATGTTTGGCGGTGGCCATTACGGCACGGTCAAAGCGCACAGTGATCGATGGTTGGCATTCGTGAGGTGGTGCCGTTCCGAACAGGGGCCCGGCATCAATGATGCGCGGCAAATTGATGGGAAGGTATTGGCGGACTATGCGGCGTATCTGCGCGACATGGTTAATCGCGGTGACCTCGCCGTCAGTACCGCGCAAAACCGGCTATCCAGCGTTAACAGGACCATGGCGGCGCTTCGCGGTGATCAGTGCATGAAAGTGCCAAGTCCGAGCAAGGCGTTGGGTATGCAGCGCACCGGGGTCCGACAGTCTGTGCCGCAAGGCCAGGACCGCGAAGCAGGTTACGCAGATCGTCGATGCACTTTGCCGCCAACATCAGCAACGCGCCGCCGCGATCGTTCTGTTAGCGCGAGCCACAGGCATGCGTTTGCGTGAGGCCATCTTGGCTGACCTACCACGGCTAAGCCGTGAGGCTAATAAGCTACGGCAAAATCAACATTCAGGATGGCACCAAAGGCGGCCGCGCCGGCGCCTCAGCACGCCCGCTGGATTACGGTAGACGATCATGTCCGAAGTGCACTTAAGTTTGCACGGCAGGCGTCGCCTTCCGGTAGCCGCAACCTGATTGCGCCAGACGAAAGCTACCTGAACTTTTTGCAGAAAATCGTCCGCCCTGCGCGGGAAATCCTGCATACACACGACCTCAAAGGTTTCCATGAGCTACGAGCGGCATACGCTTGTGAGCGCTATGAGCAAATCACCCAACACCGTGCGCGTATCAATGGCGGGCACTTTTGCCAAGTAGATATAAACCTTGATCGTGAGGCCCGGAAGCAGATCAGCTATGAACTGGGGCACGCTCGGGATGATGTGGTCGCTGCCTACATCGGAGGTCGTAGATGAATAGGCCATTCGATATGGAACTGTTCTTGGCTGGCGTGCTGAGCGGTTCGCACACAACCCGACAACGTCATTTGCGCCAAGCGAAGATCGTTCAGGCTGAAATCGCAAAGCACTGGCTGCGAGAAACACCTTGGGCATGGAAAAGAAAGCATCTGGCGTGGTTTCTCGAACATCACATAAGCCAACGCACTGAGGCTACGCGATATTACTACCTGCTAACCTTTCGGCTACTCGCTCGACGTCTAGAAACGTCATGGGTGTTCAGTCTCTCAGCGGGAGTTGAACCTATGGTCACGACAGGTTGAATCCACTGCCTAAAGCGGAAACTCGAAGCGTACATCAAGATAGGCGCGACGTATCGCAAGGGGATTATTTGAGCTCTACTCAACGAGCCTGGCAGCGTGCTGTAACGCAATCGAACCATCCTAAGGTCGGATACGTACTGAACTCTTGCGCTTTGCCGTGAGAAGGAGCAAAGTTTTCGAAATGCGCTGCGAGCAATTTTTTCAACGATCAAAAAAACGAAGTCCACTAGGCTTACAGCCCCAAAACATACGATAAAATCAATTAAACGTAAAAACCAGAAAGTTGCTAACATTAAGGATAATTAGATGGCAAGTAAAATAGAATATTTACGCATTCAAGAGCTTTATGGCCAAAGGAACTACCACATCTCGCTAGAGGACAACCAACTAATATTGGTAGGCGAAAACGGAACTGGTAAAAGCACGATAACATCAATTTTATTTTATGTCATAACAGGGCAATGGAAAAATCTATGGAAGTTCAAATTTTCGTCCATATCTATTGGGATTGATGGCAAAGAATACAAAATCACTAGGGAAGATGTAAGCAAGTTAGTTGACGTCGATTTTCCCGCCAGCACCACCCAATATATTATTAGTCGCCTGAATGATCTGGGACTTGAACCGGAGGAAGCGTTAAAAGAGTGGGGACCTCCACTTTACAGAGAACTCATTACCAGTGATAGGCATGTGCCCAACATCAACCCCAGCTCAGTACGCAAGATTCTTTCTGAATTGGTTGACACTCAAACCAACCTGTTCGACGAGCCATCTAATGGCATAACTGATTTCCAACGAAAAATTGATTTCCATGTACTCTACCTCCCAACCTATAGGAGGATCGAGAGAGACTTAAAAGCCATATTTCCCGACTTAGAAGATGATATAAAAAAATTTAATATACGTCACAGCCGATATAGCTCCCTCAGAAAGCACCAGGAACTCGTTGAGTTTGGGATGCAAGACGTAACAAACATGATATCCAGCACCATGAAGTCTCTTGAATCGTCATTCAGAACTTCACTAGATGCGCTTACAGGAGGTTATCTCAGAGTTATCCTAAGAAAGGAGTATGAAAAAACCGACATTTCTATTCTAGGCGAAATCAAAGAAGAGGATCTAAATGACATCCTTTCTAAAATCGATGATTCCGTGCTCTCTGCGCTCGACCAAAAAGCATTAAGAGAAACAATCAAGACGTTCAGCGAACGACAGCCTCAGAGTGAAATCGACAAGCTTTCAGCGCACATTATCACAAAATTAATTTTACTTCACAAAGCACAACTTGAACGAGAAACCAAGGTTAGGGAATTTGCTGCGACGTGCAACCGCTACTTAAAAGGAAAGTCGTTTGAGTTTAACAGCACTAACTTCACCCTTCCCATTAAGCCTGCGAAAGACGATCCCGCGGCTCTGAATCCTTTGGAAGACGAAATAAAATTAAGTATGCTTTCGTCAGGCGAAAAGCAAATCGTCTCCCTCTTTTCTCACTTATATCTTTCTGCACACGACGATTATTTTATTATGATCGACGAGCCTGAGCTTTCTCTTTCCGTGCCTTGGCAAAAGACCTTATTGCCTGACATAATGAACTCGGGAAAATGCAAGGGTTTGGTAGCGGTTACGCATTCACCGTTTATTTATAGCAATGAGCTTGAAAGCAAAGCGCATTCAATGTCTGAATTTTTGAGGGATTAACATGGATTTCCTCGCGACATTGAAAGCAGCCATTCAAGAGCCAATAGTTCTCAAACACAACTTTTTGGTGTGCTATGACTCTAAGGCAACTAATCTACACGTCTTTTTTGAGGGAAAAACCGATGAATCTTTCTATGGGACTTATTTGCGAAGAATAAAGCCTGAAAGCCATGCGCTAAGATCTTACATTTGCGGAAACAAGGACGGCGTTTATTACTATCACAAGCAGCTTAGCCACCTATACAAAAAAGAACAGCCCTTGTTATTTTTTGTAGACAAAGATATTGAAGACATAATTCCATTCACCAGAGAAAACCACCACAACATACACGTTACTGAATTTTACTCTGTAGAAAACTACCTAGTTAACTGCAATTCCATTGAGCAAGTTTGGGCTGAACTATTTAGGCAGTGTTCAGGGACGGTGGTTGCCGATAAAATTTCTGAGACTTTCAGCCGTTCTTTAGAACATTTCCATACCGATTTCTATAAGGTATTGGGATGGGTGCTTTACCATCGCCGGACGGATACTCGCCCAAACTTAGATTGCATAGTAACAAAAAGATTATTCTCGATTGATAGCGACCTAAAATATCAATCTTCGTTTAGCGAGCGCGCTGACCTATACAAGCATCTAGACGACAGGACCGGAGTTTCAACTCCCGTTGAAAAATTCTCAGAAATAGGGGACCTGGAAAACTTTCTTAGGAACTATGAGCCAAAGTATGTCGTGCGGGGACACAATGAAATGGACTTCTTTTTGGAGTTCTTCAAAGCGTTAAAGCTCTCCGTTTCCGAAGCAAGTGGCAAAGCTATTCAGCCTGTATTGGATCTCACGGGCAGTAACGTGATTGACATCATGGGGCCACGCACTCCACCTTCCAGTAGCCTTGTTAGGTTTTTAAACACCCATATAGACCAGCAACTGGATCTGGCTGCTACAAGCACTGGGTATTGATTCGAGCCAATTACTTCTCTCTGTTCAAAAGTGGCCTACCAGCAAGGCCACTCATAAATCTAGGCGCCACCGAGTGCACGGGCAAATTACCTAACGGACCTTTAGCGCAATCGGAAGAACCAATCGTTCGCACTTTGACTGCAAGCAGCTTATGAACGGTAGCTCTGATTCACACGCAAGGTAAACGCTACCAATTCTTATTTAACTGCACTTATTTTACACATATCGAGTACCAAAGGATATTTTTAGAGATACAGGGACATTACCGGGTGAAACAATTATATATAAATCATATACTTATAATGTTTATCGACTCCTGGTGCCGCATCATATGCAGTATTGAAGAAAGCTCACCCTTAGGTGGGCCTTTTTTGTTTGTGCGCGGAAAGGCATCGCTGTGGCTACTTCAAAGACTCCCCCGTAGCCGCTGCCGCCAGGGTGTGCTGGCCCTAAGCAACGCCGCTGGATAAACCCCAAACACGCCTTCGTCGCTTCGCGTCTGCTTCAGGAAGCAAAAAACGCCGACCAAAAAAACCGCCTTCCAAGAAGACGGTTTTTTGATTCAGCTCGAATAGTAAGGTCGAACTGCAGTTTTTCACAGGTCACTCCGACGAGTAGAGGGAAGCCTATCTCTCGCCTATCCTGCAGTCAATTCAGGCAGGCCATTTTAGGCTCGATACAGCCACCGGCCATTAGCCGGCGCCTGAAGATTACGTACATGCCAGAAACGAAAAAACCCGCTTAGGCAGCGAGTTCTCACGATTACTTTTCAGCAAGTAAATCCAGGGCGTAATCCCGATTTACGTTCATCACTGGGCACGTCAGCAGAAGACAAAAGCTACGACTCGACCGACTGCACTGTCAACAAAAACACTTAACACAATGTTTCTGCATCTCAAGATTTTTCTTAACGAACCATTCCATTAAATCGGAGCTAAGCAAACGAAATAGCCAGATGTAAATTAGACGGAAATCCATCCCGCGGCCATTCCAAAAAACATTACCATCCGCCCGCTCTCACTGCTGACACTCAATGAGACGATTGGAGCGCGCTCAGATTTCATGCCCCACTTCCACGGGCTCGTAATCCGTGCCGGACTCGCACAGCGGGTTACCCGCCCGGCCGCCTCACTGGGCACGTCAGCAGACTGTCCGAAGGCTCAGTGGCGGCAGCTGCCTGGGTGAATCCAATCTTCTTCCGGACCCGCTTCATTTCGCAGCTACCGCTTCCTGGGCATCTTCAATCAATTGGTCACCCGCTGCTGAGTAACGATCAGCGCTATCGCCGTCGTATTCAATCGCTTGGCAAGACTCGCATTCCCAACCGGTCAAACCGTGGACTGCCCGCTTGAGGTTCTTGTACTCGGCCTCCAGCGTACGATTTTCGAAATGGACCATCCCGTTGACCGTATCGCAGTGAAGACAATGCTGTGTCTGCGTCATGACTATTTTTCCTTGTGGGTGATTACGGGAAGGCCGACTAGTGTCGGCCTTCGCGCCTGGACTCGTGACTTCAATCTGGATGGCGTGCAGAACTCGCTGTATGCATACTGCTACCTGCAATGGCCGAATACTACGGTGGCCTTTGAGCATCCACGATGCTGCACAGGCTACCGAAGGCTAAGTGGCGCTTGATCAGCTACGCAGGCTTTTGCCTTCCGCTTCTGCCCCGTACCGCCCCGAGATGAGCCACTGGAACGCCCTCATCCAAATGGATGACCCTCTACCAAGTCGGGATGGCGGTCCCGCGGCGGCATTACGCCCTACTCGCCTACTACAGACCGAAGTAGCCTCGCTCGCTGCTCCCCCGACATCCGAAAAAACGCCACCAACAACCGTGCCTCTTCATCATCCTCGCTATAAAAATACGAAGCCGGCAGCCTCAACACCTCAGCAATCTGCCGCACCATTTCCGGATTGGGCACGTGCTTGTCCTTCTCGTACTGGTTCATCCGAGCGCTAGCGGAAGCGGGATCGATGCCTGCCTCAATTCCCAATTGCTCCTGGGAGATCCCTGCCGCTTTCCTGGCTTCCTTCAACCGCTTGCTGAACGTGCTCATTTTTTAGCCGCATAAAGACTAAGAGATTCTTAGATTCGCGTTGACCACATACTAAGAGTTCCTTAGTATTCGGCAGAATCTGTGCTTTCTTTACGAAAGCACTTCCGGCGCGGCCAGAAGGGACGGCTGCGTAATTGCTTCAGTGATCGAAGGGTTCGGCGGTTTCGTGCCGGGCATTCGCAAGGATTAGCTGCTGTGAATATCGAAAAAAGCCTGCGTGAGTTTCGTGATGACCTTGAGCATTTCGTGCATAGCGAGGAGCCGGTGAGGCGGGAGTCGCTTCAGGAATGGCAAACGATTCTGGCAATGCTGACGATTGGGATTGAAGGGCTACGGGGTGCCATCCAACGCGCCGGGGATGTGCATGATGGAATGGCGTTGATGACGCGACTTCTCGATTCGGCTCATACGGACAAGCTGGATGCGGACCACGTCCGTTGCTTGATTGAGCCGTTACGCGAACGTCTTGCCGTTACGATTGAGGAAGCGCGCCAAGCGCTCTAGCCCGCGCTATCCTGGCATTATTTACCCTGTGGAAAACCTACACCGCGACCCTGTGGATATTATTATTCACAGGGCCTTCGACCAACATTTCAGGAGCTTCCGAAAAGTTATCAACATGGATAACTAGTTGATGTTGATAGTTTTTATGCGACAGCGTGGCCTGGTTTGACGCTTAAAATTTGGGCACCGAGGTGTCAGCTTCGCGGGCAGAGCCCGCTCCCACGAGCCCACTGCAATCATCCCCGCATTACCAACGAGCGTAACGCTGGTAGTGCGGCCGTTTTATTACTCCGCCACCACCCTATTCCTCCCCGCCTCCTTCGCCCGATACAACGCCCGATCGCTCCTCCCCATCGCCGCCTCCGCCCCGCCATCCCCTTCACGCAAATCACTCACGCCGATACTCACCGTCAACCCGATCACCCGCCCGCCATGCATCAACGGCATCACCGCCAGCCTCTCTTGCAACCTAACCGCGAAGGCGCACGCATCGCGGCTGTGGGTGCCGCGCAGCAGCACGGCGAATTCTTCGCCGCCGATGCGGCCGGCGATGTCGGTTTTGCGCAGTTGGCCGCTGAGTATCTCGGCGAAGTGTTTGAGGGCCAGGTCGCCGGTGGCGTGGCCCCAGCGGTCGTTGATGTGTTTGAAGTGGTCGAGGTCGAGCATCAGTACGCAAGCGTTGCTTTGCTGGGCGCTGAGTTGTTGCATGAAGTGGCGGCGGTTGGGCAGTTGGGTGAGGAAGTCGATGCTGGCATGGGCTTGCAGCTCGGCTTCCAGGCGTTTGCGTTCGGTGATGTCG
This sequence comes from uncultured Gammaproteobacteria bacterium, assembly GCA_963816515.1. GTDB lineage: Bacteria > Pseudomonadota > Gammaproteobacteria > Pseudomonadales > Pseudomonadaceae > Aquipseudomonas. Next base: position 2,737,565 of record CAWFKX010000001.1, on the reverse strand, counting down.
GTGGTGGTGCCGATCATGCGCAGGGGGTTGCCGTGGCTGTCACGGGCGACGACTTTGCCGCGGCTGTTGATCCATTTGTAGCTGCCGTCCTTGCAGCGCACGCGGTGTTCCACTTCGTAGGCGCTGGTGCGTTGCTGGAAATGGGCCAGGATGGTGGCTTGCACGAATGGCAGGTCGTCGGGGTGCACGCGGTTGTAGCTGTCGCGCAGGTGCGGGGTGAGTTCGTGGGGTTCGTAGCCGAGCAGGGCTTTCCAGCCGGCGGAGTAGTGGATGTGGTTGTTGACCACGTCGCGGTCCCACACGCCGGTGCCGCTGTTGTCGATGGCCAGCGCCAGGCGGTCCTGGCTTTCGCGCAGGGCGGCCAGTTGCTGGTTGAGCACGTGTTCACGTTGCTCGGCCTGAAAGGCTGCGGCGGCAAGTTGGCTGAGTTCTTCAAGCAGTTGTTGTTCGCCGGGGTGCAGTTGGCTGCGGCCCAGCAGCACGAACTCGCCCAGCAACTGGCCGCTGGCGTCGGTGATGGGGGCATGGCATTGCGGGTCATCGGCGTGGGCGGCGGGTGGCGTGCCGCTGCTGGCGCGCAGGGCCAGCTGGCCGCCCTGGTGTTGCAACAGCAACGCCGCAGCCACGCCGAAATGGCGTTGCAGCAGGCGCGTCAATCCATGGAAGCGCTGGTCAGCAATGACGTCTGACTGGGGCTGTTCGGAATCAGCGTCCACACGTGTTACCTGGAAGAAGGCCTGTAGCCATCATCGCACAGGTTGTGCGGGTGGCAACGGTCTGGCCGACGGGGTGTGTTTCACGTTTGCTTGCCCGACAATGCTAAAGTCCGGCCCATCAACTGCAAGGGAGTACCCCGTGGCGAGCAAAACCTATATCGAGAGTTCACTGTCGGCCGGCGAGCAGGTCGAAGCCATCTTCAAGCTGCACTGGCTGAGCTGGGTCAACGTATGGTTCTGGGTGCTGCTGGCGGTATTGACCGTGGGCATCCTGTCCCCCGTGGCCATCTACAAGTGGCTGAGCCTGCGCTGCCAGGAAAACGGCGTGACCAACAAGCGGGTTATCCACAAGCGCGGCATCATCAGCCGCACCACGGACGAGATGAAACTGTCGTCCATCGAGACCGTGGACCTGGACCAGAGCGTGATGGGCCGGTTGTTGGGTTTTGGCACGGTGCGCATTACCGGGCGCGGTATCAGCGACCTGGTGCTCAAGGGCATTGATGACCCGCTTCAGGTAAAGCGGCAAATCGAAGGGGTGAGTAACCCGGTACGTTGACGCGGTGGGCGGATCGGGCAATGGAAAATCGCCACTCGCCTGAGTGGCGTTTTCATTTGTGCGCTGTGCAACTGGTCCTACCCTGCCGTGTCTCTGTACTATGCGTTTTGTTTTTCGCGCCTTGCTGCGTCAACCCCTCACTCAATCTGTTGGGTAACTGATCATGAAGCGTCTGCTTTCGTTGTTGTGTGTTCTGGCTGGTTTTCACCTTTCCATCGCCATGGCCGAGGCGACCCCATCGGCCCAGCAAACCACCCAATCGTTCTATGCCTGGTACCTCAAGCGCCTGAACGACGACAAGGTGCCGCTGGACGATAACCCCCAGCAGATGCAGCAGTACGTGAGCGAAAACCTGATCAAGTCGATCGACAAGCAGGCCAAGAGCGAAGACGGCCTGGATGAGGACTACTTCATCAAGTCGCAGGATATCGATGACAGCTGGCTGACCCACATCCAGGTCACCGAGACTGCCGTGAAGGGCGCCACCGCGCAGGAAAATGTGGTGCTGGGTACCACTCAGGACAACAGCCAAGTGCTGAACGTGACGCTGGGCAAGGACAAGGACGTTTGGAAGATCACCGCCGTGGAAGTCGTCCCTACCGACCAATGACCCAACGCCCGTGGCAGCGGCCGCAAGGCCGCGTCGGAATCAATCATCTTCGATCTGATAGTGTTTGAACGACTTCACCACCGCATCGAATGCGTGGCCGTCAGCCTGCTGGTGCTGGGCGTCGGTCTGCAGCGGCACTGTGTAGTTGATGCCGTCATCGGGACCGGTGCCGCGGTACTCGACAATCACCCGGTGCAGGAAGTGGCCGTCGCTCCACTGCGCCTGCTCCGCTGGTTGCGAATCCAGCACCACGGGCTGGCGTTGCACGCCGCCGGGGTCCACTGCTGACAGTTCACTGTCCATCAGCGCCTTGGTACTGCCCAGCATCGCGGCGTCGTAGCCAGCGTTGACGGTGATAGCACGGTCGCCGCCCAGCGGTATCAGCACACCGTCATCGGTGCCATTGCCCTGGTAGGCCGTGGTCACGCCAGGCATCACGCCGAAGCCGAAGGCCACGTTCTGGTACTCCGTGCGGCCATCGAGCTTGATCATGCCATCGACCATTTCCTGCTGGGCCGCACTCAGCGCCAGCATTTGATCGGCGCTGGCAGGCAACGCGGCGGCCAGCAACAGGCCCGTGGCGAACGCCAGGCGGGTTGACCAGGCGGTACGAGTTAGACGCAGCATAACGGTTAACGTCCTGTAGAAAAGAAGTCGAGGATAGTAGCGCAAGCGCCAGATGCAGCAAGCCCCGCGCTAGGGCGGGGCTTGCTGGGCATGCACGGTGCGTCAGGCCAATCAGAAAATGTTGATTGGGTAGTCGACGAACACGCGTACTTCGTTACCGCTGAAGTTGTACGGCGTCGGGTTGTTGGAGCCGACGTTATCCGACACACGCAGGATCGAGCTGCGAACACGAACAGTCAGGTCTTTGACCGGGCCTTCTTGAACCACATATTGCAGCTGGTTGAAGATTTCGCGCTCGGTACCACCGCTGGCGTCGCCTGCGGTGATGTTGTCGCCACGCACGTAGGCAAACTTGTAGGTCAGGCCAGGGATACCGTAGGCACCGAAGTCCAGGCCGTAGGCCAGCTGCCACGAACGCTCGTCTTCACCGTTGAAGTCCGACCAGTAGGAGTTGGTCAGGTAGATGGAAGTACCACCGTCACCGACGCCGCCGCTACGCTGATAGCCACCGTAGTTGTAGCCGGTGCTGCCGGTGCTGCTCTGGTGCGCGACCATGAACGAGTGTGGGCCCACAGCGTAGGTGGCCGCCAGGCTCCAGATGGTGTTGTCGCGACCCGTGCTGTTGGCGTCAGCCCATTGGCTGTCCAGTTCGGTCTTGTAACCGTTGAAGTCCAAGGTCAGCGACTGGTCTTTCTGGATCGGCAGCACGTAGGTCATGCCCAGGTACTGTTTCTTGCCGACGTTTTCGATAGTGGTGCCGTACAACGACGCCTTGAAGTTGTCATTGAACGCGTAGCTACCGCCGTAGACGTTCAGGCTTTTCAGCTCGCCGCTGTCACGACCTTCGGCGCTTTTCTGCGCTTCTTCGGTGAAGTGACCGACGTTCAGCTCCAGGCCTTTGATCTCTTTCGAGGTGATCAGGGTACCGGTGTAGCTTTCCGGCAACAGGCGGCTGTTGTCGTAGCTCAGTACCGGCAGGGACGGCATCTGGTCACCGTATTTCACCACGGTGTTGGAGAAGCGGAATTTCACGGCGGCGCCAGCGCGAGCCAGGTCGCTAGCAGGCGAACCATCGTTACCCTGACGGAAGAAGTCGATACCGCCAGCGCCGCTGCGGCTGTCCGATTGTTCCAGGTTCTTGGCGTACAGGCCGAACGCATCAACGCCTACACCCACGGTGCCCTGGGTGAAGCCGGACGTGAAGGTACCGATGAAAGCCTGGCCCCACTCGGACTTGTCGTCCTTGCCGTTTTTATAGTCACGGTTGATGTAGGCATTGCGTGCCAGCACCGACAGGTGGCTGTCTTCGACAAAACCCTTGGCATCGTCTTGATCGCTGGCCATGGCCTGGCCGGCGCTCATCAGGCCCAATGCGATCAGACCGATACGTGAATTCAACATCTTGTTTTCCTTATTGCTGGTTAAGACGCCCCGCCCAGTACGTTTCCCCGACGCAAAATGCAAAAGCCCACGTGCACGAGTGCAACGCGGGCCTTATCGAATACTGGACAGGTGGCGGATAGCCACAGGCGTTGGGCGGAATCCTAGCGGGGGCCCGGCCAAAGTGTCAATTTACAAGGAGTTAGGAGGATATAACCAAACGAAAGCAACAAGGAGGGTGAGGCTCCATGCCTCAAGACACGTGGCGTCGTCGTGACGACTTGCAGCTAGTGGTGAAACGAACCCAGTAACGCTTCCAACTCTGCCTGGCTGAGCAGCCCGGCTGGATAACGCTCACTGAGCACCTGCAATGGATCTGGTTTTTGCAGCTTGATACTGCCGTTGCATTTCAACCACTGCGCCACCCGCTGCAACGACTCTGCAGTGATGGGCGAGGGATGCGAGGCCGGCTCACTGATTGCGTTCATATCGACACCTGTTTTCCCCGGTTCCGTGAGCGGCAAACTTACCCACGCTTTATGACAGTACGATTGACACACGCAGTCATTTAAGCCGAAGAAAGCGATACAAAAGCTGTGCCATGGCATACCAACTTATCGGTGCAGATACAAAAAACCCGTCACATGACGGGTTCTTCATTTGACTCTTCGATCAGCGTTTCAACGGTGCCGGTTGCTGTTGGGTCAGGCAGTGGATGTTGCCACCACCGAGCAGCAATTCGCGACCCGGGATCATGATCACTTCATGATCGGGGAAGATACGCTGCAAAATCACCTTGGCTTCGGCATCTTTCGGGTCGTCGAAGCTAGGGGCAATGATGCCGCCATTGACGATCAGGAAGTTGACGTAGGAGGCCGCCAGGCGCACGGAGGGGTTGCGTTCCTGGGTGCCCGCGACCGGATCGACGCCATCGCATTCGTCTTCTGTTGCATACAAAGGCCCAGGAATGGGCATCTTGTGCACCACAAAGGTGCGGCCTTTTGCGTCCTTGGTGTTCTCCAATACGCTCATGGCCGCACGGCAGCGGGCGTAGTTGGGGTCATTGGAATCATCGGTCCAGGCCAGTAACACTTCACCCGGGCGCACGTAACAGCAGAAGTTATCGACATGACCATCTGTTTCATCGTTGAACAGGCCGTCGGGCAGCCAGACAATGGTGTCCACGGCCAGGTGATCGCGCAGCACGGCTTCGATTTCTTCGCGAGTCAGATGCGGATTACGGTTACGGTTGAGCAGGCATTCCTCGGTGGTCACCAGGGTGCCTTCGCCGTCGACGTGAATCGAGCCGCCTTCCAGCACGAAACCTTCGGTGTGGTAACGGTCGCAGCGTTCGATTTCCAGCACTTTGCTGGCCAGCTGCTCGTCACGGTTCCACGGCGAGTACAAACCGCCATCGAAACCACCCCAGGCGTTGAAGCCCCAGTCCACACCGCGCACGTCACCCTGGTCGTTGATGACGAAGGTCGGGCCGGTGTCACGCACCCAGGCGTCGTCGTTACTGATTTCCACCACACGAATGTTCGGGGCGTCCAGCCGCGCGCGGGCGTTGTCGTACTGGCCGGCCGACACGGCCACGGTCACCGGCTCGAACCGGGCGATGGCCTTGGCCAGGGTCACGTGGGCCGCCTGCACAGGCTTGCCGCCCAGGCGCCAGTTGTCCGGGCGTTCTGGCCACACCATCCACACCTGGGTTTGCGGGGCCCACTCGGCAGGCATGTGGAAGCCATCGGCGCGGGGGGTAGTCGTCAAAGTGGTCATGGCTGATCAGGACTCCAGGGAACCGTCGAGAGTTTTCAGTGCACCATACAGGTTCGGGCGGCGATCACGGAAGCTGCCCCAGGCACTGCGTGTATGTTCAAGTTTGTCGAGGTCAAAGCTGTGCACCAGCACGCCTTCCTCGGTCTGGTTCAGTTCCTCGACCTTCTCGCCGAACTGGTTGGCGATAAAGGAACTGCCGTAAAAAGTGATGTCGTAACCGTCCTGGGCTTCGTTGCCGATACGGTTGCTGGCCACCAGCGGCATCAGGTTGGCGCCGGCATGGCCTTGCTGTACGCGCTGCCAGTGGTCACGCGAGCTGATGGTGGTGTCGTGCGGCTCGCTGCCGATGGCGGTCGGGTAGAACAGGATTTCAGCACCTTGCAGCGCCATGCTGCGTGCGCACTCCGGGAACCACTGGTCCCAGCAGATACCCACGCCGATTTTGGCGTAGCGGGTCTGCCACACCTTGAAGCCGGTGTCGCCGGGGTTGAAGTAGTACTTCTCGTGATAGCCGGGGCCATCGGGAATGTGGCTTTTGCGGTAGATGCCCAGGTTACTGCCGTCGGCGTCGATGATGGCGATGCTGTTGAAGCGCGCGCGGCCAGCCAGCTCGTAGAAGCTGATGGGCAGCACCACTTGCAGCTCGCGGGCCACAGCCTGGAAATGCTCGATGGCGGCGTTGGTGTCGGTCGGCGTGGCCAGTTGCAGGTAGTCCGGGTTCGGCTTCTGGCAGAAGTACGGCGTTTCGAACAACTCCTGAATCAGAATGATCTGGGCACCCTGGGCTGCCGCTTCGCGCACCAGCTTCTCGGCGGTGGCCAGATTGGCCTGGCGATCCCACGAACAGGCCATCTGGGTGGCGGCAACAGTGACAACGCGACTCATCAACACTCTCCTCAAGAAAGACCGATAAATATCTGGAATGCTTTATAGCTGATATTTATCGGCTTTAGAAGAGCGAAAGGCTTTTCTCGGGTAGAAAAGCGTGGGACCGCATTCGACACGATTGGCGCAGGCAACCGATTTTAATCGATATAAATCGAACTTAAAGATCTTCCGATAGCACCTTCGCCACGCAGTCAACGAAGAAATCCACACTCTCCCGCGTGGTGACCATCGGCGGTTTGATCTTGAGAATGTTCAGGTAGTCCCCCGTCGGCTGCATAAAGATGCCCAGCTCGCGAAGCCGCTCGCACAGCACCGCAGTCTCCTCGGTGGCGGGCTCCAGGGTCTCGCGGTTGCGCACCAATTCCACACCCAGGTAGAACCCGGAACCGTGCACCGCGCCCACCAGTGGATGGTGATCGATCAGTGCTTCAAGCCGCGCCTTGAAATGGGCGCCCACCACGCGGGCGTTTTCCCACAGGCCCTCCTCGCCCATCACGTCGAGCACGGCCATGCCGATCTGACAGCTGACCGGGCTGCCGCCAGCCGAAGAAAAGAAATAGCCCTCGGCTTCCAGGGCTTCGGCGATGTCCCGGCGAGTGATGACCGCGCCCAGCGGGTGGCCGTTGCCCATGCCCTTGGCCATGGTGATGATATCGGGCACCACACCCTGCTCCTCGAAGCCCCAGAAGTGCTCGCCCAGGCGGCCGTAGCCGACCTGCACTTCGTCGGCAATGCATACGCCACCCAGCGCACGCACCTTGGCATACACCTGTTGCAGGTAACCGGGCGGCAGGGCGATACCGCCCGCATTGCCGTACACCGGTTCACAGATGAAGCCGGCCACCTGGCGCTGCGCGGCCGTCAGGCGGGCCAGGGTTTCATCGACGTTCTGCACGTAGCCGGCGGCGCTGTGCGGGCCCCGGAAAGCACCACGGTAGGTATTCGGTGCGGTCACCGGGTGCACCCAATCAGGCCGGGTGCTCAAGGCTTGCGGGTTATCGGCAATGGAAGTGGAGATGGCATCGGTGGCCACCGACCAGCCATGGTAGGCCTCCAGCACGCTGAGCATGTCGCGGCCGCCACTGGCGGCCCAGGCCAGGCGAATCGCCAGGTCGTTGGCCTCGGTGCCGCTGTTGACCAGGAATACCCGGTCGAAGCCTTCGGGGGCCAGCGCCAGCAAACGCTCGGAAAACTCGGCAATGGCCGCGTAATGGAAGCGCGAGTTGGTATTGAGCAGCGACCACTGACGCGCCGCCACGGCGGCCATGCGCGGATGGCCATGGCCCAGTACCGCGACGTTGTTGAGCATATCGAGGTAGGAGCGGCCCTGCATATCGATCAGGTGGTTGCGCCAGCCGCGCTCGATCTGCGGTGGCGCCTGGTAATAATGCTTCTGCGACCGAGCGAAGCTGGCATCACGGCGCTCCAGCAGCGCATGTGCATCGGCGAGAGGCGCGGCGTCACAGTCGAAACCCAACAGGGCCTTGGGCGAGGGGCACAGCGCCAGCCAGGCGGCGGCACGCGAAGGCGGCGCGAACAATGGCGGGCTGATTTCCTCGGCGCGGCACAGCTGTACCAGCAACAGGCCGGTGCTGTGGCCCAGCGCCTGGCCACGGGCCAATGGCCAACCTTCATCCAGGTCGCACTGTACACCCCACAGATGCAGGCTGACGCCCTCCCCCACCAACCACAGGCCCGCGTCAGCCGCACGGCGCAGCTGACCGGCGAACGGCGCCTGCACTGCCGTGCCTGCGGGCACATTGAGCTCTACATGCAGGGCACAGGTATGCGGCTCGGCCGCGCTGTCGATGCGGGTGCGCGATAAGCGGAATTGGCCATGCAGCGAACTGGCCTGTGGATAGGCCGTCAGCAGACGCTCATCGGCGCCCGGCAATTGCCAGTTGCCGTGGCTGAAATGCTCGCTGAGCACGCCCAGGTCGACGCGCTCGAAGGCCGCCGCCTCAAGGCCAGGCAACAGCGGCGCGCAGGCGCTCAGGTCCAGCGGCGGCAGTTCAAGGCCTACCGCTTGCAGTATCGCCACCTCCATCAGATCGAAGGGCACGGCGGTGGCGACATCGAAAATCTGCCACTCATGGGCAATATTGTCGGCAACGTAGCGGTTATCGGGGGCAATGCCCAACTGTTGCTCGCTGCTGAGTACCAGCACGGCAGCGCGGGCGACCACCATCGGCCACAACGCCAGCCACTCGGCACGGGTCAGCGGATTGCAGGCATGGTAGGCCGTGATCGCCGGCAAAATGGCGAAGGGGTCGCCTTCGGCATGGTGCAGCAGGGCGGCGCAGGTCACGCTCAGGTCAGCGACGCGCCAGGTGCGGATCAGGTCGCCGAAGTCGATCAGGCCGCTCAGTTGCCAGGCACGATGGGCATCGCGGTGCCACACGCTATTGTCATCGGTGATGTCCAGGTGCACGGCCTGGCTGGGCAGCTCATCCTGGACTGCCAGCAGGCGCTGCCCGGCCTGGGCGGCGGCCTCGGCCACCTGGTTGCGGCGCTGGGGGTCGGCGAGCACGGGGAGCATTTCAGCGATCAGCGCCGGCGCGTGGCGGGGGTCCCATTGCAGGGTACGCGCCAGGCCGGGGTGATCGAAGTCGGCCAGCGCCTGGTCGACCTGTGCGCACAATTGACCCATTTGCGCACGCAACCGGGCACTGAAATGGGGCAGGCGGGTCAGCGGCTGGCCGTCGATGTAATCAAGCAGGCGAATGTGTACCGTGCGCTCGTCGACCATCACGCTCAGCAGGTCGCGGCCATCGACGGCCTGGCGCACGCCAGGCACCGGCAGGCCCTTGCCGGCCAAATGCGCAAGGGCGGCATGCTGGGCCTGCAGTTCGACGGTAGCGTAGTCACCGTGACAGATCTTCAGTACAAAGCGTCCATCATCGGTATCGACAAGGAAGTTAAGGTCTTGCTGGCTGCCTAATGGCGTCAACGCACCGTGCAGGCCGTAGTGCGCGCGCAGCAGCATCTGCGCCTGATCGGCACTGACAATGGGGCTGGGCTGGCTGGACCGGTGAATCAACGTGGCGAGCGACATCAGGGCAACCTCTTGTAGTTTTAAGCCGCTTATATCGCCACTGCGACTCGCGTTAAGCAAGCGCATTGGAAAATTTGATGCTACATGGGTTCTGGTGACTTTTTGTCGATGAATCACGCTTGCGCAGGGCAATCCCTGCCCACAAGCTATGCTGCAACCGCTCAATGTCAGTTTATGGAAGAAGGCAAATCGACATGCGAATCCTGATTACCGGAGGTGCCGGCTTCATTGGCTCGGCCCTCGTTCGCCATCTGATTGAAAATACCGAGCATGAAGTGCTCAACCTCGACAAACTGACGTACGCCGGCAACCTGGAGTCGCTGACCAGCATCGCCAGCAACAGCCGTTACGAATTCGTCCAGGCGGATATCGTCGACCAGGCCACCGTGAGCGCTGTACTGGCGCGGTTCGAGCCCCACGCAATCATGCACCTGGCGGCCGAATCCCACGTGGACCGCTCCATCGACGGCCCGTCGGACTTCATCCAGACCAACATCGTCGGCACCTACAGCCTGCTTGAGGCCACCCGCGCCTACTGGTCGAAGCTGCCTGGCGCAGAGAAAGAAGCCTTCCGCTTCCACCATATTTCCACTGACGAAGTGTACGGCGACCTGCACGGCGTGGACGATCTGTTCACCGAAACCACCCCGTACGCGCCCAGCTCGCCCTACTCGGCCAGCAAGGCGGCCTCCGACCACCTGGTGCGTGCCTGGCAGCGCACCTATGGCCTGCCGGTGCTGGTGACCAACTGCTCGAACAACTACGGGCCGTTCCACTTCCCGGAAAAACTCATTCCGCTGGTGATACTCAACGCCCTCAAGGGCAAGCCGCTGCCGGTGTACGGTGACGGCAAGCAGGTGCGCGACTGGCTGTTCGTCGAAGACCACGCCCGCGCCCTGTTCAAGGTGGTCACCGAAGGCAAGGTCGGCGAGACCTACAACATCGGCGGCCACAACGAGCAGCAGAACATCGACGTGGTGCGCAGTATCTGTGCCCTGCTCGACGAACTGGCACCCGAGCACCCGGCCGGCATCAGCCAGTACGCCGAGCTGATAACCTTCGTCAAGGATCGCCCGGGCCACGACCTGCGCTACGCCATCGACGCCAGCAAGATCGAACGCGAGCTGGGCTGGGTGCCGGATGAAACCTTCCAGACCGGCCTGCGCAAAACCGTGCAATGGTACCTGGACAACCAGGAATGGTGCCGTCGCGTTCAAGACGGCAGTTATCAGGGCGAACGCCTGGGCTCCACTGACGCAAAGGATCTGATCGCATGAGCAAGGGTATCGTACTGGCCGGGGGCTCCGGCACGCGTCTGCACCCCATCACCCTGGGTGTTTCCAAGCAATTGCTGCCCATCTACGACAAACCGATGATCTATTACCCGATCTCGGTGCTGATGCTGGCGGGTATTCGCGACATCCTGCTGATTTCCACCCCGGCCGACCTGCCTCAGTATCGCCAACTGCTGGGCGATGGCAGCCAGTTCGGGGTCAGCATCAGCTACGCCGAGCAGCCTTCCCCGGACGGCCTGGCGCAGGCGTTCCTGATCGGCGAGGAATTCATCGGCAAAGACCCGGTGTGCCTGATCCTGGGTGACAACATTTTCCATGGCCAGCACTTCAGCGAGCAGCTGCAGCGCGCCGCCAGCCAGACCAAAGGCGCCACGGTGTTCGGTTACTGGGTGAAAGACCCGGAACGCTTCGGCGTGATCGACTTCGACGAGCAAGGCAAGGCCTTGTCCATCGAAGAGAAACCGGCGCAGCCCAAGTCGAGCTACGCGGTCACCGGCCTGTATTTCTACGATAACGACGTGGTGCAGATCGCCAAGGACGTCAAGCCGTCGCCACGCGGCGAGCTGGAAATCACCGACGTCAACAATGCCTACCTGGAACGTGGCGACCTGCGCGTGGAGCGCTTCGGGCGCGGCTTTGCCTGGCTCGACACCGGCACCCACGACAGCCTCATCGAGGCCTCCCAGTACGTGCAGACCATCGAGCACCGCCAGGGCCTCAAGGTTGCCTGCCTGGAGGAAATCGCCTACCAGAACGGCTGGATTGATCGCGAACAGCTGCTGGTGCGCGCCAAGGCATTCGGCAAGACTGGCTATGGCCAATATTTGTACAGCATTGCAGGGGAAACCAGATGAATGTGATCGCCAGCGAAATACCCGAGGTCCTGATCATCGAACCCAAGGTATTTGGTGACGAGCGCGGCTTTTTCTACGAAAGCTTCAACGCCAAGGCCTTCGAACAGGCAACCGGTATCACTGAAGCCTTTGTCCAGGACAACCACTCGCGCTCACAAAAGGGCGTGCTGCGTGGCCTGCATTACCAAATCGAAAACGCCCAGGGCAAACTGGTGCGGGTCACCGCTGGCGAAGTGCTGGACATGGCCGTGGACATCCGCCGCGGCTCGCCGACGTTCGGCAAATGGGTGGGCGTGCGCCTGAGCGCGCAGAATAACCGCCAGTTGTGGGTGCCGAAGGGCTTTGCGCATGGTTTCGTGGTGCTCAGCGACTATGCTGAGTTCTTGTACAAGACCACTGATTACTACACGCCCTCTGCCGAACGCTGCATCCGCTGGGACGATGAGACCCTGAACATCGACTGGGAGCTGGATGGCGTGGTTCCCCAGTTGTCGGCCAAGGATCAGCAAGGCAAATCCCTGCAAGAGGCTGACCTGTTCCCATGAGCCAAAAAATCCTCATCAGCGGCCAGTTCGGCCAAGTGTCCCGCGAGCTGCAGCAGCGCCTGGGCCACTTGGGCGAGCTGCACGTGCTGGGTCGCGACAAGCTGGACCTGGCACAGCCTGAAGGTATCCGTGAAGTCGTGCGCACGCTGCGCCCGACGCTGATCATCAACGCCGCCGCGCACACGGCGGTGGACCAGGCGGAAACGGAGGAAGACCTGGCGTTTGCCATCAACGCCACCGCGCCTGGCATCTTTGCCGAAGAAGCGGCGGCGCTTGATATCCCGCTGATCCACTACTCCACCGACTACGTGTTCGACGGTCGCAAGGAAGGCCAGTACCACGAGGACGACGAAACCAACCCGCTGGGCGTCTACGGGCGCAGCAAGCTGGAAGGCGAGAAAGCCATTCGTTTCGTGGGCGGCAAGCACCTTATCCTGCGTACCAGTTGGGTCTACTCGCTGCACGGCCGCAACTTCCTGCTGACCATGCAGCGCCTGCTGCAGGAGAAGCCAGAACTGCGCGTGGTAGCCGACCAGATTGGCGCGCCCACCTGGGCGGGCACCATTGCCGGTACCACCCAAGCGCTCATCGAGCACTGGCTCAAAGGCCAGGCTGGCCCGTGGGGCACGTACCACCTGACTGCCAAGGGTGAAACCTCGTGGTTCGGCTTCGCCCAGGAAATTGGCAAGCACTTGCTGGCCCAGGACAAGCCCTGCGCGACACTGGAGCCGATACCTTCCAGCGCTTACCCCACGCCGGCCGTGCGCCCATTGAACTCGCGGCTCGATTGCAGTCGCCTGGAGCATCAGTGGAACGTGCACTTGCCCAATTGGCGCGATGCGCTGATTGAGTGCCTGGCACCGTTGGCTTGACGCATAATGCGCCGGACACCCTCCGGCGCATTTTTTTCGACATGACTCCCTCGCTACCCCGCCGCCCCCGCTGGCGCAGTCTCGCCTTGCTGGCCCTGTGCCTGGCGCCGTTGTTGTGGCCGCTGCAGCACCTTGCCGAGCGCTACTACCGCAGCGAGCTGGTGAGCCAGAATCGCCAGACCCTCGACTTGTACGTGGCCAACCTGCTGGGCACGCTGCATCGCTATGAAACGCTGCCGCAGATTCTCGGCGACCTGCCTTCGCTGCGCGCCACGTTGGCAGCGCCCGGCGACCCGAGCGTAGTCGACCATGCCAACCGCTTGCTCAAGGACATCAGCGAGCAGACGGGTGCCGAAGTGATGTACCTGCTCGACCCCGACGGCAACACCCTGGCGGCGTCCAACTGGCAGAAGAAAGACAGCTTCGTTGGCCGCAATTTCGCTTTCCGACCTTACTACAGTGATGCTATCGCCGGCCGGCTGGGGAGGTTCTTCGGCATGGGCACCACGTCCGGCAAACGCGGTTACTTTTTCGCGGCCGCTGTGCACGAAGGCAGCCAGGTGGTGGGCGCCCTGGTGGTCAAGGTCGACCTGGACCACACTGAAAACCTGTGGGGCAAGACCCCCGAGCAGCTGCTGCTGACCGACCAGCACGGGGTGGTTATCCTGACGTCGAAACCGGAGTGGCGCTTCCGTTCCACCCGGCCGCTGACGGATGAGGAGCACCAGGCCATCGTCTCTATCCAGCCTTACCCGACCCAGGATCCGCAACCGCTGAACCTCGACGAACAAGCGTGGCTGATGCAAACCCATCCCATCGCTGAAACCGGCTGGAACGCAAGCATTCTGGCACCGCGCGCGCTGATCGACCGACCAGTGCGTACCGTGGTGGCGATTGGCGGCGCGGCCTTGCTGGTGGTGATGTTGCTGCTCGGCCTGATGATGCAGCGCCGTCGCAACTACCTGGACCGCATTGCCTTCGAAGCCAAGGCCCGCCGCGAACTGGAGATGCGCGTGGTCGAGCGCACCAGCGACCTGGAAGCGCTCAACAGCCGTCTGAAACAGGAGGTACTGGAGCGCGAACAGGCGCAGCAGGAACTGGTGCGCGTGCAGGATGAAGTGGTACAGGCGGGCAAATTGTCGGTGCTGGGCACCATGTCGGCGAGCATCAGCCATGAGCTCAATCAGCCGTTGGCGGCCATTCGCAGCTACGCCGAAAACGCCGAAGTGCTGCTCGATCACCAGCGCACTGAGGATGCTCGCGCAAACCTCAAGCTGATTGGCGAGCTGACCGGGCGTATGGCCTCGATCATCGCCCACCTGCGCGCCTTTGCCCGCCGCGACCGGCACGCACTGGAAAGCGTCGCCCTGCAGCCCGCCCTGGACGATGCCCTGGCCTTGCTGGCCAAGCGCCGGCGGGCCATGGCGGTTGAACTGTTTCGCGACCTGCCGGATGCACCGCTGTGGGTACAAGCGGGAGAAACCCGCTTGCGCCAGGTGCTGAGCAACCTGCTGGCCAATGCCCTTGATGCGCTGACCGAAAAAGCCAACCCGCGTTGCCTGTGGATCAGTGCCGAACAGACCGCCGAAGGCGTCGAATTGCTGATCCGTGACAACGGCCCCGGTTTTACCCGCGAATCGCTGGCGCGTGCCCGTGAGCCCTTCTTCACCACCAAGACCCGCACCCAGGGCCTTGGCCTGGGGCTGGCGATCTGCGATACCCTGATGCGCGCCCTGGGCGGCGAACTGCTGTTGGCTAACCACCCGCAGGGCGGCGCACTGTTGACCGTGCGCCTGCGCAGCGCCCCGCCCGGGGTGAACCTTCAACCGCCAGAGGACCCCTCCGCATGACCACGGCCCCGGCCATCGACAGCCAAACCCAAGTGGTGCTGATCGATGACGACCCTCATTTGCGCCAGGCCCTGAGCCAGACCCTCGACCTCGCCGGCCTGAAGGTGCTGTCGCTCAGCGATGCCAACGACGTGGTGGAACGCCTGGAGCGTGACTGGCCGGGGGTGATCGTCAGCGATATACGCATGCCCGGGCTCGACGGCCTGGCGTTGTTGCAGCAACTGCACGCCCAGGACGCCGAGCTGCCGGTGCTGCTGATCACCGGCCATGGTGATGTGCCGCTGGCGGTACAAGCCATGCGCGCCGGTGCCTACGATTTCCTGGAGAAACCGTTCGCCAGCGACGCCCTGCTCGACAGCGTGCGCCGCGCCCTGGCGCTGCGGCGCCTGGTGCTGGACAACCGCAGCTTGCGCCTGGCCCTCAGCGACCGCCAAGAACTGAGCGGGCGGCTGTTGGGACAGTCGCCGTCGATGCTGCGCCTGCGCGAGCAGATTGGCGCCTTGGCCGCGACCAAGGCCGACGTATTGATACTGGGCGAAACCGGGGCCGGCAAGGAAGTTGTGGCGCGGGCGTTGCACGACCTGTCAAACCGCCGCAATGGACCATTCGTGGCAATCAACGCTGGCGCGCTGGCCGAGTCAGTGGTGGAAAGCGAACTGTTCGGCCATGAGCCAGGGGCCTTCACTGGCGCGCAGAAACGCCGCATCGGCAAGTTCGAGTTCGCCAACGGCGGCACCCTGTTCCTCGACGAAATTGAAAGCATGAGCCTGGACGTCCAGGTCAAGCTGCTGCGCTTGCTGCAAGAGCGCGTGGTAGAGCGGCTGGGCGGCAACCAGCTGATCCCGCTGGATATCCGCATCATCGCCGCCACCAAGGAAGACCTGCGCCACGCTGCTGACCAGGGCCGCTTTCGCGCCGACCTGTATTACCGCCTGAACGTGGCCTCACTGCGAATACCGGCGTTGCGCGAACGCGGCGAGGATGCACTGATTCTGTTCACCCACTTCGCCGATGCCGCCAGCGAACGCCACGGCCTGCTGCCTAACCAGCTGCAACCGGGCGAGCGGGCGCTGCTGTTGCGCCACGGCTGGCCCGGTAACGTGCGCGAGCTGCAGAATGCCGCCGAACGCTTCGCCCTTGGCCTGGATCTGGAACTGGAGCACAGCGCCCCGACTGTGCCCGGCACCTTGCCCGCCCCCATGGCCGGCAACCTCAGCGAACAAGTGGAAAACTTCGAACGTGCCCTGATTGCCGCGGAAATGGCCAAGCCGCATGGATCGCTGCGCAGCCTGGCCGAGGCGTTGGGCGTGCCGCGCAAGACCCTGCACGACAAACTGCGCAAACACGGCCTGAATTTCGCCGCCGGCGATGACGGCGAGGCATGAGAACCCGCACATGAATCAAGACTGCATCGAACTGGCGACCCTCCTGCACACCGATATTCCCTTGACCCGTGACATGGGCCTGGGCGTGCTCAGCTGGCAGCATGCGACCCTGCGCCTGCACCTGCCACTGGCACCCAACGTCAATCACAAAAGCACGATGTTCGGTGGCAGCCTCTACTGCGGCGCCGTACTGGCCGGGTGGGGCTGGCTGCACTTGCGCCTGCGCGAAGCGGGTGTGGAAGGTGGGCACATCGTCATTCAGGAAGGGCAGATCAGCTACCCACTGCCGGTGACAGGCGATGCCGAAGCGGTGTGTGAGCCGCCTGACGAGCAAACCTGGAAGCGTTTCCTGGCGACCTGGAACCGCCATGGACGCGCACGCCTGGAACTGCGCACTTACCTGGTGAACCAAGGCCAGAGTGAGCCGGCGGTGAGCTTTACGGGCCAGTACGTGCTGCACCGTTGAGGTTCTGCGTTGGCGCTACCCGGCCGAACCCGGACGTTCAGATACGTGCCAGGCGCAGCAGGGTCGCGCGCCACTCGGCCTTGGCCGGCAACGCCAGGAAGAAGGTGTTGAGCAAGGATTCACGCGCCGGGTAGGTGAAGGTCTGCCCTTCCACGTCCAGCACTTCGCCCCCCGCCCCTTCCAACACGCCCTGTGCAGCCGCGGTATCCCACTGCGATGTCGGTGCCAGGCGTGGGTAGCAGTCAGCCGCACCCTCGGCCAGCAGGCAGAACTTCAGCGAACTGCCGACACTGGTCAACTGCAGTTCACCCAGGCTGGCGACCAAGCCATCGAGCAAGCGCTCCTGTTCGGGGCTGGAGTGGCGGCGGCTGGCAACCACGGTGAAGGCTTCACCCGCCGGCGGCGCGGTACGCACCTGGATCGGCAGCGGCGCCTGGCCTTCATCCGCTCGCCAGGCCCCCAGGCCCGCACCGCCGAAGTAGCAGCGGCCATTGGTGGGCATGGAGACCACGCCGAACACCACACGCCCCTGCTCGATCAACGCGATGTTGACGGTGAACTCTTCGCTGCCGGAAATGAACTCCTTGGTGCCGTCCAGCGGGTCGACCAGCCACCAGCGTGTCCAGCCCTGCCGTTCAGCCAGGGAAATGCCGCAGTCTTCCTCGGAGAGAATCGGGATGGAAGGATCAAGTGCGGTAAGGCCGGCGACGATCACGTGGTGGGCCGCCAGGTCGGCGGCGGTCACCGGCGAATCATCGGCCTTGGACGTCACTGCCACGTCTGCGCGCCAGAACGGCAAGATCGCCTCGCCAGCCTCGCGGGCCAGTTCGATGACGCCTGGCAACAGCGGATGGGCGGCGGTCATAGGGTCAAGGCTCCGCGCTGGATCAAAAGGTCGCGCGCCAGGTACAACGCGGCCAGCGCCCGGCCTTCGGAAAACTGCGGGTGGGTGGCCAGGGTCGACAGCTCGCGCAGGTTGATCCGGTCAACCCGCATGGGCTCGGGCTCGTCACCCTCCAGGCGCTCTTCATAGAGGTCGGTGGCCAATACCACCTGGATTTTCTGGCTCATGTAACCGGGCGACAGCGACAGCTCGGTCAGGTGCTCCAGTTGCCGGGCGCCAAACCCGGCCTCTTCCTTGAGCTCGCGGTCGGCGGCGGCCAGCACGTCTTCGCCCGGCTCGATCAGACCCTTGGGCAGCGACAGCTCATAGGCGTCGGTACCGCCGCAGTATTCCTCGACCAGCACCGCGTGCTCGGCATCCACCATGGCCACGATCATCACCGCGCCGTAGCCATTGCCCCGCCCCACCAGGCGCTCATAGGTACGCTCCACACCGTTGGAGAACCGCAACTGCACCTCCTCGACCCGGAACAAACGGCTACTGGCGACTATCTCGCGGGCGAGAACGGTGGGTTTCTGGCGCATGGGGCGGCTCCTTGGCGTGAACGGGTTACTATACCGTGGCTTGGCGTGGCAAATGCCATTCTTGTCCATCAACCGCTTGAGAATCTTTCGTATGCATTCCATAACCTGGCGCGATATAGACACCGTCCTCCTGGATATGGACGGCACCTTGCTGGACCTGCATTACGACAACCACTTCTGGCTGGAGCACCTGCCCCAGCGCTACGCCGAGACCCATGGCATCAGCCGCGCCATGGCCGAAATGGAAATGCAGCCGCTGTTCGAGAAGAACGCGGGTACGCTGAATTGGTATTGCCTGGACTTCTGGACCAGCGAACTGCGCCTGCCGGTACGCGAACTGAAACTGGAAACCGCCCACCTGATCGCGTTACGCCCCCATGCCGACACCTTCCTGGCTGCGGTACGCAAGGCTGGCAAGCGCGTGATCCTGATCACCAATGCCCATCGCGATTCATTATCGGTGAAGCTGGAACGAGTGGCCCTGGCGCCTTACTTCGAGCGGCTGATCAGCTCCCACGATTATGGCTTCCCCAAGGAGAGCCAGAACTTCTGGAGCGCCCTGCAGGACGATATCGGATTCGACCCGGCACGCAGCCTGTTCATCGATGACACCCTGCCGATTTTGCGCAGTGCCCGCGCTTTCGGCGTTGCCCACCTGCTGGCAGTGAGCGAGCCGGATAGCCGCAAGGGCAAGAAGAACACCGAGGAGTTCGCGGCCGTAGAGGATTACCAGCAGCTGATCCAGGGCCTGTGAACCACGCGGCGATTGACTGCATCGATCAGCACATTGCCTGAAGCGATTAGACGCCGACCGGCCCACGGGCCTAGGCTTGAACAATAATCCCGCAGCGGTACGTTTCGATGGACACCCAGCAACCGGCCAGCCAGACCTATAGCTACAGCAACCTCGACCAGCAGGACGAAGCCAGCACCGCCCTGGCCGAAGAAGTGGCCCTGGCGATCGCCTTCAATGGCATCAGCCAGGCGGTGATGCTGGTCAGCCCCACGGACCTGGAAGACTTTATTGTCGGTTTCAGCATCGGCAGCGGCATCATCGCCTCGGCCGACGAAATCTATGACATGAAGCTGGGCGGCTGCGGCTCGGCACAACAGGCCGAAGTGGAAATTTCCAGCCGCGCTTTCTGGAACCTCAAGGACCAGCGTCGGCAGATGGCCGGCACCAGCGGTTGCGGCCTGTGCGGCGTGGAAGCCGTGGAACAGGCATTGCCCGAACTCAACGTGCTGCCAAGCGCCCCGCTGCCGCCCCCGCAGTGGCTGGAGGGCCTGCGCCAGCGCATCGGCGAGTTCCAACCGCTGGGCCAGCATTGTGGCGCGGTGCATGCGGCGCTGTTCATGAATGGCCGTGGCGAATTGCTGCTGGGGCGGGAAGATATCGGCCGTCACAACGCCTTGGACAAGCTAATAGGCGCGCTGATCCGGCAGAACATCGCGACCCAAGGTGGCCTTGCCGTGGTCACCAGCCGTTGCAGCCTGGAATTGATTCAGAAGGTATTGCGAGCGGGTATCCAGACGCTGGTCAGCCTGTCATCGCCTACCGGGCTGGCGGTGCAGTGGGCACGTCGGCACAACTTGAATCTGATTCACGTTACCCAGAAAAGCGGGCCTCGGGTGTACAGCGCTTCGCAGTATGGAAAAGCTGATACGCTTCAGGTAATTTAACTGTCGCCATCCTGCAAAACCGGCCTTTTACTGGGTTAAAAGGCCTCCCCGAAGTACATCTGACACGCTCTGATTCATAAAGTTTCATCTTGAAAACAATGACTTGGGTAATTGTGTACAAGTCGTGTTATTCGTCGGTTTCACGTTGTCAGTTTTCTTACAGAGCCTCAGGATCGCGCCGTCATCCCACTGAGAGCTTGTCTATGAAGTACACCTCGATTCTCTTGTTGTCCCTGAGCCTGGTCAGCGGCTTCGCGTCGGCTGGCGGCACTGCAGAAGCAGGTATAGGTGGCGCATTGGGAGGGGTTCTGGGCGCAGCGGTCGGCCAGCAACTGGGCGGCAGCACTGGCGCGGCGATTGGCGCGGGCCTTGGCGGCGCTGGTGGCGCAGCCGTGGGTGCGAACAAGCACAGCCGTGGCCAAGCCGCCATCGGCGGCGGCCTGGGCGCGGCGGGCGGCAACGTGCTGGGCCACAGCGTCGGCGGCAGCACCGGTGGCCTGATTGGCGCGGCTGCCGGTGGTGGTGCCGGTGGTGCGCTGGGCAACTACATGGGCAACGAAAGCAACCGTGAAGCCCACAGCCGTGGCCGCGGTTATGACGACCGCCGTCACTACCGCGGGCACGACCGCCGCTGGGATCGTCACCACGACCGCCGCTGGCGCCACCGCTAATCTGCAGGAGCTGCGGGGCGCATAATCATGCGCCCTGATTGCTGGTACGGATCGCGTAGTATCAGGCGAGGCGTTGCAGGGCTTCGCGCAGTGGCTGCGGGATGCTTACCGGCTGGTTGCTTTGCCGGTCCACGAACACATGCACGAACCGCCCTGCCGCGCAGGCATCCGCCTCGCCGGCCTTGAACACCGCCAACTCGTACTGCACCGAACTATTGCCCAGCTTGCCTACACGCAGGCCGATTTCGATGCGCTCGGGAAAGGCGATGGACGCAAAGTAGTCGCACGATGAGCTGACCACGAAGCCCACCACCCCACCGTCGTGAATGTCCAGGCCGCCCTGCTCGATCAGGTAGGTGTTCACTGCCGTGTCGAAAAAGCTGTAATAGGTCACGTTATTGACGTGGCCATACACATCGTTGTCGTGCCAGCGCGTGATGATCGGCTGAAAATACCGGTAATCCTCGCGCTGGGGCATCGCTTCATTCATCCGTGGGTCGCCTGTGCAAAAGTACCGCCCTCGCGGGCCAGCCGGCTGATCAATTCAGCCGGTTGCCAATGCTCGCCGAAGCGACCCTTGAACTCCAGCAGGCGACGCTCGATCTCGGCCAGGCCCTGCTTGTCGGCCCAGGCCATGGGGCCACCGCCTTCCTTGGGGAAGCCGTAGCCGTTGAGGTACACCAGGTCAATGTCGTGGGCGGACTGCGCAATGCCTTCCTGCAAAATCTTCGCGCCTTCATTGACCAGCGCCAGCACGCAACGGTCAACGATCTCCTCGGCGCCGATGGCACGACGGTCGAAGCCCATGCCATGGCTGACGCCGATCACCAGCGCATCGACCTCATCGTCATGCTCGGCCTGGCGGCTGTCGGGCTCGTAGTGATAGTAGCCATCACCGCTTTTCTGTCCAAAGCGGCCCATCTCGCACAGGCGGTTATCGACCTGCACTTCCGGCGCCTCCATGCCTTTACCCGACAGCTGACGGGCACGCCACTCCAGGTCAATGCCCACTACGTCGTACATGCGGAAGGGCCCCATGGCAAAGCCAAAGCCCTGCAGGGCGGCATCGACCTCGAACGGCAGCGAGCCTTCCAGCAGCATCATGCGCGCTTCCTTGGCGTAGAAGTGCAGCATGCGGTTGCCGATGAAGCCATGGCAGTTGCCTGAGACCACGCTGACCTTGCCCATGCGCTCGCCCAGCGCCAGCCCGGCCTGCAGGACCTCTGGCGAGGTCTTGGCGCCGCGCACCACTTCCAGCAGTTTCATGATGTGCGCAGGGCTGAAGAAGTGCAGCCCCAGCACCTGCCCGGGGCGGCTGGTGACCGAGGCGATGGCATCGATGTCCAGCGCGGAGGTGTTGCTGGCCAGGATGGCGCCCGGCTGCAGCAGGCGGTCTAGCTCGCGGAAAATCTGCTGCTTGAGCTCGAGGTTTTCGTACACCGCCTCGATCACCAGGTCGACGTCGTGGATGGCAGCGTAATCGGCCACCTTGGCGATGCGCGCCAAACGTCGTGCTGCCTCGGCATCATCGATGCGGCCTTGCTCGACGTTATGTGCCCACGTGTGTCCAACCACCTCCAGCGCCTGGTTGAGCATCTGCGGGTTGCTGTCCATCCATTTCACCTGGATGCCGGCGGCGGCCAGGCACATGACAATGCCCCGGCCCATGGTTCCGGCCCCGATAACGGCGGCGCGCTGGATGTCGTAGGTGCTTTGGCTCATGGCAGATCCTCTGATGAAGGTAGCTGGGCAATCCCCAAACCATAGAACAGCACGGGCAGGTTTTGAACTTTATTCGTGTGATGAAGTGCATTCAGCGGCTGAATCCCAGGCTGGATGGACCTACTTTGAAGGCATAAAAAAACCGCCCCGTAGGGCGGCTCTTCACGTCGCGACAGCGTTTACAGCTGTGGACCTGCGGTGCGGATGGCGTCGCTGACTTCAAATTTCTTGAAGTTCTCGATGAACAGCTTGGCCAGGCCCTTGGCGGCCTCGTCGTAGGCAGCCTGGTCAGCCCAGGTGTTACGCGGGTTCAGCAGCACGGTGTCAACGCCCGGTACCGATTTCGGCACGTCGAGGTTGATGGTGCCCAGGTGCTCGGTTTCGGCACCAATCAGTGCGCCGCTCTGGATGGCAGCGATCACGCCACGAGTGGTCGGGATGTTGAAACGCTTGCCCACACCGTAGCCGCCACCGGTCCAGCCAGTGTTGACCAGGTACACCTTGGAGTTGAAGCCACGGATACGCTTGATCAGCAACTCGGCATATTCGCCGGCCGGACGCGGGAAGAATGGTGCGCCGAAGCAGGTGGAGAAGGTCGACTTGATGCCGGCGCCCGAACCCATTTCAGTGGAGCCTACCAGCGCGGTGTAACCCGACAGGAAGTGATAGGCAGCCTGCTCTTCGCTGAGGATCGACACAGGCGGCAACACTCCGGTCAGGTCGCAGGTCAGGAAGATAACGGCGTTTGGCTCGCCACCGAGGTTTTTCGGCGCGCGCTTCTCGATCAGTTCGCGCGGGTAAGCGGCGCGGCTGTTCTGGGTCAGGCTGTCGTCGGCGTAGTCGGCTTTCTTGGTGACCGGGTCCAGGACCACGTTCTCCAACACCGCGCCGTGCTGGATGGCTTTCCAGATGACAGGCTCGTTCTTCTCGGACAGGTCGATGCACTTGGCGTAGCAGCCGCCTTCGATGTTGAAGACAACGCCTTCGCCCCAACCGTGCTCGTCGTCGCCGATCAGGTAGCGGCTTTCGTCAGCCGACAGGGTGGTCTTGCCGGTGCCCGACAGACCGAAGAACAAGGTGACGTCGCCGTCTTCGCCCATGTTGGCCGCGCAGTGCATGGGCAGTACATCGGCAGCCGGCAGCAGGAAGTTCTGCACCGAGAACATGGCTTTTTTCATTTCACCGGCGTAACGCATGCCGGCGATCAGGACTTTCTTGGCCGCGAAATTGATGATCACGGTGCCGTCGGAATTGGTGCCATCACGCTCTGGCTCACACACGAACCACGGGGCGTTCATGACTTGCCATTCTTGCTTGGCGCCCGGGTTGTAGTGCTCCGGGTTAATGAACAGGCAACGGCCGAACAGGTTGTGCCAGGCAGTTTCGGTGGTCATCTTGACCGCCAGGTAGTGCGCTTCGTCAGAGCCGACGTGAACGTGGGAGACAAACCGCTCGCGCTCGCCCAGGTAGGCGGCTACGCGGTCCCACAGGGCGTCGAACTTGTCGGCCGGGAACTTGCGGTTGATCGGGCCCCAGGCGATGGCTTCCTGGGTGGAGGGTTCTTCAACGATAAAGCGGTCAACCGGCGAACGACCGGTACGGTGACCTGTTTTCACGACCAGCGCGCCAGTATCGGCAAGCTCGCCTTCACCGCGCTTCAGGGCTTCTTGTACCAGCTCATCGATGCTCAGATCGGTGTACACGGTGTTATTAGCTTGCGTCATGAGGTTCCCCGTCGGCCAAGGGCCGAGTACTCCAAACGTTTTGTAGTAGAGACAAAAAAACTACTACAGCTCTAAAAGTGGGCCGGATTATGCCAGAAACGCCCAGAAATAGTAGGGGCCTCCTGTCGAAACGGCGACAACCCGGCGGCACTTACGCGAACTGGCACTACTTAAACGTTTCAGTGACGGGTATCTGACGGAACTTCAAGTCCACCGCCGGCGAAAAGCTGAGTAACTTCAGTGCTATCAAAGAGATAGCGCTGGCTGCAAAACTGGCAATCGATCTCGATCACGCCACCGCGTTCGATCACCAACTGCTGCGCATCGGCCTCGCCCAGGCTGACCAGCGCGCGGGATGAACGCTCGCGCGAGCAGCTGCACTGGAAGCGCAGGGGTTGCACGTCGAACAGGCGCACGGCCTGGTCATGGTACAGGCGGTGCAGGATGGTCTCGTTGTCCAGGCCCAGCAGTTCCTCGGCGGTAAGGGTACCGGCCAGTACCGTAGCGTCCTGCCAACTGGCCTCACGCTCTTCGGCGTCCTTGAGCTTGTCGGCCGGCAGTTGCTGCAACAGCATGCCGCGGGCGCGAGTGCCGTTGGCGTTGAGCCAGAAACGGGTACCCAACTGCTCCGACACCCGGAAGTAGTTGGTGAAGCACTCCGACAGATCGACACCGTCCAGTTCGACGATGCCTTGGTAGCGCTGACCCTTGTTTGGGTCTACGGTCATTGCCAGCACACCGTTGGGCATCAGTTCACGCAGGGTGGCACCGGCCTCGATGGCGTCGGCTTCATACCGCGCCAGGCCACGAATGTCGCGCTCGCTGGAGCACTCGATCATCAGCAGTGGCACCGGACCGTCGGAGCGGGCCTGGAGAATGAGCAGCCCGTCGAACTTCAGGGTGCCGACCAACAAGGCCGCGGCAGCCATGAATTCACCCAGCAGCTGGGCGACCGGCTCCGGGTACGGATGCTTGGCAAGGACCTCGGCGTAGCTGCGCTCGAGCGAGACCATCTCACCACGAACGTCGCATTCGTCAAAGATGAAACGTTGGGTGTAATCGGTATCTGGTGTGTCGTGCATATAGGTCTGGGTATCTGATAATAGTGACAAGATGTTTACAAGGGCCTATAAAAGCCCGTTTTAGAGCACCAGCCTGGTGCGGATCGCTCTGTCTGACTTAGAGGTATCTTATGAACAAACCCGCACTGTTCCAAGCAAGGTGGAACGTACGAGGCCTTCTACTCTGTAATCTAATCGCGTTCGGCCTGATCGGGCTGTGGTTGCTGCCGGCCGGCCATGCGCTTTTCACATCTTTCGACGAATGGCTGTTTCATCTGCTCAACCAGCCTCTGACCGACCACGTGGTATGGCGCTCGATCTGGGCGGTTTCGAGCATGCGGCCGTTCGACATCATTGTTGGACTGATCCTGCTGTCCCTGCTGATTCGCGGTGACTGGGTGATCGAAGCCATCCATACGCGACGCGCCACCCTGGCCTTCGTGTCGATGCTGGTGCTGCTGCTGATCATCCGCGCCTTGTTCGACAAGGTCTGCGACGCCATGGGCTGGCAGCATCACAGCCCATCGCTGGTGCTCAGCGACGCCGTTCGCCTGAGCGACCTGTACCCGCACATCAATCCGCACCTGGAACTCAAGGACGGCTCGAACCAGAGTTTCCCTGGCGACCACGCCTCGGTGCTGCTGATCTGGGGCATGTTCATGAGCATTTTCGCCCGCCGTCTTGGCCAGTACTTGGTGATCTGGGGGCTGGTGCTGCTGTTTTCAATGCCGCGCCTGGTCGCTGGCGCCCACTGGGGCCAGGATGACTACATCGGCGGCGTGGCCATGGCGCTGCTGGCGCTGGGCTGGGGTTACTACACGCCGTTTGCCGCCGGCATTTCCGGCTGGCTGCTGCGCGTGACTCAACCGCTGTTCAACGTACTGCAGCGCGTGCCGTTGCTTAAATGCCTGAGCGTGGTCAGCGCTTAGGACTCACTGTGAAACTGATGGAGCTGCCGACGCTGTTTCTTGGTTGGCCGCCCATCAGTGGTCACACCCAGCGAACCGGCCTTGCGCATTTGCGCCGCCGCTTCCCGCTTGGCCACGCTCTGTGGCGTTTCTTCATACAAGGCCTGCGCCTCAGGCGCGCCCCGGCGCACAATCGACAGGGCCTTGACCACCACCGTGCGTTCGTCGAAACCGGTGCGTAGCAGGAACTCGTCCCCCACCCTCGGTTCCTTGCCTGGTTTGCAGCGTTCACCCCGGCAATGCACCTTGCCACTCTCGATGGCCGCCTTGGCCAGCGCGCGAGTTTTGTAGAACCGCGCCGCCCACAACCACTTATCCAGACGGACCTTGTCGTCCTCTTCCTGTTTTTGTGCCACTGCCTTACCTCAACGCAGGAATTTAATGGAACTGTACTACCGTGCCTGTCGGATGCAAGGTCAGACGCTCAGCGTTTAAAGTCTGAGCCGGCAACGGACTGCCGCCAGGGACGTACAAGATGAACGAAATCTTCAGCTTGCCACTCAATATCTATCGCCATTTGCGCCGGTTTCTGCGTGAATACCGCGCTTTGCGCGACAGGTCGTTCCGCGCCCCTTCTTCGGCGGCTATGCTGGGGTGGAAAATGCCCCCCGGGATGCCCCGCCGCCAGGTGCGTCGGCAACGACCAGAAACTTTTATACCCTCGGTTGCCCCATTGAAGACATTTGATCATTTGACCGTTATCGGCCTGCGCGAGTGGGTGGCGCTTCCCGACCTGGGAGTCGCCGGCCTGCGCGCCAAGATCGATACCGGCGCCAGCACCTCCAGCCTGCACGCCACGGAAATCGAGCCCTTCGAACGCGGCGGCGAGAAATGGGTGCGCTTCAACGCCCACCTGGGTTCGGTGGTGCAACTGCGTCACCGCCGCTGCGAAGCGCCACTGGTGGCGATGAAAACCATCAAGAGTTCCAACGGCCACGCCCAGACCCGCTACGTCATTCGCACCACCCTGGCGTTGGGCGATCGGGTGTGGGACGTCGAATTCACCCTGGCCTGCCGCAAGGCCATGCGATACCGCCTGCTGCTTGGCTCCAAGGCCCTGGTTCATGGCCAGCTGGTGGTCAACCCGGGCGTCACTTACGTTCAAGACAAGCCGGTGTTTCCGGCCTCTACTACCTCTTCCACAGGTGTTGCATGAAGATCGCTGTGCTGTCGCGGAACCCGCGTCTATATTCCACCCGCCGCCTGGTTGAAGCCGGGGTCGCGCGCGGGCATGAAATGGTAGTGATCGACACCTTGCGCGCCTACATGAACATCGCCAGCCACAAGCCGCAGATCCACTACCGCGGCAAACCGCTGGAAGGCTTCGACGCGGTGATCCCGCGCATCGGCGCATCGGTGACTTTCTATGGCTGCGCGGTGTTGCGCCAGTTCGAGATGATGGGCGTGTTCCCCCTCAACGAATCGGTAGCCATCGCCCGCTCAAGGGACAAGCTGCGCTCGCTGCAGCTGCTGTCGCGCCGCGGCATCGGCCTGCCGGTGACCGGCTTTGCCCACTCCCCCGATGACATCCCCGACCTGATCCAGATGGTCAACGGCGCACCGCTGGTGATCAAAGTGCTGGAAGGCACCCAAGGCATCGGCGTGGTGCTGTGCGAAACCACCAAGGCGGCGGAATCGGTGATCGAGGCTTTCATGGGCCTGAAGCAGAACATCATGGTGCAGGAGTACATCAAGGAAGCCGGCGGCGCCGATATCCGCTGTTTCGTGGTAGGTGACAAGGTCATCGCCTCCATGAAGCGCCAGGCCAAGCCGGGCGAGTTCCGCTCCAACCTGCACCGCGGCGGCAGCGCCAGCCTGATCAAGATCACCCCCGAGGAGCGCATGACCGCCCTTCGCGCCGCCAAGGTCATGGGCCTGAGCGTCGCCGGTGTCGATATCCTGCGCTCCAACCATGGGCCGTTGGTGATGGAGGTCAACTCTTCGCCAGGCCTGGAAGGTATCGAAGTGACCACCGGCAAGGATGTGGCCGGGATGATCATCGAACACCTGGAGAAAAACGGCGGCCCGAACCTGACTCGCACCAAGGGCAAGGGCTGACCCGAGTTACCCCGCGCAAGCCGCGGCCTTCGGCAGCGGCTAAAAAGCCTTACACAGCGCCGCGCGGCAGCATCAGGCCCAGCGGCAGGCGCACGCGGGCTTCCAGGCCGCCGCCGGAGCGGTTGCGCAATTCCACGTTGCCGCCATGCATGGCGGCAATGCGCTTGACGATCGCCAGGCCCAGCCCGGTGCCCTTGCCGCTGCGGGCACGGTCGCCACGAATGAACGGATCGAAGATGCTCGCCAGTTCGTCCTCGGGAATGCCGGCGCCACGGTCCAGCACGCTGAGCACCACGTAAGGCGCGCTGTTATCCCCTGACACATAGGCCGCCACCTCCACCCCGTCGCCGGCATGGTGCAGGGCATTGCCGATCAGGTTGGTGAGCAGGCGCTTCATCGACACGCGGCGCAGCGGGAACGGCGGAATCGGCTCCAGGCACAAGCGCACGCGCTCTTGCGGCTGGTTGAACGGCGCCACGGTTTCCTGCACCAGCTGGGCCAGGTCCACCTCTTCGATGGCCTCGTCGCGCCCATCGCGAATGAACGCCAGGAACTGGTCGAGAATGGCGTCCATGTCCTCGATATCGCGCTGCATGTCCGCCGCCAGGTCGCTGGTGGGGTCCATGAATTCAGTGGACAGGCGCAAGCGTGTCAGGGGCGTGCGCAGGTCGTGGGACACCCCCGCCAGCATCAACTCGCGCTCGCGGCCAGCCTGCTCGACGTCCTCGGCCATCTGGTTGAACGCCCGGTACACCTCGGTCATTTCGCTGGGCGTATCGCTGATCGGCAATCGCACGCTACGCCCCTGGCCCAATTGCCTGGCGGCAAACACCAGGCGCTTGAGCGGCTGGCTGAGCTGGCGCACGAAGATCCACGCCGAGGCCGTGGACAGCAGGCCGATGGCCAGGAACCAACCCAGCACGCTCCAGATTTTCTGGCCGCGCAGCGGGTGCGGGTACAGCGGTACTTTCAGCCAGCCCGCGCCCAGGCTGGGGGCACGCACCCACAATGCCGGCGGCGCGTGCACGCGCAGGCGCACCTCGGTGTCGCTACCCAGCTCGGCCTGCATCTGGCGTTGATAGATTTCGCTGTAAGGCCAGTGCTGCTCACCCTCGGGCACGCCACCGCCCACCACACGGATCAGGCCAGCGGCGTCGGCGATGCGTTCACGGTCGTCCTCGTCGGCGGCCCAGTAGGCGCGCAGGGTCAGGGCCACGCCATGGCTGTACTGGCGGTCGACCAGCACGTCCTCGTTCATCAACAGATAAACCAAGGTCAGCGCCTTGGAAAACAGCACGACAATGAGCACCAGCCACAAGGTGCGGGCAAAGAAACTCTGGGGGAACCAAACGGGGGTCTTCATACACAGCAGCCATAAACTTTGCAGGAACGAGCGCGGCTCGCACTGATTGCGGATAACGAGCCGTCCTGGCCAATGCGCCGGAGCAGCTCGCTCCTACAAATGACCCATCACTTGCTGTTGCCGTCCGGCACGAACACATAACCCACGCCCCAGACGGTCTGGATGTAGCGCGGCTTGGACGGGTCGGGCTCGATCATACGACGCAGGCGCGAGATCTGCACATCGATGGAGCGCTCCAGCGCATCCCACTCGCGGCCACGGGCCAGGTTCATCAGCTTGTCGCGGGTCAGCGGTTCGCGAGCGTGCATCACCAGCGCCTTGAGCACGGCGAACTCGCCGGTGGTCAGCATGTGCACTTCGTCGCCACGCTTGAGCTCGCGCGTGGCCAGCGACAGCGAATAATCGCCGAAGGTGACCACTTCGTCCTCGCTGGCCGGGGCGCCCGGCACCGGGGCCACGCGGCGGAACAGCACGGCCTTGATGCGTGCGACCAGCTCGTGGGGGTTGAACGGCTTGCCGAGGTAGTCGTCGGCATGCTCCAGCCCGCGGATTCGGTCCTGGTCGTCACCCTTGGCGGTGAGCATGATCACCGGGATCGGGTTGGCCTTCTCGCGACGCAGGCGCGCGGCGGCGGTGAGGCCGTCTTCGCCGGGAAGCATCAGGTCGAGCACGATCAGGTTGTACGCTTCGCGCGCCAGCAACCGGTCCATTTCCTTGGTGTCACCCACGGCACGGACATTGAAGTCGGTATTTTCGGTGAGAAAGCGCACCAGCCGATCACGGATGACCTGATCGTCGTCGACAATCAGGATCTTTGGTGCTTGTGAATTACTGCTCATGGCTTACTCCTTTGATCTCGGCACGCATTATGGCGCAGCTACCGAATCAGTGTGCTGTGTGCATTGTTAGCAGATTTTACCTGGGTTGCCATGACAGACGCGCCGACGGGTGACTTTGCCATCATCCCCCAAGCCTGCATCGCTGGTTATAATGCGCCCCTTTTATGTCGGGCGCGCCCGGCAGTCGTGATCGCCAGCCCCGGCCGGCGGCTCCGCATTCACAATTGGTCAGGTGGTCTCATGGACAGTATCAACAGCCGCATCGCCGCAGAACTCGGCGTCCGCCCGCAACAGGTCGAAGCGGCCGTGGCACTTTTGGATGAAGGCTCCACGGTGCCTTTTATCGCTCGCTACCGTAAGGAAGTGACCGGCAGCCTGGACGATACCCAACTGCGCAACCTGGAAGAGCGCCTGCGCTACCTGCGCGAACTCGACGATCGCCGCGCCAGCATCCTGGCCAGCATCGAGGAGCAAGGCAAGCTGACCCCGGAGCTGGCCCGCGACATCAACCTCGCCGACACCAAGACCCGCCTCGAAGACTTGTACCTGCCCTACAAGCAGAAGCGCCGCACCAAGGGCCAGATCGCCCTGGAAGCCGGCCTCGGCGAACTGGCCGATGGCCTGGTGGCCGATCCGATGCTGAACCCGGAAACCGAGGCCGCGCGCTTCGTCAGCGCCGACAAGGGAGTGGCCGACACCAAGGCCGCCCTGGAAGGCGCCAAGTACATTCTGATGGAGCGCTTCGCCGAAGACGCCAAGCTGCTCGACAAACTGCGCAACTTCCTCAAGCAGGAAGCCATCATCAGCGCCCGCGTGATCGCCGGCAAGGAAGAGGAAGGCGCCAAGTTCCGCGACTATTTCGAACACGACGAGCCGCTGAAAAGCATGCCATCGCACCGGGCCCTGGCGATTTTCCGCGGCCGCAACGAAGGTGTGCTCAGCTGCGCGCTGAAAGTTGGCGACGAAGCGCCGGGCACCCTGCACCCGTGCGAAATGATGATCGGTGAACATTTCGACCTGAAAAACCAGAACCGTCCTGCCGACAAGTGGCTGGGCGAGGTGGTGCGCTGGACCTGGAAGGTCAAGCTCTACACCCACCTGGAAACCGACCTGTTCGGCGAACTGCGCGACGGCGCCGAGACCGAGGCGATCAATGTGTTCGCCCACAACCTGCATGACCTGCTGCTGGCCGCCCCGGCCGGCCCGCGCGCCACCCTGGGCCTGGACCCGGGCCTGCGCACCGGCTGCAAGGTCGCCGTGGTCGACGCCACCGGCAAGCTGCTGGACACCGCTACCGTCTACCCGCACGTGCCGCACAACAAGTGGGACCAGACCATCGCCGTGCTGGCCGCCATGTGCGCCAAACACTCGGTGGACCTGATCGCCATCGGCAACGGTACCGCCAGCCGCGAGACCGACAAGCTGGCGGCCGACCTGATCAAGAAATACCCAGGCTTGAAAATGACCAAGGTGATGGTCTCCGAAGCCGGCGCCTCGGTGTACTCGGCCTCGGAACTGGCCGCCAAGGAATTCCCGGACCTGGACGTGTCGATCCGTGGCGCGGTGTCCATCGCCCGCCGCCTGCAGGACCCGTTGGCCGAACTGGTGAAGATCGACCCGAAATCCATCGGCGTCGGCCAGTACCAGCATGATGTTTCCCAGCTGAAACTGGCACGCGGCCTGGACGCCGTGGTCGAGGACTGCGTGAACGCCGTGGGCGTGGACGTCAACACCGCCTCGGTGGCGTTGCTGGCGCGCATCTCCGGCCTCAACAGCACCCTGGCGTCGAACATCGTTGCCCACCGCGACGAACACGGCGCGTTCAAGACCCGCGCGGCCCTGAAGAAAGTCAGCCGCCTGGGCGAAAAAACCTTCGAGCAAGCTGCAGGCTTTCTGCGCGTGATGAACGGCGACAACCCGCTGGACGCCTCCGCCGTCCACCCCGAAGCCTACCCACTGGTACAGCGCATCGCCGCCGAAACCGACCGCGACATCCGCTCGCTGATCGGTGACAGCGCCTTCCTCAAGCGCCTGGACCCGAAAAAATTCACTGACGAGACCTTCGGCCTGCCGACCGTCACCGACATTCTGCAGGAACTCGACAAGCCGGGCCGCGACCCGCGTCCCGAGTTCAAGACTGCCGCCTTCCAGGACGGCGTCGAAGACCTCAAGGACCTGGAACCAGGCATGATTCTGGAAGGCGTGGTCACCAACGTGACCAACTTCGGCGCCTTCGTCGATATCGGCGTGCACCAGGATGGCCTGGTACACATTTCGGCGCTGTCGGAGAAGTTCATCAAGGACCCGCGTGAAGCGGTGAAAGCCGGCGACGTGGTGAAGGTCAAGGTCATGGAAGTGGACATCCCACGCAAACGCGTGGGCCTGTCGATGCGCATGAGCGACACCCCGGGCGAGAAAGTCGATGGCGCGCGTGGCAGCCGCCCAGGCTCCACGCCCCGCCAGCAAAGTGCGCCAGCCCGGCCGAAAGAGCCTGCGGCGGCACCGGTGAACAACGCCATGGCGTCGTTGTTCGCCAACGCCAAGCAGTTGAAGAAACGCTGATGGACATCCCTGAAGCGCTGGTACACAGCGCCTTCAGCCAGTTGCTGGGCTGCCGCCTGCAACGCCTTGAACCAGGCGTGGCCGAGGTGAGCCTGGCGCTGGAGCCGCACCTGCGCAACCGTGGCCAGGTGATGCATGGCGGCGCACTGTTCAGCCTCGTGGATATCACCATGGGCCTGGCGTGCTCCAGCCATCACGGCTTCGATCAGCAAAGCGTTACCCTGGAGTGCAAGATCAACTACATGCGCGCCGTGGCCGAGGGAGAGGTGCTGTGCGTGGCAAAAGTTGTCCACGGTGGGCGTCGCACCCTGGTGGTCGACGCCGAAGTGCTTCAGGGCGACAAACTGATGGCAAAAGCACAGGGAACCTTCGTGGTTCTCTAGCGATTTGTATCGGTTCTGGGTTAATTTCGGCACTGCGTATGCGGCGCCGGAATCGACCACCTGGAAGTAAACGGAACGTCAGGCGAAAAATCTGACACCAATAACTGATACCAGGCGACAACGCCGGTTCCTTTCGTCACCCTTGTAGACCGTCAACTCTACCCCCATATTGGGGCGACTGACGCGTGAAGGAATCCAACTTGAGCGAAATTCTCAACCGCCGCCTGCGCCTTTTGGGCGAGCGTGCCAACCTGACCCTGCTCGAGCACTGCCTGCATGGCATCGAGCGCGAATGCCTGCGCGTCACTGCCCAGGGCCGTCTGGCACAGAC
Organism: uncultured Gammaproteobacteria bacterium; assembly: GCA_963816515.1. Taxonomy (GTDB): domain Bacteria; phylum Pseudomonadota; class Gammaproteobacteria; order Pseudomonadales; family Pseudomonadaceae; genus Aquipseudomonas. The sequence continues at coordinate 2,703,894 of CAWFKX010000001.1, read as the reverse complement.
GCCGCACCCTGAAGCGCTGGGCGCCGCGCTGACCCATGAACAGATCACCACGGACTATTCCGAATCGCTGCTGGAGTTCATCACCCCGGCCCTGAGCGACCCGGCCAAGACCCTGGAAAGCCTGGACAAGATTCACCGCTTCGCTTATTCCAAGCTGGGCAACGAGTTCCTCTGGAGCCCGTCGATGCCCTGCCCGCTGCCGGCCGAGGAAGACATTCCGATTGCCTACTACGGCACCTCGAACATCGGTCAGCTCAAGTACGTGTACCGCCAGGGCCTGGCCCTGCGCTATGGCCGCACCATGCAGTGCATCGCCGGCATTCATTACAATTTCTCGCTGCCCGAGGCCCTGTGGCCGGTGCTGCGTCAAGCCGAAGGCGCCGTGCAGACCGACCGCGACTACCAGTCCTCGGCCTACATCGCCCTGATCCGCAATTTCCGCCGCTACAGCTGGCTGCTGATGTACCTGTTCGGTGCCTCACCGGCCCTGGATGCAGGCTTCCTGCGCGGCCGCGGCCACCAGCTCGAACAGCTGGACGCCGACACCCTGTACCTGCCGTACGCCACCAGCCTGCGCATGAGCGACCTGGGTTACCAGAGCAACGCCCAGGCCGGCCTCACGCCGTGCTACAACGACCTGCCCAGCTACACCGACAGCCTGCGCAAGGCCGTGGCCACGCCGTACGCCCCCTACGTGGAGATCGGCACCCACAAGGATGGCGAATGGGTGCAGCTGAACACCAACATCCTGCAGATCGAAAACGAGTACTACTCCAACATCCGCCCCAAGCGCGTGACCTACACCGGCGAGCGGCCGATCCAGGCACTGATGGCGCGTGGCGTGCAGTACGTGGAAGTGCGCTGCCTGGACATCAACCCGTTCCTGCCCACCGGCATCGACCTGCCCGAGGCGCGTTTCCTCGACGCCTTCCTGCTGTACTGCGCGCTGCAGGAAAGCCCGTTGCTGGAAGCCAGCGAATGCGGCGGCGCCACCCACAACTTCCTCAGCGTGGTGAAGGAAGGCCGCAAGCCTGGCTTGCAACTGCATCGCGATGGTCAGCCGGTAGAACTCAAGCAATGGGCTTCGGACCTGCTGGACCAGATCGCGCCCTTGGCCGACCTGCTCGACCAGAGCCATGGCAGCGACGAACACGCCAAGGCCCTGGCCGCCCAGCGCGCGAAAGTCAGCGACCCGTCGCTGACCCCGTCGGCGCAGGTACTGGCGAGCATGGCCGAGCACAAGGAAAGCTTCGCGCAGTTCTCCCTGCGCCAGAGCCAGGCCCATGCGGAATATTTCCGCCGGCAGGGATTGAGCGTGGAAGAACAGGCAAAGTTCGAGGAAATGGCGCGCAAGTCCATTGCCGAGCAGGCTGAGCTGGAGCAGACCGAAGTAGGCGATTTCGACACCTTCGTCGGCTCTTACCAGGCCAGCATCCTGGCAATCAGTAACTGACGCTTCGCAATCCAGAAACCAATGTGGGAGCGGGTTCTACCCGCTCCCACATTGTCTGCGCCTTACGCGAGCAAGGCGTATCGGTCACAAAGACTTTTCGAAGATTTTCGAGTTGCGCTGGTAGTTGTACAGTGACGCCCGCGCCGCCGGCAGGCGCTCCACGCCGCTTGGCTCGAAGCCACGCTCGCGGAACCAGTGGGCCGTACGCGTCGTCAGCACGAACAAGGTCTTGAGCCCCATCTCCCGCGCCCGCGCTTCAATACGCTCCAACAGCTCGTCACCACGACCGCCATGGCGATACTCCGGGTTCACCGCCAGGCAGGCCAGTTCGCCCGCCTCGGAGTCGGCGATCGGGTACAGCGCCGCACACGCGATGATCATGCCCTCGCGCTCCACCACGCTGAACTGCTCGATTTCACGCTCCAGCACTTCGCGGGAACGGCGCACCAGAATGCCCTGCTCTTCCAGCGGGCTGATCAGGTCCAGCAAGCCACCCACGTCTTCGATAGCCGCCTCGCGTACCTGTTCGAATTGCTCTTGGGCCACCAGCGTGCCGCCACCGTCGCGGGTGAACAGTTCGGTGAGCAACGCGCCGTTCTCGGCGTAGCTGACGATATGGCTGCGACCCACGCCGCCCTTGCACGCCTGTGCCGCTGCGTCCAGCAACTCGGCCTGGTAGTTCTCCATGCCCAGGCGCTCCAGGTGCGCTTGCACCTGTTGCGGACGAAGCTCACGTACCAGCTTGCCATTGGCGTCGATCAAGCCGCGATCTTCACCGAACAGCAGCAGCTTATCCGCTTCCAGGTCAATGGCGGCGCGGGTGGCGACGTCTTCGCAGGCAATGTTGAACACCTCGCCCGTAGGCGAATAGCCCAGGGGCGACAGCAGGACGATGGAACGCTCATCCAGCAAGCGGTTGATGCCCTTGCGGTCGACCCGGCGCACTTCGCCGGTGTGGTGGTAGTCGATGCCTTCGACCACGCCGATGGGCCGGCCGGTGACCAGGTTGCCGCTGGCCACGCGCAGGCGTGCGCCCTGCATGGGCGACGAGGCCATGTCCATGGACAGCCGGGCTTCAATGGCGATGCGCAAGGCGCCGACCGCGTCGACCACGCATTCAAGCGTTGCCGCATCGGTGATGCGCAGGCCGCGATGGTAATGCGGGGTCAGGCCACGGGCGGCCAGGCGGCTTTCGATCTGGGGGCGCGAGCCGTGGACCAGCACCAGCCGCACGCCCATGCTGTGCAGCAGCACCAGGTCGTGGACGATGTTGCCGAAATTGGGGTGCTCGATGCCGTCGCCGGGAAGCATGACCACGAAGGTGCAATCCCGGTGGGCGTTGATATAAGGAGAAGCGTGACGGAGCCAATTGACGTATTCGGGCATAACTTCAAAAGCCTGTGGATAAGTGGACGAGCAACGTGGGAACGCACAGCTGGCTGCTGGTTATCGTCGTAACAGGCTTAGCGACACGCGGGCTCTCCTCTATCTCTCTACGTTTGGGCAGGGCCAGGGTTTAATGGCTGGCAGGCTGCAGGCAATAATATTCAACCAGTTCACGCAATAGACGCACGGTAGGGTCCAGACGTGACATTTCCAGGAACTCGCCTGGCTGGTGCGCACAGGCGATGTCGCCGGGGCCCAGAATCAGGGTCTCGCAACCCAGGCGCTGAAGATAAGGCGCTTCGGTGCCGAATGCCACCGCTTCCGCCCGGTGGCCGGTCAGGCGCTCGGCGACGCGCACCAGTTCGCTGTCTGCGGGCTGTTCGAACGGCGGCACTTCGCTGAACAGCGGTGCGTAATCAATCTTGACCTGATGCAACTCGGCCAGCGGCTCCAGCTTCTGGCGAATGGCCGCGCGCAGCACCTTGGGGTCCATGCCCGGCAGCGGCCGCAGGTCGAATTCCAGCGAACACTGGCCGCAGATGCGGTTGGGGTTGTCGCCGCCATGGATGCAACCGAAGTTCAGGGTAGGCTGTGGCACGCTGAACTGCGGGTTGTTGTATTCCACCTGCCATTGCTTGCGCAGGCCCATCAACTCGCTGATGGCGCCGTGCATGGCCTCCATGGCGCTGTGGCCCAGGCTTGGGTCGGAAGAGTGGCCGCTGCGCCCGAGGATATCGATGCGCTCCATCATCACGCCCTTGTGCAGGCGCACCGGCTTGAGCCCGGTGGGCTCGCCGATCACCGCCGCGCGGCCCAGGGGCCAACCGGCGGCGGCCAGCGCCTTGGCGCCGGCCATGGAGCTTTCCTCGTCGCAGGTGGCGAGAATCAGCAGCGGCTGTTTGAAGTCATGCGCAAGCAGCGGCCGCACGGCTTCGATGATCAAGGCGAAGAAGCCTTTCATGTCGCAGCTGCCCAGCCCCACCCAGCGGCCATCGACCTCGGTGAGCTTGAGCGGGTCGGTCTGCCACAGTTTTTCATCATAGGGCACGGTGTCGCTGTGGCCCGACAGCACCAGGCCACCAGGGCCTGTGCCGCGGCTGGCCAGCAGGTTGAACTTGCCCGGCGACACCTCTTGAATATCGCAGGAGAACCCCAGGTCGCCCAGCCAACTGGCCAGCAGGTCGATAACCGGCTTGTTGGTCTGGTCCAGGCTGGCTTGCGTGCAACTGACCGACGGCGCTGCGATCAGGGCGGCGAATTGCTCTTTGAACGAAGGCAACGGCATGGGCATTCTCCTGGTGGCGAGCCCCATCATAGAGCCATTGAGTACCGAGAATAAACCGCCGGGATGGGACTGCTGTACACTGCACGGCCTTAGCAGTCATCTGCGCTCCTATCAGAACAGCGCCTGGATTCTCCCGCCATGCAAAAAGAAACCGAAATCAAACTGCGCGTCAGCCCCGAAACCCTGGCTGAACTGCGCGAACACCCGTTGCTGAAAAAGCGCAACAAGAGTGGCTGGGAACGCCGTGAGCTGTTCAATCAGTATTTCGACACTCCCACCGGCGAACTCGCCGGTGCCAAGGTCGCCCTGCGCCTGCGCAAGGACGGCGATGAAATCATCCAGACTCTCAAGACCCGCGGCCAAAGCGTCGCCGGCCTGTCCGAGCGCAACGAATACAACTGGGACCTGGCCAAGGCCAAGCTGGACCTGAAGAAACTCGACGGCGAATGCTGGCCCGCCGAGCTGGCGGAGCTGGACAAGAAAACCATCAAGCCAGTGTTCACCACCGATTTCGTTCGCGAGCGCGCGGAAATCGCCTGGGGCCGCGGCAAGGCCAAAGTGGTCATCGAGGCCGCGCTGGACCTGGGCAAGGTGATTGTCGGCAAGCAGTCGGAAGAAATCTGTGAGCTGGAACTGGAACTGCGCGAAGGCGAACCCGCCGCGTTGCTGGAGCTGGCTACCGAGCTTGCCATCAAGCTGCCGCTGATGCCTTGCGACATCAGCAAGGCCGAGCGCGGCTACCGCCTGGCCGAGCCGGGCAGCTACGCCCTGAGCTTGCCGGCGCCTGAGCTGACGGCCGAGATGCCGCTGGACGACGCCTTCACCGCCCTGGCCTGGCACCTGCTGGGCAGCAGCCAGCGCCTGGCCGAGCAATACCGCTTCAACGGCCACTGGCGCCTGCTGCAAGACTGGGTGGCACAACTGATCGAACTGCGCGCCCTGGCCAGCAGCCTCGGCCAGGCGGCACCGCGCAGCACCACCCATGAGCTGCGTGTGAGCCTGGACGCCCTGCTGGAAGACTGGCGCCCTCTGGTGCAGGCCGGCCAGGAAGACGAAGACGTGCGCCAGGCGGCGCCCGAGCAGTTCATCGAAGAGCTGCAGGACACCCGCTGGGGCCTGTTCTCGCTGAACACCTCGCGCTGGCTGATGGCCCGCGCCTGGACCGTGGAGCGCAACAACCGTGGCAACCGCCAGGGCGCCGCGCAACTGGCCAACTGGCTGGGCCACTTCCTCGCCGAAGAAGCCGCTGCCCTGCAGTTGGGCCGCTACCAGCAGCAGCCGGAAGACCTGGCCGAACAACTGCCACGCATCGAGCGCATCCAGGCGTGGCTGCACCATGCCCGCAACGTGCTCGACCTGCCGGAAGTGGACCGCCTGTACGGTGAGCTGAACAAGCTGCACGACCTGGCCGACACCGATATCAGCGATGAAGTGCTTGAAGCCCGGGTGGCGCAGGCCTTGACCGTGGCGCAAAGCCGCGCGTGGAAACAAATCCTGCGCAAGTAAGCAATCCCGCAGTGGCCGCCGGGCCGCGTCCAGCGCCGCAGTACGCGTCACGGCCTGGCGCAGCCTGCGGCAGCTGCTATGGGCGCAGTACCGGCAGGCTGGTGGTGGATTTGATCTCCGACAAGGCCACCGTTGAGTTCACTTCCTGTATGCCCGGCACCAGCGACAGCTTCTCGAAGAAAAACCGCTCGTAGGCCTCGATATCCGGGGTAACGATGCGCAACAGAAAATCCACCGACCCCATCAGCACATAACACTCCAGCACTTCCGGGAAACCGCGAATCGCCTCGGTGAACTCAGTGAAGTTGGAGCGCCCGTGGGCGTTGAGTTTGACCTCAGCGAAGATCTGCGTATTGAGGCCGATTTTCTTGCGGTCCAGCAGCGTCACCTGGCCGCGAATCACACCCTCTTCCTTGAGCCGCTGAATCCTGCGCCAGCACGGCGACTGGGACAGCCCCACTTGCTCGGCAATCTGCGCGCTGGACAGCGAGGCATCTTCCTGCAGCAGCGCCAGAATGCGCCGATCGTATAGATCCAGTTCGCCTTGCATAATAATTTCCCCTTACCAACCATCCTTGAATCATACAATCCAAATACGTCGATAAGGGGACTGATTAAGGCAAGAAATACCGTGCCCACCATGCAAAGCTGTGCTCATCGTTTTCGGAGCCCAGCCATGTCCGTCCATGAAAGCCATTTGCCCAGCCGCAGCGACACCTGGGCCGCCCATCAGGCCACCACCAGCGTGCGCTACCAACTGGTGGCCGAAGCCGAGCCCGACAGCCTGTGCCGGGTGCTGAACCTTTTTGCCATGCAGTACCTGATACCGCAGGCGCTGAACGTAATGCGCGACGATGACCTGCTGCACGTCGACCTGAGCGTGGACGGCCTCAGCTGGCACCGCGCCGAAGTGATCTGCAACAAAATCCGCAACCTGATCTGCGTGTTATCGGTGGAACTGCAACCCGCCCATGCAGAAGGCCTTGCCGCCGCAGGTTGAGCGCAACGCAATCCCTTGAAACTTTTTCCCGCTGCCAACGGCAACATCAACGGGAAACCCCGGTCTATCGTTCACACTCAGGCGTTCGCGTTTTATCGCGCAGGCCTGTTTGCCGTAAACCGATTCAAGGAGCCCGCATGTCCGTCGTCACCGCTATCGAGGACCGCTGGCTGGACCTGAACGAACTGCTGCACGACCTGTTGGATCAGGGATTCATCAGCCAGGATTCTGCCGAACAGGCACTGGCCGCGCGCCGAGCGCTGCACACCAGCGCACAGCACCCCCTGGAATTTCTTGCTGGCCAGCAACTGGAAGACCAGAGCCGGCCCGGTAAATACCTCGATATTGAACAGTTGACCCTATGGTTGGCGCAACAGGCCGGCCAGCCCTACCTGCGTATCGACCCGCTGAAAATCGATGTGGCGGCACTGACGCCGTTGATGTCCTATGGCTTCGCCCAGCGCCACAAGATTCTCGCGGTGGCCGTGTCGCGCACCGCCGTGACCGTGGCCAGCGCGCAGCCGTTCGTGGCCAGCTGGGAGGCCGACCTTACCCACGTGCTGAAACGGCCGATCAAGCGCGTGGTCGCCAACCCGGCCGAAATCCAGCGTTTCACCGTGGAGTTCTACCGCCTGGCCCGCTCGGTCAGCGGCGCCAACAGCAATGACCTGCGTGGCAGTACCACGGGTAATTTCGAACAACTACTGAACCTGGGCGCCAGCGACCAGGAGCCGGACGCCGACGACGCGCACATCGTCAATATTGTCGACTGGCTGTTCCAGTACGCTTTCCAGCAGCGCGCCAGCGATATCCACATCGAGCCGCGCCGCGATCAGGGCACCGTGCGCTTTCGCATCGATGGCATCCTGCACAACGTCTACCAATTTCCCACCCAGGTGACCATGGCCATCGTCAGCCGCCTGAAAAGCCTGGGGCGCATGAACGTCGCCGAAAAGCGCAAGCCACAGGACGGCCGGGTGAAGACCAAGACCCCGCACGGTGGCGAAGTGGAACTGCGCCTGTCGACACTGCCCACGGCATTCGGCGAGAAGATGGTGATGCGTATCTTCGACCCGCAGGTGCTGCTCAAGGACTTCCACGACCTGGGCTTCGGCGCCGACGACTTGCGCCGCTGGGAAGACATGATCAGCCAGCCCAACGGCATCATTCTGGTCACTGGCCCCACCGGCTCCGGCAAGACCACTACCCTGTACACCACGCTCAAGCGCCTGGCCACGCCGCAGGTGAACCTGTGCACCATCGAAGACCCGATCGAGATGGTGGAACCGGCCTTCAACCAGATGCAGGTGCAGCACAACATCGACCTGACATTCGCCAGCGGCGTGCGCGCGCTGATGCGCCAGGACCCGGACATCATCATGATCGGCGAGATTCGTGACCTGGAAACGGCTGAAATGGCCATCCAGGCGGCGCTGACGGGCCACTTGGTGTTGTCGACCCTGCACACCAACGACGCGCCCAGCGCCATCAGCCGCCTGCTGGAATTGGGCGTGCCGCACTACTTGATCAAAGCCACCTTGCTAGGCGTGATGGCCCAGCGACTGGTGCGCACCCTGTGCCCCCACTGCAAGGCGCCGCAGCAGCTGGCCGATGATGACTGGCAAGCGTTGACCCGGCCCTGGCAGGCGCCGCTGCCCACCCAGGCGCACCGCGCCATCGGGTGTACGGAATGCCGCGACACCGGGTTCCGAGGGCGTGCCGGGGTGTACGAAATCATGCAGATGACCGATACGGTGAAGGCACACATTCAGGCCGAAACCGATTTGTTGTCGCTCAAGCGCCGGGCGGTGATGGAGGGTATGCGCAGCCTGCGGCTGTCTGGCGCGCAGAAAATCGCGGCCGGGCAAACAACACTGGAAGAGGTGCTGCGGGTCACGCCCAGAAATGATTTGAAATAGTCCTGGGCATATCGGGAACTCCGCTCCAGGCTTTAGCATCAAAATATCGAGATAATCCCTGTCGGAGTCACCCATCATGCGTCTCAAAACTGCCGTCGTAACGCTTCTCCTGCTCTCGGTACCGGTCGGCTCCGCCATGGCCGACGACTTTCTGAGAAACGTACTGTCGTCCGGTGCCACCACCGGCTCGACCTACCTGACGTTTCGCCACCACAAGCTGATCGTCGCTGCGCAGGACGACGCGGGCAGCTACGTGGCCAGCAACGGCAGCATCAAAGGGCCTTACCTTGAAGCCGCCATGCAGCAGGTGCGCACTGATAACCCTGGGCTCAAGGCCACTGACATGGAACTGGCCAACGCCATCCTGATCAAGGGCGCAGAGCCAACCGGCGAATAACTGGGCAAGACGGTCGCTGCTATGCACTGTTGTAGCAGCGACCGCAGGCCGGGTCAGCGGTAATCAGCTACCGGTACGCACGCGCAGTACAGATTTCTATCCCCATACACGTTATCGACCCGGTTTACCGTAGGCCAGTATTTATGCGCCTGTGTGTGACTGCTGGGGGTAATGGCCTGGGCAATGGAATACGGGCGCTCCCAGCTACTCGTCACGTCGGCCAAGGTGTGCGGGGCGCGCTTGAGGGGGTTGTCCTCAGCAGGCCACGCGCCGTTGGCGACCTGGCCAATTTCCGCGCGAATGCTCAGCATCGCTTCGATAAACCGATCCAGTTCGGCTTTCGACTCGCTTTCAGTCGGCTCGATCATTAACGTGCCCGGCACCGGGAATGACATGGTCGGTGCATGAAAGCCGTAGTCCATCAGGCGCTTGGCCACATCTTCTTCGCTGATGCCGGTCTGCGCTTTCAACGGCCGCAGGTCGAGGATGCACTCGTGGGCCACGCGGCCATTGCGCCCGCAGTAGAGCACCGGAAATGCCCCGCCCAGTTGCTGCGCCAGGTAGTTGGCCGACAGAATCGCGACCTCGGTGGCATCCACCAATTGCGGCCCCATCATGGCGATATACATCCAACTGATCGGCAGAATGCTCGCACTGCCCCAGGGCGCGGCGCTGACCGCACCGTTGTTCGGCAGCGGGCCATCGATGGGCACCACCGGGTGGTTGGCCACGAACGGTGCCAGGTGCGCGCGCACGCCGATGGGGCCCATGCCGGGACCGCCACCGCCGTGGGGTATGCAGAACGTCTTGTGCAGGTTCATGTGCGACACGTCGGCGCCAATGTCGGCCGGCCGCGCCAGGCCGACCTGGGCATTGAGGTTGGCGCCGTCCATGTACACCTGGCCGCCATGCTGGTGGATCACTTCGCAGATGTCGACGATGCCTTCTTCGTACACCCCATGGGTGGATGGATAGGTTGCCATCAGGCACGACAGCTTGTCGCCGGCGGCAAAGGCCTTGGCCTTCAGATCATCGAGGTCGACGTTGCCGGCCTCGTCACATTCCACGATCACCACACGCATACTGGCCATCTGCGCGGAGGCCGGGTTGGTACCGTGAGCCGATGCCGGGATCAAGCAGATATCGCGCTGCCCCTGATGGCGGCTTTCATGGTATTTGCGAATGGCCAGCAGCCCGGCGTATTCGCCCTGGGCACCGGAGTTGGGTTGCATGCAGATGGCATCGAAACCGGTGATGGCGCATAACCACTGCTCCAGCTCGTCGATCATCGCCTTGTACCCTCGCGCCTGCTCCACGGGCGCAAACGGGTGCAGGTTGGCGAATGCCGGCCAAGTGATGGGGATCATTTCGCTGGTCGCGTTCAACTTCATGGTGCACGACCCCAGCGGGATCATCGACTGGTTCAGCGCCAGGTCCTTGTTCTCCAGCTGCTTGAGGTAGCGCAGCATTTCAGTCTCGCTGTGGTGCTGGTTGAACACCGGATGGCTGAGGTAGGCCGACGTGCGCTCCAGGCCCTCGGGAATCCCGGCCGGCAATGCTTCACCATCCAGCTCGTCCACCTGCAAGCCATGATCGGCGCCCAGCAGAATGTCCCACAGCAGGCGCACCGTGGCCGCGTCGCAGGTTTCGTCGAGGCTCAGGCCCACATGCCCACGCCCCAGGATGCGCAGGTTCACTTGGGCTGCCAGGGCGCTTTCGATAATGGCCGTTTGCGCACCGCCAACGTCCAAGGTGAGGGTGTCGAAAAAATGCGCGTTGACGCGCTTGATGCCCTTGCGCTCCAGGCCCGCCGCCAGAATCCGGGTCAGGCGGTGCACGCGCTGGGCGATGCGCTTCAACCCCTCGGGGCCATGGTAGACCGCGTAGAACGCGGCAATGTTGGCCAGCAACACCTGTGCGGTGCAGATGTTGGAATTGGCCTTCTCGCGGCGAATATGCTGCTCGCGGGTTTGCAGGGCCATGCGCAGGGCCACGTTGCCACGGGCGTCCTTGGACACGCCGATGATGCGCCCCGGAATCGCCCGTTTGTAGTCGTCGCGGCTGGCGAAATAGGCCGCATGGGGGCCACCGTAGCCCATGGGCACGCCAAAGCGCTGGCTGGAGCCGAAGACCACGTCGGCGCCCATCTCACCGGGCGGCGTCAGCACCAGCAGGCTCAACAGGTCGGCAGCGACGCAGGCGATTGCCTGTTTACTGTGCAAGTGCTCGATCAGCGGGCGCAGGTCGCGGACCTCGCCGTGGGTGTCGGGGTACTGCAACACCGCGCCGAACACATCATGGGCGGCCAGGTTATCCACAGAGTCGACGATCAATTCGATGCCGAAGCCCTCGGCACGGGTCTGTACCACAGACAGGGTTTGCGGGTGGCATTGGCTGTCGATGAAGAAACGCGGGCTTTTCGATTTGCTCACCCGCCGCGCCAAGGCCATGGCTTCGGCCGCCGCCGTGGCCTCATCGAGCAACGAAGCATTGGCCAATTCCAGGCCAGTAAGGTCGATGGTCAACTGCTGGAAATTGAGCAGTGCTTCCAGGCGGCCTTGGGCGATTTCCGGTTGATAAGGGGTGTAGGCCGTGTACCAGCCGGGGTTTTCCAGCACATTGCGCAGTATCACCGCCGGCGTCAGGCTACCGTGGTAGCCCATGCCGATCAGGCTGGTCCACACCTGGTTCTGCTCGGCATAGCCGCGCAATTTGCCCAGAGCAGCGTTTTCATCCAGGGCAGCAGGCAGGCCGAGGGGCCGATTGAAGCGAATGCTGGGGGGTACGGTCTGTTCAATCAGTTCGGCACGGCTGGCAAGGCCCAGCGTGTCGAGCATGGCCCGCTGCTCGGCAGCGTCGGGGCCCAGGTGGCGCCGGGGGAAGGCGTCGGGGTCTTGCAGTTCGCTCAGGGATAACAACCGGGACATGGCGGTTCTCTCTTCCGGGACAGACTTCCAGAACGCGGCCTTGGCAGGCCAGGACCACGTTCAGTCTAGAAAGAGATTGCCGCCTTCGCGCGGAAGTTACTCGCCGATGGCGGATTTGTAACCGGCCGCGTCCAGGAGTTTTTCAAGGTCCGCAGGGTTGCTTGGCTTCAGCTTGAAGATCCAGGCGTTGTAAGGCTCAGAGTTCAGCAGCTCCGGCTCCCCGCTCAGCTCTTCGTTGACGGCGATGACTTCGCCTGCCACAGGCGAGTAGATATCCGACGCAGCTTTCACGGACTCAACCACACCCGCTTGGTCACCCGCAGCGAATACATTACCCACTTCGGTCAGCTCGACAAACACCACGTCACCCAGGGCTTCCTGGGCATGATCGGAAATACCCACGGTCACAGTGCCATCGGCTTCCAGGCGTGCCCACTCGTGGCTTTCGGCAAAACGCAGTTCGGCTGGGATATCGCTCATGATTTTCTTGTCCTCAACAGGGTCAGCGGCAGGCCCGCAAAATGATCAGATCAGGGTTTTGCCATGGCGCACGAACGTCGGCCGCACTACCCGCACCGGGTACCACTTGCCGCGGATTTCCACCTCGGCACGGTCGGCAGTGGCCATCGGTACCCGCGCCAGGGCGATCGATTTGCTCAACGTAGGAGAGAAACTACCACTGGTGATCTCCCCTTCGCCAATTTCTGCGACCCGTACTACCTGGTGCGCCCGTAATACACCGCGCTCCTCCAGCACCAGCCCGACCAGTTTTTCGCCAACGCCCTGGCCACGTTCAGCCTCCAGCGCAGCCCGGCCGACGAAGTCGCGCGTGCTCGGTTCCCAGGCAATGCTCCAGGCCATGTTCGATGCCAGCGGCGAATGGGCCTGGTCAATATCCTGGCCGTAGAGGTTCATGCCCGCCTCCAGACGCAGCGTATCCCGGGCCCCGAGGCCGATTGGCGAGAGGCCGGCACCGACCAGGTCATTGAAAAACGCCGGCGCTTCGACGGCGGGCAGCACAATTTCCAAGCCGTCCTCACCGGTATAGCCGGTTCGGGCGATGAACCATTCGCCGTCGGTCAGGCCCTGGAATGGCTTGAGCTGGGCGATGAGATTGGCGCGCGCCTGGCTGACCAGCTGCGCGACCTTATGCCGCGCCTGCGGCCCCTGAATAGCCAGCATGGCCAGCTGTGGGCGCTCGTGAATGTGCACGTCGAAGCCGGCACTGATTTTCTCGAGCCAGGCCAGGTCCTGCTCGCGGGTGGCGGCGTTGACCACCAGGCGGTAGCCGCGGTCCATGAGGTACACAATCATGTCGTCGACAATGCCACCCCGCTCGTCGAGCATCGCGCTGTACAGCGCCGCGCCGGCACCCTGCAGGCGCCCGACGTCGTTGGCCAGCAGGTAGCCGAGAAAAGCCTCGGCCTGCGGCCCGTCAATGTCGATGACGGTCATGTGTGATACATCGAACACGCCGCAGTCACGGCGCACCTGGTGGTGCTCCTCGACTTGCGAGCCGTAATGCAGGGGCATGTCCCAACCGCCGAAATCGACCATCTTGGCGCCCAGCGCCAGATGCAGGTCATACAGAGGCGTACGCTGTCCCATGGGTTTCTCCTTCCGGGCTTGGCGAAGGCGCAAATACTGGGCTAATCACCCGCAAGGCTCTAAAACAGGGCTTTGCGGGGTGCCTACAAGACCAGATCACAATGACCGGCCGCGCCGAATGCCGCGCATTGTAGCCGCAAGGCGCGGCCCTGACACCTCTGGGCAGAGGCGTCATCAGGTTTGACCGATACGTCGTGCCGAACGTCGAATCAGGCCGATCACCGGCAACAAACCCGCCAGCACCAGGGTCAAGGCCGGCAAGGACGCCCGCGCCCACTCGCCTTCGCTGGTCATTTCAAACACCCGCACAGCCAGGGTGTCCCAGCCAAACGGGCGCATCAACAGCGTAGCGGGCATTTCCTTCAGCACGTCGACGAACACCAGCAAGGCGGCGCTCAGGACGCCTGGCAACAGCAACGGCGTATACACGCGCAGGAACAACGGCGCACCGCCGACACCGAGGCTGCGGGAGGCCTCAGGCAGCGACGGACGAATCTTCGCCAGGCTGCTTTCCAGCGGGCCGTACGCCACCGCCATGAAACGCACCAGGTAGGCCAGCAGCAAGGCCGTGAGGCTACCCAGTAGCAGCGGCTGGCCTGCCAGTGGAATGATCAGGGTGTTATCCAGGTAACTGAACGCCAGCATGATCGCCACCGCCAGCACCGAGCCCGGCAGCGCGTAACCCAGGTTGGCCAGGCCGACACCCGCACCAATGAGCCGTGTGGGCGCCAGGCGCCGGGCGAACGCCAGCAGCAGCGCCATCGCCACCGTGAACAGCGCCGCCAGTGCGCCCAGGTAGAGCGTGTGCAGGATCAGGCCCAGGTAACGCTCATCCAGGTCATAGCGCCCGCGCTGCCAGCACCACACCAGCAACTGCACCACCGGCACCACGAACGCGCAGGCAAACACCAGCCCACACCAGCCGGTTGCCGCCAACGCCTTCCAGCCGTGCAGGTGGTAGCGCAACTGCCCGCGCACCCGCTCGCTGCCCGCGTGGGCAGCACCGCGGGCACGGCGCTCGCCATACAGCACCAGCACCACGGCGATCAGCAGCAGGCTCGCCAGCTGGGCAGCGCTGGACAGGCTGAAGAAGCCATACCAGGTCTTGTAGATGGCCGTGGTGAACGTATCGAAGTTGAACACCGCCACCGCGCCGAAATCTGCCAGGGTTTCCATCAACGCCAAGGCTACCCCGGCACCGATGGCCGGCCGCGCCATGGGCAACGCCACGCGCCAGAACGCCTGCCAGGGGCTTTGCCCGAGAATGCGCGCCGCCTCCATCAGGCCGCGGCCCTGGGCCAGGAAGGCGGTGCGCGCCAACAGGTAAACATAGGGGTAGAACACCAGCACCAGCACCGTGATGACCCCGCCAGTGGAGCGCACGCGCGGCAAGCGCAGGCCGTTGCCGAACCCTTCGCGCAGCAGGCTTTGCACCGGCCCGGCGAAATCCAGCAGGCCGACGAAGACGAAAGCCAACACGTAAGCCGGAATGGCGAACGGCAACATCAAGGCCCAATCCAGCCAGCGCCGCCCCGGAAACTGGCACAGGCTGGTGAGCCAGGCCAGGCTTACGCCCAGCACGGTGACCCCTACGCCCACGCCCAGCAACAGCGTCAGGGTGTTACCCAACAGCCGCGGCAGCTGGGTGGCCCACAAGTGCTGCCAGATCTGCGCATCAACGCTCTGCCACGACAACAGCAGCACGCTCAACGGCAACAGCACCAGTGCCGCCATGGCGAACACCGGCAAATACCAACGACGCTGGCGGGCAGTGGTCACGATCAGTCTCGTTGGCGCTTCAGTTCCACCCAGCGCGGTCCATCAGGCGAATGGCTTCGGCCTGGCGTTTGCCGGCCACTTCCACCGGCAGCGTATCGGCCTTGAAGCTGCCCCACCCAGCCACCTCGGCGGACGGTGCCACCTGTGGGTTGGCCGGGAACTCCTGGTTGGTGTCGGCGAAAATCTTCTGCGCCTCGGCGCCGGTCATCCATTCCACCAGCGCCTTGGCAGCCTCGGGGTGCGGTGCATACTTGGTCAGGCCGATGCCCGACAGGTTCACGTGCACGCCACGGTCGCCCTGGTTGGGCCAGAACAGCTTGATCGGCAGTTGCGGCTCCTGGCGGTGCAGGCGGCCGTAGTAGTAAGTGTTGACGATGCCCACGTCGCACTGGCCGGCCTTGATGGCCTGCAACACGGCGATATCGTCCGAAAACACGTCGGTGGACAGGTTGTTGACCCAGCCCTTGAGAATCGTCTCGGTTTTGGCGGCGCCATGGGTTTCGATCAAGGTAGCGGTCAGCGACTGGTTATAGACCTTCTTCGCCGTGCGCAGGCACAGACGCCCCTCCCACTGTTTGTCGGCCAGTGCCTCGTAGGTGGACAGCTCGGCCGGCTTCACCCGCTCGGTGGAATAGACGATGGTGCGCGCGCGCAGGCTCAGGCCGGTCCAGTCGTGGCTGGCGGCGCGGTACTGCGGTGGGATGTTGGCATCGATGGCACTGGACTGGATGGGCTGCAGAATACCCATCTGCTCGGCCTGCCACAGGTTGCCGGCATCGACGGTCAGCAGCAGGTCGGCCGTGGCGTGCTTACCCTCGGCCTTGATGCGCTGCATCAGCGGCGCTTCCTTGTCGGTGATGAACTTGATCGGCACGCCGGTCTTGGCCGTATAGGCGTCGAACACCGGTTTGATCAGCTCGTCGATGCGCGAGGAATACACCACCACTTCTTCGGCGGCGCGCGCTTCGTTGGCAAACAAGGTCAATGCCACGGCGGTCAGCAGGCGCTTGGTTGCCAGCATGGGAAATACCCTCGGAGTCGAATGAGGGGCAAATGGTAGAGAAACGCATTTGCCATCTCAATCGAAGTCGAAAGCAAGCAGTTACCAGATGTTTCCCCGATGTTCGCCCCCAGTCCACTACGTGGTGGCCGGGCGAGCGAGCTCCGGCAGGTCGCCGCTCAGGCCAAGGGCCTGGCGAACGAACAGGGCTTTGGCTTCGGGCAGTTGTTCAACCCACTTCAGGCCACTGTTGCGCAGCCAGCGCAGCGGCAGCGGGTCGGCCTGGAACAGGCGCTCGAAGCCTTCCATGGCTGCCATCAGCGCCAGGTTGTGCGGCATGCGTCGGCGCTCGTAGCGGCTCAGCACGCGCACATCGGCCAGGCGCTCGCCGCGGCCATGGGCGTGCAGCAGCTCTTCTGCCAGCACTGCCGAGTCGAGGAAGCCCAGGTTCACACCCTGCCCGGCCAGCGGGTGGATGGTGTGGGCGGCATCGCCGATCAACGCCAGGCCTTCGGCCACATAGCGCTTGGCGTGGCGCTGGCGCAGCGGTACGCACAGGCGCGCGTCGGCATGCTCGACGGCGCCCAGGCGCCCTTCGAAGGCGCGCTGCAGTTCGGCGCAGAAGCGCGCGTCGTCCAGCGCCATAAGGCGCTCGGCCTCGGCCGGCGTGGTTGACCAGACGATTGAGCACCAGTGGTCGCCGTCGGCATGCTGCAGCGGCAGGAATGCCAGCGGGCCGTCATCGGTGAAACGCTGCCAGGCCGTGCGCTGATGCGGTTCGGCACAGCGCACGCTTGTGACGATAGCGTGGTGCAGGTAATCCCACTCACGGGTTTCACAACCGGCCAGGCGGCGCACCGCCGAGTGCGCGCCATCGGCGGCGATCACCAGCGGCGTACGCACGGTGCGGCCATCGGCGAGGGTCAGCAGCCAGTCGTCAGCGGAGCGGCGCAGCTGTTCCAGGCGGGCGTTGGCCAGCAGGCCGATGTCACTGTCGTGCAGCCGTTCCAGCAAGGCGTCCTGCACCACGCGGTTCTCGACGATATGGCCAAGCACCTCGGCGTGCACGCTGGCCGCGCTGAAGTGAATGTGGCCAGTGCCACTGCCGTCCCACACGTTCATCTCGCCATAAGGGCTGGCACGGCGGCGGGCGATGCCCGGCCAGGCGCCCAGACGCCCCAGAATGCGCTGGCTGGCCGCCGACAGGGCGCTGACGCGCGGCTCGAAGGGCGCCTGGGCGTCGAACGCCTTGACGCTCAGAGGGCTGCCGTCGACCACCAGAATTTCCAGGCCGCTGTTCTGCAACGCCAAGGCCAGGGCACTGCCCACCATGCCGGCGCCAACGACGACCAGATCCGCTCGCATTTCCATGCTTGATGCCTGTTCCACGGGGTTGATAGGGGATGAAACCGCAGGTGCCATGCTCAACCCTGCATATCGGCGCGGGTGCCCAGGCCCATGGCCTGGCGGGCGAACCAGCGCTTGGCCGGCGGCAGCAGGTCCAGGCCCAGCAGGCCCAGGTTGCGCCCAGCGGCTACTAACGGCTGGGACGAGCCGAACAGGCGCGTGACCTTGTCGGAAAAGCCCACGGTGAGCTCCTGGTCCAGGCGCTGGCGCTCGCGGTAGCGCTGCAGGGTCGCGAAGTCGCCCAGCGGCGCCAGGCTGGCCAGCAGCGCGTCGGCCAGCGACTGCACGTCACGCAGGGACAGGTTGAAGCCCTGCCCGGCAATGGGGTGCAGCGCGTGAGCGGCGTTGCCCAGTACCACCAGGTTGGAGCGCACTTGCTCTTCGGCCTCGATCAGCGTCAGCGGGTACAAATGGCGAGCGCCTACCTGCTGCAGGCTGCCCAGGCGGTAGCCGAACACGCCCTGCAGTTCCTTGAGGAAGCTGCGCTCGTCGATCTCGGCCAGACGCTTGGCGTCCATGCCCTGACGGGTCCACACCAGCGCGCAGCGGTTGTCCGGCAGCGGCAGCAAGGCCATGGGGCCTTCGTCGGTGAAGCGTTCAAATGCCAGGCCTTCGTGGGGCTGGCCAGGGGTGATGTTGGCGATCAGCGCGCTCTGGTCATAGGGGCGGCGGCGCACGCCGATGCCCAGCTGTTCGCGCAGGCCCGAGCGACCGCCATCGGCCAGCACCGCCAGGTCGCAATCCAGGCTGGTGTCGTCGTTGAGCGTCAGGCGGTAGCCACCTTCCTGCACCTGCAGGCGGGTGACTTCCGCCGGCACGCGCCAGCTCACCACCTCCGGGTCCAGCGCCTGCCACAGGCACTGGCCCAGCCAGGCGTTCTCCACCACATAGCCCAGGGCGGGCACGCCCTCTTCCATGGCGGTAAGGCGGGTTACGCCGAAACGACCACGGTCGGACACGTGGATCTGCCGGATTGGCTCGGCGCGCCGGTGAATGGCCTGCCACAGCCCCAGGCGCTCGTAGATCTGCCGGGTGCCGAACGACAGCGCCGAAGAGCGCGCATCGTAGCTGGGCTGGTAGGTGTCGCCGGGGGCGAACGGCTCGATCAGCATGATCTTCCAGCCCCGCGCCTTGGCGCCGGCCTGCAGGGTCAGGGCCAGGCTGGCGCCGACCAGACCGCCGCCAATGATTGCCAGGTTGACGCGGTTCATGCGGCCTCGGTACGTGCTTGAGCCATCAAGGCTTCGATTTCAGCGACGGTCTTGGGTACGTCGCGGGTAAGAATGTCGCAACCGCTGCGGGTCACCACCACATCGTCTTCGATGCGCACGCCAATGCCCCGCCACTTCTTCGCCACCTGCAGGTTGTCGGGGCTGATGTAGATGCCCGGCTCCACCGTCAGGGTCATGCCCGGCTCCAGCACGCGCCATTCACCGCCCACGCGGTAGTCGCCGACGTCGTGCACGTCCATGCCCAGCCAGTGGCCAGCACGGTGCATGTAGAAGGCACGGTGGGCTTCACTGGCAATCAGTTCATCGACGTCACCCTGCAGCAGGCCCAACTCCACCAGGCCCTCGGTGATCACCCGAACCGTGGCTTCATGGGCCTCATTCCAGTGCTTGTTTGGGCCGATGGCGGCAAACGCTGCTTCCTGGGACTTGAGCACCAGCTCGTAGATGGCTTTCTGTTCGGGGGAGAACGTACCGCTGACCGGGAAGGTGCGGGTGATATCGCTGGCGTAACAGTCGATTTCACAGCCGGCGTCGATCAGCACCAGGTCCCCGTCCTTGAGCAGCGCATCGTTTGCCTGATAGTGCAGGATGCAGGCGTTGCGGCCGGCAGCAACGATGGAGCCATAGGCCGGCATCTTCGCCCCGCCCTTGCGGAATTCGTAATCCAGCTCGGCTTCCAGGCTGAACTCGTGCAGCCCGGCACGGCAGGCCTGCATGGCCCGCACGTGGGCACGGGCGGAGATTTGTGCGGCGTGGCGCATCACCTTCACCTCTGCCGCCGACTTGTACAGGCGCATGTCGTGCAGCAGGTGGTCCAGGGCCACGAACTCGTCCGGCGGCTGAGCCCCCAGGTTCGCCTTGGAACGGATGACGTTGACCCACTCCATCAAATGGCGATCGAATTCGCTGTTGCTGCCCATGGCCGTGTATACCCGGTCGCGTCCTTCGATCAGGCCCGGCAGGATGTCGTCTATGTCGGTGATGGGGAACGCATCATCCGCGCCGAAGTCGCGGATGGCGCCTTCCTGCCCGGCCCGCAGGCCGTCCCAGAGCTCGCGCTCCGGATTGCGCTCACGGCAGAACAGCACGTATTCGCCGTGCTCGCGCCCAGGGATCAGGGCGATCACCGCCTCGGGCTCGGGGAAGCCGCTGAGGTACTGGAAATCGCTGTCCTGGCGGTACACGTGCTCCACGTCGCGGTTGCGGATGGCCACCGCGGCAGCGGGCAGGATAGCGATGCTGTTGGGCTCCATCTGCGCCATCAGAGCCTTGCGTCGACGAGCGTATTCCGACTTCGGGATATGAATTGCTGGCACAGGGAGTCCCTTTCTTGGCATCAGTGCAGAGAAGGCTTGGCAGCCGCCACTGGCTTGGCGCACTCGGTGAACAGCAGCATCGGCGCCACGCGCAGGTATTCCATCACTTCCATATAGTCGCTTTCAGCGTCCTCGGACTCTTCCAGCGCTTCCTGCACCTGAGAAATAGCGTCCATGTCCTGGAGAATTTCCTGGGCTTCCGGGCTCAGGTTCTTGCCACCCGAGTGCAGACCGAAACCGGTCAGGAAACCTTGGCACCAGTGGCCCAGGGCCGTGGCACGCTCGGTCAGCGGGGCATCATCGGCCGGCAGCAGGATGACGATGGTCACGTCATCGCCGGTGAGCTCGCCCTTCACCATCTGCTGCAGGCCAACCAGCGCGTTGCGCACGTTGTCCGCAGGTTC
The DNA here is from genome assembly GCA_963816515.1 of uncultured Gammaproteobacteria bacterium. Classification (GTDB taxonomy): domain Bacteria; phylum Pseudomonadota; class Gammaproteobacteria; order Pseudomonadales; family Pseudomonadaceae; genus Aquipseudomonas. The sequence continues at coordinate 2,683,275 of CAWFKX010000001.1, read as the reverse complement.
GGTGTCCAGCGACAGTGCGGCATCTGCCAGCCAGCTGTCGGCGTCGAAGTCGGCGCCCGCGCAGCTGCGGCCCAGCAGCAGGCCGTGCAGCTCGGCAGGAGAAACGGGGTGACCGCCTGCATTGAGCAGGTCGGCGAAGCCTTGATACGGAGATTTTTGAATAGACATGGCAACTAGGCGCCAGGCGGCGCAATGACTAGAATGAAGACCTTGTATCCTAGCACCGGCAGGCGCGCCAAGACCATCGAAGCGGCCAACTCGTTAACACGCAAGGCCTTGCGCCATTATCCACGGAACCCCATGGAACAGAACGACCTGCAAGCGCTGATGGGCCGACTCGAACAACTGATCGACCGGGTCGAGCAACTAAAACGTCAAAACGGACTCCTATTAGCGCAGGAAAAATCCTGGCGCGAGGAGCGCGCCCACCTCATAGAAAAAAACGAAATCGCCCGGCACAAGGTCGAATCGATGATTTCGCGCCTCAAGGCCCTGGAGCAAGACTCATGAGCTCAAGCAATAGCGTCACCGTGCAGATCCTCGATAAAGAGTATTCGATCATTTGCCCACCGGAGGAGCGCAGCAACCTGGTCAGCGCCGCGCGCTACCTGGATGGCAAGATGCGCGAGATCCGCAGCAGCGGCAAAGTGATCGGCGCCGACCGCATCGCCGTGATGGCCGCGCTGAACATTACCCATGACCTGCTGCACAAGCAGGAGACCCCGGACCTGACCGTCAACGGCTCGACCCGCGAGCAGGTGCGCGACCTGCTGGAGCGCGTCGACCTGGTACTTGCCACTGATCAGGATGAAAGCCGGGGCTGAAACATTGTGATTGTTTCGGGTATACTTGCGCCGCTCCCTGGAGTGCTTGCCAGTCGGTCATGTCCCTGAGCCGATACGCACAACCACGGGGGTTGCACGCTGGGGCCGGTGCGCATGTCCGCTTGACGGAAAGCCTTAACGCCTCCTGCAATCTCCACCTTGAACTTTCGGGTTCAAGGGCTACACCGACAGCGGTTCGTCGGGGAGTCTCGCTTTACTTGCCTGTGCCAGGCCCTGCCGGCATGGGTATCCGCCCTGCCGCGCCACATGGGCCGGGCGCTTCAGGATGGCCTTCGCCATGACTCAAGCCGCGCCACTTTCGCGACCTCAACTGCGCCGCCTGCTGCGCGATGCGCGTCGCGCACTGACACCCGCCCAGCAACGCCAGGCCGCCCGTGGGCTGTACCGCCAACTGGCGCAGAACCCACTGTTTCGCCGTGCCCGCCACGTTGCCCTGTACTTGCCCAACGACAGCGAAATAGACCCGCGTTTGCTGCTGGCTGAAGCCCAGCGCCGAGGCAAGCACACCTATTTGCCGGTGCTCAGCGCCTGGCCAAAGACCAAAATGGTGTTCCAGCGGGTGCGCGCGGGTGAGGCGTATCGTCGCAATCGCTTCCGCATTCCCGAGCCGCACATCAACCCCAGGCGCCAACGCGTGATCTGGGCGCTGGACCTGATCCTGATGCCACTGGTGGGCTTTGACGAGGTCGGTGGACGGCTGGGCATGGGTGGCGGCTTCTACGACCGCAGCCTGGCCTACCGCGGCCGCCGCACCGCATGGCACAAGCCGGTGCTGCTGGGGCTGGCCCATGAATGCCAGAAGGTCGAACGCCTGGCGCAGGCCAGTTGGGATGTGCCGTTGCAGGGGACAGTGTCGGACCGGCGTTGGTATTTGGCTTAACCACAGAGCGCGCGCATAAAAAAAGCCCGTCGGCGCACCGACGGGCTTTTTTGTACGAAATTCAACGGTACTGCGCAGGCGCCGTCACTTCGACCGGGGCGTTGGCCTTGCGGTCCCACAGGGTCTGCGCGTAACCCGTGGTCACGACACCCAAACCGAACAAAATGACCAATATCCAAAGCAAATCCGGTTTGCGGCGCATCGACTGCCCCCCTGCAGGCAAATCATGGTGGTGGCGCGCATGGGTGCGAAGATGGCCCGCGCGATTACATGAAGCGTAAAATGCGCGCATTCTGCGGCAACATGACGCGACACGCAAACACTGACGTCAACCGACCGTCGGGTTGTCTTTAAATCGCCACACTGACAAATCCGGTCGCATTTCTGGAGCACCACACATGGCCTACTGGCTGATGAAGTCCGAGCCCGACGAGCTCTCCATCAAGGACCTGGCACGCTTGGGCGAGACCCGCTGGGATGGCGTGCGCAACTACCAGGCGCGCAATTTCCTGCGCGCGATGGCAGTGGGTGACGAGTTCTTTTTCTACCATTCAAGCTGCCCCGAGCCGGGCATTGCCGGCATCGCGCGCGTCAGCGCCGCGGCCTACGAAGACCCCACCGCACTGAACCCCGAAAGCCCGTACCACGACCCCAAGGCCACGGCCGACAAGAACCCCTGGAGCGCCGTGGACGTCAGCCACGTGCAAACCTTCCCCAAGGTGCTGGGGCTGGGCTACTTGAAACAGCAGGCAGCGCTGGCCGAACTGCCGCTGGTGCAGAAAGGCAGCCGCCTTTCGGTGATGCCGGTTACCGCCGACCAGTGGGCAGCGGTACTGGCCCTGCGCTGATCACTGCACAATCAGGTTGTTGAACAGCAAGTCCTCGACCATCGGCTTGCCTTCTTCGCTGGTCATCACCTGCTGTACCTGCTTGAGCGCTTCCTGACGCAGCTTTTCCTTGGATTCGACGTTACTCATCGAGTCCACGGTCTGCTGGGAGAACAGCGCCACCAATTGGTTGCGGATCAGCGGGTCTTGATGCTTGACCGCCGCTTCCGCTTCCGGCCCGGTCACGCGCAGCGCCACGTCGGCCTTGTACACATGCAGGCGCGGGCTGCCATCCAGCGCATAGTTACCCACGAAGGGTGGGCTCAGGGTGATGTAGCTGACTTTCGGCGCGCCGCCCTCTTCCTTGCCTTCCTCGGCCATGGCCGTTACCGGCAGCATCAGGGCCAGCACCATCAAGATCCACGCTTTCACAAGTTCGTTCCTCATTCTGTTGGCGCAAGCATACCAAGATTAACCCACGGGCCGGCGCTTATGGCCGGCTATCAGCTGGGGGCATGCTCGTTGACCGTAAACCCCTCACACCTACACTTATCGGCCACAACCTGCAAAGGAATAGCCCGATGAAAGCTGTGCTGTGCAAAGCCTTCGGCCCCGCCGAAACACTGGTACTGGAAGAGGTCGCCAGCCCAGCGATCAAAAAGAACGAAGTGCTGCTGGAGGTGCATGCGGCGGGGGTCAACTTCCCGGACACGTTGATCATCGAGGGCAAGTACCAGTTCAAGCCGCCCTTCCCCTTTTCACCCGGTGGCGAGGCGGCCGGCGTGGTGCGCGCGGTGGGCGAGCTTGTCAGCCACCTGAAGGTGGGCGACCGGGTCATGGGCCTGACCGGCTGGGGCAGCTTCGCCGAAGAAATCGCCGTGCCCGGTTATAACGTCATGCCCATTCCCGACGGCATGGACTACCAGACTGCCGCCGCTTTCAGCATGACCTACGGCACCTCCATGCACGCGCTCAAACAGCGCGCCAACCTTCAGCCAGGTGAGACCCTGCTGGTGCTGGGCGCTTCCGGTGGCGTCGGCCTGGCGGCGGTTGAAATCGGCAAGGCCATGGGCGCCAGGGTGATCGCCGCCGCCAGCAGCGCCGACAAGTTGGCCGTGGCCAAGGCGGCGGGTGCCGACGAATTGATCAACTACAGCGAAACCAGCCTCAAGGACGAGATCAAGCGCCTGACCGGCGGCAACGGCGTGGACGTGATCTACGATCCGGTGGGCGGCGACCTGTTCGACCAGGCCGTGCGCTCTATCGCCTGGAACGGCCGCCTGCTGGTGGTGGGCTTTGCCAGTGGGCGCATCCCCGAACTGCCGGTCAACCTGGCGCTGCTCAAGGGCGCGGCGGTGGTCGGCGTGTTCTGGGGTTCCTTCGCCCAGCGCCAGCCACAGGACAACGCGGCCAACTTCAAGGCACTGTTCCAGTGGTTCGCCGAGGGTAAGCTGAAGCCGTTGGTGTCCAGCACTTACCCGCTGGCCCAGGCCGGCGAGGCCATTGACGCACTCGCCCAGCGAAAGGCGGTGGGCAAGCTGGTGATCGCGGTGCGTTAGAAGCGGTTCATGGCGCGGAACATATTCGCGATTACGCGCCCGCGTGAATGACGGTGAACTGGGTACTCAACCACTACCCGGCTCAACGCCATTCACAAGGACGCAATCATGAGCATTTTCACCGTTTACTTTTGCGGTACCGGCTCCACCCAATATGACGACCAGAATACCAACTACTGGAACGGCGAACTGGTCTCCACCTTGGCACGCAACACCCAGGACCGTGAGTTCGCTGACTGGATCGTGGTCGATGGCCCCGGCAGCGGCAACCTGCAGTCGGATATGCTGACGGTGGAATCCAAGGACCACCCCTACGCCGGCACCGCGTTCGGCAAGGGCTGGGAAACCAATGTTCGCCATGCCATCAACATGATCAAGGGCCAGTTCGAGTGGCAACGCGAGAAGCTGAGCGAAAAGAATTACGCGGCACTGAAGAAAGCGGGCATTCCCATCGACGACGTCACCGTGAAAGGCAGCTTCTGGGCGCGCCTGTATGATTACGGCGACCGCAAGGTCACGCCCCAGGCCCTGCAACAGCAGATCGTCAACCAGTTCCGCAAGGGCGGGAAAATCCCCAGCCAGGTCAACATCGTCGGCTGGAGCCGCGGCGCCGTGAGTTGCCACATGCTGGCCAACGCCATGCTCAACGACCCTGAACTCAAGCACATCCCGGTCAACATCTTTGCTGTCGACCCAGTGCCCGGCCCACTCAACTTTCAGCCCGAACGGGTAAAGCTGGGCAGTAACGTGCGCGAGTATGTGGGTTTTTTCGCCCGCGACGAGCGTTCCAAGGGCTTCGCGTGCGTGATTCCTACCACCAATGCCCGCAGCAAAGTCAGCATTTTCCCACTACCAGGGCGCCACGCCACGCTAGTGGGCAACGCGGCGCTGGACGGCGTGCAGGGCCCGCCAGTACTGAGCGAGCCTGGCATCGTGGTACGCCACTGGGCCGAGACCTGCCTGCGCCGCTGGGGCGTCAAACTAAGCAAATGCCTGGCCCTGAACACCGGCAAGGTCACGCTCGCGCACCAGAAGATGCACGCCAATGACGCCATGTACACAGGGATGCACAAGCACTCCTACACCAAGATTACCGAGTCGGAAAAGAACGAGCGCGCGGTTAGCGCGGGCGACAAATGGGCCTCCTTCTCCACGCTCGCCGGCGCGCCTTTTGTGCCAGCGGCGGGGCTGGCGGCCCCGGTGGCGCCCGTACAGGGCATGTACCGCGACATTGAATAAGCTGGTGCCTAGACCTCGCGTGAATGGCAGCGCTTGATCCGCGCTTCCAGGTTGCGGTCAGGCATTTCGTGGCTGCGCAGCGCGCTGATGGTCTGCTGCACATAGTCCAGCGTGCTGCCGAACCGCCCGCTGGCGCTCTGCAGGATATGGCTCAACAGGTTATCGGGCAGGTTGCCGGCATAGCTGGGCAGATGGCGCTCCAGCACGAAGCCCAGCGCTTGCACCTTGGTGCCGTCTTCCAGGCGGCAATTGAGCCAGTGCGGACGATAGGACGGATACGGCATTTCCCGTTTCCACAGCGCCAGCAATGAGTCTTCCAGCTGGTCGGGCGGCAACCGATAGGCAAAGCCGCTGCACGAGCCGCCGCGGTCCAGGCCGAACACCAGGCCCGGCCGCTCGGGCGTGCCGCGGTGCTCATGGGACCACAGGTACAGCCCGCGGTGGTAACCGTGAACACGCGCACGGCGGCGTTCCACGGCACTGCACTCTGGCCGCCAGATCAGCGAACCGTAGGCAAACAGCCATACCGGACCGCCTTTGTGGCGCGCCATCGTAGTGTGAAGTGAGTGCACCAACTGCTCGTGGGTCAATTGCGGCCCGAGATCGAGCGAAGGTGGATAAACCTCATTGAAGTGTGCGGTTTCGATAGCCGACATAGGCGTCGCCCGATATCCCCGTGAATCGACAAGCTCGACCCACTTTAACCGATTGTTACAGCCAGGCTATTACCGTACGGCAGATAAGCCCGGAAAAACAAGCCCTTGCGATCCCTTATAAGCAACGACAAACAAAGCGGTTATAAAGCACCGAAATGGACCACCGTGCAGCGCCCGCACCGAAGTGGCACTTGGAGTGCCGAACACAGTTGGCCATGGGCATAAGGATAGTGCACTGCAGAACACTGTGAACTTTCCTACGACATATTCGGAAGTTTCATGTCTAGAAACTTCCTATCGATATGAGCGAAAAAGCGCCCCCTCCTGATTGATAGCGGTCGACCAACATGAAATACCGAACGTACGGCCTCTGGGGCCTGGCCTCGCTGCTGATGACTGCCGCCGCACCGGCGGCGGGCGAAGGGGACGAGGGCTTCTGGTACCTGCAGGCCAGCGTGTACACCCGCCACTTCACCAATAACGCGAGCTACAACAATCATCAGGACCTGATTGGCCTGGAGCGCAATTTCGCCTCGAACCTGATCGCCGGCGCGGCAACCTTTCGCAACTCGTTCAGCCAGCGCTCGGTCTATGCCTACGTGGGCAAGCGCTTCGACCTGAAGGATTCACCGGTGTACTTCAAGCTCAGCGGGGGCCTGATCCACGGCTACAAGGGTGAGTATCGCGACAAACTGCCCCTGAACCAGTTCGGGCTGGCCCCGGCGATCATCCCCGGCGTGGGCGCCCATTGGGGCCCGATGGCCGGGGAGGTGGTGTTGCTGGGCCTGGCCGCGACCATGGTCAATGTCGGCATGCGCTTCTGATTGCGCGGCTCAGGGGCGCGGCGCGTAGGCGAACACGTCGGCACGCATCTGGTGCGCGTCCATGCCGGCCGCCACCAAGGCATCGAGAGTGGCGTAGATCATCGCCGGCGAACCGCTGGCGTACACGTGCACGCCGGCAAGGTCGGCAATGTCTTCGCACACCGCTTCGTGAAGCATGCCGCAGCGCCCTTCCCAGCCGCACAGGTCGCTCACTACCTGGTGCAGGAACAGGTTGGGCAACGCCTTCCATTCCTCCCAGTGCTCGATCTGGTAGAAGTCCTCGGGCCGGCGCACACCCCAGTAGAGGTGCACCGGGTGCTTGAACCCCTGGGCGCGACAATGCTCGATCAAACTGTGCATCTGCGCCATGCCGGTGCCGGCGGCAATCAGCACCAACGGCCCGTCCGGCAGTTCGGCCAGGTGCGTATCGCCAAACGGCAACTCGACGCGCGCCATGCCGTTGCGCTGCAATTGCTCGATCAGGCTCTGTGCACTGGCTTCGCGCACCAGCACATGCATTTCCAGGTCGCGGCCGCTATGGGGCGCCGAAGCCAGGGAAAACGCCGACTTCTCGCCGCTGTCGCGCTCGATCATCAAGTACTGGCCAGCGTGGTAGCGTGGCGGCTTGCCGGCCGGGGCGCGCAGGCGCACGCGCCAGACATCGCCGCCCACCGGGGCACACTCGCTTAACTGGCAGGCGAACGTGCGCACCGGCAGCTCGCCCAGCGCCAACACGCCGTCCCACAGCACCACGCAGTCTTGCAGCGGCTCGGCGATGCAGGTGTAGATTTCACCGTGGTCGCGTTCAACGCCGTCCTGACGCACACGGCCCTCCACCAGCAGGGCAGAGCACACGTGGCAATTGCCATTGCGACAGCTTTGCGGGCACTCGTGGCCCAGCCGCTGGGCGGCTTCCAGAATCCGCTCTCCGGGGCGCGTGTCCAGTACCGCGCCTGATGGCTGCAAGGTTACGCGCATCAATCTATTCCTAGCTGGTTCCACAGTTCATCGATGCGACGGGTAACGGCATCGTCCTTGACGATCACGCGGCCCCACTCACGGGTAGTCTCGCCCGGCCACTTGTGCGTGGCGTCCAGGCCCATCTTCGAGCCCAGGCCTGACACCGGCGAGGCAAAGTCCAGGTAGTCGATCGGCGTGTTGTCGATCATCACCGTGTCGCGCTTGGGATCCATGCGTGTGGTAATCGCCCAGATCACGTCGTTCCAGTCGCGCGCATTGATGTCATCGTCGGTGACAATAACAAACTTGGTGTACATGAACTGGCGCAGGAACGACCACACGCCCAGCATGACGCGCTTGGCATGGCCGGGGTACTGCTTCTTCATGGTCACCACCGCCATGCGGTAGGAACAGCCTTCCGGCGGCAGGTAAAAGTCGGTGATTTCCGGGAACTGCTTCTGCAGGATCGGCACGAACACTTCGTTCAGCGCCACGCCCAGAATCGCCGGCTCATCAGGTGGCCGGCCGGTGTAGGTACTGTGGTAGATCGGTTTGATGCGGTGGGTGATGCGTTCCACGGTGAAGACCGGGAAGCTGTCGACTTCGTTGTAATAGCCGGTATGGTCGCCATAAGGGCCTTCATCGGCCATTTCACCCGGGTGAATCACCCCCTCCAGGACGATTTCGGCGCTGGCCGGTACCTGCAGGTCATTGCCTCGGCACTTCACCAGTTCGGTGCGATTGTCGCGCAACAACCCGGCAAAGGCGTATTCCGACAGGCTGTCGGGCACTGGCGTGACGGCGCCGAGGATGGTCGCGGGGTCAGCGCCAAGGGCCACCGAAACAGGGAACGGCTGGCCAGGATGCTTCTCGCACCATTCGCGGAAATCCAGCGCGCCGCCACGGTGGCTCAACCAGCGCATGATCACCTTGTTGCGACCAATGACCTGCTGGCGATAGATGCCCAGGTTCTGGCGGTCCTTGTTCGGCCCGCGGGTGACGGTAAGGCCCCAGGTGATCAGCGGCGCCACGTCGCCCGGCCAGCAGGTCTGCACCGGCAGCATGCCAAGGTCGACGTCGTCACCTTCGATGATCACTTCCTGGCACGCCGCGTCCTTGACCACCTTGGGGGCCATGGCGATGATCTTCTTGAAAATCGGCAGCTTGGACCAGGCATCCTTGAGGCCTTTGGGCGGCTCGGGTTCCTTGAGGAACGCCAGCAGCTTGCCGATTTCGCGCAGCTCGCTGACGTCCTCGGCGCCCATGCCCAGCGCCACGCGGCCGGGGGTGCCGAACAGGTTGCCCAGTACCGGGATATCGAAGCCCGTAGGCTTTTCGAACAGCAGTGCCGGGCCCTTGCTGCGCAGGGTCCGGTCACAGACTTCCGTCATTTCCAGCACCGGAGAAATCGGCACCTGGATGCGTTTCAACTCTCCGCGCTGCTCAAGCTGCTGCACGAAATCCCGAAGATCCTTGAATTTCATCGACCATGCCACTCGTAAAATAGGCGTACATCGTACCTGCTCCGGGGCGAGCTGGCAGCCTTGACACGGTGATTACGCGCAATTAGCCCTGGGGTCAGCCGCCTGCCGTCAGGGTGCGCGGCTGAAACAGCGGCGCCAGCACCGGCTGCAAAATGGGCCCGGACGCATCACTGTAATGATTATCATCCATGTACAGCGAATCTCCGTCGGCCTCCATCCGGCATACCCGGTGGTCGGCGCAGATGACCGGCGTCGGGTCCAGCACGCGCACCTGCGGGTCGGCAGCCGCCATTTGCCTGAAGAGGTTGCTGATGAACGCTTGGCGCAACAAATGATCGGCCAGCGGCCTTCCCGCGTCAGTCACAGGGTGACCCAGCATGGCCAGGCGACTGAGGTGATGAGGCGCGCGCTGCTTTTGCAATGGGGCCTCTTCGACCAGCCAGACTCGCCGATTCTGCCCGCGCAACTGCGCCACCAGTGCCTGCAACTGGCGCTGCAGTTGTCGCTCTGCGTACGGGCTGTCGGCCTTGCGACTGCCCGATGCACGGATCATCAAGGTATTGTCGCCACGTTCGTCACCGTACAGGTACAGGCTCCATCGGGCCGCGAGAACAACGTCAGTGACGCCAGGGCGACGGATATACGCGAGGGAGAGTTCGTTGAAGCGCTGGCAAGCCGGCCTTGCTTCCAGCCCCGGCACCGGAATACAACCGGAGCGCGAAGCCAGCGCCGCGGCCTGGCCATGATCGTTGGCAGCCATTTTCAAAGCCGGTTGCAACCCTGCCGCGTGGCTGTCGCCCCACACCAGAATCGAAGGCGTTGCGCCACCCTGAGGGCCCAGATTGCAAATGGGCCGCTCGACCTTGCTATCGGACATGCACTCCAGCTGGCCAGCATCCCATTGGGCGGCGCGGGCATAGCGCAGCGCTGTCTCGGGAAGGCGGGCAGGCACGCCGGCAAAAAACACTAGCGCACTACCAAGCCCACCCATTAGCGCCAGGCTGGCAAGGGCCTGAACCAACACCCTGTGCGTGCGTGAGGCTGCCACATGGCGAAAGGGTTGCTCCACCCACCGCCAGGAGGCATAGGCCAACACCAGGCTCAACAGCAGCAGCCCCGCGGTCTGCAGGCTGCCCAGGCCATCGACCGCCGCGTACTCGGCAAACACATGCAGCGGCCAATGCCACAGGTACCACGAGTAGGAAATCAGCCCGATGCCAACCAACGGCTTGCAGCTCAACAGCCGCCCTACCAGGGTAGGGTGCTGCCCATTGGCCCAGATCATCGCCACCGCCCCCAGCACCGGCAGCAGCGCCGCCGCGCCGGGAAACCGGGTGCTGTTGTCGTACACCAGGGTGGCCAGGGCCAGCATGAACAGGCCAATAAGGCTTATGGTCTGATACACCCAGGCCGGAAGGTATCGCGAAGTGGCCGGCAACACCGCCAGCAAGCCACCGGCCAGCAGCTCCCAGGCACGCAAGTGCAGGTGGAAGAATGCCGCCGACGGGTGCCGGCAGACCGCACTGATGCTTAGCGCCAGGGAAGCCAGGGCCAGCCCCAGCAACCACCAGCGCCAATGCCGGAAATAGCGCATCAGCACCCCCAACAACAGGGGAAATATAATGTAGAACTGCTCTTCGACCGACAGTGACCAGGTGTGCAACAACGGTTTGAGCTCCGACGCATCGTCGAAGTAGCCGTCTTGGCGTGCAAACAAAATGTTGGAGGCGAACATGGCCTGATAGAGCACCGAACGTCCAAGCTTCACATATTCGGAAGGGGTCAGCAGCAACCAGCCGGTAACCAGGCAGAACGCCACAACCGTGATCAGCGCCGGCAGAATACGGCGGGCACGGCGAGTCCAGAAATCGAGAAAACTGAATTGGCCCGCTTCACGCTGGCGCCAGATGATCGAGGTGATGAGAAACCCCGAGATAACGAAAAACACATCAACACCCACGAAGCCGCCAGTAAAGCCAGCGATGCCAAAGTGAAACAGCACCACCACACTGACGGCCAGCGCACGCAGCCCGTCGATATCACGACGATAGCCCAGTCCGGCCATGACAATCCTTTGCTATTTCTCGTAAAAATATTGGTACAAAAGCCGGTAATTATACCGAACTTTGCACGACAGAAATAGCAACTGTAACAACGGCGAAAAAATTCCAAAAAAAATGGCGCCCCCAGGGGCGCCATTCTTGTAGCAGGCCGAAACAGCGTGCTTACTTGCGTTTCATCGACAGGAAGAACTCGTCGTTGGTCTTGGTCTGCTTCAGCTTGTCGACCAGGAACTCGATGGCCGCGACTTCGTCCATCGGGTGCAGCAGCTTGCGCAGAATCCACATGCGCTGCAGCTCGTCGTCGGCGGTCAGCAACTCTTCACGGCGGGTGCCGGAACGGTTGATGTTGATGGCCGGGAACACGCGCTTCTCAGCGATCTTGCGGTCCAGGGGCAGTTCCATGTTGCCAGTACCCTTGAACTCTTCGTAGATCACTTCGTCCATCTTCGAGCCGGTTTCAACCAGCGCGGTGGCGATGATGGTCAGCGAACCGCCTTCCTCGATGTTACGCGCGGCACCGAAGAAACGCTTCGGCTTCTCCAGGGCGTGGGCGTCGACACCACCGGTCAGTACCTTGCCGGAGCTCGGGATCACGGTGTTGTAGGCACGCGCCAGGCGGGTGATGGAGTCCAGCAGAATGACCACGTCCTTCTTGTGCTCGACCAGGCGCTTGGCCTTCTCGATCACCATCTCGGCAACCTGCACGTGGCGGGTCGGCGGTTCGTCGAAGGTGGAGGCAACCACTTCGCCGCGCACGGTGCGCTGCATTTCGGTTACTTCTTCAGGGCGCTCGTCGATCAGCAGAACGATGAGATGGCATTCTGGGTTGTTACGGGTGATGTTCGACGCGATGTTCTGCAGCATGATGGTCTTGCCCGCCTTCGGCGGAGCAACGATCAGGCCACGCTGGCCTTTGCCGATCGGGGCGCACAGGTCGATGACACGACCCGTGAGGTCTTCGGTGGAACCGTTGCCGGCTTCCATCTTCATGCGCACGGTCGGGAACAGCGGCGTCAGGTTTTCGAACAGAATCTTGTTCTTGGCGTTTTCCGGGCGGTCGAAGTTGATGGTGTCAACTTTCAGCAGGGCGAAATAACGCTCGCCTTCCTTCGGAGGGCGGATCTTGCCGACGATCGTGTCGCCGGTGCGCAGGTTGAAGCGACGGATCTGGCTTGGGGAGACGTAGATGTCATCCGGGCCCGCCAGGTAGGAAGCGTCAGCCGAACGCAGGAAGCCGAAGCCGTCCTGGAGAATCTCCAGCACGCCATCACCGGAGATTTCCTCGCCGCTTTTGGCATGTTTCTTCAACAGGGAGAAAATCACATCCTGCTTGCGCGAACGGGCCATATTTTCTATGCCCATCTGTTCGGCCATTTCGAGCAGATCGGTAATCGGCTTTTGCTTGAGTTCAGTCAGATTCATAAGGGAATGACGTAATCATGTATGGAGGGAGAAATTAAGCTTTGGGCTTAATGAGGCCGCGCCGCAGAGAAGGCGACAGGATCGCGTACTAATTCGAGTAGGAGTGCGTCGGCGACGGCTTGCAGGGGGCACTAGAGATACTAGTGCGAGGCCGAATGTAACACCGGAATTTCCGGGCGTCTAGTCGTTCGCCCAAGAAAAAGCCCCGCAAGGTGCGGGGCTATTACCACTGGATATTTCAGCGCTATTACAGGCTGGCATCCAGGAAAGCGGCCAATTGCGACTTGGACAGGGCGCCGACCTTGGTCGCCGCCACTTCACCGTTCTTGAACAGCATCAGGGTCGGAATACCGCGCACGCCGTGCTTGGCAGGGGTTTCCTGGTTGTCGTCGATGTTCAGCTTGGCGATGGTCACTTTACCTTCGTAGGTACCGGCGATCTCGTCCAGCACGGGTGCGATCATCTTGCATGGGCCGCACCATTCAGCCCAGTAGTCAACCAGCACAGGGCCCTGGGCCTTGAGTACTTCGGTCTCAAAGGTGGCATCAGTGACGTGCTTGATTTTGTCGCTGCTCATAGGGGGCTCCGCGGTCGGATGTAAAAAAACATTGCCCATCATAACGGCACAGGCGTTCCACAGGAAGCCACTGATGATTGAGTCTTCCTATGGTTGTTCAAGATTTGACCAATCGGCGCCTCACGGTGCTACAAATGCGATGCCGGTACGCAAGGCGGCCGCGCGTATGTGCTCTTGCATGGCCTTGGCCGAGGGTGCCGCGGCGTGCCGGGCCAGGGCGCGGAGGATTTTGCGGTGCTCCTGCCAGGTTTCCATGGCGCGCTCGGTGCGGATGAACGGTAACTTCTGGCTTTCCAGGAAGATATCAGCGCTGGCCACTAGGATACTGGCCATGGCCTGGTTGCCGCTGGCGACCAGGATACGCCGATGAAAGTCGAAATCCAGCCGCGCTGCCGCGTCGAAGTCGCCGCCACGCAGCTCCATGCGCATGGCCTCGACGTTGTCCTGTAGCCCGTCCAGCTCATCGGCGCTCAGGCGCACGGCCGCCAGCCCTGCGGCAAAACTTTCCAGGGCGTAGCGCAACTGGAAGATATCCTCGGGCGCCGCCTGGGCCGCGAACGGCCACGCCAGGCCGGTCGCCGCCTGCAAGCCCGCCCCCACTGCCTGAACAAACACGCCCTTGCCGGGCTGGATGCTGACCACCCCCAGGGCGCTGAGCGTGGACAAGGCTTCGCGCAAGGAGGCGCGGCTGACCCCTAGCTGCTCAGCCAGGTCGCGCTGGGAAGGCAGCGCGGCGCCCGCTTCATACCCCTGGCGAGCGATCAGTTGGCGGATGCCCTGAATGGCCACGTCGGGTACTGCTTGGTTCATGGAATTCATCATCGGCCAGGCTGTTCGAGGCGTATGGAACCGCCGTTTTAACGCTATTTTTACGCACTGGCAAATCACGCCCGATAACGGTTCACCCCCGGATTTGTTGCTCGAAACCAGTGCACAAAACGGTGTGACTGTTCAGACCAGTATGACCAACCCCTACCCTGAGTGGCCGGGGGTTCGCAGGGCTTTTCAGCACGCTGGCATGGCCTGTGCACTGCGCTTGGCACTCACTTTCGGAGACGTGCCATGATCCAGCGCTACACCGCCCTGCTCACTGCTCTGTTCGCCAGCCTGATGCTTTGCCAGGCCCCCGCACACGCCGATGGCCTGGAGGACGTGGTCAAGCGCGGCACCCTGAAAGTCGCCGTGCCCCAAGACTTCCCGCCCTTTGGCTCGATTGGCCCGGACATGAAACCGCGCGGCCTGGACATCGACACCGCGCAACTGATCGCCGACCGCCTGAAGGTCAAGCTGGAACTGACTCCGGTCAACAGCACCAACCGCATCCCCTACCTGACCACCGGCAAGGTCGACCTGGTGATTTCCAGCCTGGGCAAGAACCCCGACCGCGAGAAGGTCATCGACTTCTCCAACGCCTACGCGCCCTTCTACCTTGCCGTGTTCGGCCCGCCCGACGCACCGATTGCCAACCTCGACGACCTCAAGGGCAAGACCATCAGCGTTACCCGCGGCGCCATTGAAGACATCGAGTTGACCAAGGTCGCCCCGGAAGGCGTGACCATCAAGCGCTTTGAAGACAACAACTCGACCATCGCCGCCTACCTGGCGAACCAGGTCGACCTGATCGCCAGCGGCAACGTGGTCATGGTCGCCATCAGCGAGCGCAACCCCAAGCGCATCCCGGCGCTGAAGATCAAACTCAAGGACTCGCCGGTGTACGTGGGCCTGAACAAGAACGAGCCGGCGTTGCTGGCCAAGGTCAACGAGATCATTGCGGCGGCCAAGCAGGATGGCAGCCTGGAAAAAAACTCGCAGACCTGGCTCAAGCAGCCGCTGCCCGCTGATCTTTGAGGCACCGACCCTGATATGGCTTATCACTTCGACTTCAGCCCGGTACTGGCCAACACCGACCTGCTACTCAAGGGCGCGGCATTTACCCTGGAGCTGACCGCCATCGGCGCGCTGCTGGGGGTGAGCCTGGGTATTCTTGGCGGCGTGGTGCGGGCCTGGAAAATCCAGCCGTTCGCGGCCATCTTCGGCGTGTACGTAGAGCTGATCCGCAACACGCCGTTCCTGGTGCAGTTGTTCTTCATCTTCTTCGGTTTACCGTCGCTGGGCCTCCAGATCAGCGAGTGGCAAGCCGCGGTGCTGGCCATGGTGGTCAACCTGGGCGCCTACAGCACGGAGATCATCCGTGCCGGCGTCCAGGCCATTCCCCGTGGCCAATTGGAAGCCGCTGCGGCACTGGCCATGAGCCGTGCCGAAGCCTTCCGCCATGTGGTGCTGGTGCCGGCGCTCGGCAAGGTGTGGCCTGCGCTGAGCAGCCAGATCATCATCGTCATGCTGGGCTCGGCGGTGTGCTCGCAGATCGCCACGCAGGAGCTGAGCTTCTATGCCAACTTCATTCAATCGCGCAATTTCCGCGCCTTTGAAACCTACGTGCTGACCACCCTCATCTACCTGGCCATGGCCGTGCTGATTCGCGCCTTGCTCAACTGGGCGGGCCGGCGTTACCTGGCGAGGAGCCGCTGATGGATTTCACTTTCTGGGACATCGTGCGCAACCTGCTCACCGGCCTTGAGTGGACGCTGGCCTTGAGCCTGGTGGCCTTTATCGGTGGCGGCGTGATCGGGCTGCTGGTGATGACCCTGCGCATTTCCGAAAAAGCCCTGCCCCGTGGCATTGGCCGCACTTATATAGAGCTGTTCCAGGGCACGCCGCTGTTGATGCAGTTGTTCCTGGTGTTCTTTGGCGTGGCCCTGTTGGGCATCGACATTTCCCCGTGGATGGCCGCCGCCCTGGCCCTGACCCTGTTCACCAGCGCCTACCTGGCGGAGATCTGGCGCGGCTGCGTCGAATCCATCGCCCACGGCCAGTGGGAAGCATCGGCCAGCCTGGCCATGACGCCTTATGAACAGCTGCGCCACGTGATTCTGCCCCAGGCCCTGCGCATTGCCGTGGCGCCCACGGTGGGCTTTTCCGTGCAGGTGGTGAAAGGCACTGCGGTGACTTCCATCATCGGCTTCACCGAACTGACCAAGACCGGCGGCATGCTCGCCAACGCCACCTTCGAACCCTTCACCGTCTACGGCCTGGTCGCCCTGGGGTATTTCGCCCTGTGCTACCCGCTGTCGCTCAGCGCCCGCTACCTGGAAAGGAGACTGCATGCCTCTGCTTAGAATTTCTGCACTGCACAAATATTACGGCGATCACCATGTGCTCAAGGGCATCGACCTGACCGTGGAAGAGGGTCAGGTGGTAGCGATCATCGGTCGCAGCGGTTCGGGCAAAAGCACCCTGCTGCGCACCCTCAACGGCCTGGAGTCGATCAACGACGGCGTCATCGAGGTGGATGGCGAGTACCTCGACGCCGCCCGCGCCGACCTGCGCAGCCTGCGGCAGAAAGTCGGCATGGTGTTCCAGCAATTCAACCTGTTCCCACACCTGACCGTGGGCGAGAACGTGATGCTGGCACCCCAGGTGGTGCAGAAAGTACCCAAGGCCAAGGCCGCGACCCTGGCCCGGCAAATGCTCGAACGGGTGGGCCTGGGCGACAAGTTCGATGCCTACCCGGACCGCCTGTCGGGCGGCCAGCAACAGCGCGTGGCCATTGCCCGCGCGCTGGCCATGTCGCCCAAGGTACTGCTGTGCGACGAGATCACCTCGGCGCTGGACCCCGAGCTGGTCAACGAAGTGCTCAGCGTGGTGCGAAAGCTGGCCCAGGATGGCATGACGCTGATCATGGTGACCCATGAAATGCGCTTCGCCCGGGAGGTGGGCGACAAGCTGGTGTTCATGCACCAAGGCAAGGTGCACGAGGTTGGCCATCCAAAACAGTTGTTCGCAGAGCCGCAAACACCCGAACTGGCGAACTTCATCGGCATGCAGCAACCCTGATCTCGGCGACAATTATCCCTTTGCGGGAGCCCGCTCCCACAAAACCAGGTGGTGGCGGGTATGGGCTATATGCGTTGGCGGCAGGGTTGGTTCGTGGCACGATGGCAGGGTTATCGACCGGGATCCTCACACCATGCCGCATTCCACTGCCAAGAACCTTTCCCTGATCGCCGCGATCGATCTGGGCTCGAACAGCTTTCACATGGTCGTGGCCAAGGCCCACCATAATGAAATCCGCATTCTCGAGCGCCTGGGGGAAAAGGTTCAGCTGGCTGCCGGCATCGACGAGCAGCGCAACCTGGACGAAGAATCGATCCAGCGCGGCCTCGACTGCCTCAAGCGTTTTTCCCAGCTGATCAACGGGCTGCCCCTGGGCGCCGTGCGTATCGTGGGCACCAATGCCCTGCGCGAAGCCCGCAACCGCGGCGAATTCATCCGTCGCGCTGAAGACATCCTCGGCCACCCAGTGGAAGTCATCTCCGGCCGTGAAGAAGCGCGCCTGATCTACCTGGGCGTGTCGCACACCCTCGCCGACACTCCAGGCAAGCGCCTGGTGGCCGACATCGGCGGCGGCAGCACCGAGTTCATCATCGGCCAGCGCTTCGAGCCGCTGCTGCGCGAAAGCCTGCAAATGGGCTGCGTCAGCTTCACCCAGCGTTACTTCAAGGACGGCAAAATCACCCCGGCGCGCTACGCCCAGGCCTACACCGCCGCGCGCCTGGAAATCATGAGCATCGAGAACGCCCTGCACCGCCTGAGCTGGGACGAGGCCATCGGTTCTTCGGGCACCATCCGCGCCATCGGCCTGGCCCTGAAGGCTGGCGGCCATGGCACCGGCGAGGTCAACGCCGAGGGCCTGAACTGGCTCAAGCGCAAGCTGTTCAAGCTGGGCGATGTCGACAAGATCGACTTCGACGGCATCAAGCCCGACCGCCGCTCGATCTTCCCGGCAGGCCTGGCGATCCTGGAGGCCATTTTCGATGCCCTTGAACTGCAGCGCATGGACCACTGCGAAGGTGCCCTGCGCGAAGGCGTGCTGTATGACCTGCTGGGCCGTCACCACCACGAAGACGTGCGCGAACGCACCCTCAGCTCGCTGATGGAACGTTACCACGTGGACCTGGACCAGGCCGCGCGCGTCGAGCGCAAAGCCCTGCATGCCTTTGACCAGGTGGCAGCGGATTGGGATCTGGAAGACGGCGTGTGGCGCGAGCTGCTGAGCTGGGCGGCAAAAGTCCACGAAGTGGGGCTGGACATCGCCCACTACCACTACCACAAGCACGGCGCCTACTTGATCGAGCACTCGGACCTGGCCGGTTTCTCTCGCGAGGACCAGCAAATGCTGGCCCTGCTGGTGCGTGGCCACCGGCGCAATATTCCCAAGGACAAGTTCGCCGACTTCGGCGACGACGGCATCAAGCTGATTCGCCTGTGCGTGCTGCTGCGCTTCGCCATCCTGTTCCACCACATCCGTGGTACGCAGGAGATGCCGGCCGTGCAGTTGTATGCAGGCCAGGACAGCCTGGAAGTGGAATTCCCGGCTGGCTGGCTGCAAGAGAACCAGCTGACCCAGGCCGACTTCGCGCTGGAAGCGGAGTGGCTGACCCGGGTCGGCGTGATCCTTACCGTACGGTAAGGATCGGGATGCTCAGGCGCTCGAGCAGAGTGTCCTGGGCACTGCGGGCGTTCTGGTTGCCGGTCGGCGAGCTGCGCACGTAGCGGCCGTCCGGCTGCAGGATCCACGAGTGGGTGTTGTCGGTCAGGTAGCTTTCCAGCTCCTTCTTCACCCGTAGAATCAGCTTTTTGCCCTCTACCGGGAAGCAGGTCTCGACACGCTTGTCGAGGTTGCGCTCCATCCAGTCGGCACTGGACAGGAACATCTGCTCTTCGCCGCCATTGAGGAAGTAGAACACCCGGGTGTGCTCCAGGAAGCGGCCGATGATCGAGCGCACCTGAATGTTGTGCGACACGCCGGCGATGCCCGGGCGCAGACAGCACATGCCGCGCACCACCAGGTCAATACGCACGCCTGACTGGCTGGCCTTGTACAGCGCGCGGATGATCTTCGGATCGGTCAGCGAGTTGAACTTGGCGATGATGTGCGCCGGCTTGCCTTCCAGGGCGAACTGGGTCTCGCGGGCAATCATGTCGAGCATGCCCTTCTTCAGCGTGAACGGCGCGTGCAGCAATTTCTTCATGCGCAGCGTCTTGCCCATGCCGATCAGCTGGCTGAACAGCTTGCCCACGTCTTCGCACAGGGCGTCGTCCGACGTCAGCAAGCTGTAGTCGGTGTACAGGCGAGCGTTGCCGGCGTGGTAGTTACCGGTGCCCAAGTGGGCGTAGCGCACGATCTCGCCGGCTTCACGGCGCAGGATCAGCATCATCTTGGCGTGGGTCTTGAAGCCGACCACGCCGTAGATCACCACGGCACCGGCCGCTTGCAGGCGGCTGGCCATCTGCAGGTTGGATTCTTCGTCGAAACGGGCGCGAAGTTCGATGACCGCGGTCACTTCCTTGCCGTTTCGCGCAGCATCAACAAGGGCGTCGACGATTTCCGAGTTGGCGCCGCTGCGGTACAGCGTCTGGCGCACGGCCAGCACGTGCGGGTCTTTCGCCGCCTGGCGCAGCAGGTCGACCACGGGCGTGAACGACTCGAAGGGGTGCAGCAGCAGGATATCCTGCTTGCTGATCACGCTGAAAATGTTCTCGCTGTTCTGCAGCAACTTCGGAATGGCTGGCGTGAACGGCTTGTATTGCAGCTCCGGGTGGCTGTCCAGGCCGGTGATGCTGAACAGGCGCGTGAGGTTGACCGGGCCGTTGACCTGGTACAGCTCGGACTCTGCAAGGTTGAACTGCTTGAGCAGGTAGTCGGACAGGTGCTTGGGGCAGGTATCGGCCACTTCCAGGCGCACGGCGTCGCCATAGCGACGCGAGAACAGCTCGCCGCGCAGGGCGCGGGCCAGGTCTTCGACGTCTTCGGTGTCCACGGCCAGGTCGGCGTTACGGGTCAGGCGGAACTGGTAGCAGCCCTTGACCTTCATGCCCTGGAACAGGTCATCGGCGTGGGCGTGAATCATGGACGACAGGAACACGAAGTTGTCGCCAGGGCCGCACACGTCTTCCGGCACGCGGATAACCCGCGGCAGCAGGCGCGGCGCGGGGATGATCGCCAGGCCCGAGTCGCGCCCGAAGGCGTCGATGCCTTCCAGTTCGACGATGAAGTTCAGGCTCTTGTTCACCAGCAACGGGAACGGGTGCGTCGGGTCCAGGCCGATGGGGGTGATGATCGGCGCGATTTCGTCGCGGAAATAGCGGCGCACCCAGGTTTTCAGTTTGGTGGTCCAGTTGCGCCGGCGAATAAAGCGCACTTGGTGCTTTTCCAGCTCCGGCAGCAGGATATCGTTGAGAATCGCGTACTGGCGGTCGACATGGCCGTGCACCAGCTCGCTGATGCGCGCCAGCGCCTGGTGCGGTTGCAAACCGTCGGCACCGGCTTGTTCACGGGCGAACGTGATCTGTTTCTTGAGCCCGGCCACGCGGATCTCGAAGAATTCGTCCAGGTTGCTGGAGAAAATCAGCAGGAACTTCAGGCGCTCCAGCAACGGGTAGGATTCATCCAGCGCCTGTTCCAGCACACGGATATTGAACTGCAGCTGGGACAGTTCGCGGTGGATGTACAGGCTGCTGTCATCCAGGCCGGGCACGGCGACCGGCGCCGGCGGGTTGGCTGCGCTGGTTTCGGCCACGGGCTCTTCGACCGGCTCCATGGCCGGGGGCGTTTCGATGATCTGCTCCAGCACGGGCTGTGCTTCTTTCACGGCAGTTTCGTGAAGTGCTTCATTATTCATCTAGCGATCCTGAAGGGCTCAATTGCCCTCTCATTCAGTTGAGCGGCACGGTTTGCGAATCAGGTGAGGCTGCATCTGGCACGATCATATCGTCGACAGTAGTCATATAGGCACTGACGAGGCGGGACGCCAACTCATCACACTGACGGTGGCTTGGGGGCAGGCGCAGGGCGCGGGCACGGCTCACGGCAAACTCCTGGGCCCACGCGTGCGGGCCGGCGCGACAGTTATAAGCGGCCATTATGACGTTTGCATGACAATCTTGCGTCAACCCCATACAGATAGCCTCCAACATTGTCATTCTGCCCGCTGTTCACGTCGAGACACATTTCGACACTTTCACGATTGGCCGCGACGGGTTAGGCTGCGCGTTCATTTCGCCAGCATCCAGACAATGCTCCAACAATTTCTGCAGGATTTCGGCTACCTGGCCCTCTTTCTTGGTACGTTTTTCGAAGGCGAGACGATTTTGGTCCTGGCCGGGTTTCTTGCGTTCCGCGGATACATGGATATCAACCTGGTGGTAGTGGTGGCCTTCTGCGGCAGCTACGCCGGCGACCAGCTGTGGTACTTCCTAGGGCGCAAGCACGGGCGCAAGTTGCTGGCACGCAAGCCGCGCTGGCAACTGATGGGCGACCGGGCGCTGGAGCACATTCGCAAGCACCCGGATATCTGGGTGTTGAGCTTCCGCTTCGTCTACGGCCTGCGCACGGTGATGCCGGTGGCCATCGGCCTGTCCGGTTACCCGCCACGCCGCTACCTGCTGCTCAACGGCATAGGCGCCGCAGTATGGGCTACAGTGCTGGCGCTGGCGGCCTATCATTTCGGCGCGATCCTGGAAGGCATGCTCGGCAACATCAAGAAGTACGAGCTCTGGGTACTCGGCGCCCTGCTGTTGCTGGGCGGCCTGCTGTGGCTGCGCCGGCGCATCAAGGCAGCCCGTGTGGCGCGCAAGACCGCCGCTCAGCAAGGCGAGTAATCAACGGGCCGGGGCGCCGAGCCTGAGGCTGGCACCGCGCTGCCAGTACAGCCCGCACAGGCTCACCAGGCTGTAGGCCAGCAGGCACGGCCAGGCCCAACCGGTGTAGGGCCACAGGCCCACCGGCGCCGCCAAGGCCACCAGCGGCACGTTGGCGGCCAGGCGCAGCAGCTCCACTTTCAGCGCCCACGGCCGGTCCTCCAGCGCCGCCCCCAGGGCAAACAGCCCCAGCCCCATCCATCCGCACCCCAGCAACACCCCCGCCATTGGCATCTGCGCGCCGAATGCCAGCAGGTAGCTGCCCAGCGCCACGTACACGATAAATTGCAGGGTCACGTAGAGCTGCTGTCGCCACCCCAGCGGCACCTCGAACAGCGTGAATTGGCTCAGGTCCGGCTTGCTCAGCGGGTAGCGCTGCGCAACATCGTCCGGGCGCCAGCCGGTGGGCATGAACCAGATGCGCAGCTTGTCGCGCCAGCGCCGGGTACGGCGCGCATCCGCCCACAACTGGGCATAGAACTGCAGGTTGGCCCACAGCGGGTTCCAACTGCGCAGCGGCGTAGTCACGCCGAAAATCACCGGCTCGCGTTCGTCCTCTTCCTGGAACGTGCCGAACAGACGGTCCCACACAATGAACACGCCGCCATAATTGCGATCCATGTAGAGAGGGTTCTGCGCGTGATGCACCCGGTGGTTGGACGGCGTGACGAACAGCCATTCCACCCAGCCCAGCTTCGGCACATGGCGCGTGTGCACCCAGAATTGATACAGCAGGTTCAGCGCGGCTACGCTGATGAACACCAGCGGCGGCACGCCGAGCACGGCCAGCGGCAAATAGAATAGCCAGGCGCAGAGGAAGCCGGTGCTGGTCTGGCGCAGCGCCGTGCTGAGGTTGTAGTCCTCACTTTGGTGGTGCACCGAGTGAGCCGCCCAGAGTATGTTGCGTTCATGGCCCAGGCGGTGCAGCCAGTAGTAGCACAGATCATAGGCGACGAAGGCGAGCAGCCACGTCCATGGCTGTTCGCCAGGCAGCTTGAACAGCGCCAGGTGCTGCCAGGCGAAGGCATAGGTGAGCAGGCCCACAGCTTTGGTCACAAGGCCCGTGGTGGTCGACAGCACACCGGCGCTGAGGCTGTTGATGGCATCGGCCAGGCGGTAGCTGTGCATGCCGCGCCAACGGTCGGCAAGCAGCTCGATAGCGATCAGCACAAAGAAAAACGGCACGGCGTAGAGGATCAGGTCCATGGTGCGACCACCGGGGAATGATCTATGAAGAGTAGGCCTGCGCAAGGAAAATCCCTACGGCTGCCAGCGACAATTGAAGGGACATTAACGCCACGATCCGGGAGAAATAAGCATGAGCAAAAAAGTTGCAGTGATCCTTTCCGGCTGCGGCGTCTACGACGGCGCGGAAATCCACGAGAGTGTGCTCACCCTGCTGCGCCTCAACCAGCGCGGCGCCCAGGTGCAATGCTTCGCCCCGAACATTGAGCAGATGCACGTAATCAACCACCTCACCGGTGAGGAGATGCCCGAAACCCGCAACGTGCTGGTGGAATCGGCGCGTATCGCCCGTGGCGACGTAAAGGACTTGGCCACCGCCGACGTCGAGGAATTCGATGCCCTGATCGTGCCCGGCGGCTTCGGCGCCGCCAAGAACCTCTCCACCTTCGCCACCCAGGGCGCCGGCTGCACGGTCAACGCGCAACTGCTGGAACTGGCCGAGGCCTTCGCCGAAGCCGGCAAGCCGGTGGGGCTGATCTGCATCTCCCCTGCCCTGGCGGCCAAGATCTACGGGCCTGGCGTGACCTGCACCATCGGCACCGACGAAGAAACCGCCAAAGCCATCGACAAAATGGGCGGCACCCACGAGCCCTGCCCGGTGAACGAAATCGTCGAAGACACGGCGCGCAAGCTGGTCAGCACCCCGGCCTACATGAGTGCGAAGAACATCGGTGAGGCGGCGGAAGGCATCAACAAGCTGGTGGATCGGGTGTTGGAGCTGGCGCTGTAATCAAGGGTTGCGCGGCGCCGCTCAGCCTCGCGCCAAGCGGGTAAGCATGCGGTCCAGGCTGTTGGCGAACGCCTGCTTGTCCTTGTCACCGTAGCCCGCCTGGCCACCGCCCACCTGCCCCTGCTCGCGCAGGTCGGTAAACAGGTTGCGCACCGCCAGGCGCTCGCCCATGTTCTTCTCGTCGAACTCCTTGCCACGGGGGTCCAGGCAGGCAACCCCCTTCTTTACCAAACGGTCGGCCAGTGGCACGTCGCTGCAGATCACCAGTTCGCCGGGCACGGCGTGCTCCACCAGGTAGTCATCCGCCGCGTCCGGCCCTGCCGGTACCACCACCAGTTTCACACAGGCAAACGCTGGCTTGATCAGCGGCACACCGGCCACCATCAGCACCTCGAATTGACGCTTGAGGGCGAACTTCACTACTTGGTCCTTGGCTGCCTTGGGGCAGGCGTCGGCGTCGATCCATACACGCATGTGGTGCTCACTACTACGCAGAAAAACGGTGGGCAGTGTACGCCAAGACACGTCGGTAACCCGAAGCTATCTGGCGCGCCAAAGACAGTCGCTCGATTAAATAGTTCACTAGATAGTTAATCTTAGTTACAATTTAATAATGTCAAATTGACACTGTCGAATTTTCGATACCTTTCGATTTCGTTGCGTGGCAAGACCGATGGGCGCAAGGAAGCCGTTTCAACCTCAATGGATGTAAGGAAGTTTTGTTCATGTTCAAGCAAACCGTGGCTGTTCTGTCTCTCGCTGCCGTATTGGCAGGCTGCCAGGCAACTGGCGAGGACTACCAGGCAGACGTGTTCGACGCCAGCCAGGTCAACACCAAACAGCCGGCCAAGACCGTTCAGATCCTGACGGTCTCGCCCACCAAGATCAAAGTCAGCAACGCCTCCAACCGCCAGGCCGCACAGGTTGTCGGCGGCCTGCTGGGCGCCGTCGGCGGTGGCGCCCTGGGCGCCAAGCACAACAGCGACACCGCGCTCGTTGGCGCAGTAGGCGGCGGCGCTGCAGGCGCCCTGGCCGGCTCCATGGTCAGCGAAACCAGCCTGGTGCCAGGCGTGCTGCTCGGTTACTCGGAAAACGGCAAGATCTACACTTCTGCCCAGGTTGGCAAGCCGTGCCAGTTCACCCCAGGCAGCGTCTCGCTGATGGTGATGATGCTTAACAACGAAACGCGCATCCAGCCTAACGCCACCTGCCCAGAACCTGCCAAAGGCTGAGACCGCCCATGAATCGCACTCTCATTGCCTTAACCGTGTCGCTGCTGGCGACCCAGGCACATGCTGGGCAATTCGACCAGTTGCACCAGATCGAAGTCCAGCAACAGCAAGTGGAGGCCGCCCAGCAGGCCGCTTACCAGCGCCAGTGGGAAGAGCAACAGGCCAAGGCCCAGGCCCGCGACGAGGCCAACCGCCGCGCCCGTGCCGCCGCCCAGGCTCGCGCCGCCGAGCAGGCCGCCGCCGAACGCAAGGCCGTGGCCCAGGAAAACACCCGCCTGCGCACCCGTGCCGAGCAGCAGGAAGACGAAGACCGCGCCCTGGACATCGAAGAGCGCAAGCTCAAGCTGCAAACGATGAAAGCCAAGGCCGACCGCGCCAACGACTACATCGATGCCGACCTGCGCAGCAGCGCTGCGCAGACCGACGTGGTGCAGTCCAAGGCCGATGCCACACGCAATGTCAGCTCGGGCACCAAGGCGTTGCTGGAAGACACCGGCAAGGCGGACGTGAACCGCTCGAACAAACTGTTTGGCAACTGAGTCACCAGGCAGGAAAAAGCCCACTTGCGTGGGCTTTTTTTCGCCTGGCAGAAAACCGCCCCCTCAGCCGTTGCTTGCTGCCGCTTGTGCCAAAGGAGGTATCAGGCAGCTAGCCTGCGCAGGCAGTCACCCAACGCGTGGCCGCTGCCCAGGCGCAGCGGCTAAAACGTGCTCACACCGGCGCACGACGCAGGGTCGCCAGTAAAGTGGCTGCGGCAATGAACAGACCAGCGAAGGTGCGGTTCACGCGGCGTTGCTGGCTGGGCGTGCGCAACAGGCGCAGCACCTTGGAGGCCAGGCCGGTGTAGCCGGCCATCACCAGCAGGTCGACCGTGATCATGGTCAGGGTGATGGTGACGTACTGGGCCAGCAGCGGCTCGTGTGGGTTAATGAACTGCGGCAGCACCGCCAACATGAACACCAGTGCCTTGGGGTTGCTGACGTTCACCAGAAAGCCACGGAACACCAGGCTCAGCGGCTTGCCGATGGGGCGTACCGAAGTGTCGGCGGACATGTCCATGGGCAAGGCGCGCCATTGCTTGACCGCCAGGTAGACGAGGTAGAACACGCCGAACCATTTGATCAGGGTGAAGGCGGTGGCCGAGGCCGCCAGCACGGCGCCGAGGCCGGCGGCGATGATGGCGATCTGCAGGATCAGGCCTAGTTGCAGGCCGAGGGCATTCCAGTAGCCGCGTGCGAAACCGTACTGCAGGCCGCAGGACATGGACGCGATGGCGCCAGCACCGGGGGAAAGGCTGATGATCCAGCAGGCGGCAAAGAATGCCAGCCAGGTTTGCAGCGCCATGACGCACCTCGTAACAAAATCAGTAGGTCGATAAACCTACTGCCTGCGACGGGAAAACGCTACGAGAATATCGGTTTCGCGCCCTGACGCGGCCTCGCAGGAGCTGGGGGCGGCCATCTGACGGAGGCTGCGATAAGGGCCGCAGGCCCTTCAGGATCCTGGGCCCGCTGCGCGCGCCATCGCAGCCTTGCGGCAACTCCTACGAAATATTCTCGTAGTAGCTGCCGAAGGCGGCGTCCCAGGCACCGCTATGACAACGCTTCGAGCTCGGCCTGCATGGTTTCCAGGGTTTCCAGGGCGCTCATCCAGGCTTCTTCAAGCTCGGCTTCACGGCCCTTCAGCTTGGCCTGCTGGGCCAGCTGGTCGCGCAGTTCGTCCTTGCGTGCCGCCTCGTAAATGCCGCTGTCAGCCAATGCACCCTCGACCTTGGCCAGTTGCTCGTGAACCTTGCCCAGCTCGGCTTCCAGCTTGTCGGCTTCGCGCTTGTGCGGGGCCAGTTGCTGACGCAAGGCGGCAGCGGCCTGGCGCTGGGCCTTCTTGTCGGTTTTGTCGGCGTTGACCGGGGTGTTGCTGACCGGCGCGTTGCGCTGGCGGTAGTCGGCCAGCCAACGGGTGTAGTCGTCCAGGTCACCGTCGAAGGGCTCGACCTTGCCGTCAGCCACCAGCAGGAAGTCGTCGGTGGTGCTCTTGAGCAAGTGCCGATCGTGGGAAACCACCAGTACCGCGCCGCTGAATTCCTGCAGGGCCATGGTCAGCGCCAGGCGCATTTCCAGGTCGAGGTGGTTGGTCGGTTCGTCGAGCAACAGCAGGTTCGGGCGTTCCCAGGCGATCAGCGCCAAGGCCAGGCGAGCCTTTTCGCCACCGGAGAAATTCAGCACCGGCTCGTCGATGCGACCACCACGGAAGTCGAAGCCGCCGAGGAAGTCGCGCAGGGTCTGCTCACGCTCGGTCGGCGCCAGGCGCTGCAGGTGCAGCAACGGGCTGGCCTTGCTGTCCAGCGAGTCGAGCTGGTGCTGGGCGAAATAGCCCACGGTGAGGTTTTCACCGCGCACCAGCCGGCCACCAATGGGCGACAGCTCGCCGGCGAGATTCTTGATCAGGGTAGACTTGCCCGCGCCGTTGGGGCCCAGCAGGCCGATGCGAGCGCCCGGGGTCAGTTGCAGCTTGACCTTCTCCAGGATGACCTTTTCACCATAGCCCAGGCGGCCTTCGGACAGGTCCAGCAGCGGGCTGGAGATTTTCTGCGACTCGCGGAACACGAAGTCGAAAGGCGAATCGACGTGCGCAGCGGACAGCTCTTCCATGCGCTCCAGTGCCTTGATCCGGCTTTGCGCCTGACGGGCTTTGGTGGCCTGGGCCTTGAATCGGGCGATGTATTTCTCCATGTGCGCGCGCTGGGCCTGCTGTTTCTCGTAGGCTTGCTGCTGCTGGGCCAGGCGTTCGGCGCGGGCGCGCTCGAAGGCCGTGTAGCCGCCACGGTAAAGGGTCAGCTTGCACTGCTCGACATGGGCGACATGGTCGACAACGGCGTCGAGGAAGTCGCGGTCGTGGGAAATCAGCATCAGGGTGCCGGGGTAGCTCTTGAGCCACTCTTCCAGCCACAGGATAGCGTCCAGGTCCAAGTGGTTGGTCGGTTCATCGAGCAACAACAGGTCCGAAGGGCACATCAGTGCCTGGGCCAGGTTCAGGCGCATGCGCCAGCCACCGGAGAAACTGCCGACCTGACGATCCATCTGTTCGTTGGTGAAACCCAACCCGGCCAGCAGCTTGCGCGCGCGGGCGTCGGCGGTGTAGCCGTCGGCGCTGTCCAGTTCGGCATGCAGGCGGGCCAGCGCGGCGCCGTCGTGGGCAGCCTCCGCGGCGGCCAACTGCTGCTGAACCTCGCGCAAGCGCAAATCCCCGTCGAGAACGTAGTCTACGGCTATTCTCTCGAGGGTATCGACTTCCTGGCGCATGTGAGCGATACGCCAATCAGCCGGCAACTGGCAGTCACCGGAGTCGGGCACGAGCTCACCGCGCAGCAAGGCGAACAGGGTGGATTTACCGGCACCATTGGCACCGATCAGGCCGGCTTTCTGACCGGCGTGCAGGGTCAGCTCGGCGTCTTCTAGCAGACGCTGCGGGCCACGCTGTAAAGTTAGGCTTTGAAGTCGAATCATAATGGCGGCGGAGTCTACCAGCTTCGACGACAACTGGCGCGAGAAGGACTATGCACTCTGACCTGTGGAGCTTTTCTCTGGACCTTTACACTCGCCTTGGCATTGAACAAGCCTGCCTGGAACTGCAGGCCGAAGGCGCCAATGTGTGCCTGCTGCTGGGCGCGGCGTGGCTGGGGCAACTGGGCGTGGCCTGCAACGGGGACCGCCTGGCGCGCCTGCGCGACCTGGGCCAGCCGTGGCATGACGAGGTGATTCGGCCCTTGCGGCATTTGCGCCAGAGCTGGCGCGCGGCCGCAGCCCACGATCCGGAGCTCGAAGCGCTACGTGATCAGGTCAAGGCACTTGAACTGGAAGCCGAGCGGCAATTGCTCGAACGTATAGAAACGCTGGCCCAGGACTGGCAGGCCGAAGGCGCCGACGACCTGGCAGCGTGGCTGGACGGCGTGGCGCCGCCTGCTGCCCGGGAGAAACAACGCGGCGCGCTGCAAAAGCTGCACGCCGCGAGTGTCGTCGGTTAAGAAGCGCTTGGGGCTGGCGCGCTGCTGTTGGCCGGGCTGGACGGCGCTTGTGCCGCAGCCGCAGGCGCCGGAGCGCTGGCAGCCGGGGTAGCCGCAGGCGCCGCTGGCTTGGCGGCCGGGGTAGCCGGCTTTTTCGCCGCAGGACGGGCAGCCGCTTTCGCAGCCGGCTTGGCCGCCGCTGGTTTTGCAGCCGTTGGCTTGGCGGCAGCTGGCTTGGCCGCTGGCTTCGCGGCGCTGGCCGATTTCGCAGCAGCTGGCTTGGCAGCAGCAGGCTTGGCAGCGCTGGCGGCTTTGGCAGCCGGTTTCGCTGCGGCTGGCTTGACGGCTGATTTGGCCGGTGCTTTCGCGGCAGCAGGTTTGGCTGCGGGCTTGGCAGCAGCTGCCTTGGTCGCAGGTTTGGCGGCAGCGGCCCGGGTAGCAGGCTTGGCAGCAGCTTTAGCGGCCGGTTTGGCCGCAGCCGTGCGCGCAGCTGGTTTGGCAGCTGCAGGCTTGCTGGCGGCTGCTTTAGTAGCAGCCGCCGGTTTGGCAGGGGTGCGTGCCGGTGCCTTTTTCGCTGGGGCCGATGCGGCGGCCGGTTTGGCCGAACGCGAACTCAGGGCTTTACCCGCTGCTTCATGCACGCGACCAACACCTTGGGCCAACTTCAAACTTTCCTGGGCATCACGCTTGAGTTGCACGATGTAATTACGTGTTTCAGCCTGACGCTCTTTCAGCGCATCCAGCAACTCTTCAAGTTCAGCGCCGGCGGCTTTTGCCTTGGCTTGCGCCTTGGCCTTGCCGGCGGTAGCGGCTTCCTGAAGTTTGGTGCGCGACTTGTGCAGTTTTTCCTGCGCCTTGCCACGTTGTTTTTCCAACTTGGCAAGCAGTTTCTCGGCATCAGCCAGTGCCTGCGAACAGGCGCCTTCCAAATGCTCGAGCAGGCTGCTCGATAGCTGTTGGAGCAAATGCAACGGGGTATTGACTGGCTTCTTGTTAGCCGACATGGGTTACCTCCTGGCTGACGTGATTGCGGCTCATACTAGACCTGTGCAACTGTCACCGCTAGACATTGTTGACAGT
This sequence comes from uncultured Gammaproteobacteria bacterium, assembly GCA_963816515.1. Lineage (GTDB taxonomy): Bacteria > Pseudomonadota > Gammaproteobacteria > Pseudomonadales > Pseudomonadaceae > Aquipseudomonas. Next base: position 2,652,892 of record CAWFKX010000001.1, on the reverse strand, counting down.
ATCAAACGGGCCGCGTTGCATGCCTGGGCAAAGTTGTTTTTAGGTCAGTTCGAGACAAGTGTAGAAGTTATGGGAAAGTCTGCTGTCATCCACCTGAAATCTCTTCGCTTGGCAACTTGCGAGACTGGCATAATCACCCGCCTTCGAACAGGGATATTCTCCATGTCGCGTCACCTGCTGCTGTCATTGTGTTTTTTGCTCCCTATCGCCCAGGCGGCCGAGCCCGCGCCTGCTACCAGTGCGCACGACATGGCCTACAGCCTGGGCGCCAGTCTGGGTGAGCGGTTGCGCGAAGAAGCGCCCGGGGTAGATATACAGGCGCTGATCGAGGGGCTGCAGCAATCCTATGAGAACAAGCCGCTGGCGTTGCCCCCCGAGCGTATCGAGCAGATTCTGCGCGAGCACGACGCCCAGGCCAATGAACAGCCCGCACCCTCGCCCACTGAGAAGGCGCTGATGGCCGAACAACGGTTCATGGCGGGCGAACGCGCCAAGGCGGGCGTGCACGAACTGGTCGACGGCATTCTCATGAGCGAGCTGACGCCGGGCAATGGCCCCCACCCCACGGCCGATGGCCGCGTGCAGGTAACCTACAGTGGAACCCTGCCTGACGGCACGGTGTTCGACCAGAACCAGCAACCGCAGTGGTTCAAGCTCGACAGCGTGATCAGTGGCTGGCGGCTCGCCTTGCAGCAAATGCCCAAGGGCGCCAAATGGCGAATCGTGATTCCATCGGCGCAAGCCTACGGTGCCGATGGCGCAGGTGACCTGATCCCGCCCTACACACCATTGGTGTTCGAGATCAGCCTGCTGGATGTAGGCGCCTGACAGACTCGCCAGGCGTGTAACGCGTCACGCCTGCACGGCGCCCTCTTCCTTGTGCGCATTGTGCAGCACTTCGATGAGGCAGTCCTCCAGCTCGAAGCGTTCATGCAGCCTGCTGCCCAGCTCCTTGAGTTTGGCGGTCAGGGCTGGCGCGCTGGAACAGTCGCCCTTGTCGCAGTGGTCATTGAAGTCCAGGGCTAACTGAGTGATGGCCTCGATGCGCGGAAACAGCGTGTCGGCCAGTTCCAGCCCGCGCTCATCGTCAAAGGCCCGGGCCTCGGCGATCAGTTGCTCGTAGATTTCGAAATGCCCGGCCGACACATAGTCGACCAGCACGCCGCAGAACTCCTTGAGTTTCTTGCGATTGCCGGCAAGCGCTTCCGGCGTTTCGCCGAGAACGTCAAACGCCCGCACCAAGCTGTGACGATCCTTCAACCAGCGATCAATCAGCAGGTGCACCCCACCCCAGCGTTCCTGAGCATTCTGACAACTTTCCAACATGGTCTTTTCTTCCCTATTTGGGTCATGCCGCCATCGGTCCATTTCAAGACATCGCGGAACCGGAACCGTTCGGAATAAAGCAGCAATCCAAGCAGCCTGATTTCTGTGGTGCGTGCTGGGAGATTATGCCCGTGCGCCTACGGCTTCAAGGTGCCCCTGCGATAAAGTTCATACAAGTGTTTTATCCCGGCCTGCGAGTGACGCCCCCGCAAATTCGGGGCCAAACAGCCCTAGGGATTCGCGCCAGCCCCTGCCCGCAAGGCGTCCAGCCATCCCAGCAGGGTCAGCAGCAGCAGCCCTGCCAACGCCAGCAGGCTCCATTCCGGCACGCTCATGTTCAATAGCGTCCAATTGACACGGGCACACTCTGGCGTGCCCAGCAGCAACGTTTTCAGCGCTTCGGGAAACGGTAATGTGCTCAGCAGGTACTCAAGGCCAGGCTGGCACACCACCTTGGGTTGCTCGCCGTTGGCCTGCAGCCACAATTGTCGCGTGGCGGCCAGGGCGCCCGCGCCAATGAGCAGGGTATTGGCCAACAGGTAGCCGCACATTCCACCGCGCGAAGGCTGATGAATAAAGGCCGCCAGGCTGACCACCGCCACCAGCGCCACGAAAAAACGTTGCACCAGGCAGAGCGAACAAGGCACCAGCCCCAGGTTCAATTCCAGAAAGTAAGCGGCGCCGAGCATGGCCGCCGACAGGGCGCACCCCAGCAAGAACAAGTAGCGCAAGCGAGCCAACACCATGACAAATCCAGTAACGGGGCAGTTGAAAACTACGTTAGAGGAAAGCCATGAGCGCTTTCAAGCCGCGGCCTGACAGACGTTTCCCATGCGCTGTAGGGAAAGTCCGACCAGGATAAGAGGACTTTTTACGTGCGACCGAACGAAAGGTCCGTATCGCACGTAGGATGGGCTAGTAGGACCTTTTTTCAGGCCCTTGCTGACTCCGGCAGAGGCAGCGCCAGCAAGCGTTCGTCAAGCAACGACAGGCCCTCTTGGAACAACTGGTTACTACGCTCGGTTTCCCCCAGCCGCGCCAGCAGCCGGGCCAATTCCGCGCAGGCCTCGGGGTTGCGTTGCAGGCGCAGGCTGTTTTCCAGGTAGTCTCGCGCCTTGCCCCACAGGCTGTTCTGCAAGCTCAGGCGGCCCAGCGTCAATAGCAGGCTGGAGTCATCGCCATGCTGTTTGAGCCAGCTTTCGGCCGTCTGCAACTGCTTGACCGGATCGCTGCCCACCACCAGGCCGTAGAGGCGCGCCAGGTGACTGTCGTACTGACGCTTGAGCGTCGTACGCAATATCGCTTCGGCATCGGCCTGGGCCCCCAACTGGCGCAACTGGTCGGCGTAGGCCAGCACCAGTGCCGGCTCCTGGCGTTGCCCGGCGCTCAGCTGCTCCCAGGCCTGCTTGAGCGCCTGCAGCGCCAGCTCACCCTCTTCACGGGTGGACACCAGCGTGAGGTTTTCACCCCACGCGCGCTGCTCAAGCTCGGTCAGCTCGTCAGCGGTGATGGCCTTGCTCTTGCGCAGCTCGGGCAGCAGGTGAATGACCGCCGACCAGTCGCCGCGTTGCTGATGCAGGCGCTGCAACTGGCGCAGTACCTGCACATTGCCGGGGTGACGCTCGCGCATGGCCTCCAGCGTGGTGCGCGCGCCAGCCATATCGCCACGATCAGTCTGCAACTGCGCATGGGTCAGGGCCACGGCCAGCTCCGCCTGGGGCTGACGCTCCAGGGCACGCTCAAGCAGGTTGTCACAGTCTTCGTGGCGGCCCAATTCGTTTGCCGCACGCGCGGCACCGAGGTAGTACAGCAAAGGCTGACGCTCACCTTCCGCGGCACGGTGCAAATTGCGCTGGGCAGCAGCCCAGCGGCCTTCCGCCAGGTCCAACTGCCCTTGTTCGACGGCAATCTGCACACGGCGATGGCGATTGCGGCCTGACCAGGGGTTAACCACTCCGGCCGACGTCAACACCAGGCTGAGCAACACCCAGACGACGAAAACCAATACCACCACAGCCACCAGCGCGGCCAGGGTCGACCACAGGCCTGATTCGTACCGGAACACATGGGGGTAATCGATCAGCACGTAGCCAGGGTGCTTGGCAATGCCCAGCCCCAGGCCCACTGCGACAACAATGGCCAGGAAGAGAAGGACGTAGACGCGCTTCATGGGCGCGCCTCCTGCTGCGCCTGAGTTCCCGGCTGGGTCATCAGCGCTTCGGCCGGCATGTGGCGGTGCTCGAGGTAATTCTGCACGGCTTCAAGGCTGGCATTCAGGTCAGGGGTGAGTACCGACACCGGTTGGCCCTTGAGTTCGTCCAGGCGCGCCAGCATCGAGCGGCTTTCGGTGTTGTCCTGGTTGAAGCTGGCCAGCAGGATGCTGCGCGCTTCATCCAGGGCCTGGCCATACACCTTCGGCTCGCCATTGAGCGCCGCCCATTGCGCCTGCTCCAGCGCCAGGCTAAGGGCCAGGCGCACCTGGTTCAAGCTTTGGCCGGCCAGCAGTGGGCGAATGTTTTCGTCGGGGCGGAAATCGACACGGAAGTAGCTGGAGATCTTGTGCCACCAGCGTTCCCAGCGATCATCATCGCTGGCCAGGCGAGCGCGCTCAGCGTCACCCTGGGCCTGGAATTCCGGCGCCAGCGCCGACAGCCCTACTGTCTGGTCGCGCAGGGCGCCCAGCTGCAGGAACAGCCCGGTGCGGTCCGGTTGCTCGACGCTGTTGAGCGAGGCCAGCGACTTGGCCAGCTGTTCGCGGGCCGCGAAGGCCGAGGGGTCGTCCTGCTCGCGCAGGATCTCGTCAGCCCCCTGCACAAGCGCCTTGGCACTGGCGATGTCCTGTAGCGCCGACAGGCGCAGGCTGGCCAGGCGCAACAGGTGCTCCGCCTCAGCCAGGCGCCAGTCCTTGCGGCTGGCGCCCAGCACGCTTTCCAGGCGCTGGCTGAGCCGTTGCTGGTCGCCCTGCAACTGGGCAACCAGGCGCCGGCGCTCTTCCAGTTCATCGGCGCTGGGCAGCGTGCCCAGCCGTGCGGTGAGGGCCTGCTCGCCCTGACTCAAGGCCTGGGCCTGGCTGTCGAGCGCCTGCAGTTGCCCGGACTGCGCCTGGTGGCCGGCTTGCAACTGGCGCAACTGCCAGACACTCCAGCCACCCACTGCGACACCAGCGGCGCCCAGCAACAAGGCCACGACCGCGATACCGGCCGCACCGCGACCGGGTTTCTTCACCGCAGGGGGGACGGCCGCCTCGGGCGTCGACTGCAGATCATCTTGGGGCACGACTGTTTCGCTCACGTATCCATCCTTTGCATTGGGCAGGTTTCACCCGGGTAGGCGGTGTTCTTGCAGGGCCGCCAGCAAGGCCGCGGTGCTGGCACCACGACAATCCACAATAATGCGAGCGCCCGCGGCCTTTGCCTGCGCGGCGACTCGAGGGCTGGGAACAAACAACGGCAGCCCGGCCAACTGCGGCCAGTGCTCACCAGCCAACTGCTGCAAATGCTCGAAACCCTGCCCACTGCTGACCACCAGCGCGTTCAGGCGTTCCGCCGTTACCCGCTGGTACAGCGCGTGTGGCGGGTAAGTGGGCAAGTCGCGGCGGTAAAGTTGCAGATAATCGACAGTAGCACCCTGCTGGCGCAAGTGCTCGGCCAACAATTCACGCCCACCCTCGCCGCGCAGTATCAGCACCTTCGGGTAAGGCTGGGCCAGGGCCTCGGCCAGCGCCGGCAGGGCCAGCAATGCTTCGCTGTCGTCGCCCTGGGGCGGCACGTGCACGCGCAACCCGTAATCCTCAAGGAGGGCCGCGGTAGCGGCACCCACGCTGAACCAGCGCTGGATCGGCATTTGCGGCCAGTACTGGTCGATCAGATCCAGACCCAGGCGAGCCGCGGGCTTGCTGACTACGATCACCGCGCAGTAATGGGCCAGGTCGAGCACCTGGCTGACCATGGCCGGGGTCACCGGCAGGGGTTCGATGTGCAACAGCGGCATGCTCGTGCTGTACACACCGGCAGCCGCCAGCTCTTGCACCACCGCGGCGGATTCCTCGGCCGGGCGCGTCAACAGCAGGCGCCACCCTGTCACGGATAGCCTTCCTCGCCATAGACAGCCTTAAGGATGTCAGCGGCACCCTGGTTCAGCAACGCCTCGGCAACGTCGACCCCCAGCTTCTCGGGCTCACCACGCGGCGCGCGAGCCTGGGCACTGAGCAACACGCCGCCATCGGGGGCGCCCACCAGGCCACGCAACCACAGTTGCTCGCCTTCGAGCACGGCGTAACAGGCGATAGGCACCTGGCAGCCACCGTTGAGGTGCTTGTTCATCGCCCGCTCGGCAACCACGCGCGCGGCCGTGTCGGCGTGATGCAGCGGCGCCAGCAGCGCCTGGATTTCAGTGTCGGCGGTGCGGCACTCGATGCCTACCGCGCCCTGGCCACCGGCCGGCAGGCTGTCTTCGATGCTGATGCTGGCGGTGATGCGGTCCTCGAAGCCCAGGCGAATCAGGCCGGCGGCGGCAAGGATAATGGCGTCGTACTCGCCGGCATCGAGTTTGGCCAGGCGAGTGTTGACGTTGCCACGCAGGAAACGGATTTGCAGGTCGGGCCGGCGCGCCAGCAATTGGGTCTGGCGACGCAGGCTGGACGTGCCGACGACACTGCCGGCCGGCAGTGCTTCAAGACTGGCGAACGTATTGGAAACGAAGGCATCGCGCGGGTCTTCGCGCTCGCAGATGCAGACCAGCCCCAGCCCTTCAGGGAAATCCATGGGCACATCCTTCATGGAGTGCACGGCAATGTCGGCCTCGTTGTCGAGCATTGCGTTTTCCAGCTCCTTGACGAACAGGCCCTTGCCGCCGATTTTCGACAAGGGCGAGTCGAGCAGCTTGTCGCCGCGGCTGACCATCGGCACCAGGGTCACCGTCAGGCCGGGGTGCGCCTGTTCCAGGCGGGCCTTGACGTATTCGGCCTGCCACAGGGCCAGGGCGCTTTTACGGGTGGCGATGCGGATCTCGCGAATGGGCATGAACAAATCCGTGCTGGGTAGATGGGCCGATCATACCAGCATCGCAGGAACAGCATGACCACCGGAGCGGGCGAACCCGCCCCGCGGCCGCTACAACTGTTGCATCATTTTGCGCACACCCGCCACGTGCCGGCGGCTGACAATCAACGCGTCGCCATTGAGCCCCTTGAGGAACAACTGGAAATGGCCCAGGGGCGTTCGCTGCAGGCGCTCGATACGGTCGCGAGCCACCAGGGCGTTGCGGTGGATACGCACGAAGCGGTCACCAAACTCGTCTTCCAGCGCCTTGAGGGGCTCGTCGAGCAGCACCTCGCCGCCTTCATGGCGCAGGGTCACGTACTTGTGGTCGGCGATGAAATAGATGACCTGGTTCAACGGGATCAACTCGATCCCTTTGCGGGTACGGGCGCTGATATGGGTACGCGGCCCGCTGCCACTTTCGGCGGCCGGTCGGGTCAGCGCAGCCAGTTGCGCGCGGTTCGGTCGCTCGGCCTTTTTCAGCGCATCGAGCAGGTGCTCGGGGCGCACCGGTTTGACCAGGTAACCCAGCGCGCTGGTCTGGAAGGCCTCCAGGGCAAACTCGTCATGGGCGGTACAAAACACAACCGCCGGCGGCGCTTCGCGCTCGCACAGCTTGGCTGCTACCTGCAGCCCATCAAGGCCGGGCATGCGGATGTCGAGCAACACCACGTCGGGCTTGAGGCTGTCGATAAGGGCAAGGGCCTCTTCGCCATTCGTGGCGCTGGGCTCAAGCACGTTGTAACCCTCGAGATCGCTGACCAGTCGGCTCAAGCGCTCGCGGGCTAGGGGTTCGTCATCAACGATCAGGACATTCATATTGCACTGGATTCCTGCGTGAGTCTCGCACAAGGATAGCGTAGACAGGTGAAGTGACGACCGTCACGGCGATCCACGCTCAGACTCGCGCGCGGGCCAAAAAGTGCCGCAAGTCGAGCACCAATATTCGACAATGCCTGATGGGTACCGCTCGAAACCTGCCCGTGGGCGGCCTCGTCGTAGGGATTGCTTACACACAATATGAACTCTCCCCCTTTATAGTCGGCTTCGACCCTGATCACACCCCCTTCGACTCGAGGGGCCACTCCGTGGACAAGGGCATTTTCCAACAACGGTTGTAAGGTTAGCTGCGGGATCGGCAAATCATCGGGAATTGTGTTGATCCTCCAGTCCAACTGTAGACGCTCGCCAAGACGATATTGCTCAATCCTTAAATATCGTTTCGACAACGCCAGCTCCTCCCCCCAGGAGACCAGTGTGCCGGCCTTGCCCAAACTGGCGCGAAACAGGTCGGAGAGGTCCAGAACCGCCTGTTCGGCACGCACCGCATCCACTGGCACCAGGCTGGCGATACTGTTGAGGGTATTGAACAGGAAATGCGGCTTGATGCGTGCCTGCAAGGCTTCCAGGCGTGCCTGCAGTTCGGCTTGCTGCTGGATACGCCACTGGCTCTGCAGGTAAAAATAGCGCAGCAGCAAGGCCGACATAATCAGCGCAATCAGCGCGTGACGCAGGTAGCGGTTGGGTTCGCTGAAGGAAAAGTCCGTAGCCCCGGGGGCTCGCTCCACCAGGTGAAAGTAGTCGGTCAAGCCGGTGGCCAGCAGGGTCAGGCCCACCACCATGGCGCAGCACAACGTGCCGGCCAGCCCCACATGCAAGCCCGCCAGCCAGGGCCGCAAGCCGCACAGCAGTGCCGCGGATAGCAGCACGATCCACTGCACGAACAGCGACGTCAGCGCCAGGCGCAACCAATCGAACCCGGGAGCCATGGGTTCGGCCAGCACCAGCACCATCACCAGCAACTCCGCCAGCATCACCAGCACCAGCAACGCCTGCGCCTCGCACAGCACCGGCAGGAAAAACTCCTGTTGCGCACGCTCTCGGCGCGCGGCCTTGCGTCCATCTGTTGGCATTATGCGCATTCCACTGGGCACTCGATCCCCGGCGGGATTGAAGCCCTGTTATTATTGCAGGCAATTTCCCGTTCACGCCTTCAACGAGCGAATTCATGAGTACTGACAAGACCAACCAGTCCTGGGGCGGCCGCTTCAGTGAGCCCGTCGACGCCTTTGTCGCCCGCTTCACCGCATCCGTCAACTTCGACCAGCGCCTCTACCGTCACGACATCATGGGCTCGATCGCCCACGCGACCATGCTGGCCAAGGTCGGCGTGCTCACTGACGCCGAGCGTGACACTATCGTCGACGGCCTGAAAACCATCCAGGGCGAAATCGAGGCCGGCACGTTCGAATGGCGTGTGGACCTCGAAGACGTGCACATGAACATCGAAGCACGCCTGACCGACCGAATCGGCATCACCGGCAAGAAGCTGCACACCGGCCGCAGTCGCAACGATCAGGTCGCCACCGACATCCGCCTGTGGCTGCGTGACGAAATCGACCTGATCCTGGGCGAAATCACCCGCCTGCAAAAAGGCCTGCTGGAGCAGGCCGAACGTGAAGCGGCGACCATCATGCCTGGCTTCACCCACCTGCAGACCGCGCAGCCCGTGACCTTCGGCCACCACCTGCTGGCCTGGTTCGAAATGCTCAGCCGCGACTACGAGCGCCTGGTGGATTGCCGCAAGCGCGCCAACCGCATGCCCCTGGGCAGCGCTGCACTGGCCGGCACCACCTACCCGATCGACCGCGAACTGACCTGCCAACTGCTGGGCTTCGAAGCTGTGGGCGGCAACTCGCTGGACAGTGTGTCGGATCGTGACTTCGCCATCGAATTCTGTGCTGCTGCCAGCGTGGCGATGATGCACCTGTCGCGCTTCTCCGAAGAACTGGTGCTGTGGACCAGTGCCCAGTTCCAGTTCATCGACCTGCCGGACCGCTTCTGCACCGGCAGCTCGATCATGCCGCAAAAGAAAAACCCCGACGTGCCGGAGCTGGTCCGCGGCAAAAGCGGTCGTGTATTCGGCGCGCTGATGGGCCTGCTGACCTTGATGAAAGGCCAACCGCTGGCCTACAACAAGGACAACCAGGAAGACAAGGAGCCGCTGTTCGACGCCGCCGACACCCTGCGCGACTCGCTGCGCGCCTTCGCCGACATGATCCCGGCCATCAAGCCCAAGCACGCGATCATGCGTGAAGCGGCCTTGCGCGGTTTCTCCACCGCCACGGACCTGGCCGACTACCTGGTGCGCCGTGGCCTGCCGTTCCGTGATTGCCACGAAATCGTCGGCCACGCGGTGAAATACGGCGTCGACAGCGGCAAGGACCTGGCCGAGATGAGCCTGGAAGAACTGCGCCGCTTCAGTGACCAGATCGACCAGGATGTGTTCGAAGTGTTGACCCTGGAAGGCTCGGTCAACGCCCGCGACCACATCGGCGGCACCGCACCGGCGCAAGTTCGCGCTGCGGTCATCCGGGGTCAGGCGTTGCTCGCCGCGCGCTGACCCTCTGCGGGCCCCGAAACACCGGGGACCGCTACGCTGGCCAGGAAGCGCGGCATGTCCGCTGCCCTGGCCTTGGCCACCCTCGCCACATTCGGGTTTAGCGCCAGCAGCTCAAGCAAGCCCTGCGCGCCTGGCATCTGCGCCAGGAAATCGATCTGGAACAGCTCTTTCCCCACCTGATTGGCCAAATTCACGCTGTACAGAAAATAAATGTCCGCCAAGGTCAGTTCGCCACCGGCCACATAGGGCGTGAACGACGCACCCTGCCGCAGGGCAGCGAAGCCCTTGACCAGGTCGCGTCGAGCTTTCTCCTTGAGTGTCTGTGGCGTGGCACGGCCACCAAAGATTACCTCCACGTAGCAGGTTCTGGCGGGAAGCTCGATGTATAACTCGATCTCCTTGGCCAAGGCTTTCACCTGTGCCCTGTCAAAAGGGTCCTGAGGCAACAATGGACGTTGCGGATACGCCTCCTCGAGATAACCGAGGATCACATCGGTTTCGGTCAGGTAGCCTTCTGAAGTACCGAGCACCGGTACTTTTCCGCGCCGGCTGACGGCCATGATTTCGGGGTTCTGGCAGCCGTGCAGCAACACCTCCTGGAACGGGATGTGCTTTTCCAGCAGCGCCAGTTGCACCATGTTGAAGTAATTACTGAATGCAAAACCATACAGTTTGAGCATTGCGCGCCCTCCATGGCGTGATAAACCCGGGGCCAAACTTAGGGCGGCGCGAAAAGGCGATGGGCCATGCTTCGTTTCCAAACGCGTCGGCAGATGCAAAGCCCGCCAATACCGTTAAACTGGCGGCCTACCGAGAGGAGCCTGCAATGACCGACGCCACCCAACGCGACGACGAAGACGAACAATTCGCCGAAGACACCCTGATCCAGGCCATCGAGAACCAGATTGAAAGCGACAACCCGCCTGCTGCCAAGGCCACGTTCAACAAGCTGACGCTGGTCGGCTATGAACGTGAGGCCATTTTGGAAATGATGGCCCATGTGTTGGCCGTTGAAATCGACAAGATCCTGGAAGAAGACCGCGCGTTCAATACCGTTTGGTACGAAGCCGCCCTGCGTGCCCTGCCCGAGCTGCCGCCCGAGGCCAAGGCTGAAGAAGACTGACTTTCCCGGCAAAACCGCTGCGGCCTTACTACACTGGAATTGCCCCGCTGCCCTGCAAGCAAACCGGGGCCGCCACGGCCTGCCCCGCTGGGGTGGTCGTCTATTCCTAGAAAAGTCCGGAGTACCTATGTCGTATACCCCTGAGCTGGTCGCCGAACTGGAAATCCTCGCGCTGTTCAACCTGGACAACACGCAGGAAGGTCTCAAAGTGCACCACACCGCCACGCCCCAGGCGATCGCGGCTGCGAAACGGCTTCACGACAAAGAGCTGATCACCCAGGTTGATGGCGGTTACCTGACCAGTGGCGGCCTGCAGGCAGCCCAGCATGCGCAGGCCCTGCTGACCGTGCTTAATGTCACCGAAGCGGCCTGAAGCTATCAACGCACCGGTGCCCGGGGTGGCACCGGCGTGCCAATTTTTTTCGCCCCAAGGCTCAAATTCCTCTCAAGGTCGCCGATAGCAGGCTGAAGGCGGGTGTTCCGTCGTTTACCTGTCACGCCGCCCAGCAGTCGATTCGAGCCTCAGATGCCGCGTAACCATGAAATCCGCCCAGATCTGGACGAGGGAATCGATCGCAAGGTTCTCGGGACTCTGCGCGCGCGCTTTCTGACGCTAAACCAAGGGCGCCTGGAGCGCGCCATGGAAGGGCTTTCCAGCCGCCAGCAGCAAGTGCTGAAATTGTTGCCGCTGTTCTTCCACGTCAACCACCCGCTGTTGCCCGGCTACGTATCCGGCAACACACCCGCGGGCTTGTCGAACTTTGAACCCGACAACGAGGTGCTGGCCGAAGCGCAGCGCCTGACCCGCTCATTTTCTTACAAGACGCGCCACGGCAACCCGCCACGTCCCCTGCATGGCCTGTTCCTGATGGGCAGCCTGGGCACCCTGGCACAGGCCGACCAAAGCGACATGGACGTGTGGGTGTGCCACGACACCGAGCTGGGTGCCGAGGCGCTGGCCGAGCTACGCAAGAAGTGCCAGCTGCTGGAAGCCTGGGCGGCTACTCAAGGCGCCGAGGCGCACTTCTTTTTGATCGACCCGCCGCGCTTCATGCGCGGCGAGCGTGACACCCAACTCAGCTCCGAAGACTGCGGCACCAGCCAGCACTACCTGCTGCTGGACGAGTTCTACCGCACCGCCATCTGGCTGGCAGGCCGCACGCCGCTGTGGTGGCTGGTGCCGGTGTACGAAGAAAACCGCTACGCCCAATACACCGAAACCCTGCTGGGCAAGCGCTTCATTCGCGCCGAAGACGTGCTGGACTTGGGCCACATGGCCCATATTCCGGCCGGCGAGTTTATCGGCGCCGGGCTGTGGCAACTGTTCAAGGGCATCGAATCGCCCTACAAGTCGGTACTCAAGCTGCTGCTGACCGAGGTGTACGCCAGCGAACACCCGGATGTGCGCTGCCTGAGCCTGCGCTTCAAACAGGCGGTGTTCGCCAACCAGGTCGATCTCGACGAGCTGGACCCGTACATGGTGGTCTACCGGCGCATCGAGGAGTACCTGCTGGCCCGCAGCGACCTCGACCGCCTGGAGCTAGTGCGCCGCGCCCTGTACCTGAAGGTCAACAAGAAGCTCAGCGCCTCCTCTCGGCAACGCCCCGCCAGTTGGCAACGCCTGCTGCTCGAACGCCTGGCCAAGGAGTGGAACTGGGATACCCGGCAACTCGCGTTGCTGGATAGCCGCAGCCAGTGGAAAGTTCGCCAGGTGACCAGCGAGCGGCGCGCGCTGGTCAACGAACTCAATTACAGCTATCGCTTCCTGACCCAGTTCGCCCGCAGTGAACAGGCCGTGAACCTGATCAACAGCCGCGACCTGAATATCCTCGGCCGCCGGCTGTACGCCGCCTTCGAACGCAAGGCCGGCAAGGTCGAGTTCATTAACCCGGGCATCGCCCCGGACCTGGCCGAAGATACCCTCACCCTGGTGCAGTCGCCCAACCGCCGCGAGCCTGGGCACACATTGTGGGGCCTCTACAACGGCAACCTGGGGGCCTATGAATGGGAACACTTCGCGCCGTTCAAGCGCAGTCGCCAGTTGCTGGAAATGCTCACCTGGTGCCACCGCAACGGCGTGATCGATAGCAGCACCCGCCTGGCGCTGCACCCAGGCGAGAGCGACCTCACCGAGTTCGAGCTGTTCAACCTGATCGCCAGCCTGCAACAGACCATTCCCCTGCCACTGGCCAGCGTCGCCGACGAGCAACTGTTGCGACCGGCCGTGCCGGTAGAGATCCTGCTGCTGGTCAACGTGGGTGTCGACCCGCTCAAGCACCATCGCGACCTGAACATCCTGATGACCACCGAGCGCACCGATTCGCTGAGTTATGCCGGCGTGCGCGAAAACCTGGTGTTGACCCTGGACCAGGTCACGCTCAACAGTTGGAACGAAGTGCTGGTCAACCGCTTCGATGGCCCGGGCGCCCTGCTCGACTGCCTGCGCGACTACCTCAACGCCCTGCCGGCCGGCACCCCGCCGCGGGTACGGGTGCGCTGCTTCTGCCACAACCGCGCGCCCGCCATCGCCCAACGCGTGGAAGCCCTGCTGGCCACCGCGCAGCAGTTGCTGGTGAGCGGCTTGAACTATCGCTACCTGATCCAGGTGCAACAGCAGTATCACGTGCTTGAACTGGCGCGCGGCCAAGTCCGCCACATGTCACTGCCAACGGTTGCGGCACTGGTGCAGTACCTGGGTGAAGACCTGTCGAGCTACAGCCCGCTGCACTTGGACAGCCACGCTCTGCAAGAGCATGACCTGGCCTTGGTGCTGCCCCATGGCCAGCCCGAATGCATTCAGTTGTTCTATCGGTTGCAGGACAACTGGGCAGATGTCTACGTGCTGGATGAATTCAATGCGCTTTGGCACCAGCGCCTGCCCTTCCATGACGAAGCCAGCCTGCTGGTGCCCTTGCAGCGCTTCCTGCAGTCGATCCTGTACCGCCGCAATGCGCTGCTGCCCTTGGACAACCGCCCCGCCGCCGAGGTGCTCTACTACCAGCTGCTGCCCAACGGTGCCGGCCGCGCACGCAGCCTGGAACCGCGCCCGGCCCCCGTGGCGGTGAGCGACAAGCGTTACTACGACGTGCAGGCGATTGTCGAACGCTCATTGCCAGGCCAGGTTCACGTAAGCCTGTTCTGCAACCAGCGGGAGTTTTCCGAGCTGGAGCATGGTGACCAGCTGTTCACCGTGGTGGCCCGGCAGATTCTCCAGCAGCGACTTGAGCCAGTGGCCTACCGCTGCTACATCACCGACCTGGACCTGTCGGGCCTGCTCGGTGACAGCCCGGGGGCGACGCACCTGTACCTGCGCTACAAGGCCGACCTGGAACGTTCGCTGAATAACGCCTTGAGCCACCTCTAGGGCTTAACCTGGAGCCGGCCCGGGACGACCGAACAGAATTGTTACAGAACGTCACCACGGCGGGCCGAGGCCTCACGGCAGATTTGCCGGCGCCGATCATCGTCGGCCGAGCGCCATTCGCGGATGTCTTCCACGTGGCGGAAACAGCCCTTGCAGACTTTTGCTTCGTCCAGCCGGCACAGGCTGATGCACGGCGACGGCACAGCCGGGCTGACATTGCTGAACAAGGGCTTGGGTGGGCGCACCGGCGCAGGTGTAATGCTCACCTTCAGATCTCTTCGAAGTCCAGCTTCACGCCAGCCTGTTCCCAGGTGGCACGCGTGAGGATCTCGCCCAGCAGTTCTTCGGACTTCTCGCAGGCCCACTTGCCCGACTCTTCGTCATAGTCGAAGTGGTAACCGCCCGAACGCGCTGCCAGCCACAGCTGGCGCAGCGGTTCCTGGCGACTGATGATCAGCTGGCTGCCGTTGTCGAACTTGATGGTCATCAGGCCGGACGAAATCTCGACATCGTCGGCGTGGTCTTCAAACAGTTCTTCCAATGCCTGTTGAGTGGCATCGACCAGGTCGTGAAAGCGCGCTTCGGTCAAACTCATTGCGGGAACCTCGATAAGTGTCTACTCACACTGCAAGCGCGGGAAGATACGAGCAGCGGGCCGCGATTGCAAAGTATTACGACCTGCGGGCCCCGGCGCCGGCCTCAAATCGGTTGCATAGGCAAGCCGCCGGGTCGCCGGTATACTCGGGCGCAATTAATGCTTATACAAAGGATTTCGCCATGAAGCGCCTGATTTCCGCCCTTGCTGCGCTGGTCGCGGTTGCCTGCCTCGTCTCGGCCTGTGGCCAGAAAGGCCCGCTGTACCTGCCGGACGGCGAAAAATCCACCGTGCAACAGGACGGTTCGTCGAAATCGCACAAACACATGTTGTAAGGGCAGACCATGGACGCTTTCAACTACCGCGGCGGTGAGCTGTTCGCGGAAGGCGTGTCGTTGGCATCCCTGGCCGAGCGCTTCGGCACGCCAACCTATGTCTATTCCCGCGCGCACATCGAGCAGCAGTACCGTGCCTATGCCGACGCCCTGGGCGGCATGTCGCACCTGGTCTGCTATGCGGTCAAGGCCAACTCCAACCTAGCGGTGCTGAACCTTCTCGCACGCCTGGGCGCCGGCTTTGACATCGTCTCCGGTGGTGAACTGGAACGCGTCCTGGCCGCTGGCGGCCGTGCCGACCGCGTGGTGTTCTCCGGCGTCGGCAAAACCCGCCAGGATATGCGTCGCGCCCTGGAAGTGGGTGTGCACTGCTTCAATGTCGAGTCCACCGACGAGCTGGAGCGCCTGCAGGCGGTCGCCGCCGAAATGGGCGTGCGCGCCCCGGTGTCGCTGCGGGTCAACCCGGACGTCGATGCCGGCACCCACCCGTACATTTCCACGGGCCTGGCGGAAAACAAGTTCGGCATCGACATTGTCGCCGCCGAAGACGTGTACATCCGTGCGGCGCAACTGCAGAACCTGGAAGTGATCGGCGTCGATTGCCACATCGGCTCGCAGCTCACCAGCCTGGAGCCTTTCCTCGACGCGCTCGACCGCCTGCTGGGCCTGGTCGACCGCTTGAGCGATTGCGGTATCTTCCTGCAGCACATCGACCTGGGCGGTGGCCTGGGCGTACGCTACCAGGACGAGCAACCGCCACTGGCCGGTGACTACATCAAGGCTGTGCGCGAGCGCCTGGAAGGCCGCGACCTGGCCCTGGTGTTCGAGCCGGGCCGCTACATCGTGGCCAACGCCGGCGTGCTGCTGACCCGGGTCGAGTACCTCAAGCACACCGCGCACAAGGATTTCGCCATCGTCGATGCCGCCATGAACGACCTGATTCGTCCGGCCCTGTACCAGGCCTGGATGGATGTCAGCGCCGTCAACCCGCGCACGGGCGAAGGCCGCAGCTACGACATCGTCGGGCCGATCTGCGAAACCGGCGACTTCCTCGCCAAGGCACGCCAACTGGCACTGGAAGAAGGCGACCTGCTGGCCGTGCGTTCCGCCGGGGCCTATGGTTTTGTCATGAGCTCGAACTACAACACCCGCGGGCGCGCCGCTGAAGTACTGGTCGATGGTGACCAGGCCTTTGAAGTGCGTCGCCGTGAAACAGTCGCCGAGCTGTTCGCGGGCGAAAGCCTGTTGCCGGAGTAACCCCATGCTGCTGCGCTTTACCAAAATGCATGGGCTGGGCAATGACTTCATGGTCCTGGACCTGGTCAGCCAACACGCGCATATCCTGCCCAAGCATGCCAAACAGTGGGGCGACCGCCACACCGGCGTCGGCTTCGATCAACTGCTGATCGTCGAAGCGCCGAGCAACCCCGAGGTCGACTTCCGCTACCGCATCTTCAACTCCGACGGTTCCGAGGTGGAACAGTGCGGCAACGGTGCGCGCTGCTTCGCCCGCTTCGTGCTGGACAAGCGCCTCACCGCCAAGAAGCGCATCCGCGTGGAAACCAAGAGCGGCATCATCGAACTGGATGTGCGTAACGACGGCCAGATCAGCGTCGACATGGGCCCGCCACGCCTGGTGCCGGCTGACATCCCCTTCGTGGCCGACGCCCAGGCGAAGAATTACGATGTGAGCGTCGACGGCCAGATGGTCAACCTCGCTGCCGTTTCCATGGGTAACCCCCATGCGGTGCTCAAGGTCGATGACATCAACTCGGCGCCGGTGCATACACTGGGCCCGAAAATCGAACATCACCCGCGCTTCCCGGCGCGGGTAAACGTCGGCTTCCTGCATGTGATCGACCGCCAGCGCGCGCAATTACGTGTGTGGGAGCGCGGCGCCGGGGAAACCCAGGCCTGCGGTACCGGCGCCTGCGCCGCCGCCGTGGCAGCCATCAGCCAGGGCTGGATGGATTCACCGCTGTTGATCGACCTGCCCGGCGGGCGCCTGTCCATCGAATGGGGCGGCCCCGGCCAGCCCGTGCTGATGACTGGCCCGGCGGTGCGTGTCTACGAAGGACAAGTGCGTCTATGAGCGAGCAACGACCATGACCGACAAGCCCCAGGCACCCGCCGCACAGCCCCTTGATAGCGTTGAGGACAGCACGGCGCAGGCCCCTGGCGCCGAAGCGGTCGCGGCGTTCCTGCGCGACAACCCCGAGTTTTTTGCCGAGCGCGAAGAACTGCTGATCAGCCTGCGCCTGCCGCACCAGCGTGGCGACACCGTGTCGCTGGTGGAGCGGCAGATGAAGGTGCTGCGCGAGCGCAACATCGAGATGCGCCATCGCCTGTCGCAACTGATGGACGTAGCCCGCGACAATGACCGGCTATTCGACAAGACCCGCCGCCTGATCCTCGACATTCTCGACGCCAGCAGCCTGGAAGAAGTGGTGATTGCCGTCGAAGACAGTCTGCGCCAGGAATTCCAGGTGCCCTTCGTCAGCCTTATCCTGTTCAGCGAGATCGCCACCCCGGTGGGTCGCTGGGTCAGCAGCGGCGAGGCGCACCAGGCCATCGGCGCGTTGCTGTCGGGCGGCAAGACCGTCAGTGGCAGCCTGCGCGACCATGAGCTGGATTTCCTCTTCGGCGAAGAACAACGCAAGCAGGTCGGCTCCACCGCCGTGGTCGCCCTTACCCACCAAGGCCTGCACGGCGTGCTGGCCATCGGCAGTCGCGACCCTCAGCACTACAAGAGCTCGGTGGGCACGCTGTTCCTCACCTACATCGCCGAAGTCCTGGGCCGCGTGCTGCCGCGCCACACCAGCAGCCTGCGCTCGGTACGCTGACCATGCAAACGCACCTGGACGCCTACTGCGCGCACTTGCGCAGTGAGCGACAAGTGTCGGACCACACCTTGCTGGCCTACCGGCGCGACCTGGACAAGGTGCTGGCCTTCTGCGAGAAGGAACAGCTGCCCAGCTGGAGCGCCCTGGATATCCAGCAACTGCGCCGCCTGATAGCCCGCCAGCACCAGCAAGGGCAATCCTCGCGCAGCCTGGCGCGCCTGCTGTCGGCGGTGCGCGGCCTGTACCGCTACCTGAACCGTGAAGGCATCTGCAGCCACGACCCGGCCAACGGCCTGTCACCGCCCAAGGGCGAACGGCGCCTGCCGCGCACCCTGGACACCGACCGCGCCTTGCAGCTGCTGGAAGGCGCTGTGGAAGACGACTTCCTGGCCCACCGCGACCAGGCCATGCTGGAGCTGTTCTACTCCTCCGGCCTGCGCCTGTCGGAGCTGACCGGCTTGAACCTTGAACAGCTGGACCTGGCCGACGGCTTGGTGCAGGTGCACGGCAAAGGCAGCAAGACCCGCGTGTTGCCAGTCGGCCGCAAGGCCCGCGAGGCGCTGCAGCAATGGCTGCCTCTGCGGGCCTTGAGCAACCCCGTCGACGATGCCGTGTTCGTCAGCCAGCAAGGCCGGCGCCTGGGGCCACGGGCTATTCAGCTGCGGGTAAAGGCCGCGGGCGAGCGCGAGCTGGGGCAGAACCTGCACCCGCACATGCTGCGGCACTCTTTCGCCAGTCACTTGCTGGAATCCTCCCAGGACCTGCGCGCGGTGCAGGAGATGCTCGGCCATGCCGACATCGCCACCACGCAAATCTATACCCACCTGGACTTCCAGCACCTGGCCACCGTCTATGACAGCGCCCATCCACGGGCCAAACGCAGCAAGGACAGTGATACATGAGCATCGAGCTGATCACCTTCGACCTCGACGACACCCTGTGGGACACCGCCCCAGTCATCGTCACTGCGGAAGCCGTGTTGCGCGATTGGCTGGCCCGCCACGCACCAAAGCTGGGCGCCATCGAGGTCGAACATATTTATGCGATTCGTAAACGATTGGTCGACGCCGAGCCGGCACTCAAGCACCGAATCAGTGCGCTGCGCCGCCTGGTGCTGCTGCATGCACTGCGTGAAGCCGGTTACCCGGAGGCCGAAGCCGCGCCGCTGGCAGAGAAAAGTTTCGAGGTGTTCCTGCATGCCCGCCACCAGCTCGAGGTATTCCCCGAGGTGATGCCCGCGCTGGAGCAATTGGGCCAACGCTATACCTTGGGCGTGGTGACCAACGGCAATGCCGACGTGCGCCGCCTGGGGCTGGCGGACCACTTCCGCTTTGCCCTGTGCGCCGAGGACCTGGGCATCGGCAAGCCCGACCCGGCACCCTTTGTCGAAGCCCTGAAGCGCGCTGGTGGCGTGGCAGCCAGCGCAGCTGTGCATGTGGGCGACCACCCTGGCGATGATATTTTCGGCGCCCAGCAGGCCGGCTTCAAAGCCATCTGGTACAACCCGCAGGGCAAGGCGTGGGAAGCGGACCACAAGCCGGATGCCGAGGTGCGCAGCTTGTTGGAAATCCCGCAGGTGGTCGCCCGCTGGAAATGATTTTTCGCCAGGCATGAAAAAGCCCGCAGCGACGGCGGGCTTTTTCAATCAAGGCAGACAGATCAGATAGGGCGGCTGCCGTATTTGTTGTCCGGCTTCTTGGGCGGATCAGCGACTACATTGGCTTCGACTTCCTGCACTTTGCCACCGCGCGCCAGGAACTCTTCCATGGCACGGGCAAGGGCGTCACGCTCCTTGTTCTTGGCTTCAATGCTAGGCAGCTCGTCAACCGACACCGCGGCCTTGGACTTGCCCTTGGCAGTGGGTGCGGGAACGTCGTCGCCACTGTCGTCGGCAACGTCTTCAGCTGCCGCTTCCAGGCCTTCCTCGGTATCGTCCTCGTCACCTACTTCGAGTTCGTCGTTTTCCAGATCATCGTCGCTCATGTTCTACCTCATGACTTGCGAAAAGCAGATTATTTATAGCCCAGCCTGACCGTCTGTCGATGGCTGCCAGGAAAAATTCATATACGCCGTAATGCCGGCGCTCATGCGGCCTCGCCCTGCAATGTGGCGACAACCCTGCGAGCACCGCCATGATCGCGGTGCTCGCCCAAATACACGCCTTGCCAGGTGCCCAGTGCCAACCGTCCGTCCCGCACTGGCAACGTCAGCTGACAGCCTAGCAAACTGGCCTTGAAGTGAGCCGGCAGGTCATCAGCGCCCTCGTCGTCATGCTCGTAGCCGCTGCCGCCCTGGGGCACCAGCCGGTTGAAGAAACGCTCGAAATCACGACGAACCGCCGGGTCGGCATTCTCGTTGATGGTCAACGATGCCGAGGTATGTTGCAGCATCAGGTGCAGCAGGCCGATTCGGCATGCACGCAACTCGGGCCAGTCGCCCAGCAGTTCATCGGTTACCAGATGAAAGCCGCGCGGCCTTGGCTTCAAGGTGATCAACCGTTGCTGCCACATACCATTCTCCACACGTTCGGGGCGCATTCTAGCGCGCTCTGGGAAAAAGCAAAGGGGCTAAATTCATCATTCCATGTAAGCCAAACGCGTGCATGGCGAGGATGCTCGAAGTTGGCCCGCGCAAACCGTTTGCGCCTCAAGCAAATGACAAATCAGGGGCGAAAAAATGCCCGGCAAGCCGGGCATTTTTTTTGCGAATGGCTATTACAGGTTGTAGCCACGCTCGTTGTGTTGCGCCAGGTCCAGGCCCACCGACTCTTCTTCCTCGTTGACACGCAGGCCCATGACCACATCCAGCACCTTGAGGATGATGAAGGTCACGACTGCGGTGTAGACGATGGTGAAGGCCACGCCTTTGCACTGAATCCACACTTGTGCACCGATGTCGGTCACGGTGCCAAAGCCGCCCAGCGAAGGCGCTGCAAACACACCCGTGAGGATGGCGCCCAGGATACCGCCGATACCGTGCACGCCGAAGGCGTCCAGGGAGTCGTCGTAGCCCAGTTTGCGTTTCAAGGTGGTGGCGCAGAAGAAGCACACTACGCCAGCAGCCAGGCCGATGACCAGCGAGCCCATTGGGCCTACGGTACCGGCGGCCGGGGTAATGGCGACCAGGCCGGCAACCACGCCCGAGGCGATGCCCAGTGCGCTTGGCTTACCATGGGTGATCCACTCGGCGAACATCCAGCCCAGTGCCGCGGCAGCGGTAGCGATCTGGGTAACCAGCATCGCCATGCCGGCGGTGCCGTTGGCGGCGGTGGCGGAGCCGGCGTTGAAGCCGAACCAGCCGACCCACAGCATGGCCGCGCCCATCAGGGTGTAGCCAAGGTTGTGCGGGGCCATCGGAGTAGTCGGGAAGCCTTTGCGCTTGCCCAGAACCAGGCAGGCTACCAGGCCAGCGACACCGGCGTTGATGTGCACCACGGTGCCACCGGCGAAGTCCAGCACGCCCCAGTCACCCAGCAGCGAGCCAGGACCGGACCAGACCATGTGTGCGATTGGCGCATACACCAGGGTGAACCAGATGCCCATGAACACCAGCATGGCCGAGAACTTCATGCGTTCAGCGAACGCACCGACGATCAGCGCTGGGGTGATGATGGCAAACGTCATCTGGAAGGCGACAAACACTGCCTCTGGAATCAGCGCCGAAGGGCCGGTGATGCTGGCAGGGGTGATGCCAGCCAGGAAGGCCTTGGCAAAGCTGCCCACGAAGGAGTTGTAGTTGACGACGCCTGCTTCCATACCGGTGGTATCGAACGCCATGCTGTAGCCATAAATGGTCCACAGAATGCTGACCAGGCCGGTGATGGCGAAGCACTGCATCATCACGGAAAGAATGTTTTTGGAGCGAACCATACCGCCGTAGAACAAGGCCAGCCCGGGGATGGTCATGAACAGCACCAACGCCGTGGACGTCAGCATCCAGGACGTGTCACCGGAGTTGAGGACCAGTGCCGGGGCCGGGACCGGATCAGCCGCCAGGGCCATGCCGGGTATTACGAGGGACAACAGGGCTCCTAGCCCTGCGAATTGACGCAGAGTCATATTGTTTTCTCCTGGGGCGTTTGGGTTTGGGCGGCTTTAGATCGCGTCGGTATCGGTTTCGCCGGTACGGATGCGAATGGCCTGTTCCAGATTGACCACGAAAATCTTGCCGTCGCCGATCTTGCCGGTGTTGGCCGCCTTGGTGATCGCCTCGATCACTCGGTCCAGATCCTTGTCGTCAATGGCGACATCGATCTTCACCTTGGGCAGGAAGTCGACCACGTATTCCGCGCCGCGATACAGCTCGGTGTGACCCTTCTGCCGCCCGAAGCCTTTCACCTCGGTAACGGTAATGCCCTGCACGCCGATTTCGGACAACGACTCGCGTACGTCGTCCAACTTGAACGGCTTGATGATGGCAGTGACTAGCTTCATGAAACTTTCTCCCGAATTAGTGGACTTGCCCCAGGAAAACAAACCCAGCTCAAGTCTAAGCGCAGTGTCTGGCTTTGTAACGCGTCGTCGGTCTTGCATCCCCTGGCCGACCACCAGAACCGCTCCTGACGAAACACTTCCCGCTCCGCCTGCGCACTGCATTCGTCACATCGACTGCATCAGTGCATGGGTCAATTGTGTCTAAGCAGAAAGCTTGCCATGTCGGTGCAACTCAACAAATTCGGCCTGTTTGCCACTATCCCCTGCCTTTCACCCACACCTGATCAACGGTTGCGCCCCATCCTGGTGCGCGAACATTCACGGCGATGCGCAATAAGTGTGCGACCGCCTGGTCACTGACTATAGACGGCTGCGTGGTACACTCCAGGCCATCAGATTCAGGAATTTCACCATGCTTGCGCCCAAAGCCTTCCTCGACGCCCTTGGCGACCATGCCTCGCGCCTGTTCAGCAGCGACACCGCGCAGCCACGCGCCGAACTGGAAAGCCAGTTCAAGCTGCTGTTGCAAAGTGGTTTCAGCAAGCTGGATTTGGTCAGCCGCGAAGAATTCGACAGCCAGATGGTCGTGCTGGCCCGCACCCGCGCGCGGCTGGAAACCCTGGAAGCCAAGTTCGCCGAACTGGAAGCACGCCTGAATAACGCGTAGCAACTGCCGCCGCTACAGGGGTTGCGCGGTTTGCAGCATTGCGCCCTGCAAAGCTGCCCCTCTACACTCCAGCCATGATTCAACATGGACTGGAGGCAATCGCCGATGAACCGCAATGAATTGCGCAAGGCCGACATCAACCTCATGGTCGTGTTCGAAACCTTGATGCTGGAACGCAACGTCACCCGCGTCGCGGAAAAGCTGTTCCTTGGCCAGCCCACTATCAGCTCGGCGCTCAACCGCCTGCGCGCAATGTTCAACGACCCGCTGTTCGTGCGCGTCGGCCACCGCATGGAGCCCACTGCCCGCGCCGAAGAGCTGGCCAGGCACCTGTCGCCGGCCCTGGACGCCCTGTCCATCGCCATCAGCCTGAGCCACGACTTCAACCCTGCCAGCAGTACCTCCACGTTCCGCATCGGCCTGTCGGACGACGTCGAATTCGGCCTGCTGCCGCCGCTGCTGCGCGCCCTGCGCCTGGAAGCGCCGAACGTAGTGTTCGTGGTGCAGCACGTCGACTACTGGCGCGTGCCCGACCTGCTCGCCTCCGGTGAAATCACCGTGGGCATCAGCCAGACTCGCGGCCTGCCCGCCAACGCCAAGCGCAAGCTGCTACGGCGCATCCAGCCGCGCATCCTGCGCGCCGACAAGTCCGACCACCCGCTCACCCTGGACGAATACTGCGAACGCCCCCACGTCATCGTCTCGCACATGGCCAACACCAGCGGCGTGGTGGATGAATGGCTGGAAGAAATCGGCCGCAAGCGCAACGTCGTCCTCTCCGTCCCCCAATACAGCGCCCTGCCCGCCCTGCTGGCCGGCACCGACCTACTCTCCGGCGCCCCCGACTACACGGCCAACGCCATGGTCACCTACGGCAACCTGTACACCGAACCACTGCCGTTCGACACGCCCACCCTGGACTTGTCGATGGTGTGGTTGAGTGTGATGGATACCGACCCGGGGGAACGCTGGTTGCGGTCGCGGCTGGAGGCGTTCATGAGCGATTTGCCGCGGTGAGACGGCATGCGCAGCCGCCTTCATCTTTTGCAGGCTCTTAAGGTTGTAGGAAGCCTCCGATTTCCTCGCGTACCGCCTCGACATATGTACGATGTTCTGTACAGTGATCCTGCCCGCTCACGCCGCCATTAGCGGTGTTTCCGGGCGATGTAAACACTCTTGTTGTGCCTCACGCCAGGCACAAATGCTCGGGGTAGCCTCGAGAAGGATTTGGGACATGAAGGTACTTACCTTTAGCCAGGCTCGTGCCGGTCTGAAGCAGACGATGGACGATGTGTGCCGCGATCACGAGCCGGCCGTCATTACGCGCCAACGCGGCGAACCAGTAGTCATGATTTCCTTGCAAGACTACAACTCGATGAGCGAAACCATGTACCTCCTTGGTTCCGCCTCCAATGCTTCGCGCTTGCGTGAGTCCATCGTTCAGCATAAAGCCGGGAAAGCCCTGCCCAAGGAGATTTCCCTGGATGTCGAAGAACAAAAAGCAACAGAACAAGACTGAAGCGCGTCAAAGCGTGTCGGTGAATTTCACCGCCATAGGTTGGGAAGACTACGAGCATTGGCAGCAATCAGATTTGAAGATTCTGGCAAGCATCACAAAACTGATCAATGAATGCCTTAGGGCTCCCTTCAAAGGAACGGGCAAGCCCGAGCCTTTAAAGGGAGATCTAACCGGCTACTGGTCGCGCCGTATTACCAAAGAACATCGCCTCATTTATTTCTATGAGGTCGGCACGCTCACAATCATCAGTTGCAGATATCACTATGATTGAAAGTTAAAAGCAGGATATGCCCCCACCCGGAGCTTCGCGCCGATGGCCGGCGAAGCTTGGAACGGAGGCACCGCAGAAACACCCTGCCGCAATATCCCCCCACCACTTTGCCCGCCACGCACTACCCTTCAAACACCCGCAGGAAGCGGCCCCCATTTTTCAAGCACGGAGCAACCATGTCCCTAGCCATCGTCCACAGCCGCGCCCAGGTTGGTGTCGGCGCGCCGGCTGTCACGGTGGAGACTCACCTGGCCAACGGCTTGCCGTCACTCACGCTGGTCGGCTTGCCGGAAGCGTCGGTCAAGGAGAGCAAGGACCGGGTGCGCAGTGCCATCGTCAATTCGCAGCTGAATTTTCCGGCACGGCGTATCACGCAAAATCTTGCCCCTGCCGATTTACCCAAGGACGGTGGTCGATACGACCTGGCGATCGCCTTGGGCATCCTCGCTGCCAGCGGCCAATTTCCCTGTGAAGCGTTGCAGGATGTGGAGTGCCTGGGCGAGTTGGCGCTCTCGGGGGCGATTCGGCCAGTGCAAGGCGTGTTGCCTGCGGCGCTGGCAGCACGCGAGGCTGGGCGGGCGTTGGTGGTGCCCTGCGAGAATGCCGAGGAGGCCAGCCTGGCTTCCGGGCTGGTGGTGATTGCGGCGCGCAATCTGCTGGAGTTGGTGTACCACTTCAGTGGTCAGCAGCGCATCAGCCCCTTCAGTTCCAACGGGCTGGTGCTGCTGGACCGGCCCTACCCCGACCTCAGCGAAGTGCAGGGCCAGCAGGGTGCCAAGCGCGCCTTGCTGGTGGCTGCGGCGGGCGCGCATAACCTGCTGTTCAGCGGCCCGCCTGGCACCGGCAAGACGCTGCTGGCCAGCCGCTTGCCTGGTTTGCTGCCGCCGCTGGACGAGCGTGAAGCGCTGGAAGTGGCGGCCATTCAATCGGTGGCCAGCCTCACGCCGCTCAGTCACTGGCCACAGCGCCCGTTTCGCCACCCGCATCACTCCGCCTCGGGTGCCGCGCTGGTGGGCGGTGGCAGCCGGCCACAGCCAGGGGAAATCACCCTCGCCCACCACGGCGTGCTGTTCCTCGACGAGCTGCCGGAGTTTGATCGCAAGGTGCTTGAGGTGCTGCGTGAACCGCTGGAGTCAGGCGAAATAGTCATCGCCCGCGCCCGCGACAAAATTCGCTTCCCCGCGCGTTTCCAACTGGTGGCCGCGATGAACCCCTGCCCCTGTGGATATCTCGGCGACCCCAGCAGCCGTTGCAGTTGCAGCACCGACCAGATCGCCCGCTACCGCAACAAACTGTCCGGCCCGCTGCTGGACCGCATCGACCTGCACCTCACCGTCGCCCGCGAAACCACCGCCCTGAACCCCACACCTCCACCCGGCGACGACACGGCCCACGCAGCGGCTCGCGTCGCCAGCGCAAGGGCCCGGCAGCTCAAGCGTCAAGGCTGCGCCAATGCCTTCCTCGACTTGCCGGGGCTGAAGGCACATTGCAAGTTATCCACAGCCGATGAGCAATGGCTGGAAACGGCCTGCGAGCGCTTGACCCTGTCGCTGCGCGCTGCGCACCGGCTGCTGAAAGTGGCGCGCACGTTGGCGGACCTGGAAGAAGTGGAGCAGATCGGGCGCGGGCATATCGCCGAGGCGTTGCAGTATCGACCATCGAACCCGTGACTAAATCCGGTCTATTGGGCCCGGCCACCACACCAGCTCTGCCACACGAAGCGCAACTGCACCA
This sequence comes from uncultured Gammaproteobacteria bacterium, assembly GCA_963816515.1. GTDB lineage: Bacteria > Pseudomonadota > Gammaproteobacteria > Pseudomonadales > Pseudomonadaceae > Aquipseudomonas. Next base: position 2,626,240 of record CAWFKX010000001.1, on the reverse strand, counting down.
CCGCTGCCCGCGCCAGTTCCTGCCGGCGTGCAGTGAGCGTGCTGTCAGCATCCAGTGCGCCGAGCAGCCGCTCGCTCGGCTCATCCAGCAGCGCTGCCTGCGCGGGCGCGGGCGGCCCTTGCTTGAGCAGCCGTGCCACATCGCGCAGGTAGTGGTCGCGTTCGCGGGCAATAGTGCCGCTGGCGTCGACCAGGCAGCCGCGCAGGTGCAGCAGTTCGCCCCCCAGGTCCAGGCCATTGAGGCCGTTGTGCCAGTGCAGGTTGGGTTCGTCGGGATGTTGAGTGCGGTAGCGCGCCAGGCGCATCAGGCGGTCGGCCATGCGCCCGCCGAACCAGCCTTCGGCTTGTGCCAGCGGGCGCTGGGTCAGTTGCGAAAGGTCGGCCAGGGACGCTTCGACCAGCCGGCGATAGTGGCGCAGGCCGGGGCCAAGGGTCACCAGGCGGAACACCAGCACCGAAATGCCGACGCCGAACAGCGTGGCCAGGGCCTTGTTGATGAACTGTTCGAGGTCGTAGGTCATCACGTTGCTGGGCGCGACGTTGTTGACGAAGAAGATGCAGAACGATGAGGCGATGGGCGCGATGCTCGGCTGGCTCAGGCACAGCGAGGCCATGAACAACGGCACCCCAAGGCCGAGGCAGAGCATGGGAAAGCCTTCCCAGCCGGGCAGCAGGCCGTAGGCAATCAGGGCGGCGACCGGTATCGACAGGGCAATGCCTTTTAGAAAGTTCAGCGCAGCCCCGGCCGGTGCTTCGCGACCGGCAAACAGGCTCAGCACCACGCCGCAAATGGATACCGCACCCAGGCCGGCGGGCCACGCGGTAAATACCCACAACCCGGCCACGGCGAGGAAGGCCAGGGCGCTGCGCAGGCCGGACATCGCGCCCTGCTGAATGTCGCGGTGCCAGGCCAACGGGCCGGGCGCATTGTTGACCGGCTCGCCCTGCTCCATTGCCTTGAGGGTTTGCACGGCGACAGTGGCCAGGCGCACCACCACGGTCAGGCGCATGAGGCAGGCGTGCACCTGGGGGTCGAGGCCAGTGACCAGCAGGCTTTCATCCAGCACCACGGCCTGCTGGTTAAGCGCCGTTTCACCACCGTCGGCCAGCGCCTGCGCGACGCCCTGGATCAGTGGGTCGACGTACGCACCCGCCGGCGGTTCCAGCATCTGCCGCAGGCGTGCCACACCGCGGGCCACGCGCAACAGGCTGAGCAAGTCGCGGCTCATCACCCGCAGCGCTTGCTCGCGCAGGCGGCCCATGGGGCCTTCGAAGGCAGCGTGATCGCGCTGGGCGTCCACCGAGACGATACGCCCCAGGGCATCGAGCAAGCCCTTGCGCTGATCCACGCCCAACAGCTCCGACGCCGCCGCAGCCATGCCACCCTGCCAGGCACCACGGGCCTGCACGGCCAGTTGCCGCTCCACGCGGCGTGGCCACAGCACGGTGCTGACCAGCGAAGCGCAGACGATGCCCAAGGTGATTTCGAAAAAACGCGCCTGGGCCTGATCGAACACATTCAGCGGCGCGGCGGTGGACGGCAAGGCGATGATCGCCGTGGTGTAGCCGGCCAGCACGAAGCCGTAGGAGGCGTTGTTGCGGTACAACGACGCCCCGGCCGTGCAGAAGCCGAGCCACAAGGCCATGCACAACAGGAACAGCATCGAGGACTGACTGAACAACGCCATCATGCCCAGGGACACCACCGCGCCGACGAAGGTGCCCAGCAACCGGTACGCGCCCTTGGACAGCACCATGCCACTCAGTGGCTGGTTGACAATGAACACTGTGGTCAGCGCCCACTGGGGCTGCTGCATTTCGAGGATGAAGGCCAGGTACAACGCCAGGCCGCCGCCCAGCATGTTCTTGAGGGCGAATTGCAGCGCCGGGGTCGACGGGTTGAACACCGCCCTGAAGAAATCGCTCAGCGCTCGCGGAAAAGTCGGCATTCTCGGCGAATCTACATAGCTAGCTAATGATTAGCATCGTAGCCATATCACTGCGCAAGAACCAGCCCATTCATTCAATAACGACAGTGGCGAGCCGGGCGATACTCGAACACACTAGGACAGCAGATTTGCCTTTGGGGTCGCCATGTTCGCACTGATCAACAACCATCCGTTGGCCATCGGCAGCGTGCTGCTGTTGCTCGACCTCGCGGTGTGGCATTCGATACCGCAGCAGCACCGCATCGCCCGGCTGGCCACGCGCGCCACCGCGTTCGTGCTGTTCAGCTGGGTGCTCAACTCCACCGGCATGAGCCCGCTGACGCCCGCGCCGTGGCCCGAGGACGCCACCTTGAACATGGTGGCCACGCTGCTGGAAATCCTCTGGTGGCTGTTTGCTGCGCGCCTGTTGACCGTGATTCTCGGCGCCGTGCTGTTCCAGCGCGGTCATGCAGGGCGCTTGCTGCAGGACGTGATGGGCGCGGTCATCTTCCTGATCGCCATTGTTGCTGCGGCGGCGTACGTGATGCAGTTGCCGGTCAAGGGCCTGCTGGCCACCTCCGGCGCCATGGCCATCATCGTCGGCCTGGCCTTGCAGAGCACGCTCAGCGACGTGTTCTCCGGCATCGTGCTCAACACCACCAAGCCGTACCAGCTCGATGACTGGATTTCCATCGACGGCACCGAAGGCAAGGTGGTGGACATCGACTGGCGCGCCACGCACTTGATGACCAGTAACGGTGCCATGGCGGTGATCCCCAACTCGGTGGCGGCCAAGGCCAAGATCCTCAACTTCAGCCGCCCCAGCAATATCCATGGTGTGTCCATCACCATCGCGGTGCCGGCCCAGGTGCGCCCGCGCAAAGTGCTGGATGCCCTGGAAAAAGCCCTGCAGGGCACCACGGCCCTGCTGATTTCACCCAAGCCCAAGGCCGCCGTGAAGAACTCGGCACTGGAGTACATGGAGTACGAGGCCAGCGGCTTCATCCGCTCCATGGACCAGAAAACCGATGCCCAGAACCTGTTGTTCGACCTGGCGCACCGGCACTTGCAGGCTTCGGGGGTGAGTTGGGCCGCGGACCAGCCCGAGAAGCCCTGGTCACGCCAGCGCGCCGTACTGGAAGACGTGCGTGTGTTCCGCTCGCTGACCAGCGAGGAAAAGGACCGCCTGGCCGAACACATGACGTCGGTGGAGTACCCGGAAGACCATTTGATTCTGGCCTATGGCGCCACGTCCGAGGATTTGCTGGTGATTGGCACGGGTGTGGTGTCGGCAAGCATCAAGGATGGCGAAAAAATGCTTGAGGCCGGCCGCCTGGGGCCTGGCGAAATACTCGGCGAGGACAACCTGGTGTCCGAAGGCACATCGCTGGCCGAGTTTCGTTCACTGACCACCTGCATCCTGTACCGCATCGACAAGCAGGAGCTGAAAGCCTGCATGGTGGAGCGCAGCGAGGTGCGTGCGGCGTTTACCAAGTTGCAGCGTTATCGCCAGCACAAGAGTCAGTCTTTGCTGCTGCAAAAGCCCATGGAAATTCGCAAGGGCGGCTTTCTCAATTGGCTGCACATGAAATAGATCCAGGCGCGCTTCGCGCGCCCAAGAGACTAAAGAGCCTGCGGCCGCACCGTTACAACACCACGCGCAGGCACTGCCCCGCGTGGTACAGCGAGAACCCGGTTTCATAGAAACCAGTGCGCAGCGCCGGGCGGCTCACCGGCTTGTCCAGCGAAAACGGCAACGGCAGGCCGCCACGGTCATCACTGAGCAGGTAATCGGCCAGCGCCTTGCCCACCACCGTGCCGGTGGTGTTGCCACGTCCGTTGTAACCGGTCACCGAGACCACCCCCGGCGCCGGTTCGAACAGGCGCATCAAGTGGTCGGGGGTGAAGTCGATGACGCCAGTCCAGTGCATGTCCCAATCGACCTTGCCCAGCGCCGGAAAGTAATGACCCTGAATGCGGTCTGCCCAACGGCGAATGAACCAGGCCGGCTTGTTGTCGACGCGGCCCATGCTGCCCAGCAACAGGCGGCCATCGGCGTCGCGGCGGATGCTGCTGAGCACGGTGCGGGTGTCCCAGGAACCCTGGCCATGGCGCAGTACCGCGTCGGCGGCCGCGCCGCTCAGGGGCTTGGACGCCACCTGGTAGTAATAACCCCGGAAGTAGCGACTTTTCAGGTCGGTCCAGTCGCCTTCGGTGTAGGCACCGGTGGAGATCACCACCTTGGCCGCGCTAACTTCGCCCTTGGCGGTCTTCACCAGCCAACCGTCACCCTGGCGCTGCAAGTGCTCCACGGGCGAATGTTCGTACAGGCTGCCGCCCAGGCGCCGTACCGCGCTGGCCAGGCCCTGGGTATACGCCATGGGGTTGATGGTGCCGGCGCGACGGTCGAGCAGCGCGGCGGCGATTTTGGTGGTGCCGCAGTACTCTTCGCAACGCGCGCCAGTCAGCAGTTCCACGTCGGCACCGCGCCGGCGCCACTGTTCATGTCGGGCCTGCAGGTCGGCAACGCCGGTGGCGTTGTGGGCCATGTGCAGAGTGCCGGCGTTGCGCGCCTGGCAATCGATGCCCAGGCGCTCGATGGTGGCAAACACGGCGGCCGGCGCCTCGCCCAGCACCTTGTTCAGGCGGCTGCCCTGGTCACGGCCCAGGGTGGCCTCGACGTCGTCGGGGCGGATCCAGGTGCCGGCATTCACCAGCCCCACGTTGCGCCCCGAGCCACCGTGCCCCACTCGGTGGGCTTCCAGCAGCACCACGCGCTGGCCCTTTTCCAGCAGGGCGATGGCGGCGTTGAGGCCGGTGATGCCACCGCCGATCACACAGACATCAGCCTTGACCACGCTGGCCAGGGAGCCGGGGTTGGCGGATAGCGGAGTGAGATGTTCCCAAAGACATTCCTGACGCAATTGAGTCATGACGCGAACCCGGTCAAATCAAAAGGAAATGAGGCAAAACCCCGTAGTAGCTGCCGAAGGCTGCTACGGGGGCGCAGTGTCAGTCGAAGACGATGCCCTGGGCCAGCGGCAGCTCGCGCGAGTAGTTCACGGTGTTGGTCTGGCGGCGCATGTAGGCCTTCCAGGCATCGGAACCCGACTCGCGGCCACCACCGGTTTCCTTTTCGCCGCCGAAGGCGCCGCCGATTTCCGCGCCGCTGGTGCCGATGTTGACGTTGGCGATGCCGCAGTCGCTGCCCGAGGCACTCTGGAAGCGCTCGGCTTCGCGCAGGTCGGTGGTGAAAATGCACGATGACAGGCCTTGGGGCACTTCATTGTTCAGGCGCAGCGCTTCTTCAAAATCATCGTAGGCCAGCACGTAAAGAATCGGCGCGAAGGTTTCATGGCGCACGACGTCGCTTTGCCCCGGCATCTCGGCAATCGCCGGGCTGACGTAGAAGGCATTGGGGTATTGATCGGCCAACTGCCGCTCGCCACCGAATACCTGGCCGCCTTCATCGCGGGCCTTGGCGAGGGCGCCTTGCATGGCGTCGAAAGACGCCTTGTCGATCAGCGGGCCCACCAGGTTGTCCTTGCGCGGGTCGCCGATGCGGACCTTGCCGTAGGCCGCCTTGACCCGGGCCACCACTTCGTCCTTGATCGAGGAATGAACAATCACCCGGCGCAGGGTGGTGCAGCGCTGGCCGGCGGTACCCACCGCCGAAAACAGAATGCCGCGCACGGCCAGATCGAGATCGGCGCTGGGGGCCAGAATCATGGCGTTGTTGCCGCCCAGCTCGAGGATGGTGCGGCCAAAACGGGCGGCCACGCGCGGGCCGACTTCACGGCCCATGCGGGTGCTGCCAGTGGCGCTGACCAGCGGCACGCGCGGGTCGTCGACCAGGGCTTCGCCGGCTTCACGGTCACCGATCACCAACTGGCACAGGCCTTCAGGCGCGGCACCGAACTGCTTCAGGGCTTTTTCGAACAGCGCCTGGCACGCGAGGGCGGTCAATGGGGTCTTTTCCGACGGTTTCCACAGCACCGAGTTGCCCGCCACCAGCGCCAGCGCGGTATTCCACGACCACACGGCCACCGGGAAGTTGAACGCACTGATCACGCCCACCACACCCAGCGGGTGCCACGTTTCACGCATGTGGTGGCCAGGGCGCTCGGAGGCGATGGTCAGGCCGTACAGCTGGCGCGACAGGCCCACGGCGAAGTCGCAGATGTCGATCATTTCCTGCACTTCGCCCAGGCCTTCCTGGGTGATCTTGCCGGCTTCGATGGACACCAGCTCGCCCAGTTGCGCCTTGTGCTGGCGCAGCACTTCGCCGAACAAGCGCACCAACTCACCGCGACGTGGCGCCGGTACATCGCGCCAGGCCAGGAAAGCCTTGTGGGCGACGTCGATGCGTGCCTGCACCTGGGCTTTGCTTTCCAGGGTGACCGAGGCTATCTGGCTGCCATCGATGGGGGTATGAACGGGATGGTTGCCGTGGGTGTAGGCACTGGCCGCGACGCCGAGGCTTTGAAGCAGTCCATCAACCATTTTCTTCTCCTGCATGCGATGAGTAGTTGAAATCAAGCGATGGGATCAGTATTAATCCGAATAGTGATGCGCAACAAACGACCTTTATTCAGCACATCATTCCGCGCTGGCATGATGTTGCGCCCTACTCGCCGCCGAGATCGACATGTCCAAACGCCTGGTGCCTTCCATGGCCGCCCTGCAGTGCTTCGAAGCCGCCGCCCGCCACCTGAGCTTCACCCGCGCCGCCGAGGAGTTGCACCTGACGCAGAGCGCGGTGAGCAAGCAGGTGGCGCAGTTGGAAGAGATGCTTCGCCACCACTTGTTCCTGCGCATTCGCCGACGTTTGCAGCTGACACCTGCCGGCAGCCTATACCTGACCGAGGTGAACAAAATCCTGGTGCAGGTGGACATGTCCAGCCGCTATATCCTTTCCTACGGCCAGGAAACCGAGGTACTGACGGTGGCCACGCAACCCAGCTTCGGCGTGGGCTGGCTGATTCCCAAACTCAAGGGTTTCGGCAAGCGCCACCCCAATATCCACCTGGATATCCACAATGAACTGGAACCCTTCAATCTGCTACAAGCCAAGGCCGACGTGGTGTTCTTTTTCGGCCAGGGCACTTGGCCGGGGGCGACCTGCGTGGAGTTGTTCGGCGAGGAAGTGATTCCGGTGTGTGCGCCGGACTTGCTCGGCGGCCGTGCGCTGGGCAGCGCTGAAGAACTCTCGCAGCAAGTGCTGCTGCAAAGCACGTCGCGCCCGGAGACCTGGCATGAGTGGTTCCTGGAACAGGGGCTGCATTCGGCCAACAGCTACCATGGGCCCCGTTTCGACACTTTTTACATGTGTATCAGCGCCGCGCTGTCGGGTTGCGGCGTGGCCTTGGTGCCGCGTTACCTGGTGGCCAAGGATCTGGCTGAAGGCAAGCTGGTGGTACCGTGGGACCATGCCATGCGCAGCAATGGCGCGCTTTTCCTGGCGTACCAGGAGCATGCGGCGGAAGTGCCGAAGGTGCGTGCGTTGGTGGAGTGGGTGACGGCGCAGTTGCCGTGAGCCTGAACCCATTCCCACAACGGCCACTTCAAATGAAGTAAGCGAATTTCAGGAATGACCCAGCGACTTTTTTTCGCTTGCGGCCCTTGGTCATTCCCCGTTTTCATAGCGCCAACCCATTCTCTCGGAGGTTCGCCATGCCCAGCTTCGTCAGCCCCGACGAAATCCGCGCCCGGTTTTCGCGGGCCATGTCCGACATGTACAAGCAGGAAGTGCCGCTTTACGGCGCACTGCTGGAGCTGGTGGGCGAGGTCAACCAGCGCGTCATGGCGCAACAGCCCGAGGTAGCCCACGCCTTGCAGTGGACCGGCGAAATCCAGCGCCTGGACATGGAGCGCCACGGTGCCATTCGCGTGGGCACGGCCGCCGAACTGGCGACCATCGCCCGCCTGTTCGCGGTCATGGGCATGGAACCGGTAGGGTATTACGACCTGACCCCGGCCGGCGTGCCGGTGCACTCCACGGCCTTTCGCGCGGTGCATGAACAGTCGCTGCAAGTCAGCCCGTTCCGCGTGTTTACCTCGTTGCTGCGCCTGGAATTGATCGACAACCCGCCCCTGCGTGAACTGGCCGAACGCCTGCTGGCACGTCGGCAGATCTTCACCGACCGCGCCTTGCGCTTGATCGAGCAACACCAGCGCGAGGGCGGCCTGAACGAAGTGGATGCCGACGACTTCGTCACCCAGGCGCTGGAAACCTTCCGCTGGCACCACGACGCCACCGTCACCAGCGAGGAATACCGCCGGCTGCACGACCAGCACCGACTGATCGCCGACGTGGTGGCGTTCAAGGGCCCGCACATCAACCACCTGACCCCCCGCACCCTGGACATCGATGCAGTGCAGGCAGCCATGCCGGCCAAGGGCATCACGCCCAAGGCGGTGATTGAAGGCCCGCCCACCCGCAAACACCCGATCCTGCTGCGCCAGACCAGTTTCAAGGCACTGCAGGAAAATGTCGCCTTCACCGATCAGCACGCCGCCAGCGGCAGCCACACCGCGCGCTTCGGCGAAATCGAGCAACGCGGCGCGGCGTTGACCCCCAAGGGTCGCGAACTGTATGACCGCCTGCTCAATACCTCACGCGAGGCGCTGGCGGGCTTTCCCAGTGAAAGCAACGCGGCCGAGTACATGCGCCAACTGGGCGAGCACTTCAGCGAGTTTCCGGATGACGTGGGGCAGATGCGCGAACAGGGCTTGGCCTACTTCCGCTACTTCGCCACGGAGAAAGGCCTGGCGGCACGCCATGAACCCGGCAGGCCGACAAGCCTGCAAGAGCTGATCGACGCCGGGCACGTGCATTTTGAACCCTTGGTGTACGAAGACTTCCTGCCCGTCAGCGCCGCCGGCATCTTTCAGTCCAACCTGGGCGACGATGCCCAGAGCCACTATGCCGGCGGGTCGACCCAGGATGCCTTTCACCAGGCGCTGGGCCGCCGTGTGCTCGACGAGCTGGAACTGTACGCCCAGAGCCAACGCCGCTCGCTGAGCGAATGCGCGGCGCAGCTTGGGCTGGCTAGATTGGCCTAAGCCTCAGCGGCTGACGCGGAAGCGGTTCACTTCCTGACGCAGGTCCGCCGCCAGCGACTCCAGTTCGCGGGCGGTGATGGCCAGGTTGGAGACCACCTCACGCTGCTCGCTGTTGGCCAGGGCGATGCTCTGCAGGTTGCTGCTGAGCAGTGTCGCGGTGCTGCTCTGCTCTTGCGTGGCAGTGGTGATGGCCGCGAACTGCTGGCCAGCCGAACGGCTTTGCTCGTCGATCTGCGACAGCGCCGAGGCGACCTTGGCGTTGCGCGACAAGCCTTCCTGCATCAGCTCCTTGCCCTGCTCCATGGTGCTGATGGCGTTGCTGGTCTCGTGCTGGATGCTGCCGATCATCGCCGAGATTTCATCGGTGGCCTGGCGCGTGCGCGAGGCCAGGCTGCGCACTTCGTCGGCGACCACGGCAAAGCCGCGGCCCTGCTCGCCGGCGCGTGCGGCCTCGATGGCGGCGTTCAGCGCCAGCAGGTTGGTCTGTTCGGCAATGGAGGTAATCACCCCGACAATACCGCCGATTTCCTGCGAACGCTGGCCCAGCGTGTTGATCACACTGGCGGTGCTGTTGAGGGCACCGGAAATCTGCTCCAGCGAAGACGACGCTTCGTCCATGGAGCTGCGGCCAATGCGGGTCTGCTCGGCGTTTTCCTGGGCCATGCGCTGGGTGCTGCCCATGTTGTCGGCGATGTTCAACGACGTGGCGCTGAATTCTTCGACCGCGCCAGCCATGCTGGTGATCTCGCCGGACTGCTGCTCCATGCCTTCATAGGCACCGGTGGACATGCCCGACAGCGCCTGCGCGCGGCCGCTGACTTCGTGGGCGGCGTTGCGAATATGGGTGACCATGGTCGCCAGCGCTTCGCCCATGTGGTTGAAGCTGCGCGCCAGCTGACCGATTTCGTCGTTGCTGGCCACGTTCAGGCGGGCGTCCAGGTCGCCGGCGCCCAAGGCCTCGGCCTGGCGCACCAGGTCGCCCAGGGGTTGGAGCTTGCGGCGCAGCAGCCACACCGACACGCCCACCGCCAACAGCATCGCCAGCAGGCTGCCGATGGCCAGGCGAATGCCGACGCTCCAGGTCACTGCGCTGATTTCTGCCTTGGGCATGGTCGCCAACACGCTCCACGGGCCACCGTCGAAGCGCACGGCCACGCTGTAGAACTCCTCGTTGGTGTCACTCCAGAAGTCACCCTTGCCCGGGTGCTGGATAAAGTCATCGAGCGTGTCGGTGGCCTTGTCCAGGCCCTTCACGCCCGCAGGCGCCACCAGCCATTTGCTGTTTTCGTCCAGCAGCGCCAGCGAACCGGTTTGGCCAATGCGGAAGCGGCGCAGGTTGTCGAACTGGGCGTTCTGCGCGTCGGTGTAGTCGAAGCCCACGAACAGCACGGCGATCACCCGGCCGTTGCTGTCGGTGACCGGGGTGTACTGGGTCATGTAGTAGCGGTCGAACAGCAGTGCCCGGCCCACGTAATTCTGCCCGGCCAGCAACCGCGCGTAGGCGGGGTGCTGGTGGTCGAGCAAGGTGCCGATGGCCCGGCCGCCGTCCTGCTTGGTCAGCGAGGTGCTGATGCGCACGAAGTCATCGCCCTTGCGCACGAACACCGTGGCCACGCCGGCGGTCATCTGGCGGAAGTCGTCCACTTCGCGGAAGTCGTTATTCAGCACTTTGCCGTTGAGCAGCAATGCTGGGGTGGCCACGCCAGCCACTGCCACCGACTCTTCACCGTTCAGGCTCAGGCCGCTGCTGAAGCGCTTCTCGAACAAGCCGCTGAGGCGTTGGGTGCTATCGCGCAGCGTGCCGTGGAACGTGCTGAGCTGGTCGGCCAGCAGGCGCGCCTCGCTGGCCAGGTGCTGTTCGCGGGTGGCGAGGTTGGCGCTGTCCAGCGAACGCAGGGCGAAAACCGTGCTGCCGGTGATGACGACAGCGAGAATGGCCGCAAGGGCAATACCGAGTTGCGAGGCAATCCGGGCACGGGGTTGAGACATGATGGCTCCTGGCCGCAGGGCACACCCGACCAGGTCGGGGCCAGACGGCTTGATGTTCATTTTGGTTTTAACGGACCTTTCTGAGCGAGGTCCTGCACCCTGTAGCTTCGGCAGCGCGGGCTGATACTTGAGGGCCGGGGATAGTTAGGCGCAAACGTTAAACTGATGGCATTTTAATGACTTTTCGCCACTTAACCCAGCATTTCGACGGCCGGCAGCTCCATCGCGCCGACCTCGGCCTGCAAGAACTCGCTCAGACGCTTGAGCCGTTCACCGCCCGGGCGCGTCTTGGGCCATACCAGGTAGTAGTTCAGGCCGCTGGCTACCGCCGTCGGCCACGGCAGGCTCAAACGTCCCTGGGCCACGTCCTCGGCCACCATCAACAGGTCGCCGATGGCCACGCCGTAACCGCGCGCGGCGGCGATCATGCCCAGTTCCAGGGTGTCGAAGGCCTGGCCGCCCTTGAGCGAAATCTGCTCGGCCAGGCCCATGCGCTGCAGCCAGTCACGCCAGTCGCGCCGGTCAGGCGTGGGGTGCAACAGCTCGACGCTGGCCAGTTGCTCGACGGTCCAGGGCGCGTCGTGGATCAGTGCCGGCGAGCCCACCGGGATCAGCAACTCCGGAAACAGGAAGGTCGCCTCCCAGTCCGGCGGGAAGCTGCCATCGCCCAGCAACACCGCGCAATCGAACGGCTCGTGGTTGAAATCCACATGGTCCACGTCCATCCAGGCGCTGGTCAGTTGCACTTCGTTGCCCGCCTGCAAATGGCGGAAGCGGCTCAGGCGTGCCAGCAGCCAGCGCATGGTCAGGGTCGAGGGCGCCTTCATGCGCAGCACATCGTCTTCGCTGTACAGGGTCGCGCAGGCCCGTTCCAGGGCGGCGAAGCCTTCGCGCACGCCTGGCAGCAACAGCCGCGCCGACTCGCTCAGTTGCAGGTTGCGGCCGTTGCGCTGGAACAGCCGGCAGCCGAAATGCTCCTCCAGCGTGCGAATGTGCCGGCTGACCGCGCTCTGGGTAATCGATAACTCATCCGCCGCCCGGGTAAACGAGCTGTGGCGGGCGGCCGCTTCGAAAGCTCGCAGGGCATACAAGGGCGGTAGACGGCGGGACATTCAGACTTCTCCTACTGACAAGTGCGGCTCCATGACCCGATATTACCCACATGATTAAAACTCATGCGAGCCATCGTTTTTATCCTTTTGTGCCAGCGTGAACAAACGCACAGAATCGCCTCCTTACTGCTGCCCTTGAACATGAGCCTGCCCATGCCTTCTGCCATCCGTCTCGAACTCGGTGCCCTGCTCCGCCTGGCAGGCCCGCTGATTGCCTCGCAACTGGCGCACATGCTGATGGTGCTCACCGACACGGTGATGATGGCGCGCATCAGCCCGCAGGCCCTGGCCGGCGGCGGCCTGGGGGCAGCCAGCTACACCTTCGTGTCGATTTTCTGCATCGGCGTGATCGCCGCGGTCGGCACCCTGGCCTCGATTCGCCAGGGCGCCGGCGACACCCTGGGCGTGACGCGCCTGACCCAGGCCGGGCTGTGGCTGGCGTGGGGCATGGCGCTGGTGGCTGCACTGGTGATGTGGAACCTGGGCCCGGTGCTGCTGATGCTCGGCCAGACGCCCGAAAACGTCGACGGTGCACGCCAGTTCCTGTTGCTGCTGCCATTCGCCCTGCCCGGCTACCTGAGTTTCATGGCCCTGCGCGGCTTCACCAGCGCCCTGGGCAAGGCGGGTCCGGTAATGATGATCAGCATCGTCGCCACGGTGGCCAACTTCGCTCTCAACTATGCCTTGATCGAGGGCCTGTTCGGCCTGCCGAAGCTGGGCTTGACCGGCATTGGCCTGGTCACCGCCATCGTTGCCACCGGCATGGCCGTGGCGCTGGCGCTGTACATCCGCTTCAACCGTGGCTACCGCCCGTACCCGTTGCGCCAGGGTCTGTCACGACCGTCCATGGCGGCGCTGCGCGAACTGTGGCGCCTGGGCCTGCCCATCGGTGGCACCTATTCGGTTGAAGTGGGCCTGTTCGCTTTCGCGGCGCTGTGCATGGGCACCATGGGCAGCACGCAGCTGGCGGCGCACCAGATTGCCCTGCAGATCGTTTCGGTGGCATTCATGGTGCCGGCGGGGCTGTCGTATGCGGTGACCATGCGCGTGGGCCAGCACTATGGCCGTGGTGACCTTGCCGCAGTGCGCTTGGCCGGGCGCGTGGGCATCAGCTTTGGCGCCTTGGCCATGCTTGGCTTCGCGCTGCTGTTCTGGCTGGCGCCCCAGGCACTGGTGGAATTGTTCCTGGACCGCAACAACCCGGGCTTTACCGGGGTCATCCAGCTGGCAGTGACCCTGCTCACCGTGGCTGCCTGGTTCGAGTTGTTCGACGGTACGCAGACCATTGCCATGGGCGCCATTCGCGGTCTGAAGGACGCCAAGACCACCTTCCTGGTCGGCCTGGGCTGCTATTGGCTGATCGGCGCACCCGCCGCGTGGCTGCTGGCCTTTGCGCTCGGCTGGGGGCCGCAAGGGGTGTGGTGGGGCCTGGCGCTGGGCCTGGCCTGCGCGGCGGTCAGCCTGACCCTGGCGTTCGACTGGCGAGTGCGGCGGCTCACGGCTGCCGCCGCGCTCAGCCCTGCACCGCGCGCTGCGACAAGCCAAACATCAGGTACTCCTGAAGCTCGGGAAGAGGCAGAGGCTTGCTGATCAGGTAGCCCTGCACCTGGTCGCAGCCAAAGCCGCGCAGTAGCGCCAGTTGCTCGGGGGTCTCGACCCCCTCGGCCACCACTTCCAGGTTCAGGTTGTGGGCCAGGTTGATCATGGCGTGCACCAGCTTGCGGTTCTCCTCGCGCTGCTCCATGCCACCGACGAAGCTCTTGTCGACCTTGAGCAGGGCGATCGGCAGGCTGTTCAGGTGCACGAAGGATGAAAAGCCGGTGCCGAAGTCATCCAGGGAGAAGCGCACGCCCAGGCGGCCCAAGGCATCCATGGTCTGCTTGACCAAGTCGTTTCGGCGCATTACCGCCGTTTCGGTCAGTTCGAACTCCAGCCAGCGGGCATCGATGCCGCGCTCACTGATCAGACGGCCCAGGGTGGCCAGCAGCTGGCTGTCCTGGAACTGGCGGAACGACAGGTTCACCGCCATGTGCAGCTCCGGCAGGCCGCTTTCGCGCAGCGCCTGCATGTCGCGCAGCGCACGGGAAATCACCCAGTAACCCAGCGGCACGATCAGCCCGCTCTGCTCGGCCAGCGGCACGAACTCGCTGGGCGGCAACAGCCCGCGCTCGGCGTGGCGCCAGCGCACCAGCGCTTCCAGCCCGACGATGGCACCGCTTTGCAGGTCCATGCGCGGCTGGTAATGCAGCTCCAGTTCATCACGGCGCAGGGCCCGGCGCAGCTCGCTTTCGAGGTCGGCCAGGCTGCGTGCGTTACGGTTGATGCGTTCGTTGAAGATGTGGAACGTGCAGCCTTGAGTGCTTTTGGCCTGCTGCATGGCGATGTGCGCATGCCACATCAGCGGGTCGGCGCCCGCCTGGGCGCGGGAGTGGGCGATGCCCAGGCTGCAGCCGATCAACAGGCTTTCGCCGTCCACCCAATAGGGCTCGGCCATGGCCTCGACGATATGCTCGGCCAGGCGCTCGGCACGCTCAGGGTCGCGGCGGGTATCAATCAACAGCGCAAACTCGTCGCTGCCCAGGCGCGCCAGCTGGTCACCGGCCTCCAGCTGGCTGCGCAGGCGCGCCACCACTTGCAGGATCAGGCGGTCGCCGGCCTGGTGGCCAAGGGCGTCGTTGGCGTGGCGAAAGTTGTCCAGGTCCATGTGCCCCAGCGCCAGGCCGCGGCCTTCGAACTCGGCCAGGCGCGCATTGAGCAGGGTCTGGAAGCCCTGGCGGTTGGCGATGCCGGTCAGCGGGTCCTGCTCGGCCAGGCGCTGCAGGGTGCTTTCCAGCACGCCGCGCTCGCGCACATGGCGCAGGCAGCGACGCAGCGCGTCCACCGAGAGGGTGTCTTTCACCAGCCAGTCGCTGGCGCCCATGGGCGCGTGCTCGGGCTCGTGGTCCAGCAGCATCACCACCGGCAGGCTGCAGCGCCCCGGTGCCGGCTGCAAGTCAGGCTCGGCCAGCACGATGGCCGCGCGATCCGTCTCGAACAGCTCGCTCACCGCCTCGAAGGACTGCGCCACCACCAGCATGGCAGCGGCGCCCAGGGGGGCCAGGCACTCGCGCAGCAACGTCGCCCAGGCTGGGTCTCGGGCCACAAGCAGCAGGCGCACAGGTTCGACGGGCGTAGACAAGCGGGCTCCTCAGGAAAATCCACTGGCAGTGACGGCTGGAAAAAAAAGAAAGCATCGCAGAACAGACGACACCTGGACGACGTTGAACACCGCCCTTACCCGCTATTTTCGACCATCTGCGGTAAAATTGTTACGTATCCTGCTGCAAAGTATCAAAACCGGCAAATTTAGATAGAGGGATGCGTCACAGTGTCGGATGGTCGCGGCATAATCCTTCGACCCTGTTAAAATGCCCGGCCTATTTCGCTAGCGACCCTATTTCCGCATGTCCCGACTCAACCCCCGGCAGCAAGAAGCCGTGAACTACGTCGGCGGCCCTCTTTTGGTGCTCGCCGGTGCCGGTTCCGGCAAGACCAGCGTGATCACCCGCAAGATCGCACACCTGGTTCAGAACTGCGGCATCCGCGCCCAGTATATCGTCGCCATGACCTTTACCAACAAGGCCGCGCGCGAGATGAAGGAGCGTGTGGGCACCCTGCTGCGCGGCGGCGAAGGCCGCGGCCTGACGGTGTCGACCTTCCACAACCTGGGCTTGAACATCATCCGCAAGGAGCATGTTCGCCTGGGCTACAAACCCGGCTTCTCGATCTTTGACGAAACAGACGTCAAGGCGCTGATGACCGACATCATGCAGAAGGAGTACTCGGGCGAGGACGGCGTCGACGAGATCAAGAACATGATCGGCGCCTGGAAGAACGACCTGATCCTGCCGCCCGAAGCCCTGGAAAAGGCCCGCAACCCCAAGGAACAGACCGCCGCCATCGTCTACACCCACTACCAGCGCACGCTCAAGGCGTTCAACGCGGTGGACTTCGACGACCTGATCCTTCTGCCGGTGAAGCTGTTCCAGGAGCACGCCGACATTCTGGAAAAGTGGCAGAACCGCGTGCGCTACCTGCTGGTGGACGAATACCAGGACACCAACGCCAGCCAGTACTTGCTGGTGAAGCTGCTGATCGGTACCCGCTGCCAGTTCACCGTGGTGGGCGACGATGACCAGTCCATCTACGCCTGGCGCGGCGCCCGCCCGGAAAACCTGATGCTGCTCAAGGACGACTATCCGTCCCTGAAAGTGGTGATGCTGGAGCAGAACTACCGATCCACCAGCCGCATCCTGCGCTGCGCCAACGTGCTGATCTCCAACAATCCCCACGCCTTCGAGAAGCAGCTGTGGAGCGAGATGGGCCACGGCGACGAGATCCGCGTGCTGCGCTGCAAGAACGAGGACGCCGAGGCCGAGCGCGTGGCCATGGAGATCCTCACCCTGCACCTGCGCACCGACCGCCCGTACAGCGATTTCGCCATCCTCTACCGTGGCAACTACCAGGCCAAACTGATCGAGCTCAAGCTGCAGCATCACCAGGTGCCCTACCGCCTCAGCGGCGGCAACAGCTTCTTCGGCCGCCAGGAAGTGAAGGACCTGATGGCCTACTTCCGCCTGATCGTGAACCCGGACGACGACAACGCCTTCCTGCGGGTGATCAACGTGCCGCGCCGCGAAATCGGCTCCACCACTTTGGAGAAGCTGGGCAACTACGCCACCGAGCGCAAGATTTCCATGTATCAGGCCACCGACGAGTTGGGCCTGACCGAGCACCTGGACGCGCGCTTCACCGACCGCCTGTCGCGCTTCAAGCGCTACATGGACAAGGTACGCGAGCAATGCGCCGGCGAAGACCCGATCGCGGCGCTGCGCGGCATGATCATGGACATCGACTACGAAACCTGGATTCGCACCAACAGTTCCAGCGACAAGGCCGCCGACTACCGCATGAGCAACGTGTGGTTTTTGGTGGAGGCTTTGAAGAACACCCTGGAAAAAGACGAAGATGGCGGCATGACCATCGAAGAAGCCATCGGTAAACTGGTGCTTCGCGATATGCTTGAACGTCAGCAGGAAGAGGAAGACGGTGCCGAAGGTGTGCAGATGATGACGTTGCATGCTTCCAAGGGCCTGGAATTCCCCTACGTGTTCATCATGGGCATGGAGGAGGACATCCTCCCGCACCGCTCCAGCATCGAGGCCGACACCATCGAAGAAGAGCGCCGCCTGGCCTACGTGGGCATCACCCGCGCACGTCAGACGCTGGCGTTCACCTTCGCGGCCAAGCGCAAGCAGTACGGCGAAATCATCGATTGCGCACCCAGCCGCTTCCTCGATGAGCTGCCGCCGGACGATCTCGCCTGGGAAGGCAATGATGACACCCCCACGGAAGTCAAAGCCGTAAGAGGCAACAATGCATTGGCCGATATTCGCGCCATGCTCAAACGATAATTCAACAACGCCTCGGCCCCGTAGCCGGGGCCAATACGTATATTGAGGAACTGCCGTGGAAGCACTGCACAAGAAGATTCGCGAAGAAGGCATCGTGCTTTCCGATCAGGTACTGAAGGTCGACGCCTTCCTGAACCACCAGATCGATCCGGTCCTGATGCAGCAGATCGGCGACGAATTCGCCCGCCTGTTCGCTGATTCCGGCGTGACCAAGATCGTCACCATCGAAGCCTCGGGCATCGCCCCGGCGGTGATGACTGGCCTGAAGCTGGGCGTGCCGGTGATTTTCGCGCGCAAGCACCAGTCGCTGACCCTGACCGAGAACCTGCTGACCGCCACGGTCTACTCGTTCACCAAACAGACTGAAAGCACCGTGGCCATTTCGCCGCGTCACCTCAACAGCAGCGACCGCGTGCTGGTGATCGATGACTTCCTGGCCAACGGCAAGGCGTCCCAGGCGCTGATCTCGATCATCAAGCAGGCGGGCGCCAGCGTTGCCGGCCTGGGCATCGTCATCGAGAAGTCGTTCCAGGGCGGCCGTGCCGAGCTGGATGCGCAGGGTTATCACGTTGAGTCGCTGGCGCGGGTCAAGTCGTTGACCGATGGTGTGGTTACCTTCATCGAGTAACCGATTCGCCGCGTGGGAGCGGGGTCTGCCCGCGAAGCAAACGACGCGATTCGTCAGATGATTTGCGGCGTCCTTTTCGCGGGCAGAGCCCGCTCCCACAATGGCAACAGGGCTAGCCGCGCAGGTAGCTGAGCGGCTCCGGCTGCGCCGTGGCCTGCAACCCGGCCAGCAGCAAACGCTGCAACAGATCCTCGCGCAAGCCGTCCGGCTGCGCCAACTGCATGCGCATCAAGTGCAGCGGAAACACCGAAGCCGCCGGGGCATCCAATGCTGCTTTGCCCAGGTCCAGCAGCTCGGTGAGCTTGAACTTGCTCTTGAGCCAGTTCAGCGCGCGCAGCAAGTCCCGCTCCTCGGCGGTGAAATCACAGCCCAACGGGTACTCCGGAAACAACGTGGCATGCTTGTCGGCAAGCGCTTGCAGGCGCTCCGGCGTGTTGTCGGTGAAGCGCGGGTGCAGGCGAAAGTCCTTGGGCAGTTTGCCGGCCACTTGCGCCTGTTCGATCAGGGCCGTCTGGAAGCGTGAATCGGTGATGGTCAGCATGGCCTCGATCACCTGGGCATCGGTCCTCCCACGCAAATTGGCGATGCCGTACTCGGTGACGACAATATCGCGCAGGTGGCGGGGAATGGTGCAGTGGCCGTACTCCCAGAGAATGTTGGAGCTCACCTCGCCACCGGCCTCGCGCCAGCTGCGCAGCACCAGCACCGAGCGGGCATCGTGCAAGGCATGCCCCTGCACCACGAAATTGTATTGCCCACCCACACCGCTGAGCACGCGGCCATCCTCCAGCTGGTCGGACACCGCCGCACCCAGCAACGTAGCGGTGAACACCGTGTTGATAAAACGCGCATCGCGGCGTTGCAGGCGCTTGAGTTCTTCCTGGCCGTACAGCTCGTTGATGTAGCTGATGGCGGTCATGTTGAAGCCCTTCAGCGTATGCCGCGGCAGCTCGCGCAAGCGTTGGTAGAAGCTGCGCGGGCCGAGGAAGAAACCGCCATGAATGCTCACGCCATCGGGCTCCGCGCCCTCGAGCCTGCCGGCATTGGCCCGCGCCTGGGTCACGGCGTCGGGGTACACCTTGCGCCGCACGATGCCGGCGTCGGCCAGCACCATCAAGCCGTTGACGAACATTTCGCTGCAGCCATACAGCCCTTCGGCGAACGGCGCCAGGCCACCCTCGCGCTCGATCAGCGCCTGCCAGGGCGCCAGGTCCAACTCGTCCAGCAATGCGCGGTAGGCGGCATTATCAGCCTGGCGCGCCAGCAACGCGGCGGTCAGCGCGTCCCCCATGGAGCCGATACCAATCTGCAAGGTGCCACCGTCGCGCACCAGGGTGCTGGCGTGCAGGCCGATGAAATGGTCCTGCAGGCCCACCGGCATGTTCGGCGTGGAAAACAGCGTGGTGGTATCGGACTCATCAATCATCAGGTCGAACAGGCCACGGTCCACCTCGGCATCGCCGCCCATGAACGGCAGCTCAGCGTGCACCTGGGCCAGCATCAGGATGGTCTCGCCAGCCTCGCGACGCTTGGCGATCATGGGCAGCAGGTCCAGGGTGATGTCCGGATTGCAGCTCAAGCTGAGTTTGGCGGGCTGGTACGGGTCCTGAGCCACCAACTGCGCCACCAGGTTCAGGCCTTGGGCGTTGATATCACGGGCGGCGTGGCTGTAGTTGCTGCTGACGTAGGACTGCTGGGCAACATGGCTGTGCAGCAGGTTGCCCGGCTGCATGAAAAACTGCTCGACGCGGATGTTGGCGGGCAGGCTGTCTGCGTGCAGGTCAGCAAGGAAATCCAGCTCGGGGTAGTCGCCATACACACGCTCGACGAACGGTTCGAGAAAGCGCTTCTGCAAGCCGTCGCCCAGCTTCGGCCGGCCCAGGGTCAGGGCGGTGTAGATGGTCAGCCGCCGCTCCGGCAACTGGCGAATGCGCGCATACAGCGCGTTGACGAACCGATTGGGCTTGCCCAGCCCCAGTGGCAGGCCCATGTGGATGTGCGCGGGCAGCCTTGCCAGCACCTCGTCCACGGCACGATCAATCGAACAGACTTGCGTCATCGGCACCTCCGCCTTCGCTCAATGGGGCTTTGACCGCTTGTTACACAAAATCAATCCATGGAAATGGCAACCGATCGATACTGGCTTCCTTCCCCGAGGATCCGGACCATGACCATCGATATTCGACTCGCCAGCGCCGCAGACGCTGTAGGCATTGCTACCATGCTACAGCCCAACACCGCGGCGCACGGCGGCGCGCTGTATGGCGACTGGAGCCTGGGCGTCATCGAACGCTGGCTGGCCACTGGTTCTCCTATCGTAGTCGCTTGCGAACACGGGGCATTGACCGGCGTGCTGTTCAGTGCAGAAAAGTCGCAAGCCAGTGCCCCACCGGTGGTCGCCATGTTGGCGGCCTATCCGGGTCAGCAGGATGCGTACGTGTATGGGCCGGTGTGCGTCGATGCCTCGATGCGGGGCAAGGGCATCCTGGAAAAACTGGTGGTGCGGATGGAGGCGGCCGTGTCTGAACCCTTTCCACTCCCCGACCAATTCGTGATCACGGTAGCTGGAGGGCAGTGGCTCTCCAAGAAAAAGGAGAGTCATGACATGACGGACTTCATGCATGTCACGTCGACCAGCGCGGGTATAACGCTCCCAAGACTTCTTGAACTCCCTGGTTTGGGAACACCGCCTAGGTTTTTTTGCCCTTTTTTCCTTGTTTTGGAACATTGCCATCCGTATCACCGAGCATTTCGTCTATCGAGTTGAAATGCCGACCGATCTCACGTGCCTGTTCCATGGCCCGCGCGGCTTTCTCCGACGGCACTCTTACCTCGAAAGGCAGACCTTGATTCGCCACGACCTGACGCAGAAACAGGCGCATGGCGTCACTAAGGCTAAGCCCGCAAGACTTGAGTACCTCGGTGGCGCTTATTTTCAAATCCTCTTCAATGCGGCATCGCACATCCGTGGATTTCAGTAACGCGGCCATGTTGATCACCTCTCCGCCAAATGTAGCTACATTGTTCCCACGCTCGGGATTATCCGTCCAGTGCTGCGGTGCCACAATGAGAGATATGTTTCCAAACAAGAGTATTCACCCTGGCGGCCGGCAGGCCGCGTCACAGGCGCCACGTGAAATCAGGCAGTGCGCGTAGAGGCCGGATGCTGCCTGGCAGCAACGACTACGGGTGAGCAGTTACAGCCCGGACATTTTCTTGATGGCACCCTTGAGCTCATCGTCGCTGCAGTCCGAGCAGGTGCCCTTGGGCGGCATGGAGTTGATGCCGGTGATGGCCTTGGCCAGCAGGCCGTCGACGCCGCCCTGCTCTTTCGCACGCTTGCCCCAGTCGGCCGCATCGCCGATTTTCGGCGAGCCCAGCAGGCCAGTGCCGTGGCAGGCGTTGCAGTGTTTGGCGATGACATCGTCCGGGCTCTTCGCGGCGCCACCGGCGGCCACGGCGGTGACTTCCATGCCAGGGCATTCCTTGCCCTGCACGCATACCTGGCCCACCGGCTCCAGGCGCTTGGCAATGTCGTCGGTGGTGGTCGCCTGGGCAGTCAGGGCCCAGAGGGCCAGTATGGTTGCTGGTGCGGCCAGCATGTTGTTGATTTTCGAATTCACGCGTACACCCTCATGGTGGCTGATCGCGCCCGCGGCCACGGTTTCGCAGGCAGCGTCCAGTATAGCGACAAAGCCTGCCGCCCCGGAACAACCCTATTGTTTTAAGGGGTATTGCCGTGGCGCCAGCGGGCCACGGCATCCTCACTTGAGTGTAGCGGCGTATCGGCGATCAGAAGTTCGCCGGGGTGGCGGCGCTGATCAGTCGCGCGGGCTGGTCGTAAGGGTTGCGGAAGCGATGCGGCTTGGTGCTTTCGAAGTAGTAGCTGTCACCCGCTTCGAGAATGAAGGTTTCCGCGCCTACCACCAGCTCCAGCTTGCCTTCGAGCAGAATGCCGGTTTCCTCGCCTTCATGGGTCAGCATTTCCTCACCGGTATCGGCGCCTGGCGGGTAGATTTCGTTGAGGAAGGCGATCGCACGGCTCGGGTGCGCCTTGCCCACGAGCTTCATGGTCACGGCGCCGTCGGAGATGTCGATCAGCTCGTTGGCCTTGTAGACGATCTGGGTGGGGTTTTCAGGCTGCAGCTCTTCGGAGAAGAATTCCACCATGGACATGGGGATGCCCCCCAGCACTTTGCGCAGGGAGCTGATCGAGGGGCTGACGCTGTTCTTCTCGATCATCGAAATGGTGCTGTTGGTGACGCCCGCGCGTTTGGCGAGTTCACGTTGGGACAGACCTTTTAGTTTACGAATGGCTTGCAGTCGTTCACCGACGTCCAATGCGGAGCCTCCAGGGGGTATTCACGGTCAAGGGGTGCTTTTTGAACGTTATCATGGCAACAGCGTTCAGTATTTACAACACTTCAACCCTGATCGGTCTACGCCCTGGCGACTTGCGGTGGCGACCGGTGCCCCGTCAGCCCCCGGAATAGACGAGCGGCACGCGACGTAAATTGCAGAATATCTGGTAAGGAATAGTGTCTGCGCAGGCCGCCACTTCGCTGGCCAGCACATTACGTCCCCACAGCTCAACCGTGCTGCCCAGCCCGGCTTCGGGCACGTCGGTGAGGTCGATGCACAGCATGTCCATGGACACCCGACCCAGCAGGCGGCTGCGCTTGCCCGCCACCAGCACGGGGGTACCGGTGCCCGCGTGGCGCGGGTAGCCGTCGGCGTAGCCCAGGGCGACCACGCCAATGCGCATCGGCTTGTCGGTGACGAACTTGGCGCCATAGCCGATGGGCTCGCCGGCCGGCAGTTCACGCACGCAAATGACCTTGGACTCCAGGGTCATCACCGGCTGCAGGCGTGCCGCTTCGGCCTGCGGCGCTTCAAACGGCGTGGCGCCGTAGAGCATGATGCCCGGACGCACCCAGTCGCTCGGTACTTGCGGCAACCCCAGCACGGCCGGCGAGTTGCGCAGGCTGGTCTCTGCCGCCAGGCCCTGGCGCGCAGCCTCGAACACCGCGACCTGGTCGGCACTGCTCGGGCAGTCGAGTTCGTCGGCGCGGGCAAAGTGGCTCATCAGCACGATTTTCGCCACTTTGCCACTGGCCAGCAGGCGCTGGTAGGCGCTGGCGTAATCCTTGGGGTGCAGGCCGACACGGTGCATGCCCGAATCCAGTTTCAGCCACACCACGATGGGCTTGGCCAACTGTGCCTGCTCGATGGCTTCCAACTGCCACAGCGAATGCACCACGCACCAGAAGTTGTGTTCGACGATCAGTCGTAGCTCGTCGGCCTCGAAAATGCCTTCCAGCAGCAACACCGGCGCCTTGATACCACCGGCGCGCAGTTCCAATGCCTCCTCGATGCAGGCTACGGCAAAGCCGTCGGCTTCGGCTTCCAGCGCCTGGGCACAACGCACCGCGCCATGGCCGTAGGCGTCGGCCTTGATCACGGCCAAGGCCTTGGCGCCGTTGCCGAGTTCACGGGCCAGGCGGTAGTTGTGACGCAGAGCGTCGAGGTCGATCAGGGCACGGGCGGGACGCATGACGGCTGTCTTCTTCTGGGCAGACTGTAAGGGGGTAAACAGCCCGGCGCGGGGCCGGGCAAGGAATGACGCTTATGGCAGCGCGGCGACCACGGAAAGCTCAACGAGAATTTCCGGTTCGCACAGCTTGGCCTCGACCGTGGCACGGGCAGGCGCCACGCCTTTGGGCAGCCATTGGTCCCAGACACTGTTCATGCCTTCGAAATGGGCATCGATGTCCTTCAGGTAAATGGTCACCGAGAGCAGGCGCGTCTTGTCGGTACCGGCCAGGTCGAGCAGGCGCTCGATGCTGGCGAGGGTCTCGCGAGTCTGCTGCTCAATCCCGGCGCTCATGTCGTCGCCCACTTGGCCAGCCAGGTACACGGTACCGTTGTGGGTGACGATCTGGCTCATGCGCTCATTGGTGAGCTGGCGCTGGATTGACATGTTTTGCAGTCTCCTGGTGTTTACCGTAACGGGAAATATCGAGGCCTTCGGCGCTGATTTGCGGCTTCTTGCGCGCCATCAGATCGGCCAGGAACCGGCCCGAGCCGCAGGCCATGGTCCAGCCGAGCGTGCCGTGGCCCGTGTTGAGAAACAGATTGCGCAACGGCGTGGCACCCACAATCGGCGTGCCGTCTGGCGTGGTCGGGCGCAGGCCGGTCCAGAAACTGGCCTGGCTCAAGTCGCCGCCCTGAGGATAAAGATCGTTGACGATCATCTCCAGCGTTTCACGCCGACGCGGGTTCAGCGACAGGTCAAAACCGGCGATCTCGGCCATGCCGCCGACGCGAATGCGGTTGTCGAAGCGGGTGATGGCGACCTTGAAGCTCTCGTCCAGAATGGTCGAGGTGGGTGCCATGGCCGAGTTGGTGATAGGCACGGTCAGCGAGTAGCCCTTGAGCGGATAGACCGGCGCCCGAATGCCCAGCGGTTTGAGCAACTGCGGCGAGTAGCTGCCCAGCGCCAGCACGTAGCGGTCAGCGGTTTCCAGCTTGCCGTCGATGACCACCCCGTTGACGCGGTCGCCGGCGAAATCCAGGCGCTCGATGTTCTGCCCGAAGCGGAATTCCACGCCCAGGTCCACGGCCATCTGCGCCAGCTTGGTGGTGAACATCTGGCAGTCACCGGTCTGGTCGTTGGGCAGGCGCAGGGCACCGGCCAGTATGCCGGTGACGCTGGCCAGGGCCGGTTCGACGCGGGCGATACCGTCGCGGTCGAGCAGCTCGTAAGGCACGCCGGACTGTTCCAGCACGGCAATGTCCTTGGCAGCGTTGTCCAGCTGTGCCTGGGTGCGGAACAACTGGGTGGTGCCCAGGGTGCGGCCCTCGTAGGCGATGCCGGTTTCGGCGCGCAGCTCGTCGAGGCAGTCGCGGCTGTACTCGGACAGGCGCACCATGCGTTCCTTGTTCACCGCGTAGCGGCTGGCGGTGCAGTTGCGCAGCATCTGCGCCATCCACAGGTACTGGTCGATGTCAGCAGTGGCCTTGATGGCCAGGGGCGCGTGGCGCTCCAGCAGCCATTTGATGGCCTTGAGCGGCACGCCCGGCGCGGCCCAGGGCGAGGCATAGCCTGGCGAAACCTGGCCGGCGTTGGCGAAGCTGGTTTCCATGGCAACGGCGTTCTGGCGGTCCACGACCGTCACCTCGAAGCCCTGCCGCGCCAGATAATAGGCACTGGCGGTACCTATCACACCGCTACCAAGTACCAGAACTCGCATGCTCAATCCCTCAACGCGGATAACCGCTGACATTTGTTGTTTATTGCGAAGATGCGCGCAGTTTAAAAAACATCAGCCAGTGCCATTCACTATATAAAGGCCTATATTTGGCGAGAATTCTCGGCGAAAACGGCTTTTACGGAGGGGCATCGCCTATGCGCACCCAGCATCAGAGCAAACGTGAGCTCGACAAGATCGACCGCGCCATCCTGCGAATCCTGCAGGCCGACGGGCGAATTTCGTTCACAGAACTGGGCGAGAAGGTCGGCCTGTCGACCACCCCCTGCACCGAGCGGGTACGGCGCCTGGAGCGCGAAGGCATCATCATGGGCTACAACGCCCGCCTCAACCCGCAGCACCTGAAGGGCAGCCTGCTGGTGTTCGTGGAGATCAGCCTGGACTACAAGTCCGGCGACACCTTCGAAGAGTTCCGCCGCGCGGTGCTCAAGCTGCCCCACGTGCTGGAATGCCACCTGGTGTCGGGGGACTTTGACTACCTGGTGAAGGCGCGCATTTCCGAGATGGCCTCGTACCGCAAGCTGCTGGGCGACATACTGCTGAAACTGCCGCATGTGCGCGAATCGAAGAGCTACATCGTGATGGAAGAAGTGAAAGAGAGCCTGAACCTGCCGATTCCGGATTGACGCCTCAGCTCCAACGGGTTCGAATTCCACGTAGCTGCCGCAGGCTGCGATGGCGCGCCTGAACCGTCAGACCAGCACTTGCCGCGTGCTGGCGATGAACTGGTGCACGGCCTTCTCCGCCGTCGGGTGTATCAGCTCGGCCGGCCGCCGGCCGTTGGGGCATGGCAGGTTTTGAGTGGTACCAAACAGCCGGCAGATCAGCGGCCGCTCGTCATACACCGTGCAGCCGTTGGGTCCCAGGTGCACACAGTTCAACTCGGCGAGCGCCGCTTCTTGCTCGGCCGCGCTCTTGCGGGGCAGCCGCGCCATTTCCTCCGACGAGGTGGTCACCGGGCCGCAGCAGTCGTGGCAACCCGGCACGCACTCGAACGATGGAATCTGCTCACGCAGGAAAAGGATCTTGTGGCGGTTGCAGCTCATGGGGCGGTACCTGTCGACGCGAACCGCCATTTTGCCTGCCCGGCCGCGGGCAACGAAAGCCCCGCCGGTCCTTCATTCCCTCCAGAACGGCTTCAGGCCCTCGGTCCTGGCCTCGCTGGCCGACAGGCCGATGTCACGCAACTGGTCGGCATCCAGCGTCAGCAAAGCCCGGCGGGTGGCGGCGCGGTGCCACATCAACCCCCAGAAACCCAGGCCAGCCGGGGCCGAGCGTACTCGCCGGTCCTGGCCATCGAATGCCTGTAGTTCCTGGCTGCGCAGCAGCAGACGCACATCGCTCAAGCCGTTCATGACCTTGCTCCTCGGTGTTGGTGTGGGCACGAGGTCATGATCCGCCCAATACACAATTCATTACAGATTCAAAAAACCGCTATATTTCCCATACAGATACTGTCGATCGCCCACTGAATGCTGTATTTTTTCCTCATCTGTATGGTTCCCATGCACGCGCAGGAAGTACGCCATGACCCTCTATGTCAACCTCGCCGAGCTGCTGGGCTCGCGCATCGAGCAAGGTTTCTACCGCCCGGGCGACCGCCTGCCCTCGGTGCGCGCCCTGAGCACCGAACACGGTGTCAGCCTGAGCACGGTGCAGCAGGCCTACCGGCTGTTGGAAGACAACGGCCTGGCGGCACCGCGGCCCAAGTCCGGCTACTTCGTGCCCAGCGCCCGACAGCTCCCGGCGTTGCCCGCCGTAGGCCGACCCGCCCAGCGCCCAGTGGAAATTTCCCAGTGGGACCAGGTGGTGGAGCTGGTGCGCAGTAGCCCGCGCAAGGACATCGTGCAACTGGGCCGCGGCATGCCCGACGTCGCCAGCCCAACCCTCAAGCCACTGCTGCGCAGCCTCGCGCAGCTGGCCCGGCGCCAGGACATGCCCGGGCTGTATTACGACACCGTGTATGGCACCGAGGCGCTGCGCAGCGAGGTCGCCCGCCTGCTGCTGGACTCCGGCTGCCAGCTGCAGGCCAGCGACCTGGTGATCACCACCGGCTGCCATGAGGCGCTGTCGGCGAGCATTCGCGCGGTGTGCGAACCGGGCGACATCGTCGCGGTCGACTCGCCGAGCTTCTTCGGTGCCATGCAGACCCTCAAAGGCCTGGGCATGAAGGCGCTGGAAATTCCTACCGACCCCATCACCGGCATCAGCCTGGAAGCCCTGGAACTGGCGCTGGAACAGTGGCCCATAAAGGTCATCCAACTGACGCCCAACTGCAACAACCCGCTGGGCTACGTGATGCCCGAAGCCCGCAAGCGCGCGCTACTGACGCTGGCCCAGCGCTACGACGTGGCGATCATCGAGGACGACGTGTACGGCGACCTGGCCTACACCTACCCACGCCCACGCACCATCAAGTCGTTCGACGAAGACGGTCGGGTGCTGCTGTGCAGTTCGTTTTCCAAGACCCTGGCGCCGGGCCTGCGCATCGGCTGGGTGGCGCCAGGCCGCTACCTGGAGCGGGTGCTGCACATGAAATACATCAGCACCGGCTGCACCGCCACCCAGCCGCAGTTGGCCATCGCCGACTTCATCAAGGACGGCCACTATGAGCCGCACTTGCGGCGCATGCGCAGCCAGTACCAGCGCTCGCGTGACCTGATGATCGACTGGGTCAGCCGCTATTTTCCGGCCGGCACCCGCGCCAGCCGCCCCCAGGGAGGTTTCATGCTATGGGTGGAATTGCCGGAAAGTTTCGATACGCTGCGCCTGAATCGGGCTTTACTGGAGCAGAACGTGCAAATTGCCGTGGGCAGTATTTTTTCCGCCTCCGGCAAGTACCGTAACTGCCTGCGCATGAATTTTGCCGCACGCGCAACCAGCGAGATCGAGGCGGCAGTACGCAAGGTCGGGGAGACGGCAGCGCGTTTGATTGCAGAAATGGATGACGAGACTGACTGACTTTTACCGGCTTGCTGAAGTCATAGCCACGCCCGCTCTGCGCTAAGGATCCCCGAGTTGCGAACCCATTGGCTGTTGCCCCTGCTGATGCTTGCCATGCTGGCCGGCTGCGCTTCGCCTGTCAGTCATCGCCAGGTGAGCCAGGCCCTGCCCCCCGACCAATCGGCGTTTGGCCGCTCGGTGCAGGCCCAGGTCGCCGAGCACGGCGGGTTATCGGGCTTTCGCCTGCTGCCCAATGGCCCGGAGGCGTTTCGCGCGCGCGCCGAACTGATCCGCGACGCCCAGAAGAGCCTGGACCTGCAGTACTACATCGTCCACGACGGCCTCAGCACCCGCGCCCTGGTGGACGAACTGCTCAAGGCCGCCGACCGTGGCGTGCGTATCCGCATCCTGCTGGACGACACCACCAGCGATGGCCTGGACGACATCATCGCCACCCTGGCCGAGCACCCCAACATTCAGATCCGCCTGTTCAACCCGCTGCATCTGGGCCGCGCCACCGGGGCCACGCGGGCCATGGGCCGGCTGTTCAACCTGTCGCGCCAGCACCGGCGCATGCACAACAAGTTGTGGATTGCCGACGACAGCATGGCCATCGTCGGTGGCCGGAACCTGGGCGACGAGTATTTCGACGCCGAGCCCAACCTCAACTTCACCGACATCGACCTGCTGAGCGCCGGCCCGGCCGCCGCGCACCTGGGGGAAAGCTTCGACCAGTACTGGAACAGCGCCCTGAGCCGGCCGATTGGCGAATTCCTGTATTTCCACCCAACCGCCAAGGACCTGCTCAAGACCCGCGCGCGCCTGGAAGACTGGCTGGCTGACGCACGCCAGGAGCGCCCGGCGCTGTACCAGCAACTGATGGCCTACCGCATCCAGCCACACATGGCCACCTGGCGCACCGAGCTGATCTGGGCCGACAGCCAAGTGCTATGGGATGCGCCCAGCAAGGTGTTGGCCCAGGACGAGCCCGACCCGCACCTACTGCTCACCACCCAATTGGCGCCGCAACTGGACAATGTGCACCAGGAGCTGATGCTGATTTCCGCCTACTTCGTGCCGCGCGAGCCGGGCCTGCTGTACCTGACCGGGCGCGCGGACGCCGGAGTGTCGGTAAGCCTGCTGACCAACTCGCTGGAAGCCACCGACGTACCCGCCGTGCATGGCGGCTACGCGCCCTACCGCAAGGCACTGCTGGAGCATGGGGTGAAGCTCTATGAACTGCGGCGCCAACCAGGGGAACCGCCGCGGCGCAAGCTGCTGGGCTTTCATGGCAGTTCCGATTCCAGCCTGCATAGCAAGGCGATGATCTTCGACCGGCAGCGGGTGTTCATCGGCTCGTTCAACTTCGATGCGCGCTCGGTGCTGTGGAACACCGAGGTCGGCGTGCTGGTGCACAGCCCGGAGCTGGCCGAACGCACCCGCGACCTGGCGCTGCAGGGCATGTCCCCGGCCTTGAGCTACCAGGCCACGCTGCAAGGCGGCAGGGTGGTGTGGGTGACCGAGGACCACCACCGCCTGCACACCCTGACCACCGAGCCGGGTGACCTGTGGCGGCGGTTCAACGCGTGGATGAGCCGGGCCATTGGCCTGGAGAAGATGCTGTAGCGCTCTCAGGCCGGCATTTCCAACGCCTGCGGCTTGCGCGCCAGCAGCACCAGGCCAAACGCCCCCGCCGCCATCAGCAGCGGCAACGCGTGGCCGCTGACCCATTGGCTGCCGGCCCCTGCTAGCACCGGCCCGATCAAACAACCAATGCCCCACAACTGCGCCACATGGGCGTTGGCGCGCACCAGCGCGTCATCGCGATAGCGCTCGCCGATCAACACCAGCGACAGGGTGAACAAGCCGCCGGCACTGGCGCCAAAAATGACCCATAGCGGCCAGATGGCCACGGTCTCGATCAGCAACGGAATGGCCAGGCTGGATATCAGCAACGCCAACGCGCAGCCGAAGAACAGCGTGCGCCGCGACATGCGGTCGGCGAGCGCGCCAATCGGCAACTGCAACAGCGCATCACCGACCACCACGGTACTGACCATGAACAGGGCGATCTGCGCAGTGAAGCCCTGTTGCACGCAATACACTGGCAACAGCGTGAGAATCATCGCCTCGAAGGCGGCGAACAACGAAATCGCCCAGGCAATCACCGGCAACCGCCGGCAGAACCCGCCCAGGTCCCGCAAGGTCACGCTACAGGCCTCGGCACTAGGCGCGCCGCTGCGCCCCAGCAACATCAGCGGCGACACCACCAGCAAGGCGACGCCGACCCAGAAGCCATAGTCCTGATCGGTGCCCACAGCGCCGAGCAGCAGCGGCCCGCACAGCTGGCTCAGGGCGTAACTGCTGCCATACAGCGCCACCAGGCGGCCACGCCATTGTTCCACCACGATCTGGTTGATCCAGCTCTCGCCGAGGATGAAAACGATGGTCAGCACCATGCCGATCAGCAAGCGCAACACCAGCCACACCGCGTAGCTGGGCAGCAGCGCCAGCAAGCCGATGGACAGCGCCCCGCCCCACAGGCACAGCCGCATCAACGGCGGCGTGCCGAAGCGTGCCGCCAGGCGGCTGGCCAGGCCTGCGCCCGCCAACACGCCGATGGCCGGCATCGACGCCATGACGCCAATGGCGAAGCTGCCATAACCCCAGCCCTCAAGCCGAAGCGACACCAGCGGCATACTCACGCCCAACGCCAGGCCTACGCTCAACACGGCGCTCAGCACGGCGAAATAGGTACCCCAACGCATGTCCACGCTCCTGTGGATAACGGCAAAGACGACACAGCCGGGCTTCCTCGCGGAAGGCCCGGCTGTGCGTAGTGATGTAGAGCTGATCCCGCAGGAGCGCCTACGCTGTTACAGCTTGATCCACGTGGCTTTCAGCTCGGTGTACTTGTCGAACGCGTGCAGCGACTTGTCGCGGCCGTTGCCCGATTGCTTGAAGCCACCGAACGGCGCGGTCATGTCACCGCCGTCGTACTGGTTCACCCACACGCTGCCGGCACGCAGTGCCTTGGCGGTCAGGTGGCCCTTGGAGATGTCGCTGGTCCACACCGCCGCGGCCAGGCCGTAAGGCGTGTCGTTGGCGATGTTGATGGCTTCTTCCACGGAGTCGAAGGCGATCACCGACAGCACCGGGCCAAAGATCTCTTCCTGGGCGATGCGCATGGCGTTGTCCACGCCGTCGAAAATGGTCGGCTCCACGTAGGTGCCGCCGGTTTCTTCGAGAATGCGCTTGCCGCCTACCAACAGCTTGGCACCATCACTGTGGCCGGCCTCGATATAGGACAGCACGGTGTTCATCTGCTGGGTATCCACCAGCGCGCCCACGGTGGTTTCCGGGTCCAGCGGGTTGCCAGGTTTCCAGGCCTTCAGGGCTTCGAGCACCAGCGGCAGGAGTTGATCCTTGATGGAACGCTCTACCAGCAGGCGCGAGCCGGCGGTGCACACTTCGCCCTGGTTGAAGGCGATGGCGCTGGCGGCCGACTCGGCAGCCGACTTCAGGTCCGGCGCATCGGCAAAGACAATATTCGGGCTCTTGCCACCGGCCTCCAGCCACACGCGCTTCATGTTCGATTCGCCCGCGTAGATCATCAGTTGCTTGGCGATCTTGGTCGAACCGGTGAACACCAGGGTGTCCACGTCCATGTGCAGGGCCAGGGCCTTGCCCACGGTGTGGCCATAGCCTGGCAGCACGTTGAACACGCCCTTCGGAATACCGGCCTCGATCGCCAGTTCAGCGATACGGATGGCAGTCAGCGGCGACTTTTCCGACGGTTTGAGGATCACCGAGTTACCGGTCGACAGCGCCGGGCCCAGTTTCCAGCACGCCATCATCAGCGGGAAGTTCCACGGCACGATGGCCGCCACCACGCCTACCGGCTCGCGGGTAACCAGGCCCAGCTGGTCGTGCGGGGTAGCGGCGACTTCGTCGTAGATCTTGTCGATGGCCTCACCGCTCCACGCCAGGGCGTTGGCAGCACCGGCCACGTCGATGTTCAGCGAGTCGCTGATCGGCTTGCCCATGTCCAGGGTTTCCAGCAGCGCCAGCTCTTCAGCGTTCTCTTTGAGCAGGGCGGCGAAACGGATCATGGTGGCCTTGCGCTTGGCCGGCGCCAGGCGCGACCAGGCGCCGGCGTTGAACGCGGCGCGAGCATTTTCAACGGCGCGCTGGGCGTCGGCCAGGTCACAGCTGGCAACCTGTGCCAGGAGGCGACCGTCGACCGGGCTGAGGCATTCGAACGTGGCGCCGGAAGCGGCGGCGGTGTATTCACCGTTGATGAATGCACGGCCTTCGATCTTCAGTTCCCGAGCACGTTGTTCCCAGTCCGCACGAGTCAAAGTGGTCATACGTATCCCCTCCTCTTGTTGATTTGCAGCGCCCGCGCAGGATAATCGCGCACGCTTTCGAATAGGGCCGGTCAAAAAAGTCGACTCACGGCATCCGCTCACCCTAAACCACCCGGGGCCAAATTTTCAATATATTTGACAACAAACCGCTAAAAGCCGTGTCATGTTTGTTTTATTGGACAACTGAGGAGGATTCGCCCATGAGCATCGAAACCATCGTCGACTTTGCGCTGGCCACTACGCCAGCCGAGCACTACAGCCCCGCCGCGGAAAAGGTCCTCAAGGGCGATCCGGCGCAAAAGGTGCACCACCACTACTCAAGCCCCTGTGGGCAATTTGGTGCTGGCGTGTGGGAAGGGGCTGTAGGCCAGTGGACCGTCAACTATACCGAGCACGAATACTGCGAAATCGTCCACGGCGTGTCGGTGCTGCGGGACCTGGATGGCAACGCCAAGACCCTGCGTACCGGTGACCGCTTCGTCATCCCGGCGGGTTTTCGCGGCACCTGGGAAGTGCTGGAACCGTGCCGCAAGATCTACGTGATGTTCGAGCAGAAGGATAATTACCTACTGCACGGAGCCGCCGGACTTGACCAATGATGCGACGTCCATTCGGACGTAACTCACTACAAGGAAGTGACATCATGACCAATGACCAAGTACTGGCCGCCCTCAACCACCTGATCGGCACCCGCTATGTCGCCAGCGTGAAAAGCTACATCACCGAATTGACCGAACGCTCACGCGTGGTCGGCCCGAACGAAATGTCGACCAAGGAATACGACACCAACCGTATTCACATTGCCGGCAACGCCAGCGGCCTGATCGAGTCGTTCCACTTCGGTTGACCTGCTAACGGCCTCTGCCTGGCAGCGGCCAGCAGGCAAAAAAAAGGCCCGTATCGTGAGATACGGGCCTTTTTTTTCGGGCGAAAATCAATTACTTGATTTTGCCTTCTTTGTAGATCACGTGCTTGCGAACAACCGGATCAAATTTCTTGATCTCGATTTTGTCCGGAGTAGTACGCTTGTTCTTGTCGGTAGTGTAGAAATGACCAGTACCGGCACTCGAAATCAAACGAATCAATTCACGCATGATTTTGCTCCTTAGACCTTGGCGCCAGCAGCGCGGATTTCGGCCAGCACGACATCAATGCCGCGCTTGTCGATGATACGCATGCCTTTGGCGGATACGCGCAGACGCACGAAACGCTTCTCGGACTCGACCCAGAAGCGGTGATGCTGCAGGTTCGGCAGGAAACGACGACGGGTTTTGTTGTTTGCGTGGGAAATGTTATTCCCGGTTACCGGACCCTTACCGGTAACTTGACAGACTCTCGACATGCCTCAGCCCTCTAAAACCACATGCCCAACCCGGCATGGGTTGGCCGCTTATCTCTCAGTCTTGGCGCCAGGCGCCGCGTTTCTTCAGGGGTCTTACCAGCTCCGCACACAGGCGAAGGTTCTGGGCCCCTAGAAAAGAGCGCTGCTTTATACCAGAAAGACCTGCAGGCAACAACTCTGAACGCACTTTCAATTTACCTCACCACCCTCAATCAGAGCGCGAAGGCCGCCGTTACGGGGCGCGCTGGCCGCCAACCGCTCGTCGCGCCGCGAGCGAAAATTTGGATAGTCAACGGCGCCAGAGATCTCTAGGGTAGGAACTTTCTCCAGACTGCACTGGCAGATGGGTCATCAATCAGCCAAGGATCCCACCATGCGCCTAGCGACTTTGCCGCTGCTGCTCGCTCCTCTTTTCACCCCGCTGCTGGCCCACGCGGCACCGCTGACCGTGTGCACCGAAGCCAGCCCCGAAGGCTTCGACGTCGTGCAGTACAACTCGCTGACCACCACCAACGCCTCGGCCGACGTGCTGATGAACCGGCTGGTGGACTACGATACCGCTCAGGCCAAGGTCGTGCCCAGCCTGGCCGACAGCTGGACAGTTTCACCCGACGGCCTGACCTACGAGTTCAAGCTGCACCCGGGAGTGAAATTCCACAAGACCGAGTACTTCAACCCCACCCGCGACCTCAGCGCCGAGGACGTGGTGTTCAGCTTCAAGCGCATGCTCGATGACGGTAACCCGTGGCACAAGGTGGCCCAGAGCGGCTTCCCCCACGCCCAGTCCATGCAGTTGCCCGACCTGATCAAGAACGTCGACGCCGTCGACCCGCTGACCGTGCGCTTCACCCTCAACCACGCCGACTCGACCTTCCTGGCCACCCTGACCATGGGCTTCGCCTCGATCTACTCGTCGGAATACGCTGACCAGCTGTTGCGCGCCAACGCCCAGGACAAGCTCAACAGCCAGCCCATCGGCACTGGCCCCTTCGTGTTCGGGCGCTTCCAGAAAGACGCCGTGGTGCGCTACCGCGCCAACCCCACCTATTTCCGTGGCAAACCGGCAGTGGACCCGCTGATTTTCGCCATCACCGGCGACACCACCGTGCGCCTGCAGAAGCTCAAGCGTAACGAATGCCAGATCGCCCTCTCGCCCAAGCCCCTGGATGTGGCGGAAGCCGGCAAGGACAGCAACCTGCAGGTAATCAAGACCCCGGCCTTCATGACCGCGTTCGTGGCCATCAATAGCCAGCACCCACCGCTGGACAAACCGCAGGTGCGTCAGGCCATCAACCTGGCTTTCGACAAGGCCAGCTACCTCAAGGCCGTGTTCGAAGACACCGCCGTGGCAGCCAAGGGCCCTTACCCGCCGAACACCTGGAGTTTCGCCAAGGACCTGCCGGGCTACACCTACGACCCGGCCAAGGCCCGTGACCTGCTGGCCAAGGCCGGGCTCAAGGACGGCTTCAGCACCACCATCTGGACCCGCCCGTCGGGCAGCCTGCTCAACCCCAACCCTAGCCTGGGCGCGCAGATGCTGCAGGCTGACCTGGGCAAGGTGGGCATCAAGGCCGATATCCGCGTGATCGAGTGGGGCGAGCTGATCCGCCGCGCCAAGGCCGGCGAGCACGACCTGCTGTTCATGGGCTGGGCCGGCGACAATGGTGACCCGGACAACTTCCTCACCCCGCAGTTTTCCTGCGCGGCGGTGCAGTCGGGCACCAACTTCGCCCGCTACTGCGACCCGGCGCTGGACAAGCTGATCACCGCTGGCAAGACCACCAGCGACCAGGGCGTGCGCAGCCGCCTGTACCTGCAGGCCCAGCAGCAAATCCAGGAACAGGCGCTGTGGGTGCCATTGGCGCACCCCACCGCCGCCGTGCTGGCGCGCAGCAACGTCAAGGGCTACGACGTCAGCCCGTTTGGCCGACAGGACTTCGCCAAGGTTACTGTAGGGCCCTGATTGAAGAAACCAAGGGCCGCAGGCCCTTCAGGATCCTGGGCCCGCTGCGCGCGCCATCGCAGCCTTGCGGCAACTCCTACGGAATATTCTCGTAGCAGCCTAAGGCGGCGTTGGCGGCCTCAAAGCCACCTAAATCCCAACTAACAAAAAGTTGACATTGGTGCCACCCGGCCCCACTGTCTACTTCGTAGACGGCGTATACGATTCATCTTTGGAGTACTACCATGGCCTTGCCAGTCCTGTCTTTCCGTGTGGAATCGGAACTGATCAACCAGCTTGATCAGCTTGCCGAGGCAACTGATCGGGACCGCCAATACCATCTCAAGCGTGCACTGGCACGTTATGTCGAAGCGGAATCCTGGCATTTCCGCGCGGTGGCAGAAGGTGTCGCGGATGCGGAGGCAGGCAACCTAATCAAATTGGATGCCGTGAAGGCTAAGTGGGTAGGCCGTGCCGAGAGTCGCTCTAACAAGCAAAGCGGAAAGTGACCTGGACGGTCTTTACGAGCACTATGCGCCACTGATGGGTGCAGAACGGGCTGAAGCCGTGGTTTTCAGCGTTCTCGATTCGCTAGCCTCCCTGGAAGCCTTCCCTCAACTCGGCAAGGCTTCCGACATCCCCGATTGCAGGGAATTGATTCTGTCGAAATACCCCTACCGCGCTGTCTATTCGGTCCAACGCGATACCTTGCTGGTTTACCGCA
Source organism: uncultured Gammaproteobacteria bacterium (assembly GCA_963816515.1). Taxonomy (GTDB): domain Bacteria; phylum Pseudomonadota; class Gammaproteobacteria; order Pseudomonadales; family Pseudomonadaceae; genus Aquipseudomonas. The sequence goes on along the minus strand of CAWFKX010000001.1, from coordinate 2,589,474 downwards.
TCCTGCCTCAGCACGCCGAGCGTCCTGAGGATTGGTAATCAGTGGAACAAACCCATTGCTCGATGGGTATGTTCATTCTGCCGCCCTACAACCACCCATACTCCACCATCGACAACGGCTCCCCTTCCCCCACGATGAAGTGGTCCAGCACGCGCACTTCCACCAGCGCCAACGCCTCCTTGAGGCGCTGGGTCAGTACCCGGTCGGCGTGACTCGGCTCTGGATTGCCGGAAGGATGGTTGTGGCAAAGGATCAGCGCTGCAGCGTTGTGCGCCAGCGCCCGTTTCACTACCTGGCGCGGATAAACCATCGCACCGTCGATCGAACCGCGGAATAGCACTTCGAAGCCAAGTACCTGATGCTTGGTGTCCAAGTACAAACATCCGAAGACCTCATGGGGCTCGTGGCGCAGCATGGATTTGAGGTAGTCGCGAACCGCCCGCGGGCTCTCCAGCGCCGAATCGCGGGTCAGGCGTTCGGCCAGGTGGCGGCGGGACATTTCCAGCACTGCCTGCAACTGGGCGAATTTGGCCGGGCCCAGCCCCGGTTGGGCGCTGAAAGCTTGTTCGTCCGCCTCCAACAAAGCGCGCAGGCTGCCAAATTCGTGCAGCAGCGTGCGAGCAAGGTCCACCGCGCTTTTACCGGTAACCCCAGTACGCAGGAAAATGGCCAGCAGTTCCGCATCGGAAAGCACACCGGCGCCCAGCTTCAACAACTTTTCCCGTGGCCGTTCAGCGGCGGGCCAATCTCGGATACTCATGGCATCTCCTTGCCTGTCTGCGCGCTGCCCCCTGCTTGGCGCTGTGCTATCTTAGCCCTTCTTTTTTGCACGGTGATCCGGCCCGGGGAGGTGCCATCACCGAGCGTAATCACTGGATCCGAAGGCGGGCCTATGCAGCGGCTGTATCGAAAACGCATCGTTCTGGGCGTCGGCGGCGGCATCGCCGCGTACAAGAGCGCCGAGCTGGTTCGCAGGCTCCTGGACCAGGGCGCCGAAGTACGCGTGGTCATGACCCGTGGCGGCGCCGAGTTCATCACCCCGCTGACCATGCAGGCACTGTCCGGCCACCCCGTGCACATGGACCTGCTGGACCCGGCGGCCGAAGCCGCGATGGGCCACATCGAACTGGCCAGGTGGGCTGACCTAGTGCTGATTGCCCCGGCCACCGCCGACCTGATCGCACGCCTGGCCCAGGGCCTGGCCAATGACCTGCTGACCACCCTGGTACTGGCCACCGACGCCACCGTCGCCCTGGCCCCAGCCATGAACCAGGCCATGTGGCGCGACCCAGCCACGCAAGCCAACCTGCAGGTGCTGCAGGGCCGCGACATCAAGGTGTTCGGCCCGGCCGCCGGCAGCCAGGCCTGCGGCGACATCGGCCTGGGGCGCATGCTGGAAGCCACCGAGCTGGCCCTGTGCGCGGCCGACTGCTTCCAGCGCGAATCGCTGACCGGCAAGCACGTGGTGATCACCGCCGGCCCCACCCAGGAAAACATCGACCCGGTGCGCTACATCACCAACCATAGCTCCGGCAAGATGGGCTTCGCCTTGGCCGAGGCCGCGGTGGAAGCCGGCGCCCGGGTGACGCTGATCAGCGGCCCGGTGCATTTGCCCACGCCCGACCGCGTCAATCGCATCGACGTGGTCAGCGCGCGCGACATGCTCGCCGCCTGCGAGACCGCCATGGCCTGTGACGTGTTCATCGCATCGGCGGCCGTGGCGGACTATCGCCCGGAAGTCGTCGCCTCACAGAAACTCAAGAAAGACCCTACAAACGGTGACGGGCTTCTCCTGCAAATGGTGCGCAACCCGGACATCCTGGCCACTATTGCCACACGCCCCGATCGCCCGTTCAGCGTCGGCTTTGCCGCCGAAACCGAGCACTTGCTCGACTACGCGGCGCGCAAACTCAAGGACAAAAATCTCGACTTGATTGTCGCCAATGACGTGGCCAACCCAAGCATCGGCTTCAACAGCGAGGAAAATGCGGTCAGCCTGATTGACCGCGGGCTCAACACCACGGTGTTCACCCAGACCAGCAAGGGCAAGATCGCCCGCCAAATCGTTTCCTTCATTGCCCAACGGCTCGACCAGGTTTAACCATGCACGCTCTGCAAGCCAAGATTCTCGACCCACGCATCGGCAGCGAATTCCCGCTGCCGCAATACGCCACCCCAGGCTCCGCCGGCCTGGACTTGCGCGCCATGCTCAAGGAAGACACCGTCCTTGAACCGGGTCAGACCATCCTGATCCCGACCGGCCTGTCGATCTACATCGGCGATCCGGGCCTGGCAGCGCTGATCCTGCCGCGCTCGGGCCTGGGCCACAAACACGGCATCGTGCTGGGCAACCTGGTGGGCCTGATCGACTCCGACTACCAGGGCGAGTTGATGGTTTCCTGTTGGAACCGTGGCCAGACCGCCTTCAACATCGCCATCGGCGAGCGCATCGCGCAGCTGGTATTGGTGCCGGTGGTTCAAGCGCATTTCGAATTGGTCGATACATTCGACGAAACCCAGCGCGGTGCGGGCGGTTTCGGTCACTCCGGCAGTCATTGACTACGCTGGACTGACAATACGCGCAGGTCACCCTGGCCAGCCGATTGACGGAGACAGTATGTGAAAGGCTTCACGAGCGCGCAGGCCAGCGACGGCCAACTCAACGGCAGTGAGTCCAGGGTGGCCCTGTGGATCGCGCTGGCGGGCGTGGCGGTCGCCGCCGTACTGGTATGGCTGGGCACCCCTGGCACTTCGCCGCAGCAAACCCTGTTGTACCTGGCCCAGGCTGCCGCGGGCAGTGGTGGCCGGATACTGCAGAGCAGCACCGAGCTGATCACCGCGCAAACGCTTGGCGCGGCGCGCCAGCCAAGCGTCTTGCAAGCCCTGCAAAGCCCGGCGCCTGATCCCCGGGCACTGTCGGCCGCACTGAACTACCTGCCCGGGCTGGTCGACGCCTACCTGGCGCCCCGTGGCAAGGCCGAAGTCGACCCCAGCCGACCCTCGCCGGTCACTTACGCGGCCCTGGACCTGATCCGCCAGACCGAGCTGGGCCACACGCCCGCCCTGCAAGCACAGAAAGTCGGCGACAGTTGGGTGATCTACAGCCTCGCACCCGTGCAGGAACAGCCTGGCGGCCCGATTCTAGGCACCCTGCTGCTCAGTTTTGACCCGACGCGCCTGACCGCCGATCTGGCTGGCATACCCGCTGAAGGTGGCCAATGGCTGCTGCAACAGCAATTCCCCGACGGCCCGGCACAAACGCTGTTCACACAGGGTACAGGCGCACTGAACGTACACTTTCCGGTGAACGCCGGCACTGCGGCATGGACCCTCACCTTTACTCCAGGCGAGCTTTATCGCGCGCCAGTGCCATGGCGTGCCATCATCCTGTTCGCCTTGGCCGCGCTGGTGGCTTTCGTCGCCATCTGGCTTGCGCTGGCCATAGTGGCACGTCGCTTGCGAGCGCAAGTGGCTGCCGACGCCGTGCAATTGAACCAACTGATTCAAGAACTCTCGGGCGGAAAAGCCGTCAAAGCCTTCAGTTTGAGCCTGCCAGAGCTCAATGTTGTGGCAGCGAGCCTGGCCCGGCTGTCGCTTCAGGGCAATCGACACACGGTGCCGGCAGCATTCACCAACAGCAGTGCCCCAGCGCCCGAAGGCTCGCAAACCGCGGGTTTCGCGCCAGACCGACAGCTGCATGAAGATACCGACCTGTTCGATATCGCTATCCCCGACGACGATCAGGATTCCCTGAGAAAGGAGCACCTCAACGCTATGAACAGCCAAGCGCACGTCGCACCCCAGTTTCCCGATAGCATCTTTCGTGCCTACGACATCCGTGGGGTTTTCGGTGACACCTTGACCGCCGAGACCGCTTACTGGATCGGCCGTGCCATTGGCTCGCAAAGCCTCGCCCTGGGCGAGCCCAATGTGTCGGTAGGCCGCGACGGCCGCTTGTCCGGCCCGGTGCTGGTACAGCAGCTTATCCAGGGCATCGCCGATTGCGGCTGCCATGTCAGCGATGTCGGCCTGGTGCCTACCCCGGCCCTGTACTACGCGGCCAACGTGCTGGCAGGCAAGTCCGGCGTGATGCTGACCGGCAGCCACAACCCGCGCGACTACAATGGCTTCAAAATCGTCATCGCCGGCGACACCCTGGCCAACGAACAGATCCAGGCCCTGCACGACCGCCTGAAAAACAACGACCTGGCCACCGGCAAGGGCACCATCGAAAAAGTCGAGATCCTGGATCGCTACTTCAAGCAGATCAAGGACGACATCGTCCTGGCCAAGAAACTGAAAGTGGTCGTGGACTGTGGCAACGGCGCCGCCGGTGTCATCGCCCCGCAACTGATCGAGGCCCTAGGTTGCGAAGTCATCCCGTTGTTCTGCGACGTGGACGGCAACTTCCCTAACCATCACCCGGACCCAGGCAAGCTGGAAAACCTCGAGGACCTGATCGCCAAGGTCAAGGAAACCAATGCCGACCTGGGCCTGGCCTTCGACGGCGACGGTGACCGCGTGGGTGTTGTCACCAACAAGGGCAACGTGGTGTTCCCTGACCGCCTGCTGATGCTGTTCGCCAAGGACGTGGTGTCGCGCAACCCCGGCGCCGACATCATCTTCGACGTCAAGTGCACCCGCCGCCTGACCCCGCTGATCACCGGGTACGGTGGCCGCCCGGTGATGTGGAAGACGGGTCATTCGTTGATCAAGAAACAGATGAAGCTCAGCGGCGCACTGCTGGCCGGTGAAATGAGCGGCCACATCTTCTTCAAGGAGCGCTGGTTCGGCTTCGACGACGGCATTTACAGTGCTGCGCGCCTGCTGGAGATCCTCAGCCAGGAAAAAGACAGCGCCGAAGACCTGTTCGCAGCCTTCCCGAACGATATTTCTACCCCGGAAATCAATATACATGTGACCGACGAGGGTAAATTCAGCATCATTGATGCTCTGCAACGCGACGCACAATGGGGCGAAGCCAGCCTGACCACCATCGACGGTGTGCGGGTCGACTATCCCAAGGGCTGGGGGCTGGTACGCGCCTCCAACACTACCCCGGTGCTGGTGCTGCGTTTCGAAGCCGACGACCAGGCGGAACTCGAGCGCATCCAGAACGTTTTCCGCGCAGAACTGAAGAAAATCGCCCCTGATCTCCAATTACCGTTCTGATTGTTTCACTGGAGCCCTGCATGACCCTCGAACGTGATGCCGCCACCAACGTCGCCAAGGTACTGTCCGAAGCGCTGCCCTACATCCGCCGCTTCGTCGGCAAGACGCTGGTGATCAAGTACGGCGGCAACGCCATGGAGAGCGAAGAGCTCAAGACCGGCTTTGCCCGCGATATCGTGCTGATGAAGGCGGTCGGCATCAACCCGGTGGTCGTGCATGGCGGCGGTCCGCAGATCGGTGACCTGCTCAATCGCCTGTCGATCAAGAGCGAGTTCATCGATGGCATGCGTGTCACCGACGCGCAAACCATGGACGTGGTGGAGATGGTTCTCGGCGGCCAGGTGAACAAGGACATCGTCAACCTGATCAACCGCCATGGCGGCAGCGCCATCGGCCTGACCGGCAAGGACGCGGAGCTGATTCGCGCGAAGAAGCTGCAGGTCACCCGCCAGACGCCTGAAATGACCACGCCGGAAATCATCGACATCGGTCACGTGGGCGAAGTGGTGGGGGTCAACACCGACCTGCTGAACATGCTGGTCAAGGGTGACTTCATTCCGGTGATCGCGCCTATCGGCGTGGGCCCGGACGGCGAGTCCTACAACATCAACGCCGACTTGGTGGCGGGCAAGGTAGCCGAGGCCCTGAAGGCCGAGAAACTGATGCTGCTGACCAACATCGCCGGCCTGATGGACAAGCTGGGCAATGTGCTGACCGGGCTGACCACTGAACAGGTGAACGCACTGATCGCCGACGGCACCATCTACGGCGGCATGCTGCCCAAGATCCGTTGCGCGCTGGAAGCGGTACAGGGCGGCGTCACCAGCTCGCACATCATCGACGGTCGGGTACCGAACGCCGTGCTGCTGGAGATCTTCACCGATATCGGCATGGGCACCATGATCAGCAACCGCAAGCGTCACTGATCGGCGACAAGCGCTGACGCGGCCGGGCGGCCGCGTCAAAGCGTCCCATCAACTGCCAAGCAACTTCGCCAAACGCGCCCGGTCCCGGGCAAACTGCTGATCCACCTGCTGCCGAATGGCCTGGTAGTTGACGATCCGCGCACTCACATCGGCCCTCTGCCCCTGTATGCCCTTGATCTGTTCGATCAATTGCGCGGGCACCTGATGACCATTGCGTTCAAGCTGAGCCGCTTGCGTTTGCAGGCTGTCCTGCTGCACCTGCAAGGTCTGCAGGTTGCCATTGGCGATCGCCACCAGGCCGTCGACGTCGCTCATGCGGCGCGCGCGGGCACGGTCGAGTTCGTCAAGGCTGGGATATTGACGCAGCAACTGTTCGTCGGCTTGCGCCTGGGCTGCGGCCGCTTGCTGCTGGCGCAGTTGCTCGGCGCTGGGCGCGGGCGGCACGGTCTGCACCACCCGGCCCTGGGCGTTGAGCACTTCGTAGCCCTTGGCGACGTAATCCGGTGGTACGCCCTGCCGGTCGAGCACGGTCACGCCATGACTATCCACGTAGCGATAGAACACCACGGGCGGCCCATCGGCTGCCCAGCCGGGCGCGGGCGCCAGCGCCGCCAACACGCACAACGCGGCCCAGGCCCGGCTCACCCGGTCAGATACCGTACTGGGCGCGGTAGGCCTGGACCGCAGGCAAGTGCTGCTTGAGCTCGGCGTCATCGGCCAGGAATTCCAGCACCTGGTCCAGGGAAACGATGCTGACTACCGGAATACCGAAGTCGCGTTCCACTTCCTGGATAGCCGACAGCTCGCCATTTCCGCGCTCCTGGCGGTTCAAGGCAATCAGCACCCCGGCGGCGGTGGCTTTCTGGGCAGTGATGATCTGCATCACTTCGCGAATCGCGGTGCCCGCAGTGATCACGTCGTCGATGATCAGGATATCGCCTTCCAGCGGCGAGCCTACCAGGCTGCCACCTTCGCCGTGATCCTTGGCTTCCTTGCGGTTGAAGCACCACGGAATATCGATGCCATGATGCTCGGCCAGTTGCACGGCGGTGGCGGCTGCCAGGGGAATACCCTTATACGCCGGGCCAAACAGCACATCGAAGGCGATACCGCTTTCAACCACGGCCGCCGCATAGTATTTACCCAGCTGGGCCAGGGCAGTACCGGTGTTGAACAAGCCGGCATTGAAGAAATAAGGACTGGTGCGCCCGGATTTCAGGGTGAACTCACCGAACCGCAGTACCCCGCGATCGATGGCAAAACGAATGAAGTCGCGTTGATAGGCGTGCATGAAAAAAGTCCCGAATACCACGGATTTAGCTAATTGAGTAGAGCTCGGGTATCATACACGCACGAGATTTTTGGGGCCATTTATGCGGATCATCAGTGTGAACGTTAATGGTATTCATGCCGCAGTCGAGCGAGGTTTGCTCAGTTGGCTGCAGGCACAGAATGCCGACGTCATCTGCCTGCAGGATACTCGTGCCTCCGCCTTTGAACTGGACGATCCAGCCTTCCAACTGGATGGCTACTTCCTTTATGCCTGCGATGCCGAAGTGCCCACTCAAGGTGGCGTGGCACTTTACTCGCGGTTGCAACCCAAGGCGGTAATCAGCGGGCTCGGCTTCGAGACAGCCGACCGCTACGGGCGCTACCTGCAAGCAGACTTTGACAAATTGAGCATCGCCACCCTGTTGCTGCCTTCGGGCCAGAACGGCGATGAGGACTTGAACCAGAAGTTCAAGTTGATGGACGACTTCGGCAAGTACCTGGACAAGCAGCGCCGCAAGCGCCGCGAGTACATTTACTGCGGCTCGCTGTATGTGGCGCAGCAGAAGCTGGATATCAAGAACTGGCGCGACAGCCAGCAATCTCCTGGCTTCCTGGCACCCGAGCGTGCCTGGATGGATGAGATTGTCGGTAACATGGGCTATGTGGATGCCCTGCGCGAAGTCAGCCGTGAGGGCGACCAGTACAGCTGGTGGCCGGATAACGAACAGGCCGAGATGCTCAACCTGGGCTGGCGGTTCGACTATCAGCTGCTGACCCCGGGCCTGCGGCGCTTCGTGCGCAGCGCACGCCTGCCGCGCCAGCCACGCTTCTCCCAGCATGCTCCCTTCATCGTGGACTATGACTGGACCTTGACCATCTAAAAGGTCGAGGCGCAAAAAAGCCGACCCCGGGGTCGGCTTTTTTGTGCGCCCGTGGGAGCGGGTTATACCCGCGAAAAGAGCGCCGCGTAATTCCTGACTAACCGCGGTGTACTTTTCGCGAGCAGAGCCCGCCCCCACAGAGGCTGGCGTATCAGTCAGCCAAGGCGGCTTGCTGCAGCTCGAACAGGTCAACCATGCCCTTCTGCGCCAACGCCAGCATCGCGTTCAGCTCCGCAGGCTGGAACGGCGCGCCTTCGGCGGTGCCCTGCACTTCGATGAAACCGCCAGCGCTGGTCATCACCACGTTCAGGTCGGTCTCGGCCGCCGAGTCTTCCAGGTAGTCCAGGTCCAGTACCGGCTCGCCTTGGTACATGCCCACCGACACGGCGGAGATCATGTGCTTGAGCGGGTCACCGCCTTTCAGGCCGCCACGCTTCTTGATCACTTTCAGCGCATCGACCAGGGCAACCATGGCGCCAGTGATGGACGCGGTACGGGTACCGCCGTCAGCCTGGATCACGTCGCAGTCGACGTACAGGGTCACGTCGCCCAGCTTGGACATGTCCAGCGCGGCGCGCAGCGAACGGCCGATCAGGCGCTGGATTTCCAGGGTGCGACCGCCCTGCTTGCCCTTGCTCGCTTCACGCTGGTTTCGCTCGCCGGTGGCGCGCGGCAGCATGCCGTATTCGGCGGTCAACCAGCCCTGGCCCTGGCCCTTGAGGAAGCGCGGTACGCCGTTCTCGACGCTGACCGTGCAGATCACTTTGGTGTCACCGAACTCGACCAGTACAGACCCTTCGGCGTGCTTGGTGTAGTTGCGGGTGATGCGGATCGAGCGGAGCTGATCGGCGGCGCGACCACTTGGACGTTTCATCTGGGATACCTGTACTGAGGAACGAAAACTGCCGAGCATTATAAGACCTGGGATCATTTATTGCCCGACTTGCATTGCAACAAGACCGCAGGCCGGGCCTTCGGGGAAACATTTTTCAGCCCAACGGTCGACATGCTGTAACAGCAATGGTTTGGGCGCCGACGCACCGGTGCGCTACAATCCTGCGCCTTTGCAGCCATCCGGCTTTCACTCCCACTCTGCGAGGTACTCCCCATGGTGCACAGCATGACCGCTTTCGCCCGCGTCGAACGGGCGGGCAACCAAGGGACCCTGAGCTGGGAACTGCGCTCGGTCAACCACCGCTACCTGGAACCGCACCTGCGCCTGCCCGAAGCCTTCCGTGACCTGGAAATCGCCGTGCGCGAAGCACTGCGCCAGGGTATTTCACGCGGCAAGGTGGAGTGCACGCTGCGTTTCTGCGAGGTCAACAGCGGCAAACCGCTGCAGGTGGACCGCGAGCGCGCCGCGCAACTGGTGGCCGCCGCCGAGACAGTCGCCAGCCTGATCAAACAGCCGGCCGCGCTCAACCCGCTGGAAGTGCTGGCCTGGCAAGGCGTGCTGGTGGCCGATGCCACCGACCCGCAAGCGCTGAACCAGGAAGCCATCGAGCTGTTCAGCGAAGCGCTCAAGCAGCTCAAGGCCGGCCGCGATCGTGAAGGCGCCGAACTGGCGAAATTGATCAACGATCGCCTGGACGCCATGAGCGACGAAGTGCGCACCTTGCGCGCGCAAGTCCCCCACATGCTGGCCGTGCAGCGCCAGAAGATTCTCGACCGCTTCGCCGACATCCAGGCCGAACTGGACCCGCAGCGCCTGGAACAGGAAATGGTATTGCTGGCGCAGAAAAGCGACGTGGCCGAGGAGCTGGACCGCCTCACCACCCACGTCACCGAAGTGCGCCGCGTGCTCAAGGCCGGCGGCGCGGCAGGCCGCAGGCTTGATTTCCTGATGCAGGAACTCAACCGCGAAGCGAACACACTGGGCTCCAAGGCCTTCGACCCGCGCAGCACCCAGGCGGCGGTCAACCTGAAAGTGTTGATCGAGCAGATGCGCGAACAAGTGCAGAATATTGAGTAAGGCAACCGCAGAATGAACCACAGCACCGGCACCCTTTATATCGTTTCCGCCCCGTCGGGCGCAGGCAAGACCAGCCTGGTCAAGGCCCTGATCGACGCCCAGCCGAGCATCCGCGTCTCGGTATCGCACACCACCCGCGCCATGCGCCCAGGTGAAGTCGATGGCGTGAACTACCACTTCGTCGATCGCGCCGAGTTCGTGCGCATGATCGAGCACGGTGACTTCCTGGAGCAGGCCGAAGTGTTCGGCAACCTCTATGGCACCTCGCAGAGCACCCTGCAGCAGACCTTGGATGAGGGCCATGACCTGATCCTGGAAATTGACTGGCAGGGCGCCCAGCAGGTCCGCCGCCTGATGCCGGCCGCGCGCTCCATCTTCATTTTGCCGCCGAGCCAGCAGGCCCTGCGCCAGCGCCTGACCAACCGCGGCCAGGACAGCGACGAGATCATCGACGGGCGCATGCGCGAGGCCGTTAGCGAGATGAGCCACTACGTCGAGTACGAATACCTGGTGATCAACGACGATTTCGCCACGGCGCTCGATGACCTGAAGGCGATTTTCCGCGCCAATACTCTGCAACAAGCTCAGCAACAGGGTCGTTTCAGCGAACTATTGAGCCAATTACTGGCTTAAATGAAGCTTTCCGCGCTGCGATAGGGTACCGTTGAGGTGTCTGCGCAGCGTCTGGACAGGCTGTTTGAAAATCAGCGCTTCCCTTAACGCTGGTGATTTTTTAAACTATTGAGTCCGCTCGCCCGTCCGGGCTGCGCGCATACTGCATTTGCTACGAGGAAGACCATGGCCCGCGTAACCGTTGAAGACTGCCTAGAACACGTGGAAAACCGCTTTGAGCTGGTCATGCTCTCTACCAAGCGTGCCCGTCAACTGGCCACCGGCGGCAAAGAGCCCCTGGTCCAGTGGGAAAACGACAAGCCTACCGTTGTGGCCCTGCGCGAAATCGCTGAAGGCCTGATGAGCTACGAGTTCATCGCCAACGCTGAAATCGTCGAAGACGAGCCGCTGTTCGCAGCGTTCGAGGACGAGTCCAACGAGGCCGTCTAAGCCTATGCCTGGTCGACGTAGCACGGCGCGGGAATACAGCTTGCGGCAGGAGTTTTCATGCCGAGCATAGACGCCCTCGCCGATCGCTTATCGACCTACCTCGGCGCAGACCAGGTCAACCTGGTGCGCCGGGCGTATTTCTACGCCGAACAAGCCCACGACGGCCAACGCCGCCGCAGCGGCGAGCCTTACGTCACGCATCCGCTGGCGGTGGCGAATATTCTTGCCGACATGCACATGGACCATCAGAGCCTGATGGCGGCCATGCTGCATGACGTGATCGAAGACACCGGCATCGCCAAGGAAGCGCTCAGCGCGCAGTTTGGCGAAACCGTGGCCGAACTGGTCGATGGGGTCAGCAAATTGACCCAGATGAACTTCGAGACCAAAGCCGAGGCGCAGGCCGAGAACTTCCAGAAAATGGCCATGGCCATGGCCCGCGACATTCGCGTGATCCTGGTCAAGCTCGCCGACCGCCTGCACAACATGCGCACCCTGGAAGTGCTGTCCGGTGAAAAGCGCCGGCGCATCGCCAAGGAAACCCTGGAAATCTACGCCCCCATCGCCAACCGCCTGGGCATGCACAATGTGCGCGTGGAATTCGAAGACCTGGGGTTCAAGGCCATGTACCCCATGCGCTCGGCGCGCATTTACCAGGCGGTGAAGCGTGCCCGCGGCAACCGCAAGGAAATCGTCAACAAGATCGAGCAGTCCTTGGCCCATTGCCTGGCCGTGGACGGTATCGAGGGCGATGTCAGCGGCCGCCAGAAGCATATCTATGGCATCTACAAGAAGATGCGCGGCAAGCGCCGCGCCTTCAACGAGATCATGGACGTGTACGCCTTCCGCATCGTGGTCGACAAGGTCGACACCTGCTATCGCGTGCTGGGCGCCGTGCACAACCTGTACAAGCCGCTGCCGGGGCGCTTCAAGGACTACATCGCGATTCCCAAGGCCAACGGCTACCAGTCGCTGCACACCACGCTGTTCGGCATGCACGGCGTACCGATCGAGATCCAGATCCGTACCCGCGAAATGGAAGAGATGGCCAACAACGGCATCGCCGCGCATTGGCTGTACAAGTCCAGCGATGATGAACAGCCCAAGGGCACCCATGCCCGCGCTCGCCAGTGGGTCAAGGGCGTGCTGGAAATGCAGCAGCGCGCCGGCAACTCGCTGGAATTCATCGAAAGCGTGAAGATCGATCTGTTCCCGGACGAGGTCTACGTGTTCACGCCCAAGGGCCGCATCATGGAGCTGCCCAAAGGCTCCACGGCGGTCGACTTCGCCTACGCGGTGCACACCGACGTGGGCAATAGCTGCATCGCCTGCCGCATCAACCGCCGCCTGGCGCCGCTGTCCGAGCCGCTGCAGAGCGGTTCCACAGTGGAAATCGTCAGCGCCCCCGGCGCGCGGCCGAATCCGGCCTGGCTCAACTTCGTGGTCACCGGAAAGGCGCGCACGCACATTCGCCACGCCCTCAAGCTGCAACGCCGTTCCGAGTCCATCAGCCTGGGCGAACGCCTGCTGAACAAGGTGCTGAACGGCTTTGACAGCGCGCTAGACCTGATCGCCGCCGAACGTGTGCAGGCGATGCTGGCCGAATACCGCCTGGAGCACATCGAAGACCTGCTCGAGGACATCGGCCTGGGCAACCGCATGGCCTACGTGGTGGCGCGCCGGTTGCTGGCCACCGAGGGCGAGCAATTGCCCAGCCCTGAGGGTCCGCTGGCCATCCGCGGCACCGAGGGCCTGGTGCTCAGCTACGCCAAGTGCTGCACGCCGATCCCGGGCGACCCCATTGTCGGGCACCTGTCGGCCGGCAAAGGCATGGTCGTTCACCTGGAAAACTGCCGCAATATCAGTGAGATCCGCCACAACCCGGAAAAATGCATCCAGCTTTCCTGGGCCAAGGATGTCACCGGCGAATTCAATGTCGAGCTGCGCGTGGAGCTCGAGCACCAGCGCGGCCTGATCGCCCTGCTGGCCAGCAGCGTCAACGCCGCCGACGGCAACATCGAGAAGATCAGCATGGACGAGCGCGATGGCCGCATCAGCGTGGTCCAGCTGGTGGTCAGCGTGCACGACCGCGTGCACCTGGCGCGCGTGATCAAGAAACTGCGGGCGCTGACCGGCGTCATCCGCATCACGCGGATGCGTACCTGAGGCTGCCTTCCCCCTCTGCCAAGGAGTCATCAATGACCAAGACTGTTATCACCAGCGACAAGGCCCCCGCCGCCATCGGCACCTACTCCCAGGCAATCAAGGCGGGCAACACCGTCTACATGTCCGGCCAGATCCCGCTGGACCCGAAAACCATGGAACTGGTGGAAGGCTTCGAAGCCCAGACCGTGCAGGTGTTCGAAAACCTGAAGGCCGTGGCCGAGGCCGCTGGCGGCTCGTTCAAGGACATCGTCAAGCTGAACATCTTCCTGACCGACCTGAGCCACTTCGCCAAGGTCAACGAAGTGATGGGCCGCTACTTCGAACAGCCTTACCCAGCCCGCGCCGCCATCGGCGTGGCCGCACTGCCACGCGGTGCCCAAGTTGAAATGGACGCCATTCTGGTCGTCGAGTAAGCCTTGTCCGGTGGAGCGCGCCCCGCGCTTCACCACCCCCAGCAAATCCCGGAAGGATTCCCTCCATGCGCCACGCGCTTGTATTGCCGTTGCTGGCCGCGCTGCTCAGCGGCTGCGCCGGTCACAGCAATGTCGACCCCAGCGGGGTCTGGATCAACCAGAAAGCCATCGACACCGCCGCCAAGGGCATCAGCCTGCGCGAAGCGTTGCCCGGCAACGGCCAGCCGCTGGAATGGCAGCTCAACAGCAAAGCCAACCAGGCCACCTTCAGCAATGGTTTTGAAATTGGCCAGGGCAACCTGCAGCCACTGGGCAAAGGCAAATGGACTGTGAGCCTGTCCGGCTCGCTGACCGACGCCATGACCACCGTCAGCGATGACGAATTGGAAGTGGACGCGAACCAGCAAGGCCCCAAGCAAGTGTTCAACAAGCTCAAGACCACCCCGGAGCCCGGCGCTCCCGTGGGTAGCAGCTTCGAACGCGCGCTATATACCGCCTACATGGGTGGCGACTGGAAAATCGTCGAAGGCAGCGGCCAAGGCAGCGTCGTGCACTTCCTGCCCGACGGCCAACTGACCGGCTTCCCGGACGCCGACCGCTACGCGCTGTGCCTGGCAGGTGACTGCGCAAGCATGACTGGCGGTTTGGACAGCATGTGGATCGAGCGCAACAAGCAAGGCGCGCCGTTTATCTTCAAGCGCGACGGCAAGCAACTGGAGATTTTCCAGGCGGTGAACCAGGCGCAGGCTGATGAAATGCCACAGTTCGCAGCCGGCCCGCGCATGTGGTTGCTCAAGAAATAAAACATCCGAATGGGGGCGCACGAAGTGCGCCCTGCGGTAATCACTCGTCACTCAGCATGGCCTCGTAGCCTTCGCGATAACTCGGATACTTCGGCACCCAGCCCAACGCCCGGGCCCGGGCATTGCTGCAGCGCTTGTTGCCGTTGCGGCGTAGCGTCGACTCTTCAGCCCACCCCTGCACCCCAAGGCGCGCCCGCAGCCATTCCACGACCTCGGCCAGCGGCGCCGGCTTGTCATCCACGCCCAGGTAACAGCTGGCCACCGGCTCGCCCTTGGCATCCTGCTGCAACAGGTACGCCAGCAGCCCGGCGGCATCATCGCTATGGATACGGTTGCCGAACAGCAGCGGCTCGTGCGCGACCCGATAGCCCTGACGCACCTGGTCGAGCAAGCGCTGGCGGCCCGGCCCGTAGATACCCGTCAGGCGTACCACCGATGCCGGCCAGCCGCTGTCGCGGGCCAGCGCCTCGGCCTCCAGCATCAGACGCCCGGCATAGCCGGTGGGCTCGGTGGGCGAATACTCATCTATCCATTCCCCCGCCGACTGCGCGTACACACTGCTGCTGGACACAAAAACCAGACGCCGGGGGTTCTGCCGGTTCGCGGCAAGCCAGCCCGTCACCCGGCGCAGCCCATCGACGTAAGCTTCGCGATAACCTTCTTCATCATGCTGGCTAGCGGCCACGCTATATACCACGTAATCAATATGGTCCTGGGGCCAGTCCGCCGGGCAGGCGTCCTGGGCCAGGTCGCCGGCGACCGGCAACACCCCTTCAGGCAGCCTGGCCACTTGCCGGCGCAGTCCATGGACGCGCCAGTTGAGGGCCAGCAACTGCCGGGCCAGACGGCTTCCGACGTCACCGCAACCGATGATCAAAACGCTTGGCACGGGCATTTCTCTACTCCTGAATCAACGCTGCAACCTGACCTTCATAGCACTTTCGCGACAAAAAGCCGGAAAAAAATGCCGCGTATCGCTTTTGTTAACAAGAATTACTTGCAATAATAACTGCCCATTTTGTTCTCGGCCCGCTCTCGAGGCCTCGAAGGACATCCACTCCTTATCCTCTCAGGTCCGGCCAGCATGACTCAAAATCAACCTTCCGCTTCGCCAACCCGCGCACGCCAATGGCGCGGTATCGCTGCCCTGATGATCGGCCTCGCGCTGACCCCGGCCGCCTTCGCCGACGAACCTGCCAACCAAACCCACCAAGGTGCACCCGCCGCCGCCGTCGCTGCGCCGGCATCGCCTGACAGCACCGCGCTGCCGGCCGCCCCTGCCGCTGACCAGGCTGCTGCCGACGACGCCAGCGCCGAGCCGGTGGTGGAAACCGGTTTCGGCCTGGGCCACGACCTGTCGCCGTGGGGCATGTTCCAGAACGCCGACATCATCGTCAAAATCGTGATGATCGGCCTGGCCATCGCTTCCATCATCACCTGGACGATCTGGATTGCCAAAGGTTTCGAGCTGCTGGGCGCCAAGCGCCGCCTGCGTGGCGAGATCGCCCGGCTGAAGAAGGCCACCACCCTGGCCGCCGCCAGCGAAACCGCCAGCAAACAGGGCACCCTGGCCCACCTGCTGGTGCATGACGCCCTGGAAGAGATGCACCTGTCGAGCAATGCCCGCGAGAAGGAAGGCATCAAGGAGCGCGTCAGCTTCCGCCTGGAGCGCCTGGTCGCCGCCTGCGGTCGCAACATGAGCAACGGCACCGGCGTGCTGGCCACCATCGGCTCTACCGCGCCCTTCGTCGGCCTGTTCGGTACCGTGTGGGGCATCATGAACAGCTTCATCGGCATCGCCAAGACCCAGACCACCAACCTGGCCGTGGTTGCCCCGGGCATCGCCGAAGCCCTGCTGGCCACCGCCCTGGGCCTGGTCGCGGCCATCCCTGCCGTGGTCATCTACAACGTCTTCGCCCGCTCCATCGCCGGCTACAAGGCTCAGGTTTCCGACGCTTCCGCCCAGGTACTGCTGCTGGTCAGCCGTGATCTGGACCACCAGCCAGGCGAGCGCAGCGCTTCGCCACACATGGTGAAGGTGGGTTAATCCATGGGTCTGCACCTGAACGAAGGTGGCGACGACCTCGCCGAGAACCACGAAATCAACGTCACGCCCTTCATCGACGTGATGCTGGTGCTGCTGATCATCTTCATGGTCGCGGCCCCCCTGGCTACCGTGGATATCAAGGTCGACCTGCCCGCCTCCACGGCCAAACCGGCGCCAAGGCCTGAAAAACCGCTGTTCCTCAGCGTCAAGGCCGATCAGAGCCTGTTCCTGGGCGATGACAAGATCGACCGGGCGCAACTGGCCCAGGTCCTGGACGCCAAGACCAAGGGCAAGAAGGACACCACGATCTTCTTCCAGGCCGACAAGAGCGTCGACTACGGCGACCTGATGGACGTGATGAACGCCCTGCGCGCCGCCGGCTACCTGAAGGTCGGCCTGGTCGGCCTTGAGACGGTAGGGAAGAAATGATCACCACGCGCCAAAAGCTGACGCGTTACGGCGGTAGTCTTGCGGTGGTGCTGGGGATTCATGCCCTGGCTATCGCCCTGGCGCTCAACTGGCATGCGGCGCCCCCTCCGGAGCTGCCGCCCCAAGCGATGATGGTGGAGCTGGCCCCGGTACCGGAAGCTGCGCCGCCGCCACCGCCCAAGGTGGTAACGCCGCCTACGCCGCCGACGCCGGTCGAGGAGTTGCCGCTGCCCAAGCTGGCCGAGGCGCCCAAGCCGACCATCGCGATTCCCAAGCAGGAAAAGGTCAAGCCCAAGCCGAAGCCACAGCCGCCCAAGCCTGAGAAAAAGCCTGAACCACCGCAGGAAACGCCGCCGGCCGAGAAAACCGTGGACACCGCGCCTGCAAAGGAGTCGGCGCCCAAGGCCCCTGTCGCGGCCCCGCAGCTGCCGTCCAACAGCAATGCACTGCCTAACTGGCAGGGAGACCTGTTGCGCCACCTGGCCAAGTTCAAGAAGTACCCCGAGGATGCGCGTCGTCGCGGCCTGCAGGGTGTGAACCGCCTGCGTTTCGTGGTGGATGCCGAAGGCAAGGTGCTGTCGTATGAGCTGGCCGGTGGTTCCGGCAGCGCGGCGTTGGACCGGGCTACCCTGGAAATGATCCGCCGGGCGCAGCCGTTGCCGCCGCCGCCCAAAGAGTTGCTGAACAACGGCAGCCTGGAAGTGGTTGCACCGTTCGTCTACTCGCTGGACAAAAGATGAATATCTGTTTCTGACATACAGATGCAACCTTGATAACGTGCGTCTATCGATTGCAGCCGCTATGCTGGGCCCGCAACTTCATGGACGCACGTTATGACTCTCACAGAATTGCGCTACATCGTCACCCTCGCCCAGGAGCAGCACTTTGGCCACGCCGCCGAGCGTTGCCATGTCAGCCAGCCGACCTTGTCGGTGGGGGTCAAGAAACTCGAAGATGAACTGGGTGTGCTGATTTTCGAGCGCAGCAAGAGCGCCGTGCGCCTTACCCCGGTTGGCGAAGGCATTGTCGCCCAGGCGCAAAAGGTCCTGGAGCAGGCCCAGGGCATCCGCGAATTGGCCCAGGCCGGCAAGAACCAGCTCACCGCGCCCCTCAAGGTCGGTGCCATCTATACCGTCGGCCCGTACCTGTTCCCCCACTTGATTCCGCAACTGCACCGCGTGGCGCCGCAGATGCCGCTGTACATCGAAGAGAACTTCACCCACATTCTGCGCGACAAGCTGCGCAATGGCGAACTGGACGCGGTGATCATTGCCCTGCCGTTCAACGAGGCCGATGTGCTGACGTTGCCGCTCTATGACGAGCCCTTCTATGTGCTGATGCCGGCCGGGCACCCCTGGACGCAGAAGGAAACCATCGACTCGGCGCTGCTCAACGACAAGAGCCTGTTGCTGCTGGGCGAAGGCCACTGCTTCCGCGATCAGGTGCTCGAAGCCTGCCCAACGCTGGTGAAAGGCACCGAAGGCGCCAAGCACACCACCGTGGAATCAAGCTCGCTGGAAACCATCCGCCACATGGTTGCGTCCGGCCTGGGTGTTTCGATCCTGCCGCTGTCGGCGGTGCACAGCCACCACTACGCCCCAGGCGTCATCGATGTGCGCCCACTGACCCCGCCGTCGCCCTTCCGCACCGTGGCCATCGCCTGGCGCGCCAGCTTCCCGCGGCCCAAGGCCATCGAGATCCTCGCTGACTCCATCCGCCTGTGCTCCGTGGCCAAGCCGACCCCGCTGAGTAAAGTCGCGACATGACCGAGCTGTCCAAGGTAGCGGTCACGGCCCTCAAAGGCATCGGCGAGGCCATGGCCGAGAAACTGACCAAGGTAGGCCTGGAAAACCTGCAGGACGTGCTGTTCCACCTGCCCCTGCGCTATCAGGACCGCACCCGCGTGGTGCCCATCGGCGCCCTGCGCCCGGGGCAGGACGCGGTGATCGAAGGCGTGGTCAGCGGCGCCGACGTGTCCATGGGCAAACGCCGCAGCCTGCTGGTGCGCCTGGGCGACGGCACGGGCTCGCTGAGCCTGCGCTTCTACCACTTCAGCAATGCCCAGAAAGAAGCGCTCAAGCGTGGCACGCACCTGCGTTGCTACGGCGAAGCCCGCCCCGGCGCCTCGGGCCTGGAAATCTACCATCCCGAGTACCGCGCCCTTACCGGCGACGAACCGGCGCCAGTGGAACAGACCCTCACGCCGATCTACCCCACCACCGAAGGCCTGACCCAGGCACGCTTGCGCCAACTGTCGCAGCAGGCCCTGGCCATGCTGGGGCCGCGCAGCCTGCCCGACTGGCTGCCGGCGGAACTGGCCCGTGAGCACCAATTGGCGCCGCTGGACCAGGCCATCCGCTACCTGCACCATCCGCCGCCCGATGCGGACCTGGAAGAGTTGGCCGTGGGCCACCACTGGGCCCAGCATCGCCTGGCGTTCGAGGAATTGTTGACCCACCAGCTGTCGCAGCAGCGCTTGCGTGAAAGCCTGCGCAGCCTGCGGGCACCGGCGCTGCCCAAGGCCACGCGCCTGCCGGCGCAGTACCTGGCCAACCTGGGCTTCACCCCTACCGGCGCACAGCAACGCGTGGGCGGGGAGATTGCCTACGACCTCAGCCAGCACGAGCCTATGCTGCGTCTGGTGCAGGGCGATGTGGGCGCGGGCAAGACCGTGGTCGCGGCCCTGGCAGCACTGCAGGCGCTGGAAGCCGGTTACCAGGTGGCCTTGATGGCGCCCACCGAGATTCTTGCCGAACAACACTTCATCACCTTCAAGCGCTGGCTGGAGCCGCTGGGCATCGAAGTCGCCTGGCTGGCCGGCAAGCTCAAGGGCAAGGCTCGCGTCGCTGCCATGGAACAGATCGCCGGTGGCGCGCCGATGGTGGTGGGCACCCACGCGCTGTTCCAGGACGAAGTGAAGTTCGCCAACCTGGCCCTGGTGATCATCGACGAACAGCACCGCTTCGGCGTGCAACAGCGCCTGGCGCTGCGCCAGAAAGGCGTGGGCGGGCGCATGTGCCCGCACCAGCTGATCATGACCGCCACGCCCATCCCGCGCACGCTGGCCATGAGCGCCTACGCCGACCTTGATACCTCGATCCTCGACGAACTGCCGCCTGGCCGTACCCCGGTGAACACCGTGCTGGTCGCCGACAGCCGACGCATCGAAGTGGTCGAGCGGGTTCGCGCCGCCTGTGCCGAAGGGCGCCAGGCCTATTGGGTGTGCACCCTGATCGAAGAGTCGGAAGAACTGACCTGCCAGGCCGCCGAAACCACCTTCGAAGAACTTACCAGCGCCCTGGGCGAATTGCGCGTGGGCTTGATCCACGGGCGCATGAAACCGGTGGAAAAGGCTGAGATCATGGCCCTGTTCAAGGCCGGTGAGCTGCAACTGCTGGTGGCCACCACGGTGATCGAGGTGGGCGTGGACGTACCCAACGCCAGCCTGATGATCATCGAGAACCCCGAACGCCTCGGCCTGGCGCAATTGCACCAGCTGCGCGGCCGCGTGGGCCGGGGCAGCGCCGCCAGCCATTGCGTGCTGCTGTACCACCCGCCGCTGTCGCAGATCGGCCGGGAGCGCCTGGGTATCATGCGCGAAACGAACGACGGTTTCGTCATCGCCGAGAAAGACCTGCAACTGCGCGGCCCGGGCGAGATGCTCGGTACCCGCCAGACCGGTTTGCTACAGTTCAAGGTAGCTGACCTCATGCGCGATGCCGACTTGCTTCCTGCCGTACGGGACGCGGCACAGACCTTGCTGTCGCAATGGCCGGCACACGTCGATCCTCTACTGGACCGCTGGCTACGGCATGGCCAGCAGTACGGACAAGTATGAGAATGCATGGCCGCCAGGCGCGGCCGTGCGCGATCGCCCAAAAAAGACTTGGTACGATGGATCCAGCAGCGGCCGCAAGCTGGGTATACTGTCGCCAAAGTAAGAATATGGATACAGACCCATGACTGAAGTTGCCCTGGACACCGCAACCCCGCACACCCCGTCTGTCATTCAATTGATGTTGGGCAAACTGGGCATCAGCTACCGCGAAGTGCTGGACCACTCCGCACTGGACCCTGCCCGCAAGGTTCAGGCCGTTCTGCTCAACGACGCCGTCGGCGCCCTCATGGTGCTGTTCCCGCAGAACCATCTGCTGGACCTCAACCGCCTGGCGGAACTCACCGGCCGCAAGCTCACCGCCGTGCCGCTGGACCGCATGGAAAAGATGCTCGCCAAGCACCAGCTGGCGCAACTGCCCGGCCTGCCGGCGCTGACCAGCTCGCCGTGCCTGTATGAAGAGCAACTGCTGGTTGAAAGCGACCTGCTGATCAACTCGGGGGAGCCTGGCCTGCTGCTGGAAATCACCCGGGAAGATTTCAGGAAGATGCTCAGCAAGGCCAGCGCCGGCAACTTCGGCGAGCCGCTGAGCAGCATCCGCCCCAACCTCGACCGCCCCGACGATGACCGCAAGGAAATCACCCAGGCGGTGCAGGTGTTCACGGCGCGTCGTATCCAGCAGCGCCTGGAAGCGACCATCGAAATCCCGCCGCTGGCGGAAACCGCGCAGAAAATCATCAAGCTGCGGGTCGACCCCAACGCCACCATCGACGACATCACCGGCGTGGTCGAGACCGACCCGGCCCTGGCCGCGCAAGTGGTCAGCTGGGCGGCCTCGCCGTACTACGCCTCGCCGGGCAAGATCCGCTCGGTGGAAGACGCCATCGTGCGCGTGCTGGGCTTCGACCTGGTGATCAACCTGGCCCTGGGCCTGGCACTGGGCAAGACGCTGAGCCTGCCCAAGGACCAGCCACAGCACGCCACACCCTACTGGCAGCAGTCGATCTACACGGCGGCGGTCATCGAGGGCCTCACCCGTGCCATTCCTCGCGCCCAGCGCCCGGAAACCGGGCTGACCTACCTGGCGGGCCTGCTGCACAACTTCGGCTACCTGCTGCTGGCGCACGTATTCCCGCCGCACTTCTCGCTGATCTGCCGCCACCTGGAGGTCAACCCGCACCTGTGCCACAGCTATGTGGAGCAGCACCTGCTGGGCATTACCCGCGAGCAGATCGGCGCCTGGCTGATGCGCTTCTGGGACATGCCGGACGAGCTCGCCAACGCCCTGCGCTTCCAGCACGACCCGCACTACGATGGCGACTACGCCCAGTACCCCAACCTGGTGTGCCTGGCGGTACGCCTGCTGCGCAGCCGCGGCATCGGCTCGGGTGCCGATGAAGGCATACCCGACGAGCTGCTGGAACGCCTGGGCTTGAGCCGCGAAAAGGCCGAGGACGTGGTCAGCAAAGTGCTGGACGCCGAAGTCCTGCTGCGCGAACTGGCCTCACAGTTCGGCCAGCACTGACGCCTGTGGCAACACCGTTTTTCCTGAGGGAGCGGGTTCTACCCGCGAAGAGAGCGCCGCGAAGCGTCTGATACACCGCGATGCCCGTTTCGCGGGTAAAACCCGCTCCCACAGGCACATGTAGCCGCAACGCCGCGTCACAGGCGCCGCCTCCCAACGGCGGCTACTTCTTGGGTTTAAGGTACTTCATCACGCCCTGGAACCAGATCACCAGCGCCGGGTTGCCCTTGATCTGGATGGTCTTGTCCTGGATTCCCTGCATGAACGCCAGCTGCTTGTTCTTGGCCTGCAGGGTCGCATACCCGAACGCGGCATCCTTGAAGGCAATGGCGAACGCCGGGTCGGCTACCTTGCCACCCTTGCTGGTCACGCGCATGTCCTTGACGATGAAATGCCGGGCCACCTTGCCGTCCAGCGTCTGCAACTGGAACACCAGGTCCCGGTCTTTCAGTTGCTGGCTGAACGCCGGGTTGTTACGGCTGGCACGGGCCATGAGAACGCCCATGGCCCAGAGCAGAAAGCGAAACTTCATGTACACGCCTCGAAGAAGTTTGGTGAAGACGCCAGCAGTGTACCGACATCATTTGAAAGCATCACGCTAAAACCATCATCGCTGAATTTTCACTACAATTTGTCGTTTTTAGTTGCCTGTTCGACGATTTAGCTTTGTGTCTCAGCGCGCAACACTCTCCCGCCGCGCGCCGCCTTCCATTGTCGTGGCAACTCCGTCACGATAGCCACGACACGGCAGGAACCGCCTGCTCATGAACGGATCAGATCGTACGAAAAAAGCTGTACACCATCCGTTTGACAGCCAGTCCAAGGACCACTAGGTTCTTCTATTGGATCCTTTACATAAAAAGTTACATACCGATCAGGCAGGCCCACTGTGACAGCCAAAAAGTCGTTGAGCTCCATTCTGGTCAGCGAGCCGGTTCCCGCCCATCTCGCCCGCTCAGTCATAGAAGAAAAACTGCGCAGTGCCATTCTTGATGGCCGACTCCCGGAAGGCATGGCGCTGCGCCAACAGGAACTGGCAACGCTGTTTGGCGTCAGCCGCATGCCCGTGCGCGAGGCCTTGCGCCAGCTCGAGGCACAATCGCTGCTCAAGGTGGTGATGCACAAAGGCGCGGTGGTGGCGCCGCTCATCGGCGAGGATGCGGTCGACACCTATGCCGTGCGCCTGCTGCTGGAAACGGAAGCGCTGCGCCAATCGATCCCCAACCTCACCCCGGAGCACCTTGCCCAGGCACGCAGCTACATCGACCAGCTCGATACCGAGACCAACTTGACGGAACTGGGGCGCCTCAACCGGCTGTTTCACCTGTCCTTGTACGCAGGGGCCACCAACCGCAAGCTTCTGCGCATGATCGAACAGGAGCTCAACGAAGAAGAACGCTTCCTGCGCTTCCACCTGTCGGCCATGGGCCTGGGCAAACCCACCCAGGATGACCATATTGCCTTGGTCGACGCCGTGCAGGAGAAGAACATCGAGCATGCCGTCCAGGTGCTGCAGGACCACTTGAACCACGCATCGGCCACCATTCGGCACTATCTCGACTCAAACAAACCCACTTGAGCGGCTGGCGCGCCCAGGGAGGCAGCGCGCCACCCCCCAGTAGTCCGGCCACGCCGGCCCGAGGAACCGCAGTGCGCGCGCAAGACAATCCATGGTTGATGGTGGTGAACTCCCGGCAACAGCCGGCGCAGATGCGCCTGATCTGCTTCGCCTGCGCCGGCGCCGACCCGCGCCAGATGCTGCAATGGGCGGGCGACCTGGACGACCACATCGAGCTGGTCGCGGTATGCCTGCCCGGCCACGGTGAGCGCGCCGACGAAGCGGCCCTGGATGAATGGCCGAGGCTGCTGGAGCAGGCCTTCGCACAACTAAAACCGCTGCTTGCCGAACCCCATGCCCTGTTCGGGCATTGCCTGGGCGGCAGCATTGCCTACGAGATCGCCAAGCGCGCCGGCCGCGCGTTTCCCGGCCAGACCCGCCACCTGTTCATCGCCGGTTGCCGCAGCCCCGATACCCGGCCGAGCACGCTGTTCAACCACATGCCGGCCCCCGAGCTTTTCCAGGCGCTGGAAACACTCAATGCATTGACCGCGCTACAACGTGAAGACCAGGCCTTCCTCGCCCGCCTTGAACCGACGCTGCGCTGCGACCTGCGGCTTGCCGAATCGTGGTCCGATACGCCCGGGCATTCACTGGGCGTGCCGTTGACCGCGCTCTATGGCAGCGACGACCCACTGGACCCGTTGGCCGCCATGCTGCAGTGGCAGCAATTCACCCAGCAGGCCTTCGAGTTGATCGAACTGCCCGGCGATCACTTCTTCGTGCACACCCAGCGCCAGCGCCTGCTGCACATAATCAACACTCATCTGGGCCTGCTCAGCGCCTGATTCGTCCCACCCCTGCCCGCCCTTACGTTCCGACACTGCGCTCGCATGGCAAATCGACCGTTTAGCGCACACTCTTGCACTGATCCAAGGCCGTGACCGGTCCGCTTAACTAACGGACTGCCGACAGTCACCCACGCAGGAGCATCGTGCACCGGGCCTAGTCCCCTCAAGTCATCAACTGACGAAACCACGCAACCGAGTGCTCTGAGTGAGGCATTCACTCATCTTTTTTATTTTGACCTTGAACCGTCGAAAGAGGAGCGCTCGCGCCCCTGAAACTGGCTGCGCCACTTTGGGCGAACTGCGACATCCTTAAAAACGTAAGTATATGTTTTTTAACGAAAATATTTGATATCCAGGAAAAATGTGGTCTAACTTTCAAGGTACCTCCGCGGCAACTTCAAATGCCTGGAGCAGCAACACTGAATATTAACGTACACCGGACCCGACAATTAAAGGAGCTGTTCAACCCGATAACCGACGCCCGTGCACATTCGCCACTCAACTGTGTTGATCAAATGTTCAAAAACATTAAGGAAGCGCCATGACCTTTCAAAACGTTTTGCTCGAACAGAAAAAAAGCGAACTGGGTGCCCACCCGATCTTCGCCGAAATCAACTCGCTGCCAGTACTGCAGCGCTTCATGGAAACCCATGTGTTCGCGGTATGGGACTTCATGTCGCTGACCAAGCGCCTGCAGCGTGAGCTGACCTGCGTGAGCCTGCCCTGGCTGCCACCGACGGACGCCAAGGCCGCCAGGCTGATCAATGAAATAGTGCTGGGCGAAGAATCGGACGAACACTTGCACCAGGGCCACTACAGCCATTTCGAACTGTACCTGGATGCGATGCGCGAGATCGGTGCCGACACTGGCCCCATCGAACATTTTGTCGCGCTGCAGGCCGAAGGCGTCAACTATCGTACCGCCCTGCATAGCGTCAACGCCGCGCCCGCCGCCATCCACTTCGTCTGCGACACCCTGGAAACCGCCCTGCATGCCCCCGCCCATGCAGTGGCCGCCGCCTTCCTGCACGGCCGGGAAAGCGTGATACCGCACATGTTCCAACGCCTGCTGGACGACTGGGGCATCACTGAACGCCAGGCACCCACGCTGTGCTATTACCTGCAGCGGCACATTGAAGTCGATGCCGACGACCATGGCCCGGCCGCCCAGGCGCTGCTTGATCGCCTGGTGGGTGACGACCCGCAGCGCCAGCAGGATGTGCTTGCCGCGGCCGTGGCCGCCATCGACAGCCGCATGGCCCTGTGGGATCGCCTGCGGGTGAGTATGCATGCCGGTGCCGAGGTGAGCGCATGAACGCCGCCGACTACCGGTCGTTTGCCGAGGCGTGGGAGAGCCGCGCCACCATACGCACCCGCCCGCGACGGCGGCTGGAGGACGACCAGCGGCTGATCTACCCGCTTAGTCGCCAGCCGCTGGTACTCAGCGCCACGTTCCAGCGCGAATGCCCCGGCCAGCGTGATTTCGCCCTGGTGCAGAGCCTCTACAAGTTCATCCACGACGTGGTGATTTTCGAGACGGAAATCGTCAACCACACCGCCAGCGCCATCGCCCGCGGCCGGTTTTCGACGCTATTCCCGTTCGCCTGTCGCTACGACGCCATGACGGTGGTGGTGGACGAGGACTACCACGCCCTGGTGGCCATGGACTTCATGCAGCAGACCATCGAGCTGACGGGTATCCAGGCCATTGCGCTGCCCAGCGAAATAGAGCTGAGCCGGGCCATTCCCGCCGCCCTGGCCGAGGTACCCGAGCACCTGCGCCAGGCCGCCGAGCTGATCTGCGTGGCGATCGCGGAGAACACCCTGACCAATGACGTCGCCGCCTTTGCCCGCGATGACACGGTCAAGGACTCGATCAAGGGGCTGATGGCCGACCACCTGCTGGACGAGGGCCGCCACTCCACGTTCTGGACACGTCTGGTGCGCATCTACTGGCAGGCGGCACCGGCCGCCGACCAGGCGCTGTTGGCGCGCATGCTGCCGACGTTCATCGAACGCTACCTGACGAACGACATCCAGAAGGCCTTCGACCTGAGCCTGATCGAGCACTTGCACCCCGACCCTGGGGTGCGCGAGGCGCTGCGCGAAGAGGCGCAGGGCCTGGCGTTCCCCATCAACCGCCAGCATCCGCTGCTGGGCAACATCCTGCGCTTTTTCCAGGGCAGCTCGATGCTCGACAGCCCCTGCGTGCGCCATGCCCTGGCGGCTTACCTGCCCTGACCCAAGGAGAAGACCATGAGACGTCTGCGGATCATGCTGTGTGGTGCCAGCCGGGCCCTGCGCCAGCTGGGCGACGGGCTGCGCGAATACGGGCACCAGGTGGACGGCGGTGACGCGCCGGCCGACCTGTTGATCGAAGACGGCAGCGGACAGCCGTTGCCTGCTACACCCGCGCGCTGCCTGCACCTGGGGCTGCGCGTCAGCCTGGATACGGGCGCCGGCGCCCTGCCCCGGGTGCAATGGCAATGCTGGGCCGGCACGGCCCAGGCACAGCGGCTGGTGATTTGCCAGGCACTGGCAGCGCACCCCAGCGAGAACGGCGAAGTGCTGCGGGCCCGGGTGGTGGAAAGCCTGCTGGAACGCATGCTGCTGGAAATCAGCCGGTTGTCGCGCGACCCGCAACATTTCGGCCACTGGCCAGCCTGCGATGCAGCCGCGCTGGCCGGCCAGCACGGCCTGAACGCACTGGAGCCGCTGGCTTTCGTGCACGGCATCAACCGCACCGACCAGGCGCAGCTGTTGGACAATGCGCAACCGGCACTGCTGGAGCAGGTTCAGGCCAGCCTGCTGCGCCACGCCCCACGCCCGGCGCTGTTGTTCAATGACAGCTCGTTGAGTTACGCCCAGTTGCATGCGCTGGCCTTGAGCATTCAGGCAGCGCTGGCAGCCCACCTGCCGCCGGGACAACCGGCGGTGATCGGTGTCTGCCTGGAGAAGTCGGCGCTGCTCTACGCGGCACTGCTGGCCGTGCTGGGCAGCGGGGCGATTTACCTGCCGATGGACCCCAACCAACCCGCCAAGCGTTTGCAGGCAATAGCCGAGAACGCCCAGGCCACCCTGCTGCTGCACGCCGGCGAGGCGCCCTTCGACGCCATCGGCATGCAGTGCCTGGCCATCGACCACCTGCCTGCCGTGCAGCGCACCCAGTTGTTCGACCGACTGCCGGACGGCCAGGCGCCCGCTGTGGCCATCTACACTTCGGGCACCACGGGCCAGCCCAAGGGCGTGGTGCTGAGCCACGCCAACCTCAACCACTTCCAGGCCTGGTACCGCCAGCACGTGGCGCTTGAACCCAGCAGCCGGGTGTTGCAGTTTTCAACCATCGGCTTCGACGCTTCGCTGTTGGACATACTGCCGACCTTCATCGCCGGCGCGACACTGGTGGTGCCCACGCCCGACCAGCGTCGCGACCCCAGCCAGCTGGTGGCGCTGATCAACAGCCGCGAGGTCAGCCACGCCTTCCTGCCGCCCGCATTGCTGAGCATCCTGCCCGGCGACGCTCCTCTGGCCCTGCGCCACTTGGTGACCGGTGGGGACGTGTGCGAACCGGCGGTGCTGGAGGCATTCGCCAACCGCTGCCACCTGCACAATATCTACGGCCCAACCGAAACCACGGTGCTGGCCACGACCCGGTGCATGAGCGCCGGCGACAATCCGCGCCACCTGGGGCGGCCGATCGCCAATGTCCGAGTGTTGATACTGGATGATAGCGGCTGGCCGGTCGCCGACGATACGCCCGGCGAGCTGTTCATCGCCGGGGCCGGCGTGGGCCTGGGCTACCTGAACAATCCGGCGTTGAGCGCCGAGCGCTTCGTCACTCTGACGTTGCCCGACGGTGAACAACTGGCGGCCTACAAGACCGGTGACATTGGCCAGTGGGGCGACTGCGGCATCACCTTGTGCGGGCGCCGCGATAACCAGGTGAAGATTCGTGGCTTTCGCGTCGAGCCTGAGGAAGTCGAACACTGCCTGCGCGCCAGCGGGCAGTTCGCCCAGGTGGCCGTGGTGGTGGACGCGCAGCGCCGCCTGCTGGCGTTCGTCGCCCAGCCGCGCCATGCCGACGGCGAGGCGCTGGCCAGGCTCAAAGCCCACGCTGAAACGCACTTGGCTGACTACATGCGGCCACTGCGCTACAGCGAACTGGCCGTGTTGCCGGCAACGGCCAACGGCAAGGTCGACCGCAAGGCGCTGCTGGCCATCCCCCAGGCCGACACCAGCGGCCGGCCACGGCAGGCACCCGCCAACGCCGGCGAGGCGAAGCTGCTGACACTATGGAGCGAGCTGCTGGAGCTACCACCCGAGGACATCAGCACCGACGACAGCTTTTTCAACCTGGGTGGCCATTCCATCCTGCTCTCGCAAATGCTGCTGCAGATTCGCGAACGCTTCGGCACCGGCATCTCGATCAACCGTTTCATCGAGCTGCCGACCCTCAAGCGCCTCGCTGAACTGGTCAGCGGCGTCGAGGACCAGGTGCGCCAGGTCAGCGCAAGGGCCCTGAGCGATGCCTTCCGCGACCTGGACCTCTCGCCGTTGCCCATCGAGCGCCTGGGCGATGTGCATAAAGTGGTGGTCACCGGGGCCAACAGCTTCCTCGGCGTGCACATCGTCGAGGCGCTGCTGGCCTGGGGCGCCAGCGAAGTGGCATGCCTGGTGCGCGAGCAACCCGGGCACAGCGCCAGCGAGCGCTTTCACCAGGCACTGGTGGAAAACCGCCTGGGGCACCTGGACCTCAGCCGTGTACGGGTGTATGCCGCCGATATCACCCAGCCACAGCTGGGCCTGACCGACGAGGTGTACGATTACCTGGACCGGCACTACGGCGCCCTGATGCACAACGCCGCTCAGGTCAACCATGTGCTCGACTACGAGGCCCTGGCGGCCAGCAACGTCGAACCGGTGTTCCACTGCCTGCGACTGTGCGAGGGGCGCAGCAAGAAGATCTTCAATTTCGTCTCGACGCTGTCGGCCTCCAGCGTCGTCGACGCCAACGGCAATGTGCTGGAGGAGCCACCGGCCGACACTCCGCCGATCTACATCCGTAATGGCTACAACCTATCCAAATGGGTAGCCGAACGCATCCTCCAGCGTGCCCGCGAACAAGGGGTGTGGGCCAACCTCTACCGCCCCGGCAACATCACCTTCAACAGCCGCACCGGCGTGTGCCAGCCTCACAAGAATCGCCTGATGCTGATGCTCAAGGGCTCGCTGCAACTGGGTCAGGTGCCGGCGTTGAGCTTGAATTTCGACCTGATGCCGGTGGACTTCCTGGCGCGCTTCCTGGCCTTCCACTGCAGCCGCTACCAGCCACGCCAGGCAGTGTTCAACCTGCACAACCCCGAGCCGCTGAGCTGGGCCAGCTACGTGGACGCCTTCCGTGAGGCCGGGCGTGATTTCGAGTTGGTCAGCATTGCCCAGTGGCAACAACAACTGCGGCGCGTGGATGCCGACAATGCGCTGTTCGGCGTGCTGGGTTTCTACCTGGACGGTTTCGAAGAAGACATCGGCGATATCTCGCGCATCGACCACGGCAATGCCCGCAGCGGCGTGCAGCGCATGGGCGAGCGCTACCCCAGCAAAACCCCGGCGCTGCTGCGCAAGGGTTGCGCGTACCTGAAGGAAATCCAGTTCATCTAACCCCCTACCCCCGAAGGAGATCCACCATGAACGCACCTGTCAAACACGCACTGGTCCCCGATACCCTGGTCCACAACCCACACGGCTGCACCGTGACGGCGGCGGTCAACGTGGCGGCGCCCGCCGATGCCGTATGGAAAGTGGTGGGCAATTTCGCCGGCTTCGACCGCTTCATCCCGGCGCTGGAGCGCATCGAGATGACCGGCAGCGGCGTGCGCTCGCTGCGCAAGAAGTTCTTTCGCGATGGCCAGAACATCGTCGTGGAACAACTCAACAGCCACGACGACACAGCCCGGCGCATGACTTGGAGCCTGATCTATACCACCTTGAACATCGGCAACCTGTGGGCGTCGATGGAGGTGCATGAAACCGGGCCCAATACCTCGAAGGCCATATGGACCATCAAGGGCGAGCCCTGGACCGGCGGAGCCGAAGCGCTGCCAGACTTCCAGCAGTTCCTGCAGGGTTTCGCCGATGACGCCATGAACAACGTCACCCAGCAGTTCGCCTGAGCCGCCGACAGGCTGCGATGGCACGCGCAGCGTGCCCATGATTCCAAAGGGCACGCTGCCCTCATCGCAGCCTTCAGCAGCGCCAACGTTTTTTTATAGCCGAAGGCGCACTGTTGCAAATTGTGTGAAGCTTTATGAAAATAAGACTAATTATCATTCATGCAGTTTTGCGCAGCGCGTCCTTATGTCCTCCCAAGAATATGCCGTGCACTCGCTCTATCGCCATCATCACGGCTGGCTCAACGCCTGGCTGCGCAGCCGCCTGGGCAACGCCGCCGATGCCGCGGACCTGGCCCAGGACACCTTCCTGCGCCTGCTGCAACGCACCGAACGCCTGGAGCTGAGCGCGCCGCGCGCTTTCCTGCGCACCATTGCCCGTGGTCTGGTGATCGACCACTGGCGTCGCGAGGAACTGCACCGCGCCTACCTGGAAACCATCGCCCACCTGCCGGCCGCCGAAGTGCCCAGCCTGGAAACTCGCGCCCTGCTGCTTGAGCTGCTGGAAGGCATCGCGCGCCTGCTCGAAGGCCTCAAGCCCAAGGTGCGCAAAGCCTTCCTGCTGTCGCAGTGCGAAGGCCTCGCGCACAAGGACATCGCCGAGCAGTTGGGCGTGTCACTGCGCTCGGTGGAACGCTATGTGGCCGACGCCCTGTTTCACTGCTACCTGCTGCGCTATGAACACTGATCACGGCGCGGCGCCCGACCCGCAGATGGTCCGCCAGGCCATCAACTGGATGCTGCGCATCGACAATAACGGCGGTAACGCCCGGGTGCAGCGCCAGTGCGCCAACTGGCGCGCCGCTGACCAGCGCCACGAACTGGCCTGGCAACGCATTCAATCGCTGAGCCAGGAAATGGCCAGCCACTACCGCGCCGTGCCCGGTGCCGGCCTGGCACTGGAAACCAGCGCCCAACGCCTGGGCCGCCGCCAGGCACTGAAGCTGCTGGGCGTGGCCGCGCTGCTGGGCAGTGCCGGCTGGCTGGGACGCGACCTGGACGCCTGGCAACAGTGGGCATCGGACTACGCCACCGGCGTGGGCGAGCGGCGCAGTTTTACCCTGCCCGATGGCTCGCAGCTGCAACTCAACACCCACAGCGCGGCCGACAGCCAGTTCAGCAGCCAGCAACGGCTGGTCAGCCTCAAGCACGGCGAAATTATGCTGACCTGCCAGCCCGACAGGCAAAAACGCCCGTTCCGGGTCAGCAACCGCGATGCCCTGTTCGAGGCCAGCGAAGGCCGCTTCGCAATACGCCAGCAGGATGACTGCACACGCCTGAGCGTGGCTCGCGGCAAGGTGGCAATCTACCCGGCCCTGAGCGGCGCCCTGGTGTGGGCCACGGCGGGCCAGAGTTGGCAGATCGACCACCGGGGCCCTCGGCTGGTGGCTACCCCGGACATGGACATGGGCGCATGGGCCGATGGCCTGATCGTGACCCGCAACATTCGCCTGCAAGCCTTCCTGGAAGAAGTGGGGCGCTATCGCCACGGTTCCCTCAGCTGCGCCGAGGGCATCGCCGACCTGCGCCTGTCGGGCGTGTTCCGCCTCGACGACACCGACAAGCTGCTGGCCCTGCTGCCACAGACCCTGCCCGTGCGCGTGCACAGCCGCACGCGATTCTGGGTGCGCCTGGAAGCTCGGGTGTAACCCGTACAGGCTTTTTTCAATTTTTTTTGGCGGGTTTCGCCGGCCAGTCCGGCTTGGACAGTAATTCATCTGTTCATGCCCCCTTGGAACCGCACCATGACTGGCAAAACCGCTTTCACCCCCCGCTTGCTGGACCTGCGCGCCGCGCTGCTGTGCACCGCCATGGGCCTGGCCGCCCTGCCGCTGGCCGTGCAGGCCGCGCAACCGCTTGATACCCACGCCGCCAGCCGCAGCTACAGCGTCGCCGCCGGACCGCTGAACGAGGCACTGAACCAGTTCGCCCGCCAGGCCGGCATCACCCTGGCCGCCACCCCGGAACAAACCCAGGGCAAAAGCAGCCCGGGCCTGCAAGGCAACTACAGCGTCGAGCAAGGCCTGAGCACCCTGCTGGCCGGCAGCGGCCTGCTGGCCAGCAGCGCCGACGGCAGCAGCTTTGTGCTGCAAGCGGCCCAGGACCAGGCCATGACCTTGCCGTCCACCGACATCCGCGGCTTCTCCCTGGGTAACGCCCTGGGCAGCACCGATGGCTACAACGCCACGCACAGCCAGATCGCTACCAAGACCAGTACCGCGCTGCTGGAAACCTCCCAGAGCGTGTCGGTGGTCACCCGCCAGCAAATGGACGACCAGGGCGCGCAGACCGTGGCCCAGACCATGCGCTACACCCCCGGCGTGCTGACCAACCCCTACGGCGCCACTCACCGCTACGACTACATCGCCATGCGCGGCTTCAATGACGGTTCGGTGGATAACATCTACATCGACGGCCTCAAGTCCATGGGCGACAGCGGCACCTACAGCACCATGCAGATCGACCCGTACTTTTTGGAGCGCGTCGATATTCTCAAGGGTCCATCGTCGGTGCTCTACGGCCGTAGCTCCCCGGGCGGCCTGGTGGCGCTGACCACCAAGAAGCCGCTGTACGAGGATTACCACCAGATTGAGGCCACCGTTGGCACCCAAGGCCAGCACGGCATGGGTTTCGACTTCAGCGGCCCCCTGGATGACGAAAAGCGCATCGCCTACCGCGTCACTGGCCTGACTCACGAGTCCGACACCCAGTTCGACCACAACGAGGAAAAGCGCTACGCCATCGCGCCAACCTTGAGCATCGATTTCGACGAAGACACTTCGCTGACCCTGCAGGCCTACCTGCAGCACGATCCGGAAGGCGGCTACCACGGCGGCTTGCCCGCCGATGGCCTGCTGCACCAGCGCAACGGCCAGCGTATTTCCGAGCACTTCTTCGAAGGCGAGCCGGGTGTGGATAACTACAGCCGCGACCAGCAGTCGTTCGGCTACCAGTTCGAACACCGCTTCAACGACACCTTCACGGCCCGGCAGAACTTCCGCTACCTGGACTCCAAGGTTGATCTCGATCAGGTGTACGGCTACGGCTATACCACCGCCACCAGCAACCAGCTGAATCGCTACTACTCCGGTGCCAGCGAGAAGCTGCATTCGTTCATCATCGACAACATGCTGCAGGCCGAATATTTCACCGGCGCGGCCAAGCACACCACCCTGCTGGGCGTGGACTACCAACACCGCAAGACCGTGGTTGACTGGACCAGCGGCTCGCTGGCGCCCATCGACGCCTTCAACCCGGTGTATGGCAATTCGGCGATCAGCTACTACGACCCCACCAGCTACGTGCGCCGCCTGCAACAGACCGGCGTGTACCTGCAGGACTTGATCGAGCTGGACAAGTGGCGCATCTCCCTGGGCGTGCGCCAGGACTGGGTGAAGACCTCCGATGAGAACCGCATCGCCGAGTACAATCGCCCGCTGGGCACCAAGATCAGCGACGAGCGCAGCAAGTTGACAAGCCGTGCCGGCGTGCTCTACCTGTTCGATAACGGCATCGCGCCGTACATCAGCTACTCGGAGTCGTTCAACCCCAACTCCTACTCCGACGCCAGCGGCAACCCGCTGCCGCCTACCGATGGCACCCAGTGGGAAGCCGGCCTGAAGTACCAGCCGCCGGGCTCGGACAACCTCTATACCGCATCGGTGTTCCGTATCGACCAGGAAAACCTGGCCACCAAGCTGCCCCAGGAAAACTTCTACCGCGCCGTAGGCGCCGTGCGTTCCCAGGGCGTGGAGCTGGAAACGCACCTGCAGGTCACCGACAACCTGAAACTGTTGGGCAGCTACACCTTCAACGATCTGAAATACTCGAAGTCGATGATCAGCACCCTCAGCACTGCCGATAACGTTATCGAGAACAAAGGCAATTCGCCGACTCAGGCACCGCGGCAGATGGCGTCGATGTGGGCTGACTACAAATTCAGCAATGGTGTGCTGGACGGTCTTCGTGTGGGCGCTGGCGTGCGCTATGTTGGCTACAGCTGGGCCGATGCCGAGAACACCATGAAGGTGCCGGCCTACACACTGTATGACGCCTCGGTGGGATACGACCTGGGCAAGATCGGACTCAAGGGCCTGGACCTGCGCGTCAACGCCAACAACGTGACCAACGAGCACTACGTGGCCACGTGCGCCAGCCTGAACTTCTGCTACGTGGGTGAAGAACGCAACGTGGCGGCGACGTTGAGTTATCAGTTCTGATCCGATACCCCGGACGCGGCCGCAAGGCCGCGTCCCGCTTCACCACGCGACCCTCAAACGTTGTACTCGGTCTCCAGCTCATCAAGCTGATGATCGAACGCCCGCAGCCGCGTGGACCATGTGTACACCAGCACCTCCATTTCCCGGTCGATCACCGCCCCACCCTTGATAGTGGTGCGCGGGTCGCAGAAATCCAGCAGGTAACGCTGGCGCGCCAGCGCCGTGGCTACGCTGGACAGCTCACGAGCATTGTCCAGCCAGTGCCATTCGCTGCTGTGGATTTCCTCATCCAGCTCCTGGCATTGCAACTTCAGCGCTTCCAGGGATTTTTCCAACGGCGTGCCGGCCAGGTCGCCCATCACCTCCTGGAAGGTACGCCCCGGTTGCCAATAGCTGCCCCAGAAGTAACGGTCGAACACGGTCTCGACCTTGCGCAGGGCAACCTTGGTATCCCAGATGCGCACCAGGGTGTGACCCTGGGTTTGCCGTCGCTTTTTCAGTTGTGCGTTTTCATGGGCAGACCAAGCCAGCATCGCTATCGCCAGCACGCCGATCAACCACAACGCACTATTGAAGAAAACCAGGGCTTGCTCGATCTGATGGGCCTGGACGACCCCGTAGAGGTAAGTGGCAGTTATCAATCCGAGCGCCGTGGTGGCGCACCAGAAGCCAGGAGCATAGGAATCTTTCATAGTTATTATCATCCCATTGACCCGGGGCCAGTGATGACTGAAAGAATCCGCGTGAGTACCGCCGCGCGGTCATGAACAGACCACAGGAACCCGATAAATCAGAGCATAGGACAGGCTGTGGCAATTATTGCGCGTGCAAGTCAAATCAACGCCACTGGCAGATAAGCGGCACGTTCAGCGCACTTTATGCAGCATTTCATTGAGCTGATCGATGACTTCGGCCCAGTCGGCGTCCTCGATAATTTCGTCGCGCAGAAAAGCGGCTTGGGCAGGTGTCCAGAAGAACGCCTCGTGCAGCTTCAGGTCCGCCTTGAGCGGCGAGTGACTGCTGACGAATTTCTCGATGCTCGTGGGGTCGGCGCGCAGCCCCAGCTGTTGGAACAAGGCTGGCAGGCTATGGGTGGGCGATTCCATGTGGGTACCCTCGGGGTCAACTAAACTTTAAGTAAAGGTAACTTTGAAGCGGACGTCGAGGGTAATCCCTTTCTGGAGGTGCAAGTGGGCACAGTAATCGTGCTGACAGTGAACCAGGCCGCGTCTGGCCTGATTCTGTTCGGCCTGATGATGCTGGCGATCGAGTTGCTGCTGCCGAGCTACGGCGTGCTGGGCGTCGGTGGGCTGGTGGTGCTGTTGCTGGGCGTGGTGGTTCTGGTCGACGCACAGGGGCCGAACATCGCCGTGTCGGGCGGTTTGCTGCTGGCTGTGGCGGCGGTGGCCGTGGTGCTGGTGGTCACGGTACTGGCCATGGCGATCAGCGCTGCGCGCCGACGGCCGGTGGGTGGCGACACCGAGCTGGTCGGCAAGGTGTGCACCGTGGCCGCTCTGCAATCGGACAACACCCGCGCCGGCTGGGTGCAATTGCAAGGCGAGCAGTGGCAGATTCGCTGCGACGCGCCGCTGCAGACCGGTGAGCAGGTGAAAGTCTTGGCACGCCGTGGCGTGCAACTGGAAGTCGAAGCGGCCCATACGCCGAAGGAAGCGTGAACCATGTTCATCGAAGTCGGCTATGTCGCAATACTGGTGGTGCTGTTCCTGCTGGCGCTGTCGACGTTTCGCATCCTGCGCGAGTACGAGCGGGGCGTAGTGTTTCAGCTCGGGCGCTTCTGGCAGGTCAAAGGCCCGGGCCTGATCATTCTGATTCCGGTGGTGCAACAGATGGTGCGCGTGGACTTGCGCACCGTGGTGCTGGACGTTCCGCCCCAGGACGTGATCACCCGCGACAACGTGTCGGTGAAGGTCAACGCGGTGCTGTACTTCCGCGTGCTGGACCCGCAAAAGGCCATCATCCAGGTTGAAGACTTCCTGATGGCCACCAGCCAACTGGCCCAGACCACCTTGCGCGCCGTGTTGGGCAAGCATGAGCTCGACGAACTGCTGGCCGAACGTGAGCGGTTGAACATGGACATTCAGCAGGTGCTGGATGCGCAGACGGACGTGTGGGGCATCAAGGTGGCGAACGTGGAGATCAAGCACGTCGACCTCAATGACTCCATGGTGCGCGCCATCGCCAAACAGGCGGAAGCCGAACGTGAACGGCGCGCCAAGGTGATTCATGCCGAAGGCGAACTGCAGGCGTCGGAAAAACTCATGCAGGCCGCTGAAATGCTCGGCCGCCAACCGGGCGCCATGCAACTGCGCTACATGCAGACGTTGGGCTCGATCGCCGGCGACAAGAGCTCGACCATTGTATTTCCGCTGCCCATCGAACTGCTCAAGGGCATGGCTGACCTGTCCGGTAAATCCTAAATTACTGGGGCTATCAATGGCCCTATCGCGAGCAAGCTTTGCTCCCACAGAGTTCGGTGAGTACCCCATTTTATGGGGGCAGTTCACCCTGTGGGAGCAAAGCTTGCTCGCGATGTGCCAGACGCAGCACCGCTGCAATATCCTGCGATAACCCTGAACAGCCAGGAATCGAGACTTCCTGTACGTTCATTGCCTCTTATTCCTCGGAGGCAACGGAATGCCTACTCCACAATCCCAACGCTTGCGCAAGGGTCGGTTTGCAGAACAAGGTCGTCTGTACCTGGTCACGCTAGTCACCGTGGAGCGAGAGCGGCTGTTCACGGATTGGGTAGCCGCCCGGCCCGTCATCCAGGCGCTCAAGGCCGCACACACTGAGAATACCGTCGAATCGCTCGCCTGGGTCATCATGCCCGACCACCTTCACTGGCTCTTCGAACTCAAAAGCAATGATCTGAGCCGGGTCATCGGCAGGACCAAATCGCGCTCAACGGTTTTTTTCAATCGGGAACAAACACGAGGCGGCGCCCTGTGGCAGGAGGGCTTCCATGACCGGGCAGTCCGTAGAGAAGAAGATATAAAGGCGGTGGCTCGTTACATCGTCGGTAACCCGCTAAGAGCAGGTCTAGCCGACAATATTGGTGATTATTCACTTTGGGATGCAGCGTGGTTATAGGCTGGCACAGGTGCCAGCCCGATCACGAGTAAGGTCGTGCGCCCCCCCTGTTCCCCCACGTTAGTCAAACCACCTGGCAATTACTGCTTGCGGGCAGTTTCCCAGCCGCCGCCCAGGGCCAGGAAGACGTTGATCTGCTGCATGGCCACTTGCGTGTTGGCGGCCGACAGTTGCGCGGTGACGTCGGTGTAGGTCTTGGTGGCCTGCAGGTCAGCCAGGAACGATTCGCGGCCGGCCATGTAGAAGCGGTGCGTCTGGTCGGCGGCCTCGCGGGCTGACTGTTCGGCGTCGGCCAAGGCGTCGCGGCGTTCCAGCAAGGCGGTGTATTGGGCAAGGCCGGTCTGCGCTTCGCGCACGGCGTTGAGCACCACACCATCGAAGTTGGCCAGGGCGGCCTGGGTGGACACCTCTGCCTCTCGAACGCGAGCACGCGCCTGGTTGCCCGGGATGGTCCAGCTGATCAAGGGGCCAAAACCCCAGCGGTTAGCAGTGTCTTCGCCCAGGTCCTTGAGGAAGCCCACCGAACCGACCGTGGCACCGATGCTGATGTCCGGGTACAGCTGACCGGTGGCCACACCGATTTCAGCGGTGGCGGCTGCCAGCTTGCGCTCGGCCTGGCGCACGTCGGGACGGCGCTTGAGCAAGGCGGCACCATCGCCTACGGGCATCACCTGGGCGATTTTCGGCAACTCGGCGCAATCGGCAGTACCTGCCGGCAACTGGTTGACCGGCTTGGCCAGCAGCATGCCCAACTTGTACAGCCCAGCCTGGCGCTCGGCTTCGAATTTCGGCAACTCGGCGCGCAACGACTTGAATTGCGTCTGGGTACGGGTCACCTGGGTTTCATCGCCACGGCCGGCATCACGCAGACGCTGGGTCAGACGCACGCCTTGCATTTGCAGGTCCAGGGACTTTTCAGCGATGTGCCGCTCTTCGTTGGCAGCGCAGATTTGCGTGTAAGAACGCACAACCTCGGCCACCAGCGTGATACGCGCCGTGTCGGCAGCCGCCTGGGCCGCGTCGGCGTTGGCCTGGGATGCCTCGACACCGCGCTGTAGCGTGCCCCACAGGTCAAACTGGTACGAGGTGCTCAGCGACAGATTGCCAACGTTGGCGACCGGGATCTTCACACCTTGCAGGTACGCCTCTGCGGATTCCTGCAAGCGCTGTGCGCCTGCTTCAGCCTTGGTGGTAAAGCCACCGGCATTTTGCGCTTCTTCAATTTGCACACGGGCACGGTTGAGGTTGGCAGCCGCCACCCGCAGGTCAGTGCTGGATACCAGCGCCTGACTCACCAGCTGGTCCAGGCGCGGGTCGTTGTACAGCTTCCACCAGTCCTGAGGCACCGGCGCCGACACCACGTTGCTGTCGCCCGTGGCCAGGCTGCCTTGCAGGTCCGGGCGGTTGATAGCGCCGTCCTTGGGCCGATGGTAATCGGGCCCCACCATCTGGCAGGCCGACAGCAGCAGCCCCAGGGCCACCGCCGAAAGACGCACGCAGTGGTTCATCGAGCGCTCTCCACAGGCTGGCCGGCATCATCGACGATCGACACAGTGGCCGTGCGGCCGGCGATCATGCGGAAGTGCTCCGGCACGTCGTCGAAGGCAATGCGCACGGGAATACGCTGGGCCAGGCGCACCCAGCTGAAGGCCGGGTTGATGTTGGGCAGCAGGTTCGAACCGCTGCTGCGGTCGCGGTCTTCGATGCCGGCGACGATGCTCTGCACGTGGCCGGTCAGGCGGGCGTTGTCGCCCATCACGCGGATGTCGACTTTCTGCCCGACGTTGATCATCGGCAGCTTGGTCTCTTCGAAGTAGCCATCAACGTGGAACGAAGTGCTATCGACCACCGACAGCACCGGGTGGCCTGCGGCGACGAATTCATGGGCACGTGGGGCGCGGTCGTTGAGGTAGCCGTCCACCGGGCTCTTGATCACCGAGCGGTCGAGGTTCAACTGGGCAGTGTCCACGGCCACCTGGGCTTCCGCCAGGGCGGCCTGGGCACGGGCGAGCTTGGAATCGCTCTCTTCCAGTTGCTCCTTGGCCACCAGGTTGCCCAGGCCACGGTTACGCTTGGCCTCGCGCTGGGCCTGGGCCATGGTTTCCTGGCGGTCGGCCAGGGCTGCCTTGGCCTGGCGCAGCGCCAGGCTGAAACGGTCCTGGTCGATGGTGAACAGCACCTGGCCGCGCTTGACCACTTCGTTGTCGCGCACCGCCACGTCCTGGATCAGCCCGGAAACATCGGGCGATATCTGGATCACGTCGGCACGGATGTGGCCGTCGCGGGTCCAGGGGGCGAACATGTAGTACATCACCATGCGATACACCACCACACTGGCCAGTGCGACTACCAGCAAGGTCAGGAGAAGGCGGCCAACGGTCAACAGAGGTTTTTTCATGTCATCAGGTTTCGGCAGAGTGCGTCCACCGCGCCCAGCAGCAGCGCGTACAGACCGACGTTGAACAAGGCCCGGTGCCAGACCAGGCGATAAAAGTGCAGGCGATTGAGCACGCCGTGCACCATCAGAAACAGCACATAGGTGATAGCCATCATCACCAGCAGCGTGGGCAGGAAAATCCCGCTTACATCAATTTCACCGATCATAGTGGGGCTCCATCCAGCCCGTGCGTCGGCAGCTCCGGGGCATCGCTCGGTTCAATCACTATTTCCACCCCCGGCAGCAACGCCAGGCGCAGCCCGCTGAGCGAGTGCAGCATCTGCACCCGCGCATCGCTGTCGTCACCCAGGTTCTGCTGGCTCAGCGCGCGACGCGCGCGGTCCATGGTCATGAGGATAGTCATGGGCGCCGGCAGTCGTTCGCGGGCCTTGAGGCAGGCACGGAAGTAACCACCCACCTCGTCCACCACCTGGCGTACCTGGGCCCGTGGGCCGGCCGGGATGCGTGGCATGTAGGCCAGCAGGTCGAGCATGTTCAGCGCCACGCGCAGGTCACGCAGGGCAGAGCCGGTGTCCTGCCCGGTCTGGGCCAGGCGCGGCAGGTGCTGCATCAACCGGTCGAGCATCTGCACGCCCATGGCGCGGTGCTCGGCCAGGGTGGCCTTTTCGCTGAGGCCGACAATGTCGCGCCAGCTGAAACGGGTCAGGCGCTTGGCTGCCAGCTCGGTACCGAAGGGCCGCACTATCAGGGTCCAGAGGAAGGCAAACAGCAAGCCCGCCGGGCCCGCGATGTTGGAGTTCAGGAACGACAGGAAGTTTGCGTCATAGGCGGTGTCCAGGCTGATGAAGGTGGCGCCGTTGACCAGCGTCAGCATCATGCCCAGGTTGAAGCGCGGCTGCAGGGTGAGGGTACCGGCGATAATGAACGGCACCGCGAACGCCAGCACCAGCATGGGGAAATCATGCAGGTTGGGCAGTATCAGGAACAGGTAGAGACTGGACATCACCACCGCGATCAACGTCCAGAAAAAGAAGCGGTAGATCTGCGGCGCCGGGTCATCCATGGCCGCGAAAAAGCTGCACGCGACGCCGGCCAGGATCACGCCACCACCGCCATCGGACCAGCCGGTGAAAATCCAGATCATCGAGGCCACGAGGATGGCCGTGATGGTGGTAAAGGCCGAGTACAGCATCATACCGCGGTCGAAGAACGGTGACAGCCGGCCCAGGCGCCAGTGGCGGTACACGGCGCGCCACTGCGACTGGTCCTCGGTTTCGATGGCCAGTTGCAGGGTGCGCATGTCCTGCCACAGGTCGATCCACTCGCCCAGGCGGTACAGCGCGTTGGACAGCAGCAACTGGCGACGGTCGTCCAGCGCTTCGGGAGCCGGTTGAAGGTCCTGCAGGCAAGCGTGCAACTGGGTCCACAGGTCTGGAGAACAGCTGGCGGCCGTCTCGCGCAGCCACTGGCGGGTCTGCTCAAGCACCGGGGCAATCAACGGCACCAGGTCGGTGCGCCGCTCCAATGCCACCAGGGCGTCGTCCAGGGCATCAATGGTCGGCAGCAGGTGAATCATGCGCCCGCGCAGTTCCTTGATGTTGCGTACCGTCTGCGGCAACGCGCCTTCATGGGGGATCTGGCCGATCATCAGTTCCAGCGAGTTGAACGTGGCCACCATCGAGGCCCGCAGGGTGCCGACTTCGGTGGCGGTAATCTCGCGGGACAGGAAGCGGTCGCTGTAGGTAGTGGCCTCGACAAACCACTTGCGCGTGGAGTCGCTGAGCACCGGCGCCAGGCGCCGTGGCCAGAAAATCGAACCGATGACCGCTGCGCTGATCAGGCCCATGCAGATTTCCTGGAACCGCGCCGAAGCGATGTCGAACACGTTCAGCGGGTTATCCACCACAGGCAGCGCGATCAGCGGCAAGGTGTAGCCGGCCAGCATCAGCGCGTAGCTGTTGGCGGTGCGCAGGTGCAGCGACAGGAACAACAGGGTGCCAGTCCAGGCGGCGACGATAAGCGCCAGCAGGAACGGCGTCTGCACAAACATCGGCACGAACAGCACGGCGGCGGCCGCGCCGACGAAGGTACCGATGCCACGGTACAGCGCCTTGGAGGTGGTAGGGCCGACAAAGGGGCTGGAAACGATGTACACAGTGGCCATGGCCCAATACGGCCGCGGCATTTCCAGTTTCATGGCCACGTAAAGCGCCACCATCGAAGCGATGAAGGTGCGAACGCCGTAGAACCAGTCCCGCAACGGCGGGACATCACTGAAGAAGGCTTTCAAGACGAGTGCACCACCGTGCCCTGCCCCGCGTCTTCGAAGGCACGCACCACGCGCAGCGCCGCTTCCAGGTCGGCGGGTGCGATGTCGTGCAGCACTTCGCGGCGCAAGCGCACCAGTTCAGCCTCAATGGCCTCGGCCAGCTCACGACCGGTGGCCGTGAGGCTCAAGGCCTTGGCGCGGCGGTCGGTGGGGTCTTCGGTGCGCAGCACGAAACCTGATGCGCACAACTGGTCGAGCAGGCGCACCAGCGACGGGCTTTCCAGCCCGGCGGCATGAGCCACGCTGACCTGCCGCACGCCGTCACCCAAGCGCACGATGATCAGCAGCGGCACGGCGCAGGCTTCGGAAATGCCGTAGTTGGCCAGCGTGGTCTGGCAAATGCGCCGCCAGTGGCGGGCGGCGGTGACCATGCCGGTGCTGATGTTGAGGTGGAGCTTGTCGAGGTTCATTGGACAGGAACACACCGATATTCATAGTTTGCTAACTATCTATATTCAGGTAAGGGATCCCCCTACGTCAATAGTGGCTGCAGGACATTTCACGGCACCGTGCGAATGGCTGCAGTCCTTTTTGTTATAGACGCAACAAAGCGCCCGTGGATGCCCACGGGCCTTTCGGATGAGGAAAAAAACCGCCAGCCCGGCCGCTACCGGGGCAGCAGCCAGGCACACGGTGGGCGGGAATCAGTTGTTGTAGAACTCCGGGCGCGCGGGCAGATCGATGGGCTCGATGTTGCCGCTGGTCTGCGCCAGGGTGCAGGCGTCGGCCGCCACAGCCGCGGCATAGCCGTTCCAAGCCGAAGGCCCGCTCAGCTGGCCGCTGGTGACACCCTTGATGAAGGCTTGCAGCTCCACGTCGTAGGCATCGATGAAGCGGTCCTTCCAATCCATGAGGATCCCGGTGGACAGCTTGGCGCCGCTACGCAGCTGCACGCTGGCCGGCTCCGGCAAGCGAGCGATGCCCTGCTCCCCCACCACTTCGCACTGAATGTCGTAGCCATACTTGCAGTTGACGAATACTTCCACGTCGATGCGCACGCCCTTGACGGTCTCCAGCAGCACGATCTGCGGGTCGCGCAGCTGGGCGTGGGTATGGCGGGTGCTGCGCGGGAACACCACCTGGGCCGACACGTAGTCGTCGTCGATCAGCCAGCGCAGCACGTCCAGCTCGTGAATAAGGGTGTCGGTGATGGCCATGCTGGTGCCGTAGGCTTCAGGCACTTGCGGGTTGCGGTGGGCGCAATGCAGCATCAGCGGCGCGCCGATGTCGCCGCTGTCGATCACCGCCTTCAGTGCGCGGTAGCCCTGGTCGAACGGGCGCATGAAGCCCACCTGCACCAGCCGCTTGCCGTAGGCCAGCTCGGCCTCGACGATCC
This sequence comes from uncultured Gammaproteobacteria bacterium, assembly GCA_963816515.1. Taxonomy (GTDB): domain Bacteria; phylum Pseudomonadota; class Gammaproteobacteria; order Pseudomonadales; family Pseudomonadaceae; genus Aquipseudomonas. Next base: position 2,545,001 of record CAWFKX010000001.1, on the reverse strand, counting down.
GCCGGCAGCCGTCGGCGGTAACGGCCAGGGGCTTCTCGCAGAACACCGGTTTGCCGGCGGCGATGGCCGCCAGCACGAATTCTTCGTGGCTGGGGCCCCAGGAGGTGACCAGCACGGCCTGGACGTTGGCCGCGTTGATCAATGCCTGACCACTGGCATAGACCTCCGCGTCGATGCCCAATTGCGTCACCACGTCGCGCGCCTGCTCGGCGTTGATGTCGTTGACCGCCACCACCCGCGCGCCAGACAGGGCAAAGCTGAGGCGACGAATGTGGTCCCGGCCGATAGCGCCGGTACCGATGACACCGATATTCAAGGTCATGTTGGCTCCTGATTTGTTGTTGTAGGCCATTCGGTCAAGGCTTTCGGGCAAGAAAGCCGTTGCGTGATCTCAGGCTAGAACGGCATCAGGGGCAAATCAATAATTTTTCCATAAATATTTATTTTGGAATTTTTATTTTATTACCGTTGAATGATTTTTACCGCATGTCGGCGTACGGCGCGATTGGCTCAACCGGCAGCGGCAGGTTGCCTTGCCACGGGTCGAAGGTATAACGCAGGTACAACAGCGCCCGACTTGGCGCATAGCCTTCGCTGTGTTGCCAGGTTATACCGCCGCCCAGCACCAGGTTATCCGACAGGCGCCGCTCCATCAGGCCCTGCACGCGGAAGTTGATGCCATTACTGCTACTGGCGCTCTTGGTCAGCGTCGGGTCATCCACCAGGGTGTGGCCCGACTGCGCCAACAGGCTGTCCAGGCCGCTGGCGGTGCTGTCCTTGGGGTACAAATCGCTGGCATCGGTCTTGGCGAACGACCAGCCCACCGAGCTTTCCAGGAACGCCGACCAATTGGCGTCGCGCCAGGCAAAGTTGACCGGCACGCTGACCGAATAATATTGCTGAGGGCTGTAGTAGCCACCCTGGCCCAGGGTCGACTCGCTGAGGTCCTTGTCGTAACCCATGTACATCAGGGTCAGGCCGGTGCGCACGCGCTCGTCGGCTTGCTCCACCAGGCGGTAGTAGTACCCGCCCATGGCGCTGCGGCGCTGGTTGTTCTCGACATTCTGGCCCACCAGCCAGTGGCTGCTCAGGCTCGCCCACACGCCGTCCTTGCCGCCTTCATCGTGGCTCAGGCCCAGGGTGAAACCGTTGGCCGTGACCCCGCCAAAGCGGGTGCCGGTGACCGGGTCGACCGCACCGGCATAGGACACCAGCGAGTTGGTCAGCGGCCGACGCGAGGCGGTCAGGCGATAGCCGACGCTGTCCCAGTCGCCACTGTAGGTCACGCCACCCACCCAGTTGGACACAGTGAACTCCTGGGGCGTATGGCCCAGGTCGAAGGCCCATTTGTCATCGTGCCAACCCATGCCCAGCATGGTGCCGCTGACGCTTTGCGCACCGCTGGCGCAGCCGCCCTGGACCACCGCGCACAAGCCGAACTGGTCGTTGCTGGCAAAGCTGCTGACGTCCAGTTGCACGTCTTCGGCCTGCACGAACGCCTGGCCCTGGGCCAGTGGTGCGTCGACCCGCAAGATGGTGGTCTGGGTGGTCAGGTCGGACACGCCCGAGGCACTGTTGTCCGTGCGCCAGGCGAAGTCGTGGTACAGGTTCACCGTGGGGTTCTGTTTCTGATACAGCGTATCCACGTCACTGCGAATGCTGCGCGCCAGCCAGTCGTCGTTGTCCCGGGCACGGCTGGCCTCGGTCATGGCGCGACCATCGCGGGGCGCGGCCTGCGGCGGGGTGATCATCTGTGCGGCCGCCATGGCGTGGGCGTAGTTATCCAGCGCGTGTTGCGGCTCGTCGGTGGACAACAGCCGAGCTGCGTCGCGGTACGCCAGCGGGTCCTGGCGCGGGGTGCTGAGCAAATCGGCGAACAGCGCCTTGGCGCGTGCCTTGTCGCCCACGGCGGCCCAGGCGTCGGCCAGGCGCCGCTGGAAGCTGACGTTCACCGGTACCGGTGGCTGCACCGCCAGCAAGCCGGCCTTGGCCGCCTGCGGCTGGTGGCTGGCAATCAACACTTCGGCCAGGCCCAGCTGCGCTTCGGCGTTCATCGGCTCGCTGGCCAGCACCTTGCGGTAGCGGCCCTGGGCGTTCGCCAGGTCGCCGCGCTGCTGCGCCCAATCGGCCAGCGTCAGGTAATCGTCGGTGGTCGGGGCGCGCAACAGCAGCGCCTCGGCCTGGTCTTCGTGGTGGGCGGTGCGCAGGGCTTCGGCCTTGGCCAACAGCTGGCGGCGCTGCAAGCGTGCCCACAATTGGTTCATGTTATCGCTCCAGGCCCCGCGCGGGATCTGTTGCAGGCTGCCCATGGCGTCGCCGTCGCGGTCGCCATCGGCCAGGAACAAACCATGGGCGTAGCGCGCCTCGGGGTTCTGGCCCTGGCGTTGCAGTAACAGGCTGAAACTGTGGTCGGCCTCCGCGGTGCGGCCCTGCTGCCGCTGGGCGTTGGCCAGGCGGTAGACCAGCCAGGGGTTGTCCGGGTCCAGCTCGCGGGCCTTGCCCAGCACCTGCGCGACCTGGGCCCAATCACTGCGGCGGGTGGCGGCATCGGCCTGGGCATTGAGCCGGTCGAGGGCCAGGCCAACGCGCACACTCTTGAACTCCACCTGTTGCGCAGGCGTGAGGCTGTCCAGGTACTGCTCGGCCTTTTCCGGCGACTGCGACTGGTACAGGCGCACCATGGCGCGCACCACGCTGGCATTGGTCGGGTCCAGCTTGCGCGCCTGCAACAGCAAGGCTTCGGCGGCGATGTCATCAGACTCGCCGCGAGCCACGTAGGACAGGCCGATCAGTGCATCGGCATCCTTGGGCTGCGCCTGGCGAGCCTGCAGATAGAAACGCTTGGCCAGCGGGTAGTTCTTTTGCGCCAGCGCCTCATCGCCCTTTTGCAGCAACATCCACTGGTAGTTGGCGACCTTGAGGTCTTGCCACTTGGTCATCCAGTAGGTGTCCTGCTCGATGGCCGAGGCTTTGACGAAGGCGTTGTAGGCGGCCTCGTGCTTGCTCTGACGCATCAGCGCCACGCCCAGTGCGCCCAGCAGGCTGGAATCCTGCGGGTAGGCCTTGAGTGCACGGCGCAGTTGCGCTTCGGCACCGGGGCTGTCACCCGCCTCCAACAGCGCCTTGCCCTTGACCCCGGCTTGCCAGCTCGGGTCGCCGAGCAAGTGCTCCTGGCCCTGCAACTGCTTGGTTGCGTCGGCGCGGTAGGGGGTGGACGGGTAAACCGCCAGGAAGGTCTGCCACGCCTTGGCGGTCTCGGGGCCCACCGGCTGCTTGAGCAGGTAGTTGTACTCGCGCTCGGCGGCGTTGTCGGCGGCGTTCGGGTCGCCCGCCAACTGGTGCAGTACCTGCAGCGCCTCGGCGTCGCGCTGCTCGGCGAACAGCATGCCCACCAACGTCTGGCGCAGGCCGGCGTTACCAGGGTACTGGCTGTCCAGGGCACGCAGCTGCTCAATGACTTGCGGGCGCTGCGCCTTGATGCCGCTGCGAACGGTCAGGTATTCCAGGGCGATGGTGAAGTCCGGCATATCGTCGCCGAACATCTGCTGATAAGCCTGCAAGGCATCGTCGTAGCGCCCGGCGGTTGCCAGCAGGCGGGCCTGCTGCAGGTCTTTCTGGCCTTCGCTGCTGTGCATCTTCACCAGGTTGCGCGCCTGGCGCAGCTCGGTGCTGTCGGGTACCTGGCGAGCCAGCTCAGCCACCAGGCGCTCAGCCTCGGGGGTATTGTTCTGCAACAGCGCCTGGCGCACTTCGGCGACTTTCACCTGGGGGTTGTCCGGCGCAATCAGCTCCAGGCGCGCCAGCGAGTCGTGCACCAGGTCTTCACGGTACAGCGCCTGGCCCACGCGAATCTGGCCCAGCAACCATTGCTGCTGCTCGGCCACGCTCAACGGTTGCGCCACGGCCACGCCGCAGACGCCGCTGAGCAGCAGCCCCAAACCGGTCAATTTTTGCATGCGGCATTCCAGTTCGGCACGAGGTGTCCATCTTTGTCGAAGCGATAGCGCTGTTGGTCCCAGCCTTGGCCAAACAGCGCCAGGGACTGGTTGTAATAGGCATCGGCGAGCGGCGGTTGCTGTTTCAGGCGCTCGCGCTGGGCGGCCAGCGTTTCGGCGTTGTGCGGGTCGGCGGCCAGCAGCGGCAGCAAGGCGGCACTGAAGCCCACGGGGCCGGTACCGCTGTCGGCAGCGTTGGCGCTGTCGATTTTCTCCGGCACAAAGCCGTGCTCGGCCACCTTCTGCACCATGGGTTGCAGGTGCTCGACCAACGTCTCGCGGCCCGGCGCATCCTTGGCGAGCATGCCCGCCCACAGGTACACGCGGATGGCGTCATAGCTGCCAACGCTGCCTTTCTGGCTGTCCACCGCCCAGCCCTGCCCCGCCTTCCACAGTTGCCAATCGGGCACCAGGCCCTTGGCCGAGCCCTCGATCAGCAGGCGCTGGGCATTGCTGGCCAATTCCGCCCACACCGGGGCTTCGGCGGCAAAGCGCGCCAGCAATTGCGGCGGCAGGTAGCTGGCGTTCAGGCGCCAGCCTTCGGCGCTTTCGAAGCCGATATCGCCCGGCAGCAGCATCAGGCCCAGGCCCGGCAGCTTGCGCAGGCTCTGGGCAGCCGTGCGCCACAGCAGGTTGCGGCCCAGCAGCTGATAATCCGCGCGGTGCCACAGGCGCCCCGCTTCCAGCAGGCTGTAGGCAATCCACAGGTCGGCATCGGACGCGTTGTTGCTGTCCAGCACCTGCCAGTGCCCGTCCTTGTCGCGACCCCACTGCCAGGCTGGCAGTTGGCGGTTGAGGTCGCCAGCGGCCAGGTTGTCCTGAGTCCAGCGCAGCACCTTGGCGAAGCTGTCGCGGTCGTTGCCCAGAAGGGCGAAGAACAGCGCGTAGCTCTGCCCCTCCGAGGTGGTGATCAGCGCCGGCGAGGAGTGGTCGATCACCCGCCCATCGGCGCTCAGCAGCGCCTGGCGGTAGTGCTCCCAGGCGGGCCAGGCGCACTCGCCGGCGTCGGCCAGGCCGGGTACTGCGAGAACGCCGGCCAGTACCAGGGCCGTGAATGCTTTCACCGGTTTACTCCTGGCCGGCCAGGCGACGACGCGCCATCCAGCGCAAGCCACGCCACAGCAGGAAGGCGGTCAGCAGCACGCTGATGGTAGCCAGGGCGGCCAGCAGTACTGGGTGCTCGGACAGCTGGTACCACAGCAACAGCCACCACGGCAGGTGGCCAACAAAATACTGCTGCCCGACCCAACTGCTGCTGACGCCGCTGTCGCGGATCAGCGCCACGGAACCGGCCACCGCTTCCAGCTTGCCGCTGTCAGCCAGGGTGTCGCGCAGCAGTTGGTAGTCGGCGTCGTCGGAGGCCAGCAAGGCAACGATGCTGCGTTGTTCGTGGTACGGCGACTGCAGGCCGACAATGGCGGCGATCGGCGCCTGGGCGCTGACTTCCACGCGGTTGGCGCCCTGGTCGCGGGCATCGTTGAACTGGCCGGCGCGAGCCGACTTGCCGCTGTCTTCGTTGGCAGGCTTGAGCAGCCAGTCACGGGTCTTGGCCAATACCAGGTTGGCGTCGTCACCCTTGCCCACCGAGGCCGCCAGGCTGCCGAACACCAGCAGGTCGTTGTCAGCCTTGGCGTCGTTCCAGTCATCGGACAGGCGCAGGCCGAACGCCGGCAGGCCCGAGCGCGCGGCAATGCCGCCAATGGCTTCGAACAGGGTGCTCAACTGCACCGGCGTGCTGTGCGCAGGCACCATCACCAGGGTCTGCGACAGGTCGGCCATGCGCGTGAACGGGAAGCCGCCACGGGCGAAGGCACGCAGGTCAGGCATGGCAAGGTAGTGATAGTAACCCGACAGGTCCACCACCGACTCCTCGTCGATCACCGCCTGGTTGTTCACCGGCAGCGAGGTCTGGCAGTGGTCGCGCTGGGCGCTGGCGTAAGTGCTGGCGAAGTTGAAGTCGAAGCGCAGGGTGTTGCGGTCGCCGATCTTCAAGGCCGGCACCAGCAATTTGTCGGTGACGTTGGCCGATTCGTTGGACAGCACCGCCAGGCGCATCTGCTCCAGCTGGCTGTTGGTCTTGCTGTGCAGCGCCAGGCTGGTGATGAACTGGTTGTTGAGGCTGATGGTCAGGCTCGATGCGTCGTTTTCCGCCGGCGGCGTGTAGCGGAATTTGGTTTGCAGCGGAATGCCCTGGTTACGCCACACGAACAGGTCCGGCGGCAGATTCACGTCCACGGTGATCGAGCGCGGCAACAGGCCGTTGGCCTGAAGTTGCTCGGGGTACTTGATCAGCTCGGCGAAGCGCACCGGACGATCCGTGCGCATCCAATTGGGCGCGTCATAGGGTTCGCGCGGCTTGAGCTGCTGAACGTTGTCGACCGTCACACGCGGCCCGCGGAACAGGTCGCTGCCCAGCGCCAGGGCCTGGGAGGCAGTGGCCAGGTCATCTTCGTTGCGGCCCAGTACCAACAGCACCTTGCTGTAAGGATCCTGGGGGTTGTCGATGATTTGCACCACGGGCGCGTCGACGTCCGGGAACTGCTGCTTGTCCGCCAGGAAAACCGGGCGGTGGGCATTGGTGGCGAAGACGATTACCGGCTTGGCGCGGTGCTGGTCATCAACCAACGGCAACTGGTCGAACTGCACTGGGAACTGCGCCCCGCGCCAGCCGGCCTTGCTGCCGAAATAGGAGGCCAGAATGCCGGCGGCACGCTGTTCACCCAGGGTCGGCGCACTGGCGAACACCAAGTCGATCGACGGCTTGTCCTGGCCGCGAGGGTCGAAGAACGGCATCGGGAAGTACGACAGGTCGTTCTTCAGGGTCAGTGCCTGTTCCTGCAACTGGATCTGGCTGTCACGCCCCACGCTCAGCCACAGCGCGCTGTTGGCAGGGTCTTCGCAGACGTCGGCGTAGTGGCCGACGAACTCCATGCGCACGCGGTTGAAGTCAGCGATCAGGTGCGGGTCCAGGGCCACCGACTGGGTGACGCGTTTGCCCAACTGATCCTTCTCGATCGGCACCACGCTCATCAGCACATCATTGAGGTAAACGCGGATGTGCGAAACCTGCGGCAGCAGCGACGGCGACGGGGTGTACTGCAGTTGCAGGCGGGCATCGCTGGCAATGCGGTCGCGGCGCAGGCTGAACTCGATCTGGTCGCTGGTGTGGATACCCAGCAACAGGCTGTCGGACGGGCGCCCCAGTTGTTCGAAACTGTGGGCGGTGCTCCAGGTGGGTGCCAGTGCCGGGGCAGTTACCGGGGCGGTGGTAGCGGCAGCCTGGGCGCAGCCGACGGCGAGCAGCGCCAGGCTGGCAACAAGGGATTTGTTGAAGAAGCGGCTCATCGTGCGCTCACTGATCGAGAAGTGGAAATGGGGGTGGCGGCCGGCATGCGTGGCAGGAAACTGGCCAGCCAGCGAAGCAGGTGCAAGGGTGGGCCAGCGATGTAGCGCACCCAGGCAGGCAGGTATTGGTAAAGGCGGTAATAGCCCACGGCGCCGAGGCGCAGAATGTCCACGAAGCTGTGCAGCGGGCGGTCCGGCGCGAAGTTGTCGCCCCAGTTCAGCCAGGCGTCGGCGCGGGCGAAGGTGCACTGCACAAAATCGATTTTCTGCTGGCCGGCCAGGCCGGCGAGGTTGATGCCGATGAAGGTCTTGTGGCTGCGGGTGACGAAACCGGGAAACAGGAACTCACGGTCGCCGCGTTGCAGCATCAGCGAGATACGCCCGCCCATGGGCAACGACAGCTCGGCGTCGAGTTCGATACCCGCGCCGCCATCGGAATAGTCCTGCAGCATGCCGGGGTAGCAGTGGCCATTTTCCAGGCGCACCGCAGCAGGCATCTTGACCTGCACGCGGTGGGTCTGGCGTACCTGGCGCACTTCCGCCGCCACCGCCACCGCCGCACCGACGATCAGCAGGTTGTAGACCACCCAGAGGCTGCTGACCAGCACCGTGAGCACCTCGGTGCTCGGCCCGTACATCAGCCGCCACGCGGCAAAGCCAAGGCCACCCACATTGAGCAGGGCCAGCATCAGGTATGGCTGGGCGATCTTCCAGTCGAACTGGTTGTCTTCCATCAGCCCGCCCTTGGCGGTGACGTTGAACTTGCCCTTTTTCGGGTTGAACAGCGCCACGGTGGTCGGCCGCGCGATGTACCAGGCCAGCACCGTTTCATACACCTCGCCCCAGAATGTCTGGCGATAGGCGCCTTGCATGCGTGAGTTGGTCAGGCTGGCGTGAATCATGTGCGGCAGCACGTACAACAGAATCATCATGGCCGGGGCGTAGATGATGTAGGCGTGCAGCAGCAGGAACGCCAGCGGCGCGGTCAGGAACACCAGGCGCGGCAGGCCGGCCAGGAAGTGGATCATGGCGTTGGCGTAGCACACCCGCTGGAACAGCGTCAGGCCGCGCCCCAGCAGCGGGTTGTCGGTGCGGAAAATCTGCGCCATGCCCCGGGCCCAGCGAATGCGCTGGCCGATGTGCGCCGACAGGCTTTCGGTGGCCAGGCCCGCGGCCTGGGGTATCTTGATGTACGCCGAGTTCCAGCCACTGCGGTGCAGGCGCAAGGCCGTGTGGGCATCCTCGGTCACGGTTTCCACGGCAAAGCCGCCGATGGCGTCGATGGCCGTGCGGCGCAGCACGGCGCAGGAGCCACAGAAGAACGCCGCGTTCCACATGTCGTTGCCGTCCTGGACCAGGCCATAGAACAGCTCGCCCTCGTTGGGGCGCTGGCGGAACACATTGAGGTTGCGCTCGAATGGGTCGGGAGACAGGAAGTGGTGCGGGGTTTGTACCAGCGCCAGCTTCGGATCGCTGAGGAAGCCACCGGTGGTCAGCTGCAGGAAGGAGCGAACCGGCACGTGGTCGCAGTCGAAAATGGCGATCAGCTCGCCGTCGATCAGCTTCAGCGCGTGATTGAGGTTGCCCGCCTTGGCGTGGCGATTGTCGGTACGGGCAATGTAACCCACGCCCACTTCGGCGGCGAACTGGCGAAAGCTCTCGCGCTTGCCGTCGTCGAGGATGTAAATGTTCAGCTTGTCGGCGGGCCAGTCCAGGCCCATGGCCGCGTAAACGGTGCCACGCACAATCGACAGGTCTTCGTTGTAAGTGGGAATCAGCAGGTCCACCGTGGGCCATAGGCTGATATCGCGCGGCAGCGGCTTGGGCTTGCGGTTCAGGGGCCAGCAGGTCTGGATGTAGCCCAGGATCAACACCACCCAGGAGTACGTCTCGGCCACCAGCAGGATCGAACCGCACGCCAGGTCCAACGGCTGGTTCCAGTTCAGCGTGGCGGTGTAGCGCCACCACAGGTAGCGGCACGAGACGATGACCGAGAGCACCACCATCAGCAAGGTCGGGAAGCGCCCCGGCACCTTGCGCACCAGCATGGCCAGGCCCCACAGCAGCAGGACAAAGACCAGCTGCGCGGCATAACTGAAGGGTTCGGTGATGCACAGCAGCGTCAGCAGGAACGCCACTGCACCGATGGTGATGTTCACCAGGCGCTGGCGGCGACGGTCCAGGCCTTTCCACCAACGCGTGGACTGGCGAATTTGCGCGCTGTTTTCCGCGCGTTGCGGCAACGCTTCCAAAGCGGCGCCCACCCGTGCCCAGGCGCGCAGGTAAACGGCGCCCAGGGCCTTCAGCCAGACGGGGGTGCGCAGGAAGCGCGAGCGCACCGGTGCCGGCTTGACCAGCAACAGCCACAGGCTTTGCACCAGGTAGCGCAGCGGGTCGCCCAGGCGCGGGGCCTGGTTGGCCACCTGCGGGTACCAACGCTGGCGGTGCTCCAGCAGGACGCGCCAGTGCCCCGACTCCAGGCGCAGAAACAGCCAGGCCAAAGCGCTGAGGCTCGCCAGCAGCAGCGCTACCGGCGGCGCGCAGTCATAGCGCTGGCGCAGACGGGTGTAAGGGAAGACCTGGGCGATCATAGGGTCTCCAGGCGCCGGGTCAGGCACCAGGTGGCCAGGCTCTGGATATCCTGCGCAGCCAGGCTGGCCTCGGCATAGGCGCCCACCGGTTTCTTGAAGGCCAGGGCTTCGCGCATGGCTTCGTCCAGGTGGATGTTGAGCGGCAGCAGGCGCTCGCCGTACTGCTTGCGCCAGATCAGCAGCAAGTCGCGTTGCAACTGGCTGGCCGGGTCGTAGCGGTTGATCAGCAAGTGCTCGGCGGCTTCTTCCTGCTGCTGCAACAGCACGTGGCAGGCGGCGTCTGCTTCCACCACTTGCAGGCGCAAGGCGCACGGGCCGACACGGGCGTGGCCGGGCAGGCGCAGCGGCACGTCGAACAGAATCCAGTCGAAGTGCGCCGCCAGGCTCGCCTGGCGGCGGCGCCACAGCTCGGGTTCGTTGCGCAGGCGATGTTCAACCAGGTCCTGCTCCGCCCACTTCAAACGGCCATAGGGCAACAGGCTCAAGCCTGGCTGCACTGTCCACGCCTGGGCGTGCCAGTCCAGCCCGTCAACCATGGCCCGCGCCCAGCCGCCACGCTCGTTGGCGGCCACGTTGAAGTGCAGGCCCAAGAGGTTTTCCGGGCACATGTCGACCAGTAACACGCGCTCGCCCAGGCTGTGCAGGGCGTGGCCGGTGGCGACCAACAGCGAGCTGGTCCCCACGCCACCGCGCAGGCCGCGCAGGCTCAGGGCTGTCACGACAGCCGCTCCAGTTCAGAGGGGCGTGCCGGCGCCAGCACCCGTGGTTGCAGGCGTTCCAGTTCCGCCAGCAAGGGCCAGCGGTGCAAGGCTTTCTGCAGCTCCAGCTGGGCGGAAATGTCCACGTAGTCCAGCTCAGGCAATGCCAGTTCCTGTTTCAGGCGGGCAATGTCGTCGGCGCGGTCGGCACGCGACTGCACCTTGGCCTTCATTTGAACCGCTGAGGGTACGGCAGCCATTGGCCTTTCTCCTTGATGCGCACGTAAGGTTTACCGGCGTAGTCGACGACCACCGTGCCAGCGTTTTCGGAGACCGCAGCCGTCTGCGGCAGGTCGGTCAGCAGCGTCGGCCAGCTGGGGGCCATGCCCGCGCCCTGTGGCTGCGCGGTGTACAGGCGGCTGATGATTTCCGACAGGGCAAGGAAGCTGCTGGGCGCGGTGATGTGCAGCGGCTCGGTAGCCGGGTTGCTGCCCATGTTCACCAGCTTGATGCCTACCGGCACGTGGGTGATGGACGGGCTGGGAATCTCGCGCATGCCGGAAATCTGCATGCGGTCGCCGTGCAGCGCGGCGCCGTGTTCAGGCACGATCACCACTACCACGCGGCGGCCGCTGAGCTGCAGTTGCTTGATGAAGCCGGTCAGGTCATCGATCAGGCCCTGGGCACGCGGCTTGTAGTCGGCGCTTTTGGTACCGCCGTCGGCGGTCAGCGCGCGGTTGCCGTCGTGCAGCGTGGTGGTGTTGTAGAACAGCGCCACGCGGTCGCTTTGCTCATCGACACGGTGCTTCCACCAACTGCTCAACACTTGCCCATCGCGCAGAATCGGCGTGCCGTCAAAGCCCACCAGCGCCCGCGGCAGGTTGCTGGTGCTGATGGCCGGAGGCGGCAGCGCACCCTGGGAACGGACTTCATCAAGGAAGCCTTCGAACTGGCCGGTATGGTTGAGCATCACTTCATCGGCGAAGCCCAGTTTTTTCAGGTCATCCATGAGCAGGCACTGCTCGGGCGCCGTGCCGTAGAGCTTGCTGTGCGGGGTCTGGCCACAACTGGCGCGCAGCAGGCGAATAGCCGCCGGGCCGCTGTAAGAAGTGGCCGAGTTGAAGTTGTCGAAGACTACGTCCATCTGCTGGAACAGCGCGTTGTCACGCAGGCCCACCGTTTCCAGGTCATCCCAGGCCATGGAGCAGATGTTGATCAGCAGCAGGTCGAACGGCTGGGCAGCCGAAGTCGACGGCTTGAACTCCACCTGGCGCCCGGCTTCGGTGGTGTAGAACTTCTGCAGGTAGGCTTCCAGCGTGGCGTTGTCCGGCTCGCCGGCACTGGCCGTGGCCACGGGCGCGCCACTGGCCGCGGCTACCGCCGGTGCGCCGCTGGGGTGCAAGGCCAGCACGTTGGCGCTGGCCAACCAGGCCAGGCCCAGCAGGGTGAATGTGGTCAGGCGCAACCAGTGGCGCACGAAGGCGTAAATCACCACCAGTACCGCCAGCAGCGCGCACAGGTTCCAGTCAATGAAGCGGCCCATCAGCTCCAGCAGGTAGGCGCCGGTGAAGTCCAGCACGCCAGGCTGCGCGAGCAGGCGGCTGAACGGCGGCAGCCAGGTGTCCTGATAAAGCAGCGCCACGCCGACCGCAATGGCCGCCACTGTGCGCAGCAGGCGCAGGTAAGGATGGCGCAACGGCACCAGCAGCGCCGCCGCGAACACCACGTTAGGCAGCACCTGCAGGTTCAGGTAACCCGCCCACAGCAGGGCGAACTTGAGGATGAAATACAGGTTCCACACGCCCAGGCCCGGCCATTGGCGCACGCGCGTCGGGCGGATGACTTCAAACTGGCTCATTGGGCCTCACTCTTGGCGGGCACGCGTCGACGCACACCCTTGGATTTCAGGTAGCGTGGCGGCAGCAGCGCTTGCACCACGGCCAGCAGATGACGGCCAAAGCGCGTCAACGCAACGATCAAGGCCAGGGTCAGCAAAGCGCTGAGGCCGATCACCTGGATCAGTTCGGCAAAATTCATGGGCAAAAGTCCGAGACAGGCAACGTGACGCGCTGGGGTGCATAGGCGCCCCGTTCAGCCACTTGGGCAGAGCTGCCGGCCATGCGCTCTTCGGCCAGGTGGAAGGTGGCGGGCAGCTCGGCGGCATTGAGGAAAATGTCCCGCGGCAGGGCATCGACGCCGGCCAGGATCTGGAAATTGCTGAATAGGTCACGCCAGGCCAGCCGGCAGATATTGCCCAATGCCGGTTCAAGGCCATCGGCACGGCAGGCGAACAGGAACAGATAGAAGTCGCCGTTGACCACGCAGGCAATGTCACCAAAGCGGCGCAGGCTGATCTGGTTCAGGTACTGCTCGATGTCCAGGCCACCACGCGGGGTGAGCTTGAGCAACTGGTGGCTGATTTCGCCCGAGGCGCCGCCGTAGATGCGGGTGACCGTGCTCAGGAACTCGGCGGGCATCATCAGCCCCCGTTCGGCCGGCGGGCGCAGGCGCTCGAACAGTGACTGGAAGTCGGTTTGGCGGGTGTGGCGCCAGGTCTGGCCTTGTACGCTGTCGATGATGCTGAAGAAATAGGCCAGGCTGGTGCCGTACGGCACCGTGATGTTCGCGCCACATGACACCAGCAGGCGCTCGTCGCGGTAGCGCAGGCATGGCTCGACTTCCCGCACGATAATCTTCAGGCCACTGCCGCAGCGCTCGCGCAGCTCGTGCAACTGGCGCGCCAGGCCTTCCACCTGCTGGTTGCTGTCGATGGCGACGATAACGCTGGCGGCCCGCGCCTGGCGCGCCTGCTGCAACAGGGCATCGCGGTCTTCGAACAGCCGCCACTGGTCCGACAGTGCCGGCGAGCCTTCGAGCACCGAGCGCTGGGTCAGGTAGATGCGCTGGTCGTCGGTGTGGGTCAACTGCGGGTTGACCTGTTCGGCGGCAGATAACAGGAAGCCCTGCTCGCCCAACTCCAGTTCCAACTCCTGGCCACTGCACACGCCCAGCTCGCTGTGCCAGTAATGCAGTTGGTAACGCACACCGCCGTCGCGACGGTACAACTGCGCCAGGCCCGAGAGTGTCTCGTTGAGGCGCAGCAAGCGCTCATGCAATTGCGGCGCATGACCGTGGCAGATCACCAGCAAGGTCGACTGGCGCCGCGCCAGCCAAGCGCTCAGGCCCTGACACCACGCGCGCAGCGCAGGCGCGGCCTCGCTCTGCCAGGCGCTGGCGGGAAGCATCAGCACAATCATGTTGCCTGGCGCCGCGACGGCACGGGTCAGCTCGCCGACCATGGACTTGAGGGCAAGGCTCATGGCCGATTCGGCGATGTCGAACAAGGTCAGCTCGGCCGGGCCGGCTTCGGCTGGCAGCGCTTGCGCCAGTGCCTGACTGGAATGGCCACAGCACAACAGCGTCGCCTGGGTGGTAGCGGGCATTGCCGCCAGGCACTGGCTGGCCAGGGCAGCCGCGTCACTGGCCAGGTCTGCCGCCACCCAATAGAGGCCGCCCTGGCGCAAGTACATCTGCTCATCACGTAGATGGCGAATGGCTAAGGTGACCTGACTCACTGCATACCCCCAGGCGAAACAACGGCGTGCCGGCTCAGGCAAACCCTGATGGATCTCAAATGGGAGTCATTAATCTGGCGACGCAAGCCATCGCCCGGCAAAGGCCGAGGGAGATAAGCGACAGAGAAACAGGTTGGCGCACTGCGGGCCGAATCCCCGAGATCTCGGGGCGGGGGGCTGATCAATGCAGCATGAAGCGATCAAAAGCGGGGTTCTGAAACGCTCATCGCCGCCGGACTCTCAGACACCTCGGCAGCGGGGCGCCATTATTCTGATACTGCCATATGTGCGTCAATTAATTATTGAATGGAACGCAAAAAAAAGACGCACGGTTATAGCGAATAGCTATTATCGGAATATTGGCGTTATTTGCCGCCTACTATTCATGATCGCTGGCCTATGCTGCTTGTTGAACGTTCTGGCCACCCCAAGGAGGACCCCATGTACTACGTGCAACGCAATGCACTCGGACATGTCATCCGTGCAGACAAGCAATCGTACCCGGAGGCCGAGGACTTTCTGGTGGAAGACCACCCCGAAATCCTCGCCTGGCTGGCGCGCAGCACCATTGAGGGCCGCTTGCAGCAGTTGCGCCAGAGCGACATGGACATGGTGCGGGTGCTCGACGACTTGATCCAGGTGCTGACCAGCAAGGGCGTGATCCGCATCACCGACCTGCCCGAGGCGGCGCTGGCCAAGCTCAAGTCGCGGGACGCCGTGCGCGGCGAGTTGGGTGGGCTGGACCACCTGCTGGATGACCGTGACGATACTCTGATCTGAGTCGCTGATACGGACTGCGCAGTACCCATGAAAAAGGGCCCCGCGACTGAGTCGAGAGGCCCTTTTTGTGTGGCGCTATCGCTTATGGGTTGACGCTGTCTTTCAGGAACTTGCCCGGCTTGAAGGCAACGGTGTTGCTGGCCTTGATCTTCACCGGCTCACCGGTTTGCGGGTTCTTGCCGGTACGGGCTCCGCGGTGGCGTTGCAGGAAGGTACCGAAACCTACCAGCGTGACGCTGTCTTTCTTGTGCAAGGCGTTGGTGATTTCTTCGAGAACGGCGTTGAGTACGCGGTTGGCTTGTTCCTTGGTCAGATCAGCTTTTTCGGCGATTGCGGCGGCGAGTTCTGGTTTGCGCATAGTGAAGCCCCTTTGACGGATTTTTTGTTGTTATGCCCGTGCTGTTCATCCAGAACAGCGCCCCAGGCGCCGCAGGCTCTACGCTGCGGCAGACGGAGTGAGGATGGCACGGCGCAAGAGGCGGCGCCAGTCTCCACTCGCGGTTTGTGGGGGCAAAAATCGGGTTAATCCGACAGAAAGACCTTTATTTACGCCAACAGCGCAGGAAGCTGCTTGTTCAAGGCCAGCTTTTCGCCCACGGCGGCCCCAGTCAGGGCATAACCCAACAGGTTCCCGGCCGAATCGCGGCACAGCGCCTTGATGTCGGCGCCCTGCCCTTCCACCTGCCATTGGCCCTCCAGGCCATGGGGCACCGGCGATACCACCAACGGGCACACCGGCGTCTTGACGGTGATCGGCATCGGCCCGTAGCTGACCTGGGTCGGGTTGCCGGCCAAGGTCTGCGCCAGCGCGCGGGCACAGCTCATCAAGGGCATCACGTACAGCAGATTGAGGCCGTCGACCTCGGCGCAATCGCCCAGGGCATAGATGTTGGCATGGGACGTCTTGAGACCACGGTCTACTACTACCCCGCGATTGGTCTCAAGGCCCGCTGCCGCTGCCAGGTCGATGCGCGGGCGCAGGCCAATGGCCGACACCACCAGGTCGCACGCCAGCACGGTGCCGTCGGAAAGGTGTGCTTCCAGGCCATCTGCCACGCGTTGCAGGCGGTTGAGTACCGGCCCCAGGTAGAAGCGCGCACCCAGCCCTGCCAGGCCGGCCTGCACCGCCGCCGCAGCGGCCGGGTGCAGCAACGTCGGCATCACCTGCTCGCACGGCGCCACCAACTGCACCTCGTAGCCGCCGGCGATGAGGTCGTTGGCGAACTCGCAACCGATCAGGCCGGCGCCGAGCAGCAACACGCGTTTCTTGCCTTGGGCAGCAGCACGGAAGCGCCCGTAGTCTTCCAGATCATTGATGGGGAACACCGCGTCGCCAGCATCGCCCTGCACTGGCACGCTGACGGTCTGCGCGCCCCAGGCCAGGATCAGGTCGCGGTAAGGCACGGCTTCTTCACCAATCCACAACTGCTTGTGGCCTGGGTCGATACCGGTCACCCGCGTGTGGGTGCGGATCTCGGCCTTGAGCTGGTCAGCCATGGCGCCAGGCTCGGCCATGCTCAGGCCATCGGCATCCTTGTTCTTGCCGAAGCCGGTGGACAGCATCGGCTTGGAGTACGAACGACCGTCATCGGCGGTGATCAACAACAACGGTGTTTCACCGTCCAGCTTGCGAAACTCCCTGGCCAGGTTATAACCGGCCAGGCCCGTGCCCACGATCACCACAGGTGCTGTCATTTGTCTCTCCTTGGAATTGTAAGAATTGATCAGCCGATTTCGATCATCTCGAAATCCATCTTGCCCACGCCACAATCCGGGCACAGCCAGTCTTCAGGCACGTCCTGCCAGAGGGTACCGGGGGCAATGCCGTCATCCGGCCAGCCGTCTTTTTCGTCGTAGATCAAACCGCATACCACGCACTGCCACTTTTTCATTTGCCGTAATCCTCGCTGCTCAGGCTGTTGGCTCGGTCAATCGTTGGGTACTGCGTTGTCGACCGGCTCAGCGGGTTTTGTACTGGGGGTTGTGCACAGATGCAAGCGCGAATGCATGCTAAGCTCGCCGGCTTCTCCGCCTGCAGACAGCTGCTTACCGTGACACAACCATTCCCCCCCGTCCCAACGCCCGCATGGCTGGCGCAAGCGCCCACGGGCGCGGATGCCATCACCTGCGACTGGCTGTTCGACCAAGGCTCGCTGACGCGCCGCCTCACCGGCCTGTCCCACGGCCACTTCAGTGTCACACCGTTGCTCGAACAATGGCAGATACTGCGGGCCGATGAATGCCAGGCCCTGGGCCTGGCCGATGGCAGCAGCGGCTGGGTGCGCGAGGTGTACCTGCGTGGCCACGGCACGCCCTGGGTATACGCGCGCAGCGTGGCCGGGCGCGAGGCGCTGGAAGCCGACGGCCTGGCGCTTGAAGCCCTGGGCACCCGTTCGCTGGGCGAACTGCTGTTCACCACCCCGGCATTCCAGCGCCAGCCCATCGAGGTGTGCCGCTACCCGGCCGCCTGGTTGCCGGCGGAGCTTGCCAGCGAGGGCCTGTGGGCCCGCCGCTCGCGCTTTGACCGTGGCGCGCTGAAGCTGCTGGTAGCCGAAGTCTTCCTGCCGAGCCTGTGGCCGGCCGCCCAACCGGATGCGGAGAACCCTTGATGTTCCAGAGCCTGCTCAAATCCCTTAATCGCGTGCACCCACGCGCCTGGGACTTCGTCCAGCTGACCCGCATGGACAAGCCCATCGGCATTTACCTGCTGCTGTGGCCGACCCTGTGGGCACTGTGGATTGCCGGTGAAGGCAAACCATCGCTGGCCAACCTGGTGATTTTTGTCCTGGGCGTGATCCTGATGCGCGGCGCTGGCTGTGTAATCAACGACTTCGCCGACCGCAAGGTCGATGGCCACGTCAAACGCACCGAGCAACGCCCGCTGGTCAGTGGTCGCATCAGTTCGCGCGAGGCACTGGCGTTTTTCGCCGTGCTGATCGGCGCCAGTTTCGCCCTGGTGCTGTGCACCAACGCCACCACCATCGGGCTGTCGTTCGGCGGGCTGCTGCTGGCCGCCACCTACCCGTTCATGAAGCGCTACACCTATTACCCGCAAGTGGTGCTGGGCGCGGCGTTCTCATGGGGCATGCCCATGGCCTTCACCGCCGAGACCGGCCACCTGCCCGCCGCCGCCTGGTTGCTGTACATCGCCAACCTGCTGTGGACCGTGGCCTACGACACTTATTACGCCATGACTGACCGCGACGATGACCTGCGCATTGGCGTGAAGTCCACGGCCATTCTGTTTGGCGAGGCTGACCGGCTGATCATTGTGCTGCTGCAAGGCCTGGCGCTGGTGTGCCTGCTGCTGGCCGGCCTGCAATTCAACCTGGGCGGCTGGTTCCACTTGGGGCTGCTGGGCGCTGCACTGTGCTTCGCCTGGGAATGGCACAGCACCCGCGACCGCGAGCGCATGAAGTGCTTCAAGGCGTTTTTGCACAACCATTGGGCGGGATTGTCGATTTTCGTCGGCATCGTCGCCGATTACGCTTTCCGCTAACGACTCAATTATCGTGGGAGCGGGCTCTGCCCGCGAACATTACACCGCAAATCGTCTGGCATATCGCGTTGTTCTTTTCGCGGGCAGAGCCCGCTCCCACAAATCGCAAATCGCGAGTACCCGCTATTAATCGGCGTCAGCGTCGGTGGGCACTACGTGCCAGGCATCCATCTTGCCGTCACCCTTCTTGTCGCCGGCCTTCGTGTCCATCTTGAAGGTGTACACCGGCTTGCCGCCGAACGCCCACTGCATCTTGCCGTCATCACGCTTGACCACAGTCCAGTCGCCGTCGTCCTTGGCCCCGCTTTCAGCCTCCAGCGGCGGCCAGTTCTCCGCACACTTGTCGTTGCAGTTGGATTTGCCGTCGCCGTCCTTGTCGTAGGTGTAGAGGGTCATGCCGTGGTGGTCCACCAGCATGCCGTCCTTGGCCATCGCAGGCTCTGCCGCGTGGGACAGGGCAGGTGCGGCGAGGGCGAAGGCGCCCACCAAGGCCATCCAGTTCAGCGTATGTCGTGTCATTGGATCTACCTCATTGTTATTCGTGGTAACGGAATTTCAGCTTAGCTCAGCGTCCGGAACTTGGTACGCTGGCGGCAACCTGTCACACGACTGCAATAATTCCGTTATCTAATGCGGCCCAAGACACTTCAATGACAAGAGGTTTGAGCATGGTTGGCAGGAACATTCTGATCGTTGACGACGAAGCGCCCATTCGCGAAATGATCGCCGTCGCGTTGGAAATGGCTGGCTATGACTGCCTCGAGGCAGAAAACTCGCAGCAGGCCCACGCCATCATCGTCGACCGCAAGCCTGACCTGATCCTGCTCGACTGGATGCTGCCCGGCACCTCCGGTATCGAGTTGGCCCGCCGCCTCAAGCGCGACGAGCTGACCGGAGATATCCCGATCATCATGCTCACCGCCAAGGGCGAGGAAGACAACAAGATCCAGGGCCTTGAAGTGGGCGCCGACGACTACATCACCAAGCCGTTCTCGCCTCGCGAGCTGGTGGCGCGCCTCAAGGCCGTGCTGCGCCGCGCAGGCCCAAGCGAAGGCGAGGCACCGATCGAAGTGGGCGGCCTGTTGCTGGACCCTATCAGCCACCGCGTGACCATCGATGGCCGCCCGGCCGAGATGGGCCCTACCGAATATCGCCTGCTGCAATTCTTCATGACCCACCAGGAACGCGCCTACACCCGTGGCCAGTTGCTGGACCAGGTGTGGGGCGGCAACGTCTATGTCGAGGAGCGTACTGTCGATGTGCATATTCGCCGCCTGCGCAAGGCCCTCGGCATCGCCTACGAGAATCTGGTACAAACCGTGCGCGGCACCGGCTACCGCTTTTCCACGAAAAGCTGAAGCCCCCTCGCCAGGCCATAACTCGAAAGGACGCGACGTTAATTGAACCAGAACTGGCACGGCATCCTGATCAGGCACATGCTGATATTGATCACGCTTTGCCTGCTGGCAGGGCTGATCAGTGGTTATTACGGCTGGTGCCTGGCCGCCGGCCTGGCGTGCTACCTGGGCTGGACCCTCAAGCAACTGCTGCGCCTGCACCACTGGCTCAACCAGCACCAGCCCGATGAAGCACCGCCCGATGGCTACGGCCTGTGGGGCGACGTGTTCGACAGCATCTACCACCTGCAACGCCGCGACCAGCGCGTGCGCGGCCGCCTGCAAGCCGTGATCGACCGGGTGCAAGAGTCCACCGCGGCCCTGCGCGACGCGGTGATCATGCTCGACAGCGATGGCAACCTGGAATGGTGGAACCGCGCCGCCGAGACCCTGCTGGGGCTCAAGACGCCCCAGGACAGCGGCCAGCCGGTGACCAACCTGGTGCGCCATCCGCGCTTCAAGGAATACTTCGAAGCAGAGAATTACGCCGAGCCGCTGGAAATCCCCTCGCCGGTCAATGACCGACTGCGCGTGCAGATGCTGATCACCCGCTACGGCAACAATGAACACCTGATGCTGGTGCGTGACGTGACCCGCATCCACCAGCTGGAGCAGATGCGCAAGGACTTCATCGCCAACGTCTCCCACGAGCTGCGCACGCCGCTGACAGTGATCAGCGGTTACCTGGAGACCCTGCTCGACAATGTCGAGGAAGTGAACCCACGCTGGGCCCGGGCGCTGCAGCAGATGCAGCAACAGGGTGGGCGCATGCAGACCCTGCTGAACGACCTGCTGCTGTTGGCCAAGCTGGAAGCCACCGACTACCCGTCCGATAACCAGCCAGTGGCCGTTTACGCCCTGCTGCAGTCGATCAAGGGCGATGCCCAGGCCCTCTCCGGCCAGCGCAACCAGCGCATCACCCTGGAAGCCGACGACAGCATTCGCCTGAAGGGTAGCGAGTCGGAGCTGCGCAGCGCGTTCTCCAACCTGATCTTCAACGCGGTGAAATACACCCCGGCCGAAGGCAATATCCATATTCGCTGGTGGGGCGACGGCAAGATGGCCTACATGAGCGTGCAGGATTCAGGCATCGGCATCGACGCCAAGCACCTGCCGCGCCTGACCGAACGCTTCTACCGCGTGGACTCCAGCCGTGCCTCGGCCACCGGCGGCACGGGCCTGGGGCTGGCGATCGTCAAGCATGTGCTGCTGCGCCACCGCGGCCACCTGGAGATCAGCAGCACGCCGGGGCAAGGCAGCACCTTCACCTGCATTTTCGCCCCGCAACAAGCTGGTGATGCAGGTAGCAGGCCGCAAGGCGCTCTAGGCAAGTGCGCCGCCAGCCGCTACATTGATAGTCTTGTGCCTGCCTTTCAGGTACCGCTGCCCCCCCAATTTTCTGAAGACGGAACCCGTAAAACTCCATCATGGACCCTTCCCCTGGCTTTACCCTCGCTTCAATCTTCGCCGACTTCGGCATGATTCTTTTCGCTGTGCTGCTGGTGTTGCTCAACGGCTTTTTCGTAGCCGCGGAGTTCGCCATGGTCAAGCTGCGCTCCACCCGCGTGGAATCCATCGCCGAGAAACACGGCTGGCGCGGACAGATCCTGCGCACCGTGCACAGCCAGCTCGACGCCTACCTTTCTGCCTGCCAACTGGGTATCACCCTCGCCTCCCTGGGCCTTGGCTGGGTGGGTGAACCGGCGTTCGCGCACTTGCTCGAACCACTGCTGGAAGCCGTGGGCGTGCAGTCGGCGGAAGTGGCCAAGGGCATTTCGTTCTTCAGCGCCTTCTTCGTCATCTCCTACCTGCACATCGTGGTCGGCGAACTGGCCCCTAAATCCTGGGCCATCCGCAAGCCAGAGCTGCTGTCCATGTGGACGGCGGTGCCGCTGTACCTGTTCTACTGGGTCATGTACCCGGCCATTTACCTGCTCAATGCCAGCGCCAACGCCATCTTGCGCATCGCCGGCCAGGGTGAGCCCGGCCCGCACCACGAGCACAGCTACAGCCGCGACGAGCTGAAGCTGATCCTGCACTCCAGCCGTGGCCAGGACCCCAGCGACCAAGGCATGCGCGTGCTGGCCTCGGCGGTGGAAATGGGAGAACTGGAAGTGGTGGACTGGGCCAACTCCCGGGAAGACCTGGTAAGCCTGGATTTCAACGCCCCGCTCAAGGAAATCCTGGCGATGTTCCGTCGCCACAAATTCAGCCGCTACCCGGTGTACGACGCCCAGCGCAACGAATTCGTGGGCCTGCTGCACATCAAGGACCTGCTGCTGGAACTGGCCGCCCTGGACCATATTCCCGAGTCCTTCAACCTCGCCGAACTGACCCGGCCCCTGGAGCGCGTGTCCCGGCACATGCCGCTGTCGCGCCTGCTGGAACAGTTCCGCAAGGGCGGCGCGCACTTCGCCCTGGTGGAGGAAGCCGACGGCAAGGTGATCGGCTACCTGACCATGGAAGACGTGCTGGAAGTGCTGGTGGGCGACATTCAGGACGAACACCGCAAGGCCGAGCGCGGGATCCTTGCCTACCAGCCGGGCAAGCTGCTGGTACGCGGTGACACGCCGCTGTTCAAGGTGGAGCGCCTGCTGGGCGTGGACCTGGACCACATCGAGGCGGAAACCCTGGCGGGCCTGATCTACGACTCGCTCAAGCGCGTGCCGGAAGAGGAAGAAGTGCTGGAGGTGGAAGGGCTGCGCATCATCATCAAGAAGATGAAAGGCCCCAAGATCGTCCTGGCCAAAGTGTTGCGCCTGGAGTAACCGGGCGCTGCACACTGACTGGTAGTGGTTATTTATTGCCCAACGCAAAGTTGGGCAACGTCCCTACCGGTTGATTGAACTGGAAGGGAATCGACTCCAGCCCCAGGCCCACGTTACGCTGCACCACGAAGTGCAGGTGCGGCCCGGTGCTGTTGCCGGTGTTGCCCGAGCGCGCCAGCGGCGCTCCCACAGCCACGTGCTCACCTTCGCGAACGCTCACTGAGCCCTGCATCAGGTGCAGATACACGCCCATCGTGCCGTCATCGTGCAAGATACGCACAAAATTGCCCGAGGGGTTGTTGCCACCGCTGCCCTGGCTGTTTTCCACCTTGACCACCGTACCGCCGCGCGCGGCGATGATCGGCGTGCCCACGGGCATGGCGATGTCCATGGCATAGCGGCTCTTGGGCCCGAAATGGCTGAAGGTGCCGTTGGGGCCCTGGGTCAGGCGAAAGGGGCCACCCACCCATGGCAGCGGGTAGCGGTAGCCCAGGGGGGACGTGGACGGATTGCCCAGCGAATAGCGGAATTTCTGCGAATAGCGCAGCGCCAGGCCCGGCCGCTGCGCCACCAGGGTGGCCAGGGCAATGGTCGAGCGCGCGGGCAGCACCCGACGCACCACCGCTGGCGTGCCGGCACGCACGTTGCCCAGGTTGTTCAGGCGCAGCTCCACCTCAACCGGAGCATAGAGTTCGTTGCGGGCGGAAAAGGTGGTGATACCGGCATCTTTCCTGACGTCCAGGTGCACCTGCTGGTCGAGCCGCTCGGTCATGCGGTCGGCGAACACGAACACCTTGGCACCGTGGGTGGGCCGGTCGGTATAGGAGGTCACGCCATAGGCGTCGGTGTATTTGTAGATCGTCGTAGCGCCAACCTGGCCACAGCCCAAGGCCAGCGCGCAAAAGAGAAGGAAACGGAGCTGCATGATGGCGATCTGAAATAATTGGTCTGGACCAAAGATTAGCAGCTCCGCCGCTCACGCACGCCCCCCGGCGCACGAACAGATAAACGGGATGTTGCCAGACGCTGCCTTGGCCAGCAGCTGCCAGCTCCCACCGTTGAAATCAGGCGCCAGGCACGAAGTGTTTCTGCGCCGTGCCACGGGCAATCAGGCGCGAGATGTAGTCGAGCTTTTGCGCATCCTGGTCGACAAAGCGGAATGTAAGCTGCAGCCATTCGCTGTCCGGCTTGGGTTCATGGGCGACGATGGCGTGCAGGTATCCATTGAGGCGGGCGATTTCAGCGTTGTCGCCCTGCTCCAGGTCGAGCACGGCGTTTTCCAGCACCTGTGGCAGCACCTCACCACGACGCACCACCAGCAGCGCCTCCTTGAGGCTCAGGGCCTTGATCACGCATTGCTGGTTGCCGCTGGACAGGCGCAGTTGGCCCTGGCCACGGTTGCCAGTGGGGGCGGCCGCCGCAGGGGCCGGGCGCGGTGCGTTGTTCAGCAGGCCACCACGCGGGGCTGCGGCTGGCGCGGCGGCGGCCGGGCGCCCAACATCAGCCTTGCCGCCGGTCAGGGCGCTAAGCGAGTCATTGGCGAACGCCGACGTAGCGCGGGTCGGGGCGCTGGCGACCAGGGCATCCAGCTTGCCGACCTTGGTCAGGGCTTTCTTCACCTTGGTGATCAGTTGCTCGTTGGTGAACGGCTTGCCGATGAAGTCGGAAACACCGGCCTGTATGGCCTGCACCACGTTTTCCTTGTCACCACGGCTGGTCACCATGATGAACGGCATGGCCTTGAGCGCGTCCTGCTCGCGGCACCAGCTCAACAGCTCCAGGCCGGACATTTCCGGCATTTCCCAGTCGCACAGCACCAGGTCAAAGCTGTCTTTCATCAGCAAGGCCTGGGCCTTGCGGCCGTTCACGGCGTCTTCGATGACCACGCCCGGGAAGTAGTTGCGCAAGCACTTTTTCACCAAGTCGCGAATGAACGGCGCGTCATCCACAACCAGCACACTGACCTTACTCATTGACCACTCCTAAGATAACCCGGCAAGCATAGCGCTGACTGATGGCCATTTGCCAAAACTTATTAGTCACGCCGGGACTCTTCGTTCACGGGGTGCCATTCATTTCACGCACCGTAAACGAAAATGCCCGGCGCTAAGGCCGGGCATTTGTAGTCGGGCAGTCTTACTTATCGTCCGAAATGCCTGGAACATTAGCCTGATTGCCACGCCCCTGAACTTCTTCACGCATGCGCGCCAGGCCCAGGTGGCGAACGTCAGTACCGCGCACCAGGTAGATGACCAGTTCCGAGATGTTGCGCGCGTGGTCGCCGATGCGCTCCAGCGAACGCAGCACCCAGATCACGTTCAGCACCCGGGAGATCGAGCGCGGGTCTTCCATCATGTAGGTGACCAGCTCACGCAGGGCGGTCTTGTATTCGCGGTCGATGGTCTTGTCGTACTGGGCCACCGACAGGGCCAGGTCGGCGTCGAAGCGGGCGAAGGCGTCCAGTGCGTCGCGGACCATCTTGCGCACCTGGTCGCCAATGTGGCGCACTTCCACGTAGCCACGCGGCGATTCGCCTTCCTCGCACAGCTGGATGGCGCGGCGGGCGATCTTGGTCGACTCGTCGCCAATGCGCTCCAGGTCAATCACCGACTTGGAGATGCTGATGATCAGGCGCAGGTCCGAAGCGGCCGGCTGGCGGCGGGCGAGAATGCGCACGCACTCCTCGTCGATGTTGCGCTCCATCTGGTTGATCTGCTCGTCAACGTCACGCACCTGCTGGGCCAGGCCCGAATCGGCCTCGATCAGCGCGGTAACGGCGTCGTTGACCTGCTTTTCTACCAGGCCGCCCATGGCCAGCAAGTGGCTGCGGACTTCTTCCAGCTCGGCATTGAACTGCTGGGAAATGTGGTGCGTAAGGCTATCTTTATCAATCATCGGGTCGCTCCGCGACAGCTTTGAGACTTAAAGCTGCAATCTACAAGTGGTTAAGTGGTGATCCAGAACACAAACGCAGTACCGCTTTTCGCTTGCCGCCATTGGCGACGAGCCCGCAGCTACCTCTAGCCATAGCGACCGGTGATGTAGTCCTCGGTCTGCTTCTTCGCAGGGTTGGTGAACAGAGTGTCGGTGTCACCGAACTCCACCAGCTTGCCCATGTACATGAACGCCGTGTAATCGGACACCCGGGCAGCCTGCTGCATGTTGTGGGTCACGATCACAATGGTGTATTTGGATTTCAGTTCGTAGATCAGTTCTTCAACTTTCAGCGTTGATATCGGATCGAGCGCCGAACAGGGTTCGTCGAGCAGCAGTACCTGCGGCTCCACGGCGATGGTGCGGGCGATCACCAGGCGCTGCTGCTGGCCGCCGGACAGGCCCAAGGCCGATTCGTGCAGGCGATCCTTGACCTCATCCCACAGCGCCGAGGCCTTCAGCGCCCACTCCACCGCTTCATCGAGCACGCGTTTCTTGTTGATGCCCTGAATGCGCAGGCCGTACACCACGTTCTCGTAGATGGTCTTGGGGAACGGGTTGGGCTTCTGGAACACCATGCCCACACGGCGGCGCAGCTCGGCCACGTCCTCGCCCTTGCGGTAGATATTGTGGCCTTCCAGGTTGATCTCGCCTTCCACGCGGCAGCCATCAACCAAGTCGTTCATGCGGTTGAAGGTGCGCAGCAGGGTCGACTTGCCGCAGCCCGATGGGCCGATGAAGGCGGTGACGCGCTGCTTGGGAATATCCAGGGCGACGTCGAACAGCGCCTGCTTGTTGCCATAGAACAGGTTCAGGCCGGGCACCTGGATGGCCACCGTCTCGTTGGCCATGCTCAGGCCCTGGCGCATGCGGCCGATGGCCGAGAGGCTGATACCGCCGGGTTTGCTTGGGTCTTGCTGCATTGGGTGGCTCCCTACGCGTTCATGCGTTGGTTGAGCCGCCCGCCTCTGGCGAGGGGGCGGCTGGCGAGTGACAAGGGGACAATCAGGTGTCCAGCGCCTTGTACTTCTCGCGCAAATGGTTACGAAGGGCGACGGCCGACAGGTTCAACGCGGCAATCACCATCACCAGCAGCAACGCCGTGGCATACACCAGCGGGCGCGCGGCTTCGACGTTCGGGCTTTGGAAGCCCACGTCATAAATATGGAAGCCCAGGTGCATGATCTTCTGGTCCAGGTGCAGGTACGGGTAGTTACCGTCCACCGGCAACGACGGCGCCATCTTCACCACACCTACCAGCATCAGCGGCGCTACCTCGCCGGCGGCGCGGGCCACGGCCAGGATCATGCCGGTCATCATCGCCGGGCTGGCCATGGGCAGCACGATCTTCCACAGCGTCTCGGCCTTGGTCGCACCCAGCGCCAACGAGCCTTCGCGCAGGCTCAGCGGGATACGCGCCAGGCCCTCTTCGGTCGCCACGATCACCACCGGCACGGCCAGCAGTGCCAGGGTCAACGACGCCCACATCAGCCCCGGGGTGCCGAAGGTCGGTGCCGGCAAGGCCTCGGGGAAGAACAGCCGATCCACCGAACCGCCCAGCACATAGACGAAGAAGCCCAGGCCGAAAACGCCGTAGACGATGGCCGGCACGCCGGCCAGGTTGTTCACGGCAATGCGGATCAGCCGCGTCATCGGCCCCTGGCGCGCATATTCACGCAGATACACGGCCGCCAGCACGCCGAACGGCGTGACAATCATGGCCATGATCAGGGTCATCATCACGGTGCCGAAGATGGCCGGGAACACGCCGCCTTCGGTGTTGGCCTCGCGGGGATCCTCGCTGAGAAACTCACCCACCTTGGCCGCATAGAATGTCAGCTTCTTGAACACGCCCATGGCGTTGGGCTGATAGGCATGGACCAGCTTGCCCATGCTGATTTCCATCTCCTTGCCGTTGACGTCACGCACGGTAATGCTGTCGCGGTTGATGGCCTGATGCAGGTCGCCAAGGCGCGCTTCAATGTCCTGGTACTGGCCCTTCAGCGCGGCGCGCTCGGCGTCCATGTCGGCCTGGGCGGTGGCGTCGAGCTGGTGGTTGAGTTCAAGCTTGCGGCCATGCAGGCGGATGCGCTCAAGCTGGAAGTTGATCGAGCCGATCTCGCCCTTTTCCAGGCGGGTCAGCTGGCGGGCCAAGTCTTTCACCCGGTCGATGCGCGGGTACAGTTGGCCGAACACCGCGTCGCCCTCGGCGACCACCTGGCCGTTCTCTTTGACGTTGAGCAAGTAGCCATAGAAGTTGCCCCACTCGCGGCGCTCCACGGTCACCAGTTCCGCCGGCTTGGTCTGGTCGTGCAGCCAGTCACCGACTACCCAGATGAAGTCGGCACCGTTGCTATCGCGGTTACCGACCTTGATCAGCTCGCGGGTCATGAACTCGGGGCCTTCCTTGGGCACCGGCAGGCCTGCGCCGGCCAACTGGGCGCGGGGCACCTCTTCCTTCTGCACCACTTCGCCAATCAGCTGCTGCGGGGCCTGGCCCGGTACGGTGTAGGTGGCGTGGATGAGGTCAGATGGCCAGAAGTGACCCAGGCCGCGAACGGCCAGGATCGACAGCAGGCCAATGGTCATGATCACCGCCACCGACACCGCGCCGCCGCTCAGCCAGACGCCGGGCGAACCACTCTTGAACCAGCTTTTGAGGGAATCGTTTTTCACCGATGGCTACCTTCTGTCACAGCGACGAGTATTTTTTACGAAGACGCTGGCGAATCAGTTCGGCCAGGGTATTCATCACGAAGGTGAACATCAGCAGTACCAGCGCGGCCAGGAACAGCACGCGATAGTGGCTGCCACCCACCTCCGACTCGGGCATTTCCACCGCCACGTTGGCAGCCAGGGTGCGCATCCCTTCAAACAGGTTCATTTCCATCACCGGCGTGTTGCCAGTGGCCATCAGCACAATCATGGTCTCGCCCACGGCGCGGCCCATGCCGATCATCAACGCCGAGAAAATGCCGGGGCTGGCGGTCAGCAGTACCACGCGGGTCAGCGTTTGCCAGGGCGTGGCGCCCAGCGCCAGCGAGCCTAGCGTGAGGCTGCGCGGCACGCTGAACACGGCGTCCTCGGCGATGGAGTAGATGTTGGGGATCACCGCGAAGCCCATGGCCAGGCCCACCACCAGGGCGTTGCGCTGGTCGTAGGTGATGCCCAGGTCGTTGTTTATCCACAGGCGCATGTCGCCGCCGAAAAACCAGTTCTCCAAGTGTGGGCTCATGAACAGCGAGAACCAGCCCACCAGCAGAATCACCGGTATCAGGATTGCGCTCTCCCAGCCGTCCGGCACGCGCAGGCGAATCGACTCCGGCAGGCGGCCCCAGGCAAACCCGGCAGCCAGAATGCCCAGCGGGGTCATCAGCAACAGGCTGAAGATGCCCGGCAGGTGGCCTTCCAGGTAAGGCGCCAGGAACAGGCCGGCGAAGAAGCCGAGAATCACCGTGGGCATCGCCTCCATCAGTTCGATCACCGGCTTGACCTTGCGTCGCAGGCCCGGGGCCATGAAGTAGGCGGTGTAGATAGCGGCCGCGACGGCCAGCGGCGCGGCCAGGAACATGGCGTAGAACGCAGCCTTGAGGGTGCCGAAGGTCAACGGCGCCAGGCTCAGCTTGGGTTCGAAGTCGGACGTGGCCGCCGTGGACTGCCACACATATTTGGGCTCGTCGTAGTTCTCATACCAGACCTTGTCCCACAGTGCGCTCCAGGACACTTCCGGGTGCGGATTGAGCAGGGTCATGGGCAACAACCGGCCGCCCTCCTCGACCATGATGCGGTTGGCCCGCGGCGACAGCGCCAGCACGCCAGGGCCCTGGGCGACTTGCTGAACCAGCAGCGTGCGGTGCGCGGTGCTGTGGAACACGCCCAGCTGGCCAGCGGCGTTGACCGCGATGAAGCCCTTGCGGCGCTGCTCGGCGGTGATATCGACAATGGCCGTGCTGCCCATCTGGAAGTCGCGAATGTGCTTGAGGCGCAGCTCGCCATCGGTGTCACGGGCCATGAACCACTGGCCCAGGCAGCCTTTGGAAGTGCCGATGATCAGGGAAATGCCGCCGACCAACTGGGTGCTGGCGGTGACTTCTTCGTTGGCATCCTCCACCAGCTTGTAGCGGCCATTGAGGCTCTTGTCGCGCAGGCTGAAAACATCGGCCTGGGCACGCCCGTTGATCACGTAGAGCCACTGCTGGCGCGGGTCGACGAAAATTGCCTTCACCTGTTCGGTCATCTGCGGAAGCTCGATGACCGCCTGGGTGGTCTCGGTCTCGCCGGTCAGCATGTTCTCTTCTTTGCTGATCGACAGCACATGCAACTGCGGCCCGGTGGAGCCGGCGACAATCAGACTGGTGTCCGAGGCGCTGAGGTTGACATGCTCCAGCGCGCGGCCCTGGTCATCCAGGGTGAGCGGCGTCTGGCCGTAGGGAAACTCGATGTTCGGGGTGATGGTTTTATGACCATCCGGGTAGGACACCTTATAGGTGTGGCGGAAGATCATGGCCTGGCCGTTGGACAGGCCGAGGATAACCAGCGAACTGCCCGGCTGGTCTTCGCCGATCGAGGCCACGGTAGTGCCCGCAGGCAAAGGCAGATCGACGCGCTTGAGCTCGCCGCCGTCCTTGGTGGCGAAGAACAACGCCTGGCCGTGGTCGGATACGCGCATGCCTACGGTGTTCTGTTCTTCCAGCGCAATCATCAACGGCTTGCCGGCGCCCTGCATCCACGCCGGGGTGATCGGTGTTTTCACTGTCAGGTCGGCGCCCTTGAACAGCGGCAGCACCACATAGGCCAGGTAAAAGAAGATCAGGGTGATGGCAGCCAGTACAGCCAACCCGCCCACCAGCACGTACCACCGGGTCAGGTGGTCCTTGAGCGCGCGCCATTTGCGCTTGCGCACCAGTTCCGGCGTGTTGAAATCGATGCGCGCCGGGGGCTTGCGCGGGGACATTGCAGCGTTGGCCAGATCATTCATGCGCACACCCTAGCGGCCTCGTATGACAGAAACATGACAGTGAATTGACGTAGCGAGGTCTGCCGCCCAACCAAGCTGGGCAGCACACCGGGGCAATCAGTAAGCGAGGCCTCTAGAACGGCCTCGCCAGGCATTCTACTTACTTTGCGCCTTCGCTCAGGCCCAAATCTGCGAGGGCCTTGGCCGCGACTTTGGCCGGCAGCGGGATGTAACCATCTTTTACCACGATCTGCTGACCGGATTGTGACAACACCAGCTTCACGAACTCGGCCTCCATGGGCGCCAGCGGCTTGTTCGGCGCTTTGTTGACGTACAGAAACAGGAAGCGCGACAGCGGGTACTTGCCGCTCAGGGCGTTCTCCTCGGTATCTTCGACGAAGTTGGTGGTGCCCTTCTTCGCCAGCGCCACGGTTTTCACGCTGGCGGTCTTGTAACCGATGCCCGAGTAGCCGACGCCATTGAGCGAACTGCTGATCGACTGCACCACCGATGCCGAGCCGGGCTGTTCGTTGACGTTGGGCTTGAAGTCACCCTTGCACAGGGCTTCTTCTTTGAAATAGCCGTAGGTGCCCGACACCGAGTTGCGGCCAAACAGCTGCACCGGTTTGTTGGCCAGGTCGCCGGTCACGCCCAGGTCGCCCCAGGTTTTCGCGTCAGCCTTGGCACCGCACAGGCGCGTGGCGGAGAAAATCGCATCGACCTGCTCCATGGTCAGGTGCTCGATGGGGTTGTCCTTGTGCACGAACACCGCCAAGGCGTCGACCGCTACCGGAATCGCCGTGGGCTTGTAGCCGTACTTCTGCTCAAACGCCTGCAGTTCCACGTCCTTCATGCGGCGGCTCATGGGGCCGAAGTTGGCGGTGCCTTCCGTCAGCGCCGGCGGCGCGGTGGACGAACCCGCGGCCTGGATCTGAATGTTGACGTTCGGGTATTCCTTCTTGTACGCCTCGGCCCACAGGGTCATGAGGTTGGCCAGGGTGTCGGAGCCAACGCTGGACAGGTTGCCCGACACGCCCGTGGTCTTCACATAAGCAGGAATGGCCGGGTCCACGGCGGCGGCCGCATGGAAGGTGACGGCACCCGTGGCGACAAAGCTGATCGCGGCCATCAAACGCTTGAGGGTCATGGGTGAGTCCTGGAATGGGGGTTGTTCGAAGAGGTTGGGCGCCAGTATTGGGCGCTCATATGAACATTCTATGTATGGATTGTGACAGAAGGATGAATGGCCATTACCGCATGTTTCGGGGCCAGCCAGAACAGGAAGAAGTGTTGTAGCAGCGGCCGCAAGGCCGCGTCATGGCCGCCACGCGGGGTCAGGCAGTACGGGGGATGCCAGACGCCGCCCAGCGGCAGTGCTACAGGATCAGCGCTTTTTCGCGAGCAGGTACAGCCCTACCACCAGGCCAATCATGCAAATCCCGGCAACATAATAAGCCGGCCCCATGGGGTCGGATTTCAGCAGCAGGGTCACGATCATTGGGGTCAGGCCGCCGAAGATGGCGTAGGCCAGGTTGTAGGAGAAGGACAGCCCGGTGAAGCGCACCACGGCCGGGAAGGCCTTGACCATCACGTACGGCACCGCGCCGATGGTGCCGACGAACAGGCCGGTCAGGGCGTACAGCGGGAACAGCCACTCCGGATGGGCGTGCAGGCTGTGGTAGAACACCCAGGAGCTGACCAGCAGCGCCAGGCTGCCACCAACGAACACCCGGCCAGCGCCGAAACGGTCGGCCAGGGCACCGGCGCACACGCAGCCGATGCTCAGGAAAACGATGGCCAGGCTGTTGGCCTGAAGGGCCACCGGCGGGCTGAAGCCGTAGACGGTCTGCAGAACGGTGGGGGTCATCAGGATCACCACCACGATGCCGGCCGACAGCAGCCAGGTCAGCAGCATCGAAACGGCGATAGCGCCACGGTGGTCACGCAGCACCGCGCGCAGCGGAATTTCCTCGGCCAGCGCCTTGCGCTGCTGCAATTCGGCGAACACCGGGGTTTCGTGCAGCCAGCGGCGCAGGTACACCGACATCAGGCCAAACACACCGCCCAGCAGGAACGGAATGCGCCAGGCGTAGTCCGACACTTCAGCCGCGCTATAGAGGCTGTTGATCAGGGTCGCCACCAGCGAGCCCAGCAGAATACCGGCGGTCAAACCCGAGGTCAGCGTACCGCAGGCATAGCCTACGTGGCGCGCCGGCACGTGTTCGGAAACGAACACCCAGGCGCCAGGCACTTCACCGCCAATGGCCGCGCCCTGGATGACGCGCAGCAACAGCAGCAGGATCGGCGCCCACAGGCCGATCTGCGCGTAGGTAGGCAGCAGGCCCATGATCAGCGTCGGCACGGCCATCATGAAGATGCTCAAGGTGAACATCTTCTTGCGGCCCAGCAGGTCACCGAAGTGCGCCATCACAATGCCGCCCAGCGGGCGAGCCAGGTAACCGGCGGCGAAGATGCCGAAGGTTTGCATCAGGCGCAGCCACTCGGGCATGTCGGCAGGGAAGAATAATTTGCCGACCACGGTGGCGAAGAACACGAAAATGATGAAATCGTAGAACTCCAGCGCACCGCCAAGGGCGGAAAGCGACAAGGTTTTGTAGTCGTTGCGGGTCAGGGGGCGCGCCGGTTGCGCGTGACTGGAGGGCACGGAGGTCATGGGGTGGCTTCTCTTATAGGCATTACGGCAGCCCTCACCAGGGCTGCTTGCGGCTTGGCAGGTGGGGCACGATAGCAAATTGCTTGAAAAAGCACATGGATCGTGATTTTCAACGGCGAAAAGAGGGCCGAACGGTCGTCGCTCCAGTTATCGCCCTATATACTGCGCGTCTGTAGGAATTTTCTGGTTGGTTGCAGGGTGTTTGTGCGAAAACGTCGCTATAAGCGTTAGCCGATTTCGCAGAGTTACCCTTGGAGCGCCTCTGCTGGCGAAAGCAGCGTAGTATGAAGCTGAATCGTTTTATATGAGGCGTCATCGTATTACGCCAACGCTATTTGAGAGTTTTGGGTCAGAGGCACCCCGAGCATGATTGAACTCGAACAAGAAGATCCTATTCCACAAGGCGACCTGGCCTTGCAGATAACCGCGTTACCTCGCGAGACCAACGGCTTCGGCGATATCTTCGGCGGCTGGCTGGTGGCGCAGATGGACCTGGCCGGCACCGCCATGGCCAGCAAAGTGGCCGGCGGCCGGGTGGCCACGGTCGCCATCGACCGCATGGCATTCCTGGTGCCTGTTGCGGTGGGCGCGCAATTGTCCTTTTATACCCAGACCCTGGAAATCGGCCGCAGCTCGATCCAGATGATGGTCGAAGTGTGGAGCGACGACCCGCTGAGCAGCGAATGGCGCAAGGTCACTGAAGCCGTATTCGTATTTGTTGCCATTGATGGCAGCGGCCGCACACGCTCGGTACCGCCACGGCGCTGAGCCGTGAAAACTTGACGGCTGTTTCAGGGTCAACTGCATATCTATTGGATTGGAAGCGAGAACTGCGCATGTCTACCCCCCAGGTCGAGTCGGTCAAACTGGATGAACTGAACTGCTGGCGCATCAGCCACGGCGGTGCTGAACTGCTGGTCGCCCAGCAGGGCGCGCAGATCCTCAGCTATCAGCGTGATGGCGAGCAGCCGCTGATCTGGCTCAACGACCAGGCGGTGTTCAAACACGGCACCCCGGTGCGTACCGGCGTGCCGATCTGCTGGCCGTGGTTCGGGGTTTTCAAGCGCAACCCGCCAGCGGTCAAGGACATGTACGAGGTCACCGACCCTGAAAAGGCGCCGGCCCACGGGCTGGTGCGGGCGCTGGACTGGCAACTGCACGGCATCGATAGCGCCACCGACGATAACCTGCGCATCGACTTCACCCTGCCGGAAGCCGAAGGCAAGCTGCCGGGCTGGCCCCACAAGGTTGCCTTGAAGCTGAGCATCGTGCTGGGCGACCACTTGGGCGTGAGCCTGACCACCACCAACCTGAGTGATGACAAGCCCGTCACCATCAGCCAGGCCCTGCACAGCTACTTCGCCGTCAGCGATGTGCGCGACGTGCACGTGGAAGGCGTGGCCAACCTCAAGTACATCGAAACCTTGGCAGACTGGCAGGTGCGCGAGCAGAAAAATGAGCTGCGCTTCGCCGGCGAAACTGACCGCATCTACCAGCAGGTGCCCGCGCAGCTGACCATCGTCGACCCTGTGTGGAAACGCCGCGTGCGCCTGACCAGCAGCGGCTCCAACGCGGCGGTGATCTGGAACCCGTGGATCGACCGCGCCCTGAATCTCAGTGACATGGCCGATGATGGCTGGCAGCGCATGCTGTGCATCGAAACCGCCAACGTGATGGACGACGTAGTGGTACTGCTGCCAGGCGCCAGCCATTCGCTGGGCTACACCCTGGTCAGCGAACCGCTGTAAACCGATACCTGCGGGAGCACCACTGTCTGTGGGCGCTGGCAAGCCAGCCTCCCCGCAGACAATGGCTTACAGGTCGGATTCGACCACTACCCTCACCTTCGAAGCATCCATGGCGTAGGCCGCGTCGGCCATGTCGTTGCTGACCTTCTCGATCTTCAACGTACCGATCGCCCACAGCGGCGTGTAGATGTCATCCAGCTTCAGCCCCTTGGGGTAACGGATCAGAATCATCTGGTTGGGCGGCGGTGGAGGCACATGGATGCACGCACCTGGGTACGGCACCAGGAAGAACGCCGTGGCACGGCCCTTGGCGTCGGTTTCCAGTGGCACCGGGTAGCCGCCGATACGGATGTTCTTGCCATCCATCTCCGGCACGGTCTTGGTGGAATACATCACCGCCGGCAGGCCCTTGCTCTGCTTCAGGCCGCCCTTGTGGGTGAAGTTGCCGTCACCTTCAGGGGTGTTGTGGGTGATTTCCGGCATGGCCTCGAGCGCCTTCTGGTCCGACTTGGGCATCAGCGACAGCCAATCGGTTTCCGGGAGCTTTTCGGCGGCATGCACAAGGCCGCTGCAGACTAACAAGGTGGCAAGAAGAATACGGCGCATGAAGGGCCTCGACACAAAATGAGTCGGGCATTCTAGCCCTCTCTGCACGCCAGCAGAGAGGGCCGTTGGGCGAATGTCAGTCTTTTTTGATCATGCCGTACAGCACCAGCAGGACGATGGCGCCCACCAGCGCACCGAAGAAACCGGCGGCCTGCCCGGCCTGGTAGATGCCCAGCGCCTGGCCACCATAGGTAGCAACCAGCGAACCGCCGATGCCCAGCAGGATGGTCATGATCCAGCCCATGCTGTCGTCGCCGGGCTTGAGGAAGCGTGCCAGCAAGCCAACGATCAGGCCGATGAAGATGGTACCGATAATACCCATGTGAAACCCTCTGATTGACTGCATTAGCCAAAGCCTAGTCGCGCTTTGGCATCCTGCCATCAGAGGGCTCAGGGGCCGAGATGGTTCCCTGTCAGGCGCCGATCAGGGCTTCCACGGCCTTGATTTGCTGTTGCAGGGTGGCCATGTCGGCGCTGCGCAGCGTGGCGTGGCCGACCTTGCGGCCAACCTTGAACGCCTTGCCGTAGTGGTGCAGGTGGCAATCAGCGACCGAGATCACTTTGTCCACCGGCGGCACTTCACCGATGAAGTTGAGCATGGCGCTTTCGCCGACCTTGGCGGTCGAACCCAGCGGCAGGCCCGCCACGGCACGCAGGTGGTTCTCGAACTGGCTGCATTCGGCGCCTTCGATGGTCCAGTGCCCGGAGTTGTGCACGCGAGGGGCGATTTCGTTGGCCTTCAGGCCACCGTCCACTTCGAAGAACTCGAATGCCAGCACGCCCACGTAGTCCAGGTGCTCGAGCACGCGGGTGGCGTAGTCTTCGGCCAGCGCTTGCAGCGGGTGGTCAGTGCTGGCCACGGACAGGCGCAGAATGCCGCTGTCGTGGGTGTTGTGCACCAGCGGGTAGAAACGCGTCTCGCCGTCGCGGGCGCGCACGGCAATCAGCGACACTTCGCCAGTGAACGGCACGAAGCCTTCCAACAGGCACGGCACGCTGCCCAGCTCGGCGAAGGTACCGGCCACGTCGGCCTGGCTGCGCAGCACTTTCTGGCCCTTGCCGTCGTAACCCAGGGTGCGGGTTTTCAGCACGGCCGGCAGGCCGATGCTGGCCACGGCCGCGTCCAGGTCGGCTTGCGACTGGATGTCGGCAAACGTCGGCGTGGGTACGCCCAGGTCCTTGAACATGCTTTTTTCGAACCAGCGGTCACGGGCGATACGCAGGGCGTCGGCACTCGGGTACACCGGCACGAACTGCGACAGGAACGCCACGGTCTCGGCCGGCACGCTTTCGAATTCGAAGGTCACCAGGTCGACTTCGTCAGCCAGCTGGCGCAGGTGGTCCTGGTCGCCGTAGTCGGCACGCAGGTGCTCGCCCAGGGGCGCGGCGCAGGCATCCGGCGCCGGGTCCAGGAAAGCGAAGTTCATACCCAGCGGGGTGCCCGCCAGGGCCAACATGCGGCCCAGCTGGCCGCCACCGATAACACCGATCTTCATGAAAGAGCCTCAGGCCTGACGCGGGTCTGGATTGTCCAGCACGCTGTCTGTCTGTTCAGTGCGGAATTGCTTGAGCACGGCGTGGAATTGCGGGTGCTTGGCGCCCAGGATACTGGCCGACAGCAGCGCGGCGTTGATGGCGCCGGCCTTGCCGATCGCCAGGGTCGCCACCGGCACGCCGGCTGGCATCTGCACGATCGACAGCAGCGAGTCGACGCCCGAGAGCATGGAGGACTGCACCGGCACGCCCAGCACCGGCAGGTGGGTCTTGGCCGCGCACATGCCTGGCAGGTGGGCAGCGCCACCGGCGCCGGCGATGATCACTTCGATTCCGCGGCTTTCCGCTTCCTCGGCGTACTGGAACAGCAGATCGGGGGTACGGTGAGCGGAAACCACTTTCACTTCGTACGGAATACCGAGCTTTTCCAGCATATCGGCGGTGTGGCTAAGGGTGGACCAATCGGACTTGGAGCCCATGATCACGCCAACCAGTGCACTCATCGTCGAGCCTCTTCTCTTGGGCGCCCGCAGGCGCGTCAAAAAACAACAAGCCACGCAGGAAAACCGGCGTGGCTTGTTATGCGAATTATGGCCGGCAAAACCGACCGAAGGCCGCGCAGTATACCGCAAAGATCGCGGATAAATAGACCTTCTATCAGGCCTGGAAACCGCGTTTTTACTGACTTTCAAGTCAAGCCAAAACCTCTACTGGGTGCCGGCTGCGCCGCCTTCCAACTTGCGCCACAGCAACCGCACGTTGGCCTTGCGCACCAGCGCGCAGCGATACAGGCGAATCTCCAGCGGCACGTGCCACTGCGGGCCGCCGCACACCACCAGTTCGCCGCGCTTGAGTTCGGCCTTGGCGCTCAGGTGCGGTACCCAGGCGATACCCAGGCCTTCCAGCGCCATGCTCTTGAGGCTGTCGGCCATGGCCGTCTCATAAACAGTGGTATAGCGCAGGTTGCGCTGACGCAGCAGCAGGTTCACCGAACGGCCAAGGAAGGCCCCCGCGCTGTAGGCCAGTAACGGGAAACTGATGTCGTGTTCCAGGTCGAACAGCGGCTTGCCGTCCGGGCCTACGGCGCATACCGGGATCATCTCGGTCTGGCCCAAGTGCAGCGACGGGAAGATTTCCGCGTCCATCTGCAGCGCCGCGTCGGGGTCGTAAAACGCCAGCATCAGGTCACAACCGCCTTCGCGCAGTGCATGCACGGCGTCGCCAACGTTGGTGGCCACCAGGCGCGTGGCGATGTTCAAGCCTTCATTGCGCAACTGCGCGATCCAGCTAGGGAAGAACCCCAGCGCCAGCGAGTGCGCGGCAGCCACCTGCATGACTTCGCCCTGCCCGCCTTCCAAGTGATGCAAATGACGCAATACTTCGCCCAATTGTTCCACCACGGTTCGCGCGGTCACCAGGAACAATTGCCCGGCTGCCGTCAGCTCGATCGGCGTGCGCGAACGGTTGACCAGTTGCAGCCCCAGGGCCGCCTCCAGGCTGCGGATCCTGCGGCTGAACGCGGGTTGCGTGACAAAGCGCCGCTCGGCCGCCTGGGAGAAGCTGCGGGTCGCAGCCAGGGCGCTGAAGTCTTCCAGCCATTTACTCTCAAGATTCATCAGCGACCTCCGGGGCGCCATACGTTCCTGACGACTAATGCGTCACACGACCCATTATGCCGTTTGTGCATAGGGCAGTGTGCAACAGCATTGGCCGACGATTGGTCACAAGCCTAGCATTGGCAGCGTTCCGGCACATGCCGGGTCCACATTGAGATTATCTCTATCATGTCCTCCGCTGCATCACCGCGCATCGAAAAAGACCTGCTTGGCGTTCTCGAAGTCCCCGCTGAAGCGTACTACGGCATCCAGACCCTGCGGGCGGTAACCAACTTCCGTCTCTCCGGCGTCCCGATCTCGCACTACCCCAAGCTGGTCGTGGGCCTGGCCATGGTCAAACAGGCCGCAGCCGACGCCAACCGCGAGCTGGGCCACCTCAGCGATGCCAAGCACGCTGCCATCAGCGAAGCCTGTGCTCGCCTGATCCGCGGTGACTTCCACGAGCAGTTCGTGGTGGACATGATTCAAGGCGGCGCTGGCACTTCAACCAACATGAATGCCAACGAAGTCATCGCCAACATCGCGCTGGAGGCCATGGGCCACAGCAAGGGCGAGTACAAGTACCTGCACCCCAACAACGACGTGAACATGGCGCAGTCGACCAACGACGCTTACCCCACCGCGATCCGCCTGGGTCTGCTGTTGGGCCACGACGCCCTGTTGGCCAGCCTCGACAGCCTGATCCAGGCGTTCGCCGCCAAGGGCCAGGAGTTCTCCCACGTACTGAAGATGGGCCGTACCCAGCTGCAGGACGCGGTACCGATGACCCTGGGCCAGGAATTCCACGCGTTCGCCACCACGCTGACCGAAGACCTCAACCGTCTGCGCAGCCTGGCGCCGGAGCTGCTGACCGAAGTCAACCTGGGCGGTACCGCCATTGGTACCGGCATCAACGCCGACCCGCGCTACCAGGCCCTGGCCGTGCAACGCCTGGCCACTATCAGCGGCCAGCCGCTGGTACCGGCTGCCGACCTGATCGAAGCTACTTCCGACATGGGCGCCTTCGTGCTGTTCTCCGGCATGCTCAAGCGTACCGCGGTCAAGCTGTCGAAGATCTGCAACGACCTGCGCCTGCTGTCCAGCGGCCCGCGCACCGGCATCAACGAGATCAACCTGCCGGCTCGCCAGCCAGGCAGCTCGATCATGCCTGGCAAGGTCAACCCGGTGATCCCGGAGGCCGTGAACATGTGCGCCTTCGAAATCATGGGCAACGATCTGGCGCTGACCATCGCGGCCGAAGGCGGCCAGCTGCAACTGAACGTGATGGAACCGCTGATCGCCTACAAGATCTTCGACTCGATCCGCCTGCTGCAACGCGCCATGGACATGCTGCGCGAGCACTGCATCGTCGGCATCACCGCCAACGAACAGCGCTGCCGCGAACTGGTCGAACACTCGATCGGCCTGGTCACCGCGCTGAACCCGTACATCGGCTATGAGAACGCCACCCGTATCGCCCGCGTGGCCCTGGAAACCGGCCGCGGCGTACTGGAACTGGTGCGTGAGGAAGGCCTGCTGGACGAGGCTAGCCTGGAAGACATCCTGCGCCCCGAGAACATGATTGCTCCACGCCTGGTGCCCCTGAAGGCCTGATCTTCAGCACCACGCCGTCATTCTGCTGTACCGCTCACCAGGTCGAGGGACTAGACACCTCTCACCTTTTGAGGGCCCCGGGCTTGTCCCGCGGGCCCTTTTTTTTGCTTTTCAAAAACCGACTGCCCCCCCGCCTTCCGCGCGTGCCATTTCCATTGCCGTTTTGGGCTACACAAGACAGTTGCCGCACAACATTCCACCTGCGAAACAAACTGGCAATTAGCCGCTACTCCCCCCGTTACTGCAAAAAGCCCTCTTTTCTCGCAGTGATACACAGCGCGCACATTGAGTGTGCATATACGTGCCACATAAGAAACCTTGTTTCACCTATAAAACGATCAATAATTAAATATCAATTTACAACTTATTAATAAATAACGGTTTTTCAAATAAAACCATTGAACTAAGCAGGTGGCATTGTTCATGCACTAAACAGCGTATCACCTATAAAACAGACCAGAGACCTTCCCCAATGGCTGTGAAAGAGATGTACGCAATCGCCCCCCAGTGGCAACAACCCGTCCTCCGGGAAGACCTGGAGCCGACCGAGATCGAGTTTCGCCAGGTCGGCAAGTGCTTCCCGGCCAAGGGCAAGGCCGACGCGCCGTTCGCCATTCGCCACGTCAACTTCAAGATCCGTCGTGGCGAGGTGGTGTCCATCATCGGTCCGTCCGGTTGTGGCAAAAGCACCATCCTCAACATGGGATCGGGCCTGTATCGCCCCAGCGAAGGCGAAGTATTCGTCGGCGGTGAAGCGGTGACCGGGCCGGTGCGCAAGGTCGCATTCATGCTGCAGAAGGACTTGCTGATGCCTTGGCGCAGCATCCGCCGCAACGTGGAGTTGGGCCTGGAGATCCAGGGCATACCTGCGGCACAGCGCAAGGTCATCGCCGAAGATCTGCTCAACCGCTGCCACCTGCAAGGTTTTGCCGACCACTACCCCTTCCAGTTGTCCGGCGGCATGCGCCAACGCGCGGCGCTGGCCCGCACCCTGGCCATCGACCCGCAGGTGCTGTTCCTCGACGAGCCGTTCTCGGCCCTCGATGCGCAAACCAAGATGATCCTGCAGCAAGACCTGGCGCAGATGCTCTACCAGGAAAAGAAAACCGCCCTGTTCATCACCCACGACCTGGTGGAAGCCATCGCCATGTCCGACCGCCTGCTGGTGATGAGCGCCCGCCCCGGCACCATCGTCGAGGAAATCGTGGTCGACCTGCCGTTTCGCGAGAACCCGCTGGAGCGCCGCAAGCTGCCCGAGATCGGGCCGTTGGCAGGGCGCCTGATGGAACTGCTGAAAGTCGGCGAAGACACCGAACTGCATTGATCAACGCCACACGGCCATCAACCGTTTCAGGAGCACGCATGTTCAAGTCCCTGTTCAACACTTCGATCCTCGCCCTGGGCCTCGGCCTTGCGGCGCTGGCCCAGGCGCAGACCGACGTCACCTACCTGTTGCCAGCCCCACCGAATTCGCCGGCGTTCGCCCCCTGGATCATCGCCAAGGAAAAGGGCTACTACAGCAGCAAGGACCTGAACGTGGCGTTCATCGCCGCCAAGGGCGGAGTCGACGTGGCCAAGCAGATCGGCGCCGGCAACGCCTTGGTCGGCGGCGCCATCGGTGACACCCCGATCGTGGTGCGCGCCAATGGCATCCCGGTACGCGCCGTGGCAGTGCTGGGCGCTGGCGGCGTGACCATGATCGCCACCAATGCCGACGCGCACATCAATTCCATCCAGGACCTGAAGGGCAAGACCCTGACCGTGATGTCCTACTCCGACACCACCTACTACGCGCTGCTGGCATCGTTGCGCAAAGCCGGCCTGGGCAAGGATGACGTCAACGTTCAGGCCGCCGGCCCCGCTGGCGTGTGGCAGTTGTTCTCGGCGAAAAAAGCCGAGGCCATGGCCGGCGTGCCGGATTGGGTGGTGGACGCCGAAGGCGCCGGCCTGAACGTAAAGATGATTCCCCAGGACCAAGTGTTCGAAAGCATGGCCCAGGCCATCCTCGCCTCGGACGACGCCATCAAGAACCACCCCGACGTGGTGCGTGGCGTGGTGCAGGCAACCCTGCAAGGTATGCGCGACATCATCCAGGACCCGCATGCCGCCGCCCTCACCTTCGCCAAGGCCGTGCCTGCCTACGCCGGCAAGGAAGCTGAGCTGGAGCGCACCTTCCAACTCTACGTCGACAACGTCTACGCGCACCAGGCCGTGCTCGGCCAGATCGACCCGGCGCGCCTGGACAAGGTCCGCCAGTTCTACGTCAGTGAAGGCATCGTCGCCAAGGAACCCAAGCTCGACGACCTCTACACCAACCAGTTCATCGACACCACGACGGCTGCCAAGTAAGCCGCGGGATAGCCAAAGGTATTGAACCGATGAGAAGTCTGAACCCCTCCATGCTCGGCACCGTTGCCCTGCTGATTCTGTTCCTGCTGGCCTGGCAATTCGGCCCGGGCCTGCTGGGCATGCCCGAGTTCGTGATGCCCAAGCTGAGCCGCGTGGCCCAGGAGTCCGTGGCCATGTGGGGCACCAGCGGCCTGTTGAAACACACCCTGATCACCGCTTTCGAAATCATCGTCGGCTTCGGCCTGGGGGCGCTGCTGGGGGTAATGATCGGTGTGTCGCTGGGCCTGTCGCCAGCGGCGGAGGCCATGCTGTCGCCGTACA
The DNA here is from genome assembly GCA_963816515.1 of uncultured Gammaproteobacteria bacterium. GTDB lineage: Bacteria > Pseudomonadota > Gammaproteobacteria > Pseudomonadales > Pseudomonadaceae > Aquipseudomonas. The sequence continues at coordinate 2,502,061 of CAWFKX010000001.1, read as the reverse complement.
TCCTGGCGCTGCAGATTGCGCCGAAAGTCGCCTTCGCGCCGCTGTTCGTGATGTGGCTGGGCTACACCATCTACCCCAAGATCCTGATTGCCATTCTGATCGTGTTCTTCCCGGTGATGATCAACGTGCTCTCGGCCATCCGCACCGTGGACCCGGACATGATCAACCTGGTGCGCACCATGAACGCCAGCCGCTGGCAGATCTTCCGCCTGGTGGAATTCCCCTCGGCCATGGCCGCGCTGTTCTCCGGCCTGCGCATCGCTTCCACCCTGGCGGTGATCGGCGTCACCGTCGGCGAGCTGGTCGGTGGCAACCAGGGCCTGGGTTTCCTGCTGGTGGACGCTGAAGGCCAGGGCAACACCAGTGGCGTGTTCGTCGCCATCGTCATGCTTACCCTGATCGGCGTGCTGGCCTACGGCGCCGTGGTCTGGGCCGAGAAACGCGTACTGCATTACCTGCCCAAAGCCATGCTGAGTACCCAATGATGAAGCCTGCCATTCGCTTGCTAGAAGGCCGCCGTGTGCTGGTCACCGGTGGCGCCCGCGGCCTGGGCCTTGCCTTCGCCGAAGCCATCGCCCGTGCTGGAGCCCGGGTGGTGATCGCCGACATTCTTGCCGAACGCGTGCACCAGGCCGCCGCCGAACTGCTGGCCATGGACCTGGACGTCAGCGGCCTGATGGTGGACCTGGCCGACCCGGCCTCCATTGACACCTGCGTCGCCGCTGCCTGCCAGCAACTGGGCGGCCTCGATGGCCTGGTCAACAACGCCTCGGTCACCAACTCCGGCGGCAAAAGCTGCGAAGAGTTGGACATCGACACCTGGGACACAGTGATGAAGGTCAACGTGCGTGGCACGTGGCTGATGACCAAGGCCTGCCTGCCGGCCCTGCGCGCCAGCGGTCACGGCGCGGTGATCAACCTGGCCTCCGACACGCCGCTGTGGGGCGCCACCAACCTGCTGGCCTACGTCGCCAGCAAGGGCGCCGTCATCGCCATGACCCGCAGCCTGGCCCGCGAGCTGGGCAAGGACAATATCACCGTCAACGCCATCGCCCCTGGCCTGGTGCTGGTGGAAGCCACCGCCTACGTGCCAGAGGCACGCCACCGCCTGTACACCGAGCAGCGTGCCTTGCAGCGCGCGCAGTTGCCCGAAGACGTCAGCGGCGCGGTGATCTTCGCCCTTTCCGACCTTGCCCGTTTCATTACTGGACAAACCCTGCCGGTCAACGGCGGGTTCGTCATGCCCTGAGAAGGAGACAGCCGTGACTGATCTAGCCGCACAAACACAAGCCCCGAAAAGCTGGGAACGCCCTGAAGGCGCCAGCCTGGAAGCGTGGATGCAAACCCGCGTTGCCCGCTACGAAACCCGCAAATACGACTGGAACGCGTTGAAGTTCCAGGCCGACTACGACCCCAAGTACCGCCGTGCGCAGATGCGCTACATCGGTACCGGCGGCACCGGCGTGAGCACCGACATGAACACCATCCCATCGGAGAACTTCACCTTTTCCACCATGGTGATCCCCGCTGGCCACGAAGGCCCGTCGCACCTGCACACCGACGTCGAGGAAGTGTTCTTCGTGCTGCGCGGCAAGCTGAAGGTGGTCATCGAGAAAGACGGCGAACGCTACGAAACCATCCTCACCGACCGCGACGTGATTTCCGTGCCGCCCGGCGTGTACCGCGAGGAAATCAACATCGGCGACGAAGACGCGCTGATGTGCGTGATGCTCGGCGCCAAGAAGCCGATCACCCCGACCTATCCGCCAGAGCACCCTCTGGCTTCGATCAAGCGCGGATAAGCCAATGATGCACGCCACTGAACACCTCGACCCCTGCACCGAGCTGCAAAGCCAATTGGCCGAGCGCTTCGCCCAGCGCCTGCTGAGCGTGCCCGGCGGCCAACAGGCCGTGCGCGAAACCGGCAGCGGCGCCGCCATGGTGTTGCTGCATGGCATTGGTTCGGGTGCCGGCTCGTGGCTGGAAGTGGCGCTGCAGCTTGGCCAGGGTGCCCGGGTGATCGCCTGGGACGCCCCTGGCTATGGTGATTCGACGCCGTTGGCAGCCGCTGCACCCCACGCCGAGGATTATGCCGAGCGCCTGCTGCACACCCTGGATGCCCTGAATATCGAGCGCTGTGTGCTGGTCGGCCATTCGCTGGGGGCGATCACCTCCGCCGCGTTCAGCCGCCTGCACCCGCAGCGCGTCCACCGCCTGGTACTGCTCAGCCCGGCGCGTGGCTATGGCGACCCTGCCCGCGAAATCCAGCGCCAGCAGATCCGCAGCAAGCGCCTGGCCACCCTGGAACAGCTGGGCATCGCCCAGATGGCCGCCCAGCGCAGCAACGCCATGCTCTCGCCACGGTCCACCGCCAAGGCGCTTGCCTGGGTGCGCTGGAACATGATGCGCCTCAACCCACACGGCTACCGCCAGGCCATCGAGCTGTTGTGCGGCGATGACCTGCTGCGTCATGCGCCGCTGTCGGTGCCCTGCGAAGTGCATTGCGGCGAAGCCGATTCGATCACCGCGCCCGAGGCCTGCCTCACCCTGGCCAAAGCCCTGGGTGCCCCTTTCAGCCTGATCGCCGATGCCGGTCATGCCAGTCACATCGAACAACCGTACGTGGTGGCGGGCCGTCTGGCCTTCGCCCTAAAGGAATCCCTGACAGGTAGTGCACAATGAACGACGCCGACCAGAACAAAGATGCACAAGACAAATACATCGTTCCGGGGCTGGAGCGCGGCCTGTTGCTGCTGTGCGAATTCAGTCGCCAGAACCGAACCCTGACGGCGCCGGAACTGGCGCGCCGCCTGGAACTGCCACGCTCGACCATCTTCCGCCTGCTGACCACCCTGGAAACCATGGGTTTCGTCACCCGCAGCGGCAACGAGTACCGCCTGGGCATGTCCGTGTTGCGTCTGGGCTTCGAATACCTGGCCTCGCTGGAGCTGACCGAACTGGGCCAACCGCTGCTCGCACGCCTGTGCGACAAGCTTAATTACCCCAGCAACCTGGTGGTGCGCGACGGCCGCTCAATTGTTTACGTGGCCAAAGTGTCGCCACCGTCGGTGTTCTCCAGCGCGGTGAATGTCGGCACTCGCCTGCCCGCCCATGCCACCGTGCTGGGGCGCATTCTGCTGGAGGACCTGTCCCTGGCCGAGTTGCGCGAGCTGTACCCCGAAGAACACCTGGAACAGCATTCGCCCTGCACGCCCAAGACCGTGCTGGAGCTGTTCGACCTGCTGCAAACCGACCGCCAGCGCGGATACGTCAGTGGCGAAGGCTTTTTCGAATCGGCCATCTCTTCTGTCGCCGCCCCGGTGCGCGACCACAGCGGGCGCATTATCGCGGCGCTGGGGGTGACCATTCCGACCACGCAAATGGGCCACGTCAATTTCGAAGAAACCCTGGGTCAGGTTCGTCGCAACGCCGATGAGCTGTCGCGCCTGCTCAACTACACCCCCAGCCATGGCAGCCGCGTTACCGCGCTGATGAGGGACTGACATGAGCCTTTATCAAATTCAGGGGCGCACCGCGATTGTCACCGGCGGCTCCTCGGGCATCGGCCTGGCCTGCGTGGAACTGCTGCTGGAAGCCGGCGCCAACGTCGCCTTCTGCGGCCGCAACGAAGACCGCTTGCGCAGTGCCGAAGCCGGCCTGCGTGTGCGTTTTCCGCAAGGGCAATTGCTCGCCCAGGTATGCGACGTACTCGATGCTGCCTCGGTGCAGGCCTTCGCCGCAGCCAGCAACGCGGCCTTCGGCCCAGCGCAGATGCTGATCAACAACGCCGGTCAGGGTCGCGTGTCGACCTTCGCCGACACCACTGACGCAGCCTGGACCGAAGAGCTGAACCTGAAGTTCTTCTCGGTGATCAACCCGGTGCGCGCGTTCATGACCCAGCTGCAAAGCCAGGCCGACGCCGCCATCGTCTGCGTCAACTCGCTGCTGGCCAGCCAGCCCGAGCCGCACATGGTCGCCACTTCCGCCGCCCGCGCCGGGCTGAAAAACCTGGTGCGCTCCATGGCCACCGAGTTCGCCGAACACCGCATCCGAGTCAACGGCATTCTTATTGGCCTGGTGGAATCCGGCCAATGGCGCCGCCGCTTCGAAGCCCGTGAAGAGCGCCACCTGGACTGGTCGCAATGGACCGCGCAACTGGCGCAACGCAAACACATTCCCCTGGGTCGCCTGGGCCTGCCCGTCGAGGCAGCCCGCGCCATCCTGTTCCTGGCTTCGCCCTTGTCGGCTTACACCACAGGCAGCCATATCGACGTTTCTGGAGGCCTGTCCCGTCATGCGTAACGACAACCAAGTCACCGTAGGTGCCGCCATCACTGCCTTCCTTGAACAGTGCGACGTAAAAGCCGCGTTCGGGGTGATCTCGATTCACAACATGCCGATACTCGACGCCTTCGCGGTACGCGGCAATATTCGCTTCGTCATGGCCCGCGGCGAAGCCGGCGCCACCAACATGGCCGACGCCTATGCCCGCACCACCGGTGGCCTGGGCGTGTGCCTGACCTCCACCGGCACCGCTGCAGGCAATGCTGCTGGCGCCATGGTGGAAGCGCAGACCGCCGGAACGCCGCTGCTGCACATCACTGGGCAAATCGAAACCCAGTACCTGGACCAGGAATTCGCCTACATCCACGAAGCACGCGATCAGCTGACCATGCTTAAGGCCGTGTCGAAAGCCGCCTTTCGCGTGCGCAGCGTCGAGACCGCGCTGAGCACCATGAAACTCGCCGTGCAAACCGCCCTCACCGCGCCCACCGGCCCGGTCAGCGTCGAGATTCCGATCGACATCCAGTCGACCTTCATCAGCATGCCTACCGACCTTGCCCCGCTGCCGATCCCGGTGGCCGTGCCCGCACCGGAAGTACTGGACGCCCTGGCCGAACGCATGGCCAGCGCCAAACGCCCGATGCTATGGCTGGGCGGCGGTGCTCGCCACGCCGGCAAACAGGTCAAGCGCCTGCTGGGCATGGGCGTGGGCGTCATCACCTCCACTCAGGGTCGCGGTGTGGTCAACGAAGATGACGAGCGCTGCCTGGGTGCCTTTTCGCAGAACCGTGCCGTGGAACAGTTCATGCAATCGTGCGACGTGCTGCTGGTGGCCGGCTCGCGACTGCGCTCCAACGAGACGTTCAAGTACGCCCTGAAACTGCCGCAAACTACCCTGCGCATCGACGCCAACCCGGCCATCGAAGGCCGCAGCTACAGCAGCGACCTGTTCGTATGCGGTGATGCTGCACTGGCGCTGGAAGGCCTGGCGGACCGGCTGCAGGGTCGGCTGAATGTAGACCCAATGTTCCACGTGGAACTAAAACAGCTACGCACCAAATCCCGTGCGCAGTTGAACACCGACCTCGGTCCCTACTCCTCGCTGGTGGAACAACTGCAAGCGGTAACCGGCCGCAACTTCTCTTGGGTGCGCGACGTAACCCTGTCCAACAGCATCTGGGGCAACCGCCTGATCAACCTGTTCCACCCCCGCGCCGGCGTGCACGCCCTGGGCGGGGGGATCGGCCAGGCGCTGGCCATGGGTATCGGCGCTGCGGTAGCGGCGGCGGAAACCGCGCCCGAGCGCAAGGTGTTCGCTTTGGCTGGCGACGGCGGTTTCATCCTCAACCTCGGTGAGCTGGCGACCCTGGTGCAGGAGAAAGCCAACGTGGTGATCCTGCTGATGAACGACCAACGCTACGGGGTCATCCGCAACATTCAGGATGCCGTCTACGGCGCCCGCCATGCCTACGTGGAACTGCACACGCCGAACTACACCCAGCTGGCCGAGTCCATGGGCCTGCGCCACGCACTGGTCCAGGACCTGAAGGACTTCGGCAACGTCATCGAAGGTGCGCTGGCGGCACCCGGGCCGTTCCTGCTGGAAGTGGACATGCTCGCGGTCGGCGGTTTCGCCACCCAGTTCGCCGGCCCGCCCAACAGCGAAACCAAGGCTCAAAAGGCCACGGCCTGAGGACTGCGCGATGCTGCATATCACCATGATCGGCTGCGGCGCCATTGGCGTCGGCGTGCTGGAACTGCTGGAGAAGGACCCCACCCTGTGCGTTGACCACGTCATCGCCTCGGCCGGTTCCGAAGACCTGGTGCGCCAGCGCCTGGCCAGTTTCACCCACCCGCCGCAGGTGCTCACTGCCCTGCCCACCGATGCCCGCCCCGACCTGCTGGTCGAGTGCGCCGGTCACCGCGCCATTGAGGAACACGTGCTGCCGGCGCTGGAACGTGGCATCGCCTGCCTCATTGTCTCGGTGGGTGCACTGTCGGAAGTCGGCCTGGTGGAACGCCTGGAAGCAGCGGCCGCACGCGGCCATACACGCATCGAATTGTTGCCTGGCGCCATCGGCGGCATCGACGCACTGTCGGCGGCAAAAGTCGGCGGCCTCGATGCCGTCAGCTACACCGGACGCAAGCCGGCGCGTGCCTGGAAGAACACCCCGGGCGAGCTGGCCTGCGACCTGGACACCATCACCGAGGCCACGGTGATTTTCCAGGGCAGCGCCCGCGAAGCCGCGCAGCTGTACCCGAAGAACGCCAACGTCGCCGCCACCCTGTCACTGGCCGGCCTTGGCCTGGACCGCACCCAGGTGACGCTGGTAGCCGACCCGCACAGCGACGAGAACGTTCACCAGTTCGAGGCACGCGGCGCCTTCGGCCGCTTCGAATTGAGCCTGCGTGGCAAGCCGCTGCAGGCCAACCCGAAAACCTCTGCCCTTACCGTCTACAGCGTGGTACGCGCCCTTGGCAACCACGCCCACGCGATTTCCATCTAGGGGATGAACATGACCTTGGAACAGATCTTACCCCTGTGCATCGCCGGCCACTGGCGCCTGGGCCGTGGCGAACGCTACGCCAGCCGCTACCCCGCCACCGGCGAACCGGTGGCCTGGCTCAACGCCGCCAGCCTGGACGATGTGGAGGACGCCGTGCAAGGCGCCCACCAGGCCTTCCTGCACAGCGGCTGGGCCCAGCGAAAACCCCATGAACGGGCCAGCGTGCTGTACCGCATCGCCGCGTTGATTCGCGAACGCAGTGAAGAGTTGGCGCAACTGCAGCGCCAGGACAACGGTAAGCCCATCAGCGAAACCCGCGCGCTGGTGGCCAGTGCCGCTGGCACCTTCCAGTTCTTCGCCGCCGCCTGCGAAACCCTGGAAGAAACCATCACCCCGTCACGCGGCGACTTCGTCACCATGAGCGTTTACGAACCCATGGGCGTGGTTGCAGCGATCACGCCGTGGAACTCGCCCATCGCCAGCGAGGCGCAAAAAGTCGCCCCCGCCCTGGCCGCTGGCAACGCGGTGGTGATCAAGCCCGCGGAAATCACCCCGCTGCTGGCCCTGCAATTGGCGCGCATCTGCGAAGACGCCGGGTTGCCAAAGGGGCTGATCAGCGTGCTGCCCGGCAAGGGCTCGCTGCTGGGCGATGCCCTCACCCAGCACCCGCTGATCAAGCGGGTGTCGTTCACCGGCGGCACCCGCACCGGCAAGCACATCGCCCATATCGCTGCTGACAAGATGATGCCGGTGTCGCTGGAACTGGGCGGCAAGTCGCCGACCATCGTCCTCGATGACGCCGACCTGGATCACGCCGTGGCGGGCGTGCTTTACGGCATTTTCAGCTCCTCGGGCGAGGCCTGCATCGCCGGCTCGCGGCTGTTCGTGGCGCGCTCGCTGTACGAGCCATTCATGCAGCGGCTGGTGGCGGGCGCGGCGAAACTGCGCCTGGGCGACCCCGCTGATGAACGCACGCAGATGGGCCCACTGATCAGCGCCAGCCACCGCGAATCGGTGGAGCGCTACGTGGCCCTAGGCCTGGCCGAAGGCGGCACCCTGCGCCTAGGCGGCCAACGGCCCACCGGCGGCCTTTATGACAACGGCTACTTCTTCCCGCCCACCATCATCGAAGGCCTGAGCAACAGCCAGCAAACCTGCCAGGAGGAAATCTTCGGCCCGGTGCTGGTGGCCATGCCCTTCGACGATGAAGCCGAACTGGTCGAGCAGGCCAACAACAGCCTCTATGCCCTGGCGGCGGGTATCTGGAGCCGCGACTACAAACGCGCCTGGGCGCTGGGCCGCAAGATCCAGGCCGGTACGGTATGGATCAACACCTACAAGCAGTTCTCCATTTCCACGCCTTTCGGCGGCTGGCGCGACAGCGGCCTGGGCCGCGAGAAAGGCCGACTGGGCATCCTGCAGTACATGGAACAGAAGAGCCTCTACTGGGGCATGAACGAACAACCACTGGCCTGGGCCGGCGGGTACTGAGAGGTAGCGTGATGAGCGTTTTAGGCATTGATGAAGTCACCTACGGCGTTGAAGACCTCGACACCTGTGTGCGTTTCTTCGCTGACTGGGGCCTGAGCAAGGTCAGCGAGCAGGCCGACGAGGTGATCTTCGAAACCCTCAACGGCTGCCGCGTGGTGCTGGCTGCCATCGACAAGCCCGGCCTGCCGCCGGCCATCGAGAGCGGCTCGACCGTGCGCGAAGTGGTGTGGGGTGTGCAAAGCCAGGCCGACCTGGCGCTGTACAGCGAGCGCATCGCCAACGACCCGGGTTTTGTCGAAGGCAACGGCCGCGTGGGCTGCACCGACCCCAATGGCCTGGCGATTCGCCTGCAGGTCACGCGCAAGCGCGAGCTGGACATCGAGTGCAGCGGCCATAACACCTGGCAGACCAAGGGGCGCATCAACAAGCCTGCGCCCATCTACGAACGTGCCACGCCGATTGAAGTCGGCCACGTGGTGTTCTTCGTCACCGACGTCAACGCCTGCGAAGCCTTCTACCACCAGCGCTTCGGCTTCCAGGCCTCGGACCGCTATCCCGACCGTGGGGCGTTCCTGCGCACCGCCGAGGAAGGCGGCCACCACGACCTGTTCATGTTGCAACTGCCCGCCCCCCGCGCCGGCCTCAACCATGTGGCCTTCACCGTGCGCGACGTGCACGAGGTGTTCGGCGGCGGCATGCACATTTCCCGCAGCGGCTGGGCCACCGAAATCGGCCCTGGCCGCCACCCGGTATCGTCGGCGTTCTTCTGGTACTTCAAGAACCCCGCTGGCGCGCTGATCGAGTACTACGCCGACGAAGACCAACTGACCGGCGAATGGCAACCACGCGAGTTCGAACCCGGCCCTACCGTGTTCGCCGAATGGGCCATTGCCGGCGGCATCGACGGCAACACCCGCCGCCAGCAACACGTGGAAGCGCCCCAAGGCAAATTCCTCACCGACAAGCCCAAGCAGGGGGGCCAGCGATGAGCGAAACCCTGCTGCTGACCGTGCTGCTCAAGCATGACCAATCCAAGAACCTGGAAGACATCCAGAGCCACATGAAAAAGATGGACTGGTGGGAAAGCTTTCCGCCAGAAGGCGTGGAAGTGGTGTCATGGACCGTGGCCATGGGCCTGGGCCAGATCGTCACCCTGCGCCTGCCGCCGAGCCTGCTGGGCAAGGTCAACGTCGAACTGGAGCGCGCCGCCTGGGGCGTGTTCCGCACCGAATGCTACGCCACTTACGACTTTGTACCCGTGCGCGAGACGATCCGCGAACGGGTACGCAACGGAGGCCAATGACATGAGCAACAGCGAACCCTACGTGCAGCCGCATCAGGCGCGCAAACGCCCTAACACTCAGTTCGAAGAACTGCTCGGCGATTCCATCGAGCGTGCCTACGGCAGCGGTATCGCCGACCTGCCGGCGTTGCTGGCGCACCTCAACCACGCCGGCCCGCCCTGCCCGCTGACTACCGGCGAGTGGACTGAAGACTCCTACACGACCCTGATGGCCCGGCTAGGCGCGTAAGACGCCGAGGTAGAAGAACATGAATATGCACGTGACCGCTGACCCTGTTGAAAACCTGTTGGCCAACGGCCTGAAAGACCTGTGGTTCCCGGTAATCCCTTCCGAACTGCTGGGCGACAAGCCGCTGTCGGTGCGCCGCCTGGGCTACAAGATTGCCCTGTGGCGCGACAACGATGGCCGCGTCCATGCCCTCGAAGACCACTGCCCGCACCGCGGCGCCCCGCTGTCTCAGGGCCCGGTACTGGGCGACCGCTTGCAATGCCCTTACCACGGCGTTGAAGTGCGCTGCGACGGCACCGTCACCAAGGTGCCCGGCAGCCCGGGCTGCAAACTGGAAGGCGCGCGCCCCACGCGCATGTTTCACACCCGCGAAGCGGCCGGCGCGATTTTCCTGTTCAACGCCACCGACCCGCACCTGGACACCCCGCCCGAGCTGCAGCTGCCCGAACAATTGACCTCGCCGCAGTGGAGCAGCTTCCTCTGCTACACCGAGTGGAAAGGCGACTACCGCTATGTGCTCGACAACGTCATGGACCCCATGCACGGTACCTACCTGCACAAGATGTCCCACTCCATGAGCGAAGGCGAAGCCACCGCCAAGTTTGTCACCCGGGACACTGAGCAAGGTTTCTTCTTCGAGAAGGAAGGCCAGCGCGGCGTCAACTTCGACTGGACCGAGTTCCTCGACAACGGCTGCCACTGGCTGCGCCTGGAAATCCCCTACCCGAAAACCGGCGGCCCCGGTGGCAACTTCACCATCATCGGCAGCTATACCCCCAGCAGCCGCGCGCTGGCCGCCGTATTCCACTGGCGCGCCCGCCCACTCACCGGCTGGCAGCGTGACACCTGGCGCTTCCTCTACAAAAACCGCCTGGAAGCCCGCCACTGGGCTGTGCTGGAACAGGACCGAGTGCTGCTGGAGTTCATGGAGCCGGACGCCAACCAACGCGAAAACCTTTACCAGCACGACCTGGGCGTGGTGCGCCTGCGTCGTTACCTGAAGGGCCAGGCCAAGGCCCAGCTCGAACTGATCGAAGCGAAGCAGCTGCCATGAGCGCCGCCGTCCAGCGCATCACGGCGGCGAGCCTGACCGAGCTGGCCACGGCCAGCTGGTCCAACGCCCTGCGCATTGGCAATGAAGTGGTGATGTCCGGCATGACCGGGCACCCCGTCACCCGCGCGGCCGCGCTGGCCGGCGCGCCGCTGGATGCCTACCAGCAGACGCTGGTGGTGCTGAACAAGGCGCGCGCGCTGGTCGAGGCTGCGGGCGGCCACGTGGGCAATATCTACCGCCTGACGGTGTACCTCACGGCCATCGCCGACAAGGATGAGGTTGGCCGCGCCCGCCGTGATTTCTTCGCAGGTTTCGTCCATTTTCCTACCTCCACCCTGGTTGAGGTGAGCGCCCTGGTGTTCCCCGAACTGGTGGTGGAAATCGAAGCCAGTGCGCGCCTCGATATTGACCTACGCACTGCGCAGGAGAGCTGACCCATGTCCAATTCCAACACCGTGGTGGCGCTGGTCCACACCCTTCGCTACGAAGCCGAAGGCATCATCAGCGTTGAATTACGCCCCCATGGCGACACTGTGTTCACGCCGTTCGAGGCCGGCTCGCACATCGACCTGCACCTGCCCAACGGCCTGGTACGCAGTTATTCCCTGCTCAACTCGCCCAGTGACCAGGGCCGCTATGTGGTCGGCATCCTGCGCGATCGCAACAGCCGGGGTGGGTCCGAATACGTGCACGGGCAACTGCGGGTAGGCATGCAGTTGACCATCTCCCAGCCGCGCAATAACTTCGCCCTCGACAGCAACGCCCGGCACAGTGTGCTGGTGGCCGGCGGTATCGGTATCACGCCGATCTACTGCATGTTTCGCCAACTGCTGGCGTTGGGCAAGTCGGCGCAGTTGATCTACTGCGCGCGGTCACGCCGGGAAGCCGCGCTGATCGAGGCACTGGGTGAACTGGGAGCAAAAGTGCTCTACCACTTCAACGACGAAAAAGGCGTGGCGCCGGACCTGGCCCACTACCTGGCCGACCAGCCGGCGGACACGCACTTCTACTGCTGCGGGCCAACGCCAATGCTCGATGCCTTCGAAAGCACCTGCGAGCAACTGGGTTATCCACACGCCCATATCGAACGCTTCACCGCTGCGCAACTGCCGCCCAGTGATGACGCGCAAAGCAGTTACAGTGTGGAACTGAGCAAAACCGGCAAGACCCTGAACGTGGAACCGGGTGTGAACCTGCTGGATGTGTTGCTGGAAGCCGGCTGCGATATTGAATACAGCTGCCGCGAAGGCGTGTGCGGCTCCTGCGAAACCAAAGTGCTGGAAGGCGATGTCGATCACCGTGATGGTGTATTGACCAAAGCCGAACGGGCAGCGAATAAATCAATGATGGTGTGCGTATCCGGGTGCAAGAGCCGGCGCCTGGTATTGGATATATGATCCAATAACTAACAAATAACCGGCCGACAAGGCCGGTTTTTTTGTGCACTGTTTTATGGACGCTGTGCACTAAAGAAGCACGTTGCTGTTACCTCTTTAGAGCCCTGTTCCAAGGGCGGTACAAAAGGCAGCGTTTCAGATATAAACCCATGAAAACAAAAGAGAATAAATAAAATAACAGCATTGGCATAGTTCCTGCTCCGTTCCTGTTGAGTTCACAGACAAGACAGTGATCCACCGATAAAACAGTGAACCTTACTTACTGAAACGCGCACCTTCCTGCGCCACGGGAAAGTGTTGCCAATCGCTTTGTAACCGCAGCAACTTTGCAGGGTTGGGGATAGTGATGAAAAAGTCTGTGATTGGCTTGGGTTTGATCTTCAGCAGTTGCGCTGTACTGGCGTCCGAACCCGGCCCAGCAGCGCCGGACGTACCCAGTGACGTAAAGAAGCCGTTCCCGCATATCGCCTGGCGCAGCGACGATGGCGACAGCAGCCTGGATATAGGCGGCGCACTGCGCACCAACTATCGCGATGAACACTGGAAGACGACCGAAAACAATGGCCGTTTCCTGTTTGATACGTTTCGCCTCGATGTAAAGGCCACGTATAAACAAACTTATGGCGATGTCGGCTACTGGTTTCAGGACGATGGCAAACACTCGGTGGATCACGGTATTGTCGGTTATCACTTCAATAGTGCCTCCAACTTGCAGATCGGCGCTCCGTTCAAACCCTTCGGCCTGGAACCGTATCCACAGTTCGGCTGGAGTTACCACATTCCCTTTTTCATGGGTTACGGGGTAAGCGCCGGTACCGGTCTCAAATACAGTTACAAGGACAAGGACTGGGACCTGCAACTGGGCTATTTCCCGCGCATGTTGCCGTCGGATATTCGCTATTCGCCGGAAATCGGCCGCTACGCCGACCTGAAGGATAATGCCGTGGCCTTCACCCAGTCGCGCCAGGACAACGAGAAGCGCAACCAGGTCAACGCCCGCGTCGCCCGCACCTTCCGTGGCAGCGACTGGAGCACCGAGATCGGCGCCTCGCTGGCGGCCTCGCAGCTGTACAACGATACCACCGATGAAAACGGCAGCTACTGGGCCGGCGGCGTGCACGCCATCTTCAACAAGGGGCCATGGACCGTGACCGGCCAGGGCATCCGCTACGAATACGACCCGAAAAATCCCACGGGCGTGAGCAACGATTCGGTGCTGATGGGCGGCAACGGCCTGACCCCGGCCTACCTGATCGCGGCCAAGGCCACCCTCGCCTCGCTGAACGTCGGCTACGACATCTACACCCCCAGCCTGGGACAATTGAAGAAGATCAAGCTGTACAACGACTACAGCCGCATGATGAAAGACAAGAGCGGCTGGGACGACTCGCAGATGTTCACCGTGGGCGCGCAGTTCATCGCCATGCCGATCATGGCGTGGGTGGACTTCACCTGGGCGAAGAACGCCAACCCCTTTGGCGGCGCGGAGAACGGCACGGGCTGGACCAGCACCTCGTCGAGCGGGAGCAACCAGTGGTACTACCGCACCAATGTAAACATTGGTTACTACTTCTGAGCACGAGCGACAGGCTTTACCCAATCTGAAACAGTCCATCCACCACCTGCGTCTGCGCCAGCCGCTCACGCAGGTCGGTGTCGATTTCGGGGTCATCGGGCAGGTACAAGCGTACGCGCCGGTAGGCGTCGACGCGGTTGATGTCCTTGCCCAGGAACTCCCATACCACCCGCGTGCAGGCCGGGGCGCGGTGGTCGGCGGACGACACGCCGATCTTCAGGCCGTTGAGGCGCTTGATACGCGCCTTGTAGCTGGGGATGAGCACCGTCTGGCAGATTTCATTCGAGGTCAGCGACTCGTAATCGACGAAAAACAGCCGGTTCTGCAGGGAATAGGCGACGCCGAGGTAGCGATAACGCTCATATTCTTCACCCTTGATGCCCGGTGTTTGCAGACGTTCGCTGCGCTCATAGGTATAGTGCCCGCCCTCCTCGCGCAGGTGTACCAGCGAGCACAGGATGTGCCCCGGAACCGACATCGAGTGGTAGTACTCGTAGTAGAACCCTACGTGGGCAGCCAGATCGGGTGAAGAACGCTGTCGTAGATGATCCAGCGCCCGTTGCGGCCCGGTGATTTCCAGCGGTTCGACGGTGTGCCGGTGGCGCACGCCGATCAGGCGCGTGAACTGTTCGGCCGGCAGGCCGATTTCGTATTCCTCGACGCCGAAAAAGTCGCAGATACGCTTGAGGTTATAAGGCGTCGGCAGGCTTTGCCCGCTGAGGTATTTGTTGAATTGCGCACGATTGATGTCCAGCCGCCGGCACACCTCGGCAATGGACGGATAGTGCCTACAGAGCAACTGCAGGTTGGCCGGGAGGTATTCACGCATGTGCAGCTCGTCGATATGGCGCCAAGGAGCGCGAAGGTAGCATCAAGTAGCATCATTTTCCATCAACCCGCGAAATTGCTCCGCACGGGTCAATCGCCAACCATTTGCGCCCTGAGAACTGGGTGCGGCGTGTTGCACCCGGACCAGTCAAATTCGCCATCAAAAAAAAAACAGCGAGGATTACTCCATGCTTGAAGTCATCAACGACTTCCTCTCGGGCAAAGTACTGATCGTGCTTATTGTCGGCCTCGGCAGCTATTTCACGATCCGCTCGCGTTTCGTCCAGCTTCGACACTTCTTCCACATGTTCGCGGTGTTCCGTGACAGCCTCAAGAGCAGCTCGGACCAACTGAGTTCGTTCCAGGCGCTGATGCTGAGCCTTGCTGGCCGTGTGGGCGCGGGCAACATCGCCGGTGTCGGCATCGCCGTGACCATGGGCGGCCCGGGTGCAGTGTTCTGGATGTGGGTAACCGCGCTGGTGGGCATGTCCAGCAGCTTCTTCGAATGTACCCTCGGCCAGCTGTACAAGCGCTGTGACTCCGAGGGCCAGTTCCGCGGCGGCCCTTCGTATTACATCCAGCACGGCCTGGGCAAGCGCAAGGTCGGCATGCTGATGGCCATCCTGCTGCTGGTCACCTTCGGCTTCGCCTTCAACGGCCTGCAATCGCACGCCGTGACCCACTCGCTGAACAACGCTTTCGGCCTGGACGTGCACAAGACCGGTATTGCCTTGGCCGTGTTGCTGGGCCTGGTGTTCATCGGTGGCATCAAGCGCATCGCCAAGGTTGCTGACCTGCTGGTACCGGTCAAGACCCTGGTGTACATCGGCGTGACCCTGTACGTGATCGGCCTGCAGTTCGAACACGTGCCTGCCATGCTGGAAACCATCGTCAAGAGCGCCTTCGGCCTTGACCAGGCCTTCGGCGGCCTGGTGGGCAGCGCCATCGTGATGGGCGTCAAGCGCGGCGTGTTCGCCAACGAAGCCGGTCTGGGCAGCGCCCCGAACGTGGCTGCCGTGGCCCAGGTCGAACACCCGGTCGCCCAAGGCGTGGTCCAGGCGTTCAGCGTGTTCCTGGACACCTTCGTGATCTGCACCTGCACCGCCCTGCTGATCCTGCTGTCGGGCTTCTACACCCCTGGCTTCGAAGGCGACGGCATTGCCCTGACCCAGAACTCACTGGCCGCCGTGGTCGGTGACTGGGGCCGCATGTTCATCAGCGTGGCACTGGCCTTGTTCGTGTTCACCTCGATCCTCTACAACTACTACCTGGGCGAAAACAGCCTGCGCTTCCTGGTTGGTGAAAACCGCAAGGCGCTGATCGGCTATCGCGCCCTGGTATTGGCGCTGATCGTATGGGGCGCGGTGGAAGACTTGAGCACCGTGTTCGCGTTCGCCGACATCACCATGACCCTGCTGGCGTTCGTCAACCTGATCGCCCTGGCCATGCTGTTCAACATCGGCCTGCGCCTGCTGGCCGACTACGATGCCCAACGCAAGGCCGGCATCAAGACGCCCGTGTTCGACGCCAGCAAGTTCCCCGACCTGGACATCGACCACAAGTCGTGGCCTGCCGTAGCGGCACCTGCCGACGCTGAAAAAGCAGCACACCTGGCCCAGGCACAACGCTAAATGGCCGGGGCATTCCTGCCCACCGACCTGGCCCCGGGCGATTACATCGCCCGGCCCAGGCTCGGAATCATCACCGGCTCGGGGCCAGAAGCCGGTATGGACATGTGGGCCAAGCTGCTGGATGAAAACCGCCGTCGCCTGGGCCAGGCGTTTCGTGGCGACCTCGACGCCCCCGCTGTGTCGATCATCTCTGACCCCGAACTGGGGTTGTCCATGGAACTGCAGAAAACCGAACAGCAAGTGTGGAACGCACTGCGCCAGGACGTACTCGCCCTGGACGGCAAGGTGGCGGCTTTCACCATCGCCTGCAACACCCTGAATCTGTTTGCCGAGCGCATTCGCGAGCTGAACTTGCGTAGTGTGTTCGTCTCGTTTTGCGACGTGCTGGAACACTACCTGCGCCGCAGCGGCCAGCAACGCGTGTGCCTGCTCGGCGCAAGGCCAGTGGCTGAGCTGGGCGAATGGTCGCCGTACCGGTCGCTGCGCCAGCACGTGGCATTCGAACCCGTGCAGGCCCAGGCCTTGCATCAACTGATCTACGACATCAAGGCACTGGGGCCACGGCACCCGGAGCTGCGGCCGCGGTTCGCCAGGCTGCTGGACGGCATCGAATCGGACACGGTATTGCTGGCCTGCACCGAGCTGCCCTTGATTGCCGATATAGACACCGACAAGCAATTGGTCGACGTCACCCAGCTAGTGGTTGAAGCGATGCTCGACCACAGCCTTATTCGCGAGGAGACCGGGCAATGAATTCAGCCCACGCAGCACCCGCCCGCCACGTCATGGTGCTCTACACCGGCGGCACCATCGGCATGCAAGCCACGGCCAACGGCCTGGCGCCTGCCTCGGGTTTCGAGCAACGCCTGCGCGAGCAATTGGCCGAGCACCCGAACCTGGCCATCGCACCGTGGAGCTTTCGCGAGCTGTTGCCGCTGATCGACAGCGCCAACATGACCCCCGACTACTGGCAGCGCCTGCGTGAAGCCGTGGTCCAGGCCGTGAACGCTGATGGCTGCGACGCAGTGCTGGTACTGCACGGTACCGACACCCTGGCCTACAGCGCGGCGGCCATGAGCTTCCAGTTGCTGGGCCTGCCGGCGCCGGTGGTATTCACCGGCTCCATGCTGCCGGCCGGCGTGCCGGACAGTGATGCCTGGGAAAACATCAACGGCGCGCTGGTGATGCTTGCCCAAGGCCTGCCGGCCGGCGTGCAAATGTATTTCCACGGTGAACTGCTGGCGCCCACCCGCTGCGCGAAAATTCGCAGCTACGGCCGTCACCCGTTCGCGGCGCTGAAGCGCAGCGGCGGCGTGGCCCGTGCTCCGTCGCTGCCGGATGCCCTGGGGTACAACCAGCCCAAAGCCCTGGCCAAGGTCGCGGTGCTGCCGCTGTTCCCGGGCTTCGGCGCCGAGCTGTTGCAGGCCGTGCTCGACAGCGGCGTGCAGGCGCTGGTGCTGGAGTGCTATGGCAGCGGCACCGGGCCCTGCGATAACCCGGGCTTCATTGCTGCGCTGAAGGCCGCCCAGGCCCGCGACGTGGTCATCGTGGCCATCACCCAGTGCCACGAGGGCGGCGTCGAATTCGACGTCTACGAGGCCGGCAGCGGCCTGCGTGCCGCCGGTGTGCTGGCGGGCGGCGGCATGACGCGCGAAGCGGCGTTTGGCAAGCTGCACGCGCTGCTGGGCGCCGGCCTGCCAGTGGCCGAGGTCCGTCGCCTGATGGAACTCGACCTGTGCGGTGAGTTGGCCTGAGAGGCACGCTACTTGCTCGGTATCCGCACCGTCTTCGTCGGATATCGAGCATGCTCCATTCCCACCTCACGACCCTCAACGCCGTCTCGCTGGTGCTCAATACCTTCAAGTCCGAAGGCCTTTCCAGCGAAGCGCTGCTGGCCGGCAGCGGCATCAGCCCCGCTGACCTGAGCCGTTCCGACCCGCGCATCACCACCAGCCAGGAAATGCAGGTGTGTGCCAATGCCGTGGCCCTGCGCCAGGAAATCGGCCTTGAACTGGGGCGGCGCATGCACGTTTCCGCCTACGGCATGCTTGGCTACGCGCTGCTTTCCAGTGCCACTTTCGGTGACGCCCTACGGTTGGCGTTGCAATATCCGGCACTGCTGGGAACACTTTTCCACCTGCAGCTCAAGGAGGATGGCGAGCGCATCTGGTTCAGCGCCAGCCATTACACCGATAGCCCTACCTTGGCAGTCTTCAACGCCGAGCTGTGCATGACGTCGCTGAAGGTGATCTGCGACGACCTGCTGGGCCACCCATTGCCCTTGCTGGCAGCGCGCTTCGGCCATGGCGCGCCAAGCTACCGCGATGACTACGCCGTGACCTTCGACTGCCCGCTGCAGTTCGAGGCGCGCGACCACGCTTTTGCGTTCGACAAGGGCTGGCTGGAGCAGCCACTGCCGCTGGCCGACCCGGTCACCCACCGGGCCATGGCCGAGCGTTGCCGCGTGCAGAACCTGGAGTTCATTGGTCGCCAGACCTGGCTGGGGCGTATCCGCCAGCTGCTGGAGGCCCAATTGGCCGATGCGCCGGGCCTGGAAGGCCTGGCCCGGCAGATGAACTGCTCGGCGCGCACCCTTCGCCGCCACCTCAGCGACGTGGGCAGCAGCTACCAGGACCTGCTCGACCAACTGCGCTTCGAGCGCGCCAAGCACATGCTGGCCGACGCGCAGATCCCCATTTACCGCATCGCCGAAGCGCTGGGCTTCAGCGAAACCGCCAGCTTTCGCCATGCCTTCGTCCGCTGGAGCGGTGTGGCGCCGAGCCATTTCCGCGCCTGATTGGTGCACCGCGCGTCAATCGGGGGCGAAATACGGTCAAGGGTTTTGGCCATATCGATCCCCTTTTGGCCGTTCCTGCCGTTCCCGTCATGCCGTTGCCGCATCAAGAATGGAGGCCTGATTCAGCCAACGGAGAACAACAAGAATGCTCACGATTTATTCGGACGACCATCACCTGCACCACGGCCGCTGCGAGCTGATCGACGGGCAACTGATGCCTTGCTTCGAAATGCCTTCGCGCGCCGACCACGTGCTGCAACGGGTCAAGGACCGCGAACTGGGCCCGGTGCAGGCGCCGCAGGACTTTGGCCGCGCCCCCATCGAACGCATTCACGACAAGGGCTACCTGGATTTCTTCCAGGGCGCCTGGCAGCGCTGGACCGAGATGGGCCGCGAAGATGACATCATGCCCTTCACCTGGCCTGCGCGTACCCTGCGCGCCATCAAGCCCACCACCCTGCTGGGCGAACTGGGCTACTACGCCTTTGACGGCGGCGCGCCCATCACCGCCGGCACCTGGCAGGCGGCCTACAGCGCCGCACAGGTGGCCCTGACCGCCCAGGCGGCGATCCAGGCCGGCGCCTACAGCGCCTTCGCCCTGTGCCGGCCGCCGGGGCACCACGCCGCCAGCGATGTCATGGGCGGCTATTGCTACCTGAACAACGCAGCCATCGCCGCCCAGGCGTTTCTTGACCAGGGCCATGCGCGGGTGGCTATCCTCGACGTCGACTACCACCACGGCAACGGCACCCAGGCGATCTTCTACCCGCGCAGCGATGTGTTCTTCGCCTCGATCCACGGCCATCCGGAATTCGAATTCCCGTTCTTCCTCGGCTACGCCGACGAGCTCGGTGAGGGTGCTGGCGAAGGCTTCAACATCAACTATCCGTTGCCGTCGGGCAGCGCCTGGGACGTGTGGGGCGCGGCGCTGGATGCGGCGTGCCAGCGCATCGACGACTATGCCGCCGACGTGATTGTCGTGTCCTTGGGCGTCGATACCTTCAAGGACGACCCCATCTCCCAGTTCAAGCTCGACAGCCCCGACTACCTGAATATGGGCAAACGCATCGCCGCCTTGGGCAAACCGACGCTGTTCGTGATGGAAGGCGGCTATGCCGTGGAAGAAATCGGCATCAACGCCGTCAACGTGCTGGAAGGCTTCGAACACGCATTGAAGGAGCGTGGCCATGCGTAAACTCAAGCACGCCCTGTGTGCCGCTGCGCTGCTGTGCGGCACGGCCCACGCCGATGAGCCGCGAACCCTGAAGGTGTACAACTGGTTCGACTACATCACCCCGCAGACCTTGGTGGACTTCCAGAAACAAAACCAGGTGAAACTGGTGTACGACATTTTCGACACCAACGAAGCGCTGGAAGCCAAGCTGCTGACAGGCAATTCGGGCTATGACGTGGTGGTGCCGTCCAACGTGTTCCTGGCCAAGCAGATCGAAGCCGGCGTGTTCCAGCCGCTGGACCGCAGCAAGCTGAGCAATTTCAACCACCTCGACCCCAAGCTGATGAAGCTGCTGGAACAGAACGACCCGGGCAATAAATACGCGGTGCCTTACATGTACGGCACCATTCTGATCGGCTTCAACCCGGCCAAGGTCAAGCAGGCGCTGGGCGACAATGCGCCGGTGGATAGCTGGGACCTGGTGTTCAACGAGGACAACATCAAGAAACTCAAGCAATGTGGCGTGGCGATGCTCGACTCGCCCTCGGAAATACTGCCCCTGGCCTTGCAGCACCTGGGCCTGGACCCTAACTCCAGCAACCCGGCCGACTACAAGAAGGCCGAAGACCTGATGCTGAAGATCCGCCCATCCATCACCTATTTCCACTCGTCCAAGTACATGGCTGATATTGCCAATGGCGACATTTGCGTGGCCATCGGCTACTCGGGCAGCTTCTCCCAGGCCGCCAACCGAGCCCGCGAAGCCAAGAACGGTGTGGTGGTGGACATGCGCCTGCCCAAGGAAGGCGCGCCGATCTGGTTCGACATGCTGGCCATTCCGAAAGGCGCGGCCAATACCGAAGATGCGCACACATTCATCAACTACCTGCTGCAACCCCAGGTGATCGCGCCCATCAGCGACTTCGTCGGCTACCCAAACCCCAACAAGGACGCCACAGAGAAAGTCTCGCAAGCCATTCGCACCAACCCCAACCTGTACCCGACCGACGAGATGATGGCCAAGCTGTACACGCTCAAGCCACTGGCCCATGACGCCGAACGCGCACGCACGCGTGCGTGGACCAAGATCAAATCCGGCACGTGACCCAGACGCCGCCTGCGGCTGCTACGTGAATATTTCGCAGCGGCCGTCAGGCCGCGTCGTGGCTGGACGCCGCCTGGCGGCAGCAGCCACAGGGTAGATTACGCCCACGCGCGGCGCAGGCGCTCAATGGCCGCCACGGTGGCCGTTTCATCCACCGCCGCAAACCCCAGCACCAGCCCTGCGCGGTTATCCACAGGCTCGGTGGAGTCGCTCAGCCAGTAATGACTCAACCCGTTGATCTCCACCCCCACCGCTTCCGCCTGGGCCACCAATTCCTCTTCACGCGCCAGCGTGTCCACCGCAATCGTCAGGTGCAGGCCCGCAGACACGGCCGGCAAAGGGCCGACACCGGGGATATCCACAGGCCAGTTGTGCAGCAGCGCGTCGCGGCGGGCCAGAGCGGCGCGGCGCATGCGGCGAATGTGACGCTGGAAATGGCCTTCGGCAATGAAGCGGGCCATGACCATTTGCGTGCCGACTTCGGAATGCCGTACCGCAACCGCGCGCTTGCGCGAAAACGCATCGATCAAGGCCGGTGGCACCACCAGGTAGCCCAGGCGCAACGCCGGAAAGGCGACTTTGCCGAACGTGCCGACGTAGAGCACACGGCCGCTGTGATCCAGCGCCGCCAACGGCGCCAGGGGCGCGCCGCTGTAGCGGTACTCGCCGTCGTAATCGTCCTCGACAATCCAGCCCTGATTGCGCTCGGCCCACTCCAGCAGGGCGAGGCGCCGCGCCAGGCTGAGGGTGACGCCGGTAGGATACTGGTGCGCGGGCGTCACATAGACCATGCGGCAGCCCTGCAGCGGCTCAAGCGCCGCACACACCAGGCCCTCTTCGTCCACAGGCACGCCCTTGAGCGTGGCACCGGCATTGGCGAAGGCATGACCGGCCGCGCGGTAGCCCGGATTTTCGATCGCCACGGTGTTGCCAGGGTCAATCAGCAACTGTGCACAAAGGCCAATCGCCTCCTGTGCACCGGTGGTGATCAGAATTTGCTCAGCGGTGCAATTCAAACCGCGCGAACTGCGCAAATATGCAGCAATCAATGCACGCAACTCCGGGTCACCAGCCGGTTCGCCATAACCAAGCAACGCTGGGTCGGGATCGCGCCAGAAACCCGCGTGGAGCTTGGCCCACGTGGCGAATGGGAACAGATCGAACGCCGGAACGCCCACGCGAAACGCGCGTGGCGGGCCTAGCCGAATCGCCGAAAGATGGTACTCATCGAGCAATGCCAAGGCTTCGCTGTGGATAACCTTACTGGATGGAATCCCAGTACTTTCCAGCGATTTTGTGGATAACCCTGTGGAAAAACCCCGGGATAACTCTGTGGATAGTTTTGTGGATAGTTTTTTCGCGGCAGGCTCCAGGACTGCCACATAGGTGCCATCCCCTACCCTGCCTGCAAGAAAGCCCTCGGCATAGAGCTGGTCGTAGGCACGCACCACGGTATTACGTGAAACCCCCAGCGCCAACGCCAGGTCACGGCTGGCCGGCATGCGCGTGCCGCTGCCCAGGCGCCCATCCAGCACCCGCGCGCGCAGCACCTGATACAGCTCGCGGCTGAGGCCGCGCTTGGCATCGAGCTTGATGCCCATGGGGTCGAACGGTAGCGCGGGGGACGTGATGGTCACAGCGAATGGCCCTATGAAAATGACAGGAAATGGATCTTACAAAGGTCCAATTCACTGCCTAGGATAAGCACACACGCCGAGGAAGATCGAGCCATGTATTTACCCGCTGCTTTCCATGACCAGGACATCGAACGCCTGCACCAGCAAATCGAAGGCAGCCGCCTGGCGATTGTCGTCACTCACGGTGAACAGGGCCTGCAGGCAAGCCACGTGCCCTTGCTGTTGGACCGCAGTACCGGTGAATTCGGCACCCTGCGCGGCCATCTGGCACGGGCCAACCCGCAATGGCGCGACCTGGCCAACGGCAGCGACGCGCTGGTGATTTTCAGCGGCGCCGATGCCTATGTCAGCCCCACGTTCTACCCTGGCAAGGCCGAGCACGGTAAAGCGGTGCCCACTTGGAATTTCCTGGCCGTGCACGCCTATGGCCAAGCCGAAGTGTTCAGTGAACCTGAGCGCCTGCGTGCACTGGTCAGCCAGCTCACCGACCGCCACGAGGCTGGCCAGGCGCAGCCTTGGGCAGTGGCCGACGCGCCGCCCGACTACCTGCAAAGCATGCTCAAGGCCATCGTCGGTTTCGACCTGCCGATCAGCCGCCTGGAAGGCAAGCGCAAGCTCAGCCAGAACCGCAGCGCGGCCGACATCGCCGGCGTGCAGCAGGGCCTGGCCGCCAGTACCGACCCGCTGGACAACGCCGTTGCCCAGCTCATGAGCCAATAACGAGGAGCCACCATGTCATCCGTCGAGATCCGCCCGGTCAGCGCCGCCGACCACAGCCATTGGCTGCCGCTGTGGCAAGCCTACCTGCGCTTTTACGAGACCGAGCTCGGCCAGGAAATCAGCGATTCAACCTGGCAGCGCCTGCTCGACCCAGCGGAACCCACCCACGCCGCCTTGGCCTGGAAAGACGGCCGCGCCATCGGCATGGTCAACTTCATTTACCACCGTTCCAACTGGTCGATGGCCAACTCCTGCTACCTGCAGGACCTGTACGTGAACGAGGACGCCCGCGGCCTGGGCGTGGGCCGCAAGTTGATCGAGCACGTGTACGCCACGGCGGCCGCCGACGGTTGCGGCAAGGTGCATTGGTTGACCCACGAAACCAACGCCACCGCGATTCAGTTATACGAGCGCGTGGCCGAACGCCCGGGCTTCATCCAATTTCGCAAAACTCTGTAGGAAGTAACCATGTCCAACCTCGTCACAGACTGGCAACCCGCCGTTGAGCCCAGCGGCTCGACCCTGCAAGGCCGCTACATTCGCTTGGAAAAACTCGACGTCGGCCGCCATGGCGATGACCTGTGGGCCGCGTTGCAAGGGCCTGATCCGAAGCTATGGGACTACCTGCCCTACGGCCCCTTCACCGAGCGCGGGCTATTCGACGCCTGGCTCAAACGCCAGGCGGCCGGTACCGACCCACTGTTCTACACAGTGATCGACCTGGCCAGCGACAAGGCCGAGGGCATCCTCAGCCTGATGTCGATTGTGCCGGAACACGGCCGCATCGAGATCGGTCACGTGGCCTTCGGCGCGTCCATGCAGCGCACGCCCAAGAGCACCGAAGCGGTGTACCTGCTGGCAAAGCTGGCGTTCGCCCTTGGCAACCGGCGCCTGGAGTGGAAGTGCAACAACGCCAACGCCCGCTCCAAGCAGGCAGCCGAACGGCTGGGTTTCACCTACGAAGGGGTGTTCTGGCAACACATGATCGTCAAGGGCTGCAACCGCGACACGGCCTGGTATTCGATCACCGACGGCCAGTGGCCGGCCGTGCACGCCGCATTCGAAGCCTGGTTGGCCGATGCCAACCAGACCGCAAACGGCCAGCTCAAGAGCCTGAGCGAGCTGCGCGCCGGTTAAAGCTTGGCCGCCAGCACCGCAATGTGTTCCGGGCCGATGCCACAGCAGCCGCCAATGTGCGTGGCGCCACGGGCGCGCCAATCGGCGGCCCACTGCAGGTAGCCCGGCGGGTCGAGGTCTTCGCGCAGTTCGTCGAGGCCATCGTTGGCCTTGGCGTCCTTGGGTTGCGGCGGGAAGGCATTGGCGTACGCGCCAATGGCCACCGGCGCACCCAGTTTCACGAATGTTTCCCGCGCAGCATCGATGGCTGCACCGATCACTTCCGGCTGGCTGCAGTTGAACAACAACACCTGCACACCCAGTTCAACGGCTGCTGTGGCCGCGTCTGCAACCGGTTCGCCGGAGCGCAGGCGTGGCACTTCATCCGTGTCCTCATCCTTGAGCGTGAACGACAGCCAGAACGGTTTGCCATCGCCCGGCAGGCCGGCGCGGATGGCGCGGGCTTCGGCGATGCAGCTCTGGGTCTCGGCCAGCCACAGGTCCACGTGCGGGGCCAGGCCGCGCACCAGTGGTTGCAGCAACTCGGCCGCGCGCTGGGGTTGGAACAGGTCGGGGCGGTAGGAACCGAACAACGGCGGCAGCGAACCCGCTACCCGCGCCTTGCCCCCTGCCGCATCAGCCGCTTCGCGCGCCAGGCGCCCGGCGGTGCCGGCCAGCGCCTCACCCTCGCGGGCGAAGCGCTCTTCGCCGATGTGGAACGGCACTACCGCGTAGCTGTTGCTGCTGATGACCTGGGCACCCGCATCGATATAAGCGGCATGCACATCACGCACCGCAGCCGGTGCCTCGCCCAGTGCCAATGCCGACCATTCAGGCTGGCGGAACGGCGCCCCGCGGCGCTGCAGCTCGCGGCCCATGCCGCCATCGAGAATCACCACCGACGCTTCAGTCATATGCTATCTGCTTATATTGATATGAAAAAAACTCACTATGAGCGAGCTGCTTATAACTATTTAATACGCTGGATCGTTTAACTTACAACCATTTTTTTCAGGTGATTTCCGTGAAACTACGCGCACTGCTGGGCATAGGCCTATTGGGCCTGGCTGCCTCCACACAAGCCTTGGCGGGTGCCACGCTTCAACGCGTGCAGGACCATAAAGAGCTGGTCGGCGTGCTGATGGAAAGTTATCCACCGTTCTCCTTCCTCAACGACCAGAACCAGCTCGACGGCTTCGACGTTGATGTGGCCAAAGCCGTGGCACAGATGCTGGGCGTAACCCTGCGCCTGGAAACACCTTCCTGGGACGTGATTGCCGCCGGCCACTGGAGCGGCCGCTACGACATTTGCATTTGCTCCATGACCCCGAGCAAGGCCCGCGCCGAAGTGTTTGATTTCCCGGTCGAGTACTACGCCTCGCCAGCGGTGATCGTGGTCAATGCCAATGATGACCGCATTCATTCGACCAAGGACCTGTCGGGCAAGAAAGTCGGCCTGACCAGCGCTTCCAGCTACGAGAGCTACCTGAACAAGAACCTGGTGATCGAAGGCGCCGAAGACAAGCCGCTGGTGTACCCGTTCGAGAATGTGCAGATCGCCCCGTATGACACCGACAACGTCGCCTTCCAGGACCTTGGACTGGGTGCCGGCAAGCGTCTGGATGCCATCCTCACCAACCTGGTCACCGCGCAACCGCGCCTGAACCAGGACAAGCGCTTCAAGCTGGCCGGCGCGCCGCTGTATGAAGAGCCGAACTCGGTGGCCATCGAGAAAGGCGACGCCGAATGGGACGCCAAAGTGCGCCAGGTGTTCGCCCAGCTCAAGCAGGACGGCACGCTGAGCAAGCTGTCACAGAAATGGATCGGCGCCGATATCAGTAAATGACTTCCTTCGAACCCAACCGCCCACCCTTGCAGGTTCGCCAGAGCCTGCTGAAACGGGTATTCAGCTTCCGTACCCGGCTTTACCTGACCTGGGCGGCCCTGTTCGCCCTGTTCGCCGCGTTCTTCCTCAGCTTTGATTTGAAGCTGTCGATCATCCTCGACAAGCTGCCCAACCTGGTCGGCGTGCACCTGGCCCCCAACGGCTTCCTGCAGGGCGCGGCCCTGACGCTGTTCCTGTGCCTGTGCTCGATCGTGGTGTCGGTGCTGCTGGGTTTCATGACTGCCCTGGCGCGCCTGTCCAACAGCGCGGTGGCGTTTGGGGTGGCCAGCTTCTACGCGTCGTTCTTTCGCGGCACACCACTGCTGATTCAGATTCTGTTGATCTACCTGGGCCTGCCGCAACTGGGCATCGTGCCGGGAGCGATCAGCGCCGGCATCATCGCTCTGTCGCTGAACTACGGCGCCTACCTGAGCGAAATCTTCCGCGCCGGCATCATCGGCGTTGCTGTTGGCCAGCGCGAAGCGGCCTTGGCCCTGGGCCTGCGCCCTGCGCAGATCTTCTGGCGCGTGACCCTGCCCCAGGCCATGCGCACGATCATCCCGCCCACCACCAACCAGTTCATCTCCATGCTCAAGGACTCGTCGCTGATCTCGGTGATGGGCGTGTGGGAAGTGATGTTCCTGGCGCAGTCCTACGGTCGCTCCAGTTACCGCTACATCGAGATGCTGACCACTGCGGCCATCCTGTACTGGATCATGTCCATCGGCATGGAGCTGGTGCAGGCGCGACTGGAAGCTTATTACGGCAAGGCGTACCGCGAGCGGCGTTGAGGCCCAGCGGCTTCAAGGAATATTTACCACGCTCTGGCGATTCCTGTTTGCGCTTAGACTTTCTCGACATTTGATCAGCCGCTCTGCCTGCGCAGGGGGCTGACGCAACCCATGGAAAGGGAACAGCAAACATGAGTGCCAACATCAAACCTGTGCAATGGTGGCGAGTGCCGTCACCTCAACTTCACTTAGGCAAATACAACAGCATCATTGTCGATCAGGGCGAACTGAAACAGGCAAGAGCCAGCAGCAACGGCGACTACCACCCGTTTTCCGAGAGTGGCGTGGGGGTATTGCCCTTGGCAATCATTGGAACGCCGTTGCAGATCGTCGAGCTGTTGCAGCGGCAGGCCAAGTTCAGCATCGTTAACCAAATCAAAGAGTTGCCTGAAATATACGTGGGTATCTCGATATACAAACCCAAGGATCGCTTCAGTGGTGTTTTTCCAGTCAAGCAGGTCGCCCAGGACATCATCAAGTTCGGGCTGGCGGTTTGGGGCGCGTATCGCGATTCCCCTGCCGAGAAATTGGCCAAATTCGTCGCCGACCTTCTGAACGCCAACAAAGGCAAGGAGCCTGACGGCCATGCGCTGTTCCTGAAAGTCAGCTATTTGCCGGAAGACGGTATGGTAAAGCTGGGGAAAGGCAGCGTCAGCTTCCCGGATATCCAAAAGCACTTGCTGGCGCATATGGCAACGGCAGCCCAGTAATCCGTAATATTTTCAAATTGTGTCGCAACATATTTTTGTAAACACAAATAGCTATATAGGACGGCCTTAACTATAAAAAGGCCGTCCTGTATGCCTGCCCTTCCACGCCTGACTTTTACCCTGCCCCTGCTTGGCCTGGCCATTTCCCACGCCAATGCCACCACCATCAGCACCCCCACCACGGCGTCACAGACGCTGACCGGGCAAGCCACACTGACTGTGACCAGCACAGGCAGCATCACCAACAGCGGCAAGGCGGTCAGCCTCAAAGATGCGACGTCAGGCGCAGGTGTGGTTGTGGATAACGCCGGCAGTATCATCTCCACCGGCGGCCGGGCCATCGACAGCAGCGGCACAGAGACGGCGGCGCGTATCTACAGCATCACCAACCAAGCCGGCGCCGTGATCCAGGGGCTGGACGATGCCTTGCGCATCAACAGCAACTTTCCCACCGGCAGCGTGCTCATTGATAACAGCGGCATCATTCGCTCCAGTACGGGCCAGGGCATCGACCTGGATGCGTTGCGCAGTGCCGGTACCACCACCACGGTGATCAACCGCCTGGGCGGCCTGATTCGCGGCGATGCCAGCGACGGCATCAAGACCGGCGGCAACGCCACGATCACCAACTACGGTGAGATATCCACAGGTGACTCGCGCACCGATGACCAGAAGTACGACGGTGTCGACATCGATTCCGCCACCGGTGTGGCTGTGTATAACTACGGCACCATCAGTGGCGGCCGCCACGGCATCACCACCGATCTGGGCGCGACGCTGTACAACTACGGGAGCCTGACCGGTCGCAACGGCTCGGGCTTCGGCTCCGACGGCGACGGCACTGTATATAACTATGGGGTGATCACCGGTGCGTACGCCGGGCTGAAAGCCAATGGCGACGGCGATGGCGTGGACATCGATGGCATCGGCCATGTGGAAAACCACGGCACCATCCAGGGCACTGGCGCCGGGGGTGTGGATAAAAATGGCTTCGCCAACGGCAGTGAGGGTTTGGCGTTGGGCGGCGGTTATGTCTACAACGCCAGCAGCGCGCTGATCAGCGGCGCCAATAACGGCATTCTCATCGACGACGGCAGTGGCGGTTCGGGTGTCGGCGCACTGACGCTGGTCAACTACGGTAGCATTCAGGGCCTGGATGGCTTTGGTATCAAGCTGGTGGGCGAGTTCGACGACAAGGTCACCAACGCCGGCCTGATCAGCGGCAGCAACGGCCTGGCGCTGGACCTGGGTGGCGGCAACGATACCCTGACGCTGCTCAGCGGCAGCCATTTCAACGGCCTGGTCGACGGCGGCACCGGCTACGACCGCGTGATCATGGACGATGCCAATGGCGGCAGCTTCGGCACCAGCCAGAATTTCGAGTGGCTGCAGGTCAACCAGGGTACCTGGACGCTGACCGGCACCGGCGATTTCAGCGACGGCGGCGAGATATCCACAGGCGCGAAACTGATCAACCAGGGCAGTATCGCTGGCACCCTCACCGTCGACGCCGGCGGTGTGTATGCCGGTGGTGGCAGCGTGGGCAACCTGCTGGTCAACGGCACCCTGCTGACCAATACGCAACTGGGCACCGCCCGCGTGGCGGGCAACCTCACCTTGGGCAATGGCGCCATTCTCGCGTACGGCGTAAACGCCGATGGCACCAGCGCGCCGATCCAGGTGGGCGGTACCGCGACCCTGACCGGCGCCACCCTGGAAGTCAGCCCGAGCACCGGCGATTACCCTTGGAAAAGCCATTACACCGTGCTGCAAGCCAGCAGCATTGACGGCACCTTCGCCAAGGTCACCAGTGACTATGCCTTCCTGACCCCGACCTTGAGCTACACCGCCACCCAGGTCGGCCTGGACTACGCCCGCAATGACATTGCCTTCGCCAACTACGCCACCAGTGGCAACGGCGTCAGCGCGGCGCGCAGCCTGAGCGGCCTGAATCAGAACGGTACGCTGTACAACGCTTTGCTCAATACCTCCACGCGCACCGCCAGCGGCGCCATCGAGCAGTTGGCCGCCAGCAACAACGCCAGCCTGGCGGCCGCCACGTTGAATGGCACCGCGCAGGTGGGCACGACCATGCTCGCGGCCATGCGGCAAATGGGCGGCAGCGCCGGGTTGCTGGTGGGCCTGGATGACAAGGACACGCCGGTGCTCGCCGCCAATGGCGTGCCGGACAGCGCGCGCAACCTCAATGACCCCAACGCCCAGGGCCGCGTGTGGCTGCAGGGCCTGGGCAGCTACGGCAAGCTGGATGGCAACGACGGCGCCAGCGCCCTGACCCAACGCACCCAGGGCAGCGTAATCGGTGCCGATTGGGCCGCCAGCCCGACGTGGCGCCTGGGTGTACTGGGCGGCTATTCCAAGACCGATCTGGACGCCACCGGCCTCGACGGCTCGGTGGACAGCTGGCACCTGGGCGCCTACGCCCTGCGCCAGGATGGCCCACTGGCCCTGCGCCTGGGTGCCGCCTACAGCCATCACGATGGCCGCAACCGCCGCAGCGTTTCGTTCGACGGCTTCACCGACAGCCCCAAGGGTGACTACAACGCGGACAGCCAACAGGCCTTCGCCGAACTGGGCTACACCCTGGGCAGCGGCCGCCTGAGCGCCGAGCCCTTCGCCAACCTCGGTTACCAGCGTTACCACCGTGACAGCTATCAGGAAAAAGGGGGGGCCGCCGCCCTGGACGTGAACGCGCAGACCCAGGACAACTTCACCAGCACCTTCGGTGTGCGCATCGCCCAGCTCAGCACCCTGGCCAACGGCATGAGCATCACCCCGCGCGCCAGCCTGGGCTGGCGCCATGCCTACGGCGACGTCGACAGCACCACCCGCCAGGCCTTCCTTTCCGGCGGCAATGCCTTCAGCGTGCAAGGCACCGCGCTGGACCGAGACAGCCTGCTGGCCGAGGCCGGGGTGGACATGGGCATAACCGCACGGCAGACGCTGGGGTTGGGGTATAGCGGTGAATATGGCAGCAACAGCCGCAATCACGCGCTGATCGGGCAGTGGCAGTTGAAGTTCTGACATCACGGTACGCGTAACGGCCGGACGCCGCAGTACTCCCGATATGCACACAAAAAAAGGGGGCCGAAGCCCCCAGAGGTAAAGCGTGACCGCGGCCGTGATCAGCCGACGATTTCGATAAGGATCTCGCCCGGGTTCACCCGGTCGCCCTTGGCGATGTGGATGGCGGTGATCTTGCCGGCGACCGGCGCCTGTACTTCGGTTTCCATCTTCATCGCTTCGGTGATCAACAATGCCTGGCCAGCCTTGACGGTGTCGCCCTCCTTCACCAGCACATCAACGATGTTGCCCGGCATGGTGGTGCTGACGTGGCCTGGCTCGCTGGCCTGCTTGCGCTTGCCAATGCCGCCGCCGACGAACTCGTTGAGCGGCTCGAACACCACCTCTTCCGGCATGCCGTCGATGGACAGGTAGAAGTGGCGCTTGCCCTCGGCCTTCACGCCCACGCCGGTGATGTCTACGCGATAGGTCTCGCCGTGCACGTCGATGACGAACTCGGTCGGCACGCCTTCGCCGCCAGCCGACGGGGCCTTGCCCGGTTCCGGGATAGGCAGCAGCACTTCCGGCGTCAGCTTGCCTGCGCTGCGCTCTTCGAGGAACTTGCGGCCGATGTCCGGGAACATGGCGTAGGTCAGCACATCTTCCTCGGACGTGGCCAAGGTGCCGATCTCGCCACGCAGACGGACCATTTCCGGCTTGAGCAAGTCGGCCGGGCGCACGTCGATCACCTCTTCACTACCGATGGCCTGGCGACGCAGCTTCTCGTTGACCTGGCCCGGGGCCTGGCCGTAGCCGCCCTGCAGGTACAGTTTCACCTCGTTGGTGATGGTCTTGTAGCGTTCGCCGGCCAGCACGTTGAAGAACGCCTGGGTACCGACGATCTGCGAAGTAGGGGTCACCAGCGGCGGGAAGCCCAGGTCTTCGCGCACACGCGGAATCTCGGCCAGCACTTCGTTCATGCGGTTGAGCGCGCCCTGCTCCTTGAGCTGGTTGGCCAGGTTGGAAATCATGCCGCCCGGCACTTGGTTGACCTGCACGCGGGTATCCACAGCGGTGAATTCGCTCTCGAACTGGTGGTACTTCTTGCGCACTGCATAGAAGTACAGGCCGATTTCCTGCAACAGTTCCAGGCTCAGGCCGGTGTCGAATTCGCTGCCCTTGAGCGCCGCGACCATCGACTCGGTACCCGGGTGGCTGGTGCCCCAGGCGAAGCTGGAGATGGCCGTGTCGATATGGTCGGCACCGTTTTCCACCGCCTTGAGCTGGCACATGGCGGCCAGGCCGGCGGTGTCATGGGAGTGGATGAACACCGGCAGCGACTGCTCGGCCTTCAGCGCCTTGACCAGCTCGCCAGTGGCGTAAGGGGTCAACAAACCGGCCATGTCCTTGATGGCCACCGAGTCACAGCCCATGGCTTCCATCTTCTTCGCCTGCTCAACGAAGGCGCCGATGGTGTGCACCGGGCTGGTGGTGTAGGCAATGGTGCCCTGGGCATGCTTGCCCGCCGCCTTCACCGCTTCGATCGCCACGCGCAGGTTACGCACATCGTTCATGGCGTCGAAAATGCGGAACACGTCGATACCGTTGACCGCGGCCTTGGCCACGAACGCACGCACCACGTCATCGCTGTAATGGCGGTAGCCCAGCAGGTTCTGGCCACGCAAGAGCATTTGCAGGCGGGTGTTGGGCAACGCCGCGCGCAGTTTGCGCAGGCGTTCCCACGGGTCTTCCTTGAGGAAGCGCACGCAGGCGTCGAAGGTGGCGCCGCCCCAGACTTCCAGCGACCAGTAGCCGACCTTGTCGAGCTTGTCGCAGATGGGCAGCATGTCTTCGGTACGCATGCGGGTCGCCAGCAGGGACTGGTGGGCGTCGCGCAGGATTGTGTCGGTAACAAAGATCTTCTTGGACATTATGGATTCCTCACAGGCCTGCGTGGGCGGCGATGGCGGCGGCGATGGCCAGGGCCAGCTCTTCGGGTTTGCGCTTGATCGAGTAGTTGGTCAGCTCAGGGTGGCTTTCAACGAAGCTGGTATTGAACTGGCCGCTGCGGAATTCGGGGTTGCGAAGGATTTCCTGGTAGTACGCGGCGGTGGTCTTCACCCCTTGCACGCGCATGTCGTCCAGGGCCCGCAGGCCGCGGTCCATGGCTTCTTCCCAGGTGAGCGCCCACACCACCAGCTTCAGGCACATCGAGTCGTAGTACGGCGGGATGGTGTAGCCGGTGTAGATTGCCGTGTCGGTGCGCACGCCGGGGCCGCCGGGCGCGTAGTAACGGGTGATCTTGCCGAAGCTGGGCAGGAAGTTGTTCTTCGGGTCCTCGGCGTTGATTCGGAACTGCAACGCGAAGCCACGGTGGTGAATGTCTTCCTGCTTCACCGACAGCGGCAGGCCCGAGGCAATGCGGATCTGTTCGCGAACGATGTCGATACCGGTGATTTCCTCGGTGATGGTGTGTTCCACCTGCACCCGGGTGTTCATTTCCATGAAGTACACCTCGCCCTCGGCGAGCAGGAACTCCACGGTGCCAGCGTTCTCGTAGCCCACGGCCTTGGCCGCGCGCACGGCCAGGTCGCCGATGTAGGCGCGCTGCTCCGGGGTGAGCTGCGGGCTGGGGGCGATTTCGATGAGCTTCTGGTTGCGGCGCTGAATCGAGCAGTCGCGCTCGAACAGGTGCACCACGTTGCCGAAGCTGTCGCCGAGGATTTGCGCCTCGATATGTTTCGGGTTGACGATGCACTTTTCCAGGAACACTTCGGCGGACCCGAACGCCTTGGTGGCTTCGGAGATGACCCGCGGGAAGTTCTGTTCCAGCTCTTCACGGCTGTTGCAGCGACGAATGCCGCGGCCGCCGCCACCGGACGTGGCCTTGAGCATCACCGGGTAACCGATGCGGTCGCCTTCGACCAGGGCTTCATGGATGTCAGCGACGTTGCCCTCGGTGCCGGGCGTCACCGGCACGCCGGCCTTGATCATGCTGCGGCGCGCTTCGGTCTTGTCCCCCATGCGGCGGATGACTTCGGCCGAAGGGCCAATGAATTTGATTCCGCGCTCGGCGCAGATATCGGCCAGCTCGGCGTTTTCCGATAGGAAGCCGTAGCCGGGGTGCAAGGCATCGCAGCCGGTTTCCACCGCCAGGTTCACCAGCTTGCGCGGGTTCAGGTAGCCGGCCAGCGGCTCGGCGCCGATGCTGTGGGCTTCGTCGGCACGCTTGACGTGCAAGGCATGGCGATCGGCGTCGGAATAGATCGCGACGGAGCGAATGCCCATTTCGGCGCAGGCACGCACGATTCGTACGGCAATTTCACCACGGTTGGCGATCAGGATCTTTTTTATCACTTGGACGTTCCTCGACCGTTGACAAACAGACTGGCAAAACCAGTCGGCGCATGACCCGGCCCGCTCGGCCAGTCGCAGCTTCACAGTAGCGCTGTGTAACAATTAACAAAAATCAATATTTGTTAGGTCAGCCATAAAGGAAGACTTATAGTCAGCGCATCCCACTGTCCCGCGATGAGGCTAAAATTATGCGTAAGTCATTGATGCGTATGACTTTACGTCAGCTGCAAATCTTCAACGAAGTCTGCGATTTGCGCTCCTACAGCCGCGCGGCGGAAGAAATGTCGCTGACACAACCGGCCGTCAGCCTGCAAATTCGCCAACTGGAAGAGCTGGTAGGCCAGCCGTTGTTCGAATACGTGGGCAAAAAACTGTATTTGACCGAGGCAGCTGAAGCGCTGCAGCGCGCCAGCCGCGACATCTTCGGGCGCCTGGAAAGCTTCGACATGCAGCTGTCGGACATGCAAGGCTCACTGCAAGGCCAGCTGAAATTGGCGGTGGAATCGAGCGCCAAGTACTTCGTGCCGCACCTGTTCGCCGCCTTCAAGCGCCAGCACCCTGAAGTCAACCTTAGCCTCACCGTGTGCAACCGCGCACAGGCCATCCGTCGGCTGTCGGATAACCGCGATGACCTGATCATCATGTCGATGGTGCCCCAGGACATGGGGCTGGAGTTCGTGCCCTTCCTGAATAACCCGATTGTCGCCGTGGCCCCGCCGGATCACCCGTTGTGCAAGCTGGACCGCCTGCGCCTGCAGGACCTGGAACCGCACACACTGCTGATGCGCGAGCAGGGCTCGGGCACGCGCAAGGCCTGCGAGGAATTTTTCAAGGAAAAACGCGTGCACTTCACCCAGACCCTGGAAGTGGCCAACGGCGATGCCCAGCGCGAAAGCGTCATCGCCGGGCTTGGCCTGGCCCTGTTGACCCGCCATGCGTTGAACATGGAGTTGGCCACGGGGGTGCTCAAGGAACTACCGGTCGAAGAACTGCCGCTTTATCGCAGTTGGTGCATCGTGCAGGCCAAGGCCAAGCGGCTATCGCCGGTGGCCCTGGCCTTTCAGGCTTTCATCCGCATGGAGCGTGCGCAGATCAGCGCCCTGGCTGAACGTTTTTCGGGGCGCCTGCCGGCGCTGCCTGCCAGTAATTGAAGGATTCAAGATCGGGAAAATCGGAGATTTCCTGCAGCAGGCGGCGCTGCTCGGAGTAGCTTTCGATTGCGCGGCGAAACTCCATGCGGCGCTGGTCTTCCTGCTGGCGCTTGGTCTTGCTGTTGCCTTGCTCCTGCGAGCCATCGAAGTAACGAGCCATTGCGTCTCTCCCAGTTCGAATGCGGGAGTTTCAGGCTGCGCCTGGGCGGTTACGATTTGGGGGCGGGGGTGTGACTGTTCGGTTAAATCACACAATGCCCGCTACACAGACCTTGTAGCCGCAGCCTGGCGGCAGCGGCTACAGAAACGACAGGCGTTCGACCAGTGGGATCAGTCGTCCAGGGCTTTGACCGATTTTGGCGACAGCCGCAGGCTGCGCAAGCTGCGCTTGACGCTCTTGAGGTGGTTGACCAGGCTCGGGCCGCGGGCCATGGCCACGCCCATGGCCAGCACGTCGATCACCACCAGGTGGGCGATGCGCGAGGTCAACGGGGTGTAGATCTCGGTGTCTTCGTGCACGTCGATGGCCAGGTTGACCGTGGAAAGCTCGGCCAGCGGGGTCTGGCTGGGGCACAGGGTGATCAGCGTGGCGCCGCTTTCGCGCACCAGGTTGGCGGTGATCAGCAGGTCCTTGGAGCGCCCCGACTGCGAAATGCAGATGGCCACGTCGCCAGGCTTGAGGGTCACGGCCGACATCGCCTGCATGTGCGGGTCGGAATACGCCGCCGCAGTCAGCAGCAGGCGGAAGAACTTGTGCTGGGCATCGGCCGCCACCGCGCCCGAGGCGCCAAAGCCGTAGAACTCCACGCGCTGGGCCTGGGCCATGGCGGTCACCGCGCGCTGCAGTGCCTGCGGGTCGAGGTGCTCCCGCACTTCCATCAGGGTATGCAGGGTGGTGTCGAAAATCTTCAGGCTGTAATCGGCCACCGAATCGTCTTCGTGAATGGCGAACTGGCCGAAGCTGGCACCGGCGGCCAGGCTCTGCGCCAGCTTGAGCTTGAGGTCCTGGAACCCCGAGCAGCCGATCGCCCTGCAGAAACGCACGATGGTCGGTTCGCTGATGCCGACGTTGTGGGCCAGGTCCGCCATGGAGCTGTGCATCACGGCCGCAGGGTCAAGCAGCACGTGGTCGGCGACCTTGAGCTCCGACTTGCGTAACAGGTGGCGAGACTGGGCGATGTGTTGCAACAGGTTCAATGGACAGGACTCATTCAGGATCGAAAGACCGATGTAGCTTTCTTGTAGTTATACTACATGACCTGCGACACGCCCAGCTAAACGATAGTCAAGTTCGCGAATGAACCTGATCCAGCTGACCGCGATAATCCCGGTCATCTGCCAGCAACCCGCCAAACACCTCGGCTTCAACGGGTTTGCTGATCAGGTAGCCCTGAATTTCGTCACATCCATGCGCGTTCAAAAACGAAAGCTGCGCTTGCGTTTCAACACCCTCGGCCACCACTTTCAGCTGCAGGCTATGGGCCATGGCGATGATGGCGCGGGTGATGGCCGCATCTTCACTACCTTCGGCCAGCCCGCGTATGAACGCCTGGTCGATCTTCACGTAATCCACCGGGAAGCGCTTCAGATAGCTCAGGGAAGAGTAGCCGGTTCCGAAGTCGTCGATGGCAAGTTTTATCCCCAACGCCTGCAATTGATGGAAGGTGGCGATGATGTGTTCGACGCTGTCCAGCAACTGACTCTCGGTCAGTTCCAGCTCCAGGAATTTCGGCTCAAGGCCCGTGTCGCTGAGCACCTGGCGCACCAGGCTGACCAGCTTGCCTTGGCGCAACTGGTGCACCGACAGGTTCACCGACACGCGAATCGAGCGCAGCCCCTGGTCCTGCCACTCCCGCGCCTGCCAGCAGGCCTGGCGCAGCACCCATTCGCCGATCGGCCCGATCAGGCCGGTTTCCTCGGCCAGGCCGATGAAGTCCCCGGGCGGGATCATGCCCATGGTCGGGTGGCGCCAGCGCACCAGCGCCTCGGCGCCATTCAGGCGGCCAGTGGCCAGGCATAGCTTAGGCTGGTAGAACACTTCCAGTTGCTGTTCATCGATGGCCTTGCGCAGGTGCTGCTCCAGTTGCAGGCGCTCCAGGGTGCTGGCCTGCAGGCTGTCGGTGTAGAACTGGAAATTATTGCCGCCCAGGTGCTTGGCATGCTGCATGGCCATGATCGCCTGGCCTACCAGGGCCGACACATCCCTGGCGTTGTCGGGCAGCAGGCTGATGCCCACCGAGGCGCTGACCACCAGCTCCTGGTTTTCGATCATCTGCGGCACGCGCAGCTTGGCCAGCAAACGGCTGGTGACCCGCGCCAGGCTGGACAGGTTGGCGTAGGCATCGAACAGCACGGCAAATTCATCACCGGACAAGCGCGCGATGGTATCGGCTTCGGGCAGCGCATTGCTGATGCGCCGGGCCATCTGCTTGAGCAGCTGATCCGCGGTCTCGTGGCCCATGGTTTCGTTGAGCAACTTGAAGCGGTCGAGGTTAATGTGCAGCAGGGCCAGGCTGCGCCCACCCTGGCGCACCCGCTGATTGGCTTCCTGCAGGCGCTCGCGAAACAGCGCGCGGTTGGCCAGGCCGGTCAGCTCGTCATAATGAGTGAGGAAACGCATGCGCTCCTCGGATTGCCGGCGTGCCGACAGATCGGCGCAGAAAGCGATGATATGACTGATGTTTTCCCGATGGTCGCGTACCACGCTCAATTGCAGCCACTGCGGATAAAGCTCGCCGTTCTTGCGCGCTTCCACCAGTTCGCCCTGCCAGCGCCCTGTCAGTTGCAGCGCTTCTTCGATCTGCCGATGGTGGCGGCGGGCGTCGCGGCTGCCGGGCAATTCCACCACGTTGCGGCCCAGCACCTCTTCGCGCGAGTAGCCCGTGATCCGGATAAAGGGCTCGTTGACCGACAGCACCACAAAGTCGTTGTCGAGGATGATGATGCCCTCGCTGGCGGCCTCGAACACCATGGCTGACAGCCGTTGCTGGTCCTCATGGGCCTTGCTGGCGCTGATGTCGCGGCGGGTGCCGAGCATGCGCAGCACCTTGCCGCTGTCAGTGCGCTCGACGGCGCGCCCGCGGTCTTCGATCCAGCGCCAGCGACCATCGCTGTGGCGCACGCGGTATTCGATGCGGTAGTCCTCGGTGCGGCCCTTCATGTGCTCCACCAGGGTGCGCTTGAGGTGCGGCAGGTCTTCGGGGTGCAGGCGCGGTTTGAGGTGGCGCAGCATAGCGGTCACGTATTCGGGGTCGAGGCCGAACAACTGCTGCACGTGAGTGTGATGCACTTCGTCTGATTGCAGGTCCCAGTCCCACAGGCCCAGCTCACTGGCATCCAGCGCCAGCGCCAGGCGCGCCTCGCTCTTGCTCAGCGCCTGGTTGGCCATGTCCAGCTCATGGCTGCGCTCGGCAACGCGACTCTCCAGCCCGGCCTGGGCTTCGCGCAATTCGCCCTCTACCCGCCGGCGCTGTTCCACCTCGCGGGCCAGCGCCTGGTTGAGCCGCGCGCTGCCGGCCTGGGCCTGCTGCAGGTTCTCGATCAGTTCCT
Source organism: uncultured Gammaproteobacteria bacterium (assembly GCA_963816515.1). Taxonomy (GTDB): domain Bacteria; phylum Pseudomonadota; class Gammaproteobacteria; order Pseudomonadales; family Pseudomonadaceae; genus Aquipseudomonas. The sequence goes on along the minus strand of CAWFKX010000001.1, from coordinate 2,462,748 downwards.
GGTTCTGGAAGCGGCGGATCAGCCCGCGCTCTATCAGCCGGTTGACCTGCCAGGCCACCACCAACAGGGCGCCGAGCAGGATCAGGCCCAGCCAGCCCCAACCGTGCTGCGGGCCGCTGCCGATCAGGAAGAGAAAACCGATAGGCGGCAACAGGCACGGCAAGGCAAAGCTGAGGAATGCCGGCAGGCTCACGGCATAGGCCACACTGGCCGACAGCGTGGCCGCGCCCAGCAGGCCGAACACCCAGGCCTGCTGGACGAAGCTGTCGGTGGGCACCAGCAGAATGGCGGCGCCCGCCAGGGTCAGGCCGCTGACCGCCGAGCCGAACAGGAACATGCGTCGCCAACTGGGGTTGGCCTGGCGGTCGGGTATGGCGGAATCGAAGGCGGCGACCTGAATCACGCGCATGGCCACCAGCGCCGTCAGCCAGACCAGCCAGATGCTTACCAGCACATAATGTTGCGGCTCCCACAACAGCCAGGTACAGACAAGGCCCGTGAGCAACATCAACAGCGTGGGCAGCAATGAGCCTTGATAGAGCAGGCGCGTGCGCTCGACCGCCAACTGGGCGGCGTATGTGCGACGGATTTCCCGTTGCCCCTCCGAGGAAGCGGGACCTGAGGCGAGTGTCATAGGCAGTTTTCTTATTAATGTGCTGAGCCTGAACGTGCACGGAGCATACACAAGCCCATTGCGCGGCCAAAGCCCTGCGGTGAACTGATCGTCGGTGGTCTTTTATCGACCACTTGCACGCCGGGTTTGCTCCAATCTCGTCCTGCACCCTAAAATGGCTGGATGCGCGATGACCTCTCCCTTCTGCTGAACTCCCTCAACGATGCCCAACGGCAGGCCGTAGCGGCCCCGGTTGGCCGTCAGTTGGTCCTGGCCGGTGCCGGCTCCGGTAAAACCCGAGTGCTGGTGCACCGTATCGCCTGGTTGATCCAGGTCGAACAGGCCTCCCCCCATTCGATCCTGTCGGTGACGTTCACCAACAAGGCTGCCGCCGAGATGCGCCAGCGGATCGAGCAGCTGATGGGAATCAACCCTGCCGGCATGTGGGTAGGCACCTTCCACGGCCTGGCGCACCGCTTGCTGCGCGCCCACTGGCAGGAAGCGAACCTGAACCAGAATTTCCAGATCCTCGACAGCGACGACCAGCAACGGCTGGTCAAGCGGGTGATCCGTGAGCTGGGCCTGGACGAACAGCGTTGGCCTGCCCGCCAGGCGCAATGGTTCATCAACGGCCAGAAGGACGAGGGGCTGCGCCCGCAACACATCCAGGCCAGCGGCGACCTGTTCCTGGGCACCATGAAGTCGATCTACGAGGCCTACGAAGCGGCCTGCGCCCGTGCCGGTGTGATCGACTTCTCCGAGCTGCTGCTGCGCGCCCTGGACCTGTGGCGCGATAACCCCGGCTTGCTGCAGCACTACCAGCGCCGCTTCCGCCACCTGCTGGTGGACGAGTTCCAGGACACCAACGCCGTGCAGTACGCCTGGCTGCGCCTGCTGGCCCAGGGTGGCGACAGCCTGATGGTGGTCGGCGACGACGACCAGTCCATCTATGGCTGGCGTGGCGCGAAAATCGAGAACATCCACCAGTATTCCGCGGACTTCCCGGACGTGGAGGTCATTCGCCTGGAGCAGAACTACCGTTCCACCGCCGGCATCCTCAAGGCCGCCAACGCTCTGATCGCCAACAACACCGGGCGCCTGGGCAAGGAACTGTGGACCGACGGCGGCGACGGCGAGCCGTTGAGCCTGTACGCCGCGTTCAACGAGCACGATGAAGCGCGCTACGTGGTGGAAACCATCGAGGCGGCGATCAAGACCGGCATGTCGCGCAGCGATATCGCCATTCTGTACCGCTCCAACGCCCAGTCGCGGGTGCTTGAAGAAGCCTTGCTGCGCGAGCGTATTCCGTACCGCATCTATGGCGGCCAGCGCTTCTTCGAGCGCGCCGAAATCAAGAACGCCATGGCCTACCTGCGCGTGCTCGAAGGCCGTGGCAACGACGCCGCGCTGGAACGGATCATCAACGTGCCGCCACGCGGCATCGGCGAAAAAACCGTTGAGGCCATTCGCGACCACGCCCGCCACGCCGAGATTTCCATGTGGGAATCGATGCGCCAGCTGGTGGCCAACAAGGGCCTCACCGGCCGCGCCGGCAATGCCCTTGGGGCGTTCATGGAACTGATCGAGAACCTCGGTGCCAAGGTCATGGACATGCCCCTGCACCTGATGACCCAGACCGTCATCGAGCAGTCCGGGCTGATCACCTATCACCAGGAAGAAAAGGGTGAAAAGGGCCAGGCACGGGTAGAAAACCTTGAGGAACTGGTCAGTGCCGCGCGCAACTTCGAGACCGCCGAAGAAGACGAAGACCTGACCCCGCTGGCCGCCTTCCTCGGCCATGCGTCGCTGGAAGCCGGCGACACCCAGGCCGACGAGCATGAAGACAGCGTGCAGCTGATGACCCTGCACAGCGCCAAGGGCCTGGAATTCCCCCATGTGTTCCTGGTGGGCATGGAAGAAGGCCTGTTCCCGCACAAGATGAGCCTGGAAGAGCCCGGCCGCCTTGAAGAGGAACGTCGCCTGGCCTACGTGGGCATCACCCGCGCCATGCAGCAGCTGGTGATGACCTACGCCGAGACCCGCCGCCTGTATGGCAGCGAGACCTACAACAAGGTCTCGCGTTTCGTACGCGAGATTCCGGGCGGGCTGATCCAGGAAGTGCGGCTGTCCAACAGCGTCAGCCGCCCGTTCGGCTCGGGCCAGAAGCAGAACTCCAGCAGCCTGTTCGGCGGCGCCAGCATTCCGCAGACCGAGTTCACCCTGGGCCAGCGCGTAGCGCACTCGGTGTTCGGCGAAGGCGTGATCCTCAACTTCGAGGGCTCGGGCGCCCAGGCCCGCGTGCAGGTCAACTTCAGCGAAGGCAGCAAGTGGCTGATGCTCGGCTACGCCAAGCTCGAAGCGCTGTGATTCTTTCCTGACGCGGCCTGCGCCCGCTGCTACGGTTTCTGTAGCAACGGGCGCCGGCCGCGTGAGCGGCACCTCACATCACGCGTGATTTTGTTTCCCCCTGTAAAAGCTCGAAACACTATGTCACTGGCCATGGCCTGCCCATCTGTGCAACATGGCCTAAGTGCAATCCACAACGGGAATTCCCTTATGCAACGTTTTCTGAGCATCGCCCTGGCGCTGTGCATCGGCCTGACGATGAGTATCGACGCTCAAGCCAAGCGCTTTGGCGGCGGCAAGTCGTTCGGCAATGCGCCGACGCACCAGTCGGTCACCCCTTCTTCCTCCGGCGCTGCCGGTGCTGGTGCCGCCGGCATGGCCGGGCGTGCAGCCCCTGCCGCCGGTGGTGCTTCGAAATGGCTGGGCCCACTGGCCGGCATCGCCGCCGGTGGCCTGCTGGCCTCCATGTTCATGGGCGGCGGCTTCCAGGGCATGCAGATCTTCGACATCCTGATCATGGCGGTCATCGCGTTCGTGATCTTCCGCTTCATCGCCGCCCGTCGGCGCAAGCAGCAGGAACACCTGGCTCCGGCTGGCGCACCGTTCCAGCGTGAAGCCTTCCAGCAGCCTGCCCAGCCGATCTTCGGCAGCTCCGGTGGCCAACCAGTTCGCCCGGTCATCCATGCCCCGGCCTGGTTCAACGAACAGAGCTTCCTGGCCGCAGCCCGTAGCCACTTCGAAGCGCTGCAGCAGCACTGGGACGCGAACGAGATGGACAAGATCGCCGAGTTCGTCACCCCGCAAATGTTGCAGTTCCTGCGTCAGGAACGTGCCAGCCTGGGCGACGGCTTCCAGTCCACCATCATCGACAACCTGCAGGTGCAGCTCGATGGCGTGGACGATCGCGCCGACAAGACCATCGCCACCCTGACCTTCAGCGGCGTATCCAAGACCTCGCGCTTTGACCAGGGCGAAGTGTTCAGCGAAAGCTGGAACATGGAACGGCCACAGGGCGACAACCAGCCTTGGCTGATTGCCGGTATTCGCCAGAACGGCTAACTGGCGGTATTGCACTACGGAACCCCGGCCATGGCCGGGGTTTCTCATTTTTAACGTTGCGAAAATATCCAGCTAATGTATAAACCGCACCGCGCAATTCGTTGAGAGGAAACACACCGTGGAAGAAGTGATCGAACAACTCCGGGAAGCCAATGAATCGGTACCCGTTCCACTCGAGTTGCCCGATGAGGACCAACTGGTCGAGGTTGAGGAAGAACTGTTCATCAACATCCCATTCGTCTTCAAGGAATTCCTGTTGACCGTCAGCGACGTGGTCTACGGCAGCCTCGAGCCCGTGACCGTCACCGACCCGCAGTCCCACACTTACCTGCCGGATGTGGCGGCCAACGCCTGGGATGCCGGCGTGCCGCGCGACCTGATCCCTATCTGCCAGGACGGTGACGACTACTACTGCGTCGAGGAAGACGGCACCGTGGTGCTGTGGTCCGGCGAAGAAGAGCTGGTCACCGAGGAGAACTGGGAGTCGGTGTGGCACTGGGCGCGGGACGTCTGGCTGGAGAGCTGATCCCCCTGTAGCCTGGCGGCAGCGGCTACGGGGCTAGTGGCCGTCGGCGTTGTTGCCAAGGGTGTCCAGCAACGCCACCTGCATGCGCGTGTGCACGCGTATGAACCAGCGCCATAGCAACGCCGCCACCGCTGCGGCCACCAGGCCTACCACCACCAGCAGCTCGCTGGTAGGCAAGATGCTGGCAGACAACGCCGCCAGCAGCAGGAAAATCACCAGCAGCGACACCAGCGGGATCACCTCGGCGATCACCCGCCGCACCCGCTCGGTGTGCCTGCCCGCCATCTCAGGCTTCACCCCCATCTCCGCCAGCAACATCGACAGCGCCTTGAGCTTGCGGTACGCCGCAATCAGGAACGCCAGGGATAGCAGCAGCGCCGCGCCCCAGATCAACGCGTTGTGCCAGCGCGGGTCAGCGATAAAGTCGGCCATGGACGCTGACAAGCTACCGGCGAAGTAACCGGCACTGAAGAAAATGCCCATCACCAGCGCCAGGTTTACCCCCACCTGCAACAGAATCCGGCGGATCATCGACGCCAGCAACGCGCCCTGCCCCTGCGGCTGGATGCTGCGCAACCATTCGCCATACAGCCCGAACACCCGTGCCACACGCATGGGCACCCAGTTGGATAGCTTCGCCGACAGCGGGTCGGCGGCGCGAATCAGGTAGGGCGTCGACAGCGTGGTCAATGCCGATACCGCCACAGCCACCGGATAGAGAAAGTCGCTGGTGACCTGCAGCGTCATGCCCAGCGCGGCGATGATGAAGGAAAACTCGCCAATCTGTGAGAGGCCCATGCCTACCCGCAACGAGGTTCGACCGTCATTGCCGGCGATAAAGGCGCCAAGGCCGCAGGAAATCATTTTCCCCAGCACCACCGCCACGGTGATCACAGCGATAGGCCAAGCGTATTCGACGAGAATGGTCGGGTCGATCATCAAGCCAATGGCCACGAAGAAGATCGCGCTGAACATGTCGCGAATAGGCTCGATCAGACGCTCTATCTTCAACAATTGCTTGGATTCGGCCATGATCGCGCCGATCAGGAATGCGCCGAGCACCATACTGTATTCCAGCTTGACTACTAGCAGGCAGAAGCCGAAACACAGCCCCAGCACCGTGATCAGCAGCATCTCGTTGCTTTCGAACCGCGCCACGTAGGCAAGCACCCGTGGCACTAGCAGGATGCCGATCACCAACGCCACAATCATGAACAGCGACAGCTTGCCGACGGTGGAGAACACCTCGCCAGAGCTCACCGAACCGCTTACCGCAATACCCGACAGTAACGCGATGATGCCAATGCCTAGGATGTCCTCGACGATCAGCACGCCGAAGATCAGCTGCGCGAAGCGCTGGTTCTTCATCTTCAGGTCGTTCAGCGCCTTGACGATGATGGTGGTCGAGGAAATCGCCAATATCGCCCCCAGGAATAGCGCATCCATGGTGCTCCAACCGAACCAGCGGCCGATTTCGTAGCCGATCCAGATCATCAGCACGATTTCCAGGAACGCCGCGATGAACGCCGTGGCGCCGACCCGGAACAGTTTGCGCAGGCTGAATTCCAGGCCCAGGCAGAACATCAGGAAAATAACCCCCAGTTCGGCGAGGGTCTTGATGGTGTCTTCGTCGTGGATCAGGCTGAACGGCGGGGTATGCGGGCCTATGAGGAACCCGGCAACGATATAACCCAGCACCACGGGCTGACGCAGCCGGTGGAAAATCACCGTGACCACCCCGGCTATCAGCATGATCACGGCCAGATCCTGGATGAAACTGATGGCATGCATGGGCCCGGCTCCTGTTCACGGTGTAACATCTCCAACCTGAGGTTAACACCGCGAAACTGGCGGAAATGCCGGTGCAACAAGTGGAAACAGATCCGTCGGCCCGCAGGCGCTTGAAGTGCCTCGGCTGTGACGTGCGGGCAGTAACCATCGTCCCGAAAGAGATGGGATATGTCCAAGCGGGTAAGCGCCAACATAGGTGACGCCCCTTTACTACAGCAACATTACCGTGAGCGCACTATGGAACCCGGAAACGCCCAGTTGTCGATGACTGTTCTGATGACCCCGGACATGGCCAACTTTTCAGGCAATGTGCACGGCGGCACCTTGCTCAAGTACCTCGACGAAGTCGCCTACGCCTGCGCCAGCCGTTACGCGGGCCGATACGTGGTCACGCTGTCGGTGGACCAGGTGATCTTTCGCGAGCCGATTCACGTCGGTGAGCTGGTGACCTTCCTGGCGTCGGTGAACTACACCGGCAACACGTCAATGGAAGTGGGCATCAAGGTGGTCACCGAAAACATCCGTGAGCGCTCGGTGCGTCATACCAACAGCTGCTTCTTCACCATGGTGGCCGTCGACGACCAGCGCAAGCCGGCCCAGGTGCCCCGCCTGGAGCCGCAGAGCAGCGAAGAGAAGCGTCGCTTCGTCCAGGCCCAGCAGCGTCGCCAGATCCGTCAGGAACTGGAGAAGCGCTACCAGGACATCAAGGACGACGGTCTTTAAATAACCAGCGGCTGCGCTTCAAAGCGCAGCCGCGGGTGCACGATGCGATCCTGGGCCCGTACCAGTTCGAGTTCGTAACTGGCGCAGGCCTGGGTTTCCAGCAGCACTTCATGCACCGCCGCCGCAGCGAATTCGAACGCCGCCACCATGCTGTCGCCCAGCAGCAGCCGCGCCAGGAACAACCCCGAGGTCAGATCGCCCACGCCCACCGGCTGGCGCGGGAAGGCCAGCAAAGGCCGGCGCAGGTGCCAGTTGCCTTGTGGCGTGACCAGCAGCATTTCAAAGTCCTCGGCGACCTTGCCGGGGTAGGCCAGGTGCTTGACCAGCACGGCCTTGGGCCCCCGCGCCAGCAGCGAGCGGGCCATGCCCACGCAATCTTCCAGGGATTGCGCCAGGCGCCCGCAGAAGGTATTCAATTCCAGCTGGTTCGGGCACACCAGGTCAGCCATGGCCACCGCTTCATCGAGCAGGAAGTCACTGACTTCGGCTGGCACGATACAGCCCTTTTCCGGATGGCCCATGACCGGGTCGCACAGGTACAGGGCATGAGGGTTCGCGGCCTTGACCCGGCGTACCACTTCCAGGATCGCACGGCCCTGGGCGGCACTGCCCAGGTAACCGCTGAGCACCGCGTCGCAGTTGCCCAGCTCACCAATCGTCGCAATCCCTTCCACAAGCGCCGGAATTTGCGCTGGCGCCAACACTTCTCCGGCCCACTGGCCATACTGAGTATGGTTGGAGAACTGCACCGTGTTCAGCGGCCAGACATTGACCCCCACCCGTTGCATGGGGAACACCGCAGCGCCGTTACCGGCGTGGCCGAATACCACGTGCGATTGGATGGCAAGCAGGTGTGGAGTACGTTTCATGCAAATATCCCGCAGCTGTAACTGATTTTCGAGGGGCGCAGTATGGCGCTAAATAGCGTCTGTACGACAGACCGAAGTCGCAGTTAAGCTGGGCACACTTAGTCGGAGCATTCCCTGATGTTTACCCTCGGAAATCTGTTTGTGCTGATGATGCTGGGCGCGGGCGCCGCCTGGCTGTGGCATAACCATGGCCTGCGCGAGCGGGCGTTGGCGCGGGTCAAGCAACACTGCGCCAAGCTGGATCTGGAATTGCTGGACGAGAACGTGGCGTTCAAGCGCTTCGGCTTCGTGCGCGATGCCAACGGCCGCCGACGCTTCGCACGGGTGTACACCTTCGAGTTCACCGTCACCGGCGAGCAACGCCACCCGGGCACCATCACCCAGTTCGGCGGGCATGCCGTACAGATCGAGCTGGCGCCCTACCCGTTCGAGATCAAGACCCACCCCACCGCCGAAGTGATCGAGATGGACCAGTGGCGCCAGGAACATAAACGCTGGCGTCCGTAGCGTAGCGACCGGACGCAGCCTTTGGATGTGTGTAGCAGCGGCCGTCAGGCCGCGTCACATCCACCGCATTAAACCAGGCACGCCTCCAGCCCGGCAGTCAGGGCCCCTTCATTTTGCGCCCCGGCAAAGATCAATTCCAACCGCGAATCCCGCCGCCACTCACTGCGCTGCAGCGCTGGAATAACGTTATCCACAGCGTTGATCGACTGCCAGTTATCCCCCGTTCGGATAACGCCCTTGGCCCTGCGCCAGTTCATTGTGGATAACCACTCCAGCACCTTGCGCTCATCAAAAATCCGCTGCGGATGCCAGCGCCAACCAATGCTCCACGCCTCTGCCTGGTTATGCACAGCAATCATTGGGCGAAACAGATCTATCCACAGGTCCGACCGCGTTTCGGCCGTGTTCGGGATACTGTCCACAACCCCTGAATCGGCGATTCCACGAAACTGTTCCAAATATGAAACATCAAAAAATCCGTCATTGGTAAAAAATGTATTGGAATTAGATAGTTGTGATTTTATCCACACCCTCTTTTCCACAGTTACATCGTCTGCTTTATTGATCACCACCAGCCCCGCCTGGCTCATTGCTTCACGTTGGGCATCGGGCAAAAGTTGTCCACAGGCCAGCGCCGTCGCGTCAAGCACCATGATCAACGGCTGCACCGCCAACACACCCCGCCATGGCGCTTCTCGCAACTGCGCCAACAACTGCAGGGGGTGACCAAGCCCCGAAGGCTCGATGAACAAACGGTGCGGCCGCGCCTTGCGCAACAACCGCCCCAGGCCGACCTGAAAAGGCGCGCCGTTGACGCAGCACAGGCAGCCGCCTGCCACCTCGCTCAGTGCGATACCATCGTCGCCAGTGCTCAACAACGCAGCATCCAGGCCGATCTGGCCAAACTCGTTGATCAACACCGCCCAGCGCTCGCCCGCAGGGCGCTGCGCCATCAGCTGGCGTATCAGGCTGGTCTTGCCGGCGCCCAACGGCCCGGCGATAACGTAGGTCGGTATATTCTTGAGCATCAATGGTTTCTTGAAGGGAGGTGGTGGATGCGTTTTTGGGGTGCGCTGGCGTTGACCCTCGCCAGCAGTCAGGTCTGGGCCCAGGCCTGCGTTGTGCACAGCCACGCCGAGCGGCTGGACGTGAAGGTGTGCCAACAGAACCGCAACATACCGGAAAAGATGTTCCACGACGGCTTCTGCAAGCCGAACCTGCCGGGCGAGAAGGTCGACGTGCAGTTCGTCGACCAGTGCCCAACAGGCGCGTTTGGCGTGTGCAGTAACGCCCATGTGGACAATATGCCTTATCGCCAGGATATCCACTATTACGGCGTGGCCACCGACGCCGCCTACCTGCAACCGTTCTGTGAGCAGAACAGCCAGGGTACCTGGCTCAAGCCGTGATCAGGCTGCGTCATCGGCGTGCCAAGGCCCGAACGGGTCGGGCAGTCGCTGCCAGTCAGCGCTGCCCAGGGCCATTTCCTCATCCGTCAGCAGGCACACGTCCAGTTCCGCGTTCAGGCGCGTGAAGTCGACACCCTGGCCGATGAACACCAGCTCCTGCCGGCAGTCGCCGCTGTCGGCCTGCCAGTGAGCCATGATCGACGCGGTGCTCTCGGCATCCTGGGGCCAATGCTCCTTAGGCACAAATCGCCACCAGCGCCCAGCAAACCCATGGCGCATCAAGCCGCCCGCCTGGGACCAACTGCCCGCTTCCTGCGGCTTGCTGGCCAGCCAGAAAAAGCCCTTGGAGCGCAGCAACTTGCCATTGGCCCAAGGGCTGTTGAGCCAGTCGTGAAAGCGCTGTGGATGAAACGGCCGGCGCGCCCGGTAGGCGCTCGAGGTGATACCGTACTCTTCGCTCTCGGGCAGGTGCTCGCCGCGTAATTCGCGCAACCAGCCGGGCGCCTGTGCGGCACGCTCGAAGTCGAAAAGCCCGGTGTCGAGAATACGCCCCAGCGGCACTTGCCCCATGACCATGGGCAGGATCTGCGCCTGGGCGTTGAGGCGCTTGAGGATCTGCGTCAGTTCCTCGCGGTCGCTGGCGCTGATCAGGTCGATCTTGCTGATGAGGATGACGTCGGCGAACTCTACCTGCTCGATCAGCAGGTCGGTGATGGCGCGTTCGTCTTCCTCGCCCAGGGTCTCACCGCGGCTGGCGAGGCTCTCTGCCGCTTCATAATCACGCAGGAAGTTCACCCCATCGACCACCGTGACCATAGTGTCCAGCCGCGCCACATCCGCCAGGCTGCGGCCCTGCTCATCGCGGAAGGTGAAGGTCTCGGCCACCGGCAGCGGTTCGGAAATGCCCGTGGATTCGATCAACAGGTAATCGAACCGGCCTTCGTCCGCCAACTTCGCTACTTCCTCCAGCAAGTCCTCGCGCAGGCTGCAGCAAATGCAGCCGTTGCTCATCTCCACCAGCTTTTCTTCGGCGCGATTGAGGCTGACATCGCGCTGCACCTCGGTGCCGTCGATGTTGATTTCGCTCATGTCGTTGACGATCACGGCCACGCGCAGGTTGTCGCGGTTGCGCAGCACGTGGTTGAGCAAGGTGCTTTTGCCGGCCCCCAGAAAGCCGGACAGCACGGTGACGGGAAGACGATGGGGCATGGTTCGATTCCTCATGGACGCCTGGTCTATTGGAATGAACTGCCAGGCTATCTCTTAATGTTATATTATAACGTTACGAGATAGCCAATACCGATTGTCCGTCAGACGGTACGCTGGGCCTTTTGCTCTTGGGCCCAGGCCACATAGGAGCCACTGGGCGGGTTCTTCTCGAAGTAAGTGTTGATGCCGGCGAACAGGCGATCGGCCACCGCCTGCTGGTGGCGAGCCGTGACCAGGCGCTGGGCATCGCTGGCATTGGAGATGAACCCGGTCTCCACCAGAATCGACGGCACGTCGGGCGACTTCAGCACGGCGAAGCCGGCCTGCTCCACGCGCTTCTGGTGCAGGGTGGTGATGTCGGCGAGGCTGCCCAGCACCGTATGCCCCAATTGCAGGCTGGCGGCGATGGTGGCGTTCATGGACATGTCGATGATGACGTTGGCCAGCATCGGGTCCTTGTCCTTGAGGTTGAGCAGGCTCGCGGCGCCCAGCAGGTCGACGCCGTTTTCGCGCTCGGCCATCATGCGCGCGGTGGCCGAGGTGGCACCGTTTTCCGACAGGGCAAACACCGAGGCGCCGGAGGCGGTCAGGCGCGGCGCGGCATCGGCGTGCACCGAGATGAACATGTCGGCATTGCGCTGGTGGGCGAATTCCACCCGTTTGCGCAGGGGCACATAGAAGTCGTCATTGCGCACCAGGTGCACGGTGTAACCCTTCTCGCGCTTGAGCCGACGCGCCAGCAACTGGGCGATCGACAGCACCACGTCTTTCTCGCGCTCGCCCTTGCCGCCAATCGCTCCAGGATCCTTGCCACCATGACCAGGGTCGACCACCACCACGATGTCACGCTTGGGGTGGAAATTGCTGGTACTGGGCTTCTCAGGCTCGGGCGGCATTGCCTCTGGCGGTGGCGCGCTGGCGATTACAGCAGGCGCAACCACCTTGCCCTGTTGCACCAGGTCGAGCACCAACCGGTGCCCCTGGCCTTGCTGCGGCCCCAACAGAAAGGCGGTGGACTGCATCGGCGCCTTGAGGTCAAAGACGATGCGCGTGTCGCCATGGCCGAACGGCCCGGAACGAATAGCACGCACGCTGGTGCCCGCCAGGTTCAGGTGCGAGAAGTCGCCACTCAACTGAGTACCGGCTACATCGACAATCAAGCGGTCGGGTGCCTGCAACGTGAAGGTCTTGAATTGCACCGGGCCGCTCAGGTCGAACACCACCCGCAGCTTGTCGCTGCTTCGCCACAGTCGTGCGTCACGCACCAGCGCCGCCGAGGCGCCAAATGGCAATGCCAGCGTCGTGCTGGCCAGAATCAGGTTGAGCAGTTGGCGTCTATGCATGGCGGGTCCGGCAAGGCTTCATCAAAGGAAGTTACAATTTTCGCATCGTTATAATATAACATGCAGATTGTCGCCCAAGATGAAATAGCGCAGCCACAGGGTCCGCATGGTGGCGACTCTAAACCGGGCCTCTTGTCCAGATCGTGAAATTTTTTACATTTTCATTTTTACAATAATTGCGCAGTGTTCCACGTGGAACCTGGCGTGCGGAAGCTGGGTGGCCAGCTCCCGCAAAACGCATTTAGCTGCGCGGGCGCACGGTGCCGCAGTCATTACCCAACCACACCGCCCGGGTCTCCATGCTGCCCTTCTGCTGGGTACCGGTGGCGTTGAATGTACCGCTGACCTTGGTCAGGAATTCACGCTGGCTGAGGAAGGTGGCTTGGCCAGTGCCCTGGGCTTTCGGACAGCTGAAGCGGAAGTCCCAGACGTTGCCATGACGCGCGGTGATCTGCTGCTTGCAACCGGACTCGGGGTCTTGCAAGGGAATGTTGTCCGTCTGTACCTGCGCTTGGGTGAGGCAACTGCGGATGCCCTTGCCACCCACGGTGATGCCTTGCTTGGCCATGGCCTGCTCCACCATCGCCTTCTGCTCAGGCGCCAGCATCTGCATTTGCCCCAGCATCACATTCAGGTCGGGCAAGGCATTGCCATCAACCTGCATGTTGCTGGTGGTCAGTTCCCACAGGCCGGGTTGCAGCATCTGCGCCTGAACAAAGGGCGCCGACAGACATAGGGCCAAGGCCACGGCCGGCAAACGAATCTTCATGGATAACTCCTGGGGTAGTCCAGTCTCAGCTGGTTGACGTTACTTGGATGCTGATTTGCCGATTGCGTTGCATGCTCAATTAATTCGAGACAAGCCGGCTCTAACGTGGTCTGTTAGACACTACGCATTCGGGAGCAACGCTGCGCATGGATTATCACAGCCCCTGGTTTTTTGGCTACCTGTTTGGACTGGTTCACCTGCTCGGGATCATTGCCGCCATACATGCAGTATTCACCGTGCGCACCGCCCAGGGCTCCATCGCCTGGGCACTGTCACTGGTATTTATCCCCTATTTCACCTTGATCCCCTACCTGGTGTTCGGTCGCAGCACCTTCGATGCCTACATTGAAGCCAGGCGCCAGGCGAACAAAGAGATGCACACCGCCATCGCCGATCTCGACTGGCGCCCCTGGGTCGAAGAAGCGCTGACCGCGCGCAACTCCAGTTCCTACAGTTCACTGCGCGCCATGCCCAAGCTGGGTCGCATGCCTTGCCTGGCCAATAACCAGGTCAGCCTGCTGATCAACGGCAAGGCCACCTTCGACGCCATCTTCGCCGCCATTGGTGAAGCCCGTGAAGTGGTGCTGGTGCAGTTCTTCATCATCCACGACGACCAGATCGGCCGCGAGCTGCAAGCCCTGCTGCTGAAGAAGGCAGCCGAGGGCGTGAAAATCTACGTGCTGTACGACAGCGTCGGCAGCCATGCCCTGCCCCATGAATACAGTGATGTGCTGCGCAAGGGCGGCGTGAAGGTTCGCGCGTTCGCCACGCGTAGCGGTTGGCTCAATCGCTTCCAGGTCAACTTCCGCAACCATCGCAAGATCGTCGTGGTCGATGGCGTGGTCGGTTTCATCGGTGGGCACAATGTGGGCGACGAGTACCTGGGCGGCAATCCGAAGCTGTCGCCCTGGCGCGATACCCACGTGCGCATCACCGGGCCGGTGGTGGCCTGCCTGCAGGAGTCGTTCGCTGAAGACTGGTTCTGGGCCTCGCGAAAGCTGCCGCCACTGATCCTGCCGGACACCTACGAGGACGACGGCGTACTGTGTCAGGTGTTGGCCAGCGGCCCGGCCGACCCTCAGGAAACCTGTTCGCTGTTCTTCGTCGAAGCCATTCATGCCGCTACCGAACGGGTGTGGATAACCAGCCCCTACTACATCCCCGACGAGGCGGTGTTCGCCGCCCTGCGCCTGGCGGTGCTACGCGGTGTCGACGTGCGTATCCTGCTGCCCTCGCGCCCGGATCATAAAGTGGTGTACGCCGCCTCCAGCCTGTTCGCCTTCGAAGCGGTGCGCGCCGGCGTGCGCATGTTCCGCTATGGCCCGGGCTTCCTGCATCAGAAAGTGGTGCTGGTGGATAGCGAGATCAGCGCCATCGGCAGTGCCAACCTGGACAACCGCTCGTTCCGGCTGAATTTCGAAATCATGCTGCTGACCGTCGACAGCGTCTTCGCCGGTCAGGTGCAGCAAATGCTGGAGGCAGACTTCGCGCTGTCGCGGGAAATCACGGTGGAAGACAGCCGGCACACTCACCGCATGCAGAAGCTGGGCATGCGCATCGCCAGGTTGATTTCCCCCATCCTGTGATGCGCATGTCGAGCGCCGCTTAGCGGTACAGATCCTCGCGGGTCCATGGCAGGCCATGGGTACCGTCGGAGTAGGCCTTCACGGAGAGAATTTGGTGAATGTTGATCCAGCCATGGGCAAAGGCGTAAGAGCAGCCCGCCAGGTAGAGGCGCCAGATCCGCAACGCCTGTTCTGGCACCATCGTGGCAGCCTTGTCGAGGTTGTCTTCCAGGCGCTTGCTCCAGAAGTCCAGGGTCTTGGCGTAGTGCAGGCGCAGGCTTTCGACGTCGACCACTTCAAAGCCGGCCTCGCTGATGCGCGCAGACATCATCGCCATGTGCGGCAGCTCGCCGTGGGGGAATACGTAGCGCTCGATGAAATCCCCTGCCCCGCGGCCAACGGGCCGGCCATCGGTGTGCTTGGCGGTGATGCCATGGTTCATCACCAGGCCACCCTCGCGCACCGCGCCGAACAGCTTCTCGCAGTAGACCTGCAAATTGGCGTGGCCCACGTGTTCGAACATGCCGACGCTGACCACCTTGTCGAAACGGCCATCCTGAGGCAGGTCGCGGTAGTCGAGCAGTTGCAACTCCACCAAGTGCTCGAGGCCCTCTGCCTTGACCCGCTCGCGGGCTAGCGCCAACTGCTCCTTGCTCAGGGTGATGCCGAACACCTTCACGCCATATTCACGTGCCGCGTAGCGCGACAGCCCACCCCAGCCGCAACCTACGTCCAGCAAATATTCCCCTGGCTGCAGGCGCAGCTTGCGGCACAGGTGCTCGAACTTGGCCTGCTGGGCCTGTTCAAGGGTCTCGGTGCCGGTCTGGAAGTAAGCGCAGGAATAGGCCATGTCCTTGTCCAGCCACAGCTGGTAGAACTCGTTGGACAGGTCGTAATGGTAGGAAATGGCTGCGGCGTCAGTGTCCTTGTCGTGCACGGTGCGAATCGGCTGGTCGCCGTCGTCATCGTCCAGCAAGGCTTGGCTCAGCTCGTCACATACCCGGATCACCTCACCAATCGAACCTTCCATCTCCAGCTTGCCTTCAACGAAGGCGGTGCCCAGCAGATCGAGGCTCGGGTGAGTAAACTGCGTTACCAGTTGCGGGTCTTTGACCACAATGGTGACGCTGGGCGCAGGGCCCAGGTTGAACTCATGACCATCCCAGAGTCTCAGGCGCAGCGGTAGCTGAAGATTCTGTAAGGCCGGTGGTAATTGCGCGAGCATGTGTAACCCCCCTAGTTCAGACTTCTCTGAGATTAGGGTAGTCCAGAATTTGGCGCTGTCATGGGATGCTCTACTATCGTCTTAGACCATGCTGCGGATTTTTGTAGATTTTCTTGCGTTACACATTGTTTCCACGCGACACCTCACATTCCCCCCAATCACGTTGAACTTATGTCCAGGCGGCATGATCGTTTTTAGGCGCAGTCTGAGCAGCCCAACCAGGGCCGCTGAACGATAAGGAGCCATCATGACCGCTACCGCCCTTCCCTACCCGATCAGGCCCGGCCCGTTGCACGCCACGTTGCTGGCCGGCACCGTGCCGCTGTTTCTCGGCGCGTTGATCAGCGACATCGCCTACTTCCAGACCTATCAAAGCCAATGGAGCAACTTCGCCGCCTGGTTGCTGGCGGGTGCCGAGCTTTTTGGCGGCCTGGCGCTGCTGTTCGCGCTGGTGAACCTGTTGCGGGCCAGACCGAAGAGCGGGCGCCCTGCCCTGTACTTTCTGCTGTTGTTGATTGTGTGGGTACTGGGGCTGATCAACTCGTTCGAGCATGCCAAGGATGCATGGGCGGTGATGCCCGCAGGCCTGGTGTTCTCAGCCATCACCGGGGTGCTGGCATGCATCGCGACCTGGACAGGCCTGAGCGGGCTGCGAACCGGAGGTGTGCAATGAAGTACTCACCTGCATTGACGGCCTTGAGCATGGCGCTGCTGCTGAGCGCGTGCAACGGCGAAGGCGACGCCACCCAGGCACACGGCGCCGACCCGAAATTGCCGGCACCCGAACGAGGCCTGCTACCCACCATGAAGATAGCCAAGCCGGCTGCCTGGGGAAGTCAGAAGCCCACAGTGCCTGACGGCTACACCATCGCCGCGATCGCCACCGACCTGAAAATTCCGCGCCAGACCCTGGTACTGCCCAACGGCGACATCCTGGTGGCGGAAGGCCGTGGCGGCACCGAGGCCGCGCTGAAACCCAAGGACGTGATTGCCAGCCTGGTGAAAGCCAGCGGCACCACGCCGGTAAAAGGTGGCAACCGCCTGACACTGCTGCGCGATGCCGACGGCGATGGCACCTACGAGGTGAAGACCGTTTTCGCCGACAACCTCAACGCACCGTACGGCCTGGCTTACGCCAATGGCCATGTGTACGTGGCCAACCAGGACAGCCTGGTCCGCTTCGATTACGTGGACGGCCAGACCAAAGCCAGCGGCCCGCCAACAAAAATTACCGACCTGCCCGGGCAGATCAACCACCACTGGACCAAGTCCCTGGCCATCAGCCCTGACGGGCGCTTCCTCTACGTGGGCATCGGCTCCAACAGCAACATCACCGAACGCGGCATGGAAGTGGAAATCGACCGTGCGCGAATCTGGCAGGTAGATGCGCAAACCGGCGCACACCGGGCCTACGCTACCGGCGTACGCAACCCGACCGCACTGAAAATCCAGCCCGGCACAGGAAAACTGTGGGCCGTGGCCAACGAACGGGATGAACTGGGGCCTGACCTGGTGCCTGATTACCTCACGTCCATCACCGAGGGTGCCTTCTACGGCTGGCCGTACAGCTATTGGGGCCAGAACGTCGACACCCGCGCCCAGCCACAGGACCCGGCGAAAGTCGCCTCGGCCATCAAGCCTGATTACAGTCTGGGCTCACACGTGGCCGCGTTGGGTGTCGACTTCTCCCAGCCCTCCATGGGCGAAAAATTCTCCCAGGGCGTATTCGTGGGCGAGCACGGCAGCTGGAACCGCGAGAATCCGGTGGGCTACAAGGTGGTGTTCGTACCGTTCAGCAACGGCAAGCCAGCGGGTGAACCGGTGGACTTCGCTACGGGCTTCCGGGGTGAGGATGGCAAAACCAGAGGACGGCCAGTGGGGGTGACGGTCGATCCGAAGGGGGCGTTGATCATTGCCGACGACCTGTCGAATACGGTGTGGCGGGTGACGCGTAATCGTTGATTCGGAGGAAGTGGTGGCGGTCAGGAGGTCCGTAGGGCCTCCTGACCGCGACACAACACTGCTTACTCCACGGTAACCGACTTCGCCAAGTTACGCGGCTGATCCACATCCGTGCCCTTGAGCACTGCCACGTAGTACGACAGCAGCTGCAACGGGATGGTGTAGAGGATCGGCGCCAATGCATCGTGAATGTGCGGCATGGCGATAACGTGGGTGCCTGGTGCGTCACGGAACTCGGCCTGGGCGTCGGCGAACACGATCAGCTCGCCGCCACGGGCGCGCACTTCCTGCAGGTTGGACTTGAGCTTCTCCAGCAGTTCGTTGTTCGGCGCCACGGTGACGATTGGCATGTCCTTGTCCACCAGCGCCAGCGGGCCGTGCTTGAGTTCACCGGCCGGGTAGGCTTCGGCGTGGATGTAGGAGATTTCCTTAAGCTTCAGTGCCCCTTCCATCGCTACCGGGAATTGCGCGCCACGGCCCAGGAACAGGGTGTGATGCTTCTCGGCGAACAGCTCGGCCACGTGTTCCACGGTGCTGTCCATCGCCAGTGTTTCGCCCAGGCGGGTTGGCAGGCGACGCAGTTCTTCCACCAGCTCGGCTTCGACGCCGGCTTCAAGGGTGCCGCGCACCTGGCCCAGGGACAGGGTCAGCAGCATCAGTGCCACCAGCTGGGTGGTGAAGGCCTTGGTCGATGCCACGCCAATTTCCGGGCCGGCCTGGGTCAGCAGGGTCAGGTCGGACTCACGCACCAGCGAGCTGATGCCAACGTTGCAGATCGCCAGGCTACCGAGGAAACCCAACTCCTTGGCGTTGCGCAGCGCGGCCAGCGTGTCGGCGGTTTCGCCGGACTGGGAGATGGACACGAACAGGGTGGCCGGCTGTACCACGACGCGGCGGTAGCGGAATTCGCTGGCCACTTCCACCTGACACGGAATACCCGCCAAGCCTTCGATCCAGTAACGGGCGACCATGCCGGCGTGATAGCTGGTACCGCAGGCGACGATCTGCACGTTACGCACTTTGCTGAACAGCTCGGCGGCCTGTGGGCCGAACGCCTGCACCAGCACTTGTTCCTGGCCCAGGCGGCCTTCCAGGGTGCGTTGCACCACCTTGGGCTGCTCGTGGATTTCCTTGAGCATGAAGTGACGGAACTCGCCCTTGTCGGCCGCTTCGGCGCCTTCGTGGTACTGCACGGTCTCGCGCTGTACCGGTTGGCCTTCGCTGTTCCAGATGCGCACGTTTTCACGGGTGATCTGCGCGATGTCGCCTTCTTCCAGGTACATGAAGCGGTCGGTCACCTGGCGCAGGGCCAGCTGGTCGGAGGCCAGGAAGTTCTCACCCAGGCCCAGGCCGATCACCAGCGGGCTGCCGCTGCGCGCCGCAACCAGGCGGTCCGGCTGCTTCAGGCTGATGGCGGCCAGGCCATAGGCACCGTGCAGTTGCTTGACGGTGGCCTTGAGGGCGTCGGTCAGGTCCGGCACGGTCTTGAGGGTATGGTGCAGCAGGTGGGCGATGACCTCGGTGTCGGTATCCGAGGTGAATACGTAGCCCAGGTCTTTCAACTGATCGCGCAGCACTTCGTGGTTTTCGATGATGCCGTTGTGCACCACGGCCACTTCGTCACCGGAGAAATGCGGGTGGGCATTGCCTTCGGTCGGCGCGCCGTGGGTGGCCCAGCGTACGTGGGCGATGCCCAGCTGGCCCGCCAGCGGGTCGGCGGCCAGGGCTGCTTCCAGCTCGCTGACCTTGCCTACACGGCGGCGACGTTGCAGGGCACCGGTGTTGCTGTACAGCGCCACACCGGCACTGTCGTAGCCACGGTACTCAAGGCGCTTCAGGCCTTCGAGCAGGATGGCGGTGATATTACGCTCGGCGATAGCGCCAACGATTCCACACATGGGTTGTTCTCCTAGCTTGCGGCGGCGCAGATGAGGTTGATACCGCGGGCCTGAATCTGTTCGCGTGCCTCGGCGGGCAGGCGATCATCGGTAATAAGGGTATGGACGCTGCCCCAGGGCAACTCCAGATTGGGGATCCTGCGGCCGACCTTGTCGGACTCGACCATGACGATGACTTCGCGGGCCACTTCTGCCATCACCCGGCTTAAACCCAGCAGCTCGTTGAAGGTGGTGGTGCCCCGTTCCAGATCGATGCCGTCGGCACCTATAAACAACTGGTCGAAGTCGTACGAGCGCAGTACCTGTTCGGCCACCTGTCCCTGAAACGATTCGGAATGCGGGTCCCAGGTACCACCGGTCATCAACAGCACCGGTTCATGCTCAAGCTCACTCAAGGCGCTGGCCACGTGCAATGAGTTGGTCATCACCACCAGGCCCGGCTGGTGACCCAGTTCCGGGATCATGGCAGCCGTGGTGCTGCCACTGTCGATGATGATGCGGGCATGCTCGCGAATCTTGTCCACAGCCGCACGGGCAATCGCCTGCTTGTGGATAGAAACGCTGTGCGCCTGCTCCGCCATCATTTCCTGCGGCACCGGGACTGCACCGCCGTAGCGGCGCAACAACAGACCATTGGTCTCCAGCGCGGCCAGATCCTTGCGAATGGTGACCTCGGAGGTTTCGAAGCGCCGGGCCAGCGCGTCGACACTCACCTCGCCCTGTTCATTGAGCAGGGCAAGAATGTTGTGACGACGTTGAGGTGTGTTGCGTTTCGACATGGCGGCTTTTAAGTTTCGATTCGAAAGATAACGGAAGCAATCAAAACCTATCGGCGCGTTTTCGTCAAGTGAACAGTGATTCAGGCTAAAGATGGGAAGTTCATGCGCGAGTCCTCGTAGCGGCAACCCTCGCTCCCACAAGAGGCCGCTGCTAGAGGAAAGGGATGTTGTGGATAACTCAGGACTTCTTGATTTTCTCAGGCCGCTTCCAGCCGTCGATGTTGCGCTGCCGGGCGCGGGCGACACCGAGTTGCCCGGCTTCCACGTCCTGATTCACGGTAGATCCCGCCGCAGTGGTCGCACCTGCCTTGATTTCCACTGGCGCCACCAACGAGTTGTTGGAACCGATGAACACATCCTCACCCAGCACCGTGCGCCACTTGTTGGCGCCATCGTAATTGCAGGTGATGGTGCCGGCGCCGATATTGGTGCGCGCGCCAATGTCGGCATCGCCCAGGTAGGTCAGGTGACCGGCCTTGGCCCCCTCGCCCATGCGGGCGTTTTTCAGTTCGACAAAGTTACCCACATGGGCGCGGGCCTCTAGCACGGTGCCCGGGCGCAGGCGCGCGAATGGGCCGGCATCGCTGCCCTCGCCCAGTACCGCGCCGTCCAGGTGGGTGTTGGCCTTGAGCACCACGCCTTTACGCAGGGTGCTATCCTTGAGGTAGCAGTTCGGGCCGATGACAACGTCGTCTTCGATGACCACCTTACCTTCAAGGATCACGTTGACGTCGATCAGCACGTCGCGGCCGACGCTGACTTCACCGCGCACATCAAAACGTGCCGGGTCGCGCAGGGTCACGCCCAGGGCCATCAGGCGACGGCCCTCGCGCAGCTGGTAATGACGCTCCAGCTCGGCGAGTTGCCGACGGTCGTTGGCGCCCTGCACTTCCATGGCGTCATGGGGTTGTTCGGTGGCCACCACCAGGCCGTCGCCGACCGCCATGGCGATCACATCGGTGAGGTAGTACTCACCCTGGGCATTGTTGTTGGACAGGCGCCCCAGCCAGTCGGCCAGATGGGCGCCAGGTACCGCGAGGATACCAGTGTTGCCTTCCTTGATGGCCCGCTGGGCCTCGCTGGCGTCTTTATGCTCGACAATGGCGCTGACCTGGCCCGCGGCATCGCGCACGATGCGGCCGTAACCGGTCGGGTCGGCCAGGTTCACAGTCAGCAAGCCCAGTTGCCCAGGTTTCACCAGCGCCAGCAAACGGCGCAGGGTGTCGACTTCGATCAATGGCACGTCGCCGTACAGGATCAGCACGGTGTCCGCTGTCAGGGCCGGCACGGCTTGGGCCACGGCATGGCCAGTACCCAGTTGCTGGTGCTGCAGAACAAAATTCAAGTCTGGCGCCGCCAGGCGCTCGCGCACCAACTCGGCACCGTGGCCGATCACCACGTGGATGCCTTGCGGGGCCAACTGGCGGGCGCTGTGGATAACATGGCCGAGCATCGAGTTGCCCGCCACCGGGTGCAGCACCTTGGGGATGGCCGAGCGCATGCGAGTGCCCTGGCCGGCGGCAAGAATGACGATATCGAGAGACATTGAGTGGCTACCAATCCGGGCTGGTCGGCGAATGCGACCGAAAGATGAAAAGCGGAAAAAAGAAAAAGGGTAGCCGAGGCTACCCTTTTTCTCAATCGCTCAGAAATCGCGGCTTATTTGCCGAACTTCTTGCGGATCTGCTGAACGGTACGCAGCTGCGCAGTGGCCTCGGCCAGGCGTGCCGCAGCAGCGCCGTAGTCGAAGTCCGCGCCTTGCTCGTTCAGGGCCTTCTCGGCAGCCTTGACGGCTTGCTGAGCGGAGGCTTCGTCCAGGTCGGCAGCACGCTGCACGGTGTCGGCCAGGACCTTCACCATGTTCGGCTGAACCTCGAGGAAACCGCCGGAGATGTAGAACACCTCCTCTTCCCCACCCTGCTTGATCAAGCGGATCGGACCTGGCTTCAAATTGGTGAGCAACGGTGCGTGGCCCAGGGCAACGCCCAGGTCACCCAGTTCACCGTGTGCAATCACCATCTCGACCAGACCGGAGAAGATTTCCCCTTCCGCGCTGACGATATCGCAATGGACTGTCATAGCCATCTGCTTGCCTCAACCTGATTAGCGCCCGTTTCCGGGCGCCCGGATTACAGTTTCTTGGCTTTCTCGATCGCTTCTTCGATGCCGCCGACCATGTAGAACGCTTGTTCTGGCAGGTGGTCGTAGTCACCGTTGAGGATGCCTTTGAAGCCAGCAATGGTGTCTTTCAGGGAAACGTATTTGCCCGAAGCACCGGTGAAGACTTCAGCCACGAAGAACGGCTGCGACAGGAAGCGCTGAATCTTACGAGCACGGGTAACGAGTTGCTTGTCGGATTCCGACAGCTCGTCCATACCCAGAATCGCGATGATGTCCTTCAGCTCTTTGTAACGCTGCAGTACGTACTGAACGCCACGAGCGGTGTCGTAGTGTTCCTGGCCGATGACCAGTGGGTCCAGCTGGCGCGAAGTCGAGTCCAGTGGATCGACCGCTGGGTAGATACCCAGGGAGGCGATGTCACGGGACAGTACGACGGTGGCGTCCAAGTGGGCGAAGGTGGTCGCCGGCGATGGGTCGGTCAGGTCGTCCGCAGGTACGTATACGGCTTGTACCGAGGTGATCGAGCCGGACTTGGTCGAAGTGATGCGCTCTTGCAGAGTACCCATCTCTTCAGCCAGGGTCGGCTGGTAACCTACGGCCGAAGGCATACGGCCCAGCAGTGCCGATACTTCGGTACCGGCCAGGGTGTAACGGTAGATGTTGTCGACGAACAGCAGAACGTCGTTACCTTCGTCACGGAACTTCTCGGCCATGGTCAGGCCGGTCAGCGCTACGCGCAGACGGTTGCCTGGTGGCTCGTTCATTTGACCGTAGACCAGGGCAACCTTGTCCAGAACGTTGGAGTCCTTCATCTCGTGATAGAAGTCGTTACCTTCACGAGTACGCTCACCCACACCGGCGAACACGGAGTAACCGCTGTGTTCCATCGCGATGTTACGGATCAGTTCCATCATGTTTACGGTCTTGCCTACACCGGCACCACCGAACAGACCAACTTTACCGCCTTTGGCGAACGGGCAGACCAGGTCGATAACCTTGATGCCGGTTTCCAGCAGGTCGTTGCCGCCTGCTTGCTCAGCGAACGAAGGAGCGGGTTGGTGGATACCACGACGCTCTTCTTCACCGATCGGGCCAGCTTCGTCGATCGGGTTGCCCAGCACGTCCATGATACGGCCCAGGGTCGCTTTACCGACTGGTACCGAGATAGGAGCGCCGGTGTCGACTACGTCCAGGCCGCGTTTCAGGCCTTCGGTCGAACCCATTGCAATGGTACGAACCACGCCGTCGCCCAGCTGCTGCTGAACTTCCAGAGTGGTTGGCGCGCCTTGAACACTCAGCGCGTTGTAGATGCTCGGTACGCTGTCGCGTGGGAATTCCACGTCGATGACGGCGCCGATGATTTGAACGATACGTCCGCTACTCATAGCAGGATCCTCTGAATATTTGAACCGTTAAACCGCGGCAGCGCCGCCGACGATTTCCGAGATCTCTTGGGTGATCGCAGCCTGACGCGCCTTGTTGTAGACCAGCTGCAATTCGCTGATCAGGTCGCCGGCGTTGTCGGTGGCGTTCTTCATCGCGATCATCCGCGCAGCCTGCTCGGCCGCGTTGTTCTCGACCACCGCCTGGTAGACCTGCGACTCCACGTACCGAACCATCAGGCCGTCCAGCAGCTCCTTGGCATCGGGTTCGTAGAGGTAGTCCCAGTGGTGCTTGAGTTCTTGATCCGGGGTTGCGACCAACGGAATCAACTGCTCGACCGTTGGCTTTTGCGTCATGGTATTCACGAACTTGTTGGACACCACGGACAGGCGATCAATACGGCCATCCAGGTAGGCATCCAGCATCACCTTGACGCTGCCGATCAGATCATTGATCGACGGCTCTTCGCCCAGGTGGCTGATCGCTGCAACGACGTTGCCGCCGAAGTTGCGGAAGAAAGCCGCACCCTTGCTGCCGACCACGCACAGATCGATCTCGACGCCGCGCTCGCGGTTTACCGCCATGTCCTTGACCAGGGCCTTGAACAGGTTGGTATTCAAGCCGCCGCACAGACCACGGTCACTGCTCACTACCACATAACCGACGCGCTTTACTTCGCGATCGATCATGAACGGGTGGCGGTATTCCGGGTTGGCGTTGGCCAGATGCCCAATCACCTGGCGGATGTGCTCCGCGTAGGGACGGCTGGCTGCCATGCGCATTTGAGCCTTGCGCATTTTGCTGACCGCCACTTTTTCCATGGCGCTGGTAATTTTTTGCGTGCTTTTGATGCTCGCAATCTTACTGCGAATCTCTTTTGCGCCTGCCATGTAACACCTATCAGGTTAGCAAGCGGGAGCCTCGCGGCTCCCGCTGCGGCTTACCAGGTTTGGGTGGCCTTGAACTTCTCGATACCGGCTTTGATGCCAGCGTCGATTTCGTCATTGAAGTCACCCTTCACGTTGATCTTCGCCATCAATTCGGCGTGATCGCGGTTGAAGTAAGCAATCAGGGCCTGCTCGAAGCTACCGATCTTGGCGATTTCGACGTCAGTCAGGAAACCACGCTCAGCGGCATACAGCGACAGCGCCATGTCCGCGATGGACATTGGAGCGTATTGCTTCTGCTTCATCAGCTCGGTAACGCGCTGACCGTGCTCCAGTTGCTTGCGGGTGGCTTCGTCCAAGTCAGAAGCGAACTGGGCGAATGCCGCCAGTTCACGGTACTGAGCCAGAGCGGTACGGATGCCACCGGACAGCTTCTTGATGATCTTGGTCTGAGCGGCACCACCCACGCGCGATACCGAAACACCGGCGTTCACTGCAGGACGGATGCCCGAGTTGAACATGGCCGATTCCAGGAAGATCTGACCGTCGGTGATGGAAATCACGTTGGTCGGAACGAACGCGGAAACGTCGCCAGCCTGGGTTTCGATGATCGGCAGCGCGGTCAGGGAACCGGTCTTGCCAGTCACTGCACCGTTGGTGAACTTCTCTACGTATTCTTCGGATACGCGCGATGCACGCTCCAGCAGACGGGAGTGGAGATAGAACACGTCACCTGGGTAGGCTTCACGGCCTGGTGGACGGCGCAGCAGCAGGGAAATCTGGCGGTAAGCCACTGCTTGCTTGGACAGATCGTCATAAACGATCAGCGCGTCTTCACCGCGGTCGCGGAAGAATTCACCCATGGTGCAACCGGAGTACGGCGCCAGGTATTGCAGTGCGGCGGATTCCGAAGCACTGGCGGCAACAACGATGGTGTTGGCCAGGGCGCCGTTTTCTTCCAGCTTGCGCACGATGTTGGCGATGGTCGATTGTTTCTGACCGATTGCCACGTACACGCAGAAGATGCCGCTGTTTTTCTGGTTGATGATCGCGTCGATCGCCATGGCGGTCTTGCCGATCTGGCGGTCACCGATGATCAGCTCACGCTGGCCACGGCCGACAGGGATCATGGCGTCAACCGACTTGTAGCCAGTCTGTACAGGCTGGTCTACCGACTTACGCCAGATCACGCCTGGTGCAACTTTCTCGACCGCGTCGGTCTCGGTGTTGCCCAGTGGACCTTTACCGTCAACAGGGTTACCCAGTGCGTCGACGACGCGACCCAGCAGTTCCTTACCAACCGGAACCTGCAGGACGCGGCCAGTGCACTTGGCGCTCATGCCTTCGGCCAGGGACTGGTACGCACCGAGAATAACGGCGCCTACGGAGTCCTGCTCCAGGTTGAGGGCCATGCCGAAGACGCCGCCCGGAAACTCGATCATCTCGCCGTACATGACGTCGGCCAGACCGTGAATCCGCACGATACCGTCAGATACGCTGACGACAGTGCCTTCGTTACGGGCTTGGGAGGTCACATCGAGCTTGTCGATGCGGCCCTTGATAATTTCACTTATTTCGGAAGGATTGAGTTGCTGCATTGCTCTGCTGCCCCTTCAAACTCAAGATTTCAATGCTTCGGCCAGCTGCGCGAGTTTGCCACGCACTGAACCATCGATTACCAGGTCGCCAGCGCGAATGACAACGCCCCCGATCAGGGAGGCATCTTGCGCGGCGTGCAGTCGCACTTCTCGGCCGAGCCGTGCACTGAGAACCTTGGCGAGTTTGTCTTGCTGTTCGTCGTTCAATGCGAATGCACTGGTTACTTCCACGTCTACGGATTTCTCGAGCTCGGCCTTGTACAGGTCGAACTGAGCCGCGATCTCCGGCAACAGCAGGAGACGGTTGTTTTCCGCGACAACATGAATGAAATTCTGTGCCTGGCTATCAAACTTTTCACCGCACACTTCAATAAAAGTGGCGGCCTTTTGTGCGCTCGTCAGTCGCGGGGCCTTGAGCAGGCGCTGCATGGTGTCGTCTTCCGACACCGCAGCAGCCAGGCCGAGCATGGCTGACCAATTGGCCAGTTGCTGGTGGGCCTGGGCATGCTCGAAGGCTGCCTTAGCGTAAGGTCGGGCCAACGTGGTCAGTTCTGCCATGATCGCCCTCGCTTAGATTTCTGCAGCCAGTTTGTTAACCAGCTCCGCGTGCGCGTTTTGATCGATTGTGGCGCCCAGGATCTTCTCGGCACCGCCTACGGCCAGAGCACCCACTTGGGCACGCAGCGCGTCTTTGACACCGTTCAGTTCCTGCTCGATCTCGGCTTGAGCCTGAGCCTTCACGCGATCAGCTTCGACACGGGCCTGTTCACGGGCCTCGTCGACGATCTGAGCGCCGCGTTTCTTGGCTTGCTCAATGATTTCGGCTGCCTGAGCTTTAGCATCGCGCAGTTGCTGACCCGCTTTATCTTGGGCCAACTCCAGGTCGCGAGCTGCTCGTTGCGCAGCGTCCAGTCCATCCGCGATCTTCTTCTGACGTTCTTGCAAAGCCGCGATGACCGGAGGCCACACGAACTTCATGCAGAACAGCACAAAAATGAAGAACGCAACGGACTGGCCAATCAGGGTTGCATTAATGTTCACGCCAACACCTCGCTCGTTCTTTGTCCATCACACCAATCAACTCGAAGGTTCGAGAGATTAGCCAGCGAGTTGACCAACGAAGGGGTTCGCGAAGGTGAAGAACAGAGCGATACCAACACCGATCATGGTCACGGCGTCGAGCAGACCGGCAACGATGAACATTTTAACTTGCAGCATTGGAACCATTTCTGGCTGGCGAGCAGCGCCTTCCAGGAATTTGCCGCCCAGCAGGCCGAAGCCGATAGCAGTACCCAGTGCGCCCAGGCCGATCAGCAGAGCAACAGCGATAGCGGTTAGACCAACTACAGTTTCCATCTTTCCTCCCGACTTTTACGTCGTATTGGTTAGGTTTTTTAGATTAAAGCGGTAAAACAAATCGTTTTTGCAGCAGCCCCGGCAGACTCCCCCCAAGGGCACCCTCCCACCGGGGTGGAAGGGTCATCAGACACGCCAGGCGGGTCTTAATGGTTCTCTTCGTGCGCCATCGACAGGTAGACGATGGTCAGCATCATGAAGATAAAGGCCTGCAGGGTGATGATCAGGATGTGGAACACAGCCCACGCCCACTGCAGTACAACGCCCAGACCGCTCAGCCACAGCAGGCCACTGCCGAACATCACGGCGATCAGAATGAACACCAGTTCGCCAGCGTACATGTTGCCGAACAGTCGCAGAGCCAGGGAAATTGGCTTGGCGATCAGAGTCACGAATTCCAGCAGGAAGTTGACCGGGATCAGGATGATCTGAACCAGCATGTTCTTGCTGCTGAACGGGTGCAGGGTCAGTTCGCCGATGAAGCCGCCCAGGCCCTTGATCTTGATGCTGTAGAAAATGATCAGTGCGAACACCGACAGCGCCATGCCCAGGGTAGCGTTCGGGTCAGTGGTGGACACTGCACGGAACGGAATCTCGTGGTCACCCGAAATGGCGGCGGCCAGATGAGGAATCCAGTCGACCGGAATCAGGTCGATGGCGTTCATCAGGAACACCCAGGCGAAAATGGTCAGGGCCAGGGGAGCGATCACGGCGCTGCGGCCGTGGAAGCTGTCCTTGACGCTGCCGTCGACGAACTCTACCAGCACTTCAACGAAGTTCTGCAGGGCGCCAGGCTGGCCGGAAGTCGCCTTTTTCGCCGCCATGCGGAAAATCAGGACGAAAATCAGGCCCAGGGCCACGGACCAGCCGAGGGTATCGACGTGGAAAGCCCAAAAGCCCATTTCCTTGGCTTGTGCTGCGGAGTGGGCAAAGCCCCAGCCGCCGTCTGGTAGTTGACCGAAGGTCAAGTTCTGCAAGTGGTGCTGGATATAGCCCGAAGCGGTTTCTGCTGCCATGGTTGCCTCAAACGCCCTAAGGTCTCGAAAGTCTTGTTTTCATCAGCAGGGGTGCGAACCAGCTGACCAGTTGGGTCAGCACGAAGACACCGAATACTGCCAACGGCGCCAATGGTTTCACTCCTGCAAACGTCAGCGCGAACAGCACTGCCGTCAAAATCAATTTGCCTGCCTCGCCGGCGTAGAACGACCGGACGATGGCTTGCGCGGCTCGGGCTCCGGTAAACCGGAAAGCCTTGTGAGCGAAATACAAATTCGGCAACCAGGCAATCAGCCCTCCAAGGAGGCCTGAATATCCAGTGACTGCCCCGCGCCACTGCCACAACGCCAAGGCTGCCAACAGAAACACGACACATTGAGCCAGCAATACCGGGAATACCGCCAAGCGATGGAAGGGCAGGCGGTTTGGCGTGCGGGTTTCCATCACAAATTGCTCCTCGTGAGTCGGCTCGCCAAAATCAATGACTTGGCATAATTTGTGCCGACAAAATGCGCGCAGAGTATAGGGGCGGTTCAGCCCCTATTCAACTGTCGGGTAGTGATTTCCGACTGCGCGCTACAGAAGGATTGTTTCAGCGAATGTGGGCGAGTACGCCCTGAAGCTCATCGAGGGAGTTGTAGCGGATCACCAACTGCCCCTTGCCCTTATGCCCGTGGCGGATCTGCACATCAGAGCCTAGACGCTCTGCCAGGCGCTGCTCAAGCCGGGTGATGTCCGGATCTGGCTTGGCCGCTTCCACCGGTTCAGGCTTGCCGCTGAGCCACTGGCGAACCAGTGCTTCAGTTTGGCGCACGGTAAGGCCGCGTGCGACAACATGTCGCGCCCCTTCAACCTGCTGTTCGTCCGGCAGGCCGAGCAAGGCACGGGCATGACCCATCTCCAGGTCGCCGTGGGCGAGCATGGTCTTGATCACTTCCGGCAGCGAGATCAGGCGCAGCAGGTTGGCCACGGTGACCCGCGACTTGCCCACCGCATCGGCGACCTGTTGCTGGGTCAGCTGGAATTCCTGCTGCAGGCGCTGAAGCGCGACGGCTTCTTCGACCGGGTTGAGGTCTTCGCGCTGGATGTTCTCGATCAGCGCCATGGCGATGGCAGCTTCATCGGGCACATCGCGAACCATGGCCGGGATGGTGTCCATGCCGGCCTGCTGGCTTGCGCGCCAGCGGCGTTCACCGGCAATGATCTCGAAGCGATTGTTGCCGATCGGGCGCACCACGATCGGCTGCATCACGCCCTGGCTCTTGATCGAGTGGGCAAGTTCTTCCAGCGCCTGCGGGTCCATGTCCCGGCGTGGCTGGTATTTGCCGCGCTGGATCACGTCCAGCGGCAGGTGCTGCAATTCTCTCTGGTCGACCTGTACGGCCTGTTCTTCCAGCGCGCTGACGGTTGGCCCGCTGAGCAGGGCATCCAGTCCACGTCCGAGACCTCGTTTCTTCACGGCCATGTGGATTCCTTAGGCTTTTTCAGCGCGGGTCTGGCGACGCTGGCGACGAACCATCTCGCCCGCCAAGGCCAGGTAGGCCAAGGCGCCACGCGATTGTTTGTCGTAGGCGAGCGCCGGCATGCCGAAGCTCGGGGCCTCGGCCAGGCGGATGTTGCGCGGGATAACGGTGTCGTACAGCTGGTCGCCGAAGTGTTCCTTGAGCTGCGCGGACACGTCGTTGATCAGGCTCAGGCGCGGGTCGTACATGGTCCGCAGCAGGCCTTCGATCTTCAGTTCCGGGTTCAGCAACTCGGCAATGCGCTTGATGTTATCCACAAGGTCACTGAGACCTTCCAGGGCGAAGTATTCGCACTGCATGGGGATGATCACCCCATCGGACGCCACCAGGGCGTTGAGGGTCAGCATGGACAGCGACGGCGGGCAGTCGATCAGGATGTAGTCGTAGCTTTCGCGGATCGGCGCCAGCGCGGTGCGCAGGCGGCTCTCCTTCATCTGCATTTCCAGCAGCACCACTTCGGCCGCGGTCAGGTCGCGGTTGGCCGGCAGCAGTTGGTAACCGCCGTGCTCAGAGAAGTGCATGGCCTGGGACAGGTCGCATTCGCCGATCAGCAGGTCATAGACCGAGTTTTCCAGGCCGTGCTTATCCACACCGCTACCCATGGTGGCGTTGCCCTGTGGATCGAGGTCGATCAGCAGCACGCGGCGCTTGGTCGCGACCAGCGATGCTGCGAGGTTGATGCAGGTGGTGGTTTTGCCCACACCACCTTTCTGGTTCGCTATCGCGAATACCTTAGCCATTATTGCGTGTGTTCCCAATCATGCCGTGCGGCGCAGTATCAGCAGATGACGTTGGCCTTGGCAACCCGGTACGGTCAAGGCCTGTGCGCTTTCGAGGTGAAAATCTGCCGGCAATGCTACCAGCTCGTCGGCAGGATGCAGCCCTTTCATTGCCAACCAGCGCGTATTCGTGTCGCCCAGGTGGCGTGTCCAGTTGCTGAAGTCCACCAGGCTGCTGAACGCACGGGAAATGATCCCGCTGAACGGCAGCTCGGGCTGGAAGGCTTCGACCCGGCTGTGGATAACTTGCAGGTTGTCCAGCTTCAGCTCCAGTTTGACCTGGGTGATGAAGCGGGTCTTCTTGCCGTTACTGTCCAGGCAGGTGATTTTCTTTTCCGGAAACAGGATAGCCAGCGGCACGCCAGGCATGCCGCCACCGCTGCCCACGTCCAGCCAGCGCTCGCCTTCACCGATGTGGGCGATCACGCTGAGGCTGTCCAGCAGGTGGCGCGACACCATCTCGTCAGGGTCGCGCACGGCGGTCAGGTTGTAGGCCTTGTTCCACTTTATCAACAGGGCCAGGTAAGCCAGCAACTGATCGTGCTGGCCCTGGGTCAGTTCGACGCCCAGTTCCCGTGCCCCTTGGGCCAGTTCCTGCGAGTGGTGTGGGGTGACCATAGAACTCAAGCGCTTTGCTCCAACTCACGGCCTGCGCCGCGTTTTTTCAAGTGAATCATCAACAGCGAGATCGCCGCCGGGGTCACGCCCGGGATGCGCGAAGCCTGGCCCAGGGTCTCGGGGCGAGTTATCCCCAGCTTGCCCTGAATTTCCTTGGACAGCCCGGAAATCGCAGCGTAGTCGATATCCACAGGCAATTTGGTGTTTTCGCTGGCGCGCAGACGAGCGATCTCGTCCTGTTGACGGTCGATGTAGCCGGCGTACTTGGCCTTGATCTCAACCTGTTCGGCCACCTGCGGGTCAGTGGCGCCTTCGCCAGTCACCTCGATCAGGCCGTTGTAGTCGATTTCCGGCCGAGTCAGCAGGCTCATCAAGT
This sequence comes from uncultured Gammaproteobacteria bacterium, assembly GCA_963816515.1. Taxonomy (GTDB): domain Bacteria; phylum Pseudomonadota; class Gammaproteobacteria; order Pseudomonadales; family Pseudomonadaceae; genus Aquipseudomonas. The sequence continues at coordinate 2,430,518 of CAWFKX010000001.1, read as the reverse complement.
TGTATTCGTGGCCCAGTGGCGTACCGAATTTCTCGGCAATGGCATCACCGCGCTCGGTGCCCGGGCGTACCCAGGTGCTTTTCAGCCGCTGTTCTTCCAGCTCGATGGCCTCGCGCTTGGCGCAGAACGCCGCCCAGCGGGCATCGTCGACCAGGCCCAGCTCGCGACCTTTCTCGGTCAGGCGCAGGTCGGCGTTGTCTTCGCGCAGGATCAGCCGGTATTCGGCGCGCGAGGTGAACATCCGGTAAGGCTCCTGGGTACCCAGGGTGATCAGGTCGTCGACCAATACGCCGATGTACGCCTCGTCGCGGCGTGGACACCAGGCATCGCGGCCCTGTGCGCGCAGCGCGGCGTTGGTGCCGGCCAGCAAACCTTGCGCACCGGCTTCTTCGTAGCCGGTGGTGCCGTTGATCTGGCCGGCGAAGAACAGGCCGGCGATGACCTTGGTTTCCAGGCTGTACTTCAGGTCACGTGGGTCGAAGTAATCGTATTCGATTGCATAGCCAGGGCGAACGATGTGGGCGTTCTCCATGCCGCGGATCGACCGCACGATCTGCAACTGCACGTCGAAAGGCAGCGACGTGGAAATGCCGTTGGGGTACAGCTCATGGGTGGTCAGGCCTTCCGGCTCGATGAACACCTGATGGCTTTCCTTGTCGGCGAAGCGGTGGATCTTGTCTTCGATCGACGGGCAGTAGCGCGGGCCAACACCTTCGATCACGCCCGAATACATGGGCGAACGGTCGAGGTTGGCGGCGATGATCTCGTGGGTGCGGGCGTTGGTGTGGGTGATCCAGCAGCTGACCTGACGGGGGTGCAGTTCCTTGGAGCCCATGAACGACATCACCGGAATAGGCGTGTCACCCGGTTGCTCGGTCATCACCGAGAAATCTACCGAACGGCCATCGATGCGCGGCGGCGTGCCGGTTTTCAGGCGACCCACGCGCAACGGGAATTCCCGCAGGCGACGGGCCAGCGCCGTGGAGGGTGGATCCCCTGCCCGGCCGCCCGAGTAATTTTCCAGGCCGATGTGGATAAGTCCGGCCAGGAAGGTACCGGCGGTCAATACCACCGAGTCGGCGAAGAAACGCAGGCCCATTTGTGTGACCACGCCGCGTACCTGGTCCTGCTCGACGATGAGGTCATCGCACGACTGCTGGAATATCCACAGGTTGGGCTGGTTCTCGAGAATCTCGCGTACCGCGGCCTTGTACAGGATGCGGTCGGCCTGAGCCCGGGTGGCACGCACGGCCGGGCCCTTGCGGTTGTTCAACACGCGGAACTGGATGCCGCCCTTGTCGGTGGCCAGCGCCATGGCGCCGCCCAGCGCATCTATTTCCTTGACCAGGTGGCTCTTGCCGATGCCACCGATCGCGGGGTTGCAGCTCATCTGCCCGAGGGTTTCCACGTTATGTGTCAACAGCAGGGTTTTTGCGCCCATGCGTGCTGACGCAAGCGCAGCCTCGGTTCCGGCATGGCCGCCGCCGATGACGATCACTTCAAAACGGGAAGGGAAATCCACCACGCACCTCGTGCCTGTTCATTGATGGGTAATTGGGATAGCTGACCAGTATAGGGACTTACCCCCCTCTAAAGAAACCTTTTGCACAAAATTTAACCAGCTGTGGATGAGCGGCAAAACCGGCAACGCAGAAATAAAAATAGAGAGAGAAATTTATTAAAGCTTTGTTTTTATGTTTATTTCTATGCAGGCACCTATCTGTGGATAAGGTTCTACAGCCCTTTAACTACGTACTGTACAGAGAGATTGAACCCTGTGGTCATGTGGCCACGAGCCCCTTGGATAAGCGGCTTGAACCTGTGGATGAAAGTATCACTTACCCACAGGCGGATTTATCTCCAGCTTTGAGGCGTGCTTATCACCAGAGCTGAGGCACGGTTGTCCACAGGGCTTATTTTGGGATTGTTGACAAGTTTCGGCCTTATCGCAGCCTCTCGTCCGATTGCCGCCCCAGTTCCCGAGGACGCATAAGCAGCGTCAAGACGTGGGAGCGGGTTCTACCCGCTCACACACAAGACAGTTGCTGCTGCCGGAAGGGTGGCAGCCGGTCAATTGCTGACCAACACGGGGTTTTCGCGGTAACGGTCGGCGAACAGCTTGGCCAGGTTGGCGATTTTCGGCTGGTCGTTGACCATGATGTAGAAGCTATGAGGGTTCTGAACCAGGTAGTCCTGGTGGTAGGCCTCTGCCGGGTAGAAACCATTGAGGTTTTCCACAGTGGTGGCCAGCGGTTTGCCGAACACATTGGCGCCGTTCAGTTGGGCGATGTAGGCCTGGGCCACCTGTTGCTGCTCTGGGGTGGCGGCAAAAATGGTCGAGCGGTACTGGGTACCACTGTCAGGGCCCTGGCGGTTCAATTCGGTGGGGTCATGGGCGACCGAGAAGTAGATCTGCAGCAATTGTCCGTAGCTGATCTGGGTAGGGTCGTAGGTCACCTGCACGGATTCGGCATGGCCAGTATCGCCGTCGCTTACCTCGTCGTAGTGCGCGGTGCGCGCCAGGCCGCCGGCATAGCCGGAAACAGCCCGGGTAACGCCCTTCACGTGTTCAAACACGCCCTGCACACCCCAGAAGCAGCCCCCCGCGAGCACCGCAGTCTCGCTGTGGACAACCTTGCTGCTTTCGTCGACCTTGGGTGGTGGTACCACGGCGGGGGGCTCTGACGCGCCCGCACAGGCTGCTGTGGATAACACGCCTGCGGCCAGCAGTGAACGCAATAACGGATTCATCAGATACCTCCTGCCTCAGTGGTGACAGATCATTGGTCCTTTTTCATCGTGTCCTGGGACATGCTGTCCTTTTTCATTGCGTCCTTCTTCATCGCGTCCTTGGACATGGCATCTTTGGACATGGTGTCCTTCTTCATCGTCGTGTCGTTCTTCATGGTGTCCTTGGACATCGAGCCACCGGACATGCTGCCGCTGTTCATCGAGTCATTGCTCATGGTGTCCGCGGCATAGGCGGCGGCGGTACCGAAGGCCAGGCACATGGACAGTACGACTGTGGATACTTTTTTCATGGTGTTACTCCTTCAAGCGTGGTGGTTAACGCACACGGCGAAATGCCGTGCTGTGGATAACAATGCAGTCAGCTGCCGCCGAACCAGTTGTAGCCCTGGTCCTCCCAGTAGCCGCCGGGGTAGGTGTTGGTGACGAAAATCGCCTGGATATGCTTGGGGTTCTTGTAGCCAAGCTTGGTGGGCATGCGCAGTTTCATGGGGAAGCCGTACTGGCGCGGCAGCGTCTGACCGTCGTAGGTCAGCGCCAGCAGCGTCTGCGGGTGCAGCGCGGTGGCCATGTCGATGCTGGTGTAATAGTCATCGGCGCATTTGAAGCCGACGAAGCGCGCAGTGGTATCGGCGCCCACGCGCACAAGGAAGTCGCTGAAGCGCACCCCGCCCCAGCGCCCGATCGCGCTCCAGCCTTCCACGCAGATATGGCGGGTGATCTGGTCGGTCTGGGCCATGGCCTGCAGTTCCTCCAGGCGCCAGCTGCGCTTGTCCGCCACCAACCCGGTGACTTCGAGCCGATAAGTGGCTTGCTCGACGCTGGGGGCATCATCCTCGCCATAGAAGGCGTTGAAGGGGAATGGCCGGGTGATCATCGACTCGTCGTACACCGGCGCCAGCGCCTTGGGGTCGAACAGCCACCCCTGTACCCGGTCGTTGAAGCGCGAAATGCTCGCCAGGGCCGTTTCCACGTGCTTGTCATCGCTGACGCTGCAGCCGCTGAGCATGGCAACGCCACCCAGGGTGAGGCTGCGCAGCAAGAAGTGGCGACGGCTGCTGTCATGGATGCGTGGCGCCAGCAGCTTGCGTGCTTCATCAATAATGGACTTATCCACAGTCATGATGCTTTGCCCCCTTTGCCGGTAATCATCAGTAACAAGGTGCGCGGTACCAGCGCCACCATCACCAAGTGCACCGCCACGAAGGCCATCAGCAGGGCCATGGCAGTGAAGTGCACACGCCGGGCAGCCTCATAGCCGCCAAGCAATTCGCGCAACAGGCCGAACTGCACGGATTTCCACAGCACCAGGCCTGAAATAACCAACAGGGTGATATCCACAATGGCGAAAAGGTAGGCCAGCCGTTGCACCTGGTTGTAGTGGCTGAGGTCGTCGTGGGCGAGCTTGCCGTGCAGGGCTGTGGATAAATCCCGAAGCACGCCACGCGGCGAAAGCGGAAAGAAGCGCCGGAACAGGCGGCCACTGGCTATATTGAGCATCAGGTAGAGCACGCCGTTGGCGAACAACAGCCACATTCCGGCGAAATGCCACTGCAATGCCCCGCCCAGCCAGCCGCCAAGGGTCGCGGCCTGTGGAAAAGAAAACCCGAATAGCGGGGAGGCGTTATAGATACGCCAGCCGCTGGTGACCATGATCAGTACCGCCACGGCATTGAGCCAGTGGGTAAGTCGCAGCCAACCCGGGTGGCTGGCGCTGTCGCTCATCGTTGCTGTGCTGGCCATTTCGGGCTCCGGGTATCAGCGTTCATGGGGTCATTGTTCGGCCCGGCCGATCTCGAAGTCCTCACGCAGAGTTAAATTAAATGTGATAACTGCCAACGTGCTTTTTCGCGACAATGGCTTTCAAGACGCCTGGGGATAACTGCATATGGAACGGCCAAAACGCGTACTCATCGTTGAAGATGACGCGCACATCGCTGACTTGCTGCGCCTGCATCTTCGTGATGAAGGTTATGTGGTGGAGCACGCCGGCGACGGCCATTTGGGCGTGCGAATGCTGGAAGAAGGCCAGTGGGACGCGCTGGTGCTGGACCTGATGCTGCCGGGCATCGACGGCCTGGAGATCTGCAAGCGTGCTCGGGCCATGGCGCGCTACACGCCAATCATCATTACCAGCGCACGCTCCAGCGAAATGCACCGCATCCTCGGCCTGGAGCTGGGCGCCGATGACTACCTGGCCAAGCCCTTCTCCATGCTGGAACTGGTGGCCCGGGTAAGGGCCTTGCTGCGCCGCACCGATGCCATGGCCCGAAATGCGCGGTTGGAGTCCGGCCTGTTGATCACTCATGGGCTGACCATCGATCCGGTGGCGCGTACCTCCAGCCTGGGCGGAAAGCCAGTGGAGCTGACGCCGCGGGAGTTCGACCTGCTGTATTTCTTCGCCCGCCATCCCGATCAGGTGTTCTCGCGCATGGACCTGCTCAATGAAGTGTGGGGTTATCAACACGACGGCTACGAACACACGGTCAACACCCACATCAACCGGCTGCGTACCAAGATCGAAGAAGACCCGGCAGCGCCCCGGCGCATTCTCACGGTGTGGGGGCGCGGATATAAATTCGCCACCCAACCGGTAACGCCGGAGGCGGCCTCGTGAAGTTTCTGACGCTCAGCCAGCGTCTTTCGCTGGTATTCGCGGCCTTGCTGCTGGCGTGCAGCGGCGTGGCGATCTGGCTGCAGATCAGCGCCAGCACCCGCCACGAGCAGGAGGTGGTGCAGCGCCTGTCCAGCGGCCTTGCCGCGCACATCGCCGGCACGGCCCAGCTCATGGATGCCAGTGGCTGGCGCCCGGAAGCGGTCCACGAGCTGTTCGACAAGCTGATGGCGGTCAACCCCTCGGTGGAGCTGTACCTGTTGTCCAGGGACGGCAAGATTGTCGGCAATGGTGCACCTGATAACAATGTGAAGCGCCAGAACGTCGATCTTGGCCCTGTGCATAAGTTTCTCGCCGGCGCACCGTTGCCGGTGCTGGGACAGGACCCGCGCAACCTGGATGTGGATAAAGTATTCAGTGCCGCGCCCGTGCAGGTGGGTGGCCATGATGGCGGCTATGTTTACGTGGTACTCCAGGGCGAAGCCCACGATGCCCTGGCCGCTGCGCTGTCCCGCGACTCAACCTTGCGGGTAGCCCTGTGGATAATGTTATTCATGGTGGTGCTGAGCCTGGTCATGGGCCTGGTTGCCTTCCGCCTGATCACCCGGCCATTGCGTGCCTTGACGCAAACTGTGCGCGAATTCGATGCGAATGGTCATAAAGCGCTGGTGGCGGCGCCGGAGGCTGTGGATAAAGGTGACGAAATTGGCGTGTTGAGCACTGCTTTCGCGCAAATGCGCCAGCGAATTGCCGAGCAATGGCAGGAACTGACCCGCCAGGACCAGCAGCGCCGCGACTTGGTGGCCAACATTTCCCACGATTTGCGCACCCCCCTCACCTCGCTGCACGGGTATCTGGAAACATTGCGAATCAAAGATGAGAGCCTGAGCCAGGAAGAACGTCGCCATTATCTGGACGTGGCGCTGGGGCAAAGCCGCAAGGTCGGGCGGCTGGCGCAAGAGTTGTTCGAGCTGGCGCGGCTGGAATCGGGTCTGGTTCATCCACAGGCGGAAGCCTTCGCGCTGCCCGACCTGGTGCAAGATGTGCTGCAGAAGTTCGAACTGGCCGCCGAAGCGCGCCAGCAAAAACTCGAAGTGGACATGCCGACGGCCGTGCCGACCGTCACGGCCGACTTGGGCATGATCGAACGGGTACTGACCAACCTGCTGGACAACGCCATCCGCCACAACCCGCCGGGCACACGGATCATCGTGCGCCTGGAGGGCCAGGGGGCTAAGGTTCAGGTCGAAGTGATCGACACCGGCAAGGGTATTGCGCCGGAATTGCACGCCGGGCTGTTCACCCGTGCTTCGGCACTGCGGCGCTCATCGCCGGAAAGCGGTGGGTTGGGGCTGATCATCGTGCAGCGGATGCTGCAATTGCACGGCAGTGATATCCACATGAGCGCAGGGCAGCCTTCGGGCACTGTCCTGCGCTTCAGGTTATCCACAGCGGCGTGACGGTCACTTACCGATACAAAAACTCGAAAAGATTCGTCCCAGCAGGTCATCGGAGCTGAATGCGCCGGTGATTTCACCCAATGCGTGCTGCGCCTGGCGCAAATCTTCGGCCAACAACTCGCCCGCACCCGCCAAGGTGAGCTGATCACGGCCGTGTTCCAGCGCCGCGCTGGCATGGCGCAATGCATCCAGGTGACGGCGGCGGGCGCTGAAGCTGCTCTCAGCGGTTTGTTCATAGCCCATGCACGCCTTCAGGTGGTCGCGCAGCAGGCCCAGGCCCTGCCCTTCATCCTTGGCGCTGAGGCTGATGGTCACGTGGCCATCTGCACTTTGTTGCATATCCACAGGCTCGCCCGTGAGGTCGGCCTTGTTGCGGATCAGCGTGACCTTTGCCATGTCCGGGCGGGTTTCAAGGAATTCCGGCCACAGGGCAAACGGATCACTGGCTTCCGGCGCGGTCGCGTCCACCACCAGCAACACGCGGTCGGCCTCTCCGATGGCCTTGAGCGCGCGCTCCACACCGATTTTTTCCACCTGGTCCTCGGTATCGCGCAGCCCCGCGGTATCCACCACGTGCAGCGGCATGCCATCAATGTGGATATGTTCGCGCAAGATATCCCGGGTGGTGCCGGCGATGTCGGTGACGATGGCCGCCTCGCGACCGGCCAGCAGATTCAACAGGCTGGATTTGCCGGCGTTCGGGCGCCCGGCGATGACCACGGTCATGCCGTCGCGCAGCAAGGCGCCCTGCCCGGCTTCGCGCATCACTGTGGACAAATTGTCCCGCACGTCATCGAGCATGCTCAGCACGTGGCCATCGGCAAGGAAGTCGATTTCTTCCTCGGGAAAGTCGATCGCCGCTTCTACGTAGATGCGCAGCGCGATGAGTTTTTCCGTGAGGTTATCCACACGGCGGGAAAAAGCCCCCTGCAACGAACGCACGGCATTGCGCGCCGCCTGGGCGGAACTGGCTTCGATCAGGTCGGCGATCGCTTCGGCCTGGGCCAGGTCGAGCTTGTCGTTGAGGAAGGCACGCTCGCTGAATTCGCCCGGCCGGGCCAACCGGCAACCCAGTTCCAAGCAACGTTGCAGCAGCATGTCCAGCACCACCGGGCCACCGTGGCCCTGAAGTTCCAGCACGTCCTCACCGGTGAACGAGTTCGGCCCAGGGAAATACAGCGCCAGCCCCTCGTCGATCACTTCGCCGTCGGCCGTGCGCATGGGTCCGTAGTGGGCGTGGCGCGGGGTTAGCTGGCGCCCGGCGATGGCCTGCGCCGCGGCACTGGCCAAAGGCCCGGAAATGCGCACGATGCCCACACCGCCGCGGCCTTGGGCGGTAGCGATGGCGGCAATGGTTTCGCGGGGAACGTTCATGGTGCAGGCCTCAAATAAATCGACAGATAGCAAAACGCCCCACGAATGGGGCGTTTATCCACAGGTTAGATGATCAACCTGTCAGGCGGCAGCTTTCTTGCTTTTCGCCTCGATACCACGAGTGATGTACCACTGTTGCAGAATCGACAGGGTGTTGTTGGTCACCCAGTACATCACCAGACCTGCAGGGAACCACAGGAAGAAGAAGGTGAAGACGATCGGCATCAGCTTCATCACCTTGGCCTGCATCGGATCCGGCGGCGTCGGGTTCAGGCGCTGCTGGATGAACATGGTCGCGCCCATGATGATCGGCAGGATGAAGAACGGGTCCTTGATCGACAGGTCGGTGATCCACAGCAGCCATGGGGCCTGGCGCATCTCGACGCTTTCCAGCAGTACCCAGTACAGCGACAGGAAGACCGGCATCTGCACGACAATCGGCAGGCACCCACCCAGCGGGTTGATCTTCTCTTTCTTGTACAGCTCCATCATGGCCTGGGACAGTTTCTGACGGTCGTCGCCAAACTGTTCCTTCAGCTGGGCCAGGCGCGGAGCCACGGCACGCATGCGCGCCATCGACTTGTAGCTGGCGGCCGACAGCGGGAAGAACAGCAGCTTGATCATCAGGGTCAGCACGATGATCGAGAAGCCCCAGTTACCCAGCAGCATGTGGATATGTTTCAGCAGCCAGAAGATCGGCTGGGCAATGAACCACAGAATGCCGTAGTCAACGGTCAGTTCCAGGCCAGGTGCCAGCTCTTTCAGCTTGTCCTGGATCTTCGGCCCGGCGTACAGCACGGCGCTGGTTTCAACCTTGGCGCCAGGCGCTGCGGTCAGCGTTGGGCCAGTGAAGCCGATGATGTAGTTGCCGGCACTGTCCTTGCGGGTCGACATGGCGTTGTTATCCGAATGGTTCGGAATCCACGCCGTGACGAAATAGTGCTGCAGCCAGGCGACCCAACCACCCTGAACGGTTTCTTTCAGGTTGCCCTTGTCGATATCTTTCATCGATATCTTCTTGTAGGGCTCGGCCGGCGTACCCAGGGCGGCGCCCAGGTAAGTCGCGGTACCGGTGGCGGTGCTCGACGACGGGTCGGCGCTGTTGTCACGCTTGAGCTGCGCGAACAGGTTGCCCGACCACGGCGTGGTGCCCTGGTTGTCTACCAGGTAGCTGACCTTCAGGTCGTATTCACCACGGTTGAGGGTGAAACGCTTGATGTAGTTGACGCCGTTGGACGAGAACTTCAGGTCAACGACCAGTTGGTTCTGACCGTCAGCCAGCTGGTAGCTCTTCTGTTCAGAGCTGTACAGCGGGCGACCGGTGGAACGCGAGTCCGGGCCGTCGGTGCCGACCAGACCACTTTGTGCCAGGTAGGTACGTTCGCCACCGTTGTCGAACAGCTGGAACGGTACGTCAGGGTGGTCCTGGCGGCGCGGGTATTCCGGCAGAGTCAGCTGGGCAACGTCGCCCCCGTTCGGATCGATAGCCAGATCCAGGACATCGGTCTTGATTCGGATCAGGTTCTTGCTGCCGGCATCCGGGGCCAGGGTTGGCGCTGGAGCGTTGGCAGAGGGTGCGCTGGGTACGTCGGCACTTGCTTGAGCATTGTTACCCAACGGAGCTTCGGGCAAATCCGATGCGCCAGTGCTGGTAGCAACATTCTGAGTCGGCAAGGCAGCCTGGCCATAGTCCTGGTTCCACTTCAGGACCATGGAGTAGGACACGACTGCCAGTGCGGCGATCAGGATCGTGCGTTTAATATCCATGATTACTCGGCTATCGAAGAATTACGGGGAGATGGGGCAGGCGGAACCGGGTCTAGACCACCGGCGTGCCATGGGTGACAACGACCCAGACGACGGAGGGTCAGCCAGCCGCCGCGAAGAAGTCCATGGAGTTCGATGGCTTCCAACGCGTAGCAGGAACAACTGGGGTAAAAACGACAGTGATTGCCCATCAGGGGGCTGATGGCATAGCGGTAAAACTGGATCGGAACGATGGCCAGTTTACGCATCTTGACTGTCTACCCCTTCAGATTCGGTCTTTACCACTGGAGTGGGACGACTGCGGGCGAGTCGTTTCCAGAGCTTGCCAAAATGCTGATGCAGTTCCGGGTTTTCTACGTCACCCAAACCTTTACGCGCGACGATGACGATGTCCCAGCCGACCAGCATTTCCTGGTGCAGGCGGAACGAGTCGCGCATCAAGCGTTTGAGTCGGTTGCGCTGAACGGAGAGCTTGACGCTCTTTTTCCCGATCACTAGCCCCAGACGAGGGTGATCGAGCTCGTTTTCGCGCGCAAGGAGCAGCAGGTTTTTCCCTGGAACCTTGCCGGTTGGGGAGTCAAAGACCGCTTTGAAGTGTCGGGCTGTCAGAAGACGCTTTTCCCGACTGTAGTCCTGACTCACCCCCAGTGCCGAGTGATCAAACTGCCAGACGCGCACGGCCTTTGGCACGGCGACGCGACAGTACGGCACGGCCGTTCTTGGTGGCCATGCGAGCACGGAAACCGTGGGTGCGGGCGCGTTTGATGGTGCTGGGTTGGAAAGTACGTTTCATGGCGTGTTACCTGGTTCGTCCACAACGGGCCGGGATGGACCCCGTTTTAAGAGACCGGCGATTCTATTGAAAGCAAGGGCTCAGGTCAATTTCCAACCAGCTTTTCCTTTACATAGGCATGACCGTCGGTCTGACTGGCAGAACTCGCTGAAAATATAAAAATAGAGAAGGACCTTATTTAAAGCTTTTCTGTAGAACTTATAGATCTTAGGCAGGCACCTATCTGTGGATAACCCCCTATAGGCCTTGTTTAACGCGGTGTACAGCGATCGCTAACCCTGTCGAGAAACGGTGCTGCGGCTGTGCTCTGCCCTCGGAAAACCTGTGCATGAAAGTGGCAGTTATGCACAGGGCAGTTATGCACAGATTTCGACCCCCACTTGTGCAGAGTGCTCAATGGGGGTTATCCACAGAGTTTATTCACAGCCGCTTTTGTCTGTTCACGAGGCATAAGGTGCTGATTTCCCTTTATCTGCACAGCACCTACATGTGGATAAGTGTGCTCGGCGTCGGTACAATGGGGATCGTTTTTTGCCTTCCCGGCTTTCAACTCAGGGGATATCCGTGTCAGTGGAACTTTGGCAGCAGTGCGTGGAGCTTCTGCGCGATGAACTGCCTGCCCAGCAATTCAACACCTGGATCCGTCCGCTACAGGTCGAAGCCGAAGGCGACGAGTTGCGTGTGTATGCGCCCAATCGCTTTGTGCTGGACTGGGTCAATGAAAAGTACCTGGGGCGCCTGCTTGAACTCCTGGGCGAGCACGGCAGCGGCATCGCGCCTGCTCTCTCCTTATTAATAGGCAGCCGTCGCAGTTCGGCGCCGCGTGCCGCACCCAATGCGCCGCTGGCTGCTGCCGTGGCTGCCTCGCAGGCGGCTCAACAGCAGGCCGCGCCCGCTGCTGCCCCGGCGCCTGAACCGGCTGCCGCTGCAGCCGCGCCGGCGTCCAGCACCGAGGCCAGTGAAGAGCCTTCGCGCGACAGCTTCGATTCGATGGCTGGCGCCGCTTCGCAGCAGGCACCGGCACGCACCGAACAGCGCAACGTGCAGGTAGAAGGCGCGCTCAAGCACACCAGCTACCTGAACCGCACGTTCACCTTCGAAAACTTCGTCGAAGGTAAATCCAACCAGCTCGCCCGTGCGGCAGCCTGGCAGGTCGCCGACAACCCCAAGCACGGCTACAACCCACTGTTCCTATATGGTGGCGTGGGCCTGGGTAAGACGCACTTGATGCACGCTGTGGGTAACCACCTGCTCAAGAAGAACCCCAACGCCAAGGTTGTGTACCTGCACTCCGAGCGGTTCGTCGCCGACATGGTCAAGGCCCTGCAGCTGAACGCGATCAACGAGTTCAAGCGTTTCTACCGTTCGGTGGATGCGCTGCTCATCGATGACATTCAGTTCTTCGCCCGCAAGGAACGCTCCCAGGAAGAGTTCTTCCACACCTTCAACGCATTGCTTGAAGGCGGCCAGCAGGTGATTCTCACCAGCGACCGCTACCCCAAGGAAATCGAAGGCCTGGAAGAACGCCTCAAGTCCCGATTCGGCTGGGGACTGACGGTGGCCGTCGAGCCACCGGAACTGGAAACCCGCGTTGCCATTCTGATGAAGAAGGCCGATCAGGCGAAGGTAGAGCTGCCGCACGACGCGGCGTTCTTCATCGCCCAGCGCATTCGCTCCAACGTCCGTGAGCTGGAAGGTGCGCTCAAGCGCGTCATCGCCCACTCGCACTTCATGGGGCGCGACATCACCATCGAGCTGATTCGCGAATCACTGAAGGACTTGCTGGCGCTGCAGGATAAACTGGTCAGTGTGGATAACATCCAGCGCACCGTGGCCGAGTATTACAAGATCAAGATTTCCGATCTGCTGTCCAAGCGTCGTTCGCGCTCGGTAGCTCGCCCGCGTCAGGTGGCCATGGCCTTGTCCAAGGAACTGACCAACCACAGCCTGCCGGAAATCGGCGATGTGTTCGGCGGCCGCGATCACACCACGGTGTTGCACGCCTGCCGCAAGATCAACGAACTCAAGGAATCCGACGCGGATATCCGCGAGGACTACAAGAACCTGCTGCGGACACTGACTACTTGATGAACGTCAGCGCAGCTTATTAAGGCAAGGGACTAGACCATGCATTTCACCATTCAACGCGAAGCCCTGTTGAAACCCCTGCAACTGGTCGCGGGCGTCGTTGAGCGCCGCCAGACCTTGCCGGTATTGTCCAACGTGCTACTGGTTGTCGAAGGCCAGCAGCTGTCGCTCACCGGTACCGACCTTGAAGTCGAGCTGGTTGGCCGCGTGCAGCTGGAAGAGCCTGCCGAGCAGGGCGAAATCACCGTGCCTGCGCGCAAGCTGATGGATATCTGCAAGAGCCTGCCCAACGACGCGCTCATCGACATCAAGGTCGACGAGCAGAAGCTGGTGGTCAAGGCCGGTCGCAGCCGTTTCACCCTGTCGACCCTGCCGGCCAACGACTTTCCTACCGTTGAAGAAGGCCCGGGTTCGCTGACCTGCAGCCTGGAACAGAGCCGCCTGCGCCGCCTGATCGAACGCACCAGCTTCGCCATGGCCCAGCAGGACGTGCGCTACTACCTGAATGGCATGCTGCTGGAAGTGTCCGACGGCCTGATGCGCGCTGTCGCCACCGACGGTCACCGTCTGGCGATGTGCTCGATGAAGGCGGACATCACCCATGATGGTCGTCACCAGGTTATCGTGCCACGCAAGGGTATCCTTGAGCTGGCGCGCCTGCTGACCGAACCGGAAGGCCACGTGAGCATCGTTCTGGGCCAGCACCACATTCGTGCCACCACCGGCGAGTTCACCTTCACCTCCAAACTGGTCGACGGCAAATTCCCCGACTACGAGCGCGTGCTGCCCAAAGGCGGCGACAAGCTGGTACTGGGCGACCGTCAGGCATTGCGCGAGGCGTTCAGCCGTACCGCGATTCTGTCCAACGAAAAGTACCGTGGTATCCGTCTGCAACTGGCCGCTGGCCAGCTGAAGATTCAGGCCAACAACCCTGAGCAGGAAGAAGCGGAAGAAGAAGTGGGCGTGGACTACAACGGCGGGTCGTTGGAAATCGGCTTCAACGTCAGCTACCTGCTCGACGTGCTGGGCGTGATGACCACCGAACAGGTTCGCCTGATTCTGTCCGACTCCAACAGCAGTGCCCTGGTGCAAGAATCCGACAACGACGATTCCGCCTATGTCGTCATGCCGATGCGCCTGTAACTTGCCCAGCAGACTCTAGATGTCCCTCAGTCGCGTCTCTGTCACCGCGGTGCGTAACCTGCACCCGGTGACCTTCTCCCCCTCCCCCCGCATCAACATTCTGTACGGCGCCAATGGCAGTGGAAAAACCAGCGTGCTGGAAGCTATCCACTTGCTGGGGCTGGCCCGTTCGTTCCGCAGCACGCGCTTGTTGCCTGTTATCCAGTATGAGCAAGGCGCCTGCACGGTATTTGGCCAGGTCGAATTGAACGAAGGCGGCCATGCCGCCTTGGGTGTTTCACGGGAACGGCAGGGCGAGTTCACTATTCGTATTGATGGGCAGAACGCCCGCAGTGCGGCTCAACTGGCGGAAATCCTGCCACTGCAGCTGATCAACCCGGACAGTTTCCGCCTGCTCGAAGGGGCGCCGAAGATCCGTCGGCAGTTCCTCGATTGGGGTGTGTTCCACGTGGAACCACGCTTCATGGCCACCTGGCAAAGACTCCAGAAGGCCCTGAAGCAGCGAAACTCATGGCTGCGGCATGGTACACTTGACGCTGCTTCGCAAGCTGCATGGGACCGGGAGTTATGCCTGGCCAGTGCTGAAATTGATGAATACCGTCGGGCCTATATCAAGGCGTTGAAACCGGTGTTTGAGCAGACCCTCAGTGAGCTTGTCGAGCTTGAAGGTTTGACCCTCAGTTACTATCGCGGCTGGGACAAGGATCGGGACCTCTCAGAGGTGCTCGGCACTTCCCTGCTTCGTGATCAACAGATGGGCCATACCCAGGCTGGACCGCAACGCGCTGACCTACGGTTGCGACTGGGTGCCCACAACGCCGCGGATATCCTTTCCCGTGGCCAGCAAAAGTTGGTGGTGTGCGCCTTGCGTATCGCCCAGGGCCATCTCGTCAGCCAGGCACGGCGCGGTCAATGTATTTATCTCGTGGACGACTTGCCGTCAGAACTCGACGAGCAACACCGCCGTGCACTTTGTCGCTTGCTAGAAGAATTACGCTGCCAGGTTTTCATCACCTGTGTAGATCACGAATTATTGAGGGAAGGCTGGCAGACGGAAACGCCAGTCGCTTTGTTCCACGTGGAACAGGGCCGTATCACCCAGACCCACGACCATCGGGAGTGAAGGCATGAGCGAAAATCAAACGTACGATTCCTCCAGCATTAAAGTGCTGAAAGGGCTGGATGCCGTACGCAAACGTCCCGGTATGTACATTGGCGACACCGATGATGGTAGCGGTCTGCACCACATGGTGTTCGAGGTCGTCGACAACTCGATCGACGAAGCCTTGGCCGGCCATTGCGACGACATCACCGTCATCATCCATCCTGACGAATCCATCACCGTGCGCGACAACGGTCGCGGTATCCCGGTTGATGTGCATAAAGAAGAAGGCGTATCGGCAGCCGAGGTCATCATGACCGTGCTGCACGCCGGCGGTAAGTTCGACGACAACTCCTATAAGGTTTCCGGCGGTTTGCACGGCGTAGGTGTTTCCGTGGTGAACGCCTTGTCCGAAACCCTGATTCTGACTGTGCGCCGCAGCGGCAAGATCTGGGAACAGACCTACGTGCACGGTGTTCCACAGGCACCGATGAAAATCGTAGGCGAAAGCGAAACTACCGGTACTCAGATTCACTTCAAGCCTTCGGCTGACACCTTCAAGAACATCCACTTCAGCTGGGACATCCTGGCCAAGCGCATTCGGGAACTGTCGTTCCTGAACTCCGGCGTGGGCATCTACCTGAAGGACGAACGTTCGGGCAAGGACGAGAACTTCAAATACGAAGGCGGCTTGCGTGCGTTCGTTGAATACCTGAACACCAACAAGACTGCGGTCAACCAGGTGTTCCACTTCAACGTTCAGCGTGAAGACGGTGTGGGCGTGGAGATCGCCCTGCAGTGGAACGACAGCTTCAACGAGAACCTGTTGTGCTTCACCAACAACATTCCTCAGCGCGATGGCGGTACCCACTTGGTGGGTTTCCGTTCGGCGCTGACGCGTAACCTGAACAACTACATTGAACAGGAAGGCCTGGCCAAGAAGAACAAGGTAGCCACCACCGGCGACGATGCCCGTGAAGGTTTGACCGCGATCATCTCGGTGAAGGTGCCTGATCCGAAGTTCAGCTCGCAGACCAAGGACAAGCTGGTTTCGTCCGAAGTGAAGACTGCGGTCGAGCAGGAAATGGGCAAGTACTTCTCGGACTTCCTGCTGGAAAACCCGAACGAAGCCAAGGCCGTTGTCGGCAAGATGATCGACGCTGCCCGTGCCCGTGAAGCCGCGCGCAAGGCCCGTGAGATGACTCGCCGCAAAGGCGCGCTGGACATCGCTGGCCTGCCAGGCAAGTTGGCTGACTGCCAAGAGAAGGACCCTGCCCTCTCCGAACTGTACCTGGTGGAGGGTGACTCCGCAGGTGGCTCTGCCAAACAAGGCCGCAACCGTCGCACCCAGGCGATCCTGCCGCTCAAGGGCAAGATCCTCAACGTCGAGAAAGCACGCTTCGACAAGATGATCTCGTCTCAGGAAGTGGGCACGCTGATCACCGCGTTGGGCTGTGGTATCGGCCGCGAAGAGTACAACATCGACAAGCTGCGTTATCACAACATCATCATCATGACCGATGCTGACGTCGACGGTTCGCACATCCGTACCCTGCTGCTGACCTTCTTCTTCCGTCAACTGCCCGAGCTGATCGAGCGTGGCTATATCTACATTGCCCAGCCACCGCTGTACAAGGTGAAGAAAGGCAAGCAGGAGCAGTACATCAAGGACGACGAGGCCATGGAAGAGTACATGACCCAGTCGGCCCTGGAAGACGCCAGCCTGCACTTGAACGAATCGGCACCGGGTATTTCCGGCGAGGCGCTGGAGCGCCTGGTCAACGATTTCCGCATGGTGATGAAGACCCTCAAGCGTCTGTCGCGCCTGTACCCGCAAGAGCTCACCGAACACTTCGTGTACCTGCCGGCCGTTTCGCTGGAGCAGCTGTCGGACCACGCCGGCATGCAAGCCTGGCTGGCCAAGTTCGACGCTCGCCTGCGCACCACCGAGAAGTCGGGCCTGGTCTACAAGGCCAGCCTGCGTGAAGACCGTGAGCGCAACGTGTGGTTGCCGGAAGTGGAAATCACCTCCCACGGCCTGGCGAGCTACATCACCTTCAACCGCGACTTCTTCGGCAGCAACGACTATCGCACCGTCACCGCACTGGGTGCGCAACTCGCTACCCTGCTGGACGACGGTGCCTACGTGCAACGTGGCGAACGCAAGAAGCCGGTTGTCGAGTTCAAGGAAGCGCTCGAGTGGCTGATGACCGAGAGCACCAAGCGTCACACCATCCAGCGCTACAAAGGGCTGGGTGAGATGAACCCGGACCAGCTGTGGGAAACCACCATGGACCCGACCGTGCGCCGCATGCTCAAGGTGACCATCGAAGACGCGATCGCAGCCGATCAGATCTTCAATACCCTGATGGGCGATGCCGTTGAACCGCGCCGCGAGTTCATCGAGAACAACGCGCTGGCGGTGTCGAACCTGGACTTCTGAGTCGAGTTGAACAGGTTGTCGGCTTCACCCTCGGGTGAAACCGACGTTCAAGAAAAGGCCAACCCTTCGCAGGGTTGGCCTTTTTTTTTCAATTGCCTAACCTGCACCCCTCCGCGCACGTGTGACGGTCAATGGCTGAATTTTCCGAAGCAGCTTAGTCGAGCATGACTACGTCGTTCGTGGTAATCACCGGCACATTAGCCAGCAGGAAATCGCGCACTCGGTCCAACAGGTAATGCTCCGGGTTACGCTGCGACCAGATCAGGTAGTAGCTGTCCCCGGTGCGCACTGCCGTGCGAATCGGCAGCACCAGCGAGCCATCCTTCAATTGCGGGCCTACCAGTGCCAGGTCGCCGATAGACACGCCATGGCCGCCGGCCGCGGCGGTCATGCCCAGCTCCAGGGTGTCGAAGCGCTTGCCATCGTTCCAGTCCACCGCATCGCCCAGCCCTTGTCGCTCCAGCCAGCGGCGCCAGTCGCGGCAGTCCCGTGAGGGGTGGATCAGTTCGGCCAGCGCCAGGTGCTCGATGTTCCACGGGCCCTTGCCATAGACCGAGGGGGCGCACACAGGCACCAGCCATTCATCGAACAGGCGAATGAAATTCCAATCCTTGGGAAAGTCGCCGTTGCTCAACAACACCGCGCAGTCGAAGGGCTCGTTGCGAAAGTCGACGGTGTCCAGGTCCATCCAGGCGCTGGTCAGCTGCACGCGGTCGGCGACGTTTACCGCCTGAAAACTTTCCAGCGTCCCCATCAGCCAGCGCATGGTAATGGTCGATGGCGCCTTCACTCGCAAGGTGCCCTTGGGGCGGCGCGCGGTGGCGCAGGCGTTTTCGATGGCGTTGAAGCTGCGCTCCAATTCGTGGGCCAGCAGCCGCCCGGTGTCGGTCAGCGCCAGCTTCGGGCCCTTGCGCTCGAACAGCGGGCAGCCGAGGTGGTCCTCCAGTGTCTTCACGTGGCGGCTGACCGCACTCTGAGTAATGCACAGGTTCTGCGCCGCAACGGTGAACGAGCCGTAGCGCGCCGCTACCTCAAAGGCTCGCAGGGCATACAGCGGGGGGAGCCGCGAGGTCATGACATTTTCCTTAACCATGATTTTTGCTCATGCAAGCCGGACACTTTATCCGTTTTTCATCGTCCTGCCCGCACCAATACTCTGATCTGCTCCAAGGGATGCCCCACCCACTTCAGGAGAAAGGAGGTGACCTGGACTGCCAATGGATCAAGAGAACGAAGTCATGCCAAATACCAACATTGATGAGCTGCTGGTCGCGAGCCTAACCAGTGGGGGATTGAGTCAGGAACAGATCGCGCAAATCCTGAACTTCAAAATCTTCGGAAACAGATCCGGTTTCCTGCACCTGAAGAACCTGCCAATCGGAAACATCCCCGCCACGCCAACCAGTCGCGATGCGCTGACCAAGCCAGACGATGCCAGTGAAAAGTGCCTGCTGCAAGCCACCTCGCTGCTGGGCCAGGCCATCGGTTACCCACAGGAATCCAACGGCGCCATCATCAATAACTTTTTTCCGCACCAGGCGCAGTCCAAGGCAGCGAGCTCGGACAGCTACGACACCGAACTGGACCTGCACACCGAGAATGCTTTCCACGCCATCCAACCCGATTACTTGTTATTGCTGTGCCTGCGGCAGGACCCGCTGGGTGAAGCGATCACCTATGTGACGTCGATCGACGCAATGCTCGAATTCCTGTCGCGCGACGACGTCGCCTACTTCCTCAACGAGAAGTACAACTTCCTCTCGGACTACAGCGCCACTGAAAAGAATTGCCGCCTCGACATCGGCAAGCATCAGACCATTCTCTACGGTGACCCCGACACACCGTTTTTTCGCTTCGACCCACAGTTCATGATCGCCCAGAGCACGCAGGCCCAGGCGCAGTTGCAGCACCTGAACAACATTGCCTGGGAGGTCAAACAACCGGTGAAGTTGAACACCGGTGACTTGCTGATCATCGATAACCGCAAGACCGCTCACGCCCGCAGCCCTTTCACCGCCCTGCTCGATGGCCGTGACCGCTGGATACAGCGCACCTTCGCCATCACCGGGCAGCACTATTACACCGAGGCGCTGGGCAAGAACCAGCGTGTCTACAACCTGGTAGCAGAACTATGAGCACCACATACCTTTCCTTCGCGCTGGCGGTGATGCTGTTGATTGCATCACCTGGGCCCATCGTCGCCATGGTCATTGCCGACGCGCGCCGCGCCTGGCCGGCCTGGACTATTGCGGGCGGAGTAATCTCGGCGCAGGTCTTGCTGGTGTGCTCGCTGGTGGCGATCTATACCACCTTGCACATCAATGCTGCCGTGCTGAACTGGGGGCAGATTCTGGGCGGGGTTTACCTGGCGTGGCTGGGTGGCAGTGCGCTGGTAAACAGTTCCGGCGAGTCGGTGCAGTGCGCCGGCAGCCGCTACGGTTTCTGGAAAACCATGGGCGTGGGCCTGTCCAATCCCAAGGACATTTTGTTTTTCCTGGCTTTCCTGCCGGGGTTCATTTCGCCCAACGAGCCCTTCACCGTGCAGGCCATGGTGCTGATCCTGATTTGGGCGGCCATCGATATCTCGATTTTGATTGCCTACAGCTTGCTGTCGCGCCGCCTGGACCGCTACCGGCGCATTCGCCGGCTGCTCGATGCCGCGCCGGGTATCGTGCTGTTGGCGCTGGGGCTGCTGTCGTTTTCCCTCGGCGTGTATCGCGTGTTCCAGTAACGCCTCACTGGCGGTTCAGCAACTGCGCCTGCTCAGCCGCGCACACTTGCAGCAGGTAGTCCCACACCACCCGCAGGCGCACTGACTTGTGAAGCTCGCGGCGGGTGCTCATCCAGTAGCTGCGCTGGATGGTTTCCCCTGGCACCACGCGCACCAGCTGCGGGTCGTCCGCCGCCATGTACATAGGCAGCACGGCAACGCCCAGCCCTGCCCTGGCGGCCTGCTGCTGGGCGATCACACTGGTGCTGCGGAATATCACATTGGGCGCGCGGCAGAAGCTGTTGAGAAACAGCAGTTCCTGGCTGAACAGCAGGTCATCGACGTAGCCGATCCAGTCATGGGCCGCCAGGTCTTCACGGCTCTCGAGCTTTGGCGCGCGCAGCAGGTAGGCCGGGCTGGCATACAGCGCCAGGCGGTAGTCGGTGAGCTTGCGGGTGATCAGCAGGTCCGCCGAGGGGCGATCCAGGTGGATGCTGATTTCCGCTTCGCGGTTCAGGATGCTGACAAACCGCGGTACCGCCACCAGTTCCACTTCAAGGCCTGGGTAGCGTTCGAACAGGCCGCCCAGGCGCGGCGTGAGGAACATGATACCGATGCCTTCGGTGACCCCCAGGCGAATCTTGCCGAGCGGCATCATCGGCTGGGTCATTTCTTCCTGCGCCAGCAGCGCGACGTTTTCCATGGCTTCGGCGTGCTTGAGCAGCGCCTGCCCGGCAGGTGTCAGTTCGTAGCCCTGGGCATGCTGCACGAACAAGGCGTTGCCCACGCTCTGCTCGATGGCTTCGATATGCCGCGCCACGGTACTGTGAGTGGTATTGAGCCGTTTGGCCGCCGTCAGCAGACGGCCGCTTCTGTGCAGTTCGAGGAAAAAGCGCAAGTCGTTCCAGTCGAACATGTGCAGCGTCCTTGTTCAAAAACGCACAGCGGGTGGGTGAAAACACCTGTTTTCATCTCGAAGCTAATCAATACCATGGGGGAAGACAAGAATAAAAATCGGCGCGAGGTTCCCCATGCCATCAGCCCACAGCACCTATGACTACGTCATCGTTGGTGCAGGCCCCGCAGGCTGCCTGCTGGCCAATCGACTTTCTGCCGATCCGACAGTCTCGGTCCTGCTGCTGGAAGCGGGCGGGCGCGACAACTATCCCTGGATTCACATCCCCGTTGGCTACCTGTTCTGCATCGGCAACCCGCGCACTGACTGGTGCTTCAAGACCGAGGCGCAGCCGGGCCTGAAAGGCCGTGCCTTGAGTTATCCACGGGGCAAGGTGCTGGGCGGCTGTTCGTCCATCAACGGCATGATTTACATGCGCGGCCAGGCGGCCGACTACGATGGCTGGGCCGCCCAGGGCAACCCCGGCTGGAGCTGGAAGGATGTGTTGCCGCTGTTTCGCCAGAGCGAAAACCACTTTGCCGGTGACTCCCCCAGCCACGGCGGCAAAGGTGAATGGCGTGTGGAGTTGCAGCGTTACCGTTGGCCGATTCTCGATGCATTCCGCACGGCTGCCTCCCAGTGCGGGGTGGAGAGCATCGATGACTTCAACACGGGGGATAACCAGGGGTGTGGATATTTCCAGGTGAACCAGCGTTCGGGCATCCGCTGGAACTCGGCCAAGGCGTTTCTGCGCCCGGCTCTCAAGCGCGCCAACCTCACCGTGCTGACCGGCGTGCAGGTCGACCGCCTGCTTGTGGATAAAGGCCGAGCCACTGCCGTCAGCGCCCGGCATGAAGGCCAAGCGCAGTTATACACAGCCCGCCGGGAAATTCTGCTGTGCGCGGGCGCCGTGGGTTCGCCCGGCATACTCCAGCGTTCAGGTATCGGCCCGCGCCCATTGCTGGAGCGCCTGGGGATAACCGTGCAGCACGAGTTGCCCGGTGTCGGCGGCAATCTGCAGGATCACTTGCAGTTGCGGCTGATCTACAAGGTCAACAACACGCGCACCCTCAACCAAGTGGCGAATAGCCTGTGGGGCAAGCTGGGCATGGGCATGCGCTACCTGTACGACCGTAGTGGCCCGCTGGCCATGGCGCCCAGCCAGTTGGGCGCGTTCATCAAGTCGGACCCGCAGCAGCCCAGCGCCAACCTTGAATACCACGTGCAGCCGTTGTCGCTCGAGCGGTTCGGCGAGCCGCTGCACGGTTTCCCGGCGTTCACCGCCTCGGTGTGCAACCTGCGGCCCAAAAGCCGTGGGCGTGTGGATATCCGCTCCAGCAACCCGGACGATGCACCGCTGATCGACCCTAATTACCTCAGCGATCCGGAAGACTTGCGCGTCGCCGCCCAGGCCATTCGCTTAACCCGGCGCATCGTCGAGGCCCCTGCCCTGCGCATTTTCAGCCCTGAGGAATACCTGCCAGGTCCGCAACTGGAAAGCGAAGAACAGCTGCATGAAGCGGCAAGTGCGATTGGTACGACTATATTTCACCCGGTGGGCACCTGCCGCATGGGCAACGGCCCGCAGGACGTGGTGGATGCCACCTTGCGGGTGCATGGCATCGAAGGCCTGCGGGTGGTGGATGCCTCGGTGATGCCCGAGATCGTTTCCGGCAACACCTGCACGCCCACGTTGATGATCGCTGAAAAAGCCGCGCAGATGATTCTGCAGGGCACTCCGCGACTGGAGGAGAAACCCCGGCAATACGCCCACCCGGTCAGCTGACGGGCGGGGAAAGGCGATGGCCGCCGCAGTCAGCGGCCATCGGCAGTGGACAACAACAATAATCACTGTGCCCACAGGGCCTGAGGACAAACACATGGCGGACTATTTACAGGGTGAAGGTGCCGGGCTGGTACCTGCGGCGGCCCGGGAAGACAAGAAGATCATCTTCGCTTCATCGCTGGGCACTGTGTTCGAGTGGTACGACTTTTTTCTGTACGGCGCGCTGGCAGCGGTAATCAGCAAGCAGTTCTTCGCCGGGGTGAACGAGACCACGGCCTTTATCTTCGCGTTGATGGCCTTTGCCGCCGGCTTCCTGGTGCGCCCCTTCGGTGCCTTGGTGTTCGGCCGGCTGGGGGACATGATCGGTCGCAAGTACACCTTCCTGATGACCATCGTGCTGATGGGCCTGTCGACCTTTGCCGTGGGCCTGCTCCCCACATACAGCAGCATCGGCATCGCCGCGCCGGTGATCCTGGTGTGCCTGCGCATGCTGCAAGGGCTGGCGCTGGGCGGGGAATACGGCGGCGCGGCCACATACGTGGCCGAGCATGCGCCGCGGGACAAGCGTGGCATGCATACCGGCTGGATTCAATCCACCGCCACCCTGGGTTTGCTGTTGTCGCTGCTGGTGGTGCTGGCCTGCCGTTACTTGACCGGCGATGCCTTCGAAACCTGGGGCTGGCGCCTGCCCTTCCTGCTGTCGATCATCCTGCTGGGCGTGTCGACCTGGATTCGCATGAGCCTGCATGAATCGCCGACCTTCACCCGCATGAAGGCCGAGGGCAAGACCAGCAAGTCACCGATCAAGGAGTCCTTTGGCTCGTGGCAAAACCTGAAGATCGTGTTGATCGCGCTGTTCAGCATCAACGCCGGGCAGGCGGTGACCTTCTATTGCGCGCAGTTCTACGTGCTGTTCTTCATGACCCAGATGCTGAAAATGGACCCCACCCAGGCCAACAGCCTGCTGATCATCAGCGTGATCATTGGCGCGCCGTTTTTCGTTATCTGCGGCTGGCTGTCGGACCGCATCGGCCGCAAGCCTATCCTCATGCTTGGCCTGCTGCTGGCCACCCTGCTCTACTTCCCGTTGTTCAAGGGCCTCAGCCACTACGCCAACCCGCAGATCGACCAGGCCAGCCGCCAGGCGCCGATCACGGTGATGGCTGACCCCGCCGGCTGTACCTTCCAGTTCGACCCGGTGGGCAAGGCGCGTTTCGACAGCCCGTGCGACAAGGTCAAGACCTTCCTGGTAAAAGCCGGTCTGCCCTACAGCTCCGCTGGCGCTGACCCTGCCAATCCAGTGGTGGTGACCATCGGCGACAAGCGCATCGACGGCTACGACGAAGCTGCCATGCGCGCCGCGGTGACTGCCGCCGGGTACCCGGCGAAGGCCGACCCCAGCCTGGTCAACCAGCCCATGGTGGTGGTGCTGATCGTGGCGATGATCCTGATCGCGACCATGACGTACGGGCCACTGGCGGCGGTAATGGTCGAACTGTTTCCCACGCGCATCCGCTACACCTCGCTGTCGCTGCCCTACCACATTGGTAACGGCTGGTTTGGCGGCTTCCTGCCGACCGTGTCGTTTGCGCTGGTGGTGTACACGGGGGATATCTTCTACGGGCTGTGGTACCCGGTGGTGGTGACGGGGGTCAGCTTGATCGTGGGGCTGTTCTGCCTCAAGGAAACCCGAGGGGTGGATCTGGACAAAGTCTGAGACGAAAACCAAGGCATAAAAAAACCGGCGATCAAGGCCGGTTTTTTTATGCTGCGAAAAACTTATGCACGTTTGCCATGAAGTCATCGCGTGTGGAAATAAGCTTTCAAATTAACAACTTAGAAGAGTTTTTTGAAAAAGATCCAAATACTGTACACAAGTTATCCACAGATCAGCCTACCGCCGGAGTCTCTTCAACCTGAGGGTTTTCCGGCAGCGAACCCAAGGCACGTTGGGTCTGCTCGTTCCAGGCTGCTACGCGGTCATTCAGTTCGGCGATGGCACGTGGGCCAGTGCCGTTGGCGTACATCGGCTCACCAATCACCACTTCGATGGTACCGGCGCGCTTGCCCCAGCCTTCCTTGGGCCAGAACTTGCCGGCGTTGTGGGCAATTGGCAAAACCGGGAGATCGGCGTTCACGGCCAGGGCCGAACCACTGCGCGAGAATTTGCCGATCTGGCCGAAAGGCACTCGAGTGCCTTCAGGGAAAATCAGTACCCAGACATTGTCCTTGAGCAGTTCATCGCCCTTGCTGGCCACGACTTTCAAGGCTGCTTTCGGGTTATCGCGGTCGATGGCGATGGGCCGCAGCATGGCCATGGCCCAGCCGAAGAACGGCACGTACAGCAGTTCGCGCTTGAGCACCTGGCTCAAGGGCTGGAAATAGGCAGAAAGGAAAAACGTTTCCCACGTGCTCTGGTGGTTGGAAACGATCACGCAGCGTCGCTCGGGTACGTTCTCGGCACCGGTGACCTTGACCTGAATGTTGAGGATGGTTCGGGTCAGGAACAGCGCGCACCGGCACCAATAGACGTTGATGAAGCGATAACGGGCTGGAAAAGAAAGAAAGGGTGCAACAAAGAAGCTCAGGGTGCACCACAGCAGCGAGCTGGTGCCCAGCAGCAAGTAGAAGACGAAGATTCTGATCGCCTGCAGTGTCGACATAGCGGCTTGTACCGTTGCGGGCGAACCCGCCTGTTAAAAGCGCGCTCCTGAAGCCACCTGGCAACACCGGCTGCCGGGGCAGCGCGGTATCGGTCAGGCATTCAGGGGCGCCCTAGGTGTGGATAAGTGCTCTGGCTACAGCAGCCAGATCATCGAAAATCAGTGTTCCCTCAGGCAGACCCTTTTCCAGAGTCCGGGGGCCTTTTCCGGTTTTTACCAGAACGGGCTGAGAATCGACGGCCAGCGCAGCTTCCAGGTCACCCTTGCTATCACCGACGAACCACAACCCGGCCAGGTCGGCCTGGTAATGGGCGGCGATGGTCTTGAGCATGCCCGGGCGCGGTTTGCGGCAATCGCAACCTTCGTCAGGGCCATGGGGACAATAGACGATCAGCCCGACTTCGCCACCCTGCTCGGCCACCAGCGTGCGCAAGCGCGCATGCATGGCGTCCAGGGTAGCCAGGTCGTAGTAACCGCGAGCAATGCCCGACTGGTTGGTTGCCACGGCAACCGTCCAGCCGGCCTTGCTCAACTGCGCGATGGCGTCGATGGACCCGGGGATCGGAATCCATTCTGCGACCGACTTGATGTAGGCGTCGGAGTCTTCATTGATGACTCCGTCGCGGTCCAGTATCACCAGCTTCAAGGCTTACCCCAGCAGCGAGATGTCGGCGACGCCCAGGAACAGCCCACGCAGGCGCGACAGCAAGGCGTAGCGGTTGGCGCGTACCTTGGGGTCTTCCGCGTTGACCATCACGGCTTCGAAGAACGCGTCCACCGGCTCGCGCAGGGCGGCCAGGCGGGTGAGCGCCTCGTTGTACTGACGGCCAGCGGCCATGGGCTGTACAGCCTGGTCGGCTTGCTGGATGGCCGAGTACAGCGAGAACTCATTGGCGTTGTCGAAGTACTTGGGTTCCACGGTGCTGGCGATGGAGCCTTCGGCCTTGCCCAGCAGGTTCGACACGCGCTTGTTCACTGCGGCCAGGGCAGCGGCTTCCGGCAGCTTGCGGAAGGCCTGCACGGCCTGCACGCGCTGGTCGAAGTCCAGTGCCGAACCCGGGTTCAGGGCACGTACCGACAAGTAGGTGGCAACGTCGGTGCCTTCGTCTTCGTAACGCGCACGCAGGCGGTCGAAGATGAATTCCAGTACCTGGCCAGCCAGGCCGGCCGCCTTGACGTTGCTGCCGAACGCCGACACGGCGAAGTTCACCGCCTTGGTCAGGTCCAGGTCCAGCTGCTTCTCGATCAGGATACGCAGCACGCCCAGCGCCGCGCGACGCAGGGCATAGGGGTCCTTGCTGCCGGTTGGCAGCATGCCGATGCCGAAGATACCCACCAGGGTGTCCAGCTTGTCGGCGATGGCCACCGCAGCACCGGTGAGGGTGCTTGGCAGCTCGGCGCCGGCACCGCGCGGCATGTACTGTTCGTTCAGGGCCAGGGCGACGTCGTCCGGCTCACCGTCGTTGAGCGCGTAGTAGTAACCGGCGACACCTTGCATCTCCGGGAACTCGCCGACCATCTCGGTGGCCAGGTCGCACTTGGACAGCAGGCCCGCACGGGCGGCGCGCTGGGCGTCGCCGCCAATCAGCGGGGCAATGTAGGCGGCCAGCTTGGACACGCGTACGGCCTTGTCGTAGACGCTGCCCAATTGAGCCTGGAACACCACGTTCTGCAGGCGCTCGTTGAAGCTTTCCAGCGGCTGCTTCTTGTCCTGCTTGAAGAAGAACTCGGCGTCGGTCAGGCGTGGGCGCACGACTTTCTCGTTGCCTTCCACGATCTGGCGCGGGTCCTTGCTCTCGACGTTGGCCACGGTGATGAAGCGCGGCAGCAGCTTGCCGTCCACGTCCAGCAGGCAGAAGTACTTCTGGTTGTCCTGCATGGTGGTGATCAGGGCTTCCTGCGGCACTTCAAGGAAACGTTCCTCGAACGAGCACACCAGCGGCACGGGCCATTCGACCAGCGCAGTCACTTCGTCCAGCAGCGCCGGCGGAACGATGGCGGTGCCTTCCTGCTGCATGGCCAGTTCGGCGGTGCGCTTGCTGATGATGTCGCGGCGCTCGTTGGCGTCGGCCAGTACGTAGGCCTTGCGCAGGTCTTCGGCGTAGTTGGCCGGCGCGGTGATGCGCACGTTTTCCGGGTGGTGGAAGCGGTGGCCGCGCGAATCGCGGCCGGCTTTCTGGGCCAGGATGGTGCAATCCACCACCTGGTCACCGAGCAGCATTACCAGCCACTGCGTCGGGCGCACGAACTCGACCTTGCGGGCACCCCAGCGCATGCGCTTGGGAATCGGCAGGTCGTTGAGCGAATCTTCAACGATGGTGGGCAGCAGCGAGGCAGTCGGCTTGCCGACGATGCGCTGGCTGAAACGCAGCTTGGGGCCGCTCTGGTCGATTTCCGACAGCTCTACGCCGCACTTCTTGGCAAAACCCAGGGCTGCCTGGGTAGGGTTGCCTTCGGCGTCGAAGGCGGCCTGGCGTGGCGGGCCGTCGAGGTTGATGCTGCGATCGGGCTGCTGGGTGTCCAGGCCGCTGATCAGCACGGCCAGACGGCGTGGTGCCGCGTAGACCTTCTTGGCGGTGAAATTCAGGCCGGCAGCCTGCAGGCCTTTCTCGATGCCGCTCAGGAAGGCTTCGCCCAGGGTGTTCAAGGCTTTGGGTGGCAGCTCTTCGGTGCCCAGTTCAACCAGGAAATCTTGAGCACTCATTGTGCAGCCTCCAGCTTAGCCAACACTTCATCACGCAGATCAGGGGACGCCATGGGGAAGCCCAGCTTGGCACGGGCTTGCAGGTAGCTTTGCGCAACGGCACGGGCCAGGGTGCGCACGCGCAGGATGTACTGCTGGCGGGCGGTGACCGAGATGGCGCGGCGCGCATCGAGCAGGTTGAAGGTGTGCGATGCCTTCAGGACCATTTCGTAGGTCGGCAGCGGCAGCTCCAGCTCGATCAGGCGGTTGGCCTCGCTTTCGTAGAAGTCGAACAGTTCGAACAGCTTCTCGACATTGGCGTGTTCGAAGTTGTAGGTCGACTGCTCCACTTCGTTCTGGTGGAACACATCGCCATAGGTGACCTTGCCGAATGGGCCGTCGGTCCACACCAGGTCATAGACCGAGTCCACGCCCTGCAGGTACATGGCCAGGCGTTCCAGGCCATAGGTGATTTCGCCGGTAACCGGGTAGCACTCGATGCCACCTACTTGCTGGAAGTAGGTGAACTGGGTGACTTCCATGCCGTTGAGCCAGATTTCCCAGCCCAGGCCCCATGCGCCCAGGGTGGGCGACTCCCAGTTGTCCTCGACGAAGCGAATGTCGTGGACCAGTGGGTCCAGGCCGATGTGCTTGAGCGAGCCCAGGTACAGCTCCTGGAAGTTCTCCGGGTTCGGCTTCAGAACCACCTGGAACTGGTAGTAGTGCTGCAGGCGGTTGGGGTTCTCGCCGTAGCGGCCGTCACCCGGACGGCGGCTTGGCTGCACGTAGGCGGCGTTCCAGGTTTCCGGGCCGACGGCGCGCAGGAACGTGGCGGTATGGAAAGTGCCGGCGCCTACTTCCATATCGTAGGGCTGAAGCACCACACAACCTTGCTCGGCCCAGTATTGCTGGAGCGCGAGGATCAAGTCTTGGAAGGTACGCACGGCTGGCGTAGGCTGGCTCACGAAATTCACCTGTTTCTAGGGCTGCGAATATAAAGAGCGGGAGTATACCCCGATTCGTCCTCACCTCTACCCTTGGAGCCTTATGCCACGCTGCTTTTGGTGTTCAGAAGAGCCGATCTACCAGGCTTATCACGACGAAGAATGGGGGGTTGAGCTGCGTGACCCCGCTCGTCTTTTCGAATTGTTGTTGCTGGAAGGCTGCCAGGCCGGGCTGTCGTGGATCACGGTGCTGAAGAAGCGTGAACACTACCGAAAGGTGATGTTCGGCTTTGACCCAGAGCGGCTGGCGCGAATGACCGATGAAGAAGTGGAGGCGCGCATGCTCGACCCCGGCATCATCCGCAATCGCCTGAAGATCAAGGCCGCGCGGCAGAACGCCCAGGCGTGGCTGAAACTCGAAGACCCGGCTGGCTTGTTGTGGTCATTCGTCGGTGGCACACCGAAGATCAACCATTTCCCCGACCGCAGCCATATCCCCACCCAGACGCCGGAAGCCGAGGCCATGAGCAAGGCGCTGAAGAAGGCCGGGTTCACCTTTGTCGGGCCAACCATCTGCTACGCCTTCATGCAGGCGTCGGGAATGGTCATGGACCACACCCAGGATTGTGATCGCTACGCCGCTTTGAGCCGCTGACGGTTACAATGGCGCCTTGCTGAAAGAGGAGTGGTCTGTGGATAAGTTCAAAGGCGCCCTGATGGTCGGGGCCCTGCGGTTGTTTGCCCTGCTGCCATGGCGTGCGGTGCAGGCGGTGGGCGCGGCCATTGGCTGGCTGACCTGGAAGCTGCCTAACCGGTCGCGCGAGATCGTGCGCATCAACCTGGCCAAGTGTTTCCCCGAGCTGGACGCCCAGGCCCGTGAACGCCTGGTGGGCCAGAGCATGATGGACATCGGCAAGAGCCTGACCGAAAGCGCCTGTGCGTGGATCTGGCCGGCGGAGAAGTCGCTCAAGCTGGTGCGCGAAGTGCACGGCCTGGAAGTGCTGGAGCAGGCCCTGGCCTCGGGCAAGGGTGTGGTCGGCATCACCAGCCACCTGGGCAACTGGGAAGTGCTGAACCACTTTTATTGCATGCAGTGCAAACCGATCATTTTCTACCGCCCGCCCAAGCTCAAGGCTGTGGATGAATTGCTGCAGAAGCAGCGCGTGCAGCTGGGCAACCGGGTAGCGGCGTCGACCAAGGAAGGCATCCTCAGTGTCATCAAGGAAGTGCGCAAGGGCGGACAGGTCGGCATCCCGGCGGACCCGGAGCCGGCGGAATCGGCGGGTGTGTTCGTGCCGTTCCTGGCCACCCAGGCGCTGACCAGCAAGTTCGTGCCCAACATGCTCGCCGGCGGCAAGGCTGTGGGCGTGTTCCTGCATGCGCTGCGCCTGCCGGACGGTTCGGGCTTTAGGGTGATTCTGGAAGCGGCGCCCGAAGCCATGTACAGCACCGACACCGAGACCTCAGTGGCGGCCATGAGCGAAGTGATTGGGCGTTATGTGAGCGCTTATCCGAGCCAGTACATGTGGAGCATGAAGCGCTTCAAGAAGCGCCCGCCGGGCGAAGCGCGCTGGTATTGATTTACTTCAGAAGGGCCGCAGGCCGTGCAAAACTGGGCCCGCTGCGCGCGCCATCGCAGCCTGTCGGCGGCTCCTACGAGAGCTCCCTGCAGCGGGCCCAAATCCAATGTCAGCCCAGCCGGTCCAGCTTCTTCAGGAACACGCTCATTTCCTTCTCGGCCTGTTTATCGCCATGGGCCTGCGCCGCCGTGATGCCCTGCTGCCACGCGTCCCTGGCGCCAGCCAGATCATCCTGCCCCTGCAACGCCTTGCCCAACAGCTTCCACGCCGCTGAATACTTGGGGTCCTGCTCCACGCAGCGGCGCAGGTGCTCGGCGGCCCTTGGATAGTCCTTCAGGTCCAGGTAGCCCTTGCCCAGGCCAAAGCGCAGCAGCGCATTATCCACACCCTTGGCGAGCATTTTTTCCAGAGATTCAAGCACGGTGACAATCCTTTAAAAGAAGCTCAGGCCCACGTGGAACAGCTTCTCCACGTCGCGAATGTACTTTTTATCGACGACGAACAGGATCACGTGGTCGCCCGCCTCGATCACCGTGGTGCCGCGGGCGATGATCACCTGGTCATCACGGATGATGGCGCCAATGGTGGTGCCGGACGGCAGGTTGATGCTCTCGATAGTCTTGCCCACCACCTTGCTCGACTTGGCGTCGCCGTGGGCCACCGCCTCGATGGCCTCGGCCGCGCCCCGGCGCAGGGAGTGCACACTGACGATATCGCCACGGCGTACATGGGCCAGCAAAGTGCCGATGGTGGCGAGCTGCGGGCTGATGGCGATGTCGATTTCGCCACCCTGCACCAGGTCGACGTAGGCGGGGTTGTTGATGATGGTCATCACCTTGCGCGCGCCCAGGCGCTTGGCCAGCAACGACGACATGATGTTGGCTTCGTCATCGTTGGTCAGGGCCAGGAAGATATCGGCTTGGGCGATGTTCTCCTCCACCATCAGGTCGCGGTCCGAGGCGCTGCCCTGCAGGATCACGGTGCTGGACAGGGTGTCGGACAAGTGCCGGCAGCGCGCCGGGCTCATCTCGATGATCTTCACTTGGTAGCGGCTTTCAATGGCCTCGGCCAGGCGTTCGCCAATCTGCCCGCCGCCGGCGATCACCACGCGCTTGTTGCGCTCGTCCAGGCCGCGCAGTTCGCCCATCACCGCGCGAATGTCCTCGCGGGCGGCAATGAAGAATACTTCGTCATCGGCTTCCACCACCGTGTCGCCACGGGGCAGTATCGCCCGGTCACGGCGGAAGATCGCTGCCACGCGGGTTTCGACATTGGGCATGTGCTGACGGATCTGGCGCAGTTGCTGGCCCACCAGCGGCCCGCCGTAGAAGGCTTTCACGGCCACCAGTTGCGCCTTGCCGTCGGCGAAGTCGATGACCTGCAGGGCGCCGGGAATCTCGATCAGGCGCTTGATGTAATGGGTTACCACCTGCTCGGGGCTGATCAGCACGTCCACCGGAATGGCATCGTTGGCGAACAGGCTGTCGCGGGTCAGGTAGGCCGCCGAGCGCACGCGGGCGATCTTGGTGGGCGTGTGGTACAGGGTGTGGGCGACCTGGCAGGCGACCATGTTGGTCTCGTCGCTGTTGGTGACGGCCACCAGCATGTCGGCATCCTCGGCACCGGCCTTGAGCAGCACCGTGGGAAACGAGGCGTGGCCTTGCACGGTGCGGATGTCCAGGCGGTCGCCCAGGCTGCGCAGGCGCTCACCGTCGGTGTCGACCACGGTAATGTCATTGGCCTCGCCGGCCAGGTGCTCGGCCAGGGTGCCGCCGACCTGGCCGGCACCGAGGATGATGATCTTCATCCGTTACTCCCTGTCAGGTGGGGCGGTGCGCCGCGATCTTGATCAGCTTGGCATAGTAGAAGCCGTCGTGGCCGCCTTCCTGGGCCAGCAGCTGGCGGCCGTGGGGCTGCCTGATGCCGGCGGCAGTGGCAAGGTCCAGTTCGCGCGCGCCGGCGGTGCGGGCCAGGAACGCTTCGATCACTTCGGTGTTCTCGGTCGGCAGCGTCGAGCAGGTGGCGTACAGCAGCACGCCGCCCACTTCCAGCGTCGGCCACAGAGCGTCCAGCAGCTCGCCTTGCAGGGCCGCCAAGGCGGCGATGTCGTCGGGCTGGCGGGTCAGCTTGATGTCGGGGTGGCGGCGGATCACGCCGGTGGCCGAGCATGGCGCGTCCAGCAGAATGCGCTGGAAGCATTGGCCGTCCCACCATTGCGCGGTGTCGCGGGCGTCGCAGGCGATCAACTGGGCGTCGAGCTTGAGGCGGTCGAGGTTCTCGCGCACGCGCACCAGGCGCTTGGCTTCCAGGTCGATGGCTACCACGCCCTTGAGCGCCGGTTCGGCTTCCAGCAGGTGGCAGGTCTTGCCGCCGGGGGCGCAGCAGGCGTCGAGTACGCGCTGGCCGGGGGCCAGGTCGAGCAGGTCGGCGGCCAGTTGCGCGGCCTCGTCCTGCACGCTGATCCAGCCGTCGGCGAAGCCTGGCAGGTCACGTACGTCACAGGCTTGTTCGAGGACGATGCCGTCCGCGCTGTAGACGCAGGCGCTGGCTGCAACCGATGCCTGGGCCAGCAATTGCAAGTAGGCGTCACGGCTGTGATGACGGCGGTTGACCCGCAGGATCATCGGCGGGTGAGCGTTGTTGGCGGCGCAGATGGCTTCCCATTGCTGCGGCCAGAAAGCTTTCAGCGATTTCTGCAGCCAGCGCGGGTGAGCGGTACGCACCACCGGGTCGCGTTCCATGTCGGCCAGCAGCTCGGCGCTTTCCCGCTGGGCGCGGCGCAGCACGGCGTTGAGCAGGGCCTTGGCCCAAGGCTTCTTGAGCTTGTCGGCGCAGCCCACGGTTTCGCCGATAGCGGCATGGGCCGGCACGCGGGTGTAGAGCAGTTGATAGAGGCCGACCAACAGCAAGGCCTCGACATCGGCATCGGCGGCCTTGAAGGGCTTCTGCAGCAGCTTTTCTGCCAGGGCCGACAGCCGTGGCTGCCAGCGTGCAGTGCCGAACGCCAGGTCCTGGGTGAGGCCGCGATCGCGCGCCTCGACCTTGTCCAGTTGCAGCGGCAGCGAACTGTTGAGCGAAGCCTTGCCGGTGAGTACGGCGGCCAGTGCGCGGGCGGCGGCGAGGCGCGGGTTCATTGGCCCAGCACCGTGCCGACGGCGAATTTTTCGCGGCGGCTGTTGAACAGGTCACTGAAGTTCAGTGGCTTGCCGCCCGGCAGTTGCAGGCGGGTCAGGCGCAACGCCTGCTCGCCGCAAGCCACGACCAGGCCTTCCTTGCTGGCGGCCAGGATGGTGCCCGGCGCGCCCTGCCCCGGCGCCACGTCCGCGGCCAGAACTTTCACGGCTTCGCCATTGAGGGTGCTGTGGCAGATTGGCCACGGGAAGAACGCACGTACCAGGCGCTCCAGCACCTCGGCAGGCTGGCTCCAGTCGATGCGTGCCTCGTCCTTGTTGAGCTTGTGGGCGTAGGTGGCCAGCGCGTCGTCCTGCACTTCGCCTTGCAGGGTGCCGGCTGCCAGGCCGTCGATGGCCTGGATCACGGCGGGCGGGCCCATCTCGGCCAGGCGGTCGTGCAGGCTGCCGCCGGTGTCCTGGGCGCTGATCGGGGTGCTGACCTTGAGCAGCATCGGCCCAGTGTCCAGGCCGGCTTCCATGCGCATCACGGTCACGCCGCTTTCGCCGTCGCCCGCCTGCACGGCACGCTGGATCGGCGCCGCACCGCGCCAGCGCGGCAGCAGCGAGGCGTGGCTGTTGATACAGCCCAGGCGCGGGATATCCAGCACCACCTGAGGCAGGATCAGGCCGTAGGCCACCACCACCATCAAGTCGGGCTTCAGCGCGGCAAGTTCCGCCTGGGCGTCTTCATTGCGCAGGGAATGCGGTTGCAGCACCGTCAGGCCGTGCTCCAGCGCCAGCTGCTTGACCGGGCTGGGCATCAGCTTCTGGCCACGCCCGGCAGGGCGGTCCGGTTGGGTATATACCGCTACCACTTCATAGTCGCTGGCCAGCAGGGCCTTGAGGTGTTCGGCGGCAAATTCGGGCGTGCCCGCGAAGACAATGCGCATGCTCATGGATTACTCGCTGGAAAAGAAAAAGGCTTGCCGCAGCAAGCCTTTGGAATGGGGTGTCACGCTTGCTGGCGGTGGGCTTTTTCCAGCTTCTTCTTGATCCTGTCACGCTTGAGATTGGACAGGTAGTCAACGAAGAGCTTGCCGTTGAGGTGGTCGCATTCGTGCTGGATGCACACGGCCAGCAGGCCTTCGGCGATCAGTTCGTACGGCTTGCCGTCACGGTCCAGGGCCTTGACCTTGACGCGCTGGGGGCGATCGACGTTCTCGTAGAAGCCGGGCACCGACAGGCAGCCTTCCTGGTACTGGCCCATTTCGTCGGTCAGCGATTCGAACTCGGGGTTGATGAACACCCGCGGCTCGCTGCGATCTTCGCTCAGGTCCATGACCACGATGCGCTTGTGCACGTTGACCTGGGTAGCGGCCAGGCCGATGCCAGGGGCTTCGTACATGGTTTCAAACATGTCGTCGACCAGCTGGCGAACTTCGTCATCCACCACGGCCACTGGCTTGGCGATGGTGCGCAGACGCGAGTCTGGAAATTCGAGGATGTTTAAAATAGCCATATGCGTAATTGCTGCACTGTGAGGTAAAGTCAAAGGTAGCAGCCGCGCAAGGTTGGGGGCGGCCTGCCTGTAAAAACGTTCTCCCAGGGAGAAGGGCCGAAAAACGGCTGCGTTTCACGTGAACGTACATAATAAAGGGATTCACGGCATGAGGAAATCACTACTCGCCCTGCTGCTGATGGCGTGCGCCGGCCTGGCCAACGCCGATGTGCAGCTCAAGGACGGTTATCCACAGCGCTACACTGTGGTTCAGGGCGACACACTTTGGGACATTTCCGCCAAATTCCTGCGCGAACCCTGGCAATGGCCGCAGATCTGGCACGCCAACCCGCAAATCGCCAACCCTGACCTGATCTACCCCGGCGACTCGCTGGTGCTCAGCTACGTCAACGGCCAGCCGCAACTGATGCTGGAGCGTGGTGCGTCGCGTGGCACCATCAAATTGTCACCGCGTGTTCGCAGCACGCCGGTGGCCGAGGCCATCCCCAGCATTCCGCTGCAGTCTATCAACGCCTTCCTGCTCAGCAACCGCATCCTCGACAACAGCGATGCCTTCCAGCAGGCGCCGTACATCGTCGCCGGTCAGGGCGAGCGGGTGGTCAGCGGCATGGGCGATCGCATTTACGCGCGCGGCACGTTCGACCCGGCGCACGCCTCCTACGGTATCTTCCGCAAGGGCAAGGTCTACACCGACCCGGTCACCCATGAAGAGCTGGGGGTGAACGCCGACAACATGGGCGGCGGCGAAATCGTCGCCACCGAGGGCGATATCGCCACGCTAAACCTGCAGCGTTCCAGCGAAGAAGTGCGCCTGGGTGACCGGCTGTTCGTCAGCGAAGAGCGTCCGGTGAACTCCACCTTCCTGCCCAGTGCCCCCAGCAGCCCGATCAGCGGCACCATCATTGATGTGCCACGGGGTGTTACACAGATCGGCAAGTACGACGTGGTCACCCTGGACCGCGGCAACCGCGACGGACTCAAGGAAGGCAACGTGTTGGCGATCTACAAGACCGGCGAAACGGTACGCGATCGGGTGACTGGCGATCAGGTGAAAATCCCTGACGAGCGGGCCGGTTTGCTCATGGTGTTCCGCACTTATGAAAAGCTCAGCTATGGTTTAGTACTCAACGCCAATCGTTCCCTGGCAGTCATGGACAAGGTAAAAAACCCTTAACCCGTGGGGAAAGTTGTTAAACAGTTACCAACAGAGTTATCCACAGCTTTTCACCTGCTGCCATGCAGGGGGCCTGAATCAAGGATGATCAGATGCCACTCTTCACCAAGGCTTCATTTGCGCTCGATGAATTGGAGGCGCGCCTGCGCCTTCAGCGTCTGCCCGATACCGGGCCAAAACACTTTCATGACCTGATAGAGGCCTTCGGCACGGCTGCCGAGGCGCTGCGCGCATCAACCTCGGCATGGCGGGCGATAGGCATGCGCGCAGTGGCTTGCGAGGCACGCGCAAGTGCCCATGTGGTCGCCGGTGCCCAGGCTGCGATGGCCTGGCTAGAGCATCCGGACCAGCATTTGCTGATGTGGGATGACCCTGGCTACCCCGCCCTGCTGGCAGAAATAAGCGCCGCGCCGCCGATGCTGTTCGTCGCGGGCAACCCCGCCCTTCTGGAAAAACCACAGCTGGCCATCGTCGGCAGTCGTCGTGCATCGCGCCCGGGGCTGGACACCGCCGCCGCCTTCTCGCGTAGCCTGGCCAAGGCCGGTTTTGTCATCACCAGCGGCTTGGCGGTGGGGGTGGATGGTGCCGCGCACCAGGCCGCCCTGGACGTTGGCGGGCAGACAATCGGCGTGCTGGGCACAGGTATCCAAAAACTTTATCCACAGCGGCACAAGGCCCTTGCGGCACGGATGGCCGCGTCGGGCAGCGCGGTGATTTCCGAGTTTCCCTTGGACACGGATGCCGTTGCCAACAACTTTCCGCGCCGCAACCGCATCATCAGCGGCCTGTCGCTGGGCGTGCTGGTGGTGGAAGCCAGCCTGGCCAGCGGTTCGCTGATCACCGCGCGCCTGGCCAACGAACAGGGGCGCGAGGTGTATGCGATTCCCGGCTCCATCCACCACCCTGGCGCCAAGGGCTGTCACCAGTTGATTCGCGATGGCGCACAGCTGGTGGAAACCGTGGAGCACATCCTCGAGCCCCTGCGTGGCTGGCAGCGGGTGGCGCCGCCCTGCCCCGTGGCCGACCATCCGCTGCTGGCGTTGCTGCATGCTGCGCCGCAAAGCAGTGAAGCCTTGGTACGTTCCAGCCGGTGGCCACTGCCGCGCGTTCTGCAAGCGCTGACCGAGCTTGAGCTTGAAGGGCGCGTGGTCAACGAGGCCGGGCGTTGGTTTGCGCGGATTAGCTAAGTACACTGCTCACAGCATTCAAGCGGAGTATCAGCAATGGTGAGCAGTTGGCGTGTGCAACAAGCGGCGCGCGAGGTGAGAGCGGGCGCGGTGATTGCCTATCCAACCGAGGCGGTTTGGGGCCTGGGGTGTAACCCATGGGACGAAGAGGCGGTGTACCGCTTGCTGGCGATCAAGTCGCGCCCGGTGGAAAAGGGCCTGATTCTGGTGGCTGACAATATTCGCCAGTTCGATTTCCTGTTCGAGGACTTCCCCGAGGCGTGGCTCGACCGCATGGCCAGCACCTGGCCTGGCCCCAACACCTGGCTGGTGCCGCACCAGGGCCTGCTGCCCGAGTGGATCACCGGCAAGCACGCCAGCGTGGCGGTGCGGGTCAGCGACCACCCGCTGGTGCGCGAGCTGTGTTCGCTGGTCGGGCCGCTGGTGTCGACCTCCGCCAACCCCACCGGCCGGCCGCCGGCGATGACGCGCCTGCGCATCGAGCAGTATTTCCGGGGTGAAGTGGACGTGGTGCTGAGCGGCGCCCTGGGCGGGCGCAAAAACCCCAGCGTGATTCGTGACCTGGTCACGGGTGACGTGATTCGTCCTTGAACCGCTGACGCGGCCGTTGGGCCGCGTCAGGGCCCATTCACGGAATCAGTATGGTGGAACCCATGGTGCGCCGCGCTGACAGCTCGATCTGCGCCTTGGCCGCTTCGGCCAGCGGGTACTGCTGGCTGATCTCCACCTCCAGCTTGCCGCTGGTGATCATCGAGAACAGTTCATCGGCCATGGCCTGCAGGGTGTTGGCAGTGGCGTAGGTGCCCAGCGTCGGGCGGGTCACGTACAGCGAGCCCTTGGACGCCAGGATGCCCAGGTTCACGCCGCTGACCGCGCCCGAGGCGTTGCCGAAGCTGACCACCAGGCCGCGCGGTTCCACGCAGTCGAGCGACGTTTCCCAGGTGTCCTTGCCGACGCCGTCATACACCACCTGGCATTTCTTGCCGCCGGTGAGTTCATGTACGCGCTTGACCACGTCTTCATGGCTATAGTCGATGGTTTCCCAGGCACCCAGTTGCTTGGCGCGCGCGGCTTTTTCCGGCGAACTGACGGTACCGATCAATCGGGCGCCAATGGCCTTGGCCCATTGGCAGGCCAGCGAGCCCACGCCGCCCGCGGCCGCGTGAAACAGAATGGTTTCGTCACGTTTCAGCTCGTAGGTCTGGCGGAACAGGTACTGCACGGTCAGGCCCTTGAGCATGACAGCGGCAGCCTGTTCGAAGCTGATGGCCTCGGGCAGCTTGACCAGCACCGCGGCCGGCAGGGTATGCACTTCACTGTAGGCGCCCAACGGGCCGCCGGCGTAGGCCACGCGGTCACCGACCTTCACCGAGGTCACATCGCTGCCCACCGCCTCGACCACGCCCGCGCCTTCGGTGCCCTGCCCCGACGGGAAAGAGGCAATCGGGTACAGGCCGCTGCGGTAATAGGTATCGATGTAGTTCAGGCCGATGGCCTTGTTGCGCACCCGGACTTCCTGCGGGCCTGGCTCGGCAGGCTGGAAATCGACGAACTCGAGGACTTCCGGACCACCTATAGCGCTGAACTGGATACGTTTGGCCATCTGCAATCTCCTGAACTAGGCATGGAAAGCCCCTATCGGACGCTTTTGTAGACGCGCCGTCAACCGCTCAAAGCGGGCCACCGGTGCTATGCTACGCGCCGAATTTGCTCTCGGGCGGCGCTTATCCCCCGCGCCGCCCGGCCTTTGCCCGTTACAAGGTGATGCCATGACTACCCGCACCGAAGCCGTAAAAGCCTACCTGCTCGACCTGCAAGAGCGGATTTGCAGCGCCCTTGAAACAGAAGACGGCAGCGCCCGCTTTGTCGAGGATGCCTGGACCCGCACCGCCGGTGGCGGCGGGCGCACGCGGGTGATCGAGAACGGCAAGGTCATCGAAAAAGGCGGGGTGAATTTTTCCCACGTATTCGGCAGCGGCCTGCCGCCGTCCGCCAGTGCCCACCGTCCGGAACTGGCCGGTCGTGGCTTCGAGGCCCTGGGCGTGTCGCTGGTGATCCACCCGCACAACCCCCACGTGCCGACTTCACACGCCAACGTGCGCTTTTTCATCGCCGAGAAAGAGGGCGAAGAGCCGGTGTGGTGGTTCGGCGGCGGCTTCGACCTGACCCCCTACTACGGCAACGAAGACGACTGCGTTCATTGGCACCGCGTGGCCGAGCGCGCCTGCGCGCCGTTCGGTGAAGACGTGTACCCGCGTTACAAGGCCTGGTGTGACCGCTACTTCCACATCAAGCACCGCAACGAACCCCGTGGCGTCGGCGGCCTGTTCTTCGATGACCTGAACCAGTGGGACTTCGACACCAGCTTCGCCTTCATGCGCGCCATCGGCGATGCGTACCTGGAGGCCTACCTGCCCATCGTCCAGCGGCGCAAGGCCATGGCCTACACCGCGCAGCAGCGTGAATTCCAGGAATTTCGCCGTGGCCGCTACGTGGAGTTCAACCTGGTGTACGACCGTGGCACCCTGTTCGGCCTGCAATCGGGTGGGCGTACCGAGTCGATCCTGATGTCGCTGCCGCCGCAGGTTCGCTGGGGCTACGACTGGAAGGCCGCACCGGGTAGCGAAGAAGCGCGCCTGACTGACTACTTCCTCACCGACCGCGACTGGCTCGGCCAGGCCTGACGGCCGGCTGTGGATAACCTTTTTACTGCCTGCCCTTGATTAGGAACCGCCCGCATGGACCGTTACGTCGTCTTCGGTAACCCGATTGGCCACAGCAAGTCGCCCGCCATCCACCGCCTGTTTGCCGAGCAGACCGGCCAGCGCATGGAGTACGGCGCGCGCCTGGCACCGTTGGACGACTTCGCCGGCAACGCCCGCGAATTCTTTCCAGGAAGGCCTGGGGGCCAACGTGACGCTGCCGTTCAAGGAAGACGCGTTTCGCCTGTGCACGGTGCTGACCCCACGTGCCGAGCGCGCGGGCGCTGTGAACATGCTCACCCGCCTGCCCGATGGCACCCTGCGCGGTGACAACACCGACGGCATCGGCCTGGTGCGCGACCTGCTGAACAACGCCGGGGTTGCCCTCAAGGGCAAGCGCATCCTGCTGCTGGGCGCCGGTGGCGCGGTGCGTGGCGTGGTCGAGTCGTTGCTGGAACAGCAACCGGTGTCACTGGTGATCGCCAACCGCACCGTGGACAAGGCCGAGTTGCTGGCGCAGATATTCGCTGGCCTGGGCCCGGTGGCCGCCAGCGGCTTCGACTGGCTGGAAGAGCCTGTGGATATCATCATCAACGCCACATCCGCGAGCCTGGCCGGTGACCTGCCGCCGATCAAGAGCAGCCTGATCCAGCCTGGCGTTACCGTGTGCTACGACATGATGTATGGCAAGGAGCCCACGCCGTTCTGCCGCTGGGCCAGCGAACACGGTGCCGCCTTGGCGCTGGACGGTTTTGGCATGTTGGTGGAGCAGGCCGCCGAGGCCTTCACGTACTGGCGTGGTGTAACCCCGGATTCCAAGGCTGTGCTTGCCACATTGCGCCAGGAAATGGCTGCCGGTTAACGCTCGAACTGGATCGGGCAGTGCTCTGCCCCTTCCAGCTTGTGCAACTCCTCGATGACCTGCGCCCGCGCGTGGCGCAAGGTCAGGCTGCGGGCCTGGGCGCGCAGCCTGCGCGCTTCCTGATGAAGCATTTCCACGCCTGAATAGTCGATGAAGTTGATCTGCTGGGCGTCGATCACCACCCGTTGGCCCTGGGCGCGCTGCAGCCGCACCTGCAGGTAATGGCTGGCGCCGAAGAAAATCGAACCGCCCACCCGCAACACCTCCTCATCGCCCTCACGCCATTGCTGCACCCGTGGTTGCGAGGTGCGCTTGAGGTAGAAGAACAGCGATGCCAGCACCCCGGCGTAGATGGCGGTCTGCAGTTCCAGCAGCAGGGTCGCCAGGCATGTCAGGGCCATGACCACAAATTCCGAACGGCTGACGCGGAACAGCGCGCGAATGCCGCGGTGGTCGATCAGCCCCCAACTGATCAGCAAGATGCTGCCGGCCATGGCCGGAATTGGAATCTGCGCGATCAGCTGCGCGCCGGTGACCGCGAACAACGCCACCCACAGCGCTGAAAACACCCCGGCCAAGGGTGAACAGGCGCCGGCTTCGTAACTCAAACCGGAGCGGGTGAACGAGCCCGCCGACAGCGAGCCGGAGAAAAACGCGCCGATAATGTTCGACAGGCCCTGGGCACGCACTTCCTGGTTAGCGTCGAGCAATTGCTGCGAACGTGTGGCGATCGAGCGGGCAATCGACAGGCTGGTCACCAGCGCGAGCATGCCTACGGCCACGGCGCTGGGCAGCAGTCGCAAAATCAACGCCGGGTCGCTGGGTAGCGGGCTGAATGGCGGCAGTTGGCCAACGAAGGCACTGACCCGCTGCACATGGCCGAACATCGACGGCCACGCCCAAGCGAGCACGCTACCGCTGACCAGCGCGATCAGCAGCGTCGGCCAGCGTGGCAGCACGGCCTTGAGCACCAGCCCCAGCACCAGGGTGAACAACCCCAGCAGCAGTGACGGCTGGTCCGCCTCGGACAGGTGTTCGGCCAGATTGGTCAGGCTCGCCAAGGCCGTGGCCTGGCTGCTCAGCTGGATGCCCAGCAGGCTCGGCAACTGGCCGACGGCAATGACAATCGCGGCGCCGAGGGTGAAGCCCAGCACCACCGAATGCGAGACGAAATTCACCAGCGCGCCGAACCGCAGCATGCCCAGCAGCCACTGGAACAGCCCGGCCAGCAGGGTCAGCAGCAGAATCAGGGTGACGTAGTCCTCGCTGGCGGGCACGGCCAAGGGGCTGACGCTGGCGTACAGCACGATGGAAATCGCGGCCGTGGGCCCACAGATCAGGTGCCACGACGAGCCCCACAGGCAGGCGATCAGCACCGGGATGATGGCCGCGTACAAGCCATATTCGGGTGGCAGCCCGGCGATCAGGGCGTAGGCGATGGACTGCGGCAGTGCCAGGATGGCGCCGCTCAGGCCCACCACCACATCGCGGCTGACGCTGGCGCGGGTCTGGCGCGGTAGCCAGGCAAGGAAGGGCAGCAGTTTTTCCAGTCTGGACCAGCGCATGGGGTCTCTTCAGTTCTACTCAACGTTATCGAGGCCGCGTCAAAGGCACTACAACCTCGCCTTCACCACCGGCAGCGCGTCCTGGCCATCCAGGGTCTTCACGCCGTCCAGCCACTTGTCCAGCACCGCCGGGTTGGCCTTGATCCACGCCTTGGCGGCGTCGGGGTAGCTGGCCTTGGTCTTGACCACATCGGCCATGATGCTGTTCTCCATGTCCTGGGTAAAGGTCAGATTGCCCAGCAGCTTGGCAACGTTGGGGCAGGCCTGTGCATAACCCTTGCGGGTCAGGGTGTAGACGCTGCCGCTGGCGCCGAAGTACGCCTCGCCTCCGCTGAGGTAGTGCATCTTGATCTCGACGTTCATCGGGTGCGGCGTCCAGCCCAGGAATACGATGAAGCGCTGCTTATCCACAGCCCGGCGCACTTCCGACAGCATGGCCTGCTCGCTGGACTCCACCAGTTTCCACTGGCCCAGATCGAATTCGTTTTTCTTGATGATCTGCTGGATCGACAGGTTCGCCGGCGCGCCGGAGCCGATGCCGTAGATCTTGCCGTCGAACTTCTCGGCGTATTTGTTCAGGTCGGCGAAGCTATGCACGCCGGCGTCCCACACGTAGTCCGGCACCGCCAGGGTGAACTCGGTGCCTCCCAGGTTCTTGGCGTACTGGGTGACGTCGCCAGTGGCCACGAACTTGTCGTAGAAACCCTGTTGCGCCGGCATCCAGTTGCCGAGGAAGACATCCACCTTGCCGTCTTTCAGGCCGCCGTAGGCGATGGGCACCGCCAGGCTGTCGACCTTGGCCTTGTAGCCCATGCCGTCCAGCAGCAGGCCGGTGATGGCGTTGGTGGAGGCGATGTCGCTCCAGCCGGGGTCGGCCATCTGTACCGTGCTGCAGCTTTGCTCATCGGCCAGTGCCTGCAGGCTGGCCACGGCCAGCAACGCGGATACCACCACTGTGGATAACTTCATCGGCTTCCCCTCATCGATTATTGATCTTGGCAGGGTTGTGGATAACGAGCCTTGCGCTCCAGGTCATCGAGGTCGATGTGGTTGCGCATGTATTGCTGACTGGCGTCCACCAGTGGCTGGTGATCCCAGCTCTTCAGCTTGCCCAGGCTCAGGGCCTGGGCCACCAGGCGGCGCCGGCGCTGGCTGGCCAGCACCTGCTGGCGTATGGCCGCCACGTCCCACTTGGCGCGCGCCTCGGCCAGCAGCGCGGTGAACAGCGTCGCGTGTTGCGGCGATTGGCTCAGGTCCTCGCGCTCGTGCGGGTCATGGCGCACGTCGAAGAGTAGGCAAGGGTCGTCCTCGCTGTAGATAAATTTGTGCTCGCCGCGGCGAATCATCATCAGCGGGCCCACCGTGCCTTCGGCCATGTACTCGCCGAACACCTCGTCGTGGCCGCCCTGCCCCTGCAGGTGGCCAACCAGCGAGCGGCCGTCGAGCGGCAGGCGCGGGTCGACTTCGCCGCCGGCGAGTTCCACCAGGGTCGGCAGCAAATCGGCCGTGGACACCGCCGCGCTCACCCTCGCGGGCTGGAACTGCCCCGGGGCGCAGACCAGCAGTGGCACCCGCGCCGACATCTCGAACCAGTGCATCTTGTACCAGAGCCCGCGCTCGCCGAGCATGTCGCCATGGTCGCCGGAGAAGACGATGATGGTGTCCTCGGCCAGGCCTGTTTCTTCCAGGGTCTCCAGCAGCTTGCCGACGTTGCTGTCGATGTAGCTGCAGGCGCCGAAGTAGGCGCGGCGGGCGTCGCGAATCTTGTCCGCCGGCAGCGGCTTGTCCCACAGGTC
The DNA here is from genome assembly GCA_963816515.1 of uncultured Gammaproteobacteria bacterium. Classification (GTDB taxonomy): domain Bacteria; phylum Pseudomonadota; class Gammaproteobacteria; order Pseudomonadales; family Pseudomonadaceae; genus Aquipseudomonas. Next base: position 2,385,807 of record CAWFKX010000001.1, on the reverse strand, counting down.
GTACACCTTCAGCAGGCGCTGGGAGTGCGGGTCCAACTCATGCTGCCCAGGCACGTTGGCCGGCAGCGGAATGTCCTCGTCGCGGTACAGGTCCCAGAAGCGCTTGGGGATGGTGTAGGGGTCGTGGGGGTGGGTCATGGACACGGTCAGGCAGAACGGTTGGTCGCCGTCCTCGCGCACGTGGTCGAACAGGTACTGCTGAGCCTTGAACACCACCTCTTCGTCGAAATCCAGCTGGTTGGTGCGTACGCACGGCCCAGCCTGCAGCACCGATGACATGTTGTGGTACCAGCTGGGGCGCACGTCGGGCTCATCCCAATTCACCGCCCAGCCGTAGTCGGCGGGGTAGATGTCACTGGTCAGGCGTTCTTCATAGCCATGCAGCTGGTCCGGGCCGCAGAAGTGCATCTTCCCCGACAACGCCGTGCGGTAGCCCAGGCGCCGCAGGTAGTGGGCATAGGTGGGCACGTCGGCGGGGAAATCGGCGGCGTTGTCGTAGGCGCCGATCTTGCTGGGCAACTGGCCACTCACCAGGGTGAAGCGCGACGGCGCGCACAGTGGGCTGTTGCAGTAAGCGGCGTCGAACACCACGCCGCTGGCGGCCAGGCGGCTCAGGTTGGGCAGCTTGATCGGCGAGTTCTGGGCATAGAAGGGCAACAGCGGCGCGGCCATCTGATCGGCCATGATGAAGAGAATGTTCTTGCGCTTCATGGGTAGGCGGCATTCCATAGTGTTGAATTATGCGAAACTGCTTCCTAACGAGCATGCGACCGCGCTGCCACGCGGTAAAGCCCACGTCAGGCAATGCCTAGGATAAGCCCTGCTAATGTTTGATAACCTCGCCGACCTGTCCCTCGACCTGCTGCGCGCCTTCGAATGCGCTGCTCGCCAACGCAGCTTCACCGCCGCCGCAGCCGAACTGGGCACCACCCAGCCGGCCGTCAGCCAGCAGATCAAGCGCCTGGAAGAACAACTGGCCACGCGTCTGTTCGACCGCATCTACCGCGGTATCGAACTCACCGATGCCGGCCGTGCTCTGTTCGACGCCGTGCAGGCCGGTTTCGGCCAGATCGACGAGGCCCTGGCCGCCCTCACCGCCCAGCCCCAGCACGAGGTGCTGCAGGTGGCCACCGACTTCGCCTTCGCCGCCTACTGGCTGATGCCGCGCCTGCACCGCTTCCACCAGGCCCACCCCCACGTTGACGTCAGCCTGGTGACCAGTGAACGCAGCCACGCCATGCTGCGCAGCGACATCGACGTAGCCGTGCTGTTCGGCGACGGCCGCTTCAAACAGGGCGACAGCCACTGGCTGTTCGCCGAAGAAGTCTTCCCCGTGTGCAGCCCGCGACTGCTTGAAAAGCAAACCACCCCCCTGCCCGCCCAAGCCCTGCTCGACCTGCCGCTGCTGCACCTGCGCGGCGAAAGCACCAGCCACTGGTTCAACTGGGCCGGCCTGTTCCGTCACCTGCACATCCCCAGCGCCCCGGCCCCGGGCCAATTACGCTTTGACAACTACACCCTGCTGATCCAGGCCGCCATCGCCGGGCAAGGCGTTGCCATTGGCTGGCGCCACCTGGTGGATGCGTTGATCGAGCAGGGTTTGCTGTGCCGGCCGATTGCCGAGACGGCCAGATCGGCGTTGGGGTATTACGTGGTGGTGCCGCAGAGGAAACGGCGGGGGGAGATGGTGGGGCGGTTTGTGGAGTGGTTGATGGCAGAGCAAAAGCATGACGCGAGCTGGTAACCTGCGTTTATCCACGGGTGGGAGAACAATCGTGCAAGCAATCCAGGGCTACCACGCCCACATCTATTTCGACGCCTCCACCCTCGACCAGGCCCGTGCCCTGTGCGAGGAAGCCGCGCGGCTATTCCCGGTGGTGATGGGCCGCGTTCACGAGAAGCCGGTAGGGCCGCACCCGGACTGGAGCTGCCAGTTGGCGTTCGGGCCGCAGGTGGTGGCTGATGTATTGCCGTGGCTGGCAATGAACCGCAAGGGGCTGGTGGTGTTCATGCACCCGCTGAGCGGGGATGAGTTGGCGGACCACCGTGATCATGCGATCTGGATGGGGGCGGTGCGGCCGTTGAAGTTGTCGGTGTTCGAGCGGGGGTGATGCAGCCTGTGTGGGAGCGGGTTCTACCCGCGAAAAGCACACCGCATGACAACTGAAACAACGCGGTGGTCTTTTCGCGGGCAGAGCCCGCTCCCACGGGCGGCAGGGGCGGGGCCGCGTCAGCGGTCTATCAGTTCAACACACCATCGAGGATCTCGTAGACCACGCCGGTACCGACCGAGATCAGCACCACGTCGCTGCCCAGGCGGCGCCATTCGTAGCCCGGGTAGCGCGGCAGTTGCGCCAGGGCGCGGCTGTCCAGGCGCTTGCCGTAGCCGTGGGGCAGCGGGCGGCCTTTTTCCACGTGCACGTTGGCCGGCAGCGGGCTGCCATGGCCGAAGGTGTCGCGGTGCTGCTGGATGGTCTGGCGCACAGGGCCGAAGTCCTGCGGGGGGCGGTTGCCACCGCCGGCGTGCTGCTGTTGCGGCGCGCCATGCTCGTCGCCGCGCGGGCCGCCCTGCTGTTGGTGCTGTTCACCGCCCTGATGCTGGTCATCCGGACCGGGAGCGGCTTGCAGCAGTGGGGTGACGCCGACCATCAGTACGCCGAGGCCTGCGATCAGGGATTTTGGCAGTTTCATACGCGTTCCTCGCGGTGGTGTGTCAAAAACGAAATCAGTAAGCCAGCACGCCTTGCAGCACCTGGTAAACCACACCGGTACCGTCCTGGATCAGCACGATATCCGGGCCGTAGGCGATCCACTGGTAGCCTGGGTAGTAAGGCAGTTGCTCCAGTTCACGCGGCCCCAGCGGGCGGCCGTAACCGGGTACCAATGGGCGACCCTCGACCACGAACACACCTGGCGGCAGGCGTTGGGCACGGCCGAAGTAACCGCGATGTTCCCAGGCATGCTGACGGATCGGGCCGAAGTCACGTGGTGGTGGGCCGCCGTGGTCGAAGCGGTGGTCATCGCGATGGTCGTCGCGGTGGTCATCACGATGATCGTAGTGGCCGCGATCGTCCGGGCCGCCAGGGCCCCATTGGTCCGCATGGGCAAGAGAGGTCATGCCGACCAGCACCAGGCCCAGGCCGGCAAACAATGGTTTGGAGAGTTTCATCGAGCGAATCCTCACTGCTCAGGCAACAAAAAAGGGAACCGGATCTTATCGATCAGGTTCCCTCTGGTCTTGTGAATTTAGTCAGCAAAATCAGTCACTAATTCCTTTGTAACAAGATATTTACCTTCAGCTTACACGAGCCTTACGTACGCCTTGGGCCAAGGCCGAACACAACTCCAGCACATCACCCACGGCCTGCTGTGGCGAGGTGGCATGGGCGATTTTGTCGACCAGTGCCGAGCCCACCACCACACCATCGGCCAAGCGCGCGATAGCGGCTGCCTGCTCGGGGGTACGAATGCCGAAACCAACGCTGATCGGCAGGCTGGTGTGCCGGCGCAGGCGCTCGATGGCGCTGCTGACCGCCTGGGTGGTCGCCGAGCCGGCACCGGTGACACCGGCCACCGATACGTAATAGACGAAGCCCGAGCTGCGCTCCAGCACGCGCGGCAGGCGCACATCGTCGGTGGTTGGCGTGGTCAGGCGGATGAAGTCGATGCCGGCGGCCTGGGCCGGGGTGGCCAGTTCGGCGTCATGCTCGGGCGGCAGGTCGACGATGATCAGGCCATCCACGCCTGCTTCCTTGGCCTGAGCCACGAAGGCTTCGACGCCGAAGCGGTGGATCGGGTTGTAGTAACCCATCAGCACGATCGGCGTGGTGGTGTTCTCCACACGGAACTCGCGCACCATCTGCAGGGTTTTCGCCAGCGTCTGGCCAGCATCCAGGGCGCGCAAAGTCGCCAGCTGGATAGCCACGCCATCGGCCATCGGATCGGTGAAGGGCATGCCCAGCTCGATCACGTCGGCACCGGCTGCCGGCAGGCCCTTGAGAATTGCCAGCGAGGCGTCGTAGCCCGGGTCGCCGGCAGTGACGAAGGTCACCAGGGCAGCACGGCCCTCGGCTTTCAGATCGGCGAAGCGTTGTTCGAGACGGCTCATGCCAGTTTCTCCTGCTCGGCGGCGGCCATATGGCTCATCACGGTTTGCATGTCTTTGTCGCCACGGCCGGACAGGCAGACGACCATCAGGTGATCCTTGGGCAAGGTCGGCGCGCGCTTGATGGCTTCAGCCAGGGCGTGGGCGGTCTCCAGGGCCGGGATGATGCCTTCCAGGCGGCAAGTGGTGTGGAACGCGGCCAGGGCTTCGTCGTCGGTGATGCTGACGTACTTGACACGTTTCACTTCGTGCAACCAGGCGTGTTCAGGGCCGATGCCGGGGTAGTCCAGGCCGGCGGAAATCGAGTGGGCGTCGGTGATCTGGCCGTCGCCATCCTGCAGCAGGTAGGTGCGGTTGCCATGCAGCACGCCCGGTACGCCGCCGTTGAGGCTGGCGGCGTGCTTGTCGGTGTCCACGCCGTGGCCGCCGGCTTCAACGCCGATGATCTCGACACTGGCGTCGTCCAGGAACGGGTGGAACAGGCCCATGGCGTTGGAACCGCCGCCCACGCAGGCCACCAGGCTATCGGGCAGGCGCCCTTCCTTGGCGTGCAGTTGCTCGCGGGTTTCCTTGCCGATGATGGACTGGAAGTCGCGAACCATGGCCGGGTACGGGTGTGGGCCGGCCACGGTGCCGATCAGGTAGAAGGTGTCATCGACGTTGGTCACCCAGTCGCGCAGCGCTTCGTTCATGGCGTCTTTCAAGGTGCCGGTGCCGGCGGTGACCGGCACGATCTCGGCACCCAGCAAGCGCATGCGGAACACGTTGGCCTGCTGGCGCTCGATGTCGGTGGCGCCCATGTAGATCACGCAAGGCAGGCCGAAGCGCGCGGCCACGGTGGCGGTCGCCACGCCGTGCATGCCGGCGCCGGTCTCGGCGATCAGGCGTTTCTTGCCCATGCGCTTGGCCAGCAGCACCTGGCCGATGCAGTTGTTCACTTTGTGCGCGCCAGTGTGGTTCAGTTCTTCGCGCTTGAAGTAGATTTTGGCGCCGCCGCAGTGCTCGGTGAGGCGCTCGGCGAAGTACAGCGGGTTCGGGCGGCCAATGTAGTCGCGCTGGAAGTAGGCAAGTTGCTCGAGAAATTCGGGGTCGGCCTTGGCGGCTTCGTATTCGCGGGCCAGGTCGAGCACCAGCGGCATCAGGGTTTCAGCCACGTAGCGGCCGCCGAAGGCGCCAAACAGGCCGTTGGCGTCGGGGCCGCTGCGGAAGTTGGTCTGGGTCATGGGTCGCTCCAGGTGAAATCGAATGGGCTTGCTATGAAACTACTCTAACCACGACACGCCACGAATAAAACCGATAAGATTGCTGCAACCTGTCAGGAAAACTCACAGATACCATGAGCCGCGATCTCCCTCCCCTGAATGCCTTGCGGGCGTTCGAAGCCACTGCCAGGCTCAATAGCGTGAGCCGCGCCGCCGAACAATTGCACGTTACCCACGGCGCCATCAGCCGGCAGTTGAAGGTGCTGGAAGAACACCTGGGGGTGAGCCTGTTCAGCAAGGAAGGGCGTGGCCTTAAACTCACAGATGCGGGCCAGCGCCTTCGCGATGCCAGCGGCGATGCCTTCGAACGCCTGCGTAGCGCCTGTGCCGAGATCAGCCAGGGCGCCAGTGATGCGCCGTTCGTGCTGGGTTGCTCGGGCAGCCTGCTGGCGCGTTGGTTCATCCCGCGGCTGGGCAAGCTCAATGTCGATTTGCCGGACCTGCGCCTGCACCTGTCGGCCGCCGAGGGTGACCTGGACCCGCGCCGCCCCGGCCTGGATGCCTGGCTGGTGTTCGCCGAGCCGCCGTGGCCGGCGGACATGCAGGTGTACGAATTGGCCGTGGAACGCATCGGCCCGGTGCTGAGCCCGCGATTCGCCCGGTTCGAGCCGCTGGCCAAGGCCCCGGCCCAGGCGCTGGAGGGTGAAACGTTACTGCACACCACGTCGCGCCCACAGGCCTGGCCCAATTGGGCACGGCACCACGGCATCGCGCCCGGCCAGTTGCACTACGGCCAGGGATTCGAGCATTTGTATTATTTGCTGGAGGCGGCGGTGGCCGGCTTGGGGGTGGCCATCGCCCCGGAGCCGCTGGTCATCGACGACCTGCGGGCGGGGCGACTGGCAGCGCCATGGGGTTTCAGCGAAACCGCGGCGCGCCTGGCGCTATGGGTGCCCCGGCGCACTGCGGATGGGCGCGCCCGACAGCTGGCGCACTGGCTCACGGCGGAGCTGGCGCGCCAGGTGGATTAGTTGCCGCGTTTGACCAGCAGGTAGCCGGCCAGCAGGCCCAGCACGCCAACGGCGACGCCGGCGGTGGTCCATGGGTGCTCCTGAGCGTAGTCGCGGGTGGCAACGCCGGTTTCGCGGGTTTTCACCTTCACGTCTTCGTACACGTCGCTGAGCAGGTGACGCGAGTGCTTCAGGGCGTTTTCAGCATTGGCGCGCAGGCTTTTCAGGGTCCTGCGCGACTCGTCGGACGCGTCGTCCTTCAAGCTCTCCAGCGATTTGAGCAGACTTTCGATTTCCGCTTCCATGCTTTGCAAAGAAGCCTTGCGAAGTGAAGTAGCCATAGGTGTCTCTCCTGCGTGGTGAGTTGCGTGTGTAAGTTTCCGACTGCACCGCTCGCGGAAAGTGCAGTGCGTGTGAACTTTTGGTGCTCGATTCGGCACAGAGCTAAAAGGCCACCTACGCTCAAGACCACTAAATCGAAGGAGATTCACCATGACTGACCATCGCACCTACAAGCTCATCGAACTGGTCGGCTCTTCGGCCACCAGCATCGAGGAAGCCATCAACAATGCGCTGGCCGAGGCCGGCAAGACCGTCAAGCACCTGGAGTGGTTCGAAGTGCTGGAAACCCGTGGGCACATCGAGAACAACAAAGTCGCGCACTTTCAGGTCACCGTGAAAGTCGGCTTCAGAATTGCCAACAGCTGACAGCTTTTAAGGAAGCGGCCTACTGGCCGAAAGGCCAGTATTCCGCTACAAACAGTGCTGGGGGGCCCGGTAATGTTGCCGGGCGCTTTTTTGCTTCTGATCTGACCAGGGAATGTGACCGATGAAGAGAATCTTGTTGGCAGCAGGTTTGATATGCATGGCCGGTTCGGCGCTGGCGGCTGGCAAGTCGTGCGACGAACTGAAATCGGAAATTGCCGCGAAAATCGATGCCAAGGGCGCCCACGGCTACTCGCTGGAGGTTGTCGACAAAGGCGCCTCGGCGGACGGCAAGGTTGTCGGCACCTGTGAGGCTGGCAGAAAAGAAATTGTCTACAAACGTTGAGAACACCAGCGGCCGCCAGGCAGCGGACCAGGCCCCCGCAGTACATCAGGTATTACGCATGAGGGCCTGACGCCGCCTGGTGGCGGCTGCTTACGTGAATATTTAATTACGAGGGCGCTTTTTCAGCCCTTGGCAATCTGCGCCAGCAGCTCGTACGAATGCAGCCGGTCGGCGTGCTCGTACAGGTCGCAGGTGAAAATCAGCTCGTCAGCCTGGGTCTGTTCCAGCAGCACATCCAGCTTGGCGCGAATTTTCTGCGGGCTGCCCACCATCGCCAAGCCGAGGAAATCGGCTACGGCGGCTTTTTCATGGGGCAGCCAGCGGCCTTCCATGCTATCCACCGGCGGTTGCTGCACCAGGCTCTGGCCGCGCATCAGGTTGAGAATGCGCTGGTACACCGAGGTGGCCAGGTAGTCGGCCTGCTCGTCCGTATCGGCGGCCACCAGCGGCACGCCCAGCATCACGTAGGGCCTGTCGAGCACGGCCGACGGCTTGAAGTGGTTGCGGTACACGCGGATGGCTTCATGCATGTAGCGCGGCGCGAAGTGCGAGGCAAAGGCGTACGGCAGGCCGTACATGCCCGCCAACTGGGCGCTGAACAGGCTGGAGCCGAGCAGCCAGATCGGCACCTGAGTGCCGGTGCCAGGCACGGCGATCACTTTTTGATCAGGCGTGCGCGGGCCCAGATAGCTCATCAGTTCCAGCACGTCATCCGGGAAATCGTCGGCGCTGCCCGAGCGCTCGCGGCGCAGGGCGCGGGCGGTCATCTGGTCCGAACCCGGCGCACGGCCCAGGCCCAGGTCGATACGCCCGGGGTAAAGGCTTTCCAGCGTGCCGAACTGTTCGGCAATCACCAGCGGCGCATGGTTGGGCAGCATCACCCCGCCGGAGCCGACGCGGATGGTCGACGTGCCGCCGGCCAGGTAGCCCAGCAACACGGCCGTGGCCGAGCTGGCGATGCCGTCCATGTTGTGGTGCTCGGCGACCCAGAAGCGGTTGTAGCCGAATTTTTCCAGGTGCTGCGCCAGATCCAGCGAATTGCGCAGGGAGTGGGCCGGGCCCTTGTCGGCGCGCACGGGCACCAGGTCCAGGGCGGAAATCTTGATATCGGAGAGTCGTTTCATTGGTAGCACTTCCTCAGGTCGACTGGAAGGCTGGTGCACGCTGTCCATGGGTTTACACCACCCTGCCCTTTATCCATCAGTATGGGCATATTGAGAAACTTCAATACCTGATTGTCAATCGGTATGAACTTGCCGGCGCGCCAACCCTCCTAACCTCAGTGACTGCGCGAACCTTCGCGTGCAACCCCGAGGAGGCATCATGAAGAAGACAGCATCAGCCGTTTGGCAAGGCGGCCTGAAGGATGGCAAAGGGCAGATTTCCACTGAAAGCGGCGCGCTGAAAAGCAACCCCTACGGCTTCAACACGCGGTTCGAGGGCCAGCCCGGAACCAACCCGGAAGAGCTGATAGGCGCGGCTCATGCGGGTTGTTTCTCCATGGCCCTGTCGATGATCCTGGGCGGTGCCAACCTGACCGCCGACCGCATCGACACCATCGCCGAAGTGACCCTGGACAAGGTCGGTGAAGGGTTCGAGATCACCGCCGTGCACCTGATTCTCAAGGCCAAGGTGCCGGGTGCCACCGAGGAGCAGTTCAAGGAACTGGCCAACAAGGCGAAGGAAGGTTGCCCCGTATCGAAAGTGCTCAAGGGCGCCAAGATCAGCCTGGACGCGACCCTGGTCAGCTAGGCTGGCACTGGAACAGGCACAGCCATTCGTGGTCGAATGCTGTGCGCAGGGTCGGCGCTTGCCGGCCCTGCAGCCCACCGGGTGTTCCCAAGGAAGCCATCATGATCAAGCGACTGATATTGACCCTCGCCTGCTGTGCTGCGGCCACCAGCGCCATGGCTGCCACCAAGTCCTGCGAAGAGCTGAAGGCTGAGATCGAAGCCAAGATCCAGGCCCGAGGTGTTGCGTCCTACACCCTCGAAATCGTCAGCAACGAAGAAGTCCATGACCCGAACATGGTCGTTGGCTCGTGCGAAGGCGGCAGCAAGAAGATCATCTACCAGAAGAACGACCGCTAGAACAGGCAGTTCACCGCGCTGTCCTCTGCCACCACCTTCTTGCTCGGGTCGTACAACCGTACGCTGGGGTTCACGCCCAATGTGCGCGCTTCCAGCCGATAACGCTGGCCGGCCTGGAAGCCGTCATAGCGAAGGGTGAGGTAACAGGTGCGTTCATCGGGGTCGATCAGGAACAGGCTGCCCGCGTATATCTCGAAATCGTAGCGCACCATCAGTTCATGGCTGCCCGGGGTTACCTGGAAATAGCGGCCATCGTTGAGGCGCACGCCGTCCAGGCGCTCGGCCATGATGACTTTGCCACCCAGCATGGTCATGTCGATCCAGGATTGTTGCGGGTTGACCGGGGGCAAGGGGGTGGTGCTGCAACCGGCCAGGGACGTCAGTATGGCTACAACAAGGGCGCGGCGCATGATGGGCTCCAACGGGGGGACATACCTCAAGCATAACCCCCTTCGGCCCTTCAGGTGGCCTGGCAGCCCGCCGGTTGTGCCTTGCCTACCATGTAGCGTTGCTCATCGTACAGCTTGGCCCATGGCTGGAAGCCCAGGCTGCCGGCTTCCAGGCGGTAGCGCTGGCCGGCACTGAAATCCTTGAAGGTCAGCTTCATTTTGCAGTCGCGCCACAACGGCTGGTCCACCGGGCCGATATTGCTTGGCGCCACCGGGAATTGAAAAGTTACCCACAATTCATGAGCACCTGGCTGCACTTCGAAGTAACGTGGATCGGCCCAATCATGGTTGTCGACTTTCACTGCCTTCAGCGAGTTGTCCGAACCGGCCTTGAGGTCGACCCAGGCCTGGTGCGGATCGGGATCAGGCAGGGTTGAACAACCGGCCACGGTCGCGAGACCGCAGGCAATAAGCAAGGCACGCATGGCAACACTCCTGATGGCAATGATGGCCGGTTCGTCCCACTGAAGGATTCACCCGACAGATGATTGATCTTCTTTTTCTACGGCGCTCAAGGCATGGGTCACTCGACCGCACAATTCGCCTATTGGTTCCCGTGGTCGCGGCTTTGCTGCTGAACGGTTGTTCGACCTATTACGGCCAACTGGTTGATGGCCAAGTGCAATTGTTGCGGGCCCGCGAGCCGGTCAGCCAGGTGATCGCCGACCCGTCGCGGGACGCCAAACTGCGTGCGCAACTGCGCCAGTCCCAGGCCGCACGCGACTTTGCCAGCAGCCACCTGCACCTGCCGGATAACCGCAGTTACCGCCTGTATGCCGATGTGAAGCGCTCGTCTGTGGTGTGGAATGTGTTTGCCACGCCGCCGTTCTCTCTCGCGGCGCAAACCCATTGCTTCCCCATTGCCGGGTGCGTGGCCTACCGGGGTTACTACAGCCTGAGCGGCGCGCGGGGTGAGGCGGCGTTGCAAAAGCAGGCTGGCATGGACGTGTACATCGGTGGCGTGGATGCCTATTCGACCCTGGGCTGGTTCGATGACCCGATCATCAACACCATGATGGACCGTGGCGACGAGCGCCTGGCGACGCTGATCTTCCATGAGCTGGCGCACCAGCGCTTCTACGTGAAGGACGACAGCGAGTTCAACGAGTCCTACGCGACCTTCGTCGAGCAGGAAGGCACGTGCCAGTGGCGTGCTTACCAGGGCTTGCCGCCAGCCAACCGTGACCTGTCGAAACAGGTCGACCAGTTTACCCAGTTGGTGCTCGATACCCGCAAGCGGCTGGGCACACTCTACGCCCAGCCGTTGGCGCCGGCGGCGATGCGCGTGGCCAAGCAGCAGGAATTCGAGCAGATGCGGGCGCGTTATCGGCAGCTACGGGACAGCCAGTGGGGCGGTGACAAGCGCTACGATGCCTGGATCAACGCCCCTATGAACAACGCCAAGCTGCTGCCCTTCGGCCTGTACGACCAGTGGGTGCCCTCCTTCGCCGCGCTGTTCAAGCAAGTGCACGGCGACTGGCCGACCTTCTTCAGCGAAGTGGAGCGCATAGGCAAGCTGCCCGCCGACCAGCGCAAGGCCGCCCTGGTGCGATTGGCTGCGCAGTGATGACTGCATAGGGCTGCCGGCCTATCGCTTCATTCCAGAAAGGCCTGATGCAACTCCGCCAACGTATCGAAATGATACGTCGGCGCTTCGCCTTCCAGTTCTTCGCGGCTGCCGAAGCCATACCCCACCGCCACCACGTCCAGGCCGTTGGCCTTGGCGCCGATCAGGTCGTGCTTGCGGTCGCCGATCATCAGCGTCTGTGCCGGGTCCAGGCCTTCTTCCTTGAGCAGGTGGGCAAGCAGCTCAACCTTGTTGGTCCGCGTGCCATCCAGCTCGCTGCCGTAAATCACCTTGAAATGCTTGGCGAAGTCGAAATGGCGGGCAATTTCGCGGGCAAATTCCCACGGTTTGGAGGTGGCCACGTACAGGTGGCGACCTTGCGCCACCAGGGTCTCCAGCAGTTCGATCACGCCTTCGAACACTTCGTTTTCGTACAGCCCGGTGACCTTGAAGCGCTCACGGTAGAAATTTACCGCCTGCCAGGCCTTCGCTTCGTCGAACCCGTAGTACTGCATGAACGCCTGCAGCAGTGGCGGGCCGATGAAGTGCTCAAGCTTGCGCAGGTCCGGCTCGATGATGTCGAGTTTTTCCAGCGCATACTGGATCGAGCGGGTAATGCCTTCGCGCGGATCGGTGAGCGTGCCGTCGAGGTCGAAAAGAATATTCTGGTAATGCATGGTTAATCCCGGATCAGTCAGTGGACAGCGGGTTGGGGCTGGCAAAGCCGGCGTCCAGGTGCTGGTCTTTGAGTTTCACGTAGTTGGCGGCGGTGTAGGTAAAAAAGCTGCGTTCCTTGTCGGTCAGCGGCCGCGCCTGTTTCACCGGGCTGCCCACGTAGAGGAAACCGCTTTCCAGGCGCTTGCCCGGCGGCACCAGGCTGCCGGCGCCGATGATCACTTCATCCTCCACCACCGCGCCGTCCATCACCGTGCTGCCCATGCCGATCAGGATGCGGCTGCCCACAGTGCAGCCGTGCAGCATCACCTTGTGGCCAATGGTCACGTCGTCGCCGATGATCAACGGGAAGCCGTCCGGGTTGAACGGGCCGGCGTGGGTAATGTGCAGCACGCTGGCGTCCTGCACGCTGGTACGCGCACCGATGCGGATGCGGTGCATGTCGCCGCGGATCACGGTCATGGGCCACACGGAGCTGTCTTCACCGATCTCGACGTCACCGATGACAACCGCCGAACGGTCGACAAACGCCCGCTCACCCACCACTGGCGTGTGCTGCTGGAATGTACGAATGGCCACGATAGGCTCCTTCTCTGGCGTTGATAGCTGCGGTCAGCGCCGATTGTAATTAAGATGGTCTGGTGTTTCTTCAGCCAAGGTGTGTAACCGTGAGCGCGACCAACCCGCTACTGCAGTCTTATGACCTGCCACCGTTCTCGGCGATCCGTGCCGAGCACGTACAGCCGGCGATTGAACAGATCCTGGCCGATAACCGTGCGGCCATCGCCAAGATTCTCGAAACCCAGGTGCAAATCCCGACGTGGGCCGGCCTGGTGCTGGCCATGGACGAACTCAATGATCGCCTGGGCGCGGCCTGGAGCCCGGTCAGCCACCTTAACGCAGTCTGCAACAGCCCGGAGCTGCGTCAGGCGTACGAGGCCTGCCTGCCTGCCCTGAGCGCCTATTCCACCGAAATGGGCCAGAACCGCGAACTGTTCCAGGCCTTCGAAGCCCTGGCCAACAGCCCGGAAGCCGCGACCTTCGACGTGGCCCAGAAAACCATCCTGGAGCACTCGCTGCGCGATTTCCGCCTGTCGGGTATCGACTTGCCGCCTGAACAGCAAAAGCGCTACGCCGAAGTGCAAAGCAAGCTTTCGGAGCTGGGCAGCAAGTTCTCCAACCAACTGCTGGACGCCACTCAGGCGTGGACCAAGCACGTCACCGACGAAGCGGCGCTGGCCGGCCTGACCGAATCGGCCAAGGCGCAGATGGCCGCCGCGGCCAAGGCCAAGGGCCTGGACGGCTGGCTGATCAGCCTGGAATTCCCCAGCTACTACGCCGTGATGACCTACGCCCAGGACCGTGCGCTGCGCGAAGAGATCTACGCCGCCTACTGCACTCGCGCCTCGGACCAGGGCCCCAACGCCGGCCAGAACGACAACGGCCCGGTGATGGAGCAGATTCTCGACCTGCGTCAGGAACTGGCCCAGCTGTTGGGTTACAGCAGCTTCGCCGAACTGAGCCTGGCCACCAAGATGGCCGAGTCCAGCGACCAGGTGCTGGGTTTCCTGCGTGACTTGGCCAAGCGCAGCAAGCCGTTCGCCGCACAGGACTTGACCCAGCTCAAAGCCTACGCCGCCGAGCAGGGCTGCCCGGACCTGCAAAGCTGGGACAGCGGCTTCTACGGGGAAAAACTCCGTGAGCAGCGCTACAGCGTTTCCCAGGAAGCCCTGCGCGCCTACTTCCCGATCGACAAAGTGCTGACCGGCCTGTTCGCCATCGTCCAGCGCCTGTACGGTATCGAAATTGCCGAGCAGACCGGTTTCGACGCCTGGCACCCGGACGTGCGCCTGTTCGAGATCAAGGAAAACGGTCAGCATGTGGGCCGCTTCTTCTTCGACCTCTACGCCCGCGCCAACAAGCGTGGCGGCGCCTGGATGGACGGCGCCCGCGACCACCGCCGCACGGCGGGTGGCAGCGTGCAGAGCCCGGTGGCCAACCTGGTGTGCAACTTCACCCCGGCCGACGCCGGCAAGCCTGCGTTGCTGACCCACGACGAAGTCACCACCCTGTTTCACGAGTTCGGCCATGGCCTGCACCACCTGCTGACCCGCGTCGAGCATGCCGGCGTATCGGGCATCAACGGGGTGGCCTGGGATGCGGTGGAGCTGCCAAGCCAGTTCATGGAAAACTGGTGCTGGGAGCCTGAAGGCCTGGCGCTGATTTCCGGCCACTATGAAACCGGCGAGGCCCTGCCCCAGGACCTGCTGGAAAAAATGCTGGCGGCCAAGAACTTCCAGTCCGGGCTGATGATGGTGCGTCAGCTGGAGTTTTCGCTGTTCGACTTCGAACTGCACGCCACCCACGGCGACGGCCGCAGCGTGCTGCAGGTGCTCGAAGGCGTGCGTGATGAGGTATCGGTCATGCGCCCACCGGCGTACAACCGCTTCCCCAACAGCTTCGCGCACATCTTCGCCGGTGGTTACGCGGCCGGTTACTACAGCTACAAGTGGGCGGAAGTGCTGTCGGCCGATGCCTTCTCGCGCTTCGAGGAAGAGGGCGTGCTGAACGCCGAGACCGGTCGCGCATTCCGCGAGGCCATCCTGGCCCGTGGTGGTTCGCAGGCGCCGATGGTGCTGTTCGTCGACTTCCGCGGCCGCGAGCCGTCGATTGATGCACTCTTGCGCCATAGCGGCCTGAGTGAGGACGCGGCAGCATGAGTGAAGTCACCGTGACCAAGACCAAGAAGCGTTTCATCGCCGGGGCTGTATGCCCGGCGTGCAGCGAGTCGGACAAGTTGATGATGTGGAGCGAGGACGACGTCCCGCACCGTGAGTGCGTCGCCTGTGGCTACAGCGACACTCTCAACGCACAGGGCCAGTCGATTCCCAGCGAGTTGGGCACGCGGGTCAACAAGCTGGCGCCGAAAGTCGCCAACCCGAACGTGCAGACGGTGCAGTTTTTCCCCAACCCCAAGCTGAAGAAGCCCGAGGCTTAAATCAGTTCGCGGAACAACCCCTTGATCGCGCACGCGGCCAAGGGGTTGGTGCTGCAGGCGCCGCTGGCCAGGGCGCTGCGCACCGCGTCCACGTCGACGTCATTGATGTAGTCGATGCCATATTTCACTCGTTTCATGTCACCGAACCCGCCTTGGGTCATTTCGGCGACCGCGTCCTGCTTGCTCCAGCCCTGCACCACCATGCGGTACATGGCCGACACCAGCCCGGTGCGGTCCAGGCCGTGCTTGCAATGGATCAACACCGGCCCGTTGGCCTCCCCCTGCTGAATCGCGCGCAAGGCGGCAATTATCTGCGCGTCATCGGCATGCACGGTGCGCATGGGCAACTGCACCCGGTTGATGGGCTGCGCTTTCAGCCAGCCGGCATCGGATTGCGGCAGGAAACTCACCACGGTCTTGATCTGCAGCTTGCCCAGCAACTCCACGGCCTGTTCATCCGGCAGCGCGCTGCGGTACAGCGTGGGGCTCATCTGGTACAGGTTGTACTGCGGCGCCACCGATTGCGCCCACTGCGCCGGGCGCTGGGCCGCGTCAACCGGGGTCTCAGCGGCAAGGCAGGCGTTGGCCAGGCCAAGGCATAACGGCAGGCAAAGCAACAGGCGACGAAAGAGAGGCATGGCATTTCCGGAGCGTTGGTAGGTTCAGGATGCCCGGATAATGGCCTGCGCACCGTCAACACGGTGTGAGCGGGTTGTAAAAAGTTCGTGTAAAAGCCCTGTAAAACCGGTCTGAAACCGGTTACATTTTCGCCCTTCAAAAACGCCTTCGCGAAGGCCGAAGAAACACCCTGGCGTGCCGCCCAGACTCGATAAAACTAAAAACACTTCACGATGTTCTTTAATAAGGACGTCGCGATGCCCGCCTGTGCAGCTCGATGAGCAAGACAAAATGATAAGCAGCCCAAAGGCTGCGACATATCCGTGATCGGATGAGGATGCCCCATGTCTGAGCAAGACCACGACAACCCGCGCCGGGACTTCCTGCGCAAGACCCTGACTCTGATACCCGTAGTGACCGTGGCCAGCACCGGCTTGGGCATGGGTGTGGGCGAGCTGATGGCTGCTCCGGAGAAGAAGGCCGATACCGCCCAGGCACCCGCCAAGGCCGAGCCGGATTACCAGCCTACCTACTTCACCGCTGAGGAGTGGGCGTTCGTCAACGCCGCCGTGGCGCGGCTGATCCCGGCCGACGACCTGGGCCCAGGCGCGCTGGAAGCCGGCGCGCCGGAGTTCATCGACCGGCAGATGAACACCGCCTATGCCAGCGGTGCGTTGTGGTTCATGCAGGGGCCGTTCGTGGCCGATGCGCCGGCGGAAATGGGCTATCAGCTCAAGCTGGTGCCCAAGGAAATCTACCGCCTGGGCATCGCTGCTACCGACGCCTGGTGCAAGAAGCAGGGTGGCAAAGTGTTCGCCGAACTCGACACCGCCGCCCAGGAAAGTGTGCTGACCAAGCTTGAGTCCGGCGAGATCCAGTTCGATGACGTGCCGTCCAAGGCCTTCTTCGCGCTGTTGATCCAGAACACCAAGGAAGGCTTCTTCAGCGACCCGGTGCACGGCGGCAACAAAGGCCTGGTGGGCTGGACCCTGGTAGGCTTTCCCGGCGCGCGCGCCGACTTCATGGACTGGGTGGAACGCAACGAGGCTTACCCCTTCCCGGCAGTATCCATTCGCGGCGAGAGGGCTTGAGCATGGCGCAGGTATTGAAAAAGGTCGACGCCGTGATCGTCGGGTTTGGCTGGGCGGGCGCGATCATGGCCAAGGAGCTGACCGAGGCGGGCCTGAACGTGGTGGCGCTGGAGCGCGGCCCGATGCAGGACACCTATCCCGACGGCAATTATCCCCAGGTCATCGACGAACTGACCTACAGCGTTCGCAAAAAACTCTTCCAGGATATTTCCAAAGAGACCGTCACCATCCGTCACAGCGTCAACGACGTGGCCCTGCCTAACCGCCAGCTCGGCGCGTTCCTGCCGGGCAAGGGCGTTGGCGGTGCCGGCCTGCACTGGTCGGGCTGCCACTTCCGTGTCGACCCTATGGAACTGCGCATGCGCAGCCATTACGAAGAGCGTTACGGCAAGAAATTCATTCCCGAAGATATGACCATTCAAGACTTCGGTGTGACCTACGAAGAGCTGGAACCGTTCTTCGACTTCTCGGAAAAAGTCTTCGGCACCTCTGGCAGCGCGTGGTCGGTGAAGGGCCAGATCGTTGGCCAGAACAACGGCGCCAACCCCTACGCGCCAGACCGCTCGGACGCCTTCCCGCTGCAGGCACAGAAGAATGGCGTGTCGGCCATGCTGTTCCACAAGGCTGCCACCGAGTCCGGCTACAAGCCGTACAACATTCCGTCGGCCAACACCTCGGGGCCGTACACCAACCCCTACGGCGCGCAGATGGGCCCGTGCAACTTCTGCGGTTTCTGCAGTGGCTACGTCTGCTACATGTACTCCAAGGCTTCGCCGAACGTGAACATCCTGCCGGCGCTGAAGCAGGAACCCAAGTTCGAACTGCGCACCAACGCTCACGTGCTGCGCGTGAACCTGACCGACGACAAGAAAGTGGCCACCGGCGTCACCTACATCGACGCCCAGGGCCGCGAAGTAGAGCAACCGGCCGACCTGGTAATTCTGGCGGCGTTCCAGTTCAACAACGTGCGGCTGATGCTGCTGTCGGGCATCGGCAAGCCTTACGACCCGGTCAGCGGTGAAGGCGTGGTGGGCAAGAACTTCGCTTACCAGAACATGGCCACGGTGAAGGCGTTCTTCGACAAGGACACCCACACCAACAACTTCATCGGTGCCGGTGGCAACGGTGTGGCCATCGACGACTTCAACGCCGACAACTTCGACCATGGCCCCCACGGCTTCGTCGGTGGGTCGCCGTTCTGGGTCAACCAGGCGGGTAGCCGGCCCATCGCCGGTACCTCGAACCCGCCGGGCACCCCCGCCTGGGGCAGCGCCTGGAAAAAGACCACGGCCGAGTACTACACCCACCAGGTATCGATGGACGCCCACGGCGCGCATCAGTCCTACCGTGGCAACTACCTCGACCTGGACCCTACCTACAAGGATGCCTACGGCCTGCCGCTGCTGCGCATGACCTTCAACTGGCAGGAAAACGACATCAAGATGAACATGTTCATGGCGGACAAACTGAGCAAGATCGCCAAGGCCATGAACCCCAAGTCCATCGCTATCCTGGGCAAGAAAGTCGGCGAGAAATTCAACACTGCCGCCTACCAGACCACGCACCTCAACGGTGGCGCGATCATGGGCGCCGACCCCAAGACCAGCGCACTGAACCGTTACCTGCAGTGCTGGGACGTGCATAACGTGTTCGTGCCGGGTGCTTCGGCGTTCCCCCAGGGCCTGGGCTACAACCCCACCGGCCTGGTCGCCGCCCTGACCTATTGGTCGGCCCGCGCCATCCGCGAGCAGTACCTGAAGAACCCCGGCCCGCTGGTGCAGGCTTAAGGAGCGATGACCATGAAAAACCTGTTTATCGCTTCCCTGGCACTGGCCAGCCTGCCCGTGTGGGCAGCCGAACCGTCCTTCGACCCTGCCCTGGTGCAGAAAGGCGAGTACCTGGCCCGGGCCGGTGACTGCGTGGCTTGCCACACCGCCAAGGGCGGCAAGCCGTTCGCCGGCGGCCTGCCGATGGAGACGCCGATCGGCACCATCTACTCCACCAACATCACCCCGGACAAGACCGGCATTGGCGAATACTCCTACGAGGACTTCGACCAAGCGGTGCGTCACGGTATCGGCAAAAGCGGTAGTACCTTGTACCCGGCCATGCCCTACCCGTCCTACGCCCGCGTCAGCGATGAAGACATGCAGGCGCTGTATGCCTACTTCATGAAAGGCGTGCAGCCAGTCCCCCAGGAGAACAAGGACGTCGATATCCCCTGGCCGCTGAGCATGCGCTGGCCGCTGGCGTTCTGGCGCGGAATGTTTGCGCCCAAGGTCGAGCCGTTCAAGGCTGCCGGCACGGATGAAACCATCAACCGTGGCGCCTACCTGGTCGAAGGGCTGGGCCACTGTGGCGCCTGCCACACTCCGCGCGCCATCACCATGCAGGAAAAGGCCCTGAACCCGGCGGACGGCAAGGCATTCCTGTCCGGCTCCGCGCCGCTGGAAGGCTGGATCGCCAAGAACCTGCGTGGCGACCACAAGGATGGCCTGGGCAGTTGGAGCGAGGCCGAACTGGTGGCCTTCCTCAAGACCGGCCGCAGCGACCGCACCGCCGTGTTCGGCGGCATGAGCGATGTGGTCGAGCACAGCATGCAGTACATGAGCGACGCCGACCTGACGGCCATTGCCCGGTACCTGAAGTCGTTGCCGGCGGTGAACCCCGACGACAAGCCGCAGGTGTACGACAAGGCCGTGGCCGATGCGCTGTGGAAAGGAGACGACAGCAAGCCGGGCGCTTCGGTGTACATCGACAACTGCGCCGCCTGCCACCGCACCGACGGCAAGGGCTACACCCGCGTGTTCCCGGCCCTGGCCGGCAACCCGGTGCTGCAGACGGCCGACGCCACGTCGCTGATCCACATCGTGCTCAAGGGCGGCACGTTGGTGGCGACCAAGACCGCGCCGTCGAACTTCACCATGCCTTCCTACGCCTGGCGCCTGTCTGACCAGGAAGTGGCTGACGTAGTGAACTTCATCCGCACCAGCTGGGGTAACCAGGGCTCGCAGGTCTCGGCCAGCGACGTGAAAGCGTTGCGCACCGACGACCTGAAAACCACCTCCGGCGATGACCTGGGCCAGGTGACCTCCAAGTAGGTCCCTGACCCTGCCTGATGGCCGCTGCGTCTCTGCAGCGGCCGCCAGGTTGCGTCCGCCCCGCCGCGGGACGACCGGCCCTAGCCAAACCCCACGCCTCATTGTACTGTATATAAATACAGCATCGAGGCCCGTCCATGTCCACGCCCCTGCCCCCGCGCGGCCGCGGCACCGCCGCCAACCCGCACAGCCGCTTCGCCGCCCATCGTTCGGTGGCGGAGGATGACGGCTGGTATCAGGAAGTGCCGCTTACCCAAGGCACCGAGGTGCGGATCGAGACCGCCAAGAGCATCATCACCCGCAACACCTCCCCCGACCTGCCCTTCGACCGCACCATCAACCCCTATCGCGGTTGCGAACACGGCTGCATCTATTGCTACGCGCGGCCCAGCCATGCCTACTGGGACATGTCCCCCGGCCTGGATTTCGAAACCCGATTGATCGCCAAGACCAACGCCGCCGCAGTGCTGGAACAGCAATTGTCCAAGCGCGGCTACCAGGTGGCCCCGATCAACCTTGGCTCCAACACCGACCCCTACCAGCCCATCGAGCGCGAACACAAACTCACCCGGCGTCTGCTGGAAGTGCTGCTGCGCTACCGCCACCCGGTCACCATCGTCACCAAGGGTTCGCTGATCCTGCGCGACCTGGACCTGCTCAGCGAACTGGCCAGCCACAACCTGGTGTCGGTGAACATCAGCCTTACCACCCTGGACGACGAACTCAAGCGCACCCTGGAGCCCCGCGCCGCCGCCCCCAAGGCGCGCCTGCGCGCCATCCGCGTGCTGCGCGACGCCGGCATCCCGGTCAGCGTGCTGTGCTCGCCGATGATCCCCATGATCAACGACATGGAGTTGGAAAGCCTGCTGCGCGAAGCCAAGGCTGCGGGCGCCCAGAGCGCCAGCTACATCATGGTGCGCCTGCCACTGGAGGTAGCGCCGCTGTTCGAGGAATGGTTGCAGCAGCACTACCCGCAACGGGCCGAACACGTGCTCAGCCTGATCCGCCAAAGCCGCGGCGGCGAACTCTACGACAGCCGCTTCGGCACCCGCTTTCGTGGCGAAGGGGTATTCGCGGACCTGCTGGAGCAGCGCTTTCGGGCGGGAATCAAGCGTTACGGGCTGGAGCGACGCGAACGCCACGCGCTGGACTGCACGGCGTTTTGTCCGCCTGGGGGGCAGATGTCGTTGTTGTGAGGATTGGCGAAAAACAACACGATCACATTCGAACAGACAGGAAGTTTCCACTATCTGTTCGAATGAGTCGGCGCATCCTAGATACCCAGATCCTTAAAAAAAGCTTGCGCGCTTTCATGTTCCTTTACCTGTGGATTGCGGTCCTGGCTTGCGTGGAAAATTGGCACTGAAGCATTTCGCGACCTGCACAACGGATATATCGATAGGTTTTCGATTTACGACTTACGAAAAATCCCTGGCGGTGACATGGTGTTTTGATATCACTTCGTAGCTTCCTGAAACACATCAAACCCCCGTCCCAGAGCCTTCCATTCAGCTTGAATTAAGATTTCATCTCTACCTTGAATCCCAGGTGACCCAATAGTCACTAAGCTGCATTAGTCGCCCTGCATAGTTCTGTCTTGTAGGGCCTTTTACCCCGTAAAATGGGAAAATTCCTTTAACCGACTCACGAGGATGAATCATGACCGACAAGGACTCTTCCCTGAACGAGCCGGCTGTCGTCGCGGAAAGCGCGGAAGCGGCGTTGAAAACCATCATTGATGGTTTCCTGCATTTTCACCACGAGGTGTTTCCGCAGCAGGAAGAACTGTTCAAGAAGCTGGCCACTGCACAGACGCCACGGGCGATGTTCATCACCTGTGCCGACTCGCGCATCGTGCCCGAGTTGATCACCCACAGCTCACCGGGTGATCTTTTCGTGACCCGCAACGTGGGTAACGTGGTGCCGCCGTACGGGCAGATGAACGGGGGTGTTTCCACCGCCATCGAGTACGCGGTACTGGCGCTGGGTGTGCACCACATCATTGTGTGCGGGCATTCGGACTGCGGTGCCATGCGTGCCGTGCTCAACCCCGATACCCTGGAAAAGATGCCCACGGTAAAGGCCTGGCTGCGTCATGCCGAAGTCGCCAAGACCGTGGTGCACGACAACTGCAACTGCGCCACCGAAGCCGAAAGCATGCAGGTGCTGACCGAAGAAAACGTCATCGCCCAACTGCAACACTTGCGTACGCACCCCTCGGTGGCGTCGCGCATGGCCAGCGGTCAGTTGTTCATCCATGGCTGGATCTACAGCATCGAGACCAGCGAAATCAGAGCTTATGATGCTGAACGTGACTGCTTCCTTCCTCTGGATGGAACCCTGCCGACGCCGAGCGCAACGCCCAAAGGGCGGTTCTAGCGCCTCGACCCTACGATAAACGAGGCCTTCAGGCGGCGTACTGCGGTACGCCGCCCGCCCCGTTGCCGTTATCGAAAACCATGTGATTGCCAGCCGGCCTTCAGGCCCGGTTGCGGGTGGCTGTGTGCCTGGAAAAAGCCATCGCAGGGTTTTCGAGAACGGCCATGGACCTGGCCTGCGGCATTTTTTTCAGGAGAAACGTCATGAACATGGCACAGATAAAGGCGGTATTGCCGCGAGAGTTATTGGCGTCGGTGGTGGTGTTCCTGGTGGCGCTGCCACTGTGCATGGGCATCGCCATCGCGTCCGGCATGCCACCGGCGAAGGGGTTGATTACCGGCATCGTCGGTGGCGTGGTGGTGGGCTTCCTGGCGGGCTCGCCGTTGCAGGTCAGCGGCCCGGCGGCCGGGTTGGCGGTGCTGGTGTTCGAACTGGTGCGCCAGCATGGCATGGCCATGCTTGGGCCGATCCTGTTGCTGGCTGGTTTCCTGCAGCTGCTGGCCGGTCGCTTCAAACTGGGCTGCTGGTTCCGGGTGACGGCGCCGGCGGTGGTGTACGGCATGCTCGCGGGTATCGGCGTGCTGATTGTGCTGTCCCAGGTGCACGTGATGCTTGATCGTTCGCCGCAGCCCTCGGGCCTGGATAACCTGTTGGGCTTCCCTGGCGCCGTGGCCGAAGCGGTGCCGGTGATGGGGGGCGGCCTGGGCTGGCAAGCGGGGCTGCTTGGCTTGGGTACCATCGCCATCATGTACGCCTGGGAAAAGCTGCGGCCCCAGCGCCTGCGCTTCGTACCGGGTGCGCTGCTGGGCGTGGGCGTGGCCACGGGCGTGAGCTTGTGGATGGGCATGGCGGTGAAGCGTGTGGAGGTGCCGGCCAACCTGGCGGAGGCCATTGACTGGCTGCGTCCTGCGGACCTGATGAGCCTGGCTGATCCGACGCTGCTGATCGCGGCCTTCGCCGTGGCGTTTATCGCCAGCGCCGAGACGCTGTTGTCCGCAGCGGCGGTGGACCGCATGCACAACGGCGTGCGGTCGGATTTCGACCGTGAATTATCGGCCCAGGGCGTGGGTAACATGCTCTGCGGCGTGCTGGGTGCACTGCCGATGACCGGTGTGATTGTGCGCAGTTCGGCCAACGTCCAGGCCGGTGCGCAGACGCGCCTGTCCGCCGTGTTCCACGGGGTGTGGTTGCTGGCGTTCGTGGTGGCATTGTCCAGTGTGCTGCAGAGCATCCCGGTGGCCAGCCTGGCGGGCGTGCTGGTGTACACCGGCTTCAAGCTGGTGGACCTGAAGGCGCTGCGCAGCCTGGGTCGTTATGGGCGCATGCCGATGTTCATCTACGGGGCGACCGCGCTGGCGATCATTTTCACGGATCTGCTGACCGGTGTGCTGTTAGGCTTTGCCCTGACCTTGTTGATGCTGGCGCTGAAGGCGGCGCGGTTGAAGATCAACCTGGTGCAGCGCGGTGGCAATGAGGTGGAACTGCGCCTGACAGGCGCGGCGACCTTTCTCAAGGTGCCTGCCCTGACCCAAGTGCTGGACAGCATCCCGGCGGGCAGCGTCGTCCACGTGCCGCTGGGCGGGTTGCGCTACATCGACCATTCCTGCCTGGAGTTGCTGGAGGATTGGGGCCGGGCGAACAAGGCCAGCGGTTCGCGGTTGATCATTGAAAGCCGCGGGTTGAAGCGGCGCATCGAAGGGCAGCTGCGGACGTCGGCTGGGGTGAATTGCGCGTGACGGCAGGACGCGGCCTGGCGGCCGCTGCGGATGACGCGTAATTACGCATCCCCGCAGCAACCGCGTCAGTTCAGGTCCAGCTCCAGCCCGAACTGGCGCGACAGGCAGGGCCACTGGCTCCAGGCATCACCGGTTTCCTTGGCCGACAGCTTGTCGCGGTATTGCTCCACCGATTCCAGGGCAAAACTCTCTTCGTCGAGCATGTTGTCAACGGAGTGGTGTACCACCTCGTCCAGCTGGTTGGCGAAGCTCTCGCCGATCAGTTGGTGGGCAATCAGGTTGGCCACCGTAGTATCCAGCGGAATCAGCGGTTGTTTGAAGTGCTTGATGTACAGGTCGTTGACCTCCTCCACCAGGCGGTGGGCCAGGTAGGCTTCATCCAGCAGGCAATCCAGGCCTTCGTGTCCGTTCAATTCCTTTGGCGGCTGGATGAAGTACTGTTCGGCGATTTTCAGCACCGGTTTGATTTGCGATTCGATACCGGCCTTGATCGCGACATCGTTTGCGGCATCGAGCATGTCCGGGACCTGGTCGATGTAAGCGGTGACGAAACGCGTCAGTACACCCTTGCGATCAGCTTCTGGTAGCTGGATGGCGGGGTGCAGGTGCGGCAACTGTTTTTCCAACTGCGAGGTCAGGTGGCCGGTGTCGGCCTCATGTTGATGGGCACGTTGGATCTGCTCGCGCAGTGCGGCGGTGTTCATGAAGACTCCAGGGAGGGGCAATTTCAAACGGAAGACCTAGGTTAGCTGGCTTCTGACGATTGCTAAGACGCATTTGTCATAATTATTTCACCGTTATATGCATCGGCTATATCTAAGTGCCATCACTGCCCTGCAGCCCTCGAATTTCGCCGGGGCTCAAGCCCGCGGGGTGCGCTGAACATTTTCATTTCCGGCCCCTTCATTGCAGCACTTAGGGTGCTGGCTATACTGCGCATTAGTACCGCGTTGCCTGATGCCTGAAGCCCGACTGCCTGCGCAGCGAAGGCCCCGGCCGCCAAAGATCGCTGTCTTGACGCCGCTCCCTTAGCCGCGGGCTTGTAAAGCCTGGGGTAGAACAAGAACGATAAGGGGAACCCGCGATGATGCGACATCCACACGTCTGGATGGGCCTTCTGCTGTGGTCGACATTCACGCCTGCCCACGCTGCCTGGACCACGAACATGGCACCGGGGGTGACGTACATCAGCAATCAGGTCTTCGACCTGCACATGACCATCTTCTGGATCTGTGTGGTCATCGGCATCGTCGTGTTCGGCGTGATGTTCTGGTCCATGATCATCCACCGCCGTTCCACCGGCCAGGTCGCCGCGCACTTTCATGAAAGCACCAAGGTGGAAATCCTCTGGACCGTGGTACCGCTGGTCATCTTGATCGTCATGGCGGTGCCGGCCACCCGCACCCTGATCCGCATGTACGACACCAGTGAACCGGACCTGGACATACAGATCACCGGCTATCAGTGGAAGTGGCACTACAAATACCTGGGCCAGGACGTCGAGTTCTTCAGCAACCTGGCCACTCCTCAGGAGCAGATTCACAACCAGGCGCCCAAGGACGAGCACTATCTGCTCGAGGTCGACAACCCGCTGGTGCTACCGGTGGGCGTGAAGATCCGCTTCCTGGTGACCGCTGCCGATGTGATCCACTCGTGGTGGGTGCCGGCCTTCGCGGTCAAGCGTGACGCTATTCCCGGGTTCGTCAACGAAGCCTGGACCCGTATCGACAAACCGGGCATCTACCGGGGCCAGTGCAGCGAACTGTGCGGCAAGGACCACGGCTTCATGCCCATTGTGGTCGAGGCCAAGAGTCAGGCCGACTTTGACACGTGGCTGGGCGAGCGCAAGGCCGAAGCCGCCAAACTCAAGGAGCTGACCAGCAAGGACTGGACCCTGCAGGAACTGGTGGAGCGCGGTGACAAGGTCTACCACACCACCTGTGTGGCCTGTCACCAGGCCGAAGGCCAGGGCCTGCCGCCGATGTTCCCGTCACTCAAGGGCTCGCCGATTGCCACCGGGCCCAAGGACGCGCACCTGAACCGGGTGTTCAACGGCAAGCCAGGCACGGCCATGGCGGCCTTCGGCAAACAGCTGTCGGAGGTCGATATCGCCGCCGTCATTACCTATGAACGCAATGCCTGGGGCAACAACAAGGGTGACATGGTCACGCCCAAGGACGTGCTGGCGTTTAAGCAGGCCCAAGCCAAATGAACCGTGCGAGCACGCTCGCAGAGGGAGACAGGACATGAGTGCAGTGATCGATGATCATGGCCACGCCGGGGCTGACCACGCCCACGGCCCGGCCAAGGGCCTGATGCGCTGGGTGCTGACCACCAACCACAAGGACATCGGTACCTTGTACCTGTGGTTCAGCTTCTGCATGTTCCTGCTGGGTGGCTCGTTCGCCATGGTCATCCGCGCCGAACTGTTCCAGCCAGGCCTGCAGATCGTGGAACCGGCGTTCTTCAACCAGATGACCACCATGCATGGCCTGGTGATGGTGTTCGGTGCAGTGATGCCGGCGTTCGTGGGCCTGGCCAACTGGATGATCCCGCTGATGATCGGGGCGCCGGACATGGCCCTGCCCCGCATGAACAACTTCAGTTTCTGGCTGCTGCCGGCGGCTTTCCTGCTGCTGGTGTCGACCCTGTTCAGCCCCGGCGGCGGCCCGAACTTCGGCTGGACCTTCTATGCGCCGCTGTCCACCACTTACGCGCCGGCCAGCGTGACCTTCTTCATTTTCGCCATTCACTTGATGGGCATCAGCTCGATCATGGGCGCGATCAACATCATTGCCACCATCCTCAACCTGCGCGCGCCCGGCATGACCCTGATGAAAATGCCGTTGTTCGTGTGGACCTGGCTGATCACCGCTTTCCTGTTGATCGCAGTGATGCCGGTGCTGGCCGGCTGCGTGACCATGATGTTGATGGATATTCACTTCGGCACCAGTTTCTTCAGCGCGGCCGGTGGTGGTGACCCGGTATTGTTCCAGCATGTGTTCTGGTTTTTCGGTCACCCCGAGGTGTACATCATGATCCTGCCGGCCTTCGGCGCGATCAGCTCAATCATCCCGGCGTTCTCGCGCAAGCCGCTGTTCGGCTACACCTCCATGGTCTACGCCACGGCCAGCATCGCCTTCCTGTCGTTCCTGGTGTGGGCGCATCACATGTTCGTGGTCGGTATACCGCTGGTGGGCGAACTGTTCTTCATGTACGCCACGATGCTGATCGCCGTGCCCACCGGGGTGAAGGTGTTCAATTGGGTCAGCACCATGTGGCAGGGCTCGCTGACGTTCGAGACGCCGATGCTGTTCGCCGTGGCGTTCGTCATTCTGTTCAGCATCGGTGGTTTTTCCGGGCTAATGCTGGCCATCGCGCCGGCGGACTTCCAGTATCAGGACACCTACTTCGTGGTCGCGCACTTCCATTATGTACTGGTGCCTGGGGCGATCTTCGGCATCTTCGCTTCAGCCTACTTCTGGTTGCCGAAATGGACCGGCCACATGTACGACGAAACCCTGGGCAAGCTGCACTTCTGGCTGTCCTTCATCGGTATGAACGTGGCGTTCTTCCCCATGCACTTCGTTGGCCTGGCCGGCATGCCACGCCGGGTGCCGGACTACAACCTGCAGTTCGCCAATTTCAACATGGTCTCCTCCATCGGCGCGTTCACCTTTGGTGCCACGCAAATCTTTTTCCTGTTCATCGTGATCAAGACCATTCGCGGCGGGCCCCCTGCGCCGGCCAAGCCATGGGACGGCGCCGAGGGCCTGGAGTGGACCATTCCATCGCCGGCGCCGTATCACACCTTCACCACGCCGCCGGAGGTGAAATGAACACCCGCAAACTGGTCACGCGCCTGTTGCTGGTGGTGGCGCTGATGTTTGCCTTCGGTTTTGCCTTGGTGCCGCTGTACGACGTGATGTGCAAGGCGTTCGGCATCAATGGCAAGACCGCCGGCCAGTACGAGGGCAGCCAGGTAGTGGACCCCACGCGGGATGTGCGCGTGCAGTTCCTGCCTACCAACAACGCCGACATGGTCTGGGAGTTCTATTCCAAGGCGTCTGAAGTCACCGTGCACCCGGGTGCCGTCACCGAGATGATCTTCGTGGCGCGCAACCCCACCGATCACGCCATGAGCGCCCAGGCGGTACCCAGCATCGCCCCTTCCGAGGCGGCCTCGTACTTCCACAAGACCGAATGCTTCTGTTTCACCCAGCAGGTGCTCGACCCCGGCGAGCGCATCGAAATGCCGGTGCGCTTCATCGTCGACCGCGACTTGCCCAAGGACATCAAACACCTGACGCTGGCCTACACGCTCTTCGACATCACCGCCCGGCACCCACCGATCAAGACTGGCAGCTGACCGCGCGACCCTGCAGCAACGGAGAACAGCACCATGGCAACCCACGAACACTATTACGTTCCGGCGCAAAGCAAGTGGCCGATCATCGCCACGCTGGGCCTGTTGACCACGGTGTTCGGCCTGGGCACCTGGTTCAATGACTTAAAGGCGGCGCATGCCCATTCCCACGGCCCGTGGATCTTCTTCGCGGGGGCGCTGATCATCGCCTACATGATGTTCGGCTGGTTCGGCGCGGTCATCAAGGAAAGCCATGCCGGCCTCTACAGCCCACAGCTGGACCGCTCGTTCCGCTGGGGCATGTCATGGTTCATCTTCTCCGAAGTGATGTTCTTCGTCGCCTTCTTCGGCGCATTGTTCTATGTGCGCAATGTTGCCGGCCCGGCCTTGGGGGGCGAGGGCCCCAAGGGCATCGCGCACATGCTGTGGCCCAACTTCCAGTTCGCCTGGCCGCTGCTGCACACCCCCGACCCCAAGCTGTTCCCGCCGCCCAAGGGCGTGATCAACCCCTGGCACCTGCCACTGATCAATACCGTGCTGCTGGTCAGTTCCAGCGTCACCGTGACCATTGCCCACCATGCCCTGAAACGCGGCCACCGGGGCGCGCTGAAGCTATGGCTGGCGGCCACCATTGTGCTGGGCCTGAGCTTTCTGTTCCTGCAGGCCCACGAGTACATCGAAGCCTATGAAGAGCTGGGGCTGACCCTGGGCTCGGGCATCTATGGCGCGACCTTCTTCATGCTCACCGGCTTTCACGGTGCCCACGTGACCATGGGTACGCTGATTCTGACGGTGATGCTGATCCGTATTCTGCGCGGGCATTTCGACGCGGACCACCAGTTCGGTTTCGAGGCGGCCAGCTGGTATTGGCACTTCGTGGACGTGGTGTGGGTGGGCCTGTTCATCTTCGTCTACGTGCTGTAGGCGGGTTCACCAGGGGGCGCTGGAGGTCAGCTGGCCGCTGTAGAAACCCCAGGCCACCAGGCCGATGGTCAGCGCGGCAAGGATGACTCGCACGGTCAGGGCTTTCACCAGGCGATCGGAGCGACCGTCGTCCTTGACCAGAAAGAACAGACCGCTGAACAGGCTGGCGACAGTGGCCAGCAACATCAGCACGATCGCGGCTTTGAGCATGGCCAGTCTCCGGGAGGGCAAGCGATGCAAGCAAGTATAGCGAGGCGCTTCCGCCCCGGCCTGTGGCCCACCCTGGTGGTGCTGGCGCTGCTGCCTGTGCTGGTCAGCCTGGGCTTCTGGCAGCTGGGCCGCGCCGAGGAGAAACGTCAGTTGCTCGCGCAGGACGCGCTGCACCGGGTCGCCGAGCCCGTCGCCAGCAGCCAGTTGACAAGCCTGGATGCTCCGGCGTTCCGGCGCGTGCAGTTGCGCGGTCAGTTCGACGCCGATCACAGCCTGATCCTCGACAATCGCCAACGTGACGGCCACGTGGGCGTCGAATTGCTGCAACCGTTTCACGACCAGGCCAGCGGCCTGTGGCTGTTGGTCAACCGTGGGTGGTTGCCATGGAACGACCGGCGCACGCCGCCGCATTTCGATACGCCCGGCCAGGTGCTGAGTATTGTCGCCTGGGTGTATATCCCGCCAGGCGCCACTTACCAACTAAGCCCC
This sequence comes from uncultured Gammaproteobacteria bacterium, assembly GCA_963816515.1. Lineage (GTDB taxonomy): Bacteria > Pseudomonadota > Gammaproteobacteria > Pseudomonadales > Pseudomonadaceae > Aquipseudomonas. The sequence goes on along the minus strand of CAWFKX010000001.1, from coordinate 2,355,746 downwards.
GACCCCAGAAACCAGCGTTGGCCGCGCCTGGTCACGGCCTTGGACCCAAGCGCCCTGTGGGCGGAGCTGGGCCGCGACGGCTTCGCCCACGAAATGCGCCTGACCCCGGGGCCGGGTGCCTACCAGCTGGGCTGGCCGGTGGTTGCCATGGGCCCCGAGCAGCACGTTGGCTATGCCGTGCAGTGGTTCGCCATGGCCCTGACACTGGCGGGGCTGTACCTCTACTTTGGCTTCAACAACAAGAAGGAGAAGCGCCATGGGAGCGGCCATGAATCCACCCGGGCTGTCTGACACCAAGGCAGTGCCGACGCGCCGCAGCGGTCGCCTGCAGTTGCTGTTGATTGTGCTGCTGACGGTGGGCCCGATGGTGCTGGCCACCTTCATGTACAAGCTCAACTTCTGGGTGCCGGAAGGCCGCAGTTACCATGGCGAACTCATCGCCAATGGCCAGACCCGTGCCGAGCTGGGGGTGGTAGCCGATGAACAGCGCTGGCAGCTGCTGGTGACTACCCCCGGCGAATGTGCCGCTGACTGCCAGCACCTGGTGTACCTGGCCCGGCAGATCCAGATCGGCCTGGGTCGCGACGCCTCCCGCGCCAGCCACGCACTGGCGGCGCCACAGCCGCAGAGCGGCGACTACGAAGCATTGCTGGCCCGGGAATACCCCCGCTTGCAGCGCTACCCGCTGGCATTGGACAGGTACGCGGCAATGGTCACCGGCAAGCCCGGCCCGCACCTGTGGATCATCGACCCGCACGGCAACCTGGTGTTGCGCTACGGCGCCGACGTCAACGGCAAGAACCTGCTCGACGATCTGCGCCAGCTGTTGAAACTGTCCAACATAGGGTAGGAGCCGCCGACCATGGCCAAACCTGGATACCGCCTCGCGTTGCTGGCTACCGTGCTTGCGCTGCTCGTGGTCTTGCTCGGTGCCTACACCCGCCTCACCCACGCGGGCCTGGGTTGCCCGGACTGGCCTGGCTGCTACGGCTTCATCGCCGTGCCCAGCTCCGAGGCCCAGTTGGCCCACGCCCAGGCGAGCTTCCCCGAGCACCCGGTGCAGGCGGAGAAAGGTTGGAGTGAGATGATCCATCGCTATTGTGCGGGCAGCCTGGCCCTGCTGGTGGGCCTGTTGGCGATTCAGGCCTGGCGCCGTCATGGCCGTGACGGCCAGCCCTATCGGTTGCCCCTGGCGCTGCTGGGCGTGGTGGTGGCCCAGGCGGCGTTCGGCATGTGGACGGTCACGCTCAAGCTCTGGCCGCAGGTGGTCACGTCGCACTTGCTGGGCGGTTTCGCCACCCTGAGTTTGTTGCTGCTGCTCAGCCTGCGCCTGTCCGGCGCCTTCGCGCCCTTGCCTGCTGTGTCACCGCGCTTGCGCCGTTGGGCGTTGCTGGGGTTGACCCTGGTCATTGGCCAGATCGCCCTGGGCGGTTGGGTCAGCGCCAACTACGCCGCCATGGCGTGCACCGACTTTCCGCTGTGCCAGGGGCAATGGTTGCCCGATGCCGATTTCGCCAACGGCTTTCACCTCACCCAGCACATCGGCCCCAACTACCTGGGTGGGCACCTGGACAGCGAAGCACGCACGGCCATCCACCTTACCCATCGCATCGGCGCCTGCGTGCTCGGCCTGATACTGGCGGGCCTGGCCTGGCAGTTGCGTGCCGAGGGCCATGGGCGCCTGGCCGCTGGGGTGCTGGCGGCGTTGGGCCTGCAACTGGCGCTGGGCATCAGCAATGTGCTGTTGCACTTGCCCCTGGCTGTGGCGGTGGCCCATAACGCTGGCGGGGCCATACTGTTAATGACCCTGATCACGGTGAATTACCGATTGCGCGCAGTGCCCCTGCCCCGGGCCATTGCCCAGCGCCGCCACTGGCGCCCGCACCTGCCGATGCTCGGCTCGGGGAAATGACCACGAGGAGAAGTGCGATGACAACGGCAACGGGCGCAGGCGCCCAGGCCGGCTGGCGTGACTACCTGGAGTTGACCAAGCCACGGGTGGTGGTGCTGATGCTGATGACGTCGCTGGTGGGCATGTTCCTCGCCACCCGTGCCGGTGTGCCGTGGCAGGTGTTGATATTCGGCAATCTGGGCATCGCCTTTTGCGCCGGCGGTGCAGCGGTGATCAACCATGTGGTGGACCGTCGTATCGACGCGCTCATGGCCCGTACCCACAAGCGTCCGGTGGCCGAGGGGCGCCTGGGGCCGGCGGCGGCCTTGAGCTTCGCTGCCGTGCTGGCGCTGGCGGGCATGGCCCTGCTGCTGGTATTCACCAACCCGCTGTGCGCGTGGTTGACGCTGGCCTCGTTGCTGGGCTACGCGGTGGTCTACACCGGCTTTCTCAAGCGCGCGACACCGCAGAACATCGTCATCGGCGGCCTGGCCGGTGCCGCGCCGCCCATCCTCGGCTGGGTAGCTGTCACCGGGCACCTGGGCGCCGAGCCCTTGCTGCTGGTGCTGATCATCTTCGCGTGGACCCCGCCGCACTTCTGGGCCTTGGCCATCCACCGCCGCGAAGAATATGCGCGAGCGGAAATTCCCATGCTGCCGGTCACGCATGGGGTGTACTACACCAAGGTGCATATCTTGCTGTATACCGCGCTGATGCTGGTGGCCACCCTGCTGCCCTACGTTATCCGCATGAGCGGTCTGCTCTATCTGGTGTGTGCGCTGGCCCTCGGCGCGCGCTTCCTGCAATGGGCTGTGGTGCTGTACCGTGGCAGCAACCCGCACGCGGCCATGAGCCTGTTCAAGTACTCTATCTGGTACCTGCTGCTGCTGTTCGTGGCGCTGCTCGCCGATCACTACCTGTTGCTGAGCCTATGACCCGAGTCCAGAAAACCGTCTTCATCCTTGCCGCCGTTGTCGCGGTCATCATCGGCCTGACCGTGCACCGGGTGCTGCAGGACAACCGCGAGGGTGCCAATACCGGGTTTATCGATGCCGGCATCATCCTGCTGCCCGAACACCGCACCGTGCCGTCGGTGACCATGACCGATCAGGATGGCCAGCCCGTGGCGCTGGACGACCTGAAGGGCAAGTGGAGCCTGCTGTTCTTCGGTTACACCTTCTGCCCGGACATCTGCCCGACCACCCTGGCGCAGCTGCGCCAGGTCAAGAGTGAGCTGCCCGCCGCCGCCGCTGCCCGTCTGCAAGTGATACTGGTCAGCGTCGACCCTGGGCGCGACACGCCGCAGCAGCTCAAGCAGTACCTGGGCTATTTCGACAAGGATTTCCGCGGGTTCGCGGGGGATGGCAACAGCCTGCAGAAGCTGGCCAACGGCCTGAGCATTCCTTACATTCCGGCCGATACCAGCAAGCCCAACTACACCGTGGAACACAGTCGCAACCTGGCGTTGCTGGGGCCTGATGGAACGCAGAGGGGCTTCATTCGCGCGCCCTTGAACGGGCCGAAGCTGGTGGCGCAGTTGCCGGCGCTGGTGCAGCGCAATTGACAAGCGGTTGGGCCCGCACGGCGGGCCCAAAATGCATCTATCAGAACGCGGGCTGAACCGCGCCCTTGTATTTCTCCAGGATGAACGCCTTCAGCTCGGGGCTGTGCAGCGCCGCCGCCAGTTTCTGCATGGCAGGCGAGTCCTTGTTGTCCGGGCGCGCTACCAGGATGTTCACGTAAGGCGAGTCATTGCCCTCAATGGCGAGGGCGTCCTTGGACGGGTCCAGTTTGGCTTCCAGCGCGTAGTTGGTGTTGATCAGCGCCAGGTCGACCTGGGTCAGCACGCGTGGCAGGGTGGCGGCTTCCAGTTCGCGGATTTTCAGGTCCTTGGTGTTTTCGACGATGTCCTTGGGCGTGGACAGGATGTCAGTCGGGTTCTTCAGTTTGATCAGGCCGACTTTCTGCAACAGCAACAGCGCACGGCCGCCGTTGGTAGCGTCGTTGGGGATGACCACGTTGGCGCCGCCGGGGAGGTCTGTCAGCGCTTTCCACTTGCTGGAGTAGGCACCCAGTGGCTCCAGGTGCACGCCGGTCACGGCCACCAGGTTGGTACCCTTGCTCTTGTTGAATTCGTCCAGGTACGGCTGGTGCTGGAAGAAGTTGGCGTCCATGCGCTTCTCGGCCACCTGCACGTTCGGCTGGATGTAGTCGGTGAACACCTTCACGTTCAGGTCCACGCCTTCCTTGGCCAGTTGCGGCTTCACGAAGTCGAGGATTTCAGCGTGGGGCACGGCGGTGGCCGCGACGGTCAGGGTGTCATTGGCGTGGGCCGACAACGCGGCCACGGCGGCAAAGGCCGCCAGCAGTTTTTTCATGTTCAGCTCCTTGCAGAGGCCCGAAGGCCTCCGGCGCCACGGTATCGCCGTGGCACAGTGTCATTTGCGGGTTCTTTATTTCCTGGAAAAGTGCACCACCAGCTTGTCGCCGATGGTTTGCAGCACTTGTACCAGTACCACCAGGATCACCACGGTGACGATCATCACGTCAGTCTGGAAACGCTGGTAACCAAAACGGATCGCCAGGTCGCCCAGGCCACCGGCACCCACTACACCCGCCATCGCGGTGTAGGACACCAGTGTAATCGCAGTCACGGTAGTCGCCGCGATAATCCCCGGCAATGCCTCGGGCAGCAGCGCGTTCATGATGATCTGGCGCGGCGTGGCCCCCATCGACTGGGTGGCCTCGATGATGCCGCGGTCCACTTCACGCAGGGCGGTTTCCACCAGGCGGGCGAAGAACGGCGTGGTACCGATCACCAGCGGCGGGATGGCACCGGCCACGCCCAGCGAGGTGCCGGTGATCAGCACGGTGACCGGGATCAGCACGATCAGCAGAATGATGAACGGCAACGAGCGCAGTACGTTCACGCAGAACGCCAGCAGCGCGTAGATGCCCTTGTTCTCGAATAGCTGGCGCGGGCCGCAGATGAACAGCAGCACGCCCAGCGGCAGGCCCAGCAGCACCGTGAATACCAGCGAGGCGCCGAGCATCACCATGGTGTCGTTGGTGGCGTCGAGAATCTCCGACCAGTCGACGTTGGCGAAGTAGTTGAGGAAATCCATTAGCGCAGCACCTCCATATGAACGTCTGCAGAGGTGAAGCGGGCGAAGGCAGCCTCCATGTCGCCGCCGGTGATGGCCAGGGTCAACTGGCCGTAGGGCGTATCCTTGATGCGGTCGATGCGGCCGGCCAGGATGCTGTAGTCCACGCCTGTTTCACGGGCCACGGTACCCAGCAGCGGCGCGTAGGTGGCTTCGCCCTGGAAGGTCAGGCGCACGATGCGGCCCGGCACGTGAGCGAAGTCGGCGCGCTGGTCGTTCTCGTCGACTTCCTCGTCTTCCTGCACGAATCGCTTGGTGGTCGGGTGCTGTGGGTGCAGGAACACCTCGGCCACCGGACCCTGCTCGACAATCACGCCGGCGTCCATCACCGCGACCTGGTCGCAGACCCGGCGGATGACGTCCATTTCGTGGGTGATCAGCACGATGGTCAGTTTCAGCTCGCGGTTGATCTCCGCCAGCAGTTGCAGCACTGACGCCGTGGTCTGGGGGTCGAGGGCGCTGGTGGCCTCGTCGCACAGCAGCACCTTGGGGTTGGTGGACAGCGCACGGGCAATGCCCACGCGCTGCTTCTGCCCGCCGGACAGTTGCGCGGGGTACTTCTTGGCGTGGTCGGACAGGCCGACGCGCTCCAGGAGTGCGGCTACGCGCTGGTTGATTTCTGTGGCCGACAGTTCACCCGCCAGGCGCAGTGGCAACGCGACGTTGTCGGCCACGGTCTTGGAGGCCAACAGGTTGAAGTGCTGGAAGATCATGCCGACCTGCTGGCGGAAGCGCCGCAGGTTGTTGGCGTCGAACGCCGTGACGTCTTCGCCATCAACAATGATCCTGCCGCCGCTGGGGGCTTCCAGACGGTTGATCAGGCGCAGCAGGGTACTTTTGCCGGCACCGGAATGGCCGATCAGGCCGAACACCTGACCGTTCTCGACGCTCAGATTGGTCGGGTGCAGCGCGGGAATTTCCCTACCGTTGACGCGGTAGGTTTTATGCACATTTTGGAACTCGATCACGTAGCGAACCTTGTGGGGCGCATTGAATGGGGAGTCAGCGGTTAGCCGGTCGCGCATTTTAGCCTGTCCGTATAGAGAGACTTAGCATTTATTTCGTAAACATCCTTTCATTCGGCAATAACGCGATCAAAGGTTGGAAAAATAAAAGGAACGGCCGCAAGTGCTCGCCAGTCATTACCTAGGCATTGCCATTATCCCTGCCCGTGACAGGGATTTTCGCCCACGCCGACCGCCCGCCAGGGGCGGCTGCAGATGAGGAGTCTAGGACAGATGACAAAGAAAACGCCCACTGCTGGCAAAAGCCAGGCCGCCGGTACCGACACACTCGACCGTGGCAACACCAACCCCAAGCTCGACAGCCTGGAACAATTTCGCAGCGACGCCACTGGCCAGGCGTTGCGCACCAACCAGGGGGTCAAGGTCAGCGATAACCAGAACACCCTGAAAGTGGGTGCGCGGGGGCCGTCGCTGCTCGAAGACTTCATCATGCGCGAGAAAATCACGCATTTTGACCATGAGCGCATTCCCGAGCGCATCGTGCATGCCCGCGGCACCGGCGCCCATGGTTACTTTCAGAGCTATGCGGCGCATACCGAGCTGACCAAGGCCGGTTTCCTGCAGGACCCGGCGAAAATCACCCCGGTATTCGTGCGCTTTTCCACGGTGCAGGGCCCACGCGGCTCCGGTGACACCGTGCGCGACGTGCGTGGCTTTGCCGTCAAGTTCTATACCGATGAAGGCAATTTCGACTTGGTTGGCAACAACATGCCGGTGTTCTTTATCCAGGACGCCATCAAGTTTCCGGATTTCGTCCATGCGGTGAAGCCTGAGCCGCACAACGAAATCCCTACCGGCGGCTCCGCCCACGACACCTTCTGGGACTTCGTCTCGCTGGTGCCCGAATCGGCGCACATGGTCATCTGGACCATGTCCGACCGCGCCATTCCGAAAAGCCTGCGCACCATGGAAGGCTTCGGCATTCATACCTTCCGGCTGGTGAACGCCGAAGGCAAATCCAGCTTCGTGAAATTCCACTGGAAGCCCAAGGCCGGAGTCTGCTCGCTGGTGTGGGACGAAGCGCAGAAGCTGGCGGGCAAGGACACCGACTACCATCGCCGCGACCTGTGGGAAGCCATCGAGATGGGGGACTACCCGGAATGGGAGTTTGGTGTGCAGATCGTGCCCGAAGAGGACGAGCACAAGTTCGACTTCGATCTGCTCGACCCGACCAAGATCATCCCCGAAGAGCTGGTACCGGTGACGCCGCTGGGCAAGATGGTGCTCAACCGCAACCCGGACAACTATTTCGCCGAGACCGAGCAGGTCGCGTTCTGCCCAGGCCACATCGTGCCGGGCATCGACTTTTCCAACGACCCGCTGCTACAAGGCCGCCTGTTTTCCTACACCGACACGCAGATCAGTCGACTGGGTGGGCCGAACTTCCACGAAATTCCGATCAACCGTCCGCTGGCGCCAAACCATAGCAGCCAGCGCGATGCCCAGCATCGCGTGACCATCGACAAGGGCCGTGCTTCCTACGAGCCGAACTCCATCGATGGTGGCTGGCCTAAGGAAACCCCGGCGGCCGCCCAGGATGGTGGCTTCGAGACCTATCCGGAACGCATCGAGGCGCACAAGATCCGTCAGCGCAGCGAGTCCTTCGGCGACCACTTCTCCCAGGCCCGGCTGTTTTTCCACAGCCTGAGCAAGCCGGAACAAGAGCATGTGATCGCGGCCTACAGCTTCGAGTTGGGCAAGGTCGACCGAGAGTACATTCGTGCCCGTGAAGTGAACGAGATTCTCGCCAACATCGACCTCGACCTGGCGGCCCGCGTAGCTGCGAACCTCGGCCTGCCGGCACCGAAGGCCGGCACCGTGCAGGTGCCGGAACCCGCGCTGAAGGCTTCGCCGGCGCTGAGCCAACTGAACCTGCTGTCGGGTGATATCAAGGGTCGCAAAGTGGCCGTGCTGGTGGCCAACGGTGTCGATGGCGCCCAGGTGGCGGCGGTGAAGAAGGCCCTGGAAGCTGAAGGTGCCCATGCCAAGGTGCTGGGCCCGACCTCGGCGCCGGTGAAAACCGCCGATGGCAAGGAGCTGCCCGTGGACGCCTCGGCCGAGGGCCTGCCGTCAGTGGCCTTCGATGCGGTGTGGGTGCCAGGTGGCGATGCGTCGGTGAAAGCGCTGGGAGGGGATGGGGTAGCCCTGCACTTCCTTCTCGAAGCCTACAAGCACCTCAAGGCCATCGGCCTCAACGCCGGTGCCAAGCCGTTGATCGATGCGCTGAAGCTGGACGAGGATGCAGGGTTGGTGGTGGGTGACGATGCCAAGGTACACAAGGCCTTCATCGCCGCGATCGCCAAGCACCGCGTGTGGGACCGAGAGCCAAAGGCCAAGGCAGTCCCTGCCTGATAGTGCCATGATCTCGCAGGAGCTGCCGCCAGGCTGCGTGGCACGCATAGCGTGCCGCCTAGCCTTCAGCAGCGCCTGCGGGGCAATGGTTGATGCAAGAGATCACTTGTGCGGGCTAAGCACCATCTGCGCGGGCTGGTTGCGCACAATCTTGTGGCCCAGCTGCCACTTCAGGTCAGGCGCCAGCTTGTCCACGCGCTTCTTGATCAGCGTCTGCAGCCACGGCCAGTCCTGGGTACGTGGCACCACTACCAGCACATCACACTGGTAATTCACCACGTCGGTGGCGATATCGTCCAGCTGACGCTGCAGTGCGCGGCTGTCGGTGATGTTCAGCGCCACGGGCGTGCTTTGTGCTGTCGGGTCGATGACCTTGGCCGCCGGCTTGGCTTCCGCCGCCTGCAGGGCAGCCTCGGCTTTCTCAAGCTCGGCCTTGCGCGCCTGGCGGATCGGGCCGTTGGCGCCGCCGGTCAGGGCCGGAGCCTTGGGCATCAGCGCGCGGGCACGGGCCAGGGCAGTGGCGGCCGCGTTGACGTCACCTTTTTGCAACACGATCTGGCTGCGTTGCAGGTAGGCTTCGGCCAGTTGGCGCTGGTAGGGCTCCAGGCGCGGGTCATCCGGGTCCTGCTTTTGCAGGGTGGCCAGTTGGTCCTCGGCTGTGGCCAGTTCGCCGCCGTCGATGTTCTGCTGCAATTGCAGGAACGCATCGGGGGTCGGCGCCGGCGCGGGAGGCTGCGGCGTATGGCTCTGGCAAGCGCCCAATATGAGCGAAAATGCGGCAAGGAGCAGATAACGGGAGGCGAACGGCTTCATTCCTGCGACTCTCTATTTGCGCAAAAAGCGGCCAAGTCTACACCCTGTCTGGTGACACGAAAATAACCTGTGACAGAACACCACCATCAACGGCGGGGTAGCGCAAAGCTCAATAGGAACAGTGTAGCGGCGCAGACGACGATCGACGGGCCAGCCGGCGTGTCCTTGAACCAGGACATGGCCAGGCCGCCACACACTGCGACAACCCCGAGAATACTGGCCCCCAGCGCCATCTGCTCCGGCGAACGGGCGTGGCGTTGGGCGGCTGCGGCCGGGATGATCAGCAGCGACGTAATCAGCAACACGCCGACGATTTTCATCGCCACGGCGATGACGATGGCGATCAGCAGCATCAGGGTCATGCGCAGCGCTGCCACGGGCAGGCCTTCAACCCGCGCCAGTTCTTCATGCACGGTAACTGCCAGCAAAGGGCGCCACAGCGCCAGCACCAGGGCCAGCACCGCGGCACTGCCGCCCAGAATCCAGGCCAGGTCCGTGGGGCTGATGGCCAGCAGGTCACCGAACAGGTAGCTCATCAGGTCGATGCGCACGTCATGCATGAAGCTCAGCACCACCAGGCCCAGCGACAGCGTGCTGGGCGCCAGGATACCCAGCAGGGTGTCCGAGGCCAGCGGCTGGCGCTGTTGCAGGGTAACCAGCAGGATCGCCAGCAACAGACAGCCGACGGTCACCGCCAGCGCCGGGCTGACGTCCAGCACGAAGCCCAGGGCCACGCCCAGCAGGGCGGCGTGGGACAGGGTGTCGCCAAAGTAGGCCATGCGCCGCCATACCACGAAGGAGCCCAACGGGCCGGCGACGATCGCCAGGGACAAGCCAGCCAGCAAGGCGTAAAGCAGAAAATCAGCCATGCTTGCAGCCGTCTCCGTGTACATGGGGGGTGAGAATGTGCGAATGCGCGTTGTCGCCGGTGACCACTTGGCCATGCAAGTCGTGAGCATGGTCGTGATGGTGGTGGTAAATCGCCAGGTTCGGCGCATGATCGCCGAATAACTCGACAAACGCTGGGTCGCCGCTGACCTGTTCCGGGTGGCCGGAACAGCATACGTGACGGTTGAGGCACACTACCTGGTCGGTGGTGCTCATTACCAGGTGCAGGTCGTGGGACACCATCAGCACGCCGCAGCCGTGGCGGTCGCGCAGGCGAGTGATCAGGCTGTACAGCTCGGCCTGGCCGGCCACGTCGACACCTTGCACGGGTTCATCCAGCACCAGCAACTGCGGCTCGCGCAGCAGTGCCCGGGCCAGCAGCACGCGCTGCATCTCGCCGCCGGAAATATTCTGTACCGGGCTGTCGATCACCTGTTCAGCCCCGACTTCGGCCAGCGCCGCCAAGGCGCGCTGACGATCGACGCCAGGCACCAGGCGCAGGAAGCGCAGCACGGACAGAGGCAGGGTGGGGTCCACGTGCAGCTTTTGCGGCATGTAGCCGATGCGCAGTTTCGGCTTGCGCCACACCACGCCACTGTCCGGCTTGAGCAGGCCGAGCACGGCGCGCACCAGGGTGGTCTTGCCGGCGCCGTTGGGGCCGATCAAGGTGACGATTTCGCCGCTGTTCACGCTCAGCTGAATGTTTTCCAGCACGTTCTGCCCAGCAAAGGTGACCGCCACCTGCTCCAGGCGGATCAGTGCGTCGCTCATCAGGCGGCCTGGCAGGTGGAGCACAGGCCGACCACCTCAACGGTCTGGCCTTCGACCTTGAAGCCCACTTCGGCAGCGCTCTTGACGATGGCCTGGCTGATGGCCGGCTGTTCCAGCTCGAGGGCCACGTGGCACTCGCGGCAAATCAGGAATTGGCCCTGGTGGGCGTGTTCAGGGTGGTTGCAGCCGATGAACGCGTTCAGCGAGGCAATGCGGTGCACCAGGCCGTTTTCCAGCAGGAAATCCAGCGCGCGGTACACCGTGGGCGGCGCCGCGCGGCGGCCGTCCTGGTCGCTCAACACCGCGAGAATATCGTAGGCGCCCAGCGGCTTGTGGCTTTGCCACACCAGTTCCAGCACCCGGCGGCGCAGGGCGGTCAGGCGCAGGCCCATGCGTGCGCACAGGGCATCGGCCTCCGACAGGGCGCTATGCACGCAGTGGGAGTGGTCGTGGGGGCGGTTGGCCAGCGGGGTATTAGGCATGAGCGGCGACGATATCAGCGAGAGACGTTATTATATTACCTGTTCTCGTCCTGTTGAGTGGTTATTGTGTCCCGCAATTTCAGTCTTTTTGTCGCTTTCTGCCTTGCCGCTGTCGTGACCGTGCCCGCTCAGGCCGAGGTTCGCGTGCTCACCAGCATCAAGCCCCTGCAACTGATTGCCGCAGCCGTGCAGGATGGCGTGGGCAGCCCTGAAGTCCTGCTGCCGCCGGGCGCGTCGCCGCACCACTATGCCCTGCGCCCTTCGGATGTGCGCCGTGTGGGCGACGCCGACCTGCTGTACTGGATTGGCCCGGACATGGAAGGCTTTCTGCCCAAGGTGGTGCAGACCCGCAGCAAGCCGACCGTCACTATTCAGGACCTGGCAGGCCTGAAGCTGCGTCATTTCACGGCTGACAGCCAGTCCCATGAAGAGGCCGACCCGGACGAACACGATCACGATCACCGCCCCGGCAGCCTGGACTCGCACCTGTGGTTGTCGACCTTCAATGCCCGGGTGATTGCCGCGCGCATGGCTGCCGACCTGAGCAAGGCCGACCCGGCCAATGCCGCGCGCTACGACAGCAACCTGAAGGCTTTCGATGGCCGCCTGGACGCTTTGGACGGCCGCCTTAAAACGCGCCTGGCCGGGGTCGCCGGCAAGCCGTTCTTCGTGTTTCACGAAGGCTTCGATTATTTCGAAGATGAGTTCGGCGTGAAGCACACTGGCGTGTTCAGCGTGGCCGCTGAAGTGCAGCCGGGCGCCCAGCACGTGGCGGCCATGCGCGCGCGTTTGCAGGAAGTAGGCAAGTCCTGCGTGTTCAGTGAACCGCCGGCCCGCCCGCGCCTGGCCGAAACCCTGACCGCTGGCCTGCCGGTACGCTTGGCCGAGCTGGACGGCCTGGGCGGCTTCGCCGACGCCACGCCGAAAGGCTACGAGCAGTTGATGGAAAAGCTGGGCAACGATTTGGCGGGCTGCCTGGAACAGCTCTGATCCAGGCGTAACGGCCGGCCGCCGCCTGGCGGCAGCTACTATGTGAATGCAGGTTACAAGGCGAACGGCAACGCCACGCTGACCTGCTGGCGCAACGCCAGGCGGTGTTCAAACTCCGCCGGGTCGTGGATCAGCACGTCCAGGCCGGCGAATGCCTGCGCCGCCACCAGGCGTGACAGCCAGAAGCGCACACACGCCACGCGCAGCATCACCGGCCACAAGTGCGCCTCCGCCGCCGTGAACGGCCGCAGCCCGGCATACGCGCCCAGCATGGCCCGTGCCCGTGGCGCGTCCAGCGCGCCGGCTTCATCCGAGCACCAGTCGTTCAGGCTGATCGCCAGGTCATACAGCATCGGGCCAGAGCAGGCGTTGTAGAAGTCGATCACGCCCGTCAGGTGCGTGCCTTCGAACAGCGCATTGTCACGGAACAGGTCAGCGTGCAGATTGGCCCGTGGCAGCGCCAGGATCTGCGCCTTGTGTTCCTTGATCTCGTCCAGGGCGCTGCGCAACAGGCCGGCGGCCTCGCTGCCCAGCTGGCCGATCTGGCGATCGCCCTCTTCCAGCATCCAGTCCAGGCCGCGGTCGGTCTTTCGCTCCAGCACGTGCTCGCGGGTGGCCAGGTGAATGTGGCCGATCAGCTCGCCCATCTGCACGCAGTGCTGGCTATTGGGCACCTTGATGTGCTTGCCCGGCAGGCGCGGTTGCAGCAGCGCAGGCTTGCCGGCCAGCTCGCGCAACGCCACGCCATCGGTGGTGCGCAGTGCGTACGGCACAGGTAGGTCAGCCTCGTGCAGCACGTCGAGCAATTCGATGAAATACGGCAGGTCCTGCACCGGGCCGCGTTCGACCAGTGTGAGGACGTACTCGCCCTGTTCCAGGCTGATGAAGAAATTGCTGTTCTCGGTTCCGGCGGCAATCCCCTGGAAATCGCGCAGACGGCCCAGGCCGTAAGGTGCGAGAAAGGTTTCAAGCTCAGGCCGCGACAGGGGTGTAAACACTGACATGAAAAGTTGCCCATACTGGCACCCCCGTCGGGGGTGCCCGGTTGAAGTTAAGGTTGAGTCATTTCCATTCGAATATCTTCCATGCCGGAATCAGCATGTCCGGTTGGTCAGACCGGATGTAGTTGGCATCGGTACCGTCGGCGCGAACCAGAAAGTACGGTTTGCCATGTTTCGGGGTGACCTTGATCGCATACAGGAAGCCATTTTGCCGGTATTCCTGAATGGTTTTGTCACCTTCCTGGTGAATCGTGACATCCGGATCGGCCGTGACCGCTTCGTCCGCAGCCATCACGGCCATCGGACAGGCAATCAACAGACTGACCAGCAACAAGCGTTTCGGTGCGCGCATGATAACCTTGTCCCTTTGTCGTCAATGTTCCGGACATTCTAGCGCCGGACCCGCCGAAAAGGTTGATTCTGCTCATGAGCAAAGCTCCCCTCGTCCTGGTGGACGGTTCTTCTTACCTGTATCGGGCGTTTCATGCGCTGCCACCACTGACCACCTCGCGGGGCATGCCGACCGGCGCGGTGAAGGGCGTGCTGAACATGCTCAAGAGCCTGCGCAAGCAGTATCCGGACAGCCCCTTCGCGGTGGTGTTCGACGCCAAGGGCGGCACATTCCGTGACGAAATGTTCGCCGACTACAAGGCCAACCGCCCCAGCATGCCCGACGACCTGCGCGTGCAGGTAGAACCGCTGCACGCCAGCGTGCGCGCCCTGGGTTACCCGCTGCTGTGCGTGGACAATGTCGAGGCCGACGACGTCATCGGCACCCTGGCCCGCAGCAGCGCAGCCGCCGACCGCCCGGTGATCATCTCCACCGGTGACAAGGACATGGCGCAACTGGTCGATGGCCACGTTACCCTGGTCAACACCATGACCGGCAGCGTCATGGACATTGAGGGCGTGAAAGAGAAATTCGGCGTCGGTCCTGAGCACATCATCGACTATCTGGCCCTGATGGGCGACAAAGTCGACAACATTCCCGGCGTTCCCGGCGTTGGCGAAAAAACGGCCGTGGGCTTGCTGGTGGGCATCGGCGGCGGCCTGAAAGAGCTGTACGAGAACCTCGACAAGGTGCCTGCCCTGCCAATTCGTGGGGCCAAGAACCTGCCGGCCAAGCTCGAAGAGCATAAGGACATGGCGTTCCTTTCCTACCAGCTGGCCACCATCAAGATCGACGTGCCCCTGGACGTGGAAGTGGAAGCGCTGGTGTGCGGCGAGCCGGACCGCGAAGCACTGGTGGAGCTGTATACCGAACTCGAATTCAAAAGCTGGATCGATGAGGTTCAGCGCGATGCCAAGCGGGCCGGCCAGGCCATCGTTGCCGACGAGCCACCCGTGGTGGCCGAAGTCGAAACGCGCTATGAAACCATCCTCGACCAGGCGCGCTTCGATGCCTGGCTGGAAAAACTGAACAAGGCCGAACTGTTCGCCTTCGACACCGAGACCACTGGCCTGGATGCGCAGAAAGCGCAGCTGGTGGGCCTGTCGTTCGCCGTGCAGCCGCACGAAGCGGCCTACATCCCGCTGACCCATTCCTACATCGGCGCGCCGGCACAGCTGGACCGCGATACCGTGCTGCGAGCCCTCAAGCCGTTGCTGGAAGACCCAACCAAGGCCAAGGTCGGCCAGAACGCCAAGTACGACATGAACATCCTGGCCAATTGCGCCATTGGCGGCGACCCGGCCCAGGGCATCGCGGTGCAGGGCGTCAAGTTCGACACCATGCTGGAGTCCTACGTGCTGGACTCCACGGCCACCCGTCACGATATGGATAGCCTGGCCGCCAAATACCTGGGCCACACCACCATCACCTTCGAGCAAATCGCCGGCAAGGGGGCCAAGCAGCTGACCTTCGACCAGATTCCCCTGGAGCAGGCCGGCCCCTACGCTGCCGAAGACGCCGACGTGACCCTGCGCCTGCACCAGCTGTTCCAGGCCAAACTGGCGGCCGCCCCCAGCCTGGGCGGCGTGCTCGACGATATCGAAATGCCGCTGGTGCCTGTGCTGGCCAAGATCGAGCGCCAGGGCGCGCTGGTCGACGCGCAGTTACTGGGCGTGCAGAGCGGCGAGCTGGGCGAAAAACTGCAGGCGTTGGAAAAGCAGGCGTTCGAGATCGCCGGTGAAGAATTCAACCTGGGCTCGCCCAAGCAGTTGGGGGTGATTCTCTACGACAAGCTGGGCATGCCGATCCTCAACAAGACCGCCAAGGGCCAGGCTTCCACCGCTGAAGCCGTGCTGGCGGAACTGGCCGAGCAGGATTTCCCGCTGCCCAAGGTGCTGATGCAGTACCGCTCGCTGAGCAAGCTGAAAAGCACCTACACCGACCGCCTGCCGGAGCAGATCAACCCGCGCACCGGGCGCATTCATACCTCCTACCACCAGGCGGTGGCGGCTACAGGCCGTCTGTCGTCCAGTGACCCTAACCTGCAGAACATCCCTATCCGCACCGTCGAAGGCCGGCGTATTCGCCAGGCGTTCGTGGCGCCGGCTGGCTACAAGCTGCTGGCGGCGGACTACTCGCAGATCGAACTGCGCATCATGGCCCACCTGGCCAAGGACGAAGGCCTGCTGCACGCTTTCCAGAACAACCTGGACGTGCACCGGGCCACGGCGGCGGAAGTGTTCGGCGTCGAGCTGGACCAGGTCACCACCGACCAGCGCCGCAGCGCCAAGGCCATCAACTTCGGCCTGATCTACGGCATGAGTGCTTTCGGCCTGGCCAAGCAGATCGGTGTGGATAACAAACAGGCCAAGGAATACATCGACCGTTACTTCACTCGTTACCCAGGCGTGCTGGCTTACATGGAGCGCACCCGCGCCCAGGCGGCCGAGCAGGGCTATGTGGAAACCCTGTTCGGGCGCCGCTTGTACCTGGCCGACATCAACGCCAAGAACCCGGCGCTGCGCAAAGGCGCCGAGCGCACGGCGATCAACGCACCGATGCAAGGCACCGCTGCCGACATCATCAAGCGCGCCATGGTGGCCGTGGACAGTTGGCTGAGCGAATCGGGCATCGATGCCCGCGTTATCCTGCAGGTACACGACGAACTGGTGCTGGAAGTGCGTGAAGATCTGGTCGACCAGGTCAGCGAACAAATTCGCCCGCACATGAGCAGCGCTGCCGAGCTGGATGTACCGCTGCTGGTGGAAGTGGGGGTGGGCGACAACTGGGACGAGGCGCACTGACAGCGCTTCCCCCGCAGGTAGGGGGCGCCTATGCAGCCCCAAGTCAGCTAGTACGTGAATGTCCGAAGCAGCGCGTCTAACCCGCGGGCTGCTTAGGAAAATAAGTTTTGAGCAGTACGGGAACTAAACCTGTCAAATTCGACTCAGAGTACCTGAATGGCTGGTGAAGCCGTTCGATGCTCCTATGTTGTGTTAAGTGTTGGCAGATATCTGGACCCCGCCCTAGCGGTCCGGAACTTGAACCCCGAACTTCCCCCTCCCCATACGAAGTCCGGGGTTTTTTTTGCCCGCGATTTGACCTCGGCAGGGGCCCTGCCCCCACCGCAGTCAAATCAAGGCATCAGGCCTCGACCTTGTCCGGCAATTCCATCCAGCGCGCCAGCACGGCGTAGGCGTCTTCCAGGCCCATGCGCTTGGGCGCCGAAAACAGCTGGATGCTTACCGCGTCGCCCCAGCCCTTGCGAATCTCCGACTGCACCTTGAGCAAGGTGTTCTTGGCCGCGCCGTAGGTCAGCTTGTCAGCCTTGGTCAGCAGAATGTGCATTGGCATGTGGCTGGCCACCGACCAGTCGAGCATCAGCTGGTCGAAGTCGGTCATGGGGTGGCGAATGTCCATCATCAGGATCAGGCCCTTGAGGCTTTCGCGGCTGCCCAGGTACGCCTCAAGGTGGCGCTGCCAGTGCTGCTTCAGCGGGATCGGCACCTTGGCGTAGCCGTAACCGGGCAAGTCCACCAGGCGGCGCTCTTCATCCAGCTGGAAGAAGTTCAACAGCTGCGTACGCCCCGGGGTCTTGGATGTGCGCGCCAGGCTGGCGTGGGTCAGGGTGTTCAGGGCACTGGACTTGCCGGCGTTGGAGCGGCCGGCGAAGGCTACTTCAAAGCCTTCGTCGTCGGGGCACTGGTCGACCTTGGCGGCGCTGAGCGAGAAGGTAGCCTGTTGGCACAGACCGAGGATGGGGTTTTTGACTTGCATGTGATTTCCGGTGTGGGGCGACGCCGGGCAAGGGCCCTGGCTGGCGGTTCGTTTCCGTTTCGGCAACGTCGGTAGTATATAATGCCGTAGATTTAGTGTGTGCTTTGTCCTGGCGAAGGATGAAGCAGACGGGGGCATTTCAACTGCAATTGCGCATTAGAACGCAAATTCCCCCAACCCTGAACCTATCGTTTCAGGACGAAATGGCCGCTTGCTGCTAGCGTCACTGATATAACTCAGGGTTTCAAGGCTATGCCGCCGCGTGAATTGTGCACGGACAGCAGTGCCGAAGACTACAAGACCGTAATCCATTGGATGAGCGGCCCGTGACTCCGGCGCAGATCTTTCACCCTTAGCCGTAGTTGGATTAGCTGATGAAAAAAATAATAGTGAGTGTGCTGCTGACCGTGGGGCTTACCGGCATGGCCCATGCGGCGGGTGACCCGGCCGCCGGGCAGGCCAAGGCAGCGGTCTGTGGTGCCTGCCACGGCCCTGATGGTAACAGCATGGCGCCCAACTTCCCGAAATTGGCCGGCCAGGGCGACCGTTACCTGGAAAAGCAGCTGCATGACATCAAGTCCGGCAAGCGGCAGGTGCTCGAGATGACAGGGCTCTTGACCAACCTCAGCGACCAGGACCTGGCCGACCTGGCGGCCTACTTCAACAGCCAGCACGGCAGCGTCGGTGCCGCGGACCCCAATCTGGTGGCCAAGGGCGAGGCGCTATTCCAGGGTGGCAAGTTGGACAGCGGCATGCCGGCGTGCAAGGGCTGCCATTCCCCTAACGGCGTGGGCATCGCCACAGCCGGCTTCCCCCACCTGGGCGGCCAGCATGCCCAGTACGTGACCAAGCAGCTCACCGACTTTCGTGAAGGCAATCGCACCAATGATGGTGACACCATGGTCATGCGCAGCATCGCCGCCAAGCTCAGCAACAAGGACATCGAGGCCATCGCCTCCTACGTGCAGGGCCTGCACTGACGGCCTCGTCGCGTCTTGAAATGAAACAATTAAAAAGGGCGGCATTGGCTGCCCTTTTTCATGAACTCTGCCGTTACACTAGCGAACTGAACCCTGCGGCGACGTGTCTCAACGCCCGTCGCCGCCTGGCGATCCCTTTTTGCTCAGGAGTAAAGCATGCGTAATCTGATCCTCGGCGCCGCGCTGGTTGCTGCCAGCCTGTTCGGCATGACCGCCCAAGCCGCCGACGCACCGCTGGAAGCGGGTAAGCAGTACGTTGTACTGGATAATCCTGTACCCGTATCCCAGCCTGGCAAGATCGAAGTGGTCGAGATGTTCTGGTACGGCTGCCCTCACTGCTACGCCTTCGAGCCCACCATCAACCCGTGGATCGAGAAGCTGCCGGCTGACGTGCACTTCGTGCGCGTGCCTGCCATGTTCGGCGGCCCGTGGGACCTGCACGGTCAACTGTTCATCACCCTGGACATGATGGGTGTGGAACACAAGGTTCACGCGGCCGTGTTCGACGCTATCCAGAAACAAGGCAAGCGCCTGACCGACCCTGAGCAGATGGCCGACTTCGTCGCCACCCAGGGCGTGGACAAGGACAAGTTCCTGGAAACCTTCAACTCCTTCGCTGTGAAGGGCAAGGTCAAGCAGTACAAGGACCTGGCCGTGGCCTACGGCGTTCAGGGCGTGCCAACCATGATCGTCAACGGCAAGTACCGTTTTGACCTTGGCACTGCAGGTGGCCCTGAAGAAACGCTGAAAGTGGCCGATGCACTGATTGCCAAAGAACGTGCAGCCAACAAGAGCGCTGCCAACTAACCTCAGGTGACACCGTGCGCCGCTGGAGAACCGAACGTGTCGTTGGCCTGCGTGATCCGCGGGTCAACGAGCATCATGTGCAAACCAGCGGCCTCCCTGAGGATGGCCGGCTGCGCCTGCTCAGTTTCAATATTCAGGTCGGCATCAGCACCGAACGCTATCGCCACTACCTGACCCGCAGCTGGCAGCATCTGCTGCCGCACACTGGCCGTGCCAGCAACCTGCAGAAGATCGGCGACCTGCTCGCCGACTTCGACCTGGTGGCCCTGCAGGAAGTGGACGGCGGCAGCATTCGCTCCGGTTACGTCAACCAGGTCGAATACCTCGCCCAGCTCGGCGCCTTTCCCTACTGGTACCAGCAACTGAACCGCAACCTCGGTCGTCTGGCCCAGCACAGCAATGGCATTCTCAGCCGCTTGCGACCCTGGAGCCTGGAGGACCATCCGTTGCCGGGGCCCGCGGGACGCGGGGCTATCCTGGCCCGCTTTGGCGAGGGCAAGGACGCGCTGGTCGTGGTCATGATGCACTTGGCGCTGGGCACCCGTACCCGGGCCCGGCAGCTGGCCTATATTCGCGAATTGATCGGCGGTTACCGCCACCAGATTCTCATGGGTGACATGAACACCCACGCCAGCGACCTGCTGCTGCATTCGCCGCTGCGCGACCTGGGTTTGCTGGCGCCGCAGGCCGAGGCAACCTTCCCCAGCTGGCGCCCCCAGCGTTGCCTTGATCATATTTTGCTCAGCCCTACCCTCACCCTTGAACGGGTGCAGGTGCTGGCCCACCCCATTTCCGATCATCTGCCCGTGGCGGTAGAGATCCGCTTGCCTGACACCCTTGTGGCCGACGCGCTTCCGGCGCTGCGCCCTCTCACCTCGTAGACTCATCGCATGACCGACGAAGCCCAGCGCTGGAAAGAAAAGTACCTCAAGAGTATTGAACAGCAGGAGAAACTGGAGCGCCGCTGGAATGCGCGACTGGACTTGCTGCGCCGTGGCCTGGTGCGCAGCACCCTGGCGGCCGAAGGCACCGACAAGGCCGTGGACCAGTGCATGAAGGAAATGCGCGAGGTGGTGCGCACCGATGACATGGACGCCGGCCTTGCCGCGTTGATCCCGCGCCTGGAAAAGGCCGTGCTCGACTCCGAGCAGCGCCGTGAAACCCGGGTCACGCAGATCAGCACGGCGTTGACCGCGCTGGTGGACCAGTTGCAGAGCCTGCCGCTGTCGCGCGATGTCAGCAAGCCGCTGAAGAAGTTTGCCAAGCAGTTGGAAGACCGCGCCGGGCAGGCGCGTGAAATTCCCCTGCTGCTCAGCGAACTCAGTGGCCTGCAGGGGCAGGCGCTGGCCGGCATCGAAGCCAGCGCCGAAGGGCACCGGCCGGGGCTGCTCCAGCGGTTATTCGGCGGGCGTGATGGCGAGGCGCAGGCGCCAGTGGAAGTGGCTACGCCGACGGCAGCTGCTCCAGCGCCCGCGCCGGCTGCACCGGCGCCTGTGGCAGACGTGCATCCTGAGCCCGTTCACGAAGTGCCGGTGGTGGCGCCGGTAGCTGTCGAGCCCGCGCCGGAACCCGCGGCCGCGATGAAGCCCGCGCCGCAGCTTGCACCCGCAGCGTTGCCCGAAGCTGTTCCGCTGCCCGAGCCTGTCGCGCCCGCTGAAGAACCGGTTGCCCAGGCAGTCGAACCGCCCACTGCGCCCGTTGCCGAACCGCCAGCGGTCCAGCCGTTTGTACCGGTGGTGCTGGCTGCGCCGGTTGCCGAGCCACCCGCAGCGGCCCTCACTGAGGAAGCGCCTCAGCCGGTATTCATTGACCGGCTGCCCCTGCCTGCCGTCATGGCCGAGGCTATCGCCGCCATTGACCCGCAAGCGCCGGGTGAAGACGTGCTGTATGCGCTGCCGCCGTCGCCCGAGCCGTCCTACAGCTCGGTGGCCGCCCACATCGAAGAAACCCTGCTGGGCCTGCTCAACGACCTGACCCTGCCCGAGCGCCACCGGCCCCAGGCCGAAGCCATGCGTGACCGTCTGCAACACGGCCTGAACTGGTACGAACTACTGCCGATACTCGATGACCTGGCCACCTTGATGCTGGCCATCAACGACAGCGGCCAGCACGACTTCGAGTTGTACCTCAAACAGCTCAACGAACGCCTGGACACCTTCCAGAGCCACCTGCAGGCTGCCAGTGAAGGCCACGCCGACAGCGCCTCGGCCGCCCGCGATCTCGACAGCCAGCTGCGCGAACAGGTGGGTGGCCTGCAAAGCAGCATGCAAGGCGCCACGGACGTGGCCAGCCTCAAGCAGATTCTCGAACAGCGCCTGGAGCGTCTGATCGGCACCATCGATGCCCACCAGCAGCAGCGCGACCAGCGTGAGCAGGAAATCGCCGGGCGCCTGCAGGGCCTGGCCGAGCGCGTGGCCAGCATGGAAGGTGAAGCCCAGGGCTACCGCGAGCACCTCGAGGAGCAGCGGCAGAAAGCCTTGATCGACCCTCTGACCGGGCTGCCTAACCGCGCCGCCTGGTCCGAGCGCCTGGAGCAGGCCGTGGCCCAGCGCCAGGCCGATGGCAGCGAACTGTTGCTGGCGATGCTTGACCTGGATCACTTCAAGTCGATCAACGACAGCTACGGCCACCTGGCCGGTGACAAGGTGCTGAAAATCATCGCCAACGAACTGCGCAAACGCCTGCGGCCCATGGATTTCATGGCGCGCTTTGGTGGCGAGGAGTTCGTCCTGCTGATTCCGCACGCGCCCATGGCCGAAGGCGTGCGGGTGGTGGAAACCCTGCGCGCTGCCGTCGAAGCCTGCCCGTTCCACTTCAAGGGCCAGCGGGTGACCATCACCATTTCCATCGGCATCGCGGGTTTTCGCGGTGGCGAGCGCAGCGAACTGGTACTCAAGCGCGCTGACGAAGCCCTGTACCGCGCCAAGGACGCCGGCCGCAACCGCGTGGAGCACGGCTGAGCACCGCAGCGGCCCCGGCCGCCGCCTGCGGCAGCTGCTACGAAACGCCGTAGCAGTGGCCGCAAGGCCGCGTCAGGGGTGTATGTGTTATACTATTGCATTACTGCCCACCAAGTTGCCGTCCCTCTTATGAAATTCCTCGGCTGTGCCCTGCTGTTGCTCGCGTTGGCGGGCTGTACCAACGGTCTGCGTATTGATCACAGTCACCCTTCGGTCAACCATGACAGCCGCATCCAGTTCGTGGTGCTGCACTACACTTCGGCCTCGGACGAGCGCTCGCTGGCGTTGCTCACCCACGGCGAGGTCAGCGCCCACTACCTGGTCGGGCTCAACCCGCCAACCGTCTACCAGCTGGTCGACGAGAGCCAGCGCGCCTGGCACGCCGGCGAGAGTGAATGGGACGGCCGCACCTGGCTCAACTCCAGCTCCATCGGCATTGAAATCGTCAACCCTGGCTACACCGACACACCCACTGGCCGGCTCTGGTATCCCTACAGCGAAGCGCAGATCCAGGCGGTGGAAGCGCTGCTCAAGGACATCGTCAAACGCTACAACATTGAGCCTCGGCACATCATCGGCCACAGCGACATCGCGCCGCTGCGCAAGCAGGACCCGGGCCCGATGTTCCCCTGGAAGCGCCTGGCCGATGACGGCCTGGGCATTTGGCCCAACGCTGATGCGGTGGCGCGCAACAAGGCGCGCTTCGACGTCAACCCGCCGAGCATCACCTGGTACCAGCAACAACTGGCGCACCTGGGCTACACCGTGGAGCAGACCGGCGAGCTGGACGTGTCCACCCGCCACGTGATCGCGGCCTTCCAGATGCACTTCCGCCCTACCCGTTTCGATGGCGAGCCGGACGCCGAAACCGCCGCTATCCTGCAGGCGCTAAACAACCTCCGCTGACCGCCTCCGCCCAACGGCCAGGCTAAATCCCCTCCAGTTGCTATACCTCATGGTACGCAACTGGATGTTTTCCCCCATGTCTTCGGCCCTCGTGCGGTTCCGCAGCGCCCTTTCTCGCCCTTGGTTATTGGCGACGATCGCGGCTGCGGCTTGCGCGGCCTTGCTGCTGAGTGCCAGCTTCGGCCTGGTGATGCACCAGGTGCAGCAGAATGAAATCGAACAGATGAATGCACGGGGCGAGCGCTTTCTCGACCGCCTGGAGCAGATATTCGGCCAGCTGCGCGAAAGCGTCGACCTGTTGGATGAGCAGGCTCTGCGCGGCTGCGGCCCGGCAATGATCACCGCGTTGCAACAGGTGGGTTTCGACAACCGCTTCGTCTACGACGCGGCTTACAACGATGGTGAGCAAAGCTGTTCCAGCCGCCCGGGCGAACAGGCCAGCGGCACCTTGCGGGCGCCGGATATCAAGGGCCCCACCTACAGCTATTGGCTCAACACCACCACCCAGCCCGACGACAACCTGGCCGCCCTGCGCCTTGGCCGTGGCCCCTTCACCGTGTCGACGTCACGCGGCCACCTCACCGACGTGGTCGACCTGGCCCCCGGCGGCAGCCTGCTGGTGGTGCTCGATAAGGGCAAGCGCGCGGTGCCGGTGCTGGGCCCCACGCAAGCCTGGCCACCGACCAGCGATTGGCCGCCGCCCTCGCAGCAACCATTGCTGGTGACCCGCGACAGCCTCATCTACCGCATGTTCACCAAGTCCCCCGACTACCAGCTGGTGCTGATCGCACCACGCACCAGCCTGCTGCCGAAAATGAACACAGCCTTGTGGGCATTGTTCCCTGGCAGCCTGGTGCTGGCCTGGTGCGTAGGCTGGATGGTGTTGATGCTGGCTCGCGAACGACGCAGCTTGAGTGCCGAGTTGCAGGGCGCGCTACGCCGTGGCGAGCTGAAAGTGCTGTACCAGCCGATCTTCGAACTCAACAGTCGACGATGCGTGGGCGCCGAGGCGCTGGTGCGCTGGCGGCGTCCGGATGGAACCTTGACCAGCCCCGACCTGTTCATTCCCATGGCGGAAAACACCGGCCAGATCCGCGAAATTACCGATTTCGTCCTGCAGCAACTGCTCGAACAGCTGGGACAGTTGCTCCGCGCCAACCCCCACATCTATATCTCGGTGAACCTGGCCGCCTGCGACGTCATGGTACCGCGCATCGGCCGCGTGGTCGCCCGCCTGCTGGCCCAGCACCGGGTGGCCGCGCACCAGATCGCCTTCGAGGTTACCGAGCGTGGCCTGATCGACGTGGTGGTGGCGCGCGACAACCTGCAAGCGCTGCGCAACGAGGGCCATCAGGTGTTGATCGACGATTTTGGTACCGGCTATTGCAGCCTCGCCTACCTGCAGACGCTGCCGGTGGACTGCCTGAAAATCGACAAGGCCTTCATCGACGCCCTGGGCCATGACGCCGCCAGCAGTGGCGTGGCCCCGCACATCATCCGTATGGCCCACGCCCTGCAACTGCGGGTGATCGCCGAGGGCATCGAACTGGAAGCCCAGGCGCTGCTGCTGAGCAGCGAAGGGGTGAACTATGGCCAGGGCTGGCTGTTCGCTCACCCGCTCAATGCGCGCCAGTTCAGCGAATTGGTCACCCGCGGCCGGCGCCTGGCCGGCCGACGCATCGATGACGAAGCCTGATCAGAGCGGCAGGGTCATGTAGAACTGCGTGCCCTGCCCAGGCCGTGAGTAGACGCCCATGCGCCCGCCGTGCAGCTGCACGATTTCCTTGCACAACGCCAGGCCGAGACCGGCGCCGCCCTTCTTGCGCCCCACCTGCACGAAGGGTTCGAAAATGCGCCCTTGCTGGCCATAGGCGATGCCTTCACCGTTGTCCTCGACGCTGATGATCACCCGTTCGGCATGCCGTCGCGCCTGCAAGCGAATGCGGCCGTTGTGCGGGGTGTGGCGCAGGGCGTTGTCCAGCAGGTTGTCGAGCACGCGGTCCAGTTGCGCCTGGTCGGCGTGCAGGCGTGGCAGGGCGTCCTGTTGTTCGATGACCAGGGAAATATCGCTTTCCCGCGCCTGGGCGTTGAAGCGTTCCTGGGCACGGTTGAGCAGGTCGTCGATGGCACAGGGCACCAGGGTGAGTTTCTGCAGGCCGTTCTGGTAGCGCGAGAAGTTCAGCAGGTCATTGATCAGCTGCATCAGCCGCTGCATTTCTTCCTTAACGGTTTCCAGCAGGTCTGCCTCCCGTGATTCCGGCGCGAAGTGCACGCGCTCCTGCAACAGGCCGAAGGCCATGTGCATGCCCGTGACCGGCGTGCGCAGTTCGTGGGAGGCGCGCAACACAAACTCGCTGCGCACCCGTTCGAACGCGCGCTGTTCGGTCACGTCGTGCAGCACCATTACCGCGCCCAGAATGTGGCCCTCGGTGTGGGTCACAGGCGTCAGGCTGTAGGCCAGCAGGCGGGTTTCGCCGTCCACGTCGAAGCTCAAGTCTTCAAGGGCGCGCTCAAGGCTGCCGCCACGCAGGATCAGCGCCAGTTGTTCATCCATTTCCGGGCGTTGCAGGGCTTCACCCAGGCCCAGGCCCACGCGGTCGTCCTCCCAGCCCAGTTGCCGCTGGGCCACCGGATTGAGGTGTTCCAGACGGCCTTGGCGGTCGATCATCAGCAAGCCGTCGTCGATACTGTCGAGCACTGCCTGCAGGCGCTGTTGGCCAGCCAGCAATTCGTCGACGTTGGTTTCCTGGTGCTTGCGCAGCACCTGGGCCATGGTGCCGAAGCGCTGGGTCAGTTGGCTGAGTTCGGCGGCGCTGGACTGCGGCAGTGCCACTTCGAAATTGCCTTGGCTGATGTTGTCGGCCGCCGTGGCCAGCGCCTCGATGGGCTCGCCGAAACGCCGGGCGATATTGTGCGCCGTGAAGAACCCGATCAGCAGCACTGCCAGGCCCACCAGCCCCAACAGCGACGCCACCAGCATGGCGTGGTGGCGGCCGCTCTGCTGGGCCTCGTCAATGTTGTCGAGGGCGTGCTTGTGCGCTTCGAGCAAGCCGTTGCGCAACGTATTCAAGGCATTGCTGAAGGCCGGGGTGTCGCCGATGTCACCGTGGGTGGCGATGCTGTGCTGGTAGGCGTCGAGAAACTTCTGATAGTCGCTGGCGGTACGCGCGAACCCGGCCTGGTCGTCGCGCTCCTGCTCATGGGCCAGGCCCTGGCTGACCAGGTCCTGGAATTGCTGCTGGATGTTGGCCAGTGCGCTTTTATCTGACTGGTCATTGAGCATCATGATCAACTGGTCACCCAGGTTCTGGCGTAGCTTCAGGCCCAGGTCCAGGGAAACGAAATTGTAGTGAATCAGCCCTTCCTGCGACTTGGCCAGCTGCATGACGCTCACCAGGCCCAGCGCCAAGCCCAGCAGCGCCACGGTGATCAGCGCCGAGAAGCTGAGAAACAGCCGGGTCCGCAACTTCATCGGCAACCTCACAGGTTGTACTGTTTGCGTTTGCGGTACAGCGTCGATGCGTCGATGCCGAGTGTCTTGGCGGCCTGGTCAAGGGTGTCGCTGGTTGCCAGTACCGCACCGATGTGGGCTTTTTCCAGTTCGTCCAGGCTCAACGCCGCACCAATGCGCGGGGCATTGTTGATGGGCTGTTCGGCCATGCCCAGGTGGCTGACCTCCACGCGCTCCTGGGCGCAGATGATGCTGGCGCGCTCGACCACGTTGCGCAGCTCGCGGATGTTGCCTGGCCAGCGGTAGTTGAGCAGCGCGGCACGGGCTTCTTCGCTGAAGGCCCGGGCTGGGCGGGCGTATTCCTTGACGAAGCGGGCGAGGAAGCGGTCGGCCAGGGTGAGAATATCCTCGCTGCGTTCGCGCAGGGGCGGCAAATGCAGGGTGATGACGTTCAGGCGGTACAGCAGGTCCTCGCGGAAACGCCCTTCGCGCACCATGTCTTCCAGGTTGAGGTTGGTCGCCGCCAGAATGCGCACGTCGGCGCGGCGGGTGACCGGGTCGCCGACCCGCTCGTATTCCTTGTCCTGGATGAAGCGCAGCAGTTTGGGCTGCAGGGTCAGGGGGAAATCACCGATCTCGTCGAGAAACAGCGTGCCGCCGTCGGCCTGGTTGACCCGGCCCAGGGTACTTTCGCTGGCGCCGGTGAAGGCGCCGCGGCTGTGACCAAACAGCTCGCTTTCCATCAGCTCGGCGGTCAGCGACGGGCAGTTGATGGTCACGCAGGCCTTCTTCGCACGCTTGCTCCAGCCGTGAATGGCACGGGCCAATTCGCCCTTACCGGTACCCGACTCGCCAAGGATGAGGATGTTGGCATCGGTGTTCGCCACCTGCCGCGCGGTTTCCAGTACCACCATCATGGCCGGGCTGTGGGAATCCAGGCCGTCCTTGGGTTTGCGAATCTCGCCTTCCAGCGCTTCCAGGCGCGCGGACAGCTGGCGCACCTCAAGCTGCTTGGCGGTGGCCAGGCGCAACTGGTCGGGGCTGCAGGGTTTGACCAGATAGTCGGCCGCGCCGGCCTGGATAGCATCCACGGCAGTGTCCACGGCCGAGTGGGCGGTGACGATCACCACGCGCATCCACGGTGCCTGGATACGCATTTGTGCCAGTACGTCCAGACCGTTGTCTTCGCCCAGGCGTAAATCCAGGAAGCACAGGTCGAATACCTGACGCTGCATCAAGGCATCAGCCTGCGCCGCGCTGTTGGCGGTAGCGACGCTGTAGCCCTCGTCTTCCAGGCAATAACGGAAGGTGCGAAGGATGGCGGACTCGTCGTCCACGAGCAGGATTCGGCCTTGATGTTCCGTGCCAGCTTCCATTTTCCTACGCTCCTTAAAGAATGATCTTGGTTAGTGTCAGAATAATCGGGCAAGTTGCATGGTCAATTCTGATTGATTATGCGACCTGCATGGTAGCTATCTGTTGATAACTCCACTAACCCACTGGTTCCCAACGAAAAAATAGATAAAAAAGTGCTGGCATGGCTGTTGCGGGTCCTCTCCGACTGTCTGTAATAAAGGAAGCCCGCCATGATTGCGCTCAAACGCCTCGCCCTTGCCTGTTCGCTGGGTGCCTTGTTACTGCCGCCACTGAGCCAGGCGGCCACGCCCGATGCCGGCCAAGTCAGCAGCCAATTGCAGGCGGCGCGCCAGGAAGGTTCCATCTGGACGTCCTTCGCGCTCAACCGCCACTTGAGCCCGTTCAAAATCGACGTCAGCGTCAGCCAGGGCGTCGCCACCCTTAAAGGCCGTGTGGAAAATGAAGTGGACCGTGACCTTGCCGAGCAGATCGCCCTGCAGACCTCGGGCATCGACAAGGTCGACAACCTGCTGACCATCGACCCGGAGCTGGCCAACCAGCCGCCCGTGCAGAAACGCATCGCCCAGCGCTTCGATGACGTCACGCTGACCGCCACCATCAAGTCCAAGCTGCTATGGAACAGTGCCACTCAGGGACTGGACACCGATGTGGACACGCAAAACGGCGTGGTCACCCTCAAGGGGCACGCACCCACCGCCGAGGCCAAGCAACAGGCTGGTGAGCTGGCGACCAATACCGAGGGCGTGACCCAGGTGAACAACCTCATCAGCCTCAGCGCTGCCGACACCCAGACCACCAAGGCCGAGGCACAGGCCAAGACCACCGAAGACTCGCTCAGCGATGCGTGGATCACCAGCAAGGTCAAAGCCAGCCTTCTATATAGCCGCGACGTGGATGGCATCAACATCAAGGTCGACACCAAGGGCGGTATGGTCACCCTGGGGGGCGTGGTCGCCAGCACCGAGGAGAAGAGCCAGGCCGTTGAGATTGCCCGCAACATTCGTGGCGTGCGTGGGGTAGACGCCGACCTGCTCAAAGTCGCCGGCAAATCCACCTCCTGACGCAATCGTGCAAATCGCCCGAGCAACCTGTGGTCATCGTGCAGGTTGCTCGCCAGAGGCCCCGCCATGGCATCCCCAACATCCTGATTTTATTGAGTTTTTTGGCAATAAAAAATTGGCACGGTGTCTGCAATATCCCTATCAAGCAGTGATGATCATCAGACCACCAAGAGGAGTTACCGGATGAGCCGCCAATTGATAGCCCACTTGCCGATCTCTTCGCAGCAGATCCAACAAGGTCTGTCGGTGACCCTGGCCCTGATGATCACCCTGCTTGCCGGCCAGCTCTACCAACGTTGGCATGAAGCCCACGAGGCCCAACGGGTGCAGGCGCAACCGGCTATCAGTTACCAGCATTTCAATGCCGTCAGCTCCAGCGGCGCCCATGTTTCGCAGAACCAGGCCATGTTGCAACGGGCTGAGAGCAGCGACCAGATGGTGCGTCACCAGAGCTGGGTGTTCTAGATGAAGCTCGCCCCAGGCGGGTATCGCAGTGCGCAGCACCCTATTTCATAAAGAAACGGTAAGGAGAGTCACCATGTTGAGTTGGGCAATCACATTTCTGATTATCGCCATCATCGCCGCTGTACTGGGCTTCGGTGGTATCGCTGGCGCCGCGACCGGGATCGCCAAGATCCTGTTCATTATCTTCCTGGTGCTGTTCGTGGCCTCCTTCTTCTTTGGCCGCCGCGGCCGAGGTTGATTATGAAAAGCGTGACCTTCAAGGCTGTCGCCGTGGCCCTGCTGCTAGGGTCCGGCGCCACAGCGATGGCGGCCAATGACGGCCAGATGCAGGTCAATGGCTTGTTGAGCAGCGACCCGCAGTATCGCGAGACATGGCAAGGCGTCGTCAAGAAAGAGGAGCGGGTACCCGACTGGGTGCTGAACCTCACTGGCGTATCCGAGCAGCAGATGTCGGCTGTTGAAGAAGGTGGCGACAAGTACTTGGTAGGCCCGCTGTGCGAAAGCCAGCAGGTCTGCCTGAACCACCGGCTGATTGTTGCCTTCAGTTGGAACAAGAAGCACGCGTACGGCATGTTGGTGGACGTCCCCGAGGGGCTGCCCGCCGACAAGTCGCCCACCCGCCACGCGGACTATCGCTGGCTGGGCAAGCCGGACGAGGGCATGCAGGCGCTGCTCAAAGAGCAGTTGAAGCGTGACCCGAAATGGTACTGACCAATGGTTTTGCCGGAAGCTGAACCTTTTCAAGGATTTAGCTTCTACTCACTGCGCCCGCCCGAGGAGGGCCGACGCATGACCAAGGGGCCGGGATGCTTTGATCGCGGTTTGATCGGAGTGACCTAGGGGTACAGGGAGTACCTCCGCCATGGGCCGGGTCAGGAGAAAGCTGCGACGGAAGTCTGTGCGCCAGCAATGGCCGGACTTCCGGAGAGCTTGAAACCGGTGGCCATGCCTGCCGGTCTTTGAAAGAACCGCCAGTGAGGTACTCGGCGGTTTTTTTGCGTTTGGTCGCTTAAGCGGGGCCGCAAGGCGGGACTTTTTGTCGCATCGCGGCTGACCGTATATCGCGATTTTATTTCCTGCCTTGTCCATTGCCCGTGGCGAAATCAGCGTTCGGATTGTCGAACAATGAATTGCCGACGCCCCGTTTTAGCGGGCGCAACAGGTCGACCGGCGCCGTTTGGCGCCCTGTCGATAATCCGAACGGGTGTAGAGCAACCCGTTGTGACGTCCGTTTGCGACAAAAAATATCATGCCGATTCGGCATGGGGTAGGCGTTTACGGCATTAGACGTCGCGAGCCTGCATCGGAATAGTTGCGCCTTTTTCGCTGGCAAGCGCCTTCGTGGCTGCGGCGCGAAAACCTTCTACGGGGGCATCCGCAGACCGGCATGAAGAGCTTCCGAAGGCTCAAGCCTGCGGGTTCTGACGGATCAAACGCAGATGTCCCGGATTCACTTGAAGCAAGGGTAATAATATGAAGAAGGCAAAACTCAGCCTCGCCTGGCAGATCCTCATCGGTCTCGTGCTGGGCATTGCGTTAGGCGCACTGCTCAACCATTTCAGTGCCGAAAAGGCCTGGTGGATCAGTAACGTCCTGCAACCGGCTGGTGACATCTTCATTCGCCTGATCAAGATGATCGTTATCCCGATCGTGATTTCGTCACTGGTCGTTGGTATCGCCGGCGTGGGCGACGCGAAGAAGCTGGGCCGTATCGGCCTCAAGACCATCCTGTATTTCGAGGTGGTGACCACCATCGCGATCGTCGTGGGCCTGCTGCTGGCTAACCTGTTCCACCCTGGAACCGGCATCGACATGAGCACCCTGGGTACCGTGGACATCTCGCAATACGAGAAGACCACTTCCGAGGTGTCGCATGATCACGCCTTCATCGCCACCATTCTCAACCTGATCCCGTCGAACATCTTCGCCGCCATCGCCCGTGGCGACATGCTGCCGATCATTTTCTTCTCGGTGTTCTTCGGCCTGGGCCTTTCCAGCCTGCCGAACGAAACCCGCGAGCCGCTGGTGAAGGTGTTCCAGGGCGTGTCGGAGACCATGTTCAAGGTCACCCACATGATCATGAACTACGCGCCGATCGGTGTGTTTGCACTGATCGCGGTGACCGTCGCCAACTTCGGCTTCGCCTCGCTGCTGCCGCTGGCCAAGCTGGTGATCCTGGTTTACGTGGCAATCCTGTTCTTCGCCATTGGCGTGCTGGGCCTGGTGGCCCGCCTGTTCGGCTTCTCGGTGTTCAAGCTGTTCCGTATCTTCAAGGATGAACTGGTTCTGGCCTACTCCACCGCCAGCTCCGAGACCGTGCTGCCGCGGGTGATCGAGAAGATGGAAGCCTACGGCGCGCCGAAGGCCATCAGCAGCTTCGTGGTACCGACTGGCTACTCGTTCAACCTCGACGGTTCGACCCTGTACCAGAGCATCGCCGCGATTTTCATCGCCCAGCTGTACGGCATCGACCTGTCGATCAGCCAGCAGGTGATGCTGGTACTGACCCTGATGGTCACCTCCAAGGGTATCGCCGGCGTGCCGGGCGTGTCCTTCGTGGTACTGCTGGCCACCCTGGGCAGCGTGGGCATTCCGCTGGAAGGCCTGGCGTTCATCGCCGGTGTCGACCGCATCATGGACATGGCCCGCACCGCGCTGAACGTGATCGGCAACGCCCTGGCCGTGCTGGTCATCTCCCGCTGGGAAGGCATGTACGACGACGCCAAGGGCGAGCGCTACTGGAATTCGCTGCCGCACTTGCGTAGCAAGCACGCTGCCGTGGGCAAGACGGTTTCCTGATTTGTCGTAGCGCCTGTTCCCAAACCCCGACCTGTGTGTCGGGGTTTGTTGTTTCTGGACCGTGGCCGCTATCATTCGCCGCATCTTCTT
The DNA here is from genome assembly GCA_963816515.1 of uncultured Gammaproteobacteria bacterium. Lineage (GTDB taxonomy): Bacteria > Pseudomonadota > Gammaproteobacteria > Pseudomonadales > Pseudomonadaceae > Aquipseudomonas. The sequence goes on along the minus strand of CAWFKX010000001.1, from coordinate 2,323,305 downwards.
CGGGGTATGACTGATGCTCAATGGCCTTTGGCTCGGCTTTTTCGTGGTGGCGGCGGTATCCGCCATGGCCCAGTGGCTGGTGGGCGGCAACGCCGGGATTTTCGCGGCCATGGTGGAAAGCATCTTCGCCATGGCCAAATTGTCGGTGGAAGTCATGGTGCTGCTGTTCGGCACGCTGACCCTGTGGCTGGGCTTCCTGCGCATTGCCGAAAAGGCCGGCATCGTCGACTGGCTGGCCAAGGTGCTGGGCCCGCTGTTCGCGCGCCTGATGCCGGAAGTGCCACGCGGCCACCCGGCGCTGGGGCTGATTACCCTGAACTTCGCCGCCAACGCCCTGGGCCTGGACAACGCCGCCACGCCCATCGGCCTCAAGGCCATGCGCTCGCTGCAGGAACTCAACCCCAGCAGCACCACCGCCAGCAACGCGCAGATCCTGTTCCTGGTGCTCAATGCCTCGTCGCTGACCCTGTTGCCGGTGACCATCTTCATGTACCGCGCCCAGCAAGGCGCCATGGACCCCACGCTGGTGTTCCTGCCCATCCTGCTGGCCACCAGCGCGTCGACCCTGGTGGGCCTGCTGTCGGTGGCGGTGATGCAGCGCCTGCGCCTGTGGGACCCGGTGGTGCTGGCCTACTTGATTCCCGGCGCATTGTTGCTGGGCGCGTTCATGGCCTTGCTGGCGGGCATGTCGGCGGCGGCGCTGGCCAGCCTGTCGTCGATCCTTGGCAACCTGACGCTGTTCGGCCTGATCATGCTGTTCCTGATCATTGGCGCGCTGCGCAAGGTCAAGGTCTATGAAACCTTCGTGGAAGGCGCCAAGGAAGGCTTCGACGTGGCCAAAAACCTGCTGCCCTACCTGGTGGCGATGCTCTGCGCAATCGGCGTGCTGCGCGCCTCCGGTGCCCTGGACCTTGGCTTGGAGGGCATTCGCCACGTGGTGCAGTGGCTGGGGCTGGACACCCGCTTCGTCGATGCCCTGCCCACAGCCATGGTCAAGCCGTTCTCGGGCAGCGCAGCGCGCGCCATGCTGATCGAGACCATGCAGACCAAGGGCGTGGACAGCTTCCCGGCGCTGGTGGCGGCGACTATCCAGGGCAGTACCGAGACTACGTTCTACGTGCTGGCGGTGTACTTCGGCGCCGTCGGCATCCAGCGCGCTCGTCATGCGGTGGGCTGCGCGCTGCTGGCGGAGTTCAGCGGCGTGGTCGCGGCCATTGCCGTGTGCTACTGGTTCTTCGGTGCCACGGCGGCCTGAGCCAGGGTCCATTCGATCACTTCGGCGGTCAGCCGGTCGCTGGCCTGGCCGAAGCCGGCCACCACGCTGGGCACTGCGGTGCCGGCCAGTGGCTGGCTGACCTCGAAGCGGCGGCTGGCAATGATGCGCTGGGTGCGGCCATTGACCAGCCGCGCATCCAGGCGCACATGCACGGTCACCGTGCCGGCGGTGTACTCACTCTGGAATGCCTGCAACTCCCCGCCCAACTCGAAATCACCCTGCACGTTGCTGTCGTCGTTGCTCACGCCGCGCACCCGGCCGTCGCGGCTGAAGCCATCGAGCAGGCGGTTGCGCAACAGTACCGGCGCCGGATCGCTCCAACGCGCGCCTTTGTAGCTGCTGATCAGGTCGCCCTGGGGCACCACGGCGATGCGCGGGCTGTTCAGGGCATCGCTGGCCTGGGGTTTGCCGATGCGCAGCGTCCACGGCAGGCCAGGGCCGTTGTACGCAGCGTTGGCGCCAGCGGCCACCGGCAGGCGATAGACATCGGCCGGCTCGGCCTTGGGCAGTATCGAGCAGGCTGGCAACAGGCCAATAGCCAGGCCCAGGGCCAGGCAGCGCAGGGCAACACTCATGGTTCAAACTCCTTGTTCTGGTCGCGGCCCAGCAAGTAGCCGCTGGGGTTGGCCTGCAGGCGCTGAGTGATGGTTTTCAGCGAGGTCAGCGTCTCGCGCAGTTCGCGAATCGCTGGCGCCAGTTGGCTCAGCCCCTGCAGGCCACCGTCCACGGCTTCACGGTTGTTCGCCAGCAGGGTGTTGAGGGTGGCGGCACTCTGCTGCAAGGACTGCATGGCCTGCTGGGCGCTGCCCAGCGCCTGGCGGCCTTGCTTGTCGAGCAGGCCGTTGGCGTTGTGCATCAGGTCGTTGGTCTGCTTGAGGGTGCCGGAGACCTGGCTGATGACCACGGCGATATTGCCGCGCTGCTCGGCCAGCGTGCCAGTGAGCTGGTCCATGTGTTCCAGAGTGGCGCTGAGGTGGTCGACGTTCTGCGGCGAAATCAGCCGGTTGGCATTGGACAGCAGCTGGTTGACGCTGGCCATCAGGTCATTGCTGTTGGTCAGCAGGCGAGCGATGGGTGACGGCGTGGCGACGATTACCGGCAGGCCGCCTTTTTCGCCTTTGAGCGCCGGGCTCTGCGGGGTACCGCCACTGAGCTGGATGATCGAGGTGCCGGTGATGCCGTTGAGCGCGAGCTTGGCCTGGGTGTCCTGCTTGACCGGGGTTTCGCCGGTCAAGCGAATGCGTGCCAGCACCCGTCGCGGATCCTGCGGGTCCAGGCGCAGTTGGGTGACGTCGCCGACCTTGATACCGCTGTACTGCACCGAACTGCCCCTGGAAAGGCCAGTGACGGCCTCGTTGAACACCACCTCGTAGTCGTTGAACGCGCTATCGACACTGGATTTGGCCAGCCACAGGCCAAACAGCAGGGCCCCGACTACCACCAGCACGGTGAACAGGCCGATCAGCACGTGATGGGCGCGGGTTTCCATGTCAGACCTCCTTTTGCAGGGAAGCAGCCTGCCACGCTGCCCGGCCGCGCGGGCCGTGGAAGTATTCGTGAATCCACGGGTCGGGCGTGGCCGCAACCTTGGCGATGGGCGCGGCCACCAGCACGCGTTTTTGCGACAGTACGGCGACGCGGTCGGTGATGGTGTACAGCGTGTCCAGGTCATGGGTGACCAGGAACACGCTCAAGCCCAGGGCGTCGCGCAGGGTCAGGATCAGCTGGTCAAACGCGGCGGCACCGATAGGGTCCAGGCCGGCGGTGGGTTCATCCAGAAACAGAATATCGGGGTCCAGCGCCAGGGCGCGGGCCAGGGCGGCACGCTTGATCATGCCGCCCGACAGGGAGGCCGGGTATTTGTTGGCCGCCGACAGCGGCAGCCCGGCCAGTGCCAGCTTCACGCAGGCCAGGTGCTCGGCATCGGCGCGGCTCAGGCCGGCGTGCTCGATCAATGGCAGGGCGACGTTTTCGGTAACGGTCAGCGAGGAGAACAGCGCGCCCTTCTGGAACAGCACGCCAAAGCGTCGTTCCACCTGGGAGCGGGCGCTATCGTCGAGGCCTGCCAAGTCCTGGCCCAGCACCTGGATGTTGCCTTCGTTTGGCCGGCGCAGGCCGACTATGCTGCGCAACAGCACCGACTTGCCGCTGCCGGAGCCGCCCACCACGGCCAAGATCTCGCCACGGTTGAGGTCCAGGTCAAGGTTTTCGTGCACCACCTGGCGGCCAAAGCGGTTGCACAGGCCGCGCACCTTGATCACCGGCACGTGAGGGGCCGCTACTGTCCAGTTCACCAGCGTATCTCCATGAAAAACAGCGCTGCCACCGCATCCAGCACAATGACCACGAAAATCGACTGCACCACGCTGGAGGTGGTGTGCGCCCCCACCGACTCGGCGCTGCCGCTGACCTTGAAGCCTTCCAGGCAGCCGATGGCGGCGATGATGAAGGCAAACACCGGGGCCTTCACCAGGCCCACCAGGAAGTGCTGCACGCTGATGTCGGCCTGTAGCTTGGACAGGAACATGGCCGGCGATATCCCCAGGGACAACGCACACACCACGCCGCCCCCGACAATGCCGCAGAGCATGGCCAGGAACGTCAGTGACGGCAGCGCCACCAGCAGCGCCAGCACCCGGGGCACGACCAGCAATTCCACCGGGTCGAGGCCCAGGGTGCGGATGGCGTCGATTTCCTCGTTGGCCTTCATCGAGCCGATCTGCGCGGTGAAGGCGCTGGCCGTGCGGCCAGCCATGAGGATGGCGGTGAGCAGCACGCCAAACTCGCGCAGGAACGAGAAGGCCACCAGGTTCACGGTGAAAATGCTGGCGCCGAAGTTGGCCAGGATGGTGGCACCGAGAAAGGCCACCACCGCGCCCACCAGGAAGGTCAGGAGGGCGACGATGGGGGCGGCGTCCAGCCCGGTCTGCTCGATGTGCGCAACCACTGCCGTGACGCGCCAGCGGCGTGGGTGCAGCAGGCCACGGGCAATGGTTTCCAGAATCAGGCCGACGAAGCCGAGCAACTGCAGGGTGTCGCGCCATACCGTGTGCACGGCCGTGCCGATGCGGCTGAGCAGCTGGACGCCGATGTTCAGCTCGGGCTCTTTCAACGGTTCGCAGAAATCCTGCATGGCGCCGTGCACGGTTTGCAGCAACGCGCGGCTTGAACCCGGCAGGTGCACGGCGGTGTCTGCCAGGCGCCCCAGGCGGTCGGCCCCCAGCAACTCCACCAGCAGCGAGGCGCCGGCGGTGTCGATCGCGCCCAGTTGGTCGAGGTCGATGGCGGTGCTGTTGTCGTATTGGCCGGCCAGTTGCCCGGTGAGCTGGCGCAGGCGCGCGTAATGGGGAAGTGTCCAGTCACCGCCGATGCGCAGGCGCGGTGGCTGCGTGCTGGTGTCCAGAAAGGCTTGGCCGCCGGCTGCGAGAGTAGTCATAAGCACCGAGCTTAGTAGATTATCCCTTCCCGCTGCACGTTACTGCACAGCAGTGTTGTCGTCAGTGACCTTGAAGCGCAGCACGCCGATCATCTGGCCGTCCTCGGTGAGGATCTGTACTTGCCACTTGCCCACCGGGTTGGCGGGCAGGTTCATTTTATGGGTCCAGGCGCGGTAGCCCTCGTCGCGGCCGCCATGAATGTCCAAGGCGATGCGGTCCACTTCCTGGCCGTTGAATTTCCACACGTGGTAGATGCGCTCTTCCAAACCGCGCGGCGCGTTGATGGCGGTGTAGGCATACAGGCCGTTGGCGCGCACCTGGCTGGCGGCGACGTTCTTGATGCTGTCGCCGTGGGTACGCTTGGCGTTGTCCATGTCCAGGGTCACCGCCGATTCGGTAATCCACAGCGTGGCGGGCGGCACCCACGAGCGCATCATCCAGCCGCAGCCGCCAATCGCCAGGGTCGCGACCACCAGCGCAACGGCGCGGCGCCAGTGGTTGATCGGGAAGCTGGCGGCCAGGCTGGGGAACGACAGCAGCATGGCGGTGCCCAGGGCCCACTCGTAGCTTTGCGAGGTGGTCAGGTGCAGGATGATCGGCAGCGCCGTGAGCATCGCCGCGAACAGGGTCAGTGTATGCAGGGCGAGGAACAACCAGCGTCGCGGGGCAATGAACCGGTAGTAGATGGGGTCGGTGATCGAGGCCAGGCCCGCAATCGTCAGCAGCCCGGTGAACACCAGTTGCCCACTGTTCCAGGTGGTCGTGGTGTAGAAGAACGGCAGCACGAAGAACAGGCTTTCCTGGTGGATCTGCTGCGTCGCATAGCGCAGCAGCGGCTCCGGGATTTCGCGCTTGAAACGCCGGCTGAACCAGCGCGTGGCGCTTTGCTCGAGCATCAGCCACACCCAGCTGACCAGCATCACCACGGCGATCCAGCTGGCCAGCTTGGCCTGGCGGTCGACCAGGATAAAACTGCCGATGCCCGTGATGAAGCCACCCAGGGCAATGACCCCGGGGTAGCGCTTGAGAAGTTCGATGATGCGCAGGATCAGTGTGGGCATTTCGGCGAATTCTTGGCAGGTGCTGGAAAAAACGCCGCCAAGGATACGCCCTTGATCCCTCGAATGCGCGACTAGTGCCGTTTGTGCCGCAACGCCCCCCACGCCAGCAGGGCCAAGCCGCACACCACTAGTACGACAACGCCCAGGCTGTAGAGTTGGTCGTAGCTGAGCAATGGTTGTTCGATGCGCACGTAACCCCGGCCGGCGAACAGCTGGCGCATGGCGGCGTTGGCCTGAGCCAGGGTGACGGTGCGCAGGTCACGGGCGGGATCCTCGAAGCGGCCCTTGGCGTAGGTGGGCAAGGCGTTCCAGTAGAAGTCGGCCAGTTGGCTGTTGCCTTGCACGCTCCAGCCTTGGCGCGAAATGGTCGCCTGACGCAGGCGCTCGAAGGTGGCGGCGTCGAGGCCGTCCGTTTTCAGGCGGGCGATCATCCCGGCCATCAGCGCGCGGGCCTGGTCGACATCGGCACGGTCCAGGTCGGCATTCAGGCTCAGCAGGCCGGTGTCGCCAAAGGCTTCGCGCTGGCTCCAAGGGCCGTAGGACAGTTCATGGTCAAGCCGCAGTTCCTTGTACAGCGCCCACTCCATGTACACCTGCACCAGGTCCAGCGCCGCGTCGGGCACGTCATCATCCAGGGTCGGTTCGGGGAAGAACCAGTGCAGCTTGGCGCCATCGCCCAACCAGCCACGCGGCAAGGTGCGCTCATAGGCAGCGCTGTGCAGGGTGACGGGAATGTCCGGGTGGTCGCTGGGTTTCACCGCGTCCAGGCTCGCCCAGGTGCGCTCCAGGTACGCGGGCAGCACCTTGTCCAGGCCACCGACGATGATCAGCGTCATGTTGTTGGGCGCGTACCAGTTCTTGCGCACGGCATCCACCTGGGCCAGGGTCATGTCGCGTACCGGCGAGCGCTCGGTGCACTTGAGCCCCAGCTCCATGGCCAGCTGGTCGCTGGCGGCGTGGCCGACGCCCTGTTTGTCGAGCCACCGCTGCAGGTGCGAATAATGACCGCCGTCTTCGCGCTCGACGATGCGCCGGGAAATATCCAGGGCCTTTTCGTCGATGGTGGTCTTGGTCACCACTTCCAGCAGCAGGTCGAGCACCTTGCGCTGGTTGGCTGCTGGTGCCTCGATCACGAAGGTGGTGTCGCTGTCGCTGGTAAAGGCGTTCCATTCGCCGCCCAAGGCCTGCATGCGCTCTTCCAGGCCGCCCTCGCCGCTGCCGTCGATACCGCTGAACAGCAGGTGTTCGAGCAAATGCGGCAGTTCGCGTTCGTTGCAGGCGAAGTCATCGAAGCCCACGCCCACCACCAGGCGGATGGCCACGTGGCTGCGATCATCACCCGGTTTCATCAACACCTGCAGGCCATTGGGCAGCAGGTAGCCTTCTACCTTGTAACGGTCCAGCGCCTGGCTTTGGGTGCAACTGAACAATAGGCAAAGCAACAGCAGACAACGCATGGGTAGCTTCCTGCGGGAACCGGCTCAGACTGTGGAACAGACTGCCGCTGGCAGCGGACGTTCAAGGCGAATGCGCATCGTCGGGAACAGCATCGGTTTGCAGGGCTCCGGTATCAATGTTTTCCAGCACCACGTAGGCGCTGCCGCAGAACAATGAGTTCAGGCGTTTCATGTCGGCAATCAGTTCCAGGTGCAGCGAGCTGGTCTCAATGCTTTGTACCACTTTGCGCTGCAGGCGGCTTACGTGGGCATGAGCCAGGCGCCGCTCCTGGGCACGGAAGCGACGCTTTTCGCGCAGCAGCTGGCGTGCGCTTTCCGGGTCGCCGCTGAGGAACACCGACAGCCCCAGCCGCAGGTTGGCCATCAGCTGGCTGTGCAGCCCGGCCAGTTCCTCCAGGCCGGTTTCGGAGAACTGCCGGCGCTGGGCTGTTTTCTGCTGCTGGATCTTGCGCAGCATGCGCTCGATCAGGTCGCTGGCCAGCTTGAGGTTGATCGCCAGCTCGATGATTTCTGCCCAGCGCCGGCTGTCCTGTTCGCTGAGGTCTTCACGGGGCATCTGCGCCAGGTAGAGCTTGATGGCGCTGTACAGCACCTCGACGTCTTCACCCTGGCTGCGCACCGCCTGGGTTACGGCACCCTGGCTGCCGCGCAACACACCCAGGGCCGCGCCGAGCATGCTTTCCACCAGGTCGCCAATACGCAGGGTCTCGCGCACCGCGTTGGCCAGCGCCAAGCTGGGTGTTTCCAGCGCAGTCAGGTCCAGGTGACGCGGCTTGGCGCCGCCGTTGACGTCCTCACGCTCCGGCAGCAGCCAGGCGCACAGGCGCGCCATGGGTCCGACGGTGCCCAGCAACAGCAGGCAGCGCACGGTGTTGTAGAGCAGGTGGAAACCGATCACCAGGCCGGTAGGGTCATAACTGAGGGTGTCCATCCAGTGCGCCAGCGGGTCGAGCACCGGCACAATCAGCACCAGGCCGATCAGCTTGTACAGCAGGCTGCCCAGCGCCACCTGGCGCCCCGGGGTGTTCTGCATGCTGGTGGACAGGAATGCCAACAGACCGCTGCCGATGTTGGCGCCAATCACCAGGCCGATGGCCACGGGCAGGCTGATCACGCCGGCTTCGGCCAGGGTGGCGGTCAACAGCACCGCCGCCAGGCTGGAATAGGAAATCATGGCAAACATCGCGCCCACCAGGGCGTCGAGCAGGATGTCGCCGGTCAGCGAGGCGAACAGTACCTTCACGCCCTGGGCGTGGGTGATGGGGCTGGCGGCTTCGACGATCAATTGCAGGGCCAGCACGATCAGGCCCAGGCCGATGCCCACCCGGCCCATCTGCCCCACGCGCGTCTGTTTGCGCGAGAGGAAGAAGATTACCCCGAGGAATATCAGCAGCGGCGACAGCCACGACAGGTCGAACGTCAGCACCCGCGACATCAGTGCGGTACCGACGTCGGCGCCGAGCATGATTGCCAGCGCCGGTGTAAGCGTCATCAGGCCCTGGCCCACGAACGACGTGGTGAGCATGGCCGTGGCGTTACTGCTCTGAACCACGGCGGTTACCAGGATGCCGGCGATGAACGCCAGCGGGCGCTTGGACATGTTCTGGCTGAGCAGGCGCCTCAGGTTGGAACCGTACACGCGCAGGATGCCCGTACGCACGATGTGCGTGCCCCAGATCAGCAGTGCCACCGCCGAGAGCAGATTGAGCAGGGTCAGCATGAAAAAGGCCCCCTGTAGAAGGTCTCCCAAAACCGGGAGAGGATGAATATGCGCAGCGCGGCTCGTTGGAAAAATCTTTTATGCCGTGCCTACTTAAGCTTTAGTCGGGCATTGGCCCTGGCGCCAGCATCTCACATGAAATGGTGCCTTGAAACAAAACTGTAACATTTTGTCCGGAGTCACCCGTTGAAACGAAAAAGGGGCCCGCGAAGGCCCCTTTCGTTCACCCGCGTCCAGGGATTATTGACCTGGAACATCCTTGCGAAGTTTCACCGGGTCGGCCTGTTTGTGCTTTTTCGCCATGGCGGTGCGCATCTTGATGTTGATGGCTTCCACCGCCAGCGAGAAGGCCATGGCGAAGTACACGTAGCCCTTGGGCACATGCACGTCGAAGGCTTCGGCGATCAGCACGGTGCCCACCACCAGCAGGAACGACAGCGCCAGCATCTTCAGCGACGGGTGCTTGTCGATGAAGTTGCTGATGGTGCCGGCGGCCAGCATCATCACCAGCACGGCGACAACGATCGCGGCGATCATCACCGGCACGTTCGAGACCATGCCCACTGCGGTAATCACCGAGTCCAGCGAGAAGACGATGTCGATGATGGCGATCTGGATGATGGTGTACAGGAAGTTGCCGCCCTTGCCCTTCGGCTCGCCGCCCTCCTCTTCTTCGCCTTCCAGGCCGTGGTAGATTTCCTGCGAGCTTTTCCACAGCAGGAACAGGCCACCGAAGAACAGGATCAGGTCACGGCCAGAGATACCTTGGCCAAACACCACGAACAGGTCGTCGGTCAGGCGCATGACCCAGGTGATCGACAGCAGCAACAGGATCCGCGTGATCATCGCCAGCGCCAGGCCGAAGATCCGTGTGCGCGGCTGCATGTGCTTGGGCATGCGGCTGACCAGAATCGAGATCATGATGATGTTGTCGATGCCCAGCACGATCTCGAGTGCAGTCAGGGTAAAAAAGGCAACCCAGAGTTCCGGGTTGGTCAGCCATTCCATGTGTTTTCCTTCGAGCGTTGTGAGGCGCACCGTACTGTGCGGTGCGCCTTCGGTAGTTGAATCGTCAAGCCGCGAGGCTGCCGAACAGCGGGAATGTGCCCAGCAGCAACGCGGCGAGCATTATGCACAGGCATACCAGCACTGCCCACTTGAGGGTAAAACGCTGGTGGTCGCCGAATTCAATGCCTGCCAGGGCCACCAGCAGGTAGGTCGAGGGTACCATCGGGCTCAGCAAATGCACGGGTTGGCCGACGATCGAGGCCCTGGCCATGTCGACCGCGCTGAAGCCGTAATGACTGGCTGCTTCGGCCAAAACCGGTAACACCCCGTAATAAAATGCATCGTTCGACATGAAAAAAGTGAACGGCATGCTCACCAGCGCGGTGATCACCGCCAAGTACGGCCCCAGCGCGTCGGGGATAACCGCCAGCAAGCTCTTGGACATGGCATCGACCATGCCGGTGCCGCTCAGGATGCCGGTGAAGATGCCCGCCGCAAAGATCAGTCCCACCACTGCCAGCACGCTGCCGGCGTGGGCGGCGATGCGCTCCTTCTGCATCTGCAGGCATGGGTAGTTGACGATCATGGCGATGCTGAAGGCGATCATGAACAGCACCGGCAGCGGCAGCAGGCCGCCAATCAGGGCGGCCATCAGCGCCAGCGTGAGGGCGCCGTTGAACCACAGCAGCTTTGGCCGACGGGCTTCGGGGAACTGCGACACGCTGATGTCGCTGTGGTCCGGTTCGTCGCCCGGCAAGTGCAGTTCGCCCAGGCGCGCGCGTTCTTTCTTGCCGTAGCCATAGGCGATGGCGAGTATCGCCAACACCCCGGCCAGCATCGCCGGGATCATCGGCACGAAAATCGCCGACGGGTCCACGTGCAAGGCGCTGGCGGCGCGGGCGGTGGGGCCGCCCCAGGGGGTCATGTTCATCACCCCGCCGGCCAGGATGATAAGCCCGGCCATGATCCGCGGGCTCATGCCCAGGCGGCTGTACAGCGGCAGCATGGCCGCCACGCAAATCATGTAGGTGGTGGCGCCATCGCCGTCCAGCGATACCACCAGGGCCAGCACGGCCGTACCCACCGAGACCTTCAACGGGTCGCCTTTGACCAGTTTGAGGATCTTGCGCACGGCGGGGTCGAACAGGCCCGAGTCGATCATCAGGGCAAAATACAGAATGGCGAACATCAGCATCACACCGGTGGGTGCCAACTTGCTGATGCCCTCGAGCATCATAGGGCCGATCTTCGGCGCAAAACCGCCGAACAGGGCGAAAACGATAGGGATAACGATCAGAGCGATCAACGCCGACAGGCGCTTGGTCATGATCAGGAACATGAACGTGATGACCATGGCAAAGCCGAGGAAGGTCAGCATGGCAGTACTCCAGGCAGGCGCGAAGAAGGGGGCGTTGTCAGTGCAGGGCTTCGGGGCGATGGAGTACGGGGGTAGGCAGGGCGCGGGAACGGAGCATGCAGGACATCGGTAATCACCATTGTTGTTGTAATAACACCGGTCTGTGCCAGTGGTGATGGTGATGCTAACGACGAAAGCTTTCAGCCAGCTTTCGGAGGTTTCCTACGTCATTTCGGACGGAATCGCGGAATCTCCTACGGCCACGAAAGGGGTGTTTCCCGTAGGAGTTGCCGTCAGGCTGCGATGGCGCGCGCAGCGGGCCCACGATCCTGAAGGGCCTGCGGCCCTTATCGCAGCCTCGCGGCGTCAGGGCAGGATCAACCCGCCCGCTGCCTTGTGCAACGCCCGCAGGTGGTCGGCCACCACCTTGATGTTGGCTTCGGTGGCGGCGATTTCGGCCGCGCGCTTGGGCTCCAGCAGCGCGCGCACTTCCTTGTCCAGGTCGACGCTGAGGGTTTGCAGCTGCTTCTGGCGCTGGGCGCTTTCCGATTCCAGGCGCTTGAACTCGTCCTTCTGCGGCAGGCCGTAACCGCCGCTGTCGAGCAGTTCGGCCGGGCGGCTGAGGAAGCCGCTGTTGGCCAGCATGGCCTGCAGGGTCTTGTTGGCGTTCACCAGGCTGGCGTCGTTGGCCGCACGACCATTGAGGTAACGCTGCTTGACCTCGTCCTGGGCCAGCAGCAACTGGCGGCGCAGGCTGGCCTGTTCCAGCAGCAGCAAGGCCGCGCTGGTGCGCAGGTCGGCCTTGGCGAACCATGGCGTACGCTCCTTGGGCTCCAGCGACATCCAGTCTTCGACCTTCTCCTGGGGAATCGGCAACTGCTTCTTGAGGATGTCGAACATCGCCTGGTAGCGGTCCCGGTAGGAATCGAAGCGGTAACCCAGGCGCAGCGCTTCCTTGGGGTCGTCGAGCACGCTGGTGTCGGCGATGCCACGGGACTCCATCACTTGCAGCAGGCCGTTGGGCACGATGCTGTCGAGGTCATCGAAGCGCGGGTCATGGGTGCCCGCGCGCAGCAACTTCAGGGTTTCCACCGCGCAATTGTTGGACACGAAGTAGTAGTTGCCGTCATAGCTCCAGTGCATCTCGGCTGCGTGGCGCACCAGTGAGTCGATCTCGTTGCGGGTCAGCTTCAGCGGCACCGACGCCAGGCTGCGCAGTTCGGTCTTGGTGTACTCATCAATCACCTGCCCCAGCGGCAATACGAACAGCCGCGACGGGTAACCGCCGGTCAAGCCGCTCCAGGTGGACAACTGCACATCGTTGACGAAGGCGCGGTACGACAGCACCAGGCTGCGGTCCAGGTCGAGGCGGCAGTCCGGCCCGCGAGGGCGGCCCGGGGCACAGATGACCAGGCGCAACATGCTGTGGCCCCAGCGGCTGACCCAATTCTGGTTGGCTTCGGCCAGCAGGTAGTCCACTTCATAGACCCGCTCGGGGTCGATGCTGCCAAGTGGCGTGCGGCCAAAGTCGTTGCCGGCATTGAGGAACGGCAAGGCGGTCGGGCAGGTGGCGGCATTGGCCGGCGCCCAGCCGAAATGATTCTTCAGGTATTCGTAGAGCTCCGGGCGGCGGCAGCCGTACTCGGGGTCAAGCAGGAAGTACTCCATGTTGACCGCCACGAACTCCAGCGGGTTGGTGACTTCATAGATGTCGGGGCTGCGCACGATCTGCCGGTTCGGGTCGTTGCGCTCGCCGCGCTTGCCCACCGACTGCGGCCAGCCGGCCAGGTCCAGCAGGCGTGGGTCATCGCTGAGGGTAAAGCGCCGGTCCGTCTGGCCACGGCATTCGCCGGGCAGGCCCACTTCGCCGAGGCTGGCGCTGTAGCGCTTGCAGCGGTTGAACAGTTGGCGATCGGCGTCGGGCCACAGGCGGGCACGGTCATAGATGTGGGTCAATTCATGCAGCACGGTGGCCAGCAGCTCTTCGCGCACGGTGCCGTGGGGGCGGTGCGTCTGCGTGGTGGCGGCGGTGCCGTCGGTTAGGCTGGGCAGCAGCTTGACGTTCAGGTCCAGGCTGGACACGGCCGACGCTTGCCCGTAGGCGTTGTCGGGCATGTGCGACGACCAGTCGACGTCGATGGTGCGGTCAAGCCGCTGCACGAAGCTGGGCGGCAAATGCGCCATGGCTTCGTCGAGCAGCGCCTGGCTGGCCTGTTGCTGTTGCGCCGTCAGCCCTTCGGTCTGCAGGCGTAAGTGCAAGGCGGCCTGCGCGCTGGTGCCGGTCAGCAGCAGCGCGCAGGTCAGCAGGCAGGCGCCCAGGTACCTCACAGGGCCAGGATGGCCTGGGCGAGTTCCTGGTCGCTGGCATCCTTGGCTTCCGGCACTTGCGCGCGCACGGCAACCAGCGCTGCTTCCAGCTGGGCACCACGGATGGTGCCGTTGCTGGCGACGTAGCTGGCGGCGTCGTCCTGGGCGTCACGCACTACCTTGGAATCGCGAATCGAGGTGGTGGTGTCGGAGGTGAAGTTGATGGTGCGGTTGGACGCGCGCACGATCATGTTGCTGGTTTGCTGCAGGGTGTGCGCCGAGGCCACGTCAGCCAGCAACAGCAGGCCGAGGGTGGCGGCGATCAACGGGGTACGCATGGGGGGTGTCTCCAGAGACAGGGAGTAATTATTGGACGAGAATTGCCTGCGCCAGTTCAAGGTCGCTGGCATGCACACCGGCGTGGTGCTGGCGCAGGTAGCTCAGCGCCGACTCCAGGCGTGCGCCTTGAATCTGGCCATCCGTGGCAACGTAGGCGGCCGCATCATCCTGGGCGGCGCGCACGAGCTTTCTGTCGAACGGCGCGGTGGTCACCTGGCTGGTGATGTAACCGGTGGCGACAATGCTTTGCGTGGTGGTGTCGAAGGCGAGCGCATGGCCCGACCACGCGCCAATCAGCAGCGAAGCAACAACAAGATTGCGGGAAAACGTAAAACGCATAAGTCGATCTGACTACCCGTTGGGGACACTCGATCAGATGGCCGCGATGGCTTGCGCCAACTGGGCATCGGAAGCTTCGAGGGTCGGGTTCTGTTGGCGAATATAAGCGAAGGCGCTTTCCAGTCGGGCCCCACGGATCATGCCTTGGCTGGCCACGAAGCTGGCGGCGTCGTCACGGGCCTGCAGCACTACTTTCTTGTCGCGCAGCGAGGCGGTGGCATCGGACGTGGCGTCACTGGTGGCCTTGGTGGCATCGACCAGGGTGTCGGTGGTCACGATGAAGCTGGAGGCCTGGGCGCCGCAGGAAAGAGCCAGCAGCAACGAAGCGCCAAGCAGACGGGAACGAAACATGGTCAATCTCCTGATCAGGCAAGGTGAAAGCGCAACACTTTACATCAGACGCACGTTGTACCGGCCGCGTTACGTCGCGGTTCACGCGCATGTCAGACAATTGTTGCCTATTTAGTTCCTTGCGGGGAGCTTTGAAAGCGGAAGTTTCATAAAACCTAAACTGTACTGGTCATTTATTATTTGGTGCTAACTGTACAAGGAGGGGCTGGGGGCGGCCAGGGCGCGCTTCGCATGCCATCGCGGCCTGGCGGCGGCTCCTACGGGGCTTCGGAAACGACAAAGCCCGCTGCAGTTGCCTGCAGCGGGCTTTGTTCGAATTCAGGTTGCTGGCGAGAAGTGCGGGCCAGCGGGGTCTTGCATTAACGCCAGAACGGCTTGCTCAGCTCTTCGCAGCGCTGTGCTTCGCTGATACCAGCGTCGGCCAGCAGGCGGGCATCCAGACGGGCCAGTTGATGGCGGCTGGCAATGCGGCGCTGCCACAGCATCAGGTTGCTGATAACGCGCAGTGGGAACGAAGTGTTGCTTGCTTCGGAGCTGTTCTGGAAAAGCAGGTCGGAACTGAGTGTACGTTCCATGGTGGACATCCTTCCGCTTGTGGCGGGCTTGGCTAGTTGGTTTCTACTGGTGCTAATGATCCTCCTGTGCCGTCAACATGTGCAGGCACAGTTCATTTGTATTGTGAGGGTTCAGTTAACTGTTTAGAGGCACTGTTTGACCGAAAATGAGGCCAACTGTATTGGTCGGCACCTGAATGGTGCATTTTTGATCAATTCTGGGGTTTTCGAGGGGGTTGGAGCGGGGTTTTTACCGGTACAGCAGTACAGATTTAAACAATACATTCGAACAGTTGGGCAGCTGATGCAAAAAACCCTTGCACCAGCCGCCCACTGTTGCGGTTTACACCGCCAGCATGCGCCCGGTTTCTTCCAGGTTGCTGTGCCATTGCAGTGCGTCGCGCAGGATGTGCGGCGTGTGGCCGCCACGGGCGCACGCTGCTTCGAAGTACTCGTTCAGCGCCGCGCGGTAGCTTGGGTGCACACAGTTGTCGATGATCACCCGGGCACGCTCGCGTGGCGCCAGGCCGCGCAGGTCGGCCAGGCCCACCTCGGTGACGAGAATGTCCACGTCATGCTCGGTGTGGTCCACGTGGCTGACCATCGGCACCACGCTGGAAATGGCGCCACCCTTGGCGATGGACTTGGTGACGAAAATCGCCAGGTGCGCGTTGCGGGCGAAGTCGCCCGAGCCACCGATACCATTCATCATCTTGGTGCCACACACGTGGGTGGAGTTGACGTTACCGTACAGGTCGAACTCCAGCGCGGTGTTGATGCCGATGATGCCCAGGCGACGGATCACTTCCGGGTGGTTGGAGATTTCCTGTGGGCGCAGTACCAGGCGCGACTTGTAGCGGTTGAAGTCGCTGAATACTTCAGCGTGCTTCTTGGCCGACAGGGTCATGGAGCTGCCCGAGGCGAAGTCCAGCTTGCCGGCGTCGAACAGGTCGAACGTCGAGTCCTGCAGCACTTCGGAGTACATGGTCAGGTTTTCGAATGGCGAGTCCAGCAGGCCATGCATCACCGCGTTGGCAATGGTACCGATACCGGCTTGCAGCGGCATCAGGCTGTTGGTCAGGCGGCCGGCGCTGACTTCGCTCTTGAAGAAGTCCACCAGGTGGTTGGCGATGGCCTGGGTCTCTTCATCCGGTGGCAGCACGGTGGACGGCGAGTCTGGCTGGTTGCTGACCACGATGCCGACGATTTTCGCCGGGTCGATCTTCACCGCGGTGCTGCCGATGCGGCTGTCGGCCTTGAGCACCGGAATCGGCAGGCGCGTCGGGCGGTAGCTGGGGATGTAGACGTCGTGCAGGCCTTCGAGCTCCAGTGGCTGCGACAGGTTGATCTCCACGATCACTTCCTTGGCCAGGATGGCGAAGCTGGCCGAGTTGCCCACCGAGGTGCTCAGCACCAGGTGGCCCTCCTCGGTAATGGCCACGCATTCGATCACGGCCAGGTCCACCGGCTTGATCTGGCGGTTGCGCAGCTGTTCGACGGTATCGGACAGGTGCTGGTCGATAAACATCACCTTGCCATCGTTGATGGCCTTGCGCAGGGTGCTGTCGACCTGGAACGGCATGCGCCGGGCCAGCACGCCGGCCTCAGTCAGCTGCTTGTCCAGGTCGTTGCCCAGGCTGGCGCCGGTCATCAGGGTAATTTGCAGCGGCGATTGCTTGGCGCGCTCGGCCAGCGCGTGGGGCACGGCCTTGGCCTCGCCTGCGCGGGTGAAGCCGCTCATGCCGACGGTCATGCCATCCTTGATCAGGGCAGCGGCATCAGCCGCACTCATCACCTTGCTCTGCAAGGCGTCCAAGCGGATACGGTCACGGTACATGTTGTGTTATCTCGGGTAGCGGATGCTGTGCGCAGTCTAGTGATTTGAAAAAAATTCGTCCCGCGACTTAGGTCGAATGCCAAGCGGCGATCCAGAGCCTTTGGTCGGGTTTGGCCGGAAATAAAAAACCCCAGCCTAACCAGCGCCGGGGTTTTGGGTATTGCGGTGGATCAAGCCGTCATTCGACAGCCTTGACCATGTCTTCGATGACTTTCTTGGCGTCGCCGAAGACCATCATGGTCTTGTCCAGGTAGAACAGTTCGTTGTCCAGGCCGGCGTAACCGCTGGCCATCGAACGCTTGTTGACGATGATGGTCTTGGCCTTGAAGGCTTCCAGAATCGGCATGCCGGCGATCGGCGACTTCGGGTCGTTCTTGGCGGCCGGGTTGACCACGTCGTTGGCGCCCAGCACCAGCACCACGTCGGCCTGGCCGAACTCGGAGTTGATGTCGTCCATCTCGAACACCTGGTCGTACGGCACTTCGGCCTCGGCCAGCAGTACGTTCATGTGGCCAGGCATGCGACCGGCAACCGGGTGAATCGCGTACTTCACGGTCACGCCGTTGTGGGTCAGCTTCTCGGTCAGTTCCTTCAGTGCGTGCTGGGCACGGGCCACTGCCAGGCCGTAGCCGGGAACGATGATCACGGTGTCGGCGTTGGTCAGCAGGAAGGTAGCGTCGTCAGCCGAACCGGATTTCACCGGGCGGGCTTCCTTGGCACCGGCCGGGCCGCCAACGTCGGTAGCGCCGCCGAAGCCGCCGCCGATCACGTTGAAGAACGAGCGGTTCATGGCCTTGCACATGATGTACGACAGGATCGCACCCGACGAGCCCACCAGGGAGCCGGCAATGATCAGCATCGAGTTGTTCAGCGAGAAGCCGATACCGGCCGCTGCCCAGCCCGAGTAGCTGTTGAGCATCGACACCACCACCGGCATGTCGGCACCGCCGATCGGGATGATGATCAGCACGCCCATCACGAACGCCAGGGCCAGCATCAGCGCGAAGGCGCCGTAGTTGCCGGTGAACATGAAGGTCAGGCCCAGGGCCAGGGTAGCCAGGCCCAACACCAGGTTCAGTTTGTGCTGGCCGGCGAACACCACCGGGGCACCCTGGAACAGGCGGAACTTGTACTTGCCCGACAGCTTGCCGAAGGCAATCACGGAACCGGAGAAGGTGATGGCACCGATGGCCGCGCCCAGGAACAGCTCCAGGCGGTTACCGGTAGGGATCGCGTCGCCCAGCGCCGGGACAATGCCCAGCGACTGTGGCTCGACCACGGCGGCAATGGCAATGAACACCGCGGCCAGGCCGATCATGCTGTGCATGAAGGCGACCAGTTCCGGCATCTTGGTCATTTCCACGCGCTTGGCCATGATCGAGCCAGCGGTACCGCCGATCAGCAGGCCGACGATCACGTAGGCGATGCCGCCGGTGGCCAGTTCCGAGCCCAACTTGTAGATCAGGCCAACGGTGGTCAGCACGGCCAGGGTCATGCCCAGCATGCCGAACATGTTGCCGCGACGCGACGTGGTCGGGTGCGACAGGCCCTTGAGTGCCTGGATAAAGCAGATCGAGGCAACCAGGTAGAGAAGCGTGACGAGGTTCATGCTCATGTTACTTTTTCACCTCGGCGGACGCTTTCGGCGCCTTCTTCTTGAACATTTCCAGCATGCGGCGCGTCACCAGGAAGCCACCGAATACGTTGACGGCGGCCAGGGCCACGGCCAGGGTGCCCATGATCTTGCCCAGCGGGGTCACGGTCAGGGCGGCGGCCAGCATGGCGCCGACGATGACAATGGCGGAAATGGCGTTGGTCACGGCCATCAGCGGGGTATGCAGGGCAGGTGTAACGTTCCAGACCACGTGGTAGCCGACGTAGATCGCCAGCACGAAGATGATCAGGTTATAGACGCCGTGGGAGATCAGCATGTCTTCCATTATTCTTGTCCTCAGCCGTTCTTGCGGATGACTTGGCCGTCGCGGCACATCAGGCACGCGGCGACGATGTCGTCTTCAAGGTTGATCGTGAACTGGCCGTCCTTGTCGAACACCAGCTTCATGAAGTCCAGCAGGTTGCGTGCGTACAGCGCCGAGGCGTCGGCACCGACCATGGCGGCCAGGTTGGTGGGCCCGCAAATGATCACGCCATGCTCGACCACCACCTGGTCGGCCACGGTCAGCGGGCAGTTGCCCCCTTGGGCGGCGGCCAGGTCGATGACCACCGAGCCCGGCTTCATCTGCGCCACGGTTTCGGCGCTCAGCAGCGTCGGCGCCTTGCGGCCCGGGATCAGTGCGGTGGTGATGACGATGTCCGAAGCCTTGGCGCGTTCGTGAACGGCCTGGGCCTGGCGCTGCATCCAGCTGGCCGGCATCGGGCGGGCGTAACCGCCAACGCCTTCAGCGCATTCGCGCTCTTCGTCAGTCTCGTACGGCACATCGATGAACTTGGCGCCCAGCGACTCGATCTGCTCTTTCACCGCCGGACGCACGTCCGAGGCTTCGATCACTGCACCCAGGCGCTTGGCCGTGGCGATGGCCTGCAGGCCGGCAACACCGGCACCCAGGATCAGCACGCGGGCAGCCTTCACGGTACCGGCGGCCGTCATCAGCATTGGCATGAAGCGCGGGTAGTGATGGGCAGCCAGCAGCACGGCCTTGTAGCCGGCAATGTTGGCCTGCGAGCTGAGCACGTCCAGGCTCTGCGCACGGGAAGTACGAGGGGCAGCTTCCAGGGCAAAGGCGGTAATGCCGCGTTCGGCCATCTTGGCGATGGTTTCGTTGTTGAACGGGTTGAGCATGCCGACCAGAACGGTACCGCTCTTGATCAGCGCGAGCTCTGCATCGTTGGGAGCAACCACCTTGAGAATCAGCTCGGCGCCGAAAGCATCGGCAGCGCTGCCAATGTTCGCACCGGCGGCTTCATAGGCACTGTCGGTCACGCTGGCATTGATGCCGGCGCCACTCTGCACAGTGACCTTATGGCCTTGGCCGATCAGTTTCTTGATGGTTTCCGGGGTTGCAGCAACCCGTGTTTCGCCCGTCTGCGTTTCGAGAGGAACACCAATGTGCACGTCAAATCTCCTGCTTGATCTTATTGAGTTAACCAGCGCACTACGGATGGCGCAGCTGGGGCGGCCGATCAGCACGATCCCGCCGGAAAACAGCGGGGCGCGGCATTTTGCAGGCGTTGTGGCGGGCCTTCAACCAGTTATGAAAGGTGACGGCCCAAACACTACAAGTCACCCTGTGACCGATTGCCGCAACATACCCGCTCAAGCCCCGGTAGGCCGGGCTTTCCAGCTTTTTTGTAGGGATTTAATATTTTTTTACATTGTTCCGATGAATAGCACGGAATGAGTCCTGAAACAGGCTGTAGGCCATGTAAAACGGGGTGTTCAGCAAATTTTACACGGCGCCGTAACAGTCTGCGTAAATACGACATTTCCTTACATCTGTAGGTGCTGTTTAAAACTCACTACATAGTTACTTTTGTCGCTTTCCCTTCATGATCAGTCACATAGCGAATCGATTCAGCGATCAGCCAGTCGCGAAATGCCTTGAGCGACGCTGATTCCACCTTTCGCTCGGGAATCATCAAGTAATAGGCCTTGGGGCTGGCCAGGGCATGAGCATTGGCGATCACCAGCCTGCCCTCCTCCAATTCACGCTGGATCAGGAATGGCGGAATCAGCGCAATGCCCATTTGCTGCATGGCCGCCTGGGAAAGCATGGAGAATAGTTCATAGCGCGGGCCTGTCATGTCGCGGCTGATGTTCAGGCCCAGGCTGTTGAACCATTGGCGCCAGGCGTAGGGCCGGGTGGTCTGCTGCAGCAGCGGCAGGCGAGCGATGGTCTCGGCGTCCAACTGCGCCTGGCCGCCCAGCAATGCCGGGCTGCACACCGGCAGCGGGTTCTCGCCCATCAGTCGGTGGGACTGGGTGCCGGACCAGTCGGCATCGCCGAAATAAATGGCGGCATCGAAGCTGGTATCGGCGAACAGGAATGGCCGCGTGCGGTTGGTGAGGTTCACCGTGATGTCCGGGTGCTGTTGCTGGAAGCCCTTCAGGCGCGGCAACAGCCACTGGGTGCCGAAGGTCGGCACCACCGCCAGCTCGATCACATTGGTGCCCTGCTGGCCCATGATCGACAGCGTGTCGCGTTCCACTGCATCCAGTTGCGCCGCCACGCGCCGGCTATAGGACAAGCCGGCCTCGGTCAGCTTCACCCCGCGCCGCGAGCGCTGGAACAGCTGCACATTAAGGAATTCTTCCAGGCCACCTATCTGTCGGCACACGGCGCCCTGGGTGAGGGAAAGCTCCTGCGCCGCCTTGGTAAAACTCTCGTGGCGGGCCGCGGCTTCAAAGCAGATCAAGGCGGTGGTGCTGGGGATCTTGCGGCGCATGTACGGCAACCTCACTGATGGAGGCGCTTATTGGGCTTTTTCCGCCTCTCGGAGTGAGAAATTAGCACAACAGCATGCGAAATCCTCGTTTGTCCCCTGCCCTCGCCGCGCCTAGCATCAATGCATTCCCACTCAATAAGAACACGAGGTCACATACCATGGGCGCCAAGGCCAGCTTCAACTGGATCGATCCGCTGCTGCTGGACCAGCAGCTCACCGAAGAAGAACGCATGGTGCGCGACAGCGCCGAGCAGTTCGCCCAGGACAAACTGGCGCCACGGGTGTTGGAAGCCTTTCGTCACGAAAAGACCGACCCGGCTATCTTCCGTGAAATGGGCGAAGTCGGCCTGTTGGGCGCGACCATCCCCGAGCAGTACGGTGGCAGCGGCCTGAATTATGTGTGCTATGGCCTGATTGCCCGGGAAGTGGAGCGCGTGGACTCCGGCTACCGTTCGATGATGAGTGTGCAGAGCTCGCTGGTGATGGTGCCCATCAACGAATTTGGCACCGAGGCACAAAAACAGAAATACCTGCCCAAGCTCGCCAGCGGCGAATGGATCGGCTGCTTCGGCCTGACCGAGCCCAACCATGGTTCCGACCCGGGGGCGATGATCACCCGTGCCCGCTCTGTGGAGGGTGGCTACCGCCTGACCGGCAGCAAAATGTGGATCACCAACAGCCCCATCGCCGACGTGTTCGTGGTGTGGGCCAAGGATGATGCCGGGGATATCCGCGGGTTCGTCCTGGAGAAAGGCTGGCAAGGCCTGAGCGCACCGGCCATCCACGGCAAGGTCGGCCTGCGCGCCTCCATCACCGGCGAAATCGTCATGGACAACGTGTTTGTCCCTGAAGAGAACATCTTCCCGGATGTGCGCGGCCTAAAAGGCCCGTTCACCTGCCTGAACTCGGCGCGCTATGGCATTTCCTGGGGGGCGTTGGGCGCTGCCGAGTTCTGCTGGCACACCGCCCGCCAGTACACCCTGGACCGCCAGCAGTTCGGCCGCCCATTGGCCGCCAACCAGCTGATCCAGAAGAAGCTGGCCGACATGCAGACCGAAATTACCCTGGCCTTGCAGGGTTGCCTGCGCCTGGGGCGCATGAAGGACGAAGGCACGGCGGCGGTGGAGATCACCTCGATCATGAAGCGCAATTCGTGCGGCAAGTCCCTGGACATCGCGCGCATGGCCCGTGACATGTTGGGTGGCAACGGCATCTCCGACGAGTTCGGCATTGCTCGCCACCTGGTCAACCTTGAGGTGGTGAACACCTATGAAGGCACCCATGACGTGCACGCGCTGATCCTCGGCCGCGCGCAAACCGGCATCCAGGCGTTCTATTAATAGAAGGAGCCGGGCCATGGGTGCGGTTTCACATCTGCGGGTGCTGGATTTGTCGCGAGTACTTGCCGGCCCCTGGGCCGGGCAGATCCTCGCTGACCTGGGGGCCGAGGTCATCAAGGTCGAGCGCCCCGGCAATGGTGATGACACGCGGGCCTGGGGCCCGCCCTTCCTCAAGGACATAGAGGGCGAGAACACCAGCGAGGCGGCCTATTACCTGTCCGCCAACCGCAACAAGCAATCGGTGACCATCGACTTCACCCGGCCCGAGGGCCAGCGCCTGGTGCGGGAGCTGGCGGCCAAGTCCGATATTGTCATCGAGAACTTCAAGGTCGGTGGGCTGGCGGCCTATGGCCTGGACTATGCCGCATTGAAGGCAGTGAACCCTGCGCTTATCTATTGCTCGATCACCGGCTTCGGCCAGACCGGCCCGTATGCTAAGCGCGCCGGTTATGACTTCATGATTCAGGGCCTGGGTGGCCTGATGAGCTTGACCGGCCGCCCAGAGGGGGATGAAGGTGCGGGGCCGGTGAAAGTCGGCGTGGCCCTCACCGATATCCTCACTGGCCTGTATTCCACCGTGGCCATCCTGGCCGCCCTCGCCCACCGTGACCAGCATGGCGGCGGCCAGCATATCGACATGGCGTTGCTGGACGTGCAGGTCGCCTGCCTGGCCAACCAGGCCATGAACTACCTCACCACGGGGGTGGCGCCAAAGCGCCTGGGCAACGCGCACCCTAATATAGTGCCGTACCAGGACTTTCCTACGGCCGATGGCGACTTCATTCTCACCGTGGGCAACGACAGCCAATTCCGCAAGTTCGCCGAGGTGGCTGGGCAGCCACAGTGGGCCGACGATCCGCGCTTCGTTACCAATAAGCTGCGGGTGGCCAATCGTGCCGAGTTGATTCCTCTTATAAGGCAGGCGACGGTGTTCAAGACTACTGCGCAATGGGTGGCGCAGTTGGAACAAGCCGGAGTGCCGTGTGGGCCTATCAATGATCTTGCCCAGGTGTTTGCTGATCCCCAAGTGAAGGAGCGTGGGCTGGCGGTGGAATTGCCACACGCTTTGGCCGGGATTGTGCCGCAGGTAGCTTCGCCGATTCGGTTGTCGGAGACGCCGGTGGAGTACAGGCGTGCTCCGCCGTTGTTGGGGGAGCATACGGGGGAGGTATTGTTGCGGGTGTTGGGGGTTTGTGGGGAGGAGATGGAGAGGTTGCGGGGGGATGGGGTGGTTTGAGGGGGCGGCTTCTATATATAGGTGGGATTGCATGGGGCCGCCAGGTGCATGCCATGGGGTTGCATTAAGGCCACCAGGTGCCAGTCGTTGTTTTTCTGGCGTTTTTGAGATCGAGCGCCGTCCGCGCGGCGCTCGATGTCATGAGGCTTGAACCTCCCCAGGCATGCACCTCTAAAGACAACTCCTCGAAAATAACCCTTGACCTGCCCGCAGATCTCTCTATAATTCGCCCCACTTCCGGCGCAGACGAAATGGAAAACTCCTTGAGTTTCAAAGAGTTAACCGAAGTAGGCAGCGAAGAAGGGCTTCGATGAAACAGATCGAAAGCGGTGAAAAGGTGGTTGACAGCGGTTTGAAACGCTGTAGAATTCGCCTCCCGCTAACGAGAGATCGAAGCGAGTCAAGTGGTTGAAGTTGTTAGAGATTATCTAAAGAAACTTCAAAATAAACGCTTGACAGACTCTGAGGAAAGCGTAGAATGCGCGCCTCGGTTGAGACGAAAGAATCAACCAACCGCTCTTTAACAACTGAATCAAGCAATTCGTGTGGGTGCTTGTGACTCAGACTGATAGTCAAAAAGATTATCAGCATCGCAAGTTACTCCACGAGAAATCATGGTTTAACCAACGATTGCTGAGCCAAGTTTATAGGGTTTTCTCAAAACCCGATTGCAGTATTGAACTGAAGAGTTTGATCATGGCTCAGATTGAACGCTGGCGGCAGGCCTAACACATGCAAGTCGAGCGGATGAAGGGAGCTTGCTCCCTGATTCAGCGGCGGACGGGTGAGTAATGCCTAGGAATCTGCCTGGTAGTGGGGGACAACGTTTCGAAAGGAACGCTAATACCGCATACGTCCTACGGGAGAAAGCAGGGGACCTTCGGGCCTTGCGCTATCAGATGAGCCTAGGTCGGATTAGCTAGTTGGTGAGGTAATGGCTCACCAAGGCGACGATCCGTAACTGGTCTGAGAGGATGATCAGTCACACTGGAACTGAGACACGGTCCAGACTCCTACGGGAGGCAGCAGTGGGGAATATTGGACAATGGGCGAAAGCCTGATCCAGCCATGCCGCGTGTGTGAAGAAGGTCTTCGGATTGTAAAGCACTTTAAGTTGGGAGGAAGGGTTGTAGATTAATACTCTGCAATTTTGACGTTACCGACAGAATAAGCACCGGCTAACTCTGTGCCAGCAGCCGCGGTAATACAGAGGGTGCAAGCGTTAATCGGAATTACTGGGCGTAAAGCGCGCGTAGGTGGTTTGTTAAGTCGGATGTGAAATCCCCGGGCTCAACCTGGGAACTGCATCCGAAACTGGCAAGCTAGAGTATGGTAGAGGGTAGTGGAATTTCCTGTGTAGCGGTGAAATGCGTAGATATAGGAAGGAACACCAGTGGCGAAGGCGACTACCTGGACTGATACTGACACTGAGGTGCGAAAGCGTGGGGAGCAAACAGGATTAGATACCCTGGTAGTCCACGCCGTAAACGATGTCAACTAGCCGTTGGGGACCTTGAGTCTTTAGTGGCGCAGCTAACGCATTAAGTTGACCGCCTGGGGAGTACGGCCGCAAGGTTAAAACTCAAATGAATTGACGGGGGCCCGCACAAGCGGTGGAGCATGTGGTTTAATTCGAAGCAACGCGAAGAACCTTACCAGGCCTTGACATCCAATGAACTTTCCAGAGATGGATGGGTGCCTTCGGGAACATTGAGACAGGTGCTGCATGGCTGTCGTCAGCTCGTGTCGTGAGATGTTGGGTTAAGTCCCGTAACGAGCGCAACCCTTGTCCTTAGTTACCAGCACGTTATGGTGGGCACTCTAAGGAGACTGCCGGTGACAAACCGGAGGAAGGTGGGGATGACGTCAAGTCATCATGGCCCTTACGGCCTGGGCTACACACGTGCTACAATGGTCGGTACAGAGGGTTGCCAAGCCGCGAGGTGGAGCTAATCTCACAAAACCGATCGTAGTCCGGATCGCAGTCTGCAACTCGACTGCGTGAAGTCGGAATCGCTAGTAATCGCGAATCAGAATGTCGCGGTGAATACGTTCCCGGGCCTTGTACACACCGCCCGTCACACCATGGGAGTGGGTTGCACCAGAAGTAGCTAGTCTAACCTTCGGGGGGACGGTTACCACGGTGTGATTCATGACTGGGGTGAAGTCGTAACAAGGTAGCCGTAGGGGAACCTGCGGCTGGATCACCTCCTTAATCGACGACATCAGCTGTTTCATAAGCTCCCACACGAATTGCTTGATTCATTGAAGAAGACGATTGGGTCTGTAGCTCAGTTGGTTAGAGCGCACCCCTGATAAGGGTGAGGTCGGCAGTTCGAATCTGCCCAGACCCACCAATTGCTCGTGGTGCACCCTGTAGTGAAATACGGGGCCATAGCTCAGCTGGGAGAGCGCCTGCCTTGCACGCAGGAGGTCAGCGGTTCGATCCCGCTTGGCTCCACCATACAGTTGGCCATTGTCAAAGCTTAGAAATGAATATTCGCTTCGAATATTGATTTCTGAACTTTATCAGAATCGTTCTTTAAAAATTTGGGTATGTGATAGAAAGATAGACTGGATGACACTTTCACTGGTGTTTATTCAGGCTAAGGTAAAATTTGTGAGTTCTCTTTTAATTAAGAATGCAAATTTTCGGCGAATGTCGTCTTCATAGTATAACCAGATTGCTTGGGGTTATATGGTCAAGTGAAGAAGCGCATACGGTGGATGCCTTGGCAGTCAGAGGCGATGAAAGACGTGGTAGCCTGCGAAAAGCTTCGGGGAGTCGGCAAACAGACTGTGATCCGGAGATGTCTGAATGGGGGAACCCAGCCATCACAAGATGGTTATCTTGTACTGAATACATAGGTGCAAGAGGCGAACCAGGGGAACTGAAACATCTAAGTACCCTGAGGAAAAGAAATCAACCGAGATTCCCTTAGTAGTGGCGAGCGAACGGGGACCAGCCCTTAAGTGGCTTTGAGATTAGCGGAACGCTCTGGAAAGTGCGGCCATAGTGGGTGATAGCCCTGTACGCGAAAGTCTCTTAGTCATGAAATCGAGTAGGACGGAGCACGAGAAACTTTGTCTGAATATGGGGGGACCATCCTCCAAGGCTAAATACTACTGACTGACCGATAGTGAACTAGTACCGTGAGGGAAAGGCGAAAAGAACCCCGGAGAGGGGAGTGAAATAGATCCTGAAACCGTATGCGTACAAGCAGTGGGAGCAGACTTTGTTCTGTGACTGCGTACCTTTTGTATAATGGGTCAGCGACTTATATTCAGTGGCGAGCTTAACCGAATAGGGGAGGCGTAGCGAAAGCGAGTGTTAATAGCGCGTTTAGTCGCTGGGTATAGACCCGAAACCGGGCGATCTATCCATGGGCAGGTTGAAGGTTAGGTAACACTGACTGGAGGACCGAACCGACTACCGTTGAAAAGTTAGCGGATGACCTGTGGATCGGAGTGAAAGGCTAATCAAGCTCGGAGATAGCTGGTTCTCCTCGAAAGCTATTTAGGTAGCGCCTCATGTATCACTGTAGGGGGTAGAGCACTGTTTCGGCTAGGGGGTCATCCCGACTTACCAAACCGATGCAAACTCCGAATACCTACAAGTGCCGAGCATGGGAGACACACGGCGGGTGCTAACGTCCGTCGTGAAAAGGGAAACAACCCAGACCGTCAGCTAAGGTCCCAAAGTCATGGTTAAGTGGGAAACGATGTGGGAAGGCTTAGACAGCTAGGAGGTTGGCTTAGAAGCAGCCACCCTTTAAAGAAAGCGTAATAGCTCACTAGTCGAGTCGGCCTGCGCGGAAGATGTAACGGGGCTCAAACCATGCACCGAAGCTACGGGTATCATCTTTTGATGATGCGGTAGAGGAGCGTTCTGTAAGCCTGTGAAGGTGAGTTGAGAAGCTTGCTGGAGGTATCAGAAGTGCGAATGCTGACATGAGTAACGACAATGGGTGTGAAAAACACCCACGCCGAAAGACCAAGGTTTCCTGCGCAACGTTAATCGACGCAGGGTTAGTCGGTCCCTAAGGCGAGGCTGAAAAGCGTAGTCGATGGAAAACAGGTTAATATTCCTGTACTTCTGGTTATTGCGATGGAGGGACGGAGAAGGCTAGGCCAGCTTGGCGTTGGTTGTCCAAGTTTAAGGTGGTAGGCTGGAATCTTAGGTAAATCCGGGATTCTAAGGCCGAGAGCTGATGACGAGTTGCCATTAGGCGACGAAGTGGTTGATGCCATGCTTCCAAGAAAAGCTTCTAAGCTTCAGGTAACCAGGAACCGTACCCCAAACCGACACAGGTGGTTGGGTAGAGAATACCAAGGCGCTTGAGAGAACTCGGGTGAAGGAACTAGGCAAAATGGCACCGTAACTTCGGGAGAAGGTGCGCCGGTGAGGGTGAAGGACTTGCTCCGTAAGCCCATGCCGGTCGAAGATACCAGGCCGCTGCGACTGTTTATTAAAAACACAGCACTCTGCAAACACGAAAGTGGACGTATAGGGTGTGACGCCTGCCCGGTGCCGGAAGGTTAATTGATGGGGTTAGCTAACGCGAAGCTCTTGATCGAAGCCCCGGTAAACGGCGGCCGTAACTATAACGGTCCTAAGGTAGCGAAATTCCTTGTCGGGTAAGTTCCGACCTGCACGAATGGCGTAACGATGGCGGCGCTGTCTCCACCCGAGACTCAGTGAAATTGAAATCGCTGTGAAGATGCAGTGTATCCGCGGCTAGACGGAAAGACCCCGTGAACCTTTACTATAGCTTTGCACTGGACTTTGAATTTGCTTGTGTAGGATAGGTGGGAGGCTTTGAAGCGTGGACGCCAGTTCGCGTGGAGCCATCCTTGAAATACCACCCTGGCAACTTTGAGGTTCTAACTCAGGTCCGTTATCCGGATCGAGGACAGTGTATGGTGGGTAGTTTGACTGGGGCGGTCTCCTCCTAAAGAGTAACGGAGGAGTACGAAGGTGCGCTCAGACCGGTCGGAAATCGGTCGTAGAGTATAAAGGCAAAAGCGCGCTTGACTGCGAGACAGACACGTCGAGCAGGTACGAAAGTAGGTCTTAGTGATCCGGTGGTTCTGTATGGAAGGGCCATCGCTCAACGGATAAAAGGTACTCCGGGGATAACAGGCTGATACCGCCCAAGAGTTCATATCGACGGCGGTGTTTGGCACCTCGATGTCGGCTCATCACATCCTGGGGCTGAAGCCGGTCCCAAGGGTATGGCTGTTCGCCATTTAAAGTGGTACGCGAGCTGGGTTTAGAACGTCGTGAGACAGTTCGGTCCCTATCTGCCGTGGACGTTTGAGATTTGAGAGGGGCTGCTCCTAGTACGAGAGGACCGGAGTGGACGAACCTCTGGTGTTCCGGTTGTCACGCCAGTGGCATTGCCGGGTAGCTATGTTCGGAAAAGATAACCGCTGAAAGCATCTAAGCGGGAAACTTGCCTCAAGATGAGATCTCACTGGGATCTTGAATCCCCTAAAGGGCCGTCGAAGACTACGACGTTGATAGGTTGGGTGTGTAAGCGCTGTGAGGCGTTGAGCTAACCAATACTAATTGCCCGTGAGGCTTGACCATATAACACCCAAGCAATTTGCGTCGAATGAGCAGATTGCGGTGTTGTGAAGACGCATGATCCGAAAATTTGCAGCTCACAAGCATCACATACCCGATTCGCTGGAGTGTCGCCCAAACGACATCCTGGCTACAGAATTTCTTGACGACCATAGAGCATTGGAACCACCTGATCCCATCCCGAACTCAGCAGTGAAACGATGCATCGCCGATGGTAGTGTGGGGTTTCCCCATGTGAGAGTAGGTCATCGTCAAGATTAAATTCCGAAACCCCCATCTGCGCATGCAGGTGGGGGTTTTGTCTTTAAGTAGAAGCTCCAAACATTTTTGGCTGGCACGTCACCTGGTGACGGATCGGCACACAGAGTTTCTTGACGACCATAGAGCATTGGAACCACCTGATCCCATCCCGAACTCAGCAGTGAAACGATGCATCGCCGATGGTAGTGTGGGGTTTCCCCATGTGAGAGTAGGTCATCGTCAAGATTGAATTCCGAAACCCCCAGCTGCCACGCAGCTGGGGGTTTTGTCGTTAAGGCCCGGTAAAACACGGCCTCTGCGGCGCAAGAAAAAGCCCCGGTTGCTCACGCAACCGGGGCTATCTGTTTACGGCGCCTACATCAAGCCTTGCAGCTGTCCGGAGCCCAGTCACCCATGTCAGGGCTGCTGCACAGCTTGGCTATCAGGCTCTGGCCGTTAGCGGCCACCTGCTTGCCTTCAGCCTGCTTGGCCTGGGCCTTCTGCAAGCTCCTCTCGGTGCTCACTGCCTCAGTCGGAACGGTGCTGGCGACCGGTTTCTTGATTTTGACCTTGGTAGTTTGCTTGATCGAGGTGCTGTCAGCCGAAGCCACGGTGACTACGTCCTGACGCTGCACGCCCACTTGTTGCAAGTCCTTCTCGTAAGCCTGGGAGTAGGAGTCGACGTCCTGGGTAGCCTTGCCGTTGGCGGCGACGATCAGCTGGTTGCTTTCACGCAGACCGGCAACGATCTCGGCCAGGCGACGGCGGCCTTCGGTGTCGTTGATAGTCTTGGCCTTACGAGCCGAGATCAAGCGGTCGAACTCAGCCTGGTAGCAGGTCTGCGAGGCCTTGGCGTAGGCGATATTGCGATCCATGGACTGGGTGCTGCTGTCCAGGTCAGAAGCGTAGGAGCCGATGCGCTGCTTGTCATCGGTGATCTGCTGTTGCTTCTGAGTATAGTAGCCCACCGCACCACCAGCCAAAGCGCCGCCTGCCACGCCGATAGCAGCGTTACGGCCCATCTTGTCCTTGTCTCCTGTCAGGGCGCCTGTTACGCCGCCCAGCAGTCCGCCGACCACGGCGCCGGTAGCCACCGACTTGGTCATGTCCGAGCTGGTGCTGCGCAGGTGTTCAACCGGCTCGTAGCAGGTCGGGTAGTACTCGACCTTAGTGGTCTGTGCCACCTTGGACGTTGGCGAGCTGGCACAGCCGCCCAGTACCAGGGTGAAGCTGGTTGCGATCAGCAGGGCGCTGCGGCGCGTACGGGCAGCCGCGAAAGTGTTGAGGGTCGAACGCATGATGGGTATCTCTTCCTTTGGTTTGTCTATCCTGGCTGGGCTGCCACCATGGCTGCCCGCCCTTGCTTGCTCGCTCGTCAGTGCTGCCATTACTTCTTGCCGGATTGGGCGAGCAGTTCCTTCAAAATCACCTCTGGGTCGGCACGTTGCTGCTTGCGGTATGTGCCTACGTGGGTGACGAACAATGTGGCGCGTGCTACCAGGCTCTTCCCCAGTACCGGCTTGCGCCCCAGTTCTTCCTTGATTCGTTGAAACTGAGCCTGGATAACCGCGTCGGTATAGCGCGTACCCGTGGCCAGGTTGTCGATATAGATCGCCACTGCGCCATCCAGCGCGCTACGGCCGTTGTCTATGGCCGAAGTGAGCAGGTCTGCGCTGGCCTGGTCCTTGATGGCCAGTGCCTTGTCACGGGTGGTACGCAGGTTGGTCAGGCGGATGTTGTAGTTGTTGATGGTTTCTGCGACCAACGCCGAGGACTGGATCAGGTTGCCGGCCGCTTCCTCGCGCTGCTTGGCAATCAGCGAAACGTTGCGCTTGAGCTCTTCGTTGATCAGCCCCAATTCGGATTGCAGGCGGGGGTCGACGCTGGCGGCAATGATGCCGTCCAGGCGCTTGGTGGGGTCCTGGGCATCGTCGATGGCGTCCGTCAGCGAGGCCAGGCGGCCCTCCTTCTGCCATTGCGCGAACAGCTCGCTATAACGCGAACGCGGCGCCGCCAGAGCACCCAGGGCTACGCGAAAGCCGGTGGTTTCGTTGCGCTGTTCAGTACCGTCGGCGGCGAACAGCGGGTACTCGCGGCGCATGCCGGTGAACAGGGTCATTTCCCCTTCCAGGTAATTGCCACCCTTGACCACGAAACCGCCATAGGTGCCTTGTCGACGCCCGGCGCTGACCAGCTGGAACGATTCCTGGACCATTTCAGCGGCATTGCCGATTATGTCGAACAGGCCAATAGGGTTGGGCAGCTTGGTGCCGATGGGCATCAGCCGGGCGCCTTGCCCGGTGCCTCCGGCCACCTGGCTGAATACCGCGTAGTCGGACAGCGGTGCGTCTTCTTCACTGCCTTCGGCATGGCGCGGGAACAGGCGCGCTTCCAATTCTTGGCGGCTGACCGCCTGGCCGCCGCGCGCGGCGTACTCCCACTCCACTTCGGTGGGCAGGCGCACGAAACCCAGCCCGCCATCTTCGGCGCTGGTGCCGCGGCCGCTGACCGGCAGCAGTTCGCGGTGGTACTTCATCAACCAGGCGCTGTACACCGCGGCGAAACGTTCAGCCTCGAAGTGTGACAGGCTCACCTTGGGCAGGCGCCCGGTCATGGCGGTATCTGCCTCGCAGGCCGGCGACGCTTCGCCACTGGCCAGTGATTGCGCCTCGGCCATCACCTCGGCGTACTGGCGGGCGGTCACTTCGTATTTGCCGATGAAATACAGCATGGGTTTCAGCGGGTTGCCGGCACCGCTCTTGGGCAGCAAGGGGGTGAGTGTGTTACGCCAGTCTTGCGCCAGGTCGTTCAAGGTGAACTGGCCGTTGATGTAGTCGCGACGGTAGCCGGAGATGAACGATTGCTTGTAACCGGCTTCGCCCTCGCTGAACGGGTAGCCCAGGTTGATCTCACGGTCGTCCAGCGGTCCGTTGGCCAGCACGTACACATACCGGAATACCATCTGACCGTTGCACGGCAGCGGCAGGCTGACGTCGTCCGGCAGGGGTTTGGGATTATCGAATTTGTTGTCGTCTGCCATGGTCAGCGAACTGGCCGCCAACAGCGCAGCGAATGCCAAGTGCTTAAACATCGCGGATTCCTTGTGCGGCTTGCAGGCGGGTAACCCGCCAGCCCCCGGCCGTGGCCGCCAGCAGGCTGACCACCAGAATCGCCAACAGGGCGATGGCCAAATGGGCGGGCAACAAGCGGCTGGCCAGTTGGTTGAAGATCTGATTGAGTAGCCCGGCGCCCAGCCCATACAGCAGCGCGGCTAGCACGGCCGCGAACAGGGCGCTGTATAGGGCCTGCAACAGCACGAACGCCAGCAGCGCCCGGGTGCGCAATCCCAACAGGCGCAGCACCGACAGGGCCCGGCGCTTGCGCTCCACTGCCGCCAGGGTGCCCGCAGCGATCGCCGCGAACGCGCCCGCGCAAGCTAGCCCGGCGATCAGCCAGAACACAGTCGACAGCCTCTCGCTTAGTGCTTTTACCTGCTCGATGGCTGCGGCCTGGGTCACTACCGTCACGCCGTTGGCAGTGAGGTGCCGACGCAGCGGCTCGACCGCAGCAATGTCACGGGCATAAAGGCGGAAGGCCGGATAGACGCGCTCAACGCCCGGCGCACTGCCGTCCCAACCGAACGCTGGCACGGCGCGACCATCACGGTAGTCCTCAGCAGCTTCGAGCAACGCCAGCGGCGCGAACACTGCATCCCGCGCAAAGGCCGAAATTGGTAGCACGGCCTTTACCTGCAAGGTCAACCGACGGACCTGAACCTGCCCGGCGTTCTGGCGGCTGATCAAGGCCTCAAGTGATTGTCCAGCCTGGGCGCCCAGCTTTTGCGCGGCTGTCTGGCTCAGTAGCACGTCGCGCAGCTGCACAGGGGCAGCTACTGTACCCAGCAGCGGATCGCCCACGGCCGTGGGGATCATCTCCACGGCCAGCGGTTTGCCCTGTGGGTCGAGCAGGTCGGCGGTGGCGGCGATTTGTCGGGTACGTGGTAGGGCGAACGCCACATCCGCACGTGCCGCCAGACTGGTAATGTCGTGTGCGCTGAAGCGCCCGCCTGCCAAGGGAATGATCTCGCGGACGGTCGGGTCCTGCTGCAGGCGCGAGGTCAGGCCGCCGATCAGGCCGAACTTGAGCCCGAACAACAACAGCAACGGAGCGATGACCGCGACCAGCGCCAACACCGCGCACAGCGACAGCCGCCACTCGTCGCGGTAATCTTGCCATGCCAGTGCCGCAATCAACGACAAGCGCATCAGGGCTGCTCCAAGCGTGCAGTCACGCCACCGTCGCCGTCGCGGGCCAACTGCATGCGCAACACCGGCAAGGCACAACGCCGGGCGAGCGCTTCATCATGAGTGGCAATCAGCCGTGTCGCACCTTGTGCGCCGGCCTGCGCTAACAGCAGCTGCATGACTCGCTCGGCATTGATCGGGTCCAGCGACGCGGTCGGCTCGTCGGCCAGCAGCAGTTGTGGCCCATGGGACAGGGCGCGGGCGCAGCTGACACGCTGGCGTTGGCCCACGGAAAGCTCGACGGGCTTCTTCGCCAATTGCTCGGCAATACCCAGTTGCTCCGCCAGGCGTTCGACGCTCCCATCGTCGGGCAGGCCGAGCAGGGCGCGGGGCAGGTTGATATTGCCCCGTACCGTGGCGAAGCCCAGCAGCCCACCGGTTTGCAGCACATAGCCAAGGTGGCGGCTGCGCAAGTCGGCCAGTCGGTCCTGTTGGTTGTGTTGCCACAGGCTGAGGACGTCGGTACCGCAAAATTCGAACTGCGCCGCGTGCTGCGGAGCGGCCATCAGTGCCAAAAGGTCAAGCAGAGTGCTCTTGCCGCAGCCACTGGGGCCGACCAGCGCATAGTGCTCGCCCGCAGCCAGGTGCAGCCGCTCGATTACCAGGCTGTAGCGCTGAGCCCCCTGGCCCCGCGTAGTTCGTACGTCGCACAGGTTCAGGATCATGGCAGCGTCGACAGTGGAACGCGGTAGAGGGCATCACCCGGCTCGGCATCGCCAAAACGCACCCAGTTGGCCAGGTCATTGTGGAAGGTTTCATACAGCTGGATCTTGGATTCCAGCTCATCGATGAAATCCTGTTGCTCGGCCACCGACAGCGACAGCCACAGGTCCTGGGTCATGGTCAGGGCCTTGCTGCGGTAGGGCAGGCCTTGCAGGTACTCGCCCAGCACGCCGCCGTTGGCCAGGTTGCCGCCAGTACGTAGCGCCGACGGGTCACGGCTCATGTAGGCACTGGCGCTGGCGATTTCCTGGAAGAAGTCCTTGGGTGACGTCTGGGTTTTACGCGCGGCGTCGACAATCAGCTTCAATGATTGCTGCAGGTCATTGAGCTGCAGCTTGGTCAGCAGCACACATACCTGGAACGCGGGCAGCGCAGCATTGGTCAGGTCGCGGTCGGCGGTCCAAGCGCTGACCAGTTGCGGCGCGCGGTTGGCATCGCGGTGGCCAAGGAAATCCATGTGCATGGCGTAGCCGATGGCCGCCGATTTATCGCTCAGGCTCGGCGAACGGGCCAGCAGCGGGGCAGGTGGTTGCTCATTGCGTACCTGATGCACCAGCTGCGCGAACACCGAGCCGATCTCGCTGACGCGCTCGCCGAAGCGTTGCACATCACCGCCCGGAATGGGCACGTACAGGTCGCCGATCTGCGGGTTGGCGTCGGCGGTCAGCACGCGGTACTGCTGCTCGGCAAAGGCATGGTTTTTCTTGCCGGCGTCGGTGAGCAGATGCAAGGCGAAAATCTTGATCTGCTTGTTCAGCGCCGCTTGGCGCACCTCGGCTTCGTTCATGTGGGTGCTGCTCAGCGGGTCGGCCTTGCGCAACGCACCGGCGTCGGTCACCAGCAAAATCAGGCGCCCGCCATAGGGGGACCAGTCCATGCCTTGCACGGCCTGCATCACGCCGGCGAAGGCATCTTCGTTGAATTGCTGGCTCGACACCGTGGTGGCCTTGACCTGCCGCGCAAGCTCCAGGAAGCGCTGCGGGTCGCGGCCCTGATCCAGCGGGATCAGGGTCTTGGTCAGGTACTCGAGGCCGGGCGTCTTGGCAACGTTGTTGCGGAAACCCACCATGCCAAAGCTGACGTTGTTCAGCTCGCCGCGCTGGGCGATCTGGCTCTGCAGCTCGTGCACCACGGCGGTGACTTGGTCGATGTAGGGCTGCATCGACATCGAGGTGTCCACCACCAACACCACGGCCGTTCGGAACGCATCGGTGCTGGCAGCGGGGGCGGCATTATCGTTGTGGGCCGCCGCAGCGTTGCCCGGGTCGATCGAGGCAACATTGAGCAACTGCACCGGCTGGCCGTTTTCATCGAAGCTCTCGCGCGAATCGAAAATCGGCAGCAAGTAGAACTTGTCCTGGGGAATGGCGCTGGCGCCCGGTTCCAGCGCCAGTACCTGGTGGCCATCGCCCTGGCCACTGCGCGCCTGTTCGAGGGCACGGTGCGCCGCCGTCGGGTCGGCCAGCAGCCGCTCGGCGCTGGTGGCATCGCGCAGGAACATAACTGGGGCACGCCCCGAACGCTCGGTGAACTTCAGCACCAGGCTCTGCTTCCAGTCGCTGACCTGGTCAGCCGCCAGCCAACCGTCGCTGCGTCCTTCGGTACCCGCGCCCACGCGTAGCCATTGGGCGCCGTTCACGGTCTTGCGCTGGTAGACATACAGCACCGAAAACGCCGGCACGGGCTTGCTGCCCTTGCTGCCCGGCGTGTCGGTCAAGGCAGCGCCCGGCTTGCTGAGAATGCGTTGGAACAGCGTGGTCTTGCCCCGCATCAGCAAGGGGCGGTTGCCGCCATCCTGTTCTGCGGCCGCTGCCGCCAAAGTTGGCTTGGCAGCGTCTTGGGCGACCGGCTGCGGCGCGGCGGTGGTCTTCTTGCTGGCAAGCAACGCGTAGCCACCGGCGCCCATGGCCAACACCACGGCGATGGCCAGGGCGCTGAGCGCGAGCACCGGGCGTTTCTTCACCGGTGCCGGACGTGGCGTGGGTGGCGCTGCCGGTGCCGGAGCATGCTGCGGTATCTCGATCGTCACGGGTGTGAGGTCCGCCAGCGAAGGGGGCGCGGCAAGCGGTAGCTCGACTGCGGGGCGGATGCGCGTGGCATCGTCATCGGCTTTGGCCGGGAGTGCGTCCAGGGCTTCGAGCAGGGCGGCGGCATCGGCAAAGCGATCGGCCGGGTCCTTGGCCAGCAGCTTGCTCAGAATGTACTGATAGCGGCCCTGGCTGATCGGCAACGCTGGCAGGGGCTGGGTCAGGTGTGCCAATGCCGTGGACAGCGCATCGTTACCGACGTAGGGCAGCTTGCCCGCGAGCATCTCGTAGAGCACCACGCCTAACGCATAAAGGTCGGCGCGACCGTCGATTTCCTGACCGCGCGCCTGCTCCGGGCTCATATAGCTGGGGGTGCCCACGGCAAAGCCGGCCTGGGTGAACTGGGTGCGGTCATCCAGGGACTTGGCGATGCCGAAGTCCGACAGCACCGCGGTGCCGTCGGCCCGAAACAGGATGTTGGCCGGCTTCACGTCACGATGCACCAGCCCCTGCGCGTGGGCGTAACCCAGGGCCAATGCTATTTGGCGCAGGTACACCAGCCCCTGTTCAGGGCTCAGGCCTTCCGCCAGGCGCTCCTTGAGCGTGCCGTCGGGCAAGAACTCCATGGCCATATAGTACAGTTCGCCGACATTGCCGATGTCGTGGATGGTCACCGTGTTCGGGTGTGCCAGGCGCGCCAGGGTACGGCCTTCGCGCAGGAAGCGTTCGCAGAAGGTAGCGTCGGCAGCCAACGCGGCGGCCATCACCTTGAGGGCAACCTTGCGCTCCAGCGAGCGCTGGGTCGCCAGGTACACGGTGGCCATCGCGCCTTCGCCGATTTCGCCGTGAATGTCGTAGCCAGGGATATTGATGTGCATGGGTCGGAGTTCTTCAACTGGCCTTGATGACGACGGCGGTAATGTTGTCGGGGGCGCCACGGGTCAGGCTCAGGTGCACCAGGCTGCGCACCACGGCGTACGCATCGCTGTGGCATAGCACGTCGCGGATTTCATGGTCTTCGGCGGTCTTGTTGAGCCCATCGCTGCACAGCAGGTAGGTGTCGCCGGGCAGGATGTGCAGGAAGGCGCTTTCCAGTTCCAGCTCATTGCCCACGCCCAGAGCTCGGGTGACGATGTTGGAGCGCGGGTGCAGCCGCGCTTCGGCTTCGCTGAGCAAGCCGCTG
Organism: uncultured Gammaproteobacteria bacterium; assembly: GCA_963816515.1. Taxonomy (GTDB): domain Bacteria; phylum Pseudomonadota; class Gammaproteobacteria; order Pseudomonadales; family Pseudomonadaceae; genus Aquipseudomonas. The sequence continues at coordinate 2,285,214 of CAWFKX010000001.1, read as the reverse complement.
TCGACAAGCTCCTGCACGTAGCTGTGGTCACGGGACACGCCGGTGAGTTCGCCGTCGCGCAGGCGATACAGGCGGCTGTCGCCGGCCCACAGGCACATGCCCTGGCTGCCACGCACGGCCAGTAGCACCACGGTACTACCCATCATGCCGACGCCACGCATGTGCGCTTGGTCGCGGACCAGCGTGTTGACCTCTGCCAGGGTGGTGCGCAAGGCATTGGCGTAGATCGGCAACGACGGTGAAACAGCAATGCGCCGCAAGGCGTCGACGATCAGGCTGCTGACATAGTCGCCAGCCGCATGGCCGCCCATGCCATCGGCCACGGCCCACAGGCCGTTCTCGGGCAGGTCCAGGCAGGCATCTTCATTGACCTGGCGGACCATGCCCACGTGGCTGTAGCTGGCGCTCTGCATGCGCTGAACGGGAAGGGCGGCCATCTAGCGGGCCCCTTCCCGGTTATTCAGAAAACGTGAGAACAACTCGCTGGGCGGCATGCCCTGGCAGCGCAAAAGGCCAGGCGCCACCTGTTGCGAGCCGGTGCCCCACCACAGGCTGGAAGCGCTGCATGCCCACTGGCCGAGTGCCGACTGGCGCGCGGCCTGCGTTTCGCCGTAGCTGCGCTGCAAACCATGAAAGTCATGGTTGGGCACGGTCGCACCGGTTACCAGTGGCGGCAGCGTGGCCAGGGCACTTTCGAAGTGCTGTGGCTCGGCCTGCGGTTCCAAGGTGTTCAGCAGCGCCTCCTCGACCTGTTCAAACCAGTCCTGCGGCCCAACCACAACGCCAGCCAGATCGACGTCATCGGGCAGCGCCATAGCGACCGTCAGCGGGAAATAGCGCCCCACGCGGTCGACGCTGGGCATCAGCACCCCGGTGATGGGCTGCGCGCCGCACACGCCGGGTGCCAGCAGGAACCGCCACAGCGGGCTGACCAGGTAGGCATCCAGCCAGGCGGCGCCGAGCTCTGCCTGGCTGGTGCGCAAGCCGGCAGCCAGCCACCTGTCCCAGGCCTGGATGAAGGCCGGCGGCAGGTCACGACTGACAAAGTCGCCGCGGCTTGCCAGCTTGCCGTAGAAACCGGCCTGGCTCATAGCCGCTCCGGCAGGCTGAAGCCTGCGACCAGGCGGTTGTTGAACGGGTTGAAGGCGCTGTTGGCGCGCAGTTCATAGGAAATGCTGGCGCCATCCATGCGCAGGCGCAGGGTGAAGCGGTCGGGTGAGCCGGCACTGCTCAGGTCGGACTGTTCGAGCAGGCGGAACCAGGCCCACGGGCCATCCAGGGTCATGCCCGAACGACCGCTGGCAGCCGGGGGCTCAATGGCCAGGCGCACCACGCCGACGCTGTTGGGGTTGGGCCATTGCAAGGCCACCGGGCGGCTGGGGCCGTGGTCGTAGCTGACCTGCTGGCCGTCCAGGTCGAGGTTGAATTGGTTGACGCTATTGTCCATGGCTACCGGCTTGAGCTCGAAACGCACCACCGGCTGGGTGCCGCCAGCACGGAAATAGGCGTCTCGGATCGAAGCCGCGCGCTGGAAGGTCTGCAGGATGCCGGGGGTAATGCCCAGGCGCTGCGCCGCCCCAGGCTGCCAGCGCCAGGTAGGCGAAGAAGTGTCGACATAGGGCTGCAGGTATTTGCGGAAATAACTGTCCATCACCCCGCCAACACCAAAGAACTGGCCGAAATCCTCAAGCGTGGCGTCGTGGCTGCTGGCGGTGACCAGCGGGTAGCGCCCGGCCAGTGACTGGCGATAAACGTTGACCACTTCGCTGATCCACGCCGCATTGAGCTGGTTGCGAACGCCGCCCATCATGCTGTTGGTGGTGGCATTGACGACTGACTTGACCAGTCCTTGCACCACCGGCGGTTCGCGTTCGGCGGTCAGGCTGACGCGCGCGGCGGCAGCGCTGGCCTGGTTTTTCGCTTCGCCAAGCAAGGCCTCGCCGCTGGCGCCGACCATAGCGCTGACCTGCACGTACAACGCGTTGAAATCGGCCAGCAGGCCGTCGATGGCCGCAGGGTCTCCATCGCTCTTGCCCACCAGGGCGTGCAGGTCGGCGAAGTGCGCAGTGACCGGGTCATCGCTGATCGCAGCGTTGGGGGTTACAGCGGTCGGTGCCTGGCCGACCAGCGAGCCGAGTTTCTGTTTCAGTTTGTCAACGTTGTTTTCGACCGGTGCGGCCTGGGCGGCCAGGGCCTTGTCCAGCTGGGAGAGGTCGGTTTCGCGAGCCACCGCTTGCAGGAGTTTTTTCAGCGGCGAAGTCGGCCCGGAGATAACTCGCAGCACATCGGCCGCCTGGGCTACGTTGGTCACAGGGACAACTTCGATGTCGGCCAGCAGCTCATCCCACTGGCGAATGTAATCCTGCCAATACAGCCGGCGTACGTCGGCGGCCAGGCCGTCGGCGTCCTGTTGCTGGGCCTGGTCCAGACCCAGTACCCATTGTTCCTCGGCCAAGGCATTGGACTGATTCATGCTGCTGAGCAGGAACGCCTGTTGGTAGCCCTTGGCGGTGAAGAAACCGCTCAATGGATCGCCCAGCGCCTTGCCGCTCTTGCGCACCAGTATCATGGCGCCATCGCGACCGGCGGCATCGCTGATGCGGAAGTCGCTGACACCCTCCGGCAGTTTCTGCCGCTTGACCCGGTCGTACACCCGCCGCGCCACCGGCAATTGCTGCAATTGCCGACGCAGATCGTCGATCAGCCGATTGTCGAGGCGCGCGGCCGGCGGCTGGCGTTCGAACAGCGCCTGCAAATGGTCGTTGAGTGCCTGGCGCTGCTCCGGGGCCAGGTCACGAGGCAGGTGTTGCTCCCAGTCCAGGCCTACCCACGCCTTGATGAACGCCGGGTCATCGTGCGCCTGATCGGCGAGCATCAGGTAAGCCTTGAGCCCTTCGTAGAGGAAGTCCGAACTGCCGCCACCGCGCAATTGTTCTTCGATGCGGCTGACCAGGCGCGGCGTGAATACCGCTACCAGCAGCTTGCGGTAGACGCTGGCGGCCTCGCTTTCCAGCATGTCGCCCTGGTACAGACCCAGGCCCTCGGCCCATGCGGGCGGGTCGCCGGCCAGCTGGCGCGTGGCAGTCAGCAGGGGCAGCACCGACAGCACCTCGCGTTGCGCCGGGGTCAGGGTTTGCACGGCCTGGCTCAGCGGTGCCACGCGCGCATCGACCTGGGCGATGTACGCCTGGTTGGCGCGGTAGCTGGCTAGCCACAGGCCACCGACGATCAGCACCAGGGCCATGCTGGCGGCCAGGGCTCCGCGTGCCAGCCATTTGCGTCGGCGTTCTACGGCGGGGTTGCTGCCCACCAGGCCGCGCTCGGCAAAGGCCACGTCGGTGAACAGCCGCTGGATAAAGTAGCTGCGCCCGGTGCCGGTCTGCCGGGCCAGGTGCTGCCGGTCCAGGTTCATGCTTTGCGCCATGGCGCCGATCAGGCGGTCAATGGGGCTGCCTTCCTGGGTGCCGCTGGTGAAGTACACACCGCGCAACAGTACCCGGGCTTCATAGGGGTTTGGGCGGAACACCGCTTGCAGAAAGCCCTGCAGGGTTTCCTTCAGCGCGCCGAATTGCTGGGGGAAACCGTATATCAGGTCGCGGCGGGTAGGGTCCTGTTCTTGCTGCAGGCGCTCTACCAGGCGTTGATTGAGGCGCAGTTCCAGGGCTTCGAATTCGCTGCCCACTTGTGCCAGCGGGTCGTCACTTTGGTTGCCATCGTCCAGGGCGAAGGTCATGCCCCAGACTTGTGCGCGCTCTTCCTTGCTCAGGTTGTCGAAGAACTCCATGAACCCGGGCACAAGGTCCAGCTTGGTCAGCGTCAGGTAGATGGGCAGCCGTACGCCCAGCTGGCTATAGAGTTCCTGAATGCGCGTGCGAATTACCGCAGCATGGGCGGCGCGTTCGGCCTCGCTCGCCAATAGCAGGTCGGACAGGCTGATGGCGACGAACGCGCCATCCACCGGGCGCTGCGGCCGTTGGCTCTTGAGCAGGTCGAGGAAGCCCAGCCAGGCGGCCTTGTCGACGCTGGCTTGGCTGTCCTGGGTGGTATATCGCCCGGCGGTGTCGAGCAGCACGGCCTGGTCAGTGAACCACCAGTCGCAGTTACGCGTGCCGCCTACGCCTTGCACGGCGCCAGCGCCCATGTGCGCGGCCAGGGGGAAGTTGAGCCCCGAGTTCAGCAGCGCAGTGGTTTTCCCCGAACCGGGCGGGCCGATGATCACGTACCAGGGCAGTTCATACAGGCTGCGCTTTTCGTCCCCGCCCAGTCGGGCCTTTTTCAGCAGTGCGACGGCTTCGGCCATCCGGCTTTTCAGGGTCGCTAGCTCTTCGGCGGTAGCGATGCCGACCGGGTCCGGGACGCTATCGGCGGCCAGGCTGGCGAGCACGGCAGCGGCCTGGCGGCGTGCCAGCACCAGACGCCACAGGCGGTACGCCAGCCATGCTGCGAACAGCACTACAATCAGCGCCCAGCGCCGGCCTTCGGGTACCAGCACATCCAGCAGCGGCCCGACGAACCAGATCACCAGGCTCAAGGCGAGCAGGCCCAGCACCGGAATCACCCAGCGCACTACAAACGCAAGAACGGCCTTCACTCGACCCCCTCCGCAAACACAGTGATTTCAACCCGGCGATTGCGCGCACGGCCTTCGACGGTAGCGTTGGATGCCAGCGGTTCGGTGTCACTGCGGCCCTCGGCGGTGAAGCGCTCGGCTTGCCCGGTGCGCGCCGCCAGCAGTTGGCGGACTTCTTCGGCGCGAGCCTGGGACAGTTTCCAGTTCGACGGGAAGCGCAGCGTGGCGATGGGCCGGTTGTCGCTGTGGCCGGTGATCAGCACGCGGCCTTTGACCTTGCTGATGGCCTCGGCAATGCGCAGCATCAGCGGTTGGAAGTCATCCTTGATGCCGGCGCTGGCGGAAGGGAACAGTTCATCACCGCGAATGGTGACGATTGACCGGTCCACGGCATCTTCGACGCTGACCCGGCCGGCGCGTACGTCATCGGCCAGGAACCCCGCCAGGCGCGGGCGCTCGACGATCTTCGGTTGTTGCGCCGGACGGTCGATGGCCTGCACAGGAATGTCGCCCAGGGCGTGGATGTGCTTGAACACCGGCTCGGCGTCTGCCGCCAGCATGAGGCGCAGGCCCAGCAGCAACAGCAACAGCACCGCCACGGCGATGGCCAGGCCGACCCATGGCGGCAGGAATTGCGCCAGCTTGTCGCGGGCGACCGGGACGCCGCGCCAGTGGGGCGACAGCTCGCGCTCATGGTCGCCGCGGGCGCTGCGAATGGCTGCGCTGGTGCGTTCACGCAGGGCCTGCAGTTGGCTGCGACCGTCGGGCATCACCCGGTAACGGCCTTCGAAACCCAGGCACAGGCACAGGTACAGCAGTTCCAGCAGGTGCAGGCGTTCGCGAGGGCTTTGCAGGCAGTGGTCGAGCAACTGGAAGACTTTCTCGCCGCCCCAGGCCTCGTTGTGCACGGTAATCAGCAGGCTCTGTTTGCCCCAGTCGCTGGCGCTGCCCCAGGGCGTACTCAACACCGCCTCATCCAGCGCAGTGCACAGTACGTAGCGCGCCAGCAGCACGTCATTGCGTGGCACGCCGGCGGCCTGTGCGCGCTCTTCGAACTGACGCAGGCAGGTCAGCAATTGCGCGCGCAGGCTGGCCGGCGCCGGGTGGGCGATGGTGTTGCGCAGGCGCGTCAACAACGACAGAAGCGGGCCGGCAGCCTGTTCCAGCGGGTTCAGCCCCTGGGCTTGGGGGTCGAGCACCGGTGCGCTGGGCACTTGCAATGCCAGCGGTTCCTGGCTGCTGTCGAAGGCGCCGCGGCCACCAGGGCGCGGCATGATCATGGTGCGGTCATCGTGCATGGCCCGTTATCCTCGAACCGCCCAGAACGCCAGGTCCAGGCCGGGGAATTGCCCGGCGATATGGAAGGCGAAACCACCCGACTGGCGCAGGTGTTGCCAGTGCTCGCTGCCACGGTCCAATTCGTAGTACGTGGAGCCGGCGTGGTAGGGCAGTTGTCGTGGCGCCACCGGCAGCGGCAGCAGGCCGATGCCTGGCAATTGCAGGTTGACCAGGTCGCGAATGTGTTCCACCGAGCCCACCTTGCTTTGCTGGGCGAAGCGCCCGCGCAGGGTTTCACCCGGCACGTCGGCGCGGACTACCAGAATGAAGCTGGCATTATCGATCAGGGTGCGGTCGGCGAGCATCGCCACGTGCACGCCGTAGGCTTTTTCCACAATCGGGATCGGAGTGGCCTTGCTGTCCATCAGCATCGACAGAGCGGTGCGCAAGGCATGCATCACCGGTTCGAAGCTCAGGGCCAGATCGTCGTGCTGGTACACCGGGAATTCTTCCGGGCGCCGGGCATCGCTGGCGAACGTAGCGAACTCGCCGGCCAGGCTTACCAATTCGCTGAAGAGCCGCTCCGGGTGCAGTGGGGTCACGCGGGCCAAGTGGGCAATCAATGGCTGGGCGCGATTGACCAGTTGCAGCAGCATGAAGTCGGCAATCTCCGACGCACCGCCGGCGTTGCTGGCTACCACCCGGCCGGCCAGCGCTTCGCCGCGCTGGTGCAACAAGCCCAGCAGTTCGCGGACCAAACCGCTGAGCACCTTGCTGGCTGCGACGTCCAGCAGTGGCGCGACATAGCGCTCGTCGAGTACCAGGGCGCGGTCCGCGCGTTTTTCCACCACGCGCACCACACCGATGGCCGCGTGGTCGTCCAGGCCATCGCGCTCGGTGAGCAGGCGCAGGGCGCGAGCGCCGACAGCCAGGGGGGCGCGGTTTTCGAACGATGAGTTATCGTCTCGTACCTCGCGCACCTGGCTCCGGTAACGCGCTGCGCCGACCGCCTCGCCTTCCTCGATGGTGTCGCGCACGCCGACGCGCTTGAGTGGCAGGGCCAGGTATACCAGGCCATCGCGCAGGTTATCGTCAATGTTCAACGGTGCGGGCGCCGGGTCATCGGCCGGGATGTTGAACGGCGTGCCGTCAGGCAGCAGGCCGCGCGCGCTGAGAATCGCCAGCTTGCCCTGGCCCAGCATGGCCTGGTCGATCAGCAGCTCGGAAAAGCCCCAGCTGCCGGCGCCGAATGGCCGGCTGCGAGCATCGATCAGGGTTTCCAGGTAGCGGTCGTGCTGCTGGAAGTGCTGCGGTCGCAGGAACATCCCCTCAGACCATACCACGCGATTATTCCAGGACATGGGTATTCCTCCGGACTAGGGGGCGACGACTGCGGCGCTGCGCACCGCGTTTACATCGAGGCTGATCTGCAATTCGTCGCCGGCGCCGGGTGATACTGGGATCACCTCGCGCCAGGCGGCCTGGTCAAGCGCGCGGTAGCCCACCAACAAGCCAAGCTGGCGGGTGGCGGGGTTGAGCGCGCGGATGACTTTGCGGTACTCGCCGGGCTGCACCAGCACCTCGTCCTGGTCCAGCAAATCGCCGCCCAGGGTGGCCTGCGCACGATCAGCCAAAGCAAAATAATCGGCGCGGGCGAACACCGCCGCGTTTCTCAGCTCGTACAGGCGCAAGCGCACAGGCGCAGGTTGGCCGTCAGCGCCTGGGTTGAGCCCGGCGATGGCTTGCAGGTGCAGTACCAGGGGCGCGGCAGGCTTGTCCGCGATGGCGGGCGCCGGGTCCTTGGCACAGGCGGCCAGCAGCAGGGTTGCCGCAGCCGCGAGTAATACGCTGATCCTCATCCTGTGTCCTCAATGACAACTACGTATCCGTTTGGTCCTGATGTTACTCAGCGCCGGCGCAGGCGGCCGCTTTGCTCCTCGTAGGCGCGGCTGAACTCGCGGCCGAAAAGGTCGTGAAAATCATCTTCGGCTTCAGTGGCGATCTGCTGGTAAAGCTCGGTGAACTTTTGCCAGTAACGCGCCTGGCGCGGGCCCGCCAGCAGGCCGGCGAGGCCGCCGGGGCTTTCCAGCCGGGCCTGTAACGCGCCGGGCTCGAAGCGTTTGAGCAACTGGCCAATGGCGGCCTGCACCCCGGCCATTACCGCCAGCTGGTGGGCGCGAAGGTCTTCGAAGCTGTCAGCAATCGCCTGGTCGGGGGCCATGAACGCCTGGTTGCCATGGCGGAGCAGCAACAGCAGCGCTTCATCGGCATTGGGCGCAAATTTCAGCGGGTTATTTTCCCGGGGCTGGATCAACGTCTGCTGCATACGAAACTCGCCTTTGAGGCTGGCGCGTGCCCGCAACACGTCGATAAGGCCTTCGACCATCAGCCTATAACTGCGGCCCAGGCTCTCCATTTGCGCCGCGGCCTGTTGCGTGTCGATGCGCAGGTGCTGCAGCCCGGCACCGTGCAGGAACGCCTGCAGCAGGTCTTCACTGCCTGCCGCTGGAGGCGCTGCCACGGGGGCTGGTGCTGGCGGCGCCGGTGCGGCGATGGGCGCGGTGGGAACTGGCGGCACCGCCACAGGTGCGGTGTCCAGCAAATCCCAGTCTTCCGGGATCATGGCTGGCGATGCCTGGGCCGTGTTGGCGTTGGCCGACGGCGGGGTGGGGGCAGGCGGCCTGAAGTCGTGCTGCTGCGCCGGTACATGATCGGGCTGGGCCACTGGCGCGACCGGCGGCGGTGCCAGGAAATCGAACAGGTCGGGCAGGGTATCGCTGGCCGCGGCATGTTCGAATTGCGCCGGCAAGCGCACTGGAGCTTCGGCGTGCGCTTGCGCGACCATCAGTGCTTCAAAACTGATGGCTTCACCTGCAGAAAGGATACTTTCGCCGTCACTGGAGAGTCCATGGTCGACGGTTGCCAGTATCTCGTAGTCACCAATGCGGATAACTTCGCCATTCACCAGGCGCTCGCTGTTTCCCCTGCGCAAACGGATAGATGAAGTAACTAGCTCCACTCCATTTGTACTGTTGTCCGTCAGCAGATAGTTACCATCGCGATATTGTATGCTGCAGTGGCAGGATGATATCAGTCGCTCCGGGTCCGGTAATATCCAGTCATTATTCGGGCCGCGACCAATTTTCAAAATGCCACTGTCCAGCATCACTTCCGAACATTGCCCGGGCGTGATCTTGTGATAACTGGTAATGGTTAAACGCAGTGACATTCAGCCTCCTTGCTGTCTTGCGCGCGGCTTGCATAAACCGTTGAAACGCGAATTTATTGCTTTTTATACGATTATTTCTGCGAATTTGTCGGGAAATTCAGGATTTTTTGCATCTGCCCTCTGCACATGTCGTCACCGTCGCCCGGTTAAGAGGCGGCATAGCATACCTTGACAAGGCCCATTAACTACACCAAAAATGTCGGACTTTCTACAATGTAGTAGTGGCTCAGTGGCATCACTGAGTTCATTTGGATATGGAACAGTTCGATATCGATACTGGAACTTCCGTACCACAAACCCGCACACCGGCGGGCGATAAGGAGATCAAATCTTGGTGGACGTTGCGTTCCTGCTCACCCCTGTTTCCGAGGACTTGCCCTGTGGCGAAGACTTGGAATACGACCCGCAGTTCCTGCAATTGGAACGGGCCGTACTTGGGCAACCCGAGCGCATCATGGGCGATGCGGTACTTGCTGCCGAACCCCCGCAGTGGCGTGATATAAGCCAACAAAGTGAACAACTTCTACAGCGCAGCAAAGACCTGCGAATTTGCCATTTTCTGCTGCAGGGTGCGTTGGCAGTGGAAGGCCTGCGCGGCTTGGCCGACGGCTTGGCGCTGGTGCAAAGGCTGCTGGAAAACCACTGGCAGCATGTGCACCCGCTGTTGGACGCCGACGATGACAATGACCCCACTCTGCGCCTCAACGCATTGGCCGGCCTGGCTAGCGAGACCACACTGAACCTGCTGCGCGAAACACCTCTGGTGCGTTCAAGGGCATTCGGCAACATCAGTTTGCGTGCCGCCGCCAACGCCAGCGGCCTGCAACATTTCCAGGGTGAGAGCCTGGGCGGCGACCAATTGCGCGGTGCCTTGCAAGACAGCGACGCAGAAGACATGCAGGCCAGCCGTCAGGCGCTGGATGATGCTCGCCGGTCGCTGCTGGGCATTGAACAGTTCGTTGCCGGACAACTTGGCGTGGCTCAGGGCGTTGACCTCGATGCTCTGGACCGGCCACTGAAACTGGCCCAGCAGATTCTCGGCAATACTCCGGCCGAGTCCGCGCAGCCGGGCGATGACGCCCCGCGCGCGCCTTACGTCGAGAGCGCCCAGGTACACCATTTGCCCACCGCCCCGCGTGCCAGCGGCGAAATCGGCAACCGCGACGACGTGCTTCAGGCCCTGCAACGCATCCTCGATTACTACGCCTGCCACGAGCCTTCTAGCCCGGTGCCAGTGCTGCTGTCCCGGGCGCGGCAACTGGTCAGCGCCGATTTCGCGGCCATTGTGCGCAACCTGATTCCCGACGGTATGTCCCAATTCGAAAATTTGCGCGGTCCCGACGCCGAATAGTGTCGTCGACCTCGTCGTACAGTCAGTGGCCGGCTGCTCGAGCAGGCCATGACCTCAACACGTCGCCCAGGCGACAAGGAGGAGCAACGTGGCCACTACCAGTTCCCAGAAGTTCATCGCGCGCAACCGTGCCCCGCGGGTGCAGATTGAATACGACGTCGAGCTGTACGGCGCCGAGAAGAAAGTCCAGCTGCCATTCGTGATGGGCGTGATGGCTGATCTGGCCGGCAAGCCCGAGGAGCCGCTGGCGCCTGTGGCCGAGCGCAAGTTCCTGGAAATCGACGTCGACAACTTCGACTCGCGGCTCAAGGCCATGAAGCCGCGCGTCGCGTTCCACGTTCCCAACGAGCTGACCGGCGAGGGCAACCTCAGCCTGGATATCACCTTCGAAAGCATGGACGACTTCAGCCCGGCCGCCGTGGCGCGCAAGGTTGATTCCCTGAATCAGCTGCTGGAAGCCCGTACCCAGTTGGCCAACCTGCTGACCTACATGGACGGCAAGACCGGCGCCGAAGACGTGATCATGAAAGCCATCCAGGATCCGGCACTGCTGCAGGCCCTGGCAAGCGCGCCGAAGCCACGTGATTCCGAGCCCAACACCTGATCAGGAAGATCCCCATGTCCGAGTTGATGAAAGACAGTCAGCCGCAACCGGCGGTGACTGAGCAGGCCAGCGAGTTCGCTTCCCTACTGCTGCAGGAATTCAAGCCCAAGACCGAGCGCGCCCGCGAAGCGGTGGAAACCGCCGTGCGTACCCTGGCTGAGCAGGCGCTGGCGCAGACCAACCTGGTCTCCAATGACGCCATCAAGTCGATCGAATCGATCATCGCGGCCATCGACGCCAAGCTCACCGCCCAGGTCAACCAGGTCATCCACCACCCCGAATTCCAGAAGCTGGAAAGCGCCTGGCGTGGCCTGCACTACCTGGTCAACAACACCGAGACCGATGAGCAGTTGAAGATTCGCGTGCTCAATATCGCCAAGCCGGAACTGCACAAGACGCTGAAGAAATTCAAGGGCACGGCCTGGGACCAGAGCCCGATCTTCAAGAAAATGTACGAGGAAGAGTACGGCCAGTTCGGCGGCGAGCCCTACGGCTGCCTGGTGGGTGACTACTACTTCGACCAGTCGCCACCGGATGTCGAGCTGCTGGGTGAATTGTCGAAAGTCTGCGCCGCCATGCACGCGCCGTTCATTGCCGCGGCATCGCCCACGGTCATGGGCATGGGCTCTTGGCAGGAGCTGTCGAACCCGCGCGACCTGACCAAGATCTTCACTACCCCCGAGTATGCAGGCTGGCGTTCGCTGCGTGAATCGGAAGACTCGCGCTATATCGGCCTGACCATGCCGCGCTTCCTGGCGCGCCTGCCGTACGGCGCCAAGACCGACCCGGTGGAAGACTTCGCGTTCGAGGAGGACACCGATGGCGCAGACAGCAGCAAATACACTTGGGCCAACGCTGCCTACGCCATGGCGGTGAACATCAACCGTTCATTCAAGCACTACGGCTGGTGCTCGCGTATTCGTGGCGTGGAGTCAGGCGGTGCAGTGCAGAACCTGCCGGCGCATACCTTCCCCACCGACGACGGTGGCGTGGACATGAAGTGCCCGACCGAGATCGCCATTTCCGATCGTCGCGAAGCCGAGCTGGCCAAGAACGGCTTCATGCCGCTGCTGCACAAGAAGAACACCGACTTTGCCGCCTTCATCGGCGCCCAGTCGCTGCAGAAACCTGCCGAGTACGATGACCCGGACGCCACCGCCAACGCCAACCTGGCCGCGCGCCTGCCATACCTGTTCGCCACCTGCCGTTTCGCGCATTACCTGAAGTGCATCGTGCGCGACAAGGTCGGCTCCTTCAAAGAGAAGGACGACATGCAGCGCTGGTTGCAGGACTGGATCCTCAACTACGTCGACGGCGACCCGGCGCACTCCACCGAAACCACCAAGGCCCAGCACCCGCTGGCTGCCGCCGAGGTGGTGGTAGAGGAAGTGGAAGGCAACCCGGGTTACTACAACTCCAAGTTCTTCCTGCGCCCGCATTACCAGCTCGAAGGCCTGACGGTCTCCCTGCGCCTGGTGTCCAAGCTGCCATCGGCAAAAAGCGCCTGACCCCGACAAAATGACCCGGCGCGCACAGCGCCGTGTCTTCGCCACTAACGCATTCCAGGAGGAATCATGGCAGTAGATATGTTCATCAAGATCGGTGACATCAAGGGTGAGTCCCAGGACTCGGCCCATAAAGATGAAATCGATGTACTGGCGTGGACCTGGGGCATGTCCCAGAGCGGTTCCATGCACATGGGCAGCGGCGGCGGTGCCGGCAAGGTCAACGTCCAGGATCTGTCGATTACCAAGTACGTCGACAAGTCGTCGCCGAACCTGATGATGGCCTGCTCCAGCGGCAAGCATTACCCCGAAGCCAAGCTGGTGATCCGCAAGGCCGGCGGCGAAAGCCAAGTCGAGTACATGATCATCACCCTCAAGGAAGTGCTGATTTCTTCCCTGAGCACCGGCGGCACCAATCACGATGACCGCCTGACCGAGAACGTTACCCTCAACTTCGCCCAGGTGCTGGTTGACTACCAGCCGCAGAAAGCCGACGGCAGCAAGGACGGCGGTCCGGTCAAATACGGCTGGAACATCCGTCAGAACGTCAAGCTCTGATCGTCCTCGGCAGCGGCCACTCAAGGTTCGCTGCCGTTTGCTCGCCCTTGCCCCTTCGGTGCCTGAACCATGGCCACGCCTTCCAATGTCCTCAACCCGCGCGAGCGCCTGCAGCCGTCGCTGCTCGACCGCCTGAGCGATAACCGGCCAGGCGTGCTCGAAGAGCCCGCCGAGCATCGCGCGCTGTCGCTCAACCAGCTAAAAGAGTCGGTGCTGCGTGACCTCACTTGGCTGCTCAACAGCACCTGCCTGCTGGACGCCGAAACCACCCGCAACACTCCGGCAGGTTCATCGGTGATCAACTATGGTTTGCCGGCGCTGGCGGGCAACAGTGTTTCCAATGTCGACGTCGAGGCGCTGGAGGGGGTGATTCGCCAGGCCATAATCACCTTCGAGCCGCGCATTCTCGCGGCCAGCGTGCGGGTGAAGGCCTGCCTGGCACCGGGCGAGATGAACCACAATGCATTGAGCTTTGCCATCGAGGGCGACCTGTGGGCGCAGCCCGTGCCGTTGCGTTTGCTGCTGCAGACTGACCTGGACCTGGAGTCCGGGCACGTGCGGGTGATCCAGGCTGAACGGAGGCGTTCATGAACCCGCGCCTGCTTGAGTTCTACAACCAGGAATTGCAGCACATCCGCGATGGCGCCGCCGAGTTCGCCCAGCAGTACCCGAAGATCGCCGGGCGCCTGTCGCTCAGTGGCATCGACTGCGCGGACCCCTATGTCGAGCGCCTGTTGGAGGGCTTTGCCTACCTGACTGCCCGCGTGCAGTTGAAGCTGGATGCCGAGTACCCGACCTTCACCCATAATCTGCTGGAGATCGTGTACCCGCACTACCTGGCGCCCACGCCGTCGATGACCGTGGTCCAGCTCAACCCGGACACCGAGGAAGGCATGCTGAGTGCCGGTTTCACCCTCAAGCGCGGTACGGCGTTGCGTGCCACCCTGGGCCGTGACAGCCAGACTTGCTGTGAATACCGCACCGCCCATGCGGTGACGCTGTGGCCGTTGTCTCTGACCCGTGCCGAGTACTTTGGCAACCCCCAGGCGGTGGTCGGCCGCTTGGCAGCCAGTGAACCCAAGGCCCGCGCCGGCCTGCGCCTGACTCTGCGCACCGGCGCCGGCCAGCCGTTCAGCGAATTGGGCCTGGATGAGCTGCCGTTGTACCTACACGGCGCAGGCGAGCAGCCTTGGCGTTTGCATGAGCAACTGCTGGGCAGGGCCTGTGCAGTGTTTGTACGCGAGCCTGGTGGCGAATGGCTCGAACGCCTGCCCGCCGATGCGCTGCGTCCCCGTGGCTTCGACGACGCCGATGCAGCGCTGCCGGTGGTGCCGCGCGCGTTCCAGGGTTACCGCCTGCTGCAGGAGTACTTCGCCCTGCCGCAACGTTTCCTGTTCGTTGAGTTCAGCGGCCTGCAACGCGCAGTGCAGCGCTGCCAGGGGCCGGTGCTGGAGTTGCTGGTGCTGTTCGACAGCCACGACAAGGCGTTGGAAGGCCAGGTTGATGCTTCGCACTTCAAGCTGTTCTGCGCACCGGCAATCAATCTGTTCCCCCGGCGCCTGGACCGTATCCACCTGTCCGACCGGGTCAACGAGCATCACGTGATTGCCGACCGCACGCGACCGATGGATTTCGAAGTGCATTCGCTCACTGACCTGAGCGGCCACGGCACCGGCCCGGACCAACCGTTCGTGCCGTTCTACGCGGTACGCGACCCTTCGCGCTACGGGCGTGACCAGGCGTACTACATTCTGCGGCGCGAAGCGCGGGTGCTGTCCAGCAACCAGCGCCGCGTGGGGCCGCGCTCCAACTACGTGGGCAGCGAGACCTTCGTCAGCCTGGTGGATGCCAACCAGGCACCGTACCGGCATGATCTGCGGCAGCTGGGCGTGGGCGCGTTGTGCACCAACCGCGACTTGCCGATGTTCATGAACGTGGGCGGTGGCAGCACCGATTTCACCTTGTCCGACAGCGCTCCGGTGTTGTCGGTGCGCTGCCTGGTCGGACCGAGTCGGCCGCGGCCCAGCCATGCTCATGATGGCAAGGCGTGGCGGCTGATCAGCCAGCTGTCGCTCAATTACCTGTCGCTGAGCGAGCAGGGCCAAGGTGCGGCGGCCTTGCGCGAACTGCTGCGTCTGTATGGAGACGACAAGGATTCGGCCCTGCAACAGCAGATCGAAGGCCTGCGCGAGGTCAGCGCTACCCCGTGCACGCGACGCCTACCCATGCCCGGCCCCATTGTGTTTGGCCGTGGCTTGGAAATTACCCTGACGTTCGACGAAAACGCCTTCCGCGGTGCGGGTGTGTTCTTGCTGGGCGCGGTGTTCCAGCGTTTCCTCGCGCGCTATGTGTCGATCAACAGTTTTACTGAAACGGTAATCAAGACCACCGAACGCGGCGAGATCATGCGATGGAAAGCCCTGCCCGGCTGCCGGCCGACCTTATGAACAGCCAACCGGCCATGCAGGCGGCACCCTGGGAATTTGACTTTTTCCAGGCGCTGCGCCGATTGCAGTGCGAAGCCCCCGAGCAGCCACGACTAGGCTATTCGCGTCGCCTGAGCGAAGACCCGGTTCGCCTTGGCCAGCGCGCTGACTGCACGTTCGCACCTGCGACCCTGGCAGCATTGCAGCCGGGCGCCGCCGGCCAGGCCGCGCGCCTGGAGCAATTTTTCTTCGGCCTGGGCGGCCCCAATGGCCCTATGCCGCTGCCGATGACCGAATACGTGCGCGACCGCGAACGCAACCAGGCCGATAGCACCACCAAGCACTTCCTGGACATGTTCCATCACCGCTTGCTGAGCCTGTTCTACCGCGCCTGGGCCGAGGCCCGGCCCACGGCCAGCCATGATCGCCCGAACGACGATTACTGGTCCGCACGTGTGGCTGCCCTGTGTGGCCGGGGCATGGACAGCCTGCTGGGCCAAGGGCCGATCGCCGATAGCGCCAAGTTCCACTACAGCGGCCATCTGGGCGCGCAAACCCGCTACCCCGACGGCCTGCGTTCAATCATCGGCGAATATTTCGGTGTGCCCGTGGCGGTCGAGGAGTACGTCGGCCAGTGGCTGTTATTGCCAGACCGCAACCGCCTCGGCATGGAGCACTGTCGCCTGGGTGAAGACCTGTGCCTGGGCAGTCACGTATGGGACCGCCAGCATAAATTCCGCCTGCGCCTGGGGCCGCTGTCATTGGAACGCTACATGGTGCTGCTGCCCGGAGGCACCCAGTTCGTCGAGCTGGCCGCCTGGGTGCGCGAGTACCAGGGCGAGGAACTGGATTGGGACCTCAATCTGGTGCTGGAACAGGCACAGGTTCCCCCGCTTGCGTTGGGTGGCGACAGCCGCCTGGGCTTCAACACCTGGCTCGGCAACCCCGGCGCGGATGCTGCGGACCTGCTGTTGTCGCGGCATTACGCCGACTCTCACATTGCAAAGGACTCCACTCATGGGTGAAATCAGCCGCGCCGCACTGTTCGGCAAACTCAACAGCGTGGCCTACAAGGCCATCGAAGCCGCGACCGTGTTCTGCAAATTGCGCGGCAACCCCTATGTGGAGCTGGCGCACTGGATTCATCAGGTACTGCAACTGCAGGATAGCGACCTGCACCGAATCATTCGCCAGTTCAACCTCGAGCCTGCGCGCGTGGCGCAGGGCCTGACTGAGGCACTGGACCGCCTGCCGCGCGGCTCGACGTCGATCACTGACCTGTCGTCCCAGGTCGAGGAAAGTGTGGAGCGCGGTTGGGTTTACGGCAGCCTGATGTTCGGCGAAAGCCAGGTGCGTACCGGTTACCTGCTGATCGGCATTCTCAAGACCCCCAGCCTGCGCCACGCGTTGTTGGGTATAAGCGCCGAGTTCGACAAGCTCAAGGTGGAAAGCCTGACCGAGCGCTTCGATGAGTACGTGGGCGACTCGCCGGAAAACGCCCTGGCAGCCACTGACGGTTTCACTGCCGGCGCCGTGCCGGGAAAGGCCAGCGGCGCCTTGGTGCCGAGCGCGCTGGGCAAGCAGGACGCACTGAAACGCTTTACCGTCGACCTCACGGAACAGGCCCGCAGCGGTCAACTCGACCCCATCGTCGGCCGCGATGACGAGATTCGGCAGTTGGTGGATATCCTCATGCGCCGCCGCCAGAACAATCCGATCCTCACTGGTGAGGCCGGGGTGGGCAAGACTGCCGTGGTCGAAGGCTTTGCCCTGCGCATCGTCGCGGGTGACGTACCGCCGGCACTCAAGGACGTGGAACTGCGCAGCCTCGATGTGGGCCTGTTGCAGGCCGGGGCGAGCATGAAGGGCGAGTTCGAGCAGCGCCTGCGCCAGGTCATCGAAGATGTTCAGGCCTCGCCGAAACCGATCATCCTGTTCATCGACGAGGCTCATACCCTGGTAGGAGCGGGTGGCGCGGCCGGTACCGGCGACGCCGCCAACCTGCTCAAGCCGGCGCTGGCCCGCGGCACCCTGCGTACCGTGGCAGCCACTACCTGGGCCGAGTACAAGAAACACATCGAGAAAGACCCGGCCCTCACGCGGCGTTTCCAAGTGGTGCAGGTTGCCGAGCCTTCGGAAGCCAAGGCGCTACTGATGATGCGCGGCGTGGCCTCGACTATGGAACAGCACCACCAGGTGCAAATACTCGATGAAGCGCTGGAAGCCTCGGTCAAGCTGTCGCACCGCTATATTCCTGCGCGGCAGTTGCCCGACAAGTCCGTCAGCCTGCTGGACACCGCCTGCGCGCGCGTTGCCATCAGCTTGCACGCGGTACCCGCCGAGGTCGACGATAGCCGTCGCCGCATCGAGGCGTTGGAAACCGAACTGGCCATTATTGCCCGTGAGCACGCCATTGGCGTCGACGTTGCGACGCGCCAGGCTGCGGTAGACGATGCCTTGGGCACCGAGCGGGCGCGGCTGGTGGAGCTGGAAGGGCGTTGGAGCGAAGAAAAAGCCTTGGTGGATGAGCTGCTGATGTTGCGCGCTAGCCTGCGCGAAAGCGTCGGGGTGGTGGACAGCGAGGGCAGCAATGGACAGGGCAACGCCCAGCGCGCGCAACTGCGTGATGTGCAGCGGCGGCTTAGCGAATTGCAGGGCGAGTCACCGCTGATACTGCCCACCGTCGACTACCAGGCCGTGGCCGCGGTAGTTGCCGATTGGACGGGCATTCCGGTCGGGCGCATGGCCCGCAATGAAATCGAAACCGTGCTCAAGCTCGACCAGCTGATGGCCAAGCGCATCATCGGCCAGGACCATGCGCTGAAGATGATCGCCAAGCGCATTCAGACCTCCCGCGCTGGCCTCGACAACCCGAGCAAGCCCATTGGCGTGTTCATGCTGGCCGGGACATCGGGTGTGGGCAAGACGGAGACCGCGCTGGCGCTGGCCGAAGCCCTGTATGGAGGTGAGCAGAACATCATCACCATTAACATGAGCGAGTTCCAGGAGGCCCATACCGTTTCCACCCTCAAGGGGGCACCGCCCGGCTATGTCGGTTACGGCGAAGGCGGCGTGCTGACCGAAGCAGTGCGGCGCAAACCGTACAGCGTGGTGCTGCTCGACGAAGTGGAAAAAGCCCACCCCGACGTGCATGAGATTTTCTTCCAGGTGTTCGACAAGGGCGTGATGGAAGACGGTGAAGGGCGCCTGATTGACTTCAAGAACACCCTGATCCTGCTGACCACCAATGCCGGTACCGAGCTGATTGCCGACCTGTGCCAACCGGGGCGCAGCGTGCCCGACCCGGACGACATCGCCAAGGCGTTGCGCCAGCCGCTGCTGGAGATTTTCCCGCCGGCCTTGCTGGGGCGCCTGGTGACCATCCCTTACTACCCGCTCAGCGATGACATGCTCAAGGCCATCACCCGCTTGCAGTTGGACCGCATCAAACGCCGCGTGGCATCCACCCACAAGGTTGCGTTCGACTACGACGCGGCCGTGGTCGACCTGATCGTTTCACGCTGCACCGAGAATGAAAGCGGCGGTCGCATGATCGACGCCATTCTCACCAACACCCTGCTGCCTGACATGAGTCGCGAGTTCCTCACCCGCATGCTTGAAGGCCAGCCGTTGGCCGGCGTGCGCATCAGCGTCCGCGACCAGGCCTTGCAGTACGATTTCGGTAGCAGCCACTGACCATGTTCTTCAGCCAAAGCTCGCGCCTGGTCCAGGTCTACAGCCCGCTTGCCGACGATGTCCTGCTGCTCAAGGACATGGGCGGCGTGGAGGAACTGGGGCGCCTGTACGCCTACGATTTGCAGCTGACCTCCCAGGATCCGGACATCGACCTCAACCTGCTGCTGGGTAAGCCGATGTCACTCGGTTTGCAACTGGATGACGGCAACCTGCGCTATTTTCACGGCGTGGTCGCCCGCTGCAGCCAGGTCAATGGCCGTGGCCAGTTCGCCAGCTACCAGGTCACCTTGCGCCCCTGGCTGTGGCTGCTGACGCGCACCTCCGACTGCCGCATTTTCCAGCACATGACGGTGCCGCAGATCGTCAAGCAGGTGTTCCGCGATTTGGGTTTCTCCGATTTCGAAGACCTGCTGACCCAGTCCTACCGCGAGTGGGAATACTGCGTGCAGTACCGGGAAAACAGCTTTGACTTCGTTAGCCGCCTGCTGGAGAAGGAGGGTATCTATTACTACTTCCGCCACGAAAAGGACCGCCACGTGCTGGTGCTGGCCGATGCCTATGGCGCCCATGTCAGCGCGGCGGGCTACAGCGTGGTGCCGTTCTACCCCCGTGATGGTCAGCAGCGCGAGCGCGATCACCTGTTCGACTGGCGCCTGGCCCAGGAGGTGCAATCCGGCTCGGTGGAACTCAACGACTACGACTTCCAGCGCCCCAGCGCGCGCATCGATGTGCGTGCCGAAGCGCCACGGCCCCACGACTACGCCGACTACCCGGTGTACGACTACCCCGGTGCCTATGTAAAGAGCCAGGATGGTGAGCACTACTCGCGTACCCGCATCGAAGCGCTGCAAAGCCTGCACGAACGTGTGGAGCTGACCGGCAATGCCCGCGGCCTGGGTTCCGGACATCTGTTCAGCCTGAGCAACTTCGCCCGCCAGGACCAGAACCGCGAGTACCTGATTGTCGCCAACCGTTATTTCATCACCCAGGAGGACCTGGAGACCGGACAGGGCGCCAACCAGTTACAGTTCGAAAGCCATTTGAGTTGCATCGACGCTCAGCAGAGCTTCCGTCCGCTGGCGCTCACGCACCGCCCCATCGTCCGTGGCCCGCAGACCGCCATGGTGGTGGGCCCGGCTGGCGAGGAAATCTGGACTGACCAGTACGGCCGGGTAAAGGTGCACTTCTATTGGGACCGCCACGACCAGTCCAACGAAAACAGCTCCTGCTGGATTCGCGTGTCGCAGGCGTGGGCCGGCAAGAACTGGGGTTCCATGCAGATCCCGCGCATTGGTCAGGAAGTGATCGTCAGTTTCCTGGAGGGTGACCCCGACCGCCCCATAATTACTGGCCGCGTCTATAACGCCGAACAGCCAGTGCCCTACGACTTGCCCGCGAATGCCACGCAAAGCGGCATGAAAAGCCGTTCGAGCAAAGGCGGCACGCCGGCCAACTTCAATGAAATCCGCATGGAGGACAAGAAGGGTGCCGAGCAGCTGTTCATTCATGCCGAGCGCAATCAGGACATCGAAGTCGAGAACGACGAGACCCACTGGGTGGGGCACAACCGTACCAAGACGGTGGACTTCAGCGAGGTGGCGACCATCGGCGAAAACCGCGTGCGCGCGGTCAGGCACAACGATGTGCTGATGGTCGGCGCCACCAAGAAGGACAGCATCAGCGTCAGCTACCTGATTGAGGTGGGTGAAAACCTGCGCTTGGTGTGCGGCGAAAGCGTGCTCGAACTCAATGCCAGCGGGCAAATCAACCTGACCGGCAAGGCCCTGAATTTCTTCGCCAGCAAGGACGCTCAGTTCAACACGGGCGGCAACCTCAATCTTAATATCGGCGGCGATGCCGGTGCCACGCCCGACGGCCAAGGGGTCAAGGGCAGCATCGACAGCAACGTAGCCGCCATGTTTCCCAAGCCCCAAGGCAACGCCTCATGACTTACCGTACCCAGGAACTGCAGTTCCAGCTGCCCGATGCAGAGCTGCACGATGCTTCCATCAATATCCTCAAATTTCCTTCCTTGGGCACCTCGCTGATCATCAGCCGCAGCCAGCTGGGCGAAGGGGAAACCCTGCAAAGCAACTTTGAAGGCCAACTCAAGCGCATGGAACAGCAGATTCAGGATCTGCGCTTTCAGCCACCTGTGGCTGTGCAGATAGGGGGGGCTCGCGATGTGCCGGCGTTCGAGCTACGCAGTCAGTTCAGCAAGGGCGCCGAGAAAGTCTTCCAGTACCAACTGGCGCTGGTAGTGCCCGGCACGCGGCAGATGCTCGCGCTCAGCTACGTGAAGCCGCAGCCCCTCGGCGATGCCGAGGCCGCACACTGGGCCGCGATCAAGCAGACCTTCGCCCTTCAACAGCCTGCCTGAGTTTGACTGACCATGTCTGACGCCCTGTGGGCTGCCCGCCAAGGCGATGCGCTGATGCACTCGTCGATGATGGCCGACATTCTCGGTGGGGTGCTGGAAGTCGCCGCCTATGCCGTGATCGGCGCGGTGGCCACGGCTGCGGTGGTGGCGGCCACCGGTATCACCGTGGCCACCGGTGGCCTGGGTGCTTGCGTGTTTGGCGCGGTGATGGGCGTGGCCGTTGGCATGGGCATGAGCGCTACCGGCCTGGACAAGGGCCTGACCAATTTATGCGATGGAATTTCCAACGCGCTATTCCCGCCGGTAGTGGAAGCCAACATCCTGACCGGGTCGGGCAATACTTACATCAACGGCAAACCGGCCGCCCGCGCCGCCGGCAAATTGGGCAGCCCGGCCGAGGCAGCCGGCACTGATACCACCCCGCCCGAGCCTGAGGAAGGCAGTTTCCTGGACATGGCCAAGGGTTTTTTCTCGCAGCTCTGGCAGCCCACGGTGGCGATGGCTTCCCCCCTGGCGGTGCCCTGTCCGGACGAGATGATCACCTGCATGAAGCATCCGCCCGGTGCGCCGCAGTTTCTCGCCGAGGGTTCCAGCAAGGTCAGCATCAACGGTCAGCCGGCGGTGCGAAGTGGTGATCGCAGTACTTGCGAGGCCACCGTGGTCAGTTCCGGGTTGATCTCCTCAAACGTGCGCATCGGTGGCGGTTCGGTGGTGGTGCGTGACATCCGCAGCGGCAAGACCCCTGGCGTGGGTCTGGCCATCAGCGTGCTGCTGGCGCTGCGGGGCGGCAAGGGCAAATTCTTCAGCCGCTTGCCGTGCATGGCCCTGGGCATGGTGCGCGGCTTCATGGTCGACCAGGCCATCGGCGCGGCCGCCAACGCCACCATCGGCTCGCCGCATCCGGTGCACGCGGCCACGGGTGCCAAGGTGCTCAACGGCGATGACGACACCGACTTCGTTCTGCCGGGAATCATCCCGCTGGAGTGGCGACGCTTCTACAGCAGCGCCGATTTGCGCCGCGATGGCTTGTTCGGAGCCGGTTGGAGCGTTGCCTTCGAAGTCCAGGTCGAGGTGCTGGCGCACCCCGAGGGTGGCGATCAGCTGGTGTACACCGACGAGCAGGGCCGGCGCATCGAGATGGGCGCGATCCCGTTGGGCAGCGCGGTGTTCAGTGACGGCGAAGGCCTGAGTGTTCGCCGGCACATGAACGGTCAGTTGCTGATTGAGAGTGTCGACGGTCTATACCGGTTGTTCGAGCCTTCGCCGCTCAATGCGGGCTATCTGCGCCTTAGCCAACTGGGCGACCGCAACGACAACCGCTTGTATCTGGTCTACGACGATCTAGGCCGCCTGGCTAGCCTGCATGATGACCTGAATGTGGTGCAAGCCGAGCTGCTGTACGACGCACACTGGCCGCGCCGAGTGGCGGCTGTCGAACGTCTATATCCGGACCACCGTCGCGAACGGCTGGTGCAGTACCGCTACGATGCGGCCGGCGACCTGGCGGCCGTCATCGACGCTCAAGGCCGTGACATGCGCCAGTTTGCCTATGATCCTGGCCGGCGCATGACCGAGCATCAGCTACCCAGCGGCCTTCGTTGCTTCTATGAATGGGCGCATTTTGCCGATGGCGATTGGCGCGTCACCCGCAGCTGGACCGATGACGGCGGGCAGTATCAGTTCGACTATGACCTGGACCTGGGCCTGACCCGCATCACCGATGGCCTTGGGCGCACCCGCACGCGGCAATGGAACCCACAGTTCCAGATCATTCGCTCCACCGACAACCTGGGCCAGACCTGGCATTTCGACTGGAACGAAGAGCGCCAGTTGGTGGGCGCAATTGACCCCAAGGGCGGGCAATGGGCCTTCGCCTACGACGAGTCCGGCAACCTGGCTTCATCAGCCAACCCGCTGGGGCAAACGCGAAGCACCGTGTGGCTGGATATCTGGTCGCTACCCCTGGCCGAGACCGATGCTGCCGGCAACAGCTGGCGATATCGATATGACCCGCGCGGTAACCTTATCGAAGAAACCGACCCATTGGGCCATGCCACCCGGTACCGTTACGATCGTCGCGGCCAGGTGGTGGAAATCATTGATGCGACCGGCAAATCAAAAAAACTGCGCTGGAACGACGCGGGGCAGGTGACCCAGCATGTCGATTGCTCTGGCTACCCCACCGAGTTTTCCTACGACCCGCGCGGTCACCTGCAAGCGGTCACCGATGCCCTTGGCGAGAGCTCGCTTTATCACCATGACGCCCATGGCCGGCTGGTGCGTAGCGAATTGCCCGATGGGCGGAGCGAACAGTTCCTGCGCGATGCCAGCGGCCATTTACTGGCCTACACCGACCCGGCGGGCCACATCACCCGCTACCAGCGCGACGGCCGAGGCCAAGTGCGCCAGCGCATCGACCCGCTGGGCCGCCAGGTGCAGTTTGCTTATGACGCCTATGGTCGCTTGCAGGCGCTGACCAACGAGAACGGTGAGAGCTACCGCTTCAGCTGGGACGCCGGTGATCGCCTGATCGAACAGCAAGACCTGGATGGCAGCGCTCGGCGCTACGGCTACGATGGGCTCAACAGCGTCGTTGCCGTGCAATATTGTCCCGCGCCCCATGGCACCGGTGTGGCCCTGGTGCAAGAGTCTGCACCGATCCTGCACTGGTTGGAGCGCGACGCCATCGGCCAGCTGCGCGCCAAGCTCACCGATGACGGCCGCACCGCCTACACCTACGACCCCGTCGGCCAGCTGACCGCTATCGGTTTCATCGCCTGGGACGGCAGCGAGCAATCCCTGAGTTTCGGCTACGACGCCCTCGGCCAGTTACTGGAAGACACCAGCAGCGCCGGTATCCTGCAGCATCACTACGACGAACTGGGCAACCTGATCCAGACGCAACTGCCCGATGGCCGCTGGCTCAATCGGCTGTATTACGGCAGCGGCCACTTGCATCAACTCAACCTCGACGGCCGTGTGATCAGCGACTTCGAGCGCGACCGCCTGCACCGCGAGGTACTGCGTACCCAGGGCCAGCTCAACACCCGCAGCGAATACGACCGCACCGGGCGCTTGCGTAACCGCCTGCGCCGCTCGAACATTCAACCGCCCGTGCTGCCGGCCCCGGTGCAGAAACGTTACGAATACGATCCCAGCGACAACCTGGTTGGCCGCTTCGACCAGCAACCCAATGAACGCCGCCAGGACTTGCTGCACTACGACGCTACGGGCCGCATCATGGTGGCCCAGTCGGGTACCCGCACCGAAACCTTCGCCTACGACGCCGCCGCCAACCTCCTCGATGGCCCTGCGGCGGGCGCCGGCTGGGTGGTGCACAACAAACTGCTTACCTACCAGGACAAACGCTACCGATACGACGGTTTCGGCCGCTTGATCGAAAAGCGCAAAGGCAACCACATAGTTCAGCGCTTCAGCTACGATGCCGAGCACCGCATCAAGGAAATCCGCACCCAGGACGGCCATCGCGAAACCCTGCTGCGCATGACCTACGACCCACTGGGGCGGCGCATTACCAAGCACCAATACAGCGCCGACGGCCTGATGCTGGGTGAAACCCGCTTCGACTGGGATGGCCTGCGGCTATTGCAAGAACACCGGCACGGGCAAAGCAGCCTCTACCTCTATACCAGCGAAGGCAGCTACGACCCCCTGGCACGCGTGGATGGCGCCGGCCCCGAGGCCCGTGTGCGCTACTACCACAACGACCTCAACGGCCTGCCCGAACAACTCACCGAAGCTGATGGCCACATGGTGTGGCAGGCGAAGTACCAAGTGTGGGGCAACACCGTCGAAGAGGTCCGCGAGCCGTACTATATTGAAGAGCAGAACCTACGGTTCCAGGGGCAGTACCTGGACCGCGAGACGGGGCTCCACTACAACACGTTTCGGTTTTATGATCCGGATGTGGGGCGGTTTGTTTCGCCGGATCCGATTGGGTTGTTGGGTGGAAGTATAATTTATACAAGTATGCGGCCAATCCCATTGGTGGCTATTCAGATCCGTTGGGGTTGAATCGCTGATGCGGGATGAGTGCCTGAAAGAGAAATAAGGCTTCAGAGCTTCCTCTAGTTTCGCCCTGGAGAAGTAAATGTGGGTAAATGGTTGCGGCAATTGAAGGGCGCCGCGGCGAATGAGTCAAGAGTTCCGCGACGCTAAACTTGCTTTCTGAAGTCGATGGAATATGGATCGACGTAAAATGTATACTCGATATATATGCTAAAGTTTAGTGAGGTACAAGCCTCAGGGGAGCACCTTACATTTGATGTGCCCGAGTCTGTTGTTTCGAATGCTTCAACAGCTATTTAATCTCCCGACCAAGCCATGGAGAGAGTCATGACTCTTAATCGATGAGATTGAAGACTAGAAGTTGGAACGAATATCAGATGTCTTCTTGAAATTGTTGAGGTTTGGGAGGAGTTGCTAATAAGTTATCTAATTTGTAAATCGATTGGAAAGGATCAAAAATGACTGGGTAAAGTAAAAAACATGATTTTCTAGAGTTGAAGGGGGGGCTGAAAGATTGGGTGGTGCTCGTCGTCGAGTTTGTCGAGAGGAAGGCCCGTGAGGGGCTTTTAAAGGGAACCCTAGTATTTGTTATATCAGCGACTCGGCATTGGATTTCGCGGTTAAGTTTGAGATCAGTGTGCTGCCTGACTTGGTTTCGTTTGCAGTGGTAAATGTGCCGCAACATCATTATATTTTTGATGAGGCCGTTTCTTGGTGTGTGGTTGTTAGCTCTGAGGGTTATGTGGATTTTGGCATTCCTCTCAAACCTTGAGTGATGCCTGCCGGTCCATGTAACTCCCCACCCGCGACACGGAATTCGCCTTTTTCTTCATGATCTTCAAAATCCTCCCCAGGCTCGCCCTGTTCGCCCTCCTCCTAACCCTGGCCCAAGCCTGCTCCCGCCCCCCGGTCGCATTGCCCAACGACGCCTACATCTGGCAACGCCAGTGGACGCCGATGCTCATCTCCGCCGTGCAGGCCAACACCGATATCGTCCGCCGATGGCGCGTACTGGCCGCCCAGGCAGATGCCAACGGTCGATGGCAGAACACGGCGCCAGATTGGGCGACGCTTGCCCAGAGCGGCAGGCCGGTGATTGCGGTCGTCCGTATCGATGGGCAGTTGGCCAAGTTCGATGAGCAGGTGTTGCGGCAGCAGGTCGAGGCGGTGATCGGTACTTGGCGCGCCAGCGGCGTGGCGCTGGCCGGTATCGAGATCGACCATGACTGCGCCACCGCCAGGCTGCCGGCCTATGCGCATTTTCTCGCCAGGTTGCGTGGTTTCCTCCACGGGCAAGAGCGGCTGTCGATCACTGCGTTGCCTACCTGGTTGAACAGCGGTGCACTGGATTCGGTGTTGGCGCAGGTGGATGAAGCGGTGCTGCAGGTTCATGCGGTTCAAAATCCGCGGGCAGGGCTGTTCGATCCTCAGCAGGCCCGCGCCTGGCTCGACGCGTTTTCCTCCCATATGCATACGCCATGGCGTGTGGCGTTGCCCGCCTACGGTAGCCGCGTTGCCTGGGACCGCGACGGCCGGGTGGTGAGCATCGAAAGCGAACGCTCGATGCTGGTGACCGGCATGGAGGCTCATGAGCTCATGGCTGACCCGCACGTGCTGCAGGACTTTACCCGCCAGCTCGCGGCCGACCCGCCTGCGGGCCTGGCCGGCATTGTGTGGTTCCGCCTGCCCACCGAGCAGGATGCCCGTGCCTGGAGCCTGGCGACTTGGCGCGCGGTGTTGACTCAGTCACCCGTCGATCCGGTGATTGCTGCGCAATTGCGCAGTACCGATGATCCGCAACTGTTCGATCTGGTGCTGGCCAATACGGGTGTGGGCGACGGCACGCCGCCGGCCACGGTCAGGGTGACGGGGCGCTGTGCGGCGGCGGATGGCATCAATGGTTATTTCATGCAACGTGACGCCGATGGCGTGTCGTTTCAGGCGCGTGAACCGGGGCTGCTCAAGCCCGGAGGGCAGCGGCCCATCGGTTGGCTTCGTTGTGCACAAGGAAAGGAATCGCTTCATGTGGAATCGTAAAAAGCTTGCCGCGCTGGTGGCTGTGGCCGTGTCGACCGGTACGGTGGCGGTGATGGCCTGCGGACCGTTCTTTCCGCTGCAGGTATTGGATGATCGCGCGACAACACTCGCAGCGCCTCCCGGCAACTCGTTTGCGTTCGAAGCAGCGCATTGGCTCGTGCCTGGGGACGGGCTGAAGGCTGACGAGCATCCGGTCGATCCGTATGAGCAGGCCGAACCGGTCAACCCGGACCAGCCTGACAAGGCGTCGCTGCCCGCCGCCCAGTGGAGCGCGCTGCAAGCCATGCGGGCGGCCAGCGACGATGAGCACGCCTACGCCCTGGGCAGCGCCCTGCCGCCGGCGTTGCGGCTTTACACCACGGGTGCGGTTGATGTGAAAGCGGCCCAGCACTGCGCCGCCGATGCCCCGGGTTGCGTGGATGGGCTGCAAGCGCAGGCGGCCCAGCGTTTCCAGGCCGTGCTGGACCTGCCCCCTGAGCAGGGCGCGGCACGTTCGGTGTGGGCGGCTTATGCCCTGGGTCGTCTGCATGCACTGCGCAGTAACCAGGCTGGCGCGGATTCGGAAAAGGAACGCATTGCCGCAGCCAGCGCATTCCAGCAGGCTCGCACCCTGGCGCTGGCCGGAGCACCTGATCCCTGGGCCCTGGCCGTCAGCAGTTACGGCGAGGAGGCGCGGCTGCACTTGGTGACTGCGCAGCAGCAGTGTGAATACACCGACTTCATGAACGCCACTGACTGCCCCGGCGGCATCGCCCCTGCCAACCTGCAGCGTGCCATTGCGCTGTACGCCGAGCAGGTTGCCCGTGGTTCTGACAGTGGCTTGCAATCGTTACGCATGATTGCCGCGTGGCTGCTGGGGGAGGGCTCGCGCGCTGTGTCGGTCATCGATGACCCGTTGAGCCAGCGCTTGTTAGTGGCTTACGCGATTGCCATCAGCGGCGATGCGCAAAGCGCCAGCGCTGTCAGCCCCATAGTGCCAACGCTTGCTGGCGCTATCCGTGAACATGGGCTGCAACAGGTGGAGGGCGCCGATCGGCTGGCGGTGCTGGCTTATCGCGTCGGCGATTACGCCACGGCCCAGAGCCTGGTCGACAAGCAAACCAGCGCCCTGGCCGGTTGGGTGCGGGCGAAACTGGCCTTGCGCCAAGGCAACACCGAGGCGGCCGCGCAGGCTTATGCCCAGGCGGCCCAGGCGTTCCCTACCCTGGACCCGAGCGTCGAACCCCGCGAGGGCGCGCAGCTCAAGGCCGAACAAGCCGTGCTGACCCTGTCGCGCGGCGAGTATGTGCAAGCGCTCGACCAGTTCTATGCCGCAGCGCAGCAGGCGGCCGGCGGTAGCCAATACAGTGGCGGCGACTATTCCGGGGACATGGCCTACGTGGCCGAGCGTGTGCTGACCGTCGATGAGCTCAAGGCCTACGTCGACCAGCATGTACCCGCATCGTCTGCGCCCTCGGCACCTGACGGCTTCAAGGATTTTACCGTGGAGCAGTTCACCGCCTGGCGCGGCCAGCATCCGAACGTGTTCTTCAGCCAGGCCGATCGCTTGCGCTCGCTGCTGGCCCGCCGGCTGGTGCGCGAAGGCCGGCTGGACCAGGCACTGCCTTACTTCCCCGATGACAACGATCCTCGCAATGTCGACACAGGTTACAGCTACGAGACGGACAAGCCGTTCCTGGTCATCACGACGGCCCGCGCCTGGACCCAGGCCTATGGCCAGGCCCTGCACGATGCCGAACATGCCTGGCGCGACAACAGCCGCGCCAGGGCCTGGTACGCTGCCGCGACCCTGGCCCGTGAACACGGCATGGAGATCATGGGCTACCAGCAGGCCCCCGACTTCGCCGAGTTCAACGGCTGGTACACCTACGGCACCGGTCGCTCCGACTACCCGCGCAACGGCGCCGACGGCCAGCCGCTGCCGCGCGACACCCCCGCGCAACGCGCTGTCGCCGACCTGCCCGGCCCCCTGGTCACGGAGGGCGAGCGCCAACGCTATGCGGCTACCGAGGCACAGCCGCTGCGCACGTTCCATTACCGCTACGTGGCCGTCGACCAGGCGCTGAAGGCTGCGGACTACCTGCCCGCCCGCTCCCAGGCGTTCGCGGCCGTGCTGTGCCAGGCCACCCACTTCGTCCAGAACGACCAGGCACGGGCCGAGCAGGTGTACCTGCGCTATGTGAAAGAGGGCGCCGCTGTGGGGTTCGCCGAAGACTTCGGCCGTCACTGCGTGGCGCCCGACTTCGACGCCGCAGCGCGCTTCCCTTACGTGCACGCCTGGCGAGGGACGCGCGATTGGCTGCATCAGCACCGTTATGGTGTGGTGATTGGGCTGCTGGTGCTGATTTGCCTGGGAGTGGCTGGGTGGCGGGTTCGTCGCAGGGCGGGGTGAGGTGCCGTTACTGGCCAGCAGTTTCAATTATGGTCCGCGGGACGATTTACTTTACCGGTCTGTGCCGCCATTGACCTGCGGACATCATTTTTTGGTATCATCTTCTGGTCGACACAGACTGGAACCTCGCAAGGGGGGTGTCGATCCGGTGGCAGCAATGCCACTCCTGGCTTTGAGCCGGATAAGCGTCCGTGTGGCGCGAAAGGTTAGACCTTTAAACTAGATTCACAAAAAGCCCCGGTGCCTATGCTCCGGGGCTTTTTGCTTTCGGCTACAAACTGATTCCCTGCATCCGTTGCAGAAGCACCCATGACAAATTGTGATGCGGCCCTTTGTGAGGCAGGCTACCGCGACCCCATTGATCCACAGGGTACGCTGAAATCACCAGCATCTTTAGCGTGTTTACGAGGTCAGCCGGCTTAGTGATCTGAAAAAATATGGCGTAGTCATAAAGGTCCAGGCAGAAATATCGACGCTGGCGTTTTGGGTCATAGTAAAGCGTGACTCTGGCGTCCAGCATCCGCTTCAGAATCCAGGGGCGCAGCTCTTTGCTCGCCTCCCAGCGCGTTGGGGCGAAGTATCGTTGTTCTCCGCGGTTGGAGATGAGTTTCCCCTCTCCCTTCTCGTCCGTAAAACAATGAAAGCCAAATGTGAATTGGATGCTGACCTTCCGGCCATCGATGCAGAACATGTGGGTGAAAGGCTGAAGGTGGGCCATGCAGTAGCGGCGCCCCCGGTCCGAGATTTCTGTCCAGCGCATTGTCCTGCCGACTCTTGTTTTTGAGAGGGCGAGCGTATGGGATCGTGGCTGGCAGTCAACCTTGAACAGCGGCTTGGCAAGCTCTGGTTACACATCCGTCTGGTCTTCGTTAACCACCCGAAGCCGATGCCATAGGCGGCAGCTAAAACAAAAAAGCCCCAGGGCGCGAACCCCGGGGCTTTTTCATTTATATGGCGCACTTGGCGGGATTCGAACCCACGACCCCTGCCTTCGGAGGGCAGTACTCTATCCAGCTGAGCTACAAGTGCAACGCGGGCGCCATGATACCCATCTCGGGGGTGGGCGTCTATTGCGCTGATATGTGGATGATTTCGCACAGTTTGCGGTCCAACCCCTACGCCAGTCAGAAATCGGTGCCGTTGGGGGGAATTTTGTTCTTTTTTCCGAACAGGCTATTGTCCTTTACCCCCATTGCTCCTAGGATTCGTTTGAGATTTCAAACGCTACTTGCCTGGGTGCTGAGCTGCCGGGAAATATCCTGTGTGCAAATCGCCTCGCCCGGTGATGAATTCCTGACGGCAGTTCCTGCTGGAACGCCTTTCCAACAATCAACAATTCGCTCCGTGCTTGCACGGTGCTGTTAAGGAAGCCGACATGCAGCTTAAAGACGCTCAGTTGTTTCGCCAGAAAGCCTACCTCGACGGTGTGTGGGCTGACGCGGACAGCGGCCAGACCATCAAGGTCAACAACCCGGCCACGGGAGAGATCCTCGGTACCGTGCCAAAGATGGGCGCCGCTGAAACCCGCCGCGCCATCGAAGCCGCCGACAAGGCGCTGCCAGCCTGGCGCGCGCTGACCGCCAAGGAGCGCTCCAACAAGCTGCGCCGCTGGTTCGAACTGATGATCGAGAACCAGGACGACCTGGCTCGCCTGATGACCCTGGAGCAGGGCAAGCCGCTGGCCGAAGCCAAGGGCGAAATCGCCTACGCTGCTTCGTTCATCGAGTGGTTCGCCGAGGAAGCCAAGCGCGTGTACGGTGACACCATTCCGGGCCACCAGCCGGACAAGCGCCTGATCGTCATCAAGCAGCCGATCGGCGTGACCGCGGCCATTACTCCGTGGAACTTCCCGGCGGCGATGATCACCCGTAAAGCCGGCCCGGCCCTGGCCGCTGGCTGCACCATGGTGCTCAAGCCTGCTTCGCAGACCCCGTTCTCCGCCTTGGCCCTGGCCGAACTGGCTGAGCGCGCGGGCATTCCGAAAGGCGTGTTCAGCGTGGTTACCGGCAGCGCCGGCGACATCGGCAGCGAGCTGACCGGCAACCCGATCGTGCGCAAGCTGTCGTTCACCGGCTCCACCGAGATCGGTCGCCAGCTGATGTCCGAATGCGCCAAGGACATCAAGAAAGTGTCCCTGGAACTGGGCGGCAACGCGCCGTTCATCGTGTTCGACGACGCCGACCTGGATAAGGCTGTCGAAGGCGCGATCATCTCCAAGTACCGCAACAACGGCCAGACCTGCGTGTGCGCCAACCGCATCTACGTGCAGGACGGCGTGTACGACGCCTTCGCCGAGAAGCTGAAGGCGGCGGTGGCCAAGCTGAAGATCGGCAACGGCCTGGAAGAGGGCACCACCACTGGCCCGCTGATCGATGACAAGGCCGTGGCCAAGGTCAAGGAACACATCGCCGACGCCCTGAGCAAAGGCGCTACCGTGCTGACCGGCGGCAACGCCCTGGAAGGCAACTTCTTCGAGCCGACCGTGCTGGTCAACGTGCCGAAGAACGCTGCCGTGGCCAAGGAAGAGACCTTCGGCCCGCTGGCGCCGCTGTTCCGCTTCAAAGACGAAGCCGAAGTGATCGCCATGTCCAACGACACCGAGTTCGGCCTGGCGTCGTACTTCTACGCCCGTGACATGAGCCGCGTGTTCCGTGTCGCCGAAGCCCTGGAATACGGCATGGTAGGTATCAACACTGGCCTGATCTCCAACGAAGTGGCGCCGTTCGGTGGCATCAAGGCCTCGGGCCTGGGCCGCGAAGGCTCCAAGTACGGCATCGAAGATTACCTGGAAATCAAATACCTCTGCATTTCGGTCTGATACGCAGCGGTATTGCAGCCGCCGGGGCGCGAGAGCGACGTTCCGGCGGCTTTATGTGGCACCCAAAACCCTTTTTGGTGGCCGGGAGGCCGCGACAGTCGATCATCGTATGCTGTCGCCGTTGACCCCCGCCGCTTGATCCTTGAACCACGCCGCCCGATGAGCGGCGAATGAGGAAACCCATGAGCAAGACAAACGAATCCTTGATGCAACGCCGCCAGGCAGCCGTTCCACGTGGCGTTGGTCAGATCCACCCGATTTTCGCCGACTCGGCGAAGAACGCTACCGTCACCGACGTTGAAGGTCGCGAGTTCATCGACTTCGCCGGCGGCATCGCGGTACTGAACACCGGCCACGTGCACCCGAAAATCATCGCTGCCGTTGAAGCGCAGCTGCACAAGCTGACCCACACCTGCTTCCAGGTACTGGCCTACGAGCCTTACGTTGAAGTGTGCGAGAAAATCAACGCACGCGTGCCAGGCGATTTCGAGAAGAAAACCCTGCTGGTGACCACCGGTTCGGAAGCTGTCGAGAACGCCATCAAGATCGCCCGTGCCGCCACTGGCCGTGCCGGCGTGATCGCTTTCACCGGCGCCTACCACGGCCGCACCATGATGACCCTGGGCCTGACCGGCAAGGTCGTGCCTTACTCGGCCGGCATGGGCCTGATGCCAGGCGGCGTGTTCCGCGCCCTGTACCCGAACGAACTGCACGGTGTGAGCATCGACGACTCGATCGCCAGCATCGAGCGCGTGTTCAAGAACGATGCCGAGCCGCGTGACATCGCCGCCATCATCCTGGAACCGGTGCAAGGCGAAGGCGGTTTCTACGTCGCGCCGAAAGAGTTCATGAAGCGCCTGCGCGCCCTGTGCGACCAGCACGGCATTCTGCTGATTGCCGACGAAGTACAGACCGGCGCTGGCCGTACCGGTACTTTCTTCGCCATGGAACAGATGGGCGTCGCGCCTGACCTGACCACCTTCGCCAAATCCATCGCTGGCGGCTTCCCGCTGGCTGGTGTGTGCGGCAAGGCCGAATACATGGACGCCATTGCGCCAGGCGGCCTGGGCGGCACCTATGCCGGTAGCCCGATCGCCTGCGCCGCGGCCCTGGCCGTGATGGAAGTGTTCGAAGAAGAAAACCTGCTGGACCGCAGCAAGGCCGTGGGCGAGCGCCTGGTGACCGGCCTGAAGGCCATCCAGGCCAAGCACCCGATCATCGGTGACGTGCGTGCCCTGGGCGCCATGATTGCCGTTGAAGTGTTCGAAGGCGCCGACAACCACAAGCCTAACGCCGCTGCCGTTGCCTCGGTGGTTGCCAAGGCGCGTGACAAGGGCCTGATCCTGCTGTCGTGCGGCACCTACGGTAACGTGCTGCGCATCCTGGTGCCGCTGACCTCGCCTGACGAGCAACTGGACAAGGGCCTGGCCATCATCGAAGAGTGCTTTGCCGAACTGGCGTAAGTCGCTGCGACGAACGAAAAAACCCGCTTCGGCGGGTTTTTTTGTGCCTGGCGGGCGGCTGACAATGTGACGGGCGGCATGTTTTTTTGCCTGAACGAAGGCGCTGCGAGCAATGTCTGGATAACCTGTAGGCAATGCCTTCGGAGTAAGAGCCATGAGTGCGCAGGATAGCCCGACCATACCCCGGGTATTGATCGCCGAAGCAGATCCCTGGACCCGGGACCTGCTGACGCAGATGTTGCTGAGCGTGCGTTGCGACGCGCAGCTGGATGTGTGCACCGACGGCCAGGATGCCATGCAGTTGCTGCGGCGCAGCCCTGACCTGGTCATCGCTGCGCGGGAGCTGCCCGGCATCGACGGCCTGGACCTGCTGCGCAATGTGCGCCAGAAGAGCCAGCGGCGCACTATCCCGTTCATTCTCATCAGCGACCGCAGCGACATTGCCAGCGTGCGCGAAGCGGTGCCCCTGACCCCTACCGCGTACCTGACCAAACCGTTGAACCTCGACTCGCTGAAAGAGCGCCTGCATGGCTTGTTGCTGCAGGTGGGCCAGGAAGTGGTGTGCGAGATCCCGGCGCTGGCGCCCGGCATGCGCCTGGATCGTTACCTCGAAGAGCGCCGGCAGCATTCCGATGGCGGGCCGCTGATGGCCGACGTGCAACTGGCGGTCAAGCGTGCCCTGAACCCCCAGGGCCTGAACCTGCGCCAGCTGGAAGAAGAAATACGCACCGACCCGCAGATTACCGCGGTGCTGATTGCTGCGGCCAACAGCGCCGCCCACCACCGCGACGCACCGGTGCAGACGCTGTTGCAGGCCCTGCAGAAGCTGGGGGCCACGCAAAGCATGAACCTGATTCTGGGGCTGGCGCTGAAACGCAGCGCACGGCTGTCGGACCCGGAACTGTCGCGGCATGCCGAACGCTTCTGGGGGCACTCGCTGCACGCGGCCGAGTACGCCAGCACCCTGGCGCGCAACCTGGATGTGGATCAGGAGCGCTGCTACTGTGCCGGTTTGCTGCACTGCCTGGGTGACCTGGCGTTGCTGCGGGTTCTGCAGGAATGGCGGCTGGCCGGGGGCGTGCTGTTGGAAGGCGAAGTGGACAAGGCGCTGCGCGACTTCGGCGCAGCCTACGGTTCGGCGTTGCGTACCCGGTGGCGCTTGCCGCTGGAATTGCGCGAGATGATCGCGGCGATCTACCACCTGGGTGGTGGGGTGTATGGGCGCGATACGCTGGCCATGAACCTGGCGGGGCAGCTGGCGCGGCTGGAACCGGGGGAGGGGTTGGAGGCCATTGCCAATGGCAAGACCGCACGGTTATTGAAAATGGGCCTGCCCGAGCTGACACGCCTGCGCCGCAATTGATCTGTACCGGCTTCGCTGCTACGGAGGATTTGTAGCAGCTGCCGGTAGGCGGCGTCCGGGTGTTGCGCGTTATGGCGGGTTCAACCCAGGACGATCTGGTTCTTGCCCTGGCGCTTGGCCTGGTACATGGCCGCGTCGGCGCGGGCAAACAAGTTGTCGAGGATGTCATCGTCTTCGGTCAGCCCGGTCAGCCCCTGGCTGACCGTGACGCCGTAAACATGGCCGTCGTGGTTGAAACTCAGGCGCTGGATTTCCCGCTGCAGGCGCTCGGCGATCTGCTGTGCCACCTCCGGCGAGCAGCCGGGGAATACCGCGGCGAATTCCTCGCCACCGATACGCCCGAACAGGTCACCGCGGCGTAGTACCGAGCGGCCGGTTTCGGCGATGCGTTGCAGCACCACGTCACCTTCCTGGTGGCCGTAGGTGTCGTTGATCACTTTGAAATCATCGATATCGAGCAGCAGGAACGACAGGGTCGAATCCTGCAGGCGCGCCTGTTCGAACTCGCGATGGGCGCATTCGAAGAAGTGGCGGCGGTTGCTGCTTTGGGTCAGGACGTCAATGGTGGCCAAGCGTTGCAGCTCGCCTTCCAAGTGCTTCTTTTCGGTGATGTCCTCGGCGATGCCGACGATGATCACGCGCTGATTCGGGTCGCTCTGCTGGCTGATGAAGCATTTGTCGCTGAGCCAGCGCACTTGCCCGTCGGCGCTGATGATGCGGTATTCGCGGTCTTCCACGGCGCCCTTTTCCAGCACTTCGGCCAGGCTGCGCTCGGCGTAGTCGAGGTCGTCGGGGTAAATGCTGTTGCGCCATTCGTTGTAGTCGGCCAGCAGCAACCCGGCCGAGCGCCCGAAAATGCGCTCGTAGGCCGGGCTGACGTAGATCATGCGCTGGGCTTCCCAGTCAAACGCCCACAGCACCGCATTGACGCTGACCAGCAACGAGCTGAACAGCTGCTCGCGCTCGCTCAGGCGTGCGACTTCGCCCTGGGCATGCATCAGCGCCAGCAACGTCTCGGCGGCGGCAGGCATGTGGGCAATCGGTGGCG
This sequence comes from uncultured Gammaproteobacteria bacterium, assembly GCA_963816515.1. GTDB lineage: Bacteria > Pseudomonadota > Gammaproteobacteria > Pseudomonadales > Pseudomonadaceae > Aquipseudomonas. The sequence goes on along the minus strand of CAWFKX010000001.1, from coordinate 2,248,467 downwards.
GCGATTGTGGTAGTTTGTTGACCATCATCACGAATTCTCGAATGTCACGGTGGGCCGAGCACTGGCGTGCGCACGCGCCAGGTCCCGCCGCGTTGGCGATCAAACGTGAGATTAGGAATTTGTAACGAAGTTCCAGCCGGCACGCCCCTGCATGGGGCGCACCGATGGACGGTGTCAGGCGAGGACGGGGCGCAGCGAGTAGGTCTTGAGTTGCTGTGCGAAGTCGCGCAGCGACTGAATACCGCTGGCTTCGGCCTCGTGCACCCAGTCTTTCATGGCGGCGAGCATGTCGTGGCCATTGGAGCTGGTGCGCGCCCAGATCTGCTGCAATGCCAGGCGCTTCTCGTAGATCACCTTCAGGGCCTGGCTGTGTTCCAGCATGGTCTGGATGCGCACGTGATGGCGGTCGTCCAGCAGGCTGGTTTCACGCGACAGCAGGCGCTTGGCGCGGCGGAACTGGTGGCGTACCGAGGCGTCGGCCCGCGCCAGTTCCTGGGTCACCAGCGGCGCGATCACCAGCTTGCGGTACTGGGCCATGATCTGGAAACGGTTGTTGAGAATGGCCATGGCGGTGTCCATGTCCAGGTGGCCCTTGCCTTCGACCCGGTGGGCGATGGGGGCGATGCGCTGCACCTTGGCCAGGCGCAGGAACGAGAGGATGCGAATCCACATCCAGCCCATGTCGAACTCCCACTTGCGCACCGACAGCTTCGCCGAGTTGGGGTAGGTGTGGTGGTTGTTGTGCAGCTCTTCGCCGCCAATGATGATGCCCCACGGCACCAGGTTGGTGGCCGCGTCACGGCATTCGAAGTTGCGGTAGCCCACCGCATGGCCCAGGCCGTTGACCACGCCGGCGGCCCAGAAGGGGATCCACATCATCTGGATGGCCCAGATGGTCAGGCCAATGGCGCCGAAGCAGGCCAGGTCAATGCCCAGCATCAGGAACACGCCACCCAGGCGGAAACGCGAGTACAGGTTGCGCTCGATCCAGTCCTCGGGGCAGTTCTTGCCGTAGATGCGCAGGGTTTCGGCGTTCTGCGCCTCGGCGCGGTACAGCTCGGCACCGCGGCCGAGCACGGTGCCCAGGCCCTTGATCACCGGGCTGTGCGGGTCATCGACGGTTTCGCACTTGGCGTGGTGCTTGCGGTGGATGGCGGTCCACTCGCGGGTGTTCTGCGCCGTGGTCAACCACAGCCAGAAGCGGAAAAAGTGTTTGAGCCCGGCGTTCAGTTCCAGCGAGCGATGGGAGGAATAGCGGTGAAGGTAGATGGTGACACTGACAATCGTCACATGGGTCATCAACAGGGTGACCGCCACCAGTTGCCAGGCTGACAGGTCAAGAAAACCGTTGTACCACATAGGCTGCAGGGCCCTCGTCAAAGAAAAATTAACCACATGGGGCATTATCGGCATGCTGGCAGAGAAAACCAGTCCGGGTTTTAGATAAGAGTGGCTGAATGTTTCTGCTTTATAATCCCGATTCTTTTGTGTGGGCTTTCTGACTTTATGCCTGGTTCTTCTCGCGGCGCCTTGCGGGCCGCCCTGCTTTACCTGTTGGCCTCAGCCACATGGCTGCTGGGAACTGATCAAATATTGAGCAGCCTTTTCGATGATTCGGCGCAGTGGCTGCGCTGGCAGCTGATCAACGGTTACGTGTGGGTGCTGGCCACTGCCGTGCTCATCTTCCTGGCCCGCGCGCGTTTGCTGCGCTGGTTCGGCCTGGGTGACCCGGGCCGTATCGAACGCGAGCGCCTGCGCATGGCGGCGGCGGTGTTCGACAGCACCCTGGAAGGCGTGCTGGTGACCAACCGCCTGGGCAACATCGTGCACGTCAACCGTGCGTTCATGAACATCACCGGTTACCGCGAGGATGAAGTGCTGGGCCACAACCCCAGCAAGTTCAAATCGGGGCGCCATGACGCGGCGTTCTACCAGCAAATGTTCCACACCCTGGGCGAGCAGGGCGGCTGGAGCGGCGAGATCTGGAACCGACGCAAGAGCGGCGAGATCTACCCGCAGTGGCAGACCATACGCGCTATCTTCAATGACGCCGGGCACCTCAGCCATTACGTGGCGGTGTTCTCCGACATCAGCGCCATCAAGCATTCGGAGCATGAGCGCGCGCACCTCACCCAGCACGACCCGCTCACCGACTTGCCCAACCGCCTGCTGTTCCACGATCGCGCCGAGCAGACCCTGGCCGCCGCGCGAGCCAACAAGCGCGGTTGCGCCCTGTTGCTGCTCGACCTCGATCACTTCCAGAGCATCAATGACAGCCTGGGCCACACCACCGGCGATCAGTTGATCAAAGCGGTGGTCGGGCGCCTGCAAGGCTTGCTGGGCAATGGCATGACCCTGGCGCGCATGGGCGGCGACGAGTTTGCCGTGCTGCTGGATGAGTCGCCCCAGGCGGCCCAGGCGGCCACTTTGGCGCAGGCGATCATTGATGGCTTGAAGCAGCCGTTCCTGCTGGAGGGCCACACGCTGTTCACCAGTGCCAGCATCGGCATCAGCCTGTTCCCCAGCGACGCCCTGAGCGCCGAGCAACTGCTGCGCAATGCCGACTCGGCGCTGTTCAAGGCCAAGGGCAACGGCCGGGGTGGTTACGCGCTGTACACCGAAGAACTGACGGCCCACGCCCAGCAGCGGGTCGAGATGACCGCCGAGCTGCGCCGGGCGTTGGCGCAGCAAGAGCTGCGCGTGTACTACCAGCCGGTGCACGACCTGGCCAGCCGCCAGCTGGTCGGTGTCGAAGCGCTGGTGCGTTGGCTGCACCCCGAGCGGGGCCTGGTGCCGCCGGGCGAGTTCATCCCCATCGCCGAGCGCAGCGGCCTGATCGCCGATATCGACGCCTGGGTAATGACCCAGGCATGCCGGCAGATGTGCGACTGGCAGGCCCAGGGGCATTGCCTGGATTTCATCGCGGTGAACGTTTCCAGCCGCCTGTTTGGCCGCCAGGACCTGTACCAGCAAGTGGCGCGCATCCTCGACGAGACGGGCCTGGACCCGGCGCGCCTGGAGCTGGAAGTGACCGAGAGCGCGGTGATGGAAGACCCCGAGTCGGCGCTGGACCAGATGCACCGCTTGCGTGAGTTGGGCCTGCGCTTGTCCATCGACGATTTTGGTACCGGTTATTCCTCGTTGTTGCGCCTCAAGCGCTTGCCGGTGCAGAAGCTCAAGATCGACCAGGGCTTCGTCGCCGGCCTGCCCCAGGACGAAGACGATGCCGCCATTGCGCGGGTGATCATCGCCCTGGCACGCAGCATGGGCATGCAGGTGCACGCCGAAGGCATCGAGCAGGTTGAGCAGGCGCAGTTCCTGTTGCAGCACGATTGCGACCTGGGGCAGGGGTATTGGTTTGGGCGCCCCGTACCGGCCGGTGAGTTGCTGTGGGGACCGCCGCCTAACCTTTGAATTTCTGGTTATATGGGCATTCTTAAATAGTATTTTTAAGTATAACCCCGCCTATCTACTATGGCGCTCAAGGTAACTCTCACCCAAGGAGCATGATCATGAGCGCATCTCTGCGTAGCGTCGACGGCCAGGACGAAGCAACCATTCTGCGCGAAATCCAGAGCGCGCTGCGTGACCTGCGTTTCGGCGCCGTGGAAATCACTGTCCACAATGCCCAAGTGGTGCAGATCGAACGCAAGGAAAAATTCCGTTTGCAGAACCCGGGCAACAAGCCCAGCTGACCGATCACCCGGCCGGCCATAAGAAACAGCCAACATAATAATCAAGAGTCATCCAGGAGCTTCACCATGTCTATCCGTCATTACGCTCTGGCGGCGCTCGCCAGTGCGCTGTTCGCAGGCTCTGCGGTCGCCAAGGACTATGAGCTGCTAAACGTTTCGTACGACCCCACGCGTGAGCTGTATCAAGACTACAACGCGGAGTTCGTGAACTTCTGGACCAAAGCACACCCTGGCGACAAGGTCGATATCAAGCAGTCCCACGGTGGCTCGGGCAAGCAGGGCCGTGCCGTGATCGACGGCCTGCGCGCCGACGTGGTGACCCTGGCCCTGGCCGGCGACATCGACGAGATCGCCAAGCTGGGCAAGACCCTTCCGGAAAACTGGCAGACCAAGCTGCCGGACGCCAGCACGCCCTACACTTCCACCATCGTGTTCCTGGTGCGCAAGGGCAACCCCAAAGGTATTCATGACTGGAACGACCTGATCAAGGACGGCGTGTCGGTGATCACCCCGAACCCGAAAACCTCCGGCGGTGCGCGCTGGAACTTCCTGGCAGCCTGGGCCTACGGCCTGAAAGCCAACGGCGGCGACGAAGGCAAGGCCAAGCAGTACGTGCAGACCCTGTTCAAGCACGTGCCTGTGCTGGACACCGGCGCCCGCGGTTCGACCATCACCTTCGTCAACAACGGTCAGGGTGACGTGCTGCTGGCCTGGGAAAACGAAGCCTACCTGGCGCTGAAGGAAGACGGCGGCAAGGACAAATTCGACATCGTCGTGCCATCGGTTTCGATCCTCGCCGAGCCGCCAGTGGCGGTGGTTGAGAAGAATGCCGAGAAGAAGGGCAACGAAGCGATTGCCAAGGCCTACCTGGAGCACCTGTACAGCAAGGAAGGCCAGGAAATCGCCGCCAAGAACTTCTACCGCCCACGTGACAAGGACGTAGCGGCCCAGTATTCCAAGCAGTTCCAGGAAGTGAAGAGCCTGGCGACCATCGACAAGGACTTCGGCGGGTGGAAAACCGCGCAGCCGAAATTCTTCAATGACGGTGGCGTGTTCGACCAGATCTACCAGGCGCAGTAAGGATCTGATAGCTAACTGGCCTCTTCGCGGGCAGAGCCCGCTCCCGCAATGGACCTGTGCACAGGATCCTGTGGGAGCGGGCTCTGCCCGCGAAGAGGCCAATGACGTTTAAAATCTTGTACCAAGGACTTATATGTCGCGTCGTATCTCCCCCGTCATACCCGGCTTCGGGCTGACGCTGGGCTACACCTTGGTGTACCTCAGCCTGATTGTGCTGATCCCGCTGGCGGTGATGTTCGTCCACGCCGCCCAGCTCTCCCTCGAACAATTCTGGGCCATCGTCAGCTCGCCGCGCACCCTGGCAGCGCTGAAGCTGAGCTTCGGCACCGCGCTGTGCGCCGCCATCGCCAACGGCATCATCGGCACGTTGCTGGCCTGGGTGCTGGTGCGCTACACCTTCCCCGGGCGCAAGATCATCGATGCCATGATCGACCTGCCGTTCGCCCTGCCAACGGCCGTGGCCGGTATCGCCCTGACCGCGCTGTACACCCCCAACGGCCTGATCGGCCAGTTCGCCGAAAGCCTGGGCTTCAAGATCGCCTACACGCCGTTAGGTATCACCCTGGCGTTGACGTTCGTGACCTTGCCGTTCGTGGTGCGCACGGTGCAGCCAGTGCTCGCCGACATTCCCCGTGAGGTGGAAGAGGCCGCGGCCTGCCTGGGCGCCAAGCCGCTGCAGGTGTTCCGCTACATCCTCGCGCCGGCCCTGCTGCCCGCCTGGCTGACCGGCTTTGCCCTGGCGTTCGCGCGGGGCGTGGGCGAGTATGGTTCGGTGATTTTCATTGCCGGCAACATGCCCATGAAAACCGAGATTCTGCCGCTGCTGATCATGGTCAAGCTCGACCAGTACGACTACACCGGCGCCACCGCCATCGGCGTGATGATGCTGGTGGTTTCCTTCATCCTGTTGCTGCTGATCAACTTGCTGCAGCGGCGCATCGAAACCCCGTGAAGGAGGCGTTGAATATGTCTGCAACCTCGTTGACTGCCGCCTCCAGCGCCAATGCCGCCCGCCGTGGCAGTGCCGTGTCGCGGCGCATACTGATTGGCCTGGGCTGGCTGGTGTTTGCCCTGTTTCTGCTGCTGCCGTTGTTTATCGTCGTGTCCCAGGGCCTGAGCCAGGGGCTGGGCGCGTTCTTCACCGCCATCCTTGAGCCCGACGCCCTGTCGGCGCTGAAGTTGACGATCATCGCCGTGGTGATTTCGGTGCCGCTCAACGTACTGTTCGGCGTCAGCGCCGCCTGGTGCGTGAGCAAGTACTCGTTCCGCGGCAAGAGCGTGCTGGTGACCCTGATCGACCTGCCATTCTCGGTGTCGCCGGTGATCGCCGGCCTGGTCTACGTGCTGATGTTCGGCGCCCAGGGCCTGTTCGGCCCGTGGCTGGCCGACCATGACATCCAGATCGTCTTCGCCCTGCCGGGCATCGTGCTGGCGACCATCTTCGTCACCGTGCCCTTCGTGGCCCGTGAACTGATCCCGCTGATGCAGGAGCAGGGCACCCAGGAAGAGGAAGCGGCGCGTCTGTTGGGCGCCAATGGCTGGCAGATGTTCTGGTACGTGACCGTGCCGAACATCAAGTGGGGGCTGATCTATGGCGTGGTGCTGTGTACCGCGCGCGCCATGGGCGAGTTCGGCGCGGTGTCGGTGGTGTCGGGGCACATTCGTGGTGTCACCAACACACTGCCGCTGCACGTTGAAATCCTCTACAACGAATACAACCACGTCGCCGCCTTCGCGGTAGCGAGCCTGTTGCTGATCATGGCGCTCTTCATCCTGCTGCTCAAGCAGTGGAGCGAGAACCGTATTAACCGCCTGCGCAAAAACGCAGCGGAGGAATAATTCATGTCGATCGAAGTTCGTAATGTCAGCAAGCGCTTCAACGCGTTCCAGGCCCTGAACTCCATCAATCTGGACATCCAGAGTGGCGAGTTGGTGGCACTGCTCGGCCCCTCGGGCTGCGGCAAGACTACCCTGCTGCGGATCATCGCCGGGTTGGAAACCCCGGACCAGGGCAGCATCGTGTTCCACGGTGAAGACGTGTCGGGCACCGATGTGCGCGATCGCAACGTCGGCTTTGTGTTCCAGCACTATGCCCTGTTCCGCCACATGACCGTGTTCGACAACGTTGCCTTCGGCCTGCGCATGAAGCCCAAGGGTGAACGCCCGAACGAAACGCGCATTGCCGAGAAGGTCCACGAGCTGCTGAACATGGTGCAGCTGGATTGGCTGGCCGACCGCTACCCCGAGCAACTGTCCGGTGGCCAGCGCCAGCGTATCGCCCTGGCCCGCGCCCTGGCGGTGGAGCCCAAGGTGCTGCTGCTCGACGAACCCTTCGGCGCGCTGGACGCCAAGGTGCGCAAGGAGCTGCGCCGCTGGCTGGCGCGCCTGCACGAGGACATCAACCTGACCTCGGTATTCGTTACCCACGACCAGGAAGAAGCCATGGAAGTGGCCGACCGCATCGTGGTGATGAACAAGGGCGTGATCGAGCAGATCGGCTCGCCGGGCGAGGTGTACGAGAACCCGGCCAGCGATTTCGTCTACCACTTCCTGGGCGACTCCAACCGCTTGCACCTGGGCGAGGACAACCACGTGCTGTTCCGGCCGCACGAGGTGTCGTTGTCACGCGCTGAAGTGGAGGGCCACCACGCCGCCGAGGTGCGCGACATTCGTCCGTTGGGCGCGACCACGCGGGTCACCCTGAAAGTCGAAGGCCAGCCTGACCTGATCGAAGCTGAAGTGGTGAAGGACCACGACAGCCTGACCGGCCTGGCCAAGGGCGAGACGCTGTTCTTCAAGCCGAAAGTCTGGCAGAAAGCTTCCGCGCTCTAAATACGGCGCTGGTGGGAGCGGGCAGAGCTCGCTCCCACATTCAATTCGATCTGCTGGTTAAGGTCTTGTCGCAGCCCCAGCAAGAACGCCATCTCCGCCACCACGAACAACGGCCCCACGATCAGCCCGGTGACGTCGTCGACGAACGCCGGTTTGCGCCCTTCGTAATAGTGCCCGAGGAACTGAATCGCCCAGCCCACCACGAACAACCCCAGCCCAGCGCTCAGCCACACCAGCGTGGCCTGCACCGCCAGCGCCTGCCCGGCCCACAGGCACAGGCCCAGCAACGCCGTCATCAGTACCCCGAAGCGCGTGTCCAGGCGCAGGTAAAACCAGGCCGAGGCCAGGGCCACGAACAGCGCCGGGCTTATCCACAGGCCGGCCAGCCAGCCGCCGGGGCGCGACAGCAATACCGTCACGGCCACCACGATCATGGGAATGCCGATGAAATGGCTGGCGATGTTGCGCGGGTCGCGGTGGTAGGCGGCGTACTGGCTGAGGTGGTCGACGAGGTTTTTCATTGTTGTGCCCTCTGGGTGGGTGATGATTGATCATGCCCTGTCGCTGGCCCATGCTCTGTCGGCTAGCCGACAAAAATCACACGAGAGGCTTCATGAACGACGTCAACGCCTGGCGCCCGCGTTTGCTTACCGGGCACTGGTTCGCGCACCTGCCGCCTGCCCTTCAGGATAGTGTGCTGGCGGTGGCCCGGGTGCGCCGCCTGCCTGCCGGCGGCTGCCTGTTTCAGCGCGGTGACCCGCCGTGCGGCCTGTATGCGGTGGTGGAGGGGGGCATGCGCATCGGCGCCGTCAACGCTCAGGGCAAGGAAGCATTGCTGGCGCTGGTGGAAGCACCGCAGTGGTTCGGCGAAATCGCCCTGTTCGACGGCCAGCCGCGCACCCACGATGCCTACGCCGAAGAGGAGTGCACGCTGGTCTGGGTGGCCCAGGGCGCGTTGCTGGCGATACTGCAGGCTGAGCCGCTGTACTGGCGCGATTTCGCCTTGTTGATGAGCCAGAAGCTGCGCCTGGCCTTCGTCATGCTGGAACAGCAAAGCCTGCTGGCGGCCGCGCCGCGCCTGGCGCACAGGTTGCTGCTAATTGCCCGCGGCTATGGCGAAGTCGACGGCGCCCGGCGGGTGATCCGCCTGGGACAGGAGCAACTGGCGATGATGCTGTCGCTGTCGCGCCAGACCACCAACCAGATTCTCAAGGAACTGGAGCAGCGTGGGGTGCTGCGGCTCAGTTATGGCGAGATCGAGATTATCGACCTGGCGGGGTTGCGTGACGCAGCGGTGCAATGAGACCAGCACCCACAGGTAGGCCGCCAGGCCGCGTCACAGGCGCCTACGACCCCCGATACGTACTGAAACCGTAAGGGCTGAGCAGCAACGGAATGTGGTAATGCTGATCGGTCTGCTTCACCTGGAAGATCACCGGAATCTGCGGGAAGAATGTCTCCTGGCCCGTGCGTTTGTAATAGTCTCCGGTCTGGAACACCACCCGGTATTCACCCGCCACAAAGGCGTGGTCCGCCGGGAACAGCTCGGCGATGCGCCCCTGCTCGTTGGTGGTGCCGTGGGCCAGCACCTGCCAGTCCTTGCCCACATGCTGTTCCAGGGTTACCTCGACGCCGGCCGAGGGCACGCCGGTCTGCAGGTTCAACACGTGCACGCTCAGCGGGTTGGCCGCCAGGGCCAGGCCGGACAGGGCGCTCAAGCCCAGGGCCAAGATCAGTTTCGCGGGTTTCATCGCAAGGTTCCTTATCGGTGGGTAGCCAGGCCCAGGGCACTGGCGGCGGTAGTGGCACACAATTCGTCCTGCTCGGCACCGCCGGCGCCGGCCACGCCCAGCGCGCCTACCAGCTCGGTGCCTTCGAACAGCGGAATGCCGCCGCCCAATAGCAACAGTTCGTGCAGGGTGTTGAGGTTGGCGGCCTCCGGGTTGCTGCGCGCGCGCTCGGCGAACAGCCGGGTCGGGGTTTTCGTCGAGAGCGCGGTATAGGCCTTGCGTCGCGCGGCGTCAGCGTTGTGCGGGCCTACGCCGTCGGCGCGCTGGGCCAGGATGGGGTTGCCGCCACGGTCCAGCACGGCAATGGCCGCCTGGCAGGGCGCGGCATCCACCAGGCGGCGGGCGCTGCTCAGGTCCAGCTCCGGATGTTGCGGCAGGCCGGCCTGGGCCTGCACTGCGGCCAGTGCGGCGGCGCAGAACAGCAAGGGTTTAAGGGGCATGGCGGGGCTCCGCTGAAAGGGTGCCGCTACCTTAGCCAGGCGTCGCCAACAGAATCCCGTCGCCCTGATTACAACTTTGTAATGGGCAAGCGCGCCCGGCAGGCCTAGCCTATGCACAGTTCAAACGAGGTGTACGATGCATTTGCTTGTGGTGGAAGACGAAGCCAAGACCGCGCAGTTCCTGGCCAAGGGGCTCGGCGAGTCGGGCTTTACCGTGGACGTGGCGCTCAATGGCCTGGACGGACGGTACTTCATCGAAGAGCAGGCCTACGACCTGATCATCCTCGATGTGATGCTGCCGGGGCTCAACGGCTGGCAGTTGCTGAAGCTGATCCGCCAGCGCGGCGACACGCCGGTGCTGTTCCTCACCGCCAAGGACGCCATCGAGGACCGGGTGCGCGGCCTGGAGCTGGGCGCCGATGACTACCTGCTCAAGCCCTTCGCCTTCGTCGAATTGCTGGCCCGGGTGCGCACCCTGCTGCGCCGTGGCCCTACTCGGGAGGTGGAGTATTACCGCATCGCCGACCTGGAGCTGGACGTGCTGCGCCGTCGGGTCAGCCGTGGCGGCCAGCGCATTGCCCTGACCAACAAAGAGTTTGCCCTGCTGCAGTTGTTGGCCAGCCGCCGTGGCGAGGTGCTGTCGCGTACCTTGATCGCCAGCCAGGTGTGGAACCTGAATTTCGACAGTGACACCAACATGGTGGAAGTGGCCGTGCGGCGCCTGCGCGCCAAGGTCGACGACCCCTACATGCCCAAGCTGATTCACACCGTGCGCGGCGTCGGTTACCAGCTGGACGCCCCCGATGAGTGACAACGCCCACGGGCCGTCGCTGGCCTGGCGGCTGGCGCTGGCGTTCGCGGCGGTGTGCGCGCTGGTGCTCAGCGTGGCGGGGGTGTTCCTGTACCGCAGCCTCGAATCCGAGCTGGTGTACCGCGACAACCAGGCGCTGCTCGGGCGCCTGGAGCAGGTGCGCGCGCTGCTGCACGACAGCGACAGCCTGGACGCCTTGCAACAGCGTCCACGGCTGTACCAGAACATGCTTGGCAACCAGGAAAGCCTGCTGCTGGTGGACCGCATGGATGGTACCCCGGTGATTGCCATCAACCCGCGCCGGCACACGCTGCCCACGGTGGCGCCGATTCCCGAGCAGCGTAGCCCCCAGCCTGGCGATATTCATTTATGGCGCCCGGCAGAGGCCGCGCCATTGCTGCTGTTGGTCGGCGCCGCCCAGGGCCCGCGCGGTGAAGTGCTGACGGTCACCGTCGGCAAGCAGCTGGACGAGCGCGAAGCCATGCTAGCCAGTTATCGCCTGCGGGTGTACCTGGCCGTCGGGCTGGGGGCATTGCTGGCGTTCGCCGTGGGCCTGCTGCTGTTGCGCCGGGCCTTGCTGCCCCTGCGGCATATGGCGCGCACCGTGGCCGGCATCGACCTGCGCAGTCTGGACCGGCGCTTGCCCGTGCAGGCGGTGCCCCGGGAGTTGCACGAACCGGTGCAGGCCTTGAATGGCATGCTGGCGCGGCTGGATGACAGTTTTCAGCGGCTTTCGCAGTTCTCCGCCGACCTGGCCCATGAAATCCGCACGCCGCTGCACAACTTGCTGGGCAGCAACGGCCTGGCCTTGAACCAGCCACGCAGCGCCGATGAATATCAGGAACTGCTGGCCTCCAACGTGGAGGAGTTCGAGCGGCTGAACCGCATGGTCGAGAACCTGTTGTTCCTGGCCCGCGCCGACCATGGCGAGCGTTTGTTGAACCTGCAGCCTGTGGACCTGCACGACCTGGGCGAAGACCTGTGCGCCTATTTCGAAGCGCTGGCCGAAGACCGCCAATTGCGCCTGGACAACCAGTTGCAGGGCACGCTGGTGGCCGACCTGCAGTTGCTGCAGCGGGCCCTGGGCAACCTGTTGGCCAATGCCGTGCGCCACGCTACCCCCGGCAGCACGGTGAGCCTGGCCGGCACGGGCGATCAGCTAAGCGTCAGCAATCACGGCGAGCCCATTGCGCCGCAGCACGTGGGGCGGCTGTTCGACCGGTTCTACCGGGTGGATGCGTCCCGGGCCGAACCGGGTGATTCCGGTGGCCTGGGCCTGGCCATCGTGCACTCGATCATGCAGCTGCATGGCGGCCAGGTCAGTGTCAGCAGCGACCGCCAGGCCACCGTGTTCAGCCTGCGCTTCACGCCATCCGATCACGGAACTGCCCCGGCGACAGCCCCGTCCAGCGCTTGAACGCACGGTTGAAGCTGCTGGCGTCGGCAAACCCGAGGCGAAAGCCGATCTCGCTCAGCGACACCTCGGCCTCGCGCAGGTAGGCCAACGCCAGGTTCTGCCGGCACTGGTCCAGCAGGGCATCGTAGCGGCAGCCCTCGTCGGCCAGGTGGCGCTGCAGGCTGCGCAGGCTCAGGTGCATGGACTCGGCGATATCGTCCGCCGACGGCACGCCCTTGGGCAGGTGGGTTTCGATGGCATTGCGCACCCGTCGCTCCCAGGTCAGCGGGTGTAGCAGTTCGAGGGTGCGGTTGAGCACCGCTTCGTTGTGTTCGGCCAGCTCCGGGTTGGCATCGTCCAAGTGGCAGTCGAAATCGGCGCAGGCAAATTCCAGCCAGTTCTGCGGCGCGCTGAAATGCACCGGCGCGCGAAACACCGTGTGCCAGGGCGTGGGGTCGACGGGCGGCGGCCGCGTCAGCCACACGCCCAGCGGCGCATAGTCGCGGCCCAGGCGGTTGCGGCAGGTGCGCACGTAAATGGCCGCGAAGGCGTCGATGGCCTCCGGCGCCGGTGGCGGCGAGTCCTGGGGCAACTGCATGCGAAACACGTAGCGGCCGTTTTCCCGGCTGAGGTGCGGGGTCACCGCGTCGCTGACCACCTGGTGGTAGCGCACGATGCGCTCGAACACTTCCCGCAGGTTTTCGCTGGCCACCAGCGCATAGCCCAGGGCGTGGAAGGTGGTGGGGCTGACATAGCGCGACACCCGCAGGCCGATGGCCGGGTCGCCGCTGGCCTGCACGGCCAGCTGCCACAGGCGCGTGGTGGCTGACAGCGGGTAGCGGGCCTTGGGGTCGTCCATGTGCTGCAGGTCGAGGCCGGCCTTCTCGCACAGCGCGGCGCTGTCGAGGCCCAGGGCGTCCAGTTGCTTGCGCAAGGCGCGGGTCCAGCTGGCAAGTGAAGTTGGTTCAGTCATGGCTAATGGCGCCTGAAGTCAACAGGTTGGCGTCCACGGCTAGCGTCCCTTTGCTGATTCTGGTTCACAGTCGTTCCATCAATAACAAGAGGATGGAAGCATGGACCGCACTTGTGCAAGCCCCGACAGACTGAATGCACAGCAACGCAGCGCTCATATTCGCCAAGTGGTGATGGCCAAGGGCGATGAACTGCGCAGCCGTTACCCGATACTCAAGCATCAGGACGCCATCGGCGCGACCATCCTGGCCTTCTCCCTGGCCGGCATGATCGGCAGCGCGGCGCTCTATATCGAGGGTTACATGGCGTGGTGGGTGTGCCTGCTGGTCAACGCCTTCCTGGCCTCGCTGACCCACGAGCTGGAGCACGACCTGATCCACAGCATGTATTTCCGCAAACAGCGGGTGCCGCACAATCTGATGCTGGCCTTGGTATGGCTGGCGCGGCCAAGCACCATCAACCCGTGGATCCGTCGCCACCTGCACCTCAACCACCACAAAGTCTCGGGCACCGAGACCGACATGGAGGAGCGGGCCATCACCAACGGCGAGCCTTGGGGTATCGTGCGCCTGTTGATGGTGGGCGACAACGTGATGTCGTCGCTGATTCGCATGCTGCGCGCCAAGACCTGGGCGCACAAGTGGAGCATCCTCAAGCGCACCCTGCGGGTGTATGCGCCGCTGGCGCTGCTGAACTGGGGGACCTGGTACGTGTTCCTGGGCTTCCATGCCGCCAATGGCGTGGCCTGGCTGCTGGGCGCAGGCATTGAGTGGTCAGCCTCGACCCTGGCCGTCATGCAGGTAGTGAACGTGGCGGTGGTGGTGATTGTGGGCCCGAACGTGCTGCGTACCTTCTGCCTGCACTTCATCAGCTCGAACATGCACTACTACGGCGATGTTGAATTGGGCAACGTGATGCAGCAGACCCAAGTGCTCAACGCCTGGTGGCTGTGGCCGCTGCACGCGTTCTGCTTCAACTTCGGCAGCACCCATGGCATCCACCACTTCGTGGTCAAGGAACCCTTCTACATTCGCCAGATGACCGCGCCGGTGGCGCACAAGGTGATGGCGGAAATGGGGGTGCGTTTCAACGATTTCGGCACATTCGGCCGGGCGAACCGGTATACCCCGGAGCCGGTGCGGGAAGGGGCGGGCGTCGAAGCTGCCGCCAGGCTGCAATAAGGGCCGCAGGCCCTTCAAAGCCTGGGCCCGCTTCGTGCACCATCGCCGCCTGGCGGCAGCTTGTATGGTTAGTCGGGCTGGAACGGCGACTGGCTCAGCACCACGCCAGTCTCTTCCACGTACTTCTGCCACTCGCCAATCAACGCCGCCAGCTTGTCCGGGTGGCTGGCCGCCAGGTCGTGCACTTCGCCGCGGTCCTGGCTCAGGTCATACAGCTGCCAGGTCGCCGGGCCCAACGGGCCGGGTATCCATACCGCTTTCCAGTTGCCCTGGCGGATGGCACGTTGGCCGAACAGCTCCCAGCCGGTCACGGTCTTGTCGTCATGCACCGTGGCGGTTTCGCCCGACAAATAACCCAGCCAGGACCGCCCGCGCACCGCTGCGACTTCCTTGCCGCGCCAGCGCGTGCCCGGGTGGCGAACGCCCGCCAGGTCGAGAATGGTCGGGGTCACGTCCATCACCGTGCCAAAGCCGTGGCCAATCTGCTTCTGCCGTGCCAGCGCCGGGTAGTGGATCAGCGCCGGCACGCGGATGCCGCCTTCGGTGGTGAACGCCTTGAACAGCTTCGACGGTGCCGTGGCCGCCTGGGCCCAGGCCGGGCCGTACCAGACGTAGGAGTTGGCGCGGCCAATGTTGTCCAGGCTGTTGTCGTAGTGGGTGTCCAGGTAGCTCAACAGTTCTGGCCCGAACTTCGGGAAGGCTTCCAGCAGCGCGCCTTCGGCACCGTTGTCGGACATGAACAGAATGAAGGTGTTGTCCAGTTGGCCCTGCTGGCGCAGGTAGTCGACCACCCGGCCAATGTTCCAGTCCATGCGCTCGACCATCGCCGCGTACACCTCCATGGCCCGCGCCGAGGCCTGGCGCTGGGTGTCATCAAGCGTGTCCCATTCGGCGTTCAGTTCCAGCAGCGGGTGGGCTTCGGTGGCGGCATCAATCAACCCCAGCTCGCGCAATTTGCCCAGGCGCTCCTCGCGCAGCACGTGCGGGCCGGCGTCATAGCGGCCCTTGTACTTGGCGACCAGGTCGGCCGGTGCCTGCAACGGCCAGTGCGGCGCGGAGAAGGGCAGGTAGGCGAAGAACGGCCGGCTTTGGTCACGTTCCTTGAGGTATTGCAGCAGCTTGTCGCCGAACGCGTCGGAGGAATAGAAGTCCTTGGGCAGTTCGTCGACGAAGGTATCGTCCTCAATGTACAGCGCCGGGGTGGCCTTGAGCAGGCCCGGGGTGCTGGCGTCGTAGGTGGGCTCGTAGCCGTAGTGGTTGGCCGCGCCCGGCAGCAGCGAGAACGAGCGCTCGAATCCGCGCGCGTGGGGCGCCAGCTCGGCAGTCAGGCCCAGGTGCCACTTACCGCTCATCAGCGTCTGGTAGCCGGCCTCGCGTAGCAGCTCCGGCAGGGCCACCACACGGTCGTTGAGGTAGCCCTCGTAGCCTGGCTTGCCGATCAGTTCAGGCGTCAGCGCCTCGGCCATGGTGCCGATGCCGGCGATGTGGTGGTCGGTGCCGGTCAGCAGCATCGAGCGGGTCGGCGAGCACGTGGGCGCGGTGTGGAAGTCGGTCAGGCGCAGGCCGGCCAGGGCCAGTTTGTCCAGGTGCGGGGTGGCGATCTCGCTGCCAAAGGCGCCGATGTCGGAAAAGCCGAGGTCGTCGGCCAGGATCACCAGGAAATTGGGACGTTGGGGCATCGTGCGGTTCCTTTGCTCAGCAGGCGATAAAGGCCGGGTGCAGATCGCGGATCTGCACAGGGTTGGGGGCGACGTAATGGTCATCGCTGGTCAATTCGTGCAGCAATTCTTCGCGCAGCTGGTGGAAATCAAAGCTGCTGCGCTGGCGCGGGTGCGGCAGGGCGACGTCGACCACGCGCTTGATACGCCCCGGACGCGGCTCCATGACCACCACGCGGTCGGCGAGGAAAATGGCTTCTTCAACGTCGTGGGTCACCAGGATGGTGGTGATGCGCGCGCGTTCGCGAATGGCCAGCAGTTCGTCCTGCATCTGCTGGCGGGTCAGCGCGTCGAGGGCGCCGAAAGGTTCGTCCAGCAGCAGGATCCTTGGGCTGGCCACCAGGCCGCGGGCAATGGCCACGCGCTGGGCCATGCCGCCGGACAGCTGGTGCGGGTAGGCGCGGGTGAAGTCCTTCAGGCCCACCAGGTCGATGAAGTCGTGCACGCGGCGCTGGCGCTGCTCGTTGCTCAGCGGCTCGTTGACCAGGCCCAGGCCGATGTTTTCTTCCACGGTCAGCCAGGGGAACAGGCGGTGCTCCTGGAACACGATGCCGCGCTCGCTGCCGATGCCGGTCACCGGCTTGCCGTCGACCTGAATCTCACCGCGAAACTCGGTGTCCAGGCCGATCAACAGGCGCAACAGGGTGGATTTGCCGCAGCCGCTGGAGCCGACGATGGCGACGAACTCGCCTTCGGCGATCTGCAGGTTGAACTCGCGAATGGCTTCCAGGGTGCCGCCGTCCACTTCGAACAGTTTGCCCACGTGGTTGAAGCTGACGATTGGGGTAGTGAGTGCGTTCATGCGTGTCTCCAGCGCGTGGCCCGCGCTTCAATGCGTTGCCCGAGGGCGTTGAGCAGCGCGCCGGTGATGCCGACCAAAAGCATGCCGCTCATGATCAGGTCCATGCGCATCAGTTGCTGGGCGCCAATCATCAGGCTGGCAATGCCGCCATTGGACGGCATGAAGTATTCAGCACCAATGGTGCCCAGCCAGGCGTAGATAAGACTCAGGCGCAGCCCGGCGAAAATGCCCGGTGCCGCGCCCGGCAGCACCAGCCGGCGCAGCCGCTGCCACAGGCTCAGGCGCAGCACTTGCGCGGCCTCGGCCAGTTGCGGCGACAGGCTGGCGACGCTGCGGTGGGTAGCGATGAACAACGGGAAGAACGCAGCCAGGGCGACGAACACCCACTTGGCCGGTTCACCCAGGCCGAACCAGGCGGTGATCAGCGGCACCCAGGCGAAAATCGCGATCTGGCGCAGCGCCGACAGGCTTGGGTTGAGCAGGCGGTTGAAGGTGCTCGACAGGCCCAGCAACAGGCCCAGGGCGAAGCCCAGGCCGCCACCCAGTAACAGGCCGCCAATGGTGCGCCCCAGGCTGAGGCCCATGGCGGTCAGCAGCGAGCCATCGGCCAGGCCCGCCCAGGTGGTGCGCAGCACGGCCAGGGGCGAGGCGAGGATGTTGGCGTCCACCCACTGCAGCTGGCTCGCCAGCTGCCACAGCACCAGCAGCGCGGCCGGCAACAGCCATGGCGTAAGGCGGTCCAGGCCACGGGCGCCAGTGTTGCGCGGCAGGGCGGCGGTGGCCGCATGGGGCCAGTGCACCAGCTTGCGGTCGAGCAGGCCGATGCCCTTGTCCATGGCCAGGCCAATGACGCCGATCACCACCACGCAGACAAAAACGATGTCGAGCATGAACAGCTGCCGCGCCCACACCATCAGGTAACCGATGCCTTCGCTGGACGCCAGCAGTTCCACGGCCAGCAACGACGACCAGCCTGCCCCCAGCGCCAGGCGCACGCCGGCCATGAACGAGGGCAGCGCCGCCGGCAGCACCAGGCGGCGCAGCAGCAGGCGCGGCGGCAGGCGCAACACCGCTGCCGCTTCGCGCAGCCGCGGCTGGGCATCGCGCACGCCCACCAGGGTATGCAGGGTCACGGGCACGACGATGGCCTTGATCAGCACCACCAGCTTGAGCAGTTCGCCGATGCCGAAGAACACCATGAACAACGGAATCCAGGCCAGCGTGGGGATTTGCGCCAGGGCGGTGAAGGTCGGCAGCACCAGGCGTTCGGCGCGGCGGCTGGAACCCAGCCAGGCGCCCAGCACGGCACCGCTGATAATGCCCGCCAGCAGGCCCCAGAACAGGCGTTGCAGGCTGATCCAGAGGTTGCCGGGCAGGTCGCCGCCGGCCAGTTCCAGGGCGCTCTGCCACACCAGCGAGGGGGCGGGCAGTATCTGCTCGCTCATCCAGTGGTTGCGGCTGGCCAGCCACCACAGCGCAAATATCGCCACGGGCAGGTAGAAGGCCTGCAGGCGTTGACCCAGCCCCTGGCCCAGGCGTCGTCGAGGCGCCTGGGGCTTCGTCAGGGGCAGGCTGAGGAGCGAATCTCGGGCCATGTCAGACCTCCGTTGTCGGCTACTGCATCGGGCTATTTATTTATTCCTATCGGATATATCAAATATCACAAAGATTCGATATGGAGATAAGAAGCGGCCATTTAAGGCCGACACGCGCTTCGCATCCAATGCATTTGAAGAATATTTTCCATGCGCGCAGTGCATGCCGTGCACATCGCCCGTCTAACCCCTGTTTATTCCATTAAGTAACTAAAATGTGAATTTTTAGTATTTAAAGAAATCAGCGCTTTATGTCTGACTGACACCATCCCAACCCGTAGCTGCTGCCACCAGGCAGCGTCCGGGCCCAATGCAGCAAAGATCAGTCCCGGAGCCTTGACCATGAGAAAAGCCCTGACCCGCGTCGTCAGCCGTTTCGCCCTACCTGCCTTGCTGGCCTGCGCGCCATTGTTGAGCCACGCCGATGCGCTCAAGGAAATTCGCATCGCCGTGCCCGATCTGAGCGCCGGCACCGAGCACAGTGGCGGGGGCGTGGTCGATGTGCTGCGCCAGCAACAGTTGTTCGAGAAAGCCTTCGCCGCCGATGGCATCACGGTGCAGTGGGAATTTTTCAAGGGCGCCGGCCCGGTGATCAACGAAGCCTTCGCCAACGGCCAGGTGGACTTTGCCTACCTGGGCGACCTGGCGGCCATCATTGGCAAGTCCAATGGCCTCGACACCCGCTTGCTCAGCGCCACCGCGCGTGGGGTGAAGCAGTACCTGGCCGTGCAGCCGGGGTCGCAGATCAAGACCCTGGCCGACCTCAAGGGCAAGCGCGTGGGGATCTTCCGTGGCACCGCCAGCCAGCTGTCGTTTGACGCAGCGCTGGCCAGCCAGGGCCTGAGCGAGAAGGACCTCAAGGTGGTCAACCTGGACTACAGCGCCGCTCAGGCAGCCCTGGCGGCCAAGCAGATCGACGCCACCTGGGGCCTGGGCAACGTCATCGTGTTGCAGCAGAAAGGCCTGGCCGAGTTGCCGCTGAACACCAAGGCACTGGGCGGGGCCGGTAGTATCCAGAGCGTGCTGGTAGGCAGTGGCGCCTTTGTCGACGCCCACCCCGATATCGTCGCGCGCCTGCTCAAGGCCCAGGGCACCGCTGTGCAGTGGTTGACCCAGGATGGCAACAAGGACGCCTACGTGCAGCTAGTGTCGCAAGTGGCCAGCTACCCACCGGCCATTCTTGCCCAGGACCTGCAGAACGACCACCTGAGCGAAGTATTCCCCTCCACGCTGGACCCGCAGTTCCTGGGCACGCTGCAAGCGTCGGTGGACCTGGCGGCGAAGGAGCGGCTGATTCGCAAGCCGTTCAAGGTCAGTGACTGGGTGGCTCCGGCGCTCTGATCGCCATCCCCACATCGGTTCCTACCCCGCCTTGGCTGCTGGCATCGCGTCGATCTCGACGATGGTATCAATCATCGCCCGCGCCGCCGGTGACAGCCGATAACCCATGCGGCTGACGATGCCACAGCGCGCCGCCAGGCTTTCCAGGTTCTGCGGCAGGTTGCGCCAGTGCAGGCGCACCAGCTGCTGGTCGGTGCGGTCCTGTTCGAAGCCTTCTTCGGTGCACAGGCCAATGGCATCGGAGTTGAGCACTATCTTCACCAGCGACGGCACATGCTCGGTCTCGATGTGCGGGCTGAAATCGGTCTTGCCGCTCAGGTTCGCCAGCAGTTTGCGAACGCCCGGCGGTATCAGCGTGGCCGCCAGCGGGTAGTCGAACATGTCGTTGGTCGACAGGCTCTCCTTGCTCACCAGCGGGTGCCCCGGGCGGCAGAAGAAGGCGCCGCGCTTGGGCGTCAGTGGCTGGGTCTGGAAGTTGGGGTCGGCCTCGAAATGACGAATGTCGGCGATGAAGAATTCGATCTCTTCGCGGTTCAGTGCCCGGCTCAGTTTTTCCCAATTGTTGACCTCGAAGCAGGTGCGGATGCGCGGGTGCGCACGGACGAAGCTCGACACCGCTTCCGGCACCAGGCGCACGGCGGGCGCCGGGCCGCAGCCGAAGCGCAGCTCGCCGGCATCGAGCTTGGTCATTTGCGTGACCTCACTGGCCAGCAGCGCCGCGCCCTGTACCAGGCTCAAGGCGTGCTGCAGCACCACCTGACCTTCTGGCGTGGGGCGCAGGTCCTTGTTGGCCCGGTCCACCAGCACGCAGCCGAACTCCTGTTCCAGCCCTTGGATGCTGCGGCTGAAGGCCGGCTGGGTGATGCCCATGGCATCGGCGGCACGGACGAAACTGCGGTGTTCGGTGAGGGCGATGAAGTACCGCAGTTGGCGCAGATCCATATGCATTCCCGGCATTTGAAAAATAGGTCGAAGGTATTGGCACAGCAGGTGGGTTGAGGTTTTAAATGCAAGCTCTTATTCCGTCAACGAAGCATTGGTGATTTATTTAGATCCAATGCTTATATGCATAGAGAGAAGAGGGTCGAACCATGAGCACTGCCGCACTCGCCACAAACCCCACCGCCGTTGCGTTGGAAATTCATCCGGTAGCCGGCCGCATCGGTGCCGAGATCCGCGGAATCAAGCTGGGCGCTGACCTGGACGCTGCCACCGTGGCGGCCATCCAGGCCGCGCTGGTGCAGTACAAGGTGATCTTCTTCCGTGAGCAGACCCACCTCGACGACCAGAGCCAGGAAGCCTTCGCCCACTTGCTCGGCGAGCCGATCGCCCACCCCACCGTGCCGGTGCGCGACGGTACCCGTTACCTGATGCAATTGAGCGGTGCCGATGGCCAGCGCGCCAACTCCTGGCACACCGACGTGACCTTCGTCGACGCCTACCCGAAGGCGTCGATTCTGCGCTCGGTGATCGCCCCTGCCGCCGGTGGCGATACCGTGTGGGCCAACACCGCCGCTGCCTACAACGACCTGCCGGCACCGCTGCAGGAACTGGCTGACAAGCTGTGGGCCGTGCACAGCAACGAATACGACTACGCCGCCGCCAAGCCGAACGTCTCGGCGGAAAAGCTGGAAAACTACCGCAAGGTGTTCACCTCCACCGTGTTCGAAACCGAGCACCCAGTGGTGCGCGTGCACCCCATCAGCGGCGAGAAGACCTTGCTGCTGGGCCACTTCGTGAAACGCATCAAGGGTTATTCGGCCGGCGACTCGGCGCACCTGTTCGGCCTGCTGCAAAGCCATGTGGTACGCCTGGAAAACACCGTGCGCTGGCGCTGGAGCACTGGCGACGTGGCCATTTGGGATAACCGCGCCACCCAGCACTACGCGGTGGATGACTACGGCAACCAGGAACGCATCGTGCGCCGCGTGACGCTGCAGGGCGAAGTGCCAGTGGATGTGGCGGGGCAGCGCAGCGTGACCACCCGGGGGGTGTAGGAAGATAGTGTGGGAGCGGGCTCTGCCCGCTCCCACAAATCAATTACCACACGCCGATAGGCACCAGTTTCTCTTCTTCCGGCTCACCGTAGCGGAAGCGCTTGCCACGCACGTCGATCTCGCGGTTGCTGATGGTGGTACGCCGCTTCAGGCCGCGCAGCCAATCGAACAGGTACCCCTGATGCTGCTCGCGCACGCTGGCGAACGCCGGGTCGGCGCCCAGGTCGTTCAATTCCTGCGGGTCCTCCTGCAGGTCGAACAGTTGCGGGCGGAAGCCGTCGTAGGCCAGGTACTTGAAGCGCTCGCTGCGCACCATGTACATGCGGCAACGGTCGATCGGCTGGCCCAGGCGTTCGCGGGCGGGGGCCTGGAAGGCGTAGTCATATTCGGCCACGGCGAAGTCGCGCCAGGCCGGTTGCTGGCCATGCAGCAGTGGAATCAGCGAACGGCCTTCCAGGCGATGGTCGGCGGCCGGCAGCCCCAAGGCATCGAGGAAGGTCGGCAAGGCGTCGATGGTCTCGGCCAGGCGCGCGTCAACCGTGCCACGGGTGACATCGGCGGCGGCGCGCGGGTCGCGCACAATCAACGGCACGCCCACGGCCGGCTCCAGCAGGAACTCTTTTTCGCCGAGGAAATGGTCACCCAGGTAGTCGCCGTGGTCGCTGGTGAACACGATCAAGGTGTCGTCCCAGCGGCCATTGCTCTGCATGAAATCGAACAGTCGGCCCAGCTGATCGTCCACCTGCTTGATCAGGCCCATGTACGTCGGGATCACGTTCAGGCGCACTTCCTCGCGGGAGAAGTTGCGGCTTTCCTCGTGCTGGCGGAAGGCGTTGTACACCGGGTGGTCGTTTTCCTTGCCGGCGGGCGGGAGCACTGCGGGCAGTACGTGTTGGTTGCCATACAGCGCGTGGTAGGGCGCCGGTGCGATATAGGGCCAGTGCGGTTTGATGTAGGACAGGTGCAGGCACCAGGGCTGCTCGCCCTGTTCGTCGATGAAATCGATGGCGCGGTCGGTGGTGTACACCGTTTCCGAATGCTGCTCGGGTACCCGTGCCGGCAGGTGCGAATGGCGCATTTTCCAGCCACTGAGAATCTTGCCATTGGCGCCTTCGGCCGCGTTGGCCCAGTCGTGCCACGGGTTGCGGCCACCGTAGCCTTGCGCGCGCAGGTAATGGGTGTAAGGCGCGCCTTCGCGCTTGCCATCGAACAGCGGGTCATCGGGGAACAGGCCGTCGTGACGCACGTAGGGTTCAAAGCCCACTTCGTCCAGCTGTTCGGTTTCGCTGCTGCCTGGGGTCATGGCCAGGCGCTGCTGGGCGTCGGTATTGGGCGTGGCGTGGGTCTTGCCCACCAGCGCGGTGCGAATGCCGGCCGGGCGCAGGTAGTCACCAATGGTCAACTCGTCCAGGGGCAGCGGCACGGCGTTCCAGGCCACCTGGTGGCTGCTGACGTAGCGCCCGGTATAGGCCGACATGCGCGACGGCCCGCAGATGGTGCCCTGGGTGTAGGCACGGCTGAAGCGCACGCCGGCGGCGGCCAGGCGGTCGATGTTGGGGGTGTGCAGGTGCGGGTGGCCGTAGCACGACAGGTAGTCGCGGCGCAGTTGGTCGCACATGATGTACAGCACATTCTTGATAGCGGTCATGGGAACACCTGGGGGTCAGAGGGCTTTGCCGGTGGCGTCGAACGCGGGCCACAGGGTGCCAAGCTTGAGCTGCTGGATGGCGGCGTCGACGAAACGCGGCTCTACCCAGTCGGCAGCGGTGAAGGGGCGGCGGATCAGGCCCAGGGTCTTGGCCTGGTCGACACTGCCTTGCAGGCTGGCGCGCAGGAACGGGTCGATGCGCGGCGACTCGCGGAATTTCAGGTCATCGCCGGCCATTTCCTTCTCGTACAGCTGCGCAGGGATGGCGCTCTGTTCGGCCATCAACTGGTTGTAAGGGCCCAGGTTGTCGGCGTCGGTCAGGTAGGCGGCGTTCTTGACCAGCACGTTGACCAGCCGTTGGGTGAGGTCGGGGTGCTGGTCGATGAAGGCCTGGGTGGCAACCAGCCCGGCCTGGGTGGTGGCAAGGCGCGGCAGTTGCTTGGTGCTGAGCGGGAACACAATGCCCTGCGGGCCGAGGGCCAGGATGCCCATGCCTGACCATGTGGCGTCGATCTGGCCGCTGGCCAGCGCTGCGCGCGAGGCGCTCCAGTCCAGGCTGATGATTTGCAGGTCATGTTCTTTCAGGCCCTGGCTTTCCAGGGCGCGGGCGAACGACAGCTGGTCGGCGGTACCGCGGTACACCGCCACGCGCTTGCCCTTGAGGTCGGCGAGGCTGTGGATGTTCGAATTCGCGTTGACCGCCAGGTAGGTGTTGGCCCCGCGAGCGCCGAGCAACAGGCGGGTTTGCAGGCCGCTGGAGCGGCCAATGATGGCGGCCAGGTCACCCAGCCAGGCGAAGTCCAGCTGCTGGTTGGCCAGGGCTTCGTTGACGGCCGGGCCGGCGCCTTTGAAGAAGTGCCACTCGACCTTGACGCCGTCGGCGGCGAACTCGTTTTCCAGTTGCTTCTGGATATGCGCAAGGCCCAGTGGCCCCTGGATGAAGGGCACGCTGCCGGCACCCTGGTCGGGCGAGCCGATGCGAATGGTCACGGGGTCGGCGGCCTGGGCCTGGCCGATCAAGCCGGCCAGAAGCAGGCTTAGCAGGGGTTTGAAGAGCTTTTTCATGGGCCTTCCTGATTGCGCAAGTCACTGAAATGATGACTATTTCGCGATCAGAGAGGGTATTCGGCAAGCGCATTTCCTGAATACTTTGTATGCATGGAGTGCATGGGCCCGCTTCGCAGGCCCCGTCCTCACACTGCCAGGTTGTGAATGTCGTATTTCCTGGTCACCGCCTCTTCCTCATCCACCCGCTTGATCTCCTCGATCATCGCTTCGGCCAGCGGCGACATACGGTAGCCCGCGCGGCTGACAATGCCGTACCGGGTAAACAACTCTTCCCGCTGTTCATCCAGCCCTTCCACGCGCAAGCGCACCAGTCCGCCCCGGGCGTTGTGCACAGCGTCACTGTAGGTGCCGCTGATGCCGATGGCGTCCGAACGCAACACCACGCTGAGCAGCGCATAGCTGCTTTCACATTCCACGTTGGGGCTGAAATCCGGGCGGCCGCTGAGGTCGGCGATGACTTTGCGCAGGTTCGGCGGCCGCAGGGTGGCGGCCATGGGGTAGCTGAGCAGCTGCTCGGCGGTGACCGTTTGCTGCTGCGCCAGCGGGTGCCCGGCGCGGCAGCAGAAGTGCCATTTGCGCGGGCGCAGGCGATGGGTGTGGTAGTCGGGGTCGGCTTCGAATTGGCGGGTGTCGGCCACGAAGAACTCGAACTCTTCGCTGAGCAGGCGCTTGCTCAGGCTGTGCCAGTCATCCACCTGGAACTGCACCCGTGCCTTGGGGTAGCGGCTGATGAAGCTGGCAATGGCGCTGGGCACCAGCCCCGAGGCGGGTGCCGGGCCACAGCCAAAGCGCAGCTCGCCGGCTTCCAGGCCATTGAACTGGCTGATCTCGTTGCTCAACTGGTGTGCACCGCTGACCAGCCGGCGCGCGTGCTCCAGCACCACCTGGCCCTGCTTGGTGGGCGGCAGATCCTTGCGCCCACGGTCCACCAGCTGGCAGCCGACGCTGTGTTCCAGCGCCTGGATGCTGCGGCTGAAGGCCGATTGCGAAAGGTTAACCGCCACCGCCGCGGCAACGAAGCTGCGGTGTTCGGCCAGGGCAATCAGGTGACGAAGTTGGCGCAGGTCTATATGCATTTTTCACATTAAAAGTATCGGGCAAATGCATTTGCTATGCATCCGGTGCACTCCTTATAAAGGCAATCACTTATGCAGTAAATCTCTAGAAAAACATATGCAAATAACAGAAAGGAATATGAGGAGAGAGAGGCTTGTCGCCAGCCGCTCCCCCGATTCCTTCACTCAGGAGCCGCGTCATGAGTCGTTCACGTTCTGCAGTCCCCCCTTCACCGAGTCGGCTCAAGCGCCTGCCACTGGCTTTGCTGCTGGCAGGCAGCGCCGGTTGCTCCCTGGCCCACGCGGCTGATGAGGTAGCGCCGGCTACCGAGGCCACGCCGGTTACCGCCGCCAAGGACGACGGTGCGCACCTCAAGACCGTGACCGTTACCGCACGCCGCCGTGAAGAAAGCGCTCAGGACGTGCCGACGCCCATCAGCACCGTTGACGGCGCTACCCTGGAAAGCCAGCACGTTTACCGTATCCAGGACCTGCAACAGCTGGTGCCCAGCGTCAACGTCGCCTTCATGCATGCGCGCCAGTCCAGCGTGTCGATCCGCGGCCTGGGCAACAACCCGGCCAGCGACGGCCTGGAAGGCAGCGTCGGCTTGTACATCGACAACGTCTACCTGGGCCGCCCGGGCATGGCCGTGTTCGACCTGATGGACATCGACCAGCTGGCCGTGCTGCGTGGCCCGCAGGGCACGCTGTTCGGCAAGAACACCACGGCCGGGGTGATCAACATCACCACCCGCGCGCCCAGCTTTACCCCGGAGCGCACCATTGAAAGTTCGGTGGGCCAGCACGGTTACGTGCAGACCAAGGGCACCATTTCCGGCCCCATCACCGACGAACTGGCCGGGCGCCTGTCGGTGTACCGCAGCGACAGCGGCGGCACCATCACCAACGAGGACAACGGCCACAAGCTGGGCGGTGGCGAACGTGACGGCGTGCGCGGGCAACTGCTGTTCAAGCCCAACGAAGACTTCAGCCTGCGCGCCATTCTCGACTACAACGAGGAAGACTCCAGCTCTGGCACCCGCACGCTGTTCAACACCGGACCAACCGTCAATGGCGTCAACCTATACGAAACCCGCGCTGCAGCGGCCGGTGCGACGCTGGTGGACCCCGGCTCGCGCAAAGTCAACCTGGACAACAGCCAGCACGTGACCGTGCACCAGGGTGGCGGCTCGGTGGAAGCCAACTGGAAACTGCCGAGCGACTTCACCCTGACGTCCATCAGTTCCTACCGCTTCTGGGACTTCACCCCGCGCAACGATGATGGCTTGAACGTGCCGGCGGCCTACAACGCCGGCGTGTCGGTGGAAGACAAGCAGTGGTCCCAGGAATTTCGCCTGGCATCGCCTACCGGCGGGCCGTTCGACTACGTGCTGGGCGCCTACTATTTCGGCTCCAAGACCGACAACAAGTCCTTTGCCTACTACGGCCCCAAGGCGGACATCTGGAACGGCACGCCCGCCGGCGCGCTGGCCAACGTCACCAGTATTGGTTATGGCCACATCGACACCGACAGCTTCGCGCTGTTCGCCCAGGGCACCTGGCACCTCACGCCGAAGCTGGACCTGACCGCCGGTATTCGCGGCACCTATGAAGAGAAGAGCGCCACCGTGGAGCGCGATGCCCCTGTGGGCGGCGCCGCCGTGACCGGCGCTGCGGCAACCGCGCGCAATGGCCGCGCGGGTGCCTACAACTCCGGCGACCTGAGCCTGTACAGCGCCAGCCCGTCGGGCATGGTCAACCTCAGCTACCACTTCACCGATGACCTGATGGGCTACGCCACCTTGTCCCACGGTGAGAAGTCCGGTGGCGTGAACCTGGCGGTGGGCAGTGCGCCAACCGCTGGCGCCGATTCGCTGCTGATCGGTTCCGAGCGCGCCAACGACGCCGAACTGGGGCTCAAGAGCACCCTGTGGGACCGTCGCCTGCTGCTTAACGCCAACCTGTTCTGGACCACGGTCAATGGGTACCAGGCCAACGCCTATGACTCGACCAACCGCGTGTCCTACCTGACCAACGCCGGCACCGTGCGCTCCCGTGGCCTGGAGCTGGACGGCACGGTCATCCCAGTGAAGGGCCTGACCCTGAACTTCAACGGTTCCTACAACGACGTTCGCTACATGTCCTACAAGGACGCGCCATGCCCGCCGGAAGTCAGCGAGCAAACGGGTGCGCCGGCCTCGTGCAGCCTGTCCGGCCACCAGGTGGCGGGTGCCTCGAAATACGTGTTCAACACCAACGGCGAATACAAATGGAACTGGGATAACGGCCTGGAAGAGTACGTCACCGGCAGCTACTCGTACCGCTCCCACGCCGTGGGCACCCTGGAAGACTCCGCCTACGCACAGATCCCCGGCTACAGCCTGGTCAACCTGAGCACCGGCTTTCGCGGCAACCTCGGCCAGGGCCAGTGGGACGTTTCCCTGTGGCTGAAGAACGCCTTCGACAAGACCTACTACACCACCCTCTGGGCCGAGGGTAACGGCGGCTACAGCGGCGTGCTCGGCGACCCGCGCACCCTGGGCGTGACTGCCCGCTATGACTTCTAATAAAAGGAGCGTGACGATGAAAGCTTTCAAGATAGCGTTGCTGGCCAGTGCCGTGTTTGCCTCCGTGGCCCAGGCCGCGCCCAGCGTGTACCCCACGGGCGTGACCCGCTACGACCCTGCCAAGGCCTATAACCAGTACGTGATTTTTGCCGGTGCCGACAAGCAGACGCACCTGATCGACATGGACGGCAACGAGGTCAAGAACTGGCCGCACAACGGCTTCCCGTCGGCCATCATCGACCCCAAGCTGGTGGGCGGCGAGCGCGGCCACGTGCTGCTGCAACTGGCGGACAAGGCCCCGGGGCCATTGGGCGCCGCCGGCAACGGCCTGGCCAACCAGAGCGTCGGCGAACTGGATTGGAACGGCAAGGTGGTGTGGCAATGGGGCGACAAGGCGCCCGGCGGTGCCGCCCAGCAGCACCACGACCAGCGCCGCCTGAGCAACGGCAACACCCTGGTGCTGGCCAACAAGGTGCACAAGGTGGCCGGCTTCAAGGTGCCCGAGCTGATCGATGATGTGGTTTACGAAGTGGACCCGCAAGGCCAGGTGAAATGGCAGTGGCTGGCCAGTGACCACCTCACCGAGTTCGGCTTTACCCCGGCGCAGTTGAAGTTGGTGCGGGCCACCGATAAC
Organism: uncultured Gammaproteobacteria bacterium; assembly: GCA_963816515.1. Taxonomy (GTDB): domain Bacteria; phylum Pseudomonadota; class Gammaproteobacteria; order Pseudomonadales; family Pseudomonadaceae; genus Aquipseudomonas. The sequence continues at coordinate 2,219,845 of CAWFKX010000001.1, read as the reverse complement.
CCGGACTACCTGCACATCAACAACCTCAGCGTGGTGGGCCCCAACAAGTGGTTCGACGCTGGTGACAAGCGCTTTGCCCCGGATAACCTGCTGCTTGACTCACGCAACTCCAACTTCATCGCCATCATCGACAAGGCCAGCGGCAAGGTGGTGTGGCACCTGGGCCCGAACCTGCCGAACATCAACCCGAAAACCGCCCAGCAGGTACCGCGCCCGCTGGACCAGTTCGTCGGCCAGCATGACGTGCACATCATTGGCGCCGGTTTGCCGGGCGCGGGCAACCTGCTGGTGTTCGACAACCAGGGCACCGCCGGTTACCCCTCGGCGCCGCTGGCGCTGACCCCAGGTTCGCGCGTGCTGGAGATCGACCCCATCAAGCAACAGGTGGTGTGGCAGTACACCGCCGCCAGCTCCAGACAGCCTTCCTGGGCCTTCTATAGCTCGTTCATCAGCAGTGCCCGGCGCTTGCCCAACGGCAACACGCTGATCGACGAGGGCATGAACGGGCGCTTCTTCCAGGTCACCGACAAGGGCGAGATCGTGTGGGAGTACGTGAGCCCCTACCAAGGCAAGGCGCCCGGCAGCGATGCCGTGAGCAACTGGGTGTACCGCGCGTTGCCGGTGGCCTACGACTGGGTGCCTGAAGGCACGCCCCACGGCGAAAACGCTGTGCCGGCGCCCGACAGTGCGCTGAAAAACGCCAGCGCGAGCCGCTGAAATCCATGCCTTGGGGGAATATTTTCCATGCCCTCAAGGCATCGGCTTCCCAGCGCTCTGCTACAGGCCTTACAGGGCAAGGGCTGGCGGCAGATCGGAGTTTTATATATTCCATACAGGTCTATATATAACTTCAAAGATTACTTTAAGAGCTAAGCGTATGGCGTCGATGATTGCGCCTCGCGAGGCCTCCCTCGCGTTATCGCTGAAACCGCAGGAGTACAACAATGGGCAATGTCCAGACCGCAGCCAGTGCACCCCAGGCGTTTGTGCGCCAGGCGCCCGGTGGCGAGTTGGTCGACCTGGGCCGCGCGCACCGTGCGCCACTGGTCCAGTCGCGTCTGCACACAACCCCCAAGGGTGTACTGAGCCGGCGTGAAGGGATTCTGCTGGGCGTGTTTGCGCTGGTGCTGCATGGCGCGGTGATTTACTGGCTGAGCCAGAAACCGTTGGCCGCGCTGCCGATCAAGCCGCCAGAAATTCCGCCAATGACCATCGAGTTTTCCCAACCGGCACCGCCGGTGGTTGAAACGCCGCCACCACCGCCGCCCCCCGTGGCGCCGCCGGTAGCCGAGCCACCACCACCGGTCGAGGATGAGCTGGCCACCAAGCCACCGCCCAAGCCAAAACCCAAACCCAAGCAGGTCGCCAAGCCCGTGCCCAAGCCGGTACCCAAACCGGTAGAGCAACCGCCAGCGCCGCCACAACCGGTCGCTGCACCGACGCCACCGGCACCGCCTGCGCCACCGGCGCCCAAGCCTGTGACACCGGCTTCGGCGAACGCCGGTTACTTGCATAACCCGGCGCCTGAGTACCCCGCCCTGGCCATGCGCCGTAATTGGGAAGGCACCGTGCTGCTGAGGGTTCACGTGTTGGCCACTGGCAAGCCGGGCGAGATTCAGATTCAGAAAAGCAGTGGTCGCGATCAGCTCGATGACGCCGCTCTGGCCGCCGTCAAACGCTGGAGTTTCGTACCGGCCAAGCAGGGCGATGTCGCCCAGGACGGTTGGGTCAGCGTTCCCATCGACTTCAAGATCCGCTAATTCGCGCTAACAGAAGGAATACACATCATGAGTACATTGGCTTCCCCATTTGAATCCATCGAAGGCGCGGTGATCTGGCTGCTGATCGTCTTCTCCGTCGCTACCTGGGCCCTGCTGCTGGCCAAGGGCGCCCAGTTCGGGCGCTTGAAGAACCAGGACCGCAAGTTCCACAAGCAATTCTGGGCCGCTTCCAGCCTGGACTCGGCCGCCGAGCTGACCGTTACCCAGCCTGGTGCCGCCGCCCGCGTTGCCCAGGCCGGTTACGCTGCCATCCAGGTTGGTGAGCCTGGCCACGCTGCGGACCTGAGCCAGGCCATCAACCACCAGGACCGCCTGGAACGTGCCCTGCGCCAGCAGATCGTGCGTGAGCGCCGCTCGCTGGAAACCGGCCTGGCGATCCTGGCCAGTATCGGTTCCACCTCGCCGTTCATTGGTCTGTTCGGTACCGTGTGGGGCATCATGTCCGCCCTCAAGGGTATCAGCGCCGCCGGTTCCGCCAGCCTGGAAACCGTGGCCGGCCCGATCGGTTCGGCCCTGGTCGCCACCGGCGTGGGTATCGCCGTCGCTGTACCGGCCGTGCTGGTCTACAACTACTTCCTGCGTCGCCTGAAGCTGACCGTCGCCGACCTGGACGATTTCGCCCACGACTTTTACAGCCTGGCCCAGAAGAGCGCCTTCCGCGTACTGCTGCACCCGGCCCTGACCAAGACTGCCCAGGGTACTGGCGGCCAGAAAGTGAAGGAGGCGTCCTGATATGGCCTTCTCTACCCAGGACAGCGATGAGGTACTGAGCGAGATCAACGTGACGCCCCTGGTGGACGTGATGCTGGTACTGCTGGTGGTGTTCATCGTCACCGCGCCACTGTTGACCAACTCGATCCCGATCAACCTGCCCAAGACCGACTCCGTGGCGCCGGTGGAGCAGAAGGACCCGTTGGTGGTGAGCATCGATGGTGGCGGCAAGTTCTTCATCAACAAGGATGAAGTGCAACCGGAGCTGCTGGAATCCAACCTGGAAGCCGCCAAGGCCAAGAACCCGGACGTTCGCGTGCAGCTGCAGGCCGACGACGGTGTGGGCTACGGCAAGGTGGCCGGGGCCATGGCGTCGATTGAAAAGGCAGGCATTACCAAGTTGTCGGTGATCACCAAGCGTTAACGTCTGCACAGGTTACTTGGGTCGCTCCTCAGGCAGGGGGCGGCCCTTTTTTTTGTCGTGAGGTTTTATGAGGGTAATGCGGGGCCGGGCGAAACTCGGGAGCAGGCGAGCATTCAAAAAGCATATCCTTATAAGTTATTAATAAATAGCTTCTTATTCCTTAACGAATATATGACCCGCCTCTATACTGACTTCAACGCAAACGATGCAGGAGGCGTATACCATGCGCAACGAGTCGATCCGCTACCTGATTGTGCCGGGCTGGCAAGGTTCACCCCAGGACCATTGGCAAACCCACTGGTGCAACAGCCTGCCCAACAGTGCGCGGGTAGAACAGGCCGACTGGTTGGCGCCGCAACGCGAAGAGTGGGTCGCTGCCCTGGAGAAAGCTGTCACTGACAGCGAAGCCCCGGTGATTCTGATTGCCCACAGCCTTGGCTGCATTACCGTTGCCCATTGGGCCGCGCAGGCGCCACGGGCTTCGCTGCGCCGGGTATACGGTGCACTGCTGGTGGCCCCCGCCGACGTCGAGCGCCCCACCTGCTCGCCGGCCCTGCAGAATTTCGCTCCTATTCCTCGTCACCTGTTGCCGTTCCCCAGCCAAGTGGTGAGCTCCGACAACGACCCGGCCGTGAGTGCCCCGCGGGCCATGCAGATGGCGCGTGACTGGGGGGCCGAAGCCGGCATCCTCTCCGGCGCCGGGCACATCAACGTCAAATCCGGGCACCAGCGCTGGGAACAGGGTTTTGCCTACCTGTACCGCCTGCAGACCCGCTTGCAGTCGCACGCCCTGCGCAGCGCCTGATCGAAACCCTTTTTACCCAACGCCCGGGCCCTTGATGCGGTCCGGGCGGGAGCATTGCAATGAGTCAGACTGAACACTTCGGCCAGCCCTTGCTGACCTTCCCCGAGGCCGACAAGAGCCCCTTGAGCATTCGCGCCAAGGCGCTGGTGTTCGTCGACCCGCGCTCGCGGCAACTGCGCGAGGAGTTGGAAAGCCTGGCGCCGCGTAACCTGCCGGTGTTGATACAGGGTGAGACCGGCAGCGGCAAGGAGCTGCTGGCCCGGCACATTCACCGGGCCAGCGACCGTGCCGGGCTGTTCGTGTCGGTCAACTGCGGGGCCATCAGCCCCACCTACGCCGACGCCGAACTGTTCGGCTACACGGCCGGCGCCTACAGCGGCTCGGCCAGCAGCCGCGCCGGCTGGTTCGGCTCGGCCAACGGCGGCACCTTGTACCTGGACGAAATCGGCGACCTGCCGCTGCCCATCCAGCTCAAACTGCTGGCGGCCCTGGAAAACCACGAAGTCACCCGCGTCGGCGCCCAGCAACCCAGCCCCGTGGACGTGCGCCTGGTGGCCGCCACCAGCATTGACCTGGCCCAGGCGGTGGCCGCGGGTAAATTCAACGAGCGCCTGTTCCATTACCTCAAAGAAGGGCAGCTGGCATTACCGGCGTTGCGCGAGCGCCCGGGGGATATTCTGTCGCTGGCCGAATACTTCGTCGGCATCTACAGCGTGCGCCTGAACCTGCCGGTGCCGCTGATCAGCGAAAGCGCACAGCTGCTGCTTGAGCGCCACAGCTGGCCGGGCAACACCCGTGAGTTGGAAAACGTCATTCACTTCGCGTTGCTGGTCAGCATCGGCGAGGAAATCCTGCCCGAGCATCTGAACCTGCCGCCCCTGCCCGCGCCATTGGCCGAGATTGACCGGCACATCCAGCTGCTATTGGCCGAAGGCTCTGGCTCGGGCCTTCAGGGGTTGAAGGCGCTGTTGGACCGCGCGCAATTGCAGCTGGCGCAACAGATCGCTTGAGTTATGCAGCGGACGCCGACATGGCCTTTTGCCGGAAAATGAAGAAAAAGGCATAAGAAGCGAAATAAAAGATATTGTCTTGGTATAAAAAATATCGGTATTGTCCGCCCCAAGCCGGCCAACTACGCAGCTGGCACCTCTATTGATCAAGGACATTGCATGAAAAAGGCTCTGCTGTTCACTGCCCTGGCCGCCGCCCTGACCATGGGTGTTGCCAACGCCAACGAAAAACTGGTGGTCGCCGCCACTCCGGTTCCGCACGCCGAGATCCTGGAACTGGTCAAGCCAGTGCTGGCCAAGGAAGGTGTGGACCTGGAAATCAAGGTATTCACCGACTACGTGCAGCCGAACGTGCAGGTTGACCAGAAGCGCCTGGACGCCAACTACTTCCAGACCCTGCCATACCTGAAAAACTTCAACGAAGGTAAGGGCACTAACCTTGTGACCGTGGTCGGCGTTCACGTCGAGCCTTTCGGCGGCTACTCCAAGAAGGTCAAGTCGCTGGCCGAGCTGAAGGATGGCGCCACCGTTGCCATTCCTAACGAAGGCAGCAACAGCGGCCGCGCCCTGCTGCTGTTGCAGAAAGCTGGCCTGATCACCCTGAAGGACCCGAAGAACGCCCTGGCCACGCCTAAAGACATCGCCGAGAACCCCAAGCACCTGAAATTCAAGGAGCTGGAATCGGCCATGCTGCCGCGCGCCCTGGACCAGGTTGACCTGGACATGATCAACACCAACTACGCGCTGGACGCCGGCCTGAACCCGGCCAAGGACGCCCTGGTGATCGAAGGTGCTGATTCGCCCTACGTGAACTACCTGGTTGCCCGCCCGGACAACAAGGACAGCGATGCCATCCAGAAACTGGCCAAGGCCCTGACCAGCCCGGAAGTGAAGGCATTCATCGCCAAGAAATACAACGGCGCGGTACTGCCGGCGTTCTGATTTGACGCCCCGCATGCGCTGACATGAAAACGCCGACGGCTTGCACAGCGTCGGCGTTTTTTCGTGTGTACGGTGGAGCGGGCAGCAGCGGCCGAAGGCAGCTTGCTGCTACACGGTTTGTGGGGTTTTGATGGCCCGGCGCAAGGCGGCCAGCAGCTTGAGCACGTCCTGGGGGTCGAGCTTTTTCACGGTGTTGTTATTCATTATGGTCTTCCTTGAAATCGGCTGAATTTTTTCGAGTACGCCCGTGCGAAAAAGATCCGTGGGAAAGCGAATATTTCGGTGATATGCATATTCTTTAACGGTATTTAAATTTGGTTTTATATACCTTTAAAGTCGCCTCCTGCCTTGTCACCCGACGCGGCGCCAGGAGGCTGTCGTTCCTTGAATCTCGATGTCCCTTTTATTCTCAGCACGCTGCCAGCCTTCCTCACGGCGGTGGGCGTGACGCTGCAGGTGGGCCTGATCGCCATCGCCACGTCGTTGCTGGTGGCGCTGGTCAATGCGGCGCTGCTGGTCTATCGCACCCCGTACCTGCACCGCCTGGTGGCACTGTACGTGGAGCTCGCGCGCAACACGCCGTTGCTTATCCAACTGTTTTTCGTCTATTTCGCCTTGCCGGCGCTGGGCATCAAGGTATCCGGGTTCACCGCGGCCATTGTGACCATGACCTTTCTCGGCGGCGCCTATTTGACCGAGGTGCTGCGCGCTGGCGTGGAAGCAGTACCGGCTGCGCAGATTGAATCCGGGCGCTCCATCGGGCTGTCGGAAACCCAGTTGCTGCGCCACGTGATCCTGCCCCAGGCCGGCATCCTCAGCTTGCCGGCACTGTTCGCCAACTTCATTTTCCTGCTCAAGGAAACCACCGTGGTGTCGGCGGTGGCGGTGCCGGAAATTCTCTACACCACCAAGAGCTACATCGCCCTGTACTACAAGACCTACGAAATGCTCACCGTGCTGACGCTGATCTGCGTGCTGCTGTTCTTGCCGTTGTCGCTGCTGCTCAGCTACCTGGAACGGAGGCTGCAACATGGCCAGTTCGGGTCTTGAGTTGCTGCTGGTGTCCTTGCCGCAATTGGGCAAGGGCGCCGTGCAGACACTGGCAATCTCGGCGTTGAGCATTGTCTTCAGCAGCCTGGGCGGGGTGCTCTACGGCGTACTGCGCAGCCTTGGCCTGCGCAGCGTCAATGTGCTGCTGCGCATTTACCTGGAGCTGTTCCGCGCCATTCCGGTGCTGGTATGGCTGTACCTGCTGTTCTTCGGGCTGCCCATTTTTCTTGGCCTGAGCATTCCGGCGTTCTGGTGCGCGGTGCTGGTGCTGTCGCTGTGGGGCGCCACCGAGGTGGGGGAAGTGGTGCGCGGTGCGCTGCAGTCGCTGCCGCGCGGGCAGCGCGAGGCGGGCCTGTCCATCGGCCTGTCCGGCGCGCAGCTTTACGGCTACGTGCTGTTGCCGCAGGCGCTGAAGCGCATGACACCGCCGACCATCAATATCTACACGCGCCTCATCAAGACCAGTTCCCTGGCAGTGCTGATTGGCGTGGTCGACGTGATCAAGGTTGGCCAGCAGATCATTGAGCGCACCTACGAATCGGTGTTGATCTATGGCGCGCTGTTCCTGTTTTTCTTCTTTATCTGCTACCCGCTGTCAGCCGCCTCGCGCGCGCTGGAGCGGCGCTGGACGCAAGCATGAGCGCATTGATCGAGTTCAAGGGTTTCAACAAATACTTCGGCAGCCACCAGGTGCTCAACGGCATCGACCTGGACGTGCGGGCCGGCGAGGTGATCGTGATCCTCGGCCCCAGTGGCTGTGGCAAAAGCACGTTGCTGCGCTGCCTCAATGGCCTGGAAATCGCCCACAGCGGCAGCCTGCGCCTGGCCGGTGTTGAGCTGCTGAACAAGGCCACCGACTGGCGCCAGGTGCGCCAGCGCGTGGGCATGGTGTTCCAGAGCTATCACCTGTTCGGGCACATGAGCGTGCTCGACAACATTTTGCTGGGGCCGCTGAAAGTGCAGGGCCGCGAGCGCGGCGAAGCCACCGCCCAGGCTGAAGCGCTGCTGCGCAGGGTGGGCCTGTGGGACAAGCGCGACGCCTACCCACGCCAGCTTTCCGGTGGCCAGCAGCAACGCATCGCCATCGTCCGCTCCCTGTGCATGAACCCGCAGGTGATGCTGTTCGACGAAGTGACCGCAGCGCTGGACCCGGAAATGGTCAAGGAAGTGCTGGAAGTGATCCTGGACCTGGCGCGCGGCGGCATGACCATGCTCATCGTCACCCACGAAATGGCCTTCGCCCGCGCGGTGGCCGACCGCATCGTGTTCATGGAAGCCGGGCGCATCCTTGAACAACAGAATCCCGAGGCTTTCTTTACGAACCCGCAGACCGCACGCGCGCAGCAGTTCCTGGAGAAATTCTCCTACGTCGAAGCCATGCCCAAGTCGCATGCAAAGGAGCTTTCATGAAAACTGCCAAGTCGTCATTGCTGTTGGTACCCCTGCTGGGGCTGGCCCTGCTGGCCGGTTGCAACAAGTCCGAGGCACCGGCCAAGCCGGTGGCGTCCGGAGCCACCCCGGCCACCAGCAGCTACCTGGACACCATCAAGGCGCGTGACAAGCTGATTGTCGGCGTGTTCACCGATAAGCCGCCGTTCGGTTTCGTCGATGAAAAAGGCCGTTACGTGGGCTTCGATACCGACATCGGCCGCCAATTCGCCAAGGACCTGCTGGGCGACGAAAACAAGGTCGAGTTCGTGGCCGTGGAGCCTGCCAGCCGCATTCCGTTCCTGCAGAGCGACAAGGTCGACCTGATTCTGGCCAACATGACCGTCACCCCCGAGCGCCAGCAGGCCGTGGACTTCACCAACCCCAACCTCAAGGTCGCCGTGCAGGCCCTGGTGCCCCAGGACAGCAGCGTAAAGACCCTGGACGACCTGGCCAGCCGCACCACCATCGTCACCACCGGCACCACGGCGGATATCTGGCTGACCAAGCATCATCCTGACTGGAAGCTGCTCAAGTTCGAGAAGAATTCCGAGTCGCTGCAAGCCCTGGCCAACGGCCGTGGTGATGCCTACGCCCAGGACAACCTGGTGCTGTTCAGCTGGGCCAAGCAGAACCCCGGCTACCGTGTGCTGGACGAGAAACTCGGCGCCGAAGCCCCGATCGCCCCGGCGGTGAAAAAGGGCAACATCGAACTGCGTGACTGGGTGAACACCGAGCTGGCCAAGCTGGGCGAGCAGAAATTCCTGCTCAAGCTGTACGACCAGTACGTGCGCAAGGAACTGAGCGACGACACCAAGCCCGAAAGCGTGATTGTCGAAGGGGGCAAGTGGCAGGGTTGAGCCTGATGTAGCGGCCTCTGCTTGATGTGGGCGTGATGGCAGCCAGCTGGCAGCGATGTCGCACGAAGGTCGGCCATCACGCAATGATTGTGCGCGACATGAACCCTAAGCTACGCTCACAGTCGCATAGATTCTGAGCTAAAACAGCGCACGCAAAGGAGCCTGCATGGCTGCTCTTCGGTTGGGGTTCGTGGTTGGCCTGTGCCTGTCGGCAGCGCTGGCCGGTTGTGGGCAGGGCAAGCCGGTGGAGCGCGAGCTGCCGCGGGTCAAGGTGCTTTCAGTACAAACGGCGGATTTCGCCGCCCCCGTCAACTTGACCGGGGACATTCAGGCGCGCGTGCAAACGCAGCTGTCATTCCGCGTCGGCGGCAAGATCATCAAGCGCATGGTCGATGTCGGCGATCGCATCAGCGCCCATCAGGTGCTGGCCCAGCTTGACCCCAAGGACCTGCAGACCAACGTCGACTCGGCCAAGGCTGCCGTGTTCGCCGAGCAGGCGCGCGTTACCCAGACCCAGGCGGCCTTCGTGCGCCAGCAAAAACTCCTGCCCAAGGGCTACACCAGCCAAAGTGAATACGATTCCGCCCAGGCCGCGCTGCGCAGCAGCCAAAGCGCCCTGACGGCCGCCAACGCGCAACTGGCCAGCGCCCGCGAACAACTAAGCTACACCGACCTTGTGGCCGATGCGCCGGGCATCATCACCGCCCGCCAGGCGGAAGTAGGGCAGGTGGTGCAGGCCACCGTGCCGATTTTCAGCCTGGCCCGCGACGGCGAACGCGACGCGGTGTTCAACGTCTACGAATCGCTGTTCGTCGAACCGCCCACCGACCAGCCGATACCGATCAGCCTGGTGGAAGACCCCAAGGTCAAGACCAGCGGCAAGGTGCGCGAAGTGACGCCGGCGGTGTCCGCGCAGACCGGCACCCTGCAGGTCAAGGTCGCCCTGGCGAGCCTGCCGACTGGCATGAACCTCGGCTCGGTGGTCAGCGGCACCTTGAGCGGCCCGGCCAAGGCCAGCATCGAACTGCCTTGGTCGGCACTGACCAAGGACGGCAGCGACCCTGCCGTGTGGCTGGTGGATGGGCAAAACAAAGTCAGCCTGAAAAAGGTCACGGTCAACCGCTACCTCACCGGCAAGGTAGTGATCGGCGATGGCCTGAAAAACGGTGAGCGGGTGGTGGTGGCCGGTGTGCAACTGCTGCACCCGGACATGCAAGTGGACATCGCCACCCAGGAACCCGCCGAGGACAAACCATGATTCGTTGCCTGGCGTTGCTGTGCCTGGGCCTTTCGCTGCTGGGCTGCTCCAAGAACGAACCGCCGCCCGACCCTGTGCGCCCCGTGCTCTCGGTGCAAATCACGCCGCAGAACATGGAACAGCTGGGGCGTTTCGCCGGTACCATCCAGGCGCGCTATGAAAGCACCTTGGGCTTCCGGGTGTCCGGGCGCATCGCCCGTCGCGCCGTGGACGTGGGCGCCGAGGTGAAAGCCGGTGACCTGCTGGCCACCCTCGACCCCACCGACCTGCAGAATCAGCTGCGCTCAAGCCAGGGCGACCTGGCGCGCATCCAGGCCCAGTGGATCAACGCCCAGGCCGACGCCCGCCGTCAGCAGGAGCTGTTCGACCGTGGCGTGGGCGCCCAGGCGCAACTGGACGTGGCGCAGACCAACCTGAAAACCACCAAGGCCTCGCTGGACCAGGGCCAGGCCTCGGTCAGCCAGGCCAAGGACCAGCTCACCTACAGCGAGCTGCGCGTGGACCACGATGCCGTGGTCACCCACTGGAACGTCGAGGCCGGGCAAGTGGTCAGCGCCGGCCAGGAAGTGGTGACCCTGGCCCGTCCCGACATCAAGGAAGCGGTCATCGACCTGCCTTCGTCGCTGGCCGAGCAGTTGCCGCCGGGCGTCACTTTCACGGTGGCTGACCAGTTGGAACCGAGCATCCACACCACGGCCACCCTTCGCGAATTGGAACCCCAGGCCGACAGCGCCACCCGCACCCGTCGCGCGCGCCTCACCCTGGCCGACACCCCGGCGGCATTCCGCCTGGGCACGGCCATCAGCGTGACCCTGAGCAGCGCCATCGAGCCGAAGGTGGAACTGCCCCTCAGTGCCATTCAGGAGGCCGAAGGCAAATCGCGCATCTGGGTGATCGACACGCAGAACCAGACCGTGTCGCCCCGGGATGTGCACGTGCTCAGCCGCGATCAGGATTCGGTCATCGTCACTGCCGGGGTGAAAGCCGGCGAGCGCGTGGTCAGCGCCGGGGTAAACAGCCTGAAGCCAGGGCAGAAGGTCAAAGTCGACGAGGGCAGTACGCGATGAAAGGAAGCTTCAACCTGTCCGACTGGGCGCTCAAGCACCAGTCTTTCGTCTGGTACCTGATGTTCGTGGCGTTGCTGATGGGGGTGTTCTCCTACCTCAACCTGGGGCGTGAGGAAGACCCCAGCTTCACCATCAAGACCATGGTTATCCAGACCCGCTGGCCGGGTGCGACGCAGGACGAGACGCTGCTGCAGGTGACTGACCGGATCGAGAAGAAACTCGAAGAGCTGGACTCCCTCGACTACGTGAAAAGCTACACCCGGCCCGGTGAGTCGACGGTGTTCGTGTACTTGCGCGACACCACCAACGGCAAGGCCATCCCGCAGATCTGGTATCAGGTTCGCAAGAAGATCGACGACATTCGCAGCAGCTTCCCCCAGGGTATCCAGGGGCCGGCGTTCAACGACGAGTTCGGTGACGTGTACGGTTCCATCTATGCCTTCACCGCCGACGGCCTGTCCATGCGCCAGTTGCGCGACTACGTGGAGCAGGCGCGCGCCGAGATTCGCCAGGTACCCGGGCTGGGCAAGATCGAGATGATCGGCCAGCAGGACGAAGTGCTGTACCTGAACTTCTCCACCCGCAAGCTGGCCGCCCTGGGCATCGACCAGCGCCAGGTGGTGCAGGCGCTGCAAGCGCAGAACGCCGTGACCCCGGCCGGTGTCATCGAGGCCGGGCCCGAGCGCATTTCCGTGCGCACCAGTGGCCAGTTCGCTTCCGAGAAAGACCTGGCAGCGGTGAACCTGCGGCTCAATGACCGCTTCTACCGCCTGGCCGACGTCGCCGACATCCAGCGTGGCTACAGCGACCCGCCCACGCCCATGTTCCGCTTCAACGGCCAGCCGGCCATCGGCCTGGCCATTGCCATGCGTGACGGCGGCAACGTGCAGTCATTTGGCAAGGCGCTGCACCAGCGCATCACTGAAATCACCGCCGACCTGCCGGTGGGCGTGGGCATTCACAACGTGTCCGACCAGGCCCAAGTGGTGGAAGAGGCCGTGGGCGGTTTCACCAGCGCGCTGTTCGAAGCGGTGATCATCGTGCTGGTGGTCAGCTTCATCAGCCTGGGCGTGCGCGCCGGGCTGGTGGTGGCCTGCTCGATTCCGCTGGTGCTGGCCATGGTCTTCGTGTTCATGGAATACAGCGGCATCACCATGCAGCGTATCTCCCTGGGGGCGTTGATCATCGCCCTGGGGCTGCTGGTGGATGACGCGATGATCACCGTGGAGATGATGGTCACGCGCCTGGAAATGGGCGAGACCAAGGAGCAGGCGGCGACCTTCGCCTACACCTCCACGGCGTTCCCCATGCTCACCGGTACCCTGGTGACGGTCGCCGGCTTCGTGCCCATCGGCCTCAACGCCAGTTCGGCGGGGGAGTACACCTTCACCCTGTTCGCGGTGATCGCCGTGGCCATGCTGGTGTCCTGGGTGGTCGCCGTGCTGTTCGCGCCGGTGCTGGGCGTGCATATCCTCAGCACCCACGTAAAACCGCACTCCAACGAACCGGGGCGCATTGGCCGGGCCTTCAACGGCGCGTTGCTGTGGGCCATGCGTCATCGCTGGCTGACCATCATCATCACCGTGGGCCTGTTCCTGCTGGCGGTGTTCTGCATGCGCTTCGTGCAGAACCAGTTCTTCCCATCCTCGGACCGTCCCGAGGTGCTGGTGGAGCTCAACCTGCCGCAGAACTCGTCGATCAATGAAACCCGCAAGGCGGTGGACAAGCTGGAAGCCACGCTCAAGGACGACCCGGACATCGACCGCTGGAGCACCTACATTGGCCAGGGCGCGATCCGCTTCTACCTGCCGCTGGACCAGCAGTTGGAGAATCCGTACTACGCCCAGTTGGTGATCGTCAGCAAGGGCCTGGATAACCGCGCCGCACTGATGGACCGCTTGCGCAAGCGCCTGCGCGAGGACTTCGTCGGCATTGGCAGTTACGTACAGACCCTGGAGATGGGCCCGCCGGTGGGGCGGCCGATCCAGTACCGGGTTAGCGGCAAGGACATCGACCAGGTGCGCAAGCACGCCATCGACCTGGCGACCCTGCTGGACAAGAACCCGCACATCGGCGAGATCATTTACGACTGGAACGAGCCGGGCAAGGTGCTGCGCATCGACATCAACCAGGACAAGGCGCGTCAGCTGGGGCTGTCTTCGGAAGACGTGGCCAAGCTGATGAACAGCATTGTCAGCGGCACCGCGGTTACCCAGGTCAACGATGACATCTACCTGATCAACGTGGTCGGGCGTGCCGAAAATGCCGAGCGCGGTTCACCGGAAACCCTGCAAAACCTGCAGATCGTCACGCCCAATGGTGTGTCGATTCCGCTGCTGGCCTTCGCCACCGTGCGCTACGAACTGGAACAGCCCCTGGTGTGGCGCCGCGATCGGCACCCGACCATCACCATCAAGGCTGCCGTGCGCGACCAGATCCAGCCCACCGACCTGGTGACCCAGCTCAAGCCCGACATCGACCAGTTCGCCGCCAGCCTGCCCGTGGGCTACAAGGTGGCCACCGGCGGCACCGTGGAAGAAAGCGGCAAGGCCCAAGGGCCGATCGCCAAGGTGGTGCCGTTGATGCTGTTCCTGATGGCGACTTTCCTGATGATCCAGCTGCACAGCGTGCAGAAGATGTTCCTGGTGGCCAGTGTGGCGCCGCTGGGGCTGATTGGCGTGGTGGTGGCGCTGGTGCCCACCGGCACGCCCATGGGCTTCGTGGCGATACTGGGAATATTGGCGTTGATCGGCATCATCATCCGCAACTCGGTGATCCTGGTGACCCAGATCGATAGTTTCGAAAAGGACGGTTACGCGCCCTGGGACGCCGTGGTGGAAGCCACCCAGCACCGCCGCCGCCCCATCCTGCTGACCGCCGCTGCGGCCAGCCTGGGCATGATCCCCATCGCCCGCGAAGTATTCTGGGGCCCCATGGCCTACGCCATGATCGGCGGCATCATCAGCGCCACCTTGCTGACGCTGCTGTTCCTGCCGGCGCTGTATGTGGCGTGGTACAAGATCAAGGAGCCGAAGCAGCAGGCGACGTAATATCAGGAAACCAATTCAGCCCGACCGCGAGCCTTGCGATGGGCGTTCGCTGGGTTTGCGTGGAAGTGGGTGGCCGGCCATCCGCTCCCACATGAGCAGGTAGCAAGCTGCCGGCAGGCGGCGTCCAGGGGTTATGCGGTTTTGCGCCACACGCTGGCCAGCCACGGTTGTTGGTCGCGGGGCAGGCCGGCGGGGCGGTAGTAGTGTTCCAGCTCGGTGAAGCCTGCGGTGGTGAGCAGTCGTTGCCAGTTTTCCAGGTCGTGGTAGGCGCCGTAGCGCGGGCCTTTCCAGCCTTCTTGGTTGTGGCCGCGCGGGTTGGAGCTGAACAGTACGCCATCGGGCTTGAGGGTAGCGTGCAGCTGGCCCAGTACCCGCGGCAGTTCCTGGGTGGGGATGTGGAACAGCACGGCGTTGGCGAAGATGCCGTCGAAATGCGCCGGGGGCAGTTGCAGCGCCAGGAAGTTTTGCTGCCACACTTCGCAACCGCTGTCGGCACGGGCCATGGCGGCGAACTGGTCGCTGCCGTCCAGGCCCGTGGCGATATGGCCCAGGCGGGTGAAGGTGCGCAGGTCGCGACCAGGGCCGCAGCCGAAATCGAGGATCTGCGCCGGTGCCGGCACCTGAATGTGGCGCAACAACGCCTCGATGTTCTGGCTGACATCGTGGTCGCGGGTCCCTTCGCGAAAGCTTTCGGCCGTCTGGTTGTAGTTGCCCAGCGTGGTCTCGGTGATCTGTTGCAGGGCCTGGGGATCGAGTTTCATCGCGGTTCCGAACTGAAGGTCGTTAGCGCAATGATACCTCAGCGTTTGTTCAACACCTTCGCCAGCCGATCACCGCCAAACTGGATGAACGCCACCAGCACCACCAGCAGCACGATCACCGTGAGCATGATCTGACTGTCGAAGCGCTGATAACCATAGCGATAGGCAATGTCACCCAGGCCGCCCGCGCCAATGGCACCGGCCATGGCCGAGGAGTTGATCATGGTCACCAGGGTGATGGTGAAGCCGCCGACAATGCCCGGCCGCGCTTCAGGCAGCAGCACGTGCCAGATGATGTGCCAGCGCCGGCAGCCCATGGCCTGGGCCGCTTCGATCAGGCCGTGGTCAACCTCGCGCAGACTTACTTCGGCGATGCGCGCGAAGAACGGCGTGGCGGCGATGGTCAACGGCACCACGGCTGCCCACACCCCGTAGGTGGTGCCGACGATCAAGCGTGTGAAGGGGATCAGCGCCACCATCAGAATCAGGAACGGCACCGAGCGGAACAGATTGACGAAGGCGCCCAGCACACGGTTCAGCGTCGGCGCCGGGTAGATGCCGCCCTTGCCGCTGGTGACCAGGATCACCGCCAGCGGAATGCCCAGCACCAGCGCGATGAAGGACGACACGCCGACCATCAGCAGCGTGTCGAGAATGCCCTGCAGCAGCCGTTCAGCCCACATAGCCCAGTACCTCCACGCGGTCGGCCCACAAGGCCGCGCGTTCCACCAATTGTTCGCGGGTCAGCGGCGAATGCGCCACCGCCAGCACCAGTTGCCCCATGGCGCGGCCCTGAATGCGCTCGACGCCGCCCTGCAGCAGGCTCACTCGGCCGCCGAGGCTGTGGAACAGCGCCGACAGGTCAGGCTCTTCACCGTCCGCGCCACTCAGGCGCAGGCCCAGCACCAGCGCCGAAGCGGGCGAGGCAGGGTGTTCGTGCAAGCGCGCTTGCAGCTCGGCCGGAAGGCCATGCTGCAAGGGTGCCAACAGGGTTTTGCTGACCTCGTGTTGCGGGTCGCCGAATACTTGCCATACCGGCCCCTGTTCCACCACCTGGCCTTGCTCCAGCACCACCACGCGGTCGCAGATATCGCGAATCACCGCCATCTCGTGGGTAATGAGGATCACCGTCAGCCCCAGGCGCTGGTTGATGCCCTTGAGCAGGGCCAGGATCGACTCGGTGGTTTCCGGGTCCAGCGCCGAGGTGGCTTCGTCGCACAGCAGGATTGCCGGATCGTGCACCAGCGCCCGGGCAATGCCCACGCGCTGTTTCTGCCCGCCCGACAGCTGCGCCGGGTACACGTGATGCTTATCCGCCAGGCCCACCAGGTCGAGCAGCTCGGTGACCTTGCGGTGCCGCTCGGCCTGGCTCATGCCGGCGACCTTGAGGGGCAGCTCGACGTTCTGCCACACGGTCTTGGCCGACATCAGGTTGAAGTGCTGGAAGATCATGCCGATACGCCGGCGCAGTTGCACCAGGCGGTCTTCATCGAACTCGCCGATGTCCACCTGATCGATCAGCACCCGGCCCACGCTGGGCTGTTCCAGGCGGTTGATGGTGCGGATCAGCGACGACTTGCCGGCACCGCTGCGGCCGATGATGCCGAAAATCTCGCCGCGCCGGATGCTCAGGTCGATGCCCTGCAGGGCTTGCACCGGACCATTCTGGCCCTGGTAGGTCTTGCCCACGCCAATGAAGCGCACATGGGCGTTGGCCAGTTCCGGATGCAGCTGCGTGCGCTCGGCGCTGGCCGGGCGTTGGCTGGCGCTGTCGTCAAGCAAGCGCTGGGCGTGGCTCATGGTCAGCTCCCCCAGCCGGTCTGGTAGAGCTTGCCGTAGGTCTTGTCCAGGGCCGCGCGAACCACCGGCGAGTGCTGGTAGATGTCGACGAACTTGGCCAGGCGCGGGTCGTTCTTGCTCTTGGGCTGAATCACGAACTGAATCACGTATTCAGGATGATCGACGCCGTCGAACAGCAGCGCCGACTCGGCATCGAACGTCTTGGCCAGGCGGATATAGGCCGGGTAGCCCTGCACCAGATCGGCATCATCGTAGGCGCGTACCAGTTGCACGGCTTCCACTTGCAGCAGCTTCAGGTGCTTGGGGTTGGCGGTGATATCGTCCTCGGTAGCCTTGTAGCCAACGCCGTCCTTGAGTGTGATCAGGCCAGCCTTGGCCAGCAGCTGCAGGCCACGGCCGCTGTTGATGGGGTCGTTGGCGATGGCCACGGTGGCGCCGTCGGGCAACTGGTCGAAGTGCTTGTACTTCTTGGAGTAAAGGCCGACGTTGTTGATGATACCTGGGGCGTAGGGCACCAGGTCGAAACCGGCGGCGGCCTTGGCGTTTTCCAGGAAGGGGATGTGCTGGAAGTAGTTCACGTCGATGTCCCCGGCTGCCAGGCTGACGTTCGGAGCGATCCAGTCGGTGAACTCCACCAGTTGCACGTTCAGGCCCTGCTTGTCGGCTTCGGCCACTGCGGCCTCCAACGGAATGGCGAAGGCGGCGGTGGTGCCGATTTTCAGCGGCGCGTCGGCGGCGTGGGCAATACCGGTGGCCAGGCCGAGAGTGAGCAGCAGTGTGGTCAGTTTTTTCATGGTGCATAGTCCGGAATAGGTGGTGATGCTTCCGGCCTCTCGCGAGCAAGCTTTGCTCCCACAGTGAAATACCGAGACTGGGTGTTCACTGTGGGAGCAAAGCCTGCTCGCGATGAGGCCAGTTCAGGCAACAGAGCGCTTGAATTCGCTGGCGATGTGGTTTTCAGGTAACCGTGCCCCGTGTTCGAACAGCTTCTCGCGCAATGTGCCGCCGCCATACTCGGTCTTGTAGCGACCGCGCCGCTGCAGCTCGGGCACCACCAGGTCGATGAAGTCGACGTAGCTTTCCGGGGTCACCGTGCGCGCCAGGTTGAAGCCATCGAGGCCGGTTTCGTCGAGCCACGAAATCAGCTCGTCGGCCACTTGCTCAGGCGAGCCCACCAGGGTGATGTAGCGGCCACCCAAGGCGTGCTGGTCGAGCAGGCGACGGCGGGTCCAGTCGTTGTTCTGCAGGTGCTTGGTGGCCGACTGGATGGCGTTGCTCTTCACGTACTGGATCGGTTCGTCCAGCTCGTACTGGGCGAAATCGATGCCGGTGGAGCTGGCGAAGTGGGCCACGCCGGCTTCGGCGCTGGCGTATTCCAGGTACTCGGCGTGCTTGGACTGGGCTTGCGCTTGGGTGGCGGCGACAATGACCGTCAGGCCCATGAACACCTTGATGTCCTCGGCCTGGCGCCCGGCGGCGGCAGCGCTGGCGCGGACTTTGTCGACCTGGGCGCGGGTGGCGGCCTTGGTCTGGCCGCTGATGAACACGCACTCGGCATGACGGCCGGCGAACAGCAGGCCACGGTCCGACGCGCCGGCCTGGAACAGCACTGGAGTGCGCTGTGGCGACGGTTCGCACAAGTGATAGCCGTCGACCTGATAGAACTCGCCCTGGTGCTGCACCTTGTGCACCTTGGCCGGCTCGGCGTACACCCGGCGCGCCGGGTCGTTGACCACGGCGTCATCTTCCCAACTGCCCTCCCACAACTTGTACAGCACGTGCAGGTATTCATCGGCCTGGTCGTAGCGGCGGTCATGCTCGGCCTGCTCGCTCAAGCCCATGGCCTTGGCAGCGCTGTCCAGGTAACCGGTGACGATGTTCCAGCCCACCCGGCCACGGCTCAGGTGGTCCAGCGTGGACATGCGCCGGGCGAACAGGTACGGCGGCTCGTAGGTCAGGTTGGCGGTGAGGCCGAAACCGAGGTGCCTGGTCACCGCGGCCATGGCCGATACCAGCAGCAGCGGGTCGTTGACCGGTAACTGGATGGACTCGCGCAGGGGCACGTCGACACTGTTCTGGTACACGTCGTACACACCGACGATATCGGCGATGAACAGGCCATCGAACAGGCCGCGCTCCAGGGTTTTCGCCAGGTCGGTCCAGTACTCGATGGTCTTGTACTGGGTGGAGGTGTCGCGCGGGTGCGTCCACAGGCCATGGTTGATGTGGCCGATGCAGTTCATGTTGAACGCATTCAGGAGGATTTTCTTGGTAGTCATCAGAGGGTCCCCCGGCGCGGCGGTTTCTCGTCATTGAGGTAGTAGTTGCCGATGGCGTGGTACTTCCAGCGCACCGGGTCGTGCAGGGTGTGCACCCGGGCGTTGCGCCAGTGGCGGTCCAGGCCGTGCTCGGCGAGGGTGGCCTGGCTGCCGGCCAGTTCGAACAGGGTGGAGCCGGCGGCCAAGGACACCTCGGTGCTGATGGCGCGTGCTTCGGCGATGGCGATGGAGGCCGCCGCCACGGTGTCGGCGTTGCTGTCGGCCTGGGCACGGTCGAGGAACTCGCCGGCGCGTTCCAGCAGGGCCTCGGTGGCGTGCAAGCGGATCGCCAGGTGGCCGATGGTCTTCAGGCTCAGCGGGTCGTCCACCGCCTTGTCGATGCCGGCGTCGATCCACGGGCGGGTGCGGGTGCGCACGAACTGCAACGCATCTTCGTAGGCGGCGCGGGCGATGCCAGTGTCGATGGCCGCGTGAAGGATCTGAGCCAGCGGGCCCACGGGCGTCGGACGCTCGAAAGCGGTCTGGAAGGGGATCACGTCCTCGGCCGCGACCGGCACGTTGTCGAACACCACCGAACCGCTGCCGGTGGTGCGCTGGCCAAAGCCGCTCCAGTCATCGATCACTTGCAGGCCCTGGCTGTCGCGCGGCACGAAGGCCAGTTGCTGCACGCCGTGTTCATCGATCACCGAGGTGGGTATGCGCTGCGCGTACAGGGCACCTGTCGCGTAGAACTTGCGGCCATTGATGCGGTAGTTGTCGCCGTCACGGCTCAAGCGGGTGGTGCGGTCATGGGCGGTCTTGGTGCCCAGTTCGGCGAGGGCATTGCCGAACCGCTGGCCGGCCAACACTTCGGCATACAGGCGGCGTTGCTGCTCGGGGCTGCCGTTCACGCGCAGCACTTCCAAGGCGTAGTAGTGGTTCTGCGGAATTTGCCCGAGGGACGCGTCAGCCTCGGCGATGATGGCGATTACCTGAGCCAGGGTAACGTTGGACACCGCGGTGCCGCCGAAGGCTTTCGGCACGCTGATGCCCCACAGGCCGGACTGGCTGAACAGCGCCAGTTCTTCATGGGGCAGGCGCCGTTCGCGGTCGCGCGCGATGCTGTCCTGGCGCAGGGTGGTCGCCAGTTGGCGGGCCGTTTCAATGGCGTGGGCGTCGCTGCGGATCAGCGCCACCGGCCCTGGGTTGGGCGTGAATGCGTTCATTGCGTTCTCCAGTGGTCTGGTCAAATCCAGGAATGGCGCGCGGGGTGGCTGCCGTTGAGGTGGTAGGCGCCCACGGCGTGGTATTTCCAGCGCACCGGGTCGTGGAGGGTATGCACGCGGGCGTTGCGCCAGTGGCGGTCCAGGTTGAATTCGGCCAGGGTGGCGCGGCTGCCGGCCAGTTCCAGCAGTTTCTCGCTGGCTTGCAGGGCAACCTCGGTGGTCAGCACCTTGGCCTCGGCCACGGCAATGGACGCGCGGGCGGCCGCGGCTTCGTCAATCACGCCGGCCTGCACTTCATCCAGCACCCGGCCGGCCTTGCGCAGCAGTGCCTGGGCGGCATGCAATTCCAGTTTCAGGCGGCCGACATCGGCAATCACATAAGGATCATCGCTGGCGCGCTCGACATTGGCATCGACCCAGGGGCGGGAGCGCTCGCGAACGAAGGCGATGGCATCGGCAATGGCTTCTTCGGCGATGCCGGCATCGATGGCTGCCTGAATCAGTTGCGACACGGCGCCCTGGATGTTCGGGCGTTCGCCGATGCGCCAGTTGTCGACCACCAGCTCGCTGGCCACGGGCACGTTGTCCAGCAGCACGGTGCCGCTGGCCGTGGTGCGCTGGCCGAAGCCACTCCAGTCGTCGACGATGCGCAGGCCGGCGCTGCCGCGCGGCACGAACGCCAATACCTGGCGGCCGTCGTCATTCAGGGCTTTTATCGCCACCCAGTGGGCAAACAGGGCGCCGGTGGAGTAGAACTTCTGGCCGTTGATGACGTAGCCGTCACCCTGGCGGCTGATGCGGGCCTTGATCTCCAGAGTATTGCGGGTGCCGCGCTCGGGGCCGGCGTTGCCGATGCGTGCGCCGTGCAGCACCGAAGTGAAGAGGTGGCGTTGTTGCGGCTCGGTGGCCACGCCGGGCAGCAGGTGCAACAGGCCGAACTGGTTCTGCGGGATCTGACCCAGCGCCGGGTCGGCGGCGGAAATAATGCGGAACACGTCGGCGATGGTGACGAACGAAAGCTGTGGGCCGCCGAATGCGCGCGGAATGGAAATGCTGCCCAGGCCGCTGGTAGTGAACTGCTCGAGCTGCGCCCGGGGCAATTGCCGCTCGCGGTCGCGCTGGGCGGCCCCGGCTCGGGCAGCGGCAGCCAGTTCTTGGGCGGCTTGCAGCGCCTCGGCGTCGCTGCCCAGCACCTTGGCGGGCAGCAACGGTGGCGGGGTGTCCAGATGCGACTGGATGTCGTTGTTACTGACCATACCGTCCTCACGTCATGAATTGCGCCGCGTTGTCGCGGCGAAGAATGCGCTGGTCCGGTGGTCCGGTTCATATACCCTAATCGTGTATAAATTTTTAATATACTAACTTTTAGGAATATCAATAGAAGCTGAGTCGCGGTACACCCGCACCTGTCTCGCGGGTGCCCAGCCAGACGCGTTGCCCACCCGGTCAAGCACGCAGTACGTGGCTTCCAGGTGTTCATCCTGGCCGGCCTCGCGAACGATTTTTTTCGCTACGCGGCCGCTGATCGGCTGCCCGACCTGGGTGGCATGCAGGGGAGGCAGGTCCAGGCGCAGGTCGCCCCAGCGCAGGGTCACGCTGTCCAGCGGCGCCATGTTCGGCCAGGGTTCGATGCAGAAAGGCACGCCGCGCGTAAGGGTGTTCAGGCACACGGTTTCTGGCAGTTGAAGCGGGGCGAGAAACTGGTTTTCCTCGCTGCCGTGCAGGGGGTTGCCCGGGCATTGCAGCTTCACGCTGAAGCTCAGGGCCGGGGAGCGCTGGGCCCGATGGCCCACGCGCAGCACGCGGTAATACAGGTGCGCCTCACCGTTGAGGGCAAAGCTTTCGGGGATGGGCAGGTGTAGGGTGCGGCCGGGCTCGCCGGGTTGCACGGTGTGGGCAACCACGAAGCAGTTGTTCCAGAACACCTCGATCAGGTCGCCCTGGTCCATGTATTCCCAGGGTTCGATGGCGGCACTCAGGTGGCGGGTGGCGTGCAGGCCGATGCCGTGGTGGGTGAGCAGTGGCAGGGCGGGCGGCAAGAGTTCAAATCCGTTGAACAGGCGCATGGCGTTTCTCCTTGAAAGCACGGCTTCCTTGATAGGAGTTCGCCGGTGCAGGGTCAAGCAGGGTGGGTTGCCATAGACGGTGTTCAGACCGTTCTTACACGACCCTGGGCACGTTTCGCGCGCCATCGTAGCCTTCGGCAGCTCGTACGGGTGGTAGGAGTTGTCGAAGGCTGCGATACGGTGCGAAGGGCTTTCAGCCAGCCAGGAACTTGCTGAGGAACTGCTTGGTGCGTTCTTCCTTGGGGTGCGCGAACAGCGCCTTGGCCTCACCTTGTTCCACGATCACGCCCTTGTCGAAAAACACCACGCGGTTGGCCACGTCACGGGCGAAGGCCATTTCGTGGGTAACGATGACCATGGTGCGTTTCTCTTCGGCCAGGCTGCGGATGGTCGCCAGCACTTCGCCCACCAGTTCCGGATCGAGGGCCGAGGTGGGTTCGTCGAACAGGATCACTTCCGGTTCCATGGCCAGGGCGCGGGCGATGGCCACCCGTTGCTGCTGGCCACCGGACAGCTTGCGTGGGTAGGCGTTTTCCTTGCCGGCCAGGCCGACCTTGGCCAGCAGCTTCCGGCCAAGGGCTTCGGCTTGCGCACGCGGGGTCTTCTTGACCACCACCGGCCCTTCAATCACGTTTTCCAGGGCCGTGCGGTGCGGGAACAGGTTGAAGTTCTGGAACACAAAGCCTACCTGCTGGCGCAGGCGGCGGATCAGGCCCTGCTGCTGGGCGATCTTGCTGCCGTCGATCTCGATGTCGCCCATGCGGATCCGTCCGCTGTCCGGGGTTTCCAGCAGGTTCAGGCAGCGCAGGAAGGTGGTCTTGCCCGAACCACTGGGGCCGATGATAGCCACCACTTCGCCGGCGTCGACCTGCATGTCGATGCCGTTGAGTACCGTGGTGCCGTTGAATTGCTTGGTCAGTTTTTCCACCACGATCATGGCATCAGGACTCTTGGTCATGGCGGTTCACTCGTGCTTCAAGATGGTTCTGCAGCACCGACAAGGCGCTGGCGAGCACCCAGTAGATCAACGCTGCCGCCAGGTACATGGTGAATACTTCGAAGGTGCGGGCAGTGATCAGTTGCGCCTGGCGGAACAATTCCGGCACCTGGATGGTGGCTGCCAGGGCCGTGTCCTTGACCAGCGAGATAAAGCTGTTACCCAGCGGCGGCAGGGCCGTGCGGGCCGCCTGGGGCAGAATCGCCCGGCGCAGCGTCTGGGCGCGGGTCATGCCGATGCTGGCGGCCGCTTCCCATTGGCCACGGTCCACCGAGCTGATGGCAGCGCGCAGGATTTCGCAGACGTAGGCGGCCATGTTCAGCGAAAAGCCGATCAAGGCCGCAGGCAGCGGATCCAGCTCGATGCCGATCTGCGGCAGGCCGTAATAAATCACGAACAACTGCACCAGCAACGGCGTGCCACGGAAGAACGACACGTACACCCGGGAAAGGCCACGCAACACCATGAAGCGTGACAAGCGCATCAGGGCCAGGCCGAAGCCCAGCAGCAAACCGAAAAACATCCCGCCAAGGCTCAAGAGCACCGTGAATTCGGCGCCCTTGAGCAGGAAAGGCGCTGAATCCAGCGCCAGTTTCAGACTGTCTTCAATCATTTGGTCACGTCAGCGTTGAAGTACTTCTGCGACAGCTTGGCCAGGGTGCCATCAGCGCGCAGTTTGTCGATTGCCTTGTTGATGGCGTCCAGCAGTTCCGGTTCGCCTTTGCGCAGGGTCACGCCGGCTTCCTGTCTGGAGAAGGCCGGCCCCGAAACGGCCAGGGTGTCGTTGGTTTTGCTGATCAGCTCGAAGGCGGCCAGGCGGTCGACCAGAATGGCGTCGATGCGGCCAACGCGCAGGTCCTGGTATTTGGTGGGGTCATCGTCGTAGGTCTTGACGATCGCGCCTGGAACATTGTCTTTCAGCCACTGCTCGTAGTTGGTGCCCAGACCCACGCCGACTTTCTTGCCGGTCAGGTCGGCGGCCGAGGCGATCTTGCCCGCGTCCTTCTTCTGGGTCAGTGCCTGGATGCCGGACACGGTGTAGGGCTCGGAGAAGTCGTACTTCTTCTTGCGCTCGTCGGAGATGGTGACCTGGTTGATGGCCACGTCCAGACGCTTGGAGTCCACGGCGGCGAGAATACCGTCCCACTTGGTCGGTTGCAGCTTGGCTGTGACGCCCAGCTCCTTGGCCAGCGCCTGGGCGAATTCGACTTCGAAGCCGGTCAGCTTGCCGCTGTCATCGACAAAGCTGAAGGGCGGGTAGGTGCCTTCCAGACCGACGCGAATCTCGCCGTTCTTCTTGATGGTGTTCAGTTCATCACCGGCCACGGCCTGGCCGATCAGTGCCGAACCCATGACCAGGCCCATGCTGGCGATGAGGAGATTGCGACGCAACGAAGAGAAAGTCATTTGATGCCCCATATGTTGTTTTGGCGGGAAGGCAAAAGCGTCCTGGCTATTGCTGCGGCGAGATTATCGCCGCCTCTCTTTATGGCTGAAAATACTAAAAAAATCACCAGCCGTACTTTTTTGATATATCAGATTTTCCACACGCCGGGGTAGGCGAACAGCGCCGGTGCGCCGCCGGTGTGCAGGAAAATAACCGGGCCGTCGTCGAGGCGCTGGCGGCCAATGCCGTCGAGCAAACCGGCCATGGCCTTGCCGGTGTACACCGGGTCCAGCAGCAGGCCTTCCTGGTTGGCGACCAGCTTGATGGCCGACAGCGTGCTGGCGTTGGGTTCACCATAGCGCGGGCCGAAGAATTCATCCCACAGTTGCACCGTGAAGTGTTCCGGCAGCGGCACGTTGAGCAGCTGCGCGGTGCGCTCGGCCAGGCCCACGACCTTGGGGCGCTGGGCCTCGTCGGTGCGCGACACGGTGACGCCGATCACCGGCAGGTTGGGCAGCGACTCGCTCAGGCCCAGGGCCAGGCCGCTGTGGGTACCGGCGCTGCCGGAGGCCAGCACCACGGCGGCGAAGTCCAGGCCGGTGGCCTTGATCTGCTCGGCCAGCTCCAGGCCGGCACGCACATAGCCCAGGGCGCCAAGGGCGTTGGAGCCGCCGATGGGCACCAGGTACGGCGTGCGGCCGCTGTCGCTCAGGCGCTGGGCCAGGGCTTGCAGTTGCTCGTCGGCGTTGTCGAGGTTTTCTACCAGCTCGACCTTGGCGTCGAAAAGGTCCAGCAGCAGGCGATTGCCGTTGCCCAGGTAGCTGGCGTCATCGGTGGCGATGGGGTTTTCAAGCAGGGCGACGCAGCCCAGGCCCAGTTTCGCGGCGATGGCGGCGGTCTGGCGCACGTGGTTGGACTGGATGGCACCCGCGGTGATCAGCGTGTCGGCGCCCTGGGCCAGGGCATCGGCCGCCAGGTATTCGAGTTTGCGCAGCTTGTTGCCGCCCATGGCCAGCGGGGTCAGGTCGTCACGCTTGACGTAGATATCGCGGCCAACCCACTGCGAAAGGCGCTCGAGTTTTTCCAGTGCGGTGGGTGCGCCCAGCAATTCAAGGCGCGGGAAACGGGCAAGCGATTGCGTGATCATGGGGATTCCGGTGGTGGTGGGAGACAGGACTATAGGCAGGCGCTGATAAGGGGGCAACCCCAGCTCCCACTGGAGTCCTTATGTTCATAACGTCACCACCCATCAGAAACCGATCTTTTTGCGTTACGACAATCTACCGTAGAGTGGGCGCCGATCAGGCGGCCATATCAGGAGTACCCCATGGTGAGCGACAAACCCCACGGCCCGAACGGCCACTGGCAGTTGCAGTCCATCGTCGGCCAACTGCGTGATGCGCGTGAGCAATGGCGCCGCGTGAACGGGCGCAGCAGTGGCGAGCAGGGCGGCCGGCAGCTGCCGTCGCGCGAGGCGGTGCGCAATATTCTGGAGCAGCTGTGCGGGGCCTTGTTCCCCATGCGCCTGGGGCCGGTGGACCTGCGCGAGGAAAGCGAAGATTTCTACGTGGGCCACACTCTGGACGCCGCGCTTAATGCGCTGCTGGTCCAGGCGCGCCTGGAGCTGCGCTATGCCGCGCGCCAGCAGCACCAGCACGACGAAGACGCGGACGCCCGCGCCCAGCAGTTGATCCAGGGTTTCGCCGCGGCGTTGCCCGGCTTGCGCAGCCTGCTGGACACCGACGTGCTGGCGGCCTACCACGGTGACCCGGCGGCGCGCAGTGTCGACGAGGTGCTGCTGTGCTACCCGGGCATTCTGGCCATCATCCACCACCGGCTGGCGCACCACCTTTACCGCGCTGGCTTGCCGCTGCTGGCGCGCATCAGTTCCGAGCTGGCGCACTCGGCTACCGGCATCGACATTCATCCGGGCGCGCAAATCGGCCCCAGCTTCTTCATCGACCACGGCACAGGCGTGGTGATCGGCGAGACCGCGATCATCGGCGAGCGCGTGCGTATCTACCAGGCTGTGACCTTGGGCGCCAAGCGCTTCCCGGCGGACGAGTCGGGGCAATTGCAGAAAGGCCACCCGCGCCACCCGATCGTCGAGGACGATGTGGTGATCTACGCCGGGGCGACCATTCTGGGGCGCATTACCATTGGCAAGGGCTCGACCATCGGCGGCAACGTCTGGCTGACCCGCAGCGTGGCCGCAGGCAGTAACCTGACCCAGGCCAATCTGCAGCACGACGACGGTACGCAGAAGTAACCGTGGGAGCTGGCTTGCCAGCGAGCTTTTGCAGGCCCGCAAAGCTCGCTGGCCAGCCAGCTCCCACAGGGGCCGGTTTGGAGGAGGGCGCGGTTGTGTGGTTAAATTGAACGGTTGTTCAATTTAAAAGATGTTCGCGTTCCGCGTTCTACAGGAGGTCACCCCTTGCTGAAAACGCTCTATTCAGCCCATTCCCCGTCTATCGAGGTGCACTGCAAATGAGTGCCTCGTCCTCTCCCGCCAGCGGCAATGTCCGCATGAACCCACCGGTGTTCTACTTCGCCGCCAGCTTCATCCTGCTGTTCGGCATCGTCGTCATCGCTTTCCCGCAGCAAGCCGGGGCCTGGCTCACCGCCGCGCAAGCCTGGGCCGCCAACACCGTTGGCTGGTATTACATGTTGGCCATGACCCTGTATCTGGTCTTCGTGGTGGTCACCGCCTTGTCAGGCTACGGCAAGATCAAGCTCGGTGCCGACCACGACGAGCCCGAGTTCAGCTACCTGTCATGGGCCGGCATGCTGTTCGCCGCCGGCATCAGCATTACCCTGTTTTTCTTCTGCGTCTCCGAGCCCCTGACCCACATGCTCACCCCGCCGCAAGGCGAGGGCGGCACGCAGGCCGCCGCGCGCCAGGCCATGCAGCTGCTGTTCCTGCACTGGGGGCTGCATGGCTGGGGTGTGTTCGCCTTCGTCGGCATGGCCCTGGCCTACTTCGCCTACCGGCATAACCTGCCGCTGGCGCTGCGCTCGGCCCTGTACCCGCTGATCGGCAAGCGCATCAACGGCCCCATTGGTTACGCCGTGGACGGCTTCGGCATCATCGCCACGGTGTTCGGCCTGGGTGCCGACATGGGTTTTGGTGTGCTGCACCTCAATTCCGGGCTCGACTACCTGTTCGGCGTGGCCCACACCCAATGGGTGCAGGTGATTCTGATCACGCTGATGATGGGCGCGGCGATCATCGTCGCCGTCTCGGGCGTGGACAAGGGCGTGCGGGTGATGTCCGACATCAACATGCTGCTGGCCGTTGCCTTGCTGCTGTTCGTGCTGTTCGCCGGGCCTACCCAGCACCTGCTGACCACGCTGATCCAGAACATCGGCGACTACCTGGGCGCCTTGCCGTCCAAGAGTTTCGACGTGTACGCCTATGACAAGCCCAGCGACTGGCTGGGCAACTGGACGGTGTTCTATTGGGCGTGGTGGATCGCCTGGGCGCCGTTCGTGGGCCTGTTCATCGCGCGTATTTCCCGCGGCCGCACCATCCGCGAGTTCGTCTTCGGCGTGCTGCTGATTCCCCTGGGCTTCACCCTGGCGTGGATGTCGATATTCGGCAACAGCGCCATCGACATGGTGCTCAACCACGGCATGACCGCCCTGGGCCAGTCGGCGCTGTCCGACCCGTCGAAAACCCTGTACCTGCTGCTGGAAACCTACCCGTGGAGCCGGGCGGTGATCGCCGTGACGGTGTTCATCAGCTTCGTGTTCTTCGTCACTTCAGCCGACTCCGGCACGGTGGTGCTGTCGACCCTGTCCGCGCGTGGCGGCAACGCCGACGAGGATGGGCCGAAATGGCTGCGCGTATTCTGGGGCGTGATGACGGCGCTGGTGACCAGCGGCCTGTTGTTCGCCGGCAGCATCGACTCGCTGAAATCGGCGGTGGTGCTGACCTCCTTGCCGTTCTCGTTGATTCTGCTGGCGATGATGTGGGGCTTGCACAAGGCGTTCTACCTGGAGTCCCAGCGCAAGATCGCGCAGATGTACTCACTGGCCCCGGTTGCCACCAATGCCCGGCGTGGCCGTGGCGGCTGGCGCCAGCGCCTGAGCCAGGCCGTGCACTTCCCGTCCCGCGACGAGGTGTACCGCTTCATGGACACCCTGGTGCGCCCAGCCATCGAGGAAGTCTCGGCGGTGTTCACCGAGAAGGGCTTGAAGGTGGTGACCCAGGAAGACCTCAACCACGATCAGGTCAGCCTGGAAATCGGCCACGGCGACGAGCGCCCGTTCATCTACCAGGTATTGATGCGCGGCTACTTCACACCGTCGTTCGCCCGTGGCGGCATGGGCACCAAGGAACTGAAGAACCGCCGTTACTATCGTGCCGAAGTGCACCTTGCCGAGGGCAGCCAGGACTATGACCTGGTGGGCTACAGCAAGGAGCAAGTGATCAACGACATTCTTGATCAGTACGAGCGGCATATGCAGTTTCTGCACATGGTTCGCTGACGTTGGCGCTCGTCGCTGAACCTGCCCATTCACCCATCCTCTGACGGGCAGGTGTAGGGCAGGACTGGGTGGCGGATGTATTTGCTTCGTCATGTGGCAGGACTATCAGGCGCTTTCACGCTCGATCAACTGGCACTCCAGCAAATTCAACCGCTGCCCCGGGGTCTCCCCCAGGCTCTCCAGCACCCGCGTCGCCGCCAGCACGCCAATCTCCAGCGCCGGTGGCTTGATGGTGGTCAGGCTGGGCATCAGCATCTCGGCGAACGGGTAGTCGCCAAACCCCACCACGGCGCAGTCCTGCGGGATCTTCAGCCCTGCGCGCTGGCCCGCCAGCAGGCCGCCGGCAGCCAGGTTGTCGTTGGCGAAGATGATCGCCTGGGGCGGGTTGTCACCGGCCATCAGCGCCTGCATGGCCTGCTTGCCGGCCTCGAACGGCGCCAGCCCGGCCTGCGGGGCGAATACCTGCGGCTGCAAGCCCAATTCCTGCATGGTGGCGTTGTAGCCGTCACGACGCTCCAGGGCACTGAAGTCGCCGGCGGCACTGTTCTGCACGAAGGCGATGCGTCGGTAACCCTTGGCGTGCAGGTAGCGGGTAGCCGTTACGCCCACCTGCACATGGGAGAAACCGATCTGGATGGGGCTGCGCTCGGGGCGGTAATCCCAGGTTTCGATCAGCGGAATGTCAGCTTCGGCGATCATCTTTTCCGTAGCGGCGCTGTGAAAGTGGCTGGTCAGTACCAGCGCTGCCGGTGACCAGCCGAGGAAGGCGCGCACGGCGCTTTCTTCCTGCTCCACGGAAAAGTAGCTGGAGGCCAGCAGCAGCTGATAGCCGTGACGGCTGAGGGTGTCGCTGAAGCCCTGAATGGTGTTGGCGAAAATCGGCCCGGAGATGTTGGGAATGACCATGCCGACGATCTTGCCGCGCGCCGAGGCCAGCCCGCCGGCCACCAGGTTGGGCACATAGCCCAGTTCCTCGACCGCGGCGGCGATGCGCTCGCGCCGTTCCGGCGATACCTGTTCGGGTTGGTTGAAGTAGCGCGACACGGTGATGGCCGACACCCCGGCGTGGCGGGCCACGGTGTCCAGGGTGACGCGGCCGGCGCCGCGGCGTTTGCGCTTGTCTTCGGTCATGGGCAGCTCATAAAACCTAAAAGAATATAAAGGTAATTTTTCAGTATTGGACGGTCTATGGGTCGGTTACCGATACTGACGATGTTAGCGCTAACAAAGTGCTTTGTCTGCTACTCGCTCGAGCGAATGCCCACGACACCTTTTCTGCGAACGACAACACGCAGTGGCCGCAGAGCCACGGCCAGGGCACAACTTTCGAGCAGGGCATCCGACATGTACAACCGAATTGGGGAACGTTTCAAAACCACCGCGCTGGCCCAGGCCTTTGGCTGGACACTGGCTGCGTGCGCGGCCATGCCACTGGGCGCGCAGGCAGCGGATGCCACCGCCACTACCGGCACCACCAGCAACGCCGACGCCGACAGCAACGCCGCGCCGGTGCTCAAGTCGGTGACCGTCACTGCCACCCGCCGCGAAGAGTCGCTGCAGAAGGTGCCCGTGGCCGTTACCGTGCTGGACGGCGAGCAGTTGGGGCGTGAAAACCGCACCAGCATCGAAAGCATCGTGCAGCAGATCCCCACCGTGAACTTCCGCACCGGCGCATCGAACAAAGATACCTCGCTGTTCGTTCGCGGCGTGGGCACCATCTCCACCTCGCCAGGCGTCGAGCCGACCGTGGCCACGGTGGTCGACGGCGTGGTGTACGGCCGTCCCGGCATGGCCACCCTCGACCTGCTGGACCTGGAACGCATCGAAGTGCTGCGCGGCCCGCAGGGCACGCTGTTCGGCAAGAACGCCTCGGCAGGCGTGCTGAACATCACCACCAAGGCGCCCACCGACGAGACCCACGGCTACGTGGAACAGTCCTACTACCAGGGTAACGAAAGCCGCACCCGCTTCGGCATCGGCGGCACGCTGATCCCCGGCACCCTGAAGGGCAACTTCACCGCGCTGGTCAGCGACTACGACGGCAACGTGCACAACAAGACCAACGGCCAGACGCTCAACGGCTACAACCGCAAAGGTGCGCGCGGCAAACTGGAGTTCACCCCCAACGACGACTTCAAGCTGACCCTGTCGGCCGACTACATGAACTCGGCCAGCGACGCCCCCAACGGCGTGATCAGCGACACCACCCTGGCCTCGTTCGGCAGCGCGTTGTCGCCCGTGACGGCCAGCTCGCACAACCGTGACATCACCAGCGACTACCGCACCCACGTCAATGACTACAACAAGGGCCTGTCCGCGCAGGCCGACTGGAACCTGGGCGACTACACCCTGACCTCCATTACCGCCTGGCGTGGCTGGAACAACGACCAGTGGCAAGACGCCGATCGCCTGGCGACCATCAGCGCCACCTACCCTGGCATCGAAGACCGCGGCACCCTGAACTACGATCAATACAGTCAGGAGTTGCGCATCGCATCGCCTAAAGGCGAGTTCATGGAATACGTGGCGGGCCTGTACTACATGCACGCTCGGGACAAGGAAACCTACGAACGCACGCTGATCACCCCTACGGCCACCAATAACGGCCTCGCCAATTACGGCACCACCAGCGACAGCGTCGCGGCGTTCGGTGAAAACACCTTCAACTTCACCTCCACCTTCCGCGGCATCGCCGGCCTGCGCTGGACCCATGACCGTCTCAGCTACGACCACGAGCGCACGTCCACCTCCGCCGTGGCCGTCAACGGCATCAACCCCAGCACCAGCAGTTCGGGCGACACCGACGCCCATGGCTGGTCCGGGCGCCTGGGCTTCCAGTACGACCTGAGCGACAACGTCACCAGCTACCTGACCTATTCGCGTGGCTACAAGGGCCCGGCCTACAACGTGTTCTTCAACATGCAGCCGCGTGACACCCAGGCCCTGAAGCCGGAAACCTCCAACACCTGGGAACTGGGGGTCAAGGCTTCCAGCTGGAACAACCGCCTGACCACCAACCTGGCGGTATTCCACAGCGAATACCAGAACTACCAGGCCAACTTCTACGACACCGTGGCCAACCAGGTGGTGACCCGCCTGATCAACGCCGGCACCGTCAGCACCGAAGGCGTGGAGGGTGACTGGGCCCTGCAGGCAACCCGCAACCTGAAGCTGTCCGGCTCCTTTGCCTACACCCATGCACGCATTGATGAATTCAGCTGCCCGGCTGGCGCCGCCGCCACCTGCAACGTCAATGGCAATGCCCTGCCGTTCAGCCCGGACTGGAAAACCTACGTGCGCGCCGATTACGACATCCCGCTGGACAACGGCATGGATATCGAACTGGGCACCGACTACAACTGGCAGAGCAAAGTGCAATACGACATCAGCCAGGCGGCCGGCACCACCCAGGGCGCCTACGGCATCTGGAATGGCAGCATCGCCCTGGCCGACTACGGCAGCGGCTGGCGCGTTTCGCTGGAAGGCAAGAACCTGCTCAACAAGTCCTACTCGCCACTGCTGGCGACCGGCACCGGTTACGTCTACCGCGCGGTACCGCGTGATGACCAACGTTACTTCGGCATTCAAGTACGCAAGGACTTCTAAAGCATGAGCCAGGCACCACGACAACTGAAATTGGGCGCGTTCCTGATGGCGACCGGTCACCACGTGGCGGCCTGGCGGCACCCGCAGGTGCCGGCCAATGCCGGCCTTGATTTCAAGCACTACAAGCACCTGGCCCAGGTGGCCGAGCGGGCGCGTTTCGACGCTCTGTTCGTGGCCGACAGCGTGGCCGCGGCCACCGGCGACATCGCCAGCCGCATGGCCCGCTCCGATCATTTCGAGCCGCTGACGCTGCTGTCGGCGCTGAGCGCGGTGACCGAGCACATCGGCCTGATCAGCACCGTCACCACCAGCTACAACGAGCCGTATCATGTGGCGCGCAAGTTCGCCTCGCTGGACCACCTTTCAGGTGGCCGCGCGGGCTGGAACCTGGTGACCTCCGACGCCGCCGCCGAAGCGAAGAACTTTGGCCGCGACGAACACATCGGCCATGCCGAGCGCTACAGCCGCGCCCGCGAATTCCACCAGGTGGTCACCGGCCTGTGGGACAGCTGGGCCGACGATGCCTTCACCCGCGACAAGGCCAGCGGCCAGTATTATGACCCGGCCAAGCTGCACGTGCTCAACCACGAAGGCGAACACTTTCGCGTCAAGGGCCCGCTCAACGTCGCCCGCTCGCCCCAGGGCCAGCCCGTGATCGTGCAGGCCGGCTCCTCGGAAACCGGCCGCGAACTGGCGGCAGAAACCGCTGAAGTGGTCTTTACTGCGCAGACTTCGTTGGCCAACGCCCAGGCCTTCTACGCCGACCTCAAGGGCCGGCTGGCGAAGTTCGGGCGTACGCCTGAGTCGCTGAAAATCATGCCCGGGGTGTTCGTGGTGGTCGGTGAAACCGAAGCCCTGGCCCGGGAAAAATTCGAGGCATTCCAGGCGCTGGTCGAGCCCGAAGTCGGCGTGGCCCTGCTGGGGCGTATGCTGGGTAACTTCGACCTGTCCGGCTACCCGCTGGACGGGCCGTTACCCGAGCTGCCGCTGACCGACAGCGGCCAGCAAAGCCGGCAGAAACTGTTGACGGAACTGGCCGGGCGGGAAAACCTGACACTGGCTGAGCTGGGCCGCAAGATCGCCGGTGGTCGCGGGCATTACAGCCTGATCGGCACTCCGGTGCAGATCGCCGATCAGTTGCAGGCCTGGTTCGAACAGGGCGCGGCGGATGGTTTCAACGTGCTGGTACCGCACCTGCCGGGCGGCCTGGAAGATTTCGCCGACCACGTGGTGCCGGAACTGCAACGCCGCGGGCTGTTCAGAACCGAGTATGAGGGCAGTACATTGCGTGAGAATCTGGGGCTGGAAAAGCCAGCCAATCCGTTTTTCTGACACTCCACTACAGGAGCTGTCGCCAGACGGCGAAAAGGTCCGCAGGACCTTCAGCGCTGTTGCCTAAATCGCGGGCCTGCTGCGCACGCCGTCGCAGCCTGGCGGCATCTCCTACGAGGATGTGCACCATTTCAATAAAGTGAGGATTCGATGACTTACATCGCTGCGCAAGACCGCTACGAGTCCATTCCCTACCGCCGCGTAGGCCGTAGCGGCCTGGTATTGCCAGCCCTGTCGCTGGGCCTGTGGCACAACTTTGGCGACAGCACGCCGATCGACACCCAGCGCGCCCTGCTGCGCACCGCGTTCGACCTGGGCATCAACCACTTCGACCTGGCCAACAACTACGGCCCGCCCTACGGCAGCGCCGAGATCAACTTCGGCCGCCTGCTGCGCGAAGACTTCAAGCACTACCGTGACGAGCTGATCATCTCCAGCAAGGCCGGCTGGGACATGTGGCCAGGGCCGTACGGCCAGGGCGGCGGTTCGCGCAAATATATCCTCGCCAGCCTCGACCAGAGCCTGCAACGCCTGGGCGTCGACTACGTGGATATCTTCTATTCGCACCGTTTCGACCCCGACACCCCGCTGGAAGAAACCGCCGGCGCACTGGCCACCGCCGTGCAACAGGGCAAGGCACTGTATATCGGCATCTCCTCTTACTCGGGGGTGAAAACCCGCGAGATCGCTCAGCTATTGCAGGCATGGAAAGTGCCGCTGCTGATCCACCAGCCGGCCTACAACCTGCTCAACCGCTGGGTGGAAAAAGACCTGCTGGACGTCACTGACGACCTGGGCGCCGGCGTTATCGCCTTCACCCCGCTGGCCCAGGGCCTGCTGACCGACAAGTACCTCAACGGCGTGCCCAAGGACGCCCGGGTGAACAAGCCCGGCGGTGGCTCGCTGCTGCAATCACACCTGTCGGAAAGCAACCTGGCGCACATCCGTTCGTTGAACGAAATCGCCCAGCAGCGCGGCCAGAGCCTGGCGCAAATGGCGTTGGCCTGGACCCTGCGCGACCCGCGCGTGACCTCGGCACTGATCGGCGCCAGCCGCCCAGAGCAGATCATCGAGAACGTTGGTGCCTTGAAAAACCTGTCGTTCACCCAGGAAGAACTGACCGCCATCGACCGCTTCGCCGTCGAAGGCGGCATCAACCTGTGGGAAAAGCCATCGCTGGCTGAGTGACCCTTCCAAACCGGGGGCTGCGGCCCCCGGCTTCGCACACGAGAACCCCTGCATGAAACCACTGGCACTGCTGGCGGCGGGCCTGTCCCTGTTCGCCCTGACCTTCAACGCCCTGGCCGACCCGGCCGCGCTGCGCATCGGCTACCAGAAAGGCTCCATCGCCCTGGTGCTGGCCAAGGAACACGGCCTGCTGGAACAGCAGTTCCCGCAAACCAAGGTGCAGTGGATCGAATTCCCTGCGGGCCCGCAAATGCTGGAAGCGCTGAACGTCGGCGCCCTGGACGTGGGCTCCACTGGCGACATCCCGCCGCTGTTCGCCCAGGCCGCCGGTGCCGACCTTGTGTACATCGGCGCCGAACCGCCCAAGCCCGCCGCCGAAGTGATCCTGGTGAAAAACGACAGCCCGCTGCACAGCGTGGCCGAACTCAAGGGCAAGAAAGTCGCCTTCCAGAAGGGTTCAAGCTCGCACAACCTGATTCTGCGCGCCCTGAACAAGGCCGGCCTGACCTACAAGGACATCCAGCCCATCTACCTCAGCCCCGCCGACGCCCGTGCCGCTTTCGAACAAGGCAGCGTCGACGCCTGGGTCATCTGGGACCCGTACTCCTCGCTGGCGCTCAGCGACGGCCACACCCGCAAACTTGCCGACGGCACCGGCCTGGGCCTGTCCGGGCCGCTGTACACCGCCCGCCGCCAATACGCCGAGCAGAATGGCCCGTTTATCCACAGCCTGCTCGACGAACTCAGCCAGGCCGAAGCCCTCACCCGCAGCCAGCGTGACGACAGCATCAACGTGCTGGCCGGCAACATGAGCCTGCCCAAACCGGTGGTAGCCCAATACATCGACAACCGCCCGCCATCGCCAATCTCGCCGATTGACGACAAGATCATGGCGGCGCAGCAGGTGACGGCGGATCTGTTTTATCAGAACCATTTGTTGCCCAAGCACTTAGATGTGAGCCACGCAGTGCTGAAGTAACCCTGTAGTCAGGGCCCATTCACGACCTTTCAGATTGTTCCCACGCTCAAATCGGAATGGGGAGATGGTGCACTCGCAACCGTTTCCCTAGAGTTTGAAGCAGGGCTCTCAGAAACCTCACGCTGTAATGACTTTGGGTTGTTGAGGTATTGCTGATGAGGGGCGCACACCAACGTTGTTGGTGTACGTCAAATGAATTACATTGGCTGTCTACCGGATGAGGAGCTTCGTCATGGCCGCGACAGCCGTTGTGCAAACTCGAATCGATCCGCAGCTTAGAGATAAGGCTGCCGAGGTTTTGGAAAAAATGGGTATGACAGTATCGGATGCTATGCGCATCCTTCTGACCAGGATTGCCAATGAAGGGGCTTTACCCGTAGGGATGACCGTGGATCCGGCTACGCATGATGCCTGGTTCAGAGCCAAGGTGATGGAGGCATTGAATGACAAAAGTCCTCCCGTCAGCCATGAAGAAGTTGAAGCGCATTTCAGCAAGCGTAGGGCTGAGACCATGCGCCGAATCGCCAAGGCAGAAGGTTGAGGCTGGAGTGGTCAGGGATGGCCATCAAGGATCGTAATCGGATTTTTGATTACCTCGAAGATTTCAACTTGCATGCTGCGGCTACGCTCGATCAGTGCATTGCTGGCCAGGTTGAGCGGCTTGCTGATTTTCCGCGCCTTGGGCGGGCTGGCCGCATGAGCGAGACACGTGAGCTAGTTATTACTGGGACGGCTTACATAGCGACGTACGTGGTGCTGGATGACGCCGTTTTGGTTTTGCGGATTCTCCACTCGTCAAGGCTCGGGCCTGAGTAGCATTGGGTGTCAAGAGTAAAGTTGGCCCGTACAGGAGGCGCGGCGACACATTCGTAGCAGCGGCCGCCAGGCCGCGTCATGGTAGGACGCAGCCTTTGGCTGCTACGTGGGTTGTGTGGGAGCTGGCTTGCCAGCGCCCCGTTGAAGCCCGAAAAGCAGGGATTCAGTCAGAACGGCGCATCCCCCAGGATGGTTGCGCGCTGCATCACGCGGCGGGCCGGGCGGTAGTCGTCCACGGCGTAGTGCTGGGTGCTGCGGTTGTCCCAGAACGCCACGTCGTTCTCCTGCCAGCGCCAGCGGACGAAGAACTCCGGGCGGGTGGCGTGGGCGAACAGCAGTTTGAGGATGGCGTCGCTTTCGGCCGGTTCCAGTTCGTTGATGCGGGTGGTGAAGCCGTCGCTGACGAACAGTGATTTGCGCCCGCTGACCGGGTGGGTGCGGATCACGGGGTGGCTGATGGGCGGGTTCTTGCGCCGCGCTTCTTCCCAGCGCGCCAGGTCTTCGGGGGTGCTGCCGAAGCGCTCCAGCGGGAAGGATTTGGTGAAGTCGTGAGTGGCGGTCAGGCCGTCCAGCAGGCGCTTGAGCGGTGCGGACAGCGCATCATAGGCGGCGATGCCGCTGGCCCACAGGGTGTCCCCGCCGTATGCCGGGATCAGCTTGGCGCTGAGCACCGCGCCCATGGCCGGGGTGGGCAGGAAGGTCACGTCGGTGTGCCAGATGGCGTTGTCGCGCACATCGGTCACGGCAGTGTCCAAGATCAGCACTTCCGGCTGTTCCGGCACGTTGGGGTAGATGGGGTGAATGTGCAGGTCACCAAACTGCGCGGCGAAATGCGCCTGCTGCTGCGGGGTGATCGGCTGGTCGCGGAAGAAAATCACGTGGTGCGCCAGCAGCGCCTGTTCGATGGCGTCGCGGTGCTCGGCGGCCAGTGGCTGGGCGATGTCGATGCCGCTGATGACGGCGCCGATGGCCGGGCTGATAGGGGTGATGGTCAGGCTCATGGCTATCTCGTTATTCAAGGTAAGCAATCAATCAATGACTCTGGCCGTGCCAAGGCACCAGCTTGCGCTGCAGGGCGCGCAGGCCCATTTCCAGGGCGAAGGCGATGACGGCGATCACCAGGATGCCGAGAATCACCACATCGGTGACCAGGAACTGCGCCGCCGACTGCACCATGAAGCCCAGGCCGCTGGTGGCGGCGATCAGCTCGGCGGCCACCAGGGTCGACCAGCCCACGCCCAGGCCGATGCGCACACCAGTGAGGATATCGGGCAGGGCGCTGGGCAGGATCACGTGGCGGATCAGTTGCGCGCGGGTGGCACCCAGCGACTGCGCGGCGCGCAGCTTGGCCGGGTCGACAGTGCGCACGCCGGTGGCGGTGGCAATGGCGATAGGGGCGAAAATAGCCAGGTAGATCAGCAGCACTTTCGACAGTTCGCCAATGCCGCACCAGATGACGATCAGCGGCAGGTAGGCCAGCGGCGGAATGGGCCGGTAGAACTCGATCAACGGGTCGAAGATGCCGCGGGCGATGCGGTTGGTGCCAATGGCGATGCCGATCGGGATCGCCGTCAGGATGGCGAAGCCCAGGGCCAGGCCGATACGGCTCAGGCTGGCACCCAGGTGCTGCCACAGGGTGGCGTCCATGTAGCCCTTGGTCGCCAGCAGCCAGCCTTTCTGCAGCACGGCGACAGGCGAGGGCAGGAACAGCGGCTCGATCAGGCCGGTGGCGGTCACGGCCCACCATGCGCCGAGCAGGGTCAGCAATGTCAGGGTGCTGATGGCGCGGGTGCTCAACTTGCGGCGCGGCTTGACGGGTTTGATCAGCGTGGCCTGGGCGGTGGCTGGGACCTGGTAGCTGCTCATGCCGGCTCCTGTTGCAGTGCGGTGCGTTGGGAGAACACCCGTGACAACACGTGTTCGCGGGTTTCGATGAAGCGCGGGTCGGACTTGATCGAGCGCGCCGACTCGCCTGCGCCGTAGCGCTGGCCGAAATCCAGGCTGAGTCGTTCGACCACCTGGCCCGGGTTGGGCGCCAGCAGGATCAGGTCGGTGGCCAGGAACACCGCTTCTTCGATGTCGTGGGTAATCAGGAACACCGGCTTGGCGGTGCGTTTCCATACTTGCAGCAACAGTTCCTGCATCTGTTCGCGGGTAAAGGCATCCAGCGCGCCGAACGGCTCGTCCATCAGCAATACCCGTGGGTCGGCCGCCAGCGCGCGGGCCAGGCCGACACGTTGTTTCTGCCCGCCGGACAGTTGCCAGATACGGCGGCTGCCGAAGTCGGCCAGGTCGACCAACGCCAACATGTCGCGGGCGCGCAGCTCGCGTTTTTCCCGCGGCACGCCGGCCAGTTCCAGGCCGAAGGCCACGTTGGCCAGCACGTCCTGCCACGGCAGCAGGGCATCGTCCTGGAACACCACGCCGCGCTCGGCGCTGGGGCCTTTCACCGGCACGCCGTCGAGGGTGATGCGCCCGGCGCTGGGTTCGACGAAACCGGCGATCAGGTTCAGCAGCGAGGTTTTACCGCTGCCCGAAGGGCCCAGGGCCACCAGCAGCTGTTGTGGGCCTAGGGTCAGGTTGATGTCGGCCAGCACCGGCGTGCTGGCGCCGGGGTACTGTGCGCTGATGCGCTCGAGTTGGAGCAGGGCCATGGGACTGATCCTGTGCTTAAAGAGTTACTGAACGAATTGCGCGCTCACGTACGGGGCGTAGTCGGGCAATACGGCGTCGACCTTGCCTTGTTCCTTGAGGAAGGTGGCGGTGTTGGTGATCGCCTGGGTGGTGGGTGCGCCCAGGGCGGTGACCTGGTCGGCAGCCAGCGGGTAAACGTTGCCTTGCAGCAGCAGCGGAATATCAGTGGCCTTGGCGCCCGACAGCTTCACCAGCTTGTCGACGTTGGCCTGGTTGGCCAGCCACGCGTTCGGGTCTTTGCGGTAGTCGGCGTAGGCGTCCAGGGTCACCTTGGCAAAGGCCTTGACGATTTCCGGGTGCTTGGCGGCGAAGTCCTTGCGCACGATCCAGGCATCAAAGGTCGGCGCGCCGAGCTTGGCCAGTTCACCTGAGGTGATCAGCACCTTGCCGCTCTCCTTGGCCACGCCCAGGGCAGGGTCCCACACGTAGGTGGCGTCGATGTCGCCACGTTTCCAGGCAGCGATGATCGCCGGTGGATCAAGGTTGAGAATGGTGACTTTCGACGGGTCGATCTTCCACTGCCTCAGGGCGGCCAGCAGGCTGTAATGGCCTGTGGACACGAACGGCACGGCGATTTTCTTGCCGACCAGGTCCTGCGGGCTGTTGATGCCAGAACCGTTGCGCGCCACCAGTGCCTCGGCGGCGCCGATCTGGGTGGCGATCAGGAAGGTTTCCACCGGCAGCTGGCGGGTGGCGGCGGCTGCGAGCGGGCTGGAACCGACATAGCCGATCTGCACATCACCGGACGCCACGGCGGTAATCACTTGGGAACCGCCATCGAACTTGCGCCAGCTGATTTTCGACTGCGTGGCTTTTTCATAGGCGCCGTCGGCCTGGGCAACTTTGGCCGGATCGACGGTGGTCTGGTAGGCAACGGTGAAATCGGTGGCCTGGGCCATGAACGCGGCGCCCGCCAGGGAAATGGCCGCCAACAGGCGGAGAGGGTTGAACAGGGACATGGTGAGGCTCCTCATCAGGCGGCCGGATGGCTATGGTGAGGAGAAGACTAAATGATCTAAGAATTACTAAATAAATAACCTTTTTGCATTAGCTTATGGGCCTTTGCGTGGGAGCGGGCTCTGCCCGCGAAAAGAACGCCGCGCTTCAACAGAAAAAATCGCGGCGTCTGGTTCGCGGGTAGAACCCGCTCCCACAGTGGCGGGGCGTTACTGGACGAACTTGGCGCTCACGTACGGCGAGTAGTCCGGCAGCACGCTTTCGACCTTGCCCTGTTCCTTGAGGAACTCGGCGGTCTGGCCGATGGCCTTGGCAGTGCCGCCGTCCAGCAGCGCGGTGGTCTGTTGCGCCTTGGCGTCGGGGAATGTCGAACCGGCCAGCAGTTCAGGCACGTCGCTGGCGTTGGCACCGGTGAGTTTGGCGATTTTTTGTACAGGGGCCGACTCAGGCGTCCAGGCATCCTTGTGCGCCGCGTAGTCGGCGAACGAATCCAGGGTGACCTTGGCGAACTGGGCGATCACTTCCGGGTGCTTGTCGGCGTAATCCTTGCGCGCTACCCACACTTCGAACGTCGGCGCGCCCCACTGGCCCACTTGCGCGGCGTCGGTGAGGGTCTTGCCGGACTTGCGGATTTCGCCCAGGGCCGGCGACCACACGAACGCGCCGTCGATGTCGCCGCGTTTCCAGGCGGCGGCGATTTCGGCCGGTTGCAGGTTCACCACCTTGACCTTGCCTTCGAGTCCCCAGTGCTTCAGCGCACCCAGCAGGCTGTAGTGCGAGGTGGACACGAACGGCGTGGCGATGGTCTTGCCCACCAGGTCCTGCGGGCTGTTGATACCGCTGCCGTTGCGCACCACCAGCGCTTCGGCGGAATTGATCTGCGCCGACACGATAAACGCCACGATCGGCAGCTTGCGCGACGCGGCAGCGGCCAAGGGGCTGGAGCCCAGGTTGCCGATTTGCACATCGCCGGAGGCAATGGCGGTCACCACTTCCGGGCCGCTGTTGAAGCGGCGCCAGTCGATTTTCTCGCCGATGGCTTTCTCGTAGGCGCCGTCGGCCTGGGGCACTTTGCTGGGGTCGATACCGGTCTGGTAGCCGATGGTCAGGTTGGCGGCATGGGCGCTCAGGCCGAAACCGGCGAGGGCGATGGCGGCGAACAGACGGCGATAGGGCAGGGTGATAGCCATGGGGAATGCCTTGATGTCGGGTGTTGTTGGAATTCAGGGGTGCCAGATGCCCACGGCCTGGGTATCCACGGCCTTGGGCAGTAGCCCGGCGGCCAGGAATGCATTGGCGATGCTCTGCTGTTCGCCCAGTTGGTCGCGCTGCACTGGCTGCACCAGGTAGGTACGGTGCTGATTGGCGGCTTCCACCGTGGCGGCATCGAGGTTGCCCCAGAGCGGGCCAAGAATGGCGGCTGCCTTGGCCGGGTTGGCCTTGGTCCACTGGCCGGCCTTCTGCAATTCGGCAAACACCAGCTTGAGCACTTCAGGGTGGGCCTGGGCGTAGGCGGTGCTGGTCAGGTAATAACGCTTGTACTGGGCCAGGCCGCTGCCGCCGGCCAGCACGCGGGTCGGCAACTGCCGCTGCACGCTGGTGAGGAAGGGTTCCCAGGTAACCCAGGCATCCACCTTGCCGTTTTCAAAGGCGGCGCGGCCATCGGCCGGGGTCAGGTAGGCGGGCTGGATGTCGCTGAATTTCAGGCCGGCCTTGGTCAGCGCGGCGATCAACAGGTAATGGGTGCCGGCAGCCTTGGTGACCGCGACTTTCTTGCCCTTGAGGTCGGCCAGGGTTTTCAGCGGGCTGTCCTGGCGCACCACGATGGCCTGGGCCTCGGGTGATGCGGTTTCCTGGGCGAAGTAGGTGAGGTTGGCGCCGGCGGCTTGGGCAAACACCGGCACGGTGTCGGCCACATCGGCGCTGACGTCGACGTTGCCGATGTTCAGCGACTCCAGCAGGGGCAGGCCGCTGGGGAACTCATGCCAGCTGACCTCGATGCCCTTGGCGGCCAAATCCTTCTCCAGGGTGCCCTGTTGCTTGAGCAGGGTGATCAGCGTGGAAGATTTTTGGTAACCAATGCGTAACGTTTCTGTCGCCTGTGCCGATGCATTGAACATGAACAGGCTGAGCGCCGTGAGTAAAAGCTTTTTCATGAGCGGACGCGAAACGGACATGGAGCACCTCTGAGCGCTTTTGCGGTGGTGGGCAAGGGGTGGCGAGATGTCCGGTGGTCCGGTTTTGTGAAAGCTAATCGATCTAAAAAATAATTTGCAAAGACCATTTAGTAATTAGCTTATGGGCCGATTACGAAGTAAGGGCCAATGGTTTGGGCTGGGCGATTATTTATTCCAAATCGATCTGAAAAGAGATAAAACAATTCTTTTTGGAGTTATGAAATATTATTTACTCTTGCCCGTCACAAAATGGACATAGACCATCGTCGAAAAGCGACGTAGAGCGGTTGACGCGGTGGTCCGCACTGGCATTAATCGCAACAACCCCAGCGCAACGGACAGAAGATCCGGGATTGGGGACAGACAAGAATTAGAATCATTACAGGAGCAACGCAATGTACAAGTCTTCACTGGCTTTGGCCGTGGCTGTTGGGGTGCTGGCTTCGCAAGCCCACGCAGACGGGTTTCTCGATGACAGCAAGGCAACGCTGAAGCTGCGCAACTACTACATCAACACGGATAACCGTGATTCGGCAGCGCCGAAGAATTCCAATTATTCCGCTGAGTGGGGCCAAGGCTTCCAGGTCGAGTTCCAGTCGGGCTACACCGCCGGCACCGTGGGTTTTGGTGTTGATGCCATCGGCCTGTTGGGCGTGAAGCTGGACTCCACCCGCGCCAAGTCGGGTAACCCGACCGGCACGCTGGATGGCGGCACCGTTTTCC
Organism: uncultured Gammaproteobacteria bacterium; assembly: GCA_963816515.1. GTDB lineage: Bacteria > Pseudomonadota > Gammaproteobacteria > Pseudomonadales > Pseudomonadaceae > Aquipseudomonas. The sequence continues at coordinate 2,176,001 of CAWFKX010000001.1, read as the reverse complement.
CAACCAACGGTGATGATCCTGCCGACAGCTTCTCCAGCCTCGGCCTGACGGCCAAGGCCAAGATCTCCAAGACCGAGCTGAAGATCGGTACTCTGATGCCGAAACTGCCGGTCATCCAGTACAACGACGGTCGCCTGCTGCCACAAACCTTCCAGGGCGGCCAGATCACCTCGAACGACATCAAGGACCTGACCCTGATCGCCGGTCAGATCGACCAGGCCAAGGGTCGTAACTCCAGCAACAACGAGAACCTGTCGATCAGCGGCGCCAATGGCAGCGGCAACAGCAACATCGGCGAGCGCAGCAACAAGTTCTACTACGGCGGTGCTGACTACAAGGTCACCAAAGACCTGTTGCTGCAGTACTACTACGGCGAACTGACCGACTTCTACCAACAGCACTTCCTGGGCCTGACCCACAACTGGGCGATCGGCCCGGGTGTATTGAAGTCTGACCTGCGCTACTTCCACAGCACCGATGATGGCGCCAACGCCAACGACGCCGCGTACTACACCACCGGCAGCTACCAGAGCAACGCCAACGGCAAAGGCCCGGTCGACAACAATCTGTACAGCGGCCTGTTCCTGTACACCGTGGCCGGCCACACCTTCGGTGGCGGTTACCAGGTGAGCAACGGCAGCTCGGACTTCCCGTGGCTGAACCAGGGTGACGGTTCCTCCAACGGCACCATCACCGACATGCAGATCCAGAAGTTCGGCCGTGCCGGCGAACGCACCTGGCAAGGCCGCTACTCGTATGACTTCGCCGCCCTGGGCTTCCCTGGCGCGACAGCCGGTATCGTTTACCTGCGTGGTGACAACATCGATACCCGCTCGACCACTGCCGGCAATGGCGATGGCCGCTCCGAGTGGGAACGCGACATCACCCTGGCTTACGTCGTACCAGAAGGCACCTTCAAAGGCCTGGGCTTCACCTGGAAAAACGCCATGTGGCGCAACGACATTCCAGGTCAGCGCGATCAGGACGAAAACCGTGTGATCGTCAGCTACTCGATCCCACTGCTGTAACCCTGCTTTAAGACAAAAGCCCGCCGCGGACCCCATCCCGCGGCGGGCTTTGTTTTGCCCGCAATCGCTTATTCCTTACAGCACTTAATAAATCGATATTTATTCTTTTTATTTGGTCTACGCTGAGTGCACAGTGGTTCACATAACGCACTCAACAAGGAGCAAGGCCTCTCATGAGCATCCGCCTCGGCGACATCGCCCCCGACTTCGAACAAGACTCCAGCGCCGGCAAGATCCGTTTCCACGAGTGGCTGGGCAACAGCTGGGGTGTGCTGTTTTCCCACCCCGCCGACTTCACTCCCGTGTGCACCACTGAACTGGGCTTCACCGCCAAGCTCAAGGACGAGTTCGCCAAGCGTAACGTCAAGGCCATCGCCCTGTCGGTAGACCCGGTGGACTCGCACCACAAGTGGATCGAAGACATCAACGAAACCCAGAGCACTGTCGTCAACTTCCCGATCCTGGCCGACGCCGATCGCAAGGTGGCGGACCTGTATGACCTGATCCACCCTAACGCCAACGACACCCTCACCGTGCGCTCGCTGTTCGTGATCGACCCGAACAAGAAAGTGCGCCTGACCATCACTTACCCGGCCAGCACCGGCCGCAACTTCCACGAGATCCTGCGGGTCATCGACTCACTGCAACTGACCGACAACCACAAGGTCGCCACCCCTGCCAACTGGCAGGACGGTGACGAAGTCGTGATTGTGCCGTCGCTCAAGGACGAGGAAGAGATCAAGCAGCGCTTCCCCAAAGGCTACCGCGCAGTGAAGCCCTACCTGCGCCTGACCCCGCAACCGAACCGCTGAATTCGTACTCCCACGACAGGGTTTGGGGCCGTTGATGACGGCCCTTTTTTTGCGCAAAAAATCATATGCTTTTAGCGAATAACCAAATGAAAAAATATGATTTATGGATATAAAAAAGGCCTGTTATGGTCGTCTCCATCTCGCCGACCGCGAGGCCTTTTGGACGGTTAAAGGAAGCTTGGCCAATGCTGGTTGTATCTCTCGGTGGCAGTCCCAGTGTGCGCTCGCGTTCAGGCGTGTTGCTTGAAGAAACGCGCGTGTGGCTGCAGCGTCATGGCGTTGAAGTGGTGACCTTCCAGGTGCGCGACTTCGCGGCCGAAGACCTGCTGCACGCCCGGTTCGACAGTCCCAAGGTGCTCGACTTCCTGGAACTGGTGCAGAAGGCCGATGGCCTGATCGTGGCCACGCCCGTGTACAAGGCCTCGTTCAGCGGCGCCCTGAAGACCTTGCTGGACCTGCTGCCCGAGCGGGCGCTGGCCAACAAGGTGGTACTGCCTATCGCCACCGGTGGCAGCATCGCCCACATGCTGGCCGTGGACTACGCGCTGAAGCCTGTGCTGGCGGCGCTCAAGGCCCAGGAAATGCTGCAGGGGATCTTTGCTGACGACAGCCAGATCGCCTACGGCGAAGGTAGCGCCGCGGCGCAGCTGGCACCGGCGCTGGAGCAGCGCCTGAGTAACGCGCTGGAAGAGTTCCATTACGCCCTGAGCCGCCGGCCGCAGCCGCTGGATCCGCATTTGCTGAACGAACGATTGCTGAGCGCGCGCTGGAGTATCTAACGCCGCTGCTACGGGAACATTGATTCACAGGTACAAGATTCACTCGCCTTACTCGCCCGCCAACGGGCAAGCAGGTGCAGCCAAAAACCCCAATACAGCAAAGGAGCGGCGCTATGCGCACAGTCTTTTTGCGTCGTGGTCTGGTCGCTCTGTTTGCTGCGGCTGTATCGTTCGGCGCCATCACCCAGGCCCAGGCCGATACCCTGCGCATCGGTTACCAGAAATACGGCACGCTGGTGCTGCTCAAGGCCCGTGGCACGCTGGAAAAGCGCCTGGCCGCCCAGGGCGTGCAAGTGCAATGGACTGAATTCCCCGGCGGCCCGCAACTGCTGGAAGGCCTGAACGTAGGCTCCATCGATTTCGGCGTGACCGGCGAAACCCCGCCTGTGTTCGCCCAGGCCGCCGGCGCCGACCTGCTCTACGTGGCCCACGAGCCGCCAGCCCCGAGCAGCGAAGCGATCCTGGTGCCCAAGGACTCGCCGATCAAATCGGTGGCTGACCTCAAGGGCAAGAAAGTGGTGCTCAACAAGGGTTCCAATGTGCACTACCTGCTGGTGCGCGCCCTGGAAGACGCCGGCCTGAAATACACCGACATCCAGACTGTCTTCCTGCCGCCTGCCGATGCTCGCGCCGCGTTCGAACGCGGCAGCGTCGACGCCTGGGTCATCTGGGACCCCTACCAGGCCGCCGCCGAGCAGCAACTGCAGGCCCGTACCCTGCGTGATGGCAAGGGCCTGGTCGACAACAACCAGTTCTACCTGGCCACCAAGCCCTACGCACAGCAGCATCCGCAGGTGATCGCCACGCTGGTCGACGAAGTGCGTTCGGTAGGCGAGTGGTCCAAGTCCAACCCCGAGCAGGTCACCCAGGAAGTTTCGCCCCTGCTGGGCCTGCCGGCCGACATCACCCTGACGTCGGTGAAACGCCAAGGCTTCGGTGCCGAGTTCATCACCCCGGACGTGGTGGCTGCGCAGCAGAAAATCGCCGACGCCTTCTACCAACTCAAGCTGATTCCCAAGCCGCTGAGCATCAAGGATGTGGTCTGGACGCCGCCCGCCAAGGTCGCGACAGCCCCGTGATTCGCCCCGTGGGTCGTCGCGCCGCGCCGGCCCTAGCCACCCTTAGGAGACAACTCCAATGAGCCTTAATATTTTCTGGTTTCTTCCCACCCACGGCGACGGTCATTACCTTGGCACCGCCGAAGGCGCGCGCGCCGTGGACCATGGCTACCTGCAACAGATCGCCCAGGCCGCTGACCGACTGGGTTTTGGTGGCGTACTGATCCCCACGGGGCGTTCCTGCGAGGATTCCTGGCTGGTGGCCGCTTCGCTGATTCCGGTAACCCAGCGCCTGAAGTTCCTGGTGGCGCTGCGCCCGGGCATCATTTCGCCAACGGTAGCGGCGCGCCAGGCGGCCACCCTGGACCGTCTGTCCAATGGCCGCGCACTGTTCAACCTGGTGACCGGTGGCGACCCTGAAGAGCTGTCCGGCGACGGCCTGTTTCTCAGCCATGAAGAGCGCTATCAGGCCTCGGTGGAGTTCACCCGCATCTGGCGCCGCGTGCTGGAAGGCGAAACCGTCGACTACGACGGCGAGCACCTTCGCGTGAAGGGCGCAAAACTGCTCTACCCGCCGGTGCAGCAGCCACGTCCGCCGCTGTATTTCGGTGGCTCTTCGGAAGCCGCGCAGGACCTGGCTGCCGAGCAGGTGGAAATGTACCTGACCTGGGGCGAGCCACCGGCCGCCGTCGCCGAGAAAATCGCCGAAGTACGGGCCAAGGCCGCCAAGCTGGGCCGTACCGTGCGCTTCGGTATTCGCTTGCACGTGATTGTCCGTGAAACCAATGCCGAGGCGTGGGCCGCGGCAGATCGCCTGATCTCGCACCTGGACGACGACACCATTGCCCGCGCCCAGGCTTCGCTGTCACGCTTTGACTCGGTGGGCCAGCAACGCATGGCCGCGCTGCACGGCGGTAACCGCGACAACCTGGAGGTCAGCCCTAACCTGTGGGCCGGCGTCGGCCTGGTGCGTGGCGGTGCCGGCACGGCGCTGGTGGGCGATGGTCCGACCGTGGCCGCGCGCGTCAAGGAATACGCGGAGCTGGGCATCGACACCTTCATCTTCTCGGGCTACCCGCATCTGGAAGAGTCCTACCGCGTGGCCGAACTGTTGTTCCCGCACTTGGACGTGCAGCGGCCTGAACAGCCACAAGGCGCCAATTACGTCAGCCCTTTCGGTGAGATGGTCGCCAACGACATTCTGCCCAAAGCCGCGTCGCAGAGCTGAGGGCTGGTCATGGAAAAGATAATTCACAGGCTCGCGCCCTGGGCGCTGCCGGTGCTGTTGCTGGCGGTGTGGCAGTTGTCGGTGAGTGCCGGCTGGCTGTCCACGCGCATTCTGCCGGCGCCCAGCGCCGTGGTGGCGGCGGGCGTTGAGCTGGTACGCAGCGGCGAAATCTGGACGCACCTGGCCATCAGCGGCTGGCGTGCCGGTGTCGGTTTTGTCATCGGTGGCTCGCTGGGCCTGTTCCTGGGCTTCGTCGTCGGCCTGTCGAAATGGGGCGAGCGCCTGCTGGACAGCTCCATGCAGATGATCCGCAACGTGCCGCACCTGGCGCTGATTCCGCTGGTGATTTTGTGGTTCGGCATTGATGAGTCGGCGAAGATTTTCCTGGTGGCCCTGGGCACCCTGTTCCCGATTTACCTGAACACCTACCACGGTATTCGTAACGTCGACCCGGCGCTGGTGGAAATGGCCCGCAGTTATGGCCTCAGCGGTTTTGCCCTGTTCCGCCAGGTGATCCTGCCCGGCGCGCTGCCGTCGATCCTGGTGGGCGTGCGCTTTGCCCTGGGCTTCATGTGGCTGACCTTGATCGTGGCAGAAACCATCTCGGCCAGTTCCGGTATCGGCTACCTGGCCATGAACGCCCGGGAGTTCCTGCAAACCGACGTGGTGGTACTGGCGATTGTGCTGTACGCGGTACTGGGCAAGCTGGCTGACCTGGCCGCCCGTGGCCTGGAACGCGTGTGGCTGCGCTGGCACCCGGCCTACCAGGTCGTGAAAGGAGGTGGCGCATGACTGTGCTCAAGACTCAACCGCCGCGCCTGCTGCAAGGCATCCCACTGGCACTGGACGGTCTGCAGAAATCATTTGGCAGCCGGCAGGTGCTCAAGGACATCGACCTGCACATTCCGGCCGGCCAGTTCGTGGCGGTGGTCGGCCGCAGCGGGTGCGGCAAGAGTACCTTGCTGCGCCTGCTGGCCGGCCTCGACAAACCTACTGACGGGCAACTGCTGGCCGGCTCCGCGCCGCTCAGCGAAGCCCGCGACGACACTCGCCTGATGTTCCAGGAAGCACGCCTGCTGCCGTGGAAGAAGGTCATCGACAACGTTGGCCTGGGGCTGAAAGGCAACTGGCGCCCGCAAGCGCTGGAAGCACTGGAAGCGGTGGGCCTGGCCGAGCGCGCCAACGAGTGGCCGGCGGCATTGTCCGGTGGCCAGAAGCAGCGCGTGGCCCTGGCCCGTGCCCTGATCCACAAACCCCGCCTACTGTTGCTCGACGAGCCCCTGGGCGCGCTGGATGCCCTGACCCGTATCGAAATGCAGCAGTTGATCGAGCGCCTGTGGAAGCAGCATGGCTTCACCGTACTGCTGGTGACTCACGACGTGGCGGAAGCAGTGGCGGTGGCTGATCGGGTGATTCTGATCGAAGACGGCGAGATCGGCCTGGACCTGCACGTTGAGCTGGGCCGCCCGCGCGCTCGCGGTTCGCACCGCCTGGCGGCATTGGAAACCGAAGTCCTCAACCGTGTGTTGGCGTTGCCGGGCACTCCGCCCGAACCCGAACCCACGGCTCCCTTGCCCACGCAATTGCGCTGGGCACTTTGAACCTCACCCTCGTTTGAACAGGAAGAACCTCATGACTATCAAAGCGATCAACGTCCGTAACCAGTTCAAAGGTACCGTGAAAGAAATCATCGAAGGGCCGGTACTGTCGGAAATCGACGTGCAGACCGCTTCCGGCATCGTCACCTCGGTCATCACCACCCGCTCCGTGCGCGAGCTGGAATTGGTGATCGGCAGCGAGGTCATCGCTTTCGTGAAGTCCACCGAAGTGTCGATCGCCAAGCTGTAATCCACGTTTCACCCTTTAGCCCCGCAGGGTTCGCCCTGTGGGGTTTTTTTATGGCTGAATGCTTTGCGACAAACGGAAACAATTTCATCACGCGTGATGTGTTGCGGGTTTCTGTGGAAGGTGTATGTTTATCACATGTGATACGGAATTGATGCAATGGCAGGCAAGGCTGGCGTAGACAAGGTAACGGTGAAAAAGGCCCCCGCGGAGAAGAAAACCTCCAGCTTCTACATGAAGAAAATGCGGGCCGGCCTGGCCGATGCCGGGTATGTGAAACACGAGGCGTGGGTGCTCCCGGAGAATCGCGGGTTGCTCAAGCAGGTGGAAAAACAGCTCCGCCAGCCCGTCATGGCTGGCACTTTCAAGTTGGAGGAACACATGACCACAGCGGAAAAATGGACCCTTGACCGCCTTCACCAGGCCTTCCAGGCCCTGGACGAAGTAGCGTCGAAGGAAATCACCCTGACCTTGGTGCAAGGTGCCGAGCAAAGCCTGCTGCTGACGATGAACGAATACGGCGGCCTGCCGATTCACATCGCCGTGGTGGGCGAGCAGATCATCGTCGACACCGTGCTGGTGGACGTCGATTCCATCAAGGACGTGGCGCGCTTCAACGACGCGGTGCTGCGCAGCCGCGAGCTGTTCCCGCTGTCGTCCATCGGCCTGGAAGTGATGCCTAACGGCCAGACTGTCTACAACATGTTCGGCGCCCTGAGTGCCAGTTCGAGCCTGACCAACGTGGTCACCGAAGTGTTCACCCTGGTGGACAACGTGCAGCGCGCCGCCGAAGCCTTTGAAGGCTTCTTCAAGTAATCGCCAAGGAGTAACGACATGAGTAATCAATCCATCTGGAGCAAGTTGTTCACGGCGCTGCGTGGCGGTGCCAACGAAGTCGGCGAGTCCATCGTCGACCAACAGGCCCTGCGCATTCTCGACCAGGAGATCCGCGACGCCGACACCGCCCTGGCCAACGCCAAGCGCGAGCTGGTGAGCATCATGGCCAAGCACAAGCTGGCCACCGACCGCGTGGCCCAGTACGACGCCCGTATCAGCGACCTGGAAAGCAAGGCGCTGGCGGCGATGAAGGCCGAGCGCAATGACCTGGCCCATGAAGTGGCCGAGGCCATCGCCGTGCAGGTCAACGAGCGCGAGACCGAGCACAAGCAGGCCATCGAGTTTGGCGGCTACGTGGAAAAGATGCGCAAGGACATCACCAAGGCCGAGGCACGCATCAAGAGCCTGCGCCAGCAGGTGGACGTCGCGAAGGCCCGCGAAAGCGTGCAGAAGGCCCAGGTCAGCGCTTCAATCGCCAGCGGCGGTGCCAATGGCAAGCTGGAAACCGCGGTCGGCACCCTGAACCGCTTGCAGGCCAAGCAGGAGCAGCGCGCCGCTGAGCTGGAGGCCCAGGACCAACTGGCCGAAGCCTCCACCGGCAACGACTTGGAGCGCAAGCTCAAGGAAGCGGGCATCGTGCCGGACACCGGCAGCGCCAACGCCATCCTGGAACGCCTGCGCAAGCAGCAGGCCGGCCAGTAACCGGATGGGCCTGCTCCCACAGAGGATGCTGTTGGCCCAGGCGTTGATGCTCGAAGGGAGGTAGTGTTGATCGCCGCCAAGGATTTCAAACCCGTGCTCTGGCTCGCCGGGGTGATGTGCGTGGTGCAGGTGCTCAACCTGCTCTCGGGCTACAGCCTCAACACCTATGGCCTGCTGCCGCGTTCGGCCCAGGGCCTTTTGGGCGTCGTCAGTGCGCCGTTCCTGCACGGCTCTGTGTGGCACCTGCTGGGCAACCTGGTGCCGTTCGTGGTGCTGGGCACGCTGGTGGCCAAGGACGGCGTTGGCCGCTTCCTGGCCGCCAGCGCGCTGATCATCGTCATCGGCGGCCTGCTGGTATGGCTGTTCGGCCGCGGTTATTACCACGTGGGCGCCAGCGGCTGGGTGTTCGGTTTGTGGGTGTACGTGCTGGCTCGGGCCTGGTTTCACCACAGCTGGGCCAACCTGTTCTGTGCCGTGGCGGCCATGCTGCTGTACGGTGGGCTGATCTACGGTTTTCTGCCACGCTATGGTGTCTCGTTCGAGTCCCATATCGCCGGTGCGGTGGCAGGGCTGATGGCGGCACGGATGCTTTTGCGCAAAGAAGGAGTTTGATGATGGGTTGGTTCAAGCAGTTCATGGGCCTGGAGGCGCCTGCCGCCACGTCCCAAACCCCGGTGGTCGGTGCCCTGGGCCTGGCCCAGGGCCGTTCGGTGAGTTTCGACAGCACCCTCAAGTTGCTGCTCGACGACCACAGCCGGGTGATCATTCCGCCCACCCAGCAGATCTGGAGCGTGGGCACGGTCGATCTCGGCCAGTCGCAATGGCTGAGCCGCTACTACATGGACGACGAAGACTATTGGCTGCAGGTGCACACCAGCGGCGATCAAAGCGGCCAGGAGGAATCGGTGATCCTGTTCTATTACCTGCGCCACGCCACCATCAGCAGCAACAGCGAGTTGCAGCGCCTGGCGGGCCCCAACAGTGATATCGGCCTGCCCACCTACACCCTCGACGGTGTGCAGTTCACCCGCGAGTGGGGCACCGAGGCCGGACAGACCGAACTGGTTGACCTGCGCGAGCGGGTGGTCAACCCCAACGAGTCCTACATCGTCGAGCACCGCTCGATGCTGTACGCCCGCGACACCGGGCTGACCGACCGCCGTGAGTTCCTGCTGTTCTCGGTGGAGCAGGACGAAGAGGGCACCGTCAGCCTCAGTGCGTCGCTGGGTATCTCGCTTTACCCCACCGACCTGCACATCCTCTGAACCATCCATAGGGACATGCCATGCTAGAAGCACTTTCGATTTCGCTGAACCCCACCGCCGTGCTGGGCTTCCTGCTGTACCTGCTGGGGGCGGCGATTTTCCTCGTGCTGTTCCAGTTCATCTACACGCGCATGACGCCGCACAAGGAATTCGCCCTGATTCGCGAGGGCAACATCGCTGCCGCCGTGGCCCTGGGCGGCGCCATCATCGGCTTCGCCATTCCGGCCAGCAACGTCATTGCCTACTCCATCAGCCTGCTGGATTTCGTGGTGTGGGCGTTGATCGCCGGCGTGGTGCAACTGCTGGCGTTCCTGGCTGTGAGCCTGGTGCTCAAGGGCGTGTCGGCGCGCATCCAGCGCGGCGAACTGGCCACGGGCATCTACGTGGCCGCCGTGGCAATCAGCGTCGGCATGCTCAATGCCGCCTGCATGACGCCCAACACCAACTGATCGGCGGAGCCAGGGATGAAACGAAGCAAGTACGTACACCTGTCGCTGGCCGCCTCCGTGGCGCTGGCGGTGGCCGGCTGCGGTGCGCCGGAGAAGACCTACCAGGTCAAAAAGAACTTCAACTTCCAGTCGGTAGCCCAGTGCACCGCGCAGAAGTTTCCCGTGGACGTGTGCTCCGACGCCTACATCGCGGCCCTCAACGAGCACCGGCGCATCGCCCCGGTGTACGACAACAAGGCCGACTGCGAAGCCGACTTCGTGCCCGACTACTGCCAGGTTGATTCGGCGGGCAAGTACATGCCGCAACTGGGTGGCTTCGAACTGGATGCCGACGGCACGGTCACCCAGTCGCAGTTGGACGCTGCCAAGGCGCAAGTGGCGCGCTCGGGGGGTGACGGTGGCGGTGGTGGTGGCTTCAACGGCAGCGGCCTGCTGACCGGGCTGTTGATTGGTCACATGCTCAGCAACAACTCCGGCAATTTCTCCTCGGCGCCGGTGTACCAATACCGCGATGACCGCGGCAATTACGCCAGCTCCACCCTGGGCCAGCGGGTCAACAGCGGCGCTACCTTCTCGCGCTCGCGTCAGAGTGAGTACGGTGGCGGCTACAGCGGGGGCGGCAGTGGCTTCGGCGGCCGTTCCAGCATCAACGCCAACCCGGTGTCGGTGCGCCAGGCCACTACCCGTGGCGGCTTCGGCAGTTCGGCCACGGCCCGCAGCGGCTGGGGCGGTTCGTCCTCCTCGCGCAGCAGTTTCGGCGGGTGAGGGCGGCATGAAGAAAATCGCCATGGCCGAGCGTCCCGACTGGAAGCAGACGGCCGAGCAGTTGGGCTTCATGTTCCACACCATCGACGGCGAGCCCTACTGGGACGAAAGCGCCTACTACCAGTTCAGCCTCAAGCAGGTCGAGGACGACCTGGAAGACCCGACCCAGGCCCTGCACGACCTGTGCATGGACCTGGTGAGCGAGGTGGTCAACAGCGAGGAAAAGCTGGAGCGCCTGAGCATTCCTGCGGCCTACCACGACCTGGTGCGCACCTCATGGCGTGAAGGGCACCCGCACCTGTACGGGCGCATGGATTTCTCCTACGACGGCACCGGGCCGGCCAAGCTGCTGGAGCTTAACTACGACACGCCCACCAGCCTGTACGAGGCGTCGGCGTTCCAATGGGGCTGGCTGGAACAGTGCATCGAGCGCGGCATGCTGCCGGCCGGGGTCGACCAGTTCAACAGCATCGACACCCGCCTGCACGAAGCGTTTGCCGCGTTGAACATCCAACGACCGTTCTACTTCGCTTCCATCAAGGGCTCAGTGGAAGACAAGGCCACCACGGACTACCTGCGCCTGATCGCGGAGAAAGTGGGGATTGAATCGCGGCATATCGACCTGGAGGACATCGGCCTGCTCGATGGCCGCTTTGTCGACCTGGAGGACCGCTGGATCCCCCACCTGTTCAAGCTGCATGCCTGGGAATTCATCTTCAACGAACCCTTTGGCGCGGCCATCGCTCAGTGCGATACGCAGTTCATCGAGCCGGCGTGGAAGGCGGTGCTGTCGAACAAGGGCATTCTGCCGCTGCTGTGGGAGGCGCACCCCGGCCACCCCAATCTGCTGGAAAGCCATCTAGATACGTCACCGCGCAGCGCCGTGCCGAAGGGCTGGGTGCGAAAGCCGTACTTCTCCCGCGAGGGCGCCAACATCGAACTGCGTACCGCTGACGACCAGTTGCACGTGGTGGACGGCCCCTACGACGACGCACCGTACATCCTGCAACGACTGGCGCCGCTGCCGCGCTTTGGCGACAGCTTCACGCTGGTGGGTTCGTGGGTGATCGGTGACCGCGCGGCGGGTATAGGAATTCGCGAAGATGACAGCCTGATCACCAAGGATACCAGCCGTTTCCTCCCCCATTTGATCCTGGGCTAGCGTTTAGGCAAGAAGGGGGGCAGGTACAGCCCCAGGTAGGCATCGAACACGCGCATACCTTCCTCCGCCAGGCGCGGGGTGATCAGCCCGTGGACCTGCACCGAGCGGGCGTACACCCGGTCACCCAGCTCCATGGCCAGCGCAAATACATCGACGTCGTCGGGCAGGCTCGGCAGCTGGAAGTGGCGGTCGAACACTTGGTGCATCAGCGCGCCCAGCTCAAGGTCGTGCTGACGGTCGGCCTGGGTGACTTCCGCCAGGCCGTGCTGGGCCAGGATCAGTTGGCGGGCGGCGGCATCCTGGTCGTAGATGACCAGCATGCGCTGTTCCACCAGCCGCGACAGGTCGCGCCAGTCCCGCAGTTGCTCGTGGTTCACCGGTTCCTGCAGGCAGGCACGGAAGGCCGCGTGGATGTCAGCGGTCAGGGCTTCGAGCAACGCCGGCACGCTGGCGAAAAAGTGGTACACCGACGACGGCGGGATTTCCGCGCGCTCGGCCACGCTGTAGATCGACAGGCTGCCCACGCCCTCACTGGCCAACAGCGCACGCGCCGCCTCGAGAATCGAGTCGATCCGCGCCTGGCTGCGGGCGCGAGGTTTGCGGGGCGTGGCGGTGCGGGTCATGGGCTTCTCCGAAAGGCGAGCCGCATTGTAAGGGTTTCTTGTGGGAGCTGGCTTGCCAGCGAGCCTCGAAGCCTGAAAAAGCTGGCTGGCAGGGCAGCTCCCACAAAAAACCGCAGGCACCCTTTACAGGGCGCTGCGGTTTTTTACAGCGACAACCCATCAAACGGTATGCAGATACCAGTTGTACTCAAGGTCGGAGATGGAGTGTTCGAACTCCTCCAGCTCGCTTTCCTTGCAGGCCACGAAGATATCGATGTACTTCGGATCGATATAGCGCGCCAGGATCTCGCTGTCGTCCAACTCGCGCAGGGCATCGCGCAGGTTGTTCGGCAGGCTCTGCTCGTTCTGCTCGTAGGAGTTGCCTTCCACCGGTTCGTTCGGCTCGACCTTGTTGGTAAGGCCGTGATGCACGCCCGCCAGCACCGCAGCCATCAGCAGGTACGGGTTGGCGTCGGCACCGGCCACGCGGTGTTCGATGCGCACGGCGTCCGGCGTGCCGGTCGGCACACGCAGCGCCACGGTGCGGTTGTCCAGGCCCCAGCACGGGGAGTTCGGCACATAGAACTGAGCACCAAACCGGCGGTACGAGTTGACGTTCGGGCACAGGAACGCCATGGACGCCGGTAGGGTCTCGAGCACACCGCCGATCGCGTGACGCAGCGCGGCGTTCTGCTCGGGATCCTCACTGGTGAAGATGTTCTTGCCGTCCTTGTCCAGGACCGAGATGTGCACGTGCAGGCCATTGCCCGCCTGACCCGGGTAGGGCTTGGCCATGAAGGTGGTGTCCATCTCATGGTCGTAGGCGATGTTCTTGATCAGGCGCTTGAGCAGCACGGCGTAGTCGCAGGCCTTCATCGGGTCGGCGACGTGGTGCAGGTTCACTTCGAACTGCGCCGGGGCACTTTCCTTGACGATGGCGTCGGCGGGAATGCCTTGCTCCTTGGCACCTTCCAGGATGTCCTGCAGGCAGTCCACGTATTCGTCCAGGTCGTCGATCAGGTAAACCTGGGTCGAGTGTGGACGTTTACCGGAAATCGGCGAGCGCGGTGGCTGTGGGCGGCCGTTCACGTTCTCCTGGTCGATCAGGTAGAACTCCAGCTCGAAGGCTGCGCAAATGGTCAGGCCCAGTTCGTCGAACTTGGCCACTACCTGACGCAGCACTTCACGCGGGTCGGCGAAGAAAGGCTCGCCTTCCAGCTCGTGCATGGTCATCAGCAGTTGCGCGGTAGGGCGTTTCTGCCAGGGCTCGTTGGAAAGGGTATCGGGGATCGGATAGCAGATGCGGTCTGCGTCGCCGATGTCCAGGCCCAGGCCAGTGCTTTCCACTGTCGAGCCATTGATGTCCAGGGCGAAAAGGGAGGCAGGCAGGTTGATGCCTTTCTCGTAAACCTTGTGGAGGCTGGTGCGTTCGATGCGCTTGCCGCGCACCACACCATTCATATCTGCAATCAGAAGGTCGACGTACAGAACCTCAGGATGTTCCTTAAGGAATGCGTTCGCTTCGTTGAGCTGAACGGCACGCGGGGGTACCGACATGATGCAACACCTTTGTTGTTAAAAATATCAATCATTGGGCTTTTGCTGGTTCAGTCAATCCGAAAGCCATCCTGAAGTCAAGCGAGGGTCGGTTTGCCCTGAATTGGCGCCTTGAGGCTATTTTTGCCGCCTTTTGGGGCGTTTTTTCGGTCCTTGAAGGCCCTCAAATGAATTGTTCGGTGGGGCGTGTTGTATTTTTTACGGGGGTGTTGTGAAAAAAAATGAACAACGCTAAGCTCGTTCGCAACCCATAACGCCAATAATACCGGGGGATCACATGTCACGCCTGCCGACAATCGGCGTCACCGCCTGCATAAAACCAGTCGGTTTGCACGCCAGCCATACTTGTAACGACAAATATGTCCGCGCAGTCGCCGTGGCCGCCGAAGGCTTGCCAATGATGATCCCGGCCCTTGGCGAGCTGTTCGAACCGACCCAAATACTTGACGGTCTGGACGGTATCCTCTTCACCGGCTCTCCTTCCAACGTCGAGCCGCGCCATTACGCCGGCCCTGACAGCGTGCCAGGCACGCCGCATGATCCTGACCGCGATGCTACCACTCTACCGCTGATTCGCGCCGCCGTGGCCGCGGGTGTGCCGGTGCTGGGCATTTGCCGCGGTTTCCAGGAGCTCAACGTGGCCCTGGGCGGTACGTTGCACCAGCAGGTTCACGAAACCGGAACCTTCATGGACCATCGTGAACCCAAGGATCAGCCTGTCGAAGTCCAGTATGCCCTGCGACATGCCCTGGCTGTCCAGCCCGGCGGCATTTTGCAGGCCATCGGCCTGCCGGCACAGCTGCAGGTCAACTCCATTCATGGCCAGGGCATCGACCGCGTGGCCCCGGGTTTGCGCGTCGAGGCGCTGGCCCCGGACGGCCTGGTGGAAGCCGTTTCCGTGGAGGGAGGCAAGGGTTTTGCGCTGGGGGTGCAATGGCACCCGGAGTGGCAGGTACGCGACAACCCGCACTACCTGGCCATTTTCCAGGCCTTTGGTCGGGCCTGCCGGCAGCGCGCCAGCCAGCGCGCCACCGCGCCCCAGACGGCCTGAGCGACTAGCCTGTAAAGGCCCTGAAAGCTTCCGAGGTTTACCATGCGTACCAGTCTCGACCAGCTCACCGATTGGCTTAAAGAGCACAAGATCACTGAAGTGGAATGCCTGATCGCCGACCTGACGGGCATCACGCGGGGCAAGATCTCGCCCACCAACAAGTTCATCGCCGAAAAGGGCATGCGCTTGCCGGAAAGTGTTTTGTTGCAAACCGTTACCGGCGACTACGTGGAAGACGACATTTACTACGAGCTGCTGGACCCGGCCGACATCGACATGATCTGCCGCCCCGACGAAAACGCGGTATTCCTGGTGCCTTGGGCCATCGAACCGACCGCCCAGGTGATTCACGACACCTACGACAAGCAGGGCAACCCCATTGAGCTGTCGCCGCGCAACGTATTGAAGAAGGTGCTCAAGCTCTACAGCGACAAGGGCTGGCAGCCCATTGTCGCGCCCGAGATGGAGTTCTACCTGACCAAGCGCTGCGAAGACCCGGACTTCCCCCTGCAAGCGCCGGTAGGCCGTTCCGGGCGCCCGGAAACCGGTCGCCAGTCGTTCTCCATTGAAGCGGCAAACGAATTCGACCCGCTGTTCGAAGACGTCTACGACTGGTGCGAGCTGCAGAACCTGGACCTGGACACGCTGATTCACGAAGACGGCACGGCGCAGATGGAAATCAACTTCCGTCACGGCAACGCCCTGCACCTGGCTGATCAGATTCTGGTGTTCAAGCGCACCATGCGCGAGGCCGCGCTCAAGCACAACGTGGCCGCCACGTTCATGGCCAAGCCCATGACTGGCGAGCCTGGCAGCGCGATGCACCTGCACCAGAGCATCGTCGACATGGAAACCGGCAAGAACATCTTCGCCAACGAAGACGGCAGCATGAGCACGCTGTTCCTCCACCACGTGGGCGGGCTGCAGAAATTCATCCCCGAGCTGTTGCCGCTGTTCGCCCCCAACGTCAACTCGTTCCGCCGTTTCCTGCCCGACACCTCGGCGCCGGTGAACGTGGAGTGGGGCGAGGAAAACCGCACCGTGGGCCTGCGCGTGCCAGACGCCACGCCGCAGAACCGCCGGGTGGAAAACCGCCTGCCGGGCGCCGACGCCAACCCGTACCTGGCCATCGCCGCCAGCCTGCTGTGTGGTTACATCGGCATGGTCGAGGGCATCGAGCCCAGCGCGCCGGTGCAGGGCCGTGGCTACGAGCGGCGCAACCTGCGCCTGCCGCTGACCATCGAAGACGCCCTGGAACGCATGGAAAACTGCAAGACGGTGGAACAGTACCTGGGCAGCAAATTCATCATCGGCTACGTCGCGGTCAAGCGCGCCGAGCACGAGAACTTCAAGCGCGTCATCAGCTCATGGGAACGTGAATTCCTGCTGTTCGCGGTGTGATCAACACGGGGCCCGCCCCGGATGAGGAGAAGGGAATGAGCAACAAGAATTCGCAAACCCAAGCGTGGCAGGCCCTGAGCGGCGAGCATCACCTGGCGCCATTCAGCGACTATAAACAGCTGAAGGCCAAAGGCCCGCGCATCATCACCAAGGCCAAGGGCGTGCACCTGTGGGACAGCGAAGGCAACAAGATCCTCGACGGCATGGCGGGCCTGTGGTGCGTGGCCGTGGGCTACGGCCGCGATGAGCTGGCCGACGTGGCCGCGAAGCAAATGCGCGAGCTGCCTTATTACAACCTGTTCTTCCAGACCGCTCACCCGCCGGCGCTGGAATTGGCCAAGGCGGTTTCCGACGTGGCCCCCGAAGGCATGAGCCATGTGTTCTTCACCGGTTCGGGCTCGGAAGGCAACGACACCGTGCTGCGCATGGTCCGGCATTACTGGGCGCTGAAGGGCAAGCCGGAGAAGAAGGTCATTATCAGCCGCATCAACGGTTACCACGGTTCCACCGTGGCCGGCGCCAGCCTGGGCGGCATGGTGGGCATGCATGAGCAAGGCGACCTGCCGATCCCGGGTATCGTCCACATCGCCCAGCCGTACTGGTTCGGTGAAGGCGGCGACATGACCCCGGAAGACTTCGGCGTGTGGGCCGCCGAGCAGCTGGAAAAGAAAATACTCGAGCTGGGCGTGGACACCGTCGCCGCCTTTATCGCCGAGCCTGTCCAGGGCGCGGGCGGCGTGATCATTCCACCGCAGACCTACTGGCCGAAGGTGAAGGAAATCCTGGCCAAGTACGACATTCTGTTCGTCGCCGACGAAGTGATCTGCGGTTTCGGCCGTACCGGCGAGTGGTTCGGCAGCGACTATTACGGCCTCAAGCCCGACCTGATGACCATCGCCAAGGGCCTCACGTCCGGTTACATCCCCATGGGGGGTGTGATTGTACGTGACGAAGTGGCTCGCACCTTGTCCGAAGGCGGCGATTTCAACCACGGTTTCACCTATTCCGGCCACCCGGTGGCGGCCGCTGTGGGCCTGGAAAACATCCGCATTCTGCGCGACGAAAAGATCATCGAGCGCGTGCGCGAAGAAACGGCACCATATTTGCAGAAACGTCTACGCGAGCTCAACGACCACCCGCTGGTGGGCGAAGTTCGCGGTTTGGGACTGCTGGGGGCCATCGAATTGGTCAGGGACAAAACCACGCGCCAGCGTTATGAAGGCATGGGTGTCGGCATGATCTGCCGCAATTTCTGCTTCGACAATGGCCTGATCATGCGTGCCGTGGGCGACACCATGATCATTGCACCGTCGCTGGTGATCACTCGCGAGGAAATTGACGAGCTGATGACCAAGGCGCGCAAATGCCTGGATTTGACCTTGGAAGCATTGAATAGCTGAGTGCTAGTCTTTGCCGGGTTCGGAGGGTTACAGGATGGGTGCTGTTTTAATTGGAACAGCGCCGTGGACCTTGCCAGACTAGTCACTGTCTCGTTGCCCCGGCCACTGGACAGACGGAATTAAAAAAAATACTGGAGCTGACGCATGAAGATATTTGGCAAGACCCTCCTCGCCATGTCCCTTATGGGTGTAGTGGCTGGTGCTGCGCACGCGGATGACAAAGTACTGCACGTGTACAACTGGTCCGACTATATTGCGCCGAACACCATCGCGGATTTCGAGAAGGAGTCGGGGATCAAGGTCGTCTACGACGTATTCGACAGCAACGAAACCCTGGAAGCCAAGCTGCTGGCTGGCAAGTCGGGCTACGACGTGGTGGTGCCGTCGAACAACTTCCTGGCCAAGCAGATCAAGGCTGGCGTTTATCAGGAACTGGACAAGTCCAAGCTGACCAACTACGGCAACCTGAACAAGGACCTGCTCAAGGCAGTGTCGGTCAGCGACCCGAACAACGCCCACGCCTTCCCGTACATGTGGGGCACCATCGGTATCGGCTACAACCCGGACAAGGTCAAGGCTGCCCTGGGCGCCGACGCCCCGGTCAACTCCTGGGACCTGGTGTTCAAGCCGGAGAACGCGGCCAAGCTGAAAGGCTGTGGCATCAGCTTCCTCGACTCGCCGACCGAGATGATCCCGGCCGCGCTGCACTACCTGGGCTACAAGACCGACACCCAGAACAAGGACGAGATCAAGAAGGCCGAGGACCTGTTCCTCAAGATTCGTCCTTCGATCGCCTACTTCCACTCGTCCAAGTACATCTCGGACCTGGCCAACGGCAACATCTGCGTGGCCGTGGGCTACTCGGGTGACGTCAAGCAGGCCGCTTCCCGTGCCAAGGAAGCCGGTGACAAGGTTCACGTGAGCTACAGCATTCCGAAGGAAGGCGCAGGCAGCTTCTACGACATGGTCGCCATCCCTAAAGATGCCGAAAACGTCGAAGGCGCCTACAAGTTCATGAACTTCATCCTGAAGCCGGAAGTGATGGCGCAGATCAGCGACGCCGTGGGCTACCCGAACGGCAACGCCGCGGCCACGCCGTTGGTGGCGAAGGAAATTTCCAGCGACCCGGGCATTTACCCGCCGGCTGACGTACAGGCCAAACTGTACGCCATCGCCGACCTGCCGGCCGCGACCCAGCGCATCCTGACGCGCACCTGGACCACCATCAAGTCCGGCAAGTAAGCCGCACTTGAGGTTCCCTGGTTACTGCGCCGTGGCATGCGGCGCAGTAACCCAGGTTCCTGATTTTGAAATTGTTTTTGCGACACAGCAGTATCAAGGGTAAGTTGCGCGCCGGTTTTTTCAAACGGTGGGCATACTGCCGCCTGCGAAAGGCAGGTGATGGTGTTTTTTTGTTGCACTTTATTTTGCAAGGCCATGCCCGCCAGCCTCGTCAAGGCTGACCGTGCATGTTTCTAATGGAGCCAACGTTGTTGGCTGTTTCATACGTCCTGAAGGAACAGGCTGCAAGAATCCAAGGTCCGCCTATCCGGGGTGGTCTGTAAAATTTTGTTGGGAGTTTCGTTAATGGCAGTTGCCTCCGGTGCCTATAAGAAAGCCCTCGAGGGCGATCAGCAACCTAAACAGGTGCTGGTCAAAATCGACCGGGTCACGAAGAAGTTCGACGAGACGGTTGCAGTCGACGACGTGTCGCTGCAAATCAACAAGGGTGAGATCTTCGCCCTGCTCGGCGGCTCCGGCTCGGGTAAATCCACCTTGCTGCGCATGCTGGCCGGCTTCGAACGGCCGACCGAGGGGCGTATCTACCTCGATGGCGTGGACATCACCGATATGCCGCCCTACGAGCGGCCGATCAACATGATGTTCCAGTCCTACGCGCTGTTCCCGCACATGACCGTGGCGCAGAACATCGCCTTCGGCCTGAAGCAGGACAAGATCCCGGCCGCCGAGATCGACGCCCGCGTGGCCGAGATGCTCAAGCTGGTGCAGATGAGCCAGTACGCCAAGCGCAAGCCGCACCAGCTGTCCGGTGGCCAACGCCAGCGCGTGGCCCTGGCCCGTTCGCTGGCCAAGCGTCCGAAGCTGTTGCTGCTCGACGAGCCGATGGGCGCCCTGGACAAGAAACTGCGTTCGCAGATGCAGCTCGAGCTGGTGGAAATCATCGAGCGCGTCGGCGTGACCTGCGTCATGGTGACCCACGACCAGGAAGAAGCCATGACCATGGCGCAGCGCATCGCCATCATGCACCTGGGCTGGATCGCCCAGATCGGCAGCCCCATCGATATCTATGAAACCCCGACCAGCCGCCTGGTCTGCGAGTTCATCGGCAACGTCAACCTGTTCGAAGGCGATGTGGTCGACGACGCCGAAGGCCACGCGCTTATCCACAGCCCGGAGCTGGAGCGCAATATCTACGTGGGCCACGGCATCAGCACCTCGGTGCAGGACAAGCACATCACCTACGCCATTCGCCCCGAGAAGCTGCTGGTGACCATTGAGCCGCCCGCCGGCGAGTACAACTGGTCGCGCGGTAAAGTACATGACATCGCCTACCTGGGCGGTCACTCGGTGTTCTACGTGGAGTTGCCGTGCGGCAAGCTGGTCCAGTCGTTCGTGGCCAACGCCGAACGTCGCGGCGCGCGCCCTACCTGGGGCGACCAGGTGTACGTTTGGTGGGAAGACGACAGCGGCGTGGTACTGCGCTCATGAACAAGAAAATTACCCGTGCCTTGCAACGAATAACGCCCGGCGGCCGCCAGTTCGTGATCGGTGTGCCGTTCCTGTGGCTGTTCCTGTTCTTCATGCTGCCGTTCTTCATCGTGTTGAAGATCAGCTTCGCTGAAGCGGACGTGGCGATTCCTCCGTATACCGAGATCTATACCTTCGTCGACCAGAAGATCCAGTTGCTGCTCAACCTGGGCAACTACGCGATGCTGGGTGACGATGACCTGTACATCTCGGCATACCTGGGTTCGCTGAAGATGGCTTTCTTCAGCACCATCCTGTGCCTGCTGATCGGCTACCCGATGGCCTACGCTATTGCCCGTGCCCGCAAGGAAGTGCAGACGGTACTGTTGCTGCTGATCATGATGCCGACCTGGACCGCGATCCTGATCCGCGTCTACGCCTGGATGGGCATTCTCAGCAACAACGGCCTGCTCAACGCCTTCCTGATGTGGACCGGCCTGATCGACCAGCCGCTGCAGATTCTCAACACCAACCTGGCGGTGTACATCGGCGTGGTCTATTCGTACCTGCCGTTCATGATCCTGCCGTTGTTCGCCAACCTGGTGAAACACGACGAGAGCCTGCTGGAAGCGGCTTCGGACCTGGGTTCGAGCACCTTCAACAGCTTCTGGAAGATCACTGTTCCGCTGTCCAAGAACGGCATCATCGCCGGCTGCATGCTGGTGTTCATCCCGGTGGTGGGCGAGTTCGTGATTCCCGAGCTGCTGGGCGGCCCGGAAACCCTGATGATCGGTCGCGTGCTGTGGCAAGAGTTCTTCAACAACCGTGACTGGCCGGTGGCATCCGCCCTGGCGGTAGTGATGCTGGCGATCCTGATTGTGCCGATCCTGCTCTTCAACCGTAGTCAGGCCAAAGAGATGGAGGCCAAGGCATGAAGCGTTTCAGTTTTTCCAACCTGATGCTGGTACTGGGCCTGTTGTTCATCTACATGCCCATGGTCATTCTGGTGATCTATTCGTTCAACGCCTCCAAGTTGGTGACCGTGTGGGGCGGCTGGTCGGTGAAGTGGTACGTGGGCCTGGTGGATAACAGCCAGCTGATGGGCTCGGTCGCCCGTTCGCTGGAAATCGCCTGCTACACGGCTGTCGCGGCCGTGGCGCTGGGTACCCTGGCGGCGTTCGTGCTGACCCGCGTCACCCGCTTCAAGGGCCGCACGCTGTTCGGTGGCCTGGTGACCGCTCCGCTGGTCATGCCCGAGGTGATCACCGGCCTGTCGCTGTTGCTGCTGTTCGTGGCCATGGCCCAGGCGCTGGGCTGGCCTGCCGAGCGCGGCATCGTCACCATCTGGATCGCCCACACCACGTTCTGCGCGGCCTACGTGGCGGTGGTGGTGTCGGCCCGCCTGCGCGAGCTGGACCTGTCCATCGAAGAAGCGGCCATGGACCTGGGCGCCCGCCCATGGAAAGTGTTCATGCTGATCACCATCCCGATGATCGCGCCTTCGCTGGCGGCCGGCGGCATGATGTCGTTCGCCCTGTCGCTGGACGACCTGGTATTGGCCAGCTTTGTGTCGGGGCCGGGGTCCACGACCCTGCCGATGGAAGTGTTCTCCGCCGTGCGCCTTGGCGTGAAGCCGGAGATCAACGCGGTGGCGAGCCTGATCCTGTTGTCGGTGTCGATCGTGACCTTCCTGGTCTGGTACTTCACCCGTCGCACCGAAGAGCGCCGCAAGCGTGCCATTCAGGCGGCGATCGAAGAAGCCGCGGCCGATGGCTGGAAACAGCCTGATCCGCGTCGTGCGCAAGAGCCGGTGGCGGCATAACGCTGACCTTTTGGGAGCGGGCTCAGTCCGCTCCCACGGTTTTTCAGGGGGCAGGCAC
Organism: uncultured Gammaproteobacteria bacterium; assembly: GCA_963816515.1. Classification (GTDB taxonomy): domain Bacteria; phylum Pseudomonadota; class Gammaproteobacteria; order Pseudomonadales; family Pseudomonadaceae; genus Aquipseudomonas. Next base: position 2,153,471 of record CAWFKX010000001.1, on the reverse strand, counting down.
CAACTTCAAGGTGCTCACCGTTCCCTTCGCCACATCCCCCTCCGCTATCGGCACCTGCCGGTACCTGCCTTCGATGTAATCGCGCGCCTGATCGCTGTAGTGGCTGTCAAACAACACACCGCTTTGCCCCACCGGGTTGATGCTCAGCGCATGGGCCGGGTCGGCGAAATCGATGATGCGTCGGGTCGAAGGCCCATAACTGACTTTCCATGGCGCAGGCCCCAGCCTGGCCGACTGGTTGTTCGGCACTTCGTGGCTGCCGGGCGCTGCAAACGGGCCGACGTTGAACACATGGTCCAGCGGCGACTGCATGCCCAGCGGATGCTCGTGGGTAAGGGTGTGCGCCTTGCCCCATTGCCATTGAGCCGGGTCGCGGCCCAGTGCTTCCTTTAGATGATCAAGGCTGGTGCGCCAGGCCATCTTCACGATTTCGGCGCGACCCTCGTGCTGTGGCGAACTGCGGTCATCCCACCAGGGTGAGTCCGGGTCGGCGGCCAGGCGCGGCAGGGCACTGTCCAGGTCGCGGGTGGACAGCAGGGTCTCGAACATGGCGTTGCCCAGTTCGTCGTGCATGGTCGCGTAAGTCAGGTCATAGAGGAATTCGTTGAACAGGGTCGCGCTGGTGGAGCTCAGCGGGTAATCGCCTTGCCACTGTGCCAATTGTTCCACCAACGCCTTCTCACCAGGGTCCTCGACCACTTGGCGCAACACCGGCAGCAGCGGCTTGAGCACGCGTTCGGCGTAGCCGGTGCGGGTGCCCAACTGCAGCGCCGCGACCTTCTGGCTGTCCCATTTCACCTTGGGGTCGTCTAGCTGGCTGAACAGCTGTTGGCCCCGGTCGGCCAGGTTGTAATACCCCGGTATGGGCACGCCGGTGGGCGATTGCGGCTGGAAGTTGGCCGACACGATGAAGCCGCGCGCGGGGTTTTCTTCGTGCGGGTTGGCGCTGAAAGGGTAGAAACCCAGCTTGTCGGCATCGTTGCCACTGCCGTCGAGGATGAACAGCGACTGCACACCGGCCGGCCGAATCGGCAACTGCGCGGCAGCCCACCAGCCGATATCGCCCTTGGCGTTAGCCCACATCAGGTTCAGGCCAGGTGACTGGATCTTCGCCGCGGCGCTGCGCATCTTGTCCAGGGTGTCGGCGCGGTTGACCTCGTAGAAGCCTTGCAGGATCGGGTTTTGCGTATCCAGGAACGCCCACCACATGGCGATGGGCGTGGTAGGCGCGACCTTGCCGAGCACGTCATTGATGATCGGACCGTGGGGCGAGCGGCGCAGGGTAATGGTGACCGGCGCCTCGCCCTTGACCGCGATCTGCTGCGTGGTGGCCTGCAAGTCGGCCCAGGCGCCGTGGTACCACACCTGGTTGCTGTCGGCCGGGTTGACCTTCTCGGCCACCAGGTCCAGGTCATCGTTCTGGAACATGGTCAGGCTCCAGCCGAAATCCAGGTTCTGGCCCAGGGCGGCGAACGGGTTGAGCGGCTGGTGGTAGCCATACAGGGTGTAGCCGGGCGCCGACAGTTGCGCCTCGTACCACACCGCCGGCACCGAGAAGCGGATGTGCGGGTCACCGGCCAGAATCGGCTTGCCACTGGCGGTGCGCGCGCCGGAAATCGCCCAGGCGTTGCTGCCTTCGAACTGCGGCAAGCCGGCCTGTTCCAGCGCCTGCTGGCTGAGCTGGGCGACAGCGCCCAGGCTTCTCCAGTCATCGTCGGCCAGGGGCAGCACGCCTTGTGGGTGCCAGTCGACGTCGAAGATCTTCAGGTAGTTCGGACCCAACTGGTCACGTACATACGTGAGCAGCGGTTCGGTGCGAAAGGCGGCGGCAAAGCTGTAGGCCATGTACCCGGCGACACTGAAGGTGTCTTCAGGGGTGAAGGGCCGTGGCTTGATGCCCAGCACGTCGAACTCGATAGGCCGGGGGTGACTGGCCTGGTATTGGTTGATGCCGTCCAGGTAGGCCTGCAGGGCCTGCCAGGCGGGGGACTGCTTGTCCTGCCGGGCCACGTACACGTCTGCCTGCTCACGAATGCGCAGGCTGCGAAACAGGGTGTCGGTGGGCACCAGCTTGGCCCCCAGCACCTCCGCCAGCTCGCCACGGGCCAGGCGGCGCATCATTTCCAGCTGGAACAGCCGGTCCTGGGCCTGCACATAGCCCAGGGCGCGGTACATGTCCTGTTGGTTGCCGGCCTGGATATGCGGCACGCCACGGTTGTCATAGCGCACGCTGACCGGCGCCGCCAGGTGGGCCAGGGGGATCTCGCCGCTGCGCTGGGGCTGCTTGCTGTGCACGTACCACGCGCCGCCCGCCGCAGCGGCGGCGATAAGCACGGCGAGGACGGTGAGGCTGCGTTTCATCGAGGGTCCTTGTTATGGGGTTGTTACGGCGCGGCGTTTTCCCACGAACAGTAGCAACCTTGGGCCAACGTGTGGATGACATTCACTGTCTGCCCGCGCGTCAGCGCATTTAAGATCGGCTCGATGAAACTGTTGCTGGAGTTGCACGTGGCGCCTTCACTGTATGGGCCGAAATAGGCCAACTGGCCTTTCTGGTCCCAGATTGCCACGGCTGGGCTGGCCGGAATGTTCTGGCTGCCGGTAATGGCGGCAAGGGCCTTGAAACTGTCCAGATTGGCCGGCAATTGGCCATGAGTGCCGGGCTTCTGCACGGAATAGAAGGCCACGCCCTGGGGCGCGAAGCTGGCCTGCAGTTCGCCCAGGTGTTGCTGGTTGGCGACGTTGCAGGGGCAGGTCGGGTCCCAAAAATGCACCAGGCGGATGGGCCCGGGCCCGGCGATGGCATCGGGCAGTTGCAGTGCGTCACCTTCGAACAGCGTGGCGTGCTCGCTGAACGCCCGCACGTAGCGCGACTGGAACCAGCCGTAGGCCACCCACAGCGTTACCGCGCAGATCAGGGCCAGCAGGGCGAGGAACAGGGTTTTGCGGCGCGAGGCAGACATAGGGGCTCGATCCGGGAATGGATGCCTAGCTTGCCATGCCCGGCCAGACAGCAGAATATCGGGGGTGTGTTTATTCGTTTCAGACTGCGAGACCTTATGCCCGCAACGTTTCGGCCGGATGCGCTTCGCGCCAGCCTCAAGCCCCTGGCCATGCGTCAGCCGTTATCCGCCGAGGCCCAGGCGTATCAGCGGTTCTACGCTATCAACCTGCCTTGCCGCAGCTGGTTAGGGCGTTTCGAAGCGGTCGGTTATGAACTGGTCAGTCAGGTGTGGTTGCCGGATGCGCCCGTGGCCACGCTGTTCCTGCTGCATGGTTTCTACGATCACATGGGGTTGTATCGGCATGTGATCCGCTGGGCGCTGGATCATGGTTTCGCAGTGATCTCGGCTGACCTGCCCGGGCATGGGTTATCCAGTGGCGAGCGCGCCCGCATCGATGACTTCGACGATTACCAGGCGGCGTTGCGCGGGCTGTTTGCCGAAGCCGCCAGCCTCGACTTGCCGCAGCCCTGGCATCTGCTGGGGCAGAGCACCGGCGGCGCCATCGTGCTCGATCACTTGCTCTACCATGGCCTGGACAGCCCGGCCCAGGGCCAGTCGATCCTGCTCGCGCCGTTGGTGCGCCCACGTGGCTGGCGCTGGTCGCAGGTCAGTTACCGGCTGCTCAGCCCCTTTGTCAGTGGTATAGCCCGACGCTTTAGCGAGAACACCAACGACCCCGATTTCATGCCGTTCCTGCAGGCCGACCCGCTGCAACCCATCCGCCTGCCCACCGCCTGGGTCGGTGCCCTGAAGAACTGGATACCGCGCATCGAAGCCGCGCCCAACTGCCCGCGCTCGCCGCTGATCATCCAGGGCGACGATGACATGACCGTGGATTGGGAACACAACCTGAGCGTGCTGCAAGCCAAGTTCCTGGCACCGCAGGTGCTGATGCTACCAGGCGCCCGGCACCACCTGGCCAACGAAGTGTCGGCGATTCGCGAGCGTTATTTTTCGTTTGTGGATGCAAAGCTCGACATCTGATTGAAGTGAGGCATTTCGATAGTACGTACGATGGGTTTCATAGACCTGTGGTGTCGATCACGCCTTTGGGACGTCCTGTGTCGTCTGTGACAATAATGTACCGACTACGTATCTGGCGTGCGTGGGTCAGTACTGCGGGAGTCAGCGGCTCGCTGATTATCGCGATATTTGAATCGCAGTCTGTCTGCAGCATGCCGGCGCAATATTTGGCAGGTGAAGGCTTCGTGCGCATGATTTGGTGAACAGTAGAGTGACTTCTTAACCATGCTTCGGTTGTGGCGCAGCGATAGCTGACAATCTCGATGATCTGCCTGTAGGCCAGCGAAACATCCTGCATAAAAATGGGTTCATGGTGTGCGATGCGGTTGCGGAACTGATTGATGCTAAGGACCAAACGTTGCAGCGAAGCCCGAGTGATACCTGGTTGTCTGGGAAACAACTGTTTGATGTTTGTTTGCCAGAGTCGTCGGTCATATTCTGCTCTGAACAGGTTGGACCAGAAGTCCAGCGTCAGCCTGGATACAACGTCGTCCTTTTGACTGGGCTTGCCTTTTCTAGACGCGCGTGCCTTTGCTTTTTCAAGTGTTGCAAGGCTCTGAGACGTTAACAGCGAAAGGAACTCTGAATTTACATGCCAGACGTGGTTGAAGTTTGAGCACAGGACCTCATCGATGCCATTTCTAAGGACGATTTCAACGATATGGAGGGGGAAGAGGAATGCTTTCGCCAGTCGTGCATTGTAGAGGTAGAGTTGAAGGGCAAACTCGTCGTTGTATCCTGCCTTCTTCAAGTAGGTAGCGAAGCGCTTGCTTGAGAGTTGTGCTTCCAAAAGTCGCGCGCTGGACGCATCGTATGAAAATGGATGTTGACTCTCTGCCATGCCCGCGTATATTCCTTGTCAACCAGCAGCTGATGTAGCCCCTCTGATCCGTTAGGTTCACGCGCTCTCGGCAATGGATACAGAGCCCCGGGACAGTCAAACTCTCCCGGGGTTTCGCATTTCAGGGGCCTGTAATCAGCAGGGTAACCCGGTAGGGCCCCTCTGCAGGGCTTCTGGCAGTTCCTTTCTTATTTCCGATTGTGTACCTGCTGCCAGTGGCCCCGCAGGCTTTGATCAATTCCCCGATTTGCGCGGGTTCAGGCTCGAGGTGCTCTGGCCCACGGCCAGGCTGGCGCGCACGGCGGCGAGGGCGGCCTGGTAGTAGGCCTGGCCTTCGGGGGATTCGGCGAAGTTGGCGAACTCTTCCAGTTCCGGGTCCGACAGGTCGCGGTACACGTACAGCAAGGTGTTATCCAGCTCGGTGCCAATCTGCGCCATCAGCCGTTGCCGCTGGCCATCGAGCATGCCCTGGGCCTGTTCGCTGCCCAGCAGGCCGGGGATCATCTGGCTGAGGCTGTCGGCGGCCACGCCGGCGATGGCCAGGCTGACTTCGGCGCCGGCCTCGCGCGCCGGCAGCGCCCGCGACAAGTGGCCGATAATCAGCGCGCGGGTGTCGCTGACGTCCATGTGCGGCAGGCCTTGGGCGTTCTTGGCCAACTGGTCGCGGCGCGTGGCCAGCAACTCGGCAGCCACGACCTTGCGGCCCAGCGGCGACTGGAAAAACGTCAAGGCGGGGGTGGGGTCGGAGAGGGTCTGGCGCAGCCGCGCTTCGGCGCGCTGGTCCATGGCCTGGGGGGCGAAGCGCTGGTCACTGTTGTTGACCAGGGCCTGGAATACCGCAGGTGGCAAACTGTTCTGGTAGCGTTGCTGGGCTGCTTTCAGGGCGTCGGTGAAATGCGCCCGTTGCTCCGGCCAGCCAGCGACCTTGTACAGCTGGTCGTGACTGTCTGCCCACGCGGGCAAGGCGCAGCACATGATCAAAAGGAAAAACAAACGGCGCATCAGGGACTCCTGTCGGCAGGCCGCCATTGTCCTTGGCAAGGCGGGCCTTTGTCGAGAATTCGTATCAGCGCTGTCGAGATAATCGACGTAGTGCCGCCGGAGGGCCAAGTGGCTCTGTCGGTTTTGCGGGCACATGGATACTATGCGCGGCATGCAAATATCCTCTGATAACCCGCTGCTGTTGCGTATCGTCGATGACCTGGCTGAACGCGGCTGGTCGCAGCAAGACGTGTTCCTGCCACAGGCTCTGACCACCGAGCTTGCGGCCGAGTGCCGCCTGCGCGCCGCCCAGGGTGAACTGGCGCCTGCCGCCGTGGGGCGTGGCCTGGCGCAGGAAATTCGCGAGGGTATCCGTGGCGACCGTATCCAGTGGCTGGAGCCCGGGGAGTCATTGGCATGCGACAGTTACCTGCAACTGATGGACACCCTGCGCGAGGCGCTCAACCGTGGGTTGTTCCTGTGCCTTGAGGATTTTGAGTGTCATTTCGCGCAATACCCGCCGGGTGCGTTCTACCGCAAGCATGTGGACCGCTTCCGCGATGATGACCGGCGCATGGTCTCGGCCATCGTCTACCTCAATGACAACTGGGCGCCGGAGCAGGGTGGGCAACTGCGTATGTACCTTGAACAAGGCCGCGAACACGATGTGCAGCCGACCGGCGGTTGCCTGGTGGTGTTCCTCTCGGGCGAGGTGCCCCATGAAGTGCTGCCGGCCGTGCGGGATCGCCTGTCGTTGACGGGCTGGTTCCGCCGCCGTGGCAACGAGCCTTTCTGATATGCACAAGATTCTGGTCAGCCGCTGTCTGCTGGGCCACCGCGTACGCTACGACGGCGGCGCCAGCGGGCCCTTCGGTCAATTGGACACCTGGCTTGCCGAAGGCCGGGTGGTAGGCCTGTGCCCGGAAGTGGCCGGAGGCCTGCCGACACCGCGCCCGGCCGCCGAGATACCGGGTGGGCAGGGTGTGCAGGTGCTGGATGGCCAGGCGCTGGTGCTGACCGAGGCGGGCGAAGACTTTACCGACGCCTTCCTGCGCGGCGCGCAACTGGCGCTGGAGGCGGTGCGCCGGCATGGCATCCGCATTGCCGTGCTCAAGGCCAACAGCCCATCGTGTGGCAATGTGCTGACCTATGACGGCACCTTCACCGCCACCAAGGTCGCTGGCGAAGGCGTGACCGCCGCGTTGCTGCGCCGCGAAGGCGTACAGGTGTTCAGCGAGCTGGAGCTGGCCGCTGCGGCGCAAGCGCTGCAAGCCCTGGAATAAAGCGCCTCGTATTGGATGAAACATGCGCTGCCAGGCGCATGCCAGAGCGCCGCGCTCGGACAAAATGGTCTAAGGTGTCTCCAGACAAAATCAGAAACGTTTTCTGGAGACCCCGATGAAATCTCTTTTCTCCCGCGCCGCCGTTGCCGGACTGCTGATGGGTGCCTCGCTGCTGGCGACCGCCGACGACCTGAAAAGTGTCGAAGCGCCGGCCGGTGCCAAGGTATTCATCGTTTCACCCAAGGACGGCGCCACCGTCGACAAGACCTTCACGGTCAAATTCGGGATCGAGGGCATGGCACTCAAACCTGCCGGTGACGCTACCCCCAATACCGGCCACCACCACCTGCTGGTAGACCTCGACCAGCAACCGCCATTCGATCAGCCATTGCCGGTGACCGACCACATCCTGCACTTCGGCAAGGCGCAGACCGAAACCACCCTGACCCTGACGCCGGGCAAGCACACCCTGCAACTGCTGCTGGGTGACCGCTTCCACGTGCCGTTCAAGCCAGCGGTGGAATCGAAGAAGATTACCGTCACCGTCAAGTAAGTATCGCCAGGCATAAAAAAAGGGAGGCCCGAAAGCCTCCCTTTTTTCATGACCGCAAGGTCGCTTAGAACAGTACGCGGCTACGGATGGTACCGTTGACGGTCTGCAGCTTCTCTTGCGCCAGGTCCGAGTACTCGGCATCGACGTCGATCACTACGTAACCGACTTTCTCGTTGGTCTGCAGGAACTGACCGGAGATGTTGATGCCGTTTTCGGCGAAGACCTTGTTGATCTCGCTCATCACGCCTGGAATGTTCTGGTGGATGTGCAGCAGGCGGTGCTTGCCCGGGTGAGCCGGCAGGGCTACCTCAGGGAAGTTGACCGACGATACCGAGGTACCGTTGTCGCTGTACTTGACCAGCTTCTCGGCCACTTCCAGGCCGATGTTGGCCTGTGCTTCGGCGGTGGAACCACCGATGTGCGGGGTGAGGATCACGTTGTCCAGGCCGCGCAGCGGGCTTTCGAAGATGTCGTCGTTGGAGCGTGGCTCCACCGGGAACACGTCGATGGCGGCGCCGATCAGGTGCTGGTCCTTGATCGCGTCGGCCAGGGCGTCCAGTTCGACCACGGTGCCGCGGGCGGCGTTGATCAGGATGGCGCCTTTCTTCATCGCGCGAATTTCCTTCTCGCCGATCATCCACTGGGTGGCGGCGGTTTCAGGAACGTGCAGCGAGACGATGTCGGCCATGCCCAGCAGCTCGGTCAGGCTGGCCACTTGCGTGGCGTTGCCCAGTGGCAGCTTGGTGATGGTGTCGTAGAAGAACACCTGCATGCCCAGGCCTTCGGCCAGTACCGACAGCTGGGTGCCGATGCTGCCGTAGCCGATGATGCCCAGCTTCTTGCCACGGATCTCGAAGGAGTTGGCCGCGCTCTTGATCCAGCCACCACGGTGGCAGGAGGCGTTCTTCTCGGGGATGCCGCGCAGCAGCAGGATGGCCTCGGCCAGTACCAGTTCGGCTACCGAACGGGTATTGGAGTACGGCGCGTTGAACACGGCGATGCCGCGCTCGCGAGCCGCGCCCAGGTCTACCTGGTTGGTGCCGATGCAGAAGCAGCCGACAGCGACGAGCTTTTTCGCACAATCGAAGAGTTCTTCAGTCAGCTGGGTGCGGGAGCGGATACCGATGAAGTGTGCATCGGCGATCTTTTCCTTCAGCTCAGCTTCAGGCAGCGACTTGGTGTGGTACTCGATATTCGTGTACCCGGCGGCCTTGAGGACGTCGACGGCGGATTGGTGGACGCCTTCGAGAAGAAGGAACTTGATCTTGCTCTTATCGAGAGAAGTCTTGCTCATCTGCGTAAACCTGTGTCCCGGAGAAAAAATGGCAGGAAGTGAAGCTGTCGCGGATCGGCCGGAAGCACGATTAGCGGGGGGGCGTATGCTAGCATATCCCCCCCTTGATAAGCCCATCCCTGGGACGTGAAGTGTGCTCAGGGTGACTATGAATAGTTCGAGAGTTCAGCGATGACCCACTCAGCGTTTCTTGAAGAGCTTCACACCCTGGTTGACCCCGGCAAGGTACTCACCGACGCCGACTCTCTCGAGGCTTATGGCAAGGACTGGACGAAGCAATTCGCGCCGGCGCCCCGTGCAATCGTGTTTCCCAAGACCATCGAACAAGTCCAGGCCATTGTGCGCTGGGCCAATGCCCACAAGGTGGCGCTGGTGCCCTCGGGCGGCCGCACCGGCCTGTCCGCGGCTGCCGTGGCAGCCAATGGCGAAGTGGTCGTGTCCTTCGACTATATGAATAAAATGGGTGAAGTCGACACCGTTGATCGGACCGTTGTGTGCCAACCGGGTGTGATCACCAAGCAGTTGCAGAATCTGGCGAAGGATCACGACCTGTACTACCCGGTGGATTTCGCTTCGTCGGGTTCAAGCCAGATTGGCGGCAACATCGGCACCAATGCCGGCGGTATCAAGGTGATTCGCTACGGCATGACCCGCAATTGGGTGGCCGGGCTCAAAGTGGTCACCGGCAAGGGCGACCTGCTGGAACTGAACAAGGATCTGATTAAAAACGCTACCGGCTACGACATGCGCCAGCTGTTTATTGGCGCCGAAGGCACCCTGGGTTTCGTGGTGGAAGCCACCATGCGCCTGGACCGGGCACCGAAGAACCTTACCGCCATGGTGCTGGGCACGCCGGACTTCGACTCGATCATGCCGGTATTGCACGCGTTTCGCGGCAAATTGGACCTCACGGCGTTCGAATTCTTTTCTGACAAGGCCTTGGCCAAGGTCATGGCCCGCGGCGACGTGCCGCCGCCGTTCGCCACCGACTGCCCGTTCTACGCCCTGCTGGAATTCGAGGCCACCACCGAAGAAGTGTCCAACGAAGCGCTGGCCACGTTCGAACACTGCGTGGAGCAGGGTTGGGTGGTGGACGGGGTGATGAGCCAGAGCGAACAGCAGCTGGCCAACCTGTGGAAGTTGCGCGAATACATCTCGGAAACCATTTCCCACCGCACACCCTACAAGAACGACATTTCCGTCACCGTGGCGAAAGTGCCGGCGTTCTTGAAGGATATTGACGCGATCGTCAGCGAAAGCTATCCGGATTTCGAAGTGGTGTGGTACGGCCATATCGGTGACGGCAACCTGCACCTGAACATCCTCAAGCCGGAAGACCTGAGCAAAGAAGAATTCTTTGCCAAGTGCGCAGCGGTGAATATCTCCGTGTTCGAGACGGTGCAGAAGTACAACGGCTCGATCTCGGCCGAGCATGGCGTGGGACTGGTCAAGCGCGATTACCTGAACTACAGCCGTTCGTCCGCCGAAATCGACTACATGAAGGCCTTGAAGGCGGTGTTCGACCCCAATGGCATCATGAACCCTGGCAAGATCTTCCCGGTTGATCAATAAGGAGTCGGTCATGAGCTACCAGCATCAATACGTCGACGGTACCCATATCCACTATCCGCTGGGCAAGGTGGTGTGCATCGGCCGCAATTACGCCGAGCATGCCAAGGAGCTGAACAACCCGGTGCCCACCGAGCCGCTGCTGTTCATCAAGCCGGGCAGTTGCGTGGTGCCGGTGGAAGGCGGCTTCAAGATTCCCACCGACCGCGGATCGGTGCATTACGAGGCGGAAATCGCCGTGTTGCTGGGCAAGGCACTGTCCACCCAGCCCAGCGAAGAGGAAGTGCTGGACGCCATCTCCGGTTTCGCCCCGGCGCTGGACCTGACCCTGCGCGACGTGCAGAGCAAGCTCAAGGAAAAAGGCCTGCCGTGGGAGCTGGCCAAGTCGTTCGACGGTGCCTGCGTGATCGCGCCGTTCGTGGTTGGCAGCACCTTCCCGGACCCGACCGACATCGGCATCCGCCTGACCATCAATGGCGAAGTGCGCCAGGACGGCAACAGCAGCCAGATGCTCAACCCCATTGTGCCGATGATCCAGTACATGGCCGCGCACTTCTCGCTGCAGGCCGGCGATGTGATCATGACCGGCACCCCGGCCGGCGTTGGTGCGCTGAACCCCGGTGACGAGCTGGTACTGGAGCTGCCAGGCGCCAGCCGGTTCGAATCCGCCGTGCGCTGATCAGCTGCGAGTCCCACGCTGCAAGCTGCAAGTGAGCGCTGATCAAGCCGCTTGCAGCTTGAAGCGCGCAGCACGTGGCTGCTTCTTTTTGCCTTTTTTTTCACACGGCATTTGGATAATGCGGCTTAATCGCCCATCGCTCCACTGCCGTCGGGCACGCCACATCATCAGGGAACTCTCCGCATGGCTGTATCTTCTTCCGCTCCATCGCCTGCGCCACGGCGCAAAGCACGCTTTGTGCGCTGGTATGTCTGGTTGCTGATTGTCGCCGCTGCCTATGCGCTGGCCGCAGTCATGCATTGGGACGCCCGGGCCAGGCTGTGGGTGGCGGAACGCCTGACGCCTCAGGCCCAGCGCGATGCCGCAGTGTGGCTGCCCGACTACCATGCCTTCATCGATGGCAAGCCAATGACCGGGCTGGAAACCGACGAAGCCTCGGACCTGACCTACAACCCCGACACCAAGACGCTGTTCTCGGTGATGGGCAAGCACGCGTTCCTGGTGGAGTTGAACCTGGAGGGCGACGTGTTGCGCAAGATACCGCTCAATGGCTGGGCCAACCCCGAGGGTGTGGCTTACCTGGGCAATGGCCGCATGGCCATTACCGACGAGCGCGAACACCTGATGACGCTGGTGACCGTGACCGCCGACACCAAGGCACTGACGCTGGCCGACTGGCCGCAGTTCGACCTGGGGCCGTCGGCCAACCAGAACAAAGGGTTCGAAGGGATTGCCTGGGATCCGCGGCGCAGCCAGATCCTGTTGGGTGAGGAGCGCCCGGCCGCGATGTTCACGCTCAAGGCTGACGCCAGTGGCCAGTGGCAGGGGCAGAAGGTCAAGCTGCCGTATACCACGTTGAACCTGCGCAACCTGTCGTCGCTGGGTGTCGACCCGCGCACCGGCAACACGCTGGTGCTGTCGGCGGATTCGCACCTGCTGCTGGAGCTGGACCCGAGCGGCAAGCAGGTCAGTTTCATGACCCTGCTGGGTGGCATGAACGGCTTGAAGGACACCATCCCGCGCGCCGAAGGCGTGGCCATGGATGAGAGCGGCACTATCTATATGGTCAGCGAGCCGAACCTGTTCTACGTGTTCCGCAAGTTTTGAGGCCCGTGCTGGCAAGCGGCCGCGAGGCCGCGGCCAGCGGGTGGCGGGATTACTGAGGCAGGCGCTTCACGCCTTCAGGCGTGCCCAGCAGCAGCAAATCGGCCGGACGTGCGGCGAACAGGCCGTTGGTGACGACGCCGACGATGGCGTTGATCTGGGTTTCCAGTGCTACCGGGTCGGTGATCTGCATGTTGTGCACATCCAGGATGATGTTGCCGTTGTCGGTGATCACGCCTTCGCGGTACACCGGGTCGCCGCCCAGCTTCACCAGCTGGCGCGCGACGTGGCTGCGGGCCATGGGGATCACTTCCACTGGCAACGGGAAGGCGCCCAGCACCGGCACCAGCTTGCTGGCGTCAGCGATGCAGATGAAAGTCTTGGCCACGGCCGCGACGATTTTCTCGCGGGTCAGGGCTGCGCCGCCGCCCTTGATCAGGTTCAGGTGCGCGTCGGTCTCGTCGGCGCCGTCCACGTAGAACTCCAGGTCGCTGACCGTGTTCAGTTCGTAGACCGGAATGCCGTGGCCCTTCAGGCGCGCGGCAGTGGCTTCGGAACTGGCAACGGCGCCGTCGAAGGCACCCTTGTGCAGGGCCAGGGCGTCGATGAAGCAGTTGGCGGTGGAGCCGGTGCCCACGCCTACGATGCTCTTGTCGTCGAGCTTGGGCAGAATGAAATCGACAGCAGCCTGGGCGACGGCCTGTTTGAGTTGGTCCTGGGTCATGCGGGCTCCGGAGCGGGCACAAAGTAGCGGGGGAAGGGCGGCATTATACCCCTTTGCTGTGGTCCTTGGCGGGAACGCTGGGGTAGACTCGCAGGTCTTGCTCAACCGCCAGTGATGCTTCCGATGCTCGAACAGTACGTTAAGAAGATCCTCACCTCGCGCGTCTATGACGTTGCCGTGGAAACCCCCCTGCAGGCCGCCGGCCAGCTGTCCAAACGCCTTGGCAACAGTATTCTGCTCAAGCGTGAAGACCTGCAGCCGGTGTTTTCCTTCAAGATTCGGGGCGCCTACAACAAGCTGGCGCAGTTGAGTGACGAAGAACGTGCCCGTGGCGTGGTCACCGCCTCTGCCGGCAACCATGCCCAGGGCCTGGCCCTGGCGGCCCGCGAAATGGGGGTGAAGGCCACCATCGTGATGCCCAAGACCACCCCCGAGATCAAGATCGAAGGCGTGCGTTCGCGTGGCGGCAAAGTCGTGCTGCACGGCGATACGTTCCCCGAGGCTTTGGCCTACTCGCTGAAGCTGGTTGAGGAAAAGGGCTACGTCTACATTCACCCCTATGACGACCCGCACACCATCGCCGGCCAGGGCACCGTGGCCATGGAAATCCTGCGTCAGCACCCTGGCCGCTTGGACGCGATCTTCGTGCCGGTGGGCGGTGGCGGCCTGATCGCCGGGATTGCCGCGTACGTGAAGTACCTGCGGCCCGAAATCAAGGTGATCGGCGTCGAGCCCGATGACTCCAACTGCCTGCAAGCGGCCATGGCCGCCGGCGAGCGCGTGGTGCTGCCGACCGTCGGCCTGTTTGCCGATGGGGTGGCAGTGGCGCAGATCGGCCAGCACACCTTCGACATCTGCAAGGATTACGTCGATGAAGTGATTACCGTCAGCACCGATGAGATCTGCGCGGCGATCAAGGACATCTACGACGATACCCGTTCCATCACCGAGCCGGCCGGTGCCCTGGGCGTGGCCGGTATCAAGAAGTACGTGGAACAGTACAGCGTCAGCGGCCAGACACTGGTGGCCATCGACTCGGGTGCCAACGTCAACTTCGACCGCTTGCGCCACGTGGCCGAGCGCGCCGAGCTGGGCGAAGGCCGCGAAGCCATCATCGCGGTGACCATTCCGGAGAAGCCCGGCAGCTTCAAGGCCTTCTGCGAGGCCATCGGCAAGCGCCAGATCACTGAATTCAACTACCGCTACCACACCGGCCGCGAAGCGCACATTTTCGTCGGCGTGCAGACCCACCCCGACACCGACCCGCGCGCGGCCCTGGTGGCCAGCCTGCGCGAGCAGGGCTTCCCGGTGCTGGACCTGACTGACAACGAACTGGCCAAGCTACACATCCGCCACATGGTCGGCGGCCATGCGGTGCAGGTCAGCGACGAAATGGTCATGCGCTTCGAATTCCCGGAGCGTCCGGGTGCGCTGTTCAACTTCCTCAACAAGCTGGGCGGGCGCTGGAACATCTCCATGTTCCACTACCGCAACCACGGCGCGGCGGACGGCCGCGTGGTGGCCGGCCTGCAGGTGCCGGCCCATGAGCGTGGCGAAGTGGCGGCGGCCCTGACCGAGATCGGCTACCCGTTCTGGGATGAAACCGATAACCCGGCCTACAAGCTGTTCCTCGGCTAGCTGCTAGGCTCAACAGCATCATCAGGCGCACAGGAGCGACCCCATGGAAACCCTGAGCATGCTGAAAATGCTCCACGGTATCGCCACCGCGCTGCTGCTGGGCAGCGTGGCGGCGGTGCTGTTGCAGACCTGGCGCGGTTGGCGCGCCGGCAATAAATCGGCCTTCGCCCAGACCCTGCAGCGGCCGTGGCTGTATGCCTGGATACTGATGGGCGTATGCGTTGCGAGCTTTCCGTTTACCGGCTGGTGGATGATGCACACCGTGGGCTGGCCGCTGGGGCAGACCTGGCTGCTGGGCGGCTCGGTGTTGTACATAGTGGGCGTGGCGGGGTTCCTGCTGCTGGTGCGCCGCACCATTCGCTGGCGGCAGGCAGCGGTGGCCTATAACCAGGTGCAGGTGGACCGGCAGCGCAAGTTCAGCGTGGTGTTTGCGGGGGTGTCGCTGGTGGTGTTGGTGGCTATCCTGGCGTTGATGCTGATCAAGCCGGTGTGATCCGACCCCGTGGGAGCGGGCAGAGCCCGCTCCCACGCGAGGTGGGTGGCGCATCAATCGCGCAGCGACATGATCTTCCAGCCACGACGCTGAGCTTCAGCCAGCAGGTTCGGGTCGGCATCCACCACCACCGGGTGGGTGACTTTCTCCAGCAGCGGCAGGTCGTTCATCGAGTCACTATAGAAGTAGCTTTCTTCCAGGTCGTGACCATTCTCTTGCAGCCAACGGTTCAGGCGCGTCACCTTGCCTTCGCGGAAGCACGGCACGTCGGTGCTGCGGCCGGTGTAGCGGCCGTCGGCCATTTCGCATTCGGTGGCCAGCAACGTCTCCACGCCCAGGCGCTCGGCAATCGGGCCGGTGACGAAACGGTTGGTGGCGGTGATGATCACCAGCTTGTCACCGGCGTCGCGGTGCTGCTGCAACAGAGCCAGGGCCTTGGGCAGGATGATCGGCTCGATGCAATCGCGCATGAAGTCGGCGTGCCACTCGGCCAGTTGCGCCATATCGGTGGCGGCCAGAATTTCCAGGCTGAAGTTCAGGTAGTCGGTCAGGTTCAGCTGGCCAGCCAGGTAGTCCTGGTAGAAGGCATCGTTGCGGTTCTTGTATTCAACCGCGTCGAGGATGCCGCGTTCGCACAAGTAGTCGCCCCAGGCGTGATCGCTGTCGCCACCAAGCAGGGTGTTGTCGAGGTCGAATAAAGCCAGGCGCATGGAAGTTACTCGTCTGAAAATCGGAAAAGGCCCACAGAATACGGACTTTTCACAACAGTGCACATAAGGTATGCGGGTGCGTTGCTGCCTTGACGATCTTTGTGGAACAATGCAAAGACATGCGTTTGCGAGGTTGCTGCCGTGATCGACCCCGATGGTTTCCGTCCCAATGTCGGCATTATTCTGACCAATGATGCCGGACAGGTGCTATGGGCTCGTCGTATCAATCAGGATGCCTGGCAGTTTCCGCAGGGGGGCATCAACCCCCAGGAGACGCCGGAAGAGGCCTTGTACCGCGAGTTGAATGAAGAAGTGGGGCTGGAACGACAAGATGTTGAAATTCTTGCCTGCACCCGCGGCTGGTTGCGTTATCGTTTACCCCAACGTCTGGTGCGTACCCACAGCCAACCGCTGTGCATCGGCCAGAAACAGAAGTGGTTTCTCTTGCGCCTGGTGTCCAACGAACAGCGCGTGAGAATGGATTTGACCGGTAAACCGGAATTCGATGGCTGGCGCTGGGTCAGCTATTGGTACCCGCTGGGCCAGGTGGTGACATTCAAGCGCGAGGTGTATCGCCGCGCTCTCAAAGAGCTTGCCCCGCGCCTGCTGGCGCGCGACTGACGACGGAGTTCGACCCCGAGCCATGCTCAATACGCTGCGCAAGATCGTCCAGGAAGTCAACTCCGCCAAGGATCTCAAGACGGCGTTGGGGATCATTGTGCTGCGTGTCAAAGAGGCCATGGGCAGCCAGGTCTGCTCCGTGTACCTGCTGGACCCGGAAACCAACCGTTTCGTGCTGATGGCCACCGAAGGCCTGAACAAGCGCTCCATCGGCAAGGTCAGCATGGCCCCCAACGAAGGCCTGGTGGGCCTGGTGGGCACGCGCGAAGAACCGTTGAACCTGGAAAACGCCGCCGACCACCCCCGTTACCGCTACTTCGCCGAGACCGGCGAGGAACGCTTCGCGTCCTTCCTGGGTGCCCCGATCATTCACCACCGGCGCGTGGTGGGGGTATTGGTCATCCAGCAAAAGGAGCGCCGCCAGTTCGACGAGGGCGAAGAAGCCTTCCTGGTGACCATGAGCGCCCAGCTGGCCGGGGTAATCGCGCATGCCGAGGCCACCGGTTCGATCCGCGGCCTGGGCCGTCAGGGCAAGGGTATCCAGGAAGCCAAGTTCGTGGGCGTGCCGGGTTCGCCTGGCGCTGCCGTGGGTACCGCCGTGGTCATGCTGCCGCCGGCGGACCTGGACGTGGTGCCTGACAAGATTGTCACGGACATCAGCGCCGAACTGCAGCTGTTCAACACCGCTCTTGAAGGCGTTCGCCATGATATGCGCACGCTATCGGCGAAGTTGGCCACACAATTGCGTCCGGAAGAGCGTGCGCTGTTCGACGTCTACCTGATGATGCTCGATGATGCCTCGCTGGGCAGCGAAGTAACCAACGTCATCAAGACCGGCCAGTGGGCCCAGGGCGCGTTGCGCCAGGTGGTCACCGAGCACGTCAATCGGTTCGAACTGATGGACGACGCCTACCTGCGCGAGCGCGCGTCGGACGTCAAGGACCTGGGTCGCCGCCTGCTGGCCTACCTGCAGGAAGCCCGGCAACAAACCCTGGTGTACCCCGACAATACCATCCTGATCAGCGAAGAACTGTCGCCGGCCATGCTCGGCGAAGTGCCGGAAGGCAAGCTCGTGGGCCTGATTTCGGTACTCGGTTCGGGTAACTCCCACGTTGCTATCCTGGCCCGTGCCATGGGTATCCCGACGGTGATGGGCCTGGTCGACCTGCCGTACTCCAAGGTCGACGGCATTCAGATGATCGTCGACGGCTACAAGGGCGAGGTCTACACCAACCCCAGCGAAGTGCTGGCGCGCCAGTATGCCGACGTGGTCGAGGAAGAGCGGCAGTTGGCCCAGGGCCTCGATGCCTTGCGCGAACTGCCGTGCGTGACCCTGGACGGCCATCGCATGCCGCTGTGGGTAAACACCGGCCTGCTGGCCGACGTGGCCCGCGCCCAGCAGCGGGGCGCCGAGGGTGTGGGCCTGTACCGCACCGAAGTACCGTTCATGATCAACCAGCGCTTCCCCAGCGAAAAGGAACAGCTGGCCATTTACCGCGAGCAGCTGGCCGCCTTCCACCCGCTGCCGGTGACCATGCGCAGCCTGGACATTGGTGGTGACAAGGCGCTGTCGTACTTCCCCATCAAGGAAGACAACCCATTCCTGGGCTGGCGCGGCATTCGCGTGACCCTCGACCACCCGGAAATCTTCCTGGTGCAGACCCGCGCCATGCTCAAGGCCAGTGAAGGCTTGAACAACCTGCGCATTCTGCTGCCGATGATCTCCGGCACCCACGAGACCGAAGAGGCCCTGCACCTGATTCACCGCGCCTGGGGCGAAGTGCGCGACGAAGGCACCGACGTGCCGATGCCGCCGGTGGGCGTGATGATCGAAATTCCGGCGGCGGTGTACCTCACCCGCGAGCTGGCGCGCCAGGTGGACTTCCTGTCGGTGGGTTCCAACGACTTGACCCAGTACCTGCTGGCCGTGGACCGCAACAACCCGCGCGTGGCCGACCTCTACGACTACCTGCACCCGGCGGTGCTGCAGGCCCTGCAGCACGTGGTCACCGAGGCCCATGCCGAAGGCAAGCCGGTGAGCATCTGCGGAGAGATGGCCGGCGACCCGGCAGCGGCGATCCTGCTGATGGCCATGGGGTTCGATAGCCTGTCGATGAACGCCACCAACCTGCCGAAGGTGAAGTGGATGCTGCGCCAGATCAGCCTGGGCAAGGCCAAGGAGCTGTTGGCGCAGTTGCTGAAAATCGACAACCCGCAGGTTATCCACAGCTCCCTGCAGCTGGCGCTGAAGAATCTGGGGCTGGCACGCATGATCAACCCGGCTGGGCCGAAGAGCCTCTGAGCCGGGCCTGCGGCGCCTGTGACGCGGCCTTGCGGCCGCGTCCGGCCTCAAGAAACCAACAAATCCACTTCGCCCAGCGCCCCGCCATACGGGCCGAAGCTGCGCTCCACGATGCGCCGTGACCCGTTCGCCATCACGATCAGCGCCGTGCTTGCCCGCGTGCCGTAATGCGGGCTGGCGATGAATATGCTGGAAAGCAGCGCTTCGGTGGCCAACCCCACGCCGGTGTCCGGCAGGTCGGCCTCGGCGGCCCGCTCGCTGTCCTTGAGCAGCGTCAGCAAGCCCTCGGGCTCGGGCGCACGCAACTGCTCATCGAGCCGGCTGCGCGCCTTCAGCAATTTCGGCCAGGGCGTATCCAGCCCGGCGTTGGATAACCCGTACACGCCGGTGCTCAGCTCGCGCGCCAGGCGCTCGCGCTGGCCGAAGTAGCACAGGCGCCCCGACGCACTCAATAGCAGATTGAACCCGGAATACTCCGCGGCCCGGCTGCCGATATCGTCCAGGTAATCATCAATGGACATGGAGCTGGTCAAAAAACGCGCAACCAGCTCGCCACGCGAGCGGCGGCCCAGTGTCTGCCCAGGGGCACGGATGTTGGTCAGTGCCGCGAAGCGCCCATCAGGGCCTATGCCAAGCCAGGTGCCCCCGGCCTCCAGGTCGCGCCCGGCATACACGCCCGGCGCCTCCGGCCACTGGGCCAGCGGCTGGCTGGGGCGGGCGTAGAATTCATCGCGGTTGGCCGCCACCACCAGCGGCATTGCGTGGCCGGGCCGCCAGGCGAAAGCAATCAGGCACATAAGCGCAACCTTCTGTTTTTTCACCACTCTACTAGCACGGCCGGCTGCTATCCATCTCTTGGAGTGGAGACCGACCGCCGCCATCCGTTACCATGCGCCTCCAGTTTCTCGCTGACACAAGTTTCATGGCAGCGCGAGGGCATGCCGGGCATAGTCCCGGGTTTATAATTGCCCCCCACTACCATCCGGGAACGTCAGGGGCGCTTGAGCCCCCTGTTCTATTAAGGAGTTGCAATGCTGCCTTACCCGCAGATCGATCCCGTGGCCGTCGCCATCGGACCGCTTCAAATCCACTGGTACGGCCTGATGTACCTGATCGGTATCGGCAGCGCCTGGCTGCTGGCTTCCAGCCGCCTGAACCGCTTCGACCCCACCTGGACCAAGGAGAAACTCTCCGACCTGGTGTTCTGGTGCGCCATGGGCGTGATCGTCGGGGGGCGGCTGGGCTACGTGCTGTTCTACGACCTGAAGGTGTACATCGACAACCCGACGCTGATCTTCGAAGTGTGGAAGGGCGGCATGGCGTTCCACGGCGGCCTGATCGGCGTGATGCTGGCCACCTGGTGGTTCGGCCGCAAGAACGGCAAGTCGTTCTTCGAGCTGATGGACTTCATTGCCCCGCTGGTGCCGATCGGCCTGGGCGCCGGGCGCATCGGCAACTTCATCAACGGCGAACTGTGGGGCAAGCCCACCGACGTGCCGTGGGCGATGATCTTCCCGCCGCTGAGCGACCCGGCCCAGTTGCCGCGCCATCCGTCGCAGCTGTATCAGTTCGCCCTTGAAGGCGTGGCGCTGTTCATTATCCTGTGGCTGTTCTCGCGCAAGCCGCGCCCCACCATGGCGGTGTCGGGCATGTTCGCGCTGTTCTACGGCATCTTCCGTTTCATCGTCGAGTTCGTCCGCGTGCCCGACGCGCAGCTGGGCTACCTGGCGTTCGGCTGGGTGACCATGGGCCAGATCCTCTGCATCCCGATGATCCTCGGTGGTCTAGGCTTGATCTGGTGGGCCTACAACCGGCCCGCCGCGCCCAAAAGCGCCGCGGTATGATTGACGGGCGGGGCGCAGGCCCCGCCTTTTTGTTTCCCTATTCTGTAAACGGTCGCGGCTGCTGGCGACCGACTTGAGGCCTCAATGAAAGCGTACCTGGATCTCCTGACCGATGTGATCACCAACGGCGTGACCAAGGGCGATCGCACTGGCACCGGCACCAAGGCCGTCTTCGCGCGCCAGTACCGCCATAACCTGGCCGACGGCTTCCCGCTGCTGACCACCAAGAAGCTGCACTTCAAGAGCATCGCCAACGAGCTGATCTGGATGCTCAGTGGCAACACCAACGTGAAGTGGCTGAACGAAAACGGCGTGACCATCTGGGACGAATGGGCCACCGAAAGCGGTGACCTGGGCCCGGTGTACGGCGAGCAGTGGACCGCCTGGCCGACCAAGGATGGCAAGACCATCAACCAGATCGACTACATGGTCGAGACCCTGAAGAACAACCCCAACAGCCGTCGCATCCTGTTCCACGGCTGGAACGTCGAGTACCTGCCCGACGAGGCCAAGAGCCCGCAGCAGAACGCCGCCGAAGGCCGCCAGGCGCTGCCGCCGTGCCATCTGCTATACCAGGCCTTCGTCAATGAAGGGCACCTGTCGATGCAGCTGTACATCCGCAGTTCCGACGTGTTCCTGGGCCTGCCGTACAACACCGCGGCCCTGGCCCTGCTGACCCACATGCTGGCGCAGCAGTGCGACCTGATCCCCCACGAGATCATCGTCACCACTGGCGACACCCATGCCTACGCCAACCACATGGAACAGATCCAGACCCAGCTGGCCCGCGAGCCGCGCAAGCTGCCGACGCTGAACATCAAGCGCAAACCTGCGTCGATCTACGACTACAAGTTCGAAGACTTCGAAATCGTCGGCTACGACCCGCACCCGGGCATCAAGGCCCCGGTCGCCATCTGACCTCGGCCCGCCCTCAAACATGGGCTGGGATCCGTGGGAGCGGGTTCTACCCGCGAAGGCCGCACCGCATAATCGTGATAGTACGCAGTGAGCTTTTCGCGGGCAGAGCCCGCTCCCACGGGGTTGTCAGGGCTCGCCCGAGCGTTTCACCGGGAACGCCACGAACGGCTTGATCTCCTTGAGCACGAACATGCTCTGCATCTCCTTGATGCCCGGCAGGCGCCGCACCACCGACATGGCGAAGTCGGCGAACTGGTCCAGGTCGCGGGCCACCACCTGCAGCAGGAAGTCGGCATCGCCGCCGATGCTGTAGCAGGCCACCACATCCTCCAGCTGCATCACCTCCTGCTCGAATTTCCTGGCCTCTGCTTCGCTGTGGCTGTCGATGCTCACCCGGATGAACACCATCACCCCCAGTCCGATCTTGCGGCGGTCCAGCACCGCCCGGTAGCCGAGGATAAAGCGGTGCTCTTCCAGGTGCCGTACGCGCCGCCAGCATGGCGAGGCGGACACGCCCAGTGCATCGGCCAGGGTCTGGTTGGTCATGCGGCCGTCCTGCTGCAGGGCGGTCAGCAGCTTCACGTCCAGGGCGCTTAAAGTCTGATTGGTCATAATTTCCTGCTCGATCCATCTGGCGGGTAAGGCCTGCCCAAAATAGCCGGTTTCAGGGCGAACACAGGAATAATTTTCCAGACGCCACGCGATAGCATTTTTCCCACCCAGCCAAGGAGGAATGCCCCATGCTCGACCTGTCCCAAGTACTCACCTACAGCGCCGCCCTGGGCGTGGCCGCCGCCATCCCCGGCCCCGGCATGGCCGCGCTGGTAGCGCGCAGTGTCAGTGGCGGCGCGGTGGCCGGCTTTAGCCTATTGTTCGGCTTGATCCTGGGCGACCTCACCTACCTGTCATTCGCCGTATTCGGCCTGGCGATGATCGCCGAACACTTCAACGCACTGTTCCAGCTGGTGCGCTGGGGCGCGGCGATTTACCTGTGCTACCTGGCCTGGCAGTTCTGGTTCGCCAACCACCAGCCGATCGAGACCGGCAAGCCGGTCCAGCGCAAGGAATTGATTTCGGCCGCCGTTTCCGGCCTGACCATCACCCTGGGCAACCCCAAGACCATCGCTTTCTACCTGGCGTTATTGCCGTTGGTGATCAACTTGGAAACTGTGTCGTTGCAGACCTGGGGCCTGATGCTGGTACCGCTGACTATCCTGGTGTTACTCAGCGTGGGCGCGCTGTTCGTGTTCGGTGCCGTGCGCATTCGCCACCTGCTGTCGAGCCTGCGCGCGCAACAACGCCTGTTTCGCGGCGCGGCGGCAATCATGGTTGCTGCGGCCGCTGCCATGCTGATCCGCTGACCGGGCTAATGGCCGTGACTGCGCCCTACATGGGAGTGCTCGGCCTCGGGCGCTGTCACCGCGCCGTTGACCTCCAGGCGCTGGAGAATGCCGCACTGGTCGTTCTCGCCCACCGTGCCGCAGCGCTGGCGCAGTTCCAGCAGTTGGGCTTGCAGGGCCTGCAGGCCGTCGATGCGTGCACGCACGTGGTGGATGTGCTCGTCGATCAGGGTATTGACGCTTGCGCACTGGTCCTGGGGGCTGTCGCGCAGGGTCAGCAGGCTGCGGATTTCGTCCAGGGTCATGTCCAGCGTGCGGCAGTTGCGGATGAAGGTCAGCCGCTCCACATGGGCCTGGGTGTAGAGCCGGTAGTTGCCATCGCTGCGGGCCGGCGGTGGCAGCAGTTGCTCGCGTTCGTAGTAGCGGATGGTCTCGACCTGGCAGTCGGTGGCCTTGGCCAGTTCGCCGATTTTCATGGCTGCGCCCTCCAAAGGTGCTTGACCCTATAGTGGCTACAGGGTGTTCACTTGGCAACAGGCACTTTACCGGACCTGACCAATGAGCCAGCCAACCCATCGCCATACGCATGACCACGGCCACGCCCACGCCCATGAGCACGCCGCCATCCGCGGCCACGCCCACGGCGGCAGTTGCTGCGCCAGCGACAAGCCCGCGCCGCCCGCTACCGTGCGCCTGAGCGCCACGGCCAGTGCCGACGCGCGCCTGAGCCGCTTCCGCATCGAGCAGATGGACTGCCCCACCGAGCAGACCCTGATCCAGAACCGCCTGGGCAAGCTGGCCGGCGTCGAGGCGCTGGAGTTCAACCTGATCAACCGGGTGCTGGGCGTTCGCCACTCGTTGGCCGCTGATGGCGTGATTATCGAGGCCATTGCCGGCCTGGGCATGAGCGCCGAGCCCTTGGACGCCCAAGGCCAGGCCAGTCCTGAAGCCCCGGCACCGGTGCGCAAGCCCTGGTGGCCGCTGGCGCTGTCCGGCGTGGCCGCGGTGGCCTCGGAAATCGCCCATTTCAGCGGCCTGGCGCCCAGCTGGCTGATCGCCGGGCTGGCGCTGCTGGCGATTGTCAGTGGCGGCCTGACCACCTACAAGAAGGGCTGGATTGCCCTGAAGAACCGCAACCTGAACATCAACGCGCTGATGAGCATCGCCGTCACCGGTGCGCTGCTGATTGGCCAATGGCCGGAAGCGGCCATGGTGATGTTCCTGTTCACCGTGGCCGAGCTGATCGAGGCGCGCTCCCTGAGCCGCGCGCGTAACGCCATCGGCGGCTTGCTGCAGCTGACCCCCGAACAGGCTACCGTGCGCCAGGCCGACGGCCAGTGGCTGGAACGGGATGCTCGGGAGATTGCCTTGGACGCCGTGGTGCGGGTGCGCCCTGGCGAGCGCATTGCGCTCGATGGCGAAGTGGTAAGCGGGCAATCCAGCGTCGATCAGGCGGCGATCACTGGCGAAAGCCTGCCGGTGGAGAAGGCCGTGGGCGACAAGCTGTTCGCCGGCACCATCAACCAGGCCGGCGCCCTGGAATACCGGGTGACCGCGCTGGCCAGCAACTCCACCCTGGCGCGCATCATCCATGCCGTGGAGCAGGCGCAGAGTGCCCGCGCGCCGACCCAGCGCTTTGTGGATAGCTTTTCGCGCTACTACACCCCGGCCGTATTCGCCCTGGCGCTGGCCGTTGCCGTGCTGCCGCCGCTGTTCATGGCCGGCGCCTGGTTCGACTGGATCTACCGTGCCCTGGTGCTGCTGGTGGTTGCCTGCCCGTGCGCGTTGGTGATTTCCACCCCGGTGACCATCGTCAGCGGCCTGGCCGCCGCGGCGCGCAAGGGCATCCTGATCAAGGGCGGGGTGTACCTGGAAGGTGGCCACAAGCTGGACTTCCTGGCGCTGGACAAGACCGGCACCCTGACCCATGGCAAACCGGTGCAGACCGATTTCGTGCCATTGGAGCCGGCCTACGCCAGCAGCGCCGAGCAGATCGCCGCCAGCCTGGCCGCGCGTTCCGACCACCCGGTGTCGCAGGCCATTGCCCGTCCAGCGCTGGAGGCCGGCGAGGCGCCGCTGGAGGTCACGCAGTTCAGCGCCCTGGCCGGTCGTGGTGTGCGCGGTAGCGTCAATGGTCAGGTCTACCACCTGGGCAATCACCGCTTGGTGGAGGAGCTGGGGCTGTGTTCGCCGAAACTGGAAGCGCAGCTGGATATTCTCGAACGCCAGGGCAAAAGCGTGGTGGTGCTGCTCGACAGCAGCAAGCCGCTGGCCTTCTTTGCCGTCGCCGACACGCTCAAGGACAGCAGCCGCGAGGCCATCGCGCAGTTGCACGCCCTTGGGATCAAGACCCTGATGCTGACCGGCGACAACCCCCACACCGCCCAGGCCATCGCGGCCCAGGTGGGCATCGACCAGGCCCGCGGCAACCTGCTGCCCGCCGACAAGCTGGAGGCCATCGAAGCGCTGTATGCCCAAGGCCACCGCGTGGGCATGGTCGGCGACGGCATCAACGACGCGCCGGCCCTGGCCCGCGCCGAGTTGGGCTTCGCCATGGCGGCGGCGGGCACCGACACCGCCATCGAGACTGCCGACGTGGCGTTGATGGATGACGACTTGCGTAAAATTCCGGCGTTCGTCAGGCTCTCGCGCCAGACCAGGGCGATACTGATGCAGAACATCGTGTTGGCGCTGGTGATCAAGGCAGTCTTCCTGGCGATGACTTTCGCCGGGGTGGCAACCATGTGGATGGCGGTGTTCGCCGATATGGGCGTCAGCCTGTTGGTGGTTTTCAACGGGTTGAGGCTGTTGCGCAAGTAAGGGGGGGGTGATGCTGAGTGCCGAGCTGAAGGCGTTTTACATGGTAGCCCGGCTGGGGAGCATCACCTTGGCGGCGAAGAAGCTGGGCCTCAGCCAGCCCACCGTGACCACGCAAATCCGCAACCTGGAAAGCCAGTACGCGGTGGAGCTTTTCTATCGCGGCGGCCGCCGCCTGACCCTGAGCGACGACGGCGCCAAACTGCTACCCATGGTCAAGGTGCTGTTGCAGCAGGAAGCCGACATCGAGTTCTTCCTGCGCAACTGCGGCCAGGGCGAAGGCGCGCTGCGCATCGCCGCCACGGCGCCGTATTACATTCTCGACCTGGTGAAGATCTTCCGCGAGCGCTTGCCGCACGTGGAGGTGTCCATGGAAATCGGCAACTCCCAGCAGGTGCTGGAAATGCTCGAAGACTACCGCGTCGACATCGCCGCCTCCTCGCAACTGCTTGAAGACGCACGCCTGATCCGCCGGGTGCTGGGCACCGACCCACTGGTGCTGGCGGTGCATCGCAGCCACCCGTTGGCGGCCCACAGCCAGGTGCCGCTCAGCGCCCTGGCCGGGCAGTGCCTGCTGGTGCGCGAGCGTGGCTCGACCACCCGCAGCCTGACCGAGCAATGGCTCAGGGACGAACAGGTGAACTACGGTACGTTGCTGGAAATCGGCAGCCGCGAATCCATCCGCGAAGCGGTGCTGCGCAACATCGGTATTAGCCTGATCGCCCGCCACGAAGTGCCGCACAATCCCGAGCTCAAGGTGCTGACCATCGACAACGCGCCGGTGATGCACGAGTACCTGTACTGCCTGAAAGAGCGCCGCCAGGCGCGCCTGCCTGCTGCTTTCCTGGGGTTGGCACAGGAGGTCTGTGCGTTGGAGTGAGGCCGGTAGCCGAATGGAGCTATAGGGATCCGTTGTTACAACCCAAATCCGCCAATACCACTATCGGCAGCTTTTGCCCCGCTGCCACAGGACGTTCGCATTCGCTGCCTAGGATGAGCCCATCTGCTAGATGAGGTTCGCCCATGAACACTTCCACCACCCCTGGCGCACAGATGAAGGTGCGCGGCATCCACAAGCGTTTCGGCGCTTTCACGGCGCTCAACAACGTCTCCCTGGACGTTGCCGCTGGCGAGCTGGTGTGCCTGCTGGGCCCGTCGGGCTGCGGCAAGACCACGCTGCTGCGCTGCATCGCTGGCCTTGAGCGCCAGGATCGGGGCGAGCTGTTCATTGGTGAGCGCGATATCTCGTTGTTGCCACCCCAGGCCCGTGACTACGGCATCCTGTTCCAGTCCTACGCGCTGTTCCCCAACCTCAGCGTGGAAGCCAACATCGCCTATGGCCTGGCTGGCTACAGCCGCGACGAAATGCGCAAGCGCGTCGGCGATATGCTCGACCTGGTGGGCCTGCTGGGCAGCGAAAAGAAATTTCCCGGCCAGCTGTCGGGCGGCCAGCAACAGCGCGTGGCCTTGGCCCGGGCGTTGGCGCCGTCGCCTTCGCTGCTGTTGCTCGACGAGCCCATGTCGGCCCTCGACGCCCGTGTGCGCGAGCATTTGTGCACCGAACTGCGCCAATTGCAGCGCCAGTTGGGCATCACCACGCTGATGGTCACCCACAACCAGGACGAGGCCATGCTGATGGCCGACCGCATTGCCGTGATGAACAACGGCCAGGTCGAGCAGTACGCCACCGCCCAGGAAATCTACGACAAGCCGGCCACGCCGTTCGTTGCCGAGTTTGTCGGCCAGGGCAACTGGCTGCCATTCCAGCGCAGCAGCGACAGCCATGCCCGCGTGGGTGACATGACCATGCGCCTGGCCCCGGATGCCAGCCGCGCCCACAGCGGCCGCTTGTTCTGCCGCCCCGAGGCGATCAGCGTGAACCCGCCGGTGCATGAAGAAAACCTGTTCCCGGCACGGGTGCGCGAAATCACCTTCCTGGGTAACCGCTGCCGCATGAGCTTCGAGTTCAACCAGTTCCCCGGCCACGCCCTGCTGGCCGAAGTGGCCCCCGAGTCGATGCCGCGCCTGGGCAGCCCGGATATCTGGGTAGCCCTGCCGCCGCGCAGCCTTCAGGTGTTTGCCTGAGATGGCCGCGCAGATGAGCCTGCCGGTAGTTAGCGCGAAAGCGCCGGCCCAGTCCTCGTCGGCCGCCGTGGGTGACCGCTTGTTCGTGGTGGGCGGCAAGCTGTTGCTGCTGGCTTTTCTCTGTGTGGCGGTGTTGATGCCGTTGCTGGCTATTTTCTGGCGCGGCTTCACGCCTGTGGCCGGCGGGGGGCTGCTGGCCGCGCAGGCGCTGGTGGCGAGCGACAATTTCCACTGGTTGCTGGGCAACAGCTTGAAGGTGTCCTTCAGTGTCGCGGCCATCGTCGTGCCGGTGGCCTATCTGTTTGCCTACGCCTTGCAGCGCACGCTGATCCCCGGCAAGGCCGTGTGGCGCGGTATCTCGCTGCTACCACTGCTGGCGCCGTCGATGCTGCCGGGCATTGCCTTGGTATACCTGTTCGGCAACCAGGGCATGCTGCGTGGCCTGGTGGCGGACAACATCTATGGCTTCTGGGGCATTGTCCTCGGCGAAGCCATCTACACCTTTCCCCATGCCTTGATGATTCTGCTCTCTGCGCTGTCGCTGGCCGATGCACGCCTGTTCGATGCTGCTTCCAGCATGGGCGCCAGCCCGTGGAAGGCCTACCGCAGCATCACCTGGCCGGCCACCCGCCAGGCAGTGTTTGCCGCGTTCTGCCTGGTGTTCGCCCTGACCATCACCGACTTCGGCGTGCCCGTGGTGGTGGGCGGCGACTACCAGGTGCTGGCGCTGGAAGCCTACAAGGCTGTGGTCGGCCAGCAGCAGTTCGGCCGTGGCGCGCTGATCGGCATGATCCTGCTGCTGCCGGCGCTGTTCAGTTTCGCCGTGGATGCTTGGCTGCGCCGCCGCCACGGCGAGGCCATGAGCGGCCGCGCCCAGGTGTTCCGCCCCTCGCCCTCGCGCCTGCGGGACGGCTGCTACCTGGCCGTGGTGCTGCTGGTCAGCGCTGCCCTGTTGCTGGTGGTGGGCATGGCGGTGTACTCGTCGCTGGTCAAGTTCTGGCCCTACAACCTGTCGCTGTCGCTGGTGCATTACCAGTTCAACACCACCGCAGGCGGCGGCTGGCTGGCCTACAGCAACAGCGTGAAGATGGCCTTGGGCACGGCGCTGATCGGCAGCGCGGTGATTTTCACCGGTGCCTACCTGATGGAGAAAACCAGCGGCATGCGCCGCCTGAACCTGCTGCTGCGCATGCTCAGCTTCGTGCCCATGGCCGTGCCGGGCTTGGTGCTGGGCCTGGGCTACGTGTTCTTCTTCAACCTGGGTGGCAACCCCCTGCATGTGTTCTACGGCACCATGACCTTGCTGGTGGTGTGCACCATCGCCCACTACATGACAACCGCGCAAATGACCGCCACCACCGCCCTGCGCCAGCTGGACGGCGAGTTCGAAGCCGCGGCGCTGTCGCTGAAGGCGCCGCTGTACCGCCATTACCTGCGCGTCACCGTGCCGATATGCCTGCCGGCGCTGCTGGACATCATTCGCTACCTGTTCGTCTCGGCCATGACCACGGTGTCGGCCGCCATCTTCCTCTATAGCCCCGACACCATTCTGGCGGCGGTGGCGGTGCTGAACATGGATGACGCCGGTAACGTCGGCGGCGCGGCGGCCATGTCCACCTTGATTCTGCTGACCTCGGCGGCAGTGTCCCTGCTGCTGGCGTGGGCATCGCGTGGCCTGCTGCGCCGTTCACAAGCCTGGCGCCAGGGCGCGCCGGGCCATTGATTGCCGAACTTCATACCGACCCCCACTGACTCAGGAACCGCACCATGTTCAAGCCACTTGCTCTTGTCGCTGCCGTCCTTGCCGCTTTCAGCCTGCAGGCCAGCGCGGCCACTACTGAGCTGACCGTGTACACCGCGTTGGAACCCGAACAACTGACCACCTATAAGGAAGCGTTCGAGAAGGCCAACCCGGACATCGAGATCAAGTGGGTGCGTGACTCCACCGGTATCGTCACCGCCAAGCTGCTGGCCGAGAAAGACCGCCCGCAAGCGGATGCCGTGTGGGGCCTGGCGGCGTCCAGCCTGGCGATTCTCGACCAGCAGGGCATGCTGCAAGGCTACGCGCCGAAAGACCTGGGGAAAATCGGCGCCCATTACCGCGACCCGGCCAACCCGCCGATGTGGGTAGGCATGGACGTGTGGGCCGCCACCATTTGTTTCAATACCGTGGAAGCCGAGAAGCAGGGCCTGGAAAAGCCGGTCAGCTGGCAGGACCTGACCAAGCCTGAATACAAGGGCAAGATCGTCATGCCCAACCCGGCGTCCTCCGGCACCGGCTTTCTGGACGTGAGCGCCTGGCTGCAGACTTACGGCGAGAAGCAGGGCTGGAAGTACATGGACGACCTGCACCAGAACATTGGCCAATACGTGCACTCCGGCTCCAAGCCGTGCAAGTTGGCGGCCTCGGGTGAATTCCCCATCGGTATCTCGTTCGAGTACCCGGCCGTGCAGCTCAAGCGCCAGGGGGCGCCGCTGGACATCATCCTGCCGAAGGAAGGCCTGGGCTGGGAAATCGAAGCCACTGCCGTGATCAAGGGTACCCCGCACGAAGAGGCGGCGAAGAAACTCGCCGACTTCTCCGCCAGCCCGGCGGCCATGGAGCTGTACAAGGAAAACTTCGCCGTGCTGGCCCAGCCGGGCATCGCCAAGCCGCAGACCGAACTGCCTGCCGATTACGAACAACGTTTGATCAAGAACGACTTCAGCTGGGCGTCGAAGAACCGCGACACCATCCTGACCGAATGGCGCAAGCGTTACGACGGCAAGTCCGAGAAGGTAGTCGCTCAGTAATGTGCTGATGCTGCTGGCCTCATCGCGAGCAAGCTTTGCTCCCACAGGGGCCGGCCATACACCTGTGGGAGCACAGCTTGCTCGCGATGAGGCCGGTTCAGAAAAAGGAGATGTGAATGAATCAACACGGCGACATGCTCATCGTTGGTGCCGGCATCCTGGGCTTGTCTCACGCCTATGCCGCCGCCAGACGCGGCCTGAAGGTGCGGGTATTCGAGCGCAGCGCCACGCCGCTGGGCGCTTCGGTGCGCAATTTCGGCCAGGCGCTGGTCACTGGCCAGCCCGTAGGCCAGATGCACCAGTTGGCCAAGGCCAGCCGCAGCCTGTGGGCACATTGGGCCGAGCAGGCCGGGTTTGCCCTCAAGCGCAACGGCTCGCTACTGTTTGCCCGCAACGAGCTGGAACATCAGTTACTGGAACGCTTCTGCGCCGAGCGCGCGGTAGAGCACGGCTACCGCGTGGAATTGCTGCAAGGCGAAGCGCTGAACCAGCTGTACAACGGCCAGTTCCGCCATCACCACGCAGCGCTGCTGGGGCTGGATGATCAGCAACTGTATTCGCGTGAAGCCATCCCGGCACTGGTGGAGTTCCTGCGCGGGCAGGGCGTGGAGTTTCACTTTTCCACCCTGGTGCGCGACGTGGAGCCGGGGCGCTTGCGCAGTACGGCGGGCACGTTCACCGGTTCGCACATCGTGGTGTGCTCGGGCCATGACTACCAGACGTTGCTGAGCGACGCCATGGCGACCTTGAAACCGCAGGTGTGCCGGTTGCAAATGCTGCGTGTGCGCCCGCAGTTCGAACTGGACCTGCAACAGGCCGTGCTCACCGGCTTGAGCTGCCTGCACTACGGTGCTTTCGACGGTTTGGCGGAAACTGAACTGTTGCGTGCTCACGTGCAACAATACAGCCCGCACCTGCTTGAGCAGGGCATTCACCTGCTGGTCAGCCCAACGCCGTATCGTGAGCTGATCATCGGCGATTCTCATCATTACGGTCGCGATGCATCGCCATTCAATGCCGAACAGGTAGACGACTGGATGCTTGAACTGGCCGAGCATACCCTCGGCGGCAAGCTCAAGGTGGTGGAGCGCTGGCAGGGCGTGTACGGCGCCAAGGGCAGCCAGCCGTTCTCGTTGCTGCGCGTGGCGCCGGGCGTCAGTTCGGCCTTGATGCACACAGGGGTCGGCATGAGCGTGGGCCCGGCGCTGGCCGAGCGTAACGTCGCCGATTTGCTGGGCGAAGCGCCCCATGGCTTGCAGGTGTTGCAATGACTCGCGCCGAGCAGAGGGTTGAAGCGGTGTTCGAGCTGTACCGCCAGCATGGCGACAGTGACTACATCGGCGAGCCGGTGTCGCAGATCGAGCATATGTCCCAGGCCGCGCAACTGGCCATGGCCGAAGGCTTCGATGATGAGGTGGTGCTGGCGGCGTTCTTCCATGATATCGGGCATATCTGTACCGACCAGGTGGCGAGCATGGGGGGGTACGGCGCGGTCAGCCATGAGCGGCTGGGCGCCGACTACCTGCGCCGCCAGGGGTTCAGCGAGCGCCTGGCGCGGTTGGTGGAGTACCA
This sequence comes from uncultured Gammaproteobacteria bacterium, assembly GCA_963816515.1. Lineage (GTDB taxonomy): Bacteria > Pseudomonadota > Gammaproteobacteria > Pseudomonadales > Pseudomonadaceae > Aquipseudomonas. Next base: position 2,121,282 of record CAWFKX010000001.1, on the reverse strand, counting down.
CGTGCAGGCCAAGCGTTACCTCACCCTGCGCCAGCCTGGGTACTACCAGCGCCTCAGCGCGGCCAGCCGGCGCACCCTGGAGTACCAGGGCGGGGTGATGAGCGCTGCCGAGGCCGATGCCTTCGAGGCTGACCCACTGTGCGCGGTCAGCCTGCGCATGCGCCACTGGGATGAAGAGGCCAAGCAGCGCGACGTGCCGCTTATCGACCTGGCGCTGCTCAAACACAAGGCGCTGGGCCTGCTGGCCGCTTAAAGTTGCGTGGCCAGGCGTTCGATCTGCTCGTGGCGTTCGGCCTGGTTCAGGCGCGGGTGCGGGTTCAGCGCTGACCACTGCGGGTGGGCCCGTGCCTTGTCCAGGGCGTCGGGCAGCTTGCCTTCGCGCCAGCTCTTGTCCTGGGGCGTGGCCACCGCGATGCTGCCCATGGCGGCGTGGCCACGTGCTTCCAGCGATTGCAGCAACTGCCGTTGGCGCAAGGCCAGCAGGCGTAACACGTTGTCGTCCACGGTCAGTTCGCGCTGGCCCTTCAGTTTGCCCAGCAACCGCCCGCCATAGCCGCGCGCGGTCTGCAGGGCGCCGCCGGCAATGGCGCCGGCCAGTGCCGCCAGGCCGAGGGTGATGCCACCCACCAGCAAGTCGACCCCCGCGCCGGCAGCGGCCCCGGCCGCTATGCCGCCGCCCACCTTCACCCCCAGTTGCTTGAGTGTTTCGGGGTTGAACAGGTCGTCGCCCCAGCGCCCGTCGAGCAGCGGCAGGTCGCTGGCAGCGGCGTCGTCGGGGCGAAACGCATACAGCTTGAGCAGCGCCTGCACACACTTCTGTTCGTGCTGGCGCACGCTTTCGCGCAGTGCGGCGATGGCCGCTTCCACTCCTTCGCGGTCACCGGCAACACTGCGGCGGCAGGCGGCGCAGTCGATCAGCAGCTCGGCGATCAGGCGCTGGCCGCTGAGCTGGCGCGCCAGGCGTTGCCGTTGCTGGTCGTCCATCAGCCGTTGCAAGCTGGGGCGCGCCTGTTCCAGCAGCAGCGCCAGGGTTTCGTACAGGCGCTGCTCGCCATCGTGGGGCGGCGCCACGCTGTCGAAGCGCACCAGGGCGTGCAGGCCCAGGCGCGCCAGGGCTTCGCGCCATTGGCCTTCGCGGTGGTCGGCACCAGCGACGAAATTCAGCACCGGCAGCAGTGGCTTGCCGCAGCCGTTGAGCACTTCCAGTTCGTCGCGGTACTTGGCCAGCACCGGCTCGCGGGCGTCGATCACGTACAGCCCGGCATCGCTGGCCAGCAGTTGGCGCAGCACCTTGGCTTCCTGTTCGAAACGCTGGCGCGCCTCGCTGCCCTGCAGAAAGCGCTCGACCCGCGCCGGGCCGTCTAGGCGTTCGCCGGGGCGGTCCAGGCGTTCCAGGTAGTCGAGCAGGGCGATGGCGTCTTCAAGGCCGGGGGTGTCGTAGAGCTCCAGCAACGGCTCGCCGTCCACCGACAGGCGCGCGCCTTCGACGTGGCGGGTGGTGCTGGGCCGGTGCGAGACTTCGCCGAAGCCTACGTCACGAGTGAGGGTGCGCAGCAGCGAGGTCTTGCCGACATTGGTATGGCCGACCACAGCCAGCTTAAGAGGCTTGGTCATTGCCATGCTCCAGCCAGTCGATGGGGGCCTGCTCGACGACGTCCAGGCCGAGTTTATCCAGGGCCTGGCGCCAGTCGGTCAGGCGGTTGGCGTCCAGTTGCTGGCCGGCGGGGGCGGGCAGCAGCCAGACCTGCGTGTGCCCGGCGCTGCGCGCCAGTTCAGCGATCAGCCCCAGGCTGCCACGGTCCGGCGAGCGCCGGGGGTCGCAGGCGATGGCCAGGCGGGCGGCGGGATAGCGGGCCAGTTGGTCGAGCAGGCGTCGGCGCGATTCACGGCTGTCGAGAATGCCGGCATCGCCCACCGAGGCAGGCAGGTGCGGTGGCCAGGGCTGCTGGTCGTCCAGTTCCAGGCCCACTAGCAGGGCGCCGTCGGCCTGGTCATGGCTCAGCGGTGCCTTCACTTCGTGCAGCTCAAACGGAGCGGTGTCGTTGACGCCCAGGCGTTCGCTGCTGGGCATCAGCCGTTCACGCAGGTCGCTGTAGCCGGGCAGGCCTGTGTCCAGGCGCAATTGCGCGCGGCCCAGGTGCCAGCGCAGCCAGCAGCCCAGCGCCAGCAGCAGGCGCGGGACGATGCCGAACACCAGCAGCACCCCTACCAGCCAGCCGGCCCAGGCCTGCCGGGCGCTGTCGATGGCCAGGGCTGTGTCGCCGCTGGCGCGGATGGTGGCCACGTCCGGCACATTGAAGCCGAGCAAGGCCGGCAGGGCGCCCAGGCTGCGGGTCATGGCCACGAAGGTGTCCGGGCCCAGAATGGTGGTTTCCCAGACGAAGCCGTAGCGACGTGTGGCCAACAGCAGCAACAGGATTACCAGCGCGCTGGTCAGCGCCAGCAGCCACAGGCCGTTGACCAGGCTACCGAGCAGCCAGCGGTTGAGGCGTCGGCGTTGCAACAGCAAGATCAGCGCCGGGCCCAGGTGCACGGCGTTGGCATCGCGGGCCAGCCGTGCGCTCAGCCACATCCATAGGCGGCCCAGGCTGGCGCCATGCTCGCCGGCCAGCAGCAGGCCGCAGGCCCAGCTCAACAGCAGAATCCAGTTCAGGCCCAGCAGGCTGCCCAGTGCCCAGAACACGTTCACCGGGCCGGTGCCCAAGGCAGCGAACGCCAGGCCGGCGCCGCTGACGACCACCAGCACGGCCAGCAACAGCACGCTCAAGCGCGCGCCTTGTTTCCAGTGGCGCAAGGCCGACAGCAGGCCATCGCGTTCGGCCAGCCAGTGGGCCCGATGTTCAATGCGCGCTGCCAGGTCACCGCCCTGCTGGCGGGCGCGGCGGTTGGCCTCCTGATCATCCAGGGGGCCGGCCTGCTCTTCGCGCAGGCGAATGGCTTCGGTAAGCCAGAGTGTGTCCAGTGCTGTCACGCCACCATCCATTGATCGAACCAGCCAAGAGCATAACCCAGGCATGGCTGATCAAGGGCGCGAGCTCTGCTATCCTCGCGCCATGAACAACACACTCCCCCTCAGCCTGATCGCGGCCCTCGCCGAGAACCGCGTCATCGGCATCGACAACACCATGCCCTGGCACCTGCCGGGGGACTTCAAATACTTCAAGGCCACCACCCTGGGCAAGCCGATCATCATGGGCCGCAAGACCTGGGACTCCCTGGGCCGGCCGCTGCCGGGGCGGTTGAACATTGTGGTCAGCCGCCAGGCCGGCCTGGTGCTGGAAGGCGCCGAGGTGTACCCGTCGCTGCAGGCCGCCATCGAGCGCGCCGAGGCCTGGGCCCAGGCCAATGGCGCCGATGAGCTGATGCTGATTGGTGGCGCGCAGTTGTATGCGCAGGGGCTGGAAATGGCCGACCGCCTGTACCTGACCCGCGTGGCGGCGAGCCCGCAAGGTGATGCGTTCTTTCCGGAATACGACGAGACCCAGTGGTTGCTGGCGTCCAATAGCGAAAACCCGGCCGTGGGCGACGCCCCTGCGTACGCTTTCGAAGTGTGGGACCGTCGCTGAGCCTGATGCGGTGAATAGCGTGTGTGGGAGCTCGCTGGCAAGCCAGCTCCCACGTTCGCTTAGCGGTGCGCCAGCTCCGCGTGCTCGTCGGCGTCCAGCAGGGCGCGATCGGTTTGCTTCAGCACCTGGCTGGCGATGGTGCCGGCGGTCATCGAACCGCTGACGTTCAACGCCGTGCGGCCCATGTCGATCAGCGGTTCCACCGAAATCAGCAAGGCCACCAACGATACCGGCAGGCCCATGGCCGGCAGCACGATCAGCGCCGCGAAGGTGGCGCCACCGCCCACCCCGGCCACGCCGGCCGAGCTGAGGGTGACAATGGCCACCAGGGTAGCGATCCACATCGGGTCCAGCGGGTTGATACCCACGGTGGGCGCGACCATTACCGCGAGCATGGCCGGGTACAGGCCGGCGCAGCCGTTCTGGCCGATGGTGGCACCGAACGAGGCGGCGAAGCTGGCGATGGATTGCGGAATGCCCAGGCGCTGGGTCTGCGCTTCGATGCTCAGCGGGATGGCGGCCGCGCTGGAGCGGCTGGTGAAGGCGAAAGTCAGCACCGGCCACACCTTGCGGAAGAAGCGCAGCGGGTGGACCCCGGCGATGCTCAGCAACAGGCCATGCACCATGAACATCAGCGTCAGGCCGATATACGACACCAGCACGAAGCTGCCCAGTTTGAGAATGTCCTGCAGGTTCGAGCTGGCGACCACCTTGGCCATCAGCGCGAGCACGCCGTAGGGCGTCAGCTTCATCACCAGGCGCACCAGGCGCGTGACCCAGGCTTGCAGGGTCTCGATGGCGTTGACCACGCGCGCGCCTTTTTCGGCGTCATCCTTGAGCAGTTGCAGCGCCGCGACACCCAGGAACGCGGCGAATATCACCACGCTGATGATCGAGGTCGGCTTGGCCCGGGCCAGGTCGGCCACCGGGTTCTGCGGCACGAACGACAGCAGCAGTTGCGGGATGTTGAGGTCGCTTACCTTGCCCACGTAGTCGCTCTGCAGCGCCTGCATGCGGGCCATTTCCTGGCTGCCGGCCACCAGGCCGTCGGCAGTCAGGCCGAACAGGTTGGTCAGGCCAACGCCGATCAGCGCTGCGATCAACGTGGTGAACAGCAGCACGCCGATGGTCAGGAAGCTGATCTTGCCCAGCGACGACGCGTTATGCAGGCGCGCCACGGCACTCAGGATCGAGGCGAAAATCAGCGGCATGACGATCATCTGCAGCAACTGCACGTAACCGTTGCCGACCAGGTCGAGCCAGGTGATGGTGGTTTTCAGCAGCGGGCTGCCCTGGCCGTAAATGGCATGCAGCGCGGCGCCGAACACCACGCCCAGCACCAGGCCCAGCAGGACCTTTTTCGCCAGGGTGAAGGTGGTGCGACGGGTTTGTGCCAGGCCCAGCAGCAGGGCCGCGAACACCAGCAGGTTGAACAGCAAGGGCAGATTCATTGAAGCTCCAGGGGATGAAGGGGGCGCGCAGGCCTCTGGCGGGCTTTGGGCTAACCAGAAACTCTAACAGCCTGAATTTCCTGTCATTTAGACTGATATCGCATGACGATAGTCGTTTATGGAATAAGGGGGCGACGTTTTCAGGCAAGTCGGTGGCGCGTTCGGCTGGCTGGGCGTCGTGCTCGGGCGCGATTTGTCATAACCATTTGTTAGCGTCACTGGAATCATTCCAGGGAGATTCACCGATGAAACCCGTGCGTTCACTGATTGCCATGACCCTGGGGCTGGCGCTGGCCGGTTCCGCGTGTGCCACCGAACTCAAGCACTGGCCGGCGGCACAGGCCAAGCAGTTGGACGCGATGATCGCGGCCAACGCCAACAAGGGCAATTTCGCCGTGTTCGACATGGACAACACCAGTTACCGCTACGACGTGGAGGAGTCGTTGCTGCCGTACCTGGAGAACAAGGGCATATTGACCCGCGACAAGCTTGACCCGTCGCTGAAGCTGATTCCGTTCAAGGACACGGCCGACCACAAGGAAAGCCTGTTCAGCTACTACTACCGCCTGTGCGAAGTGGACGACATGGTCTGCTACCCCTGGGTGGCACAGGTGTTTTCCGGCTTCACCCTCCAGCAGCTCAAGGGCTACGTCGATGAAATGATGGCGGACGGCAAGCCGATCCCCACCACCTACTTTGAAGGCGATGTGGTCAAGAACATGACGGTGGAGCCGCCGAAGGTGTTCACCGGCCAGGCCGAGCTGTACAACAAGCTGATGGAAAACGGCATCGACGTTTACGTGGTGACCGCGGCGTCCGAGGAGCTGGTGCGCATGATCGCCGCCGACCCCAAGTATGGCTACAACGTCAAACCGCAGAACGTCATTGGCGTCAGCACCTTGCTGAAAGACCCCAAGACCGGCGAACTGACCACGGCGCGCAAGCAGATAGAAGCGGGCAAGTATGACCCCAAGGCCAACATGGGCCTGGAAGTGACGCCATACCTGTGGACCCCGGCCACCTGGATGGCGGGCAAGCAGGCGGCGATCCTGACCTATATCGACCAGTGGAAAAAGCCGGTGCTGGTGGGCGGCGACACACCGTCGAGCGACGGCTACATGCTGTTTCACAGCGTGGATGTGGCCAAGGGCGGCGTGCACCTGTGGGTGAACCGCAAGGCCAAGTACATGGACCAGCTCAACGGCATGATCAGCAAGAATGCGGCGGCGCAGGCCAAGGAAGGGTTGCCGGTGACGGCGGACAAGAACTGGGTGATCGTCAAGCCAGAAGAAATTCAGTAGGCGTTGAGTCAGTGGGGTAGCTGCTGGCCTCTCGCGAGCAAGCTTTGCTCCCACAAGTATAACGCTCGAGAGCGGTTGGCACTGTGGGAGCACCGCTTGCTCGCGATGGCGTCATCAAGACCACCATCGCGAGCGAGACGTCCGCTTACAGCCCGTCAAGCATCGCCTTGTTGCGCACCGCGCCCTTGTCGGCGCTGGTCGCCAGCAGGGCGTAGGCCTTCAGCGCGGTGGTCACCTTGCGTGGGCGCACTTCGACAGGCTTCCAGCCCTTCTTGTCCTGCTCAACGCGGCGGGCCGCCAGTTCTTCATCGCTGACCAACAGGTTGATCGAACGGTTCGGAATGTCGATCAGCACCTTGTCACCGTCCTGCACCAGGCCGATGGCGCCGCCTGCGGCCGCTTCCGGCGAAGCGTGGCCGATGGACAGGCCCGAAGTACCGCCCGAGAAACGACCGTCGGTCAGCAGCGCACAGGCTTTGCCCAGGCCCTTGGACTTCAGGTACGAGGTGGGGTACAGCATTTCCTGCATGCCCGGGCCGCCTTTCGGGCCTTCGTAGCGGATGATGACGATATCGCCTTCCTTCACTTCGTCGGCGAGGATGCCGCGCACGGCGCTGTCCTGGCTTTCGAAGATCTTGGCGTTGCCTTCGAACACATGGATCGACTCGTCGACGCCGGCGGTTTTCACCACGCAGCCGTCTTCGGCGATGTTGCCGTACAGCACGGCCAGGCCGCCTTCTTTCGAATAGGCGTGCTCAAAGCTGCGAATGCAGCCGTTCTCGCGGTCGTCGTCCAGGGTTTCCCAGCGGGTCGACTGGCTGAAGGCGGTCTGGGTGGGGATGCCGGCGGGGCCTGCCTTGAAGAAGTGGTGCACCGCTTCATCGTTGGTCTGGGTGATGTCCCACTTGGCGATGGCTTCTTCCATGCTGCGGCTGTGTACGGTCGGCAGGTCGGTGTGCAGCAGGCCGCCACGGGCCAGCGAACCGAGAATGCTGAAGATGCCGCCAGCGCGGTGCACGTCTTCCATATGGTATTTCTGGATGTTGGGTGCCACTTTGCACAGCTGCGGCACGCTGCGGGACAGGCGGTCGATGTCGCGCAGGTCGAAATCGATCTCGGCTTCCTGGGCAGCGGCCAGCAGGTGCAGGATGGTGTTGGTCGAACCGCCCATGGCGATGTCCAGCATCATGGCGTTCTCGAACGCCTTGAAGTTGGCGATGTTGCGCGGCAGTACCGACTCGTCGTTCTCGCCGTAGTAGCGCTGGCACAGTTCTACGATGGTGCGGCCGGCCTGCAGGAACAGCTGCTCGCGGTCGCTGTGGGTGGCCAGGGTCGAACCGTTGCCGGGCAGGGCCAGGCCCAGCGCTTCGGTCAGGCAGTTCATGGAGTTGGCGGTGAACATGCCGGAGCACGAACCGCAGGTAGGGCAGGCGCTGCGCTCGTATTCAGCGACTTTCTCGTCAGAAGCGCTTGAGTCGGCGGCGATGACCATGGCGTCGACCAGGTCCAGGCCGTGGCTGGCCAGTTTGGTCTTGCCGGCTTCCATCGGGCCGCCGGACACGAAGATCACCGGGATGTTCAGGCGCAGGGCGGCCATCAGCATGCCGGGGGTGATCTTGTCGCAGTTGGAAATACAGACGATGGCGTCGGCGCAGTGGGCGTTGACCATGTATTCCACGGAGTCGGCGATGATTTCGCGGCTCGGCAGGGAATACAGCATGCCGTCATGGCCCATGGCGATGCCGTCATCGACCGCGATGGTGTTGAATTCCTTGGCCACGCCACCGGCGCGTTCGATTTCGCGGGCTACCAGTTGGCCCAGGTCCTTCAGGTGCACGTGACCCGGGACGAACTGGGTGAACGAGTTGGCAATGGCGATGATCGGCTTCTTGAAGTCGGCATCCTTCATCCCCGTGGCGCGCCACAGGGCGCGGGCGCCGGCCATGTTGCGGCCGTGGGTGGACGTTTTCGAGCGATAGTCAGGCATGGAGCACTCCGGGCGGCTAATCAGGTATCAGTAAGGGAGTGAGCTTCTCTTGTCCTTTGCAGCGGCGACCGGTAGCGGCCACTGCGGATGAGGTCGGTGACGCTGCAGGATCGCTGCGCGCTCGACCGGAGCTCATAAACCCGCCGGGGGATGATTGGCGATGAATAGGCCGATTCTACACCGCTGGCGGCGGGATGGAATGCCAAGACCGATCAGGGGTGTCTGGGAAGGCGTTTGTAGGACGTTTCTGATTTTTCCCGAAGGGGTACTTTAAGCCCGGCGCCTTCGCTACTATCCCCGCGCCGCATGTGCGGCCAACGAGATCACATCCCCATGGACCACCCCAGTTTAAGTTCCTTCGAGAACCACATTCTGGCACCGACCGCAGTGGCGGCGGGCCTGCCTGTGAGCTGACGCGTCCGCTCGCCAGGCAGCCTGCGCGTTGCTGCTGGAGAGCACACATGAATACCCTGAACTACGAAATCGATACCGACCGCGCTCGTGCCCAGATGCAGCGTGAAGACCTGCGCAGGCTGGCCAATTACCCCGAGGACAGCGCTGGCGCACTGATGACCAGCGGTTATTCCACCGTGGGCGTCAACCTCAGCGCTGCCGAAGCCATCGACCGCCTGCGCCGCGAGGCGGCGGATGCCGATACCATCTACCAGACTTATGTGCTCGACGAGCAGCGCTGCCTGTTGGGCACCCTGTCCCTGCGCGAGCTGATCCTGGCCGCGCCGCAGGTGCGCGTCGGCGACCTGATGATTACGCCAGTGATCAGTGCCCGAGTGGATGCCGATCAGGAGGAAGTGGCGCGGCTGATCCGCCATCACGACCTGCTGGCCCTGCCCATCGTCAACGGTGAGGGTGCCCTGGTGGGCATCGTCAGCTGCGACGATGCCATCGACGTGGTGGTGGAAGAGGCCACCGAGGACTTCCACAAGGGCGCGCTGATCGGCAAGCATTTGGGCAACATCGCCACCGCCTCGGTAGGCGTGCTGTACCGCAAGCGCGTGTTGTGGCTGGTGTTGCTGGTGTTTGGCAACCTGTTCTCCGGCGCCGGCATCGCCGCCTTCGAGGAGGTGATCGCCGCCCACATAGCCCTGGTGTTCTTCTTGCCCTTGCTGGTGGACAGCGGTGGCAACGCCGGGGCGCAGTCGGCCACCCTGATGGTACGGGCCCTGGCCACTGGCGATGTGGTCATGCGCGACTGGGCGCGGCTACTCTGGCGCGAATGCTCCGTGGCGCTGTTCCTCGGCATTACCATGGCCGTGGCGGTCGCCTTGCTGGGCGCGGTGCGCGGCGGCTGGGAGATCTCCATGGTAGTGGCCAGCAGCATGCTGATCATCGTGCTGGTCGGCAGCTTGCTGGGCATGAGCCTGCCCTTCCTGTTCAACCGCCTGCGCATGGACCCGGCAGTGGCCAGCGGCCCGCTGATCACCTCCATCGCCGATGCGGCGGGGGTGCTGGTGTACTTCGGCATCGCCTCGGTGGTGCTGGAGCTGTGACCTGCCAGACGCCGCCTCGGCAAACTCGCCCCCAGGGCGGGGGCGAGTGGCAGGCGGGTCAGCTGTTCGGCAGCAACCGGCAGGTGATGCTCTTGATGTAGCGGGTTTCCGCAATGGCCGGGTGCACCGGGTGGTCCGGGCCCTGGCCGCCGCGTTCCAGCAGCTGGATGTTGCGGTCCAGGTGGCGGGCGCTGGTCAGCAGGATGTTTTGCAGGTCGTCTTCAGGCAGGTGCATGGAGCACGAAGCGCTGACCAGGATGCCGTCCTTGCTGAGCAGGCGCATGGCTTGTTCGTTCAGGCGGCGGTAGGCGCCTTCACCGTTTTTCAGGTCTTTCTTGCGTTTGATGAAGGCGGGCGGGTCGGCGACGATCACGTCGAAGCGCTCTTCGGAGGCCTTCAGTTGTTTCAGGGCTTCGAATACGTCGCCCTCGACGCAGGTGACTTTCTCGGCGAAGCCGTTGAGCGCGGCGTTGCGTTCCACGCCGTCCAGGGCGAAGCCCGAGGCGTCCACGCAGAACACTTCGCTGGCGCCGAAGGCACCGGCCTGCACGCCCCAGCCACCGATGTAGCTGAACAGGTCCAGCACGCGCTTGCCCTTGACGTAGGGGGCCAGGCGGGCGCGATTCATGCGGTGGTCGTAGAACCAGCCGGTTTTCTGGCCTTCCATGACAGGTGCCTGGAATTTCACGCCGTTTTCTTCCAGGTCGACCCACTCCGGTACCACGCCGAAGGCGGTTTCGACGTAGCGTTCCAGGCCTTCGGCGTCGCGGGCGGCCGAATCGTTCTTGAACAGGATGCCGCTAGGCTTGAGCACCTGGATCAGCGCCGCCATCACGTCGGCCTTGTGCTGCTCCATGGTGGCCGAGGCCAGCTGCACGACCAGAATGTCGCCGAAACGGTCGACCACCAGGCCCGGCAGCAGGTCGGAGTCGCCGTATACAAGGCGGTAGAACGGCTTGTCGAACAGGCGCTCGCGCAGCGACAGGGCAACGTTGAGGCGGTGCACCAGCAGCGACTTGTCCAGCGGCAGCTTGGCGTCACGCGACAGCAGGCGGGCGCAGATCAGGTTGTTGGGGCTCATGGCCACGATGCCCAGCGGTTTGCCGCCGGCGGCTTCCAGCACGGCCTGGTCGCCGGCCTTGAAACCATGCAGGGGCGTGGCGGCTACGTCGATCTCGTTGCTGTAGACCCACAGGTGACCGGCGCGCAGGCGGCGGTCGGCATTGGCTTTGAGGCGAAGGCTGGGCAGGGACATGAAGTCGCTCCGGGAAAAAAGAGCGGGAGTATAGCGTGGAACGCTGCCCCATGGCCCGAGTGAGGATCGGCGGTTGTGCTTTTGTGGGACCTGGCTCGCCACGGCCCAAAAAAGCCAAGCCATCGATCATGAAGAAATAGCTAGCGGTTGTGTGCGCGCCCCCCGGAAGGGTTAAAATCGCCCCTCAGCCCAGAGTAAGTACTTATGTCCCAAGAGTTATCCGAAGAGCAGATCCAGCAAGCCTTGCAAGGGATCAGCGTGCCGCCCCAACCGCAGATCATGGTGGACCTGCAGATGGAGCAGTACATGCCCGACCCGGACCTGGAAGTGATCGCTCGACTGATAGCGCAAGACCCGGGCCTGTCCGGGGCGTTGTTGAAGATCGTCAACTCGCCGTACTACGGCCTGACCAACAAGATCGCCTCCATTCAGCGTGCGGTGAACCTGCTGGGCAGCCGTTCGGTGATCAACCTGATCAACGCCCAGTCGATCAAGGGCGAGATGAGCGACGAGACCATCGTCACCCTCAACCGCTTCTGGGACACCGCCCAGGACGTGGCCATGACCTGCCTGACGCTGGCCAAGCGCATTGGCTCCCAGGCCGTGGACGAGGCTTACGCCCTGGGGCTGTTCCACGATTGCGGCATTCCGCTGATGCTCAAGCGCTTCCCCGATTACATGAGCACCCTGGAGCAAGCCTACGCCAATGCCGGCCCGGAGCTGCGCATCGTCGACACCGAGAACCGCGTGTACAACACCAACCACTCAGTGGTGGGCTACTACACCGCCAAGTCGTGGCGCCTGCCCGAGCACTTGGGCAACGCTATCGCCAACCACCACAATGCGCTGGCGATCTTCAGCGACGACTCCAATCGCAACAGCCAGTTGAAAAACCTGTTGGCGATCCTGAAGATGGCCGAGCACATCTGCTCGTCGTATCGCGTGCTGGGCAACCAGAGCGAAGATCACGAGTGGAACTCCATTGGCCATCTGGTGCTCGATTACGTCGGCCTGTCCGACTACGACTTCGAGAACCTGAAGGAATCCATCCGCGAACTGGGCGCCCGCTGATCCTGGCCACGCCCCCTGCACAGAGCCGTTCATGCCTGAATTGCCAGAAGTCGAAACCACCCGCCGGGGTATCGCGCCGCACCTTGAAGGGCAGCGCGTCAGCCGTGTGATCGTGCGCGACCGGCGCCTGCGCTGGCCTGTCCCGGAAGACTTGGACGCGCGCCTGTCGGGCCAGAAGATCGTGGGCGTGGAGCGGCGGGCCAAGTACCTGTTGATCAATGCCGAAGTGGGCACGCTGATCAGCCACCTGGGCATGTCCGGCAACCTGCGCCTGGTGGAGGCCGGTTTGCCGGCGCTCAAGCATGAGCACGTGGACATCGAACTGGAGTCGGGCCTGGCCCTGCGCTACACCGACCCGCGGCGCTTCGGCGCGATGCTCTGGAGCCTCGACCCGCTCAACCACGAACTGCTGGTGCGCCTGGGGCCGGAGCCGCTGACGGTGCTGTTCGATGGCGAACGGCTGTTCCAGTTGTCGCGAGGCAAGAGCATGGCGGTGAAGCCGTTCATCATGGACAACGCGGTGGTGGTCGGGGTGGGCAACATCTACGCCACCGAGGCGTTGTTTGCCGCTGGCATCGACCCGCGCCGCGAGGCCGGGACCCTTTCCCGCGCGCGTTACCTGAAACTGGCGATCGAGATCAAACGCATCCTGGCCATGGCCATTGAGCGTGGCGGTACCACCTTGCGTGATTTCATCGGCGGCGATGGTCAGCCGGGCTACTTCCAGCAGGAACTGTTCGCCTACGGGCGTGGCGGCGAGCCCTGCAAGGTGTGCGGCAGCCTTCTGCGCGAGGTCAAGCTGGGCCAGCGCGCCAGCGTTTACTGTCCGCGCTGCCAGAAGTAAGCGGTTACGGTGCGGGCCTGACAAGCGGCCAGACGCTGATATAGTGAAGTTCAGGTGGGGGCTGCCTTGCCAGCGAGCTGTTACCAGGCTGAAAAACTCGCTGGCAAGCCAGCTCCCTCATCAAAGATCTTCTGTAGCCGCCTCGCAAAAGGACCTGTGCCATGAATTGCTTCCGTTCCCTGTCCCTCGTACTGGTGCTGTGCCTGGGCTTGCAGGCCTTGCCCAGCCTGGCCGACGAACTGCAGGAGAGCAACGGCAGCGGTGACCCGGTGTACCAGGTGGAAAGCCCGCCGGCCTATTCGATGATCGCCGACCTGGTGATCGCTCGTCCCCTACTGATCGCCGCCACAGCCATCGGTGCGGCGGTGTTCGTGGTGTCGCTACCGTTCACGGCGCTGGGCGGCAACGTCAAGGAGGCGGGCAACTCGCTGGTGGTAGCCCCGGGCAAGGCCGCGTTCGTGCGCTGCCTGGGCTGCACCGGTGATGGCTACGGCAAGCACCAGTAACCCAGCCCCTCAGTTACGCGGCATCACTTCGCTGACGCCCACGCCCCGTGGGTCGCTGGCGGCTTCTACCTTGCCGTCATCCTTGTGCCACAGCAGCACCTGCTGGTTACCGTAGGCACGGCTGGTTTCCTTGACGTTGTAGCCGCGGCCCTTCAGGTCGGCCAGTTGCGTCTCGGTGAAGGCGCCGGGCTCATACTCCACCACGTCGGGCAGGTACTGGTGGTGGTAGCGCGGCACGCTCGGCCAGGTCGGCACCGGCTGCCCATCCAGGTACTGCAGCATCGCCAACAGCACCATGCTGGGAATGCGGCTGCCGCCCGGGGTGCCGAAGGCGGCGAACTGGGTCGGGCTTTCAATGAAACTGGGGCTCATGCTCGACAGCGGACGTTTACCCGGCGCCACGGCGTTGGCCTGGCTGCCGGCAAGGCCGTAGGCGTTGCTGCCATGTGGGTCGGCGGCGAAATCATCCATTTCGTTGTTCAGCACCACGCCCGTGCCGACAGCAGTGAACGCAGCGCCGAACGGCAGGTTAACCGACAAGGTCGCGGCCACGGCGTTGCCCTTGTCGTCCAGCACGGCAAAGTGGGTGGTGTGCTCGCCTTCGCGCCAGGCCGGGGCCGGGGGCAAGGCGCTGCTGGGCGTGGCCTGGCGGGTATCGATGCTGGCCGCCAGGGTTTTCAGGTAATCGGGGGCCAGTAGCGCCTGCACCGGATTGCTGACGAAATCCGGGTCGCCCAGCTGGCTGCGGTCGCGATAGGCGCGGCGCAACACTTCCACCACGTAATGCACGCGCTGCATGGGCTCCGCCTGCTGCCAGGGCAACTGCTGCAGCATGGCCAGCGATTGCGCCAGGGCAATGCCGCCGGCCGAGGGTGGCGGCGCGCTGATCAGCTCGCGCTGGTTGGCCAGCGGGTAGCGCAAGGGCGCGCGGGTGGCGACCTGATAATCGGCCAGGTCGTTGAGGGTCCAAATGCCGCCGGCGGCCTGCACCGCCTTGACCAGTGCCTGGGCAGTGGGCCCGCCGTAATAACCGTCGTGGCCTTGTTCGGCCAGGCGCGTGAGGGTCTGGGCCAGTTCGGGTTGGCGCAGCACTTCGCCGATGGCCGGTACCTCGCCGTCGCGCAGGAACAACCGTGCGGTTTCCGGGTCGTCGCGCATGGCCGCCAAGCGCGCCGTGGCCCAGGCGCGGTACACGCGGTCCACCGTGAAGCCCTTGTTGGCCAGGCGAATGGCCGGGGCCAGGGAGTCCTTGAGCGGCAGCGCGCCGTAATGGCTGGCCAGTTCCACCAGCGCGGCGGGCAGGCCGGGAATGCCGCTGGCCAGGGCGCCGTTGGTGGACAACCCGGGCAGCTCCTTGCCGTCACGCAGGTACATGTCGGGGCGGGCGGCCTGGGGCGCCTTCTCACGGGCATCGAGGAAGCGATAGGCGGTCGGGCTACCGGCCTGGCGCAACAGGAAGTAGCCACCACCGCCCAGGCCCGAGGCATACGGCTCGACCACCGCCAGGGCGGCGCTCACGGCAATGGCCGCGTCGAACGCGTTGCCGCCCTCAGCCAGTATCTTCTGGCCCGCGGCAGTGGCCTGGGGGTGCGGGCTGGCGATGGCCGCGGCGGCCGGCAGCGGTTGTGCCTGGGCCAGGGCGGTACCACACAGGAGCAGGGCGCCGAACAGCAGCGAGCGGGTGTTCGGCATCGGTTACTCCTCCGTGAGGTGCAAGATCAGGCTTTGCCGGTGATCTTGCGGTATTTCTCCATCAGTTGTTCTTCGGTTTCCGGGTGCGCTTCATCCAGGGGGATGCAGTCGACCGGGCAGACCTGCTGGCACTGCGGTTCGTCGTAGTGGCCGACACACTGGGTGCACAGGTTCGGGTCGATCACGTAGATCTCTTCGCCCTGGGAAATGGCGGCGTTCGGGCACTCGGGTTCGCAGACGTCGCAGTTGATGCAATCGTCGGTGATGATCAGGGACATGGGTACTCCGGCCGGGGCCTTGGCCCGGGCATATGAACACTAATGTGCGCAATTGTGCCGCATAAGCGCGCGCAGTGCACGCTTATGCAGGGCGGCCGGCGTCGGCTACTTCTTGAAGCGCAGGGTCAGCGCTTCGGCCACGGCCGGGTGCACGAACTTGGTGATATCGCCGCCCAGCGCCGCTATTTCCCGCACCAGGGTCGAGGAAATGAACGAATAACGCTCCGACGGCGTGAGGAACAGGCTCTCCACATCCGGCGCGAGCTGGCGGTTCATGTTGGCCAGCTGGAACTCGTATTCGAAGTCCGACACGGCGCGCAGGCCGCGCAGGAACACGTTGGCACCTTGCTCCTTGGCGAAATGCGCCAGCAGCGTGGAGAAGCCGACCACCTCGACGTTAGGCAGGTGCTTGGTTACCTCGCGCGCCAATTCGACCCGTTGTTCCAGGGGGAACAGCGGGTTTTTCTTCGGGCTGGCGGCCACGGCAATGACCACGTGGTCGAACAGGCGCGAGGCGCGTTCGACCAGATCGCCGTGACCCTTGGTGATGGGGTCGAAGGTACCTGGGTACAACACTCGGTTCATCGCGTCGTCCTGGCGGGAATCCGTTGGGGAGTGGGATGGTATCGCAGCAATCCCGGTCGGCCAAGTCGGCGTTCAGGGTATAACGGACTATAGACAGCTTTGCGCTGCGATGATTGCTAGCGTAAACGCCCTGCGGCGGGGTGACGCAGGCGACGCATGGCATCAGGACGCCTGACCAAGGCGCTGCGCCAGCAGGGTGCTCAACTGCGCACTCAAGCCATACACCGACAGCTGTGGGTTGGCGCCGATGCTGGTGGGGAACAGCGAGCCGTCATGGATCGACAGGTTTTCCAGCTGGTGATGCCGCCCCAGGCTGTCAGTGACGGCCTGGCTGGCGTCTTCGCCCATGGCGCAGCCACCCATCACGTGGGCGCTGCCCAGGCGCGTGCGGAACAGCTCCAGGCGCAGGCCGTCGATCATCTGCCGAGCTTCGGTCAGGCTGGTAGCCGCGCGCGCATCGTTGTGCAGCGGCATGACACTGCGCGCGCCGGCCGCGAACTGGATTTCAGCCATGGTCTGGAACGCCCGGCGCACGCCGTCCCAGGCGTACTCGGACACGGGGTAGTCGAGCACCGGCGAGCCGTCGTCGCGCAGATCCACATTGCCGCCAGGGCTTTGCGGATGAAAGCCGTCGCGCAGCAGCGCCAGCATGGCGTGAGTGTGCGGCAGTTGCGCCATGCGCTCGGCGTTCTCGGCGCCGAAGCCGCCCAGCAGGGTGCTGGCCAGCGCCGGCTGCAGCGGTGGTACTTCCAGCTTGTAACCCATGCGTCCGGTGGTGCCGTCCAGCCACTGGAAGTGGTCGGAATAGATCGACTGCGGCGCACCGTAGAAGGGATTGATTACCTGATCGAACAGCCCGGCGGAGAAATTCACCAGGTGCAGGAAGGTGCGTTTGCCCACTCGGTCATGCGGGTCGGGCGCCTTCGAACGCAGCAGCAGGGCGGGGCTGTTGATGCCACCACCGGCCAGCAGGTAGTGGCGCGCCTTGATCGTGATGGTCCTGCCGGTGGGCGTCACGCAGCGGGCGTCCATGGCCGTGCATTGCAGGCCGGTGACCCGCTGGCCGTCGATCAGCAGGCGCTCGGCGCGGGCCAGGTAGAGCAGCTCGGCGCCCTTGTCCAGGGCTGCGGGAATGGTGGTCACCAGCATCGATTGCTTGGCGTTGGTGGGGCAGCCCATGCCGCAATAGCCCAGGTTCCAGCAGCCGCGCACGTTGCGCGGGATGACTTTCCAGCTGTAGCCCAGTGCCTGGCAGCCGCGGCTGATGACCTCGTTGTTGGCGTTGGCCGGGATCATCCACGGGGCCACGCCCAGGCGCTGTTCCATGCGCTCGAACCAGGGTGCCATGTCATCCACGCCGTGGCCTTTCACCCCATGCTCGCGGGCCCAGTGTTCCAGTGTCTGCGGCGGGGTGCGGAAGCTCGACGTCCAGTTCACCACCGTGGTGCCCCCCACGGTGCGGCCCTGCAGGATGGTGATGGCGCCGTCCTTGCTCATGCGCCCGATGCCTTCCTGGTACAGGCTGGCGTAGGCCTTGGGCTCCAGCATCTGGAAGTCACTGCTGGTCTGCAATGGGCCTTCTTCGACGATCAGCACCTTGAGGCCGGCGGCACTGAGAATTTCCGCGCTGGTGCCACCACCGGCGCCGCTGCCGATGATCACCACATCGGCTTCCAGCGTCAGGTCTTGCTCAAGGCGCGAGCCGTCGTGGGTTTTCCAGCCACGGGCCATGCCGTCGCGGAACAGGTCGGGTACGGGCATCTGTTGTTCTCTTATTGTTGTTCAGACCGTGGGTGGCCCCGGATAGCCGCAATGGGCCCACGCCGGCGGGCGGCCATACCAGGCCATCAGCACCAGTTGCATCAGCGAGGCATGGCCTTGGCGCAGCAGGTTCAGGCGGCTGCCTTGCCAGCGCCGCAGGAAGGCGTCGACCTGCTCGCTGCTGGCCTGCTGCCAACTGCCCCACACGCCGGTCAGCGGGCCGCGGGTGACGGGCAGCGTCAGCACGTCGAACAGCTGCTGGGTAAGCGTGAGCATGCTCGCCGACAAGTGGTCGAGGCTGCTGTCCAGGCCCTTGAGGGTTTCGTCGACGGCCACCGGCATGTCGGCGGCGACCACGCTGCCTGCCAGCATCACCGGGATCAGTGCGCGCAAAAACGGCAGGTCACTGTCGCGCAGGGCGGCATAACCCCTGGCCGGGTTGCTGCTGGAACAGCCGCTGAGGCTGGCCGCCAACCCGGCCGTGGCCAGGAAGGCGCTGGCGCACAGGCCCACTTTCAACAGGTCACGGCGGTGAAGGTGTTCCATGCCCGCGCCCTCAGCGAATGAACAGCCGATACACCAGTTTTTGCAGGGCCTTGCCGTAGGGCGGGTAAATCACCTTGGCGGCGTTGAAGCGTTGCTTGACCAGCACGCCCTTGGCCTTGCTGAAAGTCAGGAAACCTTCATGGCCATGGTAGTGGCCCATGCCCGAGGGGCCGATGCCGCCAAACGGCATGTCGTCCTGGGCCACGTGCAGCAGCGTGTCGTTCATGCAGGCGCCGCCCGAGTGGGTGTGTTCGAGCACCCGCTGTTGCTCGGCCTTGTCGTAGCCGAAGTAATACAGCGCCAGTGGCCGTGGGCGCGCGTTGACGTAGGCAAAGGCCTCGCTGATATGGTCGTAGGGCACCACCGGCAGCAGCGGGCCGAAGATTTCGTCCTGCATCACCGTCATCTGGTCGCTGACGTCCAGTAGCACCTGAGGCGCCAGGCAGCGACCGTTGGTCTGTTCGGGTGGGTACAGGGGAATGACTCGGGCGCCCTTGCCGCGCGCGTCTTCCAGGTAGTGATTGAGGCGCGCCAGCTGCCGCTCGTTGATGATCGAGGTGTAGTCGGGGTTGCCGTGCACCTGTGGATAAAAGCGCTGCACGGCCTGCCGGTAGGCATCGACGAAAGCATCCAGGCGCTCGCGCGGCACCAGCACGTAATCCGGCGCCACGCAGGTCTGGCCGGCATTCAGGGTTTTGCCGAAGGCGATGCGTTCGGCGGCGTCCTTCAGCGGCACGTTATCGCTGACGATGGCCGGCGATTTGCCGCCCAGCTCCAGGGTCACGGGGGTCAGGTTGTCGGCGGCGGCGCGCATCACCTGGCGGCCGACGCTGGTGGCGCCGGTGAACAGCAGGTGGTCGAAGGACAGCCGCGAGAAAGCGATGCCCACGTCGGCCTCGCCCAGCACCACGCACACCAGGTCGCTGGGGAACACCCGTTCCAGCAGGCGCTTGAGCAGCAGGCCGGTGGCGGGGGTGGCTTCGCTGAGCTTGAGCATCACCCGGTTGCCCGCCGACAGCGCGCCCACCAGCGGTCCCACGGCCAGAAACAGTGGGTAGTTCCACGGCACGATCACCCCGACAACGCCCAGCGGCTGGTACACCACCCTGGCCGAGGCGGGCTGGAAGGCCGGCCCCACCTTGCGCCGCGACGCCTTCATCCAGCCCTTCAGGTGGCGGCTGGCGTACTGGATGCCTTGCAGGCTGGGCAGCAATTCGGCCAGCAGGGTTTCGTCGGCACTGCGGTTGCCGAAGTCACTGCGCAGGGCGTCGATCAGCGCCTGCTGTTCGCTCACCAGCACCTCGCGCAGGCTCTTGAGCCACTGGCGCCGTTGCGCAGCAGGCGGCATCGGGTTGGCGGCGAAGGCCTGGCGCTGGGCTTGCAGCAACGGTTCGAGCAGGGCGAACGCGTCGGGCGTTTCGTGCAGCTGGGCGGACATGGGAGGCTCCCGTGGCGGGTTATTATTCTGAGTAGAGCTTATACTCTAAAATTGCATCCGTGTAGCAGTGTTTGCCTTTTCCAATGCCGCCTGATGCTCTGTGGGAACCGGGGCCGTTCCCACATGGCGGCCGCTGGTGCAGACGAATGATGGGTGTGGCCGTACACTGTATGAATTCATTCAAGACCATGGCCAGGAATCGCGCATGGCTGCCCGCCCCAAGACTCGTGAACGCATCGTCCAGCACAGCCTCGAGCTGTTCAACCAACAGGGCGAGCGCAGTGTCAGTACCAACCATATCGCGGCGCACATGGAAATTTCGCCCGGCAACCTGTACTACCACTTCGCCAACAAGCAGGAAATCATCGCCGTGCTGTTCGATCAGTACCAGGCGCTGGTGGACGGTTTCCTGCGCCCGCCCGCCGGGCGCGAGGCCACGGTGGCCGACAAGCGCTTCTACCTGCGCGCAGTGTTGGCGGCCATGTGGAACTACCGTTTCCTGCACCGCGACCTGGAGCACTTGCTGGACAGTGATGCCGAGTTGGCCGAGCGCTATCGCCGGTTCTCCCAGCGCTGCCTGGTGCAGGGCCAACTGATTTACAAGGGCTTCGTCGATGCCGGTATTCTGGAGATGAATGCCGCGCAGATCGAAGCCCTGACGCTCAACGCCTGGATCATCCTGACCTCGTGGGTGCGCTTTCTGTGCACCACCCGCGAGACCACCTCGCACCTGAGCGAGGAAGCGATCAAGCGTGGCGTCTACCAGGTTCTGGTCCTGGAGCTGGGTTACGTCACCGCGCCTTATCGCGCCGTGGTGGATGCCCTGTGCCAGGAATTTCACGTGTCGCTTAACCAGGCGCTTGAGCCATCGGACTAAGCTGCCAGGCAACTGCTATTCATTCATGATCCCAGGGAGGCTGCCATGCCCATCGCGCAATTGATCACCCCTCAACAACTGTCTGCTCGCCTTGAGCAGCCGTCGCTGGTGGTTCTGGATTGTCGTTTTGCCCTCGAAGACCCGGACTACGGGCAGCGCAGCTACGCCGAGGGGCACATTGCCGGGGCGCATTTCGCCGACCTGGAGCGAGACTTGAGTGGGCGGGTGGTCAAGGGCGTCACGGGCCGCCATCCGTTGCCAGAGCCAGGGCGCCTGCTGGAGCGCCTCCAGCACTGGGGTATCAATGCCGACAGCGAGGTGGTGCTGTACGACGACGGCCCCGGCGCATTCGCCGCGCGCGCCTGGTGGTTGCTGGCCTGGCTGGGCAAACGCAGCGGCGTGGCGATTCTCGATGGCGGCCTGAAGGCCTGGCACGCCGCCGGCTTGCCCCTGAGCCTGGATGCGCCGCACACCGCGCCTGGCCACCTGCATGGCAAGCCCGATGCGAGCCTGGTGGTGACCGCACGCCAACTGCAGGAACGCCTGGGCCAGCCCGAGCTGACCCTGCTCGACGCCCGCGCGCTGCCGCGTTTCCGTGGCGAAGTGGAGCCCATCGACCCGGTCGCCGGGCATATCCCTGGCGCCCAGTGTGCGGCCTTCACCGACAACCTGGGCGCGGACGGCCGCTTCCTGGCCCCCGAGCTGCTCAAGCAGCGCTTCGCGGAAAAACTCGGCGACCGCCCGGTGGAATCGCTGGTGGCCTATTGCGGGTCCGGCGTGACCGCCTGCCATAACCTGTTTGCCCTGTGCCTGGCCGGTTATCCGCTGGCGCCGCTGTATGCAGGCTCGTGGAGCGAGTGGATCACCGACGCTCAGCGGCCCTTGGCCAAGGGCGACTGAGCCCCCGCGTCGCGGTAGGCCCGTGGACCCACGCCGTAGACCTTCTTGAATTGCCGGCTCAAGTGGCTCTGGTCGGCAAACCCCAACTGCATCGCCACCGCCAGCGGCAGGCAGCCTTCGCGCAGCAAGACGCGGGCGCGGGCGATGCGCTGTTGCATCAGCCAGGCGTGGGGTGGCAGGCCGGTGGCTTTGCGAAAACAGCGGGCGAAATGGAAAGGCGACAGGTTCACCGCCTGGGCCAGGGCTTCCAGTGACGGCGGCTCGGCCAGCTGGTTGAGCAGCAACTCCTTGGCCCGGGCGATGGCCCGCGGCTCGCGGCCGGCTTCGTTTGGCACACGAACCTTGGCATGGCGGGTGAACAGCGCCAGCACCAAATCGCGCCACAGGGTCTGCTGCGCCAGCGCCTGGCCTTGGCTTTCCAGCAACTGGTGCAGGCGCAAGAAACTGGCCACCAAGTCGTTGTCACGGTACAGGGTTTCGCTGAAAGAGGGCGTGGCGCGTGTATCGATGTCCAGCTCTTCCAGCACACCTTGCAGCCGCGCGTTCTGCGGGTAAAACGCACGGTACAGCCAGCCCAGTTCATGGCCTTTGCTGCCGGTGTGCACTTCATCAGGGTTGATCAGCACCAAGGTGCCGCTTGGTGCCAGGTGCTCGGCGCCACGGTAGCGGTAACGCTGGGCACCACTGACGATCATGCCGATGACGAAGCCATCATGCACATGGGGCACGAAGCGCTGCTCGATGTAGCGTGCCGACAGCAGCTCGACGCCCGCCAGTGGCGGCGTCTGCCAGAAATGAATCGACTCGCGTTCGTCGTTGGCCATCATGCCAACGCCGTCAGCCACTGCGGGATACGCCGTTCCAGGTAGTAGCCGGGCTTGCGCAGGCTGCCTTCGACAAAACCCACATGGCCGCCGTGCTCATGCAGCTCGAAGGTGATGCTCGGTGACAGCTCGTTGGCCTGGGGCAGGCTGTGCCGGAACACGAAGGGGTCGTCGGCGGCCTGGATGATCAGCGTTGGCGTGCGGTTGCCAGCCAGGAAGTAGCCGCTGGAGGAGCGCCGATAGTAGTCGTGGGCATCGGCGAAGCCGTTCAGTGGCGCGGTGACCTTGCCATCGAACTCCCAGAAGGTACGCAGTTTTTTCAGCGGTCCCAGCTCGCTCAGGGTAGCCAGGCCGTCATGTTTGCCTTCATGCAGGAAGCGCCGTTGCTTGTCTTTCACGTAGGCGAGCATTTCGCGCATGAAATGCGCCTGGTACACCTTGGAAAAGCCCATGGCGATGCGGTCGGCGCACTGGTCCAGGCGGAACGGTACCGACACCGCCACGGCCCCTTGCAACTGGCTGGCACTGCCGACCTCGCCCAGATGCTTGAGCAGGATATTGGCGCCCAGCGAATAACCCGCCGCGAACAGCGGTGCCATGGGCCGGCAGCTGCGCAGGTGGGCGATGACCTCGGCCAGGTCTTCGCTGCTGCCGGAGTGATAGCTGCGCGCCAGCAGGTTGGGTTCGCCCGAACAGCCGCGCCAGTTCAGCGCGACGCTGGCCCAGCCTTGTACCGCCAGGGCGCGTTGCAGGCCCACCACGTAAGGTGAGTTGGATGAACCCGTGAGCCCGTGCAGCACCAGCACCAATGGGCTGTCGGCACTGTGCGGGCCGTACCAGTCCAGGTCCATGAAATCGCCGTCGGCCAGCCACAGCCGCTGGCGCTCGCGCACCAAGGCCGGCTGACGGCGCAGCACCGGGCCCCAGAGGGTTTGCAAATGAGCGTTGGCCAGCCCCCTGGCGGGGGTGAAAAGCGCAGAGACCTGCGCGGTAGACGTGTCCACGGGTGTTTCTTCCTCCAGTAACACCCGCTAAGTTGCCACATTCGTCGCTGCGTGTATCGGCCTTTTTAATCGCTGGCCAGCACTGGCAGCTCAGTTTGGGGGACGGTCGGGCCGCTGCTGAGGTACACGAGGTTATCCGCGTTGAAGTGCCGGCGCATGGCTTGCCCGACGCTTGCCGGTGTTAGCGCCTGAGTGGCTTCGAGCAGGCGTCGGGAATCGTCAAGGGGGGCATTGCGCCGTGCAATAGAGCTGACGACCTCGAGGATCTGACCATTGTTGGCCACGCTTTGTGGGTAACGGCCTGCCAGTCGCAACTTGATGCGGTCAACTTCCTCCTGGCTGGGGCCGTTGTCCAGGAATTCGCGAATCAGCTGTTCGACAGCGTTCTGGCTTTCCTGGTTATAGCGTGGCTCGGTCTGCCACGCGATAGTGTAGACGCTGCCGCTGGCGAGCTTGGTCAATCTCGCCGTCACCCCGTAGGTGATGCCGTGGGTGGTGCGCAGCAACTGCATCAGGCGATTGTTCATGCCATCGCCACCCAGAATCGTGGTGCCCGCTAGCAATGCGGCGTAATCGGGGTGATCGCGGTTTATTGCCGGCATGGCGAGGACCACATGAACCCTTTCGCCCGGCTTCTCCAAGTGAATGACCTCGGGGGTTGCCGCCGGTACTGCCGGCAGCGGAGTCGGGGCAGGGCCTTTGGGCAGGCCTGCCGACAGCGCCGCGCTAATGCTCAGCGCTTGCTCGCGCTCCAGGTCACCGACCAGCGTGATGCTCAGGTTCGCCGCCGTGTACATCCGAGCATGGAAACCCAGAACCTCCTCGCGTATCAGCCGCCTGACAACCTGCGGGTCGCCAAACACTGGACTGGCGTAGGGATGACCGGTGAACAAGTGCCCATCCAGAGCGTGCTGCAATGGCGTGAACGGCAATGTGGCGTCACTCGCCAGCTGATGCAATTGTTGTTGGCGTACCTGTTCCAGGGCAGCGGCAGGCACGCTCGGCTGGCCAATCATGCGATTGAACAGCGCCAGCGCCGCCTCGCGCTGGGGGGCGGCGCTGAGACTGCGCAGCGAGAGTGTGGAGTAGTCCTTGTCCACGTCATTGCTGTACCGCGCGCCATGGCCTTCCAGCGCCAGGGCCAACTGGTGGGCATTCAACTGGTCTATGCCTTCGTTGATCATGCTGTTGGTCAGCACTGCCAGTCCGGGCTTGTCGCCGTCACGGCTGCTGCCGGCGGCGAAATCCAGGCGCAGGTCAAACATAGGTTGCTCCTGTGTGCGCACAAATAACACCCGCGCGCCCTCGGCGGTGTACCACTGTTGAATATCGAGCGCGGGCACCGTGGCGCTGTTGGCGCCTGCCTTGGGCATCGACATCAACTTGCTGCCGACTGTAGTGATCGCCAATGCATGACCTGCGGCCAGTGTCACGGCCAGCATCAGGGTGAACATGGACATTAATGGCTTATTCATGGGGCACGTCCTTGTTGTGCAGGTAGGCGACACTGGCGCGGTCGCGGGTCAGCCATAGGCTGGCAGCCTGGCGGAGGTCTTCTGGCGTCAGGCTATTGATGTGTGCAAGCTGAAGAGCGGGCAGCATCAGGGGCAGCTCGGCAATCGCCAGTTCACCCAGCTGTTCGGCACGGGCCTGCTGGTCATCACGGCCATAGATCTGCTCGGCGATGAACAGCGTGCGGGCGCGTTCCAGCGCTTCGGGGGTGGGAGCCCGGTTTTTGAGGCCTTGCAGCTGTTCCCAGATTTTTTCGAGGGCGATGTCGTGGGTGGTTCCTTGCACCAGTTCAGCGCCAATCAGAAACAGGCTTGCACCACGGCGCAGTGGCAGGTATTCACTTCTCAGGTTGGCCAGTTGCTCTTCGCCGCGCACCAGGGTGCTGGTCAACTGCGCGCCCAGGCCTTCAGTCAATAGGTATGGCAGCAGGTTCAGTGCGGCGATGGTGCGATGGTCTGCGGTGGTCGCGTAGCTGGGCCAATTGAACGCCAGGTAAAGGCTGGGCTGCACGTGAACGGCATCCAGCGCAATCCTGCGCTCACCGGGCGCGTCGAGTTCCAGCGGCATTCTCGCGGTAGGCAGCGTGCGCCGTTCAAGCAGGCCGAAATGGCGTTGAGCCAGGGCGTTTACCTGTTCCGCCTGCACGTCTCCGACAACCACCAGCACGGCGTTATTGGGGGCATACCAGCTGGTGTACCACTGTTTCACGTTATCCAGCGTCAAGCGTTGCAGGTCAAGCAAACTGCCGCCTGGGTGCGTGCGGTAACCGCTGGTGGGGAAGACTAGCGCACCGAGGGCGGCCATCAGTCGCCCCTGCGGGTCAGCGCCGATACGCTGGGCGTGTTCAGCCTTTACCGCTTCCATCACCCGCACGAACGCCTCGGGGCTGAGTGAGGCGCTGCCCATGACGTCCGCGCCGATCTCCAGCGCGACTTCCAGATGTTCACTGGGCAGCGTCTGATAGTAGGTAGTGCTGTCGTAACCCGTGGCGGCGTTCTCCACCGCGCCCAGGCGGTCCAGTACCTGGGAGTATTCGTTGGCGGCCAGTTTGCTGCTGCCCTCGAAGGCCATGTGTTCCAGTGCATGACTGATGCCGCTGAGCCCTGGATATTCTTGGTGCGAGCCCAGTTTGTAGAACAGTTTGACCGCGACAACCGGCGAGCGACGGTCCTCGGCGACGATGACTCGCAGGCCGTTCGCCAGGGTGTGGTCGTGCACGGTGGCGTGGGTGGTCGTCGTCAGGGCCAGCCACACCGGCAGGGCAAGGAGCAGGGTTGTTCGATACATTTGAAGGCTTCCTCGTGTTCGTTGGTTGACGAACGCAAGGTTCCTTCAAGGGCGGCGGGGCCGGGTCGTAGATAAATATCCGCGCGATCAACCCAGGCGCCGCGCTAGGTCAGGTGCCAGACTTCAGCCGCGCTGCCACAAGGCGTAATACACCTGTCCGGCCTTTTTCTCGCGGTGCAGGCGCCAGTTGCCCGGCAGTTGCAAGGTCGATGGCGGGGTTTCGCTTTCGGTGTACACCCACGCGTTGGCGCTCAGCCAGCCACGCGACTCCAGCAGCTCGCAGGCCGTGGGCAGCAGGTTCTGGTGGAACGGCGGGTCGAGGAACACCAGGTCGAAGGTGCTCGGCGCCTGGGTTTCCAGGTAGCGCAGGGCATCGCTCTGCAGCAACTCGCCGGTGGCGCACTTGAGCAGGTCCAGGTTGCTGCGCAGGCTGGCGATGGCCTGGGCATTGCTGTCCAGTGCCAGGCCCATGCTGGCGCCGCGCGACAGGGCTTCCAGGTACAAGGCGCCGCTGCCGCAGAATGGGTCCAGCACTTTGGCACCGTTGATGTGGGCCGCCAGCCAGTTGAACAGGGTTTCGCGCACGCGGTCCGGCGTGGGGCGCAGGCCCGGGCCGTCAGGGAAGCTCAATTTGCGGCTGCGCCATTGGCCGCCGATGATGCGTAGCTGGCCCTGGCCGTTATGTTTCACAGGTTTTGCAGAGGGATTGGCCATTAATGCTCCGGAACGCCCATGGGTTGTTCCTGGGGTTTGTCAGTAGGGGGTGGCAGCTCTTTCTGGGCCACGGTGGGGCCGGCGGTGACGATCACCAGCTTGTCGGCATCCAGGTGGCGGTTAAGCGCATCCCTGACTTGTTCGATGGTCAGGTCCTGCGACTGCTGCATGAAATCTTCCAGGAAGCTGAGGGGCAGATTATAGAAGCCAATGGCCCCCAATTGTCCGACGATGCTCGAATTGCTGGCGGTGGACAGTGGGAAACTGCCAGCCAGCTCGCGCTTGGCGGCATCCAGTTCCTGTTGGGTAGGGCCGGTCTTGAGGTAGTCACGCAGGATGTCCTGCACCAGCTTGAGGGTGCCTTCGCTGAGCTCGGCACGGGTCTGCAGACTGATGGAGAATGGCCCGCGGGCCTGCATGGGGCTGAAGCCCGAGTAGATGCCGTAGGTCAGGCCGCGTTTTTCCCGCACTTCACTCATCAGGCGGGTGCCGAAGGTACCGCCGCCCAGAATCTGGTTGCCCAGCGACAACGCCGCGTAATCCGGGTCATTGCGGTCAATGCCCAGCTCTGCCAGCAGCATGGTGGTTTGCTTGGAAGGGAACTCGATGTGCGTCAGCCCCGGCTTGGGTGCCTTGGGCTCGGGCATTGGCGGCAGGGCAGGGCCCTTGGGCAGCGCTGAGGACACTTGCTCGGCGATCTGCTCGGCTTCGGCGCGGGACAGGTCGCCCACCAAGGCAATCACGGTGTTGCCCGCCGCGTAGGCGCGGTTGTGGAACGCGCGCAGTTGCTGGGCGTTGATGGCGGTGATCGACGTGGCGTCGCCATCGCTCGGGTGCGCATACGGGTGGTCACCGTACAGGCGGCTGAACAGCTCATTGCCCGCCCGCTTGCCGGGGCTCTGCTTCTGGTACTGGAAGCTGGCCAGCAGCTGGTTCTTGATGCGGGTCATGGAGTCGGCCGGGAACGTCGGCTTGCCGACCACTTCGGCGAACAACTTGAGCGCCGGCTCGCGCTTGTCGGTGGCGCTGAGGCTGCGCAGCGATGCGATGGCCATGTCGCGGTAGGCGCCATTGCCGAAGTCTGCGCCCAGGCCCTCGAAGCCCTGGGCAATGGCCTCGACGTTCTTGCCCGCCACGCCTTCGTTGAGCATGGCGTTGGTCAGCAGGGCGATGCCCGGGTTCTTCTGGTCCTGGCTGCTGCCGGCGGCGAACGTCAGGCGCAGGTCGAACATGGGCAGCTGGTGCGCCTCGACGAACATCACCTTGGAGCCTTCGGCGGTGCGCCAGGTCTGGATATCCATCATGCGGTGGCTGGGGGCCTTGCCATCCAGCTCCTTGAGGGTCTGCAGATTGTCCAGCGGTTGCGGCGCGCCCGCCTGGTCGGCATGGGCCTGGCCGGTGACAAGCGCGGCCAGCAGCGCGACGCCCAACAGGGCGCGGCGGGGTTGATTGCGCTTATTCATGCGCCGATTCCTCTGGCAATACGTGGGCGACGCTCAAGCGTGACCGGGTGAAATAGGTGCGGGCAGCGTTCTGGATGTCCTCGGGGGTAACGCTCTTGATGTCATCCAGCTCGGTGTCCATCAGCTTCCACGACAGGCCCACGGTTTCCAGCTGGCCGATGGTAGTGGCCTGGCTGCTGATGGAGTCACGCTCGTAGACCAGGCCGGCGATGACCTGGGCGCGCACGCGCTCCAGCTCCTCGGCGGTGGGTGGTTTGGTCTTGAGCTGGTCCAGCAGGCGCCAGAAACCCTTCTCGACGTCGGCCAGGGTCTTTTTCTTTTGCGTGTTGGGGGTTGCCGAGAGCAAGAACAGGCTGTCGCCGCGGGTGAACGGGTTATAGCTGGCGGAAGCACCGGTGACCAGTTCTTCGCCGCGCTCCAGCTGGGTGGAAAGGCGCGCGCTGTAGCCGCCGTCCAGCAGTGCCGAGATCAGGCGCAGGGCCTGGGCGTCACGGGGCTTGGCGGCAGTGACCAGGCCCGGCACGTTGAAGCCGAAGACTACGCTGGGCAGCTCGGTCTTGACGTGCAGGGTGATCTGCCGCTCGCCGGGCTCGGCCAGTTCCAGGGGGATCTTGCTGGGCGGCGTGGCGCGCCGGGCGATACCGCCGAAGAAGCGCTGGGCCAGGGCCTTGACCTGGTCGGGGGTGACGTCGCCGACTACCACCAGGGTGGCGTTGTTGGGCACGTACCAGGCCTTGTACCAGTCGCGCAGCTCTTCGATCTTCATGCGGTCCAGGTCGGCCATCCAGCCGATGGTCGGCGTGTGGTAGCCGCTGGCCGGATAGGCCATGGCCTTGAACAGCTCGAAAGCCTTGGCGTTGGGTTTGTCGTCGGTGCGCATGCGCCGCTCTTCCTTGATCACCTCGATCTCGCGGCTGAATTCATCGGCCGGCAGCTTCAGGGTGGCCATGCGGTCGGCCTCGAGTTCGATGGCCACTGGCAAGCGGTCCTTGGCCAGCACCTGATAGAAGGCGGTGTAGTCGTCGCTGGTGAAGGCGTTCTCTTCGGCGCCCAGGTCGCGCAGCACCCGCGAGGCTTCGCCGGGGCCCAGTTTCTCGCTGCCCTTGAACATCATGTGTTCCAGGGCGTGGGACAGGCCGGTCTGGCCGGGCGTCTCGTAGCTGGAGCCGACTTTGTACCAGATTTGCGAAACCACCACCGGCGCGCGGTGGTCTTCACGCACCACGACCTTCAGGCCATTGTCCAGGGTGAACTCGGTGGTGGGTTGCGGATCGGCGGCAAGGGCGGCAAATGGCAGACAAACCGAGCTGAGTAGCAGGCCGGCGGCACGGCGGGCTAGAGCATTCATTCGTTTTTTAACCTGTCGGACTGCCCGCTTGGTCTTAGCGTCCACGGGCGAGGAGGTGCTAGGATACTGATCCGGTTACCTGGCGACCATGCCTGGTTGCAGAGAATGGCCTGCGGGCTCTCTACAAAATGTTGCGCATGAACGAGCCGGGAAAAATACAGTCTGTTCTGCGTTATTAGAATTTCCTGAGGCGCCGCTTTGGCGCGTCGCTACCTTGAGATAGCCGTCCTCCATGTTTGGTTCCAACGACGACAAAAAGTCCCCCGAGAAGAAAGGCCTGTTCGGCTGGCTGCGCAAAAAGCCTGCGCAAGAAGCCGTGGAGCAGCCCAAAGCCCCAGAAACCGTGGCCCCCGAGATCATCGTCGAGGCCGCGCCGGAGCCTGTCCTGGCGCCTGCGCTCGACGCAGTCGCCGCGCCTGTCGCCGCGCCTGCCGCCCCAGCGCCTGCGGGCCTGGTGCTGCCGGTTCCGGAAGAACAAGTGGCGCTGGTGCCAGACCTGGAGCCCCACGCACCGCCGCCCATCGCGCCGGTGACTGAGGGGGTGGTGGCCGAGCCTGTGGTTGCCGAGCCAATGCACGCGGAGCCGGTGGCAGCCGCGCCGGTCGTGATGCCCGTGCCAGAGCCTGTGGTTGCGCCCGCGCCGGTGGTGGTCGAGGCCGCGCCGGTCGTCGTGCCGGCCCCTGAGCCGGTGGAAGTCGTTGCGCCCGCCCCGGTGGTTGAGCCCGAGCCGGCTCCGGTGTTGGTGGCCGCGCCCGCTGCGGTAGTCGTCGCTGAACCCCAGCCGCAGCCAGAACCTGAGCAGCCTGAACCCCAGCCTGAACCTGCCGCCCAGACCGAAGCATCCAAGGTCGGCTTCTTCGCCCGCCTCAAGCAGGGCCTGGCCAAGACCAGCGCCAGCCTGGGCGAGGGCATGGCCAGCCTGTTCCTGGGCAAGAAGATCATCGACGATGACTTGCTGGAGGAAATCGAAACCCGCCTGCTGACCGCCGACGTCGGCGTAGAGGCCACTTCGGTGATCGTCCAGAGCCTCACCCAGAAGGTCGCGCGCAAGCAACTGGCCGACAGCGACGCGCTGTACAAGTCGCTGCAGGGCGAGCTGACCGACCTGCTGCGCCCGGTGGAGCAGCCGCTGAAAATCACCTCGCAGAGCAAGCCGTTCGTGATTCTGGTGGTTGGCGTCAACGGCGCCGGCAAGACCACCACCATCGGCAAGCTGGCCAAGAAGCTGCAACTGGAAGGCAAGAAAGTCATGCTGGCCGCCGGTGACACCTTCCGTGCCGCCGCCGTGGAACAGCTGCAAGTGTGGGGCGAGCGCAACAAGATCCCGGTCATTGCCCAGCACACCGGCGCCGACTCGGCTTCGGTGATTTTCGACGCCGTGCAGGCCGCCAAGGCCCGTGGCATTGATGTGCTGATCGCCGACACTGCCGGCCGCCTGCACACCAAAGACAACCTGATGGAAGAACTGAAAAAGGTTCGCCGGGTGATCGGCAAGCTAGACGCTGATGCCCCGCATGAAGTGCTGCTGGTGCTGGACGCCGGGACCGGGCAGAACGCCATCAACCAGGCCAAGCAGTTCAATCAGACCGTGGAACTGACCGGCCTGGCCCTGACCAAGCTAGACGGCACCGCCAAGGGCGGGGTGATCTTCGCCCTGGCCAAGCAGTTCGGCCTGCCGATCCGCTACATTGGCGTGGGCGAAGGCATCGACGATTTGCGTACTTTTGAAGCAGAACCCTTTGTCCAGGCACTGTTTGCCGAGCGGGAGCGTTCATGATTCGTTTCGAACAGGTCGGTAAGCGCTATCCGAACGGACACGTCGGCTTGCATGAGCTGAGCTTTCGAGTGCGTCGCGGCGAATTTCTGTTTGTCACCGGCCACTCTGGTGCCGGTAAAAGTACCCTGCTGCGCCTGCTGCTGGCCATGGAGCGCCCCACCTCCGGCAAGCTGCTGCTGGCCGGCCAGGACCTGGGGCAGATCAGCAACTCGCAGATCCCCTTCCTGCGCCGCCAGATCGGCGTGGTGTTCCAGAACCATCAGCTGCTGTTCGACCGCACGGTGTTCAATAACGTCGCTTTGCCGCTGCAGATTCTCGGGCTGTCCAAGCCCGAGATCGCCAAGCGGGTCGATTCGGCGCTCGAGCGCGTGGCCTTGTCGGACAAGGCCGAGCTGTACCCTGGCGACCTGTCCACCGGCCAGCAGCAGCGCGTCGGCATCGCCCGGGCCATCGTTCACCGCCCGGCCCTGCTGCTGGCGGACGAACCCACCGGTAACCTCGATCCACGGCTGGCAGCGGAAATCATGGGTGTATTCGAAGACATCAACCGGCTGGGCACCAGTGTGCTGATCGCCAGCCACGACCTGGCCCTGATCGCGCGCATGCGCCATCGCATGCTGACCTTGCAGCGTGGCCGCCTGATCGGTGACGGGGAGGCTGCGGAATGACTTCTACGCGTAGCCCCAAGGTCACTGACCGCGTCGCCCCCAAGGCCGCCGAGCCGCAGCCGCCGAAGAAAAAACAGCACGAAGAAGACGATGGTCCGGATTTCGCCACCCTGTTCAAGGCGTGGGTCGAAAGCCATCGCGCCAGCCTGCAGGACAGCCTGAAACGCCTGGCCAAGCAACCCATCGGCAGTTTTTTCACCTGCCTGGTGATGGCCGTGGCCTTGAGCCTGCCCATGGGCCTGTCGTTGCTGCTCAAGAACGTCGAGCGCCTGGGCGGTTCCTGGCAGCGCGCGGCGCAGATTTCGCTGTACCTGGACATGAGTGCCAGCAACCGTGATGGCGAGGCCCTGGTCACGCAGATCAAGGGCTTGAATGGTGTTGCCGATGCCGAGTTCATCAGCAAGGACAAGGCACTTACCGAGTTCCAGCAGCAGTCCGGCCTGGGCGAAGCGCTCAAGGAATTGCCGGATAACCCGCTGCCGGGCGTGGTGGTGGTGACCCCGCTGGAAATCGACAAGGCCGCGCTGGAAGCCTTGCGCTCGCAGCTGGCTGAACTGCCGAAGGTGCAGCAGGCGCAACTCGATCTGGTCTGGGTGGAGCGCTTGGCGGCCATTCTCAAATTGGGCGACCGCTTCGTGTTCGGCCTGACCGTGCTGCTGGTATCGGCGTTGCTGCTGGTGGTGGGCAATACCATTCGTCTGCACATCGAGAACCGTCGTACGGAAATCGAGGTCATCAAGCTAGTGGGCGGTACTGACGCCTACGTGCGTAGGCCGTTTCTCTACATGGGGGCGATTTATGGCTTGGGCGGCGGCGTTTTTGCCTGGGGCGTGCTGGCTTTCGGCATGAACTGGCTGAACGATGCGGTGGTAGGGCTCTCCGGGCTGTATGGCAGTGACTTTGCCTTGGCCGGTGTTCCGTCGTCCGATGGTTTGTCGCTCTTGCTAGGTGCACTGTTGTTGGGGTATATCGGTGCGTGGATCGCCGTGGCGCGCCATTTGCGCGAGCTGGCTCCCCGCTGAGTATTCTGGAAATATTTTGTAATATTCGTTTGCCAGCATTGACCTTTGGTGAAATTAACTTTAGGGAACTTGTTTCGCGGTTCCCGGTCTATGCGTCTGTGCTTTAATGCACAAATTCGTGAGTCGGAGGTTTTTTCGTATGACCACTTCTTTGCAACCTGCCTATGCCTTGGTCCCGGGTCAGAACCTGGAAGCCTATGTGCACACGGTGAACAGCATTCCATTGCTGACGCCGGAGCAGGAGCGTGAACTGGCCGAGAGTCTCTACTATGAGCAGGATCTTGGGGCGGCTCGGCAGATGGTGCTCGCCCACCTGCGTTTTGTCGTGCACATCGCACGCAGCTATTCGGGTTACGGTCTGGCACAGGCCGACCTGATCCAGGAAGGCAACGTCGGCCTGATGAAGGCCGTGAAGCGCTTCAACCCGGAAATGGGCGTACGCCTGGTGTCCTTTGCCGTGCACTGGATCAAGGCTGAAATCCACGAGTTCATCCTGCGCAACTGGCGCATCGTCAAGGTCGCCACCACCAAGGCGCAGCGCAAGCTGTTTTTCAACCTGCGCAGCCAGAAAAAACGCCTGGCCTGGCTGAACAACGAGGAAGTCCACCGCGTGGCCGAAAGCCTGGGTGTGGAACCCCGCGAAGTGCGCGAGATGGAAAGCCGCCTGACCGGCCAGGACATGGCCTTCGACCCGGCCGCCGAAGCGGACGACGACAGCGCCTTCCAGTCCCCGGCCAACTACCTGGAAGACCACCGCTACGACCCGGCGCGCCAACTGGAAGATGCCGACTGGAGCGACAACTCCAACAGCAACCTTCACGAAGCGCTGGAAGTGCTGGACGACCGCAGCCGTGACATCCTCTACCAGCGCTGGCTGGCCGAGGAAAAGGCCACGCTGCACGAGCTGGCCGAAAAGTACAACGTATCGGCAGAGCGCATCCGCCAACTGGAAAAAAGCGCGATGAACAAGCTGAAGATCTCGATCGCAGCCTGATCAACCCGCTGAAACCAAAAAAAGCCCCGGCCAAGTGCCGGGGTTTTTTATTCTGCGTTTGTCGCGGAGCGCTTGCATGAGTCGCCTTTTTATCTCACTGTAAAGACCAATGTCATTACAGGGGGCCAGGCTCATGGCATCCATCAACGTCCGTGTCGACGACGACCTGAAAGCCCGCGCTTATCAGGCGTTGGAAAAGCTTGGGGTGACGCCCTCCGAACTCATGCGCCAAGCGCTGCAATATGTAGCGGAACGTGGTCAGCTGCCCTTTAAACCGGTCCTGATGACGGACGAAGACGAAGCATTGCTCGCCACTGTACGTGAGCGATTGGCGGCACCGCAGCGGGTCAAGGTCTCATTGGATGACCTATGAACTCGAATTTGATGCGCAGCCCTGAAAGAGTGGCATAAGCTGGGTGATACTGTGCGCCAGCAGCTGAAGAAAAAGCTGACCGGGATATTGCTTAACCCATGTATTGAGGCTAATCGTCTGCACGGATTGCCTGACTGCTACAAAATAAAACTACGCAGCAGTGGATATCGAATGGTCTACCAGGTGGTGGATCATGAAGTCATCGTATTTGTGGTCGCCGTCGACAAGCGCGAGCGGGACGAGGTTTATCGCAAAGCGGCCGAGCGCATCAGCTAGTTGGCAAAGCGCCTGACCCGCGAAAACAAAAAGCCCCGGCCAAGTGCCGGGGCTTTCTATTGGTTGTCTGGCAGTGCGCGTCGCCTGTGACGCGGCCTGGCGGCCGCTGCTACGGGATTGTGTAGCAAGCTGCCAAAGGCGGCGTCTGGTTGTTGCCCGGGTTACATCGCCCACGGCACCGCGCTGCGTGAATGGTTGAGGTCGGTCAGGTAGGCGTCGCCGCCCAGTTGGCCCATTTGCTTGCGAATCCAGCCGGCACGGCGGGCCACGTAGTTGCTCGGGTGGCTGGCGCTCCATACGCGCGGGTTGGGCAGTACGGCGGCCAGCAGGCTGGCCTGCTGCGGCGACAGGGTGCCGGCGCTGACGCCGAAGTGATGGCGGGCGGCAGCTTCGGCACCGAACACGCCATCGTCCCACTCCACGCTGTTGAGGTACACCTCCAGAATCCGCTGCTTGGACCAGAAGGTCTCGATCAGCGCGGTGAACCAGGCTTCCAGCGCCTTGCGGAAATAGCTGCGCCCCGACCACAGGAACAGGTTCTTGGCCACCTGCTGGCTGAGGGTGCTGGCGCCACGAATGGAGCCGCCGCGCTCGTTGTGCAGGAAAGCCGCCTGCATGGCGTCGAAGTCGAAGCCCCAGTGCTGGGCAAAGCGCTGGTCCTCGCCGGCAATCACGGCGACTTTCAGCGAATCGGAAATTTCCCCGTACGGCCGCCAGCTACGCTGCAAGTCGACCGGCTCGCCGTCGGTCCAGGATTCGACCTTGCGTTCGACCATCAGCATGGTCCCCGGCGGCGGCACGAAGCGAAACAGCACCACCAGCAAGAGGCTGCCGACGATGAACCAGAGCGCCACTTTGCGCAGCAGGGTGAAAAAGGAACTGAGCATGGATGACTTGGCCGGACGCATTGAGCGGGCCATTATACAGACCCTGTGCCATCGAACCGGAGTTCGTAGATGCTGCGACAATTTCTCATGCTGGCTGCCTTTTTCGGATTCACCGGAGTAGGCCTGGGCGCTTTCGCTGCCCATGGCCTGAAGGATCGTTTGAGCAGCGACTACCTGGCGGTGTTCCATACCGGCGTCAATTACCAGTTGATTCACACCCTGGCGCTGCTGGCGGTGGCCATTCTCAGTACCCAGCTGGCCAGCCGCCTGGTGAACGCTGCCGGGGTGATGTTCTGCATCGGCATCGTACTGTTTTCCGGCAGCCTGTATTTGCTCACCCTGACCGGCGTGCGCGTGTTCGGCGTGATCACCCCGTTCGGCGGCCTGGCGTTCCTGGCCGGTTGGGCCTGCCTGGGCATGGCGGCGTGGAACCTGGGCAAGGCGTGAGACGAATGGGCGGGGTTTGTGTTGGTCGCGGGCGGCGAACGGGCTAGAATGCTGGCCCCTTTGAAATGATGGCTGCTGCCTGCATGCACATTCAGTTGAACGGTGAATCCTTTGAACTGCCCGACGGCGCTTCCGTCGCGGCGCTGCTGACCCGCCTGGAACTGACGGGCCGCCGGGTCGCGGTGGAACTGAACCTGGACATCGTGCCGCGCAGCCAGCACGAAGCCACTGCCCTGCGCGAAGGCGATCAGGTCGAAGTGGTCCATGCCATCGGTGGCGGCTAGCCGTTTCGGCGTCGCCCCTGCAGCCCACTGCCCCACTTCAACCCCGAGAGGAACGACGATGAGCAATCCGCGTAGCGACAAGCCCTTCATCCTGGCTGGCCGTACCTTCGAATCGCGCCTGCTGGTCGGTACCGGCAAGTACCGCGACCTGGAAGAAACCCGCCTGGCCATCGAAGCCTCGGGCGCCGAGATCGTCACCGTCGCGGTGCGCCGCACCAACATCGGCCAGAACCCGGGTGAACCGAACCTGCTCGACGTGCTGCCGCCGGACCGCTACACCATTCTGCCCAACACCGCCGGTTGCTACGATGCAGTGGAAGCCGTACGCACCTGCCGCCTGGCCCGTGAGCTGCTCGACGGCCACAACCTGGTGAAGCTGGAAGTACTGGCCGACCAGAAAACCCTGTTCCCCAACGTCATCGAAACCCTGAAGGCCGCCGAAGTGCTGGTCAAGGACGGTTTCGACGTGATGGTGTACACCAGCGACGACCCGATCATCGCCCGCCAACTGGCCGAAATCGGCTGCATCGCGGTGATGCCGCTGGCCGGTCTGATCGGCACTGGCCTGGGTATCTGCAACCCTTACAACCTGCAGATCATCCTGGAAGAAGCCAAGGTGCCGGTGCTGGTCGACGCGGGCGTGGGTACTGCATCGGACGCCACCATCGCCATGGAACTGGGCTGCGAGGCAGTGCTGATGAACTCGGCCATCGCCCACGCCCAGGACCCGATCATGATGGCCGGTGCCATGAAGCACGCCATCGTTGCCGGCCGCATGGCGTATCTGGCCGGCCGCATGCCGAAAAAACTCTATGCCAGCGCATCTTCGCCGCTGGATGGTCTGATCAAGTAAGAGCCACCATGACTGAACCGCAAGATACCCCGACCCCTGAAAACGACGACGTGCAGGGTGAGGGCGAACAGCGCCAGCACCGCGCCATCAAGAGCTTCGTGATGCGCGCCGGGCGCATGACCGAAGGCCAGCAGCGCGGCCTGGACCAGGGCGCGCCACTGTTCGTGCTGCCCCTGGCCGACGCGCCGGTGGACTACGACCAGGTGTTTGGCCGCAGTGCGCCGCGCACCGTGGAAATCGGCTTCGGCATGGGCCACTCGCTGCTGGAAATGGCGGCCGCCGCGCCTGAGCACGATTTCATCGGTATCGAGGTTCACCGCCCAGGCGTGGGCGCGCTGCTCAATGGCGTGCTGACCCAGGGCCTGAAGAACCTGCGTGTGTACGACACCGATGCCATCGAAGTGCTCAAGCGCTGCATTGCCGACAACAGCCTCGACCGCCTGATGCTGTTCTTCCCGGACCCTTGGCACAAGAGCCGTCACCACAAGCGTCGCATCGTGCAGCCGGCTTTCGCCGAACTGGTACGCAGCAAGCTGAAAACCGGTGGTGTGCTGCACATGGCCACCGACTGGGAACCCTATGCCGAGTACATGCTGGAAGTGATGAACGTGGCGCCGGGTTACCGCAACCAGGCTGAAGACGGCAAGTGCGTACCGCGCCCGGCCGAACGCCCGATCACCAAGTTCGAACGCCGCGGCGAGCGCCTGGGGCATGGTGTGTGGGACTTGAAGTTCGAGAAGGTTGATTGACCCTTTCGCACTGAAACCTGTGGGGGAGCTGGCAAGCCAGCTCCCCCACAGGGTCACTTGCGGTCGGCGACCACGCCGATCAACACCAGCACCACCAGCAATACCGGCGCCAGGCTGTAGTTATTGAATTGGCTCAACCCGCGCACCACCCACGGCGTCGCATAGATCAACGCCGCGCCGCTGCCGATGCAGCACACCAGCGCCATGACCGGCACGCGCAAGGCGCCGGCCATCCCGCCAATACGCTGGTCCAGCCAGGCCTTGATGTCTGCGCCGAACAACA
This sequence comes from uncultured Gammaproteobacteria bacterium, assembly GCA_963816515.1. Taxonomy (GTDB): domain Bacteria; phylum Pseudomonadota; class Gammaproteobacteria; order Pseudomonadales; family Pseudomonadaceae; genus Aquipseudomonas. The sequence continues at coordinate 2,082,951 of CAWFKX010000001.1, read as the reverse complement.
CCAGCAGGCAACCCACCAGCGCCAGGGCGATTTCCGACAGGTTGCCACGACTCCAGCGCGATACGGTGGCAAGCAGGTTCAACACTAATTCCATGGCCAATCCTTAAATCAAGAAGTACTGCAGCAAGTCGTTGAGAAACAATTGACCCTGGGGCGTGGCGACCAGGCGCGACGGTTCGACCTGCAAAAGGCCTTTTTGTTCGGCCAGGCGGCGCCCTTCACCCAGGCTTTCCAAGGTCAGGCCGGTGCGCTGCGGGTAAAGCGTTGCGTCGACGCCGGCGGTCAGGCGCAAGGCATTCATCAGGAACTCGAACGGCAGCTCGTCCAGCGGCAACAGCTTCTCGCCGGCCTGGAACGGCTTGGCCGGGTTCAGGTAGTCCTTGGGCAGCCGGGTCTTCCAGGTGCGCACGATGCGCCCGTCCGGATGGCTGAGCTTGCCGTGGGCCCCCGCGCCGATGCCGATGAAGTCGCCGAAGCTCCAGTAATTCAGGTTGTGCCGCGCCGCCTTGCCCGGCTGGGCGTAGGCCGACACTTCATACTGGGCATAGCCGTGCTCGGCCAACAGCGCCTGGCCGGCTTCCTGAATGTCCCACAGGGTGTCGTCTTCAGGCAGCACCGGTGGCTGGTTCCAGAACACCGTGTTGGGTTCCAGCGTCAGCTGGTACCAGGACAGGTGCGTGGGCTTCAGGGCGATGGCCTGGCGCAGATCGTCCAGCGCCTCATCCAGCGATTGGTCGGGCAGGCCGTGCATCAGGTCCAGGTTGAAGTTGTCGAAACCGGCCTGGCGCGCCATGTCGGCAGCGCGGATCGCCTCGCTGCCGTTATGGATACGGCCCAGGGCCTCGAGCTTGGCGGCCTGGAAACTCTGGATACCGATGGACAGGCGGTTGATACCGAGCGCGCGGTAGGCGCTGAATTTTTCCTGTTCGAAGGTGCCCGGGTTGGCTTCCAGGGTGATTTCGATGTCGGGTGCAAAAGGAATGCGCTGCTCAACGCCCTCCAGCAGCCGCCCCAGCGCCTTGGCGCTGAACAGGCTGGGCGTGCCACCGCCGAAGAAGATCGAGCTCAGGGGCCGGCCGTAGGTGGCGGGCAGGTCGTTGTCCAGGTCCGCCAGCAGGGCGTCCACATACTCCTCTTCCGGCAGCTCGGGGCTGGCCGCGTGGGAGTTGAAGTCGCAGTACGGGCATTTGCGCACGCACCACGGAATATGGATGTACAGCGCCAGCGGTGGCAGCACAGGCAGTGGCGACCGCGGCGCGACCGAGGAGAAACCGTCCTCGCCCGCGAACAGCGTGGTGGTGGTCATGCCAGGCCCAAGCGTTGACGCAGTATGGCCATGGCGCGGGCGCGGTGGCTCAGTTGGTTCTTTTCCACCGGGCTCAGTTCGGCGCTGGAGCAGTCGCGTTCTGGCACCCAGAACAGTGGGTCGTAGCCGAAGCCGTGTTCGCCGCTGGCTGCGGTGAGGATGCGCCCGTGCCACAGGCCTTCGCAGAGAATCGGCAGTGGGTCATCGGCGTGGCGAACCAGCGCCAGCACGCAGACGAACTGGGCGCCGCGCTCGGCTTCAGGCACGTCCTTGAGTGCGTCGAGCAGCTTGGCGTTGTTGGCCGCGTCGCCCTGGCCGTCGGCGTAGCGGGCCGAGTAGATGCCCGGCGCGCCGCCAAGATAGTCCACCGCCAGGCCCGAGTCGTCGGCGAGCGCCGGCAGGCCCGAGAGGCGCGACGCATTGCGTGCCTTGAGAATGGCGTTCTCGACGAACGACAGGCCGGTCTCTTCCGGCTCCACCTGGCTGAATTCGCCCACCGAGCGCAGCTGCACGCTGCCGCCCAGCATGGCCTGGAGTTCCTTGAGTTTGCCGGCGTTGTGGCTGGCCAGCACGAGTTGCGTGAAGTTCATGAGTCGCCCGGAAATAGTTCTTGGTCGAAGCTCAGGCGGTTGGTGTCACCGGCCGCCTTGATGCTCAGGTCAAAGGTGTAGGTCGCGTCCTGCGGGATCTGGAATTGTGAAACGTAGGAAACGGAGCCCTGTTCGGTCACCTGGGTGAAGGTCAGGTTTTCCTTCTTGCCCTGCGGCCCGACCACGACGCCGCTGATGGCGGCCGGGAAGGACTTGCCGTCCTTTTCCACCGCCACGTTCAGCACACCCAGGTTCTTGCTGCGCAGCAGCCCCGTGGCCTTGGCGATGCCCGGCTGGAGGATGCTGGAGGTGATCGCGTTGTAGTGCACGGTCAGCTCGCCGAATTGTTCCTGGCGGTTCTGCCTGGCCGCTTCGGCGCCCACTGCGGGCAGGGCCAGGCAACAGGCGAAAAGGAACAGGGCAAGCTGACGCATGATCGTTCTCCTTGGGTGGACAGGGTCACACCGCCAGACGGTGCTCCTGCAGGCCCGGGCTGTTGACCCGGTAAATGCCGATTTCACCCAACAGATTAGGCCACAGTTTACTGGCCCAGCCATGCCTGTGCTGATGGTCTACCGCCAGACGGTCGAGTACCTGGGCGCTGCGCTCGCGGCACAGTTCCTCGAAATCCTCGAATGTGCAGAAGTGGATGTTCGGCGTGTTGTACCAAGTGTATGGCAGGAACTCCGAGACCGGCATGCGCCCGTTGCGCGCCAGGTACCAGCGGCAGCGCCAGTGGCCGAAGTTGGGGAAGGTGATGATGCACTGGCGGCCCACGCGCAGCATTTCGTCGAGGATGCGGTCCGGGTACTCCACCGCCTGCAGCGCCTGGGTCATCACCACCACATCGAAGCTGTTGCTGGCGAAGTTGCCCAGGCCCTTGTCCAGGTCCTGCTCGATGACGTTGATGCCCTTGCGCACGCACTCGTTGATGTTGTCGGCGTCGATTTCCAGGCCGTAGCCGGTCACCTGCTTGTTGTCACGCAGCCACGCCAACAGCTCGCCATCGCCGCAACCGAGGTCGAGCACGCGGCTGCCGGCCGGAATCCAGTCCTGGATGATTTCAAGATCGGCTCTCATGGCTTCCTCAGATCGCAATTCGGTTCATGTAGCGGGTGAAGGCCTGCAGGTAGCGCGGGATCGGGATCAGGAAGGCGTCGTGGCCTTGCGGTGCATCGATCTCCAGGTAGCAGACGTTCTTGCGCGCAGCCATCAGCGCGTCGACGATTTCCCGAGAACGGGCCGGGGAGAAGCGCCAGTCGGTGGTGAAGGACATCACGCAGAAGTCAGCCGTGGCCGCCTTGAACGTTTCGGCCAGGTCGTCGCCGTGGTTGGCGGCCGGGTCGAAGTAGTCCAGCGCCTTGGTCATCAGCAGGTAGGTGTTGGCGTCGAAACGCCCGGAGAACTCCTCGCCCTGGTAGCGCAGGTAGCTTTCCACCTGGAATTCCACGCTGTGGAAATCGTAGTTGAGCTTTTCGCTTTTCAGCCCGCGGCCGAATTTCTCGCCCATGGAGTCGTCGGACAGGTAAGTGATATGGCCCACCATGCGCGCCAGCATCAGCCCGCGCTTGGGGATCACGCCCGCTTCCTGGAACGAACCGCCGTGGAATTCGGGGTCGGTGAGGATGGCCTGGCGCGCCACTTCGTTGAAGGCGATGTTCTGCGCCGACAGCTTGGGTGCCGAGGCAATCGCCACGCAGTGACGCACGCGGTCGGGGTAGGTGATGGTCCACTGCTGCGCCTGCATGCCGCCCAGGCTGCCACCGACCACGGCGGCCCACTGGTGAATGCCCAGGCGGTCGGCCAGGCGTGCCTGGCTGTGCACCCAGTCTTCCACGGTCAGCACCGGGAAATCGGCGCCGAACGGCTTGCCGGTGTCCGGGTTGAGGCTGCTGGGGCCGGTGGAGCCGTTGCAACCGCCGAGGTTGTTGAGGCTGACCACGAAGAACTTGTTGGTGTCGATCGGCTTGCCGGGGCCAATGCAGCTGTCCCACCAGCCGGGCTTGCGGTCATCGGCCGAGTGGTAGCCGGCGGCATGGTGGTGCCCCGACAGCGCGTGGCAGATGAGCACGGCGTTGCTGGCGGCCGCATTGAGCTGGCCGTAGGTTTCGTAGATCAGGTCGTAGGCGTTCAGCGCGCGTCCGCAGGCCAGGGCCAGGGGGTCGCTGAAGTGGGCAATTTGCGGTGTGACTAAACCGACGGAATCTTCGGGGAAGACAGTGGACATCGACCCTGCTCTCGCATAAATGAGGCGTAAGTCTAAAGAGCGGGGGGGCTAGCGGCAAGCGATGGAATTGAAGCAGTTGTTGACCTTGTAGGAGCTGGCTTGCCAGCGAGCTTTTCAACACCTCAAAAGCTGCTGGCAAGCCAGCCCCCACAGGTTTCGGTCTATGGCTTCAGACAGGTCAGATCAGCATGCGCAGGATTTCCGGCATCAGGGTCATGGCGGCCAGGTTGTTGATGACCAGCATGTCCAGCAGCTTGAGCACCATGAACGCCAGGATCGGCGAGATGTCCAGGCCGCCCAGGTTCGGCAGTATGCGGCGGAACGGCGCCAGGGCCGGTTCGCAGATCTGGTTCACCAGTTCAGCACCCGGGTTGTGGCTGCCCGGCGCGACCCACGAGAGGATCACGCTGATGATCAGCGCATAGAAGAAAATCTTCAGGAACAGCGCGGTCACGCCGATGATCGACCAGATCAGCAGCTGCAGCGGGTTGCCGGTGGTGCCGTAGGCCAGCAGCAGGGTCAGGCCCATGACAATCAGTTGCACCACGATAGCCAGCAGCAGCGAGGACATGTCCAGCCCGAACAGGCTGGGCACCACGCGGCGGATAGGCTTGAGCAGGGGCTGGGTGGCGCGCACCGCGAACTGGCTCAGTGGGTTGTAAAAGTCGGCGCGTACCAGTTGCAGCACGAAACGCAGCAGCACGATCAGCAGGTACAGGCTGCCAACGGTCTGCACAATGTAAATACCAGCGGTGTTCAATCCGATCATTGCCGGCTCCTTAGTTGCCCAGTTGTTCGGCCATTTCGGCCGAGCGGTGTGCGGCGGCGCCCAGCGCCTTTTCCACCAGGGCTTCAAAGCCATTGGCCTGGAACGATTTGATGGCCGCTTCGGTGGTGCCGGCTGGCGAGGTCACGCGGCGGCGCAGTTCGGCGGCGTCGACGTCGCTGGAAACGGCCATGTGCGCGGCGCCCAGGGCGGTTTGCAGGGTCAGCTGGGCAGCGGTTTCGCGCGGCAGGCCGAGTTTCTCGCCGGCGGCAGTCATGGCTTCGATCAGCAGGAAGAAGTACGCCGGGCCGCTGCCGGACACGGCGGTGACGGCGTCCAGTTGCTGCTCTTCATCCAGCCACAGGGCCACGCCCACGGCCGACAGCAGTTGCTCGGCCTGCTGGCGCTGTTCAGCGCTCACCGAGGCGGTGGCGTACAGGCCGCTGACGCCCTGACGCAGCAGCGCCGGGGTGTTGGGCATGCAACGCACGATGGGCTGCTCGCCCAGCCAGCGGGTCATGCTGGCGCAGGTGATGCCGGCGGCGATTGAAACCACCACCTGGTTAGGCTTGAGGCTGGGGCGCAGCGCTTCGCACACGGCTTTCATGGCCTGGGGCTTGACCGCCAGCACCACCACGTCGGCGCCGTCCACCGCCTGACCGTTGTCGGCGAAGGTGTCGATGCCGTGTTCGGCAGTGACTTTGGCGCGGGTCTCGGCGCCCGGGTCGCTGGCGCGGATGGCATCGGCTTCCAGGCCTTGCGCCCGCAGGCCGCCAATCAGGCTGGCAGCCATGTTTCCGGCACCGATAAAGGCAATACGAGTCTTGCTCATGACAGATCCTTGAGAGGTAGCTGGGGTGCCCACGCTAGGGTTGTTGACCATAGTCGCGGGCGCCGAAAAGGGCAGTGCCGATACGCACCCAGGTGGCGCCTTGTGCAACGGCGGCTTCCAGGTCGTGGCTCATGCCCATGGATAGGGTGTCCAGTGGCAGGTTCAGGCTTTCTTGCAGGCGGCGCACGGTGGCAAAGGCCGCGTCTTGTTCAGCGCGGTCCTCGGTGGGTTCGGGAATCGCCATCAACCCGCGCAGCCTTAGCCGTGGCAAGGCGGTGATGGCCGCTGCCAGGGCCGGCAGGTCGGCGGCGGTGCAGCCGGACTTGCTGGCTTCGCCACTGACGTTGACCTGAATGCAGATGTTCAGCGGTGGCAGGTCGGCAGGGCGTTGTTCGGACAGGCGTTGGGCAATTTTCAGGCGATCCACGGAGTGCACCCAGGCAAAGTGCTCGGCGATGGCTCGAGTCTTGTTTGACTGAATGGGGCCGATGAAATGCCAAGTCAAGGGCAGGTCGGTCAATTGCGCCTGTTTGCCCAAGGCTTCCTGCAGGTAATTTTCGCCGAATTCGCTGATCCCGGCGGCGAACGCCTCGCGAACGGCTGCGGCGGGCTTGGTCTTGCTCACCGCCAGCAGGCCGATGCTGGCCGGCTCGCGCTGCACCGCCCGTGCGGCGTCGTTGATTCGGGCGCTTACCCGTAAAACGTTGTCTGCTATCGTGGACATTAATTTGCGCCAGCGGGTCTTGGGGTCTGCGGCATTCTACCTGCTTGTCTGTTTTTGGGGAGTCTCATGGACATTACTGAATTGTTGGCTTTCAGCGCCAAGCAAGGCGCATCGGACCTGCACCTGTCAGCCGGCCTGCCGCCAATGATCCGGGTCGATGGTGATGTACGCAGAATCAATTTGCCAGCATTGGACCACAAACAGGTCCATGAATTGATCTACGACATCATGAACGACAAGCAGCGCAAGGATTTCGAGGAGTACCTTGAAACCGACTTCTCCTTCGAAGTACCTGGCGTGGCGCGCTTCCGGGTCAACGCCTTCAACCAGAACCGCGGCGCCGGCGCCGTGTTCCGCACCATCCCCTCCAAAGTCCTGACCATGGAAGATCTCGGGATGGGAGATGTATTTCGAAAAATTACGGACGTGCCCCGCGGCCTGGTGCTGGTCACTGGCCCCACCGGTTCGGGCAAGTCGACCACCCTGGCGGCGATGATCGACTACCTGAATAACAACAAGCACCACCACATCCTGACCATCGAAGACCCGATCGAATTCGTCCACGAGTCGAAGAAGTGCCTGGTCAACCAGCGTGAGGTGCACCGTGACACCCTGGGCTTCTCCAATGCCCTGCGCTCGGCCCTGCGTGAAGACCCGGACATCATCCTGGTGGGCGAGATGCGCGACCTGGAAACCATTCGCCTGGCGCTGACCGCCGCCGAGACCGGCCACCTGGTGTTCGGCACCCTGCACACCACCTCGGCGGCCAAGACCATCGACCGGGTGGTGGACGTGTTCCCCGCCGAAGAGAAATCCATGGTCCGCTCCATGCTCTCCGAGTCGCTGCAGGCGGTGATTTCCCAGACACTGCTGAAGAAAATCGGCGGTGGCCGCGTTGCCGCCCACGAGATCATGATCGGCACGCCGGCCATCCGTAACCTGATCCGCGAGGACAAAGTGGCGCAGATGTATTCGTCCATCCAGACCGGCGGCGCGCTCGGCATGCAGACCCTGGACATGTGCCTCAAGGACTTGGTCAGCCGGGGCCTGATTGGCCGCGATGCCGCGCGCGAAAAGGCCAAGACCCCGGACAACTTCTGACCAGGCGCCTGGGCACCGCCCCCGTCGGCGACTAGGCTGACGGGGTGCGGTCTGGACGCGAGGGCAGGGCATGGAGTTCGAAAAGCTGTTACGGTTGATGGTCGACAAGGCCGGTTCCGACCTGTTCATCACCCCGGGCCTGCCGCCGTCGCTCAAGGTGCATGGCAAAATCATGCCGGTCACCAAGAACGCCATGAGCCCAGAGCAGGTGCGCGAGGCGGTGCTGGGGCTGATGACCGAGGCCCAGCGCCTGGAATTCGCCGAGCGCCGGGAATGCAATTTCGCCATCCATGCCCGTGACATCGGCCGCTTCCGCGTCAGCGCGTTCTGCCAGCGCAGCCTGCCGGCCATGGTGCTGCGGCGCATCGAAAGCCGCATCCCCAGCTTCGACGACCTCAAGCTGCCCGACACCCTCAAGGGCCTGGCCATGCTCAAGCGGGGCCTGGTGCTGGTGGTGGGCGCCACGGGCACCGGCAAGTCCTCGACCCTGGCCGCCATGATCGACTACCGCAGCAAGCACAGCACCGGGCACATCATCACCATCGAGGACCCCATCGAGTTCCTCCACGAGCACCAGAGTTGCATCGTCACCCAGCGCGAGGTGGGCATTGATACCGACTCGTTCGAGGTGGCGCTGCGCAACACCCTGCGCCAAGCCCCCGATGTCATCATGATTGGCGAAGTGCGCAGCCGTGAAACCATGGGCCAGGCCCTGAGCTTCGCTGAGACCGGGCACCTGTGCGTGGCCACGCTGCACGCCTCCAATGCCGACCAGGCGCTGGAACGGGTGATCAGCTTCTTCCCGGTGGACCGCCATGCGCAGGTATGGATGGAGTTGTCGCTGAATCTGCGCGCCATCATCGCCCAGCAACTGATCCCTACCCCAGACGGCACGGGGCGCCGCGCGGTGGTCGAGATACTGGTGAACACGCCGCTGGTGGCCGACCGTATCCGCAAGGGTGAGGTGCCGGGGCTGAAAACACTGATGCGACGCACCAACGACCAGGGCATGCGCACGCTGGACCAGGCGTTGTATGAGTTGTACCGGGAGAATGCGATCAGCTATCAGGACGCGCTGGCCTATGCCGATTCGGCGAATGACCTGCGCCTGATGATCAAGCTGGAGTCGAGCACGGGCGCGGAGCCCAGGGAGGCGTTGAACCTGGCGCCGGACAAGGGCCCGACGCCAGGTTCACGGTAGATCAGCGTTGCACGATGCGCATGTTCTGGTCCTTCGGCAGGACGCGCTTGGCAACAACGTAGTGTTCCTGCCAGTAAGGCTTGTTCAGCGTATCGATGGTCACCGACTTGCCGCGACGCGGTGCGTGGATGAAGCGATCGTTGCCCAGGTAGATGGCCACGTGGTTGACCCGGCGGCTCTTGATGTTGAAGAACAGCAGGTCGCCCGGCTTCAGATCCTTCTGGTCGATCTTCTGGCCGTGGCCTGCGGCCATGGCGTTCGACGTGCGTGGCAGATCAACGGCGTGCACGTCGTTGAACGCATATTTCACCAAACCGCTGCAATCGAACCCTTTACTTGGGCTGCTGCCGCCCCAACGATAGGGAGTACCCAGCACGTTGACCGCGCGCGACAGCACTTCGCTGCTCTGCTTGGGCGACATCTGGGCCGCGGTGGCAACGGCAGGACCGTTGCTGACCGCGTGGCGGCCGCTGTGGCGGGTGCGCGTCGACTGACGCTTGCCCTTGCCACGGGTGGTGGTGTTGCTGGCCAGCTCCGGTTGTTCCACCGGGACCGGTGAATGTTCCACTGCCCCGGTCTTGGCGGCGTGGCCGGTGAAGCCGGCGGGAAGTCGTTGCTCACGATTGGTGGCGTGGGCGGCCAATGGCAATAATAGGCAGATGGTTAGCCATGTCTTCAAAAATGGACGCATTAGGCAGGGCTCTTGTGGGTAAGCGCGCAACTTTATAACAGCTTTTTGATCAGTTTTTAACCCGTTGGTCGGCAGCGATCCTGGTCGAAAAATGATCAATCTACGGCAAATTCCCACAAAAATTCTGTGGAAGTCAGGCGGGGCAAGGGTTTGCTCGACTCACCGGTCACGTGACCACACGTCGGCACGAGACAAAAAAGTCACATAATCGTTTAGAAAATTTAATTATCAGAGGGTAGAACGCCGCTCATGAACAGCTATCAGCAAGACAGTCGTTATCAGGACACCCACAGCAAAGTGCTGGGTTACCTGCTATGGATTTTCGGCTTTACCGGGTCTCATCGCTTCTATTACGGCAAGCCGGTGACGGGCACGATCTGGTTTTTCACCTTCGGCCTGTTCGGCATTGGCTGGTTGATCGACCTGTTCCTGATCCCGTCGATGGACCGCGAGGCAGACCTGCGTTTTATCGCCGGGCCCACGGACTACAACGCCGGGTGGCTTCTGCTGACGTTCCTGGGGGTATTCGGGGTGCACCGCATGTACCAGGGCAAATGGATCAGTGGCCTGATCTACCTGCTGACGGGCGGGTTGTTCCTGATTGGCGTGCTCTATGACTTCTGGACGCTGAACGACCAGATCTCCCTGAAAAACGCACAGAACCGGTAAGGAGCTGGGCCTGCTTTGCAGGCCATCGCAGCCTGGCGGCATCTCCTCGGGGGCGGGATCTTTCGTAGGTGATGCCAGCAGGTTGCGATGGGGCCGCGACGCGGCCCCAAGGCAATCAACCGTTGTGGGCGATGTGGCCGTCCACCAGGGTGTAGCGCACCACGCCCGGCAGGCTGTGGCCCATGAACGGGCAGTTCTCGCCCTTGGACAGCCAGCGCTCGCCAGCCACGGTGGACACGCCCTGGGCGAACAGCACCAGGTCGGCGGGGCCGCCTACGGCCAGCTGGCCCACCGGCAGGCGCAAGGCCGTCGCCGGGCCGCTGCTGAGGCGCGCCAGCAGCGTCGGCAGGTCCAGCAGGCCATCCTCCACCAGGGTCAATGCCAGCGGCAGCAATAGCTCGACGCTGCTGATGCCCGGTTCCGTGGCCCCGAACGGCGCCAGCTTGGCATCCCGTTCGTGGGGCTGGTGATGGCTGGAAATGGCCTGGATCACCCCCGATCTTACCCCTTCGCGCAAGGCATCGCGGTCCGCACGAGTGCGTAGCGGCGGCTGCACATGGTACAGGCTGGAGAAGTCGATCAGCGCCTCATCAGTGAGAATCAACTGGTACAAAGCCACGTCGGCGGTCACTGGCAGGCCGCGGGCCTGGGCCTGGGCGATCAGCTCGACGCCACGGGCGGTGGTCAGCTGGCTGAAGTGCGCGCGCACCCCGCTCTGTTCCACCAGCAGCAGATCGCGGGCCAGGGCCACGGTCTCGGCGGTCTCCGGAATGCCGGCCAGGCCAAGGAAGCTGGCCGTCGGGCCTTCGTGGGCAAGGCCGCCCTGGGCCAGGTCGTGGTCCTGGGAGTGGAAAATCACGGTCAGGTCGAAGGTGGCGGCATATTCCAGCGCCCGGCACAGTGTGCGGGTGTTCTGGAAGCTTGTCAGGCCGTTGCCGAAGGCCACGCAGCCGGCATCACGCAACGCCACCAGTTCAGCCAGCTGCTCGCCTTCCAGGCCCTTGCTCAGGGCACCGATGGGGAACACCTTGGCGTTGCCGGCTTCGCGGGCGCGGTCCAGGATCAGCTCGGCCACGGCCGAGGTGTCCAGTACCGGCTTGGTGCGCGGTGGGCAGCACAGGCTGGTGACGCCGCCGGCGGCCGCGGCGCGGGTTTCGCTGGCGATGGTGCCCTTGCGGCTGTAGCCCGGCTCGCGCAGGGCCACGCTCAGGTCCACCAGGCCGGGGGCGACGATCAGGCCGTGGGCTTGCAGCGTCTGGCGGGGCACGAACGCGGCCGGGGCGGCGCCCAGGGCAACGACCTTGCCTTCGCTGATGTGCAGGTCTTGCACCTGGTCCAGGCCGGTGGCCGGGTCAATGACGCGAGCGCCGAGGATACTGAGGCTCACTGGGCGTTCTCCTGCTCGATTTGACGCTGGGCGTTCTGGCCGCTCATGGCCATGGACAGCACCGCCATGCGCACGGCGATGCCATAGGTCACCTGGTTGAGAATGACCGAATGCGGGCCGTCGGCCACCGCCGACTCGATCTCCACGCCGCGGTTGATCGGCCCCGGGTGCATGACGATGGCGTCCGGCTTGGCCCCGGCCAGGCGCGCGGTAGTCAGGCCGAACAAGCGGTAGAACTCGCCTTCGCTGGGCAACAGGCCGCCCGCCATGCGTTCACGCTGCAGGCGCAGCATGATCACCACGTCGACGTCTTTCAGGCCTTGCTCCAGGTCGGTGTAGACCTTCACGCCGTATTGCTCGATACCAATGGGCAACAGGGTCTTGGGTGCGATCACGCGAATGTCCGGGCACCCCAGTGTCTTGAGTGCCAGCATGTTCGAGCGCGCCACCCGCGAATGCAGGATATCGCCGACGATCGCCACCGAAAGGTTTTCGAAGCCGCCCTTGTGCCGGCGGATGGTCAGCATGTCGAGCATGCCTTGGGTGGGGTGTGCATGGCGCCCGTCGCCGCCGTTGATGATGGCCACGTCCGGGCACACGTGCTCGGCAATGAAGTGGGCAGCGCCGGAGTCGGCGTGGCGCACCACGAACATGTCGGCGGCCATGGCTTCCAGGTTGCGCAGGGTGTCGAACAGGGTCTCGCCCTTGCTGGTCGAGGAAGTCGACACGTTCAGGGTGATCACGTCGGCCGACAGCCGCTGGGCCGCCAGTTCGAAGGTGGTGCGGGTGCGTGTGGAGTTTTCGAAGAACACGTTGCACACGGTCTTGCCGCGCAGCAGCGGGACTTTCTTCACCGCCCGCGCGCCGACTTCCAGGAACGAGTCGGCGGTGTCGAGGATTTCGGTCAGCAGCTCGCGGGGTAACCCATCGAGCGAGAGAAAATGGCGCAGCTGGCCCTGGTCATTGAGCTGCAGCGGGCGCTTGGCGTCGATAGGCGTCATCGCGGGGGACTCTTAAAGGGAAGCGGAGGCGAGGTCCTGGCGCTCGAGGGCGAGCGGTGCGGGCCCGGTCAATTTTACCCGTTCATGGGGGGCCAGTGACAGGGTGGCGCCGACCACATTGGGGCGGATCGGCAATTCGCCGGCGTCCAGGTCCAGCAGGCTGACCAGGGTGACGCTGGCCGGGCGTCCGTAATCGAACAGTTCGTTGAGGGCGGCGCGGATAGTACGGCCGCTCATCAGCACGTCGTCCACCAGGACCAGGTGCTGGCCTTCGATCTCGAACGGCAGGTCGGAGGGGCGCACTTGCGGGTGAAGGCCGTTCTGGCTGAAGTCGTCACGGTAGAAGGAGACGTCCAGAGTGCCCAGCGGCGCATCGCTGCCCAGCGCTTCGAGCAAGGCCTGGGCCACCCATACGCCGCCGGTGCGGATGCCGATGAAGCGTGGTTCGTCGATGCCGCGCCTGGCCAGGTGGGCCTTGAGGTCGACGGCCATCTGGCTGATCAGGTGGGCGGGGTTTGGAAGGCTCATCACGTGCTCCTTGAAAGGCCGGGCAGCCAGGCGCCCGGCGCTTGAAACGGGATCAGGAATTGAACTGGCCCGCGTTTTCCTCCAGCCAGCCCTGCAGCAGCAAGGCGGCGGCAATGGCGTCGACGGGGTTGTCGCGGTAGCTGCCTTTCTGGCCGCCACGGGCCATGCGCTGGCCCTTGGCTTCGAAGGTGGTCAGACGTTCGTCGTGGGTGTGTACCGGCAGGTTGAAGCGGCCATTGAGCCGCCGCGCGAACTTCTCGGCGCGCTCGCACATCTCGCTGGGGCTGCCATCCATGTTCAGGGGCAGGCCCACGACGATGGCATCGGGCTTCCACTCCTTGATCAGGGCTTCGACCTGGTTCCAGTCGGGCACGCCGTTCTGCGCCTTCAGGGTGCACAGCTCGCGGGCCTGGCCAGTGATGACCTGGCCTACCGCGACGCCGATCTGTTTGGTGCCGTAGTCGAAACCCAGCAGCAGGCGAATCGCGGCCATCAGGCGTGCCCCGCCTGGTTGGTCAGCAGGCTGAGGTTGACGCCCAGCAGGGCTGCGGCGGCGCCCAGGCGCTGCTCGCTGTCCATGCCGAACAGAATGTCGGCGTCGAACGGGCAGGTCAGCCAGGCGTTGTCGGCCAGCTCGGCCTCCAGCTGCCCGGCTTCCCAACCGGCGTAACCCAGGGTAATCAGGCTCTGCTTGGGCCCCAGGCCGTCGGCGATGGCGAACAGCACGTCCTGGGAGGTGGACAGGGAAATGCCGCCCAGGTCCACGGTGGCCTGGTAAGTCGGGCCGCTGGGGTGCAGCACGAAGCCGCGGTCGGTCTGCACCGGGCCGCCGCCATAAATGGGGATGAGCTGGCAACTGGCCGGCGGATCGACGTCCGGGCGCAGCTGCTCGAGGATATCGGCCAGGTTCAGTTCCTGGGGCCGGTTGACCACCAGACCCATGGCGCCATTGGCCGTGTGCTCGACAATGTAGGTCAAGGTCTGTGCAAAGTTCGGGTCCGCCATGTGGGGCATGGCGATCAGGAATTGATGCTTGAGGTAACTCGGATCGACGTTCTTCATACCTAGTAGTGTGGCGTCGAGCAGCCGGGCTGACAAGCCGACGTTTAATACTGTTTCGTCGCTATCAGTTACTGGAAAGACGGTCGCCCTTGGTGAAGCGCCAGGTACGGATGATTTCCAGGCGGTCGACGTCCGACAGGTCACCGGTGAAAGGCGCGAACGGGGCGGCCAGGCGCACGATGCGCTGGGCGGCCTGGTCGAGCAGCGGCTGACCGGAAGACTCCAGCACCATCACGTCATACAGCGAACCGTCGCTGTTGATCGAGACCATCAGCCGCAGGCTGCCGTAGATCTGCTGGCGCCGTGCTTCCTCGGGGTAATTGAGGTTGCCGATGCGCTCGACTTTCTTGCGCCAGTCGTCCTTGTACCAGGCACCTTTGTCGTGCATGGTCGAAGCCGCAGTCAGGCGGTGGATGCGCGGGCGCTTGGCGTACAGCTGCTGCTCGTGGGCCAATTCGGCTTCCAGGCTGGAAATCTCGCTGGACAGCTTCGAACTGTCGAAATCAGGGGTGGCCTGCTTGGGTTGCGGGTCCTGCTTGAGCACTTCGCGGCGGGTATCCACCTTTTGCGGCTTGGGCGCCACGGTGGTCACGGCCTTCTTCACCGGCGCGGTCTCGGGCTTGACCTCGGGTTTCACCGCCGGCGGCGGGGTCACCTTGTTGATCCGGTTGTCCTGGAATGGCGCCACCTCGGTGGTCTTGGGCAGTGCCTTGTTGTCCAGGGTGCCGCTGCCCTGCTGGTTGTCCTGGGCCAGGTAGTCGGCCTTCTTCGGCGCCTTGGCGTCCTTGAAGGTCGACAGGGTGATTTCCAGCGTCTGGCGGATTTGCGCAGGCTTGGCGATGGTGAAGCTCACACCCAGTATCACCACCACATGCAGCAGGGCGGCCACGAACAGGGTAAAGCCCAGCCTGTCCGCCGGGCGCACGGAAGCACGGGAATACTTGGCAGGGATGTCGGTTGCGGCAGTCATCGGTTATCCGGCAGTCATGCAGCGCAGGGGTTGAACCGGCAGTGCACGCCCAACAGCAAAAAAAGGGCGAGCATCATAACCCACTGCGCGGAAAAACCCTTGCTTGTCGCTCAGTGGGCCTTGAGCTTGCGATCGATGGCATCCATCAGCTGGGCGCCGATGTTGGTGCCGAAGGCGGCGTCGATCTCACGGATGCACGTGGGGCTGGTGACGTTGATTTCGGTGAGGTTTTCACCGATCACGTCCAGGCCCACGAACAGCAGGCCCTTGGCGCGCAGCGACGGGCCGACCTGTTCGGCGATCCAGCGGTCCTTGTCGGTCAGCGGGCGGGCTTCGCCACGGCCGCCGGCGGCCAGGTTGCCACGGGTCTCGCCAGCCGCCGGAATGCGCGCCAGGCAGTAAGGCACGGGCTCGCCGTCGATCATCAGGATGCGCTTGTCGCCGTCCTTGATGGCCGGCAGGTAGCGCTGGGCCATGATCTGCTGGGTGCCATTGGCGGTCAGGGTTTCGAGGATCACCGACAGGTTGGGGTCGCCCGGGCGGTGACGGAAAATCGAAGTGCCGCCCATGCCGTCCAGCGGTTTGAGAATGACGTCGCCATGCTCGGCGGCGAACTCGCGCAGGATGTCGGCGCGGCGGCTGACCATGGTCGGCGGCGTCAGCTGCGGGAACAGCGTGGCGAACATCTTCTCGTTGCAGTCACGCAGCGATTGCGGCTTGTTGACCACCAGCACGCCGTCGTTCTCTGCCTGTTCCAGCAGGTACGTGCTGTACACGAATTCCAGGTCGAAGGGCGGGTCCTTGCGCATCAGGATCACGTCCAGGTCGGCCAGCGGGGCATCGACCTCGGATTCGAACTCGAACCAGTGCTCGGGGTTGGCGAAGACTTTCAGCGGGCGCATGCGCGCGCGGGCCTTGCCGCCGGCCTGGTAAAGATCCTGGATCTCCATGTGGAACAGGGCCCAGCCGCGTTCCTGGGCAGCCAGCAACATGGCCAGCGAGCTGTCCTTTTTGTAGGAGATTTCGGCGATGGGGTCCATGACAATGCCGAGGCGTACGCTCATGGGAAGCTCCTTTGGACGGCTAGGGCCGCCGTAGACAGGTCTTGAAAAGTGGCGTCAGGGTGGCGCCGACAGGCCCTGGGGTCAAGGGGGCGTTTGATGGAATGCGCTCCGGTAGTGTGCTAAAAAGACTCGTTAATGTGGGAGCCGGTTCACCGGCGAGTTTTTCAGCCATCCAAGCGGACTCCTATGGAACAGCACCCCGCAGCGCTCAAGGTGATGGTAATCGACGACTCCAAGACGATTCGTCGTACCGCCCAGATGCTGCTCGAAAACGTCGGCTGCGAGGTCATCACCGCGACTGATGGCTTCGACGCCCTGGCCAAGATCGCCGACAATCATCCACGCATCATCTTTGTCGATATCATGATGCCGCGCCTGGACGGTTACCAGACCTGTGCGCTGATCAAGAACAACAGCGCGTTCAAGGCAACACCGGTGATCATGCTGTCGTCGCGCGATGGCCTGTTCGACAAGGCCCGCGGGCGCATCGTGGGCTCCGACCAGTTCCTGACCAAGCCCTTCAGCAAGGAAGAATTGCTGGGGGCCATCAGGGCTCACGTACCGGGTTTCGCCGCCGCCGCGCACTAATTAATGAAGATGGGGAACAGCATGGCTCGTATTCTGATCGTCGACGATTCGCCGACCGAAATGTACAAACTGACCAGCATGCTCGAAAAGCATGGTCACCAAGTGCTCAAGGCCGAGAACGGCGCCGATGGCGTGGCCCTGGCGCGCCAGGAAAAGCCCGATGCGGTGCTGATGGACATCGTCATGCCCGGCCTGAACGGCTTCCAGGCCACCCGCCAATTGCAGAAAGACCCTGAGACCGCGCACATCAAGGTGATCATCATCACCACCAAGGACCAGGAAACCGACAAGATCTGGGGCACCCGCCAGGGCGCGCGGGACTACCTGACCAAGCCGGTGGAAGAGGAAACCCTGATCAAGACCCTGAACGCCGTGCTGGCGGGCTGACCGCCGGCCATGGTGCAGACCGCCTTCGAACTGCTGCTGGACATCGACCAGCGCTGCCGACGGCTGGCGGCGCAGCTGCCATCCCAGGAAAACCGCCTGCAAACCTGGAGCGGCATTGGCTTTCGCCTGGCGGGGCATTGGTATGTTGCGCCCATGGGCGAGGTGGCCGAAGTGCTGCACGAGCCGCGCCTGACCCGGGTGCCCGGGGTCAAGCCCTGGTTGCTGGGGGTGGCCAACGTGCGCGGGCGGCTATTGCCGGTCATGGACCTGTGCGGCCTGTTGGGCCACGAACTGCTGCCGGCGCACAAGCAACGGCGTGTACTGGTGATCGACCGCGACGAACTGTTCGCCGGGCTGCTGGTGGACGAAGTGGGCGGCTTGCAGCATTTTCCTTTGCACAGCCTGGACCTGTCGGTGGCGGCGGACCTGCCCCAGGGCATGGCGGCCTTCGTGCAGGGCCATTTCCAGCGTGACCAGTTGTGGAACGTGTTCAGCCCCTATGCGCTGGCACAGATACCCGGGTTCATGAATGTGGCACTTTGATCAGCCAGACTACCTGACGCCGGTCACACACCGGCGACGCGCAGCAGTACAGGCGGGGGCCTGACAATGAACAAGGCAGCAACCGCAAAATCGGTGCAAGGCTCGCGCAGCAGCGCGCAAATCGCAGGGCTTTTCGTCGCCCTGATTGTCTCGATCATGCTGCTGTTCGCCAACTTCGCCTATCTCAACACCCAGTCCAACTACGACAAGCAGTACATCGGCAACGCCGGCGAACTGCGGGTGCTGTCGCAGAACATCGCCAAGAACGCCACTGAAGCGGCGTCGGGCAAGCCCCAGGCCTTCAAGCTGCTGGCCGAGGCACGCAATGACTTCGACCGCCGCTGGAGCCTGCTCAAGTCCGGTGACACCAGCACCGGCCTGCCACCGGCGCCCGCCGCCGTGCACCAGGAAATGCGCCTGGTGCAGCGAGACTGGGAGAGCCTGCGCAAAAACACCGATGCCATCCTGGCCAGCGAGCAGACCGTGTTGTCCCTGCACCAGGTGGCTGCGACGCTGGGCGAGACCGTGCCGCAGTTACAGGTGGAGTACGAAAAAGTCGTCGAAATCCTGTTGCAACGCGGTGCTCCTGCCAGCCAGGTGGCCGTGGCCCAGCGCCAGTCACTGCTGGCCGAGCGCATTCTGGGCTCGGTGAACACGGTGCTGTCGGGTGACGAAAGCGCCGCGGCCGCCGCCGAGTCGTTCGGCCGCGACGCCAACCGCTTTGGCCAAGTGCTCAAAGGCATGGTGGACGGCGACCCAAGCATTCAGATCAGCCAGGTGCAGGACCACGACGCCCGCGCCCGTTTGAAGGAAATTGCCGAGCTGTTCGAGTTCGTTTCCGGCTCGGTCGACGAAATTCTCGAAACCTCCCCGCAGTTATTCCAGGTGCGCGAGGCGTCCACCACCATTTTTGGCCTGTCGCAGACCCTGCTTGATGAAGCCTCGCACCTGGCCACCAGCTTCGAGCACCTGGCCGGTTCGCGCACCCTCGACACCGTGGGCGGCTACGCGCTGGGCTTGCTGGCGCTGGGGTCGATCATCCTCATCGGCCTGGTGATGGTGCGCGAGACCAACCGCCAGCTGCGCGAAACCGCGCTGAAGAACGAGCGCAACCAGGCGGCGATCATGCGATTGCTCGATGAAATCGAAGACTTGGCCGATGGCGACCTTACCGTTACCGCCTCGGTCACCGAGGAGTTCACCGGCACCATCGCCGACTCCATCAACTACTCAATCGACCAGCTGCGCGACCTGGTGGCGACCATCAACCTCACCGCCGAGGAAGTCGCCGCCGCCGTGCAGGACACCCAGGCCAGCGCCCGCCAACTGGCACGGGCCTCTGAAATGCAGGCCCAGCAGATCAGCGAAGCGTCCATGGCCATCAGCGACATGGCCGAGTCCATCGACCGGGTGTCCACCAACGCCTGGGAGTCGGCCAAGGTGGCCGAGCGCTCGGTGGCCATCGCCAGCAAGGGCAGCGAAGTGGTGCACAATACCATTCGCGGCATGGACAACATTCGCGAACAGATTCAGGACACCTCCAAGCGTATCAAGCGTCTGGGTGAGTCTTCCCAGGAAATCGGCGACATTGTCAGC
Source organism: uncultured Gammaproteobacteria bacterium (assembly GCA_963816515.1). Lineage (GTDB taxonomy): Bacteria > Pseudomonadota > Gammaproteobacteria > Pseudomonadales > Pseudomonadaceae > Aquipseudomonas. Next base: position 2,063,718 of record CAWFKX010000001.1, on the reverse strand, counting down.
CTGATCGACGACATCGCCGACCAGACCAACATTCTTGCGCTCAATGCCGCGATTCAGGCGTCCATGGCCGGTGAAGCCGGGCGCGGCTTTGCCGTGGTTGCTGACGAAGTGCAGCGCCTGGCCGAGCGTTCTTCATCGGCCACCCGGCAGATCGAGATGCTGGTGCGGGCGATCCAGGCCGACACCAACGAAGCGGTCATCTCCATGGAGCAGACCACCTTCGAAGTGGTGCGCGGCGCGCGCCTGGCCCACGACGCCGGGGTGGCGCTGGAAGAGATCGAAGGGGTATCCGAAGACCTCGCTGCCCTGATCCAGACTATTTCCAATGCCGCGCAGCAGCAGACCAGCTCCGCCGGGCAGATTTCCCATACCATGTCAGTGATCCAGCAGATCACCGAGCAAACCTCGTCCGGCACCACCACCACGGCCGAGAGCATCGGCAACCTGGCGCAAATGGCCAGCGAAATGCGCCGCTCGGTGTCCGGGTTCACCTTGCCCAAGGCACGGGAGACCGGCTGAGTTGAAGCATGACCAAGGGGCGCGACATGGCTGACCGGCACGATTACGTAGCGCTGGAATGGGTCAAGGGCGAAATCGTCGAGACCCTCAGGCAGGCGCGCTCGGCGCTGGAAGCCTTCGTCGCCGAGCCCCATGCCGGCGAAGCCATGGGCCGCTGCCTGGGCTACCTGCATCAGGTCCACGGTAGCCTGCAGATGGTCGAGTTCTATGGCGCGGCGTTGTTCGCCGAAGAAATCGAACACCTGGGCCGCGCCCTGGCCCATGGCCGCGTGACCCAACAGGCCGAAGCCGTGAAATGGCTGCTGCAGGCCTTCACCCAATTGCCCTTGTACCTGGACCAGGTGCACCTGGCCCGCCGCGACCTGCCACTGGTGGTATTGCCCTTGATCAACGATTTGCGCAACGCCCGTGGCGCGTCGCCGCTGGCCGAGACCAGCCTGTTTGGCGTCGAACTGCCCACCCCGGACGCCCTGGACGTCAACGATCTGGCCCAGATCGACGCGCCGCAATGGGCCGAAACCCTGCGCAAACTGCGCCAGAGCCTGCAGCAGGCGCTGGTGGGGTTGATGCGCGAACAGGAAGTGGCCGCCAGCCACGTGCAAATGGCCAGGGTCTTCGCCCGCCTGGAAGCGCTGTGCCACGGCGCGCCGATCAGCCCTTTGTGGCAGGTGGCGGCCGCGCTGGCCGAGGGCCTGCAGGACGGCACGGTCACGCCAAGCCCGGCGCTCGACAGCCTGTTGAAGGATTGCGATCGCGAGCTCAAGCGCCTGCTGGAGCAGGGTGTGGTCGGCGTCAACCAGCCAGCGCCGCCGCAGTTGCTCAAGGGCCTGCTGTTCTACGTGGCCACGGCGGCGGGCCAATCGTCGCGCTTGCAGGCCCTGCGTGCCGCCTACGAGCTGGGTGAGCCGCCGGCGCCGGGCTATTCGCTGGCTCAGGAGCAGGCGCACCTGGTGGTGCCCGACCCTGACGCGCTGCGCTCGGTGGTCAGCGCGCTGTGCGAGGAGCTGGTGCGAGTCAAGGAACAACTGGATCATTTCGTCCGCGGCGACCGCGAGCACGTGGCCGAACTGGATGCCTTGGTACCACCGTTGCGGCAGGTCACCGATACCCTCGCGGTGCTGGGGTTCGGCCAGCCGCGCAAGGTGATTCTCGACCAGATGGCCGTGGTACATAGCCTGGCCTTGGGCATACGCGAGCCCAATGACTCGATTTTCATGGATGTCGCCGGGGCACTGCTGTACGTGGAGTCGACCTTGATCGGCATGGTCGGCCCTGATGAGCCCAGCCGCGCCGATGACAGCCGCCTGCCCGGCAGCGAACTGATCCACATCCACCAGTTGGTGATCAAGGAAGCCCGTTTCGGCCTGCAGCAGGCCAAGGACATGATCAGTGAGTACCTGGATTCGGGGTGCGACCGCGAACGCCTGCAACCGCTGCCCGAGCTGCTTACCCAGGTGCGTGGCGCCTTGGCGATGATTCCGCTGACGCGCTCCGCCAGCCTGTTGGAAACCTGCAACGACTACATCAAGGCGCATCTGCTGGCCGAGCCGCAGCACCCCGAGGCCGGGCAACTGGACAAGCTGGCCGATGCCCTGAGCGCCATCGAGTACTACCTGGAACGCCTGAGCGAAGACCCCCAGGCGCCGGGCGAGCGTATTCTCGACGTGGCCCAGGAAAGCCTGGCGGCCCTGGGCTACCTGCCCGCGGCACTGCACGTGCCGGTGCTGGAGGACGTGCTCAGCCCCGCCGAAGCGCTGGTGATGCGCGACCTGCAACCCCTGGACAGCCCCCAGGTTACGCGCTCGCTGGCCCAGGTGCTGGCCAGCCCCGTGCCTGGCTTCAACCCGCCGGCGCAGTCGGCGCCGACCAGTCTGCTGCCACCACCCGCCGACGAAGCACCGGTGGATGACGAGTTGCGCGAGGTATTCCTCGAGGAAACCGATGAGGTGCTGCAGGTGCTGCGCGAATACCTGCCGCGCTGGGCGGCCGATGCCACCGACCAGCGCTCGCCAAGCGAACTGCGCCGTGCGTTGCATACCCTCAAGGGTAGCGGGCGCATGGTGCGTGCGCTGGTGCTGGGGGAGCTGGCCTGGGCTTGCGAGAACCTGCTCAATCGCGTGCTGGACGGCAGCGTCGCGGACGTGGCCAAGGTTCAGCACTTGCTGGAGCGCGTGCTGCAGGTATTGCCCGAAGTCGCCAGTGACTTTGCCGAGCACCGCCAGCATCAGCGCGACGACGTCGATGCACTGGCCGCCGAAGCGCACCAACTCGCCAGCGCCGGCCCCAGCGAGAGCGCTTTTGACCCGCAACTGCTGGATATCTTCCGTCAGGAGGCCTTGGGCCACCTGGCCACCATCGAACGCTTCCTGGCCGCCGCCGGCACCGAAGCGCCACTGGTGGACGACGGCCTGCAACGCGCCCTGCACACGCTCAAGGGCAGTGCCTACATGGCCGGCGTGCTGCCGATGGCCGAACTGGCCGGGCCGCTGGACGCCCTGACCCGCGAATACAAGGCCCATCAGTTGCCCCTGGAAACCGACGACCTTGACGTGTTGACCCGCGCGCTGGCCTGTTTGCATCGGGGCCTGGCACAACTGGCGACCACGCCGTTGGCGGCGATCCCTGGCGCCACGGCGCTGACCGTCGACATCAAAACGCGCCTGCTGGAGCGCCTGGCACCGTTGGCGGATACGCCGTCAACCCGGCGTGACCCGCAACAGATCCAGGCCTTCCTGATCCAGGGCATGGACATTCTTTTCGACAGCGAATCCATGCTGCGCCGCTGGCGCCAGCAGCCCAACAGCCGCCATGAGCTGGAGCGCCTGCTGGATGAAATGACGCGCCTGGGCGAAGGCGCGCAAATGGCCGACCTGCCGGCCGTGGACGAGCTGTGCGAGGCCTTGCTGGACCTGTATGGCGCCGTGGAAGAAAGCAGCGTGAGCGTCAGCGAGGCGTTCTTCGACGAAGCCGAGCGCGCCCATGATGCGCTGATCGACATGCTCGATCAGGTCGCGGCCGGCCAGGCGGCGCAATCGCAGCCGGAACGAATTCGCGCCCTGCATGCGCTGCTCGAACAAGGCCTGGCGCCGGGCGCCATGGGCCACGTCGGCGCCGGGGGGATTACCGAACTGGCCAGCCTCACCGACCAGTTGCAGCAACAGTTGCCTGAAGACGACGGTATCATCGGCTTCTTCCTCGATGAAGCCGCCGACATTCTCGACAGCGCCGAGCAGGCCTTGCAGCGCTGGCTGTCCGACCCCGACAACCTGGCGCCGCTGTCATCGCTGCAACGCGACCTGCATACCCTGAAGGGCGCCGCGCGCATGGCCGAAATCGCTGCCATCGACCAGTTGGCCGAGCATCTGGAGCTGCTTTACGAAGCCTTGGGCAAGCGCCGCCAGGCCTTCAGCGAAACCCTGGCGACCCTGCTGCTCGACAGCCACGAGCAACTGGCGGGCATGCTCGAACAGTTGCGCCGTGGCCAGGCCGCCAGCAGCGCCGACGATCTGGTCGAAGCGCTGCAAGCGTTGCGCCAGAGCGCCAAGCCGCCACCCGCCGAAGTCGCCCCCGCGCCCGCCGGCAGCGGTGACAACGAATTGCTGGAGGTCTTCCTCGAAGAGGGCCTGGATATCGTCGAAAGCTCCGGCGCCGCCCTGCAGCGCTGGCAGGCGGACCCGCGCAACACCCTGGAAGTGGAAAACCTGCTGCGCGATTTGCACACCCTCAAGGGCGGCGCGCGCATGGTCGAGATCGCGCCCATCGGCGACCTGGCCCACGAGCTGGAATTTCTCTACGAGAACCTCTCGGCCGGTGTTCTGGCGCCCAGCCCGCCGCTGTTCAGCCTGTTGCAGAACGGCCACGACCGCCTGGCGCACATGCTCGATGCCGTGCGCCTGCGCCACCCGGTGCAGGCCGACCCGGTGCTGATCGCCGCCATCCGTGGCTTCGTCAGCCCGGTGGTGGCCACGCCGTTGCCCGAGCGTGCGGTGCTGCTCCCCGAACAGCCGGTGGCCGCCCAGGAGCGGGCGCCAGGGGACATGGTCAAGGTGGCCGCCGAACTGCTGGAAGACCTGGGTAACCTGGCGGGCGAGACCTCTATCTTCCGTGGCCGCATCGAACAGCAGGTCAACGATGCCCAGGTAGCGCTGGGAGAAATGGAAACCACCATTGAGCGCATGCGCGAGCAACTGCGCCGCCTGGATACCGAAACCCAGGGGCGCATCCTCAGCCGTCAGCATGCCGATGGTGAGCGCCAAGGCTACGAGGACTTCGACCCGCTGGAAATGGACCGCCATTCGCAGTTGCAGCAACTGTCGCGGGCGCTGTTCGAGTCGGCTTCCGACTTGCTCGACCTGCAGGAAACCCTGGCCGCTCGCAACCACGAGGCGCACAAGCTGTTGCAACTGCAGGCACGGGTCAACACCGAGTTGCAGGAAGGCCTGATGCGCACCCGCATGGTGCCCTTTGAACGGATGATCCCGCGCTTGCAACGCCTGGTGCGGCAGGTGGCGGGGGAGTTGGGCAAGCAGGTCGAATTCGACGTTGGCAATGCCGAAGGCGAGATGGACCGCAGTGTGCTGGAACGGATGCTGGCGCCGCTCGAACACATGCTGCGCAATGCCGTCGACCATGGCCTGGAGCCGGCCGACGTGCGCCGCGCCAAGGGCAAGCCCGAACAGGGGCGTATTACCCTGAACCTGTTGCACGAAGGCGGCGACATTGTCATCGAGCTCAGCGACGACGGCGCCGGCGTGCCGCTCGAAGCCGTGCGCGCCAAGGCGGTGAAACGCGGGCTGATCGAGGCCGACAGCGACATCAGCGACCATGACGTGCTGCAGTTCATCCTGCAGCCCGGCTTCTCCACCGCGGCCAAGGTCACGCAGATTTCCGGGCGCGGCCTGGGCATGGACGTAGTGCACGAGGAAGTGAAGCAGCTGGGCGGGTCGATGATCATCGATTCGCGGGCCGGGCAGGGCGCGCGCTTCCAGATCCGCCTGCCGTTCAGCGTGTCGGTCAACCGGGCGCTGATGGTGCAGTGCGCCGACGATGTCTACGCGCTGCCGCTCAATGGCCTGGAGGGTATCGTGCGGGTGCTGCCCGCCGAGCTCGAAGAGTATTACCAGATGGACCCGCCGCGTTATCACTACGGCGGCCAGAGCTATGACCTGCGCTATCTCGGCGACCTGCTGTACAACACGCCGCGGCCCAAGCTGCTGGGGCAGACGCTGCCCTTGCCGGTGCTGTTGATCCACGGCCAGGATCACCAGATGGCGGTGCAGGTGGATGCCCTGGCCGGTTCCCGGGAAATCGTGGTCAAGAGCTTGGGGCCGCAGTTTGCCGGCGTGCAGGGCTTGTCCGGGGCGACCATTCTGGGCGACGGCCGGGTGGCGCTGATTCTTGACCTGCTGGCCCAGGTGCGCGCTGCCCATGCGCGCCAACTGCAGCAGTTGCCGCCCCGCGCGCAGCCGCCGTTGCCGCCGCTGGAAATTGAAAGCAGCCGGCCTCGGCTGGTGATGGTAGTGGACGACTCGGTGACCGTGCGCAAGGTCACCAGCCGCCTGCTGGAGCGGCACGGCATGAACGTGCTGACCGCCAAGGACGGCGTCGACGCCATGGCCCTGTTGCAGGACCACATACCCGATGTGCTGTTGCTGGATATCGAGATGCCGCGCATGGACGGCTTCGAAGTGGCCACCGAAATCCGTCGCGACCCGCGGCTCAAGGACCTGCCGATCATCATGATCACCTCGCGTACCGGCCAGAAGCACCGCGAACGAGCGATGGCCATCGGCGTCAACGACTACCTGGGCAAGCCGTATCAGGAGTCGGTACTGCTGGACAGCATCGCCCAGTGGAGCCGCAGCCATGCTTGAGCGCGCCATCGGTCGCCGCACCACGCTCACGGCCTTGCTGCTGCCGCTGGCCGACCGCACCCTGGTGCTGCCCAACGTCGCGGTGGCCGAGCTGATCGGCTACCAGTACGGCCAGCCTGCGCCGGACCGGCCGGCCTGGCACCTGGGGCATATCACCTGGCGCACCCAGTTGCTGCCGCTGATCAGCTTCGAAGCCGCCTGCGGCGCCCCGGCGGTGGTCAGCGAGCACGCGCGTATCGTCGTCCTCAATGCCGTGGGCGATAGCCCGCTGCGCTTCATCGGCCTGCTGGTGCAGGGCGTGCCGCGCTCGTGCCGGCTCGACAGCCAGCTGAGCTACGTCGACGTACCGCTGGCCCCCCTGGAAATCGCCGCGGTGCAGATCGGCGAACAAGTGGCCAAAGTGCCCGACCTCTGCGGCCTGGAACGCTTGCTGGACGCCGCCGCCCTGTGATTAGGGGAGCTGGCTGGTCAGCTCCCATAATCATTACCCTCAAGGTAATGATCAGCCCCTCTGCTTGATTGATGCCCCCGCCCCACAGGCCTAAGGTCTACCCACGACATTCCCGCCGTGGAGGCCCCATGACAACGACAAACACCCCCGAGCCAGAGTGGTCGCGGCGGCGCAGCGAGAAGCAGCGGCGCCTGGCACGGGTTCGCACACTGGCCGACGGCGTGGTGCTGCCCACCGACGGTATCGTCGCCGCCCTGCAAGCGCTGCTGATGCCCGGCGACCGGGTGGTGCTGGAAGGCAACAACCAGAAACAGGCCGACTTCCTGTCGCGCGCCCTGGCCCAGGTCGACCCCGGCACTCTGCACGACCTGCACATGATCATGCCCAGCGTTGGCCGCCCCGAGCACCTGGACCTGTTCGAAAAAGGCATCGCGCGCAAACTCGACTTTTCCTTCGCCGGCACCCAGAGCCTGCGCATCAGCCAGCTGCTGGAAGATGGCCTGCTGGAAATCGGCGCCATCCACACCTACATCGAACTCTACGCGCGGCTGGTGGTGGACCTGATTCCCAACGTGGTGCTCTCGGCCGGGTTCATGGCCGACCGCCAGGGCAACATCTACACCGGCGCCAGCACCGAGGACAGCCCGGCGCTGATCGAGCCGGCGGCGTTCAGCGATGGCATCGTCATTGTTCAGGTCAACCAACTGGTGGACGACGTCAGCGACCTGCCCCGGGTCGACATCCCGGCATCGTGGGTGGACTTCGTGGTGGTGGCCGACCGGCCGTTCTACATCGAGCCGCTGTTCACCCGTGACCCCCGCCACATCAAGCCGGTGCACGTACTGATGGCAATGATGGCGATCCGCGGCATCTACGAAAAACACAACGTGCAGTCGCTCAACCACGGCATTGGCTTCAACACCGCCGCCATCGAGCTGATCCTGCCCACCTACGGCGAATCCCTGGGCCTGAAGGGCAAGATCTGCCGTAACTGGACACTCAACCCGCACCCAACGTTGATCCCCGCCATCGAAAGCGGCTGGGTGCAAAGTGTGCACTGCTTCGGCACCGAACTGGGCATGGAAAACTACATCGCCGCGCGCCCCGACGTGTTTTTCACCGGTCGCGACGGCTCCATGCGCTCCAATCGCATGTTTTGCCAGCTGGCCGGGCAATACGCGGTAGACCTGTTCATCGGCGCCACCCTGCAAGTGGACGGCGACGGTCATTCCTCCACCGTGACCCGCGGGCGCCTGGCCGGGTTCGGCGGCGCGCCGAACATGGGCCACGACCCGCGTGGCCGTCGCCACGGCACGCCGGCCTGGCTGGACATGCGTCGCCCTGGCGCCGACGAGACCAGCACCTTGCTGGAACGTGGGCAGAAGCTGGTGGTGCAGATGGTCGAGACCTTTCAGGAAGGCGGCAAACCGACCTTCGTCGAAACCCTGGATGCCGTCGAGGTGGCAAAGAAAACTGGCATGCCCCTGGCGCCGATCATGATCTACGGCGACGACGTCACCCACCTGCTGACCGAAGAAGGCATTGCCTACCTGTACAAGGCCCGCTCGCTGGAAGAGCGCCAGGCGATGATCGCCGCCGTGGCCGGCGTCACCGCCATCGGCCTGCGCCACAACCCCAAGGACACCGAGCGCATGCGCCGCGAAGGCCTGATCGCCTGGCCCGAGGACCTGGGCATCCGCCGCACCGACGCCACCCGCGAATGGCTGGCGGCCAAGAGCATCGCCGACCTGGTGGAATGGTCCGGCGGCCTTTACAACCCCCCCGCGAAATTCAGGAGCTGGTGATGCACGCACTCATTGCACAGCCTGCCACACCCACCCTGGCCGAACGGCTGGCGACACTGGCCGTGGACGCGCTGATCGACGAAGCCGACCTGTCGCCCAAGCCGGCGCTGGTCGACCGCCGGGGTAGCGGTGCCCATAGCGATCTGCACCTGGGCCTGATGCACGCCTCGGCGCTGTCACTGTGGCCGGCGTTTCACGGCATGGCCGAAGCGGGCAGCCGCCTGGCTGCCATCGGCCTGCCGCTGCGCGAAGCCCTGGGGCAACTGGGGCGCGATGGCGAGGCCGACATGTTGCGCACCACGGGCGGGGTCAACACCCACCGGGGCGCGATCTGGGCGCTGGGCTTGCTCACCGCTGCCGCTGCGCTGGCGCCGGATGAACGGGCGGCCGAGTCCGTGGCCCGCCGTGCTGGCGCCTTGGCCTGCCTCCCGGACCGCCTGGCCCCGCAGCCGCTGAGCCATGGCCGCCTGGTGGCGCAGCGCTACGGTGTCGGCGGCGCCCGCGCCGAGGCCCAGGCCGGTTTCCCGGCGGTGATCGAGCACGGCCTGCCGCAGTTGCGCGCCAGCCGCCTGGCCGGGCACGGCGAGCAGAACGCCCGCCTGGATGCCCTGCTGGCGATCATGGCCACCCTGGCCGACACCTGCGTGCTGTACCGCGCCGGCCCGGATGGCCTGGCGGCCATGCGCGAAGGCGCCCACGCGGTGCTGCAGGCCGGCGGCAGCGGCACCCTGGCCGGGCGTCGCCGCCTGCATGTGCTCGACCAGCAATTGCTGGCCCTCAACGCTTCGCCGGGCGGCGCCGCCGATCTGCTGGCCGCCTGCCTGTTCATCGATCGCCTGGAACGTGGCGAGCATTCACGGAGCCTTGCCTGATGGAAACCCTGACCTTTCAATTTCCTGCCGGGCAACCGGCCCGCGGCCGCGCCCTGGTGGGCTGTGTCGGCTCGGGCGACCTGGAAGTGCTGCTCGAACCCGGCCAGGCCGGCACCCTGGCGATTCAGGTGGTGACCTCGGTGAACGGCGCGTCGCAGCGCTGGGAACACTTGTTCACGCGCCTGTTCGCCGGGCAGTCGCTGCCGGCCCTGCGCATCGACATCAATGACTTCGGCGCCACCCCCGGGGTGGTGCGCTTGCGCCTGGAACAGGCCCTGGAGGAGATCGGCCATGACTGATACCGCGCGCCTGTTGCAACAGCACAGCTTCATCGAACGGGGTGCCCGCCAGCGAGCCAAGGCGCTGCTCGACCCGGGCAGCTTTCGGGAACTGATCGATCCCTTCCAGCGCGTCATGTCGCCGTGGCTGGAACGACAGGGCGTGGTGCCGCAGGCTGATGACGGCGCGGTCATCGCCAAGGGCACCGTCGACGGTCGCCCCGTGGTGCTGGCCGCCATCGAAGGCGCGTTCCAGGGCGGCAGCCTGGGCGAGGTCAGCGGCGCGAAGATCGCCGGGGCCTTGGAGCTGGCGGCCGAGGACAATCGCAACGGCATCCCTACCGCGGCCATTCTGTTGCTGGAAACCGGCGGCGTGCGCTTGCAGGAAGCCAACCTGGGGCTGGCGGCTATCGCCGACATCCACGCCGCCATCGTCGACCTGCGCCAGTACCAGCCGGTGATCGGCGTGGTAGCCGGCAGCGTCGGCTGCTTCGGCGGCATGTCCATTGCCGCTGGGCTGTGCAGCCACCTGATCGTTACCCGCGAAGCACGCCTGGGGCTCAATGGCCCGCAGGTGATCGAGCAGGAGGCCGGCATCGCCGAATACGATTCGCGCGACCGGCCCTTCATCTGGAGCCTGTGCGGCGGCGAGCAGCGCTTTGCCACCGGCCTGGCGGATGCCTACGTGCGCGACGACGTGGCGGACGTTGCCGCCAGCGTCGTCGCGTGCCTGGCGCAAGGTATGCCTGCGCAACTGCGCAGCCTTCAGTACGCCGATAACCTGTCACGCCTGGCTACCTCCCCCCTCGTGGCACCGGGCGACGCTCGGGAAGGCCACACTGCCGATTCTGCACCTACACCACCCCACAGTTCACAGCGCGGCTTCAAGTGGTTCCAGGCGTTGACCGGCGGGGCTGTTCCGGTGGTTGGCCTGCCAGCCTCAGTGCTGGCTGCCGACAGCGACAGCGCGCGCTTCATCGCCGTGGTCGCCGATGCGCAAAACCCCTTCCCGCGTGCCCGCCAGGGCGAAGTCGGGCTGCTGGAAGGCTGGGGCCTGGCCAAGGCGGTGGACGGCATCATTCAGGCAGACCGCCAGGCACCGCGCAAACGCGCGTTGATCGCCATCGTCGACGTGCCCAGCCAGGCCTATGGCCGCCGCGAGGAAGCCCTGGGCATTCATCAGGCACTGGCCGGCGCTGCCGACGCTTATGCCCGCGCACGTCTGGCCGGCCACCCGGTGGTGGCGTTGCTGGTGGGCAAGGCCATGTCGGGGGCGTTTCTGGCCCACGGGTACCAGGCCAACCGGCTGATCGCCCTGCGCGACCCGGGCGTGCAAGTACACGCCATGGGCAAGGCCTCGGCCGCGCGCGTGACCCAGCGCAGCGTGGAGGCGCTGGAAGCGCTGGCCGCCAGCGTGCCGCCCATGGCCTATGACATCGACAGCTACGCCAGCCTCGGCCTGCTATGGGAAACCCTGTCAGTGGCGCAGATCGAGCAGCCCACGGCCGATGACGTCAGCCGTGTGCAGGCCTGCCTGCAGCAGGCCCTGGCGGACATCGACGCAGGCAGCCGCGACTTGTCCGGGCGCCGCGGTGCCGCCAACCGCGCGGCCTCGGCCCGCGTGCGTCAGTTGTTGCGCGAGCAATGGCAGTGATACGCCCCCACGACTTGCTCTGGGGCCTGACGCCGGCGCTGTTGCCGGCTGACGCACCGGCGTGGGCCCATGCCGCGCTGGCTGCCGGCCAACCGGTGGTGGTGCGCCGCCAGCAACTGCCAGCCGGCCAGGTGGCCGTGGGCGTGCGCGGCGGCAGTCGTGATCAGCGCTTCGCCACCTGCATGCCGTTGAGCGCGGTCAGCGGCCAACTCGCCCCCGAAGCGCTGTGTCATCGAGTGGGCGCGCGCGACTGGCCGGCCTTGCAGGCGCTGTACCGGCTGCGGCCGCGCCTGGATGCCTTCGGCCTGGCGTGGGGCGTGAGCGGCAGCGCCGGTTTCGAGCTGGCGAGCGGCTTTTCCGCCCTGCATGCCGGCAGTGATCTGGACCTGATCATGCGTGCCCCGCAGCCGATGTCCCGGGAAGCCGCGCAAGGATTACTGGCGTTGCTGGAACCCGGGGTCGACCTGCAATTGCAGGTACCGGCCGGCGCGGTAGCACTGCGCGAATGGGCGAGCGCCAGCCAGAAGGTGTTGCTCAAGGCGGCGCAAGGAGCGCGGCTGGTCAGCGACCCCTGGGACGTGGCGGCATGAGCACGCTGTTGGCATTCCCCGGCCAGGGTGCGCAGCAGGCGGGCATGTTGCACGCGCTGGCGGATCAACCCTCGGTGCGCGAGTGCCTGGCTGAGGCCAGCAGCGTGCTCGGTGAATCGGTGCTGGCATTGGACAGCGCCGAGGCCCTGGCGTCGACGCGTGCGGTGCAGTTGTGCCTGTTGGTGGCCGGGGTCGCCAGTGCGCGCCTGCTGTTGCGCGATGCCCCGGCACCGGACTATGTGGCCGGCTTGTCCATCGGCGCCTACCCGGCGGCGGTGGTCGCCGGAGCGCTGTCGTTCGCTGATGCCGTGCGGCTGGTGGCCTTGCGCGGCGAGCTGATGCAAGCAGCTTATCCACAGGGCTATGGCATGACCGCCATCGTCGGCCTGGAGCTTGCGCGCGTCGAGCAGTTGCTGGCCGAGGCCCAGGGGCCGGTGTACCTGGCCAATATCAACGCCGACAACCAGGTGGTGATCGCCGGCAGCCATGAGGCCATGGCGGCCGTGGCCTCGCGCGCCAAGGCTGAAGGCGCCGGCCTGGCCAGGCCGCTGGCGGTCAGCGTGCCGTCCCATTGCCCGTTGCTGCAGGGGCCGGCCGAGCAACTGGCGCGGGCCTTTGCCCAGGTGCGCTTGCAGCCACCGAGTATTCGTTACCTCAGCGGCACCACGGCGCGGCCAGTGGTGCAGGCGGACAAATTGCGCGATGACCTGGCGTTCAACATGTGCCGGGTCGTGGATTGGCGTGCCCTGGCACGCACCGCCTTCGAGCGTGGTGTGCGCCTGCAGATCGAGATGCCGCCCGGCAGCGTGCTCACCGGCCTGGGCCGGCGGGAATTCAGCGACGCCACCCTGGTGGCCTTTCAGGGCGCGCGCCTGGACACCTTGCAGGCCCTGATGCAGGAGGAAGCCCGCCGCCCTCAATAGACCCGCAGCAAAAGGCTTCGAAGACAAAAACAACAACTTCGACTGTGCAAACCGAGGACAACAATAATGATTATTTACGGTGTGGCATTGCTGGCTATCTGCACCCTGGCAGGGGTGATCACGGGCGACATGCTCGGGGTGCTGCTGGGCGTCAAATCCAACGTCGGCGGCGTGGGTATCGCCATGATCCTGCTGATCTGCGCGCGGCTTTACATGCACAAGCGCGGTGGCCTCAGCAAGGATTGCGAGATGGGCGTGGGCTTCTGGGGCGCGTTGTACATTCCGGTGGTGGTGGCCATGGCTGCCCAGCAGAACGTGGTCACCGCCTTGCACGGTGGCCCGGTGGCGGTGATCGCCGCCATTGGCTCGGTGCTGATTTGCGGCGCCACCATTGCCCTGATCAGCCGCACCCACAAGGGCGAACCGTTGCCCCCGGAATTGCCCGAAGCACTGAAACCGGTGGGGGTGCATTGATATGTGGAATCTTATTGAACACGGATTGGAAGCCAACGGCCTGGTCACCGCCTTCGCGTTCGTCGGGGTGGTGATGTGGGTGTCGGTGCAACTGTCCAAGCGCCTGACGTTCGGGCGCGTGCACGGCTCGGCGTTCGCCATTGTCATCGGCCTGGTGCTGGCGTGGGTGGGCGGCACGCTGACCGGCGGGCAGAAGGGCCTGGCCGACCTGTCGCTGTTCTCTGGCATCGGTTTGATGGGCGGGGCCATGCTGCGTGATTTCGCCATCGTTGCCACGGCCTTCGAAGTGCAGGCCACGGAAGCGCGCAAGGCCGGTTTCATCGGCGCCTTTTCGCTGTTGCTGGGGACGCTGCTGCCGTTCACGTTCGGCTGCTGCGTGGCCTGGGCCTTCGGTTACCGCGATGCGGTGAGCATGACCACCATTGGCGCCGGGGCGGTGACCTATATCGTTGGCCCGGTGACCGGCGCGGCCATTGGCGCCAGCTCCGATGTGGTGGCGCTGTCGATCGCCACCGGCCTGATCAAGGCCATTCTGGTGATGGTGGGCACGCCCATGGCGGCGCGCTGGATGGGCCTGGACAACCCGCGTTCGGCGATGGTGTTCGGCGGCCTGGCCGGCACGGTCAGCGGCGTGACCGCGGGGCTGGCGGCCACGGACCGGCGGCTGGTGCCCTATGGGGCGCTGACGGCTACGTTTCATACCGGCCTTGGCTGCCTGCTGGGCCCGTCTGTGCTGTACCTTGCGGTGCGGGCGTTGATCGGCGCGTGACGGGGTTGCCCGGGCGCGGCCTGGCGGCCGCTGCCACGGGGTTTGCGGCGCTTGGTGTTAGACCAGGCGGTTGGCGTACATCCGGCATTCGGCCAACAACGCCAGCAGATTGGGGTCGCGTTCCTTGGCCTTGAGGAACACCACGCCGATGTGCTGTTGCAGGTGGTAACGCGCCTGCAACGGCACCAGGCGCACGCGGTTTTCGTACACGGCGGCGACCCGGCCGGGCAGCAGGGCATAGCCGACGCCCGAGCTGACCATGCTCAGCAGGGTGAAGATGTCATTCACCTGCATCGCCACCTTGGGTTCGAAGCCGGCTTGCTGGAATACGCGCACGCCGTCCTGGTGGGTGGCGAAGCCCTGCGTCAGGGTGATGAAGGTGTTTTCGCGCAGGTCCGCCAGGTCAATGTCGGCATGGCTGGCGAAGGGCGAATCAACCGGGGTAGCCAGGAAAATGTCATCGGCAAACAGCGGCAGCTGTTCGCAGTCCGGGTCGCTGACGGTTTCGTCCAGCGACACCAGGATAGCGTCGACCTCCATGTTCTTGAGCTTGTATAACAGGTCGATGTTGGAGCCCAGTATCAGGTCGATGTTCAGCTCGCTGCGCCGCAGCTTCAGGCCCATGATCAGTTGCGGCACGGTCTTGACCGTCAACGAATACAACGACCCCAGGCGAAAGCGCTCGGCCGAGAACCCCGCTGCCTCGCGGGTCAGGCGTACCGCGCCGAGCACATCCTGCACCAGTTTCTGCGCGTGCTCCTCCAGCACGTAGGCGCTTTCCAGCGGCGTCAGGTTGCGCCCCTCATGCTTGAACAGCGGGCAGCGCAGGGCACTTTCCAGTGAATGAATGGCCCTGTGAACGCTGACGTTGCTGGTCGACAGCTCCGCCGCCGCGCGACCCAGGTTGCCGGTGCGCATGAAGGCCAGGAACACTTCCAGCTTCTTCAACGTCAATTCTTCATCGATCAACATGACACTGGCTCTGTTAGGGTGATGAGCATTGTGCGCGAGTAGGCATGATCGATCCAATAGGAACCAAGGAGAAGCGACTGCATGTATCACGGCGAACGATTCAACGCCTGGACACACCTGGTCGGTGCCGTACTGGCTTCAATTGGCGCAGTCTGGATGCTGGTGCTGGCGAGCATTCAAGGTGATGTCTGGAAAATAGTCAGCATGGCGATCTACGGCGTCACCCTGGTGATTCTGTACAGCGCCTCGACGGTTTACCACAGCGTGCGCGGCCGCGCGAAGGTGATCATGCAGAAGGTCGATCATTTCTCGATCTACCTGTTGATCGCCGGCAGCTATACGCCGTTCTGCCTGGTGACCCTGCGCGGGCCCTGGGGCTGGACGCTGTTCGGCATTGTCTGGGGGCTGGCGGTGATCGGCATGTTGCAGGAGATCAAGCCGCGCTCGGAGGCGCGGGTCTTGTCGATTGTCATCTACGCGGTAATGGGCTGGATCGTGCTGGTGGCGGTCAAGCCGTTGCTGGCCACCCTGGGCACCGCGGGCTTTGCATGGCTGGCCACGGGCGGGGTGCTGTACACCGTGGGCATCATCTTTTTCGCCTACGACCAGCGTTTCCGCCACTGGCATGGCATCTGGCACCTGTTCGTGATTGCCGGGAGCCTGCTGCACTTTGTGGCGGTGTTCTTCTACGTGCTCTAGAAGTCGCCCCACAGCTGCTGGGCCACGGCCAGCGCCACCACTGGCGCGGTTTCGGTGCGCAGCACGCGCGGGCCCAGGCGTGCGGCATGAAAACCGGCGCCCTGGGCCTGGTTGACTTCGGCATCCGACAGGCCACCTTCGGGCCCGATCAGGAAGGCCAGCGTCGCAGGCCTGGCATGGCTCACCAGCGGCTCGGCCACCGGGTGCAGCACCAGCTTGAGCTCGGCGCCGCTGGCTTTCAGCCATTCGCTGAGCAGCTGCGGCGGGTGAATCACTGG
The DNA here is from genome assembly GCA_963816515.1 of uncultured Gammaproteobacteria bacterium. GTDB lineage: Bacteria > Pseudomonadota > Gammaproteobacteria > Pseudomonadales > Pseudomonadaceae > Aquipseudomonas. Next base: position 2,047,561 of record CAWFKX010000001.1, on the reverse strand, counting down.
CACGGTGGAGCGCCCGCACTGCTCGCAGGCGCTGACCGCGATCTGCTGCCAGTGCGCCTGGCGTTTTTCCGCGCGCTCATCTTTCAGGCGCACTTCGCAGCGTTCGCTGATGATCGGCGTGATCTCGCTGACGCCCAGTTCGGTGGCTTTCTGGATGGCCCAATCCATGCGCTCACCGCGGGACAGGCCTTGGCCCAGGTGAATTTTCAGGCTGGATTCGGGCTGGCCCGCGAAGGCTTCGTCCAGCTGCACGCGCACGCGCTTCTTGCCGACTTCCAGCAGGGCGCCGCGGTATTCCTGGCCCGAGCCGTCGAACAATTGCACGGCATCACCCTCGGCCATGCGCAGCACGCGGCCGATGTAGTGGGCCTGGGCTTCTGGCAGTTCGTGCTCGCCGAGGCTCAAGGGCGCATCGATGTAAAAGCGGGAAAGTCTCATGGGGTGTCTCGAAATAGTGTGGCGATCTCTTCGCGGGCAAAGCCTGCTCCCACAGGTGTATGAGGCTCCGTGGTAGGAGCGGGCGTTGCCCGCGAAGAGGACATGGAGTGCTAGCCCGGGTCGCGGAAGTCGGGGTGGAAGTCGCTCGGCACGGCCACACTGACGCGGGTGCGGGTGGCGATGTCGATGCCTTCGCTGGCCACGTCGGCAAGGAAGTCGATCTGCTCCGGGGTGATGATGTACGGCGGCAGGAAGTACACCACGCTGCCCAGCGGGCGCAGCAGGGCGCCACGGGTGAGGGCGTGGTTGAACACCTGCAGGCCGCGACGTTCCTGCCACGGGTAGGCGGCCTTGGTGGCCTTGTCCTGGACCATCTCGATGGCCAGCACCATGCCGGTCTGGCGGACCTCCGAGACGTGGGCGTGGTCGGCCAGGTGCGCGGTGGCGCTGGCCATGCGCGCGGCCAGCGCCTTGTTGTTCTCGACCACGTTGTCCTGTTCGAAAATGTCCAGGGTCGCCAGCGCCGCTGCGCACGCCAGCGGGTTGCCGGTGTAGCTGTGCGAGTGCAGGAAGGCACGCAGGGTCGGGTAATCGTCGTAGAAGGCGCTGTACACGTCATCGGTGGTCAGGCACGCGGCCAGCGGCAGGTAGCCGCCCGTGAGGGCCTTGGACAGGCACAGGAAGTCCGGGCGGATGCCGGCCTGCTCGCAGGCGAACATGGTGCCGGTGCGGCCGAAGCCCACGGCGATTTCGTCGTGGATCAGGTGCACGTTGTAGCGGTCGCAGGCCTCGCGCAGCAGCTTGAGGTAAACCGGGTGGTACATGCGCATGCCGCCTGCGCCCTGGATCAGGGGCTCGACGATCACCGCGGCGACGCTGTCATGGTTCTCCGCCAGGGTCTGCTCCATGGCCAGGAACAGGGTACGCGAATGCTCTTCCCAGCTCATGCCCTCGGGGCGCAGGTAGCAGTCCGGGCTCGGCACCTTGATGGTGTCCAGCAGCAGCGCCTTGTAGGTCTCGGTAAACAGCGGCACGTCGCCCACGGCCATGGCGGCGATGGTTTCGCCGTGGTAGCTGTTGGTCAGGGTGACGAAGCGCTTCTTGTTCGGTTGGCCACGGTTGACCCAGTAGTGGAAGCTCATTTTCAGCGCCACTTCGATGCACGATGAGCCATTATCGGCGTAGAACACCCGGTTCAGGCCTTCAGGGGTCATCTTCACCAGGCGCTCGGACAGCTCGATCACTGGCTGGTGGCTGAAGCCGGCGAGAATCACGTGCTCCAACTGGTCAACCTGGTCTTTGATGCGTTGGTTGATGCGCGGGTTGGCATGGCCAAACACGTTGACCCACCACGAGCTGACGGCGTCGAGGTAGCGCTTGCCCTCGAAGTCTTCCAGCCAAATGCCTTCACCGCGTTTTATCGGGATCAGTGGCAGTTGTTCGTGGTCTTTCATTTGGGTGCAGGGGTGCCACAGCACCGCGAGGTCGCGTTGCATCCACTGGTTGTTGAGGCCCATCTTCTCTCTCCTGGCAGCGGCGAATTCGCCATGCTCGGCAAACAATCGCGCAAGCCTATGCAATGCCTGCCCTGGGGGCAACCGCCAGGCAGTCACAGTCATTGTGGGAGCTGGCTTGCCAGTGAGCTTCTGACGCGAAAAAGCTCGCTGGCAAGCCAGCTCCCACCGTTAACGCCCTCTTAATGCATCACTTTTATAGTCTTTCATCGTGTATCTCGATATTTCAAAGCGAAATTTTCCGCTTTAATTCGATAGATAAAAAGCTAGTCTTTGTACCGAAACTTACAGGATGGACCGTGATGCAGTTACGCAATTCACCTTCTCGATACGGCTGGGTCAGCATCTTCCTGCATTGGGGCGTGGCAGTGGCCGTGTTCGGTCTGTTCGCCCTCGGCCTGTGGATGGTCGATCTGGGTTACTACGACCCATGGCGCAAGGCAGGCCCCGATCTGCACAAAAGCATTGGCCTGACACTATTCTTCTTCATGGTGTTGCGCGTTGTCTGGCGCTTCATCAGCCCACCGCCGCCGCCTCCACCTACCCAGGGCCGGCTGACGCGTATCGCGGCAAAACTGGGTCATGCCTTCCTTTACCTGGACCTGTTCCTGGTAATGGCGGCCGGTTACCTGATTTCCACCGCCGACGGCGTGGGCATTCCGGTGTTCGGCCTGTTCGAAGTACCCGCGCTGATCAGCGGCCTGCCCAACCAGGCGGAAACCGCAGGCGACGTGCACCTTTACCTGGCCTGGATCCTGGTGATCTTTGCTGTGCTCCATGGCCTGGCCGCCTTGAAACATCACTTCATCGATCGTGATGCGACCCTGGTACGCATGCTGGGCCGCAAAGCCTGACGCTCAACTCAACTCAAGGAATACCGCACATGTTGAAAAAGACACTGGCCGCTCTGGCTCTGGGTACCGCACTGCTGACGGCCGGCCAGGCCATGGCTGCTGACTACACCATCGACAAGGAAGGCAACCACGCCTTCATCAACTTCAAGATCAGCCACCTGGGCTATAGCTTCATCTTCGGTACCTTCAAGGACTGGGACGGTAAATTTACCTTCGACGCCGCCAAGCCTGAAGACAGCAAAATCAGCATCACCCTGAACACCAAGAGCGTCGACACCAACCACGCCGAGCGTGACAAGCACATCCAGAGCAAGGATTTCCTGGAGACCGACAAGTACCCAACCGCTACTTTCGTGTCGACCAGCGTCAAGCCAACCGGCAAGAATGCTGATGGCAAGCTGACCGCCGACGTGACCGGTGACCTGACCCTGCATGGCGTGACCAAGCCCGTTGTGGTCAAGACCGTGTTCCTGGGTGAAGGCAAGGATCCATGGGGCGGCTACCGTGCCGGCTTTGAAGGCACCACCACCATCAAGCGTTCTGATTTCGGCAAGATGATGGACCTGGGCCCGCAGTCCGACACCCTGACGCTGGACATCGCGTTCGAGGGCGTGCAGCAGAAGTAATTTCTTCGGTGCATAAAAAAACCGCAGCCAATGGCTGCGGTTTTTTTTCCAGCTTAACCTTCGCGATTACGCGTCAGCAGCGCTGGCTTCTCACCGTTGCGGCGGCTGGGTAGCGACTCCAGCTGTTCCAGCTGCTCGGCAGTCGGGAAACGATCGATCTTCGATTCCTTGTGCACGATGCGCGGCTGGTTTTGCGGCGCGCGCGAGTTGCTCACGGCCGGTTCCTGGCGTGGCTGCTCATCACGGGCCGGGCGACGGTTGCGGCCGCCGCCGTTGTTGTCGCGACGTGGCTGGCCGTCACGGGCGCCACCGCCACCATTGCTGCGTGGGCCGTTGCGCTTGTCACCGGCTGGTTTGCCAGCGGCTGGCGCATTGTTGCGTGGGGTACCTTGGCGGGCCGGGCGCGAAGCCGGAGCTGCGCCGCCTGCGGGTGCCGGAGCACCTGGGCGGCGGTTGCGGCCCTGGTTCTTGTTCTGGTACGGGCTGACGTAGTCGGCACGGTTACCAAAGTTGTCCACTTCGTCATCCAGGAACTCGTCCGGCGCGCGGTCGGCAGGAGCTACCGGCGGCTTTGGAGTGGGCTGGGCCTGACGTGGCTTCTGGTCACGGGGTTGGCGTTCAGAACGCGCCCCGGCGGGCTTTTCCTTGCCTTGCTCCTTGCCGTGTTCCTTGGCCTTCTCGCGACCCTTGTCCTTGCCTTTGTCCTTGCGGCCAGCACCGTTGCTGGCGTTGGCACCGTCGCCACGCGGGCCACGGGCGTTGCGTGGGGCGTTGGCCTGCGGGCGCTCGCGCACCTCTGGCTTCTCGGCTTCCACCGCGCTGATGTCGAAGCCCATCAGATCACCGTCCGGGATCTTCTGCTTGGTCATGCGCTCAATGCTCTTGAGCAGCTTTTCCTCGTCCGGGGCGACCAGCGAGATAGCTTCGCCGCTGCGACCGGCACGGCCGGTACGGCCAATGCGGTGCACGTAGTCTTCATCGACGTTGGGCAGTTCGAAGTTGACCACGTGGGGCAACTGATCGATGTCCAGGCCGCGGGCGGCGATGTCGGTGGCAACCATGATGCGTACCGAGCCGGCCTTGAAGTCGGCCAGGGCTTTGGTGCGCGCGTTCTGGCTCTTGTTGCCGTGGATGGCGACAGCGCTCAGGCCGTGCTTTTCCAGGTACTCGGCCAGGCGGTTGGCGCCGTGTTTGGTGCGGGTGAAGACCAGCACTTGCTCCCAGGCACCCTGGGTGATCAGGTGCGCCAGCAGCGAACGCTTGTGGCTGGCAGGCAGGCGGTATACCCGTTGCTCGATACGCTCCACCGTGGTGTTCGGCGGGGTGACTTCGATGCGCTCGGGGTTGTGCAGCAGCTTGCCGGCAAGGTCGGTGATGTCCTTGGAGAAGGTGGCCGAGAACAGCAGGTTCTGGCGTTTGGCCGGCAGGCGTGCCAGCACCTTCTTGACGTCATGCACAAAGCCCATGTCGAGCATGCGGTCGGCTTCGTCCAGCACCAGGATTTCAACGTGCGACAGGTCGACGCTGCCCTGGCCGCACAGGTCGAGCAAGCGGCCTGGGCAGGCCACCAGCACGTCTACGCCGCGGGACATGGCCTGCACTTGCGGGTTCATGCCGACGCCGCCGAAGATGCAGGCGCTGACGAACTTGAGGTCGCGCGCGTAGATCTTGAAGCTGTCGTGCACCTGGGCCGCCAGCTCGCGGGTCGGGGTCAGGACCAGGACGCGCGGTTGGCGCGGGCCGTGACGCTGGGATTTGTCCGGATGACCGTTGGGAAACAGCCGTTCCAGGATCGGAAGGGCGAAACCACCGGTTTTACCAGTACCTGTCTGAGCCGCGACCATCAGGTCACGACCTTGCAACACGGCGGGAATGGCCCGCTGTTGCACCGGAGTAGGCTGGGTATAGCCCGCCGCCTCGATGGCGCGGACTAAAGCCTCGGAGAGACCGAGGGAAGCAAAGGACATGAGTAATCCTGTTCTAGTGAGGGCTTTGCCCAATGGGAATCTTGCCTGGCGCGACGGGTGCGTGGGGGCACTATCGCGTCCGGTCCTGCCGGGCCTTCAATGCGCATCCGGACCTGGCTGAGCGGGCGTGAGCCTGGCGGTCGAGCGGGTCGGGATGCCTTTTGCAAGGCCGGGCGTCCGGGCGTAAGCCTGGCGGGAAGGTCGGAGTATAACAGAGCAATCACAGCGCGCCGCTTTCCTGCTGCTCAACGGTTTTATCCACCGTTGCCGGGGTGGCGTAGCGCGCCACCAGTTGAGCGTACGCCGGTTCACGCTTGAAACGTCGCAGTTCCACGGAAAACCGCAGGGCCAACTGGTCCATGCCGGCGCCACGGCGCACGGCCAGGTACTGCTGCTCACGGTTGATCACCAGCGGCAGGGCGCTGACCTTGCCCTCCAGGCCCATGGCCGCCAGGGTGAAATCGCCCACGCGACGGTCGGTGATGACCAGGTCGACGCGGTTACGTATCAGTTTGCCGAAATTGGCTTCCTGGGTGGCGGCGGCCTCGCGCCGGAACGCCGTGGCCTGCATGAAGGCCTCGCCATAGTTGTAGCCGGCCGACGTGCCGAGGGTCAGGCCTTGCAGGTCATCGAGGGAGCTCACCTCATGGGGCTTGGCGGTGTTCTGGAACAGCACGAACTGCACGTCGGAGAGTGGTTCGTCGGGGTACAGCAGCGTTGCTTCGCGCTCGCTGGTGTGGAAAATGTCGAGCACGCCATCGGCCTCGCCCTGCGCGAGCATGGCCAGGCAGCGCTTCCAGGGCAGGAACTGCCACTCCACCTCCACGCCCAGGCGCTCGAATACCCTGGCCGTGACGTCGTAGTCGATGCCCATGCCCTTGCCATTTTGCTGGTAGGCGTACGGTGCCCAGGGGTCTGTGACAATGCGCAGCTTCTCGCCCTGGGCGCTCAGGCTCAGGCAAGTCAGGAACATGGCTGTCAGCAGCGAAAGGAAAGCGGGCATGGTCGCAGAGTACGACGGCGCCAACGCGAAGGGAAGGCTTTGCGCGGCAACTTGCAGAGGCGCGGACGGGGCCCGCGCCTCCACGGGTCAGCGTGGCAGCTTGAGGTTGTTCCACACCGCCAGGCTGGCTTCCGCCTGGTTCAGGGTATAGAAGTGCAGGCCCGGTGCGCCGCCGTCCAGCAGTTGCTCGCACATGCGGGTGATCACTTCTTCGCCAAAACGCTGGATGCTGGTGACATCGTCGCCATAGGCTTCCAGTTGCTTGCGCACCCAGCGCGGGATCTCGGCACCGCAGGCGTCGGAGAAACGTGCCAGCTTGCTGTAATTGGTGATCGGCATGATGCCCGGCACGATCGGAATGTTCACGCCCAGTTGCTGCACGCGCTCGACGAAGTAGAAGTAGCTGTCGGCGTTGAAGAAGTACTGGGTGATCGCACTGTCGGCGCCGGCGTTGGCCTTGCGCACGAAGTTCTTCAGGTCGTCTTCGAAGTTGTGCGCTTGTGGGTGCATCTCCGGGTAGGCGGCCACTTCGATATGGAAGTGCGCACCGGTCTCGGCGCGGATGAACTCCACCAGGTCGTTGGCGTGGCGCAGTTCGCCGTTGGCCATGCCCATGCCCGAAGGCAGGTCGCCACGCAGGGCGACGATGCGCTTGATGCCGGCGTCCTTGTACTGGGCCAGCAGTGCGCGCAGGTCGGCCTTGCTGTCACCGACGCACGACAGGTGCGGGGCGGCCGGGACTTTCACTTCGTTTTCCAGCTGCAGCACGGTGTTGAGCGTGCGGTCGCGGGTAGAGCCCCCGGCACCGTAGGTACAGGAGAAGAAATCGGGGTTGTAGCCAGCCAGTTGGCGGGCAACGTTCAGCAGTTTTTCATGCCCAGCATCGGTCTTGGTGGGGAAGAACTCGAAACTGAAGCGGCGTTCCTGAGACATGATTACACCTATCTGGAAACTCGAAAGCCGAGAAATCGCGTGCGCCCGGGACGCTGCCTGGCTGCAGCTGCCACAGAGGGTTTCTGTAGCAGCTGCAGCAGGTGGCGTCAGGGCTTGCGATCAGTAGCGGTAGGCGTGAGGCTTGAACGGGCCTTCCACGGTCACGCCAATGTAGTCGGCTTGCTGCTTGGTCAGCTTGGTGACCACGCCGCCGAAACCGCGGACCATTTCCAGGGCCACTTCTTCGTCGAGTTTCTTCGGCAGCACTTCAACGGTCAGGCGCTCGGCTTTCTGGGCAGGCGACAGGTCGGCGAACTTCTGGTCGAACAGGAAGATCTGCGCCAGCACCTGGTTGGCGAACGAACCGTCCATGATGCGGCTTGGGTGGCCAGTGGCGTTGCCCAGGTTCACCAGGCGGCCTTCGGCCAGCAGGATCAGGTAGTCGTCGTTCTGTGCGTCGAAGGTGCCTGCGCCGGTACGGTGGATCTTGTGTACCTGTGGCTTCACTTCTTCCCATGCCCAGTTCTTGCGCATGAAAGCGGTGTCGATTTCGTTGTCGAAGTGACCGATGTTGCACACCACGGCGCGCTTCTTCAGGGCCTTGAGCATGTTGGCGTCGCAGACGTTGACGTTACCGGTGGTGGTGACGATCAGGTCGATCTTGCCCAGCAGTGCCTTGTCGATGCTGGCTTCGGTGCCGTCGTTCTCACCGTTGATGAACGGCGAAACCAGTTCGAAACCGTCCATGCAGGCTTGCATGGCGCAGATCGGGTCAACTTCGGTGACCTTGACGATCATGCCTTCCTGACGCAGCGACTGGGCCGAGCCCTTGCCCACGTCACCGTAGCCGATCACCAGGGCTTGCTTGCCCGACAGCAGGTGGTCGGTACCACGCTTGATGGCATCGTTCAGGCTGTGACGGCAGCCGTACTTGTTGTCGTTCTTGCTCTTGGTCACCGAGTCGTTGACGTTGATGGCCGGGATCTTCAGCTCGCCCTTGGCCAGCATGTCCAGCAGGCGGTGCACGCCGGTGGTGGTTTCTTCGGTCACGCCGTGGATGCGCTCCAGCATGGCCGGGTATTTCTTGTGCAGGATTTCGGTCAGGTCACCGCCGTCGTCCAGGATCATGTTGGCGTCCCATGGCTGGCCATCCTTGAGGATGGTCTGCTCGATGCACCACTCGTATTCTTCTTCGGTTTCGCCTTTCCAGGCGAACACTGGAATGCCGGCGGCAGCGATGGCAGCGGCGGCCTGGTCCTGGGTGGAGAAGATGTTGCACGACGACCAGCGTACTTCGGCACCCAGGGCAACCAGGGTTTCGATCAGCACGGCAGTCTGGATGGTCATGTGGATGCAGCCCAGGATCTTCGCGCCTTTGAGCGGTTGCTCACCGGCGTACTTGCGGCGCAGGCCCATCAGTGCAGGCATTTCCGATTCGGCGATGATGGTCTCGCGGCGGCCCCAGGCGGCCAGGGAGATGTCGGCAACCTTGAAATCGTTGAAACCTGCAGGCGTGTGTACAGCGCTCATGAAGAGCCTCCATTCGTAATGTGCGAATGGGCGCCGTTGTGCGTTTAGTGTCCACACGGACAACCGTGCGGGCAACGCCCCATCCGAGCCTGACAGGTGTCCCTGCTGCAGCGCCCCTCGGACAGGTGGCGGGAGCGACGCACGTGAGCGCGTCGCCGAGTAAAGCGCAGGGATTATAGACGTGCTTGCCTGCCAGCCCAAGAGGCAATGGTCGAAAGTCCCTTCATTGCTTGAACGCCAACTGCACGGTCGCTGTGAAGAAGCCTTTGGGCGTGCAGTCGCGCGCTATCAGGGCAATGCCTAGCGTGATGGCGCAGGGGCCTGTGGCGCTGAGCTGGCAGGCCCACGCGTGGTCAGTCACGGTTTGTGTGCCGACCTGCAGCGGATCGCTGAGGTCCGGTACCGGCAAGCTGACCTCGCGCACCTGCAACTGCGGTGGCGAAATGGCGGTGCCGTCCACCGTGACGCTGTGCAGCATCAGGGCATCCTCGCCCCGGAATGACAGGGGCGTGGCGCGCAGCAGCAGGCTATCGCCTGGCTTGGCCAGCTCGGCGCCCAGCGCAAAGCAGTGCGCGGGATTCATCGGGCTGGGCTGGGTGGGCGAACCGGCCGGTGCCGGCGTGGCGTGCAGCACGCTTTCGGCATCGATGATGAAGCTGATGTGTCTGTCCATGATTCAGCCGTCAAGGAACTTTTCGCTATCGATGGAATGGGTTTCCCCACGTCTCGCAAAAGGGGATCATGGGCACATCCTGAAATGGCGAAGAGCCAGGAGCGACGCATGAACTTCCACACCCGCAAGTGGGTAAAACCCGAAGACCTGAACCCCAACGGCACCCTGTTCGGCGGCAGCCTGCTGCGCTGGATCGATGAGGAGGCGGCGATCTACGCCATCGTGCAGTTGGGCAACCAGCGCGTGGTGACCAAGTACATTTCCGAGATCAATTTCGTCAGCGCTTCGCGCCAGGGCGATATCATCGAGCTGGGCATCACGGCCACCGAGTTCGGGCGCACCTCGATCACCCTGATGTGCGAAGTTCGCAACAAGATCACCCGCAAAAGCATCCTGACGGTCGACAAGATGGTGTTCGTCAACCTGGGCGAAGACGGCCTGCCGGCACCCCACGGACGCACGGAGATCAAATACATCAAGGACCAGTTCGAGGGCGAATCGCTCGAATGAGGAGCCCCCGACCCGGCCTCGCTCCGCCCCTGCGTTAGTGGGCCGGTGGTTGTGCGGCCGGTTCGCGGGTGACGCTTTTCACCAGCTTGCCGATGCTCAGGCCCTGCAGCAGGATCGACGACAGCACCACGATGTAGGTGATGCTCAGCAGCAGGTCGCGTTCCGGGCCCACCGGCAGCGCCAGGGCCAGTGCCACCGATACACCTCCGCGCAGGCCACCCCAGGTGAGGATGCGAATGGTGCCACGAGGCACGCTGCGCCAGCGGCGCAACAGCAGGATGGCCGGGGCCACGGTCAGCAGGCGCGACAGCAAAATCGCCACCGCCAGCAGACTGGACGCAACCACGTGCATCCACGAAAACGGCAACAGCAGCAACTCCATGCCGATCAGCGCAAATAGCAGCGCGTTGAGCATGTCATCCAGCAGTTCCCAGAAACCGTCCATGTAGCGCCGGGTCATGTCGTTCATGGCCAGCTTGCGCCCCAGGTTACCGATGATCAGCCCGGCGGTGACCATCGCGATCGGTGCTGAAACATGCAGCTCATACGCCATGGCTGAGCCGCCGATCACCAGTGCCAGGGTCAGCATGACCTCGACCTGATACTGCTCGATGCTCTTGATCATGCGGTACACCACGTAACCGATCAGCGCGCCGAACAGCACGCCGCCGATGGCTTCGTGCACGAACAGCATCGCCGTTTCGCTGAACGAAGGCGTCTCGCCTTGCTGGGCGATGCCCAGCAACACGGTGAACACCACCACCGCGGTGCCGTCGTTGAACAGTGACTCACCGACGATGGTGGTCTTCAGCGGCTTGGAGGCATTGGCGGTCCGCAGCACGCCCAGCACCGCGATCGGGTCGGTGGGCGAGATCAGCGCGCCGAACAACAGGCAGTACAGAAAGCTCACGTGCCAGCCGAACAGGCCGAATATCCAATAGGCCAGGGTGCCGATCACCGCCGTGGCGATCAGCACGCCGAACGTCGCCAGCAGGCCGATGGGCCAGCGGTAGCTGCGCAGGTCGCTGAGGTTAACGTGCAGTGCGCCGGCGAACAGCAGGAATGCCAGCATCCAGTTCATCAGCAGGTCGCCGAAGTCGATCTGGCCGATCAGGCCTTGCACGCGCGCTTCCAGGCCGGGGTAGCCGAGCACGCTCAAACCCTGCAGCAACAGCGAAAACATCAGGGCGGTGACCATCACGCCAATGGTGGGCGGCAGGCCGATGAAGCGGAAATTGACGTAGGTGAGGAGGGTGGTGAGGCAGATAAAGGCGGCAACTAATTCGAGCATCCGGGCTCCCATGGTGAGGGGGTAAACGGGCGCGCAGGGGCGCCAGGTAAGGGTTGGACGTGCCCCCGAACAGTGGTGGCACAGGCACGAATGTCGCACTTGTTACAAAGTCTTGCGGCCACTCGTCTTGCAGGCTCGGACACGCGGTAAGATGCACGCGTTCACTCACTCCCATCGATGACCGATGGGCCTGCTGGATCACGAAACTATAAAAACGAGACCTGTTTTATGACTGTCGCTTTCTGGTGTGTCCTGATCGCCCTGGTGCTGCCGTTCGTGTGCACCAGCATCGCCAAGTTCAGCGGTGGCAAGTTCGGCCCACGGCAAAACCATGACCCGCGAACTTTCCTCGCTAACCTGGACGGCTTCGCCAAGCGCGCCCATGCCGCGCAACTGAACAGCTTCGAAGCCTTCCCTGCGTTCGCAGCCGCCGTGATCATCGCCGACATCTGCCACAACGCCCAGCAAGTGACCATGGACGTGCTGGCGGTGATGTTCATCACCAGCCGCCTGCTATACATCATCTGCTACCTGGCCGATTGGGCCATGCTGCGTTCACTGGTGTGGTTCATCGGCCTGGGGCTGATCGCCAGTTTCTTCTTCATTTCAGTGTGATCGAGCGCCCATGACACTCAAGACCGTGACGGTGGTAGCCCTGGCATGCCTGGCCCTGAGCGCCTGTGGTGGCGTTGACCCGAATTCGCCGCTTGGCCAGCGCAAGGCAATCTTCAAGCAAATGCTGCACACCAGTGAAGACATGAACGGGATGCTGCTGGGCCGCCTGCCGTTCGACGGCACGCAGTTCGCCGCCAGCGCGGTGAAGCTTGACCAACTGGCGCATCAGCCCTGGCAGCACTTCCCCAGCGTGCGTGAGGACGACCACACCAGTGCCAAGCCGGACGTGTGGGAGAAGCAGGCGCGCTTCCAGCAACTGGCCCAGGCGCTGGAAGTATCAACCGGCCAGTTGGTCGAGGCGACGCGTGCCCAGCCGTTGCAGGCCACCGGTTTGGATGGCCCCATGCAGAAAGTGGAGAACGGCTGCAAGGCCTGCCACCGCGAGTTTCGCGATCACTGATCAGCCAGTGCCTGGGTTTACTTGTCGAGTTCGTCCAGCGCTTCCTGCAGCTCCTTGCGGGACTGGGCGAGCTTGTCCTTGCGGCTGTTGATTTTGTCGGCGTCGCCTTTCTTCATGGCCTTGTCCAGGTCGGCCTGGCGCTTGGCAACCTCGTGACGGGCGTCGAGCACCTTGTTCTCGCGCTCTTTCTGCAACCCGGCATCGGTGCAATTGGCCTTGTTTTCGGCCAGGGCCTTTTCCAGGCCGGCTTGCTGGGCGCCGTTGCCCTGGGCCTTGGCCTGTTCGATCTGGTTGCCGATTGCCAGCTGCTTGGCGGTGCAGCCCTTGATCTCGGGGGCGTTTTCGTCGGCGGCCAATAGCGGCGCCGATACTGCGCAGCAGAGGGTCAGCACCGTCAGGAGGGATAAGGGTTTCATGGTGACTCCAGTGAAAGACTGCGCTATTGGAAAACTAATTGAAGCCATTGTCTGCAGGAAGTTTCTGGTCGCGCAGGTAATTTAGCACCGAGGCACCTGTTGCCCGGAAACCATTTGGTTACCGGGCACTTCGGGCTCAGCGGTTGGCGGGTACGTCGTGCTGAGCGGGAGTATTGCGTGCGTGGGCCTGGTTCTGCACCTTGTGCTGTGGCGCTGGGCGTTTCTTCACCACCATTTTGTGTTGCGGCTGCGGGGCCTTGTGCACCTGCACGTGGGTGTTGTGGCTCTCGGGGGCGTTGGCCATGGTGGCCATGTCGGCGGCCTGGGCGTTGATGGCAAACAGGCCCAGCAGGGCGGCGGCAGGGGCGAACAGCGAAATGCGCATCGGAACCTCAAAGTCTGAAAATGAAAGCGGCCCGTCAAGCGGGCAGGCATAGGAGCAAAAAAGCCCCGGCCAGTTTCCCGGCCGGGGCTTTTTATTTCGTGTCGGTCTTGTTACAGGCCGGCAGCGGCACGCAGCGCGTCAGCGCGGTCGGTGCGTTCCCAGGTGAACGTGGTGAACGTGTCGTTGCCCACGGTCACCCGCTCAGGGGTGCGACCGAAGTGGCCGTAGGCCGCGGTGCGCTGGTACATCGGGTGCAGCAGGTCGAGCATGGTGGTGATCGCGTAAGGACGCAGGTCGAAGTGCTCGCGGACCAGGTTGATGATCTTGTCATCGCTGATCTTGCCAGTGCCGAAGGTGTTGATCGAGATCGACGTTGGCTGGGCCACGCCGATGGCGTAGGACACCTGGATCTCGCAGCGCTCGGCAAGGCCGGCGGCAACGATGTTCTTGGCCACGTAGCGACCGGCGTAGGCGGCCGAGCGGTCGACCTTGGATGGGTCCTTGCCGGAGAATGCGCCACCGCCGTGACGGGCCATGCCGCCGTAGCTGTCGACGATGATCTTGCGGCCGGTCAGGCCGCAGTCGCCCACTGGGCCACCGATGATGAAGTTGCCGGTGGGGTTGATGTGGAACTGGGTGTCACGGTGCAGCAGCTCGGCCGGGATCACCTTCTTGACGATTTCTTCCATCACGCCTTCACGCAGGTTGGCGTAGGAAACGTCAGGGTTGTGCTGGGTCGACAGCACGATGGCGTCGATGCCCACGACCTTGCCGCCTTCATAACGGCAGGTAACCTGCGATTTGGCATCCGGGCGCAGCCACGGCAGCAAGCCGGACTTGCGAGCTTCGGCCTGGCGTTCGACCAGGCGGTGCGAGAAGCAGATCGGTGCTGGCATCAGCACGTCGGTTTCGTTGCTGGCGTAGCCGAACATCAGGCCCTGGTCGCCGGCACCCTGGTCTTCAGGCTTGCTGCGGTCAACGCCCTGGGCGATGTCCACGGACTGCTTGCCGATGATGTTCATGACCGCGCAGGTGGCGCCGTCGAAGCCGACGTCGGAGCTGTTGTAGCCGATGTCGACGATGACCTTGCGGACGATGTCTTCCAGGTCGACCCAGGCCGAAGTGGTCACTTCGCCGGCGATGATGGCCACGCCGGTTTTCACCAGGGTTTCGCACGCGACGCGGGCGAATTTGTCTTGGGTAATGATGGCGTCCAGCACCGCATCAGAAATCTGGTCGGCGATTTTGTCCGGGTGCCCTTCAGATACGGACTCGGAGGTGAAAAGGGAGTATTCGCTCATCTCGACGGTTTCCTAAATTTACCGATGGTGAGTGTCGCCAGTCGGCCGCTGAAAATGGCGGACCTGAATCTGGAAACCATTACGTAAGCCCACATACAGGCTTTCCCCGGGAACCAGTCCCGCAGCAGTAGCCCAAAGGGCCAGATCTTCCTGTTCGAAACCCAACCAGAGATCACCGCAGGCGTCTCTGGCCCAACTCTGGTTGTGGCTGCACAACTCGGTCACCAGCAGGCTGCCACCGGGTATCACCCGTGCGGCCAGTTGCTCGAGCGCCCGGGCCGGTTGCGCGAAGTGGTGCAGCACCATGTTCAGCACCACGCAGTGGGCCTGCACGCTGCTGTCGCCCAGGGCATCGGCCAGCTGCAGCCGGACATTGTCCAGCTGTTCACGCTGGCAGAGCTGGCGGGCCAGTTCAAGCATCTCGGCGCTGTTGTCCAGCGCAGTGACCTGGGTGAAGCGGCGTGCCAGGTCGGGCAGGAACGCGCCGTCGCCGGGGCCGATCTCCAGGGCGCTGGCCTGCTCGCCGAAGCTGAGCTTGTCCAGCAGCGCCAGGACGCTTTCGCGGTATTGCGCCAGTCCTGCGATCAGGTCCTGCTGCGCACGGAATTTCTCTTCCATGCGCGAGAAAAAGTGTTCGCTTGCCGCCGCGCGCTGGCGCTGCACCAGGGCCATGCGCGCCTCGGCGTCGGCGGGCAGGTCGAGGTCATCGACCTCTTCCAGCAGTGCCGCATGCAGGCGCCCGCCCAGTGCCCCGGCATCAGGCAGGGCGCGGCGGTAGAAGATCGCGTTGCCCTCGCGGCGGGTGGCCACCAGGCCGGCCTGGGCCAGCACCTTGAGGTGGTGGCTCATGCCCGACTGGCCGATGGCGAAGATCTGCGCCAGTTCCAGCACGCCGAACGAGTCGTTGGCCAGTGCGCGCAAAACGTTCAGCCGCAGCGCATCGCCGCCGGCCTTGCACAGGGCGGCCAGCTCGTCGCTGTATTCGTGGCGGATCGCGGGTGCGGGCAGGTTCATAGGTTCGGCAGTCTAGTCAGCGAAGTCGCCACCCGCAATAGCAATATCAAAAAGTTTTGATATTGGTCGATGGATGGAGTCGATCGGGCGCAATGGTGGTCCACTGCAATGTATACGCTGCAGGCTGACTGACATTTAATGCCCGCAAGGCAGGAAAAACGCTGCGCAATGACTATCTGTCATTGCCCAGAGGCGTGGCGTGGGGGAAAATGCCGGTCTTTTCCGAATCCGTACTTTTTATAAAGCCCAGGAGATAAGCGATGCCCAGCCGTCGTGAGCGTGCCAACGCCATTCGTGCCCTCAGCATGGATGCCGTGCAAAAAGCCAACAGCGGCCATCCCGGTGCCCCTATGGGCATGGCGGATATCGCCGAAGTGCTTTGGCGTGACTTCTTGAAGCACAACCCGACCAATCCGTCGTTCGCCAACCGCGACCGCTTCGTGATGTCCAACGGTCACGGGTCGATGCTGATCTACTCGCTGCTGCACCTGACCGGTTACGACCTGTCGATCGACGACATCAAGAACTTCCGCCAGCTGCACAGCCGCACCCCTGGCCACCCGGAATACGGCTACACCCCAGGCGTTGAAACCACCACCGGCCCGCTGGGCCAGGGCTTTGCCAACGCCGTGGGCTTTGCCATCGCCGAGAAGACCCTGGCGGCCCAGTTCAACCGCCCTGGCCATAGCATCGTCGACCACCACACCTACGTGTTCATGGGTGATGGCTGCATGATGGAAGGCATTTCCCACGAAGCAGCTTCCCTGGCCGGTACCCTGGGCCTGGGTAAACTGATCGCCTTCTACGATGACAACGGCATTTCCATCGACGGCGAAGTCGAAGGCTGGTTCACCGACGATACGCCGAAGCGTTTCGAGGCCTACAACTGGCAGGTGATCCGCAACGTCGACGGCCATGACGCCGACGAAGTGAAGACTGCCATCGAGACCGCGCGCAAAAGCGACCGTCCGACCCTGATCTGCTGCAAGACCACCATCGGTTTCGGCTCGCCAAACAAGCAGGGCAAGGAAGAGTCCCACGGTTCGGCCCTGGGTGCCGAAGAAGTGGCACTGACCCGCGCCGCGCTGAAGTGGAACCACGCAGCCTTTGAAGTCCCGGCCGACATCTACGCCGAATGGGACGCCAAGGAAGCCGGCCGCGCACTGGAAGCCGAATGGGACCAGCGTTTCGCCGCCTACGCCGCTGCCAACCCGGAACTGGCCAACGAATTCATCCGCCGCATGGCCGGTGAGCTGCCAGCCGACTTCGCCGAAAAGGCCGATGCCTGGATCGCCGAAGTGGTCGCCAAGGGCGAAACCATCGCCAGCCGCAAGGCCAGCCAGAACGCCCTGAACGCTTTCGGTCCGCTGTTGCCCGAGTTCCTGGGCGGCTCGGCTGACCTGGCCAGTTCCAACCTGACCTTCTGGAAAGGCAGCAAGAGCATCAGCGCCGAACAGCCAGGTGGCAACTACCTGCACTACGGCGTTCGCGAGTTCGGCATGAGCGCCATCATGAACGGTATCGCCCTGCACGGCGGTTTCGTGCCGTACGGTGCCACCTTCCTGATCTTCATGGAATACTGCCGCAACGCCGTGCGCATGTCGGCGCTGATGAAGAAGCGCGTGCTGTACGTGTTCACCCACGACTCCATCGGCCTGGGCGAAGACGGCCCGACTCACCAGCCGATCGAGCAGCTGGCCAGCCTGCGCACCACGCCGAACCTGGACACCTGGCGCCCTGCCGACGCGGTCGAATCGGCCGTGGCCTGGAAGCACGCCATCCAGCGCAACGACGGGCCGTCGGCCCTGGTGTTCTCGCGCCAGAACCTGCAGCACCAGCCGCGCGATGCCGTGCAACTGGCTGACATCGAGCGCGGTGGCTACGTGCTGAAGGACTGCGAAGGCGAGCCGGAGCTGATCCTGATCGCCACCGGTTCCGAAGTGGACCTGGCCGTTCAGGCCCAGGCCAAGCTGGCCGAGCAAGGCCGCAAGGTGCGCGTGGTGTCGATGCCATGCACCAGCGTGTTCGAAGCCCAGGATGCCAGCTACAAGCAGGCCGTGCTGCCGCTGGAAGTCAGCGCCCGCATCGCCATCGAAGCGGCGCACGCTGACTACTGGTACAAGTACGTGGGCCTGGAAGGCCGCGTCATCGGCATGACCACCTTCGGCGAGTCGGCCCCTGCGGCCCAGTTGTTCGAAGAGTTCGGCTTCACCGTCGAGAACATTGTCGGTACTGCTGAAGAACTGCTGGAAGACTGATGTACCACCTGCCCTTCGGGGCAGGTTCTGCATGCCCGGTTCCTGTGGGAGCTGGCTTGCCAGCGAGCTTTTTTGGGCCCCTGAAAAGCTCGCTGGCAAGTCAGCTCCCACATCACATGTGGCATGGCAGATAAGCAGGAAGGTTTGAACCATTGTTTTCAGTGAGCACCTCATGCCCCAGCCGCGTCCCTACAAAGTTGCACTCAATGGCTACGGCCGCATTGGTCGTTGCGTCATGCGCGCGTTGTGCGAGCGCGGCGCGGAAGCGGGCTTGGAGGTGGTTGCCATCAACGACCTGGCCGACATGGCCAGTCTCGAATACCTGACACGCTTCGACTCCACCCACGGCCGTTTCCCCGGCCAAGTGCGCAGTGAAGGCGATTGTCTGATGATCAACGGCGACTGCGTGAAAGTATTGCGCAGCGCTACCCCCGAGGGCATCGACTGGGCGGCGCTTGGCGTCGACCTGGTATTAGAGTGCTCCGGGGCCTGGCATACCCGTGCCGATGGCCAGCGTTTTCTCGACGCCGGCGCCCCCCGGGTGCTGTTCTCACAGCCCATGGCCAGCGAGACCGATGTCGACGCCACTGTGGTGTTCGGCATCAACCAGCAGGTATTGACCGGTACCGAACGGCTGGTGTCCAACGCTTCCTGCACCACCAACTGCAGCGTGCCGTTGCTGCGGTTGCTGGATGAGGCCCTGGGCCTTGAGTACATCTCGATCACCACGATCCATTCAGCCATGAATGACCAGCCGGTGATCGATGCCTACCATGCCGAAGACCTGCGTCGTACCCGCTCTGCCTTTCAGTCGATCATCCCGGTGTCCACCGGCCTGGCGCGGGGCATAGAGCGGTTGCTGCCGGAACTCGGTGGCCGCATCCAGGCCAAGGCAGTGCGTGTGCCGACCGTCAATGTGTCCTGCCTGGACATTACCCTGCAGGTGAACCGCGATACCGACGCCCGGGAGGTCAACCGTATCCTCCATGACGCCGCGCTCAGCGGGCCGCTGAAAGGGCTGGTGGCCTACACCGAACTGCCCCACGCCAGTTGCGACTTCAACCACGACCCGCATTCGGCCATCGTCGACGCCAGCCAGACTCGTGTATCAGGCCCGCGCCTGGTCAACATCCTGGCCTGGTTTGACAACGAATGGGGGTTTGCCAACCGCATGCTCGACGTTGCAGAGCACTTTCTGTACGTCGTCAACCAACAATCAAAACAGGCTTGAAGGACTGAACACATGACCGTGTTGAAGATGACCGACCTCGATCTGCAAGGTAAGCGCGTACTGATTCGCGAAGACCTCAACGTCCCCGTGAAGGACGGTGTGGTTACCAGCGACGCGCGTATCCTGGCCTCGCTGCCGACCATCAAGCTGGCCCTGCAGAAGGGCGCTGCGGTGATGGTCTGCTCGCACCTGGGCCGCCCGACCGAAGGTGAATTTTCCGCCGAGAACAGCCTCAAGCCTGTTGCCGACTACCTGAGCAAGGCCTTGGGCCGCGACGTGCCGCTGGTGGCCGACTACCTGAGCGGCGTTGACGTCAAGGCCGGCGACCTGGTGTTGTTCGAGAACGTGCGCTTCAACAAGGGCGAGAAGAAGAACGCCGACGAGCTGGCGAAGCAGTACGCCGCCCTGTGCGACGTGTTCGTGATGGACGCCTTCGGCACCGCCCACCGTGCCGAAGGCTCGACCCACGGCGTGGCCAAGTTCGCCAAGGTCGCCGCCGCAGGCCCGCTGCTGGCTGCCGAGCTGGATGCGCTGGGCAAGGCCCTGGGCGCCCCGGCCAAGCCGATGGCCGCCATCGTTGCCGGTTCCAAGGTGTCGACCAAGCTGGACGTGCTCAACAGCCTGAGCCAGATCTGCGACCAGCTGATCGTCGGCGGCGGCATTGCCAACACCTTCCTGGCCGCAGCCGGGCACCCGGTCGGCAAGTCGCTGTACGAGCCGGACCTGCTGGACACCGCCCGTGAAATCGCCGCCAAGGTCAGCGTGCCATTGCCGGTCGACGTGGTCGTGGCCAAGCAGTTCGCCGAAACCGCCGAAGCCACCGTCAAACTGATCGCCGACGTGGCCGATGACGACATGATCCTCGATATCGGTCCGCAAACCGCCGAACAGTTCGCACAACTGCTCAAATCCTCCAAGACCATTCTGTGGAACGGCCCGGTCGGCGTGTTCGAATTCGACCAGTTCGGCAACGGCACCCAAGTGCTGGCCAAGGCCATCGCCGAAAGCCCGGCGTTTTCCATCGCCGGTGGCGGTGACACCCTGGCGGCCATCGACAAGTATGGTGTTTCCCAGGACATCTCCTACATTTCCACCGGTGGTGGCGCCTTCCTCGAGTTCGTCGAGGGCAAGGTGCTGCCAGCCGTCGAGATGCTGGAGCAGCGGGCCAAGGCCTGATCCTTCATGCACAGGTGGAAAGGGAGCGTCCAGATGACCAAGGCATTGCCGTTGTTGCTGATGGTCGGGTTGCTGGCCGGTTGTGCCGGCAAGTCGGCCACGGCCCCTGCCGTGCCGGAGGCGGTCCCCGGCAAGGGCGGCTGCTACCAGTCCGACTGGCAGGCCGAAACCGCGCCCGTCATCAACAAGCGCCTGGGCCCGGATGGCCTGGAAAAGTACGACCCTGAGCGTCAGGTTCAAGGGCAAGGTTGCCCTTGATTCGACCACAGGTCGGAACAACTGTCGGGCTTTTCAGTCCGATGGCATGGTGCGGCAGGCCGAGTGCCTGCCGCCGTGCTGCACAACGAGGAATTGGAATGAAAGGCTTTGCAGCCCTGATGGCGTTTGCAGTGCTGGGCGGATGTGCGAGCTTCAACCAGGCACCGGTGGCCACCGACTGGACCCACTGGACCTGCGACAGCCAGGCCAGCGTCGATTGGCGCTACCTGGATGCTGGCAAGAACAGTGTGGAAGTGAAGCTGGGTGGCAGTGATCAGGTGTACCGCCTGAAAGCCGAGCCCGGGGCATCGGGCGAGCTGTACAGCGATGGTGTGCTGGCCTTCCACAGCAAGGGTGACGAAGGCCTGGTGTACTGGGTCGCGACCAACGATTTGATTGGCCGGGCCTGCAAGGCCCAGTGATGCAGCGGGGCGGGCACTGCCCGACCTACACTACTTGAATAGCAGCCGCCGCTTCGGCAGGCTTGCACGATTAACGACCCTCGACCGGGAGAGACACACACAATGGCACTCATTAGCATGCGCCAGATGCTGGACCACGCCGCAGAGTTCGGCTACGGCGTTCCAGCTTTCAACGTCAACAACCTTGAACAGATGCGCGCCATCATGGAAGCCGCTGACAAGACTGACTCCCCGGTAATCGTCCAGGCGTCCGCCGGCGCCCGCAAATACGCCGGTGCGCCGTTCCTGCGCCACTTGATCCTGGCCGCCATCGAAGAATTCCCGCACATCCCGGTGTGCATGCACCAGGACCACGGCACCAGCCCTGACGTGTGCCAGCGGTCGATCCAGCTGGGCTTCAGCTCGGTGATGATGGACGGCTCCCTGGGCGCCGACGGCAAGACCCCTACCGACTACGAATACAACGTGCGTGTCACCCAGGAAACCGTGGCCATGGCCCACGCCTGTGGCGTATCGGTGGAAGGCGAACTGGGCTGCCTGGGTTCGCTGGAAACCGGCATGGCCGGTGAAGAAGACGGTATCGGCGCCGAAGGCACCCTGGACCACAGCCAGATGTTGACCGACCCGGAAGAAGCCGCTGACTTCGTCAAGAAGACTCAGGTCGACGCCTTGGCCATTGCCATCGGCACCAGTCACGGCGCCTACAAGTTCACCAAGCCGCCTACCGGCGACACCCTGGCGATCGAGCGCATCAAGGAAATCCACAAGCGCATCCCCAACACCCACCTGGTGATGCACGGTTCGTCCTCGGTACCGCAAGAGTGGCTGGCCATCATCAACCAGTACGGCGGCGAAATCAAAGAGACCTACGGCGTACCGGTCGAAGAGATTGTCGAAGGCATCAAGTATGGCGTGCGCAAGGTCAACATCGACACCGACCTGCGCCTGGCCTCCACGGGCGCCATGCGTCGCCACATGGCCCTGCACCCGAGCGAATTCGACCCGCGCAAATTCTTCGGTGAAACCGTGAAGGCCATGCGTGACGTGTGCATCGCTCGCTACGAAGCCTTCGGCACTGCCGGCAACGCTTCGAAGATCAAGCCGCTGTCGCTGGAAGCCATGTTCCAGCGCTACGCCAAGGGCGAGCTGGCTGCCAAGGTCAACTAAGACCTGGTGCTGCAACAACAAAAGCCCCGCCTCGCGCGGGGCTTTTTCATAGGTCGCTTATAACGGCAACGACGCGATCCCTGTGAGCAGCAAGCGGCTGAGAGGCCGCGTCAGGAGGCCGTATGGGCGATGTTCAGTTTGTAGAATGTCACCGTGCCGCCTTCGGTGGTATCGCCCGTGTTGTCCTGGGTGTACACCCCCGCCTTGAAATACAGCGCCGAGGCCTTCCATGTAGCGCTGATCTTGTCTTCCCAGGTGTACCCAGCCGCGTCCACGCTCAACGTACCGCCAGGGCTCAGGTGGATCAGGTAGGAGAACTGCTTGCCCATGGGCACGCCGGTAGCCACCTGGATCACCGTGGGTTCGTCATCGTCGATGTGGTAGCGGACCTTGGCGACGATGTTGCCGGTTTGGGTCTTGGTCTTGTACTGGTATTCCACCTTGAGCAGTGGCTGGTTGCTGCCGTATACATGGATCTGGCCGATCACCACCTTGCCCGACGACGGCACCTGATCGACCTCCAGGGTGGCGCGCAGGGTGTTGTCGGCGTCCGGGTACTGCCAGTTGCGCACCGAACCGTCGGCATTGGCTTCGCGCAGTTCGCAGCGCGGGTAAATGGCGCTTTCAGTGACGGTGCCGGTGACCGGGGCCCAGAAGAACAGGGTGCCGGTGTCGGAGTGAAAATACTTGTCCTTGAAGCCTGAGACCAGGGTGGGCGTGCTGATGGTCTGGGCCGGTGTGCCTTCCGGGACGCTGAGCATCCAGGTTGAGAGATCTATCATGATTTAGCCTTCCATTTTATCGCGGCGGTCGACTGCCGAGAAAACCAACCCGGCCGCTTAGCTCGGGATTGAGAGGGCGCTCTTTATAAGGACAGCATAAATTTTTGTTAATGGTGGCACGTCGGTCGATTGGCGCCAACCATCCGTCGATTTTCCTCCAGCCCGCTATTTACGTGGCCTGTGGAAAATTACCGTTAGTCGGCAAATCAGTTTTTGGTAGGGTACTGGCACTTTCGCAGCTCCCGCTTCTTTGGATCCCGGTCTAGAGTAAGGAGCAATCTGTATCCGGTTTTTGCCCGCCAAGGCCGGTGCCAAACGTCTTGATGAGAAGCATGCATGGAATGCGCGCAACCCCAGCCAAACGATAGCGGCTCAACGCTCCTGGTCGTCGATGATTATCCGGAGAACCTGATCAGCATGCGGGCCTTGCTCGAGCGTCAGGACTGGAGAGTTGTGACGGCCGCCTCCGGGGTGGAGGCCTTAAGCATGTTGCTGGAGCACGAGGTCGACCTGGTGTTGCTGGACGTGCAGATGCCCGGCATGGACGGTTTTGAAGTGGCGCGCTTGATGCGCGGCAGCCAGCGCACGCGTTTGACCCCGATTATTTTCCTCACCGCCAACGAGCAGAACCAGGCCTCGGTGCTCAAGGGCTACGCCAATGGCGCCGTGGATTACCTGTTCAAGCCTTTCGACCCGCAAATTCTGCGGCCCAAGGTGCAAGCGCTGCTCGAGCAGCAGCGCAACCGCCGCGACCTGCAGCGCCTGAGCCGCGACCTGGAAGCCGCGCGGGCCTTCAACGCCTCGGTGCTGGAGAATGCCGCCGAAGGCATTCTGGTAATCGATGAGAAGGGCCTGATCAGCTTTGCCAACCCGGCTATCTCACGCTTGCTCAGCGCCTCGGTGGCTGAGCTTACCGGGGCCGAACTGCTCAAGTTCGTCTCCAAACCGACGGTATCGCAGTGGCCGGAGTCCGAGTTCTACCGCGCCTACGCCAACCGGGAAACGTTCCGCGTGCATGATGCGGTGCTCTGCACGCTGTCGGGCCAGCAGCTGCCGGCGGCGCTGTCCTGCGCGCCGCTGCCGGGCGAGCAGCACGCCATGGTGGTCACCGTGCTGGACATGTCGGTGGTGCGCAACCTTCATCAGCAGCTGGAGTATCAGGCTGTCACCGATCCGCTGACCGGCCTGCTCAACCGCCGCGGTTTCTACCAGACCGTGGAAAGCGCGCTGGTGCGCAACGAGCGCTCGGACAAGTCCCAGGCGCTGTTGTACCTGGACCTCGACGGTTTCAAGCGCATCAACGACAACCATGGCCATGATGCCGGCGATCGTGTGCTGCGCTGGGTGGCCGAACAGCTCAAGGACTGCCTGCGCTCCTACGATATTGTCGCGCGCATGGGCGGCGACGAATTCACCGCGTTGCTCGACACCCTCGAATACCCCGAGCAGGCGGCCAAGGTCGCGGAAAAACTGATCGACCGGGTATCCATGTGCCAGCAGATCGATGGCCTGGACGTAACCTTGGGGGTCAGTATCGGCATTGCCACCTACCCCGAGTGCGGTTCCAACCTGGACAGCCTGCTGCGCGCCGCCGACATCGCCATGTATGCCGCCAAGCAAGCCGGCCGCCAGCAGTACCGTTACTACGACCAGGACATGAACGGCCGCGCCCGTTCACGGCTGATGCTCGAAGACAGCGTCAGCAGCGCCATCGAGAAGAAGGACTTCACCCTGGTCTACCAGCCCCAGGTGGCAATGGCCGACGGTCGCCTGCGCGGTTTCGAGGCCTTGCTGCGCTGGCGCCACCCCAGCGTCGGCGACGTGCCGCCGGGGCTGTTCATTCCCTTGCTGGAGGAGGCTCGGTTGATCAGCCGCCTGACCAGCTGGATCTATCAGCAGGGCGCTGCACAGCGTCAGGCCTGGCGCGACAGCTTTGATGACCAGCTGATTCTCAGCATCAGCCTCAGCAATGCCCAGTTCGCCATGCCCAACCTGGTGCCGGAACTGCAGCGCGCGATTGCCATGAACGGCTTGCAGGCCCAGCAACTGGAGGTCGAAGTGGTCGAGACCTCGCTGATGCACAATCAGGAAGAGGCCATGCAGCAGTTGCACGAGCTGCATAACCTGGGGGTGCGGGTGGCGCTGGACGACTTCGGCACCGGCCATTGCTCGCTGAAATTGCTGCGCGACCTGCCCATCGACACCCTCAAGCTTGATCGCCACTTGGTGGCGCGCCTGCCCGAGTCCACGCGCGATGCGGCGCTGGCACGCAATGTGATCGAGCTGTGCCGCGATTTTGACATCACCGTGATTGCCGAAGGCGTGGAAACCCGCGAGCAGTACCAGTGGCTACAGGCCAACGGCTGCGAGTTGGCCCAGGGCTTCATCGTTGCCAGGCCGCTCACCGCTGAGGACGCCACGCGCTTCCCCGGGCATTTCGATTGGGCGACGGTGTAGGGGCGCAATTGGGTACACTGGCGGCTGATTTCCCTGCAAACCGCCGCCATGAACCCGCTCAAGTACCTGCAAGCCTACCCCCAGCACCTGCAAGACCAGGTGCGCCAGCTGCTGGCCGAAGACCGCCTGCACGACTACCTGCAGCAACGCTACCCCGAGCGCCATGACGTGCAGAGCGACAAGGCACTGTACAGCTATGCCCTGGAGCTGAAGCAGGAACACCTGCGCAATGCACCCAACCTGGACAAGGTGCTCTACGACAACCGTCTGGACCTCACGCACCGCGCGTTGGGCCTGCACAAGGCGGTGTCACGGGTGCAGGGCGGCAAACTCAAGGCGAAGAAGGAAATCCGCATCGCCTCGCTATTCAAGGACGCCGCGCCGCAATTCCTGAAGATGATTGTCGTCCACGAACTGGCCCACCTGAAGGAATCCGACCACAACAAGGCCTTCTACAAGCTCTGCGAATACATGCAGCCGGGGTATCATCAGCTCGAATTCGACCTGCGGATCTACCTCACCTGGCGTGATCTGCCGCACTGACCGACAAGGAAAGCTCGATGGATGTCAGCAAGACCAAGACCAGTTTCTACCGCCGCCTGTACGTGGCCTGGCTGATCGACAGCGGCACGGCCCGCAGCGTGCCGGCCATCACCGAAGCCACCGGCATGCCCCGGCGCACCGCCCAGGACACGCTGCTGGCGCTGGCGGACCTGGACATTGTGTGCGAGTTCGAACAGAGCGAAGGCGAGCGCAACCATATCGGCCAGTACGTGGTGCGTGATTGGGGGGCGATCGACAAGGCGTGGATCGGGCGTAACCTGGCGACCATCAAGGGAACCCTGGGCTACCCCTGACGCGGAGCAGGTAGCAGCAACTGTCTCAGGGCTGCGTCAGGGGGCTCGGCGCATGCCGATGTGGGGGATGTCGTCCTCCAGGTATTGCTCGCCCTCGGCCACGAACCCGTACTGCGCGTAATAGCCCTGCAGGTGCGCTTGCGCCGACAGGTAGATCGGCGTGTGCGGCCACAGCTTGTCCGCATGCCACAGGCCTTGGGTGAGCAACGGGTGCCCCAGGCCCTGGCCACGAGCGAACGGCGCCGTCACCACCCGGCCAATCACCACGTCGCCGCCATGGGCCGCCGGATCCAGCAGGCGCAGGTACGCCGCCAGGCGGCCCTCCTGCCAGCCCATCAGGTGACAGGTATCGCCATCAAGGTCCAACCCGTCGACTTCCTGGTAAGGGCATTTCTGCTCCACCACAAATACTTCCGTGCGTAACTGCAGAATCCGGTACAGCTGGTCGATAGCCAGATCATCATGGTGTTTGCAGACCCATTGAATGGTCATGTGTGCTCCTGAAATATAAACCCGTGGCCAAGCCGTTATCATAAAGACACGGGCACCTGAACAGCCAATGATTGTGATACGCCTCAATAAAACGGCACATCGCCACTACTCGGCTTGTCATCATTGTGTAATCTCAAGCAGGGACTCAGCCGCGGCGATGTTGAGCTAAGGTTAGAACCGGGGAGGGTGGCGTTTGCCACGCAGTTCTTCAGGCTGGACCAATACGCTGGGCCAGGAGCCCGCTACAGGATCTTGAGCATGCTGCATTTGCTTCGAGCCTCGTATTTGCTTGGATTGCTGTTGTTGGCCCAAACGGCTTCAGCAGACAGATTGCGCCTGGTGGCCGACGCCTGGCCGCCATTCACCGATGCCACCATGGTCAACGGTGGCCTGGCCACGGAACTGGTGACCACGGCACTGGCACGTGCCGGTTATGCCAGCGACTTCGAACAGGTGCCTTGGGCACGCGCGCTGCTGGGCGTGGGTGAAGGGCGCTATGACGTGTTGATCAACGCCTGGTACAACGACGAGCGTACGCGCATCGGCGAGTTCTCCGGCAGTTACCTGCAGAACCGCATTTTGTTCATCAAGCGCAAGGACTCGCCCATCGAGTTCAACGGCAACCTCGACGAGCTGCACCCCTACCCGATCTCGATCGTGCGCGGCTACGCTTACTCCGGGGCCTTCGATAATGACGACCAGTTGCAGAAGGTGCCGGTGCACAACTTTTCCATGGCCGTGCGCATGCTGGCGGCCGACCGGGTCAAGTTGACCCTGGAAGACGAGTACGTGGCGCGTTACTACCTGAGCCGCGAGATACCGCGGGTGCGCAACAACGTCGAGTTCCTGCCCCGGCCGCTGAGCCTCAACCACCTGCATATCCTGGTGAGCCTGAAGAACCCCGACCACGCCAAGATCGTCGCCGCGTTCAACAAGGCCATCGGCCAGATGCAGGCCGATGGCACCTACGCGCGCCTGCTCAAGCAATACGGCATGTAGTCAGGCGGCCAGGGGCTCTTTCGGGTCCTTCTCCTTGATCAGGTGGGCTGCCAGCGTGCGCAGTGGGCCCAGTTGGCGGCAGATAAGCGCCAGCTGGGTTTGCACCAGGCGCTGGTCCTCGTCGATTTCCTCGGGCATCTGTTCCAGGGCGTTGGCCAGCGCTTCCTCGGCATCGCTGTGCAGCGCCACTGGGGTCTTGTTGGCCAGGCTGGTGGCGATCTCGTCGATGCTGGCGACCAGTGTCTGCCCAGTGCCTTCGATCAATTCCGTGCGCACCGGCTCTGGCAGCGTGGTGGCGCGGTGCGCACCGAGCCCCGAGAGGTAGCTGAGCAGGGTGTGCGACAGCACCAGGAAGCGGAAGCCCACGTCGGCTTCCTTGCGAAAATGCCCCGGCTCCATGAGCATGTTCGCCAACGTGGTCGACAGGGCCGCGTCGGCGTTGTGGGCGTTGCGCCGGGCCAGGCGGTAGCTCAGGTCGTCGCGCTTGCCGTGAGCGTACTGCTCCAGGATCTGGCGCAGGTAGATGCTGTTGCAGGCCAGGGTGTTGGCCAGCACCTTGTTCAGGCGGCGGCCCTGCCAGTCGGGCAGGAACAGGAACACCGCCATGATCGCGATCAGGCTGCCGATCAGCGTGTCGAGCAGGCGCGGCAGGAACAGGCCGTAGCCATCGCCCACCTGGTTGAAGCAGAACAGCACCATCAACGTGATACCCGCCGTGGAAACGGTGTAGCGGGTGGTGCGGTTGACGAAGAACACCAGGCCGGCGGCGATGGCGAACATCGACTGGATCAGCGGGCTGGGGAACAGGTTGAACAATGGCCAGCCCAGAATCAGGCCCACGGCCGTGCCGACGATGCGCTGGCCCAGCTTGCGGCGGGTGGCGCCGTAGCTAGGCTGGCAGACGAACACCGTGGTCAGCATGATCCAGTAGCTCTGGGTGGTGGGGATCAGGTGCACGATGGCGTAGCACACCGCCAAGGCCAGCGGCAGGCGCAGGGCATGGCGGAACAGCAGCGAGGTAGGCGTAAGGTTCTGGCGGATGCGGCTCCACACGTCCGTGAGGTTGCGCGGTGAGCGGTCCAGCAGGCTGCTGTCGCTTTCGTCGGCCAATTTGTCCGGGTTGCTGGCGTCGCTGAGCAGGCGGTCCAGGGTCGCCAGGTTGGCGGCCAGGGCGCGCAGCGAGCGCAACAACCCGCGCCAGGCCGGATTGCTCTGGATGCGCAGGTGCTCGAGCGAGGCGTGCAGGTCACCCAGCGCTTCGGCGAAGCTGTCGTCGTAGATGAACGGCTGGCGCAGCTGGATCGATTCCGACAGCCGCCGGCACGCTGCGCCCTGCTGGCGCAGCAAGCGCTGGCAGCGGAACAGCACGTCGCTGTGGAAGAAGGCTTCGGACAGGGCATTGTAGGGGTAGTGCGATGAGCTGGCGCGTTCGTGGATGTCCTGGGCCAGGAAGTACAGCTTCAGGTAGCGGCTGATCTTCGAGCCTGGGCGGCCACCGCCGACCCGGTGCAGGATGATTTCCTTGGTGGCGTTGAGCGCCGCCACCACCCGGCCGTTCTGCTTGGCCAGTTCCAGGCGCCTGGCCTCGATGTCCAGGCCGCGAATGGGTTCGAACAGGCTGGCCTTGAGCTTGAGGTAGTACCCCAGTTCGCGGAACAGCTTGGCCAGGGCCTGCTGCACTGGCTGGTTTGAAAACAGCGCCTGCCACAGCACCGACAGCAGCCCGTACCAACCGGCCCCGGTGACCAGCAGCAACGGTTCTTCCCAGAAATTGCTGACTTCGCCGCCGCGCTGGTCCACGCCGATCATGGTGTACACCGCCACGATCAGGGTGGCGTAGGCCACGGCGTTATAACGCTCGCCCAGCGCCCCGAGCATGGTCAGGCTGAAGGCCGCCAGCGCCAGGGCGCTGATGAACACGTAAGGGTAGGGGAACAGCAACTCCACCGACAGCGCCGAGAAGCTGAAGCACACCAGGGTCACGGCCAGCGCCTTGATGCGGCCTTGCCAGTTGTCGTCTGTCTCGGCCAGGGCGCAGGCGATAATCCCCAGGAAGATGGGGATCAGCGAGTGCATTTCCTTTTGGTACCAACAGAACGCCATGGACCCGGTGAGGGCGATGAACACCCGCACGCTGTAACTGAACTTGTCTAGCGCCCACAAGCGGCGCATGGATTGGCGAAACGAGGTCGATGCCATAGCGGGGGGACGAACCTGTCGGGCAGTTGAGCGAAATAGAGCCGTGCGAGCGGCGATTCACTGTCGCCGCTCTCTTATTACCAGCAAAATTTGTTCCGGGATACTGCCAGCAACGTTATTAAACGAACTGGGCCGCCGCGTAGCCCGAGGCCCATGCCCATTGGAAGTTGAAACCGCCCAGGTGGCCACTGACGTCCAGCACCTCGCCGATGAAATACAGGCCCGGGCTTTTCAGCGATTCCATGGTCTTGGAGGACACTTCGCGGGTGTCGACGCCGCCCAGGGTCACCTCGGCGGTGCGGTAGCCCTCGGTGCCAGCCGGTATCAGCTGCCAGGCGCCGAGCTTCTGGGCAATGTCGCGCAGCTCGGCCGGGGTGTACTGCTTCATGGGCTTGGAGGCGAACCAGTGCTCGGCCAGCAGAGTGGCCATCTTCTTGGTGAAGATTTCCCCCAGCAGCGTTTTCAACTCGCTGTTGGGGCGCTCGGCCTGCTGCTGTTGCAGCCAGTCCAGGGCGTCGTGGTCGGGCAGCAGGTTGATCTCCACGGCATCCCCGGGGTGCCAGAACGAGGAGATCTGCAGGATCGCCGGGCCGCTGAGGCCGCGGTGGGTGAACAGGATGTTCTCGCGGAAACTCTGGTCGTGGCAGCTCACCAGGCAGTCCACCGAGGTACCGGACAGCTCCGTGCACAGCGTTTTCAGCTGGTCGGTAATGGTGAACGGCACCAGGCCGGCACGGGTGGGCAGCACGTCATGGCCGAACTGCTTGGCAACCTGGTAGCCAAAGCCGGTGGCGCCCAAGGTGGGAATCGACAGCCCGCCCGTGGCGATCACCAGCGACTGGCAGCCAACCTGGCCCAGGCTGGTGCTCAACAGGTAGCCGCTGGCGGTTTTCTCGATGTGTTGCACCGAGGTGTCCAGGCGCAGGTCGACCTTCACCTGTTCGCATTCATTGAGCAGCATTTCCAGGATGTCGCTGGACTTGTTGTCGCAGAACAGTTGGCCCAGCTTCTTCTCGTGGTACGGCACGCCATGCTTGGCGACCATGGCGATGAAGTCCCACTGGGTGTAGCGGGCCAGCGCCGATTTGCAGAAATGCGGGTTCTGCGAGAGAAAGTTGGCTGGCTCGGCGTACAGGTTGGTGAAGTTGCAGCGCCCGCCGCCGGACATGAGGATTTTCTTGCCGGCCTTGTTGGCGTGATCGATGAGCAGCACCTGACGGCCGCGGGCTGCGGCGCTGAAGGCACACATCAGGCCTGCGGCGCCTGCACCAATGATCACAACGTCGGTAGAGCGCACAACAACATCCTCGATGAAATAAAAACGACTTTGGGGCGTAATTTCAATGTGGGAGCGGGCAGAGCCCGCTCCCACGAATCAGAGAATACGCACGCGCAGCGAGCGGCCCTTGATCTTGCCGTTGTTCAGGCGCTGCAGGGCCTGCTTGGCGATTTCACGGTCCACGGCCACGTAGGCCTGGAAGTCGAAGATCGCGATCTTGCCCACCTGGGTGCCCGGAATGCCGGCGTCGCCGGTCAGGGCGCCGAGAATGTCGCCCGGGCGCACCTTGTCCTTGCGCCCGGCGGCGATGCACAGGGTCGACATGGCCGGCAGCAGTGGGCCGCCGGCCTTGGCGGTGAGGCTGTCCAGTGGCTGCCAGTTCAGCGGCGCCTTCTGCAGTTGCTCGATGGCCTGGGCACGGTGCGCTTCGGCCGGGGCCACGAAGCTGATCGCCAGGCCATTCTCACCGGCGCGGCCGGTGCGGCCTACACGGTGAATGTGAATTTCCGAATCGCGCGCCAGTTCGACGTTGATCACCATGTCCAGGGCATCGATGTCCAGGCCGCGGGCCGCCACGTCGGTGGCGACCAGCACCGAGGTGCTGCGGTTGGCGAACATGGCCAGCACCTGGTCACGGTCGCGCTGCTCAAGGTCACCGTGCAAGGCCACGGCGCTGATGCCCTTGGCGGTCAGGTGGTCGACCACTTCCTGGCACTGCTGCTTCGTGAAGCAGAACGCCACGCACGATTGCGGGCGGAAATGCCCCAGGGCCTTGGTCAGGGCGCCCAGGCGCTCTTCCGGGCTGATCTCGTAGAAGCGCTGCTCGATCTGGCTGTCAGCGTGCAGGGACTCGGCCTTGACCGTTTGCGGGTCACGCATGAACTTGGAGGCCAACTGCTTGATGCCCACCGGGTAGGTGGCCGAGAACAGCAGGGTCTGGCGACGGTCCGGGGTCTGCTGGATGATGTCTTCGATGGCGTCGTAAAAGCCCATGTCGAGCATGCGGTCGGCTTCGTCCAGCACCAGGGTGTTGAGCCCGTCCAGTACCAGCGAACCCTTGCGCAGGTGCTGCTGGATGCGCCCCGGGGTGCCGACGATGATGTGCGCGCCGTGTTCCAGCGAGGCGATCTGCGGGCCGAAGGACACGCCGCCACACAGGGTCAGCACCTTGATGTTGTCTTCGGCGCGCGCCAGGCGGCGGATTTCCTTGGCCACCTGGTCGGCCAGTTCGCGGGTGGGGCACATGATCAGGGCCTGGCAACCGAAGTAGCGCGGGTTGATCGGGTTCAGCAGGCCGATGCCGAAGGCCGCGGTCTTGCCGCTGCCGGTCTTGGCCTGGGCGATCAGGTCCATGCCCTTGAGAATCACCGGCAAGCTTTGCGCCTGGATCGGCGTCATCTGGGCATACCCGAGGGAGTCGAGGTTGGCCAGCATGGCGGCGGACAATGGCAGCGTGTTAAAAACGGTGGCGATGGTGGTCACGGGACTGGCCTGCAAAACAAAATGTCGCGCAGTGTACCAGCCCAGTGGCCTTTGGCCCTAAGCCTCTATCTCCGGTTCCGGACGAACAGCGTTGCTGCTGTCCTTTTTGCCGTCGCTGTTGGACAGCTGGACAAAAATCGCCGCCGCCAGCATGGCCATGATACCGATGGTCAAAAAGGTCATGTGGAAGGCCTGCAGCACGTTGGTGTCGGCTTCGGTGGTGAAGCCGCCCAGCAGCGCACCGGCACAGGCCACGCCCAGGCTGAGGGACAATTGCGCCACCACCGACAGCAGGCTGTTGCCGCTGCTGGCGTTGGCGTCGTCGAGGTCGATCAGGGTCACGGTGTTCATGGCGGTGAATTGCAGCGAGTTGACCGCACCCATGATGCCCAGTTGAATCAGCAGCACCAGGTACGGCGTTTGCGGGGTCACCAGGGCCATGCTCGCCAGCATCAACCCCAGCATCAGGGTGTTGGCGGTGAGCACGATGCGGTAGCCGAAGCGCTCGATCAGCGGCCGCGCCACCGACTTGGCGAGCATCGCCGACGCGGCCAGGGGGATCATGCTCATGCCGGCTTCGGCTGGCGAATAGCCCAGCGCCACCTGCAACAGCAACGGCACCAGGAATGGCAGGGCGCCGCTGCCCAGGCGCGCGAACAGGTTGCCGAGGATGCCCACCGCGAAGGTGCGGGTACGGAACAGCGTGGGCGAGAACAGTGGCTCGGGGTCATGGGCGGCGCGTACCCAGTACGCCGCCAGGCAGGCCATGCCGCCGAACAGCAACAACATTACTCGCAGGTGCGGCAGGTGCAGCTCGCCCAGACCTTCCATGGCGATGGTGATCAGCACCATGGCGGCGCCGAACATCAGGAAACCCAGGGTATCGAAGTGCGTGCGGCTGCTGCCGCGCAGGTCCGGTACGATTGTCCACACTGCCCAGCAGCCCAGCAGGCCCACGGGCAGGTTGATCAGGAAGATCCAGTGCCAGCTCAGGTACTCCACCATCCAGCCGCCCAGCGTCGGCCCCAGTAGCGGGCCCAGCAGGCCGGGAATGGTAACGAAACCGAGAATGCGTACCAGGTCGGAACGGGGGTAGGCCCGCAGCACCACCAGCCTGCCCACCGGCAGCATCAGCGCACCGCCCAAGCCCTGCAGCACCCGCGAACACACCAGCACCGTGAGGCTTGCGGACAGCGCGCAGGCTAGCGAACCCACGCTGAACAGGGCGATGGCACTGAAGAACACGCGCTTGGTGCCGAAGCGGTCGGCTATCCAGCCCGAGGCCGGAATCAGCAGCGCCACCGTCAGCATGTAGGCGATGACCACCGACTGCATGCGCAGCGGGTCCTCGGCCAGGTCACGGGCCATGGCGGGCAGGGCGGTGTTGAGGATGGTGCCGTCCAGCGACTGCATGAAGAAGGCGATGGCGACTACCCAGGGGAGTAGCTTGGCGGTGCGGGGGTCTAGAAGGGTGGGCATGACATCCCTTATGGTTTGGCAGGGGTGAAATGCGTCTAGCTTAGGCGGGTGTGGTGATTTGTCGCAAGGATTGCAATCGGCGTTGCCCTTTTCGCGGGCAGAGCCCGCTCCCACACACAAGGTTATGTATTGCATTGCCTGACTGTGTGGGAGCGGGCTCTGCCCGCGAATGGCGCGACGCAGTTACTGCGCAGTACGGCTCACTTCGCGCATCGGCTTGCCACGTACCGGTGCATCACCGGCCACGTAGTAATCAGCGGTGCTGCGCGGCAACGGCTGGCGGCCACGGATCTTGTCGGCAATTTTCTCGGCGATCATGATCGTCGGGGCATTGAGGTTGCCGGTGGTGATGATCGGCATGATCGACGCATCTACCACGCGCAGGCCCTGCAGGCCATGCACACGGCCCTGGCCATCGACCACGGCCATGTCGTCGGTGCCCATCTTGCACGAGCACGATGGGTGGAACGCGGTCTCGGCGTGTTCGCGTACGAACTTGTCCAGCTCCTCGTCGGTCTGCACGTCGATGCCCGGGCTGATCTCGCGGCCACGGAATTCGTCCAGCGCCGGCTGTTGCATGATTTCCCGGGTCAGGCGGATGCCGTCGCGGAACTCCTGCCAGTCCTGCTCAGTGGCCATGTAGTTAAACAGGATGCTCGGGTACTCGCGCGGGTTCTTCGATTTCAGCTGCACGCGGCCACGGCTTGGCGAGCGCATGGAGCCCACGTGGGCCTGGAAGCCGTGCTCTTTCACGCCGTTGCTGCCGTTGTAGTTAATCGCCACCGGCAGGAAGTGGTACTGGATATTCGGCCATTCGAATTCAGGGCGGGTACGAATGAAACCGCCGGCCTCGAACTGGTTGCTGGCGCCGATGCCGGTGCCGTTGAACATCCACTCGGCACCAATGGCCGGCTGGTTCCACCACAGCAGCGATGGGTACAGCGACACTGGCTTGGTGCAGGCGTACTGCAGGTACATTTCCAGGTGGTCCTGCAGGTTCTGGCCAACGCCGGGCAGGTCGTGCACCACGGGAATGTCCAGGCTTTTGAGCAGTTCCTTGGGGCCGACGCCGGAGCGCTGCAGCACCTGCGGCGAGCCGATGGCACCGCTGCACAGTAGCACTTCCTTGCGGGCACGGGCTTGGACCGGGGTGGTGCTTTCGCCCACCAGGTACGACACGCCCACGGCGCGCTTGTTGTCGAACAAAATGCGGTCGGTGAGGGCGTGGGTGACGATGGTCAGGGTGTCACGCTGCTTGGCCGTGTCCAGGTAACCGCGGGCGGTGCTGGCGCGACGGCCTTTGGGCGTCACGGTGCGGTCCATCGGGCCGAAGCCTTCCTGCTGGTAACCGTTGAGGTCGTCGGTGCGCGGGTAACCGGCCTGCACGCCGGCCTCGACCATGGCATGGAACAGCGGGTTGTTGCCGGCCTTGGGTGTGGTCACGCTGACCGGGCCGTCGCCGCCGTGGTAATCGTTCGGGCCGATGTCGCGGGTTTCCGCCTTGCGGAAATACGGCAGGCAGTCCAGGTAGGTCCAGTCCTCCAGGCCCGGCAGTTTCGCCCAGCCGTCGTAGTCCATGGCGTTGCCGCGGATGTAGCACATGCCGTTGATCAGCGACGAGCCGCCCAGGCCCTTGCCACGGCCACATTCCATGCGACGGTTGTTCATGTGCGGCTCGGGATCGGTCTCGTAGGCCCAGTTGTAGCGGCGCCCCTGCAGCGGGAAGGCCAAGGCGGCGGGCATCTGGGTGCGGAAGTCGAGGCGGTAGTCGGGGCCGCCGGCTTCCAGCAGCAGGACGGTGACGCCCTTGTCTTCGGTCAGGCGCGTGGCCAGCGTATTACCGGCCGAGCCGGCACCGATGATGATGTAATCGAATTCTTTGGACATTTCTGCTCCCTGTCAAAGTCGTAGGGTGGGCAAATGCCTATGGGATGCTGATATCCGTGGGAGCGGGCGCTGCCCGCGAAAAGGTCGGCGGCGATCCATTCGCGGGCAGAGCCCGCTCCCACAAGATCCCAGTCCCATAGGGGAAAGGGCGGCTTTAGAACACCGAGGCGTAGTCGCCCAGTTCCACCTGGATCGATTTGATCCGGGTGTACTGGTTCAGCGAGCTGATGCCGTTTTCGCGGCCCACACCCGATTGCTTGTAGCCGCCGACCGGCATCTTGGCGTCGGACTCGCCCCAGGCGTTGATCCAGCAAATGCCAGCTTCCAGCTGATGAATCACGCGGTGGGCGCGGGTCAGGTTCTGGGTGACGATACCGGCGGCCAGGCCGAAGTCGGTGTCGTTGGCGCGGCGGATCACTTCTTCTTCGCTGTCGTAGCCGAGGATGCTCATCACTGGGCCGAAGATTTCTTCGCGGACAATGGTCATGTCGTCGCGGCAGTCGGTGAACACGGTCGGGGCCACGTAGGCGCCCTGGGCGAATTCGCCTTCGGTCAGGCGTTGGCCGCCGCACAGTACGCGGGCGCCTTCTTCCTTGCCCTTGGCGATATAGCCCAGCACGCTTTCCATGTGGGCGAAGCTGACCAGCGGGCCGAAGTTGGTGTTTTCGTTCTCCGGGTTACCGACGCGGATGCGCTGCACGCGTTCCACGATCTTGGCTTCGAAGGCCGCCTTCAAGGCGTTGGGCACGAACACGCGGGTGCCGTTGGTGCACACCTGGCCCGAGCTGTAGAAGTTGGCCATCATGGCGATGTCGGCGGCACGATCCAGGTCGGCGTCGTCGAAAATGATCAGCGGGCTCTTGCCGCCCAGTTCCATGGTCACTTCTTTCAGCGAGCTGCTGGAAGCGCTGGCCATGACCTTCTTGCCGGTGTCGGTGCCGCCGGTGAAGGAGATTTTCTCGATGCGCGGGTGCTCGGTCAGCCAGCTGCCCACTTCGCGGCCGCTGCCGGTCAGTACGTTGAACACGCCGGCTGGCAGGCCAGCCTCGGTGTAGATCTCGGCCAGTTTCAGGGTGGTCAGCGAGGTCACCTCGCTAGGCTTGAAGATCATCGCGTTGCCGGCGGCCAGGGCCGGGGCCGATTTCCACAGGGCGATCTGGATCGGGTAGTTCCAGGCGCCGATGCCCACGGTCACGCCCAGCGGCTCGCGGCGGGTATAGACGAACGAGGTGTCGCGCAGCGGGATCTGCTCGCCTTCGATGGCGGGCACCAGGCCGGCGTAATATTCCAGCACGTCAGCACCGGTGACGATGTCCACGTAGCGTGTTTCGGAGTAAGCCTTGCCGGTGTCCAGGGTTTCCAGGGCAGCCAGCTCGTCGTTGCGTTCACGCAGGATCTCGACGGCGCGGCGCAGGATGCGCGAGCGCTCCATGGCGGTCATCGCCGCCCAGACTTTCTGGCCCTTTTCGGCGCTGACCACGGCGCGCTCGACGTCGGCTTCGGTGGCCCGTTGCACTTTGGCAAGGACTTCCCCGTTGGCCGGGTTGATGGCGTCGAAGGTGGCGTCGCTGGAAGCGTCCACGTAACCGCCGTCAATGTAGAGTTTTTGCAGTTCGAAACGGGCCATAGTGTCCTCGCAAGTGCTTTGTCTGGGTAGCGGGCAGATGCGAGCGCCTCAACGCTAGTCCATCTGCTTCGCCAGTTGCTGATCCATGTATTCGTAGGCGATTTGCTGCGCCTGGTCAGTGTCAAAGGCGTCGCCCGAAAGCGCGCCGCGCAACCACAATCCGTCGATCAGAGCCGCCAGCCCGCGGGCGGCGCTGCGTGCCTGGTCCCGCGGCAACACGCGACGGAACTGGCAGCACAGGTTGGAATACAGGCGGTGGTCGTTGATCCGCTGCAACCGGTGCAAAGACGGCTGGTGCATGCTGGCGGCCCAGAAGGCCAGCCAGGTTTTCATTGCCGGGCCGTTGACCTGGCTGGCGTCGAAGTTGCCCTCGATGATCACCTGCAGGTGCGCCCGGGGGCTTTCGTCTCCCAGCGCCTGGCGGCGTGCCCTCACGTTCTCGATCAGGGCGTTCATCAGGTAGCGCATGGTCGCTGCGATCAGGCCGTTCTTGTCCTGAAAGTAGTGACTGATGATGCCGTTCGACACCCCGGCCAGGCGGGCGATCAGCGCAATGCTGGCATCGGCCATCCCGACCTGATCAACCGCCTGCAACGTGGCTTCGATCAATTGCTGGCGGCGTATGGGCTGCATACCGACCTTGGGCATTGAAACCTCTCCTTTGGCCTTGCGACGGACAGCAAGCCGCCCGTCTCGGCGAAGACCAGTCTATTTTGTTTTGATTGAACGTTCAATCAACAAAGAATAAGCTCTGCGACAATTTGTGCCATTGACATGCTTTGCGGGCGTCCTGGTGGCACAAATGGCACCCCGAAAAAAATCGAGGTGCTTTATATCACTCCTTGGCGTGTGGGCATTGCTGCATTCGCCAAAGGAATGAGTCCTTGTGTGTCTTTCTCTCGCACTGCCTGGAGCATCTGTGCCATGAGTTCTGCCTCGCTGATCAAGAACCCCGCCGAAAGGGTTCGGCTCAACCCCGTCGTGTTTTACGCATCGACGATATTGATACTGCTGCTCACCGCGGTGCTCATCGCCGCACCCCAACAGGCCGGGCTTTTGCTCGGCCAGGCCCAGGATTGGCTGTCGAGAAGTTTTGGCTGGTATTACATGCTGGTCATCGGTGCCTACCTGGTGTTCGTGGTGGGCCTGGCTTTCACCTCGTTTGGCAAACTCAAGCTGGGTACCAAGGACGACACGCCCGACTTCAGCTACGGCGCATGGGCCGGGATGCTGTTCTCTTCCGGCATCGGTATTTCGCTGTTGTATTTCGGCGCTTCCGAGCCGCTGGACCACTTCTACAACCCGCCCGAGGGTGTTTCGGCCAGCCATGAAGCCGCTCGTCAGTCCATTCAGCTGACGTTCCTGCACTGGGGCCTGCACGGCTGGGCCATCTATGCGCTGGTAGGCTTGGCGGTGGCGTACTTCGCTTACCGGCACAACCAGCCGCTTGCACTGCGCTCGGCCCTGTACCCGCTGGTGGGCCAACGTTGGGTAAAGGGCCTGGCGGGGGACGCGGTGGACGGTTTCGGCATGTTCGTGACCCTGCTGGGCCTGGTGACCAACCTGGGCATTGGCGCCATGCAGGTGTCGTCTGGCCTGGAGCACCTGTTCGGCATGCAGCACAACAACACCAACCTGCTGATCGTGATTCTGGTGATGAGCACGGTGGCCACCATTGCCGCGGTGTCGGGTGTGGAAAACGGCATTCGCCGCTTGTCCAACCTCAACATCGTGCTGTTCAGCGGCCTGTTGATTTTCGTGCTGCTGGCCGGCCCCACGCTGCACTTGCTCAATGGGTTCATCCAGAACATTGGTGACTACCTGAACGGCGTGGTGCTGAAGACTTTCGACCTGTACGTGTACACCGGCGACACGGCCAAGTCCGAGCGCTGGCTGGGCCTGTGGACCCTGTTCTACTGGGCCTGGTGGATTTCCTGGGCACCGTTCGTGGGCATGTTCATCGCGCGTATCTCCCGTGGCCGCACGGTGCGTGAACTGGTGTTCGGCGTTTTGCTGATCCCGCTGGGCTTCACCCTGGCGTGGCTGTCGGTGTTCGGTAACACGGCGCTGGACCTGGTGATCAACCAGGGTGTCGCGGAGCTGGGCCACACGGCGCTGACACAGCCGTCCATGGCCATGTACCAACTGCTGGACCACTACCCTGCGTCGAAGATCGTCATCGGCGTGGCCATTTTCGTCGGCTTCGTGCTGTTCCTCACCCCGGCCGATTCCGGCGCGGTGATGATGGCCAACCTGTCGTGCAAAGGTGGTGACGTGGATGAAGATGCCCCTCACTGGTTGCGTATCCTCTGGTCGGCGATCATCACCCTGGTGACCATTGGCCTGCTGTTCGCCGGCAACTTCGAAGCCATGCAGACCATGGTGGTGCTGGCCGGGCTGCCGTTCTCGGTGGTGCTGATCCTGTTCATGTGGGGCTTGATCAAGGCCATGAAGCAGGACGCGAAAGCCGAACAAGACCGCCTGGAGCAGATGCAGGCCGAGTTGCTGGCCTTGGGTGGCCGCGAGTTCATCCGCCGTTGAGGTAGCGGCTGTTCAGGCCTCTCGCGAGCAAGCTTTGCTCCCACAGTGTGCACCAAGTGCGGCATAAACCTGTGGGAGCAAAGCTTGCTCGCGATGAGGCCATCGGCTTCACCCCAGGTTTTTGCCCAGCAGCGCGTGATACAGCTCGCTGTCGCCCAGTATCCCTACCACGCGGTTGTTGTCGTGAAGCACCAGCTTGTTGCCGGTCTGGTAGCGGATCTGCAGGGCATCGCGCATGCCGATGTCGGCACCCACCAGCGTGGGTTGGCGGTTCAGGCCTTCCACGGCCTGGCCGGGTACCCATTTCTGCAAGTCCAGCACCCCCGCGCCCTGGCGCGCACCCTTGATGGTGTTGCCTTCGGCCAGGTCTATCCACGAATCGCCACCCGGGTCCAGGCACACCGAGCCGTTGATGCGCTTGCAGTTCTCCAGCGTGCGCATCAGGCTGCGGCCGCACAGCACGTTGAGCGGGTTGGTGTGGGCGACGAAGGTGCGCACGTAGTCATCGGCCGGGTTGAGCACGATCTCTTCGGGCTTGCTGTATTGAATGATCTTGCCGTCCTTCATGATGGCGATGCGCGTGCCCAGTTTCAGCGCCTCGTCCAGGTCGTGGCTGACGAACACGATGGTTTTGCTCAGCTTGTTCTGCAGCGCCAGCAGCTCGTCCTGCAAGCCTTGGCGAATCAGCGGGTCGAGCGCCGAGAACGGTTCGTCCATCAGCAGGATGTCAGCATCCATGGCCAGGGCGCGGGCCAGGCCGACGCGCTGCTGCATGCCGCCGGACAGCTCGTCGGGCTTCTTGTTGCGCCACTGGGTCAGGCCCACAAGCTCCAGCTTCTCGTCCACCAGCTTGCGCCGTTCCTTCTCGGGGCGGCCCTGCATTTCCAGGCCGAAGCTGATGTTTTCACGCACCGTCAACCAGGGCATCAGGGCGAACTTCTGGAACACCATGGCGATGCGCTTGGTGCGCATCAGTTTCAGTTCGGCGGGGGTGCAGTTGGCGATGTCGATCTGCGCGCCTTCATGCTCGATGAACAGGTTGCCGCGGCTGACCGTGTTCAGGCCGTTGATGCAGCGCAGCAGGCTGGACTTGCCCGAGCCCGACAGGCCCATCAGCACACAGATCTCGCCTTTGTTGATGTCCAGGCTGGCCTTCTCGACGCCCACCACCTGGCCGGTTTTCTTCAGGATCTGATCCCGCGAAAGGCCCTGGTCCAGCAGGCTCAGGGCCTCCCGCGGTTTATTGGAAAAAACCACGTCTACCTTGTCGAAGCGAATGATGCTCATGCGTCACCCCCTGCTTTTGCGTCGGGTTGTTTGCAGATACGGTCGAGCATGATCGCCAGCAGCACGATCGCCAGGCCCGCTTCGAAGCCCAGGGCGATATCGGCGGTGTTCAGTGCGTTGACCACGGGTTTGCCCAGGCCGTCAGCGCCCACCAGCGCCGCGATGACCACCATCGACAGCGACAGCATGATGCACTGGGTGATGCCGGCGGCGATGCTTGGCATGGCGTGGGGCAGTTCGATGCGCGACAGCAGTTGGCTACGCGAGCAGCCGAAGGCCTTGCCGGCGTCGAGCAGTTCGTGGGGCACATCGCGGATGCCCAGGTAGGTGAGGCGGATGGGCGCGGCAATGGCGAACACCACCGTGGAAATCAGCCCGGGCACCACGCCCAGGCCGAACAGAGTCAGGGTTGGGATCAGGTACACAAAGGTCGGCACGGTCTGCATCAGGTCGAGCACGGGGCGCATCATGGTGTAGAACATGGGTTTGTGCGCCGCGACGATGCCCAGCGGTACGCCAATGGCCACGCACACCAGGGTGGCGAACAGCACCTGGGCCAGGGTTTCCATGGTTTCCTGCCAGTACCCCAGGTTTAGGATCAGCAGGAAGGACAGCACCACGAAGGCGGTGAGTCCCCATTTTCGCTGGATGAAATGCGCCAGTGCGGCAATCAGGACGATCAAGGCCAGCGGATTGAACCAGGTCAGGCCAAAGGTGAGGCCATGGATCATCGCTTCGAGGGTCGAGGAAATGGCGTCGAAGACGTTGGCGCCGTGTCGCGTCAACCAGTCAACAAAGCTGGCGATGTATTGGCCCAGAGGGATTTTATGATCAGTCAGCATGGTAGTGAACGTCCGCATGCAAGTTGAAAGAACGGCTTGCGGCGGGCGCACCCGCCGCAAGTTCTGCGGTTACTGCGCTAATTTTGCCTTTGCGGCCTCCAGGCCAGGTTTGCCGTCCACGGTCGTCACGCCCGCCAGCCAGGTGTCGAGCACTTGCGGGTTTTTCTTCAGCCATGCCTTGGCGGCGACATCCGGCTTCATCTTGTCATCGAGGATGTTGCCCATCAGCGAGCTTTCCATCGGCAGGGTGAACGACAGGTTCTTCAGCAACTGGCCCACGTTGCTGCATTCCTGGGTGTAGCCCTTGCGCACGTTGGTATAGATGGTGGCCTGGCCGAAGTTGGGGCCGAAATAGTCATCGCCACCGGTCAGGTACTTGATCTTGAAGCGGGTGTTCATCGGGTGCGGTTCCCAGCCCAGGAACACTACGTCGGTGTTGCGGCGCTGGGCGCGGTCGACCTGGCTGAGCATGCCGGCCTCGCTGGATTCGACCACCTTGAAGCCGGCGTCCTTCAGGCCGAAGGCGTTCTTGTCGATCATGCTCTGGATCAGGCGGTTGCCGTCGTTGCCGGGCTCGATGCCGTAGATCTTGCCGTCCAGTTCCTTCTTGAATTTGGCGATGTCGGCGAAGTCATGCAGGCCTTTGTCGTAGAGCGCCTGGGGCACGGCCAGGGTGTACTTGGCGTTTTCCAGGTTGGCGCGCACGGTTTCCACGGTGCCGGCATCACGGTAAGGCTTGATGTCGTTTTCCATGGTCGGCATCCAGTTGCCGAGGAACACGTCCATGTTCTTGCCGTCGGCCAGGGACTTGTAGGTCACCGGCACGGAAATCATGGTGGTGTTGGTCTTGTAGCCCAGCGACTGCAGCACGGCGCTGGTAACCGCCGTGGTCACGGTGATGTCGGTCCAGCCGACGTCGGAGAAGTTGACGGTGTCGCACTGGGCCGGTTCGGCAGCGTGCGCCAGCATCGGCAGACTCAACATGGCGGCCAACAACAACGATGGTGAACCTTTCATGGGGTTGCGCTCCTGGATGTTTTCTATCGGGCGGCCTGCTCAGGCTGACCCGCTTTCTGGTCGCGGTTGGAGGGCGAGCGGCGCTCAATACGGATAACGCCAGCCGGGTGCCTTGCAATCGAGTCGAGACTGATCATGGACCAGTGAAAAACCCTCGCCTACAGGGGGGGTCGTAACCAGTACATAGGGAGTCGCTTCCAGTGCCGGTGACGTCGCTTACAGATTTTTCGAACCCCGCAAGCGTGGTTTTCGACCACTGGACGCGCTGAAAACGCCTTCCTGGCGCCGTGGGCGCTGGTGGGCATGGGCGAGTCGGTTGCAGACGGCGCAGGCGTGGCTGCAAGGCCGATGATGAAGGCAATCCGGCGCACGCGGCTCAAGCGTAGCAGTTGCGCCAGCGGCCGCAGTGGCGGCCCGGTCTGCCCAATTGAAGGAGTGCGCGGCATATGGCAATCAGTGTGTTTGACCTGTTCAAGATCGGCATCGGGCCGTCCAGTTCGCATACGGTGGGGCCCATGCGCGCCGCCGCCTTGTTCGTGCAGGGCCTGCGCGAACGCGGCGAGCTGGAACAGGTGCAACGCGTTGAAGTGCGCCTGTACGGCTCGCTGTCGGCCACCGGTGTGGGCCACGGCAGTGACAACGCCGTGATCATGGGCCTGATGGGCGAATGGCCCGACGCGGTGGACCCCACCACCATCGGCCTGCACATCGCCACGCTGCGCGAAACCGACACCCTGCAACTGGCCGGTCACCTTCCGGTGACTTTCATCTGGCAGCGCGACATGCGCTTGCTGGACGAAAACCTGCCCTACCACCCCAACGCCATGACGCTGATTGCAGAAGGCGCCGCCGGCGAGCTGCACCGCGATACCTACTACTCGGTGGGCGGCGGTTTTGTGGTGGATTCGGCCCAGGCCGCCAGTGGCGTGCTGGACGCCGACAACACCGTGTTGCCCTACGATTTCAACAGCGCCGTGGAGTTGCTCCAGCTGTGCGAGCAAAACGACCTGCGCGTGTCGCAATTGATGATGGCCAACGAGAAAGTCTGGCGCAGCGAGGAAGACATTCGTGCCGGCCTGATGAAGCTCTGGCACGCCATGCAGGACTGCGTGGAGCAAGGGCTGAAACACGAAGGCATTCTGCCTGGCGGCCTTAACGTGCGACGCCGTGCGGCACGCCTGCACCGCAGCTTGCAGGAACTGAACAAGCCCAACGTCATCGGCTCCACCATGAGCGCCATGGAGTGGGTGAACCTGTTCGCCCTGGCGGTCAACGAAGAGAACGCCGCCGGCGGGCGCATGGTGACCGCGCCCACCAACGGTGCGGCGGGCATCATTCCGGCCGTGCTGCACTACTACATGAAGTTCAGCGACGAAGTCAGCGAGGCCAACGTCGTCGACTACCTGCTGGCGGCCGCGGCCATTGGCATTCTGTGCAAGAAGAA
The DNA here is from genome assembly GCA_963816515.1 of uncultured Gammaproteobacteria bacterium. Classification (GTDB taxonomy): domain Bacteria; phylum Pseudomonadota; class Gammaproteobacteria; order Pseudomonadales; family Pseudomonadaceae; genus Aquipseudomonas. Next base: position 2,002,848 of record CAWFKX010000001.1, on the reverse strand, counting down.
CGCGTCCATTTCCGGAGCCGAGGTGGGTTGCCAGGGCGAGGTCGGCTCGGCCTGCGCCATGGCTGCCGCCGGGCTGGCGGAAATTCTGGGGGCTACCCCGGCGCAGCTGGAAAACGCCGCCGAGATTGGTTTGGAACACAACCTGGGGCTCACCTGTGACCCGGTGGGCGGCCTGGTGCAGGTGCCGTGCATCGAGCGCAACGCCATCGCCGCAGTGAAAGCCATCAATGCCGCGCAGATGGCCCTGCGCGGTGATGGCCAGCACTTTATCTCGCTGGACCGGGTGATTCGCACCATGCGCGACACCGGTGCCGACATGCACGACAAGTACAAGGAAACCTCGCGCGGCGGCCTGGCGGTCAGCGCCATCGAATGTTGAACCGTTTTCGCCCACCGCTCCATTCGTTCGCGTTGTTTTGGCGCGTTTGAGCGCGCCACTCCATTCTGTCGACGGCCAGCGCCTGGCCGTCGCTTCGCCGTGCTTGGGGTGACACTCGCCGGCGGCTATCCGCTGGTCAGTTCCCACAAGTGCTACCGAATTGCTCACAGCCCTTGTCATACGCCGTGCATGGCATTTTGCCCTGTGTGACAAGTGGCCGCAGAGCGACGTCGTTTTCAGGTTTTATTGAATAGCCATTCAACTTTAGGCATGGCATTTGCGTTGTCATTGCAAAGCCCTCCCTCGAGCAGGGCCATAAGAAGAGCCTCCGCCTGAGGCCATCACCCGCTTTGAGTGAGGAGATACCGCGATGACGTCGTTCAACTCCGGGGCCCAACCCCAGACCCGCACGCCTCAATCCATCGGCTTTCTGCTGCTGGATAATTTCACGCTGATTTCCCTGGCTTCCGCAGTCGAACCGCTGCGCATGGCCAACCAGTTGTCCGGCCGTGAGCTGTATCGCTGGACCACCCTGAGTGTGGACGGCGGTCAGGTATGGGCCAGTGATGGCTTGCAGATCACCCCGGACGCGGCGATGCACAAGGCACCGGCCCTGGACACGATCATCGTCTGCGGCGGCATCGGCATTCAACGTACCGTCACCCGCGAGCATGTGACCTGGCTGCAGAGCCAGGCGCGCCAGTCCAAGCGCCTGGGCGCGGTGTGCACCGGCAGCTGGGCGCTGGCCTGTGCTGGCCTGCTCGACGGCTTCGATTGCAGCGTGCATTGGGAATGCCTGGCCTCCATGCAGGAAGCCTTCCCGCGCGTGGCCATGAGCACGCGCCTGTTCACCTTGGACCGTAACCGCTTCACCAGTTCGGGCGGCACCGCGCCACTGGACATGATGCTGCACCTGATCAGCCGCGACCATGGCCGCGAGCTGTCGGCCGCCATCTCGGAAATGTTCGTGTACGAGCGCATCCGCAACGAGCAGGATCACCAGCGTGTACCGCTCAAGCACATGCTCGGCACCAACCAGCCGAAGCTGCAGGAAATCGTGGCGCTGATGGAAGCCAACCTGGAAGAGCCGATCGACCTTGATGAGCTGGCGGTGTACGTCTCGGTATCGCGCCGGCAACTGGAGCGCCTGTTCCAGAAATACCTGCACTGCTCGCCATCGCGTTACTACCTGAAGCTGCGCCTGATTCGTGCCCGGCAGCTGCTCAAGCAAACGCCTATGTCGATCATCGAAGTGGCGTCGGTGTGCGGGTTTGTGTCCACGCCGCACTTCTCCAAGTGCTACCGCGAATACTTCGGCATTCCGCCGCGTGACGAACGCGTGGGTTCCAATACCGCCCAGCAGGTGGCGATGATGCCGATCCCGCAGGCCATGGTGCTGGCGCCATTGTCAGGACCGATGTCGGCGCTGAGCCAGGCGCGCAACGAGTCGACGTTCGCCAGCGTGCGGATCTGACGCATAGGGGCCTTGGCGTTTTCCGTAGTAGCTGCCGAGAGGCTGCGATAAGGACCGCAGGCCCTTTAGAGCTGTGGGCACGCTACGGGCGCCATCGCAGCCTGGCGGCCGTGCGTACGGAGGTTGAGGGATCAGTCTTTGAAGCCGAAAACCCGCTTCGGCGTGCTCCACAGAATCTGCTCCCGCACCTGTTCATCCGGGAACAGCTGTTCCACCAACAGCAGCAGTGTGCCGATGTCCATGCGCTCGTTGGTGCGCAGGAACGGCCAATCCGAGCCCCACATGCAGTTCTCGGCGCCAAACGCATCCAGCAGCGCCAGCTGGTACGGCTGGCCATCGCGGTACGGATAAGGCTGGCGCGAGAACTTCGACAACCCCGACAGCTTGACGAAGGTGCGCTCCTGGCCCGCCAGTGACAGCAACGCCTTGAACGCCGGCTGATCGAGGCCGGCGGTCACGTCGGGGCGGCCGCTGTGGTCGATCAGCAACGGCGTGGTGGTGCGCTTGAGCAATGGCATCAGCGCCGGCAGCTGGTCATCCAGCACCTGGATCTGGGCGAACAGCCCCAATTCGGCCAGGCGCCCCATCAACGCATCCACGGCCACGAACGGCGCGGTGCCGAGCATGGCCACGTTGAAGGCGATACCGACCACGCCCTGTTCCCTCAGGGCCGCCAATTCATCGCTGGCGATATCCAGCGGCACCACGGCGATACCCTTGGAACGCCCCGGGTGTTCGGCCAGCGCCGCCAGCAGGCAGCGATTGTCGGTGTTGTAGCCCGATGTGGGGCCCACGATCAGCGAATGGCGAATGTTGTACGCCTGCATCACGGCGCCGTACTGCAGGGCCGTGCCCAGTTCATGCCCCTCGGGGCGGTATTGGGTGTCGGCGACGTAAGGGAACTGCACCGGGTCGAAGATGTGGTGGTGGCAGTCGATCTTGGGTTGGGTCAGTACGCTCATGAATCACTCATCGGGTAGGTGCTTCAAGCAGGCGCTCAGCCGGCTTGCGAGGCGGTGCCGCTACGGCATTGCGGTGGTTGACGATGGCCAGCGCGGCGAACAGCGCCGGTACCGACAATACGATAAAGATACTCGTGGTGCCCGGAAACGCGCCCAGCAACAGCCCGCCCATGGACGAGCTGATGATAGCGCCGCTGCGCCCGATGCCGTGCATCCAGCTGACGCCGGTGGCGCGCATTTCGGTGGGGTAGAAACTGGGGGAGAACGCTTGCAGGCCGGTTTGCGCGCCGTTCACGCACAGGCCGCTGACGAACACCAGCATGCCCAGCAGGGTAGGGCCGAAACCGAAAATGCCTTCAGCCAGCAGGCAGCACATGCCCATCAAGTAGAACAGGCCAATGACTTTCTTGCGCGCCTGGAAATGGTCCATCAGGCTGCCCACCAGCAGGCCGCCCAGGGTGCCGCCCAGCTGGAACAACCCGGCGGTGATCGCCGCCTTTTCCAGGCTCAGGCCGCCGGTGCGCATGATGGTCGGCAGCCAGCCATTGAGCAGGTAGATCACGAACAGGCCCATGAAATAGGTCAGCCACAGCATCAGCGTGCCCTGGGCGTAGCCCTTGGAAAACAGCTTGAACACCTGGGCCTTCTTGTCGATGGCCGGGGTCTTGAGCACGAAGCGCGTGTCGCTGGCGAACACCCCGCCCATGCGCTGCAAAATGCCGGCGATGCTGCCTTGGGCGTGGTTGCGCACCACCATGTACAACGCCGACTCGGGCAGCAGCCACACCAGTACCGGCAGTATCAGCAATGGGCCCAGGCCGCCCACCAGCAGCACTGCCTTCCAGCCGCCCAGCGGCAACAGCCCCGCGGCGATGAAACCGCCGGCGCCCGAGCCGATATTGAAGCCGCAGTACATCAGGGTAATCAGCAGGCCGCGACGGCGCTCGGGCATGTATTCCGAGACCAGGGTCACGCAGTTGGGCATCACCGCGCCCAGGCCCAGACCGGTGAGAAAGCGCAGCACGGCCATTTCATAAGGGCTGCGGGCGAAGGTGCAGAGCACGCTGAACAGGCCGAAACTGGCGATGGACACCAGCAGTACGCGCTTGCGCCCCAAACGGTCAGAGTAGGGGCCGGCCACCAGCGCGCCCAGGGCCACGCCGAACATCGCCGCGCCGAGTATCAGGCCCATCTGCGCCGGGGCCAGGCCCCAGTCCTGGGACAGGGCAGGGGCAATGAAGCCCATCACCGCGGCATCGTAGCCGTCGAACAGGATGATCAGTGAGCACAGTGCAAGCACCAGCCACTGGTAGGGGGAGATGGCACGGGTGTCGATCCACGCCTTCACGTCAACGGTGGCACGCTGGTTCATCGGCATACACTCTCTTTATTTTTATCGCGCCAAGGCGCTGTAAAGAGACGGTACGACCAGATTCACCCCACGTCTGCCGCGAAACGGTTATGCAGGTATGTGTTCTGTTTATGCCGTGTTGAAGGGAAAGCGTCTGGCCCGCGGGTTTCGGGCCAGCGGTGAGGAATCAGGCGCGGCTTTGCTGGTACTGTGCCAAGGCCGGCAGCAGTTGCTTGTCGATAGCCTGGCGCACGGCCGGCAGAATGGTCGCGCTACCGGTCAGCAGTTGCTCGACCATCTTGCGCAAGGCCTTGGCCCGCGCTTCGCTCAAGCCCCGCACCGCGCACTCGCAAGCCTGTTCGGCGCTGGCGCCGGCCGGCATGTCGAAGCCCAGGGCCTTGAGTTGGCCGAGCAGGTCATCCTGGTCAATCAGATCCACGTGCATCATGAGGCGAGTCCTTTTTACGAGGGGGCTTGAGCCGATTCTGGAAGCGCCCCGGCGGCGCGGCAAGGGGCGATTGTCGGCATGGCTGCCGTGGGCATGAGCACGTCGTTTTCAGCTAATTGGCGGGCCATGGCGCGGGGCACACTGGCCTCGGCTTCCAGCGTGCGGGTTTGGTCACCTTCGTCACGTTGAACGCAGCACATTGTGCCCCGATCCGGATACGGCCGGATCGGGGCTTTTTTTGCAGGTTCAGCTCAAGTGGCCACGCTAAACGCCGGGCACCTTCCTATGTCGCTCCACGTACTTGCCTACCGCCGACTGCAATTGCGCCTGGAGCAGCCAGAAGTCTGGGTCGATGTGGTATTCGGCGAACGAAAGCTGCAGCGTTGCCGGCATGACCTGTGAACCAAGTGGGGCGTGCGCCACGTGTTTTGCTGCCTGGGGTACACAGCTCAACGTGAGCAAGCTCGCCTGACGTGCGCCGGTGATGACCGCGAGGGTGAATGTGTCGGTGGGTATGTTCGACAATGCGCTTGGCGGTTCTGCCACTCCTGACAATTGCGCGATCAGGCTGCGGGCTGCCGTTGCCTGGTGCGCCGGCAAATGCTCATCCGCAAAAGCGGACAGATACGTGGCAGTGTCAACGGTTTCGTTGTCGTTGAGCGCCCTGTCAGCCTGCGTATCCTGCCTGGCCACCCACTCAAGGTCCTGCAGTGCGGTACGTTGCAGTCGTTGCCAGCGTGTCCCAGGCTTTTGCGCGTGTTGCTGGTCGGCGCGCAACTGGGCAAAGACGAGGGCTTGTATCAGTGCCGGGTGGTCTCCAGGCGGTGCGTCATATACGAGGCCCGCTGTTTTTGCACAGATGAAGCGTTCGGGATTAGTGTCCATGATTGCTACCAGAATGGTTGGGGAGAAAAACCTTATTCTTCATCGTCTGGCAACTTGAAGCTGGCAAACTGATATTTGGCGTTTTTCTTCAACCAACGAGTGGTTTCCGTGCGCAGTTCATCATCGAAGTCGTCGCGAATAAATATTGTCCGTTGTGCAGAACCGTAGATATTGATCTTGGATTTGTTCCAAGAGACGAACAACACTTTGCCTTTGTTGATCGAGCTGTGAAAGTAAGAACAGGCCAGTAATACCACGCAACTGCCATTGGCTTTCTGGCCGGCAGGCATCATCTGGAAGTTTGCGCCTGTTTTATTGCTGCTCTGCTTTTCGAACAGCCCCAGGGCTTTCTGGTCATCCTTGATGGCGCTCAAGGCATCCTTGATGCTGGCAACCAGTACCTGGCCGGCTTTGCCTGCGCCCAGCGCGGCGCCGCCCAGCAGCTTGAGGGCGACGGCATCGACTTTTACCGAGGAATCAGTGGTGCCTTGTTCCTCGAAGCCAAAGCTCTGCAGGCCCAGGCCGAGCACGCCCATCACCGAAGTGTATTTCCTGTACCATTGGCGTATGTCTTTTTCCTTGTCCACCGTGCGATTGGCAACGGCTTCGGCATAGCGGCCCATGTTGTTCAGGTCACGCTCGTTGGCCAGCGAAAGTTCACCTTCGAAGGTGTTGATTGCATTGCCGGCTACAACACTGCGACGTTCGGATTCATCGGGGGCATAGTCCTCATCGTCTTCCAGGATTGCCCGTGTACCGATGCCGGTCTCGGGATAGTCTGGCAATGCTATTTTTTCAAAGGCGGCCAGGCGCTGGGTGATGGAAGTGTCAGTGGTAATAAGCATCGTGAAGTCCTTTTCAAAAAGTAATTCCGGAAGACGCTGTCTTCAGGTGACGTCACGATAAATATTGCTATGCACCCTGGCGAGAGGGAAAGTTTGTCACGCTTGTGATCAACGCTGGTCAAGGCCTATGGTTCTGCCGCAGTGGGAAGGGGCTGGCAAGTGCCCTTGTTGCTCGATGATGCTGTTCAGACGGCTCACTGTGATTGCGTTGAACTCCGTGGATTTGGGGCCGCTCAAGTCCACGTGCAACAGCATCTGTTCGGTCACGGCTACGGGTGTGTCGCCTTCCGCCAACATCAGGCTGTGGTGAAGGTGCAGGCGCTTCTTGTCATGGGCAATGACCTGTGTCCGCACGTGCACCAAGGCATCGAGTTTCACTTCGTGCAGGTAATTGAGGTGGCATTCCAGGGTAAACAGCGAATGCTGATCCCTGGCCGGGTCCACGCCGATTTCAGTCATGAACGCATCGGTGGCATAACTGAAAATCAGCAGGTAGAAGGCATCGCGCAGGTGTCCGTTGTAGTCCACCCACTTCTCCAGCACCGGCGTTTGGTAAGTGATCATTCGCTGAACTCCATGCCATGCTTGGCCTTGGTCGCGCGCACGGCTTCCAGTACTGCCAGCAGGCAGTCGTCGCGGTAGCGTTCCAGGGCGCTGATGCTGTGCCTGCCCAGCTGTTCGGTGGTGCCGTCGACCACGTCGTCGATCAGTTTGGCGGTCAGTTCCGGGGCGGGCAGGTAGGTCCAGGGCAGCTTCAGGGCCGGGCCAAACTGGTTCATGAAGTGGCGCATGCCGGCGTCGCCGCCTGCCAGGGTGTAGGTCAGGAAGGTGCCCATGAACGACCAGCGCAGGCCGGCGCCGAAACGTATAGCGTCGTCGATTTCACCGGTGGTGGCCACGCCGTCGTTGACCAGATGCAAGGCTTCGCGCCACAGCGCTTCCAGCAGCCGGTCGGCGATGAAACCAGGCACTTCCTTGCGCACGTGCAGGGGGCGCATGCCCAGTGATTCGTAGACCTTGATCGCCGCCTGCACCGCTGCGGGCGCGGTCTGGCGGCCGCCCACCACTTCCACCAGCGGCAGCAGGTAAACCGGGTTGAAGGGGTGGCCGACCACGCATCGCTCAGGGTGGGTGGCGCCTTCGTAGAATTCGCTGGGCAGCAGGCCTGAGGTGCTTGAGCCGATCAGCGCGTCGGGCTTGGCCGCGGCGCTGATCCTGGCGTGTAGCTCCAGCTTGAGGTCCAACCGCTCGGGTGCGCTTTCCTGGATGAAGTCGGCGTTGCGCACGCAGGCTTCAATGGTGTCGACAAATTGCAGCCGTTCCTGGGACGCGCCGGGCGCCAGGCCCTTTTCCACTAGCGCCGGCCAGGCGTTGGACACGCGTGTGCGCAGGGCGGCTTCGGCGCCGGGCGCGGGGTCCCAGGCGATCACGTCCAGGCCATGGGCCAGGGCGCGGGCTACCCAGCCGCTGCCGATGACGCCGCTGCCCAGGGCGGCGAAGGTCTTGATCTCGGTGATGAAGGTCATGGCAAATCCTCAGGTGCGGCGGGTCAGGTTCATCTTGGCGCGGCCTTCGGCCGGGGTGAGCACGCGTGCGCCCAGGCGGGTGAGTATCTCGCTGGCGCGTTCCACCAGTTGACCGTTGCTGGCCAGCACACCTTTTTCCAGCCACAGGTTGTCTTCCAGGCCCACGCGCACGTTGCCGCCGAGCAGCACCGCCTGGGCGGCCATGGGCATTTGCATGCGGCCGATGCCGAAACCAGCCCACACCGCGTTCGCGGGCAGGTTGTCGACCATGGCTTTCATGGTGGTGGTGTCGGCTGGCGCGCCCCACGGAATGCCCAGGCACAGTTGGAACAGTGGGTCGTGCAGCAGGCCTTCCTTGATCATCTGCTTGGCGAACCACAGGTGGCCGGTGTCGAAAATCTCCAGCTCGGCCTTCACCCCCAGTTCGGTGATGCGTTTGGCACCTGCGCGCAGTTGCGCCGGGGTGGAGACGTAAATGGTGTCGCCGTCGCCGAAGTTGAGCGTGCCGCAGTCCAGGGTGCAGATTTCCGGCAGCAGTTCCTCGACATGGGCCAGGCGCGTCAGCGGGCCGACCAGGTCGGTGTTGGGCCCAAATTCCATGGGGTTTTCGCCAGGGCCGATCTCCAGGTCGCCACCCATGCCGGCGGTGAGGTTGACGATGATGTCGATGTCCGCCTCGCGAATGCGCTCCATCACCTCCCGGTACAGCGCCACGTCGCGGCTGAATGTGCCGGTGAGGGGGTCGCGCACGTGGCAGTGCACCACGGTGGCGCCGGCCTTGGCGGCTTCCACCGCGGCGGCGGCGATCTGTTTCGGGGTGATGGGCACCAGGTGGCTCTTGCCGGTGGTGTCGCCAGCGCCGGTGAGGGCGCAGGTGATAATGACGTCGTGGTTCATGCTGTCTCCTTGAATTGCGGGCGCACCTGTCCCTGGGGCCACTCTGTGGGAGCGGGCTCTGCCCGCGAAAGGGGCACCGCGCGTTGCAGCACCTGCGCGGTGTCCGCTTCGCGGGTAGAACCCCGCTCCCACAAAGCTGGTCATGCCCAAGGGTTGAGCGGGGTTGTTCAGGGGTTGGTGGTCAGTTGCAGGTTCTGCTCGGCAGGCTTGCCGTCGAAGGTGGTGACGCCGCTGAGCCAGCGCTTCTGATCTTCAGGGTGGCCCTTGAGCCACGCCTTGGCCGATTCCAGCGCGTCCTTGTGGTCCAGCAGGGGCTGCATCATGCGGCTCTCGGCCTCGGCGCTATAGGTCAGGTTGCTCAGCAGCTTGTCGACGTTGGGGCAGCGGCTGGCATAGTTCGGCGCGGTCACGGTCCACACGGTGGCCATGCCCTCATTGGGCCCAAGGGCGCCCTGGCTGCCAGTGAGGTAGGTCATTTTCAGGTTGACGTTCATCGGGTGCGGCGCCCAGCCGAAGAACACGATGGCTTCGTTGCGCTGAGTGGCGCGGGTCACGGCCGAGAGCATGCCGGCTTCGCTGGACTCCACCAGCTGGAAGTCGCCCAGGCCGAACTGGTTCTTGGCGATCATCTCCTTGATCTGCTTGTTGGCGCCGGAGCCCGGCTCGATGCCGTATATCTTGCCGCCCAGTTCCTCCTTGAATTTAGCAATGTCGCTGAACGACTTCAGGCCTTTGTCCGCCAGGTACGTGGGCACCGCCAGGGTGGCGCGGGCATCCTTGAGACTCGGTTCGGCCAGCACCTTCACCTGGTTCTGTTCGACGAAGGGGGTGATGGTCTGGGTCATCAGCGGGTTCCAGTAGCCCAGAAACACGTCCAGGCGCTGGTCGCGAATGCCGGCGAAGATGATCTGCTGGGAGGCGCTGGTCTGTTTGGTCTCGTAGCCCAGGCCGTCGAGCAATACCTGGGTCATGGCGCTGGTGGCCATCACGTCGGTCCAGTTGACCACGCCCAGGCGCACGTTCTTGCAGCTTTGCGGCTCGGCGGCCTGGGCGGCCGAGAGCATCGCGGTACCGGTGAGCATCAGCAGACAGCAGCTGATCAGTCTTTTCATGATGGCTCCTCTCGCGGCAGATTCTGGTTGTTATGGGGGAGGCGTCTGCGCACCCTGGACAACAAGGTAGCGCGCCTTGCCGGGGCAAAATCGCACTGCGGCGACCCGCACTTGCACAGCGGCGACCTACGGCGTATTAACGAGGCTTCACTGCACGAGAGCGGCCATGTCCCAGGACTTCCACTTCCTATTACTGCCCGGTTTTTCGGCCATCGGTTTCATCTCGGCGGTCGAGCCGCTGCGGGTGGCGAACCGCTTTCGTGGCGAGCTGTACCGCTGGCATGTGCTGAGCCTGGATGGCGGCCCGGTGCTGGCCAGCAACGGCATGTCGGTGAACGCCGATGCAGCGCTGGAAACCTTGGGCCCGGGCGCTACCTTGCTGGTGGTCGCCGGTTTCGAGCCACTCAGGGCCGCCACGCCGGCGTTGCAGCAATGGCTGCGGCGCCTGGACCACAACGGCGTGACTTTGGGCGGCATCGACACCGGCGCCTTCATCCTGGCCCAGGCCGGCCTGCTCGACGGCCACCGGGTCACCTTGCACTGGGAAGCGCTGGAGGCGTTCAAGGAAACCTACCCCCAGCTGCAGGCCACCCAGGAACTGTTCGAGATCGACCGGCGACGCATCACCTCGGCGGGCGGCACCGCGTCCATCGACCTGATGCTCGACCTGATCGCCCAGGTCCATGGCAGTGGTTTGGCCATTGAAGTGTCCGAACAGTTCGTGGTGGGGCGCATCCGCCCGCGCAAGGACCACCAGCGCATGCAGATCGCCTCGCGCTACGGCGTCAGCAACCAGAAGCTGGTGCACGTGATTGGCGAAATGGAACAGCACACCGAGCCGCCGCTCAGCACCCTGGCGCTGGCCGAAGCGATCGGCGTCACCCGCCGCCAGCTGGAGCGCCTGTTCAAATTGCACCTGAACGACACGCCCAGCGCCTTCTACCTGCGCCTGCGCCTGGAGAAGGCCCGGCAACTGCTGCGCCAGACCGGCATGAGCGTGCTGGACGTCAGCATTGCCTGCGGCTTTGAATCGGCGTCGTACTTCACGCGCAGCTACCGGGCACGCTTCGCGCGGTGCCCGCGGGAGGAGCGGCGTAGGGAAGGAGCGGTTTGACAGCGAATTATGGGTGTTTATACTCGTGACCATAATTTATGGGCTTTTTTATAATTTGGTATAAATGCATGAGCACTGCGGCAGGTTTCGTTTTTCGACGACCCACTTTGGCAGCCCAGATTGCCGAGGGCCTCACCGGCGCGGGGCTCATGGATTACAGCTCCGGTCTTTTTCTGGCGGCCCCAAGGCGTACCGGCAAGAGCACTTTCCTGCGAGAGGATTTGATCCCCGAGTGTCAGAAGCGCAATTGGCTGACGGTCTACGTTGATCTATGGGCCAAACGTGAGGCAGATCCGGCATGGTTGATTGCCACGGCGATTGCCAGTGCCCTGGTGCCTTATGAAAAAGGCATTCGCAAGCTGGCCAAATCCCTGGGTGTGGAAAAACTGAATTTCCTGCGCACATTGTCTTGGGATTTCACCAAGCCACAGTTGCCGGAAGGCGCAACGCTTACTCAGGCGCTGGAGTTATTGCACCATGCTTCGGGGCAGTCGCTGGTGCTGGTCATTGATGAAGCTCAGCATGCACTCAGCACTGAAAGCGGCCTCAATGCCATGTTTGCCCTGAAGGCCGCTCGCGATGAGCTGAATCAGGGACGCGATACGCCGGGGTTGTACCTGGTGTTCACTGGCTCCAACCGGGACAAGCTGGCGCACCTGGTGCTTGGCCGCAACCAGCCGTTTTTCGGCTCCAGCGTTACCCCGTTTCCCTTGCTGGGCAAGGACTTCACCAAAGCCTATACGCTGTGGTTGAACAGACACCTGGCGCAGACCAACCAGTTTGACTGGATGGACGTGGAACAGGCGTTCGAGCAGGTTGGGCGGCGCCCGGAAATGTTACGCAGCATCATTGGCAATGTGGCGCTGGAGTTGGGGGAGGCCGGTCATTTGGGCGAGTTGCTGCGCAGCAACGCCGAAACCATTCGCGCTGGCGTATGGAATGAGTTCGAGAGCATTTGGAACGCCCTGACGCTGCCACAGCGCGCTGTGCTGGTGGTCATGGCCGAACGATCCGAAGCAAACGAGGGGTTTGCCCCTTTTTCGGATGCCACACTACTTGCAGTGACCAAGGTGCTTGAAACCATGGGCAGCGACCTCTCGCCAGGTACCGCCACGATCCAGGCAAGCATTGAGGCGTTGCGTGAAAAGGAGCTGGTGTGGAAGTCCAGCCGCGGCTCCTATGCCTTGGAAGACCGCGCCCTGGCCCAATGGTTGAAGGTACAGAAGCACCTGTAGCCGCGGCCGCCAGGCCGCGTCGCAGGCGCTGCGTGGTGTCAGGCCACAAGCATTGCAGCCGCCACGGGGTTATTTGCCGGTTTTGAGCAGCAGCGCGCACGCGGCCTTGTAGGCGTCATGCTGGTATTTGTTCAGCGTGGCGGGCAGGGCCAGGTCGTGTTTCTTGGCCTGGGCGTTGATGGTTTGCGGTGACACCAGTTGCACGTCGCAGCCGTCCAGCAGTTGCAGGATGCCTTCAATCTTGAAGGTGATGGGGCCGCCGGCAAATTCACCTTTCTTGCTGCGCTTCTTGATGGCCAGGTGGGTAATGGCGTTGGCGCTGACGAATTCGGCCAGCTGGCGGGCGAAGGCTTTTACCTGGGCGGCATCCTCATCGTCCTCCAGCGCCAGTTTTTTCAGGGGCAGGGCCAGGTGCTCGAGCGCGCCGCCTTGCTGGCTGGCCAAGGCGAAGATGGCTTCGCTGGCCTTGATGTCGATGCCGCAGATTTTCATGGTAAGCCTTGCTGGACGAGGGGGTTATTGCTCAGGCACGTCGCCTTCATCACCCGGGTTGGCCAGGGTCTGCAGGTATTCCGACCGCTCGTCGCTCTTCTGCGCGATGCAATCGTCCTGGGCAGTGGTGAATTCCGGGGTGCCGGGTTTGGCTTCGAAGGTTTCGATGGCGCAGTCGGCGTCGCGGGTCTTTTCCCACTGGGCCTGGGCGGCAGTGACCAGGTCTTTCATCTTGGCCTGCTTGGCCGGCTCGCCGCTGAAATTGGTCTTGACCCGATCAAGCAGGTCCTTGAAGGCGTCCTTGAGCTCGCTTTCGGCGGTTTTGCGGTTGTACGCCGAGCAGGCCAGGCTGGCCTTGCTGTCGTCGACGTTGTCGCATGGCGTGGGTCCGTCTTCTGCCGCATGGGCGCCAACGGTAGCCAGAGCCAGAACCAGTAACCAAGATTTCATGTGCGAGATCCCCGCCAAAAATTGCGATAACGATGGCGGGGATTTTGGCTGACGCGGTAGGTAATGACCAGTGCGGCTGGGTAAAAAAACCTCAGCAGTCATTCGAGGCGTATTTGTTCGAATCTTCGCCGGGTGATTTCCCTCAGCGCGGGCTCCAGGATGCTCATCATTATGTCAAATCGCTTGGTCTCAAGATGTACCGAGAAGCCACGCGCGAGGGCGTCCAAAGGGGCAGGGGCAGGTAGGTGCCCACTTTGGTCGGGACTGCGTTCGTCCTGGACAGTCACTACACCCACTACCAGATCACCCGTAAATTGCTGCACGGCTGGGACGGGTATGCAACGGAAGTAAAACTGGCTATCAGGCCTGCGCTTGCTTTGCTGGAATAAACCGTAGGGCTTGGGCTGGGTCTGCAGAAGAGCCTGGCTGCGCGCAAGCAGAGGGGTGACTTCATGGCACTGCAGTTGCCGGGCCAGCCGTTGAGTCAGTTGCTGCACTGAAGTACCGTCATTGTTGTTTCGAGTCACGTATTGGAATGCCAGCAGCCGCCACCCCAGCGATTTCATGACGTCGTAATAGGCTGATTGCCACCCTTGCGATTCTATCGGGTGGTGTTCGCTGGCGACCAGGTTGGCCAGATGAGTCGACAGAGTGATGCCTTCCAGTTGTGCGTTGGACAGGCCTTGTTTCACCGCCATCAGTTCGTCTTCCACTATCAGGGCCACGTCCTGCTCGATTGCACTGGGAAGTGGAGTGTTTGCGCGTTTGACGGCTAGTCCGTCGAACGTCGTCGGTGACCGCTTTGGCAATTCGATCGTATCGATGTAGTCGATAAGCCGCGCCCGATAGTCATGCAGGTCTTCGGTATTCATGTGTGGAATCCTTTCCTTGGGGTGAGTCAGTTACAGCCGAATCTGCTCCCACAGCCGTTGCCTCTCGGCCTTCAGCCATGGCCTGAGTGCGTCCATCATGCTGTCGAATCTGTCGATGTGCAGTGTCATGCCAAATCCTCTGGCCAGTTCGTCGTTTGCCGAAAAGTAGCCTGATCGCCCTGGCAGCGTGCCCGACAGCGTGAACGCGCCGTGGACCGTGACAAATACTGCGCCCAGCTGCAGTTCACGGCGGCTGGTCAGGGAGGGCACCGCGAGAATGTTCAGCGCGAACTCCTTATGACTGACCTGGCTGCTGGCCCGCAGTAGCTGGCTGGCGGATGTCGAGCTGCGCAGGCCGGCGACGCTCTGGCCTATCAGGGCATTGGTTTCCCCGCAACCAATGACCGAGGCGGTCCGTTTTGCCACTGTTTCCACGTCAGCCAGGCCGTACATTTCTCCGCGGCTTATGGTTGAAATGCCGGGTGATTGCCATCCCAGGGTAATCAGTGTCTGGCGGTAGGCGTTCTGCCAGTCGGTGCTGCCCACCACGTGCGTTTCAGTGGCCACCAGCCCCGCCAGATACGTGCACAGGTCAATGCCCTCCAAATGCTCGTCGCTGAGCCCGCTTCGCACGGCCATGATGTTGTCTTCGACTACCAAGGCCACGTCGTTCTGCCTGGCGCTTGGCCTTCTGCCGCCTCGCCGCTCGTCAGTGTTCATTCATCAGCTCCAGTCCATAGGGTGAGGATGACGCCCATTCCGGCCCATTCCGGCCAATATCCGTCAGCTGCACCATAGGCGCCAGGCAGCTTGGCGAGGAAATCGGTAAAGCTTCCGCGCAGCGATATTCGGGGCCGGCGCCGACTTTGACGCTTTCAGTGATTCCCCTGTCGTTTTTGCGTCCGGCTCCCTCAGCGCGCAGGCATATGCTGGCCCCAAAGCGCCGGCAGACGTTTCGGCGCGCAATTGACCAAAGGGGACAGCCTGATGAGCCCAGCCGAATTGCACGCCGACAGCATCGTCATCGACGGCCTGATCATTGCCAAATGGAACCGCGAGCTGTTCGAGGACATGCGCAAGGGCGGACTGACCATGGCCAACTGCACCGTTTCGGTGTGGGAAGGCTTCCAGGCCACCGTGGACAGCATCTGCAAAAGCCAGAAGCTGATGCGCGAGAACAGCGACCTGGTGATTCCCGTGCGCACCACCGCCGACATTCGCAAGGCCAAGGAGCTGGGCAAGACCGGCATCCTGTTCGGCTTTCAGAACGCCCATGCCTACGAAGACCAGATCGGCTACGTGGAAGTGTTCAAGCAGTTGGGCGTGGGCATCGTACAGATGTGCTACAACACCCAGAACCTGGTGGGTACCGGCTGCTATGAGCGCGACGGTGGCCTGTCGGGCTTCGGCCGCGAGATCGTCGCCGAAATGAACCGCGTGGGCGTCATGTGCGACCTGTCCCATGTGGGTTCCAGGACCTCCGAAGAGGTGATCCTGGAGTCGAAGAAGCCGGTGTGCTACTCGCACTGCCTGCCATCGGGCCTCAAGGAACACCCGCGCAACAAGTCCGATGAAGAACTGAAGTTCATCGCCGACCACGGTGGCTTTGTCGGCGTGACCATGTTCGCGCCGTTCCTGGCCAAGGGCATCGAGTCGACCATCGACGACTACGCCGAAGCCATCGAATACACCATGAACATTGTCGGCGAAGACGCCATCGGCATCGGCACCGACTTCACCCAGGGCCATGGCCAGGACTTCTTCGAATACCTGACCCATGACAAGGGCTACGCCCGCCGCCTGACCAACTTCGGCAAGATCATCAACCCACTGGGCATCCGCACCGTGGGCGAGTTCCCGAACCTGACCGAGACGCTGCTCAAGCGCGGCCACAGCGAACGCGTGGTGCGCAAGATCATGGGCGAGAACTGGGTCAACGTCTTGAAAGACGTCTGGGGCGAATAAGCCTCCCCTTCTGATTTTTTCTCCTGGCCAAGCGCGCCAGGGGCATACCCAATTTTTCTGGAGTTAACGTTCCATGGCCAAGATCGCCCCGCAATTGCCTATCGAAGTCGACAGCGAAACCGGTGTCTGGACCTCTGACGCCCTGCCGATGCTGTACGTGCCGCGGCATTTCTTCGTCAATAACCACATGGGTATCGAGGACGTGCTGGGCGCCGACGCCTACGCCGAAATCCTCTACAAGGCCGGCTACAAATCGGCCTGGCACTGGTGCGAGAAGGAAGCCGAGTGCCACGGCATCGAAGGCGCGGCGGTATTCGAGCACTACATGAAGCGCCTGTCCCAGCGTGGCTGGGGCCTGTTCAAGATCCAGGACATCGACCTGGACAAGGGCACCGCCAGCGTCAAGCTTGAGCATTCGTGCTTCGTATACGTGTACGGCAAGGTCGGGCGCAAGGTCGACTACATGTTCACTGGCTGGTTCGCCGGCGCCATGGACCAGATCCTGGCCGCGCGCGGCAGCAAGGTCCGCACGGTGGCCGAACAGGTCTACGGCGGCTCGGAAGAAGGCCACGACGACGGCCTGTTTGTCGTCAAGCCGTTGTAAGTCGAGGACACCGCCATGGCTTTCGAAGCAATGTTCCAGCCGATCCAGATCGGCAAACTGACGATCCGCAACCGCGTGCTCAGCACCGCGCACGCCGAGGTCTACGCCACCGATGGCGGCATGACCACCGATCGCTACGTCAAATACTATGAAGAGAAAGCCAAGGGCGGCATTGGCCTGGCGATCTGCGGCGGCTCCTCGAGTGTGGCCATCGACAGCCCGCAGGGCTGGTGGAAATCGGTGAACCTGGCCACCGACAAGATCATCCCGCACTTCCAGAACCTGGCCGACGCCATGCACAAGCATGGCGCCAAGATCATGATCCAGATTACCCACATGGGCCGCCGCTCGCGCTGGGACGGCGAGCACTGGCCCACGCTGATGTCGCCGTCGGGTATCCGCGAGCCGGTGCACCGCGCCACCTGCAAGACCATCGAGCCGGAAGAAATCTGGCGAGTGATCGGCAACTACGCCAGCGCCGCGGCGCGCGCCAAGGCCGGCGGCCTGGACGGCGTGGAACTGTCGGCGGTGCACCAGCACATGATCGACCAGTTCTGGAGCCCGCGAGTCAACAAGCGTACCGACGAATGGGGCGGCAGCTTCGAGAACCGCATGCGCTTCGGCCTGGAAGTGATCAAGGCCGTGCGCAAGGAAGTGGGCCCGGATTTCTGCGTGGGCATCCGCATCTGCGGCGACGAATTCCACCCCGATGGCCTCAGCCACGAGGACATGAAGCAGATCGCCAAGTACTACGATGACACCGGCCTGATCGACTTCATCGGCGTGGTGGGCTCGGGTTGCGACACCCACAACACCCTGGCCAACGTTATCCCCAACATGAGTTATCCACCGGAGCCGTTCCTGCACTTGGCCGCCGGTATCAAGGAAGTGGTGAAGGCGCCGGTGCTGCACGCGCAAAACATCAAGGACCCGAACCAGGCCACGCGCATTCTGGAAGGCGGCTACGTGGACATGGTCGGCATGACCCGCGCGCACATCGCCGACCCGCACCTGATCGCCAAGATCAAGATGGGCCAGGTGGACCAGATCAAGCAGTGCGTGGGCGCCAACTATTGCATCGACCGTCAGTACCAGGGCCTGGACGTGCTGTGCATTCAGAACGCCGCCACTTCGCGGGAATACATGGGCGTGCCGCACATCATCGAGAAATCCACCGGGCCGAAACGCAAGGTGGTGATCGTCGGTGCCGGTCCGGCGGGCATGGAAGCGGCGCGGGTGTCGGCCGAGCGCGGCCATGACGTAACGCTGTTCGAGAAAAAAGACTTCATTGGCGGGCAGATCACCACGGCGTCGAAAGCGCCGCAGCGTGACCAGATCGCCGGCATTACCCGCTGGTTCCAGCTTGAACTGGCGCGCCTGAAAGTGGACCTGCGCCTGGGCACCGCTGCCGATGCCGCGAGCATCCGCGACCTGCGTCCCGACGTGGTGGTGCTGGCCGTGGGCGGCCATCCATTCCTGGAGCAGAACGAACACTGGGGCGCCGAAGAGGGCCTGGTGGTCAGCAGCTGGGACGTGCTGGACGGCAAGGTGGCACCAGGCAAGAACGTGTTGGTGTACGACACCATCTGTGAATTCACCGGCATGTCCGTGGCCGACTTCCTGGCCGACAAGGGCGCCCAGGTGGAGATTGTCACCGACGACATCAAGCCGGGCGTGGCGATTGGCGGTACATCGTTCCCCACCTACTACCGCAGCATGTACCCCAAGGAAGTGATCATGACCGGCGACCTGATGTTGGAAAAGGTCTACCGCGAGGGCGACAAGCTGGTGGCAGTGCTGGAGAACGAATACACCGGTGCCAAGGAGGAGCGGGTGGTGGACCAGATTGTCGTGGAAAACGGCGTGCGTCCTGACGAGCAGCTGTACTACGAACTCAAGCAGGAGTCGCGCAACAAGGGCCAGATGGACATCGAGGCGCTGTTCGCCATCCAGCCGCAGCCAGCGCTGAGCCAGGCGGGCGATGGTTACCTGCTGTACCGCATCGGCGATTGCGTGGCCCAGCGCAACACTCACGCGGCGATCTACGACGCCCTGCGCCTGTGCAAGGATTTTTAAGCTGGCACGACGCTTTCATTCCGATGGGAATGGATAGTGTGGGAGCGGGCTCTGCCCGCGAAGCGGACGCCGCGGTGCTGCATTCGCGGGCAGAGCCCGCTCCCACAGGGTCCGCGTTGGCATCCCTTTGTCCGAGACCGCTGGGTCTTCAGGGGCTTCACCATGTTGAATACGATCCTCCCCATCCTGCTGTTCGCCGCTTTGGCCCTGGCCCTTCTCGGCGCCGTGCGCCGCGTACGCCTGTGGCGCAACGGGCGCGCCGCGCCGGTAGACCTGCTCGGCGGCCTGCTGGCCATGCCGCGCCGCTACATGGTCGACCTGCACCACGTGGTGGCCCGCGACAAATACATCGCCAATACCCATGTGGCCACCGCCGGCGGCGCCGTGCTGTCGATCGTGCTGGCGATTCTGGTGCACGGCTTCGGCCTGCATAACCGCATTCTTGGCTACGCCCTGTTGCTGGCCACCGTGATCATGTTCGGCGGCGCGGTGTTCGTCTTCAAGCGCCGCCTGAACCCGCCGTCGCGCCTGTCCAAGGGCCCGTGGATGCGCCTGCCGAAAAGCCTGCTGGCGTTCTCGGCGAGCTTCTTCCTGCTGACCCTGCCGGTGGCGGGCATCCTGCCTGCTGATTTCGGTGGCTGGGTGCTGGCCGCTATTCTGGCGGTGGGCGTGCTGTGGGGCGTATCGGAACTGTTCTTCGGCATGACCTGGGGCGGGCCGATGAAGCACGCCTTCGCCGGTGCCCTGCACCTGGCCTGGCACCGTCGCGCCGAGCGCTTCGGCGGTGGCCGTTCCACCGGCCTCAAGCCGCTTAACCTGGCCGACCCTGCCGCGCCGCTGGGCGTAGAAAAGCCCACGGACTTCACCTGGAACCAACTGCTGGGCTTCGACGCCTGCGTGCAGTGCGGCAAGTGCGAGGCCGCGTGCCCGGCGTTTGCCGCCGGTCAGCCGCTGAACCCCAAAAAGCTGATCCAGGACATGGTCGTGGGCCTGGCCGGTGGCACCGACGCCAAGTTCGCTGGCAGCCCGTACCCGGGCAAGCCGGTGGGCGAGCACGGTGGCAACCCGCACCAGCCCATCGTCAACGGCCTGGTGGACGCCGAAACCCTGTGGTCGTGCACCACCTGCCGCGCCTGCGTGGAAGAGTGCCCAATGATGATCGAGCACGTGGACGCCATCGTCGACATGCGCCGCCACCTCACCCTGGAAAAGGGCGCCACCCCGAACAAAGGCGCCGAAGTGCTGGACAACCTGATCGCTACCGACAACCCCGGCGGCTTCAACCCGGGCGGGCGGATGAACTGGGCTGCCGACCTTAATCTCACCCTGATGAGCGAGAAGAAGACCACTGACGTGCTGTTCTGGGTCGGTGATGGCGCCTTCGACATGCGCAACCAGCGCACCTTGCGCGCCTTCGTCAAAGTGCTGCGCGCCGCCAAGGTTGACTTCGCCGTGCTCGGCCTGGAAGAACGCGACAGTGGTGACGTGGCCCGCCGCCTGGGCGACGAAGCCACCTTTCAGTTGCTGGCCAAACGTAATATCCACACCCTGAACAAATACAGCTTCGCGCGCATTGTCACCTGCGACCCGCACAGCTTTCACGTGCTGAAAAACGAATACGGCGCCTTCGACGGCAACTACCGGGTGCAGCACCACAGCACCTTCATGGCCGAACTGGTCAGCGGCGGCGCGCTCACGCTGGGCCAGCACAAGGGCGGCAGCGTGACCTACCACGACCCGTGCTACCTGGGCCGCTACAACGGCGAATACCAGGCGCCGCGCGATGTGCTCAAGGCACTGGGCATCGACGTGCGGGAAATGCAGCGTTCCGGATTCCGTTCCCGCTGCTGCGGTGGTGGTGGCGGTGCGCCGATCACCGATATCCCCGGCAAACAGCGCATTCCCGATATGCGCATGGACGACATCCGCGAAACCCAGGCTGAACTGGTGGCCGTGGGCTGTCCGCAGTGCACGGCGATGCTTGAAGGCGTCGTGGAGCCTCGCCCCTTGATCAAGGACATCGCCGAGCTGGTGGCCGATGCGCTGGTGGAGGAAGTGGTGGCGGTAAAGCCGGCACCGGTTAAACGTATCCCCGCAGAGGTGCACTGATGAGCGACATTATCCGCCGCGACCCGCGCGCCGAATGGATCGCGCGCAACCGCCTGCATCCCCTGCACGCTGCCATGCAGCCATTGCAGGCAACGTGGATGGGGCCTGCGGGCGTCATCCGCAAGAACCCGCATGCCGTCGGCTACATCGGCCCCAACGGGGTCAAGCGTATCGACCGCAGCGGCGCCCAGCAGGGCGGCGGCAGCAAGCGCAGTGCCGCGGCCGAGGTGTTGTTGCCGCTGCACCGGGTGCTTGAGCCTGCGTTCTATATTGCGGTGGTACCGGACATGGTCGGTGGCCGCCTGAGCAGTCACGACCGTGACCTGCTGGGCCTGGCCCATCAGTTGGCGGGTAGCGACGGTGCGGTGTTGGCCATCGTGTTTGGCGAACACAAGGAAACCGGCTTTTCCACAGCCGGCGTCGACCGCCTGCTGGAAATCAGTGGGAGCGAATACGACGGCTACGCGCCGGAGCAGCGCATCCAGGGCCTGCGGGCTGTGGATAACCAGTTCAACCCGCGCCACTGGCTGCTGCCCGACAGCCGCAGCGGTGGTGGCGAACTGGGTCGGCGCCTCGGCGCGGCGCTGGGTGAGCGCCCGGCCACACGCATCTGGCAAGCCAAGGACGGCCTGTGCGTGGGCCGCGCTGGCGCTGGCCAGCAGGACATCAGCCGGGCCTTGCCGCGCCTGCTGCTGGCGGCGGCCGAGTGCGCCGAGCCGGTGGACGAAACCCGCCACGAAGCACTGCCGGTGCAGTTATCCACAGCCGTGGCGCGCTGCCTGCCGCGCATCGAGGACCTCGGCGCCGTGGCCGTTGACCCGGCGGCCATCCCCATGGCCGAGGCCGAATTCATCTTCTCCGGTGGCAACGGCGTCAAGGACTGGGACCTGTTCCACCGCACCGCCGCGGCCCTGGGCGCCACCGAAGGCGCCTCGCGGGTGGCGGTGGACGACGGCTTCATGACCCGCGACCGCCAGGTGGGCGCCAGCGGCACCTGGGTGACCGCCCGGGTGTACGTGGCCGTGGGCATCTCCGGGGCCATCCAGCACCTGCAGGGCATTGGTGCCTGCGACAAGGTGGTGGCAATCAACCTCGATCCTGGCTGCGACATGATCAAGCGTGCCGACCTGTCGGTGATCGGCGACAGCGCCGAACTGCTCAAGGCGCTGATTGACGCCATCCAGGCCTACCGTAACGAAGCCAAGCGCGATGCCGCCTGAGGTGCACATGAACATGAAAGTCGTCAGCCTGGTCTCCATTGGCGCCCACCCCACGTCCGGGCGCAGCCGCCGTGCCGAGCAGGACTCGCGCGCGGTCGAACTGGGCCTGCAACTGGCTGGGAATAACTTGCAGGTGGTGCACGCCGGCGACGTTCGCGAGCCGGCCTTGCGCGCCTACCTGGGCATGGGCCTGGCGCAGATGGACGTGCTTGAACAACCGCCCGGCAGCGACGTGCTGCCGGCCCTGGCCGACTACCTGCACGACACCGGTGCGCAGATGGTGCTCGCCGGCAGCCAGGCGGAAACCGGCGAAGGCTCGGGCATGCTGCCATTCCTGCTGGCGGAAAAGCTCGGCTGGCCGCTGATCACTGGCCTGGCCGAAGTGGAATCGGTCAGCCATGGCGTGGCCCAAGTGCTGCAGGCCCTGCCACGCGGCCAGCGCCGCCGCCTGAAAGTGCGCCTGCCACTGCTGGCCACCGTCGACAACGCCGCGCCCAAGGCTCGCCAGAGCGCCTACGGCCCAGGCCAGCGCGGCCAGTTCCACGTCGACCAGGTGGAAATTGTCGAAGACGAGTTATTCACAGGCGCCGACCTCACCCCCGCCAAGCCACGGCCCAAGCGCCTGAAAGTGATCAAGGCCAAGAGCGGTGCTGATCGGATGAAGGCGGCTACGGCGAAGGCCAGTGGTGGGGGTGGGCAGGTGCTTGAAGGCATCAGCGCCCAGGAGGGGGCCGAGGCAGTTTTAAAACTACTAATAGAAGAAGGAGTAATTCGTTAAAGTTGTAGTCAGGAATGCCCTTCAAATGAACCTTCCTTACGCTAGCAGATATAATTTGCCAGCAGTATTGAGATGATCAATAAAGTAGGTGTTAGTAATGGTGACCACTTTGTATGACTTATCTGTTTGATGCTGATGCCACAACTATGAAAAGTCATACATGTAACAAATAGTAGTATTAGACTAAATGTTATTATTTCGGGACCTTCTCCACAGGCTGCGTCCATGTGGCTATATGCGCTAATAGCCTGATCCACAATAATTCGTGCCGCTTGGATCAGGGTCAGGGGTGTCTCCATCGATACCCCTCTCTACTAAACCACCAACGAAGCCAGCGTGGAATCCAGCCTCCACGCCAACTACAATCCCTGGTACGCTTCCTGGACCTAGCACAAAGCCTAGTCCTGCCCCACCGACCATTGAATTTGCGAGACCACCAAGGGACCCTCCACCTTTTCCAACGACATACCCTCCATAGACAGCTGCTCCAACAACTGCGCCACCTGCAGCTCCAGCTGGCCCGTAAGAGCCAGAAACTAACTCAAGTTCAGATACTGTGATTTCTCTCATGGTTGTCTCCTTGTTTGTTTTGTTTGTTTTTTGTTAATTTTTGTTGTCTTTGGTGATGAGCCTCCGTTTTGATGTGATTTGCGGGCGGTGATTTTGTTCTATAAGTTACTGCTCCTGGTCGGAAATAATACGCCCTCCTTCAAGTTTAATGATTCTTGAAGCCGATTTAAGTGTTTCCTTTCGGTGGGCGATGGTCACCAAAGTGGCCGGGTGCAGTTTTAGCGATTGAATGACATGGTCTTCGCTGTGGAGGTCGAGATTGCTTGTGGCTTCATCTAGTATCATGAGATTAGGTTTTTTATAAAAAACTCTAGCTAGGAATATCCGCTGTTTCTGTCCTGCCGAGAGTGAGGCGCAAACATCAGTTATAGGTGTTTGATAGCCAAAAGGTAACTTTGATATTATATGATGGATATTTGCAAGCTTTGCTGCGGTCTCGATACACTCGAAAAGCGGGGACGGATGGAAGCTAGAAATGTTTTCAGCAACAGTCCCAGAGATAATTTGGTCTTCCTGTAATATAGTTCCTATTGCCGCACGAAGCTGCGTATGTCCAACTTCATCAATGGGTATGCCGCCGATTATTATTCGGCCTTCTGATGGTTTGATTAGCCCTAGCATTAGCTTCGCAAGGGTTGATTTTCCGCTACCTGATTTACCTGTTATGGCAATCGATTGCCCGGCAAGGACGGTCAAATTTACTTGCTTTAGGATCCAGTTTTCGCACCCGTGGTGCCTATAGGATACATCTAACATTTCTACACTTAGCGGGCCTGCTGGTAGCTCCCTTTGCGCCGTGCTGAACTCTTCTTTAGACTCTAGTGCAATGCTCGCCACCCTCTCGCAGTTAACCGAATGTAATTGGTACTGAATGAAGGTGTCAATGAATCTGGTGATCCTAGATGTAAAGTGAGCCTTGATTCCGATAAACGCGATTAGCATTCCCAGCGTAAACGTTGAATTTATTATGAGGGTTCCTCCAATAAAAAGTAGAGCCATTGAGTCAATTCCGAAAACTAACGTATTTGCGCCGGCAGCGTAAATTTGGATTTTCTGTGTGCGAGAATCTCTGTTCTGGACTTCTACCAAAAGGTTACTCCATTGGTTAACCCTCGAAGGAATAAGTCCGCTCATTTTTATTGACACAGATGATTTTAAGCTTTCCAAAAAATGGGACTGCTCCTGAGCGCCTAGGGCTATACGCTCGCTGATTGCGTCCCGAAGTATCGGGTAAAATGCAAACCTGACCAGCGTGTAGAATAGACAAGAAATAAGCGCGGCGATCGTTAGGGTTGTGCTGTAAAGAAACATTAGGGTAAGGCACGCTGATACAGTCAATAAATCTATTGCAGCAATCGTTAAAGAGTTAAGTAGGAAATCTTTTATAGGTTTTAGCGCACTAAACCGGCTCTGAATCTCTCCTTGAGGATGCGCTTGGTAATACTCCCATGGCAAGCAAGATAAATGCATGAATAAGGTTGTAGACCATTGTAGTCCGACAGTCTGGCTAAGTCTTAATCGCAGTGTCTCACTATTTACAGAAAGGATAAATTTGAATGCGATTAGAAGAATTCCTCCGAGTACAGATATTGAAAGGAAGTCTCTGTCATTTGCGACAAGGGCTCCGTCTATTATCCACTGGGACACAAAAGGAATTGAAAGAGAGAGGGCCTCAACGCATAAAGAAATTAAAAAAATATGTAGCAGGCTGGAGGAGAGCGGCTTTAATTGTTTGCACAAGCCAAAAATTGAAATAGGGTTGCTGGCTTTTGTTGGACTAAAAGCCAAGGCGCGTTGAAACTCGAGTGCGATTCCAGTAAAGCTCGAATTGGCTTCAGACAAAACCATAGTTCGCCGGCCAACATTAGGATCTACGATTGATAATTTTTGTTTTTTTACATTTTCGAGTATTACATAATGATTTAGGTCCCAGTGAAGGATACAGGGGGTTCGAAGATTTTGAATCTCTGATAACTCAAGTCTAAGGGCTCGACAAGTCAAGTCAAGTTGGTTGGCAATCGACATTATGTCTTTTGCAGCCAACGGTTTATTGGAAGGCCAAAAATGAGACCTCATATGTTGTAAGCTTAAGTTGTGGCCGTTATAGTTGGCGATCATCGCTAAGCACGCTAGGCCACATTCATTAGATTTTTCTTGAAGACATATTTTCATAATTATGCTGGAGTGCAGTTGGGTAGTTCGATAGAGAGAATGTCGTGATAGATTAATTCATGCACTAATTTGTGCAATTGTTCAAATTTGACTGATTTAATTTCTTCTGCGAGTGCTGACATGCTGGCGCCAGGTTGTGTAGCGAAAAAATTTATTATTTCTTGAGTAGTTGTGTCTGCGGTCAGCTTTGCTCCATTTATTATAATTGTATCGTTATGCCATGACCGGGTATCGTTGGCATTGAGGACAATTGGCCTGTCAGTAGGAATTAACCCTGCTTCACTGTTGCCGAAAATTTCAATGGCATATGACGATGGTAGCCGTTGGACCGAGCTGAACTGTTGTAGGAAGTCCATGTAGTTGGTTTTATCGACTGCAGCTTCGCTAATCACTCTTGTCGCATGACTTAAGGTGCTAGCATCGTTTTTAAAGGCCCCCATGTCTAAACGGAATAATTGATTTTCTGTAGCGACTTTCTCGCATATCCAAGTGAAATAATCGCTTATGTAAGGGGGGTATGTTCCTACTGCGAGATGAAATGTCTCGGAACCGGTGGGCCTGACCTCATGCCACCAGCCTCGAGGTAGGTAGAAGATATCACCTGCTTCAAGTATTAGCTCCATGCACGGCTCCGAGCTACATTCGGCTTCTCTGCCAACGCTTGAGTTTTTATACAGGGGGTTTTTTTCAGTAGGCGGGTAAATTACCCACCGTTTCCGGCCAATTAATTGGATGGCAAAAACATCGTGTGTGTCCCAGTGGTTTCCGAATGAAGTCTCTTCGCCGAATGAAGCGTAACCACTGACTACAGTTTGCCGAGAGCTCAGTTGAGCAATGAAGCGTTGAATTCGTTCAACCTCCATGCAGCCATCTATTTTGTTTAAAACTAAGCTGGCGCCATTTTTCATCAGTTTATATAGTTTAGGCTTTATGACTCTGTGCTTTGTGGTTAATACCTCTTCGTATCTTTCAAGATATTCTTGTTTTAGTATTAGTCCATTTTGCATAATTTTGAAATTTGGAGAGGTGTGGTCATGTCTTGCAAGAAGTTGGTTCACCAATTTCCACGTCACGTTGTGCTTGCTTATTGCATTCTTAAAGAGATGGGGGCGTTTGCCTTGAATTTCCTCGCAGAAGAATGTAGCCGTACAGTCGAGATTGATTTCCATTCGAAATTCTCACTTGTTAGAAAATGACAATATTGGGTGTAACATCCATTCATAGAATGTTCGTGTCTCGAGTGAAATGTCTGCTTGAAAAGTAAGTCCGGGACTTGTTTTTATCTTGTTAGCCCGCTCTGCAGAATCGTCGAGTGTTATAGTAGCTGTTGCTTTGTAGTAATTTTTATTGCTGTCCAGCATCTCTTGAAAGTTTGGTGCTATGTCTTTGCCTTGGTAAGGGCTTTTAGAAATCTTTGTAATTGTGGTGTGCATTGATCCGAATTTCTGGTATGGAAAAGCGGTCATTCGCAATGTAGTTGTCTGCCCTACCTCAACAAAACCGATATCTTCAGATGGGATATATAAAACCGCTTCCATCGAGACTTCATTAGGCGTGATGCTGGAGAGCAGCGTTCCCGGACTGATGTGTTGCCCCTCGCTAGTATTGATTGCGGTTACTGTTCCTGAAAACGGTGATGCAATGTAAATAAACTGAGCCGCTTCATTAGATAATTTCTCTCTAGAAAGCGTCAGGATGTTATTATCGATTCCTGCTAGGTCGACCTTAGCTCGATATTTTATTTCATTTGTTGTGTAGAGGATATCCGCTAGCCTTGAGTCCAGGTCTTGCCTTAGCCTTAGTAGTCTATTCATCTCTATTTTTGTCATTAGCAACTGTTGAAATGCTTCGTCAAAAGCTCTGGTTGGGACCAGCTTTTCCTTGTGCAATGCTTCCAGGCGCTTAAGTCCATTAGATTTGCTTTGCAATAACTCTCGAGTGATGTTGATTTCATTGGATATTGTATTTCTTTGATTTGTCAAATTGTCGTTTTTACTTCCAAGTTGTGATAGCTCATTTGCTAACTGGCTTTGAGTTTCACGTTTCTTTGTTTCTTGGGTTGCAATCTGCTTGGTAATTGTAAGCTCTATGTTTGTATGGCCTCGTCCGCTACTTGAAATGATATCAGTCATAAGGGTGAACAAAATTTGTCCTTCTTCAACTATGTCTCCTTCTTTGACTCGGATTTCTTTAACTATTGCTGCAGTTGGCGAACTTGCGTGCGCGGTCGGTTTTACTGGGGAAATTACCCCAGTGACGACAGCTTTTCGTGTGTATTGGCCAAAGTAGATGAATAGCAAAGTCCCGACGAGTAGAATAAAGGTTAGTATGGACAACATTTGATGCTGAGCTGTGTAGAGATTTTGAACGGCACCGGTATTTAGTGCTGTTCCTCGATGTCTTGCTTCCACCCTGAAAAGTGGAAGGTTATTTTGTGACGGCGCTTCACTCATCGAATATGACTCATTTATTGGTGGCTCGTATGCAGAAGCATTCCGGCGCGAACCAATGTTTCCCTCGGGTTTTCTGCTTGGTCTAATTATTCGCCTAGATAATCGCAGTAAACAATGCGACGCTTCTGGCGTAGTCGAGGGATAATTCCATTTCTGTTGAGAGGCTGGTCCTACACTCAAAAGGTGATTTTAATTACGCAGCTAATGTCAATTGGGTACATCAATCTGCTGAGGGTTAAGTTTCACTGCTATGCGGCACTTGTGCATATTTTGGTATTGCTACTGCGGCGTTACTAAATGGTCCCAGGAAGGAGGCCTCCCTAGATTACGGATTACCGAATCAATTGTGAGTTAGCAGCAATACCAAGGGCCTCCGAGCTGAAGAGCAGGCGTTCAAGTATTCAGAACGTGCTTATCGAGCGAAGTGAGCTCAAGTAATAGCACCGGCGTTATGGGGAGTGTGTAACGGGTAGTGCAGGTCGGTACCCAGGCCAAACCCGGAGAAGGCGCCGACCTCACCCCCGCCAAGCCACGGCCCAAGCGCCTGAAAGTGATCAAGGCCAAGAGCGGTGCTGATCGGATGAAGGCGGCCACGGCGAAGGCCAGTGGTGGCGGTGGGCAAGTGCTCAAGGGCGTGAATGCGCAGGAAGGCGCGCAGGCGATTCTTAAGCTGTTGGTTGAGGAAGGCGTGGTGCGCTGATCGTTGGCGGGAGCTGGCTTGCCGGGTCCCACCCTTCTTCCTTTCCATCATCCCCGCCGCGCGGGCCCTTCCCAGCGCAGGTTCACCCACACCAGCGACAATCGGTGCGCCGGCTGTACCTGACGGCTACGTGGCCGTTTGCGCCGCAACCAGTAAAACACCGCTACCACCACTGCCATGCACAGCGGCAACCCCACCCGCAGCACTTCCCCCCAATCTGTCTCGGTTCCAGCATTGGTCACACTTATCCCCAGCAACAGGGCGATGGCGCAGGCGGAAAGCAAGCTATCCGGGTGCATGGGTGTCTCCTTTTCTTATTAGTGCGAACAGAGTGGCTACACCTCCAATCGGGTGCAATCCCTACAGATGTAGGGGGCGGGCATAGTTGCCCACAATCCGTGTGGGTGGGCGTGTGGATAAGTTGTTGGTGCATGGCTGCAGAGCACGCCTGTCGGGCCTTTCCGGCGATCGGTCATAAAATGAGCAGAGCAAGTGGCTGTTTTGGCGAGGTTTTTACCGGGTGTAACAACGGTGGGTTGGCATGGTTTGCCCACAATCCTTGTTGGTGCTTCTGTGGATAATCTGTTCGCCTAACGCTGCGAGCCTTGTGGATGAAGGCTTCGCAAGGTTTGGTTGTTTTTTGATCAATATCAGGTTTTGCACGTGCCATGACGGCTGGAAAGCCAATAATCCGCGGCTTTCAACGCTTTTTCCACAGCCAGTAGCTAGGGCGGCGAAGTTGCGCACAAAGTCTGTTGGCGTTTCTGTGGATAAGGTGTTTGCCTACCGCTGCGAGCCACGTATTCCGTGGCTTACAGAGGTTTGATCATTTTTTGATCGATTGCATGTGGAAACTGCCTTTATGAATAAGTCACGGTTTTTCTTGGGTTTCTTGCACAGGCGGGCAGCGGTTGCCCACAATTACTGTGGGCCTGGCTGTGGATAAGATGTTGGCTTACCTCTGGTGGCCTTGCATAACAAGGCCTCGGAGGCAGTTGGCTACTTATTGATCAGTGTTGTGCCATATTTCCACCAGGGCCTTGCTGAATGATGGCCATAGCACGCGGTTACCGTGGCCGCTGAGGTGATCGGCGTCGGCAAACAGTGGCTTGCCGTCCTGATCGTAGGCCGAGCAGATGCGGGTAGGACAGAGCAGCGGGAACGGGTCCCAGACATGAAGGCGCGGGTATTCGCTGGCCAGCGATGCCAACAAGGCCATTTGCGCTGCCCGCAGTGATTGCAGCTGCGTGCGATCGATCGTCAGGCCCGGGGCGCAGACCGGGTTCATGCGGTTGAAGGCATCCGAGCAGCGATTGGCGGGCGCCTTGAACAGCGGCTTGGGGGCATCGATCAGCACGTTCAGGCCGGCCGCCTGCAAGCGATCCAGCACTGCCTTGGCAGCATGCCGCGCCTGCTCAAGGTTGGCGGGCGACAGGTCCTGGTGCGCGGCCGCCAGAGCGGCGCCCTCGCCTTGTTGCCACGCGCGCCCCGCAAGCTCGGGCATGCGCAGCGAGGCCAGGAACACCACGTCGCCGGGTTTTGCCCGGGTTTCTATTGCCTGCCACTGGGTTTCGCGCAGCTGCGCGCAGTCTGTCGGGTCCTGGCCGATCAGGCTGACCACGCCGCAGCCGCCCCGCTCGTATTCGATCACCGTGATCCCGCGTTCCAGCGCCACCAGGTGAAGCAGCGTGCGGTAGGCCGCGGTGTGCGAATCGCCGATCACGAACAGCTGACGACCTTGCACCCGTGGGTCCGTGACCGGGCTAATGGGCGCCTGTGGATAATGTTTGTAGGCATGCCAGGTATAAGTGTCGCTGACCTGGCTGAGTGACAGGCGCTCGGCGTTTTCCGACACCCAGGTGGCGCTCCACCACAGCAGCACGGTGGCGCTGATGCCCGCGCCAAGGGTCACCCCGGCCCGCCGTTGCAGTAGCGTCTGGCCCCGGCGAACCGGCACCTCTACCCAGTGGTAGGACGCGGCGGCCAGCGTCAGGACGACCAATGGGTAGGCCAGCTGCACGGCAAGGTGCTCCAGCCCGATGGTCCAGCGCAGGAACACCGCCACCGGCCAATGCCACAGGTACAGCGAATAGGACAGCCGCCCGATATAGGTCATCGGCGAAGATTGCAGCAGCGCTTGTAACGGGGCGCGGGCACCGACCGGCTTGACGGTGACGGCCGCGATCATCATCAGCGTGCCGGCCACGCTCGCCAGTGCCCAGGGGAAGGGGAAGCGTGCCGGCTGGGCCAGTACCATAGCGCACAGCACCAGCGCCAGGCCGCTCCCCAGCAGCAGCTGTGCCATCCCGGCCCAGCGAGCGGCCCAGACCCGCGTGCCAATGAGCTGGAACAGCATGGCCCCGGCCGCCAACTCCCAGAATCGGGCAGGCAGCAGGTAAAACGCGGCCAGCGGCTCTGTGGTGGTCTGCACTGCGCTGACCACCAGCGACGCCAGCGCCAAGGCGGGCAGCACGGCCCACAGCCACTTCACCTGATGCCGGTAGCGCAGGCAGAGGAAACAAAGGACCGGGAACACCAGGTAGAACTGTTCTTCTACGCCCAGTGACCAGGTATGCAGGTACGGATTGAGGTCGGCCCGGGGCGAGAAATAGGTGTCGGTGTTCCACGCCAGCACGAAATTGCTCAGCCCGAAGAAGGCGGCCAGGCCGGTTCGGTCGTTGTGGTCGCTGAGCCACACCGGCGGTACCAGCAGCGCCGAGACGATGAAGCTGGCGGCCAGCACCAGCAGCAGCGCCGGCAGGATGCGCAGCAGGCGCCGGCGGTAGAACGCCAGCACGAAGGCCCTGAAGCCATTCCGCGCCTGGTCGTGCAGCGAGCGGCTGATGACATAGCCGGAGATGACGAAGAACATGTCGACGCCGGTGAAACCACCTGGCAGCAGCTCGAGGACGTTCAGGTGGAAGACGATGACGGCCAGCACCGCGATGGCGCGCAGCCCATCGATGGCGGGGACGTAGGCGGGGGAGTGCATGGTGGTAGCCCTTCTTCTTGTTTTGAAGGGCGGACCATAAGGGAAATGCACGGCAGGGCAGAGCGACAATCCTTTACCGGATATGTCCTCAGCTGATCCGTAGCGGCCGCTTGTGGGGCCGGGGGGGCTGCCCCCGCTCCCACAGACCGTTGCTGCTACGCAGGTTGCGATTACTCGTGAACGGCGACGCCTTTCAGGTACGGCGCGGGCGCCGCGCCCAGGTTGCTGAGCATGCGCTCGCTGTACCAGTCGATGAAGTTCACCACGCCGAACTCATAGGTCTTGGAGTAGGGGCCCGGCTGGTAGGCGGTGGAGTTGATGCCGCGCTGGTTTTCCTCGGCCAGGCGACGGTCCTGGTCGTTGGTGGCGTCCCACACCTGGCGCATGCGCTCCACGTCGTAGTCCACGCCTTCCACGGCGTCCTTGTGCACCAGCCACTTGGTGGTGACCATGGTTTCCTGAGCGCTGATCGGCCACACGGTGAAGACGATGATGTGGTCGCCCATGCAGTGGTTCCACGAGTGCGGCAGGTGCAGGATGCGCATGGAACCCAGGTCGGGGTTCTGGATGCGGCCCATGAGCTTCTTGCAGCCGACCTTGCCATCCAGGGTCATCGACACGGTGCCTTTGAGCAGCGGCATGCGCACGATGCGGTTGCGCAGCCCGAAGCTGGCGTGTGCGTAGGGAATCTTCTCGGCTTCCCAGGCGGCAGCAGAGGCGGCCACGTGGTCCTTGAAGGCCTGATCGGCGCGCGGGTCAGTGACGTCGTCCCATTCCAGCAGGGTTTTCAACAGCTCTGGGTGCGAGCCGCCGCAGTGGTAGCACTCGCGGTTGTTTTCCAGCACCAGCTTCCAGTTGGCCTTTTCCATCAAGGTGGTCTGCACCGCCACCTTGGTGTTCTCCATGTCGTAGGGTTCCATGTAGTGCTCGAGGGTGCGCAGGAACTCGTCGATGGCTGGCGGGTTGCTCGCCAGGCTGATGAAGATGTAGCCGCCGGCGGTCTTCACGTTCACGGGCTTGAGGCCGTACTGCTTCATGTCGAAGTCGGCGCCCATCTCGGTGCCGGCGAACAGCAGGCGGCCGTCCAGCTCGTAGGTCCACTGGTGGTAATGGCACACCAGCTTGGCGACCTTGCCTTTTTCGCTGGTGCACAAGCGCGAGCCACGGTGGCGGCACACGTTATGGAAGGCGTGGACCACGCCGTCGGCGCCGCGCACCACAATGATCGGGTTCTTGCCCACTTGCAGGGTCAGGTAGTTGCCCTTGGCGGGGATCTCGCTGGTCATGCCGGCGATCAGCCATTCCTTCTGGAAGATCTCCTGCATGTCGATGTCGAACAGGCGCTCGTCACTATAGAAGGGCTGCGGCAGCGAGAACGTCCGCTCCCGGGTCTGCAGCATTTCGGCGGTGGCCTTGCGTGCGGGTTCCAGCGGGTCGCCCAGGCTCAGGGTAGCGGTAACGTCCATCGTGTGTGTCCTCATGGCCATCTGTGCGGCCGCGAAAAGTGGCTGATACGGTGTGCAACGCAAGGCTTGAATACATCAGGTTCATTTGCCGTGGAGTGTGCGTCCGCGCGGGCCATGAACCTTATCCATGGGCGACATGGCCCAATCCATTCCCGACGCGCCAGCCCATGGCCCATGGGGCTGGTCGCCATAAGCATGTGAATGTCGCAGATAGGAAAGTGACGGCGACACGGCCCACGCAGAATCCTTCCCCATGAGGCCGACAGTCGGCCGTGGAGATAAGCATGTCCAACAGCTTCCTGAGCCCGGTAAACACCCAGACATGGGCCAATGGCCGCCATGTGGTCCGTTGCGTCAAGGTCATCCAGGAAACCTGGGACGTGCGCACCTTCTGTTTCATGGCCGACCAGCCGATCCTGTTTTTCTTCAAGCCCGGGCAGTTCGTGACCCTGGAGCTGGAGATCGACGGCGCGCCGGTGATGCGTTCCTACACCATTTCCAGCTCGCCGTCGGTGCCCTACAGCTTCTCCATCACCATCAAGCGCGTGCCCGGCGGGCGCGTGTCCAACTGGTTGCACGACACCTTGCATGAAGGCCAGGAGCTGGCGGTGCACGGGCCTGTTGGGTTGTTCAACGCTATCGATTTCCCGGCGCAGAAGGTGCTGTACCTCAGCGGCGGCGTCGGCATTACCCCGGTAATGTCCATGGCGCGCTGGTTCTACGACACCAACGCCAACGTCGACATGGTGTTCGTGCACAGCGCCCGCTCGCCCAAGGACATCATTTACCACCGCGAGCTGGAACACATGGCCTCGCGCATCGACAACTTCAGCCTGCACATTATTTGCGAGAAGCATGGCCTGGGCGAGCCGTGGGCCGGCTACCGGGGCTACCTGAACCACAAGCTGCTGGAACTGATTGCCTCGGACTTCATGGAGCGCGAGATTTTCTGCTGCGGCCCCACGCCCTACATGAACGCGGTGAAACGCCTGCTGGAAGCGTCGGGCTATGACATGTCGCGCTACCACGAGGAGTCCTTCGGTGCCACGCCGCCGGAAGCCCGCGCTGACGCCGTGGAAAACGCCGAACAGGCCGCCGAAGCGCCGGAGCCGGATGCTTCGGACCTGCACCAGGTGGAATTCACCGCCACCGGCAAGAGCATTCGCGTGGCACCGGGCGAAACCGTGCACGCGGCCGCGGCCAAGCTCGGGCTGATGATTCCCAAGGCCTGCGGTATGGGTATCTGCGGCACCTGCAAGGTGATGAAGCTGGGCGGGGAGGTAGAGATGGAGCACAACGGCGGCATTACCGACGAAGACGTTGCCGATGGCTACATCCTGTCGTGCTGCAGCGTGCCGAAAGGGGATGTCCGGATCGAGTATTGACCGACACCCAATGCAGAAACATGTGTGGGAGCGGGCTCTGCCCGCGAAGAACACACCGAGATCTTTCTGGAGGATTGCGGGGTATTCTTCGCGGGCAGAGCCCGCTCCCACTTGAATCGGATGTGAAATCCGAAGAAGGGATGCAGGCTCAGATAATCACAGGCTGAACCGCGCCACCATGCTGTTCAAATCCACCGCCAAGCGCGACAGCTCGGCGCTGGCCGCGGTGGTCTGGTTGGCACCGGTGGCCGACTGCACCGACAGGTCACGGATGTTGACCAGGTTGCGGTCCACTTCGCGGGCCACCTGGGCCTGCTCCTCTGCAGCGCTGGCGATGACCAGGTTGCGTTCGTTGATCTGCACGATGGCACCGTTGATGGTGTCCAGCGCCATGCCGGCGCCCTTGGCGATGTTCAGCGTCGATTCGGCGCGCTCGGTGCTATTGCGCATGGAGTTCACGGCCTGCTCGGTGCCACCCTGAATGCTGCCGATCATGCGCTCGATCTCGGCGGTCGACTGCTGGGTGCGGTGGGCCAGGGCGCGGACTTCGTCGGCGACCACGGCGAAACCACGGCCGGCTTCACCGGCGCGGGCTGCTTCGATGGCGGCGTTCAGGGCCAGCAGGTTGGTCTGGTCGGCCAGGCCACGAATCACGTCCAGCACTTTGCCGATGTCGCGCGATTCGTTGGCCAGGTTGCCGATCAGGTCGGCAGTGCTCTGCACGTCGGCGCTCATGCGCTCGATGGCGCCCACGGTTTCCTGCACCAGGTCGCGGCCATCGCTGGCCGACTCGGTGGCGTCCTTGGACGCTTCGGAGGTGCTGACGGCGTTGCGCGCCACTTCTTCCACGGCGCTGGTCATTTCATTGACAGCGGTGGCCGCCTGCTCGATCTCGTGGTTCTGCTGGGCCAGGCCGCGGGCGCCTTCGTCGGTGACGCTGTTGAGTTCTTCAGCGGCGGAGGCCAGTTGCGTGGCCGAGCCGGAAATGCGCTGCAGGGTGTCACGCAGCTTGTTCTGCATTTTTTCCATGGCAATCAGCAGGCGTGCGGCTTCGTCGCGGCCTTCCACGCGAATCGGCCGGGTCAGGTTGCCTTCGGCGATCTGCTCGGCAGCGGCCAGGGCCTGGTCGATCGGCACCACGATGCTGCGGGTCAGTAGCCAGGCGAACAGGAAGGTCAGCACTGCGGCGACGATCAGCAGCGTCACCACCAGGGTGAAGGCCGAGGAATACTGGTCGGCGGCCATCTTGTTCATGTCGGCGGTCTGCTGGGTGTTGATGGCAACCAGGTTGTCCAGCGCGGCATTGATCTTGGCCGAATTGTCCTGCAGGTCGCTGTTCACCACTTTCCGCAAGGCGTCCATGTCATTGGCGCTGTTGGCCGCGCGCATGCGCGACTCCAGCTGGTGGTATTCGTCCAGCGCCGATTTCAGCACGCCGTAGGCAGCGCGCTCGTCGGCACCGGCAATCAGCGGCTCGTAGGCGGCCTGGGCCTTGGCGATCAGTTGGTTGCGCGAGTCGAGCAGTTGCAGGGTGTCGGCTTGTGTCTGGGCGTCACGGTTGGCCAGCAGCCGGTAGGACAGCACGCGCATGCGCAGGGTCATCTGCGTGATCATGTCCAGGTTGGCAATGCTCGGCAGCGTGTTGCCTTCGATTTCCTCGCCGGCCTTGCGGATGTCGCCCATCTGCACGAGGGCAAAGATGCCGAGGATGATCATCAGTGCGCCGATGAGCGCGAAACCGGACAGCGCACGGGGCGCGATATTCATGTTGCGTAGGGACATGGCGGGTACCAGGTGAGGGGGCTCGCGGTCCATGCGACAGAAACAGATATGCACTGACTATCGGTTACACGATGCAACACTTTAGGGGCCATTTGTCGCATGGCCGGGTAGGTGCCGGAACCGATCGGGTATATACCGGTCCATCAGGGTCTGTTTCGGGTTCGGCCCGGAGCTTGGCCAGGAAGGTCGCCGCCGCGGATTTCATGGTCGAAAGCCCGATAAACCCTGGCCTGCGCGGCGACTTTTCTTTATCGTTACCGCCCCTTGAAACTGCCGAGAAATCATTATGTTGGAAACAACCCTGAGTCAACTGGAACAACTGGTCGGTGAACTGGTTGAACAGAACCGCACCCTGACTGAAAACAACGCTCAGCTGGCTGCGCAACTGGCCCACGCCAAGGAAGAAAACGAGAGCCTGCAACTGAACCTGATGGAACAGGAAGAGAAGCAGACTTCCACCGTTTCGCGTATCCAGGCCCTGGTTCAGCGCGCTAGCGCTGGTGCTGTGAGCGCATGAGTACCGGCCAGGAGTCGATCAAGGTCGTCTCGATCCTGGGCAATGACTACTCGCTCAAGGCGCCGCCAGGCGAAGAGCAGAAACTGCTCGACGCTACTCGCCTGCTCAACGCGTCGTTGGCCGAGACCAAACGCAAGTACCCCACCCTCATCGGCGACAAGTTGCTGGTGCTGGCGGCGCTGAACCTGTGTTCAAAGCAGCTGGAAATGCAGCAGCAGCACAGCGAAGCGCTCAACCGTTATCAAGAGCAAGTCAACGCCACGGTTGATGTGATCAAAAACACCATCAGCCACGGCTGATTGGCGGCCTCGCCACTGGCGGCGGGGCCTTCGCTCGATTTCCTGAACTTTCCCACCTGTGCTCCGCGTTTGCGGGGCAGGGGTGACCGTGCGTCATCTGCCACAACATTGTGTAACCGCTGATCGGGCTAATGTATACAATCGGCACGGCTGTTGCAGGTCGTTCTGTAGACATTCAGAGGGTTACACCCATGCAGTTGTGGCGCCGCAGTATCCAATGGCAACTGATTCTGAGCATGGGCACCGCCCTGCTGGTCAGCATCCTGATCGTGGTGGGCATTTACACGGCGGTGGTCAACCGCCTGGCCCAGACTTACCTGCTGGACACCGCGCTGCCGGCCAGTGTGGAGGCCATGCGCAATGACATCGAGCGGATTCTGGTCAAGCCGCTGACCGCAGCCAACGACATCGCCAGCAACACCATGGTGCAGCAATGGCTGGCTGAGGGCGAAAATAGTGCCCAATTGCCATCATTCACCCAGTATCTGGAAGGCGTGCGCGCTGACCACAAAGCGTTCAGCGCGCTGATCGCCAGTGCCGGCAGCAACCACTATTACACCGAGAAAGGCCTGGACCGAACCCTCAGCCGCAGCAACGCTCAGGACGGTTGGTTCTACGAGTTCCTCGACAGCGGCAAGCCGCGCACGCTCAATATCGACACGGACACCAGCACCGGTGCCCTGACCCTGTTCATCGACATGCGCGTGCAGCAGGCCGGCAAAACCCTGGGCATTGCCGGCCTGGGCCTGAGCATGAGCGAGCTGTCGGAGCTGATTCACAACTACAGCTTCGGCGAACGCGGCAAGGTGTTCCTGGTGCGCAACGATGGCCTGATTCAGGTGCACCCGCAGGCGGACCTTAGCGGCAAGCGACAGTTGGCCGAGCAGATCGGCCAGGACGCGGCCAAGACCGTACTTGGTCACAGCGGTTTGAGCACCGCCCGCTTCGAGCGCGACGGCGAGCAATTCCTGGCCCTGGCGCTGCCACTGCGTGATCTGAACTGGAGCCTGGTGGCGGAAGTGCCGGAAGCGCAGATCTATGCCCAGGCGCGTCAGGCCATGTGGATGACCAGCCTGATTGGCCTGGGCGTGGCCCTGGTGTGTTTGCTGCTGGTAGTGCTGCTGGCCCGCGGCCTGGTGCGGCCGATCCGTCAGGTGACTGCCGCACTGGTGGCCATCGGCAGCGGTGGTGGCGACCTGACCCATCGCCTGGATGATTCCCGTGCCGACGAACTGGGCGACCTGGCCAGGGGCTTCAACCGCTTCCTGGGCAGCCAGCGTGACATGATCGCCGAGGTGCTGGCCACCAGCGAGCGCCTGCGCAGTTCGGTGGGCAATGTGGCCCAGGTGGTGGACAACACTGCCGAACGTGCTGGCCGGCAGCAGGAAATGACCGACATGGTCGCCACTGCGGTGCATGAGATGGGCCTGACCGTGCAGGAAATCGCCCGCAACGCCGGCAGCGCCGCCGAAGCGTCGCAGAGCGCCCGCGATGAGGCCTTGCAGGCACGCGACGTGGTGGGTCGCTCCATTGCCCATATCGAAGGCATGTCGGTGGAAATCGGCAGCGCCGCTGGGGCGGTGGGCGAGTTGGCCGAGCAGGTGGGTTCGATCGATCAGGTGCTGGCGGTGATTCGCGGCATTTCCGAGCAGACCAACCTGCTGGCGTTGAACGCCGCCATTGAAGCGGCGCGTGCCGGTGAAATGGGTCGTGGCTTCGCCGTGGTCGCCGATGAAGTGCGCACCCTGGCGCAGCGGACACAGGTGTCCACCGACGAGATCCAGAAAATGATCGGCCGCCTGAAACAAGGCGCCGAGCATGCGGTGGCGTCGATGCACAGCGGCCAGGCGGCAACCGGCACCGGCGTGGCCTCCAGCCAGCGCACTGGTGAGTCGCTGACGGCTATTACCGGCCAAGTGGAGCGCATCAGCGACATGAACCACCAGGTGGCCACGGCCACCGAGGAGCAGACCGCCGTCACCGAAGAGATCAACCGCAACGTGCAGGGTATTTCTGACCTGGCGCGCGCCACGGCCGGTGAAGTACGCAGCGGCCGTCAGGAATGCCAGGTACTGCGCGGCCTGGCCGACGACCTGGCGCGGCAGATGGGTGGTTTCAAACTTTGATCCGGCGTTGTCAGGCTGACCCCGTGGGAGTGGGCAGAGCCCGCTCCCACGGCAATTGCGATGCGACTTAGCTCATCACCTGGCGGATGTCCGCTGCCAGTTCGCGCACGCGGGCTTCTTCGGTGTCCCACGAGCACATGAACCGCGCGCCGCCGTTGCCGATGAAGGTGTAGAACCGCCAGCCCTTGCCACGCAGGGCTTCCAGCGCCGGTTCCGACATTTGCAAGAACACGCCGTTGGCTTCCACCGGGAACATCAGTTCCACGCCGGTAATGTCCGCCACCAGTTGGCTGAGCAGCTGGGCGCAGTGGTTGGCGTGGCGGGCGTGCTTGAGCCAGGCGTCGTTTTCCAGCAGGCCTACCCATGGCGCCGACAGGAAGCGCATTTTCGACGCCAGCTGCCCGGCCTGCTTGCAGCGGTAGTCGAAGTCCACCGCCAGGTCGTGGTTGAAGAACAGGATGGCTTCACCCACCGCCATGCCGTTCTTGGTGCCGCCGAAGCACAGCACGTCCACCCCCGATTTCCACGTCAGCTCGGCCGGCGAGCAGCCCAGGGTGGCGCAGGCGTTGGCAAAGCGCGCGCCGTCCATGTGCAGGTTCAGGCCCAGTTCCTTGCAGGTGGCGCTGATGGCCTTGAGTTCGTCGGGGCGGTACACGCTGCCCACTTCGGTGGCCTGGGTGAGGGTGACCACCCGCGGTTTGGGGTAGTGGATGTCCTGGCGCTTGAGCGCCACTTCGCGGATCGATTCGGGGCTCAGCTTGCCGTTCTCGCTGCGCGCGGTCAGCAGCTTGGAGCCGTTGGAAAAGAACTCCGGGGCGCCGCATTCGTCGGTCTCGACGTGGGCTGTCTCCGAACAGATGACGCTGTGGTAACTCTGGCACAGCGACGACAGTGCCAGGGAGTTGGCGGCCGTGCCGTTGAAGGCAAAGAACACCTCGCAGTCGGTTTCGAACAGACGGCGGAAGTGGTCGCTGGCCTTGGCGGTCCACTGGTCATCGCCGTAAGCGCGTTCATGGCCTTGGTTGGCCTGTTCCATGGCCGCCCAGGCTTCGGGGCAAATGCCCGAGTAGTTATCACTGGCAAACTGCTGGCTTTGCTCGTTCATGGCCGATTCCTTGTGATCGTGTAGCCGCTCACTGTAAACCAGCGCGCCCGTCAGCGGTATGGGCACCTATGACCCGTGCCACGAGGCGTTGAGAGGGGCTTTTGGGGGTTATGTCGTAAACGCACCTTTGTGTGGCGCGCGCAGGCATCTGGCCGCTGTGCGCCAGCCCTACCATCGCATCCAAAGGGGGGCCTGCCGCAGGGCGCCTTCCCGCCAATACGACAGGCGCCCCGCGCCGCTGGGAGAACCGCGATGTTCAGCAAGCAAGACCAGATCCAGGGTTACGACGATGCACTGCTGGCGGCAATGAATGCCGAGGAACAGCGTCAGGAAGATCACATCGAGCTGATCGCCTCGGAAAACTACACCAGCAAGCGTGTGATGCAAGCCCAGGGCAGCGGTTTGACCAACAAGTACGCCGAAGGCTACCCGGGCAAGCGCTACTACGGTGGCTGCGAGCATGTGGATAAAGTCGAGGAGCTGGCCATTCACCGCGCCAAGCAACTGTTCGGTGCCGACTACGCCAACGTCCAGCCGCACTCGGGCAGCCAGGCCAATGCCGCGGTGTACCTGGCGCTGCTGCAGGCCGGCGACACCGTGCTGGGCATGAGCCTGGCCCACGGCGGCCACCTGACCCACGGTGCCAAGGTGAGCTTTTCCGGCAAGCTGTACAACGCCGTGCAGTACGGCATTGACACCGTTACCGGCCTGATTGACTACGACGAAGTGGAACGCCTGGCCGTCGAGCACCAGCCGAAAATGATCATCGCCGGCTTCTCCGCCTACTCCAAGACCCTGGACTTTGCGCGCTTTCGCGAAATCGCCGACAAGGTCGGTGCCTACCTGTTCGTCGACATGGCCCACGTGGCCGGCCTGGTCGCGGCAGGCCTGTACCCCAACCCGATTCCGTTCGCCGACGTGGTCACCACGACTACCCACAAGACCCTGCGCGGCCCGCGTGGCGGCCTGATCCTGGCCAAGGCCAACGAAGCGCTGGAAAAGAAACTCAACGCCGCGGTGTTCCCCGGCGGCCAGGGTGGCCCGCTGATGCACGTGATCGCCGCCAAGGCCGTGTGCTTCAAGGAAGCGCTGGAGCCAGGCTTCAAGGCTTACCAGCAGCAGGTCATCGATAACGCCCAGGCCATGGCTGGCGTGTTCATCGAGCGCGGCTACGACGTGGTCTCCGGCGGTACCGACAACCACCTGTTCCTGGTCAGCCTGATCCGCCAGGGCCTGACCGGCAAGGACGCCGACGCTGCCCTGGGCCGCGCCCACATCACCGTCAACAAGAACGCCGTGCCCAACGACCCACAGTCGCCGTTCGTGACCTCG
Source organism: uncultured Gammaproteobacteria bacterium (assembly GCA_963816515.1). Classification (GTDB taxonomy): domain Bacteria; phylum Pseudomonadota; class Gammaproteobacteria; order Pseudomonadales; family Pseudomonadaceae; genus Aquipseudomonas. The sequence continues at coordinate 1,961,155 of CAWFKX010000001.1, read as the reverse complement.
GGCCTGCGCATCGGCACCCCGGCCGTCACCAGCCGTGGTTTCAAGGTGGCCCAGTGCACCGCGCTGGCCGGCTGGATCTGCGACATTCTCGACAACCTGGGCGATGCCGACGTAGAAGCCGATGTGGCCAAGAACGTCGCCGCCCTGTGCGCCGACTTCCCGGTTTACCGCTGAGCTGGAGTAAACACCTATGCAACGCTATTCGGGCTTCGGCCTTTTCAAACACTCCCTCAGCCACCACGAGAACTGGCAGCGCATGTGGCGCACGCCAACGCCGAAGAAGGTCTACGACGTAGTCATCGTCGGCGGTGGCGGCCACGGTCTGGCCACGGCCTATTACCTGGCCAAGGAGCACGGCATCACCAACGTCGCGGTGGTCGAGAAAGGCTGGCTGGGCGGCGGTAACACCGCGCGCAACACCACCATCGTGCGTTCCAATTACCTGTGGGACGAATCGGCGCACCTGTACGAACACGCCATGAAACTGTGGGAAGGCCTGTCCCAGGACATCAACTACAATGTCATGTTCAGCCAGCGCGGCGTCTACAACCTGTGCCACACCCTGCAGGACATGCGTGATTCCGAGCGCCGGGTCAGCGCCAACCGCCTCAACGGCGTCGATGGCGAATTGCTTGACGGCAAGCAGGTCGCGGAAGAAATCCCTTACCTGGACTGCTCGAAAAACACCCGTTACCCGATCATTGGCGCCACTGTGCAGCGCCGTGGCGGCGTGGCCCGTCACGACGCCGTGGCCTGGGGCTTCGCCCGTGCCGCCGACGCCCTGGGCGTGGACCTGATCCAGCAGACTGAAGTGATCGGCTTTCGCAAGGAAAACGGCGTGTGCATTGGCGTCGAAACCACCAAGGGTTTCATCGGCGCCAAGCGCGTGGGCGTAGTCACCGCCGGCAACTCCGGGCACATGGCCAAGCTCGCCGGCTTCCGCCTGCCGGTGGAATCCCACCCGCTGCAAGCACTGGTGTCGGAGCCGATCAAGCCCATCATCGACAGCGTGATCATGTCCAATGCCGTGCACGGCTACATCAGCCAGTCCGACAAGGGCGACCTGGTGATCGGCGCCGGTATCGACAGCTGGGTCGGCTACGGCCAGCGCGGTTCCTACCCGGTGATCGAGCACACCCTGCAGGCCATTGTGGAAATGTTCCCGGTGCTCTCAAGGGTGCGCATGAACCGCCAATGGGGTGGCATCGTCGACACCACCCCCGACGCCTGCCCGATCATTTCCAAAACCCCGGTACCCAACATGTTCTTCAACTGCGGCTGGGGCACCGGCGGCTTCAAGGCCACCCCAGGCTCGGGCAACGTCTTTGCCGCCAGTCTGGCCAAGGGCGAAATGCACCCGCTGGCCAAACCGTTTTCCATCGACCGTTTCCACAACGGCGCCCTGATCGACGAACACGGCGCTGCCGCCGTCGCCCACTAAAACAGGAGAAACCGACCATGTTGCATATCTTCTGTCCCCATTGCGGCGAGCTGCGCTCCGAAGAAGAGTTCCACTGCTCCGGCCAGGCCCACATCCCCCGCCCGCTGGACCCCGGTGCCTGCACCGACGAACAGTGGGGCGACTACATGTTCTTCCGCGACAACCCCCGTGGCCTGCACCACGAGTTGTGGATTCACGCCGCCGGTTGCCGCCAGTACTTCAACGCCACCCGTGACACGGTGACGTACGAGATTCTCGAAACCTATCCGATCGGCACCAAGCCCCAGTTCACGGCCGCGGGAGAGAAAGCATGAGCCAGGTCAATCGCCTGTCCAGCGGCGGTCGCATTGATCGCAGCAAGAAAATCACCTTCACCTTCAACGGCCAGAGCTACACCGGCTATGAAGGCGATACCCTGGCGGCCGCGTTGCTGGCCAACGGCGTCGACATTGTCGGCCGCAGCTTCAAGTATTCGCGCCCCCGCGGCATCATCGCCGCCGGGGCCGAAGAGCCGAACGCGGTGCTGCAGATCGGCGCCACCGAAGCCACCCAGATCCCCAACGTGCGCGCCACCCAACAGGCGCTGTACCAGGGCCTGGTCGCCACGAGCACCAACGGCTGGCCGAGCGTGAACACCGACATGATGGGTATTCTCGGCAAGGTCGGCGGCAAACTGATGCCGCCGGGCTTCTACTACAAGACCTTTATGTACCCGCAGTCCTTCTGGATGACCTACGAGAAGTACATCCGCAAGGCCGCCGGCCTGGGCCGTTCGCCCACCGAGAACGACCCCGACAGCTACGACTATATGAACCAGCACTGCGACGTGCTGATCGTCGGCGCCGGCCCTGCCGGCCTGGCCGCTGCCCTTGCCGCTGCACGCAGTGGCGCGCGGGTGATCGTGGCCGATGAACAGGAAGAATTCGGCGGCAGCCTGCTCGATACCCGCGAGAGCCTGGACGGCAAGCCGGCCGCCGAGTGGGTGGTGCAAGTGGTCAACGAACTGCGCGGCCTGGTCAACGTGACCCTGCTGCCACGCGCCACGGTCAACGGTTACCACGACCACAACTTCCTCACTATTCATGAGCGCCTTACCGATCACCTGGGTGATCGCGCCCCGATCGGCCAGGTTCGCCAGCGCATGCACCGCGTTCGCGCCCAGCGTGTGGTGCTGGCCACCGGCGCCCATGAGCGGCCACTGGTGTACGGCAACAACGACGTGCCGGGCAACATGCTTGCCGGCGCCATCTCCACCTACGTGCGCCGCTACGGCGTGGCGCCGGGCAAGAAGCTGGTGCTATCGACCAACAACGATCACGCCTACCGCGTGGCGCTGGACTGGTTCGACGCCGGCCTGCAGGTGGTCGCCATCGCCGATGCCCGCCACAACCCGCGCGGTTCGCTGGTGGAAGAAGCGCGGGCGAAAGGCATCCGCATCCTCACCTCCAGCGCCGTGATCGAGACCCGTGGCAGCAAGCACGTTACCGCCGCGCGCGTGGCGGCCATCGACCTCAAGGGCCACAAAGTCGCCAGCCCCGGCGAGTGGCTGGACTGCGACCTGGTCGGCACCTCGGGCGGCTACAGCCCGGTGGTGCACCTGGCTTCGCACTTGGGTGGCAAGCCAATCTGGCGTGAAGATATCCTCGCGTTCGTGCCCGGTGATGCGCCGCAGAAGCGTGTGTGCGTGGGCGGCATCAACGGCGTGTTCAACCTCGCCGATGCGCTGTCCGATGGCTTTGAAGGTGGCGCCCGCGCCGCGGCCGAGGCCGGCTTCAAGATTGTCGAAGGCACTGTGCCCAAGGCTTTGCTGCGTCAGGAAGAGCCGACCGTGGCGCTGTTCCAGGTGCCGCACGACAAACCCACCGCACGGGCGCCGAAGCAATTCGTCGACCAGCAGAACGACGTCACCGCCGCCGCCATCGAACTGGCGACCCGCGAAGGCTTCGAGTCGGTGGAACACGTGAAGCGCTACACCGCGCTGGGCTTCGGCACCGACCAGGGCAAGCTGGGCAACATCAACGGCCTGGCCATCGCGGCACGCAGCCGTGGCATCTCGATCACCGAGATGGGCACCACCATGTTCCGCCCCAACTACACCCCGGTAACCTTCGGCGCCGTGGCCGGCCGCCACTGTGGCCACCTGTTCGAACCGGTGCGCTTCACTGCCCTGCATGCCTGGCACGTGAAGAACGGCGCTGAGTTCGAAGACGTCGGCCAGTGGAAGCGCCCCTGGTACTTCCCCAAGCGTGGCGAGAACTTGCACTCCGCCGTGGCCCGCGAATGCAAGGCTGTGCGTGACAGCGTCGGCCTGCTGGACGCCTCCACGCTGGGCAAGATCGACATTCAAGGCCCGGATGCCCGCGAGTTCCTCAACCGCATCTACACCAACGCCTGGACCAAGCTGGACGTGGGCAAGGCCCGCTACGGCCTGATGTGCAAGGAAGATGGCATGGTGTTCGATGACGGCGTGACTGCGTGCCTGGCCGACAACCACTTCCTGATGACCACCACCACCGGCGGCGCCGCCCGTGTGCTGCAGTGGCTGGAGATCTACCAGCAGACCGAATGGCCGGACCTGAAGGTGTACTTCACCTCGGTCACCGACCACTGGGCCACCCTGACCCTGTCCGGGCCCAACAGCCGCAAGCTGCTGAGCCACGTCACCGACATTGACCTGGACAAGGACGCCTTCCCGTTCATGACCTGGAAGGAAGGCCTGGTCGGCGGTGTGCCGGCGCGGGTGTTCCGTATCTCGTTCACCGGCGAGCTGTCCTATGAAGTGAACATCCAGGCCGACTACGCCATGGGCGTGCTGGAACAGATCGCCGAGGCCGGCAAGCAATACAACCTGACCCCATACGGCACCGAGACCATGCACGTGCTGCGGGCCGAGAAGGGCTTCATCATCGTTGGCCAGGACACCGACGGCTCCATGACCCCCGATGACCTCAACATGGGCTGGTGCGTGGGCCGGACCAAGCCGTTTTCCTGGATCGGCTGGCGTGGCATGAACCGTGAGGACTGTGTGCGCGAACAGCGCAAGCAACTGGTGGGCCTGCGCCCCGTGGACCCGAACAAGGTGCTGCCGGAAGGCGCGCAACTGGTGTTCGACACCCAGCAGGCGATTCCCATGAGCATGGTCGGCCACGTGACCTCCAGCTACATGAGCTCGACCATGGGCCATTCGTTTGCCCTGGCCGTGGTCAAGGGCGGCCTGCAGCGCATGGGCGAGAAGGTCTGGGCGCCGCTGGTGGATGGCAGTTTCGTCGAAGCCGAGATCTGCAGTTCGGTGTTCTTCGACCCGAAAGGCGATCGCCAGAACGTTTGACCTGGGTGTGTTTAATTGATGTGGGAGCTGGCCAGCCAGCGCCCACATCCGCTGCCCCAACGACTTTAGTTTTTTGACAGGTGTCCACATGACCACAGTCAACGTATACGAACAACGCCCCACCTCGGGCGCCAAGGCCGAGGCACCGCTGCACCACGCCGACCTGGCCAGCCTGGTGGGCAAGGGCCGCAAGAACGCCGGGGTGACCCTGCGTGACAGGAAACTGCTGGGCCACCTGACCCTGCGTGGCAATGGCCATGACCAGGCGTTCGCCGGCGGCGTGTTCAAGGCCCTGGGCCTGGAGCTGCCGGGCGCCCTGGCGCTGGTGCGCAATGGCGACACTTCGCTGCAATGGATGGGCCCGGACGAGTGGCTGCTGATTGTGCCCGCCGGCGAAGAAGTACCGACCGAACGGCGCTTGCGCGAGGCCCTGGATGGCCAGCACATCGCCGTGGTCAACGTCAGCGGCGGCCAGAGCCTGCTGGAGTTGAGCGGGCCCAACGTGCGCCAGGTGCTGATGAAGTCCACCAGCTACGACGTGCACCCCGACAACTTCCCGGTGGGCAAGGCCGTGGGCACGGTGTTCGCCAAGTCGCAACTGGTTATCCGCCGGCCCAGTGAAGACGTCTGGGAACTGCTGGTGCGCCGCAGCTTCTCCGATTACTGGTGGCTGTGGCTGCAGGATGCCTCGGCAGAGTATGGCCTTGAGATTGCTGGCTGACTTTCAGGGCCTGTTCGCGGGCAGAGCCCGCTCCCACGGGTTATCTCCTGTGGGAGCGGGCGCTGCCCGCGAAGGCAACACCACCGAACTGGAGCCGTACCCATGAGCCGCGCCCCCGACACCTGGATTCTGACCGCCGACTGCCCCAGCCTGCTCGGCACGGTGGACGCGGTAACCCGCTATCTGTTCGAGCAGGGTTGCTACGTTACCGAGCACCATTCGTTCGATGATCGGCTGTCCGGCCGCTTCTTCATCCGCGTCGAATTCCGCCAGCCCGATGGCTTCGACGAGCAGGCCTTCCGCGTTGGCCTGGCCGAGCGCGGCGAGTCATTCGGCATGGTCTTCGAACTGACCCCGCCGCAGTACCGGCCCAAGGTGGTGATCATGGTCTCCAAGGCCGACCACTGCCTCAACGACCTGCTCTACCGCCAGCGCATTGGCCAGTTGCCCATGGACGTGGTGGCGGTGGTGTCCAACCATCCGGATCTGGAAGCGTTGGCGCGCTGGCACGAAATTCCCTACTACCATTTCCCCCTGGACCCCACCGACAAGGCCGCGCAGGAGCGCAAGGTGCTGGAGATCATCGAACAGAAGGGCGCTGAGCTGGTGATTCTCGCCCGCTACATGCAGGTGCTGTCGCCCGAGCTGTGCCGCCGCCTGGATGGCTGGGCCATCAACATCCACCACTCGCTGCTGCCCGGCTTCAAGGGCGCCAAGCCTTACCACCAGGCCTACAACAAGGGCGTGAAACTGGTGGGCGCCACCGCGCACTACATCAACAACGACCTGGACGAAGGCCCGATCATCGCCCAGGGCGTGGAAGTGGTGGACCACAGTCACTATGCCGAGGACCTGATTGCCAAGGGTCGCGACATCGAATGCCTGACGCTGGCGCGGGCGGTGGGTTATCACATTGAGCGGCGGGTGTTTCTCAACGCCAACCGCACAGTCGTCTTGTAAGGAGTAATACCGGCGCACATCACGTGGGAGCGGGCTCTGCCCGCGAAAAGGACACCGCGGTGCCTGCTTCGCGGGCAGAGCCCGCTCCCACGCGGTTTGCGCAATCTCGATAAATACAACAATGAGGTGAAAGCATGTCTGGTAATCGCGGTGTGGTGTACCTGGGCGCTGGCAAGGTCGAGGTGCAAACAATTCCCTTTCCGAAAATGCAGGACCCACGCGGAAAGCGCATCGAGCATGGTGTGATTCTGCGCGTTGTCTCCACCAACATCTGCGGCTCCGACCAGCACATGGTGCGCGGCCGTACCACTGCCCAGGTCGGCCTGGTACTGGGCCACGAAATCACCGGTGAAGTGCTGGAAGTGGGCAAGGACGTGGAAAACCTCAAGGTCGGCGACCTGGTGTCGGTGCCCTTCAACGTCGCCTGCGGCCGTTGCCGTTCCTGTAAAGAGCAGCACACTGGCGTGTGCCTGACGGTAAACCCGGCTCGCGCCGGGGGTGCCTATGGCTACGTCGACATGGGCGACTGGGTGGGTGGCCAGGCCGAATACGTGCTGGTGCCCTACGCCGACTTCAACCTGCTGAAACTGGGCGATCGCGACCGCGCCATGGAGAAGATCCGCGACCTGACCTGCCTCTCCGACATTCTGCCGACCGGTTACCACGGCGCTGTTACCGCTGGCGTCGGCCCGGGCAGCACTGTGTATGTGGCCGGTGCTGGCCCGGTGGGCCTGGCGGCTGCGGCTTCGGCACGTCTGCTGGGCGCCGCGGTGGTCATCGTCGGCGACGTCAACCCGGTGCGCCTGGCCCACGCCAAGGCCCAGGGCTTCGAGATTGCCGACCTGTCCAAGGATACCCCGTTGCACGAGCAGATCGCTGACCTGCTGGGCGAACCCGAAGTGGACTGCGCCGTCGATGCTGTGGGCTTCGAAGCGCGCGGCCATGGCCATGCCGGGGCCCAGCATGAAGCGCCCGCCACGGTGCTGAACTCGTTGATGGGCGTGGTGCGCGTGGCGGGCAAGATCGGTATTCCCGGCCTGTATGTGACTGAAGACCCGGGCGCTGTGGATGCGGCGGCGAAAATGGGCAGCCTGAGCATTCGTTTCGGTCTGGGCTGGGCCAAGTCCCACACCTTCCACACCGGCCAGACCCCGGTGATGAAGTACAACCGCCAGCTGATGCAGGCGATCATGTGGGATCGCATCAACATTGCCGAAGTGGTGGGGGTGCAGGTAATTACCCTGGACCAGGCGCCGGAAGGTTATGGTGAGTTCGATGCCGGGGTGCCGAAGAAATTCGTCATCGACCCGCATAAGCTGTTTGGCGCTGCGTGATCATCCGGCCCTGACGCCGCCCGGCGGCCGCTGCAACCGATTCGTTCAGCAGTGGCCGCCAGCCCGCGTCACAGGCTCACCAACGTCCCTTGGTAAAGCACCGGCCCGGTAGGCTGCCCGGTCGGTGACCCACCGGCCGGTTCCAGGCTGATCGCCAGGGCAATCGGTTCAGCCAGCAACTTGCGCTGGCGCTCGTTCAGGCTGATCTTGCCCTTGCCCCCCTCAGGCATCAGCCCCAGGGACACCGGCGTGCCATTGGCCGGTATGGCCCACAATTCCATGCTGTGCTCGGCCGGGGCTGCCGCCAGGTTCAGCGGTTCCACCTGCAGGTACTGGTCATAGGCCTGCACTTTCACGGCCGGCTGATTGCTCGCGCTCATCAGCGTGGCACTGTAGTGCGCCTGGTCGCGGTCATAGAACAGGCCAATGCCGATCGCCAACACCACTGCAGCCGCCAGGGCGATGGCCTGCCTCCAGCGGCGCAGCCGTGGGCGCTGCGGCACATGCAGCCGTTGCGGCTCGATGCGCGCTACGATGTTTTCCCACACTTGCTCCGGCACCGGTTCTTCGACGATGGGCGCGGTCAGGCTGACCAGGGTCTCCTGCCACTGGGCCAGCTCCCTTTGCAGCGCGGGGTCGTCCGCCATCAACTGTTCGAAACGCCGACGGGCAGAAGGGGCCATCAGGCCAATGGCGTAGTCGGCGGCCAGCGCACGGCGCAATGCGGGGTTGTGGTAGTTCATGATTCAAGGCACCTGCGCAGGTGCTCCATGCCGCGCCGGATCCACGACTTTACCGAGCCCAGCGGCGCCGACAGTTGTCGTGCCAGGTCGGCGTTGGAAAGGCCATGGAAGTACGCGGTCAAAATCGATTGGCGCTGCATGCCTTCCAGGTTCTCCAGGCAGCGGTTCAGCGCGGCGGCTTCGCGGTCCCGGCTCAGTTGCTCATGGGCGCTGGGCCTGTCGTCGCTAAGGGACTCCAGCTGCGCATCGTCCAGCGGCACTTCGTGGCGCCGGCGCAGCAGGTCGATGGCCAGGTGGCGGGTGATGTTGACCATCCAGGTCATGGGCGCGGCGAGGGTGGCGTCGTAGCGCGCGGCGTTGTTCCAGATGCGCACGAAACTCTCCTGCACAATCTCCTCGGCCAATTCGCGGCGACCCACGCACCGCAGCGCCACGCCATGCAGGCGTGCACTGGTGCTGCGGTAAAGGGCCTCGAAGGCGCGCCGGTTGCCCTGCGCGCAGTCGGCCAACAGTTGCCCGAGCGGATCGGTGTCGGTGGTGGAAATGGTCGTTCTCCTGAACAAAACGGGTTCGCGCGCCTGGGCTCGGCCCTCGCCAGGGCTGTACCCGACGGCTTGGCTGTCTGAGCCTAGCCCACGGCGCGCGCCTGTTCCATTCATGAGTGGCGATCAGCTCTTGGGCATCAGCACTTTGTCGATGACGTGGATCACGCCGTTGGATTGCATCACGTCATACGTACTGATATCGGCGACGTTACCCTTTTCATCCTTGATCACGATGTTGTGCGGGCCGTTCATCATCAGCCACAGCTTGCCGCCGGCCACTGTGGTGAGTTCGGTCTTGCCGCCACCGGCCTTGATACGCTTGGCCAATTCCATCATGTCGAGTTTCCCGGCCACCACGTGGTAGGTGAGGATGTGGGTGAGGGTGGCCTTGTTCTCAGGTTTGAGCAGGGTGTCGACAGTGCCCGCCGGCAAGGCCGCGAACGCCGAGTTCACCGGGGCGAACACGGTGAACGGGCCTTTGCCCTTGAGGGTGTCGACCAACCCCGCGGCCTTGACCGCCGCCACCAGGGTGGTGTGGTCGGCCGAGTTCACGGCATTGTCGACGATGTCCTTGCTGGGCAACATGCTCTGGCCGCCGACCATCACCGTGTTGCTGCCCATGTCGGCAGCGGGGGCGAAAACAGGCGTGAAGGTCAGGCCCATGGCAATTGCGAGCAGGGAAGCATGGAGTGAAGTGCGCATCATGACGGTGGTCCTTTTTGAATGATGGGGGCAGTCAAGCTGTCCGTGCCTGATATACGCTGGGGAGGCACGACTGGATGCAGATTTGTACGAATTTATTTCGACTCTGGAACACAACGCCATGAATCCGGTCGAAGCCCAGGCTTTTGCTGCTCGCCAACCCGTGCCGGCGGCTCCATGATTCAAGGGGAATTCAATGAACACACTGCGCGCCATCACCCTGGCAACCCTGACCGCCGTGGCGGCCAGCCCGGTCTTTGCCTTCAACCTCAATGATGCGGTGAACGCGGCTTCATCCCTGCAGAACGGCAATCAGAACGGCGGTGCCGCCGTGGCCTCCACGCCCCAGGCCGCGGGCCTGTTGAGCAACCTGGGCAGCCAGTTGAAGGTCACACCCGAACAGGCGGTGGGCGGTACTGGCGCCATGCTGGGCCTGGCCAAGAACAAGCTCAGTTCGTCGGACTATTCGCAGCTGAGCAAGCAGGTGCCGGGGCTGGACAAGCTGTCGGGTGCCAACTCGGTGGGCAACCTGACCAGCCTGCTGGGCAAGTCCAATGCCGATAAAGGCAACCTGGACAGCGCCCTGGGCAACGTCAAGAGCACCGGCGACCTGAACAATGCGTTCGGCGCGCTGGGCATGGACAGCAGTATGGTCGGGCAATTTGCCCCGGTGATTCTGCAGTACCTGGGCCAACAGGGCGTTGGCGGCACGTTGCTCAAGAGCCTGGGTGGCATCTGGGGTGTGGGTGGTTGATTTGCGGCGCCCGCTGCACGCGCCATCGCAGCCTTCGGCCGCGCCTGCGGGGTGGCCGCTAGCACGGCCGTCAGGTCGAACCCAGCTCGGCGCGCAGTGCCTGGATGCGCGCATCCTTCTCGGTCCACAGGCGGTTCACCCAGTCCTGCACGGTCTGGCGGAACACCGGGTCGTTCTCGTAATCACCGGCCAGCAGTGCCGGGTCGATGTCGCGGGAATGGATGTCGACGATTACCTTTTTCACGTCGCCGCATAGCAGGTTCCAAAAACCGGGGATCTTGCCTTCGGGGTAGACCACGGTCACGTCCAGCATGCGGTCCAGCTGTTGGCCCATGGCCGCCAGCACGAAGGCCACGCCGCCGGCCTTGGGCTTGAGCAGGTTGCGAAACGGCGAGGCCTGTTCATTGCGCTTGGCCTCGGTGAAGCGCGTGCCTTCCAGGTAGTTGACCACGGTCACCGGCTGGCGCTTGAACAGCTCGCAAGCGGCTTTGGTGATTTCCAGGTCCTTGCCTTTCAGTTGTGGGTGCTTGTCGAGGAACGCCTTGCTGTAGCGCTTCATGAAGGGGTAGTCCAGGGCCCACCAGGCCAGGCCCAGGAAGGGTACCCAGATCAGCTCTTTCTTCAGGAAGAACTTGAAGAACGGCGTGTGCCGGTTCAGCGCCTGGATCAGTGCGGGAATGTCGACCCACGACTGGTGGTTGCTGACCACCAGGTACGAGGTGTCGACCCGCAGGCTCTCGGCGCCACGAATGTCCCAGCGGGTGGGGATGCACAGGCGGAAGATCAGCTTGTCGATCTCGGCCCAGGTTTCGGCGAACCACATGACCGCCCGCGAGGCATGGTCACGCCAGCGCCCGGGGGCGATCAGCTTGAGCAGGGCGAAGACCATCAAGGGGCCGATCAGGATCAGGGTATTGAGCAACAGCAGCAGTGTGGTGAAACTGCCGGCAAGCAGGCGACGCATAACACGACTCTTGGAGTAATTGTGGCCGGCAATGATAAAGACGCCGGGGCCTTACGCCAAATCAACCTTGCCGAATGGTAATGGACATTTGTTTCACGATTTTTTGGGTATGCTGACCGCAGCCCATCTTCCACCTGAGGAAACCAGCCGGTGAAATCCGTTCTTGCACTGTTGTCGTTGTTGGCCCTGCCGGTCATGGCCGCCGAGCCGACCCTGTATGGGCGCTACGAATACATCAAACTGCCGGAAATCGGCGGTGCCACCTTCAAGGCCAAAATGGATACGGGCGCGCTCACCGCATCGTTGTCGGCCCGCGATATCCAGTTGTTCCAGCGCGATGGCGAAGACTGGGTACGCTTCCGCCTGGCCACCCGCGATGCCGATGGCCAGGTGTTCGAGCACAAGGTAGCGCGCATCAGCCGCATCAAGAGCCGCGCCGACGAAGAAGACGAGGGCGAAGGCGCCGAAGTGGCCAAGCGCCCGGTGGTGGAACTGGAAATGTGCCTGGGCGGCACCAAGCGCACCATCGAGGCCAACCTGGTGGACCGCAGCAGCTTCAACTACCCGCTGCTGATCGGCGCCAAGGCCCTGCGCGAGTTTGGCGCAGCGGTGAACCCGGCGCGTCGCTACACCGCGGGCGACCCTGAGTGCTGAGTTGAAATCGCGCAGAGGGGCTTTTGCCGGTAGGCCAGCAACGCGCCCAACGCCAGCGCCGCCGCCGATAGCGCGAGCCCATGCGTGAGGCCGCCGGGGCCATCGGCTAGCCAGCCGACGATGAGTGGGCCGGCGATTTGCCCCAAGGCGAACACGACCGTGAACGCACTGATGGCAGCCGACCAGTACTGTGCGCCCAGGTTGTGCCTGACCAGTGCCGTCGTAGAGGCCACGACCGACATGAAGACACCGCCGAAGATGATGCCGGACACGAACGCCAGCATCGGCGACGATGTCAGGATAGGCAGCAGCGTCGCGGCCGCTAGAATGGCGTTGAGCAACGCTAGGGCCTCACCGCCCTTGTAGCGCTCCAGCAGTCCTGCCCAGATGCGGGAGGACACCATGACGGCAAGTCCCAACAGCGAATAGAACAGGGTGATCAGCCACCCGGCCATGTGCTGTTCTTTGAGCAGGGCTACCACGAACGTCATGTAGCCGATACAGCCAACGCCGAACAGGAAATAACCCAGCAGCGCCCAGGTGAATTTTCTCAACGCATAGCGCTGGCGCTGCGCTTGAGCCACGTTATCGCGGCTCACTGCATTGCCGATCGAATGCATCGTGGCGGCTGCCAGGAAACATAACGCGCCCAACCCGTACCATGACCACTGCCAGCCATGCGGGTAGTCGCTTTGCTCGGCTGCGCTGACAAGCATGGGAATGAGTAACGCCGACAGCGTGATCCCCAGGCCCGTACCGCTGTAGTAGATGCCCAGTAGCAAGCCTGCGCGCGCGGGTTTAAGTGAGCTAAGGCGTGAGGCCAATACCCCGCCGGCGATAAAGGTGAAGGAACTGACGACCCCCGAGCACACCCGCAGCGCGAGCAGCGTATCGGCGCTCAGTGCTGCGCCCGACAGAAGCATGAATAAACCTGCCAGCACTGTACTGAACGTCAGCAGCCTGGGAATACCGAGCCAGCGCATCGCCGCTGGCGCTGCCAGGGCGCCGACCAGGTAGCCCACGGCATTGCTGGTATTGAGCGAGCCGGCCAGCATATAGCTCCAGCCCAGGTCCGCACGCATGGGCGGCAATAGCAGGCCATAGGAAAACCGGGTGATGCCAAGCGCCACGGCAGCGGCGAGCGACAGCGTCACAGCCGCGAGGTAGGGGTGTTTTTCGTGAAACGCCTGAGTGGTTACGCCAACGAGGTCGGCTGGCCTGTGAGTTTTCATGCAGGATCCTCAATCGGATTTGAGTGGGCCGCTGGCCATACGTACCCCTCGAAGCACACGCCTGATGCCGGCGGGTATGCCGCTGCTTGAGCAAGTGCCGATGGTTTTCGCCATTCTAGATCAGGCGCGTGCCCGCGTCCGCGCCGCTGCGGCAGGCCATGATTCACAGCGCTATTTTGCCGCTTCAGTTTGAGCTACGCCCTGTTGATCAAGGCATGCACGCTGATCACCGCCGGTATGCCCAGGCCGACCCACGACAACACGTCCCAGGCGCCATCGCCCAGCAGGGCGGCGAACAGCCCGGCCGCGCCGGTCAGGGCAATCGCCAGCGGCACGCCGAACACCGCCCAGAACCGCAATCGCCGGCGGCTCATGCTTTCACCCTGCGCCGTACCCACCACAGGTACAGGCCGCTGATCAGCACGATGATGGTCAGCACATCCAGCAGCGCCCACAGAATCTGCATCGGCCGGCCGCCGTAGTCGCCGTAATGCAGCGGCTGCGACAGGCCCAGGGCGTTCATGTACCAGGGCCGCTCGCCCACGGCGGTGACGGCCAGGGTGCTGGCGTCGATCAGTACCGGGGTGAGCAGGTGCGAGGTGAGGTGCGTGGCGCCTTTCATGAACACCGCATAGTGGTGCTCGCTGGAAAAACGCGTGCCGGGGAAAGCGATGAAGTCGGCCTTCATGCCTGGCGCCGCGCCTTCGGCGATGGCCAGCAGGCGGCTGGCCGGGGCCAGGCGGGTCAAGGCTGGCGCATCACGGTAGGGCGCGACCATGGCGACCAGGGTGTCGCTGCGCCAGGCGTCGATCAGCAGGTCAGCGCAGGCGTTGACCACACCGGTGACGCCCACTACCAGCGCCCAGGTCAGGGTGACGATGCCGATCAGGTTGTGCAGGTCCAGCCAGCGTACCCGCCGCGACTTGTCCCGGCGCACGCTGGCGAAAGCCTGGCGGCCCATGAAGGGTGCGTACAGCACTACTCCGGAAACGATCGCGACCACGAACAGCAGGCCCATGAACGCCAGCAGCAGCTTGCCCGGCAGACCGGCGTACAGGTCCACGTGCAGGCGCAGCATCACCATCATGAAGCCGCCGTTGGCCGCCGGGGTTTCCACCACCTCGCCGGTGCGGGTGTCGAGGCTGAAGGTGTGCGAGGCGTTGGGTTCGGTGCCCGCGGTGGCGGCGGTGATGGCGAACAGGCCTTCGGGCTGGTCTTCGTCCCAGCCGAAATACTGCACCACTTCGCCCGGGCGGTGGGCCAGGGCGGCTTGCACCAGTTGCTGAAGGTCCAGTGTCGGCGTGTCGGCCGGCAGCTCGCGGTAGTGCGGGGCATCGCCGAGCAGCGCTTCCATGTCGTGGTGGAACACCAGCGGCAGGCCGGTGACGGCCAGCAGCAACAGAAACAGGGTGCACACCAGGCTGGACCAGGTGTGTACGAAGGACCAGCGACGAATTGTTTTACTTTTCATTTCACGGGTGTCCGAAATGACAAAGCCGCCCCGAAGGGCGGCTGTGGTGCAGCGTCAGGCCATTACCACTTATAGGTGGCGCTGGCGACAACACTGCGCTGGTCACCGTAGTAGCAGTAGTAACCGTCACAGGTGGAAATGTAGTCCTTGTTGAACACATTCTTCGCGGCCAGGCCCAGGGAGGCGCCTTTCAGCGAGCTGGACAGCACGCCCAGGTCGTAATGCGCCGAGGCGTCGAAAACGGTGTAGGCATCGGCCTTGCCCAGCCAGGTGTTGGCCTGGTCGCCGTAGGTGTTGCCGGTGTAGCGGGCGCCACCACCGATGCCGAAGCCTTCCAGCAGGCCCTGGTGCCAGGTGTAGTCCAGCCACAGGGAGGCTTGTTGGTTAGGCATCAACTGCAGGCGGTTGCCCTTGTAGTCGCCTTTCTGCACTTCGGACTTGGCCAGGGTGTAGGCGCCGATCAGCTTCAGGTTGTCAGTCAGGTCTGACACTGCTTCCAGTTCCAGGCCTTTGACCTTCACTTCGCCGGTCTGGCTGGTGATCGGGGTACCGCTGGCGCTGTCAGTGACCGCGACGTTTTTCTGCGTCAGGTCATATACGGCGGCCGTGAGCAGGGTCTTGGAGCCCGGCGGCTGGTACTTGATGCCCAGTTCCCACTGCTTGCCCTGGGTCGGCTTGAACGAGCTGGTGCTGGTCATGTCGGCGCCGGTAGTGGGTTGGAACGACTCGGCGTACGACAGGTAGGGCACGAAGCCCGAATCGAACACGTAGCTGACGGCCGAGTTGAGGCTGAAGTTGCTGTCGCGCTCGGTGTTGGTCGCATTGCCGTCGTTGTGGAACTTGGTGCCGGTGTGCACCCAGTCCTCACGGCCACCCAGGGTGAAGCGCCACTGGTCCAGGGCCATCTGGTCTTGTACGTACACGCCGGTCTGGGTGGTTTTCTGGTCGTAGTCGTAGTAAGCCGAAGAGCGCGGTGGCCGGGTGATCGGCACGCCATACACCGGGTTGATCACGTTGGTGGCCGGCACTTCTCCGAAGATTTCCAGATAGTTGGTGTTGATACGCTGCAGGTCGGTACCGATCAGCACGGTGTGGTTGATGGCGCCAGTGGCGAAGTCCGCCTGGAAGTTGCTGTCCATGGCGAACTGGCTGATGTCTTCATCGACGTTGGTGCTGCTGCGCCCCACGTTGCCTGAATTGTCGACCATGGTGTAAGGGTACGAGCCCACGGTAATGGTCTGGAACGCCAAGTCGGATTTGGTGTAGCGAAGGTTCTGGTGGAACTGCCACACATCGTTGAAACGGTGTTCGAAGGCATAACCCAGCGCGTAGAACGTGCGGTCGTAGTACTCGTAGTCCGGATCGCCCAGGTCTTTGTGATGGGAGATGTCGCCGAACGGCATCTTGATCTTGGTGCCTTGGATCGGCAGGAACTGGCTGGTGGCGCCAGTATCGTCGCGGGTGAACTGGCTGAGGAAGGTCAGCTTGGTATCCGGGTCGATGTTCCAGGTCAGGCTGGGCGCAATGTTGTAGCGCTTGTTGTCGATGTGGTCGATTTCCGTGCCGCTGTCGCGAATCACGCCGCTGACGCCGTAGAGGAACTTACCCTCGTCATCGATCTTGCCGGTGCTGGCGAAGTCCAGCTGGCGCCAGTTATCGCTACCGTACTGCAACGACAGTTCATGGCTGGTTTCATCGCTGGGGCGACGGCTGACCATGTCCAGCAAACCGCCGGGCGGGGTCTGGCCGTACAACGACGAGGCCGGGCCGCGTAACAGCGAAATACGGTCCAGGTCCCAGGTTTCCATCTTCGTGTTGGCGTAGGTGCCCTTCGGCAGCGGCAGGCCATCGAGGAACTGGGTTGGCTCGAAGCCGCGCACGCGCAGCCAGTCGTAGCGGGTGTCGCTGCCGTAGCTGGCCGAGACGATACCGGGCATGTATTTCACGGCATCTTCCAGCGTTTGCACGCCGCGGTCATCCATCTGCTGGCGGGTGGCCACGGAAATCGAGCGCGGTGCTTCCACCAGCGCGGTATCGGTCTTGGTGCCTGCCGCCGTGCGGGTGGCCAGGTAGCCGTCCACCGGGCCCCAGGCGCTTTCGGAGTCGCTCGCCGCGTTCACGTTGGTGTCGGGCAAGGCCAGTGTCCCTTCTGGCGCCGCGATCAACGTGAACGTGCCGGCGCTGCTCTGCACCAGTTGCAGGCCGCTGCCCGCCAAGGCCTGGCGCAGGGCGCCGGCCGCATCGAATTGGCCGCTGACCGGTGCGCTGGTCTTGCCCGCCACCAGGCCCGGCTCGATGGCCAGCACCAGGCCGGCACCGCTGGCGATCTGGTTCAACGTGCTGGCCAGGGGAGCGGCCGGCAGGTTGTAACTGCGCAGCTGGCTCGCCTGTTCGGCGGCCTGCAGGGCCGTACTGGTCAGCGGTACGGCAAGGGCGATGGCAACGGCCATGAGGCTGGGCCGGAGCAGGGATTCGAACGAGCGGGACATGCGGCACTCCTAAGAGGGAATATTTCTCAATTGCCTCTGTGCCGGACGAGATTGGAAAAGTGATAGGGCTGATCGAAAATAATTTGTATTTAGATCTTCGGCGCTGGCGCCCGCCGTTCTTCCAGGGTGACCCACCAGCGGGTGTGCTGCTGGATCTGGATCGGCAAGGTGGGCATCAGCGCCTCAAGGGCCAAGTCGGTATCCTTCAGCGGGAAGCTGCCGGTGATGCGCAGGTCGGCTACTTTCGGGCTGACGGTGAGGTAGCCGGGGCGGTAGCGCGACAGTTCATGGGCCAGGTCGCCGAGGCGGGCGTTGTCCACCACCAGCATGCCGCGGGTCCAGGCGTCGGCACCGGGGCTCAGGGCCAGGGGGTCGCCCAGCCCGTTGCGTTGCATCAGCACCTGCTGGCCTTCATGCAGCACCACTTCGCCCGGTAGTTCCTGGGCGTGGGCGGCCACGGCCGACTGCAGCACGCTCAGGCGCGTGCCGTTGTCCTCGCGGCGCACCAGGAAGCGCGTGCCCAGCGCGCGCAGGCGGCCGTCATGGGTCTGTACGATGAACGGTCGCTGCTCGCCGGCGGGGTGACCGGTCTTGACCATGATCTCGCCTTCGCGCAGCACCACCAGCCGTTGGTCCTTGTCGAAGCGGATATCGATGGCACTGTGGGTGTTGAGTTCCACTTCGGTGCCGTCGGCCAGGGTCACTCTGCGTTGCTCGCCGACTGCGGTGCGCTGGTCGGCCAGCCAGTAACCCAGCGGCAGCCACTGTTTGACCCCGAACGTGGTCAGGCCCAGCACCAGCACCACGCTGGCCAGGCCGCTGCCCAGCTTGCGTACCCGCTTGCGTGCGCTGTCGGCGCTGCTGAGCAACGCCTTGCGGCCGGCCGCCGGCACCCGCAGGCGCTGGTCGAGCATGCCCAGTTGTTGCCAGGCACGCGCGTGCTCTTCATCAGCGGCATGCCAGCGGGCGAATTCAGCCTGTTGCGCTGGGTTGCTGGCGTCCAGCGCCAGTTGCCACTGTATGGCGGCGTCCAGTACCCGCGCCGAAACCGGTCCGCTGCGGTTCATGTCGGTTCACCGTACAGGGCGGTGTAGCACTGGCGAATGCCTTGGGCGAGGTACTGGCGCACCCGTGGTACCGAAACCCCCAGGCGCTCGGCAATCTCGGCGTGGCCCAGGCCTTCCAGGCGGTTGAGCAGGAAGGCCGAACGGGCCTTGCTCGACAGCTTGCCGAGCATCTGGTCGATGGCTTGCAGGTCTTCGAGAATCAGGTGCTGCTCTTCGGGGGAGGGCTGTTCGGCCTCGGGCATCAGCATCAATTCGGCCAGGTAGGCCTGTTCCAGTGCGGCGCGGCGGAAGTGGTCGAACAGCAGGCCCTTGGCAATGGCCGCCAGGAACGCCCGCGGCTCACGCGGCGCGCTGAGCTGCTCGCGGCCCAGCAGGCGCACGAAGGTATCCTGGCTGAAGTCTTCGGCGCGCTGCGCACAGGCGATGTTGCGCCTTAGCCAGGCAAGCAGCCAACCGCGGTGGTCGCGATACAGCGCACCGACCATCTCACCATGAGGGCTATGGGCTGACGACAAAGACGTTCCCCGAATGCAAGTATTCAAACTAACGAGAATTATTCGCGATTGTGTCAGGGATGATGTCGTCGTGCAATTAGCGTTCGTCGGTGATATGGCGACGGATGAGGGAGCGGGCTCAGAGCCCAGGCATGCTTTGCCGCCGACGCCACTGCCCCAGGCGTTCGAGCAGCGCCGCCGGACTGTCCAAGCCCTGGCGGCGAGCCTGGCTGAACAGGATCAACGCCAATTGCGCAGTGACGAAGGCATCGGCACTGGCATTGTGGCGTTCATCGACCTGTAGCCCGAAATGGCCGATCCAGTCATCCAGCGAGGCTTCGCGCAGCACCGTTTGCGGGTTGAGCAACGGCGCCAACTCAGCCACGTCTATAAAGGTGTGCTGCAACCGGTACGCCAAGGTGTCCTTCAGCGCGCGGCCCAGCATGCGCTGGTCGAACGGGGCGTGGAAGGCCAGTACCGGGCTGTCGCCGAGGAAATCCATGAAGTCCAGCAGGCCATCCACCGGGTCGCAGCCGGCGGCCATGGCATCAGGCCCCAGGCCATGCAGCAGCACGGCGGGGCCGATTTTGTGGCCATTGCGTTGCAGGGTGCATTCGAACTGCTGGGCCAGGTCGATGGCGCCGTCGGCGATCACCACCGCGCCAATCGACAGCACCAGGTCGCGGTTGACATTGAGGCCAGTGGTTTCCAGGTCCAGCACCACCCAGCGTTGTTGGCGCAGGCTGTCGCTGCCCAGCGGAGCCGGCGCACGCAGGCGCTGCAACGCCAGTTGCTGCGCCGGGTTGAGGTTGGGGCTGGGCGCACGCAGCCAAGCGAACAGGCTCATAGCTGGTACCTCAACGTCAGGCTGGCTTGCAGCCGTTGCGCCTGGCGCAGGGATTCGCGCAGGATGCGTCGGTCCAGGTCGTTGAGGCTGTCGGGGTCAATACGGTTGGACCACGGCTGATTGTCCCGGGTCTGGCGCTGATGTTGTTGCATGCGCGTCTGCTGGATGAAGTGGTACGCCTCCTCATAAGCCGCGCCGTCGAGCTTGTCGACCACTTGTTTGGCCACCAACTGGCGCAAGCGCTGCAGGGTGTTGGTGGCTTCGATGCCGTTGGCCAGCGCCAGCAGTCGGGCGCCGTCGACGAACGGGTTCAGGCCCTGGCCCTTGAGGTCCAGGGTGCCGACCTTGTCGTTGCCTTTGCGGCTCAGCACGAATTCGCGAAAGCGCCCTACTGGCGGGCGCTGGCGCAGGGCGTTTTCGGCCAGCATGCGTTGGAACAGGAGATTGTCGCCGACCTGTTCGAGAATCTGGCGGCGTAGCTGCGCACAGCCCTGCTCATCGCCCCACACCACCCGCAGGTCGAAATAGATGCTGGAGCCCAGCAGGTTCTCCGGCGTGGCCTCGCGCACAAAAGCGGCGAAGCGTCGCGACCATTCGGCCCGTGACAGGCACAGCTCGGGGTTGCCAGCCATGATGTTGCCCTGGCACAGGGCAAAGCCGCACTGCGCCAGGTTGAGGTTGATCTGGTGGGCGAGGGGCAGCAGCTTGCCGCGAATTTCGGCCGCATGGGCGGCATCGCGCGCCTCGAACAGCATGCCGTTGTCCTGGTCGGTGAACAGCGTCTGTTCCTGGCGCCCCTCACTGCCGAAGCACAACCAGCTGAAGGGCACGCCGGGGTCGCCCTTGTCCTGCAACACCAGTTCGATCACCCGGCACACAGTGTGGTCGTTGAGCAGGGTGATGATGTGGGTGATCTGCGTGGACGAGGCACCATGGGCCAGCATGCGCTCCACCAGCTGGCTGATCTCACCGCGCAGGCTCACCAGTTGCTCCAGGCGCGCGGCGTTGCGGATGGTGCGGGCCAGGTGCACCAGGTCCACTCGCTGCAGGGAAAACAGGTCGCGCTCCGATACCACCCCGCACAGCCGCCCGTCCTTGACCAGGCAGACATGGGCGATGTGCCGTTCGGTCATGGCGAGCGCCGCGTCAAAGGCACTGGCGTCGGGGCTGAGGTAGAACGGCGCGGTGATCATGTGCTGGCCAATCGGCTGGCTGAAGTCGGCGTCGACATCGGCCACCACCTGGCGCAGGTCGCGCAGGGTGAAAATGCCCTGTGGATAGCGGCGCTCGTCGACGATGACGATGCTGCCCACCTGCTGTTCATGCATCAGCCGCACGGCTTCGCGCACCGGAGTGGCGGCGTCGCAGGTTACCGGGTGGCGCATGGCCAATTCGCCCAGCCGGGTGTTCAGCGAGTACTGGGTGCCCAGGGTCTCCACGGCGCGCCGCTGCACTTGCAGGTTGACCTGGTCGAGCAGGCTGCTGACCCCGCGCAGGGCGAAGTCACGAAACGGCGCCGACAGCGCGAACAGTTTGATGAAGGCCAGCTTGTGCAATTGCAGGCAGAAGGTGTCCTGGGCCGCCAGGTGTTCGGTGCGCGTGGCTCGCTCGCCCAGCAGCGCGGCGAGGGGGAAACATTCGCCGGTGGTGATTTCGAAGGTGGTCTCGGTACCGCGCCGCGAGGTGTGCGGGCGCTCGCCCACCACTTGCCCCTGCTTGACGATATAGAAGTGTTCCACGGGGCCATCGGCCGGCTTGATGATGCTCTCGCCGGTGGCGTAGAAACGCAGTTGGCACTGCTCCACGAGGTAGGCCAGGTGGGCCTGGTCCATTTGGTTGAAAGGCGCGTGGCGTTGCAGGAATTGCAGGGTTGCCTGGATGTTCTGCAGCACTGCTGTCTTGCCCGCCAGGGCATAGGCGTCCGGTTTACTCATGTCCATGACCGCATTGTTCTTATCGTCCAACATGGTCGGCTTGATAGGCGGGTGTTCACATTGGACGTAAGTCTAAAAAAAATGCTTCAACTGCGTCGTATTCCTAGACATCATGCTGAGCTTCACGTGACGACCCGACGAAGTGCACAGGTAAAACCACTCGTTTGCGGTCTCAACCAGGTGGTGCATCTGGTTTTCCCTATGATGAGAGGCATATGTCCGATCACGATATTTTGAGCGATGCCGAGCGCGAGGCACTGAGTGCAGTGATGCACGTGCCGGATTTGCCCCCACAGCAGGCTTTGATCGTCGACGATGACCAGGTTTCGCGCGACCTGCTGGCTGAAATCCTCAGCCTGCAGGGTATTCCCTGCCTCACTGCCGGAAGCGCCGCCGAGGCGTTGCAGGCATTGTCCTTGAACAAGTCCATCGGCCTGCTGGTGACCGACCTGCGCATGGCGCCCGATACCGGCCTGGACCTGATTCGCAAGGTGCGCGAATCCGACCGCGCGGCGTTGCCGATCATCATCATGTCCGGGGATGCGGGAGTGAAGGATGCCATTGCCGCCATGCACCTGAGCGTGGTGGATTTCCTGCTCAAGCCTATCGATGTGCAGCACTTGCTCAAGCTGGCCAGGAAGGAACTGGGGCTGGAGTGATGTGGGAGCTGGCAGGCCAGCTCCCACGGGCGGTCAATTACAACCCGTTGCGGGCCTTGAACTCACGGCGTTTGCGGTGCAGCACCGGCTCGGTGTAGCCATTGGGCTGCTTGGCGCCTTCGATCACCAGTTCGACCGCAGCCTGGAAGGCGATGTTGCTGTCGAAATCCGGTGCCAGCGGGCGGTATAGCGGGTCATTGGCGTTCTGGCGGTCCACCACCGGGGCCATGCGCTTCAGGCTTTCCAGGATCTGCGCTTCGCTGGCGATGCCATGGCGCAGCCAGTTGGCCAGCAGCTGACTGGAGATACGCAGGGTGGCGCGGTCTTCCATCAGGCCCACGTCATGGATGTCCGGTACTTTCGAACAGCCCACGCCCTGGTCGATCCAGCGCACCACGTAGCCCAGGATGCCCTGACTGTTGTTGTCCAGCTCGTTCTGGATTTCCTCGGCCGACCAGTGGGTGTCCTTGGCCAGCGGGATGGTCAGGATATCGTCCACTGACGCCGGGGTGCGCTTGGCCAGTTCGGCCTGGCGGGCGAACACGTCGACCTTGTGGTAGTGCAGCGCGTGCAGCGCGGCGGCGGTCGGCGAGGGAACCCAGGCAGTGTTGGCGCCAGCCAGCGGGTGGGCGATTTTCTGTTCCAGCATGGCGGCCATCAGGTCAGGCATGGCCCACATGCCCTTGCCGATCTGCGCGCGGCCTTGCAGGCCGGTTTTCAGGCCAATGTCGACGTTGGAGTTCTCGTAGGCACCAATCCATTTTTCGGCTTTCATGGCGGCCTTGCGCACCACGGCGCCGGCTTCCATCGAGGTGTGGATTTCGTCGCCGGTGCGGTCCAGGAAGCCGGTGTTGATGAACACCACGCGCTCGCTGGCGGCCTTGATGCAGGCCTTGAGGTTCACCGTGGTGCGGCGCTCCTCGTCCATGATGCCGACCTTGAGGGTGTTGCGCGCAAGGCCCAGCACTTCTTCGATGCGGCCGAACAGTTCGTTGGTGAACGCGGCTTCTTCCGGGCCGTGCATCTTCGGCTTGACGATGTACACCGAGCCGCTGCGGCTGTTTTTGCGGCTGCTCTTGCCGTTCAGGCTGTGAATCGCGCCCAGGCTGGTGACCAGGCCATCGAGAATGCCTTCAGGCACTTCGTTGCCCTGGGCATCGAGGATGGCATCGATGGTCATCAGGTGACCGACATTGCGCACGAACAGCAGGGAGCGACCGTGCAGGCTCACTTCGCCGCCGTTGGCTGCGGTGTACTGGCGGTCCGGGTTCATGGTGCGAGTGAAGGTGGTGCCACCCTTGGACACCTGTTCCGCCAGGTCGCCCTTCATCAGGCCCAGCCAGTTGCGGTAAATCACTACCTTGTCGTCGGCGTCCACAGCGGCGACCGAGTCTTCGCAGTCCATGATGGTGGTCAGGGCCGCTTCCATCAGCAGGTCCTTGACCCCGGCGGCGTCGGTCTGGCCAATCGGGCTCTGGGCGTCGATCTGGATCTCGAAGTGCAGGCCGTTGTTCTTCAGCAGCACGGCGGTGGGGGCGCTGGCATCGCCCTGGTAGCCGACCAGTTGGGCGTCGTCACGCAGGCCGCTGTTGCTGCCGCCCTTGAGGCTGACCACCAGCTTGCCGTCGACAATCTTGTAGCCGGTGGAATCCACGTGGGAGCCGGCCGCCAGTGGCGTGGCTTCGTCCAGGAAGGCGCGGGCGAAGGCGATGACCTTGTCGCCACGGACCTTGTTGTAACCCTTGCCTTTCTCGGCGCCGCCTTCTTCGCTGATGGCGTCGGTGCCATACAGGGCATCGTACAGCGAGCCCCAGCGGGCGTTGGAGGCGTTGAGGGCAAAGCGGGCGTTCATCACCGGCACCACCAGTTGCGGGCCAGCCATGTGAGCGATTTCTTCGTCGACGTTTTGCGTCGTGGCCTGGAAATCCGCCGCTTCTGGCAGCAGATAACCGATTTCCTGCAGGAAGGCCTTGTAAGCCGGGGCATCGTGAGCCTGGCCCTGACGCGCCTGGTGCCAGCCATCGATCTTGGCTTGCAGGTCGTCACGTTTGGCCAGTAGCGCTTTGTTCTTTGGAGCGAGGTCGTTGATGATCTTTTCCGCCCCGGCCCAGAACTGCTCGGCGTTGAGGCCGGTTCCGGGAATGGCTTCGTTGTTCACGAAGTCGAACAGGACTTTGGCGACCTGAAGGCCACCGACTTGAACGTGTTCAGTCATTGCTTGCCTCACTCTGCTCAGCTATTCAGCTCTTGTATTAAAGCCTGTAGCGCTTCTCTAAATACGCTGCCAGAACGTGCCCTGACGGGCGGCTGGGCAGCCCGCAGGCGCGTGCCAGTGGGCTTGACGTATTTTCACAGGCGCCTCGGCAGACATCGATTGTCATTATGTAGTCCGCGCTGGCGCATACTACATGATGATTTGCGGTTGTGAAAATCAGACTAAATACGTCGATCTGCGACCGTTTTTGCACTACCGGTCACACTACGAATCGTATGTTCTCAAAACTTTGGCCAATTGTTCCAGATAAATCTAAAAACAGTACACAGCTTTTAGTCGTATCTGCTAGCGCACGCGGTTGGGGCCCTTGCCTATACTGAGGCGACGCACATCACGAGGGTCGCAGCGTGGACCACTTAGTATTGACGGTTTTTGCCCCGGACAAGCCCGGGCAGGTTGAACGGATCGCCCAGTGCGTGGCCGACCACAACGGTAACTGGTTAGAGAGCCGCATGTCGCGCCTGGCTGGGCAATTTGCCGGGATTTTGCGCGTGGCGGTGCCGGCGGAAAGTTACGACGAACTGGTGCAGGCCTTGCAGGGCCTGGCTGCCAAGGGTATTCGCGTGCTGATCGCGGAAACCGGCGTCGAGCAGACCTGCACCTGGAAACCCATCGCCATGGAGTTGGTGGGCAACGACCGCCCCGGCATTGTCCGCGATATCACCCGCTTGCTGGCGGAACAGGGAGTGAACGTCGAGCGACTGGTGACCGACGTGCGCCCGGCGCCCATGAGCAGCGAGCCGCTGTTCCATGCCGAAGCGGTACTGGGCCTGCCCTTGACGTTGTCGATGGATCAGTTGCAAGGGCGCCTTGAGGCCCTGGCCGACGACTTGATGGTGGAGTTGGTGCTGCGCACCGAGCCGTGAAAGTTGTTCATGTTTATCTTGCACCTGCCTGTGGATAAGCTGGGGGAACACCGCGCAGACGCAGGCGGGCCGGGCTTCTTCGCGAATTGAGCAAAAAACGAGCAATTTCAGGGGGTTGTGCACAAACGGCGGGGATCGGGCTGTGGATAACCTTGGGGTAGTCCGTTGCAGGCCACGAGAACCGTGGCCTGCAGAGGTTTGATCATTATTCGATCAGGCTTTGCGACGCAAATTCACCACGGCGTCGACGCTGTACACCACCAACGCCGCCCAGATGAAGGCGAACGCCACCAGCGCTTGTGCCGACAATGGCTCGTGATACTTGAACACCGCCAGCAACAGCACCAGCGTAGGCGCCAGGTACTGGAGAAATCCCAGCGTGGTGTACGGCAGGTGGCGGGCGGCGGCGTTGAAGCTTACCAGCGGCACCAGGGTGATCGGCCCGGCGGCCAGCAGCCACAGGCCATCGGTGGTCAGCCAGAAGTCAGGCTGGGCACTGTGGGCGCCGGGGTTGAACGCCAGCCAGGCCAGCGCCAGGGGCACCAGCAGCCAGGTTTCCACCACCAGGCCGGGCAGGGCGGCCACCGGCGCCTGTTTGCGGATCAGCCCATAGAAGCCGAAAGTCAGTGCCAGTGCCAGCGACACCCACGGCACGCTGCCCACTTGCCAGATCTGCTGGGCCACACCGGCGGCGGCCAGGGCCACGGCCAGCCATTGCAGGCGGCGCAGGCGCTCGCCCAGTACCAGCATGCCCAACAGTACGTTGACCAGCGGGTTGATGTAGTAACCCAGGCTGGCCTCCACCATGCGCCCGTTGTTCACCGCCCATACGTAGATCAGCCAATTGGCCGCGATCAGCGTGCCGCTGCCGGCCAGAATGGCCAGCCGGCGCGGGTTGTCGCGCAGCTGGCGCCACCAGCCCGGATGCTTCCAGGCGGCCAGCAGCAGGCTGCCGAACAGCGCCGACCAGAGCACGCGGCTGACAATGATTTCGACGGCGGGCACGGCTTCGATGGCTTTGAAGTAGAGCGGGAACAATCCCCAGCAGATGTAGGCCGTCAGGCCCAGCAAATACCCGCGGCGCGGGTTGGCGGCTTGCATGCAGAGTCCTTGTTATTCAAGTGGCACGGTGTTGCTCGTTATTATCGTCAGAACAGCTTCAGCGGCTCTTCGTTGAGGGCCGCCAGTTGCTCGCGCAGGGCCAGCACCTGGTCGCCCCAATAACGCTCGGAGCCGAACCAGGGGAAGCTGCGGGGGAACGCCGGGTCCTCCCAGCGGCGCGCCAGCCAGGCACTGTAATGCATCAGGCGCAGGGAGCGCAGCGGTTCGATCAATGCCAGTTCGCGCGGGTTGAAGTCGTGGAACTCGCTGTAGCCGTCCATCAGCTCCGACAACTGGCCCAGGCATTCCTGGCGGTCGCCGGCCAGCATCATCCACAGGTCCTGCACCGCCGGGCCCATTCGGCAGTCGTCGAGGTCGACGATGTGGAACACCTCGTCGCGGCACATCATGTTGCCGGGGTGGCAGTCACCGTGCATGCGGATGTTCTGGTGCGGGGTTTCGCGGTAGATCTCTTCCACGCGCTTGAGCAGGTCGCGGGCCACCGACTCGTAGGCGGGCAGCAGGCTGCGCGGGACGAAATTGCCTGCCAGCAGGGTGGTCAGCGAGTCGTGGCCGAAGTTCTTCACGCCCAGCGCTTCGCGGTGCTCGAACGGTCGCGTGGCACCCACGGCGTGCAGGCGGCCGAGCAGTTGGCCCAGACGGTAGAGCTGGTCGAGGTTGCCCGGCTCGGGCGCGCGGCCACCGCGGCGCGGAAACAGGGTGAAACGAAAGCCCTGGTGCTCGAACAGGGTCTTGCCTTCGTGGATCATCGGCGCTACCACCGGCACTTCGCAGTCGGCCAGTTCGGCGGTGAAGCTGTGCTCTTCGAGGATGGCTGCGTCGGTCCAGCGGTCTGGTCGGTAGAACTTGGCGATCAGCGGCTGGCCGTCTTCGATGCCGACCTGATACACGCGGTTCTCGTAGCTGTTGAGCGCCAGGACGCGGGCGTCGCTCAAGAAGCCGATGCTTTCGACGGCATCCAGGACCAGGTCGGGGGTGAGGGTTTCAAACGGGTGGGACATGCTGACTCCTGCGTGCGGCAGGCGGCCGCGTCCGGCCACACATGGTATCAGAGGGGCGACTGCGCCGTGGGCAATACGCGAAACGAACGACCGCCGCTCCCATACTGCTCCGGATGGGTGGTGGTGGGGTTACAGCGGGGTGCCTAGCAGCACGAAGGTGGGGGCGAATGACACCAGCACGTCCGAGCCTTCCGCCAGCCCCAGGTCTTCGACCCGCGCGGCGTCTTCCAGGGCGCACAGGGTCTGCCCATTGGCCAGGCCCACGCGCACTTCGGTGGGGCCCTGCGGGTCGGGGATGACTTGCTCCACGCGGCCCACCAGGCCGTTCTCACCGGCCGGGGCCGGGCCGGCGACGTCGTGCAGGCGCAGCCAGCCGGCCTTGATCAGCGCCATCACCTGCACACCTTCGGCCAGTTCCAGGTGCTCGGTGCTGTCGTGGGTGATTTGCGCGCACAGCGAAAGGCCGGCGCCCAGGTCGAGATCAACCCGGTCGTTGCGTCCCTGGGCAGTGATGGCGCTGACCCGCCCCTGCAACTGGTTGCGGGCGCTGGTGCGCAGCATCAGGCGGCTGAGCAGGTCGAGGTCGTTGACGTCCTCGGCCACTTCCAGCACCTGGGTCTGCAAGGCTTGCAGGCGCTGGTACAGGCGCAGCACCCGCTGGCCTTCCTCCGACAAGTGCGCGCCGCCGCCTCCCTTGCCGCCCACGGCACGCTCCACCAGCGGCTTGTGCGCCAGGTTGTTGAGCTCATCGATGGCGTCCCAGGCACCTTTGTAGCTGAGCCCGGCGGCCTTGGCGGCGCGGGTGATGGAGCCTTGTTCGGCAATGTGCTGCAACAGGGCGATGCGCTGCGGGCGGCGGGCGATGTGTTGGGTGAGCAGGCTGGGCAAGGGCATGGTAAAGGGCGCTGTGGGCAGTTTGGACGTGCGCACGACGTTGAACCCGGCGGCCTGGCAAGTCAAGAACTGCCCGGCTTGGCGGTGCGCGCCAGGCAGTACACATCCACCCGCGCGGCACCGGCCCGCACCAGCAGGCTGGCCAGTGCCCGGGCCGTGGCGCCGGTGGTCATCACGTCGTCCACCAGCGCCAGATGGCGGCCCTGCACCCACGGCCGGGGCCCCAGGGCGAAGGCCTGCAGCAGGTTGCGCTGGCGCTGGCGGGCATCCAGGTCCTGCTGGGCACGGGTTTCATGGGGGCGCTGCAACAGTTGTTCATCCACCGGCACGCGCAGTTGCGGGCCAAGCCAGCGCGCCAGCATCGCCGCCTGGTTGAAGCCACGCTGGCGCAGGCGCTTGCGGCCCATGGGCACCGGCAGCAGGCAGTCAGGGCGCGGCAGGCCATCTTCGAAGCGCTGTTCAAGCCAGTGCCCCAGCAACTCGGCCAGCAGGCGCCCCAGGGGCCAGCGGGCATTGTGCTTGAAGCGGCTGATCAGGCTGTCCACCGGGAAACCGTAGTGCCAGGGCGCTTCTACCTGGCTGAACGGCGGCAGGCGGCGGGCACACTGGCCGCAGAGGATGGCATCGATCGCCATGGGCAGGGCGCAGCAGCGGCAGCGTTCCTGCAACCACGGCAACTCCATTTCGCAGGCATTGCACAGGGGGTAGGGCTGGTCGGCGTGCTCATCGCACAACAAACAGGTATGGTTGTTTTTTAACCAGTTGTAAACCAGGCTTCCGTGACTTGGTTGACAGTGCATGCGTCTTCCTTAAATATGCCCATTATCCGTGTAGCGCCTGTGGATATTCCTTATCCCGGTCGCCAGTCCAAGCATAACCAAGGAATCGCCCATGAGCGCCAGCACAACTGCAACGCTTCGTCACGACTGGTCCCTGGCTGAGGTCAAGGCCCTGTTCACCCAGCCTTTCAACGACCTGCTGTTCCAGGCCCAAACCGTGCACCGCGCGCATTTCGACGCCAACCGCGTGCAGGTCTCGACCCTGCTGTCGATCAAGACCGGTGCCTGCCCCGAAGACTGCAAGTACTGCCCGCAGTCGGGCCACTACAACACCGGCCTTGAAAAAGAAAAGCTGATGGAAGTGCAGAAGGTGCTGGAAGAAGCCGCGCGGGCCAAGGCCATCGGCTCTACCCGTTTCTGCATGGGCGCGGCGTGGAAACACCCGTCGGCCAAGGACATGCCCTACGTGCTGAAAATGGTCGCGGGCGTAAAGGCCATGGGCCTGGAAACCTGCATGACCCTGGGTAAGCTTGACCAGGAGCAGACCGCCGCCCTGGCCGAGGCTGGCCTGGACTACTACAACCACAACCTGGACACCTCGCCGGAGTTCTACGGCAGCATCATCACCACCCGTACTTACGGCGAGCGCCTGCAGACCCTGGCTTACGTGCGCGACGCCGGCATGAAGATCTGCTCGGGCGGCATCCTGGGCATGGGCGAGTCGCTGGACGACCGCGCCGGCCTGCTGATCCAGCTGGCCAACCTGCCGGAGCACCCGGAGTCGGTGCCGATCAACATGCTGGTGAAGGTTGCCGGCACGCCCCTGGAAAACGCCGACGACGTCGACCCCTTCGACTTCATCCGCATGCTGGCCGTGGCCCGTATCCTGATGCCCAAGTCCCACGTGCGCCTGTCCGCCGGCCGCGAAGCGATGAACGAGCAAATGCAGGCCCTGGCGTTCCTGGCCGGCGCCAACTCGATTTTCTACGGCGACAAGCTGCTGACGACCGCCAACCCGCAGGCCGACAAGGACATGCAACTGTTCGCGCGCCTGGGCATTCAACCCGAAGCCCGTGAAGAGCACGCCGACGAAGTGCACCAGGCCGCTATCGAACAGGCCCTGGTGGAACAGAAGAGCGGCGAGCTGTTCTACGACGCCGCGTCGGCCTGACCGCCGATGGCTTTCGACCTCAGCGCGCGGCTGGCCGAGCGCCGCGCCGCCGACCTTTACCGTCAGCGGCCGTTGCTTGAGAGCCCCCAGGGGCCGCAGGTGGTGGTCGATGGCCAACCGTTGCTGGCCTTCTGCAACAACGACTACCTGGGCCTGGCCAACCACCCCGAGGTGATCGCCGCCTGGCGTGCCGGCGCCGAGCGCTGGGGCGTGGGCGGTGGGGCCTCGCACCTGGTGATCGGCCACAGTGGCCCGCACCACGACCTTGAACTGGCCCTGGCGGAACTGACTGGGCGCCCGCGTGCGCTGCTGTTCTCCACCGGCTACATGGCCAACCTGGGCGCGGTCACCGCGCTGGTGGGGCAGGGCGACACGGTGCTGCAGGACCGGCTCAACCATGCCTCGCTGCTGGACGCCGGCCTGCTAAGTGGCGCGCGCTTCAACCGCTACCTGCACAACGACCCGGCCAGCCTGGCCAGCCGCCTGGAGAAAGCCACCGGCAATACCCTGGTGGTCACCGACGGCGTGTTCAGCATGGACGGCGATATCGCCGACCTGCCGGCCCTGGCCAAGGTGGCGCGTAGCAAGGGTGCCTGGCTGATGGTCGATGATGCCCACGGCTTCGGCCCGCTGGGCGCCAACGGCGCGGGCATTGTCGAGCATTACGGCCTGGGCATCGATGACGTGCCTGTGCTGGTCGGCACCCTGGGCAAGGCTTTCGGCACCGCGGGTGCCTTTGTCGCCGGCAGTGATGACCTGATCGAGGCGCTGGTGCAGTTCGCCCGCCCCTACATCTACACCACCAGCCAGCCCCCGGCCCTGGCCTGTGCCACGCTAAAGAGCCTTGAGCTGCTGCGCCGCGAACAGTGGCGCCGCGAGCACCTGGCCACGCTGATTCGTCAGTTCCGCCAGGGTGCCGAACAGATCGGCCTGCAGCTGATGGACAGCTTCACGCCCATCCAGCCGATCCTGATCGGCGATGCCGGCCGCGCTGTGCGCCTGTCGCAGCTGCTGCGCGAGCGCGGCCTGATGGTCACCGCCATTCGCCCGCCCACCGTGCCGGCCGGTAGCGCGCGCCTGCGGGTGACGCTGACGGCGGCCCACAGCGAAGCGCAAGTGCAGCTATTGTTGTCTGCGTTGGCCGATTGTTATCCGCTGTTGGAGCCGAGCGATGCGTGACCGCCTGATTCTGCTGCCGGGCTGGGGCATGGGACCTGCGCCCCTGCAACCGCTGGCCGCAGCCTTGCACGGCCTGGACGAGCACTTGCACGTGCACATCAAGCCGCTGCCGGAGCCTGGGAGCAGTGACCTGGGCGTCTGGCTCGACGCCTTGGACGCCAGCCTGCCGCTGGATGCGTGGCTGGGTGGCTGGTCGCTGGGCGGCATGCTCGCCGCCGAACTGGCCGCGCGCCGGGGCGATCGTTGCTGCGGGCTGCTGACCCTGGCCAGCAACCCGTGCTTCGTGGCCCGTGCTCAGTGGCCCAACGGCATGCACGGGGAAACCTTCGATGCCTTCCTGGCGGGCTGCACCAGCAACCCCCTGGCAACCTTGAAGCGCTTCTCCCTGTTGTGTGCCCAGGGCGCTGCCGAGGACCCGCGCAGCTTGGCGCGGCTGCTGGCGGCCAGCGCTCCGGACACCGCGCCGCAGGCCCTGCGCCATGGCCTGGAGCTGTTGGCGCAGCTGGACATTCGCGTGGCTTTGCAGGCCTACGCAGGGCCGCAGTTGCACTTATACGGCGGCGATGATGCGCTGGTACCGGTGGAAGTGGCCGCTGATGTGCTGGCGCTGCTGCCCGATGTTGAAGTTGGCCTCATTGAAGCGGCCAGCCACGCTTTCCCCCTGGAAGACCCCCATGAGCTGGCGGCTGCCATCCAGGCCTTTCTGCATGAGTCCCCCGATGACTGATCTATCCACGCCCCCGCTGCCCGGCGCGCTGCCGGACAAGCGCCAGGTGGCGGCTTCGTTTTCCCGCGCCGCTGCCAGCTATGACAGCGTCGCCGAACTGCAGCGCAATGTCGGTACTGCCTTGATGGAACGCTTGCCCATCGGTATGCGCCCCCAGCGCTGGGCAGACCTGGGCAGCGGCACCGGCTATTTCAGCCGCGCGCTGGCCACTGCCTATCCCCAGGCCTATGGCGTGGCCGTGGACATTGCCGAAGGCATGCTCCAGCACGCGCGGCCGCTGGGCGGAGCCCAAGGCTATGTGGCCGGTGATGCCGAGCGCCTGCCGCTGCGTGGGGACAGTGTCGACCTGCTGTTCTCCAGTTTGGCGGTGCAATGGTGCAACGATTTCGCCGCGGTGCTGGCCGAGGCCCGGCGCAGCCTGAAACCCGGCGGGGTGCTGGCCTTCGCCAGCCTGTGCGTAGGTACCCTGGCCGAACTGCGTGACAGCTGGCAGGCGGTGGATGGCATGGTTCACGTCAACCGCTTCCGCCGCTTCGAGGATTACCAGCGCCTGTGCGGCGCCAGCGGCCTTGAGGTGTTGTGCCTGGAACAGCTTCCCCATGTGTTGTACTACCCTGATGTGCGTGGGTTGACCCATGAACTCAAGGCGCTGGGTGCGCACAACCTGAACCCAGGGCGTCCGGGCGGGTTGACCGGTCGCGCGCGCATGGCCGGGTTGCTGCAGGCCTATGAGCAATTCCGCCAGCCGCAAGGCTTGCCGGCCACCTACCAGGTGGTTTACGCGGTGCTGCACAAACCGCTGCAGGGGGAGTACTGAGATGGGCCCAGCTTACTTTATCGCCGGTACCGATACCGACGTCGGCAAGACCACCATCGCCGCGGGGCTGCTGCACGCAGCGCGGCTAAATGGCCTGAGCACGCTGGGCGCCAAACCGGTGGCCTCCGGCTGCGAGGTGACCCCCAAGGGCCTGCGCAACGCCGATGCGCTGGCGCTGATTGCCGAAAGCTCGATTCAGTTGCCCTACGATCAGATCAACCCCGTGGCTTTCGAGCCCGCCATCGCTCCGCACCTGGCCGCTCGTGAAGCCGGCGTGGCGCTGAGCGTACAGACGTTGCTGGGGCCGATGCGCGAGATCCTCGCCCAGGGCGCCGACTTCACCTTGATCGAAGGCGCCGGTGGCTGGCGCGTGCCGCTGTCCGGGCAGGCCAACCTGTCGGACCTGGCCATCGCCCTGAAACTGCCGGTGATTCTGGTGGTGGGCGTGCGCCTGGGTTGCATCAACCATGCGCTGCTGACGGCCGAGGCCATCGCCCGCGACGGTCTGCAGTTGGCCGGCTGGGTGGCCAACGTGATCGACGGGCGTACCTCGCGACTGGAGGAAAACCTCGCGACCCTGGCCGAATGCCTGCCCGCGCCGTGCCTGGGTCGGGTGCCGCGGTTGAAGGGGTTGTCGGCGGCCATGGTTGCCGAGCACCTGCAACTGGACTTGCTGGATTAGGCTGAGTCTATGGCTAGGCAATGTGCCATTAGTGTTTTTGACGTGTGTTTATTGACGCTGTCTGCTTCAATAATGGCCATTGAACCCATTCCAACCGGAGCATGCCGATGCAAATCTCAGGAAGCAGCGCCTACTACGCGGGCCTGAGTGCCATCCAGAACGGCCTGAACCGTGTCGACCAGGCCGCCAGCCAGATCGCCAGCAACGCGGTCGACCGCCCGGCGGTGAGCAACCAGTCCACCAACCTGCAAGCCCAGCAAGTGCTGTCGGTGGACCGCAGCCAGCAAGACCTGGCCGGCAGCGCAGTGGAACTGACCCAGAGCAAGCTGCAGGTCGAAGCCGGCCTGAAAGTCACCCATGCGGCCAACGAAACCCTTGGCACGCTGATCGATACCTACGCCTGATCCCGCTTGTCAGCGGCCGCCCGGCCGCGCCACGCGTTTCCTCTGCAGCTTCCCTGATTTCCCATCATTCACCACATCGTTCGCGACCTGTGGCGCGCATCCCTGCGCGCGCATTTACCCTGCGCCGGGTGTAGGCTGGTTGAACGATGCTTGACAACTTTTGGGCGTAAACGTATGTTTCAAACAACTGTTTGACAGAATGCCAACTTGCGCTGGTTGGTCTGTTGCGGTCACACATTCCAGTTTCATCAGCAGAGGTTTATCGCTATGCCTGACTACAAGGCCCCCTTGCGTGATATTCGCTTCGTACGTGACGAACTGCTTGGTTATGAAGCGCACTATCAAAGCCTGCCGGCTTGCCAGGACGCTACCCCGGACATGGTCGACGCCATTCTCGAAGAAGGCGCCAAGTTTTGTGAGCAGGTACTGGCCCCGCTGAACCGGGTGGGTGACACCGAAGGCTGCACCTGGAGCGAGTCGGGCGTGAAGACGCCGACCGGCTTCAAGGAAGCCTACAAGCAGTTCGTCGAAGGTGGCTGGCCGAGCCTGGCCCATGACGTCGCTCATGGCGGCCAGGGCCTGCCCGAGTCGCTGGGCCTGGCGGTCAGTGAAATGGTCGGCGAGTCCAACTGGTCGTGGGGCATGTACCCTGGCCTGTCCCATGGCGCCATGAACACCATTTCCGAGCACGGTACCGCCGAGCAGCAGGACGCCTACCTGACCAAGCTGGTGTCGGGCGAATGGACCGGCACCATGTGCCTGACCGAGCCGCACTGCGGTACCGACCTGGGCATGCTGCGCACCAAGGCCGAGCCGCAGGCCGATGGTTCCTACAAAGTCACCGGCACCAAGATCTTCATTTCGGCCGGTGAACACGACATGGCCGACAACATCATCCACATCGTGCTGGCCCGCCTGCCCGATGCACCGGCCGGCACCAAAGGCATCTCGCTGTTCATCGTGCCCAAGTTCCTGCCCAACGCCGATGGCAGCCTGGGCGCGCGCAACGCCGTGAACTGTGGCTCCATCGAACACAAGATGGGCATCCACGGCAACGCCACCTGCGTGATGAACTTCGACGCGGCGACCGGCTTCCTGATCGGCCCGGCGAACAAAGGCCTGAACTGCATGTTCACCTTCATGAACACCGCTCGCCTGGGTACCGCGCTGCAAGGCCTGGCCCACGCCGAAGTGGCGTTCCAGGGTGGCCTGAAGTATGCCCGCGACCGCTTGCAGATGCGCTCACTGACCGGCCCGAAAGCGCCGGACAAGGCTGCCGACCCGATCATCGTGCACCCTGATGTGCGCCGCATGCTGCTGACCATGAAGGCGTTCACCGAAGGCAACCGCGCCATGGTTTACTTCACCGCCAAGCAGGTCGACATCGTCAAGTACGGTACCGACGAAGCGGCGAAGAAGCAGGCTGACGCACTGCTGGCCTTCATGACCCCGATCGCCAAGGCGTTCATGACCGAAGTCGGTTTCGAATCTGCCAACCACGGCGTGCAGATCTACGGCGGTCACGGTTTCATCGCCGAGTGGGGCATGGAGCAGAACGTTCGCGACAGCCGCATTTCGATGCTGTACGAAGGCACCACCGGCATCCAGGCCCTGGACCTGCTGGGCCGTAAAGTGCTGATGACCCAGGGCGAAGCACTCAAGGGCTTCACCAAGATCGTCCACAAGTTCTGCCAGGCCAACGAAGGCAACGAAGCGGTCAACGAATTCGTGACCCCGCTGGCCCAGTTGAACAAGGAATGGGGCGAGCTGACCATGAAGATCGGCATGGCCGCCATGAAGGACCGCGAAGAAGTGGGTGCTGCTTCGGTGGACTACCTGATGTACTCCGGTTACGCCTGCCTGGCCTACTTCTGGGCCGACATGGCGCGCCTGGCTGCCGAGAAACTGGCCGCCGGTACTTCGGAAGAAGCGTTCTACACCGCCAAGCTGCAGACCGCGCGTTTCTACTTCCAGCGTATCCTGCCGCGTACTCGTACCCATGTGGCTGCCATCCTGTCGGGTGCCAACAACCTCATGGAAATGAACGAGGAGCACTTCGGCCTGAGCTACTGATCCACGCCGATGTGTGAAAAGCCGCCCCTTGGGGCGGTTTTTTTTTGCGCGCAAATAGACGGTGAAAACTCGAAATCCGGGTTAAACATTCAGCGTCACGGCCGATACAGATGGAGGCACAATGCCACAACCTTGCTTTCAGTTTCGGATCTTCCCTTTTGCCGCGTTCAAGTGCTTTTCGTTTCAGTCATTTCCTACCGTCGCTGTTGTTATTGCTTGCGGGGCTTGCGGCCGCCTACGTAAGAGACCTCAATGTATTCTTCACCTCGCTGTTCAACGTGCTGCCGACCTTGGTGCTGTTGTTGGGGGGTGCCTACTGCGCGGTGTACCGCCGCCAGCGCGAGCTGTTCCTGATGGTCACGGTGTACATCGCCTACTACCTGCTGGACACCCAGACCGATTTCTACCGTGACAACGGCAGGGTTCGCGAGGACGCCGCCGTGGTCTTCCATTTGTGTTGCCTGTTGTTGCCGGCGCTGTTCGGGTTGTTCGGCGCCTGGCAGGAGCGCACGCACTTGTTCCAGGACATGGTCGCGCGCTTCGCCGTGTTGCTGGCCGTGGGCAGTACTGCGCTGGGGCTGGAACAGAGCTTCCCGGTGCCATTGCTCAACTGGCTGGCGGAAATCCGCTGGCCGGCGCTGCACGGCCAGTGGATGAGCCTGATCCAGATGGCCTACCCGATGTTCTTCCTGGCGTTCGTGCTACTGGTGGTGCAGTACCTGCGCGAGCCGCGGCCGTTGCATGCCGCGCAGCTGGTCGGCCTGGTGGGCTTGTTCTGGATGCTGCCCAAGACCTTCATTTTGCCGTTCACCCTGAACATCATGTGCAGCCAGGTGATGCTGATGATCGCCGCCGCCGTGGCCCACGAGGCCTACCAGATGGCTTTCCGCGACGAGCTCACCGGCCTGCCGGGGCGTCGCGCGCTCAACGAACGCATGCAGCGCCTGGGGCGCAACTACGTGCTGGCGATGACCGACGTCGACCACTTCAAGAAATTCAACGACACCCATGGCCACGACGTGGGTGACCAGGTGCTGCGGCTGGTAGCCAGCAAGCTGTCGAAAGTCACCGGTGGCGGCCGCGCCTACCGCTACGGGGGCGAAGAGTTCGCCTTGGTGTTTGCTGCCAAGACCATGGAAGAGTGCATGCCGCACCTGGAGGCCATTCGCGAAGCCATCGCCACCTACGCCATCCAACTGCGCAACCCGGACAGCCGTCCCCAGGATGACAAGCAGGGCCGCCAGCGCCGCCATGGCCCGGGCGCGTCCAGCGTGTCGGTGACCATCAGCATCGGCGTCGCCGAGCGCCTGATCGACCACCGCACCCCCGAAGAAGTGCTCAAGTCCGCCGACGAAGCGCTGTACAGCGCCAAGGGCGCCGGCCGCAACTGCGTGGTCGGCTACGGCCAAAGCCGCCGCGGCGCCGTGCGCACTCCCGCCTCCGCCTGACCAGAGCACCGCACCCGCAAGACAGTTGCTGCGGGGAAAAATGTGACTGGGTGTGACCTATCGGTCAAATGACGACCCTATGTGTCTCAAAAGTTGTTGGGTTACACTGGATTTATCCACTGTCCCAGTCCCTTTGCGAGGTTGCCATGGCTGACTACAAAGCGCCCCTGCGCGATATGCGCTTCGTCCTCAATGAAGTTTTCGATGTGGCCAGCCTGTGGGCCCAGCTACCGGCATTGGCTGACACAGTGGACGTGGACACGGTCGAGGCCATCCTTGAAGAGGCCGGCAAGGTCACCAGCCGCAGCGTTGCCCCGCTCAGCCGCAGCGGCGACGAGGAAGGCTGCCACTGGCAAGACACCGTGGTCACCACCCCGGCCGGTTTCCCCCAGGCTTACCAGACTTACGCCGAAGGCGGCTGGGTGGGCGTGGGCGGGGATCCGAGCTACGGCGGCATGGGCATGCCCAAGGTGGTCTCCGCCCAGGTCGAGGAAATGGTCAACTCTTCCAGCCTGGCCTTCGGCCTGTACCCGATGCTGACCGCCGGCGCGTGCTTGTCGATCAATGCCCACGCCAGCGATGAGCTGAAGGAAACCTACCTGCCGAACATGTACGCCGGCGTGTGGGCAGGCTCCATGTGCCTGACCGAAGCCCACGCCGGCACCGACCTGGGCATCATCCGGACCAAGGCCGAGCCCCAGGCTGATGGCAGCTACAAGGTCAGCGGCACCAAGATATTCATTACCGGCGGCGAGCACGACCTCACCGAAAACATCATCCACCTGGTACTGGCCAAGCTGCCCGACGCCCCGGCCGGGCCCAAGGGGATCTCGCTGTTTCTGGTGCCCAAGTTCATGGTCAACGCCGACGGCAGCCTGGGCGCGCGCAACGCCGTGAGCTGCGGTTCCATCGAGCACAAGATGGGCATCCAGGCGTCCGCCACTTGCGTGATGAACTTCGACGGTGCCATCGGCTACCTGGTGGGCGACGCCAACAAGGGCCTGGCCGCCATGTTCACCATGATGAACTACGAGCGCCTGGGTGTCGGCATCCAGGGGCTGGCCTCGGCCGAGCGCTCCTATCAGAACGCCATCGAGTATGCCCGCGACCGCCTGCAAAGCCGTTCGCCCACCGGCCCGAAAGCCAAGGACAAGATTGCCGACCCAATCATCGTGCACCCGGACGTGCGCCGTATGCTGCTGACCATGAAGGCCAGCAACGAAGGCGGCCGTGCGTTCTCCACCTATGTGGCGATGCAACTCGACACCGCGAAATTCAGCGAAGACCCGAGCACCCGCAAGCGTGCCGAGGACCTGGTGGCCTTGCTGACGCCGGTGGCCAAGGCGTTCCTCACCGACCTGGGCCTGGAAACCACCGTGCACGGCCAGCAGATTTTCGGCGGCCACGGCTTCATCCGCGAGTGGGGCCAGGAGCAACTGGTGCGCGATGTGCGCATCACCCAGATCTACGAAGGCACCAACGGCATTCAGGCGCTCGACCTGGTGGGGCGCAAGATCATCGGCAGCGGCGGCGCGTTCTATCGGCTGTTCGCGGATGAAATCCGTCACTTCATCGGCACCGCCGAGCCGCAACTGGCCGAGTTCACCAAACCGCTGGCGGCGGCCTTGGGTAACCTGGACGAATTGACCGCCTGGCTGCTGGACCGCGTCAAGAATGATCCTAACGAGATCGGCGCGGCATCGGTGGAGTATCTGCACGTATTCGGCTACACCGCGTACGCCTACATGTGGGCGTTGATGGCCCGCGCGGCGCTGGGCAAAGAGGCTCAGGAAGATTTCTACGCCAGCAAGCTGGGCACGGCGCGTTTCTATTTCGCCCGCCTGCTGCCGCGTATTCACTCGCTGACGGCGTCGGTGAAGGCGGGCAGTGAGTCACTGTTCCTGCTGGAGGCGGAACAGTTCTAAAAGTCATACAAGGCTGTAAGCTTTTTCCTACGTAACGTGTTGGCTTTTTGCTATATCGCGCGCTTGGATCCATGGGTAATCTTTGCTCATGGACGTCGCGCAGGAAGCGCCCAGTAGAACACGGACACGCAGGGAACCCGCCACAGGACGGTGGGCCGAAATGGATGTCAGGGAAACAGTCTGAAAAGCCCCGCCTCGGCGGGGTTTTCTTTTGCCTGCGATTTGTCGCGACGGGTGTTCGCCTACCTTCTGGCGCGGTGTGGCACTGAACAAAATGAACCGTTGCGGGTGCGGTGATGTCAGTTGGTTACCACTCTCCAGGAGCCGTACCATGGACTTTATCCGTATCATCATCGCCATTTTGCTGCCACCGCTGGGCGTCTTCCTGCAAGTGGGTTTCGGTGGTGCCTTCTGGCTGAACATCCTGCTGACCCTGTGCGGTTACATCCCGGGCATCGTGCACGCGGTGTATATCATCGCCAAACGTTAAGCGGCCTACCGCATGATCAGAGCTTGCCTACTTAGCAGGTGGATTGCTCTGGCAGACGAGTATCATATGCACCGTTAGGCTTCATCTCGATTTTTAAACGAGGTGAAGCCTTTGTCGTTTTTGACCATCCCATTTAATTTTGGTATAAAATTTTATACCAATACGTCCCCGTGATAGGCAAAAAGTCTCTAATCTGGGTGGCAAGTTCGTATCAGGACATACTGGCTTTTCCGGATGCGGCTAGACGTTCCGCCGGCTTTCAGCTGGATAAGATACAAGGCGGCCACGAGCCAAATGATTGGAAGCCTTTTAGCACCGTCGGGGCTGGCGTTTGCGAAATCCGCCTTCGGGACATTTCAGGTGCGTTCCGTGTGATGTACGTCGCCAAGTTTCCGGGTGGTATTTACGTGCTGCACTGCTTTCAGAAAAAAACGCAGGCAACTGCGGGCAGTGACGTGCAGATTGCGCGAGCGCGCTATGTTGAAGTACTTCAGAGGGAGAAAGAGCCAAAGTGAAAATTGACTCGCTGATTGCTCATATCACACCTGCTGATGGAAACGTGTTCGCTGACCTCGGATTTGATCCCGATGAGGCGGTGCGTCTGAAGGCTCTTTCCCAGAGGCAAATCAACGATACAGTGGCACTTAAGGGACAGCTCATGTCGGTCCTGGCAGGCTGGATTGAAGACGAGCATCTCAAGCAGGCAGAGGCTGCTAGTATTCTCATGGTTTCCCGACCTCGGGTGTCTGACGTGGTGAATTTGAAAACATCCAAGTTCACAATCGACTGCCTCATCGAGATGCTGAGCCGTATCGGCAAGCCGGTAACCCTGACCGTCGGCTGACGGTCAGTGCTTCCTAGCCTTCGATCACCCGCCGATAAAACCCCCACTCCTGCTCCAGCGCATGCGCCAGGTTGGCAGCCTTGCGAAAGCCATGGCGTTCGTCCGGGTAGTAGTGGGCTTCGGCCGGCAGGCCGTTGTCTTGCAGGGCCTTGAGCATGTCACGGGTTTGTTGCGGCACGACCACGGCGTCGAGTTCGCCTTGGAAGAAGATCACCGGCACGCGGATGTCGCTGGCGTGGAACAGGGGGGTGCGCTGGCGGTAGCGGGCTTCGTCGCGCACGGGGTCGCCGATCAGCCAGTCCAGGTAGTCGCCTTCGAACTTGTGGGTGGCCTTGCCCAGCGCCAGCGGGTCGCTGACGCCGTACAGGCTGGCGCCGGCGCGGAAGACGTTGTGGAAGGCCAGCGCACACAGGGTGGTGTAGCCTCCGGCGCTGCCGCCACGGATAAAGGCCTGCGCAGGGTTGATCAGGCCGCGTGCGGCCAGGTGGCTGACCACGGCGCAGGCATCTTGCACATCGGCCTCGCCCCAGCGCAGGTGCAGGGCCTGGCGGTAGGCGCGGCCGTAACTGCTGCTGCCGCGGTAATTGAGGTCGGCCACGGCGAAGCCGCGCTGTGTCCAGTACTGAATGCGCGAGTCGAACACGGGGTAGCAGGCCGAGGTCGGCCCGCCGTGGACAAACACCACCAACGGCGGCTGGCGGTCGCCGTTCATGGCCGGGTAGAAAAAACCGTGGGCCTGGCTGTCACCACTGGCGTAGCGCAACGGTTGCGGGCGGCTGACTTGGTCGGCGGGCAGTGGCAGCACACCCCCGGCGAGCACGCGCGCCTCGCGGCTTTGGCGGTCGATGGCAATGACCGCCGGCGGGCAGGTGGCCGAGGCAGCGATGGCATACAGCGAGTGTTCGTCGATGGCCAGGCTGCGGAAGCGGCTGAACTCGCCACTGTAGTCCTCGATCAGGCCGTCATGTTCGCCGATGCCCAGGCGGGCGAAGCCGTCTTCGAACCAGGTGGCCACGAAACGCTCGCCTGGCAGCGGCAGCCAGGTGCAGGCGCCCAGTTGCCAGGGCGCGCCGGCATGGTCGGCCTCGCGCGAGGGCAGCAGGGCCCAGCCACCGGCGGTTTCGCCCCAGGGTTGCCAGAAACCGGCGACATCGGACAGGCATTGCAAGCGGCCATCGGCGCTGAAGCGTGGTTGTTGCAGCGACTGTTGCTGTTGCCCCGCGACCTGCGTGGGCGTGCCCCAATGACCCTTCGCCTGCCGCCGTGCGCTCATCAGCCGCGTTTCGGTCCAGGGCTGATGCGGGCGGCTCCACTCGATCCAGGCCAGGCGCTGGCCGTCGTTGCTCAGGATGGGCGAGGCATAGAAGTCGGCGCCTTCGGCGAGCACGCTGCGGGCGCCGTCACCGCGTTCAATGCTCACCAGGCGGTGGATCACCTGCCCGGGGGCATGGTCCTCCTCGACCACCAGCACCTGCTCGCCCGCCGGTTGCACATCGCCGTAGCGATAGCTGCCGTGGGTAAGCTGGCGCGGCGTGCCGCCGGTCAATGGCTGAACGTAGAGCTGCTGGTCGGCTTCATTGACGAACACCAGGCCATCATCGACCAGGCAGAACGAACCGCCTCCGTATTCGTACACGCGGCTGCGCACGCTGAAACCGTCGGGCGTGAGGCAATGGGCCTGGCCGTCATGCCAGTGCCACACGCGGCAGGCGGCGTCCTGTGGGCGGAATTCATTCCAGAACAGCCCCGTCGGCCCAACCTTCAGTTCAGCGAAGTCGGTACCGGCGGCAACGGCCTGGGCGGCGCTGAACAGGTCAGGCCTTGGCGATGATTCTCGAGTTTCGTTCATTACGGAAGGCCAGTTGTTCGATCGTCTGAGTGGCAGTCTCGGATTCTTCGCGGGCCTTGAGAATGATCCCGTGGTCCGCGGATTTGCTGCACACAGGGTCGGCATTACTGGCATCGCCGGTCAGCATGAATGCCTGGCAACGACAGCCACCGAAGTCCTTTTCTTTCTCGTCACAGGAGCGGCAAGGTTCCGGCATCCAATCATAGCCACGGAAGCGATTGAAACCGAAAGACTCATACCAGATGTGTTGCATGCTGTGGTCGCGCACGTTCGGGAACTGGATCGGCATTTGCCGCGCGCCATGGCAAGGCAGGGCGGTGCCGTCAGGGGTTACCGTGAGGAAAATACTGCCCCAGCCATTCATGCAGGCCTTGGGGCGCTCCTCGTAGTAATCGGGTGTAACGAAGATCAGCTTGCAGGGGTTGCCCTCGGCGGCCAGTTTGTCCCGGTACTCGTTGGTAATGCGCTCGGCCCGTACCAGCTGTTCCTTGGTGGGTAGCAGGCCCAGGCGGTTGAGTTCGGCCCAGCCATAGAACTGGCAGGTGGCAAGCTCGACGAAGTCGGCTTCCAGGGCAATACACAGCTCGATGATGCGGTCGATCTTGTCGATGTTGTGCCGATGGGTAACGAAGTTCAGCACCATCGGGTAGCCGTGGGCCTTCACCGCGCGAGCCATTTCCAGCTTTTGCTTGAAGGCTTTCTTTGA
Organism: uncultured Gammaproteobacteria bacterium; assembly: GCA_963816515.1. GTDB lineage: Bacteria > Pseudomonadota > Gammaproteobacteria > Pseudomonadales > Pseudomonadaceae > Aquipseudomonas. The sequence continues at coordinate 1,917,564 of CAWFKX010000001.1, read as the reverse complement.
GCCGGCCAGCAGGTTGTTGACCTGCTCGTCACTGGCCTGGAAGCTGATCTGGATGTGGTCCAGCCCGGCGGTCTTGAAGTCGGCGATTTTCTGCTCGGTCAGGCCGATGCCCGAGGTGATCAGGTTTGTGTAGAACCCCAGCTGCCGTGCTTCGCGGATCAGTTCGGCAAGGTCCTGACGCACCAGCGGCTCGCCGCCGGAAAAACCAATTTGTGCAGCGCCCATTTCCCGGGCTTCACGAAATACCTTGAACCATTGCTCGGTCGTCAGCTCCTTGCCCTGGGCCGCGAAGTCCAGGGGGTTTGAGCAGTACGGGCACTGCAACGGGCAGCGGTACGTCAGCTCGGCCAGCAGCCACAGGGGCAGGCCGACCGGTGGCGTGGCTGGCAGCTCAGGCAAGTTCGATCCAGTGCTCTGCACGAGCGACCTCCATGAATTGCTCGATGTCGGCACCGAGCTCGGGTACGCCGGGAAACTGCTTGTCCAGCTCGGCGATGATGGCCGCCACATCACGTTGGCCATCAATCAGGCCGCCGATGGCGCTGGCGCTGTCGTTAAGCTTGATCATCCCTTCAGGATAGAGCAGTACGTGGCCCTTCTGCGCCGGTTCGTACTGGAAGCGATAGCCGGGGCGCCAGGTGGGGGTTTTGCTGCGATCGAAACTCATAAGGCTATCCCCTTGTGCCAGACACGCTGGTCGGTAACGCTGTGGTAGGGCGGACGGTTCAGTTCGTAGGCCATGGTCATGGCATCGAGCATGGTCCACAGGATGTCGAGCTTGAACTGCAATATTTCCAGCATGCGCTGCTGGCCTTCAGCCGTGGTGTAGTGCTGCAGGGTAATCGCCAGGCCGTGCTCCACATCGCGACGGGCCTGGCCCAGGCGGGTGCGGAAGTATTCGTAGCCGGCCGGGTCGATCCAGGGGTAGTGCTGCGGCCAACTGTCCAGGCGCGACTGGTGGATTTGCGGGGCGAACAGCTCGGTCAGCGAGCTGCTGGCCGCTTCCTGCCAGCTGGCGCGGCGGGCGAAATTGACGTAAGCGTCGACGGCGAAGCGCACGCCGGGCAGCACCAATTCCTGGGAGCGCAGCTGGTCGGGGTCCAGGCCCACGGCCTGGCCCAGGCGCAACCACGCTTCGATGCCGCCATCTTCACCGGGGGCGCCGTCATGGTCGAGCAGGCGCTGAATCCACTCGCGACGCACTTCGCGGTCCGGGCAGTTGGCCAGGATCGCGGCATCCTTCATGGGGATGTTGACCTGGTAGTAAAAGCGGTTGGCGACCCAGCCCTGAATCTGCTCGCGGGTCGCACGGCCTTCGTACATCGCCACGTGGTACGGGTGGTAGATGTGGTAGTAGGCACCCTTGGCCCGCAGGGCCTGCTCGAATTCGGCGGGGGACATTGCCTTGGCGTCGGTCATGTTCACACTCCTACAGTTCGATGCTCATGCCATCGAAGGCCACTTCGACGCCGCGGCGCGTCACTTCGGCGCGCTCGGGCGAGTCTTCGTCGAGGATCGGGTTGGTGTTGTTGATGTGGATAAGTACCTTGCGCGGTTTGCTCAGGCCATCCAGCACTTCCAGCATGCCGCCGGGGCCGTTCTGGCACAGGTGGCCCATTTCCCGGCCGGTGCGGGTGCCCACGCCACGGCGCTGCATCTCGTCATCTTCCCACAGGGTTCCGTCCACCAGCAGGCAGTCGGCGTCGGCCATGTGCCCCAGCAGGGTGTCATCGACCTGGCCCAGGCCCGGTGCGTAGAACAGCTTGCCGCCGGTGCGCAGGTCTTCGACGATCAGGCCCAGGTTATCACCGGGGTGCGGGTCGAAGCGGTGCGGCGAGTAGGGCGGCGCGGCGCTGCGCAGTGGGAACGGGGTGAAGCGCAGGTTCGGGCAGGCCTCGATGACGAAGCTGCCTTGCAGCTCGATCTTGTTCCACTGCAGGCCACCGTTCCAGTGGCTGAGCATGTTGAACAGCGGGAAACCAGTGGTCAGGTCCTGGTGGACCATGTCGGTGCACCACACCTGGTGGGGGCAGCCTTCGCGCAGGCTGAGCAGGCCGGTGGTGTGGTCGATCTGGCTGTCCAGCAGGATGATGGCGTTGATGCCGGTGTCGCGCAGGGCACGGGCCGGCTGCATGGGGGCGAAGCCTTGCAGCTGCGCGCGGATGTCCGGCGAGGCGTTGCACAGCACCCAGTGCACGCCGTCGTCGGACAGGGCGATGGACGATTGGGTGCGCGCCTTGGCGTTCAGCGTGCCGTCCCGGTAGCCCTTGCAGTTGACGCAGTTGCAGTTCCACTGCGGAAAACCGCCACCGGCGGCGGAGCCTAGAATCTGGATGTACATGGCAGGCCTGTGTCTGACTTCAAAAATAAAAACGCCCCGGCTGACCGAGGCGCTGTACTGCGATAAAAATCAACGGCTTGCGAAGTACATGGTGACTTCAAAGCCGATGCGCAGGTCGGTGTAGGCTGGTTTGGTCCACATAGGATGACTCCTTCTGGGTGATGGATGGAAGTGATACTGGTGCAACACATTAGAACCACCTCCGGGGGGAGATGTTCGTATGCTTAGGGCACTATCTTACTAAATTCTGTTGTACTGAAACGTTAAATTGCATCTATCGGACTGAGAAAGCTCGTTACAGTCTGCGTAATGATCATTGTGCCGCTTGCCATTTTTTGCCCACCGCAGGGCCGTTGGCCACGCACAACCAGCCAGCTTGAGCCTCGAGCAGCTGGCTGGCCGCCTGCAGCAGCGTGTCGTTGCGAACGCGGGCGAAGGCCTTGCGCAGTTGATCAATGAAATCGGACGAGTGGCCGCCCAGCCGGGCTTGCCAAAGGCTCTCTGCCGCCTGGGCCAATTCCATGTCGATAAGGCTGGTACGTGCCGCCAGGTCGCGGGTCTGATTGCTCAGCACCGTGCCGGACTGCGCGCGGATCAGGCTGGGCAAACCCTGCAGGAAGGTTTCGACATGGTCGAGGATCTCGGCCATGGTCGCGCTGGGCGATTGCACGCCGAACAGCAGGCCTGGGCGTCCGGCCACCTGGCGAAAACCACTGAACACTGCATAGCCCAGTTGCAGCTCGACACGCATGCGCTGGTAGAACGGTGACTGGCACAGTTGCGCCAGCAGCTGCCAGGCCGCCTGGTCGGCGATCGACTCACCGGCGCAGGGGCAGAACAGCAGCAGTGCCTGTTCGCTGGAGTCGGTGGTGACCACGCTCCAGGTGCGCCCATGCAAGGGCAGCGGCGGCTGGCACAGGCGTGTGTCAGCCTGGCCTGGCATTTTCGCCAGCGCCACATTGAGCGCCTGGCTGACGGCCGGGTTCAGGCCCAACGCCAGCCCGTCCCAATGGGCCTCGCTCCACAGGCGTTGCAACAACGGTGGGTGCAATTGCTCGTCGCGGCCGCGCAGGGGTGACTGGTAATAGCCCAGGCTGTGCTCGGGCAAGCGCTTGAGCAGCTCGCGAATGGGGATCAGCGGTGCCGGCAACTGCAACTGGCCGGCCTGGCGCCACAGCTCGGGTGCCGGTTGGGTGAGGTGCTCCAGAGCCTGCTCGACGAGCGCCGGCATGGGCTCCTGCACGCCGCACAGGCGCAGTTGCCAGTCGTCGGCCAGGCTGGAAAAGGTCATTTGCACCCCGGCCTGGCTGGCTTCCTCGCGCAGTTTCTGCAGGCTGTGATCCAGCAGCCGCCACAGGCCGGCGCGCTGCGCCGACTTCACCCGCCAGCGCAGATAAAGGCAGCCTTCATGGCTGGGTGGCTGGGCGGCGCGCACGATGTCCAGGCATGCAGGCGCGGGCACGTGTTGGTCGGGACGGCGGCTGGGGCGCAGGAAGCGATTGCGCTGGGGCAGCCGCCATTTCACGTCAGGGGCGGCCTCAGTGCGTGTGTAGGGGCCGTGCAGGATGGTATCGGCGCGCAACTGGCTGAGGATGGCGCGCAAGGCCAGCAAGGCGTGCTGGTCGGTATCGGCGTTGCCGGCCTGGGCGAAGTGCTCGCTGTCGTGGCGGGCCAGTTCCAGGGCGGTGCTGACCAACTGGCGGCGCAGGCGCAGCAGGCGGTATTCGTCCCGCAGGCCCTGCCAGTCGTCATGGGATTGGAAAAATTCCAGCCAGTCCAGGCATAGCCCGGTGATCGATGCCCGTGCCTGCTGGCCGCCGGGGCTGAGCTTGAATTCGATGTTGAGCACCACCTGACCGTCGAACTGGTACAGAGGTGCCAGGCTCAAGGTTTCCACCAGGCCGCGGCGTTGCAGTTCGGCCAGTAGCCCGCCGGGTTGCGCCGAGCCCATCCAGGTGGCGAGGAAGTCGATGGCGGCGGCGCTGTCGCCGGGTATCGCCTGGCAGGCGAACACCAGATTGAGGCGGCTGGGGTCTTGCACAGCCATGTGCACGGGAGGCCGGTCGAGCAGCGGCAGGGTCGCCCCACGGGCACTCGGCTGCCCCGGACGCAACTGCGCGGCGGCTTTCTCGGCCAGGGCGCGCAATTCCTCCAGCGGTTGTGGGCCCGCCAGGCTGAGGGTCATCTGCCCCGCCTGGTAGTAGCGCTGGTAGAACGCTTGCAGGCTCTGCTGGAACGCCTGGCGTGGTACGGGCAGGCTGTAGCGGTTACCGGCGTGGAACGCGCGCAACGGATGGTTGGCGGCCAACGGCGCGGTCAGCCACTGCTGGTGACGTGCCTGCGGGTCTCGCGACCAGGCGATGAATTCGGCGTGCAGCACCTCGCGTTCGCGCAACTGGTCGTCGCGGTCCAGGCGCGGGTGCGCAAGCATTTCACACAAGCGCTCCAGGCCGCCGGGGAAGGATTCCGTCGGTAGCTCGAAAAAATAATCGGTGGTGCGTTCGCGGGTGCTGGCGTTCAACTGGCCGCCGTGGCGCTGGACGAACGGCATCAGCGCGTGATCGCCGTTGTAGCGTGTGGTGCCGAGGAAGAACAGGTGCTCCAGAAAATGCGCCAGGCCCGGCCATGCCGGTTCCACGTCGTGGCTGCCGGCCGCCACCCGCAGCGCTGCGGCGGCGCGTTTCAGGCGTGGATCATGACGCAGTTGCACGCGCAGGCCATTGTCCAGCGCCAGCACGGCGAATTCAGGGGGGGCGACATCCGGCATGGGGGTTCCGTTGGCATTGCGTATCAGGCTAATGCTAGCGGATCTTTGCCGGGGGATATAACGCAAAAAAGCCCGTCGGGCGGCCGACGGGCTTTTTTGTGTACCTTTATGTAACCCGCATGGGCTTCGGACGCGGCCGCCAGGCCGCGCCGGCGGCTCAGTGGCTGAAGGCTGCGGTAGTGCCTACGACGGTTGCCGACGGCAGCAGCTGGCTGATGAAACGGTTCCAGCGGGTGATGTTGGCCGGGCCGACGAACACCACGTCCGAGGTGCGCAGGTCAAACTGGCGCGCCAGCAGGAACGCCGTGGGTTTCTTGGCGTTGAGGTAGAACACCGTGGGCGGCTGGCCGGTGCTGCTCTGCGCGCCGCGAATCACGTAGATGGCTTCGGCGTTGGCGGTTTCCTGGCTGATGCCGCCGGCATTGCCGAGGGCTTCCATCAGGTTGAAGGTGCTGGTGCCGTAGTTCATCACCTGCGGTTTCTGCACTTCACCCAGCACATAGATCTTGTTGGCGTGGTCGTTGCCCAGGTGCAACTGGTCGCCGTCCTTGAGGTAGATCTCGTTGAGGTGCGATTCGGTGCGGTTCAGGGTGTCGATGTCCATCACGTACTCATGCCCGTCGCGCTTGAGGATCAGGTTGGCCAGGTTGGCGTCCGGCGTTTCGCCACCGGCGCGGCTGATGGCATCCACCAGGTTGAGCGGGAGGTTGTTGAGCGACTGCGGCCCAGGATTTTTCACCGCCCCGGACAGAATCACCTTCTGGCTGTCGTAGGCCTGGATGTTGACGTCCACCTGGGCCCCCGCCAGATACTGGCCCAGTGCCTTCTGCAGGTTGGCGCGGAATTCCGGCACCGTCAGGCCAGCCGCCTTGATCGAGTTGATGTAGGGGTAGTACAGCGTGCCATCAAGGCGCACCACGCGGGCGCTGGCTTCCACCTGGTTCTGGGTGGTCGGCGAGTTCAGCTCGGCGTGTTCCCATACGGTGATGACCAGGTTGTCGCCCGGGCCGATGCGGTAATCACCGGGGCGATAGTCGAGCAGCGCAGCCGGGATGGGCTGTGGCTTGTAGATCACTTTCTGCTGGTTGACGCTGGCCGAAGTGATCGGCACCACGGTGACCGGGCCAGTGTCCGGGTCCTGTGCATCGTCGGGGGTCATGTGTTGACCAGGGGCGAAGGCGCAGCCCTGGACCAGTGCGGTGAGCAGAACAACACCGAGTAACGATCGCTTCATGGCAAAGTCTTCCTTGGAGAAAGCAGGTTTCTCCAGTGGTGGGTCTTATAGGAGTCAGAAGGCGTTCTTGTGGATGAAGCCCTTGAACAGGGTCAGCACAATGATTTTCAGGTCCAGCCAAATGGACCAGTGTTCGATGTAGTCGAGGTCGAATTCGATGCGTTTCTGCATTTTGTCCAAGGTAGTGGTCTCCCCGCGCCATCCGTTGACTTGAGCCCAGCCGGTGATGCCGGGCTTGACCTTGTGCCGCAACATGTAGCCGTTGACCTGCTTGCGGTACTGCTCGTTATGCGCCACTGCATGGGGACGCGGGCCGACGATCGACATATCGCCGCGCAGCACGTTGAAAAACTGCGGCAGTTCATCCAGCGACGTGCGCCGCAAAAACGCCCCGAACGGGGTCACGCGACAGTCATTGCGACTGGCTTGCCGTACATCTTCGCCATTTTCCTGGACCGTCATGCTGCGAAACTTCCAGACCATGATCGGCCGCCCATCTAAACCATAGCGCGTCTGGCGAAAAAACACGGGGCCGCGCGAGGTGATTTTGATGCCTAGGCCGATCAGCAGCATGGGCAGCGCGATCACCGTCAGGATCAGGCTGGTGACGACAATGTCCTCGAAACGCTTGACCACCTGGCTTGAGCCGTCCATCGGCGTGTCCACCAGGCTGATGCTGGTCAGGCCGTTGATGCTCTCGCTGCGCGCATGCAGCAGGTCGAACATGAACACATCCGGTATCAGGTACACCGAGGCGGTGGTATCGCTCAGGCCCTTGACCAGGCAGCACAGGGACGGCTCGCAGCTCATCGCCAGGGTGATGTAGACCTTGTCGATGCGCCCGGCGCGGGCATCCAGCACCAGTTGGTCAAGGTTGCCGAGCACTGGAATGCGCCGGCCCAGGTCATCCAGGGCCATCTGTTGCGGAGCGTCGTCGTAGAAGCCCAGCAGGCGCAGGCCCATCCAGGGCGCGGCGGCGATCGAGCAGGCCAGGCGCTCGCCGATCTGCCCGGTGCCGACGATGGCCACGCTGCGGGTGTTGAAACCGCGACGACGCAGGGCCTGCAGGGTGCTGCGAATGATCAGCCGGTAGCCGCACAGGCCCAGCAGTACCAGGGCAAACCAGGCCATGCGGCTTCTGTCGAGCACCACTTCGGGCTTGTTCAGCAGGTAATCGACCAGCAGCAGGCAGCAGAACGTCAGCGCCCAGTAATTGAACACCCGCAGCAGCTCGCGGGCCACGCGCTCGCCGCGCCACGAGCCATACAGCTGGTGGTACTCGCAGAGCCAGTGAAACACCAGCACTGTGGCCAGCAGCCGCACCCAGGTGTCACTGGCGTGCAGGCGGTCCTGCAGCCAGGCGAACCACAACGTGCAGGCAACGATCACGGCGATGTCGAGAGCCCGGTGGGCCAGCGACAGGGCTGATTGGTGGGCCTGCAAAATACCTTTCAACGCTCTTGCCATGGCACAGCCCCCCGTTCACAGGTTTTTCGACCCGGCCGCCAGCGATGGCGCCAGGCTCAGGCGCGGTGCGCTGGCCATTACGGGCAGCGCGACCGGTGGGTGCTCTTCGTTCCAGCGGGTTTCGACGAACTGGCGAATCTCGCGCTCAAAGCGCTGTTCGGAGAAGCGTTCAGCGTTCTCCCGGCATGCCTGGGGGGTGATGCGATGGGCGTTGTTCTCGAACTCGCGCACACCTTCGACGATCGCCGCAATGGTTTGCTGGTGGTAGAACACCCCGGTGGGTTGCTCATGGTCCAGCCCGTGCACGGTTTCCAGAGTGCCGCCGCGGCCGAAAGCGATCACCGGCGTACCGCAGGCCTGCGCCTCCACCGGGCTGATGCCGAAGTCTTCCTCGGCGGCGAACACGAAGCCCTTGGCGTTGCGCAGGTATTCGCGCAGCACGGTGAACGGCTGGAAGCCCAGCAGGCTGACGTTGTCGGCGTGCACCGCCTGGCATTTTTCCATCTCGGGGCCGTCACCGATCACGATCAGGTGCTTGTCGGGCATGGCCTTGAACGCCTCGACAATCATCGGTATGCGTTTGTAGGGCACCATGCGCGAGGTGGTCAGGTAGTACTCCTGTTTCACCGGTTGCAGGTCGAAACCCTGGGTGTCTACTGGCGGGTAGATCACCGTGGAAGGGCGGCGATAGGCCTTGTCGATGCGCCGGCTGATGAAGTGCGAATTGGCGATGAACTCGTCCACCGCGGCGGCGGTGCGCTGGTCCCACATGCGCATGTAGTGCAGGATCATGCGCGCCACCTTGCTTTTGAGGCCGTGGTTGAGCCCGGCCTCGTTCAGGTACTGATGCTGCAGGTCCCAGGCATAGCGGATGGGCGAGTGCACATAGCTGATGTGCAACTGGTCGGGGCCGGTCAGCACGCCTTTGGCCACCGCGTGGCTGCTGGAAATGACCAGGTCGTAACCCGACAGGTCCAGTTGTTCAATGGCCAGCGGCATCAGCGGCAAGTACTGCTGATAGCGGGTGCGGGCTTTGGGCAGGTGTTGGATGAAGGTGGTCTGGGCGCGTTTGCCGCCCAGGTGGGCGCGATCTTCATCGCTGAGGAAATCGATGACCGAGAACAGGTCAGCATCCGGCCAGATTTTCAGCAATGCGGCCAGTACACGCTCCGCACCTGCGTAAGTCACCAGCCAGTCATGGACGATTGCGATTTTCATGTTGGCACCATTTGTTTTTATGGCAGGGCCGGGGCCCCGCGATTATTTGGGTACGCTGGCATTGAGGGGCAGTGATGCGTGGCGCTGGGGCTTGGTCGTCAGCAGGGTGTCGATGCGTTCGCTGATCAGCTCCGCCGAGCGCTTCCAGTCAAACCGCGACACGTTGTGCAGGCCCAGGGTGCGCAGTTGTTGGCGGATGCATTGGTTGGTCAGCACCAGGTTCATCGCCTGGGTGATGTGTTCCACGTCCAGCGGGTCGAAATACAGCGCACTCGATTGCAGCACCTCGGGTATCGACGCGGCATTGGCCGCCAGCACCGGGCAACCGCAGGCCTGGGCTTCCAGGGGCGGTATGCCGAACCCCTCGTACAGCGAGGGGAAGACGAAGGCGGTGGCGCCCTGGTATTGCACGATCAGCTCCTCGTCGCTGAGCCGGCCCAGGAAGCGGATGCGTTTATCGCTGCTGGCCACGCGCTCAAGGCTGGGGTCGGAGAAGATGCCGTTGGCGGCGCCGACGATGCGCAATTGCACGCGGTCATGGCCCTTGAGCTGCAGGAACGCCTGGATCATGCGCGTGAAATTCTTGTGCGAACTGGGCGATGACACGGCCAGCAGGTAGCCCTCGCGTCGCCGGCCAGGTACGGCCGGGTGGAACTCTTCGCTCACGGCGTTGGGCACCACGAGAATGCGTTCCTTGGGGAAGCCGTAGAAATCGGCTATTTCCCGGCGGGAAAAGTCACTCACGGTAATCAGGCTTTTCAGGTGCCGCAGCAGGATCGGCGTCATCACCCGGTAGCTGGTGCGAAACGCCCAGGTGTAGCTTTCCGGGTGCCGGGCGTAGGTGATGTCGTGGTGCGTGGCGATCTGGTTGCGGTACAGCAGCGGCGCCGTGGCGCTGAGCGATACCAGCAGCGGTGAGCCCTGACGGTGCAGGTAGCGCGGCAGGTCGAGCTGCTCCCACAGGTGGCCGCCGTGGCGGCCGATGGTCTGCACGTTTAGCCGCTTGGCGGTGTCGTGCATGCGGATGCGATCTGGGCAGACGAACACCAGGTCCGGGCGCCGCGCTTGCAGGGCCAGGCTCACCTGTTCGGCGAAGCGCTGAACCCCGCGCAGTTCCTGGGTCAGAAAACGGGCATTGATAACTACCATGGGTCGTTCCTCAAAGGTGCCTTGTGCTCAGCGGGTGAACAGCCAACTGGCGTTGCCCAGGCTGATGATTCGGGGAAAATCGTCCAACGTGATCACCGTGGTGCAGTGTTCTTCCTCGGCCTTGGGGCACAGCCATTGCCCGGTGGTGACACGCCCTCGGTCGGGGTGGCGGGTATCCAGGGTCTGCACGGCGCCTTGCTGACGGCCGTTGGCTTCGATCTTCACTTGGCGCGGGCGGCCGACGGCCCAGGCCACCAGCACCTGGTCGTCACCCTTGGCGAAATTGAGCAGGTAGAGGTCATCGGCCTGCAGGCTCTTCAAGCTGTCGTAGCGGTACTGGCGGATAATGGGCGCGATGGCCTTGAGCACCTGGTAGGCCGCCTTGGGCGTGAGGTCAGGCTTGAGCAGACCGAAGTTGTGCTCGCGCTCGCTCGGGTTGCTGCCGTCATTGACCAGGTCGTACCACCACATGCCTTTGATTTCCGGGCGGGTCTTGGCCAGGAAGAAGGCGCGGGCGAGGAATTTCGCCTGGGTCTCTTCATCCACCCCACAGGGTTCGCTGGCGCTGGGCCACCCCATTTCGGTCAGGTACAGCGGTATCGGTTTGCCGGCCAGGCGGGTCAGGCGCTGTTCGATGCTCATCAGCCACTTGATCCAGCTTTCCGGGGTCTTGCCCAGGTCGCCGGCGCAATGCACGTAAGGGTGCAACGACAGGCCGTCGACCCGATCGGCGACGCCGCCTTCGATCAGGCGGTCAGCGAAGCCCTTGTTCAGCCCTTCGCTGGTAATGGCCCCGGCCAGCACCCGTGCCTTGGGGTCGTTGCCGCGCACCTGCAGGGCCGTGGCCTTGACCAGCGCGACGTAGTCGTCGCTCACCGCGCGGTCACCCGGGCCGGCCTGGTCCCACTCATTCCATATCTCGTAGAATTTCACCTGGCCAGCCAGGGCGCGGCTGACGAAGTCGACGTAGCTGGCGAACGCGCCACTCACGGCCGGGGTGCGCGGCAGCGCGTTGTTGTCATAGAACTGGTTGCCGTAATCCAGGATCACCACGTTGCCCAGGCCACGGGCGGTTCTGGCCGATTGATAGGCGCGCCAGCTGGCGGGCATCTGCAACTGCCCGGGGGCCAGTTCGACCCTGGCCCAGTAGGCGTCCTCGCGAACCGAATCGATGCCGGCTTCGCTGGCCAGCTGAAACTGGCGCGCCAGCGTGGGCGCGCCGTCCATCAGGTGGGTGGTGGTACCGATGATGAAAGGTTCATCGGCCGCCGCCACCGCGGCGTACAGACAGCCCTGCAGCAGCAAGGCCAGGCAAGGAAGCAATGTGCGCATGGTCGGTCACTGGGGTCGCAGGGGCGTGGTGAACGCCGGGTGTCGGGGCGGCGTCAGCGGCGTAGCGCGGCTGGCACCGATGGGCATGGCCTTGCGCCGCAACGCCACCGACACCGCCAGGCCCAGGAACAGGCTGGCGACCGAGACTTCCGGAATGTCGGTAGTCCAGCTGACCAGTGTCAGGCAGAAACAGATGCTCACCAGTGCCCGGGACAGGCGCGTGCTCTTGTCGCGCAGGCGCACCATCAACGGCAGCAGCAGGCAGTACACGCCCAGGCCGGCGACGCCGAAGGTGGCCCACAGGTACACGGCGCTGTTGTCGGCGACCACCGAGGTGGTGGCGGTCCACACCGGGATGGCGCCGACGCTGCTGCCGACCATGCCGAAACCCGCGCCCCAGATGCTCCAGCCCTGTACCCACTGGTTGTGCACCAGGTTGGGCCAGGTGTTGATCAGGCGATCATAGAACGATGACAGGAAGCCGCTCTGTGGCGTGGCCGCGTTGGCGTCGAAGTTCACGATCAGGCCGATCACCGGCAAGGCGATGCCCATGGCCACCACGGCGGTGAAAATCACCCGGCAGGTCATGCGGTTGCGCAGCAGCGGCATCAGCAGCAAGGTGCAGCCATAGGCCACGGCGGTGGACTTGTTGGTGGTCAGGTAGATCGCGACCATGCTGACGGCGAACATCACCCCGATGGCCAGCCGTGAACGGATGAAGGCGCTCAGGTACAGGCTGAAAATCGCGATCATCACCGACAGCGTGGTGGACAGGCGGGTGAACCCGGCCAGGCGGTCAACGCCGTTTTCCGACCACGCCTGGTTGCCGCTGACCTCGGTGTCGCCGATGTTGTAGCTGTAGCCTTTCCAGGGCACCTCGGTGTACTTGTCCAGGGCAATGCCCACCAGTGAAATCACCAGGCAGATGCCGATGATCCACGCCAGTTGGCGCTTGCGGTGCTCCAGGTGCGCGCCGCAGACAATGCCGAAGAAGAACGGGCTGTACATGTAGAAGGCAAAGCCGATATTGCCTGGCGCAGCGCCGTGCAGCATGCCCAGCACCGAGGCGATGGCCAGCAGCAACAGCGCGAGCCAGAAGCCGCGGCCGCCCTTGAAGTGGAACAGCTCCAGGGCAAACAGCGCCAGGCATGCCGCCTTCGGCGGGTACATCAGCATGGGCAGGCCAACCTGGTCCAGGTAGTAGCGCAGCGCGCCGGAAAAGGTTTCCACCAGCACCAGGCTGATGGCCACCAGCAGCACGATCAACGACTTGCTGATGGCCAGGCGCGAGGGGCGCTTAGAGGGATTCAGAGGCAGGCTGGTGTGCATGGTGGACGCCTCGGGTTTGGTGAACCTGGAAGAACAGCTGTTGATAACTGTCGAGCATGCGGTCGATGTCCAGCAGTGGTGCCACGCTGGCCCGGGCCTGTGCCGCCAGCTGCCGGCGCAGCTCGGGCTGGCGGTACAGGCGCAGCATCGCCAGGGCCAGGGAGTCCGGCTCGTCGGGGTTGCACAGCAAGCCGTTGATGCCTTCGCGAATGATTTCCGGCAGCCCACCACGGTGGCTGGCGATCACCGGCACCGAGTGTGCGCAGGCTTCCACGGCAACCATGCCGAACGGTTCGTTCCACAGCGACGGCACCAGGGCGACGTCGATCTGCCGGTAGAAACTCTCTGGCGACTGGTAGCCGACGAAGTGGATGTTCTCGGCATCGGCCAGCTGGCGGATCTCGCGCTCGTACTCCTGCTGCCCGCGCCCGGCAATTTGCAGGGTGGCGTTGAAGGGCAGGCGCTTGAACTGCTCGATCATCCAGCGCACGCCCTTGTGGTCGGACAGGGTGCCCAGGTAGCCGAACCGCAGCGGCTCGCTGTGTGCCAGGCGGCCTTGGGGGTAGACCGGTTGAACCTCTTCAACGCAGGGGCTGGCGTTGTAGATCACGTGGGCCGAAGCGTTGCGAAAGAAGCGCGCGTTCTGCAACCGGTCGAGCAGAAAGTGGCTGACCCCCACCACCGCGTCCACCTGCGAAGAGCGTTCGGCATGGCCTTGGCGCAGGGTCTGGCAAAGGGTACACGGGCTGCCGCAGCATTGGCGCTTTTTGAACATCAGGCTGCCGGGGCACAGCAGGTACATGTCGTGCAGCACCTGCACGATGGGCACGCCGGCCTTGGCGATTTCGTCCCACACCGCCACCGACCAGCCGCCCAGGTTGTGGCACACCACCAGGTCAATATTTTCCAGGGTCATCACTTGGCGCACATAGGCACGCATGCCCATGTTGTAGCGGTCGCGCAGGTGCCAGCCCAGGCGGGCCAAGGCGTTGGGGCGCTGGTCGCTGAAGTGCCAATAGGTGTTGAGCAGCCCGGCGCGGTAAACCTTCACGCCCTTGATCTCGTCCTCGATCAGGCCGGCGTCGGCGCCGGTGGTCAGCACGCAGACGTTCATGCCGCGCCGGTGTAACCCTTCGACCGTGCGTTGCAGCACGATTTCAGCGCCGCCGCCGATATTCGGCGCATACAGGCTGGAGAGGAAGAGCACGTTCATAGCGGGAACGACTTGTTGAGGCCAAGGCGCCCGGATTCACCGTCGGCGATGGCTTGCTTGAGCAGGGCGAAGCGCTGGGGCGTGCCACGGCGCACGGCCACCGCGTGCAGCAGGGTCATGAACACCGCGCGGTTAAGGCTGTACAGCCAGCCCCAGCGGGCCCACACATACTTGTCGAACCAGGCCTGGTTGCGCGCGGTGTAATAGGCGCGCAGGTCCGAATCGCCCAGCAGGAACGCCTCGTAGATATTGTTGGTGCGGCCCTTGATGTTCCAGGAGTGCTCCAGGTCTTCGAGCAGCGCGTCGGTGACCAGGAAAATATGCCCGCCACTGGCGGTGATGCGCCGGGTGTACTCGGTGTCATCGGCATACAGGATCATGTCGGTGCGCGGCAGGCCGATGTTCTCGTACATGGCCCGGTGCCCCAGCAGCCCGCCGTAGGTGGCGAACGGCAGTTTCACCAGGCTGTGGTGCAGGCTATCGGCGTGGGGTTTGCCCCAGGGCAAGCGGCGCCACACCTTGTAGGGCAGTTGCGCGATGTGAAAGCCGAAGCAGCTGGAGCGCTGCGGGAAGGCATAGCGGCGTGGCACGCCGGCGGCGATGTCGGCCTGGTGGGTGGGGCGGAAGCCCAGCACCGCCACTTGCGCGCGGCCCAGTTTGCGCATGCATTCGCCCAGGCGCAGGTGCAGTTCCTCGATGGCGCCAGGGGTTGGCGCATTGTCGTCGTCCATCAGCCAGATGTATTCGGCACCCGCCTTGAGCGCAGCATCGATGCCCACGGCGTAGCCGTTGGCCGATCCGGTGTTGGTGGGCAGGTCGATCACCCGCACCTGGCTGGGCCAGCGCTGCAGCAACGGGCCGAGGTCGGCGCGGGCGGCGTTGTTGACGACAATCACCTGGGCGATTTCGGCGCAAGCCAGCGAGCGCTCGATCAGCGCTTGCAGGTAGTGCAGCCGGTCCCCGTAGGTGAGGGTGACCAGAGTAGTGGCGGCAGGCATGGCATGTTCCCCCTTTCTTGTTGTGGGCCAGTTGCAGGTTCAGCAGGCCGGCATGGCCATGCGCGACAAGCTGCTCTTGGGCAGGCTGACGCGTTGTTCGCGCTGCAGCAGGTTGAGCAGGATCACCGCGCGTTCTTGCCCATCGTCACTGAGGAAAATCGCCTGGATCTCGCTGGTACCGGTACGCACCAGCACCGGCTCGCCCTGGTTGAAGCACGGCAGCGGCGCCGGTGCCGCGAGGCGCTGGCGAATCTGCCCAATCAGGCTTTCCGGCACCGGGCAGGGCGCGCCGCCAAAGGCGACGATGCGGCACACGCCGCGGGTGGAGCGAATGGGATACCAGCTTTCGCCCTGTTCCAGGCGGATGAACAGGTAGCCGGGGAACAACTCTTCTTCGACGGCCCGGCGCAGCTTGCGCTGGCTGTCCGCCGGGGCCTTCAGCGGGCGGAAACACTCGAAGTGCTGGCGAACCAGGTGTTCTTCGGCACGGGCTTCCTGGCGTGGCTTGGTCTGGATCAGGTACCAGTTTGCATTGTTATCGAGGTAGCTCATGGCGTGTCTCTCGCTTGCCGGCCCCGGCGTGCACCGGGGAAATTGTCAGAAGGCCCAGGTCGTGGTGCGTGGTTATTTCTTGCCGGAGCTGTAGTCGTAGGCTGAGCAGTCGTACTCGGCGGTAGCGGCCTTGCGTTCAATGCCGTTGAAGATCGCGCCCTTGACCAGCACGCCGTTCTGCGCGAGCCGGCGCTTGGCGCTTTCCACTTCCTTGATCGAACTCTTGCCGAAGCGCGCCACCAGCAACGTGGTACCAGCCTGGCGACCGACCAGGGCGGCATCGGTCACGGCCATGATCGGCGGCGTATCGATGATCACCAGGTCGTACTTGGGCGAGAGTTCACGCAGCAGTTTGTGGAAGTTGTCGTGCATCAGCAGTTCGGACGGGTTCGGGGCCGCGTACCCGCAGGAAATGAAGTGCAGGTTGTCCACCGCCGTGCCATTGATCACTTCGCGGTTGCTCAGGCGTGCGGCCAGGGCGTCGGACAGGCCATGGCGCGGTTGCAGGCCCAATACTTTGTGCAGGTAACCCTTGCGCATGTCGGCGTCGATCAGCAGTACCTTCTTGCCGGTCTGGGCAATGATCACCGCCAGGTTGGCGCTGACGAACGACTTGCCTACCGCTGGGCTGGGGCTGGTGATCATCAGCACGTTGTTGCGTGCTTCGAGCATGGCGAAGTGCAGGCTGGTGCGCAGGCTGCGCAGCGATTCCACCGCCAGTTCCGAAGGCTCCGAGACGCTCAGCAGCTTGGGGTCGGGGCTGCCGTTGCGGGCCAGGCGGCCTTTGTTCAAGCGCTCCTGCTGACGCGACAGCGGCACCGAGGCGTACACCGGGATGCCCAGGTTTTCGATGTCATCGGGGTTGACGATGCCGCGGTCGAAGGCCTGGCGGATGAAGATGATTGCCACGGCGACCAGCGCGCCCAGCAGCAGCGAGATGGCAACGATCAGTTTGCGCATCGGTTTCACCGGTTCGTCGACGTTGGCGTCGGCCTTGTCGATGATGCGCACGTTGCCAATGTTGCCGGCGCGGATGATGTCCTGTTCCTGGGTCTTGTTCAGCAGCTGGGTGTAGGTCTGGTTGGTGACCTGTTGTTCACGGGTGAGGCGCAGCAGCTCCTGCTGGGTTTGCGGCAGGTCACGGATCTTGCCTTGCATGGCCGCTTTCTGCGCTTCCAGTTGGTTGATCTGGTTGGTCAGTGCCACCTGGGTGGGGTGCTGACGGGTGTACAGGCGGTCCAGGTCGGCGCGTTTGAGCTTGAGCTCGGAAATCGAGTTGTCAGCCAGTACCACCTGGTCGAGCACCGAGCGGGTTTCCTGGGTGATGTCCACCGATTTGCTGCGCAGTTGGTAGTCATGCAGGGCGTTCTCGGCCTTGGTCAGTTCGCTACGCACCAGCGGCAGTTGCGAGCGCAGGAACTCCAGGCGCTGTTCGGCTTCGGCCGAGCTGCGTTCCACGTTCTGGCGCACGTACAGGCGACTGACTTCGTTGAGCACGCGGTTGGCCTGGGCCGGGTCGGGGTCTTCCAGTGACAGGTAGACGATGCCCGAGTCCTTGCCTGCTTCCACCACCTTCAGTTTGGTCTGATAGTCCAGCTGAGTGGCCAGCGAGCGGTTGCGCGCGACGGTGAATTCGGTACCGGGGCGGGCTTGCAGCGTATCGATTTTCAGGCTTACGTCGTTGCCGGTGGCCAGGGTGCCGACCTGACCTTGCAGCAGCGGGTTGCCGTCGTTATCGAGCAGGCGGTACTGGCCGCTGTCGCCGGCGATCAGGGTCAGTTTTTTACCCAGCAGGGCGTCAGGCACTTCCAGGGTGCCGACTTCCAGTTTCTCGCCGCCCCAGGCGAAGCTGCCCAGGCCGAACAGTGGCGCGGCCACCGGTTCCTCGGCGGTCGACTTGAAGTGGCGCGCCATGTAGCCGCCCAGGCCTGGGAGGTACTTGGGCTGGTGGATGATGTCCAGGTTGAGTTCGCTCACCACCTGGCCCAGTACCGAACGCGAGCGGATCAGCTCGATCTCGGCGGTGGCCTGGGACACGGCGTTGGGCTTGGTGTTGACCTCGGGGGTGGCGTCCAGGCCCACGCGTTTGGGCTCGATCTGGATCATCACGTTGGCCTGGTAGATGGGCGTGGCCAGTATCGCGAAGCCCAGGCCCACGACCAGGAAGGCACCCACCACCCCGGCAATCAGGCGCTTGTGGTCAAACAGGGTGCGCAGGATGGTCGCCAGGTCTAGCTGAGTGTCCTGGTAATATTCCAGTGCAGAGCGGCTCATTGCTGTCATTTTTATTGATCCTCAATACTCAGGTAGGGCAACCAGTCATCGACGCAGCGCGACAAATGCGTGTAGGTCTGTTGAAAGGCGTTCTTCTGGCGACGATAGGGATCGGCTATCTGCAGATCGTTCTGCCACTTGCCGATCAGGAAGGCCTTGCCCCGAACTTCCGGGGCAAGGTCGACAACTCGGTGCAACTGTTCGCGTTCCATCAGCAACACCAGGTCGGCCCAGTGCAGCAGGTCGGGCGTTACCTGGGAGGCGCGATGGTCACCGCTCTTGATCCGGTGTTGCTTGAGCACGGCCTTGGCGTCGGGGTCCATGTGCGCGCCGTTGCGTGCGTGCACGCCGGCGGAGCAGATATCCAGGCGCCCGGCGGTGCGCTGGCGCAGCACGGCGGCGGCCATGGGGCTGCGGCAGATGTTGCCGACGCAGACAATCAGTACCCTGCGGAACATGCCGGCTCAGCCTCGTGCGGCTGGCGCGGTGACGCGGCGCAGCAGGTTGACGCTGATGTTGCGTGCCACCAGTGCCAGCGCCAGCAGCTTTTGCAGCGGCGAAATGGCTGACAGCGACAGGCCAAACAGTTGCACCTGGCAGTGTTCGTACAGCGGCTGGTTGCCGATGCGGAAGTAGTAGTTGGCCAGGGCGCCGTAGGTGTGCAGGGTCATCTGCAGCTTTTTCTTGTCCGAGCGCATGGAGAACACCCCGCCGCTGTGCACGCGGTAGGCGGCGGGGGCGATGTCGGCCAGGTATTTGCCCTTGCCGTGGGCGCCCAGCAGGCACCACCACACCAGGTCATTGAGCGGCGCCCCCACCAGTTCGCGGGGCAACTGGTGCAGCACGTTGCGAAAGCACACCGTGAGGGTGGAGATCGGCCGGCCTTTCATCAGCTCAAGGCTGGTGGCGTCGCGCTGGCCTTTGCCTTGCAGCTGGATGCCCTGGGTGCCGTGCTCGTTGAAGGCCATGGCATCGTGGTAGGTCAGCACGTAGTCCAGGTGGCTTTCGAGGAAGTCGACCTGTTTCTGCAACTTGAAGGGGTCGGTCCAGTAGTCGTCGCCCTCGCAGAACGCAATGTACTTGCCGCGTGACAGGCGGAACAGGCCAGGGCACGGGTGGTTGCCTTGCTGGTACTGGTTTTCGCTTTGCAGCTGCGCCCGGATGATGGTCGGGTAGCGCCGCGCATAGTCGGCGACGATGGCCGCGGTGCCGTCGGTGGAGCAGTCGTCGTTGATGACCACTTCGAACGGGAAGTCGGTTTCCTGGGCCAGGAAGCTTTCCAGGGTCTGCGCCACGAAGTGCTCGTGGTTGTAGGTCGGGCAGACGATGCTCAGCAGCGGCTCGCGCGCGGTGCCCCAGTTTTTGATGATGTCGCTTTCGGGTCTGCTGTTCATCGTTGCGCACTCATACGGTTGAAGATCAAGAGGACACGTTGCAACAAGGGGCGATAACTGCCGGCCACCAGCAACAGAGTGATCAGGCCGCTCAGGGCCAGGGCGAAGAAGGTTTGCAGGCGGCTTTGGCCGACCAGCGCGTGCACCAGGGGTTGGGTCAGGGCCACGCCAAGGGCGCTCATCAGGCAGATGCGCAACACGTCATGCAGCCACTGGCCGTGGATACCCGGTGCCAGGCGGTGGTGGACAAAGGCCGGCCAGAAAGCGAACGCCACCAGGCGCAATACGAACCAGGCGACGGCGGCGCCGAGCACGCCTTGAAAATGCACGGCCAGCACCAACACCGGTACCGTGACCAGCGCCGAAGCCAGGCTGTACCACAGGTGCATTTGTACCTTGCCGTGGGCGTACTGCAGGTAGAACTGAAAGCCGCTCAAGCTGAGAATGGCGCTGCCCAGTGCGTACCAGAACAGCACCGGCGCCACCCACCGGGCTGCCGCGGCGTCACCACTCCAGGCGTAGATCAGCGCGTCGCCATGCACGGCGATCACGGCAGCCATGGGCACGATGAACGTAGCGATGAAGCGGTGCGCGGCCAGGTAAAGGCGCTGCATGTCGGTTTCGCGGCCTTGGGCCATCAGCGCGGTCATGCGCGGCAGCAGGGTTTGCACCAGCGGGTTGATCAGCATGACGATGCCGGTGCTGATCAGGGCCACCAGCGAGAAGTAACCGTAGTCCTTCAGGGTCAGGGTGGTGGAGAGCATCACCTTGTCCAACTGGGTCAGCAGTATCCACAGCACTGAGCTCAGCGAAATGCTGGCGGCGAACGGCAGCACCGGCTTGACCAGGCTCCAGTTGAAGCCACTGAGCAGGTTCGGCGCAGGCAGCCGGCGCCAGGCCTTCCCGGCGAACAGCAGCACTTCGATCAGGCCGACGGCCACCTGGAACTGGAAGAACACCACCGGGTCTTGCGACACCCAGGCCACAAGGGCCAGGCCGCCGAAATAACGCAGGGTGGCGACCAACACGTTGGCCACATTGAGCCAGGCGTGCAGCTCCAGGCCTTGCAGGCCGCTTTTGTACAGGGTGGCGTAGAGCCGGAACGCTACCAGCAGGCCCATCAGCGCCACGCAGTGGGCCAGGACTTGGGGTGCCAGGTGCTGGGCGTTGAGCCATTGCCCGGCGATCCACGGGCTGGCCAACCACACACCCACACCGCACAGCAGCGCCAGTGGCACGAAAATCAGCTCGAACGAGCGCAGCAGCCAGCCGCTGCGGCGCTTGTCCTGAGCGCTGCCCTGGTGGTGGGCAATCTCGCGCACCAGTGACGGTGACATGCCTACGTCCAGCAGTTGCAACCAGGTTTGCAGCACGGCGTAGAAGCCGATCACCCCGTACACCTCGGCGCCCAAGTGGCCCAGGTAGAACGGCATGATCAGGATACCCACCAGCAACGCATAGGCCTGGCCCAGGTAGCTGATGGTGGTGTTGTGCACCACCGAGCGCTTTTTCATCGCCATCAGACCGCGTGCGCCAGCGACGCATCCTGGCTGGGCGCCTGTTGGCGCTGGCGCAGCAGGGTTTCCACAACCTGCTCCTGAACGCTGCGTTCCAGCCCCGGGTAGATCGGCAGGCAGAGAATACGCTGGCTCAGGCCGCGCGAGTGAGGTTGCGCGGCCTGGGGTTGCAGGTAGTCCAGGGTGTCCAGCGACGGGTAGAAATAGCGACGCGGGTTGATGCCTTTTTCCTGCAGGGCATCACGCACAGCCAGTGCCTCGGTCTGGTTCTGCAGGCCCACCGGGAAGTAGCTGTAGTTGATCTCGTCGCCGGCGTTCACGCCTTGCAGGTCGAAATAGTTGCCCAGGCGCTGTTCATAGAAGTGGCCCATCTGGGCGCGCTGCTCGAAGATGTGCTCGATATCATCCAGCACGCACAGGCCCATGGCCGAGGAGAATTCGTTGAGCTTGGCGTTGGTGCCCAGGCCCTCGATGCGGTCGACGCCGGTGATGCCGAAGTTGCACAGCTTGCGGATTTCATGCGCCAGGTTGTCGTCCTGGGTGACGATGGCGCCGCCCTCGATGGTGTGGAACATCTTGGTGGCATGGAAGCTCAGGGTACTGGCGTCGCCCCAGTTGTACACCGACTGCCCGGCGTGACGCACGCCAAAGGCGTGGGCGCCGTCGTAGACCACCTTGAGGTTGCGGCGCTTGGCGATGGCCTCGATGCTTTCCACCGCGCAGGGGTTACCGAACACGTGGGTGGCGACGATGGCGCTGGTGTCGGAACCGATGCGCGACTCGATCTGCTCCGGATCGATGTTCCAGGTGCGCGGATCGATATCGGCGAACACTGGGCGTATGCCTTCCCATTGCAGCGTGCTGCTGGTGGCCACGAAGCTGAAGGGCGTGGTCACCGCGCTGCCGCTCAGGCCCAGGGCGCGGTAGGCCACTTGCAGGGCCAGGGTGCCGTTGTTGGTGAGCACCAGGTTGCGCACGCCCAGGTAGTCCTTGAGGCGCTCCTCAAGCTCGCAGCACAGCGGGCCGTGGTTGGTCATCCAGTGCGACGCGTAGATCAAGTCCACGTACGCTTTGAATTTGTCGATGTTGCCCAGATAAGACTTGGTCACGTTAATCATTGCATTCTCCCGGCACAGCCAAATGGCTCAAGGCATTCACTCAAGACAGGGGGGCATCGGTGCGCGCGACAACTTTGCGGGCACGGTGCTGATTGAGTTTTAATATCAGTCGCGTGACCGGGCTGCCGGCGTGCGGGTCGCCAAAGTGGAACAACGCGGTGGCCCGTCTGAAGGCGGGATCGCAAGGTTGATTGGCGTGCAGGGAACGATATCCCCAAAAGAAATAAATATGCCCGGGGATTATTCTTAGTGTCTGTGGTTTTAATAAACCGCGATCAATACAGGTACTTATGAGCTTTCTGCAAAGTGCATTCTGGAATACAGACTTTTCCAGTACGTTTACCAGCACCCACCTGCGTACCCGGCGCAGGTTGGCGAACAGGATCAGGTCGCCGCGCTCCTCGCCTTCCTGGGGGGTGAAGATCGGAATCAGCATCGTCAGCAACGTGGCGTCATAGTGGAACGCATTGGATTCCTTGCGCCCGGTGCCGCCTTGCACACAACGCAGCACGGGGAAGATCTCTTCGCTGGAAGCCGCGTGGCCCGTGCCCTGCACATGCATGCGGGCCAACATGGCGCGGAACTCCGGGGACTTGCCCAGTGCCGCCAGGGCGCTGCCGGCCAATGCGGAATAGCCGTGGTAGGCGAAGTACTGGTGGTGGTGGCGCAAGGCCTGTTGGTCCACGTAGGCACGCAGATCGTTGAGGGCATCGGCGCTTAATGCGTTCTCCAGCGTGGCATGACCCTGGCGGTTCATTTCATCGACCAGGCGTGCCGAGGTAGCTTCATCAATATGAATCAGTGTCGACATGGCAACAAACTCGCTGCGGTTTTTATTGGGAGGGTCGCGAAGGCAGGACGTCGACACTTTTCTTGTTGTTGGTTCTTACTGGGCAACGCTACCGCCAGGTCCGACAATGCGGCCCACTCGACAGTGTTTTTGTTTGGACAAAGCTACCGCCCACTCGTGAAAACAAGTTTGTTGCGCGGTGCGTTGTTTAAACCCATACACGCCCGAAAAGTCGGGCCATTAAATGTTGATTAAGTGTTGGCAGTTCTTTTCAGCTACTTCTCGACTTCTGCGTGGACGCATTCTGTGATACGCCTCGCCCACAACTTTTTGGCGGTGGGTAGAGAGATATATCGACCGTCTGCAACAGGCTGTCAATCGGTTTTGTCAAAAAAAGCGCCAAAGGCTGATTTGCCCTGCCAGGTGCTGGTTAACCTATTGATTTATATAGAAGTAGGAAAGTTGACGCTGGCGTTCTGCTGGCGCTTTCACGCATTCATAGCGAAATGCCTGCTTTTTGACCTGGCGCTGCGGCGCCACCCCCGTATTTGCTGGGGGCGCCGCCCAGCGGGGCTTTCAGCGCGAGGGGCTGGATTGTGAAAGGCAGAATAATTCCCGACGCCAAAAAAACGTGCCCTCTACAAATGAGGGTTTAGCAAATGGCGGGATATTGACTACTGATCGGAAATTGAGCGATACAGTGCCGGTCGGCGATCCTGCTGGTAGTCGTTGGCCATTCGCGCCGCCGCCAGCGCATCGCGCGCCAGAATCGCGGCTGTCAGGGCCGTATCCACCCCCGCCTGGCAGCAACGCACGCCGTCTGGCCCGGCCACGCTGCTCATCCCACAGTAATTGACCGGGCCTTCGGCGCCACAATAATTGGCGTAGGCCACGAAGCACTGGTTTTCGAAGGCCCGGCTGCGCACTGTCACGTCGGCGATAAACTCGAATGGCAGCATATTGGCGGTCGGCACCACGATCAGTTCGGCACCTGCCAGAGCCAGTCTTCTGGCGTTTTCCGGGAATTCGATGTCGTAGCAGATCAGCAGCCCTACCTGCCAGCCGTCCAGCTCCACCACAGGGAAGTGATCGTCACCGGGGCTGAACATGGACCGGTCGAGCTCGCCGAACAGGTGGGTCTTGCGGTAATTGAGCCGGCGATTGCCGCGGCTATCGAATAGCTGGGCGCTGTTGTATATCCGCCCGTCGTTGCCCCGCTCGGGGTAGCCGTAGGCAATGGCCATGCCGTGGGCCTCGGCTATACCGGCGATGACGTGTGCCGAAGCGCCGTCCGCCGGTTCGGCCAGGCGCTGCACGGCCTGGCTGCCGATGTTGTAGCCGGTCAGGAACATTTCCGGGAACACCAACAGCTCCACGCCCTGAGCCTTGGCGGTGCGAACCTGGGCCTGCAGGCGGGCAAGGTTGTCGATCACCGCCAGCGGGCGAGGTTCGCATTGATAGAGCGCGATGTGCATGGGGGCTCCTTATTCAGGCAGGGCGATGGGGCCGATCTCATGAAACACGTCGCCGGGGCCTGGATTGTCGGCATGGCAGTGGCCACCGAAGTGTTTCATGATGCCCCACACGGCGTTCAACGAGGTTTGCACGGCGCCCTCGACCCAGGCCGGGGTCCAGGACACATCGTCGCCGGCGATGAAGATGCCACGGTGTTCGTCCGCCATGTCGTGCTGCATGAAGTGCGCGTACATGCGCTGGTTGTAGCGATAGTGGCCGGGCAGGGCGCCCTTGAAGGCCCCGAGGAAATGCGGGTCGGCTTCCCATGACACAGTGATGGGGTCGCCAATGATATGGCCGGCGATGTCGACGTCCGGGTAGATCTTCTTCAGCGCGTCGAGGGCCAGCTTCACGCGTTTTTCCACAGGGTGCGGGAGCATTTTCAGGGCGTCGCTCATCCACGAGTATGACAGGCAGATCACCCCCGGCTTGTCGTCGCCGTTGTCAAACAGGTAAGTACCCCGCGTCAGGCGGTCGGTCAAGGTCATGCTCATCAGGTCGCGACCGGTGTGCGGGTCCTTGTCCTTCCAGAACGGCCGGTCGACCATCACGAAGGTTTTCGACGACTGCATGTAGCGGGTGCGATCCAGTGCCATCCACATTTTCTGCGAGAACAGCGACTCTTCACATTCGATCTGCGTGGTCAGCAACCAGCTCTGGCAGGTGGCGAGCACGGCTGCATAATGACGGGTGTCGCCCCAGGTGTCAGTCACGGCAAAACCGCCGTCGGCGGCGCGGGCGATTTTCTTCACTCCGGCGCGCGGCGCGCCACGGTGCAGGGAGCTGAGGCTGGTACCGGCCGGCCAATGTGCGCAACGTTCGGGGGCGTGGCGCCAGATGCCCAAGGGCACCTGTTCTACGCCGCCGACCACCAGGTGCTGGTGGTCGTCGCAGTTGGTCATCACCACGCGGAATATTTCCAGCATCGAGTTGGGAAAGTCCGAGTCCCAGCCGCCGGTGCCGAAGCCCACCTGGCCGAATACCTCGCGGTGCTGGAACGACAATTTGGCGAACGCCTTGGACGTGGCGACAAAGTCATAGAAGGTGCGGTCGTCCCACAGTGGCACCAGGGTGTTCCACAGTGCTTTGAGGCGCGGCACGTCACGGTCGCGGATGGCCTGTTGTATGTCGCTGAACTGCGAGCCTGACTCCAGGGCGTCGGCCCAGGCGTCAGCCACTTCCTGGAACAGCGCGGGCAGGTCGCTGATGGAGCGGGCGTAGAAGGTCTGGCCTTCGAGGTCGATCACCGTACTGCCCGAGGCCGCGGTGAGCGGGTTGGGAAACGGTTTGGTTTCCAGCCCCAGCTTGTCCACGTAGTGGTAGAACGCCGTGGACGACACCGGGAAGCGCATGCCGCCCAGCTCGGCGACTATACCGTCGGCGCCCTCGAACTTCTGCGAGCGCAGGCGCCCACCCATTTTCGACGCTTCGTACAGCACAGGCTTGAGGCCCAGCTTCATCAATTCGTACGCCGCCACGAGCCCGGCGATACCGGCGCCGACAATGGCCACCTCGGCGCCGTGATTCTCTGCCGGTATCACGCCAAGGCCTGCCGGGTGCTCGATCCAGTCGTCAAAGGCGAAGGGAAAGTCCGGGCCGAAAATGGTGATGGGCTTCTTGCCGTCGGCAGGGTGGCGGTTGTGCTGAGTCATGGCGGGCCTTATGGGCGGCTACTGAGCGAATCTTTCAGTATAGGAAAGGGATGCCAGCCATTTTAGGGAGGGGCCATGTCGTTATTAAGGCGCAAACTGTTGTCGTAATGACGTTAAACGCTACATAGTGACGAGCATATGGTTCAAATAGACTGGCCGCGGTCGACCTTGCTGCTGAGAATGATCGAGGTGGTGGTTTTCTCCACGCCGTCCACGCTACCAATCTGGTCAAGCAACTGGTCCAACTGCTCGGGCGAATCGGTGCGCAGCCACGCCACATAGTCGAACTCGCCGCTGACCGCGCACAGCTGCTGCACCTGGCCCATGGCGCTGAGGCGCCGCACCACTTCCTTGCCCGAGCGCGGTTGCACGGTAATCCCGACATAGGCTTGCAGCCCGCCATCGGCCAGGCGCTGGCCCAGGCGCACGCCGTAACCGGTGATCACCTTGGCCTTTTCCAGGCGCGCCAGGCGCGAGGTCACCGTGGTACGCGCGATGCCCAACTGCCGGGCCAGCACGGCGACGCTTTCGCGGGCGTTGATCTGCAGGGCAGCGATCAGCTGGCGGTCGATTTCGTCGAGGGGGAGGGTGCGCTCGGTCATGTCAGGGGCTCGATGGTGGGCGGTGCGTCGCCGTCGAGTTCGGCGTGGGAATCGACGGTACCGGTCATGCCGGTCAACAGGCCGCCCAGTACTTCGGGGTGCCAGTGAAAGTGGGGGCAGTCGGGTTGTTGCCATATCCAGAATGGGGTAGCTGACATATCGGCGAATTCCTTGGTGAGCCGAATAGAAACCTTAATCGGCTCATTTGGTGGGCCGATTAAGGCAGCTAATCGGCCCACTGTCTATCATCCGGAATGCACACCGGTCTGCACGAACCGTATAAAACGGCTGTTGCAGGGAGTCGCAGGCACCGAATGGTGTACTGGCGGTGGTGGGTAATTGGGGCGGTATTTCAACATTCATGTTCACTTCCTGTTCCATCGTGGAGCCTCCAACTCGCTACCAAACGAGGGTGGTGGCGGTGCGCAGGTTGGTAGACCGGCGGAAATGAGACCGGCGCACGCGAACGTGCCCTACGCACGCCACCATAACGGCGACGATGCATCATTCCCTTCGGGCTACCAACCCGGTCGCTGAGGGTTCAGCGACCGACTCAGAGTAGGGCTGCCGCTCGGGGGGCACAACCTTACCGGAGCAAATCAGAAGCGTCCTACTTTGAGGCCTACAGACCTGTATCCAGACAATTCTGCCAGGCTGGAAATTTGGCAAATAGGTCAGATCGGGGGGCAGTGATCCCCCATAAAAAAACCGCGCCTGGGCGCGGTTTTTTCAGCAGGGCAACTCAAGCAGGCGCAAACGCCTGCCGAGGCTGCAGCAGCCGCTCTGCCACCGGGCCAAACACCAGCCCCAGCGTGGTCCACAGAACAACCTGAATACCCAACGACGAAGTCCGGAACTTCCACAGCAGGTCAGCCGAGAACGTCTCAGGCACTTCATTGATGGTAGGAAACAGCGAAGCAACCACCGCGACGATCACGAAATACACCGCCACACCACTGATCACACCCGCCCACGGACCGGCATTGGCGATGAGCTTGCGTGCAGCGTTGATGGCGATCACGGCCGCGACCACCGACACCAGCAGCATCATGAAGAACACCTTGGTACGCAGGCCAATGGTGTCCGGGTTGCCTACCGATGGCGGGTTCGCCGGGTATTTGAGCTCAGGCACCAGGATCAGCACCACGAAGGCAGCCAGCGCCAGCAGCGCCGACAGGCCACGTGGGCCGACCTTGCCGATGCGGCCCAGGGAGTAAGCGAACACCAGGGCGAAGATACCGCCCAGGGAAACGCTGTACACCACAACGCCCGTCAGCAGACCGAAGGTGCTTTGCACTTCGCGGCTCACCAGCTCGGGTTCTTCGGCATCGCCGTGCATGTGCGCCATGCTTTCTTCGAAAGCAATGGCACGGTCTACCTGCGGCTCACCGAAGATCTTGGCGAAGCCAAACGCAAGCATGCCGGCCAACAGGCCGACGAGCATACCCCTGACGAGTAAACGACCAGTCATTTGCAACACCTCGACTCAATCAGTGGCAGGGGAAGCCCAGCAGGTGGCGACCATCGTGCACGAACTCGTGAACGTACATGCCTTTGAACAGGGCAGTGGCACCTTGCTCGGCGCCGACGAAGTAGATCGCCAGCATCAGCAACAGGCCGCCAAAGATCGCCCAGGGCAGAATTTCGCCCAGCGGAATGGTCGGGATCGAGATGTCGGTTTGCGAAGAAGCGCTATAGGCCATGATTACCTCTGGGGATTACGCGTCCCCACTAACGGTGGATAGGTCGAGAAAAGGTCTGGCTTACGGCAGAGTGCCGACTACAGTGGCGCGACCGCGTCGGTTTTGGACCGACTTCTTTTCTCGAGACAAATTGATACGGCCCGCACAGTGTAACCGCTTGGCACGGCGGCGTCGTGACAATCGCGGCCCCAGCACTGCTGGCAAACGCCAACGCACACTTGCGGCTATGCTGCTTGGCACACCTTGAGCGCCTACAGGCAGTCATCATGAAGATACTCGTCACCGGCGCCACCGGCTTCCTCGGCAAGGCGGTCTGCGAAGCCTTCGCCGCTCGCCCCGATACGCGCGTGCTGGGCACTGCTCGTGCCGCCCAGGGCACAGCACCGCTGATTGGCGTGGGGGATATCTGCGCCAGTACCGATTGGTCAGCGGCGCTTGAGGGCGTCGATGTGGTGGTGCACATCGCCGCGCGCCTGAACCTGCAGTCCGACACCAGCCCCGACCCGCTGGCCGAATACCGCCGCACCAACCTGGAAGGCACCCTGGCCCTGGCCCGCCAAGCGCTGGCGGCAGGGGTGAAGCGGCTGATCTTCATCAGCTCGGTGGGGGTCAACGGTTCGGTCACCACCGGCACGCCTTTCGACGAATCGTCGTTACCGGTGCCCGACGGTGACTACGCACGCTCCAAGTTCGAGGCCGAGCAGGGCTTGCAGGCGCTGGCCAGCGGCACGGCCATGGACATCGTCATCATCCGCCCGCCACTGATCTACGCCGCCCATGCCCGGCGAAATTTCCCGCGCCTGCTGAAGTTGGTGAACTCCGGCCTGCCGCTGCCGTTCGCCTCGCTGGACAACCGCCGCAGCATGGTCGCGCTGGAAAACCTGGTGGACTTCATCGTGCTGTGCGCCGTGCACCCGGCGGCGAGCAACCAACTGTTCCTGATTTCCGACGGCGAAGACGCCTCCACTGCGCAGATCGTGCGCTACCTGGCTGCCGGCCTGGGCCGCGCCCCGCGCCTGGTGCCCGTGCCGGATGGGCTGATGCGCTGGGGCGCCAGGCTGCTGGGCAAGCAGGACATGTACACCACCCTGTGCGCGTCGCTGCAGGTGGACTCGGGCAAGGCGCGTCGATTGCTGAACTGGGTGCCGCCGCTGACGCTGGAACAGGCGTTGAGCAAGACCGGGCGGGAGTTCAAGCGGGGGCGGTGAGCGAAAGCCAGACAGCAAAAAGCCGCGCTGTGCGCGGCTTTTCAATGTGTGGTGGGCCCAGCAGGACTCGAACCTGCGACCAAGGGATTATGAGTCCCCTGCTCTAACCAACTGAGCTATAGGCCCCCAGTGGTCGCGGATTATAACGACGGTTTCTCGACAGTGCTATCCGAAAAGTCGGAAACACGCATACGAAGAAACGACACGGCGAATTCTTCAGGGGCCAGCGGCACGCTGAAGATGAAGCCTTGGACCTGCTCGCAGCCTTCATCGGCGAGGAATTGCTGCTGGGCCTGGTTCTCCACGCCTTCGGCTATGACGGTCAGTTGCATGCTGCGGCCCAGGGCGATGATGGCGCGCACGATGGCGGCGTCGTGGGTGTCGGTGGGCAGGCCGCGGACGAAGGACTGGTCGATCTTGAGGATGTCCAGCGGCAAGCGCTTGAGGTAGCTGAGGGATGAATAGCCGGTGCCGAAGTCGTCGATGGCCAGTTGCACCCCCAGGTGCTTGAGCTGATGCAGCACGGCAAGGGCTTCTTCGGCCTGGCTCATGATGAAGTTTTCGGTGATTTCCAGTTGCAGGCGGCCGGGCGCCAGTTGGTGGTCCTGCAACAACTGATCGATGCGCTTGAGCAGGTTGGGCTGGCGCAGCTGACCGCCGGCGAGGTTGACCGACAGCGGTCCGAAGTCGTCGTACTGGCGCTGCCACAGGCGCAACTGCCGGCAGGCCTGCTCCAGCACCCAGTCGCCCAGTTGCAGGATCATGCCGTTCTCTTCGGCCAGCGGAATGAAACGCTCGGGCGGCACATCGCCGAACAGCGGGTGGCTCCAGCGAATCAGTGCTTCGGCGCCTACCAGGGCATGGTCGCGCAGGCCGAATTTCGGTTGGTAGGCCAGGCTCAGTTCGCCACGCTCGATGGCCCGCCGCAGTTCGTGCTCCAGGGCCACGCGTTCGCTGGCCTGGGCGGTGAGGTCGCGGGTGTAGGACTCGACGCGGTTACGGCCTTTGGCCTTGGAGCGGTACATGGCGGCGTCAGCGTTCTTGATCAGGGATGCGACGTCGATGCCATCCTGGGGGTACAGGCTGGTGCCGATGCTGGCGCTGGTGAAGAATTCGTGTTCGCCGGCCTGGAACGGGGCGGCGAAGCAGGCCAGCAGCTTGTTGCCGATCTGCTCGGCGTCGTTGGCCTGTTGCAGGCCGGGTAGCAGGATGATGAACTCGTCGCCGCCCAGGCGCGCCACGGTGTCGATGTCGCGCACCTGCTCCTTGAGGCGCTGGGCGATGCCTTTGAGCAGCAGGTCGCCCACCGGGTGGCCGAGGCTGTCGTTGATGTGCTTGAAGCGGTCCAGGTCGAGAAACAGCACGGCGCCCTGGCCGCTGTCGTCGTGCTCGCGGTTGAGTGAGGCCTGCAGTCGGCTTTCGAATAAGGTGCGGTTGGGCAGGCCCGTGAGTGGGTCGTGGTGGGCCTGGTAGTCCAGGCGCGCCTGGGCATGCTTGAGGCTGGAGATGTCGGCGAATACGGCGACGAAATGCGTCAGTGCCGATTCATCATTGCGCACGGCGCTGATGGTCAGCCAGCAGGGGTACAGTTCGCCGTTCTTGCGCCGGTTCTGAATTTCCCCCTGCCAATGGCCTTCGGCCGTCAGGCGGTGCCACATGGCCACGTAGAAGGCGCTGTCGTGCTGGCCCGAAGCGAGCAGGCTCGGCGTGGTGCCCAGCGCTTCGGCCTCGCTGTAGCCGGTGATCTCGCTGAATGCCCGGTTGACCGCGGTGATGCGCTGGCGGGTATCGGTGATCAGCACGCCTTCGGCCGTGCTTTCGAACACAGTGGCGGCCAGCTGCAGTTTTTCCTGCATCAGGTGGCGCTCGGTGATGTCCCGGGCGATGGTCAGCATGCAGTCCTCGCCACCGATGGGCAGGGGGCTGGAGGAGACTTCGCAGAGGCGAACAGCGCCGTCGCTGCGCCGGATCAGGCAACCGAAGTCACGAACCGCACCGTCGCGGGCGAGGATATCGAGCATGCGCTTGCGCTCGTTGAGGTCGACCCACAGGCCCAGGTCCAGTGTCGAGTGGTCGATGGACACGCCGCTGGAGTAGCCGCTGATGCGTGCGAAGCCTTCGTTGACCTCCAGCAGCATGCCGTCGCTCTGGCGGCTGAGGATCATGCCGTCGGGTGAGGCATGGAAGGCTTTGGCGAACTTCTCCTCGCTGATTTGCAGCTTCTGCTGGGTTTCCTTGAGCTGGCTGATATCACGCACCACCACCACCACCGCCGGCAGGGTGTCCAGCTCGAAGGGCTCGGCGGAAATAAGGCCGGTGAACAGCTGGCCGTTGTCGCGTCGCAGCGGCATCTCCAGGTTGCGGATGCTACCGCTTTGCAGGCGCTGCAGCAGGCTAGGGCCGACGCCCTCGATACCCCAGATGTTCAGGTCGGTAGTGGTACGCCCCACTACATCGGTGGCAGCGAGGCCGATCTGCTCCACGAACGCCTTGTTCACCTCCAGCAGGCAGCCGTCGCTGAGGCGAGCGATGAGCAGGATGTCGGGGCATTGGCGAAACACCGAGGCAAACTTCTGTTCCGATTGGCGCAGCGCTTCCTCGGTGCGCTTCATTTCGCTGATGTCGATCATCAGCCCGCGCATCACCGGCTGATGGCCTTGGCGAATCATGCTGACGATGTCGCGCACCCACAGGTGGCGGCCGTCAGCGGTGACCACCCGGTAGTCCACCACGTGGTCACGGCCAGCCTCGGTCTCGGCGGTGCAAAAGACCTGGGTGCGCACGGCATCGGCCGGGTGCAGGATACTGCGCCAGAAGCCTGGCATCAGCCATTGGGTCAGGGGGTAGCCCAGCAATGCCTCGGCATGGGGCGACACATAGCTGTAGGTGAAATCGCTGGTCCTGGCTTCCCAGGCGATAGCCGACAGGCTTTCGACCAGGCCACGAAAGTGGTACTCGCTACTGCGCAGCTCCTGTTCGAGCGCCACGCGGCGGGAAATCTCGGAACTGAGCCGACGGTTGATGCGAATGACCACGGCCAATACTGCCAATACCAGCAGCAGTGCTGGCAGGCCATAGGTGAGGTAGTCGTACCACAGCGTGCGATGGTCGATGACCTGGCCAACCCAGCGTTCCTGAATCCGATTGACCTGGGCCGGGGTGAGTTCGGCCAGCACTTTGTCGAGGATGCCCACAAGGATTTTCTGGTCGCTGGGCACGCCCATGGCCAGTTGGTAGCGGTAGGGCGTCTCGCCGCTGACGTAGATGCCTTGCAGTTTCAGTTGGCGCAGGCTCCAGACGCTGGAGGCCAGATCGCCCACCACAGCGTCGACCTGACCAGTGGCCAAGGCCTCCAGGGTCGAGCTGACGTTCGGTAGTGCTTCCAGGTTGAGGTCTGGATGCTGGGTGCGCAGCAGTTCATGGGGCGCATAGTTCTGCACCACCGCCACTTTCAGGCCGTAGAGGTCTTCCAGTTTGCGCGGTTGCACGCCGTCCTTGCGCGCCAGGATAACGATCGGGAAGTCCAGGTAGGGGCGGGTGAAGGCCATGTAGGCCTGGCGATCGGGTGTCGACATCACGCCGGGCAGCAGGTCGACCTGGCTCTTGCGCGCCAGTTGCAGTACTTCCGACCAGCTGGTGGGTTCAATGGGGTTGAGGGTGACGCCCAGGCTCTGCTGTACCAGGTGGATGTAGTCGGCGGCCAGGCCCTGATAGTGACCGGCGGCATCGCGGAACTCGAACGGCGGCCACGAGGCATCCACGCCCAGGCGCAGCTCGGGGTGTTCCTTGAGCCAGGCCCGTTCCTGATCGGTCAGGGTGAGGGCATCGGCCATTGCCGTCCAACACAGCAGGAGCAGCAAAAGCAGCACGCGCATGTGGGCCTCGAATTCTTCCTTGGAATCAGTCGAGTGTAGACGGCGGCGGGGGAGGTGGCGCTATGACAGCCTTAAAAACAAAACCCCCGGCAGG
This sequence comes from uncultured Gammaproteobacteria bacterium, assembly GCA_963816515.1. GTDB lineage: Bacteria > Pseudomonadota > Gammaproteobacteria > Pseudomonadales > Pseudomonadaceae > Aquipseudomonas. The sequence goes on along the minus strand of CAWFKX010000001.1, from coordinate 1,884,222 downwards.
GCCGGGGGTTCTGGTATTACTCGTCGAGGAAGGAGCGCAGGTGCTCGCTTCTCGTCGGATGGCGCAGCTTGCGCAGTGCCTTGGCTTCGATCTGACGAATCCGCTCTCGGGTTACATCGAACTGCTTGCCGACCTCTTCCAGTGTGTGGTCGGTATTCATGTCGATGCCGAAGCGCATGCGCAGCACCTTGGCTTCGCGTGCGGTCAGGCCGCCGAGTACTTCGCGGGTGGCTTCCTTCAGACTTTCCACGGTCGCCACGTCGATCGGCGATTGCATGGTGGAGTCTTCGATGAAGTCGCCCAGATGCGAGTCTTCGTCGTCACCGATCGGCGTTTCCATGGAGATCGGCTCTTTAGCGATCTTCAGTACCTTGCGGATCTTGTCCTCAGGCATTTCCATGCGTTCGCCCAGCTCTTCCGGGGTCGGTTCACGACCCATTTCCTGCAGCATCTGCCGGGAAATACGGTTGAGCTTGTTGATCGTCTCGATCATGTGCACCGGAATACGGATGGTGCGAGCCTGGTCGGCGATCGAGCGGGTAATGGCCTGACGGATCCACCAGGTGGCGTACGTCGAGAACTTGTAACCGCGACGGTATTCGAACTTGTCCACCGCCTTCATCAGGCCGATGTTGCCTTCCTGGATCAGGTCCAGGAACTGCAGGCCACGGTTGGTGTACTTCTTGGCGATGGAGATCACCAGACGCAAGTTCGCTTCAACCATCTCTTTCTTCGCGCGGCGGGCCTTGGCCTCGCCGATCGACATGCGACGGTTGATGTCCTTGATCTCGACGATCGTCAGGCCGGTCTCGGCTTCCAGGTCGACCAGCTTCTGCTGGCAACGCACGATGTCAGCGTTCAGGCGGCCCAGGGCTTCAGCCCACTTGGTGCTGCGCTTGGCCAGGTCACCGGCCCAGGTCATGTCCACTTCGTTGCTCGGGAACAGACGCAGGAAGTCGGCACGCGGCATGCGGGCGTCACGCACGCACAGCTGCATGATGGCGCGCTCTTGCTGACGCAGGCGGTCCAGGGAACCCCGAACACGTTCTACCAGTACTTCGAACTGCTTGGGCACCAGCTTGATCGGCATGAACAGCTCGGACAGGGCCAGCATCTCGGCAATGCCTTGCTTGCTGTCACGACCGTGCTTTTTCAGGGCCTTGAGCGTGATGTCCAGCTGTTCGGAGACGGCACCGAAACGCTGGGCTGCAACGACTGGGTCCGGACCGCTTTCGGCCTCTTCCTCGTCGTCACTGCCTTCGGCTTCTTCGTCTTCGTCGTCCGACTCAGCCTTGGCGGTCGCCTTGGTGTCGATCGGCGGCGGGACTTCGGCTGGCGGCGCGATGCCGTCGTCCGGGTCGATGTAACCGCTCAGAACGTCGGACAGGCGGCCACCTTCGCTGGTGACGCGATCGTATTCGCCGAGGATGTACTCAACCGTGCCAGGGAAGTGCGCGATAGCGCCCATCACTTCACGGATGCCTTCCTCGATGCGCTTGGCGATTTCGATTTCGCCTTCGCGGGTCAGAAGCTCGACCGTGCCCATTTCGCGCATGTACATGCGCACTGGGTCGGTAGTGCGACCAATGTCGGTTTCCACGGCCGCCAACGCTGCGGCGGCTTCTTCAGCTGCGGCTTCGTCGGTGTCGGCTTCGGCCAACAAAAGGGCATCCGCATCCGGAGCACTCTCGAATACGTTGATCCCCATGTCGTTGATCATGCGGATGATGTCTTCCACCTGCTCCGGATCTGAAATATCCTCTGGCAGGTGGTCGTTGACCTCCGCGTAAGTCAGGTAGCCCTGCTCACGACCGCGGGTGATCAACTCTTTGATGCGAGACTGCTGTTGCGCTTTTCCGGACATAACACCCTATCCACTGAAGGTCTTGGCGGGCAAAAAACAAGCCGAGGATTATACCCGAGCTAGGACCTCACGCGCCAGTTGAGGTCGGGGTTTGTGCGTGAACATTGCGAGTTAACAGCTGGAGAAGCTGATTTTTCTCCTCTTCGCTCAGTTCACCTTGTCTGGCCTTGAGAAGCAGACGTTCCAGGCCGCGCTCGCGTTGGCGAGCGGTCAAGCTAGTTATGGTGTCGAAAAACTGCTGTTCAAGGTTATCGGCCTCGATCAGCCATTCTTTCTCTGCCAGTACGCGCAGCAGGCGACCTTGTTCGGTGCCATGCCAGCGCGCGATCAACTGTAAAGAGCGTAGCTGAGGATTCTTCTGCAGGGCTTCGAGCAGGGCCACCAGCAGTTGCGAGTAGATGTGCTCTTCGTCGGCAAAATGGCTGGTGCTCTCGACCTTGCCCGCCAATTGCGGGTGGTGCAGCAGGGTGCGCAGGGCGCTGAGCGTCGGTGGTTCCACCGACGTTGGCACGCGCGGCGGCACCCGCTGTTCGAAATCACGGCCGCCCTTGCCCTTCCAGGGCTTGCCATCCCACTTTTTCTTGCCGCCGCCCTTGTTGGGTGTCCATGCCTGCTGCTGTTGCGGCTGGAACTCCTGGGGGGCGTGCTGCTGGTGAAAATCGCTGTAATCGGGGCTGTAGTCGGGCACCGAGTCGTAGTCGAAGCCCGGGTCATAACTGGGTGGCTGTGCCTCGGCCGGTGCGCTCTGGGCCATCTGCTTGACGGCTTCGCCACTCAGCCCGGTGATTTCGCTCAGGCGGTTGCGCATCAGCTGGCGAAGGTTGGCGCCTGGCACCTTGTCGATCAGCGGTGCGGCCAGCGTGACCATGTGCGCCTTGCCTTCCAGCGAGCGCGGGTCGGCTTCTTCGGTCAACTGCTGGAAGAAGTAGTCGGCCAGCGGCTGCGCGTGCTGATTGATGCGGGCCTTGAAGGCGTCGGTGCCTTCGGCACGCACCAGGGTGTCCGGGTCTTCGCCTTCCGGCAGGAACAGGAAGCGCGCCTTGCGCCCATCCTGCAGGCTTGGCAGTGTCGCTTCCAGGGCGCGCCAGGCGGCGTTGCGGCCGGCCTGGTCGCCGTCGAAGCAGAACAGCACGCTGGGCACCACGCGGAACAGGCGCTTGAGGTGTTCTTCGCTGGTGGCCGTGCCCAGGGTCGCCACGGCATTGCGCAGGCCTTGCTGGGCCAGGGCAATGACGTCCATGTAGCCCTCTACGACGATGATCTCGTCCAGGTTGCGGTTGTGCTTGCGCGCCTCGAACAGGCCATACAGTTCCTGGCCCTTGTGGAACACCGGGGTTTCCGGGGAGTTCAGGTACTTGGGCTTGTCGTCGCCCAGTACCCGGCCACCGAAGGCAATTACCCGGCCGCGGCTATCGCGGATGGGGAACATCACCCGGTCGCGGAACCGGTCGTAGCGCTTGCCTGAGTCGGCGTTCTCGATCAGCAGGCCGGCGTCGATCATGACCTTTTGCTGCAGGCTGTCGCTGGCCAGGTGCTTGTACAGGTTGTCCCAGCCCGGCGGGGCGAAGCCCAGGCCGAAGTCGCGGGCGATTTCCCCCGACAGCCCGCGGCCCTTGAGGTAGTCCACGGCGGCGCGGCGCGACGGGTGGCTCTTGAGGGCCTGGCGATAGAACTCGGCGGCTGCCGTGAGCAAGGGGTACAGCGGCGAATCGGTTGGCTGGCGGGGCTTGTGGCCGCCGCGGCCGCTGTCTTCGCGCGGCACTTCCATGCCGGCCGCCTTGGCCAGGTCTTCCACGGCCTGGGGGAAGTCCAGGTTGTCGTGGTCCATGATGAAGCCAAGGGCGTTACCCCCGGCGCCGCAGCCGAAGCAGTAGTAGAACTGCTTGTCGGGGCTGACGGTGAAGGAGGGGGTCTTTTCCTTGTGGAACGGGCAGCAGGCAGAATAATTCTTGCCCGCTTTCTTCATTTGCACGCGCGAACTCACCACGTCGACAATGTCGGTGCGGTTCAGCAGGTCGTCAATGAAGCTTTGGGGAATCAGCCCGGCCATGGCTCTCTCATCATCAGGCAAGGAGGCGTGGTTGCAGTGGTGCAGTGTAACTGGGCGCAAGCCGCTGCGTGGGCCCTCGCCGTCCTGTTTTTCTGTCGGAAACGACGTCGCATCCGATCAGCCTGGGCTGTTATCGAAGCGGGACGTTTGAAACAGAAAAAAGGGGGTGTGCTCGTCTGCAGCCCGTGAAGGCTCGTCAGTCCCGACGTGCACTCTGGCCATGAGGCCAGCTCTGACGTTTCAGGCAGGTGTGCTTCGGTGCGCAAGGCAACCTCGGCATCCGCTCGGGCAATGCCTGAGTGGGGTGTTGCAACAACGGCTACTGCAACAGCGACAACTGCCGGCAGCCCGGCTGTGGGCCGGGCGAGGCAGAAGCTTGCGACGTAGTCTGTATTAGTACAGACGAACGGCGCGGCGCTGTTCGCGCTGAACTTTCTTGGCGTGACGCTTAACAGCAGCAGCTGCTTTGCGCTTACGCTCGGAAGTCGGCTTCTCGTAAAATTCGCGGCTACGAACTTCAGCCAGTACACCGGCTTTTTCGCAGGAGCGCTTGAAACGACGCAGAGCTACGTCGAAGGGTTCGTTCTCTTTAACTTTGACGGCTGGCATCTAGAGCTACCTTCATTCATTACCGGGATCGACGTGCCAATGGCAAAAACATGCGCTGAAGTACGTCGGTTTTTAAGGGTTGCGGATGTTAACCCTTAGTAGCCCGGAATGCAAAGCCTCTGATCGAAAACCGCTGGCCGGAGCCCTGAGTGGCGACTATCATGCGCGCCTTCGAATTCAGCCTCAACAAGGCCATGACCCATGTTAGTACTGGGATTGGAAACATCCTGCGACGAAACCGGCGTCGCCCTCTATGACAGCGAACGCGGCCTGCTGGCCGATGCGCTGTTCAGCCAGATCGACCTGCACCGCGTCTACGGCGGGGTAGTGCCGGAGCTGGCCTCGCGCGACCACGTCAAGCGCATGCTGCCCCTGATTCGCCAGGTGCTGGCCGAGGCCGACTGCGTGGCCACCGAGATCGACGCCATCGCCTACACCGCCGGCCCCGGCCTGGTCGGCGCACTGCTGGTGGGGGCCTCCTGCGCCCAGGCGCTGGCCTTCGCCTGGGGTATCCCGGCGCTGGGCGTGCACCACATGGAAGGCCATCTTCTGGCGCCCATGCTGGAAGAGCACCCCCCTGAATTTCCGTTCGTCGCCTTGTTAGTGTCCGGTGGCCATACGCAGCTGGTTCGCGTCGATGGCATCGGCCAGTACGAGCTGCTCGGCGAGACGCTGGATGATGCCGCTGGCGAGGCGTTCGACAAGACCGCCAAGATGATCGGCCTCAATTACCCGGGCGGCCCGGAAATCGCTCGCCTGGCCGCCCAGGGCGTGCCGGGGCGCTTCACGTTCCCGCGGCCAATGACCGACCGTCCTGGCCTGACCTTCAGCTTCAGCGGCCTGAAAACCTCTGCGCTGAACACCTGGCAGCAGTGCCAGGCAGCCGGGGACGACACTGACCAGACCCGTTGCGACATCTCGCTGGCCTTCCAGCAAGCGGTGGTGGAGACTCTGACCATCAAGTGCCGTCGGGCCCTCAAGCAGACGGGCCTGGCCCGTCTGGTGATCGCCGGTGGCGTGAGCGCCAACAAGGCACTGCGCGAGTCGCTGGACAGCATGCTGGGCGAGTTCAAGGGCAAGGTGTTCTACGCCCGCCCGCAATTCTGCACCGACAACGGCGCGATGATCGCCTACGCCGGCTGCCAGCGCTTGCAGGCCGGCCAGCATGAAGACCTGGCAATCACCGTGCAGGCGCGCTGGCCGATGGAGCAGCTGCCGGCGCTGTAACCTGGGCGTTGCCCGCGGCGGCAGTCAGAAATGCCGTTCGCGCCCGGCGAACAGGTCGCGTAGATTGCCGCGGTGCCGCCACACGATCAGCAGCGTCAGCACGCTCATCGGCAGCAGCGCCTCTGGTTCCTGCCAGGCCAGCAAGGGCAGGGTCAGGGGCGTGGCGATCAGCGAGGCCAGCGAGCTGGTGCGGGTCAGGTAGAACGTCAGCGCCCACACGGCCACCGCCAGCAGGGCGGCGGGCGGGTAAAGGGCCAGGATCATGCCGGCGGCAGTGGCAACGCCCTTGCCGCCCTGGAAACGGAAATACAGCGGGAACATGTGCCCCACCACGGCACACAGGCCGATCCAGGCCTGGGCTTGCAGGTCCAGGCCGGCCAGGCGGGCGATCAGCACCGGCAGCAGGCCCTTGCACAGGTCGCCGAGCAGGGTGAGGATGGCGAGCTTCCTGCCGGCCAGGCGCAGCATGTTGGTGGCGCCGGCGTTGCCGGAACCACTCATGCGTGGGTCGGGGTTGCCGGTCACGCGGCTAAGCACGATGGCGAAGGACAGCGAGCCGAGCAGGTAGGCGAGAAGCGCCAGTAACCAAAACATGCTAACTATTCCGGGCGAGGACGCCCCTGATTCTAACGGCGCATTGCGCCCTTGTCGTGCTGCGGAGAGAAGTGCTTGGACAGAGTGTTTATCGAGGGTCTGGAAGTCGACACCGTGATCGGTGCCTATGACTGGGAGCGCGGCATTCGTCAGTGTCTGCGCCTGGACCTGAGTTTTGCCTGGGACAACCGCCCGGCCGCCGCGGGTGATGACCTGACCCTGGCGCTGGACTACGCGAGCGTGTCCACGCGCATCCAGGCGTTCGCCGAGGCCAGCCAGTTCCAGCTGGTCGAAACCTTCGCCGAGCGCCTGGCGCAGGTGCTGATGAGTGAGTTCAACATCCCCTGGCTGCACCTCAAATTGACCAAGCCCGGCGCCGTTGCGGCCGCCAAGGGTGTCGGCGTGGAGATCGAGCGCGGATGTCGCTGACGCGGATTTACCTCGGCCTGGGCAGCAACATCGACCGTGAAGCCCACCTGTGCGCGGGGCTCGACGCCTTGGCCGGGTTTGTCCAGGACATGCACTGTTCGGCGGTGTTCGAAAGCCAGCCGGTGGGCATCAAGAGCGGGCCGTTCTTCAACCTGGTGGTGAGCGCACTCACCGACCTGCCGTTGACCGAGCTGGACCGCCGCCTGAAGTTCATCGAGGCCGACAACGGCCGCTACGCGCCGGAGCGCAAGGGCCTGCCGCTGGACATCGACGTGCTGATGTACGGTGACCTGGTGGGTAATTTCGACGGGTTGATTCTGCCGCGCGCGGAAATTCTCAAAAACGCCTTCGTGCTGTGGCCGTTTGCCCTGATTGCACCGGATGTGGTGCACCCCGGCGTCGGCAAGCCGATGGCGCAGGTGTGGGCGGAAGCGCAGATCGATCAAGTGCTGGCGCCGGCACCGTTCGAATGGCGCGGGCAGCAGCTCACTCGAATCTGATCATTGGCTTTTTGGCGTGCTACGCACGCCATCGCAGCCTGACGGCAGCTCCTGCGGACGCTGCCACCTTACCTAGGGGCGCAGAGTCACTTGCCCACCTTGTAGGCCTGCAAGGCCTTCAGGCGTTCAGCCTTGAGCGCTTCGCCCAACTGCTGGCCGGTAAAGCCAGCCTCCACCAGCGGTTTCACCGCCACGCCCCGCGCCGCATCAGCTGCACCGCGCAGGTAATCTCCTTGTGGATAACCGGGCTCGCCACGCCCCAGGGCGGCCATCTCGCAGGCCTTGATGAACTCTTCGAAGCGCTGAGGCCGGCGATACACGTCGAAGCTCTGCAGCAACTCCAGCAACGCTGACGGCTCCAGCTCCAAGGCGCGGTTGCCATGGTCGTGGTACTGACCTGCCAGCAAGGCGAGCTCCTGGCACTCGCGCGGCACCTTGAAGCGCTCGTTGATGGCTTTGCCCAGCCCCTGCACCAGGCAGGCCCAGCGCACGCTCAGTGGTTGCTGGTGGCGGGCTGCTTGCTCCAGCGCACGCACATCGCACAATGCATCCAGCTCGGGCATCAGCACCTTCAGCGCGCCGCAGTCGCGCAGCACCTGAATGAAGACCTCAGGGTGATCTTCCATCAGCGCCCGGGAAATTTCCTTCCAGCTGCGCTCCGCCGTCAACGCCTGCAACTCGCCGGATTCGCTCAACTCACGCATCAGCTCAAGGGTTTCGGTGGCCACTTGAAAGCCAAGCCCGGCGTAGCGCGCGGCAAAACGTGCCACGCGCAGCACACGCAGAGGATCTTCGGCGAACGCCGGGGAAACATGCCGAAGAATGCGGGCTTTCAGATCATTTTGGCCGTTATAAGGATCGATAATCTGGCCGTGATCATCCTCCGCCATGGCGTTGATGGTCAGGTCGCGGCGAATCAGGTCTTGTTCCAGGGTCACGTCGGGACTGGCGTGAAAGACAAAGCCGCCATAGCCATGGCCGCTCTTGCGCTCGGTGCGCGCCAGGGCGTATTCCTCGCCGGTCTTGGGGTGCAGGAACACCGGGAAGTCGGCGCCCACCGGGCGAAAGCCCAGCTCGCCCATTTGCTGGGTGGTGGCCCCGACCACCACCCAATCGATATCGGTGACCGCACGGCCCAGCAGACGGTCGCGCACCGCGCCGCCAACTTTGAAAATCTGCATGAAAAAACCTCCGTAGACCCGACAGGATAACCTGTCTGCCGGGCCGGGGGAGGTCAGATGCCTTGCTTAGAGGTGCACGACAGCGAGGTCAAGGCGTCCGTAGTCACCTTCGCTGTGTTCCGTCTTTGGGGGAACGTGGTGCGTCTTCATCACCTGGTCGCCCTGCAGGGTCTCCAGGTGAATATCGAAGCCCCAGAGCCGGTGCAGGTGCTTGAGCACCTCATCGGTCGACTCGCCCAGGGGCTTGCGGTCATGTTGCTGGTGGCGCAGGGTCAGCGAGCGGTCGCCACGGCGGTCGATGCTCCAGATCTGCACGTTGGGTTCACGGTTGCCCAGGTTGTACTGGGCGGCCAGGGTTTCACGAATGATGCGATAGCCGCTTTCGTCATGGATGGCTGGCACCAGCAGGTCGTCACGCTGGTCGTCATCCATGATGCTGAACAGCTTCAGGTCACGAATCACCTTGGGCGACAGGTACTGCAAAATGAAGCTTTCGTCCTTGAAGCTGGTCATGGCGAACTTGATGGCAGATAACCAGTCCCCGCCGGCAATGTCGGGGAACCAGCGGCGATCTTCCTCAGTTGGCTCTTCGCACATGCGACGGATGTCGCGGTACATGGCAAAGCCCAGCGCGTAGGGGTTGATGCCGTTGTAGTAAGGGCTGTCGAAGCCCGGCTGAAACACCACGCTGGTGTGCGACTGCAGAAACTCCATCATGAAGCCGTCGGTGACCAGGCCCTCGTCGTACAGGTCGTTCATCAGGGTGTAGTGCCAGAACGTGGCCCAGCCCTCGTTCATCACCTGGGTCTGGCGCTGCGGGTAGAAGTACTGGGCGATCTTGCGCACGATGCGCACCACTTCACGCTGCCACGGCTCCAGCAGCGGTGCGTGTTTCTCGATGAAATAGAGGATGTTTTCCTGGGGTTCGGCCGGGAAGCGCGCGTTGTCGCGGTCGCTGTTCTTGTCGGCGCTTTTGGGGATGGTGCGCCACAGATCGTTGATCTGTTTCTGCATGTGCTCCTCGCGGTCCTTCTGCCGCCGCCGTTCTTCCTCGGCGGAGATAGGGTAGGGGCGCTTGTAGCGGTCCACGCCGTAGTTCATGAGGGCATGGCAGGAGTCGAGCAGGTCCTCCACGGCGTCGATGCCGTGGCGTTCCTCGCATTGCATGATGTACTGCTTGGCGAACACCAGGTAATCGATGATTGAGCTGGCGTCGGTCCAGGTGCGGAACAGGTAGTTGCCCTTGAAGAAACTGTTGTGCCCGTAGCAGGCATGGGCCACCACCAGCGCCTGCATGCAGATGGTGTTTTCTTCCATCAGGTAGGCGATGCAGGGGTCGGAGTTGATCACGATCTCATAGGCGAGGCCCATCTGGCCTCGCGTATAGGATTTCTCGGTGCTGAGGAAGTGTTTACCGTAGGACCAGTGGTGGTAGCCCAGCGGCATGCCTACCGACGCGTAGGCATCCATCATCTGTTCGGCGGTAATCACTTCAATCTGGTTGGGGTAGGTATCCAGCGCATAACGCTCGGCAATCCGGCTGATTTCCCGGTCGTAGGCCTGGATCAGTTCGAAGGTCCACTCGGAGCCCGTGGACAGGGGTTGGCGTTTCTGCTCTCTAGCGGTCATGTCACTAACCTGCGCTGGAAGAGTTCACGGAAGACCGGATAGATATCCCCGGCCGACACCAGCTGCTGCTGGGCGAACGTGTCGGCGAAAGCTTCGCCGATGCGTTCGTACTCGAACCACAATGCCTGATGTTCGCGCGGAGTGATCTCCACGTACGTGTAGTATTGGACGAACGGCATGATCTGTTTGGTCAGGATCTCGCGGCAGATGGGCGAGTCGTCATTCCAGTTGTCGCCGTCCGACGCCTGGGCCGCGTAGATGTTCCATTCATTGGTGGGGTAGCGCTCGGCCATGATCTCCTGCATCAGCTTCAGAGCGCTGGAAACGATGGTGCCGCCGGTTTCCCGGGAATAGAAAAACTCCTCCTCATCCACTTCGCGGGCGCTGGTGTGGTGGCGGATGAACACGACCTCGATCTTGTCGTAGTTACGCTTGAGGAACAGGTACAGCAGAATGAAAAAGCGCTTGGCAATATCCTTGGTGGCCTGGGTCATGGAGCCGGACACGTCCATCAGGCAGAACATCACCGCCTTGGAGCTGGGGTTGGGGTGTTTGACCAGCAGGTTGTACTTGAGGTCGAAGGTATCGAGAAACGGTACCCGGTGAATGCGGGCGCTCAGGCGCTCGATTTCCGTCTCCATTTCCTGGATGTCGCCGAAGTTGTCCGGTTCCTCGAGCTTCAGCCGCTCCAGTTCCGCCTTGGCTTCGCGCAGCTTGGCGCGGCTGCTGCCCGACAGGGCGATGCGCCGTGCGTGAGCCGAGCGCAGGGTGCGGATGATGTTGATTCTTGAAGGGTTGCCTTCGTTGCTGATGCCGGCGCGCACGGTCTTGAAGGTGTCGGTGCCGCTGAGGTTGCGTTTGACCAGGTTGGGCAACTCAAGGTCTTCGAACATGAACTCCAGAAACTCTTCCTGGGTGATCTGGAAGACGAACTCATCCATGCCTTCGCCGGAATTGCCCGCTTTCCCAGGCCCCTTGCCACCGCCGCCGCCCCCTTGCGGCCGGGCAATGTGCTCGCCAGCGGTGAATTCCTTGTTGCCGGGGTGCACGACGGTCTGTTTGCCGCCGCGGCCATGGTGCAGCACCGGTTCGTCGATGTCGCGGCCGGGAATGCTGATCTGTTCGCCGTGTTCCATGTCGGTGATGGAGCGACGGCTGACCGCTTCCTCCACCGCCTTCTTGATGTGGTCACGGTAACGCCGCAGGAAACGCTGGCGGTTCACCGTGCTCTTGTTCTTGCCATTCAGGCGTCGGTCGATCACGTAGCTCATAGGCCCTCCGGGCAGCTGCAAGCTTTAAGCTGCAAGCCGCAAGTCAAAAGCTACACGCCGCAAGATCAGGCCGTGGGCGCCAGCAGCTGCCTGGCGCCCACGGCTTGTCGTTTGCAGCTTGAAGCTTACCGCTGCTTCACTGCGACTTTCTGACCCGCAGGTACCACTCGGAGAGCAGCCGTACCTGTTTGTCGGTGTACCCGCGTTCGACCATTCGCGTAACGAAGTCGTTGTGTTTCTGCTGGTCCTCTTTGCTGGCCTTGGCGTTGAAGCTGATGACCGGGAGCAGGTCCTCGGTGTTGGAGAACATTTTCTTCTCGATGACCACGCGCAGCTTCTCGTAGCTGAGCCAGGTCGGGTTCTTGCCGTTGTTGTTGGCCCGGGCGCGCAGCACGAAGTTGACGATTTCGTTGCGGAAATCTTTCGGGTTGCTGATGCCGGCCGGCTTCTCGATTTTTTCCAGTTCTTCGTTGAGCGCTACGCGGTTTAGGATTTCGCCTGTTTCCGGGTCGCGGTATTCCTGGTCCTGAATCCAGAAGTCTGCGTACAGCACGTAGCGGTCGAAGATGTTCTGACCGTACTCGCTGTAGGACTCCAGGTACGCGGTCTGGATTTCCTTGCCGATGAACTCGATGTAGCGCGGTGCCAGGTATTCCTTCAGGTAGCGCAGGTAGCGTTCGCGCACTTCGGCCGGGAATTGTTCCTGTTCGATCTGCTGTTCCAGTACGTAGAGCAGGTGCACCGGGTTGGCGGCGATTTCATGCGGGTCAAAGTTGAACACTTTCGAAAGGATCTTGAACGCGAAGCGCGTCGACAGGCCATTCATGCCTTCGTCCACGCCAGCGCTGTCGCGGTATTCCTGGATCGACTTGGCCTTGGGATCGGTGTCCTTGAGGTTTTCGCCGTCGTACACGCGCATTTTCGAGTAGATGTTCGAGTTTTCTGGCTCTTTGAGCCGTGACAGCACGGTGAATTGGGCCAGCATCTTGAGGGTGTCTGGAGCGCAATGGGCCTTGGACAGCGAGCTGTTGAACAGCAGCTTGTCGTAAATCTTGATCTCATCGCTGACGCGCAGGCAGTACGGCACCTTGACGATGTAGATCCGGTCGATGAACGCCTCGTTGTTCTTGTTGTTGCGGAAGCTGTGCCATTCCGATTCGTTGGAGTGGGCCAGCAGGATACCGGAATAGGGGATGGCCCCCAGGCCTTCGGTACTGTTGTAGTTGCCTTCCTGGGTGGCAGTCAGCAAGGGGTGCAGCACCTTGATCGGCGCCTTGAACATCTCGACGAATTCCATCAGGCCCTGGTTGGCCCGGCACAGCGCGCCCGAATAGCTGTAGGCGTCGGCGTCGTTCTGTGGATATTCCTCGAGCTTGCGGATATCGACTTTACCCACAAGGGCGGAAATGTCCTGGTTGTTCTCGTCGCCAGGTTCGGTCTTGGCCACGGCGATCTGGTTGAGAATGGATGGGTAGAGCTTGACCACGCGGAACTGGCTGATGTCGCCGCCGAACTCGGCCAGGCGCTTGGTGGCCCAAGGCGACATGATGGTATTGAGGTAGCGGCGCGGGATGCCGAAGTCCTCTTCCAGGATGGCGCCGTCTTCGGTGGCGTTGAACAGCCCCAGGGGCGTTTCGAACACCGGTGAGCCCTTGATGGCATAGAAGGGCACTTTTTCGATCAGTTGCTTGAGCTTTTCCGCCAGGGACGATTTACCACCCCCCACCGGGCCCAGCAGGTACAGAATCTGTTTCTTCTCTTCCAGACCCTGCGCGGCGTGCCGGAAGTACGAAACGATCTGGTCGATGCACTCCTCCATGCCGTGGAAGTCTTCGAAGGCGGGATAGCGGCGGATCACTTTGTTGGAGAAGATCCGCGACAATCTGGAATTGGTCGACGTGTCGAGCAACTCCGGTTCCCCGATTGCCATCAGAATGCGTTCGGCAGCAGAAGCGTAGGCACTGCGATCCTTTTTGCAGAGCTCGAGATACTCCTGCAGCGAGAGTTCTTCCTGACGAGTGGACTCGAAACGCTGTTGGAAGTGGCTAAAAATACTCATGACGTCACCTCGCTCGATACGTGGAGCCGACGTCGGATCAATCAGTTGATGCTGGCAGCAGTCGAAAGGATCGGCCGCTGTATACCCCCCAGAACACCTCTAAGTCGCTACCGATGACCCGCGCGTCGGTGTACCGGCTCTCCCCTGTTTTGGATGGCCTGATCCTAAGGATAGTTGGGAATCACAGACTTCAAGGTGCAATGAGCGATATGTTATGGGCTGACCGTTCGTCAGTCCGCGCCAAGCCCCGTGGGGCGGGGGCTTGGCGCCAGAAAAAAATTATTCGGCAGTGCCTTGCTCGGTTTTTTCCGGGTAGGTGGCTTTCCACAGTTCGAAACCGCCATCCAGGCTGTAGACATCCGAGAAGCCCTGACTGACCAGGTAGGCTGCGGCGCCCTGGCTGGAGTTGCCGTGGTAGCACATCACCACCAGCGGCTTGTCCAGATCGGCGCTGCGGATGAAGTCCTGCACCGAGTGGTTGTCCAGGTGTTGGGCCTGGGGAATGTGGCTGGCGGCGAAGGTCTGGGCATCGCGCACGTCGACCACGGCGGCGCCGTTGGCGAGCAGCTCATGGGCCGTTTGTGGCGGGATGCGTTTGAATTCGGTCATGGCTAGGTTCCTGGTTGGGTTGGGGCAATGCTGGCCCTTTCGCGAGCAAGCTTTGCTCCCACAGGGTTGAGCCAAACGCTTGTGGGAGCAAAGCTTGCTCGCGATGACGCCAGACGCATCACGGCAAGTCCACCGATTCTACCGCGTCAGGGTTGGGCTATCGAGCTGCGGATGTTGCCGCGTTCGTCACAGTCGCAGCCAATCCGCTCGCCGGTGTCTATGTTCATCAGGGTCATGGCCCCGCCCCATACGCAGCCAGTGTCCAGGGCGAAAATGCCTGGCACGGCGCATTTGCCCTCCAGGGCCGCCCAGTGGCCGAAGATGATCTTCAGGCCCTTGGTCTTGCGGTCGCGGAAGCTGAACCAGGGCGCATAGCCAGGCGGCGCGGTGTCGGCGCCTTCCTTGCCCTTGAGGTCCAGCTTGCCATCGGCGGTGCAGAAGCGCATGCGCGTGAAGTAGTTGGTGATTACTCGCAGGCGGTCGACGCCCGTGAGGTCGTTATTCCACTTGGCCGGTTCGTTGCCGTACATGCCGTCCAGGAACGGTTTGAACAGGTTTTCGTCGCGCAGCGCCTGCTCCACCTCGGCGGCGCAGCGCAGTGCCTTCTTCAGTGACCACTGCGGCGGGATGCCAGCGTGTACCAGGGCCATGTCGCGTGCTTCGTCGTAATGCATCAGCTTCTGCTGGCGCAGCCAGTCGAGCAGGGCGGGGCCGTCAGGCGCTTCGATGATTTCCCGCAGGGTATCGCTTTTTTTCAGCCGTTCGATGTTGTTGCCGGCGGCCAGCAAGTGCAGGTCGTGATTGCCCAGCACGCACACCAGCGCGTCGCGCATCTGGTAGAGAAAGCGCAGGGTCTCCAGTGACTCGGGGCCGCGGTTGACCAGGTCGCCCACCAGCCACAGGCGATCGTTGGCGGGGTTGAAACTGACGCGCTCGAGCAGGCGCTTGAGCGGTTGCAGGCAGCCTTGCAGGTCTCCGACCGCGTACACCGCCATCAGTGCAGGGCCCCCGGCACGGCGAGCCGGAACGGGGCGATGACGGCGTCGAAGTGCTTACCGTCTTCGGCGACCATCTGGTAGCTGCCCTGCATCGTGCCGACCTGGGACGTCATCACCGTGCCGCTGCTGTAGGTGTGGCTTTCGCCGGCTTCGATCAGCGGTTGCTGGCCGACCACGCCGGCACCGCGCACTTCCTCGACCTTGCCGTCGCCGTCGGTGATCACCCAGTGCCGCGAGACCAGCTTGGCCGGCAGCTGGCCGCTGTTGTGCACGGTGACCGTGTAGGCGAAGGCGAACCGCTGGTGTTCGGGCTGGGATTGTTCGGCGAGGAAGCGAGTCACGACGCTGACGTCGATCTGATAGCGGGGATCGGACATGCAAGGAGCCTTAAATGCAAAAACGAAGGGGCATTCTGGGTGCCGTTGTCTTCAGTCTAGGCCATCGTGCGCCAAGACAGTAGTCAAGGCGCACGACGAAGGGCGGATCAGACGGTGCCGGTCTGCTCGTGCAGCTTGTCGGCCAGGCGCACGAAGGCGGCCAGGTCGAGTTGCTCGGGGCGCAGGCCGCCGTCTACACCGGCCGCTTCGATGGCTTCGCTGGTGAGCAGGGCCTTGAGGGTGTTGCGCAGGGTCTTGCGGCGCTGGTTGAAGGCTTCGCGAACGATGCGCTCCAGCAGGCGGTGGTCCTTGGCCGGGTGCGGCAGGGTGGCGTGAGGCACCAGGCGCACGATCGCCGAATCGACCTTGGGGGGCGGGTTGAACGCACCCGGACCGACGTTGAACAGGTGCTCCACGCGGCAGTGGTACTGCACCATGATCGACAGCCGGCCCCAGTCACCGCCGCCTGGCCCTGCGGCCAGGCGCTCGACCACTTCTTTCTGCAGCATGAAGTGCATGTCGCGGATCAGGTGGGCGTTGGACAGCAGGTGGAAGATCAGCGGCGTGGAAATGTTGTACGGCAGGTTGCCGACCACGCGCAGGCTGCCGGGCTCGGCACCCAGGGTGGTGAAGTCGAACTTCAGGGCGTCGCCCTGGTGCAGGCGAAAATTGCCGCGGTCAGCGAACTGGCGGTTGAGGATAGGCACCAGGTCCTTGTCCAGTTCCACCACGTCCAGCTGCGCGCCGCTGCTCAGCAGGCCTTCGGTCAGGGCGCCCTGGCCCGGGCCGATTTCCAGCATGCGCTCGCCTTCGCGGGCATGAATGGAGCGCAGGATGCGGTCGATCACGCCAGCGTCGTGCAGGAAGTTCTGGCCGAAGCGCTTGCGCGCCCGGTGTTGGTATTGCTCGGTCATAAACGGGTCTCGGCCATCTGGTAGGCGGTGTCCAGTGCGACCTTGAGGCTGCCGGTGTCGATGCGGCCGCTGCCGGCCAGGTCCAGGGCAGTGCCATGGTCCACCGAAGTGCGGATGATCGGCAGGCCCAGGGTGATATTGACCGCGGCGCCAAAGCCCTTGTACTTGAGCACGGGCAGCCCCTGGTCATGGTACATCGCCAGCACTGCGTCGCAGTGCTCCAGATATTTGGGGGTAAACAGAGTGTCGGCTGGCAGCGGTCCGCGAAGGTCCATGCCCTCGCTGCGCAGGCGCTCCAGTGTCGGTTCGATGATCTCGATCTCTTCACGGCCCAGGTGGCCGCCTTCGCCGGCGTGCGGGTTGAGGCCGCAGACCAGGATGCGCGGTTGGGCGATGCCGAACTTGTCCATGAGATCCGAGTGCAGGATGCGGGTAACCCGCTCCAGGCGTTCTTCGGTGATGGCGTCAGCCACCGCACGCAGCGGCAGGTGAGTGGTCACCAGGGCCACGCGCAGGCCGTGGGTGGCGAGCATCATCACCACCTGTTCGGTGTGGGTCAGCTCGGCCAGGAATTCGGTGTGGCCGGAAAACGCGATGCCAGCCTCGTTGATCACGCCCTTGTGGACCGGGGCGGTAATCATGCCGGCGAAGCGCCCTTCCAGGCAGCCCTGGCCCGCGCGGGTCAGGGTTTCCAGGACGAAGGCGGCGTTGGCACGGTCCAGCTGGCCGGTCACGACCGGGGCCGCCAATGGCGTGTCCCATACGTACAGGCTGCCAGCATCGGCGGGTTGGTCGGGGAGGGCGCCGGGGTCGACGGCCAGCAACGTGACTGCCACGCCCAGTTGCGTGGCCCGCTCGGCGAGCAGGTCACGGCTGGTAATGGCAATCAGGGGGTGTGGCTGGCGATGCGCGGCAAGCAGAAGGCACAGGTCAGGACCTATGCCCGCGGGCTCGCCGGGCGTCAGTGCGAAGCGCTGGGGCTTCACTGGTCGGCCTGGGCAGCCTGTTCGGCGCCAGGCAGCTTGATCTCGACGTAGGCTTCGTCGCGAATCTGGCGCAGCCAGCTCTGCAGCTCTTCGTCGTACTTGCGGTTACGCAGGATCATCATCGCTTGCTGTTCACGCGCCTGCTCGGTGTTGTCCGTCGCGCGACGGCCCAGCACTTCCAGGATGTGCCAGCCAAACTGGGTCTTGAACGGCTTGGAGACCACGCCCTGGGCGCTGTCGGCCATGACCTGACGGAACTCGGGCACCAGCGACTGCGGGTCGACCCAGTTCAGGTCACCGCCGTTGAGGGCCGAACCCGGGTCTTCGGAGTAGCTCTTCGCCAGCTCAGCGAAGTCTTCGCCGCCCTGGATGCGCTCGTACAGGCGATCAGCCAGCACCTTGGTTTCGGCATCGCTGCGTACTTCGTTGGGCTTGAGCAGGATGTGGCGCACGTGCACTTCGTCACGGGTAACGTTGCCGCCACCACGTTTTTCCAGCAGCTTCAGGATGATGAAGCCGCCCGGGGTGCGGGTAGGTTCGGTCACGTCACCAATGGACAGCGCGCTGACCTGGGCGTCGAACGGCGGTGGCAGCTGGGCAGCTTTACGCCAGCCCATGTCGCCGCCTTCCAGGGCGTTGTCGCTGCCCGAGTTGGCCACGGCCAGTTGGCCGAAATCCGCACCCTGCTTGAGGCGGGTGTAGATGTCGCCGGCCTTGTGGGCCGCCGCCTGAATCGCTTCGGAGTTGGCGCTTTCCGGGGTGGCGATCAGGATGTTCGCCAGGTGGAACTCTTCCGACAGCTGAGCCTTGCCCAGGTCCGAGGCCAGGAAGTTCTTCACTTCCTGTTCCGACACCTGGATGCGTTCGGCCACGCGGCGCTGGCGCACTCGGCTGATGATCATCTCGCGGCGCACCTGGTCACGGGCGTCCTGGTACGACAGACCGTCGTGGGCCAGGGCCGCCTGGAACTGCGCAACACTCATGTTGTTGCGCTGGGCGATGGTGCCGATGGCCTGGTTCAACTCTTCGTCGGTGATGCGCACGCCGGAACGGTCGCCGATCTGCAGTTGCAGGTTCTCGACGATCAAGCGTTCGAGCACCTGCTTCTCCAGCACGTCGGTAGGCGGCATGTTGGCGCCGCCGCGCTTGGCGATGGTCTGTTGAACCTCGTGGACGCGCTGGTCCAGTTGGCTCTTCATGATCACATCGTTGTCGACGATGGCAACAACGCTATCCAGAGGTTGAACGTCGGCATGCACCGCGCCACTCAACAACAGTGCGCCCAGAAGCAGCGGGCGCAAACAATCAGTTAGCTTGCTCTTCACGTTCTTTATAACCTTGAATGCCCTTGTCGAGGAAAGACTCGACTTTATTGCCCACTACGCCGCCGAGCCCTTTGAGCACGACTTGCAGGAAGACACCGTGGTCGCCTTTTTCATCTTCCGGCAGCGATTGGCTGACGTCGTCGGTGCTGACCCAGTACCGGCTGATTAAACGCAGTTTCCAGCAGCAGTTGTCGTATTCGAACCCTGCGAACGACTCCAGCGTACGATTACGGCTGTAGTCATATTGCCAGCGTGCGATTGCGTTCCACTGCGGCACGATCGGCCACATGATCGAAAAGTCATGCTGTTCGATCTTGTAGTAGTTCTTGATGTAGCCCGGCTGACCTGGTGTTCCGTAGTCGCCACCAAAACCCCATTGACCGGTTGACGTGTCGTAGTGAACCAGGTCATTGCGATAGCGATATCCGGCGTTGATAACCTTGTTGGGGTTATCTTCTGGTTGATAGTGAAACATCGCGCTGCCAGACCGCGTGGTATGAGTATCCGGGTCCCAGTTGTAGTCCGAATTGAATCGCCAATCGCGGTTGAATCGATACACGTATTCCAGAGCGTAAGGCGAACGGCTCGCGGTGGCATCGGCTCGGTTGGCATAGTAGATGCCGGGCAACTGGACCTTCCGATCCTGCATGTAGAAAGCTTCGCCGAAGCTGATGCGCTGGCGTTCAAACCCATTGTCTTCGATCCAGCGCGAGGTCGCGCCCAGCGAGATTTTGTTCTCGTCGCCGATACGGTCATAGCTGGAGAAGCGATTGTCGCGCCATAGCGAGTCATAGCCGAATTGGTATTCGGCCGAGTCGAAAATCGGAATATCGACCTGATTTTGGTAAGGGACGTACAGGTAGTACGCACGCGGTTCCAGTGTCTGCCGGTAATTGGTGCCAAACAGTGAGGTGTTACGGTCAAAATACAGCCCGCTGTCCACGCTGTAGATCGGTATCGAGCGGTCCAGGTTGCTGTGGTACACCTCTGTCTGATGGCCGTCGCTTACCAGAGTCGATTTGCCCAAGCTGTCCAAGCTGTCAAGCTGATAGTCGGTGTAGACGAACTTCACCGATGGCTTGAAGTAGCCCCAGGACGCGTTCATCGGCAGGCTCATTTGCGGAGCGAGTGTGAAGCGGTCACCGTTGAGGCGAGCAAGACCCTGCAGGGCGTTGTCGATTCGGCTTTCGGAAGCACCGTTTTCATCGATGAAGTCACCGGTGTTCAGGTCGCGCTGGAATCGCACGGCTTCGGTCTGATAGGTGAAGTCCAGGCCGCCGGGGTGATACGGTAGCGCGCCATTAAAGGTGACTTGTGGCAGGCGTCCGTACGGTGTGATGTTCGATACAGTCGTCAGCTGATAGTCCTGCACGTTCAGCGTGGCGGTGTAGTTGTCGCCATGGTAGTAGGCGATGCCCTGCTGGTTTAGGTAGTCGCGATTCTGTACGCCAATCTGGTTGGTCTCCAGATCCTGGAAGTAGTACGGATCGCTGATCTTGGTGTAGTCGACTTTGTAGGAAAGGCGCTGATCCAGATTACCTTTGTGCTGCCAGTTGATCATCCAGCGATCTTTCGAGTAGTCCGACTCTTTGCTTCGGTCGTCATCCTGGTCGTTAAGGTAAGCGCCACCGAACTGACCTTCGTTGTTCTTGGTCAGGTAGCGGAATTCGCCTTCCATCAACATGCCGCGCTTGCTCATGTAGTCGGGGTACAACGTGGCGTCGTAGTTTGGCGCCAGGTTGAAGTAATACGGCGTGACCAGCGAGACGCCGGTCTTGCTGCCGCTGCTGAGCGTTGGCGGCAGGAAGCCCGACTGACGACGGTCGTCGATCGGGAAATAGATGTACGGCGTGTACAGGACAGGAATGTCGTGCACGCGCAGGGTGGCGTTGGTCGCCGTGCCGAAGCCTGTCGCCGGGTTCAGGGTGATGTTGTTACCCTTGATTTCCCAGGCGTTGCTCGACGGCTCGCAGGTGGTATAGGTACCGTCCTTGAGCCGGATGATGGCGTTCTCGCCGCGCTTGGCGTACAGGGCGCTGCCGCGGATGCCTTGCTTGTGCATCACGTATTCGGCGTTGTCGACCTGGGCCGCGCCGGTGTCGAGCTGGATCTCGGCGTGGTCGCCGACCAGCAGCGCACCCTGGTCACGCAGCTTGACGTTGCCAGTCAGCTCGCCACGGTTCTCGGCCTGGTGCAGGCTGGCCTCGTCGGACTCGGCCTGCAGGCTGCCCTGGCGCAGTACCACGTCACCGGCCAGGGTAGCGGTCTGCTGCTCCTGGTCGTAACGGGAGGCCTTGGCACCGATGAAGGTCGGCGAATCTTTCTTCGCTGTCTTGTCATCCATGCCGGGGCGGATCGGCTCGATGTAGGCACCGTCGCAATACGGGCCCGTCTCGGCCAGCTGGGCAGGCGTGAGCTTGTCCCGGGTAACCCAATCGAGATGGCTGTAGTCGGCGCTGCGCGATTTCAGGCCACGGCCCTTGCTCTGGGTAACGAGCATCGGGCCCTTGGCCTTATCATCCTCGGCGGCAGTCTTGCCCTGGTCGGCGCTTTCCGGCGCCGAAGAGAGCGCGCTGCCGTCATGGACAGGGCGAGGCGGCAAGGCACCCACGGGTGATTTGGGTTTGCACTCCCAGGCTCCCGCCGCAGAGACAGTACAGTCATACTGCTCGGCGGCCACCGCGAACGGCACGGCCAGGGGTTGCATCGCCAGCAAACCGCCGGTGACCAGCAACGGGAATTTTTTACGAAACGCGGGGGATTTCAATGCCATCTTATTAGTCCGGGCTTCCTGCGTGCCATCTGCCCGCGGTGGGGCCGCACGCCTCTCGATGGTCTGAAAAAGATGCTGGATAATAAAGCATGACCCGCTTGACGGCTAGCGCCGTCGGAGACCTCTGTAATGCCCGATCAAGATGTACGCCTGCAACAGCTCCAAACCTGGCTCGCCGAGCAATTGCCGAAACTCTTTGTGGCCGGGGGCTGGGGGCCTGTACCCCCGCATTCATTGACCGCTGCCAGCAGCGATGCAAGCTTCCGGCGATATTTTCGCTGGGAGGGTGAAGGGCGCAGTTTTATCGTCATGGATGCCCCGCCGCCCCAGGAAAACTGCAAACCGTTCGTGGATATCGCCGCTTTGCTGGCGACATCGGGCATCAATGTGCCAAAAATTTACGCTCAGGACCTCGATCGCGGCTTTCTGTTGCTCAATGACCTGGGCAACCAGACCTACCTGGATGTGATCAACAGCGATAACGCCGACAGCCTGTTCAGCGATGCTATCGACGCGTTGCTGGCCTATCAGCAACTGCCGATGGATGCCCCGCTGCCCAGTTACGACGTGGCGCTGCTGCGCCGCGAGGTGGAACTGTTCCCCGAGTGGTACGTGGGGCGCGAGCTGGGTGTTGGGTTGAATGAAGCGCAGCAGCAGTTGTGGCAGCGTGCCAGCGCTCTGCTGATCGACAGCGCCCTGGCCCAGCCCACCGTGCTGGTGCACCGCGACTTCATGCCGCGCAACCTGATGCACAGTGAACCGAACCCCGGCGTGCTGGATTTCCAGGACGCGGTGTACGGCCCGGTGACCTACGACATCACCTGCCTGTTCAAGGACGCCTTCCTCAGTTGGCCGCTGGAGCGGGTCGACGCCTGGCTGCTGGGTTACTGGCAGCAGGCTAAGGCCAAAGGCATCCCGGTGCAGGAGAACTTCCAGGACTTCCTGCGCGCCAGCGACCTGATGGGCGTGCAGCGCCACCTGAAGGTCATCGGTATTTTCGCGCGCATCTGCCACCGTGACGGCAAGCCGCGTTATTTGGCGGATGTGCCGCGGTTCTTTGCTTATATAGACGCAGTGCTGGCCCGTCGCCCTGAACTGGCAGAGCTGGGTGAGCTGCTGGCCAGCCTGCGCGGCATGACGGAGACGCGTGCATGAAAGCGATGATTCTGGCAGCGGGCAAGGGCGAGCGTCTGCGCCCCTTGACCCTGCACACCCCCAAGCCGTTGGTGCGGGCGGGTGGCGTACCCTTGATCGAGTACCACCTGCACGCCCTGGCGGCGTCAGGTTTCACCGAGATCATCATCAACCACGCGTGGCTCGGTCAGCAGATCGAGGATCACTTGGGTGATGGCTCGCGCTTTGGCGTGAGCATTCGCTACTCGGCCGAGGGCGAGCCGCTGGAGACTGGCGGCGGTATTTACCAGGCGCTGCCGTTGCTGGGTGTCGAGCCGTTCGTGGTGGTGAATGGCGATATCTGGACTGAGTATGACTTCAGCCAACTGCGCCAGCCACTCAACGGCTTGGCGCACCTGGTGCTGGTGGATAACCCGGCGCACCATCGCGCCGGTGATTTCGCCCTGCAGCAGGGCCATGTCAGCGATCAGGGGGCTGAACGCCTGACCTACAGCGGCATTGCCGTGCTGCACCCGGCGTTGTTCGCCGGGTGCACTGCCGGCGCCTTCAAGCTGGCGCCGCTGTTGCGCCAGGCCATGGCGGCCGGCAAGGTCAGCGGCGAACATTATAGTGGGCGCTGGGTTGATGTCGGCACCCACGAGCGCCTGGCCGAAGTCGAAGCCCTCGTGCAAGAGCGCCGCTGAGATGCTCTGGCCTGGAACCGTGGTGGGCGCGGGCGCGGGATTTGCCATCGCCAGCATTCCTGGAGCCTTGCTCGGGGCATTGTTGGGGCAGGCGCTGGACCGACGCCTGCAACTGCACAGTTGGGGCGAGCTGTACGACCGCCTGCGCGGCAAGCCCCGGCTGCGCGATGACCAGGTGCTGTTTGTGTTGCTGGGACGCTTGGCCAAGTGCGATGGGCGGGTGGTGGAGAGCCATATCCAACAGGCGCGCCATGAAATGCGCCTGCTGGGGCTCGATGAAGCCCAGCGGCGGGTGGCCATTGCGGCGTTCAACCGTGGCAGGGACGGCCGTGACCGCCTGCAGCACCACTTGCAGCGCCTTGGACAGCAGCCCAATTCCGCTGAAGGCGTTCTGCGTGCCTGCTGGCGCATGGTCTGGGCCGATGGCAAGGCCAGCCGTGGCGAGCGCGAGCTGATCCTGCAATGGGGCAAGTGGCTGGGTTGGGGTACGGCCCAGGTGCAAGGGCTATCGGCCGACTATGAGCCGGCCCGTCGGCCGCTGGCCAACAGTGGCGGCGCTTACCAGGAGGCCATGCGCCTGCTGGGTGTGGCGGCGACCACTGAGCCAGCGCAGATCAAGCGCGCCTACCGGCGCCTGTTGAGCCGTCACCACCCGGACAAACTGGCCGGCAGTGGCGCGACGCCCGCCCAGGTGCGCGAGGCCACCGAGCGCACCCGCGAACTGCATAGTGCCTATACGCTGATCCGCGAACGGCGGGATTTTCGTTGAGGTCCTGACGCGGCCTGGCGGCCGCTGCAGTAACCACGTCGTAGCCGCTGCTGCCAGGCGGCGGCGACTCTCAATCCACCGGTTTGGGGCTCAACCACCCGCGCACGCGGCGGAACAGCTGCTCCTGCTCGGCCGATTTGTCGGCGGGCAGGGCATTCAGCGAGATTTGCGTATAGCCGGTGTCCTTGAGGCGCTTGCTGCCCGCCAGGCGGGTACGTGCCGCTTGCTGGGCGCTGCTGCTGTCGGCGTAGAAAATATCCGCCGTGGGCACCTTCAATGCCGGTGCCAGTTCCTGCAGGGTCTGGCTGGCAGTGGTCGGCGTCATGGGCGCGACCATGACCAGGCGCTGGGCATGGGGTTGCGGGCGTTCCTTGAGGTAGCGCGCCGCCCAGTAGGCCCCGGTGCCATGACCGAGCAGTACCACCGTGCGCGATTTCTGCTGCTGTGCGAAGGTCACGGCGGCGTCGATACGGGCGAAGATGCGCTCGGCATCGGCCTTGGCCAGTTCATCGGCGGACTGCGCGGGCGCCTTGTCCGGCTCGGTGGACGTGGCTTGCTCCACCGAGGTGTTGGCGGGCGGCGTGGCCTTGCTGCTGGCTTCCTTCGGTGCGGGTGGCTTTTCTTCCACCCGTGCCTGTGGCGCATCGGTGCTCAGGTCCGGCAGGCTGATGCTCAGGCTGTGCCAGTTGGCGTCGGGCAGCTTGGTGCGGATAGGGCCCACGGCGTTGGGCCAGTCGGCGGTTTCGCCAGTGCCGGGAATGATCACCACCGCGCCGTTGGGGTTGCTGCTGTTGGCCGGCTTCCACAGGGCCAGGAAGCTGTCGCTGCCAGCCTGCAGTTGCTGCTGTTCGTCCTGGGGCAGTTGCCGCTCAAGGGCCAGGGCATCTTCCTGGCTGCGTTCGAGCACGGGCTGGCGCTCGACTTTCGGTTGTTCGGCCGCTTTGTCGGTGGGGGCTTTGGGTGCCGCATCGTCGGCCATCACCGGCAGCGCCAGGGGTAACATCAGCGATAGGCAAAACGCCGGCAGCGTTGTGCGGTAGATTGAAGACATCGGATTTTCCACGCCAGGGTAGTCCTGGCAGCCTAATGGTATTTGTCCCGAACCGCCAAACGTATAGCGTCGTTCATGGGTGATGAGAGTTGCGATGATTCGACTGTGCTGCCTGCTTATCGGCTGTTTGTGCCTTCCCTTGATCGCCCTTGCCGCGCCCGTGGTGCTCACGCCTGAACAGCAGGCGTGGCTGGAACAGCACCGCGAACTGCGCGTGGGCGTGGTGTTGCAGGCACCGTTCGCACAATACGACCGGCGTCTGCAGCAACTGTCGGGGGTCAACGTTGAAGTCGTCAGCTGGCTGGCCAAGAGCCTGCAACTGGACTTGCACTGGCGCAACTTCCCCGACCAGGCGGCTTTGGAGCAGGCGTTGCGCGACGACGAAATCGACATGGCTCCGGGCCTCACGCAGACGCCGGCCGGGCTGCGGCTGTGGTTGTTCTCCGACCCCTACATGCGCATCCCGCAGTTGGTGGTGGGCGAGCGCACGGGCGCGGTGGCCGTGGACCTGGAAAAACTCGACAGCAAGGACCGGGTCGCCGTGCGCATGCCCGGCGCGGTGGCCGACTACCTGCGCAGCACCTATCCGAACCTCAACCTGCAAGGCGTGCCGCTGGAGCGCCAGGCCCTGCAGTTGTTGCTCAGCCAACAGGCCCGCTACGCGGTCATCGACGAGGCGCAGCTGGGGCGCTTGTCCGGGGAAAGCGACTTCGCTGACCTGGTGGTGGTCGGCGATATCGGCCTGCCGCAGCTGCTGCGCATCGCCTCACGGCCTGACTGGCCGGAACTGGCGCAAGTATTGGAAGCGGCGTTGCAGGCGATCCCAGCCAAGGACCTGGAGCAGTTGCACGGCCGCTGGCTGCAACCGCGCTACCCGCGGCTCAGCGAATCGCCGGGGTTCTGGCAGAACCTGAGCCTGCTGTTCGCGGTGCTGGGCCTGTCGGCCATTGCCATTGTGTTCTGGCAACGCCGCCAGCAGCACTGGCTGGAAGACCGCCTGATGCAGGCGCGTGAAGAGATCAGCCGGCGCCAGGCGGGGGAGGAGGCGCTGCGGCTGACCCAGTTTTCCATCGACCAGAGTACGGTGGGCATTCTATGGGTCAACTGGGACAGCCATGTGCGCTACGCCAACCGCGCCGCCGAGGCGATGCTGGGCTATGGGCCGGGCGGGGTGCTCAATCGGCCGTTGATCGACTTCGAACCAGGCTTGCACATGGACCGCTGGCTAGGCCTGTGGAAGCGCGCCCGGGCCAGTGACGGCGAGCCCTTGAGCTTCGAAAGCCAATGCCTGCGCGCCGATGGCAGCTTCCTGCCCGCCGACGTGTCGCTGAGTTTCCTGCGCTTTCATGATGCCGAATACCTGGTGGTCTACCTCACCGACGTCACCGAGCGCCGTCGTGCCACCGCCGCCCTGCAAGAGAGTGAGGCGCGCCTGCAGGGTATCGCCGCCAATGTGCCGGGGCTGGTGTTTCGCCTGGAGCGCCTGCAGGCCGGCGGCTTGCTCGAATTTGCCTACATCAGTGAAGGCAGTGAAAGCCTGGTGGGGTATTCGCCGGCCACCTTGCGTCACCCCGACATGGGCCTGCGCAACCTGGTGCACCCGCAGGACCGCGCCAGTTACCACCGTACCCAGGACCAGGCGCTGGATACCGACAGCGACTGGTCCTGGCAGGGCCGCATTCTGACCCGCGAAGGCCAGGAGCGCTGGGCCGAGATCAAGGCTATTTCCCGAGGGCTGGGCGAAGGGCGGGTGTGGGACGGTATCGTCTGGGACATCAGCGAAAGCAAGCGCGCCGAGCTGGCACTGGCGCGCTCCCAGGATCAATTGCGCGAACTGTCGGCGCACCTGGAAAGCGTGCGTGAGGAAGAAAAGGCGCGCATTGCCCGCGAGGTGCACGACGAGCTGGGGCAGATGCTCACCGTGCTCAAGCTGGAAACTTCCATGTGCGAGTTGGCCTACGCCAGCCTCGACCCTGGCCTGCAGGACCGCCTCAACAGCATGAAGCGCCTGATTGCCCAGCTGTTCCAGCTGGTGCGCGACGTGGCCACCGCCCTGCGCCCGCCCATCCTCGATGCAGGGATTGGTTCGGCGATCGAATGGCAGGCTCGGCGCTTCGAGGCGCGCACGCAGATTCCGTGCCTGGTACAGGTGCCGGAAAACGTGCCGGTCCTGTCCGATGGCAAGGCCATCGGCCTGTTTCGCATCCTCCAGGAAGCGCTGACCAACGTCATGCGTCACGCCCAGGCCCATACAGTCGACATCACCTTGCAAGTCGAGGACGATTGGCTGGATCTGAGCATCAGCGACGACGGTTGTGGTTTTATTGTCGGCAATGGCCCGACCACCTCGTTCGGCCTGGTTGGCATGCGCGAGCGGGTGTTGATGCTGGGTGGGGTGCTGCAGTTGCACAGCGAGCCGGGGCAGGGCACCACCCTGCGGGTTCGCGTTCCAGTCCATGAACGATCGGTGGCAGGGGTAGGGCAGTGATACGGGTATTGGTAGCGGAAGATCACACCATTGTGCGTGAGGGCATCAAGCAGCTGATTGGCCTGGCCAAGGACCTGCTGGTGGTGGGGGAAGCGTGCAATGGCGAGCAATTGCTGGAAACCTTGCGCCACACGCCTTGCGAAGTGGTGCTGCTGGATATTTCCATGCCCGGGGTCAATGGCCTGGAGGCCATCCCGCGCATTCGCGCGCTGAGCAACCCGCCGGCTATCCTGGTGCTGTCCATGCACGACGAAGCGCAGATGGCTGCGCGGGCACTGAAAGTCGGGGCGGCGGGCTATGCCACCAAGGATAGCGACCCTGCGCTGCTGTTGACCGCTATCCGCCGCGTCGGCAACGGCGGGCGCTACATTGACCCGGACCTGGCCGACCGCATGGTCTTCGAGGTTGGCCTCACGGATACGCGCCCACTGCATTCGTTGCTGTCAGAACGCGAGTTTTCGGTATTCGAGCGCCTGGCCCAGGGTGCCAACGTCAACGACATTGCCCAGCAACTGGCCTTGAGCAGCAAGACCATCAGCACTCACAAGGCGCGCCTGATGCAGAAACTCAACGTCACCTCCTTGGCCGAACTGATCAAGTACGCCATGGAGCACAAACTCGTCTAGCCGCCAAACACCGGTAGCAGCGGCCGCGAGGCCGCGTCACAGGCGCCATTTATCTATTTGCGACAGCCCCCGGGGCGTATTCACGCCCCCGCCGGAAAAAACATATCCATAGGCGCCACCCGTGTAGGGCAATCCCTACCCCCAGCCTTCCACCTGGCTGATGCAATTCTCTCTCAGCCCCCGATTTGCGTGGCCTGCAGCCTTCACTAGGCTTAATGCACGGCAGTCAAAGACAAAGGGTGTGGGTATGAGCGAGGTGAATTCAAGCGCTGGGGCGGGCGAAGTGCTGGTCAGCTTTCGTGGCGTGCAAAAGAGCTACGACGGTGAAGCGCTGATCGTCAAGGACCTCAACCTGGACATCCGCAAGGGTGAGTTTCTGACCCTGCTCGGGCCCTCCGGGTCGGGCAAGACCACCAGCCTGATGATGCTGGCAGGATTCGAGACGCCCACCGCCGGCGAGATCCTGCTGGGTGGCCGTTCCATCAACAACGTGCCGCCGCACAAGCGCGACATCGGCATGGTGTTCCAGAACTACGCTTTGTTTCCGCACATGACCGTGGCCGAGAACCTGGCCTTCCCGCTCTCGGTGCGCGGCCTGAGCAAGACCGACATCGGCGAGCGGGTCAAGCGCGTGCTGGACATGGTGCAACTGGACAAGTTTGCCCGCCGCTACCCGGCACAACTGTCCGGCGGCCAGCAGCAGCGCGTGGCGCTGGCGCGGGCACTGGTGTTCGAACCGCAACTGGTGCTGATGGACGAGCCCCTGGGTGCGCTGGACAAGCAATTGCGCGAGCACATGCAGATGGAGATCAAGCACCTGCACCAGCGCTTGGGCGTGACCGTTGTCTACGTGACCCACGACCAGGGCGAAGCGCTGACCATGTCCGATCGCGTGGCCGTGTTCCACCAGGGCGAAATCCAGCAGATCGCTCCGCCGCGCAGCCTCTATGAGGAGCCGAAGAATACCTTCGTGGCCAACTTCATTGGTGAGAACAACCGCCTCAATGGCCGCCTGATCAGCCAGGACGGCGACCGGTGCATTGTCGGCCTGGAGCGTGGCGAGAAGGTTCAGGCGCTGGCGGTGAATGTCGGTGAGCCGGGCGACCCAGTGACCCTGTCGATTCGCCCTGAGCGCGTGTTCCTCAATGGCCACAGCGAGCAATGCAGCAACCGATTCTCTGGCCGGGTTGCCGAGTTCATCTACCTGGGCGACCACGTACGCGTGCGCCTGGAGGTGTGCGGCAAGTCGGATTTCTTCGTGAAGCAGCCAATTGCCGAGCTGGACCCGGCCTTGGCGGTGGGCGATGTGGTACCGCTCGGCTGGCAGGTCGAGCATGCGCGTGCGCTGGATCCGTTGTCAGTCGACTAGAGGCGAGCCCAATCGCCCCAAGCTTTACCAACCCTGCACTGTGGAGAAAAGAATCAATGTTCAAGCACTTGAAGTTCACCGCCCTGGCCCTGGGGCTTGCGGGCGCGGGCCAGGCCATGGCGGCGGCCGACCTGACCGTGATTTCGTTTGGTGGCGCCAACAAGGCGGCCCAAGAGAAAGCTTTCTACCAACCGTGGGAAAAGTCCGGGCAAGGCAAGATTGTCGCCGGCGAGTACAACGGTGAAATGGCCAAGGTCAAAGCCATGGTCGACACCAAGAGCGTGTCCTGGGACCTGGTGGAAGTGGAGTCGCCGGAACTGGCCCGCGGGTGCGACGAAGGCATGTTCGAACAACTCGATCCCAAGCTGTTCGGCAACGAGGCCGATTACGTCAAAGGCGCTATCCAGTCCTGCGGCGTAGGCTTCTTCGTCTGGTCGACGGTATTGGCCTACAACGCCGACAAGCTCAAGACCGCGCCTACCAGCTGGGCCGATTTCTGGGACGTGAAGAAATTCCCCGGCAAGCGCGGCCTGCGCAAAGGCGCCAAGTACACCTTGGAATTCGCCCTGATGGCCGACGGCGTCGCGCCCAAGGACGTGTACAAGGTGCTAAGTACCAAGGAAGGCCAGGACCGTGCCTTCAAGAAGCTCGATGAACTCAAACCCAACATCCAGTGGTGGGAAGCCGGCGCGCAACCGCCGCAGTACCTGGCCTCCGGTGACGTGGTCATGAGCTCGGCGTACAACGGCCGCATCGCCGCCGTGCAGAAGGACAGCAACCTGAAAGTGGTGTGGAACGGCGGGGTCTACGATTTCGACGCCTGGGCCATTCCGAAGGGTGCGAAGAATGCCGAAGAGGCCCGCAAGTTCATCGCCTACTCGGTCAAGCCTGAACAGCAAAAGACCTACTCGGAAAACATCGCCTACGGCCCGGCCAACAGCCAGGCGGTGCCGCTGTTGGATAAGGGCATTCTCAAGGACATGCCAACCACCCCGGAAAACATCGCCAATCAGGTGCAGATCGACGTCGGCTTCTGGGCTGACAACAGTGAGCAGCTGGAACAGCGCTTCAACGCCTGGGCGGCCAAGTAAGCCCATACAGGCTGCGCGCCACCGGTCGGTGGCGCGCCTTCAGTCAAGAGATTCGCGGAGTTGACCATGGCCCTTGCAGTGCCCCTCAAAGAGGTCGCCAGCCCTAACCTGAAACAGCGTCTGGCCCGGGCCGAACGGCTTAACCGCCTGAAGGCGCAAGCCCTGATCGCCCCGCTGGTACTGTTCCTGCTGCTGGTGTTCCTGGTGCCCATCGCCGTGCTGCTGTACAAGAGCGTCGGCAACCCGGAAGTGGTGCAAGGGCTGCCGCGCACCGTGGTGGCGGTGAAAGCCTGGGATGGCAGGAGCCTGCCCGATGAGGCGGTGTACAAGGCACTGAGCGACGACCTGGTGGACGCCCGCAAGAATCAGACGCTGGGCGACCTGTCCAAGCGCCTGAACATGGAGCTGGCCGGCTACCGCAGCCTGCTGTCGAAAACGGCCCGTGCCTTGCCGATTATCCCGGCACCGGCCTCCTATAAAGAAGCCCTGCAAAACCTCGACGAACGCTGGGGCGACCCCGCCTATTGGCAGGCCATCCGCCGCAACACCAGCAATGTCACCCCCTATTACCTGCTGGCGGCCGTCGATCACCGCATCGACGACCTCGGTGAAGTGGCCCCGGCGACCCCGGACCAGGCCATCTACCTGGATATTTTTGCCCGCACCTTCTGGATGGGCCTGGTCATTACCGTGATCTGCCTGCTGCTCGCCTATCCGTTGGCGTACCTGCTGGCCAACCTGCCGGCGCGTCAGAGCAACCTGCTGATGATCATGGTGCTGCTGCCGTTCTGGACCTCAATCCTGGTGCGGGTTGCCGCATGGATCGTGTTGCTGCAATCGGGCGGGTTGATCAACAGCGCGCTGATGGCCATGGGCATCATCGACAAGCCGCTGGAACTGGTGTTCAACCGCACGGGTGTGTACATCTCCATGGTGCACATTCTGCTGCCGTTCATGATTCTGCCCATCTACAGCGTGATGAAGGGTATTTCCCCCACTTACATGCGTGCGGCGATTTCCCTGGGTTGCCACCCGTTTACCAGCTTCTGGCGCGTGTATTTCCCGCAGACCTACGCGGGGGTGGGCGCTGGCTGCCTGCTGGTGTTTATTCTGGCTATCGGCTACTACATCACCCCGGCGCTGCTCGGCAGCCCCAACGACCAGATGGTCAGTTATTTCGTGGCCTTCTACACCAACACCAGCATCAACTGGGGCATGGCCACCGCGCTGGGCGGCCTGCTATTGCTGGCCACCGTGCTGCTGTACCTGGTGTACAGCAAACTGGTCGGCGCCAGCCGCCTGCGCCTGAGCTGAGGAGAATCGGACAATGCTGAGCCCTTACATGTCGCCCATCGAACGGGTGTGGTTCTACAGTCTGCGCATTCTCTGCGGGCTGATCCTGCTGTTCCTGATCCTGCCGGTGCTGGTCATCGTGCCGTTGTCGTTCAACGCCGGCAGCTTTCTGGTTTACCCGCTGCAGGGCTTCTCGCTGCACTGGTACCAGGACTTCTTCGCGTCGCCGGAATGGATGCGGGCGCTGCAGAACAGCATCATCGTCGCCCCGGCGGCCACGGTGCTGGCCATGGTCTTCGGCACCCTGGCGGCCATTGGCCTGACCCGTGGCGACTTTCCCGGAAAGCCGCTGGTGATGGCGCTGGTGATCTCGCCGATGGTGGTGCCTGTGGTGATCATCGGCGTCGCCAGTTACTTGTTCTTCGCCCCGTTGGGGCTGGGCAACAGCTTTACCTCGCTGATCCTGGTGCACGCGGTACTGGGCGTGCCGTTCGTGATCATCACCGTGTCGGCAACCTTGCAAGGCTTCAACCACAACCTGGTGCGGGCGGCAGCCAGCCTGGGGGCGTCGCCGCTGACGGCGTTTCGCCGGGTGACCTTGCCGTTGATCGCGCCGGGTGTGATCAGTGGTGCCTTGTTCGCGTTCGCCACCTCCTTCGACGAGGTGGTGGTCACCCTGTTCCTCGCCGGCCCCGAGCAGGCGACGTTGCCCCGGCAGATGTTCAGCGGCATCCGCGAGAACCTCAGCCCCACCATTGCCGCTGCGGCGACGCTGCTGATCGCCTTCTCGGTGGTGTTGTTGCTGACCCTGGAATGGCTGCGCGGGCGCAGCGAGAAATTGCGCACCGCCCAGGTCTGATCCCCCGCCATCACGCTGGCCAATGATCCTTCATCGGCCGGCGATGTTGGCTAACCTGAATGCAGCCCCTGTCTGAAAAAAGGCCGCACTCATGACCCTTTCTGCCTTCAAAATCGCCAACAAGCTGCTCACCGGCGTTGCTGCCATCGAGCAGCTGGATGGCGAGCTGACCCGCCTGAACGTGAATAACCCGCTGATCGTCACCGACGCCATCCTGGTCGAGTCCGGGACCGTGGCACTGGCGCTGGCACAACTCGGCGGCCGCCGCCACGGCATTTTCGACCGGGTGCAGCCCGAGCCGGAAATCGCCATCGTCGAAGACTGCATGCAGGCCTACCGCCAGGGTGGGCATGACGGGCTGATCGGGGTAGGGGGCGGTAGTGCCATCGACATTGCCAAGAGCGTGGCCGCCTATGCCGGACACGATGGCCCGTTGGCCGCGTTGTTCGGCGTCGGCCTGGTAGCGCGCAAGGGGCCGCCGCTGATCGCCATTCCGACTACTGCGGGCACTGGCTCGGAGGTGACCAACGTGGCAATACTTTCGGACAAACAGGCGCACCTGAAGAAGGGCATTGTCAGCGACTACCTGTTGCCGGACGTCGCCTTGGTCAGCCCGCAGATGACCCTGACCTGCCCGCGCAGCGTCACGGCCGCCAGTGGCGTCGATGCCCTGGTGCATGCCATCGAGTCGTATATCTCCCTGAACGGTTCGCCCATCACCGATTCGCTGGCGCTGGGCGCCATCAAACTCATCGTGCACGCCTTGCCCAAGGCCTACGCCAACCCGGCAAACTTGCAGGCACGCGAGGACATGGCCACCGCCAGCCTGATGGCGGGCATGGCCTTCGGCAACGCCGGGGTCGGCGCCGTGCATGCGCTGGCCTACCCGCTGGGCGGGCGCTTCAATATCGCTCATGGGGTCAGCAATGCGCTGTTGCTGCCGTATGTGATGGCCTGGAACAAGCTCGCCTGCCTGGAGCGCTTTCGCGATATTGCCGTGGCCATGGGCCTGCAGGTCGCCCACCTGTCCGACCAGGCGGCCGCCGACGCGGCGGTAGAGGCCATGGTGCAGCTGTGCGCGGCGGTTGAAATCCCCAAGGGCATGCGCAGCTTCGGCGTGCCCGAGGAGGCCATCGCGCAAATGGCCCAGGAAGCCAGCGGCATCGACCGCCTGATGCGCAACAACCCGCGCAAGCTCAGCGCCAGGGACATCGAACAGATCTACCGCAGCGCCTACTGAGTGGGGCATTCGGGCCCATCGCGAGCAAGCTTTGCTCCCACAGGGTTGGCCTGGTTCATTGTGGGAGCAACGCTTGCTCGCGATGTGGCCCCGGGTTCCTTGCAATGACCGAGCGGCCACCCCCCATCTCCCCCGGCTGTTGTACAATGCGCGCCACCGTGATTCCAGTCCAGAAAGGTGCGTCATGCAGCCCTTTGCAATTGCTCCGTCCATTCTCTCCGCAGATTTCGCCCGTCTGGGCGAGGAAGTCGACAATGTCCTGGCCGCTGGCGCCGACATCATTCACTTCGACGTCATGGATAACCACTACGTACCGAACCTGACCATCGGCCCGATGGTGTGCGCCGCGTTGCGTAAATACGGCATCACCGCGCCCATCGACGCGCACCTGATGGTCAGTCCCGTGGACCGTATCATCGGCGACTTCGCCGAGGCCGGCGCCAGCTTCATCACCTTCCACCCCGAAGCCACCCTGCACGTCGATCGTTCGCTGCAGCTGATCCGTGACAGCGGCTGCAAGGCCGGCCTGGTGTTCAACCCGGCCACGCCTCTGGACGTGCTCAAGTACGTGATGGACAAGGTCGACATGGTCCTGCTGATGAGCGTCAACCCCGGCTTCGGCGGGCAGAAGTTCATTCCCCACACCCTCGATAAGCTGCGTGAAGCCCGTGCGCTGATCGACGCCAGTGGCCTGGACATCCGCCTGGAAATCGACGGCGGCGTCAACGTCAACAACATCCGCGAGATCGCCCAGGCCGGCGCAGACACCTTCGTGGCCGGCTCGGCGATTTTCAATGCGCCCAACTACAAGGACGTCATCGACAAGATGCGTGCCGAACTGGCGCTGGCGCGATCATGAGCGGCTTCGAGCAGCTGTTCCCGGGCAAGCTGCCGCGCCTGGTGATGTTCGATCTGGACGGTACCCTGGTCGACTCCGTTCCCGACCTGGCCGCCGCCCTGGATAAAACGCTGCTCAAGCTGGGCCGTGCCCCGGCCGGCCTCGAGGCCGCCCGCACCTATATCGGCAACGGTGCCCGCGTACTGGTGCGCCGCGGCCTGGCCGGCGGCATGGACCACGCCGCCATTGGCGAGGCCGAGACCGACCAGGCGCTGGCGTTGTTCATGGACGCCTATGCCGGCAGCCACGCCCAGACCAAGGTCTACCCAGGCGTGCGCGAAAGCCTCAAGTGGCTGCAAAAACGCGGCGTGATGATGGCCTTGATCACCAACAAGCCGGAACAGTTCGTCGCGCCGCTGCTCGACGAGCTGAAACTGGGGCGCTTTTTCCGCCTGATCATCGGCGGCGACACGCTGCCTCAGCAAAAGCCC
Organism: uncultured Gammaproteobacteria bacterium; assembly: GCA_963816515.1. Lineage (GTDB taxonomy): Bacteria > Pseudomonadota > Gammaproteobacteria > Pseudomonadales > Pseudomonadaceae > Aquipseudomonas. Next base: position 1,848,895 of record CAWFKX010000001.1, on the reverse strand, counting down.
GACCCGGCGGCGTTGCTGCACGTAATGAAAATGGCCGGCGTGGAACCGGCCGACGCCCTGTTCGTCGGCGATTCACGCAACGACGTGCTGGCAGCCAAGGCAGCCGGCGTCACCTGCGTGGCGCTCAGCTATGGCTACAACCATGGCCGGCCGATCGAAGAAGAGTCCCCGGCGCTGGTCATCGACAATCTGCGCGGCCTGATCAGTTGCTTAGATCCTGCAGCTGAGATAACGTTGGGGGATATCACACCTCCCCCTCGCAGAGATTCCATCGTGGTGGTCACTCGCAAACTCTGGATGAAAGTCATCAAGGCCCTGGCCCGCTGGCGTTGGCGCGCCTGACTTTTACCTGGCCGGCCCCGCCGGCGCGTTTGCATACCTGACCGTTTCACCCTCATGCCACGAGGCTGCATATGATCCGTGAAGAATTCCTGCGCTTGGCCGCTGCCGGCTACAACCGCATTCCGCTTGCCCGCGAAACCCTGGCTGACTTCGACACCCCGTTGTCGATCTACCTGAAACTGGCCGATGCGCCCAGTTCCTACCTGCTGGAGTCGGTGCAGGGGGGTGAGAAATGGGGCCGTTATTCGATCATCGGCCTGCCATGCCGCACCGTGCTGCGTGTGCATGACCACCAGGTGGTTATCACCCGCGACGGCGTCGAGGTAGAGCGTCACCGGGTCGAAGACCCGCTGGATTTCGTCGAGACCTTCAAGGCCCGTTACAGCGTGCCGACCATCGCTGGCCTGCCGCGCTTCAACGGCGGCCTGGTGGGGTATTTTGGCTACGATTGCGTGCGTTACGTCGAGAAACGCCTGGGCAAATGCCCTAACCCGGACCCGATCGGCGTACCGGATATCCTGCTGATGGTCTCGGACGCCGTGGTGGTGTTCGACAATCTGGCCGGCAAGATGCACGCCATCGTGCTAGTCGACCCGGCTGAAGAAGACGCGTACGCCCAGGGCCAGGCCCAGCTCGACACGCTGATGGACAAACTGCGTCAGCCGATCACCCCGCGTCGCGGCCTGGAACTGGACCGGCCGGTGGCTGCCGACCCGGTGTTCCGTTCCAGCTTCACCCAGGGTGACTACGAGCGCGCGGTCGACACCATCAAGGAGTACATCCTGGCGGGCGACTGCATGCAGGTGGTGCCGTCCCAGCGCATGTCCATCGATTTCAAGGCCGCGCCAATCGATCTTTACCGTGCGCTGCGCTGCTTCAATCCAACGCCGTACATGTACTTCTTCAACTTCGGTGATTTCCACGTCGTTGGCAGCTCGCCGGAAGTGCTGGTGCGCGTCGAGGACAACGAAATCACCGTGCGCCCGATCGCCGGCACGCGGCCGCGCGGGGCTACCGTCGAGGCCGACCTGGCGCTGGAAAAGGACCTGCTCAGCGACGACAAGGAGCTGGCCGAACACCTGATGTTGATCGACCTGGGCCGTAATGACACTGGTCGGGTATCGGAAATCGGCAGCGTGAAACTGACCGAGAAAATGGTCATCGAGCGCTACTCGAACGTGATGCACATTGTTTCCAACGTCACCGGGCAGCTGAAAAGCGGCCTGACCGCCATGGACGCACTGCGGGCGATTCTGCCGGCGGGCACCTTGTCGGGTGCGCCGAAGATTCGCGCCATGGAAATCATCGACGAACTGGAGCCGGTGAAGCGCGGCGTGTACGGCGGCGCGGTGGGCTACTTTGCCTGGAACGGCAACATGGACACGGCGATCGCCATTCGCACCGCCGTGATCAAGGACGGCGAACTGCACGTGCAGGCCGGGGGCGGCATTGTCGCCGACTCGGTGCCGGCCCTTGAGTGGGAGGAAACCCTGAACAAGCGCCGCGCGATGTTCCGCGCCGTGGCGCTGGCCGAACAAACCTCCCCGAAAGACGCTTGAGGAAGCAGACCATGTTGCTGATGATCGACAATTACGACTCCTTTACCTACAACGTCGTGCAGTATTTCGGTGAGCTGGGCGCAGACGTTAAAGTGGTGCGCAACGATGAGGTGAGCATCGCCGACATCGAGGCCATGAACCCCGAGCGCATCGTGGTCTCGCCAGGCCCGTGCACGCCGAGTGAGGCGGGTATCTCCATCGAGGCCATCCTGCATTTCGCCGGCAAGCTGCCGATTCTGGGCGTTTGCCTGGGCCACCAGTCCATCGGCCAGGCGTTCGGTGGCGATGTGGTGCGGGCCCGGGTGGCCATGCACGGCAAGACCAGCCCCCTGGTGCACGAAGACCAGGGCGTGTTCGAAGGCCTTAACCACCCGCTCACCGTGACCCGCTACCACTCGCTGGTGGTCAAGCGCGACACCCTGCCTGACTGCCTCGAAGTGACCGCCTGGACCGTCAACGAAGACGGCTCGGTGGACGAGATCATGGGCCTGCGCCACAAAACGCTGAACATCGAAGGGGTGCAGTTCCACCCAGAATCGATTCTCTCCGAGCAGGGGCACGAGCTGTTCGCCAACTTTCTCAAGCAAACCGGCGGCAGCCGTCAGGGCTAAGGAACCATCATGGATATCAAGAGCGCGCTGAGCCGCATTGTCGGCCAGCTGGACCTGAGCACGGATGAAATGCGCGATGTAATGCGCGAGATCATGACCGGGCAATGCACTGAAGCGCAGATCGGCGCTTTCCTGATGGGCATGCGCATGAAAAGCGAGAGCATCGACGAGATCGTCGGCGCCGTCTCGGTCATGCGCGAACTGGCCGATCGGGTTGAGCTCGAGACGCTGGACCGTGTGGTCGACATCGTCGGCACCGGCGGCGACGGTGCCAACATTTTCAACGTGTCCACGGCCTCGTCGTTCGTTATCGCGGCGGCCGGCTGCACCGTGGCCAAGCATGGCAACCGCGCGGTATCGGGCAAGAGCGGCAGTGCCGACTTGCTGGAAGCGGCAGGCGTGTACCTGAACCTCACACCCGTGCAGGTGGCGCGCTGCATCGACAGCGTCGGCATCGGCTTCATGTTCGCCCAGGCTCATCACGGCGCCATGAAACATGCCGCCGGCCCGCGTCGTGACCTGGGCCTGCGCACCCTGTTCAACATGGTTGGGCCGCTGACCAACCCGGCGGGCGTCAAGCACCAGGTAGTAGGCGTGTTCAGCCAGGCCCTGTGCCGGCCGCTGGCCGAGGTATTGCATCGGCTGGGTAGCAAGCATGTGCTGGTCGTGCACTCCAAGGACGGCCTGGACGAGTTCAGCCTGGCCGCGCCCACCTACGTGGCGGAGCTGAAAAATGGCGAAATCGAAGAGTACTGGGTCGAGCCTGAAGACCTCGGTATAAAGAGCCAGAGCCTGTACGGCCTGGCGGTTGAAAGCCCCGAGGCCTCGCTGGCGCTGATCCGCGACGCACTGGGCAAGCGCAAGACTGAAAACGGCCAGAAGGCTGCAGAAATGATCATCCTCAATGCGGGCGCAGCTTTGTACGCCGCCGACCATGCTACTTCGCTGAAAGAAGGCGTGGCCCTGGCCCATGACGCGCTGCACACCGGGCTGGCCCGCGAAAAGCTCGATGAGCTGGGCGCCTTTACCGCCGTATTCAAGCAGGAGAATGAAGGATGAGTGTTCCCACGGTTCTGGAAAACATCCTGGCCCGCAAGGCCCAGGAAGTCGCCGAACGCCTGCAGCGCGTCAGCTTTGCCGAGCTGGAGCGCCTGGCGGCCGCCGCCGATGCGCCCCGCGGGTTCGCCAAGGCGCTGATCGACCAGGCGGCCAGCAAGCACCCGGCGGTGATCGCCGAAATCAAGAAGGCATCGCCGAGCAAAGGTGTGATCCGCGAGCACTTCGTGCCGGCCGAGATTGCGCAGAGCTATGAAAAGGGCGGGGCGACCTGCCTGTCGGTGCTGACTGACATCGATTACTTCCAAGGCGCCGACGCCTACCTGCAACAGGCTCGCGGTGCGTGCAAGCTGCCGGTGATCCGCAAGGACTTCATGGTCGACCCCTACCAGATCGTCGAGTCTCGCGCCCTGGGCGCCGACTGCGTGCTGCTGATTGTGGCCGCGCTGGACGACGTGAAAATGGCGGAGCTGGAAGCGGCCGCCTTCGGCGTTGGCCTGGACGTGCTGGTGGAAGTGCATGATGCCCAGGAACTGGAGCGCGCGCTCAAACACCTGAAGTCGCCGTTGCTTGGGGTGAACAACCGCAACCTGCATAATTTTGAAGTCAGCCTGGAAAACACCCTCGACCTGCTGCCACTAATCCCTCGCGATCGCCTGGTGGTGACCGAAAGCGGCATCCTCAACCGTGCCGACGTCGAGCTGATGGAAATCAGCGAGGTGTACTCCTTCCTGGTGGGCGAAGCGTTCATGCGCGCCGAGCACCCGGGCGACGAATTGCAGCGCCTGTTCTTCCCGGAGCGCGTGCAGGCCTGACCGTTCGGTTGTCCTTACCTGTGGAGATTTGAAATGGCTTCTCCCCTGCAAATCGACACCCAGGCAGGCCTGCAGGCCGAACAGGATTTGCTTGCCGCCGTCTGCCGCGGCGAGCAAGCCGATGGCCTGTTGTTCTGGCAGTCCACCGACCGCACCCTGGTCATGCCCCGGCGCCTCAACCGTCAACCCGCATTCGACGCCGCCTGCGCGATATCCGCCCAGGCGGGTTGGCCGGTATTGCTACGCGAAACCGGCGGTGAACCGGTGCCCCAGTCGGCGGCGACCATCAATGTTGCCTTGGTGTACGTGGCGCCGCGCAGCGAGGGGGACCATAACCGCATCGAAACCGCCTACCAGCGCCTGTGCCAACCACTGTGCGATGTGATTACTGCATTAGGTGGCCAGGCTTCCCTGGGCGAAGTACCTGGAGCATTCTGCGACGGGCGCTACAACGTCAACATCGACGGGCGCAAATGGGTGGGCACGGCCCAACGCTGGCGCCAGGGCCTGAGCGGCACCCGGCCGGTGGTGCTGGTGCATGGTGCGATGCTGATGGATAACGAGCGGGAATCGATGGTAGCCGCGGTCAACCGCTTCAACCAGGCCTGCGAACTGCCCCAGCGCTGCGAAGCGCAAAGCCATATTGCCCTGCATGAGCGCTTTGCCGCTGCGGATGTGTTGGCCAAGCTGACCCGGGCCTACGGCCAGTTGCTGGCCGATATTCGCAGCAAAGACTAGCGGGTCCCGTACACCACCATGGTCTTGCCTTTGACATTGACCAGGTCGCGCTCCTCCAGGTCTTTGAGCACACGACCAACCATTTCCCGCGAACAGCCAACGATGCGCCCTATTTCCTGACGGGTGATCTTGATCTGCATGCCATCGGGGTGGGTCATGGCGTCAGGCTGCTTGCACAATTCGAGCAGGCAGCGGGCAACCCGGCCCGTCACATCGAAAAATGCCAGGTCACCGACCTTGCGCGTGGTATTGCGCAAGCGCTGGGCCATCTGGCAGCCCAAGGCAAACATGATCTCGGGGTGCTGCAGCGATACTTCGCGAAACTTGCCGTAGCTGATTTCCGCCACTTCACATTCGGTTTTTGCCCGCACCCAGGCGCTGCGCTCCTGGCCGTGACCCGGCGATTCGAACAGCCCGAGCTCACCAAAGAAATCGCCGGCATTGAGGTAGGCGATGATCATCTCACGGCCATCCTCGTCCTCGATCAGGATAGTGACCGAGCCCTTGATGATGTAGGAAAGGGTATCGGAGTGGTCGCCGGCACAGATGATATTGCTCTTGGCCCCATAGCGACGCCGCTGGCAGTGGGCCAGTAATTTATCAATGTTCTGTATTGGCTGGGTGAGAGCAACCATGGCTGGATCCCGGGGCAAGGCAATCAACGGCAAGCTGATTTTTCTGAGTGCTGGCGTAGCGCCAGTGATTTGGCGCCAGCTTATCAGACACGCGTTTATGTATCAGGAAATTTACTAACCACGTTATCGGCAGGCAACCGCGGGGCTACAGGGCGTTTGTTTGCTGCTGTGCTAAGCTGGCGGCCTTTTTTACAGTGGAGTCCAGGTGATGAAGGCACGTATCCAGTGGGCAGGCGAAGCCATGTTTCTTGGTGAGTCGGGCAGCGGTCATGTGGTGGTGATGGATGGTCCGCCCGAAAGCGGTGGCCGCAACCTGGGCGTGCGCCCCATGGAAATGCTGTTGCTGGGCCTGGGCGGTTGCAGCAACTTCGACGTGGTCAGCATCCTCAAGAAGTCGCGCCAGCCGGTCGAGAGTTGCGAAGCCTTCCTGGAGGCCGAGCGCGCCACTGAAGATCCCAAGGTGTTCACCAAGATCCACCTGCACTTCGTGGTCAAGGGCCGCGGCTTGAAAGAAGCCCAGGTCAAGCGTGCGGTGGAACTGTCGGCAGAGAAGTACTGCTCTGCATCGATCATGCTCGGCCGTGCGGGCGTGGAAATCACCCACGACTACGAAATCGTCGAGCTGGGTTGATCGCCAGGCATGAAAAAGGGGCCCACGGGTCCCTTTTTTCATGCCTGTGCAGCGCTTCAGATGCGGTAAGTGCTTTTGGTCATGACTTTGGCCAGCACGCTCATGCCGAACTTCACCGGTGCCGGGAAGCGGAAGCCGCCAGCGCCCAGGGCCGACTCGGCGTGCTGTTCTTCGTCCAGGCGCATCTGTTCCAGGATGGCGCGGGACTTCTCGTCCTCCACCGGCAGTTGCTCCAGGTGTTCATTGAGGTGCTTGCACACCTGGTCCTCGGTGGCGGCCACAAAGCCCAGGCTGATCCGGTCGCTGATCAGGCCGGCGACAGCGCCAATGCCGAAGGACATGCCGTAGAACAACGGGTTAAGCACGCTGGGGTGGCTGCCCAGCTGGCGAATGCGTTGTTCGCACCAGGCCAGGTGATCCACTTCCTCTTCGGCGGCATGCTCCATGGCCTTGCGTACCTGAGGCAGCTTCGCCGTCAGCGCCTGGCCCTGGTACAGCGCCTGGGCGCACACTTCACCGGTGTGGTTGATACGCATCAGGCCGGCCACATGCCGGGTTTCTTCATCACTGAGTTTCGGGTCCGGCTGGACGATGGCCGGTGACGGCCGCGACGGCTGGCCGCTGAAAGGCAGCAGCGTGCGCATGGCCGTGTCGGCCTGCAGCAGCAGTCGGTCGAGGGGGGAGTAGTGACGTTCGGTAGCCATTGGGCACCTCCGGATAGAATCACGGCGTGCAGTTTAACCCAAAATACCGAGCCAGAGCCTGCGGTACATCAACACAGCGGCCAGGCGGAGACAGGTGGGACCGGGCAACGCTCGGGAAGCAGGCACCCCATCAGGTGATGCCTGCCCGTGTTTCGCCCGGCCCCGCAGGTTGAGTCAGCCCGGCGGCCAGTGCATCTGGCGTTGACCCAGCACATGCATATGAATGTGGTAAACCGTCTGGCCACCCAATTCATTGCAGTTCATGACCACACGGAAGCCTTCCGCACAGCCCAGTTCCTTGGCCAGGCGCTGCGCGGTAAACAGAATGTGACCGGCCAGGCCCTTGTCTTCCTCGGTGAGGTCGTTGAGGGTACGGATCGGCTTCTTCGGAATCACCAGGAAGTGCACCGGTGCCTGAGGCGCGATGTCGTGGAAGGCCAGTACCTGGTCATCCTCGTAAATGATCTTGGCGGGTATTTCTCTGTTGATGATCTTGGTGAACAGAGTATCCACAACGGTTTCTCCATGTTTGACGTCGGGCTCGAGTGTACTCAGGCCGGTTGCCTTCGCCCAGTGCTGAATGCTCAGCGGGGCCGGTAGGCGAGGTTGATGGCGCCGGCGATCTTGCGCACCAGCCAGCGCGAACCGAAGCGGGCGCCGTAGGTGAGCAGGCGGTTGCGCCGCCCGGGAATGATCACGGCGCGGTTGCGCGCCAGTGCGCGCACGGTGAACAGGGCCACTTCCTCGGGGCTGAGCACGCGCTGGCTGTGGGTGAGGCGCTCGATGTTACGTTGCGGCGAGCGCACCGGCCCCGGGCACAGGACCGAGACCTTGACCCCTGACTGGCGCAGCTCTTCGCGCAGGCCTTCGGAAAAACTCAGCACGTAAGCCTTGCTGGCTGCGTAGCTGCTCATCCACGGCCCGGGCTGGAACGCGGCCAGGGAGGCGACGTTGAGGATCTGCCCGCCGCCGTGCACCGCCATGGCATTGCCGATCACATGGCACAAACGCACCAGGGCCAGGATGTTGACCTCGATCACGTCTTGTTCCTGCATCCAGTCCTGTGCCAGGAAATGGCCATAGGAGCGCAGGCCGGCGCAGTTGATCAGCAGGTCGATGTGCCGGTCGCTTTCTTCCAGTTCCAGCAGGAACCCGGAGATGCGCAGCGGTTCGCTCAAATCGCAGGCACGAAACAGCACCTCGACGCCGAAGCGCTGGGTCAACTCACTGGCCACGGCTTCCAGCGCGTCGCGTTGACGGGCCACCAGAATAAGGTTGCGGCCGCGCCGGGCCAGTGCTTCGGCCAGCGCCAGGCCCAGCCCTCTGGAAGCGCCAGTGATCATGGCGTAACGGGTCATGCAATTCTCCATACGAACGCCCCCGGCCCCGGCTCGTCGATGAGCCGGGGCACAGGGGCGTCTACTCATGGGCGCTAGTCTACCGTGCGGCGCCTGTTTGCGCTGAACCGGTTACAGCGCCTGTGAATGCCGAGCGACCGAGGCCAGCCCGCCGGTGATGCCGGCGAACACCATCAGGATCAGGAACAGCACCCACAGCCAGGCCAGGATCTTCACCGCCTTGCTGTTGGGCGGCGCAGGTGGGCCGTATTGGTTGGTGCCGGGGTTGCCCGGCACGGCCATCACCACCAGGGGGAACACGCTGCCCACGAACGGCACCAGATTGAGCAGCCACATCCAGCCGGTCCAGCCGGCGTCGTGCAGGCGTTGAACGCTGATCTGCACGTTGATGGTCATGAAGGCTGCCACGGCAATGGCGCCCACGCCAATTGCCAGCGGCTTTGAAATGGCCATCAGCGACAGGCACACCAGCATTGCCACGCAGGCACCCAGCAGCAGCGCCATCGACCAGCCCAGGTATCGCACCCGGCCGATGCGGCCCTGGACGGTCATGACTTTCAGCGGTCCGTACACGGCGATGGTCGGCGCCACATCCGATTGCGGTGGCGCGTACGGCGAAAAGGCCGGCTGGGCGACCGGCTCGGCCGGCTCGATCTCCTCCAGGCTGAGCTCCACCGGGGCTTCTTCTTCGAGGCGGGCCTGAACGCCAGCCTTTTGCAGGGCATCCAGGTATTTCTGCGCAGTGTCCTGGGACAGGTTGCGCTTGAGGGCTACCTTGCGGCCGGTGAACAGTTTTTCCACCGCCTCCAGGTCGCTGCGAAACAGCTGGGCCAGGTTGGCCTTGGCGGTTTCCACGGCGACACCGGGCAGGGTACTGCCTTCGAAGACGATCTTGAACAGTGTTGTCATGCTGGCGTCCTTGTCGTTCTAGAGGGGGCGGCGTTATCAGCGCGGCCAATGGTCGGGCAGGCGGCAGGCCTGTACCAGCGCCCTGCGATATTCGTCATCCAAACGGCGGATCAGTTCATCGGTGCTGGGCACATCATTGATTTCGCCCACGCCCTGGCCCGCCGACCAGATGGTTTTCCACGCCTTGGCTTCGTCATCGATGGGCTTGAGCTTGGCCTGGGCGCCAGTGGCAGCCAGGGTCGCCAGGTCGAAGCCGGCATCCTCCAGGCTCTTGCGCATGAAACTGGCAGGCACGCCGGACACCGCCGGGGTGTGGATGATGTCGGCGGCATGGGAAGCCAGCAGCATGTCCTTGTAGGCATCGGGCGCGTGGCTTTCCTGGCAGGCAATGAAGCGGGTGCCCAGGTAGGCCAGGTCGGCGCCCAGCAGTTGTGCGGCGAGAATCTCGCGACCATGGTTGATGCAGCCGGCGAGCAACAGGGTCTTGTCGAAGAACTGGCGAATCTCTGCGACCAGTGCGAAGGGGCTCCACGTGCCGGCATGACCGCCAGCGCCGGCAGCCACGGCAATCAGCCCATCCACGCCGGCCTGGGCAGCTTTCTCGGCATGGCGGCGGGTGGTGACATCATGAAACACCAGGCCGCCATAGCTGTGCACGGCATCGACCACTTCCTTGACCGCGCCCAGGCTGGTGATGACGATGGGCACCCTGTGCTCGATGCAAATCTTCAAGTCGGCTTCCAGGCGCGGGTTGCTGTTGTGCACGATCAGGTTCACGGCATAGGGCGCGGGCTTGTCGAGACTGGCCAGGCCCGCCTCGATTTCCTCCAGCCAGCGCCTGAAGCCGTCGCTGTCACGCTGGTTCAGCGCCGGAAAGCTGCCGACAATACCGTTACGGCAGCAGGCCAGCACCAACTGCGGGTTGGAGATGAGAAACATCGGCGCCGCCACGATGGGCAAGCGCAGGCGTTGATCCAGAAGAGGGGGCAGCGACATGGTTGTTTCTCGCCTCGGCAGTTGGTTTTTCTTAGAACGGCTTGACCACGACCAGAATTACGATAGCCAGCAAAAACAGGACTGGAACTTCGTTGAACCAGCGATAAAAGACATGGGAGCGGGTGTTTTCGCCGCGGGCAAAACGTTTGACCTGGGCGCCGCACATATGATGGTAGCCAATCAGCAATACCACGAAGGTTAGTTTTGCATGCAGCCAGCCCTGGCTCAGGTAGCCAGGCAGCAGGTACAGCAGCCAGGCGCCGAAGACCAGGGTGGCGATCATCGATGGGCCCATGATGCCGCGGTACAGCTTGCGCTCCATGATGATGAAGCGTTGCTTGCTGGTCTCGTCTTCGCTGGTGGCGTGGTAGACGAACAGGCGGGGCAGGTAGAACAGGCCGGCAAACCAGCAGACCAGGCTGATGATGTGCAGGGCTTTAATCCATAGATAGAGCATTTTATCGAGTTTCCAGGTTCACGGTGGCCCGATAGTAGTACCCAGGCTGCCGCACGTCACCTCGGCGGTTGTTAGCAGATGCTCTCGGCCCGTATTATCAGCGGTTTCCTAGTCGGTTCGTTGAAAGGGGCAGGTATATGGTCAAGGTCGGTATTGTCGGCGGCACGGGTTACACCGGGGTCGAGCTGCTGCGTCTGTTGGCATCGCATCCGCAGGCTGAAGTCGCGGTCATCACCTCGCGGTCCGAGGCGGGCGTGCCCGTGGCAGACATGTACCCGAACCTGCGCGGTCACTACGACGGGCTGGCGTTCAGCGTGCCGGACATCAAGACCCTGGGCGCGTGTGACGTGGTGTTCTTCGCCACCCCGCACGGTGTCGCACACTCCCTGGCTGGCGAGCTGCTGGCCGCCGGTACCAAGGTCATCGACCTGTCGGCCGACTTCCGCCTGCAGGACGCTGATGAATGGGCGAAATGGTACGGCCAGCCCCATGGCGCGCCGGAACTGCTCAAGGATGCTGTCTACGGCCTGCCGGAAGTCAACCGCGAACAGATCCGCAACGCGCGCCTGATCGCCGTGCCTGGTTGCTACCCTACGGCTACCCAACTGGGCTTCCTGCCGTTGCTGGAAGCCGGCCTGGCCGATGCTTCGCGCCTGATCGCCGACTGCAAGTCGGGTGTCAGCGGTGCTGGCCGTGGTGCCGCCGTGGGTTCGCTGTTCTGCGAGGCGGGTGAGAGCATGAAGGCCTACTCGGTGAAGGGCCACCGTCACCTGCCGGAAATCACCCAAGGGTTGCGCCGCGCCGCTGGCAGCGATGTCGGCCTGACGTTCGTGCCGCACCTCACGCCGATGATCCGCGGTATCCACTCCACCCTGTACGCTACCGTTGCCGACAAATCGGTAGACCTGCAGGCGCTGTTCGAAAAGCGCTACGCCGATGAGCCGTTCGTTGACGTCATGCCGGCCGGCAGCCATCCGGAAACCCGTAGCGTGCGCGGTGCCAACGTCTGCCGTATCGCCGTGCATCGCCCGCAGGGTGGTGATCTGGTGGTGGTGTTGTCGGTGATCGACAACCTAGTCAAGGGCGCCTCGGGCCAGGCGGTGCAGAACCTCAACATCCTCTTCGGCCTCGACGAGCGCCTGGGCCTGTCCCACGCCGGCATGCTGCCGTAACTGCCAGGCCGGCACCCCTTGGCGCCGGCCAGCGCACAATTGTTGACCCTTTTTCTAGGAGAAGCGGATAATGGCGCCATTACGTTTTATGGCGGCTTACGCCGGGAGAGAGTCAGCATGAGCGTCGAATCCTTCACACCCACGGCTTTGCAATTCACCCACGGTGCTGCGCACAAGGTGAAGACACTGGTCGATGAGGAAGGCAATGAGCGTCTGAAACTGCGGGTTTTCGTGACCGGTGGCGGTTGCTCGGGCTTCCAGTACGGTTTCACCTTCGATGAAGACGTTGCCGAAGATGACACCATCGTCGAGCGCGAGGGCGTCAGCCTGGTGGTCGACCCGATGAGCTTCCAGTACCTGGCCGGTGCCGAAGTGGATTACCAGGAAGGGCTGGAGGGTTCGCGTTTCGTCATCAACAACCCGAACGCTTCTACTACCTGCGGTTGCGGTCAGTCGTTCTCGATTTGATCGAAGCACACAGAACGCCGCGCCCCTGCGCGGCGTTTTGCTGTCTGCGGTTCAGGCCGGGTAAATGGCGCCCAATACCCGCAGGCCTTGCGCACCGGTGACGCTGGGGCGGTTGGCGGGGATACCCTCAAGGCAACAGCGGGCCAGCCAGGCGAAGGCCATGGCTTCCACCCAGTCCGGGTCCACACCGTGGCTGCCAGTGCTGTCGACGTGAGTCTGGGGCAGCAGTTGCGCCAGGCGCTGCATCAGCGTGTGGTTGTGGGCGCCGCCGCCGCATACCAGCAGTTCATCGGTATGCGGTTGCGCGTGGCGGAGCGAGTCGACGATGGTGCGGGCCGTCAGCTCAAGCAGGGTGGCCTGCACATCGGCATCGCTCAAGGGCGGCGACTTCGCCAGGTGCGCCTGCAGCCATGGCAGGTTGAATACCTCACGGCCGGTGCTCTTGGGCCCGGTTCCAGCAAAGAACGGATCGCTGAGCAGCAATTGCAGCAGGGCTGGCTGCACCGTGCCCGTGGCGGCCCAGGCGCCGTCACGGTCGTAGTCCAGCCCCTGGCGATCGTTGATCCAGGCATCCAGCAGCACGTTGCCGGGGCCGCAGTCGAAGCCGCTGACTGGCTGGTCCGGCTCGATCAGGCTCAGGTTGCTGAACCCGCCGACATTGAGCACGGCCAGGTGCTGGCCCGGGCTGGTGAACAGCGAGTCATGAAAGGCAGGCACCAGGGGCGCGCCCTGGCCGCCGGCGGCGACATCACGGCGGCGGAAGTCACCCACCGTGGTGATGCCGGTCAGTTCTGCCAGCAAGGCCGGGTTGCCGATCTGCACGGTAAAGCCGCGAGCCGGTTCGTGGCGCACGGTCTGGCCGTGGCTGCCAATGGCACGGATATCGGCGGGCGTGAGGTTCTGCAGTTGCAGCAGGGTGTGGATACCCTCGGCTGCCAGGGTAGCCCACTGGTTTTCCGCCAGGGCAGCCCTGGCGATTTCGTCCGGGCCGCTGGCGCAAAGGGCCAACAGATCGCTGCGCAACCCCGGGGGCATAGGCAGGTAATGGCTGGCCACCAGGCGCAGCGTGGCGCCCTGTTCAACCAGCGCAATGTCCAGCCCATCGAGGCTGGTCCCGGACATCACGCCAATATAGAAAGCCATGACTTACTTCTTGCTCGCGACCATGGTGGATTTCTCCTGGTCCATGTGGGCCATCAGCGGCTGTGCTATGCCCATGAAACGGGCTTTTTCGTTCCGCGCAATCGGGTCAGCCATCGGCAGCTTCTGCCCCAGCGGATCGACGTGCACGCCGTTCACCTGGAACTCGTAATGCACGTGCGGCCCGGTGGACAGGCCGGTGGTGCCGATGTAGCCGATCACCTGGCCCTGCTTGACGATGGAGCCGGCGTGGATGCCCTTGGCGAAGCCCTGCATATGCCCATAGAGGGTCTTGTAGGTCTTGCCGTGGGCAATGATCACGGTATTGCCGTAGCCGCCCCGGCGCCCGGCCAGTTCGACCTTGCCGTCGCCAGTGGCCTTGATGGGCGTACCGCGCGGGGCGGCATAGTCCACGCCCTGGTGGGCCCGGATCTTGTTGAGGATGGGGTGGAAACGGCCCACGGAGAAGCGCGAGCTGATACGGGCAAAGTCCACCGGTGAGCGCACGAAGGCCTTGCGCATGCTGTTGCCGTCGGCCGTGTAGTAGTTGGTGGTGCCCTGCTTGTTGGTGTAGCGCACGGCGGTGTAGGTCTTGCCGCGGTTGGTGAAGCGTGCCGCCAGGATATTGCCGGTGCCGATGACCTTGCCGTTGAGCACTTTCTGCTCATACATCACGTCGAACAGGTCGCCCTGGCGGATGTCCTGGGCGAAATCGACGTCGTAGTTGAAGATGTGCACCAGGTCCATCACCTGGTTGTGCGACAGCCCGGCGCGCTGGCCGGACAACGACAGCGAGTTCTTGATGACGCCGTGGGCATAGGCCTCGCGCATCACTGGCTTGATCACGTCGCGGTTGAAGGCAAAGCCCTTGGCGCCGCGCACCAGGCGGATGCTTTCGGTGTCGCTGAGTTTGGTGTGCAGGCTGGTGAGCTTGCCGTCGTCACCGATCTCGAACTCCAGTACCTGGCCGTTCTTGAGCTGCGCGAACTGCTTGGCCTGCTTGTCGCTGGCCAGCACTTCCTGAGAGGCGGAGGCGGGCAGGCCGGCTTCGTCGAACAGCTTGGACAGGGTGTCGCCCTTGCGCACGGTCACTTCCCGATGCCCTGGCGCCTTCCCTGCGCTGTCATCAGCCTTGGCCTCGGCCACCGGGGCCGCGGTTTCGGGTGCTTGCGCGGTGCTCTTGTCCTGGTCGTCGTTGCCATCGTCGATCTGGGCAAAGGGCGCGGGCACGGCCTCCTGCTCACCGAGGTCGGTGGCTGGGGCGTCTTTCTGGGCTTGCTTGAGCTGGTCGGCGGGGGTTTCCAGTTCCAAAGGGGTCGAGGTACGTTTTGCTTCCACTTCGCTGGAGGGAAATACCAGCAAGGCGAGGCTGAGTAGGGCGGCAATGCCGCTGGCGGCCAAGAGATGGCTCTTCGGATAAAGCGGAGGCGCTTTAGGCGGTTCGCTGGTCATAGATGATTTGACTTTGAAAAAAGATGAAATGGAAAAGATGAATGACATGATAAAGATGAAATAACTGTATAAAATATAACCAAATCCTTTCCAAAGCAAGCTCGCAGACGCCTCGACCCGCCGCTGGGGTCACACGCAAGTCAAAAACTTGTAATTGGTGCCTGATCTTGTATGGTTGGTTCCCTTTGAATCTAAGCCTTGCGGGTTGGTTATGAAGTCGGTTGAAGAGCAGCTAGCGCTGATCAAACGTGGTGCGGAAGAGGTACTGGTCGAGTCCGAATTGGTCGAGAAGCTCAAGCGCGGGCAACCGCTGCGAATCAAGGCTGGCTTTGACCCTACCGCGCCCGATCTGCACCTGGGGCACACGGTGCTTATTAATAAGCTGCGCCAGTTCCAGGAACTGGGGCATCACGTGATCTTCCTGATCGGGGATTTCACCGGCCTGATCGGTGATCCTAGTGGCAAAAGCGCTACCCGTCCGCCCCTGACTCGCGAGCAAGTGCTGGCCAACGCCGAGACCTATAAGGCACAGGTGTTCAAGATCCTCGATCCGGCCAAGACCGAAGTGGCCTTTAACTCCACTTGGATGGATGCCATGAGCCCGGCGGATTTCATTCGCCTGTCTTCGCAGTACACCGTGGCGCGCATGCTCGAGCGCGACGACTTCGACAAGCGTTACAAGTCGAACCAGTCCATCGCTATCCACGAGTTCCTCTACCCGCTGGTGCAGGGCTATGACTCGGTGGCGCTCAAAGCCGATGTCGAGCTGGGTGGTACCGACCAGAAGTTCAACTTGCTGATGGGCCGCGAATTGCAGCGCGCCTACGGCCAGGAGGCGCAGAACATCGTCACCATGCCGTTGCTGGAAGGCCTGGATGGCGTGAAGAAGATGTCCAAGTCGCTGGGTAACTACGTCGGCATCCAGGAAGCGCCGGGTGTGATGTACAGCAAGCTGGTGTCGATCCCGGATGCGCTGATGTGGCGTTACTTCGAGCTGCTGAGCTTCCGCTCCATGGATGAGATCAACGGTTTCAAGGCTGATGTCGAAGCTGGCGCCAACCCGCGTGACGTCAAGATCAAGCTGGCTGAAGAGATCGTTGCCCGTTTCCATGGTGAAGAGGCTGCTGCCAACGCTCATCGCGCCGCGGGTAACCGCATGAAGGATGGCGAGTTGCCGGACGACCTGCCGGAGGTGGAGATCGCTGCGGCGCAAGACATGCCGATTGCTGCCATCCTTAATAAGGCAGGCCTGGTTAAGAACTCCGCCGCCGCGCGCGACCTGCTCGCCGCAGGCAGTGTTCGCATCGACGGTGAAGTAGTTGATCGTGCTTTTGTCTTTTCTATAGGTGCGACTCACGTCTGCCAGGCTGGCAAGAAAGCGTTTGCGCGAATCACCCTGAAGCAGGAATGAGCTATTAAGGCTCCCGGCTTCTAATAGAAAAGGGCGGGCCGGCAGGCCCGCCCTTTTTGGTTTGTGCGGTAGGCTTTTGATCTTTATGACATTCTTTGAAATTAGCGCTTGACGCCCCTCCAGATCTCTCTATAATTCGCCCCACTTCCGGCGCAGACGAAATGGAAAACTCCTTGAGTTTCAAAGAGTTAACCGAAGTAGGCAGCGAAGAAGGGCTTCGATGAAGCAGATCGAAAGCGGTGAAAAAGGTGGTTGACAGCGGTTTGAAACGCTGTAGAATTCGCCTCCCGCTAACGAGAGATCGAAGCGAGTCAAGTGGTTGAAGTTGTTAGAGATTCTCTGAAAAACTTCAAAATAAACGCTTGACAGGCTCTGAGGAAGGCGTAGAATGCGCGCCTCGGTTGAGACGAAAGAATCAACCAACCGCTCTTTAACAACTGAATCAAGCAATTCGTGTGGGTGCTTGTGACTCAGACTGATAGTCAAAAAGATTATCAGCATCACAAGTTACTCCACGAGAAATCATGGTTTAACCAACGATTGCTGAGCCAAGTTTATAGGGTTTTCTCAAAACCCGATTGCAGTATTGAACTGAAGAGTTTGATCATGGCTCAGATTGAACGCTGGCGGCAGGCCTAACACATGCAAGTCGAGCGGATGAAGGGAGCTTGCTCCCTGATTCAGCGGCGGACGGGTGAGTAATGCCTAGGAATCTGCCTGGTAGTGGGGGACAACGTTTCGAAAGGAACGCTAATACCGCATACGTCCTACGGGAGAAAGCAGGGGACCTTCGGGCCTTGCGCTATCAGATGAGCCTAGGTCGGATTAGCTAGTTGGTGAGGTAATGGCTCACCAAGGCGACGATCCGTAACTGGTCTGAGAGGATGATCAGTCACACTGGAACTGAGACACGGTCCAGACTCCTACGGGAGGCAGCAGTGGGGAATATTGGACAATGGGCGAAAGCCTGATCCAGCCATGCCGCGTGTGTGAAGAAGGTCTTCGGATTGTAAAGCACTTTAAGTTGGGAGGAAGGGTTGTAGATTAATACTCTGCAATTTTGACGTTACCGACAGAATAAGCACCGGCTAACTCTGTGCCAGCAGCCGCGGTAATACAGAGGGTGCAAGCGTTAATCGGAATTACTGGGCGTAAAGCGCGCGTAGGTGGTTTGTTAAGTCGGATGTGAAATCCCCGGGCTCAACCTGGGAACTGCATCCGAAACTGGCAAGCTAGAGTATGGTAGAGGGTAGTGGAATTTCCTGTGTAGCGGTGAAATGCGTAGATATAGGAAGGAACACCAGTGGCGAAGGCGACTACCTGGACTGATACTGACACTGAGGTGCGAAAGCGTGGGGAGCAAACAGGATTAGATACCCTGGTAGTCCACGCCGTAAACGATGTCAACTAGCCGTTGGGGACCTTGAGTCTTTAGTGGCGCAGCTAACGCATTAAGTTGACCGCCTGGGGAGTACGGCCGCAAGGTTAAAACTCAAATGAATTGACGGGGGCCCGCACAAGCGGTGGAGCATGTGGTTTAATTCGAAGCAACGCGAAGAACCTTACCAGGCCTTGACATCCAATGAACTTTCCAGAGATGGATTGGTGCCTTCGGGAGCATTGAGACAGGTGCTGCATGGCTGTCGTCAGCTCGTGTCGTGAGATGTTGGGTTAAGTCCCGTAACGAGCGCAACCCTTGTCCTTAGTTACCAGCACGTTATGGTGGGCACTCTAAGGAGACTGCCGGTGACAAACCGGAGGAAGGTGGGGATGACGTCAAGTCATCATGGCCCTTACGGCCTGGGCTACACACGTGCTACAATGGTCGGTACAGAGGGTTGCCAAGCCGCGAGGTGGAGCTAATCTCACAAAACCGATCGTAGTCCGGATCGCAGTCTGCAACTCGACTGCGTGAAGTCGGAATCGCTAGTAATCGCGAATCAGAATGTCGCGGTGAATACGTTCCCGGGCCTTGTACACACCGCCCGTCACACCATGGGAGTGGGTTGCACCAGAAGTAGCTAGTCTAACCTTCGGGGGGACGGTTACCACGGTGTGATTCATGACTGGGGTGAAGTCGTAACAAGGTAGCCGTAGGGGAACCTGCGGCTGGATCACCTCCTTAATCGACGACATCAGCTGTTTCATAAGCTCCCACACGAATTGCTTGATTCATTGAAGAAGACGATTGGGTCTGTAGCTCAGTTGGTTAGAGCGCACCCCTGATAAGGGTGAGGTCGGCAGTTCGAATCTGCCCAGACCCACCAATTACTCGTGGTGCACCCTGTAGTGAAATGCGGGGCCATAGCTCAGCTGGGAGAGCGCCTGCCTTGCACGCAGGAGGTCAGCGGTTCGATCCCGCTTGGCTCCACCATACAGTTGGCCATTGTCAAAGCTTAGAAATGAGCATTCCACCGACACGGTGCCTGAATGTTGATTTCTGAACTTTATCAGAATCGTTCTTTAAAAATTTGGGTATGTGATAGAAAGATAGACTGGATAACACTTTCACTGGTGTTTATTCAGGCTAAGGTAAAATTTGTGAGTTCTCTTTTAATTAAGAATGCAAATTTTCGGCGAATGTCGTCTTCATAGTATAACCAGATTGCTTGGGGTTATATGGTCAAGTGAAGAAGCGCATACGGTGGATGCCTTGGCAGTCAGAGGCGATGAAAGACGTGGTAGCCTGCGAAAAGCTTCGGGGAGTCGGCAAACAGACTGTGATCCGGAGATGTCTGAATGGGGGAACCCAGCCATCACAAGATGGTTATCTTGTACTGAATACATAGGTGCAAGAGGCGAACCAGGGGAACTGAAACATCTAAGTACCCTGAGGAAAAGAAATCAACCGAGATTCCCTTAGTAGTGGCGAGCGAACGGGGACCAGCCCTTAAGTGGCTTTGAGATTAGCGGAACGCTCTGGAAAGTGCGGCCATAGTGGGTGATAGCCCTGTACGCGAAAGTCTCTTAGTCATGAAATCGAGTAGGACGGAGCACGAGAAACTTTGTCTGAATATGGGGGGACCATCCTCCAAGGCTAAATACTACTGACTGACCGATAGTGAACTAGTACCGTGAGGGAAAGGCGAAAAGAACCCCGGAGAGGGGAGTGAAATAGATCCTGAAACCGTATGCGTACAAGCAGTGGGAGCAGACTTTGTTCTGTGACTGCGTACCTTTTGTATAATGGGTCAGCGACTTATATTCAGTGGCGAGCTTAACCGAATAGGGGAGGCGTAGCGAAAGCGAGTGTTAATAGCGCGTTTAGTCGCTGGGTATAGACCCGAAACCGGGCGATCTATCCATGGGCAGGTTGAAGGTTAGGTAACACTGACTGGAGGACCGAACCGACTACCGTTGAAAAGTTAGCGGATGACCTGTGGATCGGAGTGAAAGGCTAATCAAGCTCGGAGATAGCTGGTTCTCCTCGAAAGCTATTTAGGTAGCGCCTCATGTATCACTGTAGGGGGTAGAGCACTGTTTCGGCTAGGGGGTCATCCCGACTTACCAAACCGATGCAAACTCCGAATACCTACAAGTGCCGAGCATGGGAGACACACGGCGGGTGCTAACGTCCGTCGTGAAAAGGGAAACAACCCAGACCGTCAGCTAAGGTCCCAAAGTCATGGTTAAGTGGGAAACGATGTGGGAAGGCTTAGACAGCTAGGAGGTTGGCTTAGAAGCAGCCACCCTTTAAAGAAAGCGTAATAGCTCACTAGTCGAGTCGGCCTGCGCGGAAGATGTAACGGGGCTCAAACCATGCACCGAAGCTACGGGTATCACCTTTTGGTGATGCGGTAGAGGAGCGTTCTGTAAGCCTGTGAAGGTGAGTTGAGAAGCTTGCTGGAGGTATCAGAAGTGCGAATGCTGACATGAGTAACGACAATGGGTGTGAAAAACACCCACGCCGAAAGACCAAGGTTTCCTGCGCAACGTTAATCGACGCAGGGTTAGTCGGTCCCTAAGGCGAGGCTGAAAAGCGTAGTCGATGGAAAACAGGTTAATATTCCTGTACTTCTGGTTATTGCGATGGAGGGACGGAGAAGGCTAGGCCAGCTTGGCGTTGGTTGTCCAAGTTTAAGGTGGTAGGCTGAGATCTTAGGTAAATCCGGGATCTTAAGGCCGAGAGCTGATGACGAGTTGCCACTAGGCGACGAAGTGGTTGATGCCATGCTTCCAAGAAAAGCTTCTAAGCTTCAGGTAACCAGGAACCGTACCCCAAACCGACACAGGTGGTTGGGTAGAGAATACCAAGGCGCTTGAGAGAACTCGGGTGAAGGAACTAGGCAAAATGGCACCGTAACTTCGGGAGAAGGTGCGCCGGTGAGGGTGAAGGACTTGCTCCGTAAGCCCATGCCGGTCGAAGATACCAGGCCGCTGCGACTGTTTATTAAAAACACAGCACTCTGCAAACACGAAAGTGGACGTATAGGGTGTGACGCCTGCCCGGTGCCGGAAGGTTAATTGATGGGGTTAGCTAACGCGAAGCTCTTGATCGAAGCCCCGGTAAACGGCGGCCGTAACTATAACGGTCCTAAGGTAGCGAAATTCCTTGTCGGGTAAGTTCCGACCTGCACGAATGGCGTAACGATGGCGGCGCTGTCTCCACCCGAGACTCAGTGAAATTGAAATCGCTGTGAAGATGCAGTGTATCCGCGGCTAGACGGAAAGACCCCGTGAACCTTTACTATAGCTTTGCACTGGACTTTGAATTTGCTTGTGTAGGATAGGTGGGAGGCTTTGAAGCGTGGACGCCAGTTCGCGTGGAGCCATCCTTGAAATACCACCCTGGCAACTTTGAGGTTCTAACTCAGGTCCGTTATCCGGATCGAGGACAGTGTATGGTGGGTAGTTTGACTGGGGCGGTCTCCTCCTAAAGAGTAACGGAGGAGTACGAAGGTGCGCTCAGACCGGTCGGAAATCGGTCGTAGAGTATAAAGGCAAAAGCGCGCTTGACTGCGAGACAGACACGTCGAGCAGGTACGAAAGTAGGTCTTAGTGATCCGGTGGTTCTGTATGGAAGGGCCATCGCTCAACGGATAAAAGGTACTCCGGGGATAACAGGCTGATACCGCCCAAGAGTTCATATCGACGGCGGTGTTTGGCACCTCGATGTCGGCTCATCACATCCTGGGGCTGAAGCCGGTCCCAAGGGTATGGCTGTTCGCCATTTAAAGTGGTACGCGAGCTGGGTTTAGAACGTCGTGAGACAGTTCGGTCCCTATCTGCCGTGGACGTTTGAGATTTGAGAGGGGCTGCTCCTAGTACGAGAGGACCGGAGTGGACGAACCTCTGGTGTTCCGGTTGTCACGCCAGTGGCATTGCCGGGTAGCTATGTTCGGAAAAGATAACCGCTGAAAGCATCTAAGCGGGAAACTTGCCTCAAGATGAGATCTCACTGGGATCTTGAATCCCCTAAAGGGCCGTCGAAGACTACGACGTTGATAGGTTGGGTGTGTAAGCGCTGTGAGGCGTTGAGCTAACCAATACTAATTGCCCGTGAGGCTTGACCATATAACACCCAAGCAATTTGCGTCGAATGAGCAGATTGCGGTGTTGTGAAGACGCATGATCCGAAAATTTGCAACTCACAAGCATCACATACCCGATTCGCTGGAGTGCCTCCCAAAAGGCATCCTGGCTACAGAATTTCTTGACGACCATAGAGCATTGGAACCACCTGATCCCATCCCGAACTCAGCAGTGAAACGATGCATCGCCGATGGTAGTGTGGGGTTTCCCCATGTGAGAGTAGGTCATCGTCAAGATTAAATTCCGAAACCCCCATCTGCTGACGCAGGTGGGGGTTTTGTCTTTCCGGGCCTGCTGAAACCACGACAGCGTCAGACGCGGCCTGGTGGCCGCTGCCACGGGCTTCGCTGTTTCTATGCAACGGCCATCAGCATGGCTATCATGCCTGCCTCATTGTGAGGCGAATCTGGCATGTTGACGTTGTTGAAGCTCTTGAAGGATGGTCGCTTCCATTCCGGCGAGGCATTGGGTGCGGCCCTGGGTATCAGTCGCACTGCAGTATGGAAACAGCTGCAGCACCTGGAGGCTGAGCTCAATCTACCTATCCACAAGGTCCGCGGCCGCGGCTATCAATTGGCTGCGCCGCTTGCGCTGCTGGACGCCGAGGCCATCGAGGCTTACGCCGGCAAGAAGTCCTGGCCTACGTTTGTCTTCGATTCGATCGACTCTACCAATGCCGAAGCATTGCGCGCGGTGGACAGGGGGGAGGCTGCGCCTTTCCTGGTCCTGGCCGAGCGCCAAAGCGCAGGAAGAGGGCGGCGTGGCCGCACCTGGGTCAGCCCCTTTGCTGAAAACCTTTATTACAGTCTTGTACTGCGCATAGAAGGCGGCATGCGCCAGCTCGAAGGCCTGAGTTTGGTGGTCGGCCTGGCGGTCATGCAGGCGCTGCGCGAGCTGGGCATCGCCAAGGCGGGGTTGAAGTGGCCCAATGATGTGCTGGTGGAGCAGCGCAAGATCGCCGGGATACTCCTGGAACTGGTGGGCGACCCTGCTGACGTCTGTCACGTCGTACTCGGGATTGGCATTAACGTGAACATGCAGTCCACCGATGCGGTCGATCAGCAGTGGACTTCAATGCAGCTGGAAGCGGGCAAGGCGATTGATCGCAACCAGTTGGTGGCCCTGCTCGACCAGCGCCTGCAGGAGTACCTGGCGCTGCATCGCGAGCAAGGTTTCGGGCCTATACAGGCGCAATGGGAAGCCAATCACTTGTGGCAGGGGCGGGCGGTATCGTTGATCGCCGGCGTCAACCAGGTGGATGGTGTGGTCTTGGGCATCGACCACCAGGGCGCTTTGCGCCTGCAGGTCGATGGCGTTGAAAAAAGTTTTAGTGGCGGTGAGCTCAGCCTGAGGTTGCGCAATGATTCTTGAGCTGGACTGCGGTAACAGTTTCATCAAGTGGCGGGTCATCGAGAGTGAGGGCGGAGCGCGCCTGGCGGGCGGTGTGGTTGACGCCGACCAGGCGCTGGTCGATGCCTTGAAAGCGGTCGAAGGTCTGCAACTGCACCACTGCCGGCTGGTGAGCGTGCGTAACGAGGACGAAACCGGCAAGTTGATGGCAGCATTGACCCAGGCGTTCGCCGTGCAGCCTGTCTGCGCCCGTCCTGCGCAGCTGCTTGCCGGGGTGCGCAATGGCTACGAGGACTTTGAGCGCCTGGGTCTCGACCGCTGGGTTGCCCTGGTTGCGGGGTATCGATTGGCAGGCGGTGCCTGCGTGGTCATCGATCTGGGCACGGCCATCACCTCTGACTTTGTCGCCCGTGACGGCGAGCACATTGGCGGTTTCATTTGCCCGGGGATGCCATTGATGCGCGGCCAGCTGCGTACGCACACCCGCAAGATCCGCTATGACGACCAGTCCGCCGAGCGCGCTCACAGCAGTCTTGTGCCGGGGCGCAACACGGTGGAAGCGGTAGAGCGGGGTTGTACGTTGATGATGCGTGGCTTTGTGTTGACCCAGCTTGCTCATGCTGCGCAATTGTTGGGGGGGGATTTCACGCTATTCCTCACGGGCGGCGATGCCGACCTGGTAAAAGACGTCGTGCCCCATGCGCGGGTCATTCCCGATCTGGTCTTCGTTGGCCTTGCCATTGCCTGTCCGATTGCCTGAGGTGCGTATGCGCTGGTTATTTCTGCTGCTGGTCGTTCTCAACGTCTTCTATTACGTATGGCACCAGCAGGAAGCGCCCTTGCGGCCCAAGGAGATCGCTTCGCTTTCCCTGTACAAGGGGTCGCAGCAGGACATTCGCCTGCTGAGCGAGTCGGACGACAGCCGTGCGAGGGCTGCGGCAGCCGCCAAGCCTGATGATAATTGCCTCTACCTTGGCGGATTTGCTCGCCCTGAGCAGCTGGCCCCCATCGAGCAACGGCTCACCAGCCTGGATATTTCCTCGCGCGCGGTGCCGGTCTCGGCGCCTGAAGGCACGTCGCATTGGCTGCGTATAGCGCCCGAGAGCCGGCGTTTGCTGGACGAAACCCTGATTCAAAGACTTTCCAATGATTTCAAAGACTTAAAACAGAAAATAATGTTGTGTGAGGGGTTGCAAGTACCTTGATCCTTGCATAGAATGGCGCCCGCTCCACAGCGATAAGCGGAAACGCTCAAGGTGTGAAGCAACTGTCAAACGAAGCTAACTTTCAGATTTAATTGAAAAAAACGCTTGACAGAAGGACGGCAGAGGTTGATAATGCCGCCCACGTTCAGGAGGGGTTCCCGAGCGGCCAAAGGGATCAGACTGTAAATCTGACGTCTCAGACTTCGAAGGTTCGAATCCTTCCCCCTCCACCAATTTAGCGTGAGCAGCAAGCTCCGCGGGTATAGTTTAGTGGTAGAACCTCAGCCTTCCAAGCTGATGATGCGGGTTCGATTCCCGCTACCCGCTCCAAGTTTGCTGGTTGTGCAAAGTGTTTCGCTCTTGTAGCTCAGTTGGTAGAGCACACCCTTGGTAAGGGTGAGGTCAGCGGTTCAAATCCGCTCAAGAGCTCCATTACTCAGGCAGATATGAAAATATCTGCCTTTGTTTTATAAGTGGTTGAAATCGCTTATTCGGCCCGGCATAATGGTCGGCCTGATTATGTTTTTAGGTCAGTAGCTCAATTGGCAGAGCGACGGTCTCCAAAACCGTAGGTTGGGGGTTCGATTCCCTCCTGACCTGCCAGATTCACACGGTGATGTCTGGCTTTCTTTTCACAGGATCCTCCTAGATGACCCCGAAGGCTGAAGCCCAAGACTCTCGCTTTGATCTGCTCAAGTGGCTGGTTGTTGTCGCTTTGGTGGTGGTTGGCGTGGTTGGTAATCAGTATTACCACGCATCTCCGATCCTGTACCGGGTGCTTGCACTGCTCGTCATTGCTGCTGTGGCTGCGTTCACCGCGCTGCAGACTGCCAAGGGCAAGTCGTTCTTCGTCCTGGCGAAGGAAGCCCGCACTGAAATCCGTAAAGTCGTATGGCCAACTCGCCAAGAGACCACTCAGACCACGCTGATCGTAGTGGCGGTCGTTCTGGTCATGGCGTTGCTGTTGTGGGGTCTTGATTCCCTGCTCGGCTGGCTTGTTTCCTTGATCGTCGGCTAAGGGTGTCCCGTGGCTAAGCGTTGGTACGTTGTGCATGCCTACTCGGGTTACGAGAAGCATGTTATGCGCTCTTTGATCGAGCGTGTAAAGCTGGCTGGCATGGAAGACGGTTTTGGCGAAATTCTGGTCCCCACTGAAGAAGTGGTAGAAATGCGCAATGGCCAGAAGCGCAAAAGCGAACGTAAGTTCTTCCCAGGCTATGTGCTGGTCCAGATGGAAATGAACGAGGGTACTTGGCACTTGGTCAAGGACACTCCTCGCGTTATGGGCTTCATTGGCGGTACCGCCGACAAGCCTGCACCGATTACCGACAAGGAAGCAGAAGCTATCCTGCGTCGTGTCGCTGATGGTAGCGACAAGCCGAAGCCCAAGACTCTGTTCGAGCCGGGTGAGGTTGTTCGCGTTACCGATGGTCCATTCGCGGATTTCAACGGTACCGTCGAAGAAGTCAACTACGAAAAGAGCCGGATCCAAGTGGCCGTGCTTATTTTCGGACGCTCTACTCCGGTAGAGCTCGAGTTCAGTCAGGTCGAAAAGGTCTGATTGAAGGCATATCCCATGCCCCGCAGGCGTAAGCTGCGGGGTTTTGTCGTCTCTGGGATAAAACGCAAGCAACCGGGGAGCCTGAATTGGCGCTTGTACCCGATATTGGAGTAGCTCATGGCTAAGAAAATCACGGCTTACATCAAGCTGCAAGTAAAGGCCGGCCAGGCCAACCCTAGCCCGCCCGTCGGCCCGGCTCTGGGTCAACATGGTGTGAACATCATGGAATTCTGCAAGGCCTTCAACGCCCGTACTCAGGGTCAAGAAGCCGGCCTGCCGACTCCAGTTATCATCACTGTCTACAGTGACCGTAGCTTCACCTTCGAAACCAAAAGCACCCCAGCTTCGGTTCTGCTGAAGAAAGCTGCTGGCCTGACCAGCGGCTCCGCTCGTCCGAACACCGTTAAAGTCGGTACCGTGACCCGCGCTCAGCTGGAAGATATCGCCAAGGCAAAAAATGCTGACCTGACCGCTGCCGACATGGACGCCGCTGTGCGCACCATCGCTGGCTCGGCTCGCAGCATGGGCCTCAACGTGGAGGGTGTGTAATGGCTAAGCTGACCAAGCGCCAAAAGGCTATTGCTTCCAAAATCGAAGCTGGCAAAGTCTACAACTTCGAAGAAGCCGCCACTCTGCTGGCCGAGCTGTCGACCGTCAAGTTCAGCGAGTCGTTCGACGTCGCCGTGAACCTGGGCGTTGACCCACGTAAATCCGACCAGGTCGTACGTAGCGCTACCGTGCTGCCACACGGCACTGGCAAGACCGTACGTGTTGCCGTTTTCACCCAAGGTCCAGCTGCTGAAGCTGCCCTGGCTGCCGGTGCAGATCGCGTTGGCATGGACGACCTGGCTGCCGAAATGAAAGGCGGCGACCTGAACTATGACGTAGTCATCGCTTCCCCGGATGCCATGCGCGTTGTAGGTCAACTGGGTCAGATCCTGGGTCCACGCGGCCTGATGCCTAACCCGAAAGTCGGTACCGTGACTCCAGACGTAGCCACCGCGGTTAAAAACGCCAAGGCTGGTCAGGTTCGCTACCGCACCGACAAAAACGGCATCATCCACACTTCCGTTGGCAAGGTTGGCTTCGAAGCCGCCAAGCTGAAGGAAAACGTTGAAGCCCTGATCGCTGATCTGAAGCGTATCAAGCCAGCTTCCTCGAAAGGTATCTACGTCAAGCGCGTCACCCTGAGCACCACTATGGGCCCAGGTCTGGTGATCGATCAGGGTTCCCTGACCGCGTAAGACCGAGGCGGGGGTGAGTGATCATCCCCGCCGCAAAAAATTGGGGTCCCTGCTTTGCGGGGGCTATCCAAGACCGTAGGCGGCGCAAGTCTTAAACCACAAGCCTACGCAGATGGTGCTCCCGGTTCCTTTTGGAACTAGACACCAAAACGACATCCGGCCTCGGCCAGATGAAACGGTAACAAGCAGGAGTTAAACCCGTGGCAATTAAACTCGAAGACAAGAAGGCCATCGTCGCTGAAGTCAACGAGGCTGCCAAAGGTGCCCTGTCCGCTGTCGTGGCTGATGCCCGTGGTGTGACTGTAGGCGCTATGACCGGACTCCGTAAAGAGGCCCGCGAAGCTGGCGTATACGTACGTGTCGTACGTAACACCCTGCTCAAGCGCGCTGTTGAAGGCACCGAGTACTCGGTCCTCAACGACGTGTTCAAAGGCCCGACCCTGATCGCTTTCTCCAGCCAACACCCGGGCGCTGCTGCCCGTCTGTTCAAAGAGTTCGCCAAGGGTCAGGACAAGTTCGAGATCAAGGCAGCTGCGTTCGAGGGCAAGTTCCTCGCAGCTAATCAGATCGACGTACTGGCAACACTGCCGACCCGTGACGAAGCCATTTCCCAGCTGATGAGCGTGATTCAAGGCGCTACCAGCAAATTGGCCCGTACCCTGGCAGCAGTTCGCGACCAGAAAGAAGCCGCAGCAGCCTAAGGGCCGCTCGCTTCTCGCGTTTTTTGTTTATTTCGATGGTCGCGTAGGCCGTCCCCCAATTCAGGAAAAGAGTCATGTCCGTTACTCAAGAGCAAATCCTCGAAGCCGTTGGCGCAATGTCCGTAATGGAAGTTGTTGAGCTGATCAAAGCTTTCGAAGAGAAATTCGGCGTTACCGCTGCTGCCGCTTCGGCTGGCCCAGCTGCTGCTGCCGCTGTTGTTGAAGAACAAACCGAGTTCAACGTTGTTCTGGTTGAAGCCGGCGAGAAGAAAGTAAACGTCATCAAGGCCGTTCGTGAACTGACCGGTCTGGGCCTGAAAGAAGCCAAAGAGAAAGTTGACACCGCTCCTCAGGTCGTTGCTGAAGGCGTTTCGAAAGAAGCCGCTGAAGACGCCAAGAAGAAGCTGGAAGAAGCTGGCGCCAAAGTCGAAGTCAAGTAATTTCGATTTTGCGTCTCCAGCCGGAGCGTCAAGCGAACGGCTGATGGCTGGTGGCTCTTGCCACCGGCCTTTTTCCGTTATTGGCCGCTGATCAGATCGGCGCCAGTAACGTGCTTCAACCACCGATGACGGTGGCGCAAACCAAGGGGTTTGCACGATTTTCTGGCTGCTCCCCGTCGGGAGGAGCCAAACAAGCAGGTGACCAAGCTGGGGAACGCTGATGGCTTACTCATACACTGAGAAAAAACGTATCCGCAAGGACTTTAGCAAGTTGCCGGACGTCATGGACGTACCGTACCTCTTGGCTATCCAGCTGGATTCGTATCGCGAATTCTTGCAGGCGGGCGCGACCAAGGACCAGTTCCGTGACGTCGGTCTGCATGCGGCCTTCAAATCCGTTTTCCCGATCATCAGCTACTCCGGCAACGCTGCTCTGGAGTACGTTGGTTATCGCCTGGGCGAACCGGCCTTTGATGTCAAGGAATGCGTATTGCGCGGCGTGACCTACGCCGTACCTTTGCGGGTAAAAGTACGCCTGATCATTTTCGACAAAGAATCGTCGAACAAAGCGATCAAGGACATCAAGGAGCAGGAAGTCTACATGGGGGAAATCCCCCTGATGACCGAGAACGGTACCTTCGTAATCAACGGTACCGAGCGCGTTATCGTCTCCCAGTTGCACCGTTCGCCTGGTGTGTTCTTCGACCACGACCGTGGCAAGACTCACAGCTCGGGCAAACTGTTGTACTCGGCCCGTATCATTCCTTACCGCGGTTCGTGGCTGGACTTCGAATTCGACCCGAAAGACTGTGTATTCGTCCGGATCGACCGTCGTCGCAAACTGCCTGCGTCGGTACTGCTGCGCGCACTGGGCTACAGCACCGAGGAAGTCCTCGATGCGTTCTACACCACCAACGTATTCCACGTGCAGGGCGAGAAGCTCAGCCTGGAACTGGTACCTCAGCGCCTGCGCGGTGAAATCGCCGTCCTGGACATCCTCGACAACACCGGCAAGGTGATCGTGGAGCAGGGCCGTCGTATCACGGCACGTCACATCAACCAGTTGGAAAAAGCCGGCATCAAAGAGCTGGAAGTTCCGCTGGACTACGTGCTGGGCCGCACCACTGCCAAAGCCATCGTTCACCCGGCAACCGGTGAAATCCTGGCTGAATGCAACACCGAACTGACCACCGAGCTGCTGGTGAAGATCGCCAAGGCCCAGGTCGTGCGCATCGAAACGTTGTACACCAACGACATCGACTGCGGTCCGTTCATCTCCGACACCCTGAAGATCGACTCCACCGCCAACCAACTGGAAGCGCTGGTCGAGATCTACCGGATGATGCGTCCTGGCGAGCCGCCAACCAAGGATGCTGCCGAGACCCTGTTCAACAACCTGTTCTTCAGCCCTGAGCGCTACGACCTGTCTGCTGTAGGTCGCATGAAGTTCAACCGTCGTATCGGTCGTACCGAGATCGAAGGTTCGGGCGTGCTGAGCAAGGAAGACATCGTTGCCGTTCTGAAGACCCTGGTCGACATCCGTAACGGCAAAGGCATCGTCGACGACATCGACCACCTGGGTAACCGTCGTGTTCGCTGCGTAGGCGAAATGGCCGAGAACCAGTTCCGTGTTGGCCTGGTGCGCGTTGAGCGTGCGGTCAAGGAACGCCTGTCGATGGCTGAAAGCGAAGGCCTGATGCCTCAGGATCTGATCAACGCCAAGCCGGTAGCGGCCGCGGTGAAAGAGTTCTTCGGTTCCAGCCAGCTCTCGCAGTTCATGGACCAGAACAACCCGCTTTCGGAAATTACCCACAAGCGTCGTGTCTCTGCACTCGGCCCAGGTGGTCTGACCCGTGAGCGCGCAGGCTTCGAAGTTCGTGACGTACACCCGACTCACTACGGCCGTGTATGCCCGATCGAAACGCCTGAAGGTCCGAACATCGGTCTGATCAACTCCCTGGCCGCTTACGCGCGCACCAACCAGTACGGCTTCCTGGAAAGCCCGTACCGTGTTGTCAAAGAGGGTCTGGTCACCGACGAGATCGTGTTCCTGTCCGCCATCGAAGAAGCCGATCACGTGATCGCGCAGGCTTCGGCGACCATGAACGAGAACAAGGTCCTGATCGACGAGCTGGTAGCCGTACGTCACCTGAACGAATTCACCGTGAAGGCGCCGGAAGACGTAACCCTGATGGACGTTTCGCCCAAGCAGGTAGTCTCGGTCGCAGCCTCGCTGATTCCGTTCCTGGAGCACGACGACGCCAACCGTGCGTTGATGGGTTCCAACATGCAGCGTCAGGCTGTACCGACCCTGCGCGCCGACAAGCCGCTGGTGGGTACCGGCATGGAGCGCAACGTTGCCCGTGACTCCGGCGTTTGCGTCGTGGCTCGTCGTGGCGGCGTGATCGACTCCGTCGATGCCAGCCGTATCGTTGTTCGCGTGGCGGACGACGAAGTAGAGCCAGGCGAAGCCGGTGTAGATATCTACAACCTGACCAAGTACACCCGTTCGAACCAGAACACCTGCATCAACCAGCGTCCGCTGGTGAGCAAGGGTGACCGCGTTCAGCGCAGCGACATCATGGCCGACGGCCCGTCCACCGACATGGGTGAACTGGCACTGGGTCAGAACATGCGCATCGCGTTCATGGCCTGGAACGGTTTCAACTTCGAAGACTCCATCTGTCTGTCGGAGCGCGTGGTTCAGGAAGACCGTTTCACCACGATCCACATCCAGGAACTGACCTGTGTGGCCCGTGACACCAAGCTTGGCCCAGAGGAAATCACCGCTGACATCCCGAACGTGGGTGAAGCAGCGCTGAACAAGCTGGACGAAGCCGGTATCGTTTACGTAGGTGCCGAAGTCGGCGCCGGCGACATCCTGGTCGGCAAGGTCACTCCGAAAGGCGAGACCCAACTGACTCCGGAAGAAAAACTGCTGCGCGCCATTTTCGGTGAGAAAGCCAGCGACGTTAAGGACACCTCCCTGCGCGTGCCTACCGGCACCAAGGGCACTGTCATCGACGTCCAGGTCTTCACCCGTGACGGCGTGGAGCGTGACGCGCGTGCTCTGTCGATCGAGAAGAGCCAGCTGGACGAAATCCGCAAGGACCTGAACGAAGAGTTCCGCATCGTCGAAGGCGCAACCTTCGAACGTCTGCGTCAGGCCCTGGTCGGCCAGGTCGTCGACGGTGGTGCCGGCCTGAAGAAAGGTCTGGAAATCACCAACGAAGTTCTGGACGGTCTGGAACACGGTCAGTGGTTCAAACTGCGCATGGCCGAAGACGCCCTCAACGAACAGCTGGAAAAAGCCCAGCAGTACATCGTTGATCGTCGTCGCCTGCTGGACGACAAGTTCGAAGACAAGAAGCGCAAACTGCAGCAAGGCGATGACCTGGCTCCAGGCGTGCTGAAAATCGTCAAGGTTTACCTGGCAATCCGTCGCCGCATCCAGCCGGGCGACAAGATGGCCGGTCGTCACGGTAACAAGGGTGTGGTCTCCGTGATCATGCCGGTTGAAGACATGCCGCACGATGCCAATGGCACCCCGGTGGACGTGGTCCTCAACCCGCTCGGCGTACCTTCGCGTATGAACGTCGGTCAGATTCTGGAAACCCACCTGGGCCTCGCGGCCAAGGGGCTGGGCGAAAAGATCAACCGCATGCTCGAAGAGCAGCGTAAAGTCATCGAACTGCGCAAGTTCCTCACCGAGATCTACAACGAGATTGGTGGCCGCCAAGAGAACCTGGAAAGCTTCAGCGACCAGGAGATTCTGGACCTGGCGAAGAACCTGCGTGCTGGCGTTCCAATGGCTACCCCGGTATTCGACGGTGCCAAGGAAAGCGAAATCAAGGCCATGCTGAAACTGGCAGACCTGCCAGAAAGCGGCCAGATGCAGCTGTTCGACGGCCGGACCGGCAACAAGTTCGAGCGTCACGTTACTGTTGGCTACATGTACATGCTGAAACTGAACCACTTGGTGGACGACAAGATGCACGCGCGTTCCACTGGTTCCTACAGCCTGGTTACCCAGCAGCCGCTGGGTGGTAAGGCTCAGTTCGGTGGTCAGCGTTTCGGGGAGATGGAGGTCTGGGCACTGGAAGCTTACGGTGCGGCCTACACCCTGCAAGAAATGCTCACAGTGAAGTCGGACGATGTGAACGGTCGTACCAAGATGTACAAAAACATCGTGGACGGCGATCACCGTATGGAGCCGGGCATGCCCGAGTCCTTCAACGTGTTGATCAAAGAGATTCGTTCCCTCGGTATCGATATCGATCTGGAAACCGAATAACACGCGACGCGAATCGGGAGCGGGCCCCTAAAGCCCGCTCTCTGCTCCGCCAGGAGGAAAGGCCTTGAAAGACCTACTGAATTTGCTGAAAAACCAGGGTCAAGTCGAAGAGTTTGACGCAATCCGTATCGGGTTGGCGTCGCCTGAGATGATCCGTTCGTGGTCGTTCGGTGAAGTTAAAAAACCGGAAACCATCAACTACCGTACGTTCAAGCCTGAGCGTGACGGCCTGTTCTGCGCCAAGATCTTTGGCCCAGTCAAGGACTACGAGTGCCTGTGCGGTAAGTACAAGCGCCTGAAACATCGTGGTGTGATCTGCGAGAAGTGCGGCGTTGAAGTCGCGCTGGCCAAGGTTCGTCGTGAGCGCATGGCGCACATCGAACTGGCTTCGCCCGTTGCCCACATCTGGTTCCTGAAATCGCTGCCGTCGCGTATCGGCCTGCTGATGGACATGACCCTGCGTGATATCGAGCGCGTTCTCTACTTCGAGAGCTACGTTGTTATCGACCCGGGCATGACTACCCTGGAGAAGGGTCAGCTGCTGAACGACGAGCAGTACTTCGAAGCTCTCGAAGAGTTCGGTGACGACTTCGACGCCCGCATGGGTGCCGAGGCTGTCCGCGAGCTGCTGCACGCCATTGACCTGGAACACGAGATCGGCCGCCTGCGCGAAGAGATTCCGCAGACCAACTCGGAAACCAAGATCAAGAAGCTGTCCAAGCGCCTGAAGTTGATGGAAGCCTTCCAGGGTTCCGGCAACCTGCCTGAGTGGATGGTGTTGACCGTTCTGCCGGTTCTGCCGCCAGACCTGCGTCCACTGGTTCCACTGGATGGCGGTCGCTTCGCGACTTCCGACCTCAACGATCTGTATCGTCGAGTGATCAACCGTAACAACCGTCTGAAGCGTCTGCTGGACCTGTCGGCCCCTGACATCATCGTGCGCAACGAAAAGCGCATGCTGCAGGAAGCGGTCGATGCCCTGCTGGACAACGGTCGTCGCGGTCGTGCCATCACCGGTTCCAACAAGCGTCCTCTGAAATCCCTGGCTGACATGATCAAGGGTAAGCAAGGTCGTTTCCGTCAGAACTTGCTCGGTAAGCGCGTTGACTACTCCGGTCGTTCGGTAATTACCGTAGGCCCGACCCTGCGCCTGCACCAGTGCGGTCTTCCGAAGAAGATGGCCCTGGAACTGTTCAAGCCGTTCATCTTCGGCAAGCTGGAAATGCGCGGTCTGGCGACCACCATCAAGGCCGCCAAGAAGATGGTCGAGCGCGAGCTGCCGGAAGTGTGGGACGTTCTCGCCGAAGTGATTCGCGAACACCCCGTGCTGCTCAACCGTGCACCGACCCTTCACCGTCTGGGTATCCAGGCGTTTGAACCGGTACTGATCGAAGGTAAGGCTATCCAGCTGCACCCTCTGGTCTGTGCTGCGTACAACGCCGACTTCGACGGCGACCAGATGGCGGTCCACGTACCGCTGACCCTGGAAGCCCAGCTCGAAGCCCGTGCGCTGATGATGTCGACCAACAACATCCTGTCGCCAGCCAACGGTGAGCCAATCATCGTTCCGTCGCAGGACGTTGTACTGGGTCTGTACTACATGACCCGTGAAGCGATCAACGCCAAGGGCGAAGGCCGCGTGTTTGCCGACCTGCAGGAAGTCGACCGCGTATTCCGCGCCGGCGAAGCAGCTCTGCACGCCAAGATCAAGGTGCGCATCAACGAAACGGTCAACGACCGTGATGGCGGCAGCGTCAAGAACACCCGTATCGTCGACACCACTGTCGGCCGTGCGCTGCTGTTCCAGGTCGTTCCACCAGGCCTGTCGTTCGACGTCGTCAACACGCCGATGAAGAAAAAGGCGATCTCCAAGCTGATCAACCAGTGCTACCGCGTGGTTGGTCTGAAAGAGACCGTTATCTTCGCCGACCAGTTGATGTACACCGGTTTCGCCTACTCGACGATTTCGGGTGTTTCCATCGGTGTTAACGACTTCGTTATCCCTGATGAGAAAGCGCGCATCATCGATACCGCGACCGAAGAAGTGAAAGAGATCGAAAGCCAATACGCTTCCGGCCTGGTAACCCAGGGCGAGAAGTACAACAAGGTGATCGACCTCTGGTCCAAGGCCAACGATGAAGTTTCCAAGGCAATGATGTCCAACCTCTCGAAAGAGAAGGTCATCGACCGCCATGGCAACGAAGTTGACCAGGAATCCTTCAACTCGATGTACATGATGGCTGACTCCGGTGCCCGGGGTTCGGCCGCTCAGATTCGTCAGCTGGCCGGTATGCGTGGTCTGATGGCCAAGCCGGACGGCTCGATCATCGAGACGCCAATCACCGCGAACTTCCGTGAAGGCCTGAGCGTACTCCAGTACTTCATCTCGACTCACGGTGCTCGTAAGGGTCTGGCGGATACCGCGTTGAAAACCGCGAACTCCGGTTACCTGACTCGTCGTCTGGTAGACGTGGCGCAAGACTTGGTGGTTACCGAGATCGATTGCGGCACCGAGCAGGGTCTGTTGATGACCCCGCACATCGAAGGCGGCGACGTTGTAGAACCGCTGGGTGAACGTGTACTGGGCCGTGTTATCGCCCGTGACGTGTTCAAGCCAGGCACTGACGAAGTCATCGTCCCTGCCGGCACCCTGGTAGACGAGAAGTGGGTAGAGTTCATCGAACTCAACAGCATCGACGAAGTGATCGTTCGCTCGCCGATCAGCTGTGAAACCCGTTACGGCATCTGCGCCAAGTGCTACGGTCGTGACCTGGCTCGTGGTCACCAGGTGAACATCGGTGAAGCGGTCGGCGTTATCGCTGCCCAGTCCATCGGTGAGCCGGGTACCCAGCTGACCATGCGTACGTTCCACATCGGTGGTGCTGCAAGCCGTACTTCGGCTGCTGACAGCGTCCAGGTGAAGAACGGTGGTGTGGTTCGTCTGCACAACCTGAAACACGTTGAGCGTGCCGACGGCAACCTGGTTGCTGTGTCCCGTTCCGGTGAGCTGGCCATCGCCGACGACTTCGGTCGTGAGCGCGAGCGCTACAAGCTGCCCTACGGTGCGGTGATCTCGGTGAAGGAAGGCGACAAGGTCGACGCTGGTGCCATCGTGGCCAAGTGGGACCCGCACACCCACCCGATCGTGACCGAAATGAAAGGTACCGTGACCTTCGTGGGCATGGAAGAAGGTATTACGATCAAGCGCCAGACCGACGAACTGACCGGTCTGACCAACATCGAAGTACTGGACGTCAAAGACCGTCCTGCTGCTGGTAAAGAAATTCGACCAGCGGTCAAGATGGTTGGTGTCGATGGTAAGGATCTGCTGCTGCCAGGTACTGACGTACCGGCCCAGTACTTCCTGCCTGCCAACGCCCTCGTCGGTGTGGCGGACGGTGTTCAAGTGGGTGTGGGTGATGTTATCGCCCGTATTCCACAAGAAACTTCCAAGACCCGTGACATCACCGGTGGTCTGCCACGCGTTGCCGACCTGTTCGAAGCGCGTCGTCCGAAAGAAGCCTCGATTCTGGCTGAAGTCAGCGGCACCATCGCGTTCGGTAAAGAGACCAAGGGCAAGCGCCGTCTGGTCATTACCCCGAACGACGGTACTGATCCGTACGAAGAGCTGATTCCGAAGTGGCGTCACCTGAACGTCTTCGAAGGCGAACAAGTGAACCGCGGCGAAGTTATCTCCGACGGTCCTAGCGATCCGCACGACATCCTGCGTCTGCTGGGTGTGAGCGCGCTCGCCAAGTACATCGTCAACGAGATTCAGGACGTTTACCGTCTGCAAGGCGTGAAGATCAACGACAAGCACATCGAGACCATCCTGCGTCAGATGCTGCGCAAGGTCGAGATCGCCGAGTCGGGTGACTCCAGCTTCATCAAGGGTGACCAGATGGAACTGACTCAGGTACTGGGCGAGAACGAGCGCCTGGCTTCCGAAGACAAGTTCATCTCCAAGTACACCCGTGTGCTGCTGGGTATCACCAAGGCCTCGCTGTCCACCGAATCGTTCATCTCGGCGGCTTCCTTCCAGGAAACCACTCGCGTGTTGACCGAAGCGGCGGTAACTGGCAAGCGCGACTACCTGCGCGGCCTGAAAGAAAACGTGGTCGTGGGTCGTCTGATCCCGGCCGGTACCGGTCTGGCATACCACAGCGAGCGCAAGCGTCGCCGTGATGCTGACAAACCGTTGCGTGTAAGCGCGAGCGAAGTCGAAGCGGCACTGACTGAAGCGCTGAACTCCAGCGGTAACTGAAAAGAGTAGGGCCCTGGTCTCTGCGATCGAAGGATCTGGACATACAATGTCCAGGTTCGACTGGTCGGGGAGGGCAGGGCCTTGCCTTGACTGGGGACAAGATCCTCTTTAGACTCTTGTACCCCTAAATCTGGCGGGACGTATGTCCTGCCATTTTGCTTTTCTTGCAAGACAATAGCGTCGCAAGACAACAGTGGAGCTAGTAGATGGCAACTATCAACCAGCTGGTACGTCAGCCGCGTAAGCGTATCGTCGAGAAATCCGACGTACCTGCGCTGCAGAACTGCCCGCAACGTCGTGGCGTGTGCACCCGTGTGTACACCACCACGCCGAAAAAACCTAACTCGGCACTGCGTAAAGTATGCCGTGTGCGCCTGACCAACGGTTTCGAGGTTTCCTCGTACATCGGCGGTGAAGGCCACAACCTGCAAGAGCACAGCGTGGTACTGATCCGCGGCGGTCGTGTAAAAGACTTGCCAGGTGTTCGTTACCACACCGTTCGCGGCTCCCTGGATACCTCCGGCGTCAAAGGTCGTAACCAAGGTCGTTCGAAGTACGGTACCAAGCGTCCGAAGTAATGGCCGCTTGCAGCACATTGCAATTATCTATTTTTCTGAGTCGATAAGAGTAAGGTCGGGTCCCGCACCCTTGGGTGGGATGTCCCGAGCTAACCTGAAGACCGTTTGAGGGCTTATCCATGCCAAGAAGACGCGTAGCAGCCAAGCGCGAAGTGCTTGACGATCCAAAATACGGCAGCCAGATCCTGGCCAAGTTCATGAACCACGTGATGGAAAGCGGCAAGAAAGCCGTTGCCGAGCGTATCGTTTATGGCGCGCTGGAAAAGGTTAAAGAACGCAAGAACAGCGACCCACTGGAAATCTTCGAGAAAGCTCTCGACGCCATCGCTCCGCTGGTCGAAGTAAAGTCGCGCCGTGTAGGCGGTGCTACTTACCAGGTTCCGGTCGAAGTTCGCCCTTCCCGTCGTAACGCCCTGGCAATGCGCTGGCTGGTAGACTTCGCGCGCAAGCGCGGTGAGAAGTCTATGGCTCTGCGTCTGGCTGGCGAACTGTTGGACGCTGCCGAAGGCAAAGGTGCTGCAGTTAAGAAGCGTGAAGACGTTCACCGTATGGCTGAAGCCAACAAAGCGTTCTCGCACTACCG
The DNA here is from genome assembly GCA_963816515.1 of uncultured Gammaproteobacteria bacterium. Classification (GTDB taxonomy): domain Bacteria; phylum Pseudomonadota; class Gammaproteobacteria; order Pseudomonadales; family Pseudomonadaceae; genus Aquipseudomonas. Next base: position 1,810,689 of record CAWFKX010000001.1, on the reverse strand, counting down.
CTTCTAAATCCAGCGTCAATTATTTTGCGAGGGCTTTATGGCTCGTACAACTGATATCAAGCGCTACCGTAACATCGGTATCGTTGCTCACGTGGACGCGGGTAAAACCACGACCACCGAGCGCGTCCTGTTCTACACAGGCGTAAACCACAAAATGGGCGAGGTGCATGATGGCGCCGCGACCATGGACTGGATGGTGCAGGAGCAGGAGCGGGGTATTACCATTACTTCCGCTGCTACTACCGCTTTCTGGGCTGGCTCCGTCAAGCAGTTCGAGAAGCACCGCTTCAACATCATCGATACCCCCGGCCACGTTGACTTCACCATTGAAGTAGAACGCTCGCTGCGCGTACTCGACGGTGCGGTCGTGGTTTTCTGCGGCACCTCCGGTGTTGAGCCTCAGTCCGAAACCGTATGGCGTCAAGCCAACAAATACGGCGTTCCACGTCTCGTTTACGTGAACAAGATGGACCGTGCCGGCGCCAACTTCCTGCGCGTGATCGGTCAGATCAAGCAGCGTCTGGGTCACACTCCGGTGCCTATCCAGCTCGCTATCGGTTCGGAAGACAACTTCCAGGGCCAGATCGACCTGATGACCATGGAAGCCGTCTACTGGGACGACGCTGACAAGGGCATGGCGCCACGCCGTGAAGCTATTCCTGCAGAACTGCAGGAGCTGGCCGAAGAGTGGCGTAACAACATGGTCGAAGCGGCTGCTGAAGCCAACGAAGACCTGATGAACAAGTACCTGGAAGGCGAAGAGCTGTCGATCGAAGAGATCAAGGCTGCTCTGCGTCAGCGTACTATCGCCGGCGAAATCGTTCTGGCTGTTTGCGGTTCCTCGTTCAAGAACAAGGGTGTTCCCCTGGTTCTGGACGCCGTTATCGACTACCTGCCTGCACCTGTCGACATTCCTGCCATCAAGGGTTCGGACCCGGATGACGAGACCGTTGCCATGGAGCGTCATGCAGACGACAACGAGCCGTTCTCGGCTCTGGCGTTCAAGATCGCTACCGACCCATTCGTGGGTACCCTGACCTTCGCTCGCGTTTACTCGGGCGTGTTGAGCTCCGGCGACGGCGTGATCAACTCGGTCAAGGGCAAGAAAGAGCGCGTGGGTCGTATGGTGCAAATGCACGCAAACACCCGCGAAGAGATCAAGGAAGTACGCGCTGGCGACATCGCGGCCCTGATCGGCATGAAGGACGTCACCACTGGTGACACCCTGTGCTCCGCTGACAAGCCAATCATCCTGGTTCGCATGGACTTCCCGGAGCCGGTTATTTCGGTTGCCGTTGAGCCAAAAACCAAGGATGACCAGGAAAAAATGGGTATCGCTCTGGGCAAGCTCGCTCAGGAAGACCCTTCTTTCCGCGTCAAGACCGACGAAGAGACTGGTCAAACGATCATCTCGGGTATGGGCGAGTTGCACCTGGACATCCTGGTTGACCGGATGCGCCGTGAGTTCAACGTTGAAGCCAACATCGGTAAACCACAGGTTTCTTATCGTGAGAAGATCACTAAGTCCTGTGAGATCGAAGGCAAGTTCGTTCGCCAGTCCGGCGGCCGTGGCCAGTTCGGCCATTGCTGGATCCGTTTTGCTCCGGCAGACGAGGGTCAGGAAGGTCTGGAGTTCCACAACGAAGTAGTGGGTGGTGTGGTTCCAAAGGAATACATCCCGGCTATCCAGAAGGGCATTGAAGAGCAGATGAAGAACGGCGTTGTTGCCGGCTATCCGCTCATCGGCCTGAAGGCGACTGTGTTCGATGGCTCTTACCACGACGTCGACTCCAACGAGATGGCGTTCAAGGTGGCAGCCTCCATGGCGACCAAGCAGCTCGTCACCAAAGGTGGCGGTGTTGTTCTTGAGCCGATCATGAAGGTCGAAGTTGTAACACCTGAGGACTACATGGGCGACGTGATGGGTGACCTGAACCGTCGTCGCGGTCTGATCCAGGGTATGGAAGACACGGTTTCCGGCAAAGTTATCCGCGCCGAAGTTCCGCTGGGTGAGATGTTCGGTTATGCGACCGACGTCCGTTCCATGTCTCAGGGTCGCGCGAGCTACTCTATGGAATTCTCCAAATACTCCGAAGCTCCGTCGAACATCGTCGAAGCTATCGTTAAAAAACAAGGCTGATTCAGCCCCTTTAGGCTAGGAGTTCACTGTCGTGGCTAAAGAAAAATTTGATCGTTCCCTACCTCACGTAAACGTCGGCACCATCGGCCACGTTGACCACGGTAAAACCACTCTGACCGCAGCTCTGACTCGCGTCTGCTCCGAAGTTTTCGGTTCGGCCGTCGTTGAGTTCGACAAGATCGACTCGGCTCCAGAAGAAAAAGCTCGTGGTATCACCATCAACACCGCGCACGTCGAGTACAACTCGAACATTCGTCACTACGCTCACGTTGACTGCCCAGGTCACGCTGACTACGTGAAGAACATGATCACCGGTGCTGCCCAGATGGACGGCGCGATCCTGGTTTGCTCGGCCGCCGATGGTCCGATGCCACAAACCCGTGAGCACATCCTGCTGTCCCGTCAGGTAGGCGTTCCGTACATCGTGGTCTTCCTGAACAAGGCTGACCTGGTAGACGACGCTGAGCTGCTGGAACTGGTCGAGATGGAAGTTCGCGACCTGCTGTCCACCTACGACTTCCCAGGCGACGATACTCCGATCATCATCGGTTCGGCTCGTATGGCGCTGGAAGGCAAAGACGACAACGAAATGGGCACCACCGCTGTCAAGAAGCTGGTTGAGACTCTGGACAGCTACATCCCAGAGCCTGAGCGCGCTATCGACAAGCCATTCCTGATGCCAATCGAAGACGTATTCTCGATCTCGGGTCGTGGTACTGTTGTTACCGGTCGTATCGAGCGTGGTATCGTCCGCGTTCAGGACGCCCTGGAAATCGTTGGTCTGCGTGACACCACCACCACCACCTGCACCGGTGTTGAGATGTTCCGCAAGCTGCTGGACGAAGGTCGTGCTGGCGAGAACTGCGGCGTTCTGCTGCGTGGTACCAAGCGTGACGACGTTGAGCGTGGCCAGGTTCTGGTCAAGCCAGGTTCGGTCAAGCCGCACACCAAGTTCACCGCAGAAGTCTACGTTCTGTCGAAAGAAGAAGGCGGCCGTCACACTCCGTTCTTCAAAGGCTACCGTCCTCAGTTCTACTTCCGTACCACTGACGTGACCGGTAACTGCGAACTGCCGGAAGGCGTTGAAATGGTAATGCCAGGTGACAACATTCAGATGACTGTTACCCTGATCAAGACCATCGCAATGGAAGACGGTCTGCGTTTCGCTATCCGTGAAGGCGGTCGTACCGTCGGCGCCGGCGTCGTAGCCAAAATCATCGAGTAATCGATGAGCTTCGAAAAAACCCCCGCTTAGCGGGGGTTTTTTTATTGGGTTGACACCCAGTGAACCCGTCTATAGAATCACGCCTCCTTTTATCGGGCGTAGTGCGTCCGGTGGGAATAGCAGCCTGGAGTCTGAAATCCAATGCAAAATCAGCAAATCCGTATCAGGTTGAAGGCTTTTGACCATCGCCTGATCGACCAATCCACCCAGGAAATCGTGGAAACCGCGAAACGTACTGGTGCTCAAGTGCGTGGTCCAATTCCACTGCCTACTCGCAAAGAGCGGTTCACCGTTCTGGTCTCCCCGCACGTCAACAAAGACGCGCGTGACCAGTACGAGATCCGTACTCATAAGCGCGTTCTGGACATCGTCCAGCCAACGGATAAAACCGTTGATGCGCTGATGAAGCTTGATCTTGCAGCAGGTGTGGAAGTGCAGATCAGCCTCGGCTAAGACTTGGGTCTTAGTCGTGTAACGCTCTGAAATGGGCGGCCATAGCGGGTGAAAGCCCCGTACACTCATGAGGTTTACAACATGACTATTGGTGTAGTCGGTCGTAAATGCGGTATGACCCGTATTTTCACCGAAGAAGGTGTCTCCATTCCGGTCACGGTCATTGAGATCGAGCCGAATCGCGTCACCCAGTTCAAAACTGAAGAAACCGATGGCTATCGTGCAGTGCAAGTCACTGTAGGTGAGCGTCGTGCTTCGCGCGTGACTGCTGCTCAAGCAGGTCACTTCGCTAAGGCGAACGTTGCCGCTGGTCGCGGTGTCTGGGAATTCCGCCTTGAAGAAGGCGAGTACCAGGCTGGCGACTTGATCAATGCTGAAATCTTCGCTGCAGGCCAACTGGTAGACGTTACCGGTCAGTCCAAGGGTAAAGGCTTTGCCGGTACCATCAAGCGTTGGAATTTCCGCGGTCAAGACAATACCCACGGTAACTCCGTTTCCCACCGCGTCCCTGGCTCTATCGGCCAGTGCCAGACTCCTGGTCGTGTATTCAAGGGCAAAAAAATGTCCGGTCATATGGGCGCTGAGCGCGTGACCGTGCAGTCCCTGGAAGTTGTGCGCGTCGACGCTGAACGCAATCTGCTGCTCGTCAAGGGCGCTGTTCCTGGCGCTACCGGCGGCAACCTGGTTGTGCGTCCGGCAGCCAAGGCTCGCGGTTAAGGGGAAGCTGAAATGCAATTAAATGTAAATGACGCTCAAGCGATCGAAGTTTCCGAACTGACTTTCGGCGGCGAGTTCAACGAGACGCTGGTTCACCAAGCAGTCGTGGCCTACATGGCTGGCGGCCGTCAGGGTAGCAAGCAGCAGAAGACCCGTTCCGACGTTTCCGGCGGCGGTAAGCGCCCATGGCGTCAGAAAGGTACTGGCCGTGCTCGTGCCGGTACCATCCGTAGCCCAATCTGGCGCGGCGGCGGTACCACCTTTGCAGCGCGTCCTCAGGACCACTCGCAAAAGCTGAACAAGAAGATGTATCGCGCTGCACTGCGCTCCATCCTTGCTGAGCTGGTACGTACCGATCGTCTGGTCGTGGTTCAGGACTTCGCTGTTGAAGCTCCAAAAACCAAAGACCTGCTGAACAAGCTGAATGGCATGGGTCTGACTGACGTCCTGATCGTGTCTGACGCTGTTGATCAGAACCTGTACCTGGCTGCTCGCAACCTGCCACACGTCGACGTACGTGACGTGCAAGGTTCCGATCCAGTTAGTCTGATCGCATACGACAAGGTGTTGATCACCGTGTCGGCCGTGAAGAAATTCGAGGAGCTGCTGGGATGAACCAGGAACGCGTATTTAAAGTTCTGCTTGGCCCGCACGTTTCCGAGAAGGCTACGGTTCTGGCAGACAAAAAAGGTCAGTTCGTTTTCAAGGTTGCTACCGATGCAACCAAGCTGGAAATCAAGAAGGCCGTCGAAAGCCTGTTCAGCGTGAAAGTAGAGCGCGTGACTACCCTGAATGTTCTGGGTAAAACCAAGCGCACTGCTCGCGGTCTGGGCAAGCGTAATGACTGGAAGAAGGCAGTTATCTCCCTTCAGCCAGGCCAAGATCTCGATTTCAGCAGCAGTGCTGAGTAAGGAAGGGGTGCATCATGGCAATCGTTAAATGCAAACCGACTTCCCCTGGCCGCCGTTTTGTGGTCAAGGTGGTCAACCAGGAGCTGCACAAAGGCGCTCCTCACGCACCGCTGCTCGAGAAAAAATCGAAGTCTGGTGGTCGTAACAACAATGGCCGCATCACTACTCGTCACGTAGGTGGTGGTCATAAGCAGCATTACCGTCTGGTCGACTTCCGTCGCAACGACAAGGATGGCATCGCTGCCACCGTCGAGCGTATCGAATACGATCCAAACCGTACTGCTCACATCGCACTGCTGCTGTACGCAGACGGCGAGCGTCGCTACATCATCGCCCCTAAAGGCGTGAGTGCTGGTGACCAGCTGATCGCAGGCGCTCTGGCTCCAATCAAGCCAGGTAACGCTCTGCAACTGCGCAACATCCCAGTGGGTAGCACCGTTCACGGCATCGAACTGAAGCCGGGCAAAGGTGCTCAAATCGCTCGTTCCGCTGGTGCTTCGGCTCAGCTGATCGCTCGCGAAGGTGTCTACGTGACCCTGCGTCTGCGCTCTGGTGAAATGCGTAAAGTCCTGGCTGAATGCCGTGCGACCCTGGGTGAAGTCTCGAACTCCGAGCACAGCCTGCGTTCGCTGGGTAAAGCTGGTGCCAAACGCTGGCGTGGCGTTCGCCCAACCGTTCGTGGTGTTGCCATGAACCCGGTTGACCACCCACACGGTGGTGGTGAAGGTCGTACCTCCGGTGGTCGTCATCCGGTATCGCCATGGGGCTTCCCGACTAAGGGTGCCAAGACTCGTGGTAATAAGCGTACCGACAAAATGATCGTCCGTCGTCGCAAGTAAATAGAGGGATACGACAGTGCCACGTTCTCTGAAAAAAGGTCCTTTTATTGATCTTCACCTACTGAAGAAGATCGAAGTGGCGGCGGAAAAGAATGACCGTAAACCAGTTAAGACCTGGTCGCGTCGTTCGATGATCCTGCCACAAATGGTCGGTCTGACCATCGCAGTACACAACGGTCGTCAGCACGTCCCCGTTCTCGTGAACGAAGACATGGTCGGCCACAAACTGGGCGAGTTCGCCGGTACCCGCACTTATCGTGGGCACGTGGCTGACAAGAAAGCCAAGCGTTAAGGGGTAAGGAAATGGAAGTAGCCGCTAAGTTGTCGGGCGCTCGAATCTCCGCCCAGAAAGCCCGCTTGGTCGCCGACCAGATCCGCGGGAAGAAGGTGGGCGAAGCGCTCAACCTGTTGGCTTTCAGCAGTAAGAAAGCCGCTGAAATCATCAAAAAAGTGCTGGAGTCGGCCGTAGCCAACGCCGAGCACAACGAAGGCGCAGACGTTGATGACCTGAAGGTCTCCACCGTTTTCGTCAACGAAGGGCGTTCGCTGAAGCGCATCATGCCTCGTGCCAAAGGCCGGGCTGATCGCATCGTCAAGCGGTCTTGCCATATCACTGTCAAGGTTGCTGACAAGTAACGGAGTCGATCAGATGGGTCAGAAAGTACATCCCATTGGCATTCGCCTGGGAATCGTCAAGGAGCACACCTCCGTCTGGTACGCAGACGGTCGGACTTATGCGGACTACTTGTTCGCTGATCTGAAGGTGCGTGAGTATCTCCAAGACAAACTAAAAAGCGCGTCCGTAAGCCGTATCGATATCCATCGTCCGGCTCAAACTGCACGCATCACCATCCACACCGCTCGTCCTGGTATCGTTATCGGGAAGAAAGGTGAAGATGTTGAGAAACTGCGTCAGGACCTGACCAAGCAGATGGGTGTGCCTGTGCACATCAATATCGAAGAAATCCGCAAGCCGGAACTCGACGGTATGCTGGTTGCCCAGAGCGTAGCTCAGCAGCTGGAGCGTCGCGTAATGTTCCGTCGCGCTATGAAGCGCGCCGTACAGAACGCCATGCGCATTGGTGCCAAAGGCATCAAAATCCAAGTGAGCGGTCGTCTCGGCGGTGCTGAAATCGCACGTACTGAATGGTATCGCGAAGGTCGTGTGCCACTGCACACCCTGCGTGCCGATATCGACTATGCCACCTACGAAGCTCACACCACTTACGGTGTGATCGGTGTGAAGGTTTGGATCTTCAAAGGCGAAGTAATTGGTGGTCGCCAAGAAGAACTGAAACCACAAGCACCAGCGCCTCGTAAAAAAGCTGCTAAGTAAGGGGTACGCCAAATGTTGCAACCTAAGCGTACGAAGTTCCGCAAGCAGATGACCGGCCACAACCGTGGTCTGGCACTGCGCGGTAGCAAAGTCAGCTTCGGCGAGTTCGCCTTGAAAGCTGTAGCCCGCGGTCGTCTCACCGCCCGTCAGATCGAGTCGGCACGTCGTGCTCTGACACGTCACGTAAAACGTGGCGGCAAGATCTGGATCCGTGTATTCCCGGACAAGCCGATTTCCAAGAAGCCTCTCGAAGTGCGGATGGGTAAAGGTAAAGGTTCCGTCGAGTACTGGGTTGCCCAGATTCAGCCAGGCAAAGTCCTGTATGAAATCGAGGGTGTTTCTGAAGAGCTGGCGCGTGAGGCATTCGCCTTGGCAGCTGCAAAGCTGCCTCTCGCCACCTCCTTTGTTAAGCGGACGGTGATGTGATGAAAGCGAATGAACTTCGTGAGAAATCAGCACAGCAACTGAACGAGCAACTGCTCGGCTTGCTGCGCGACCAGTTCAATCTGCGCATGCAGAAAGCAACTGGCCAGTTGGGGCAGTCTCACCTGCTCTCGCAAGTGAAGCGTGACATCGCTCGCGTGAAAACTGTGCTCAACCAGCAGGCAGGTAAGTAATCATGGCTGAAGCCGAAAAAACCGTCCGTACGCTGACTGGCCGTGTTGTCAGCGACAAGATGGACAAGACCATCACCGTTCTGATCGAGCGTCGCGTAAAGCACCCGATCTACGGTAAATACGTTAAGCGTTCGACTAAGCTGCACGCGCACGACGAAACCAACCAATGCCACATCGGCGACAAAGTTTCGATTCGTGAAACTCGTCCGATGGCCAAGACCAAGTCCTGGGCGCTGGTTGAAGTTCTCGAACGCGCTGTGGAAGTCTAAGGGCTAGGGGTCGGAGAAATTATATGATTCAGACTCAATCCATGCTTGATGTGGCCGATAACAGCGGCGCTCGTCGCGTTATGTGCATCAAGGTGCTTGGTGGCTCGCATCGTCGTTACGCTGGCATCGGTGACATCATCAAGGTTACCGTCAAGGAAGCAATTCCTCGCGGTAAGGTGAAGAAAGGCCAAGTGATGACTGCTGTTGTAGTCCGCACTCGCCACGGTGTTCGTCGTGCTGACGGCTCCATTATCCGCTTTGATGGCAACGCTGCTGTTCTGCTGAACAACAAGCAAGAGCCGATCGGCACCCGTATCTTTGGGCCAGTGACCCGTGAGCTTCGTTCCGAGAAGTTCATGAAGATCGTCTCGCTCGCCCCAGAAGTGCTGTAAGGAGATCCGACATGCAAAAGATTCGTCGTGACGACGAGATCATCGTGATCGCCGGCAAAGACAAAGGCAAGCGCGGTAAGGTGCTCAAGGTTCTCGCTGACGACCGTCTGGTCGTTGGTGGGATCAACCTGGTGAAGCGTCATACCAAGCCTAACCCGATGTCGGGCGTACAGGGCGGTATCGTCGAGAAAGAAGCGCCTCTGCACGCTTCCAACGTCGCCATTTTCAACGGCGAAACCAACAAGGCTGACCGCGTTGGTTTCAAAGTAGAAGAAGGCAAAAAAATTCGTGTCTTCAAGTCGACCCAAAAAGCGGTTGATGCTTGAACACTGCTAGGTAGAAGACCATGGCACGACTGAAAGAGATTTATCGGAAGGAAATCGCTCCCAAGCTTAAGGAAGAACTTAAGCTGGCGAACGTGATGGAAGTTCCGCGCGTTACCAAGATCACCCTGAACATGGGTCTGGGCGAAGCGATCGGCGACAAGAAAGTCATCGAGCACGCTGTTGCCGACATGGAAAAAATCACCGGCCAGAAGGCTGTCGTCACTTACGCTCGTAAGTCGATTGCAGGCTTCAAGGTTCGTGAGGGCTGGCCGATTGGCGTCAAGGTTACCCTGCGTCGCGATCGTATGTACGAATTCCTGGACCGCCTGCTGGCGATCTCCCTGCCTCGGGTACGCGACTTCCGCGGCCTGAATGCCAAGTCCTTCGACGGTCGTGGCAACTACAGCATGGGCGTGAAAGAGCAGATCATTTTCCCGGAAATCGATTACGACAAGATCGATGCTCTGCGCGGTCTGGACATTACCCTGACCACCACTGCTCGTTCGGATGAAGAAGGCCGCGCTCTGCTGCGTGCTTTCAAATTCCCGTTCCGCAACTGATTGGAGTAGGAAAATGGCCAAGAAGAGCATGAAAAACCGTGAGCTGAAGCGTCAGCTGACGGTAGCTAAATACGCCAAGAAGCGTGCTGAGCTGAAAGCTATCATCGTGAATCTGAACGCAAGTGACGAAGATCGTTGGAACGCTTCCGTGGCTCTGCAGAAGCAGCCACGTGACGCAAGCGCCTCGCGCATGCGTAACCGCTGCCGCATCACTGGTCGTCCACACGGCGTTTACCGCAAGTTCGGCCTGGGCCGTAACAAGCTGCGTGAAGCAGCAATGCGCGGTGACGTACCAGGTCTGGTCAAGGCCTCCTGGTAAGCCGTACTCCCAAAGTCCCGGCGCGAGGCTGAGTAATCAGCCGACCGCCGGTGACCTTGAGATTGAATCAAGCCCCTCACGGGGCTTGATTCATTTCTGGGGTATGTCTAGAATGACCGGCTCGCCTGAGCCTGGGTTTTTTAACCGCAGTCTGCTCGGCGACGTAGTAGCCGCAAGGCTAAATATTTTTGTAACAGGAGCGTCTAGCCCATGAGTATGCAGGACCCGTTAGCGGACATGCTAACTCGAATCCGTAATGCCCAGATGGCTGAAAAGTCCGTCGTAAGCATGCCATCTTCCTCGCTGAAGGTAGCTGTAGCCAAAGTTCTGAAGGACGAAGGTTATGTCGCGGGTTATCAGGTAAGCAACGAAGCAAAACCGTCGCTTTCCATCGAGCTGAAGTACTTCGAAGGCCGTCCAGTCATCGAAGAAGTCAAACGCGTCAGCCGTCCAGGTCTGCGTCAGTACAAGTCCGTCGATGAACTGCCAAAAGTTCGTGGCGGTCTCGGCGTATCCATCGTCTCCACCTCCAAAGGTGTGATGACGGATCGTGCTGCGCGCGCTGCCGGTGTCGGCGGCGAAGTTCTTTGCACAGTGTTCTAAGGGGGGATAAGCATGTCTCGCGTCGCTAAGAACCCCGTAAAGCTGCCGGCTGGTGTCGAAGTCAAATTCGTCGGCCAACAGCTTTCGGTGAAGGGTGCCAAGGGCACTCTGGAACTGAATGTTCACTCGTCCGTTGAAGTCGTTGAAGAAGCTGGTGAGCTGCGTTTCGCTGCTCGCAATGGCGATCAACAGACTCGTGCAATGGCCGGTACCACTCGTGCCCTGGTCAACAACATGGTCCAAGGCGTAAGCCAAGGCTTCGAGCGCAAGCTCCAGCTGGTCGGTGTTGGTTACAAGGCACAAGCCAAAGGCACAGTGCTGAACCTGGCTCTCGGCTTCTCGCACCCAGTGGACTACGAACTGCCGGAAGGCATCACCGCTGAGACTCCTAGCCAGACCGATATCCTGATCAAGGGCATCGACAAGCAGCTGGTGGGTCAAGTGGCCGCTGAAATCCGCGATTTCCGTCCACCAGAGCCTTACAAAGGTAAGGGTGTGCGTTACGCGGACGAAGTCGTCCGTCGTAAAGAAGCCAAGAAGAAGTAGGGCATAGCAAATGACCGACAAAAAAGTTACTCGACTGCGTCGCGCTCGCAAAGCACGCCTGAAAATGCACGAACTCGAAGTCGTGCGTCTCTGCGTGTTCCGCTCTTCGCAGCACATCTATGCCCAGGTCATCTCGGCCGACGGCAGCAAAGTCCTGGCAAGCGCCTCGACTTTGGACAAAGAACTGCGTGATGGTGCCACTGGCAACATCGACGCGGCCACTAAGGTTGGCCAGCTGGTCGCTTCGCGTGCGAAAGCCGCTGGCGTCTCGCAGGTGGCTTTCGACCGCTCTGGCTTCAAGTACCACGGCCGCGTGAAAGCGCTGGCTGATGCTGCTCGTGAAGCTGGGCTGGAGTTCTAAGTTATGTCAAATAACGACCAAAAGCGCGACGAAGGCTACATTGAGAAGCTGGTTCAAGTTAACCGCGTAGCCAAAACCGTTAAAGGCGGCCGTATCTTCACCTTCACCGCGTTGACCGTGGTTGGTGATGGCAAGGGCCGTGTAGGCTTCGGCCGTGGCAAGTCGCGTGAAGTGCCTGCTGCGATCCAGAAGGCTATGGAAGCTGCTCGCCGCAACATGATTCAAGTTGACCTGAACGGCACCACTCTGCAGTACGCCATGAAGTCCGCCCACGGCGCTTCGAAGGTTTACATGCAGCCTGCCTCTGAAGGTACCGGTATCATCGCTGGCGGCGCTATGCGTGCCGTTCTCGAGGTTGCTGGCGTTCAGAACGTTCTGGCCAAGTGCTACGGCTCGACCAACCCAGTGAACGTGGTACACGCCACCTTCAAGGGTCTGAAAGCTATGCAATCCCCGTCGTCCATTGCTGCCAAGCGCGGCAAGAGCGTTGAGGAGATCATCTGATCATGGCAACCGTTAAAGTTACGCTGATCAAAAGCATGACCGGCCGCATCCCTAACCACAAACTGTGCGTTAAGGGTCTGGGTCTGCGTCGCATCGGTCACACTGTAGAAGTCCTGGATACTCCCGAGAATCGCGGGATGATCAACAAGGCTTACTACATGCTGCGCGTCGAGGGTTAATCGATGAAACTCAATGATCTGAGTCCAGCGCCGGGTTCCCGTCGCGAAAAGCATCGTCCGGGCCGTGGTATCGGTAGTGGTTTGGGTAAGACTGGTGGCCGTGGTCACAAAGGTCAGACTTCCCGCTCCGGTGGCACCATTGCTCCAGGCTTTGAAGGCGGTCAACAGCCGCTGCACCGTCGTCTGCCGAAATTCGGCTTCGTTTCCCTGAAAGCCATGGATCGCGCGGAAGTGCGTCTGTCCGAGCTGGCCCAGGTGGAAGGCGACGTGGTAACCGTTCAGTCCCTGAAGGATGCCAACGTGATTAACCAGAACGTTCAGCGTGTGAAAATCATGCTGTCGGGCGAAGTTACTCGCGCAGTCACCATCAAGGGCATCGCAGCCACCAAAGGTGCGCGTGCGGCTATCGAAGCAGCTGGCGGCAAGTTCGAGGAATAAATGGCTAAGCAAGGTGCTCTCTCAGCGCTAGGCAAAGGCGGGTTGTCCGAACTCTGGGCTCGTCTGCGTTTCCTTTTCCTGGCGATTATCGTCTACCGAATCGGCGCGCACATCCCAGTTCCAGGTATCAACCCGGACCGTCTGGCGGACCTGTTTCGACAGAATGAGGGGACCATTCTTAGCTTGTTCAACATGTTTTCCGGCGGCGCGCTGGAGCGTATGAGCATCTTTGCACTGGGGATCATGCCGTACATCTCGGCATCGATCATCATGCAACTGATGACCGTCGTCAGCCCGCAGCTGGAGCAGTTGAAGAAGGAAGGTGAAGCTGGCCGTCGCAAGATCAGCCAGTACACCCGCTACGGCACCGTCATCCTGGCTTTGGTTCAAGCTACTGGCATGTCCATTGGCTTGGCCAACCAGGGTGTTTCGTTCTCTGCAGGCATTAGCTTCTATTTCGTCGCGGTCGCCACCTTCGTGGCCGGCGCGATGTTCATGATGTGGCTGGGCGAGCAGATTACCGAGCGCGGTGTTGGCAACGGTATCTCGATGTTGATTTTTTCGGGTATCGTCGCCGGTCTTCCGAGAGCAATCGGGCAGTCTTTCGAGTCTGCGCGTCAGGGTGATATCAACATCTTTGCCCTGGTAGCTATCGGTCTGCTGGCAGTAGCGATTATCGGTTTTGTGGTGTTCATCGAGCGTGGTCAGCGTCGTATTGCTGTTCACTACGCCAAGCGTCAGCAGGGCCGCAAGGTCTTCGCTGCGCAGACAAGCCACTTGCCGCTGAAGGTGAACATGGCAGGCGTAATTCCTGCTATTTTCGCGAGCAGCATTTTGCTGTTCCCGGCTTCGCTGGGTGCCTGGTTCGGTCAGTCTGCTGGTATGGGCTGGCTGCAGGATCTCTCGCAGTCGATCGCTCCTGGTCAGCCGTTGAATATTCTGCTGTTTAGTGCAGGGATTATTTTCTTCTGCTTCTTCTATACGGCGTTGATGTTCAATCCGAAAGACGTAGCGGAAAACCTGAAGAAGTCCGGTGCCTTTATTCCGGGCATCCGTCCAGGTGAGCAGTCTGCGCGCTACATTGATGGCGTTCTGACCCGCTTGACCATGTTCGGTGCTCTCTATATGACGGCCGTCTGTCTGCTCCCCCAGTTCCTGGTGGTCGCGGCAAACGTACCGTTCTACCTTGGCGGGACCTCGTTGCTGATCGTGGTAGTGGTTGTGATGGACTTCATGTCCCAAGTACAATCGCACCTCGTTTCACACCAGTACGAATCCCTGATGAAGAAAGCCAACCTGAAGGGCTACGGTGGCAGCGGTCTGCTGCGCTGAAGACCCATAAGGTTCGAGGAGTTGGTGATGAAAGTTCGTGCATCGGTGAAAAAGCTGTGCCGCAACTGCAAAATTATTCGCCGCGAAGGTGTCGTTCGAGTAATTTGCAGCGCGGAACCACGTCACAAACAGCGCCAAGGCTGAGTGTGATCTGTGCTACAAGCCCAGCAGCTAGTGCGCTGCTGGGTTGATTATTTGTTATTACAGCGATATTATCTCGCGCCCTATTTCTTGGCTTCCGGGGCGTAGGTAGCTGTCAATTGGAGTCCCACTGAATGGCCCGTATTGCAGGCGTTAACATTCCAGATAACAAGCACACTGTTATCTCGCTGACCTACATCTATGGTGTTGGTCGCACTACTGCACAGAAGATCTGTGCAGACACTGGGGTCAACCCAGCCGCAAAGATCAAGGATCTGAGCGACGAGCAGATTGAACAGCTGCGTGGCGAAGTGGCGAAGTTCACCACTGAAGGTGACCTGCGTCGCGACATCAACATGAAAATCAAGCGCTTGATGGATTTGGGCTGCTACCGTGGCCTGCGTCATCGTCGTGGTCTTCCAGTACGCGGTCAGCGTACCAAGACCAACGCGCGTACCCGTAAAGGTCCGCGTAAGCCGATCCGCAAGTAATCGCACCAGCGAATCGACAGGAATTTAGTCATGGCAAAACCTGCTGCTCGTCCTCGTAAAAAAGTAAAAAAGACAGTGGTTGATGGCATCGCCCACATCCACGCGTCTTTCAACAACACCATCGTGACCATTACCGATCGTCAAGGTAACGCCCTGTCCTGGGCTACTTCCGGCGGTTCGGGTTTCCGCGGTTCCCGCAAGTCCACCCCGTTTGCTGCTCAAGTAGCTGCTGAACGTGCTGGTCAAGCTGCGCTGGAATATGGCCTGAAAAACCTCGACGTAAACGTCAAAGGTCCAGGTCCAGGTCGTGAATCCGCTGTCCGTGCTTTGAACGGCTGCGGCTACAAGATCGCCAGCATCACCGACGTGACGCCAATCCCGCATAACGGGTGCCGTCCGCCGAAGAAGCGCCGCGTGTAATTCAGGAGACGATAGATAATGGCTCGTTACATTGGTCCAAAATGCAAACTGGCTCGTCGTGAAGGCACTGACCTGTTCCTGAAAAGTGGCGTTCGCGCTCTGGAATCGAAGTGCAATATCGAAGCAGCCCCAGGTATCCACGGCCAGCGCCGTGGTCGCCAGTCCGACTACGGCACCCAACTGCGTGAAAAGCAGAAGGTCCGTCGTATTTACGGCGTTCTCGAGCGTCAGTTCAGCGGTTACTACAAGGAAGCTGCCGGCAAGAAAGGCGCTACCGGTGAGAACCTGCTGCAACTGCTCGAATGCCGTCTGGACAACGTCGTTTACCGTATGGGCTTTGGCGCTACCCGTGCCGAGTCCCGCCAGCTGGTTTCGCACAAAGCGATCAGCGTCAATGGCAAGACTGTAAACGTTCCGTCCTACCAGGTTCGTCAGGGTGACGTGGTCGCGGTTCGCGAGAAATCGAAGAACCAACTGCGCATCGTTCAGGCCCTTGAGCTGTGCGCCCAGCGTGGCCGCGTTGAGTGGGTAGACGTTGACACTGAGAAGAAATCGGGCGTTTTCAAGAACGTTCCAGCTCGCAGTGATCTGTCCGCCGACATCAACGAAAGCCTGATTGTCGAGCTCTACTCCAAGTAAGGGCTAGAAAATAGGTGCATCCATGCAGATTTCGGTAAATGAGTTCCTGACGCCCCGCCACATTGATGTGCAGGTCGTCAGTCCAACCCGCGCTAAAATTACGCTCGAGCCTCTCGAGCGTGGTTTCGGCCATACCCTGGGCAACGCGCTGCGCCGCATCCTGTTGTCCTCAATGCCCGGCTGTGCAGTAGTCGAGGCCGAGATTGACGGTGTGCTCCACGAGTACAGCGCCATCGAAGGTGTACAGGAAGACGTAATCGAAATCCTGTTGAACCTGAAAGGTCTGGCTATCAAGCTGCACGGTCGTGACGAAGTTACGCTGACCTTGTCGAAGAAGGGTTCGGGGGTGGTTACCGCTGCCGATATTCAGCTGGATCATGATGTCGAGATCGTTAACCCCGATCACGTAATCGCCAACCTGGCGTCTAACGGCGCCTTGAACATGAAGCTCGTTGTAGCTCGTGGTCGTGGTTATGAACCGGCCGATTCGCGTCAGAGCGATGAAGACGAAAGCCGCAGCATTGGTCGCTTGCAGCTCGACTCTTCGTTCAGCCCGGTTCGCCGTATCGCATACGTGGTGGAAAACGCCCGTGTCGAACAGCGTACCAACCTGGACAAGCTGGTTATTGATCTGGAAACCAACGGTACCCTGGATCCGGAAGAGGCTATCCGCCGTGCTGCAACCATCCTGCAACAGCAGCTGGCTGCGTTCGTGGACCTCAAAGGCGACAGCGAACCTGTTGTAATCGAGCAAGAAGATGAGATCGATCCGATCCTGCTTCGCCCGGTTGACGATCTGGAACTGACTGTACGTTCGGCTAACTGCCTTAAGGCGGAAAACATTTACTACATCGGCGACCTGATTCAGCGTACCGAAGTAGAACTGTTGAAGACTCCGAACCTGGGCAAGAAATCCTTGACTGAAATCAAGGACGTTCTGGCCTCCCGCGGTCTGTCCCTCGGCATGCGCCTCGACAACTGGCCGCCTGCAAGTCTTAAGAAGGACGACAAGGCGACTGCCTGATCGTCGTAATCACCGAACGTAAGTTTGGTAAGGAATGAACCATGCGTCATCGTAAAAGTGGACGTCACCTGAGCCGTACCAGCTCTCACCGCAAGGCTATGTTCCAGAACATGGCGGTGTCGCTGTTCGAGCACGAGCTGATCAAGACTACCCTGCCAAAAGCCAAGGAACTGCGCCGCGTTGCCGAGCCGCTGATCACCCTGGCCAAGGTAGACAGCGTTGCAAACCGCCGTCTGGCTTTCGACCGTACTCGTTCGAAAGAAATGGTTGGTAAGCTGTTCAACGATCTGGGCAAGCGCTATGCCACCCGTGAAGGCGGCTACCTGCGTATCCTCAAGTGCGGTTTCCGCGCTGGCGATAACGCACCTATGGCGTACGTCGAGCTGGTTGATCGTCCTGTTGGCGGCGCTGTTGAAGCTGCTGAGTAAGACGAATAGCTGTATGAAAAACCGGGCCTAGTGCCCGGTTTTTTTATGTCTGTCTATCGCTGTCCAAACGTGCATTGTTAAAAGCTATCGAGCACAAAAGATCTATAAATTAGATGTTGTCATCCTTCTAAATGATACTGACCACCAAAGCCGATTAGCCCGGCCCCCATCAGGTCTGACAGAGGAAGACAAACCAATGAGCCAGAGCAAGACTCTCACTACTGCCAGCGGCGCACCTGTTGCCGATAACCAGAATTCCCGCTCCGCCGGGCCTCGTGGGCCATTGCTGCTCGACGACTTTCACCTGATCGAGAAACTTGCCCACTTCAACCGCGAAAATATCCCTGAGCGTCGCGTGCATGCCAAAGGCTCGGGCGCCTACGGTACCTTCACCGTCACCCGCGATATCACCGACCTGACCTGTGCCAAATTATTCTCGGACGTCGGCAAGCAAACCCCGACCTTCCTGCGTTTCTCCACCGTGGGTGGTGAGCGCGGCTCGGCTGATACCGAACGCGACCCGCGCGGTTTCGCCCTGAAGTTTTACACCGAGGAAGGCAACTGGGACATCGTTGGTAACAACACGCCAGTGTTCTTCATCCGTGATCCACTGAAATTCCCCGACTTTATCCACACGCAGAAGCGCTTGGCCCAGAGCAACCTGAAAAGTGCCCAAGCCATGTGGGATTTCTGGTCGCATTCGCCTGAGGCCCTGCACCAGGTCACTATTCTGTTCTCTGACCGTGGGATTCCCGATGGTTACCGCTTCATGCACGGCTTCGGTAGCCACACTTACAGCCTGATCAACGCAAAGGGTGAGCGCCACTGGGTCAAGTGGCACTACAAGAGCGTACAGGGCATCAAGAACCTGGCGCCGGCCGATGCGGCGCGCATTGCTGGTACCGATCCGGACTACGCCCAGCGTGACTTGTTCGAGGCCATTGAGCGTGGTGACTACCCGCAATGGCGTGTGTGCATTCAGGTGATGACTGAGGACCAGGCCAACGCTCACCGCGAGAACCCTTTCGATGTGACCAAAACCTGGTCGCAGAAGGAATTCCCGCTGATCGAAGTCGGTTTGCTGGAGCTGAACCGTAATCCGCAAAACTACTTCGCCGAAGTGGAACAAGCAGCGTTCGGCCCTAGCAACATGGTTCCGGGTGTTGGCTTATCGCCTGACCGCATGCTGCAGGGCCGTGTATTCGCCTACGCTGATGCGCACCGCTACCGCGTGGGCACCAACCACCAGCAGCTGCCGGTGAACGCGCCCCGCAGCCCGGTGAATTCGTACCAACGTGATGGCTCCATGGCCTTTGGCAGCAACGGTGGTGCTGCGCCGAACTACGAGCCCAACAGCTACAGCGACGCGCCCAAGCAAGCGCCGCATTACGCCGAGCCGCCATTGGCGCTCAGCGGTGCCGCGGACCGCTACGACCACCGTACCGACCAGGACTATTTCAGCCAGGCCGGCGCGCTGTTCCGCTTGATGAACGAAGCGCAGAAAGCGTTGCTGATCGACAACATCGCCAATGCGATGAGTAGCGTTTCCGGTGATGTGATCGAACGTCAGCTGCCGTACTTCTACCAGGCTGACCCGGCCTACGGTGAGGGTGTGGCCCGCGCTTTGGAAGCAAAACGCGGCTAAGTCGAAATGCTAAGAAGAACCGCCCTCATTTGGGCGGTTTTTCGCTGCCAATCATCTACTTTTCTGCCGTTTATTGCGATTTTTCGCCCTTATTGAAGTGACGTCGGGCCCGCCTTGGTTCAAACTATCTACTTTCAAGCAAGGAGATGTAGGGCGATGCAAGGGCACCCGGACGTAATCGATTATCTGAACACGCTGCTGACCGGCGAGCTGGCTGCGCGTGATCAGTATTTCATCCACTCGCGGATGTACGAGGACTGGGGTTTCAGCAAGCTTTACGAGCGTATCAACCACGAGATGGAAGAAGAGGCAGGTCATGCCGACGCCCTGATGCGCCGCATTCTGATGCTCGAAGGTACGCCACGCATGCGTCCTGATGACCTGGACATCGGTACTGATGTGCCGAGCATGTTTGAAGCCGACCTGCGGCTTGAGTACAAGGTTCGTGCTGCGCTGTGCAAGGGCATTGCCCTGTGCGAGCAGCACAAGGACTACGTGAGCCGCGATATCCTGCGCCAGCAGCTCTCCGACACCGAGGAAGATCACACCTACTGGCTGGAGAAGCAGTTGGGCCTGATCAAGTCCATCGGTTTGCAGAACTACCTGCAGTCGCAATTCTAAGCAGCCTGCAACAAAAAAGCCCCGGCATCTCGCGATGTCGGGGCTTTTTTGTGTACTTCATCGGGTTCAGGCCTTGTCGCGCTCCAGCAACGGCTTGAGGTAATGCCCGGTGTACGACTGCTTCATCTCGGCCACCTGCTCAGGCGTGCCGCAACCGATGATCATGCCGCCCTTGGAGCCGCCTTCCGGTCCCAGGTCGACGATCCAGTCCGCCGTCTTGATCACGTCCAGGTTGTGCTCGATCACCACCACGGTGTTGCCGTGGTCGCGCAGGCGGTGCAGCACGTCGAGCAATTGCTGGATGTCGGCGAAGTGCAGGCCCGTGGTGGGCTCGTCGAGGATGTACAGGGTCTTGCCGGTGTCACGCTTGGACAGTTCGCGTGACAGCTTGACCCGCTGCGCCTCGCCGCCCGACAGCGTGGTCGCCGATTGGCCCAGCTTGATGTACGACAGCCCCACGTCCATCAACGTCTGTAGCTTGCGGGCCAGGGCCGGCACGGCATCGAAGAACTCGCGGGCTTCCTCGATGGTCATCTCCAGCACCTCGTGGATGCTCTTGCCCTTGTACTTGATCTCCAGTGTCTCGCGGTTGTAGCGCTTGCTCTTGCACACGTCGCAGGGTACGTAGATGTCCGGCAGGAAGTGCATTTCCACCTTGATCAGGCCGTCGCCCTGGCACGCTTCGCAGCGCCCGCCCTTGACGTTGAACGAGAAACGCCCCGGGCCGTAGCCGCGCGAGCGCGACTCGGGCACGCCGGCGAACAGCTCGCGAATTGGCGTGAACAAGCCGGTGTAGGTCGCCGGGTTGGAACGTGGCGTACGACCGATGGGGCTCTGGTCGATGTCCACCACCTTGTCCAGGTGCTGCAGGCCATCGCAGCTGTCGTGGGCGGCGGCTTCCAGCGTGGTGGCGCCGTTGAGCGCCGTGGCGCTGAGCGGGAACAGGGTGTTGTTGATCAGCGTCGACTTGCCCGAGCCGGACACGCCGGTGACACAGGTCAGCAGGCCGATCGGAATTTCCAGGTCCACGTTGCGCAAATTGTTGCCACGGGCACCCTTGAGGGTCAGCTGCAGCTTCTTGTTGCGCGGCGTGCGCTTGGCTGGCACGACGATCTTGACCCGGCCTGACAGGTACTTGCCGGTCAGTGAGTCGGGGTGGTCCATCACCTCCTGGGCGGTACCTTCGGCGACGATGTTGCCACCGTGCACGCCGGCGCCCGGGCCAATGTCCACCACGTAGTCGGCCAGGCGAATGGCGTCTTCGTCGTGCTCGACCACGATCACCGTGTTGCCGATGTCGCGCAGGTGCTTGAGCGTGCCCAGCAGCCGGTCGTTGTCGCGCTGGTGCAGGCCGATGGACGGTTCGTCGAGGATGTACATCACGCCCACCAGGCCGGCGCCGATCTGGCTGGCCAGGCGGATGCGCTGGGCCTCGCCGCCCGACAGGGTGTCGGCGCTACGGTCCAGGGTCAGGTAGTCCAGGCCAACATTGACCAGGAACTGCAGGCGCTCGCGGATTTCCTTGAGGATCTTGTCGGCGATCTCGCCACGGCGGCCGGTCAGTTTCAGGCCGTCGAAGTAGTCGGTGGCATCGCCGATCGGCAAGCCGGTGACGGCCGGCAGGGTCTTCTCGCCCACCCACACGTGCCGGGCCTCGCGGCGCAGGCGTGTGCCACGGCAATCCGGGCAGGGCTGGGTGCTGAGGAACTTGGCCAGCTCTTCACGCACGGTGGCTGACTCGGTCTCGCGATAACGCCGCTCCAGGTTCGGCACGATGCCTTCGAACGGGTGCGAGCGCTTGACGATGTCGCCACGGTCGTTGAGGTACTTGAAGTCCACGTTCTGAGTGCCGCTGCCGTGCAGAAGGACTTTCTGCTTGTCGGCGGGCAGGTCGTTGAACGGTTTTTCCAGGCTGAACTTGTAGTGCGAGGCCAGGGAGCCGAGCATCTGGAAGTAATAGACGTTGCGCCGGTCCCAGCCGCGTATCGCACCTTCAGCCAGCGTCAGCTCGCCATTGACCAGGCGCTTGGCGTCGAAGAACTGCTTCACGCCCAGGCCGTCGCAGGTCGGGCAGGCGCCGGCCGGGTTGTTGAAGGAAAACAGCTTGGGCTCCAGCTCGCTGATGGCGTGGCCGCAGATAGGGCAGGCGAAGCGCGCGGAGAAGATCATCTCCTCGAACGGCTCGTCGTCCATCGAGGCCACCAGGGCGATGCCGTCGGCCAGCTTCAGCGCCGTTTCGAACGATTCGGCCAGGCGCTGTTGCAGGTCTTCGCGGACCTTGAAACGGTCGACCACCACTTCGATGGTGTGCTTTTTCTGCTTGTCGAGCTTGGGCAGTTCGTCCAGTTCATGCAGGCGGCCGTTGATGCGCGCACGGACGAAGCCCTGCGCGCGCAGCTCTTCGAAGATCGCCAGGTGTTCACCCTTGCGCTCGCGAATCACCGGCGCCAGCAGCATCAGCTTGCTGCCTTCGGGCTGGGCCAGCACCAGGTCGACCATCTGGCTGACGGTCTGGGCTTCCAGCGGGATATCGTGGTCGGGGCAGCGCGGCGTACCCACGCGGGCGTACAGCAGGCGCAGGTAGTCGTAGATCTCGGTGATGGTGCCCACGGTGGAGCGCGGGTTGTGGGAGGTCGACTTCTGCTCGATGGATATCGCCGGCGACAAGCCCTCGATGGTGTCGACGTCAGGTTTTTCCATCATCGACAGGAACTGCCGCGCGTAGGCCGATAGCGACTCGACGTAGCGCCGCTGCCCTTCGGCATACAGCGTGTCGAACGCCAGCGATGACTTGCCCGAGCCGGACAGCCCGGTGATGACGATCAGCTTGTCCCGTGGCAGGGTCAGGTCGATGTTCTTCAGGTTGTGGGTTCGAGCCCCACGAATCAGGATCTTGTCCAAGAGTGGCCTCGCACGGCGGGCGTAAACACAGGAGTATAAAGCCAAATACTGGATGGATGCACACTATTGGATGACATCGCCAATGTCATTCATGACAACTGCGCGGCAAAGCGTCGCCATATACCCCCTCTATCGATGGGACTGGTAGAATCGCCGCCGGTTCACACGAGGTTTTTCCATGCACGATCTCCACAGCGAACGCATGAGTGGTGGCGAACGGCGCGCAGCCGGCGGCCTGGCCCTGGTGTTCGCGTTCCGTATGCTGGGCATGTTCATGGTGTTGCCAGTACTGGCCACCTACGGCATGGACCTGGCCGGCGCAAGCCCTGCCCTGATTGGTTTTGCCATCGGCGCCTACGGCCTGACCCAGGCTTTCCTGCAGATTCCATTCGGCATCATTTCCGACCGCATCGGCCGTCGGCCGGTGATTTACATCGGCCTGGTGATCTTCGCCCTGGGCAGCCTGCTGGCCGCCCATGCCGACTCCATCTGGGGGGTAATCGCCGGACGTGTCCTGCAGGGCGCCGGGGCGATTTCCGCGGCCGTCATGGCGCTGCTCTCGGACCTGACCCGCGAACAGCACCGTACCAAGGCCATGGCCACCATCGGCATGAGCATCGGCGTGTCGTTCGCCGTGGCCATGGTGGTAGGCCCGCTGGTGACGCGCATGTTCGGCCTGTCGGGCCTGTTCATCGTCACTGCGGTGATGGCGCTGGTGGGCATCGTGTTGATCGCCTTCGTGGTGCCCAGCGCCTCCAACCACTTTACCCACCGCGAATCCGGCGTCGCGCGCCAGGCGTTGATCCCGACGCTCAAGCACCCGGACCTGCTGCGCCTGGACGTGGGCATCTTCGTGCTGCACGCTATCCTCATGGCCAGCTTCGTGGCCTTGCCACTGGCACTGGTGGAGCGCGCCGGCCTGCCGAAAGAGCAGCACTGGTGGGTGTACCTGACCGCCTTGCTGGTTTCTTTTTTCGGGATGATTCCGTTCATCATTTACGGCGAAAAAAAGCGCAAGATGAAGCGCGTACTGGTTGGTGCGGTTGCCACCCTGATGCTCACCGAACTGTACTTCTGGGCCTTCGGCAATACGCTGACGGAGCTGGTGGTCGGCACGGTGGTGTTCTTCACTGCCTTCAACCTGCTGGAAGCGTCGTTGCCGTCGCTGATCAGCAAGGTGTCGCCGGCGGGTGGCAAGGGCACGGCAATGGGCGTGTACTCCACCAGCCAGTTCCTGGGTGCGGCCTTGGGCGGTATCCTCGGCGGCTGGCTGTTCCAGCATGGCGGCTTGAATGTCGTGTTTGTCGGATGCGCCGGGCTGTTGGCGATTTGGTTGGCCATAGCTGTTACTATGCGCGAACCACCGTATGTGACGAGCCTGCGCTTGCCGCTGTCGCCCGAGGCGATACGCGAAGCGGGCCTGACCGAGCGCCTCAAGGCCGTACCGGGTGTGACAGATGCAGTGGTGGTGGCAGAAGAAGCCGCCATCTATATCAAATTGGACACAGAAATTTTGGATCGTGCATCCCTGGAGAGCCTGGTCAATCCGGCCCCAGAGACGTGCCAAGCCTAGGAGAACGTTATGGCCCGTGGGGTTAACAAAGTCATTTTGGTCGGTACTTGCGGTCAGGATCCTGAAGTGCGCTACCTGCCCAACGGCAACGCTGTCACCAACCTGAGCCTGGCGACCAGCGAGCAATGGACCGACAAGCAGAGCGGCCAGAAGGTCGAGCGTACCGAGTGGCACCGCGTATCGATGTTCGGCAAGGTTGCCGAGATCGCCGGCGAGTACCTGCGCAAGGGTTCGCAGGTCTACATCGAAGGCAAGCTGCAGACCCGCGAGTGGGAAAAAGACGGCATCAAGCGCTACACCACTGAAATCGTCGTCGACATGCAGGGCACCATGCAGTTGCTGGGCGGCCGTCCTCAACAGGGCGACCAGAACCAGGGCGGCAACAACTATCAGCAGTCCGCGCCACGCCAGCAGGCGCCGCGCCCTCAGCAGTCGGCCCCACAGCAGTCGCGCCCAGCGCCACAGCAGGCCGCACCGCAGCCGGCTCCGGATTTCGACAGCTTTGATGACGATATTCCGTTCTGATTGCAGCCATACGGCGCATCCAGCACCCCAAAGCCCCCGCATCGCGGGGGCTTTTCATTCCAGCCTGACAATCAGTGGCCGTACAGGCCCACCACATTGCGGCCGGCCAGGGCGTGGCCACTCAAGCGCGTCATCAGTTCTTCACGGGTCAGGCCTTCTGGCAACGAGCCGGGCTTGAGGTCCGTAGCGATCACGGTCAGCACGTAGTGATGCGCCTGATCACCCGGCGCCGGGCAAAAGCCGCGGAAGTCTGCACTACCGGCAATGTTCTTGCCCACCGTGATGCCTGGCACGCTGACCAGCGCTTCGCCCTCCTTGATACCGCCACGCTGCGCAGGAATGTTGTAAGTCACCCAGTGGCTGACGCCCAGGCCGTTGTGACCGTCGACGTCGAGAATCAGCACCGCCATCGACTGCGTGCCTGCCGGCAGGTCGCTCCACGACACCTCTGGGTTATGACGCTTGCCCGAACCGCACTCGGCCGGCGTATCGGCTGCACTGACGTTGACCTTGCCACCTTCGGTAAAGGCCTCGGTGCTGACTTTCATAGTGGTGGCGTTGGCCAGTTGGGTACCGGCCAATAGCAGGGCGGCGGTGCAGGTGGTGAGCAGGTGACGCACTTTCATTTCAGGTCCATCCAAGGTTCATTGGCTGCTTCCAGATGTGAGCAGACGGTGGTCTGGGATGATAAACGGTTCAAATTGCCTCAGGATGAAACAGACCTTGGGTGTTCCACTATGGTCGAGGGTTGCGCAAGGTTCGGAGATGGGTTGGTAAGCAAGAGTTTCAGCGCCATCACCAGGCAGACGATGATCAATAAAGGTTTGATCAACTGCGGCCCAAACCTGATCGCACAATGCGCTCCTAGCTGTGCCCCGATAAAGGCGCCTGCTGCCATGGCCAGGGCAAGGGGCCACATTATGTTTCCTGTCAGCGAGAACACTAGCAAGGAGCCAAGGTTGCAGGCTGCGTTCATCAGCTTGCTGCTGGACATCGCAGCCAGTAGGCCCTTGCCCATCAACAGCACAAACGCGACCATGAAAAACGAGCCTGTACCGGGGCCGAAAATGCCGTCGTAGAACCCAATGGTGGGGACGATGAGCAGGGCGAATACCGGCGGAGAAAGTCGCGGGCCGCGGGGCTCGTTGCCTGGTGTCGGCGCGAAGGCGAAGTACAGGGCCACGAGTATCAACAACACGGGTGCCACTTGCTCCAATGTCCCTCGAGGCAGCAAGCCTGCTGCCATCGCCCCGAGCCCTCCAGCCGCGAAGGAGAGGCAGGCCATCGGTGCGCCGGCTCGCCAATCAAGCATACCCTTGCGCGCGAAACTTGCCGTGGCTGAAACGCTCGCGCATGACGATTGGACTTTGTTGGTAGCGATCGCGGCAATCGGCTCAAGTCCTGATAACAGCAAGGCAGGCAATGTAATAAGGCCTCCACCCCCCGCGATGGCATCGAGGAAGCCAGCGGCTAATGCGACGCATGCGAGAATTAAAATAAGGCTGAGTTCGAGTTCCATTGTAGGGGCCTTTTAAGGTATCAACCTTTAACAATGAGAGGGTCGGGGTTGAGGATGATGGGGTCGGCATAGGCCGAGTAGCCAAAGAGTCTTATGAGTAACCTGCGATTGTCTTTAATCACGTCGCGACAGTGCAGGGTCATGGTATTGTTGATAAGCAATGCGTTGTCGGGTTGTAGATTGATATCAATAGTTGCAGCTTTATTGATGTGCTCTTTTAGTTTTGACAGTGCGGTTTTGGTTTTGCTGTCAGCCTCACTGCGGATTGTGAAACGGTAATCACTGTAACGGATGGCGAAGGCGCCGGCCGGGTCGCGCTGTAAAATGGGGATGTCTTCTTCAGGTTCACCACGCCCAGCGATGAAACAGTCACTTCGCGTATATTGAAAGCAAGGGGCTGTCAGCTCCAGCACACAACAGCTTGGGAGTTCATCGATGATGGGCGCCATTGGAATTATTCTCGTGGGCTCGTTTCGAGGGTTCCAGCGAGCTGTCAGGATAAGCGCGCACGGGGCAGGCGAATGACCTTGGGCCGAGCACCGCGCCCCATAATAGGGAGGTTCGGTATGGGGGCCAAGCGAGAGGCCGGCGTGAGAGCTGACTTCTACGGAGCCTTGATCCAATTCCGTGAGCAAAGGGGTGTTGCCGCCGCCCTTGAAGTTAGCCACCAGGCGAATGGTTTTTCCGCAGTTATCCATGTCATAGGCAAACGCCGAGTGCCGGGCAAGGCTCAGCAATAATTGGTTTCGGCCGGCCAACGTCAGGCACTGGATGTGGCTTTCCAATTCCTCCAAGGCGGGAAGTGTGTCGGGTGCACAATCTTGCCAATCGCTGGCCAGCCCACGAAAGAGCAAGGCTGGAAGCTTACCCTCAATATACTGTTCTAGAAGGCTCGATTGTGGTGGCGTGAGTGTATCCCTTATCACGCAAGCAAATGTTTCGGAGCGAATGGCCGATCCCGGAGCATGAGGTCCCCCTTCAGCGGCAAGTCGTGCTGAGTAACGGGCGATACACGAAGCTTGTTGCTTGGTGAAGATTATTTCCGGCAGAGCAGGATGCGTGGTGCGGCTTTCCATAATATACGAGTCCTTTGCTAGCTTTTTATTGGTATTGGCAGGCGTTCTCGGTTGCGCAGAACCTATTACACAATGTTGTTGGCGGCAATGGTTATACGGAGGGTATAAGTGTAAGGTTTTATTGCAGTAGTTAAATGTGATGATGGTTGACGGTTTAAACTGCACGCAGTTGGATATGCGAACCGGCGAACCTATGCAGTTGCTGTGGATCGGAGGGGGCGGGGCGTTGCCATTTGCCGATTGATCCGCGCAGCACAAATCCGCAAAATGCAATACCATAAGCCTCTTGACTGATCGCCACGTGGCCCCGGCCCCATGGCAATCCCTGGCTCACAGACTTAACGGACCGGACCTGCTGACTCTATGCGAATGCGCCTTATGCTGTTGGGCGGCGGTAATGCCCTTGGGCAAGCGCTGATTCGTCTCGGGGCGGAGGAAGACATCGGCTTCCTTGCTCCCCGCCCGCCGGAGAACGGTTGGGACGCGGCGAGCCTGACCCAGTTGCTCGATGACACCCGCCCAGATGCATTGATCAACCTTGCCTACTATTTCGACTGGTTCCAGGCGGAAAGCGTCAGCGAGACGCGCCTTGCCCAGCAGGAGCGTTCAGTCGAGCGCCTGGCCGAATTGTGCCAGCACCATCAGATCATTCTGGTGCAGCCCTCCAGCTACCGGGTATTCGATGGCTCGCGTGCCACCGCCTACAGCGAAAAGGATGAGCCCGTGCCCCTGGGGCTGCGCGGCCAGGCGCTGTGGCGTATCGAGCAGAGCGTGCGCGCCACGTGCCCGCAACACGTGCTGTTGCGTTTCGGCTGGTTGCTGGATGACAGTGTCGATGGCGTGCTGGGGCGTTTCCTGACCCGTGCCGAACAGCCGCAGGAAATACTCCTGGCCGATGACCGTCGTGGCAATCCGACGCCGGTGGACGATGCCGCGCGGGTAATTATCTCGGTACTCAAGCAACTGGACTGTGCCGCGCCACTGTGGGGCACCTACCATTACGCCGGCAACGAAGCGACAACGCCGTTGGCACTGGGTCAGGCCGTGATCAGCGAGGCGGCCAACCTGCATACGCTGGCCATCGAGGCGCCAACCGCCCAGGCCCATGCCGCGCGGCCGGATGCCGCTGACGAGCCGCAGCACGCAGTGCTGGCCTGCAAGAAAATTCTTCATACTTTCGGGATCAAGCCCCGCGCCTGGCGCGCTGGCCTCCCCAGCTTATTGGACAGATATTACCGACATGGCTGATGCACCTGTACTGATCACCGGGGGCGCCGGTTTCATCGGCGCCAACCTGGTGCAAGCCCTGCTGGAAAAGGGCCATGCGGTCCGGATCCTCGACGATCTCTCCATGGGCAAGCGCTCCAACCTGCCCCTGGACAACCCACGGGTCGAGCTGATCGTGGGCGATGTCGCCGATGCCGCGTTGGTGGCGCAGGCCGCCAAAGGCTGCAAGGCGGTGGTTCACCTGGCGGCCGTTGCCTCGGTGCAGGCCTCGGTGGATGACCCGGTCAAGACTCACCAGGCCAACTTCATCGGCACCTTGAATGTGTGCGAGGCCATGCGCACTGAAGGGATCAAGCGCGTGCTGTTTGCCTCCAGCGCCGCAGTGTATGGCAACAATGGCGAAGGTCAGGCCATTGACGAAGACACGCCCAAGGCACCGTTGACGCCGTATGCGTCCGACAAGCTGGCCAGCGAATATTACTTCGATTTCTATCGTCGCCAGCATGGCCTGGAGCCGGTGGTTTTCCGTTTCTTCAACGTGTACGGACCGCTCCAGGATCCATCCTCGCCTTACTCGGGCGTCATCAGCATTTTCTGCGAGCGCGCCCAGCAGGGCATGCCCATCAGCCTCTATGGCGATGGCGAGCAGACCCGGGATTTCATTTACGTGGGTGATCTGGTGGCAGTGCTGATGCAGGCGCTGGAAGCGCCGGGCGTGGAGGAAGGGGCGGTCAACGTGGGCCTGAACCAAGCCATGAGCCTCAACCAGTTGCTGGCAGAGCTCAAGTCGGTACTGGGCAGCCTGCCCGACGTCAGCTACGGCGAAGCGCGGGCAGGGGATATCAAGCATTCGCGGGCCAACAACGCGCGTTTGCTGCAGCGTTTCACCCTTCCGGCAATCACTCCGATGGCCACCGGCCTGCGCCGCCTGCTGGGCCTGTAACTCCTAAGGATCTGTAGCTGCTGCCAAGGTAGTTGTCCCCTGTGACGCGGCCTGGCCGCCGCTGCTACAGGGGATGAGGCAGCGGCCGCGTTCTTCAGAACTTGTAGCCCACACCCACCATGTACACCCACGGGTCGACATCCACGTTGACCTTGGTGCGCCCTACGCCCAGGGCCGTTGGCCCGTCGACGCTGGCCTGGGTGTCGATGTCCACGTACCAGACTGCGGCGTTGACCATGATGTGGTCGGTCAGCATATAGTCCGCGCCCACTTGCGCCGCCCAGCCCCAGGAGTTTTTCAGGTTCAGGTTGCTGAAACCTTCGGCCTTTCGGTCGCTGGTCAAGTCTTCACCGTAGAACCAGGTGTAGTTCAGGCCTACGCCGGCGTAGGGCTGGAACTTCGAATTGGCATCCATGGGGTAGTACTGCAGCGACAGGGTCGGTGGCAGTTGCTTGATGTCCGCCAGTTTGCCGTCCAGGCCGGCCACGCCGGTGGCGGCGCTCACACCCTTGACCCCGACCTTGTGCTGGAACGGCGTTGCCGCCAGCAGTTCGACGCCGACATGGTCCGTGAGCATGTAGGCAAACGTCAGGCCCAGCTGGGTGTCATTGCCCAGGGTGGCCTTGGTGCCGGATACCTTGGCACCGTCGAGCTTGAGGTTGCCGCTGTCCTCGTTGGGCGCGGTCTCGATGGCGCCCGCGCGGACGATGAAATCACCGGCCTGGTGTGCGTGGGCGAAGGGAGTGACAAGGGCCAGGCTGAACAGCGAGGCCCCCAGGAGTTTGGTGTTCATCGGGTCTCCATCGGATAAGGGGAAAAAGCCTTGGCCAATGGTAGGAATGCTCTGGATCAAGGGTGTTGACCCAGCTCAATAAAAACGTCACTTAAGCGACGGCGCTCATTCCGGCAGCTCGTAGATGTAGATTTTGTCGGCTTGCAGCTGATAGCCGGCGTCGGCCAGTTCGCTATTCGACGGTTTCACCCGCAGGGTGCCTTCCACCCAGAACGCCTGGTACAGGTCATCGAGCTTGACCCCTACCTGGCTGGTGACATGCACGATCTGGTTCGACGGTGGCGGCGGCACATGGATGCAGGCGCCATAGTACGGCACCAGCAGGAAGTCGGTAGTGCGCCCGTCGTCGCTGACTTCCAACGGCACGATAAAGCCGGGCATCTTCACGTTCTGGCCATCCAGCGCCTTGACCACCGGGGCGTTGGGCTGCTGCTGTTTGACCGCAGGCGCCGATTCCATGTCCGCACCCATCTTCGACAGGTCGTGCAGGGGTGTCATCTGCGGGGCGACCTTCGGCGCGTCGGGCGGAATCATCTCCGCCCACGTCAGCTCGCGCGGTTCGGCCGCCCACAACACAGGGGCGGCTATCATCAGGACAAGCAGCAGTGCAGCTTTCATTCGGCAGGGCTCACAGGTGGATGGACAGGCCATCGGCCAGTGACTGCCGGTAGGCACGCCAGGCCGGTACGGCGCCCATGACCAGGGCTGCCGCGAGGATAATCCCCAGCAGTGACCATTCATAGGCGGTGGGCGCCGACAATGGCAAGTACAGACCATAGTTGGCCTGCACGTAACCCTGAGCGGCAGCAATGCCCGCATACAGCAGCGCGACACCGGCGACGATGCCGCACAGGGCCAGGGCGAACGCCTCCAGGATCAGCAGGCTGGCGATATGCCAGGGCCGTGCGCCCACCGAGCGCAGAATCGCCATTTCGCGCCGACGTTCATTGAGACTGGTGAGAATCGCCGTGAGCATGCCGATCAACCCGGTCAGCACCACGAACAGCGACACCACGAACAATGCCTTCTCTGCAGTGCCCATCAGCCCCCACAGCTCCTGCAGGGCCACGCCAGGCAAGATAGCCAGCAACGGTTCACCGACAAAGTCGTTGATCTCGCGTTGCAGGGCGAAGGTCGAGATCTTGTTGTTCAGGCCCAGCATCATGGCGGTGATCGCAGTGGGCGTGAGGTCCATGTTGCGCGCCTGGTCAGCCGAGATGCGCCCGGCGCCGCGGGCTGGTACGCCGTTGTGCCAATCGATGTGGATAGCTTCCATGCCGCCCAGGCTGATGTGCAGCGTGCGGTCCACCGGTGTTCCGGTGCGCTTGAGGATGCCGACCACCGTGAATGGTTTGTCGTCATGCTTGATCAGGCTGATGGCGGCGGTGCCGTGGGCCAGCACCAGCGTATCGCCCAGCTTGTAGTGCAGGGCGTCGGCGACTTCGGCGCCCAGCACCACCTCGAACGGGTCGGTGGCGAAGAAACGCCCGGCGGCCATTTCCAGCGGCTGGTGATGGCCGTACTGGTAGTGCTCGAAGTACGACTGGTCGGTGCCCAGCACACGGTAGCCGCGGTGCGAATCGCCCAGCGACATGGGGATGGCCCATTTCACTCGCGGGTCATGGGCGTAGTGCTGGAAGCTATCCCAACGGATGTTGTTGGTGGCGTTGCCAATCCGGAACACCGAATACAGCAGCAGATTCACCGAGCCCGAGCGGGCGCCGACGATCAGGTCGGTGCCGCTGATGGTGCTGGCGAAACTGGTGCGCGCCTCGGTGCGCACCCGTTCCACGGCCAGTAGCAGGCACACCGACAGGGCGATGGCGAAGGCTGTGAGAAACGCAGTGAAGCGCCGGTTGGCCAGGCTGGCCACGGCTAGACGAAACAGGTACATCAGACTTCCCCAGGGGCGGCAGGGCGCACGGCGCGGTTGAGTTCGGCCAGCGACAGACTGCGGTCGAACAGTGACGCCAGGCTCTGGTCGTGGCTGACGAACAGCAGGCTGGAGCCGGCATCGCTGCATTCGGCGAACAGCAAGCGGATGAACGCTTCGCGGGCATCGTAGTCGAGCGCCGAGGTGGGTTCGTCGGCAATCACCAACTCGGGCTGGCCGATCAGCGCGCGGGCGGCGGCCACACGTTGCTGCTGGCCGATCGACAGGGTGTCGGCGCGGCGCTGCAACAGCGCTGGGTCGGTCAGCCCCAGGTGGGCAAGCAGGGTCGCCGCGGCCTGGTCGATGCTGCCATGACGCTGCCTGGCCCGCTCGGCGCGTTGGCGCGAAAAGTGGCAGGGCAGTTCGACGTTCTCGCGTACCGACAGGAAGGGCAGCAGGTTGAATTGCTGAAAGATGTAGCCGGTGTGGTCAACGCGAAAACGGTCGCGACGGCCCTGGCTCATCTCGCCCAGCTCCTGGCCCAGCACCTGCACGCTGCCGCTGACTGGCTTCTGGACGCCGCCCAAGAGGCCCAGCAGGGTGGTCTTGCCACTGCCGC
Source organism: uncultured Gammaproteobacteria bacterium (assembly GCA_963816515.1). Classification (GTDB taxonomy): domain Bacteria; phylum Pseudomonadota; class Gammaproteobacteria; order Pseudomonadales; family Pseudomonadaceae; genus Aquipseudomonas. The sequence continues at coordinate 1,778,164 of CAWFKX010000001.1, read as the reverse complement.
TGGGGCCTTTGAGGAACAGCGTTTCGCCGGCTTCCAGGCGGAACGAAGGGATATCCAGCAAGGCCGGCTGCCGCGGCCAGGCAAAGTGCAGGTCGCGCAGTTCGATAAGGGCTGTGCTGGCCATCAGAAACTCAGCGTGCTGTTGTCCGGGGTGGCATCCAGGCCTTTCTGGCCGGCCGGGCCGATCATCTGCACGACCACCTTGTGGGTCGCCGGGAAGGTCTTGAATACTTGGGACAGCTCCAGGCCCTTGAGTTTTTCCGGTGCGGTGCAGGTGAATTCGTAGCTGGCGTGGATCTCGCTGTGGTGGTGTTCTTCCCCGGCGGCATGTTGGTCGTGATCATCATCGTCGTCATCTTCGGCGGGCATCACGTCGCCAAACAGCGGGCTTTGCAGGTGCTGGCTGGCCACGGTGCAGCCAGCGGCGGCGGGCAGGGCGAACAGGGCAAGGGGGGTTTCCAGCAACGTGCGGGCCTTGGCTACCGCAGCCTTGTCGGCATCGGTGGTGGCCATGTGTTCGAAGCCGACGATGTTCATGGCCGGGCTTTGCAGTTCTACCGCCAGGGTCTGGTCGTCCAGCGCCGCGTTGACGCGGGCGGTGCCGTGCTCGTGGGTGCCGAGGCTGCCGTGTTTGACGGTGGTGATGTCGTCGGCGTGGGCAATGGCCAGTGGCAACAGCGCGAAGGGCAGGGCGAGCAGAAGTCTACGCATGAAGAATTCCTGATGAAAGATGAACAATTGTAACGTTATAACAATTTTAAAGTGCCATATCCATAAAGGCCCAGATGAAATTTGCTGGCGAAAGAATCTGTGGGAGCATGGGCCGTTCGCACCTGAGGAATGACCATGTTACGAATTCGCGGAACCATCGGCGCCTGGCCGGTGGATTTGACCCTGGAGATGGACGCCGCCGACTGGCAGCAACTGGGCGCTCAGCTGAGCGTGCAAGCGGAACCGCAGCCGGCCGCGGCCCCAGCGGCACAGCCAGCCGGGCAGGGCGACGCCGTGTGGCAGGCGACCTTGCAATTGGTGCGGCAGGCGGGGCAGATCAGCGGCCCGGAGCTGCTGGGGCAGCTGGAAGGCCTGGCGGGCAGCACGGCAGCGGGCAAGCGCCTGTTGGTGCGCCTGCGTCACTGCAGTGAAGTGCGGGTGGAAAGCGGCGCCGACGCGCCGCTGTATTGCTGGGTCGAATGACTCAGTAGAGCGCGGCGAACAGCTTGCGGCGGTAGGTGGTGACCAGCGGGTGATCGTTGCCCAACAGTTCGAACACTTGCAGCAGGGTCTTGTGCGCCGCGCCTTCGTTGAAGCTGCGGTTGCGCACGAACAACTTGAGCAGGCCATCCAGGGCCGCTTCGTATTGCTGGCGTGCCAGCTGCTGGATCGACAGTTGGAACACGGCCTCGTCATCGCCCGGGTTCTGCGCGATGCGCGTCTTCAGGTCGGCGGCGTCCGGCAGGTCGGCCGCCTGGCGCAGGAAGGTCAGTTGCGCTTTGGCGCCGGCCAACGCGGCCTTGTGTTCGTCCCCCTTGACCGCGTCCAGCACGGCCTGGGCTTCACCCAGCTCGTTGCGCTCGGCCAGGCAGCGGGCATAGAGGATCAGCGCGCGGGCGTTGGTGTTGTCTTCACCCAGCAGCACCGTGAGAATCTCTTCGGCCTTGGCGAAATGACCCTCGCTGAACAGCGCCTGGGCTGCTTCCAGCGGGTCGGCGGCGGCGGGCGCCGGCATGTGCACATGCGGCTCCAGCATGGCGCGGATCTCGGATTCCGGGCGCGCCTCGGCGAAACCGTCCACCGGCTTGCCATCCTTGAACAGTACCACGGTGGGCAGGCTGCGAATGCCGAAGTGGGCAACGATGTCCTGTTCCACATCGCAGTTGACCTTGGCCAGCAGCAGTTCGCCCTGGTAGCTCTCGGCGATCTTCTCCAGCAGAGGCATCAGCACCTTGCAGGGCGCGCACCACTCGGCCCAGAAGTCCACCAGCACAGGCTGGGTGAAGGACTGGTCGATCACCTGTTGCTGGAAGGTGGCGGTGGTGACATCGAAAATATACGGCGTGTCCTGGCTCATCGTGCATCTCGAAAAAAGCGGTAATGGTTGCACTATAAAGGCTGTCGTCGCTGGCCGAAAGCGGCTCAGCCGCGCTGTGCGTGATAGAGGCTGACGTTGCGGAATTCGTGAGGCTCGGCCAGGTCGGGCAGGGTGCATGCCTGCAACTGGCCAAGCGGGCGGTACACCGGGTGACTGAAGTCGCGTACCCGCGAATCGGCGACCAGTGCCTGGCGCCCGCGGCTGAGAAAGTGGTCGAGCAGCGGCAGGTTGGCGCGGTCATAGAGCACGTCGGCCACCAGGATCAGGTCAAAGCGATCTTGCTCGGCGAAGAAATCGTCTGAATAGCCCAGCTCGACATCATTCAGCGCGGCATTGGCGCGGCAGGCAGCCAGCGCCAGCGGGTCCAGGTCGCAGGCCACCACCTCGGCCGCCCCGGCCTTGGTCGCGGCGATGGCCGCCACCCCCGAGCCTGCGCCGAAATCCAGCACGCGCTTGCCTTGTACCCAGTGAGGCTGTTCGGCCAGGTAGCGGGCCATGGCCAGGCCACTGGCCCAGCAGAAGCTCCAGTAGGGCGGTTCGTGGAGGATGCGACGGGTTTCCTCGGGGCTGAAGGCGCGGTCCATGTTGTCGCCATCGATCAGCCACAGCTGAATGTCGGTGCCCGGTAGCGTGGTGGCAACCAGGCGCGCATCACCCAACAGCTCGCCAAGGGCGTGTTGCAGCGCTTTCATGGCGCTTGCAGCAGCTGCAGCTGGCCCAGCGATTGGGTGGTGGGCTGGCTGACCGGCACCGCCGGTAAGTGCAGGATCAGTTGGCCGGACTGGCTGGCGCGGCCGCGCAGTTCAACCCGCATGTTCTGTGGAAAGGCCTCGGGGGCGAAACGCAACTGGAACGCCAGCGGCTTGTTGGTGCCGATCTGCTTGCTGCTGGCGAGCAATTTCTGCGGCCGGCCGCGCTCATCCACCGCCAGCAAAGCCAATTCCACTTCGGCGCCGACCGGCGCGCCCAGCAGGGTGCCCGTCAGCTCACGTTGGTAGGCGGGCAGCGGGCCCAGTGGTTGTATGGCGTTCACGTCGGGTTTTACCGCGGCTGCCACGGGCGCGACAGGCTTGGGCTTGTCGCTGCTGCAAGCCGCCAACAGGGCGATCAGGCTCAGCAAAACGAGGGGGCGTAGGGGCATTGGCAGATCCATCGCAATAAATATCCTCTGTATACCGTAAAGCCTTTGGCTTGTCTTGCCAGTGGGATGCGCTACCATGGCCCTCCCATTTTTTGTTGCCTGCCACCATGCACTGTCCCTTCTGCGGTGCCAACGACACCAAGGTCATCGACTCGCGACTGGTCGCCGAGGGCGAGCAAGTGCGCCGTCGTCGCGAATGCCTGGCCTGCGGTGAGCGTTTCACCACCTTTGAAACCGCCGAACTGGTTTTGCCGCGCCTGATCAAGCAGGACGGTAGCCGCCAGCCTTTCGACGAAGAAAAATTACGCGCCGGCATGCAGCGGGCGCTGGAAAAGCGCCCGGTCAGCGTCGAGCGCCTGGAAGCAGCCCTGGCCCACATCAAGCACAAGCTGCGTGCCACCGGCGAGCGCGAGGTCAAGTCGCTGGTTGTCGGCGAGCTGGTGATGGCCGAGCTGCAGAAGCTCGATGAGGTCGCCTACATCCGCTTCGCCTCCGTGTACCGGCGCTTCCAGGACCTGGATGAGTTCCGCGAGGAAATCGACCGCCTGGCCCGCGAGCCTGCCAAGCCATGAGCCGGCCCAGCGAGCAAGCCGTGCTCGACGCCCACTACATGGCCCGTGCCATCGAGCTGGCGCGCCGCGGCCTGTACACCACTCACCCCAACCCGCGGGTCGGCTGCGTGATCGTGCGCGACGGCCAGGTGGTGGGCGAGGGCTGGCATGTGCGCGCTGGCGAAGGCCATGCCGAGGTGCATGCCCTGCGCGAGGCGGGTGAGCGGGCGCGTGGCGCCACCGCTTACGTCACCCTGGAGCCGTGCAGCCACCATGGTCGCACGCCGCCCTGCGCCGAGGCCCTGGTCAATGCCGGGCTGGCGCGGGTGGTGGCGGCCATGCAGGACCCCAACCCGCAAGTGGCCGGGCGTGGCCTGGCGCGGCTGGCCGCCGTTGGCATCGAAGTGCACAGCGGCGTGCTGGAAGGCGAGGCGCGAGCGCTGAATCCTGGTTTCCTCAAGCGCATGGAACACGGCGTGCCCTTCGTGCGGGTAAAGCTGGCCATGAGCCTGGACGGTCGCACCGCCATGGCCAATGGCGAGAGCAAATGGATCACCGGCCCGGCGGCCCGTTCCGCCGTGCAGCGCCTGCGCGCCCGCTCCAGCGTGGTGCTGACCGGTGCCGACAGCGTGCTGGCCGACGGCGCGCGCATGACCGTGCGTGCCGAGGAGCTGGGCCTGGATCCGTCCACCACGGCGCTGGCCACCGAGCGAGCGCCACTGCGGGTGCTGATCGATGGTCGCCTGCGGGTGCCGCTGGATGCACCGTTCTTCCAGGCCGGCCCGGCGCTGGTGGTTACTTGCCCGAACAGCGACGCCGGCGCGCGTTATCAACAGCACGGTCACGAATTGCTGGAAGTGCCTGCCGCCGATGGCCATGTTGACCTGGGTGCGCTGCTGCGCGCCCTGGCGACCCGTGGCGCCAGCGAAGTGCTGGTCGAGGCCGGCCCCACCCTGGCGGGCGCCTTCGCCCGGGCCGGGCTGGTGGATGAATACCAGATATTCGTCGCCGCCAAGTTCCTCGGTTCCACGGCCCGGCCTTTGCTGGACTGGCCGCTGGCGCACATGAGCGAAGCGCCCTCGCTTAAAATCGTTGAAATGCGGGCCGTGGGGGATGACTGGCGAGTAATCGCGATTCCCACCCCTGCGGCAAGCGTATAATTTCGTCCTCGCGCTTCGCGCAGGCCCGGTTCCGTAGGAGGATCCATGTTCACCGGCATTATCGAATCCATCGGCAGCATCCGTTCGTTGACCCCCAAGGGCGGTGACGTACGTGTTTACGTAGAGACCGGCAAGCTGGACCTTGCCGACGTCAAGCTGGGCGACAGCATCGCTGTCAATGGCGTGTGCCTGACGGCGGTGGAACTGCCGGGCGATGGCTTCTGGGCCGATGTCAGCCGCGAAACCCTGGACTGCACCGCCTTTCATGAGCTGAAGGCCGGTAGCCGCGTCAACCTGGAGAAGGCCCTGACCCCGAGCTCGCGCCTGGGCGGCCACCTGGTCAGTGGCCATGTCGACGGTGTCGGCGAGATCGTCTCGCGTGAAGAGAACGCCCGCGCCATTCAGTTCCGCGTGCGCGCACCAAAGGAACTGGCCAAGTACATCGCCCACAAGGGCTCGATCACTGTCGACGGCACCAGCCTGACCGTGAATGCCGTAGACGGCGCCGAGTTCGAACTGACCATCGTTCCACACACCCTGGCCGAGACCATCATGGCCGACTACCGTGCCGGCCGTAAGGTCAACCTGGAAGTGGACCTGCTGGCCCGTTACCTGGAGCGCCTGCTGCTCGGTGACAAGGCCGCCGAGCCGTCCACCGGCGGCATCAGCGAAAGCTTCCTGGCCGCCAACGGTTACCTGAAGTCCTGACATAGGGGGTGCCGCGTGGCGCTCAACACGATTGAAGAACTGGTGGAAGATATCCGCCAGGGCAAGATGGTCATCCTCATGGATGACGAAGACCGCGAGAACGAAGGCGACCTGATCATGGCCGCCGAATGCTGCCAGGCCGAGCACATCAACTTCATGGCCAAGCACGCCCGTGGCCTGATCTGCATGCCCATGACCCGCGAGCGCTGCGAGTTGCTCAAGCTGCCACTGATGGCGCCGCGCAACGGCTCGGGCTTCGGCACCAAGTTCACCGTGTCCATCGAGGCCGCCGAAGGCGTCACCACCGGCATTTCCGCTGCCGACCGCGCCCGTACCGTGCAGGCGGCTGCCGCCAAGGACGCCAAGGCCGAGGATATCGTCAGCCCAGGCCATATCTTCCCGCTGATGGCCCAGGCCGGCGGCACCCTGGCACGTGCCGGGCATACCGAGGCAGCCTGCGACCTGGCGCGCATGGCCGGGTTCGAGCCCAGCGGCGTGATCTGTGAAGTGATGAACGACGACGGCACCATGTCCCGCCGCGCCGAACTGGAAACCTTCGCTGCCGAACACCACATCAAGATCGGCACCATCGCCGACCTGATCCACTACCGGATGATCCACGAACGTACCGTTCAGCGGATTGCCGAGCAGCCGCTGGACAGCGAACTGGGTCAGTTCAACCTGGTGACCTACCGCGATGCGGTAGAAGGCGACGTGCACATGGCGCTGACCCTGGGCACCATCTGCGCCGAAGAACCAACCCTGGTGCGCGTGCACAACATGGACCCGCTGCGTGATCTGCTGATGGTCAAGCAGCCCGGTCGCTGGAGCCTGCGCGCGGCCATGAGCGCCGTGGCAGAGGCCGGCAGCGGCGTGGTGTTGCTGCTCGGCAACCCGGTGGACGGCGATGTGCTGCTGGCGCATATCCGCGAAACCGGCGAGAGCACACCGGTGAAAAAACCGACCACTTACAGCATCGTCGGTGCCGGTTCGCAGATCCTTCGCGACCTGGGCGTGCGTAAAATGCGCCTGATGAGTTCGCCAATGAAGTTCAATGCGATATCCGGATTCGACCTGGAAGTAGTAGAATACGTGCCCTCCGAATAAAGACCGGTTCCAGGGTCGCCAGAATGCCAGGCCAGCGCTATGGTTTTCAGGTGACCCCGCAAGTCCTTGTTCGCGGCCCATTACCCCCATAGGACGCCGTTGGCGTCCTTGCTCTTTAAGACGAGACTCACCGAATGACCCTGAAGACCATCGAAGGTACCTTCATTGCCCCCAAAGGTCGCTATGCCCTGGTGGTTGGCCGTTTCAACAGCTTCGTCGTCGAAAGCCTGGTGAGCGGCGCGGTTGATGCCCTGGTTCGCCACGGTATCAGCGAAAGCGATATCACCATCATCCGCGCGCCTGGCGCCTTCGAAATCCCGCTGGTCGCGCAGAAAGTCGCCCAGCAGGGTGAATACGACGCGATCATCGCCTTGGGCGCGGTCATTCGTGGCGGTACTCCGCACTTCGAATACGTGGCTGGCGAATGCACCAAGGGTCTGTCCCAGGTGTCCATGGAATTCGGCGTACCGGTTGCCTTCGGCGTACTGACCGTCGACTCCATCGAGCAAGCCATCGAACGTTCCGGCACCAAGGCTGGTAACAAGGGCGCAGAAGCTGCCCTGTCCGCCCTGGAAATGGTCAGCCTGCTGTCGCAGTTGGAGGCCAAGTGATTTCCGACGAAAGCGATCGTTTCAACCCGCGCGATCCAAAACCTGCGGATGCTGGCAAGCCCTCCAAGAGCGCCAAGCGCCGCGAGGCCCGCAAGCTGGCTACCCAAGCCCTGTACCAATGGCACATGGCTAGCCACTCGCTGAACGAGATCGAAGCGCAGTTCCGGGTCGACAACGACTTTACTGACGTCGACGGCGCTTATTTCCGCGAGATCCTGCACGGCGTGCCTGCCAGCAAGACCGAGATCGATGCCGTGCTCAAGCCGTGCATGGACCTGAGCCTGGAAGAGCTGGACCCGGTCGAGCTGGCGGTACTGCGGCTGTCCACCTGGGAACTGCTCAAGCGCGTTGACGTGCCGTACCGCGTGGTCATCAACGAAGGTATCGAGCTGGCCAAGGTCTTCGGTTCCACCGACGGCCACAAGTTCGTCAACGGCGTGCTGGACAAGGTCGCGCCGAACGTGCGCGCCGCCGAAGTGAAGGCATTCAAGCGCTGATTCACGCGCTTGCATACCATGGGCGAGTTTGAGCTGATCCGACACTACTTCGCCGCCGCGCCCTGTGCGCAGGGCGGCGACGGCGTGGCGCTCGGCATCGGCGACGACTGCGCCCTGCTGGCCCTGCCAGCCGGCCAGCAGTTGGCCGTGTCGACCGACACATTGGTTACCGGGGTGCATTTCCCCGACCCCGCCGACCCCTTTCTGCTCGGCCAGCGCGCGCTGGCAGTGGCTGCCAGTGACCTGGCCGCCATGGGCGCCGATCCCATTGGCTTTACCCTCGCCCTGACCTTGCCGTCGGTGGCCGAAGGCTGGCTGCAGGCATTTGCCCAAGGCCTGAACCGCATGGCCACGCAGTGTGGCCTGAGCCTGATCGGCGGTGACACTACCCGTGGGCCGCTGAGCCTGACCGTGACCGTGTTCGGCCGCGTACCGGCGGGCCAGGCGCTGTTGCGTTCGGGCGCCCGTGCCGGTGACCTGCTGTGCGTGGGCGGCAACCTGGGCGACGCTGCTGGCGCCTTGCCGCTGGTGCTCGGCCAGGCACAGGCTGAGGAAGCCGTGGCGGCACCGCTGCTGGCGCATTACTGGTCGCCGCCGCCGCAATTCGGCCTGGGCCAGGCCTTGCGTGGAAAGGCTACGGCTGCCATGGATATCTCCGACGGCTTGCTGGCCGATTGCGGACATATCGCGTCGGCCTCCGGCGTGGCGCTGGCGCTGGAACTGCCGGCCGTGCCGTTGTCGAATGCCCTGCTGGGCCTGCTAGGCCAGGAAGCGGCGCAAACGGCGGCCCTGACAGGCGGCGATGACTACGTGCTGGTGTTCACCTTGCCGGCCGAACATCTGCCTGGCCTGCGCGCCGAAGGCTGGCCCATCCACGTGCTGGGCCAGGTGCGTGCAGGGCAGGGCGTCAGCCTGTTCGACACGGCCGGCGCCGACATTACCCCGGCTGTGCGGGGCTACCAACATTTTCGGGAGACACCGTGACAGATCACCCCAACCAGGTCCCGGCAGAGAACGTGCCGCCGTCAGTCTGGCGCAACCCCTGGCATTTCCTGGCGTTCGGCTTTGGCTCGGGCACCTTGCCCAAGGCCCCGGGTACCTGGGGCTCGTTGGTCGCCATCCCGTTCATCCCGCTGTGGCAGATGTTGCCGGACTGGGGCTATTGGCTGATGCTGGGCATCACCATGCTGTTCGGCTTCTGGCTGTGCGGCAAGGTGGCCGACGACCTGGGCGTGCACGACCACGAAGGTATCGTCTGGGACGAAATGGTCGGCATGTGGATAACCCTGTGGCTGGTGCCCGAGGGCTGGGAGTGGATACTGGTCGGTTTCCTCATGTTCCGCTTTTTCGACATACTCAAGCCATGGCCGATCCGCTGGATCGACCGGCATGTGCATGGCGGCGTCGGCATCATGCTCGATGACGTGCTGGCGGGCGTGTTTGCCTGGCTGGCGATGCAGGTCGTGGTGTGGGGGTGGCATCTCATTTGATGGGGCGCGGCCGGACAGGGAGCGCGATCATGGCCAGATGGATTCTGATGATTTTGCTCGGCATGCTGGTGATTGCCCGGGGCGAGGCAGCCCCGACGCAGATCCAGGTCGCCAGCGAGGAGTGGAGCGACTACACCAACGCCGACGGCAGCGGCCTGGCCTGGGATATCCTGCGCAAGGTGTTCGAGCCTGCCGGTGTGGCGTTGCAGCCCCGAACGGTGCCGTACATGCGCTCCATAGGCCTGGTGCAGCGCGGTGAGGCCGATGCCTGGCTGGGCGCTTATCACGATTCAATGGCCAACACCCTGTACCCGCGCTGGCATTACGACACGGACCATATCTACGCCCTCGGCCTGGCTGGCAAACCGTCGCCAACCCTCGACACGGTCGGCCGCTATCGCCTGGCCTGGGTGCGTGGCTACAGCTACCAGCGCTACCTGCCGAACATCCATCAGTACAACGAAGTGCAGCGGCGTATCAGTATCCTGCCAATGCTTGCGCACGACCACGCCGACTATTACATCGACGCCCTGGCCGAGATCAACGGCATATTGAAGCAGGCCGCTGATCCCGCACAGTTCAAACTGACCCACCTGGCAGAACTGCCCTTGTACCTGGGTTTTGCCGATAGCCCTCGTGGCCGTTACCTGCTGGCGCTGTTCGACCGGCGCATGGACGAGCTAGTGCCCAGCGGTGCGCTGCGGCCGATCTTCGAACGCTGGAAGCAGCCTTATCCCTTTACGCCATAAGCGATCAAACTTCCTGATCTTTATCCCTCATAATTCAGCCTAAGCGCCGCCCGTAAGCTGCTGTTACAATGCTGGCCTTGGTCAATTTTCATGTCAGATATTTGATAGGAGCACACGGTGCCCGTCGTTTTCGTCGCCGCTTCCAAGCTGCCAACGCCTTTTGCGCAATTCACCATGCACGGCTTTCTCGATGAAGCCACCGGCCGCGAGCACGTCGTGCTGAGCCTGGGCGACGTCGCCGATGGCGAGCCGGTGCTGGGTCGCCTTCACTCCGAATGCCTGACAGGCGATGCCCTGTTCAGCCAGCGCTGCGACTGCGGCTCGCAACTGGAAGCAGCGCTTCAGGCTATTGCCCGTGAAGGCCGTGGCGTGTTGCTGTACCTGCGTCAGGAAGGCCGTGGTATTGGCCTGTTGAACAAGATCCGCGCGTATGAACTGCAGGACGGTGGTGCCGACACCGTCGAGGCCAACGAGCGCCTGGGCTTTGCTGCCGACCAGCGTGACTACGCCATGTGCCTGCCGATGCTGGAGCACTTGGGGGTCAAGTCCCTGCGCCTGATGACCAACAACCCGCGCAAGGTCAAGGCACTGACCAACATGAACATTGTGGTGGCCGAGCGCGTGCCGCTGCACACCGGTCACAACCCGCACAACAAGCACTACCTGGCCACCAAGGCCGGCAAGCTCGGGCACATGATGGGCAACGAGCACCAGAGCGAGGCCGATCCGGCGTGACCCGCTCACAGGTGCGCCGCCGGTTGGCGGTAGCCTGGTGGCAGCAGTTGGCGCTGACCCTGCTGCCCTTGTTTGTGATGAGTTGGGCGTTTGGCGAGAATGACGCCCTGATCCCCGTGCTGGCGATGCCCTTGTTCATCGCCGGTGTCGCTTCGATGTTTCTCAGCCTGCCGCGCTTCGGCGCCTACAAGCGCAGGCTGATCGCCACCGAGCAAGCCCTCGACACCCCTCAGGAGCCTGCCGCCTGGATTGCGCTGGCCGCTAGCCGGCGCATGGCCTTCCTGTTTGCCGGCCTGCCCGCCTGGGTGGCTGCGCTGGCAGTGTTGTTCGGCCTGGAAGCGGTGCCGCTGTGCCTGTTGGCGTTCTCCAGCGTGCTGCTGCTCTGCCTCTACCGCATTCCCCGTCAGTTGGCCTGATGCGCCGGTGGCTCGCCTGCCTGCTGCTGGTGTGCTGTAGCACAGCCGTGGCTGCGCAGCGGGTGGTCAGCCTGGCACCGTCGCTGACCGAAATCGCCGTGGAAGTCGGTGGGCAGGATCGGCTGGTCGGGGTCCTCGATGCGGGCTCGCGTCCGTCGGGGCTGGAGCGCTTGCCCTCGGTTGGCCATTACGGGCAGCTGGATCTGGAGCGGCTGCTGGCGCTCAACCCCGACCTGGTGCTGTTATGGCCTGGCAGCATCAGTCCGGCCCAGCGTGAACAGCTTGAACGCTGGCACATTCCGGTGTTGGTGGCAGAACCTCATACCCTCGAAGACCTGGCCGCGCAGATCGAACGGATCGCCGTCCCGCTGGGGCAGGCCGAGCGTGGCAAGCAACTGGCCGGCACGTTTCGCCAGCGCCTGGCCGCGTTGCGCGAGCGCTACCGTCGGCCGCTACCACTGCGCGTGTTCTATCAGGTATGGGATTCGCCGCTGTACACCGTGGGTAGCGGGCAGATCATCAGCGATGCCTTGAGCGTGTGCGGTGCGCGCAACCTGTTCGCCGACCTGCCGTTGCCGGCACCCCAGGTCAGCCTGGAAACCGTGCTGCAGCGTGACCCGCAGGTGATCGTGGTGCCGAATCAGGCCCAGGCCGATGCGTGGCGGCAGTGGCCGATCAGGGGCAGGGTAGTGATGGGTGATCCGGGGGTGGAGCGCCCGAGCGGGCAGATGATTGAAGCGCTGGCGCGCTTGTGCGAGCGAATTGCGCCGTAGCGGCGGGGTGGCTGGCGGCTGCTACAGGGGCAAATACCGCCCGTAGCAGCCGCCCAGGCTGCTCGCCCTACGTGAGGCCCAGGACAGCCAGGCGCTTGGCTATGGCCGCTTCGATACCGGCTTCGTCCAGCCCGCACTCAGCCAGCATCTGCGCAGGCTTGGCATGCTCCACGTAAACGTCGGGCAGGCCCAGGTGCAGCATCGGCTTGAGCAGGTTCTCGCGCGCCAGGAACTCACTCACGGCGGCGCCGGCGCCACCCATGATGCTGTTCTCCTCGAGCGTCACCAGCAGCTCGTGGCGCCCGGCGATGTCGCGTACCAGCGCTTCATCCAGGGGTTTCACGAAACGCATGTCGACCACGGTGGCATCGAGCTTCTCGGCCACTTTCAACGCCTCGGCCAGTTGCACGCCGAACACCAGCAGCGCGGTCTTGCTGCCTTCGCGGCGTACCACGCCCTTACCGATTTCCAGCGGTTCCAGGCTGCTGTCGATGGCGGCGTTCGGGCCGGTGCCGCGAGGGTAACGCACAGCGGCCGGGCCCTGGTACAGGTGGCCAGTGCTGAGCATCTTGCGCAGTTCGTTCTCGTCGCTCGGGGTCATGATCACCATGCCCGGGATGCAGCGCAGATACGACAGGTCGAAGCTGCCCGCATGGGTCGGGCCGTCTTCGCCAACCAGGCCGGCGCGGTCAATGGCGAACAGCACGTCAAGGTTCTGCACCGCCACGTCATGAATCAACTGGTCGTAGGCGCGCTGCAGGAAGGTGGAGTAAATCGCCACCACCGGCTTGGCGCCTTCGCAGGCCATGCCCGCGGCCAGGGTCACCGCGTGTTGCTCGGCGATGGCCACGTCGAAATAACGTTCCGGGTAGCGCTCGCTGAAGTCGACCAGGTCCGAGCCTTCCTTCATCGCCGGGGTAATGCCCACCAGGCGTTGATCGGCGGCGGCCATGTCGCACAGCCACTGCCCGAACACCGCGGAGTACTTCGGCCCCGTGGCTTTCTTCGGCGCGACCGGGGCGTTCAACGGCTCCAGCTTGGTGATGGCGTGGTAGCCGATCGGGTCGACCTCGGCCGGGGCGAAACCCTTGCCCTTCTTGGTGACCACGTGCAGGAACTGCGGGCCCTTGAGGTCACGCATGTTGCGCAAGGTGGCCACCAGGGTCGGCAGGTCATGGCCGTCGATCGGGCCGATGTAGTTCCAGCCCAGCTCTTCGAACAGGGTGCCGGGTACCAGCATGCCCTTGGCATACTCTTCGGTCCGGCGGGCGATCTCCCAGGCACCTGGCAGGCGCGACAGCACTTTCTTGCTGCCTTCGCGCATGCTGGCGTAGGTACGGCTGGAGAGGATCTTGGCCAGGTAGTTGGACAGGCCACCGACGTTGCGCGAAATCGACATGTCGTTGTCGTTGAGGATCACCAGCATGTCGGCATTGACCTCGGGCGCATGGTTCAGCGCCTCGAAAGCCATGCCGGCGGTCAGTGCGCCATCGCCGATCACGGCGATGGACTTGCGCCCGCTGTTCTGCAGGCGCGCGGCAATCGCCATGCCCAGGGCGGCACTGATGGAAGTGCTGGAGTGGCCGACGCCAAAGGTGTCGTACTCGCTCTCGCTGCGGCGAGGGAAGGCGGCAAGGCCGTCTTTCTGGCGCAGGCTGGCCATGCGTTCGCGACGACCGGTGAGGATCTTGTGCGGGTAGGCCTGATGGCCCACGTCCCACACCAGGCGGTCGTCCGGCGTGTCGAAGACGTAATGCAGCGCAATCGTCAGTTCGATGACGCCCAGGCCGGCACCGAAGTGCCCGCCGGTCTGGCCAACGGTATAGAGCAACTCCTGGCGCAATTCATCGGCCAGGGTTTCCAGCTCGGCTTCACCCAGTCGGCGCAGGCCGGCCGGCGTATCGGCACGGTCCAGCAAGGGCGTCAGCGGGCGTTCGCGGGGAATCTCTTGAAACGTCGTGGGCATCAGGCGAATCGTTATAAATATGGAGTGGCGGCAGTTTAACCTATGCAGCGCCGACTGCCCACGCGATGACGCGTCGGACGGTCCGCACGCTGCGGTTCAACTGCGACGTTCGACGATGTAGCGGGCCAAATCGCGCAGCGGTTCGGCAGCCTCATCGAAGGGCAGCAGGGCTTCCAGCGCCTGGTCGCGCAGCTGCAAGGCATATGCCTTGGCCATGCCCAGGCCCAGCAACGCCGGGTACGTGGGTTTGTCACGGGCGATGTCGGCGCCTTGGCGCTTGCCTAAAGTCTGGGTGTCGCTTTCCACGTCAAGGATATCGTCCTGGACCTGGAACGCCAGGCCGATGGCCTGTGCATAAGTCTTCAGCGCCTGGCGTTGTTCGGCACTGGCGCGGCCACTGGCGAGGGCGCCGAGCTGCACGCTGGCCTCGATCAGGGCACCGGTCTTGTGCCGGTGCATGAACTCCAGGGCATCCTGGTCGAGCTTCTTGCCCACCGAACCGAGGTCGATGGCCTGGCCGCCGACCATGCCGCCAGGCCCTGCGGCCTGGGCCAGGACCATCGCCATCTGCAGGCGCACGGCTTCACCCTGGGGGCTCAGGCGGTCATCCAGCAGCGCGGTGAAGGCCAGGCTCTGCAGGCCGTCCCCGGCCAGGATCGCGCAGGCTTCATCGAAGGCCTTGTGGGTGGTCGGCTGGCCACGGCGCAGGTCGTCGTCGTCCATGGCCGGCAGGTCATCGTGCACCAGCGAATAGGCGTGTATCAATTCCACCGCGCAGGCAGCGCCGTTGGCCTGCTCGGCCGGCGCGCCCAGGGCTTCGCAGGCGGCGTACACCAATAGCGGGCGCACGCGCTTGCCACCGTTCATCACGCTGTAGCGCATGGCTTCATAAAGGCGCGCCAGCTCCGGCGTGGGGGCGGCGAACAGGCTGTTCAGGGCGCTATCGACGCGCGCCTGGCAGGTGGCCTGGTAAGTGCTGATCATTCAGGTTGTTCCGCGTCAAAGGGCTCTTGCGTCAGCTCGCCGTCGCGCTCCAGCAGGATCTGCACCTTTTGCTCGGCCTGGGCCAGCGCGGCTTGGCAGTCACGCGTAAGGCCAATACCTTGCTCGAAGGCAGCCAGGGATTCTTCCAGTGACAATTCACCGTTTTCCAGGCGTTCGACCAGCGTTTGCAGATCGGCCAGGGATTGCTCGAAATCCACGGAAGCTTTCTTACGGGCCATGGCGGCTCTCTCGACAGGAGTTGAAACCGCGCGACACTAGCAGAGCGGGGCGCGGCGGGCAAATCAGTGGGTGCAAAACACTGTTGCAAAGCGGGCCGGTTGAGGGGCAGGTGCAACCGTCGGTCATTTTTACAGCCACTCACCTTAAAGCGCTTGAGGGGCCGCTACGGCTGCATTACTGTATATAAAAACAGTGTAGAGAAAACCCATGCAGCTGATCGAGAAACTCAGCATCCTGGCCGACGCCGCCAAGTATGACGCCTCCTGCGCCAGCAGTGCCGCGCCCCGGCGCAGCTCCGAAGGCAAGGCCGGGCTGGGCGCCACCGACGGCATGGGCATCTGTCACAGTTATACACCGGACGGGCGCTGCGTTTCGTTATTGAAGATACTGCTGACCAATTTCTGCCTGTTCGACTGCCAGTACTGCGTCAACCGCCGCTCCAGCGATGTGCCGCGTGCGCGTTTCACGCCGGAGGAAGTGGTCACCCTGACCCTGGACTTCTACCGCCGCAATTGCATCAGCGGCCTGTTCCTCAGCTCGGGCATCATCCGCTCGGCCGACTACACCATGGAGCAGCTGATTCGCGTGGCGAAACTGTTGCGCGAGGAGCACCAGTTCCGCGGCTACATCCACCTCAAGACCATTCCCGAAGCCGACCCGTTGCTGATCGAGGAGGCGGGGCGCTACGCCGACCGCCTCAGCGTCAATATCGAATTGCCCACCGACGCCAGCCTGCAGACCCTGGCGCCGGAAAAACAGGTCGGCTCCATCCGCCAGGCCATGAACACCATCCATGTCGGCCGCCAGGCCGTGGCCGATGAACCCAAGGCGCCGAGTTTTGCTCCGGCCGGGCAGAGCACGCAGATGATCGTCGGCGCTGATGACACCGACGACAGCACCATCCTGCACAGCGCTGAAAGCCTCTACGGCAACTACAAGCTCAAGCGCGTCTACTATTCAGCGTTCAGCCCTATCCCCAACAGCCCCAAGAGCGTGCCACTGGCTGCGCCGCCACTGATGCGCGAGCACCGGCTGTACCAGGCCGATTTCCTCTTGCGCGGCTACGGCTTCAAGGCCGACGAATTGTTTCAGGGGCCGGGCCACCTGGCGCTGGACATAGACCCCAAACTGGCCTGGGCGCTGGAGCATCGCGACGTGTTCCCGCTGGACCTGAACCGCGCCGAGCCGGCGCTGATCGCGCGCATTCCCGGTATTGGCATTCGTACTACCCAGCGTCTGGTCGAACTGCGGCGCCAGCGTCGCATTCGCTACGACGACCTCACGCGCCTGCGTTGCGTGCTGGCCAAGGCCAAGCCCTTCCTGATCACCAGCGATTACCACCCGCGCCTGGCCGACAGCAGCAGCCATCTGCTGCGCGAGCAGTTGCGCGACCGTCCGGCCCCGCAGCAGATGGGGCTGTGGGGATGATTCGCCTCGACTGCGACGATGTATTCGGCACCTGGCGCCAACAGGCGCGCTGGCTGCTCAGCCACCGGGTGGACCCCAGCGAGGTCAGCTGGGACGTGGCGGACCTGTTCGCGACCGATCACGCATTGCCTGATACGCCCGGGCCTTTCATGGCGCGTATCCCGCTGGCGTTGCTGGAGCAGTTGGAAGCCGCTTCGCGCTACCGTGGCGATCAGCGCTGGAGCCTGCTGTACGAGGTGCTGTGGCGCGTCAGCCATGGCGATCGCACCGCCATGCTCGCGGGCGACCGGTTGGGTAGCGAGCTGCAACGGCGCATCAAGCAGGTGTCCCGTGAAGCTCACCACTTGCATGCGTTCGTCCGTTTCGTCGCGCTGGCGCCTGCGCAAGAGGCGCAGGGGCAACCGGAATACGTCGCCTGGCATGAACCCGCCCACGATATCCTGCAAAGCGCCAGCACCCACTTCATCGGGCGCATGGGCCGGCACCGCTGGCTGATCGCCACGCCACGCGACGGCGTTTACTACGACGGCGAACAGTTGCATCACCAGCGCGAGTGCCCGGGCACCTGGCAACAGTTGGCGCAACAGGCCGAAGACCCGCACGGCGAGTTGTGGCTGACCTACTACAGTCACATCTTCAACCCGGCGCGGCTTAACACCCGGGCCATGCAGGGTCACCTGCCCAGCCGCTTCTGGAAACACTTGCCGGAGGGCGCACTGATACCCGGGCTGATCAGCGAAGCGCGTACCGGCAAGCAACGCGATGGCCAAGCCAGTGCCATCGGCGCGCGGCGGGGCAAGCGCATCCTGGCGGAGCGATGAGCGCTGGTCGACATTTCCAACATCTTTCGGATTGTGAAACGGCAGGCGAATCGCTACGCTTCGCCCGCCTCGAAAAAATGGCTATAAAAAGGTGTCGCAGGACCTGACACCGATCATCACGCATTGCAGGAAGCACACATGCGATTTCTTCTCTGGCTCAGCGCCTTCATCTGGGCGTCCACGGCCCTCGCCGAGACCACGGCTACCCTCGACAGCCCGGTAGGCGGCTGGCGCTACTTCGGTCTGCTCGACCGCAGCGAAAACTCGCGCGTGGCCTACCCGACGCCGCCCATCGATCGTGGCATCCAGCGCAATCGCAGCATGATCGAAGGGCAGATCAAGGCCACCTCGCCCCAGCGCCAGCCGCACACCCTGGCCGTGAATGGCAACGCCCTGAGCCTGTACACCGACGAGGAAGGGCGTTTCGCCCGGCCCTACGCGTTTGGCGCCGGTTCCAACAGCGTCGAAGTGCGCAGCAGCGAGGGCAAGTCGCTCAAGCGCGTGCAATTTTACGAAGCCAACGCCCAGCGCACGCCGGCGCGTATTCGTATCTTCCTGGCCTGGGACGACCCCAAGGCCGAGCTTGACCTGCACATCATCACGCCCGATGGCCAGCATGCGTTCTATGCCAACCCGGTACTGAGCAACGGGGGTGGCCTGGACACCGACAGCGTCGACGGCCCGGGGCCGGAGATGTTCACCATGACCGCGCCGATGCACGGTACGTATCTGGTCTACGTCAACTACTGGGGCAACTACAGTAATGGCGGCTATAACTTTGAGGAGCGCGGTAACCAGAACGAAGTCATCACTTCGGAAATCAACCTGGTGCTCAACGAAAACACCGTCAACGAAAAGCGCGAGAGCTTTATCGTGCCCTTGCGTGCCATCGGCGACCTGCTGTTGGTCAAGACTTTTACCTATTGAACCCTGCACCGCATGGATGAATCGGGCTTTGCGAACATGAGCGAAAACACAGCTGTACCGGCCGCCGCCCCTGTTGGCCCAACACCTTCCACTGGCAAGCGCCGCAACGTGCTGCTGGCCATCGGGCTATGCCTGGTGGCTGCGGTGGCAGGCGGCCTGGGCTGGTACCTGCACAAGCCGAAGCTGCCGGCGGTGGCCCTGGCGATGGACAAGTTCGGCCTCAGCCGCCCCGATGCGCTGCTGGAAACCCAGTCGCTGGCGCAATTGCCCCGCGACCTGCTGAATGTGCCGTTCCTGCGCGAAACCCTCACCGAGGACTTCGTCTTCTATTACGAGACCCATGGCGACCGCCTGGGGTTGATCGGCAGCCTGCGACGCATCATCTACGAGCATGACCTGAAACTGCAGGACAACCTCATCGAGGCGCTGTTCGACCAGCCGGCCGATGTGGCCCTGTGGCGCGGTGCCGACGGCCGCCTCAAGGACTTCCTGCTGGTGATGGACCGCGGTGGCCTGGCCAAGCTGCTGGAGCCGCTGGCTCATGTGGCACTGGATGACCAGCAATTGAGCAAGGTGGGTGAACTGAAAGTGGCGGGCGAGGCAGTGCCGCTCTATCGCCTGGCCTATAACGCCAGCAAGTCGCTGCTGTTTGCCTCGCGCGGGGATAAACTGGTGGTACTGTCCAACCCGGACAAGCTCTACGAACGTGGCGATGACAGTGAAGTGGCGCCCGGCGCGGTATCGACCCAGGCGCTGGCGGCATTGCTCAGTGGCAACCAGCTGTTCCCCGAAGCATTCGGCCTGCAGCCTCGCGACGCGGCGATCAAGCAGCGCATCGCTATCAGTTCCAGTGTGCTCGCGATGGGGTACCAGCGCTTCATCCCGACCTTCGCCGGCATACGCCTGGACATGGATGACAAGGGCTGGCACAGCTATCTGGCGCTGGATGAAACCGACAACACGCCAGACCTGAACTTCACGCCCATCTGGCAAGCCATGCCAGTGGGCGCCAGTGCCTGCGTGGCATTGCCCCTGGCCGCCGAGCAGCAGCAACCGCTGCTGGTCAAACTGGGTGCCGACGAGCAGACGGCCAAGGCGTTGACCGGGCACATGAGTGGTGCGGCGGGATTGTGCTGGTACCCCGATTCCCACCTCTACACACCCTTGCTGGTGGCGGGCCTGGACACGGCCGACGGTAGCAAGCTGGACGCTGACCTGGGCAAGTTGTTCGGCTCCATGGTGGGCGCCTGGGAAAGCAAAGTGCCCGGTGGCCAGTTCCCCGTCAGCGAGCAGTCGCCGGCGCAGGGCCACCAGTGGCTGCGCCAAGTCAGCTCCAACTTCGGCCAGTACCGCAATCGCGATGCGCAGAACCCCGAAAGCATTACCGGCAAGGGCTTTTTCAACGTGAGCCTGGCGCGCCATGGCTCGACACTGCTGTTTTCCCTGGACGACAAATTGGTGGAAAAAGCCTTGGGTGCACTCGACAAGCATGTCGCGCCGCTCGCCGACATCGCACCCAGGAACGCCTTGATGTCCATTTATCTAGGACCGGATTCGCTAGCGCAGTTGATGCAACAGGAAACTCTCGACAGCTTGCCCCAGGACATGGAACCCGTATTTCGCAATGCCGCCCAGACTCACCTGATCCCAAAACTGCAGAAGCTCGCCGGTTATGGCAAATACGCGCTGACCCTGCCTGAAGGCAGCGAGGCCGATGGCCACTGGCAGTGGCTGCCATTGCAATGGCGTGCCCTTTGAAAACGCTCTCGGTGCTGCTGCTCGGGGTATTGCTCAGCAGCCGGTTGCTGGCGGCAACCACGCCGGGCCTCGATGCCGAACAAACCCAGGTGTTCCGCGCCTGGTTCGTGCGCATCGCCCAGGAGCAATTGACCCAGGGCCCCAGCCCGCGCTGGTATCAGCAGGACTGCGCGGGCCTGGTGCGCTTTGCCGCCAACGAGGCGCTCAAGGTTCATGACGACAAATGGCTACGCGCCAATGGCCTGTCCAATCGCTACCTGCCCCCTGAGCTGGCGCTCACCGATGCCCAGCGCGGCCTTGCCCAGCAATGGCAGCAGGGCGGCGGCAAGGTGGGCCCCTATGTCAACGCCATCAAGTTGATCCAGTTCAACAGTCACCTGGTCGGTCGCGACCTGAGCCAGGCGCGGCCCGGCGACCTGATGTTCTTCGACCAGGGCGATGACCAGCATTTGATGATCTGGATGGGCCGCTACATCGCCTATCACACCGGCACCACCACCCCCACTGACAACGGCATGCGCTCGGCAAGCGTGCAGCAACTCATGACATGGAAGGACACCCGATGGATACCCGACGCAGCCAACCCGAACTTCATCGGTGTGTATCGGCTCAATTTCCTCCGATGAGCGCCGCCCTGGCAGTGCGCCTGTGCCTGTGGCTGATCTGCCTGCTGGCGCCGTTCAGCGTGGTTCGGGCCGATGACTCGGTGCCGGCCAGTGACTATGCGCCCATGGCCGGGGAAAGTTTCTTCCTGCTTGCCGACAGCAGCTTTGCCACGGACGAGCAGGCCATGGTGCGCCTTGAAGCGCCGGGCCGTGACTACCGCCGCTTCCGCATGGAGCCCTATGGCGGCGCCGATATCCGCGTCTACCGCATCGACCAGCCGCTTGAATTTCTGAAACGCCAGAAAAATCTGCACCGCGTGGTCAGCGAGGGCCAATTCAAGGGCGAGGGCCTTTCCAACACCCTGGCGTACCTGTGGGATAACTGGTATCGCAAATCCCGGCGGGTGATGCAGCGCGCGTTCTCCTACGAGTCGCGCAAGGAAGTCACCGAGCAGGTGCCGGAATTGAAGATGGGCAGCGCCATTGCCACGCCGACCCAATATGACGCTCAGCCGCAGTATGCGCCCATTCCCGGTTTGCCCCTGATCACGCAGTTCCGCTACCCGCTGTGGCAGGCCAAGCCGATCCAGCCGCCCAAGGGTGTTGACCTGGCCGGTTCGTCCAGCGAATTCATCAGCGTGGCGCCCGGCAATGTCTACATTCCGTTGGGCAAACTCAAACCTGGCTTGTATTTGGTGGAAGCGCTTATCGGCAAATACCGCGCAACCACCGTGGTGTTCGTCTCCAACACCGTGGCGGTGAGCAAGATTGCCGGCGACGAGCTGTTGGTATGGGCCGCGCGCAAGCACGAAGGCAGTTCGGTGCCCAAGGTCAAGGTGCTATGGACTGACGGCCTTGGCGTGATGAGCAGCGGGGAAACCGACAGTGATGGCTTGCTGCGGCTCAAGCATGTCAGCCCCGAGCGTTCGTTTGTGATTGGCGAAGACGCGGAAGGAGGGGTTTTCGTTTCCGAGAACTTCTATTACGACAGCGAAATCTACGACACGAAACTCTACGCCTTCACCGATCGGCCGCTATACCGGCCGGGCGACTGGGTGTCGATGAAAATAGTCGGGCGCGAGTTCAAGAACGCTCGCGACTCGGTTGCGCCGACGGCTGGCGCCGTGCATGTCAGTGTCATCGATGCCACCGGCACAACGCTGCAGGGCCTGGACCTCAACCTCGACGCCAAGGCCGGCACCCAGGGGCGCTTCCAATTGCCGGACAACGCCGTGGCCGGGGGCTATGAACTGCGCTTTACCTACCGCGACCAGACCTACAGCAGCGCCTTCCGCGTGGCGGAGTACATCAAGCCGCATTTCGAGATTTCCCTCGACCTGGCCAAGCAGGACTTGCGCACCAACGAACCGGTGAAAGGCAAGCTGTTGCTGATGTACCCCGATGGCAAGCCGGTGGCCAACGCCAGGCTGACCCTGAGCCTGCGCGCCCAGCAGTTGTCGATGGTAGAAAACGAACTGCAGTACCTGGGGCAGTTTCCGGTAGAGCTGACCAGCACCGAGCTGACCACGGACGCCAAGGGGCAAGCCAGTATCGAACTGCCGGCGGCGGAGAAACCCAGCCGCTACATGCTCACTGTGTTCGCCAGCGACGGCGCCGCTTACCGGGTCAAGACTACCAAGGAAATCCTGATCGAACGCGGCGCCGCCCAGTATCAGCTCGGTGCAGCGCAGCGCTTCAGCGCCGTGGGGGACAAGGTTGCCTTCAGCTACAAGAGTGAACAGCCTACCTCGGTCAAGCCGACAGCCTACAGTTGGGTGCGCCTGGAGGACCAGACCACCGGCGGTGCCGAGTTGGCGGCGGGCGACACTGGCTTCAGCCTGGCCTTTGACCGCCCGGGCACCTATAACCTCAGCCTGCTCGATGAGCACCAGCGTATCCTCGGTGCCACCGGCCATTCGGTGACCGGTGATGGCGTCAAGGCCGTGCCGGGTACGGTGGAAATCGTCCTCGACAAGGCCGAGTACACGGCGGGTGACGAAGCGCTGGCGCTGGTCACCTTCCCGGAGCCAGTCAGCGATGCACTGCTGTCGCTGGAACGCGACAAGGTGGAAGCCACCGCGCTGCTGAGCAAGGGCGGCGACTGGCTGAAAGTCGATACCATCAGCCCCACCCAGTACCGCGTGCACATTCCGGTCAAGGACAGCTTCGCGCCTAACCTGACGTTCTCGGTGCTCTACACCAAGGGCGGCGAGTACAGTTTCCAGAACGCCGGTATCAAGGTGGTCGCGCCGCAGATCGACATCGCTATCGCGACCGACAAGGAACAGTACCAGCCAGGCGACACGGTCACCGTTGACCTCAGCACCCAGTTCGTTGGCAAGCCGATTCCGGCGCACCTGATGGTCAGCGTCGTCGACGAAATGGTGTACGCCCTGCAACCGGAAATCGCCCCGGGTATCGATCAGTTTTTCTACCATCCGCGCCGCAACAACGTGCGCACCAGCGCCAGCCTGTCGTTCATCAGCTACGACGTGGCCTTGCCTGGCAGCCCGGCTGCCCCTGGCAAGGCCAATCGCAGCGAGCGAGGCGTGAAGGTGCTGGAGCGCCCACGCCGCGAAGACGTCGATACGGCGGCCTGGCAGCCGGAGCTGACCAGCGACGCCAGCGGCAAGGCGCGTTTCACCTTCCGCATGCCCGACTCCCTGACCCGCTGGCGCATCACCGTGCGGGCCATGGCCGACGAAGGCCAGGTCGGGCAGAAGAAACACTTCATTCGCTCGGAAAAACCGCTGTACCTGAAATGGAGTGGGCCAACCCGCTTCCGCGCTGGTGATCATCCGGACCTGGGCGTGTTCGCCTTCAGCCAGGCCGAGCAACCGGT
This sequence comes from uncultured Gammaproteobacteria bacterium, assembly GCA_963816515.1. Lineage (GTDB taxonomy): Bacteria > Pseudomonadota > Gammaproteobacteria > Pseudomonadales > Pseudomonadaceae > Aquipseudomonas. The sequence goes on along the minus strand of CAWFKX010000001.1, from coordinate 1,754,566 downwards.
CAAGGCTGAACTGGTGGTGCACTACGCCGGGCAGGAGCAGCGACTGCCGCTGACCCTGAATAAAGGTATCAACTACGTGCCACTGCCGGCGCCGGTCGCGCAGGCCGAAGCGCAGCCACCAGGCAGCGCCGACTGGACGGCCGAGCTACAGCAGGATGGCAAGACCCAGGACGCCCTGGCCGTGCACGTAAGCACTGTCGCCGACGGCTGGCAAACCGTGCATACCCAAGCGCTGGATGTCGGTTCCGGTGAGATTCCGCTGACCTTGCCTGCCGACGCCAGCAACATTCGCCTGCGCCTGGACGACAGCCCGCAAGCCTTGCTGCGTGCCAGCCTGGATGACTTGCTGGAGTACCCATGGGGGGGCGTCGAACAGACCGCCAGCCAGTTGCTGCCGTTGAGCATCGCCTATCCGGCCCTGAGCGGCGACAGCAGTGTTCGCGACCGCCTGCGATTGATCCTGCAGAACAGTCGCTTGCGCCTGATCCAGATGGCCGGCCCGCAGGCAGCTTTCACCTGGTGGGGCGAAGACCAGGCCCCCGACGCCTTTCTCACCGCCTATGCGTACTACGCCGATTGGCACGCCAGCAAGGCGCTGGGCCTGACCCTTCCGCCGGATCACTGGCAGCGGGTGATGGATGTCTATGGCAAGCGGGCCGCGACCACGCCGTTGTTGCACAGGGCACTGATCCTGTCGTTCGCCCGCGAGATGCGGTTGCCGATCACCACGCTCCTCAGTGGCTTGATGGACGATCTGGCCAAGGCCGGTCCGGGGGCCAATGCCAACCTGCTGGAGGATGGCGAAGACAGTGTGGTCATGGACGCACCGGACTCCGCCCTGGGGTTGGCCATTGCCCGTGCGCTGACCGCGACGCTGGCGCAGCAGGCCAAGGTCGCGCAGCCCGAGGCGTTCACCCGGCAGTTGGAGGATGCGCGTCAGCGCGTGGCCACCAGTGCCCAGCCGTTTGCCGCCGCGTTGGATCTGTCGCTCAAACCAGTCAATGCCGACCAGACTCGCGACCTGCTGCAACGCTTGCTGCCGCAGCAATCGACGCTGGAGCGTGCGCTGGCGCTGACCTGGCTGCAACGCGGCCTCGAGCAGGCGAGCAAACCTTCTACCTTGGCCCCTGCTGCCGGCTGGCTGGCGGGACAGGGCGCGACTGGCTCGGCTTTTTGGCAATGGCAGGGCACGGGTATACCAGCCGCGCTGAGCCTGACCGGCAGCAGTGAGCGGCCGGTGCGCGCGTTGTTGACCTTTGACAGCAAGCAGGCCGAACCTGATGACTTACCGGTCGTGGTAAGGCGTCGTCTGTTGCGTCTGGTTCCGGGCGACGAGGCGTTTACCTTCAAATTGGAAGCGGTCGGTAACAAGCCGCTGGCCAGCGATAGCCTCTACCTGGACGAAGTGATCGTGAGCACCAAGGGGCAGCCGCTGCGTTACGGCATGCTGGAAGTGCCGCTGCCGCCGGGCGCCGATGTCGAGCGCACGACCTGGGGCATCAAGCTGACAGGGCAGGGCGCCACCGACGCAGCGCCGTTGGAGAAGGCACGCTTCGAGCCTGGTCAGTTGGCCTATGGCATTGCGGTGGACAGCCTCAGTGGCGAGCTGCGCTTCCGTCACTTGGTGCGCTTCTCGCAGAAAGGTCAGTTCAACCTGCCGCCCGTGCGCTATACCCAACTCTATGCGCCGCAGCACAAGGCGCAAGAAAAGAAACCGGCGCTTAGCCAGGTCACGGTCAAATGATATGACGCGTTACCTGTTGGGCCTGATGCTATGCCTGCTTCCTCAGCTGTCCCAGGCAGAGGAGACCCCGCTGCGGTTGGCGTGGCTGCATGGTCAGGGCTATGAAGTGGTGGAGTTCAGCCAGGCTCAGGCGCTCAGCCGGGGGCCGTTACCAGCGGACCTGCAGACCCCGCTGGGCAGCCTGTGGAAACTGTTCGTCTTCGCCTGGCTGGTTGATACCGATCAGCATGAGCCGGCGTTCGACTGTCAGGGCCAGGACCGGGACGAAGTCTACTGTTGCACGCCGGGTGGCAGCATTGCCCGGGATGCAGCACTGGTGCATTCCTGCGGTCTCTATTTCGACCCGCGCAGGCTCAAGATCGACGCGGCTCAGTGGCGTGACTATTGGCAGGCGCGCACCGCGCCGACCTGGCTCGTCGACATCAGCCAGTTGCAGCCACAGACCCGGGTGCCGGTAGCACAACTGCTTGATGCGCTGCGCACGCTGCCGGCACAACAGCAGGCTCGTCAATTGTTGCTGGATGTGGTGCTCGACGCGGCCGACGGCCAGGCCGTGGGCAGTCTCGGTGGTCGCCTGCGGGTGAAGACCTGGAGCTGGCTGGCCGACGGCGACTCGAAGACCCGGCAAGGTGGTTTTGCGGGTTGGTTGCAGGACGGTACGCCGGTGTGGGTGGGAGGGCGTGGTACCAGCCAGATGATTCTGCGCCATTATGCCGATGTGCTCGGTGCTTTCCTGCCGGCGCCATGGCCAAAGGATGCCGGGCGTTGCGTGCAGGTCGATCTGTTTGCTCGCTACCCGCTCAAGCAGGTGCTTACCGGCGCCGGCGTACCTGCGCCCGACGGCCTGTTGCAGGGCCCCTACCGTGCGGTGTTCAGCAATGGTAATGACCTTGACATTGAAAGTAGCGGCGACCTGTATTTGCAGCAGGGCGGTAGCCAACCACGCCTGATCGCCCGCCTGGATCGCGAAGAGTACGTTGCCCGCGTACTGCAGCGCGAAGCCAAAAGCCAACCCGCTGAAGCGGCGAAGGCCCTGGCGATTGCCATTCGTACCTATTTATTGCAAAACGCCGGGCGTGACGGTGATTGCCTGAGCATCGATGACAGCAGCAGCCGTCAGCGCGTGGCGCCCCGTGCGGCCAGCAGTGAAGCGCGGGGCATCGTCGCCTGGACTGATGACCTGGTGCTGGCCGGTAGCCCGGTCACCTACCATTCCGACACGCCCGGGCCCGACAAGCTGTCCTGGGCCCAGGCGGTGCAGCAGGCCAATGAGGGCCTGCGCTACGACGTCATTCTGCAGCGGGCCTACCCACGGGCCAGCCTGAGCCGCTGGGATAACCCGGTGGCTTCCTGCGAGCCGCTGCCTGCGGCACAGGAGTGGCTGCAAAGCCAGAAGCGGCGCTGGCGCCCTGCGCTGGATAATGAGGTGGGCTACAACGAAATCAGCGCGTTCGCCGTCTGCCGGTTGGCGTATGGCAGGCCGTACGTGGACCGTGAGCGGCTTCGCATCTATGTGCGTGGCGTGCTTACCCTGCAAGACCGGCTCGACCTGACTCACGAATACTTGCACCTGGCCTTCGAGGCGCACCCCAACGGCCAGGACGAAAACTACATCGAAGGGCTCGCCCGCCACCTGCTTCTGGACTAGGCCATGACACCGCGCACCTACACCACAGCCCTGTTCCTCGGCATCCTGCTGGGCATGCCGGCCGCCCGTGCCGACAATCCCATTACCCTCGACACACCCATGGGCGGATGGCGCAGCGGCACGGCAGAGGGCGAGCACTTCCGCCAGACCGTCAACTACCCCGCCTCTTCGGTCAATACCCCGGCCGACCAGGCGGACACGGCGCGTATCCTGGGAGACATCAAAGGTGTGCCCAAAAGTGCTGATCAGCCGGGCAAAGTGATCGTCAATGGCGTGGCCATGCCGCTCAAGCTGGATGGCAATGGGCACTTCGACCGGCCGTTCTCATTTCCCGGCGGCACCAACAGTGTCGAGATCCGCAGCCCGGACGGCCAGCAGAAGCGTCGCGTGCAGTTCCTTAACACCGGCAGCGCCAGCGCTGCCAAGCTGCGCATCCTGTTGTCGTGGGACACTGACAACACTGACCTGGACCTGCACGTGATTACTCCCGACGGTGCGCACATCTGGTACGGCGACCGGACCGCACCCAATGGTGCGGCCCTGGATGTGGACGTGACCACTGGCTACGGCCCGGAGATCTTCGCCATGCCCGCGCCGCAGAAAGGCCAGTACCTGATCTACGTCAACTACTTCGGCGGCGGCTACCGCGAAGATGAGGATGACAGCGGCGGCCAGGAGAACCCAGTCAAGCCGTTGACCACGGCGCAGATCACCCTGATCACCGAGGAGGGCACGCCGAACGAGAAGATGGAAACCTTCCTGGTGCCGATGCGTGCGCCAGGCGAGCTGACGCTAGTGCGCAGGTTCAGCTATCCGTGACGGGGGTGGGACTGCACTTGCGGGCCACCTTATATAAAGTGGCCCGCGGGCATGCTTTTGATCTTTATGACATTCTTTGAAATTAGCGCTTGACGCCCCTCCAGATCTCTCTATAATTCGCCCCACTTCCGGCGCAGACGAAACGGAAAACTCCTTGAGTTTCAAAGAGTTAACCGAAGTAGCTAGCTGGCAAGTGTTTCGATCTTAACGTCGAAAGCGGTGAAAAAGGTGGTTGACAGCGGTTTGAAACGCTGTAGAATTCGCCTCCCGCTAACGAGAGATCGAAGCGAGTCAAGTGGTTGAAGTTGTTAGAGATTCTCTGAAAAACTTCAAAATAAACGCTTGACAGGCTCTGAGGAAAGCGTAGAATGCGCGCCTCGGTTGAGACGAAAGAATCAACCAACCGCTCTTTAACAACTGAATCAAGCAATTCGTGTGGGTGCTTGTGACTCAGACTGATAGTCAAAAAGATTATCAGCATCGCAAGTTACTCCACGAGAAATCATGGTTTAACCAACGATTGCTGAGCCAAGTTTATAGGGTTTTCTCAAAACCCGATTGCAGTATTGAACTGAAGAGTTTGATCATGGCTCAGATTGAACGCTGGCGGCAGGCCTAACACATGCAAGTCGAGCGGATGAAGGGAGCTTGCTCCCTGATTCAGCGGCGGACGGGTGAGTAATGCCTAGGAATCTGCCTGGTAGTGGGGGACAACGTTTCGAAAGGAACGCTAATACCGCATACGTCCTACGGGAGAAAGCAGGGGACCTTCGGGCCTTGCGCTATCAGATGAGCCTAGGTCGGATTAGCTAGTTGGTGAGGTAATGGCTCACCAAGGCGACGATCCGTAACTGGTCTGAGAGGATGATCAGTCACACTGGAACTGAGACACGGTCCAGACTCCTACGGGAGGCAGCAGTGGGGAATATTGGACAATGGGCGAAAGCCTGATCCAGCCATGCCGCGTGTGTGAAGAAGGTCTTCGGATTGTAAAGCACTTTAAGTTGGGAGGAAGGGTTGTAGATTAATACTCTGCAATTTTGACGTTACCGACAGAATAAGCACCGGCTAACTCTGTGCCAGCAGCCGCGGTAATACAGAGGGTGCAAGCGTTAATCGGAATTACTGGGCGTAAAGCGCGCGTAGGTGGTTTGTTAAGTCGGATGTGAAATCCCCGGGCTCAACCTGGGAACTGCATCCGAAACTGGCAAGCTAGAGTATGGTAGAGGGTAGTGGAATTTCCTGTGTAGCGGTGAAATGCGTAGATATAGGAAGGAACACCAGTGGCGAAGGCGACTACCTGGACTGATACTGACACTGAGGTGCGAAAGCGTGGGGAGCAAACAGGATTAGATACCCTGGTAGTCCACGCCGTAAACGATGTCAACTAGCCGTTGGGGACCTTGAGTCTTTAGTGGCGCAGCTAACGCATTAAGTTGACCGCCTGGGGAGTACGGCCGCAAGGTTAAAACTCAAATGAATTGACGGGGGCCCGCACAAGCGGTGGAGCATGTGGTTTAATTCGAAGCAACGCGAAGAACCTTACCAGGCCTTGACATCCAATGAACTTTCCAGAGATGGATGGGTGCCTTCGGGAACATTGAGACAGGTGCTGCATGGCTGTCGTCAGCTCGTGTCGTGAGATGTTGGGTTAAGTCCCGTAACGAGCGCAACCCTTGTCCTTAGTTACCAGCACGTTATGGTGGGCACTCTAAGGAGACTGCCGGTGACAAACCGGAGGAAGGTGGGGATGACGTCAAGTCATCATGGCCCTTACGGCCTGGGCTACACACGTGCTACAATGGTCGGTACAGAGGGTTGCCAAGCCGCGAGGTGGAGCTAATCTCACAAAACCGATCGTAGTCCGGATCGCAGTCTGCAACTCGACTGCGTGAAGTCGGAATCGCTAGTAATCGCGAATCAGAATGTCGCGGTGAATACGTTCCCGGGCCTTGTACACACCGCCCGTCACACCATGGGAGTGGGTTGCACCAGAAGTAGCTAGTCTAACCTTCGGGAGGACGGTTACCACGGTGTGATTCATGACTGGGGTGAAGTCGTAACAAGGTAGCCGTAGGGGAACCTGCGGCTGGATCACCTCCTTAATCGACGACATCAGCTGTTTCATAAGCTCCCACACGAATTGCTTGATTCATTGAAGAAGACGATATCGGTAACAGCTCTTAACTGGGTCTGTAGCTCAGTTGGTTAGAGCGCACCCCTGATAAGGGTGAGGTCGGCAGTTCGAATCTGCCCAGACCCACCAGTTTCTTGTTGGGGCCATAGCTCAGCTGGGAGAGCGCCTGCCTTGCACGCAGGAGGTCAGCGGTTCGATCCCGCTTGGCTCCACCATCTACCGTCAAAGCTTAGAAATGAATATTCGCCTCGAATATTGATTTCTGAACTTTATCAGAATCGTTCTTTAAAAATTTGGGTATGTGATAGAAAGATAGACTGGATAACACTTTCACTGGTGTTTATTCAGGCTAAGGTAAAATTTGTGAGTTCTCTTTTAATTAAGAATGCAAATTTTCGGCGAATGTCGTCTTCATAGTATAACCAGATTGCTTGGGGTTATATGGTCAAGTGAAGAAGCGCATACGGTGGATGCCTTGGCAGTCAGAGGCGATGAAAGACGTGGTAGCCTGCGAAAAGCTTCGGGGAGTCGGCAAACAGACTGTGATCCGGAGATGTCTGAATGGGGGAACCCAGCCATCACAAGATGGTTATCTTGTACTGAATACATAGGTGCAAGAGGCGAACCAGGGGAACTGAAACATCTAAGTACCCTGAGGAAAAGAAATCAACCGAGATTCCCTTAGTAGTGGCGAGCGAACGGGGACCAGCCCTTAAGTGGCTTTGAGATTAGCGGAACGCTCTGGAAAGTGCGGCCATAGTGGGTGATAGCCCTGTACGCGAAAGTCTCTTAGTCATGAAATCGAGTAGGACGGAGCACGAGAAACTTTGTCTGAATATGGGGGGACCATCCTCCAAGGCTAAATACTACTGACTGACCGATAGTGAACTAGTACCGTGAGGGAAAGGCGAAAAGAACCCCGGAGAGGGGAGTGAAATAGATCCTGAAACCGTATGCGTACAAGCAGTGGGAGCAGACTTTGTTCTGTGACTGCGTACCTTTTGTATAATGGGTCAGCGACTTATATTCAGTGGCGAGCTTAACCGAATAGGGGAGGCGTAGCGAAAGCGAGTGTTAATAGCGCGTTTAGTCGCTGGGTATAGACCCGAAACCGGGCGATCTATCCATGGGCAGGTTGAAGGTTAGGTAACACTGACTGGAGGACCGAACCGACTACCGTTGAAAAGTTAGCGGATGACCTGTGGATCGGAGTGAAAGGCTAATCAAGCTCGGAGATAGCTGGTTCTCCTCGAAAGCTATTTAGGTAGCGCCTCATGTATCACTGTAGGGGGTAGAGCACTGTTTCGGCTAGGGGGTCATCCCGACTTACCAAACCGATGCAAACTCCGAATACCTACAAGTGCCGAGCATGGGAGACACACGGCGGGTGCTAACGTCCGTCGTGAAAAGGGAAACAACCCAGACCGTCAGCTAAGGTCCCAAAGTCATGGTTAAGTGGGAAACGATGTGGGAAGGCTTAGACAGCTAGGAGGTTGGCTTAGAAGCAGCCACCCTTTAAAGAAAGCGTAATAGCTCACTAGTCGAGTCGGCCTGCGCGGAAGATGTAACGGGGCTCAAACCATGCACCGAAGCTACGGGTATCATCTTATGATGATGCGGTAGAGGAGCGTTCTGTAAGCCTGTGAAGGTGAGTTGAGAAGCTTGCTGGAGGTATCAGAAGTGCGAATGCTGACATGAGTAACGACAATGGGTGTGAAAAACACCCACGCCGAAAGACCAAGGTTTCCTGCGCAACGTTAATCGACGCAGGGTTAGTCGGTCCCTAAGGCGAGGCTGAAAAGCGTAGTCGATGGAAAACAGGTTAATATTCCTGTACTTCTGGTTATTGCGATGGAGGGACGGAGAAGGCTAGGCCAGCTTGGCGTTGGTTGTCCAAGTTTAAGGTGGTAGGCTGGAATCTTAGGTAAATCCGGGATTCTAAGGCCGAGAGCTGATGACGAGTTGCCATTAGGCGACGAAGTGGTTGATGCCATGCTTCCAAGAAAAGCTTCTAAGCTTCAGGTAACCAGGAACCGTACCCCAAACCGACACAGGTGGTTGGGTAGAGAATACCAAGGCGCTTGAGAGAACTCGGGTGAAGGAACTAGGCAAAATGGCACCGTAACTTCGGGAGAAGGTGCGCCGGTGAGGGTGAAGGACTTGCTCCGTAAGCCCATGCCGGTCGAAGATACCAGGCCGCTGCGACTGTTTATTAAAAACACAGCACTCTGCAAACACGAAAGTGGACGTATAGGGTGTGACGCCTGCCCGGTGCCGGAAGGTTAATTGATGGGGTTAGCTAACGCGAAGCTCTTGATCGAAGCCCCGGTAAACGGCGGCCGTAACTATAACGGTCCTAAGGTAGCGAAATTCCTTGTCGGGTAAGTTCCGACCTGCACGAATGGCGTAACGATGGCGGCGCTGTCTCCACCCGAGACTCAGTGAAATTGAAATCGCTGTGAAGATGCAGTGTATCCGCGGCTAGACGGAAAGACCCCGTGAACCTTTACTATAGCTTTGCACTGGACTTTGAATTTGCTTGTGTAGGATAGGTGGGAGGCTTTGAAGCGTGGACGCCAGTTCGCGTGGAGCCATCCTTGAAATACCACCCTGGCAACTTTGAGGTTCTAACTCAGGTCCGTTATCCGGATCGAGGACAGTGTATGGTGGGTAGTTTGACTGGGGCGGTCTCCTCCTAAAGAGTAACGGAGGAGTACGAAGGTGCGCTCAGACCGGTCGGAAATCGGTCGTAGAGTATAAAGGCAAAAGCGCGCTTGACTGCGAGACAGACACGTCGAGCAGGTACGAAAGTAGGTCTTAGTGATCCGGTGGTTCTGTATGGAAGGGCCATCGCTCAACGGATAAAAGGTACTCCGGGGATAACAGGCTGATACCGCCCAAGAGTTCATATCGACGGCGGTGTTTGGCACCTCGATGTCGGCTCATCACATCCTGGGGCTGAAGCCGGTCCCAAGGGTATGGCTGTTCGCCATTTAAAGTGGTACGCGAGCTGGGTTTAGAACGTCGTGAGACAGTTCGGTCCCTATCTGCCGTGGACGTTTGAGATTTGAGAGGGGCTGCTCCTAGTACGAGAGGACCGGAGTGGACGAACCTCTGGTGTTCCGGTTGTCACGCCAGTGGCATTGCCGGGTAGCTATGTTCGGAAAAGATAACCGCTGAAAGCATCTAAGCGGGAAACTTGCCTCAAGATGAGATCTCACTGGGATCTTGAATCCCCTAAAGGGCCGTCGAAGACTACGACGTTGATAGGTTGGGTGTGTAAGCGCTGTGAGGCGTTGAGCTAACCAATACTAATTGCCCGTGAGGCTTGACCATATAACACCCAAGCAATTTGCGTCGAATGAGCAGATTGCGGTGTTGTGAAGACGCATGATCCGAAAATTTGCAACTCACAAGCATCACATACCCGATTCGCTGGAGTGTCTGCCCAAACGACATCCTGGCTACAGAATTTCTTGACGACCATAGAGCATTGGAACCACCTGATCCCATCCCGAACTCAGCAGTGAAACGATGCATCGCCGATGGTAGTGTGGGGTTTCCCCATGTGAGAGTAGGTCATCGTCAAGATTAAATTCCGAAACCCCCATCTGCTGACGCAGGTGGGGGTTTTGTCTTTCCGGGCTTGCTGAAGCCACGACAGCGTCAGACGCGGCCTGGTGGCCGCTGCTACGGTTTTCGTCTAACTATCGGTATTCATTGAGTTTTTGCTTGACGCCGCAGCCATAAAAACGTCTAATTCCGCTGCGGCCCAGATAGCTCAGTCGGTAGAGCAGGGGATTGAAAATCCCCGTGTCGGCGGTTCGATTCCGTCTCTGGGCACCATATACAAGAAACCCCTGAACCTCGCGGTTCAGGGGTTTTTTATTAAGTATTCGGGCATTAAAAAGCCGGCTTGTGGCCGGCTTCTCGGGGACGGCGTTGGTCTATTTTTGGTAGACCGCCACCGCCTTCAAAAATGGTAGAACCAGTGACCCTTGGGTCAACCGGTTAGCCAGACGGTGATGATGTCCGTCCGACTTTGCAAGGTGCCTGTTCAAGCAGCACGCCTTGCTAAAAGGTGCGCCAAGAATAACGGCATTCCAGCCAAATGCCCAGCATAAATGTCAGTCTTTCTCATCGGCGTTGCCGCGCCCGTCAGGCCGCTGAATGTGCAGCGTCGACCACCAGAATACCCACCCCAGCACGTCGACTGGGTCGTCGGCGCTGATCAGCTCATCGCCAAACTCCCCCAGGTTGTCAGCGCGCAGCCGCAGGGCGTCACAGCTCATGGGGTAAAGCGTGCGAATGTAGAGTGCGCCATCGCGTAGCAAGGCATACATGTGCCCGCTGGCAGGGGTTGTGAGGCTGCGATCGATCACCAGCGGGGCGCCAGGCTGAATGCGCGGGCTCATGCTGTTGTCGGGCATGGTGAGGGCCACGCAGTGTTCCGGGTCGACCTGCAGCGCCTTGAATATTGCCAAGGGCAAGCGCAGGTGGCGTTTTTCATCAGCGATAAGCTGGTGGTGAAGGGGCCGGTAGAACGGTACGAAGAGGTCGTCTGCGGTGCTGGCAGCCAACCCGCTGGGGTGGCCACGGGGGGTGAGGCTGTCTTCGTCGAAGAATTCGTCCTGTGGGTCGCTGGGAGGGAAGGGCGGCGGGAAACGATACTTGGGGCCCATGCCGGTGCGCAGCCAGCGGCTGTGGACGCACAACAGCTGGGCAATGTCGTCGATGCGGGCGACGGGTACGCCGCGGCGAATCCAATTATTGACGTGCTGGGGCAGCACGTTGCGGTGCAGGGCCAAGTCCGAGGGGCTGAGGTGGCAGTCCTGCAGCAGCGTCTTGAGGCGGTCACCGGAGCTGATCATAGGCGTTTCCCGGGTGGTGAATGTACCGGCAGTGTGTGACGTGCTTCCGAACGCTGATGTAGGACGTTTCTGAGGGCATAAAAAAGCCCCGCACCAGGCGAGGCTTTTTTTCACCGGGTGGTTCAGCCTTTGAAGGCAGCAACCGACTTGGTGATTTCGGCGCGGGCAGCATCAGCATTGCCCCAGCCTTCGATCTTGACCCATTTGCCTTTTTCGAGGTCTTTGTAGTTCTCGAAGAAGTGCTTGATCTGTTCCAGCAGCAGCGCTGGCAGGTCGGTGTATTCCTTCACGTCGACGTACAGCTGCGACAGCTTGTCGTGCGGAACGGCGATGACCTTGGCGTCGCCGCCGCCGTCGTCGGTCATGTGCAGGATGCCGACCGGACGGGCGCGGATCACCGAACCTGGGGCAACCGGGTAAGGGGTCACGACCAGCACGTCCAGGGGATCGCCATCATCGGCCAGGGTGTTGGGGATGAAGCCGTAGTTGGCCGGGTAGAACATTGGGGTGGCCATGAAACGGTCGACGAACAGGGTGTCGCTGTCCTTGTCGATTTCGTATTTGATCGGCGCGTGGTTGGCCGGAATCTCGATGGCGACGTAGATGTCGTTCGGCAGGTCTTTGCCAGCCGGAATCTTGCTGTAGCTCATTGGGCGTTGCCCCCGTTGTAGGCCAGTAAAAATGGCCGTCTAGGCCAAAAAGTGGCGTCGATTATTGCATATATTGACCGCGTTGCCACGCTCGGCCGGACCGTGGCCCGGCTCAGCCGTGGTGCGGCTGCTGGTAGTCGGGATGGCTACGCTGCAGGCCCTGCAGGCGCGCCAGCGGGTTCTGACGATAGAAGGCCTGAAGCTGCGTATACACGGCCGGGTAGGCTTGGTGCAGCAGGTCTGGGGCGCTGAAAAAGTATTCGCTGGTGACGGCGAAGAATTCTGCGGGGTTTTCCGCTGCATAGGGGTCGATGGCAGTCTCGGCATCCGGATTACGGTCCAGCTGCGTGTTGAGGTCATCGTAGGCCTGTTGCATGGCGCTGGCCCAGTCGCTGACGCGCATGTCGCTGTGCAGCGGCGGCAGGCCGTTGGCATCGCCGTTGAGCATGTCGAGCTTGTGCGCCAGCTCGTGGATGACCAGGTTGTAGCCTTCCCAGCCACCGCTGGCCAGCACCCCGGGCAGCGCCAGGATGATCGGCCCCTGTTGCCAGGCTTCGCCACTGTGCTCGCCGTCCCAGCTGTGCTCCACGCCGCTGGCGTCGCGGTGGCGCTGGGGGCTGAGGAAGTCGTCGGGGTAAAGCACGATTTCGTGGAAGTTGCCGTACCAGTTCAGGTCGCCCAAGTGCAGCAAGGGCAGTTGCGCCTGGGCGGCGAGCAGCAGCCGGGTCTCGTCATCCAGAGCGACGCCATCGAGGCTGGTCAGGTGCTTGTCGAGCAGGAACAGCACACTGTGTTCTTGCAACCACTGGTCTTCCTCGATGCTGATGTCATCGAGGATCGCCAGCCGGTGCCGCACCTGCTTCCACAGCTGCGGGTCCAATGGGTGCCTGGCGAGGGCCCGGCGGCGGCGCCAGGCGCGTAAGGACCACATGGCTTAGCGCGAGGACGCCTTGGCGGGCTTGCCGCCTGTGCGGCTCTTGATCACGCCGATGACCATCGGGATCAGCGATAGCAGGATAATGGCCAGTACCAGCAGCGACAGGTTCTTCTTGATAAACGGCACGTTGCCGAAGAAGTAACCCAGAGTGACCAGGCCGCCGACCCACAGTACGGTGCCGACGACGCTGAAGCCCAGGAAGCGCGGGTACGCCATTTTCGCGATGCCAGCGACGAAAGGTGCGAACGTGCGCAGGATCGGCAGGAAGCGCGCCAGGGTAACGGTCTTGCCGCCATGGCGGTCATAGAAATCGTGGGTTTGCTGCAGATAGTCGCGGCGGAAGATCTTCGAGTTCGGGTTGCTGAACAGGCGCTCCCCGACCGTGCGGCCAATCACGTAGTTGGTGCTGTCGCCCAGGATAGCCGCGGCCATCAGCAGCGCGCCGACCAGCCAAGGGTCCATGCCACCGCCCGCGGCCACGGCGCCGGCGATGAACAGCAGCGAGTCGCCAGGCAGGAAAGGGGTCACCACCAGGCCTGTCTCGCAGAAAATGACCAGGAACAGGATCGCGTAGATCCAGGTGCCGTAGTTGGTCACCAGCAGGTCGAGGTAAGTATCCAGATGAAGGATCAGGTCAAGCGGGTTGAAATCCATGTGCAACACCTGTGCAGGGCCCGATGCTACGGGCTTTGGGGCGACGGTAAGGAAGTGGGTTGTCTCGGTAACAAATCGTACAACCTGAAGCGTCAGGATTATACGACCGGACAGCGACAATGCCCCATGACTTTGTAGCCAGGCATGTCGCAATTGTGTGAAGAATGCGGGACGAGGGTGTGCCAGCGCCCCGCGATTCCTCGAAGGGGGGGCAGGTCAGTCAGAGTTGATCGGCAGTACGTAGTTGAGAAACTCGGTATCTTGATGGAAACCAATGGACTCATAGGTCTTTTGTGCCACTTCATTGCTGGCACTGGTCGACACCCGCAGGCGCACGGCCTGGGTTTCCTTGGCCATCTTCTTCGCGGTACGCAGCAAATGATCGGCCACCAGCTGGCGGCGGGCATCCTCGGCGACGTAGATGTCGTTGAGAATCCACACGCGCTTGAGCGAGAGCGAGGAATAACTGGGGTAGAGCTGGCAGAAGCCCAGCAGCTTGTGGTCGTCGTCGTCGGGAAGGGCCAGGTAGATCACCGACTCCTTGCGGCGCAGGCGCTTTTCCAGGAAGGCGCGGGATGAATCCGGGTATGGCAGTTCGCCATAGAATTCGCGGTATTTGACGAACAGCGGGGCAATCAAGTCCAGATGCTCGAGCGATGCTTGGATAATTCGCATAACGGGCCTCACGTGCTGACGGATGTTGGCGGCCAGTACCACAGCATGCCGTGCGCCGATGCTGCCTCAAACTAATTAGAAAGCGCAATCAAACCGACGCTGAAATGAATCAGCCCGGTCACAAACCACGTGACCGGGCTGATTTGATTACAGCTTAGAAGAAGCCGAGCGGGTTGATGTCGTAGCTCACCAACAGGTTTTTGGTCTGTTGGTAATGGTCCAGCATCATTTTGTGGGTTTCACGGCCCACGCCGGACTTCTTGTAGCCGCCGAACGCAGCGTGCGCCGGGTACAGGTGGTAGCAGTTGGTCCACACGCGGCCGGCCTTGATGCCACGGCCCATGCGGTAGGCGCGGTTGATGTCGCGGGTCCACACGCCGGCGCCCAGGCCGAACTCGGTGTCGTTGGCGATGGCCAGGGCCTCGGCTTCATCCTTGAAGGTGGTGACGCTGACCACCGGGCCGAAGATTTCTTCCTGGAACACACGCATCTTGTTGTTGCCCTTGAGCAGGGTCGGCTGGATGTAGTAACCGGTGGACAGGTTGCCCTCCAGCTTCTGCACGCTGCCACCGGTCAGCAGCTCGGCACCCTCGTTCCTGGCGATTTCCAGGTACGAGAGAATCTTGTCGAACTGTTGCTCGGACGCCTGGGCGCCGACCATGGTGTCGGTGTCCAGCGGGTCGCCGCGCTTGATCTGTTCGATCTTCTTCATCACTTCCTTCATGAAGGCCGGGTAGATCGACTCCTGTACCAATGCGCGCGATGGGCAGGTGCACACCTCGCCCTGGTTGAAGAACGCCAGCACCAGGCCCTCGGCGGCCTTCTCGATGAAGCTCTGCTCAGCCTGCATGATGTCTTCGAAGAAGATGTTCGGCGATTTGCCGCCCAGCTCCACGGTGGACGGAATGATGTTCTCGGCCGCGCACTTCATGATGTGCGAGCCCACCGGGGTCGAGCCGGTGAAGGCGATTTTGGCGATGCGCTTGCTGGTGGCCAGTGCCTCGCCCGCTTCCTTGCCAAAGCCCTGAACGACGTTGAGCACGCCCGGCGGCAGCAGGTCGCCAATCAGCTCGAGCAGCACGGTGATGCCCAGTGGGGTCTGCTCGGCTGGCTTGAGCACCACGCAGTTACCGGCGGCGAGAGCGGGGGCGAGCTTCCAGGCGGCCATCAGGATGGGGAAGTTCCACGGGATGATCTGCCCGACCACGCCCAGCGGTTCGTGGATGTGGTACGCCACGGTGTTACCGTCGATTTCGGCGGCGCTGCCTTCCTGGGCGCGCAGACAACCGGCGAAGTAGCGGAAGTGGTCAGCGGCCAGCGGGATGTCGGCGTTCAGGGTTTCACGAACGGCCTTGCCGTTGTCCCAGGTTTCGGTGATGGCCAGGGTTTCCAGGTTTTGTTCGATGCGGTCGGCGATTTTCAGCAGGATCAGCGAACGGGCCTGCACCGAAGTGCTGCCCCAGGCGTCGGCCGCCGCGTGGGCGGCATCCAGGGCCTTGTCGATGTCTTCGGCAGTGGAACGCGGGAATTCGGCAATGGGTTGGCCGTTGACCGGCGAAGTATTGGTGAAGTACTGACCCTTGACCGGCGCCACGAACTCGCCGCCGATATAGTTGCCGTAGCGGCTCTTGAAGTTGACCAGAGCCCCTTCGGTACCGGGATGTGCGTAACGCATGGTGAGTATCTCCTTGGGTTTTTGTGGTTTTGGGTGGAGGACGCTTTCAGCGCTTGAATAGCGTAGAGCAAGTGTCGGGCCAGCGCCTTGCACCCCATCTAAATCAAGGGTTTCAGAGATTGACGTGGGAATCCTGGCAGCGCTTCGTGGCAAGGTTGCGACAGCGGGGGTGACACTTTGTGTCGTCGGCGGCACAGCGGTGACCAGTGGGTCGAAGGTGGCATTGCAATGGTGGGGCGCGTGGAGGATGCTGAAGGTCAACTCCACTGGAGAATAATAAAAAGTGCACAGTGACCATCTTCGCCGTCATGCCCGCCAAGTGCTGACGGTTACCCAAGGCCAGCCGTCGCTGGGTGGCCCCGGCAGTGACCCTTCCATCGCCCGTTCATGGCTGCGCTGCCTCGAGGATTACCACCTCGATCCATCGTTGGCCGTGGCGCCCACCGTGCTCGAACATGGCCGTATCCTTGAAAGTCGCGAGCGCATGCAACAGGTGTTGCAAATTGCCGGCAGCGAGATGGCCAGCCTGCACCAGCAGCTTTCAGGCGCCGGCCACGCGGTGCTGCTGACCGATGCTCGCGGGGTGATCCTCAACTGTGTCACCGCGCCCACCGAGCGCAAGGTGTTCGAGCGGGCGGGCCTGTGGCTGGGCGCCGACTGGAGCGAGGCCCGCGAGGGCACCAACGGCATCGGCACCTGCCTGGTGGAGCGCCAGGCGCTGACCATTCACCAGGACGAACACTTTCGCGGCCGCCACACCGGCCTGACCTGCTCGGCCAGCCCGGTATTCGACCCCAATGGCGAGCTGCTGGCGGTGCTGGACGTGTCCTCGGCACGGGCCGACGTGTCACGCCAGAGCCAATTCCATACGATGACCCTGGTCAACCTCTCGGCGAAGATGATCGAGAGCTGTTACTTCATGCGCCGTTTCGAAGACCAGTGGCTGCTGCGTTTCCACCTGCAGGCCGAGTCAGTGGGCATGTTCAGCGAGGGCTTGCTGGCGTTCGACGAGCAGGGGCGCATCGCCGCCGTCAATCAGAGCGCGCTGAACCTGTTGGGCCGTGGCCGCGGCACCTTGGTGGGCCAGGCTGTGGATAACTTTTTCGACTGCTCGGTGGGCGAGCTGATGGGCCGCGCGACGTCGGAGGCTACCACCAGTTGGCCCTTGCGCACCCGCGACGGCCGTCTGCTGTTCGCCAGCCTCAAGGGCCGTCCGCAGGCCTTGGCGGTTGCGGTGCCGACGCCCCGTGCAAAGTCTGCGGCCGTGGATATCTGCCTGGGCGATGAACGTTTGCAGCTGGATTTCCGCCGGGCCCTGAAGGTGTTCGAGCGCGATGTGCCGTTGATGGTGCGTGGCGAGACCGGCTCGGGCAAGGAGGCCTTTGCCAAGGCCGTGCACCAGGCTAGCCGTCGCGCCAGCAAGGCGTTCGTGGCGCTCAACTGCGCCTCGCTGCCCGAGAGCTTGATCGAAAGCGAACTGTTCGGCTACCGCGGGGGCAGTTTTACCGGGGCACGCAAGGAAGGTATGCGCGGCAAGTTGCAGCAGGCTGATGGCGGTACCTTGCTGCTGGACGAGATCGGCGACATGCCCCTGGCGTTGCAGACCCGCCTGTTGCGGGTGCTCGAAGATCGCATGGTGGTGCCGCTGGGCGGGGAGGCGGTGGCGGTGGACGTGCGCATCATCAGCGCCACCCACCGTGACCTGCTGGCGCGGGTGCATGAAGGCAGCTTCCGTGAAGACCTGTATTACCGCCTCAACGGACTGGAAGTCGACCTGCCGGCGTTGCGCGAGCGCACCGACAAGCCGGCCTTGCTGGACTTTATCCTGGCCCAGGAAGCCGGCGGTGAGCCGATCGAGCTCGACGCGCGGGCGCGGCAAGCGCTGCTGGCCTTCGCCTGGCCGGGCAACGTGAGGCAACTGCGCAACGTGCTGCGTACCCTGGTGGCCTTGAGCGAAGGTGGCCGGGTTGTGTTCAGCGACCTGCCGGGTTACCTGCGCGATCAGGCCCCGCACGTGCCTGTGCCGGAGCAACCACTGGCCGATGCCGAGCGCAGCGCGCTGGTCGGTGTGCTGGAACGTCAGCGCTGGCACATGACCCATGTGGCGCAGGAACTCGGCGTAAGCCGCAACACCCTGTATCGAAAATTGCGCAAGCATGGGCTGAGCCGCCACCTCAATAGTTGAGTGAGGCCGCGCGGGACCTGCCATCTAGCAATGTTGGGTACGCGGTGCGCGCCATCGCAGCCTGGCGGCAGCTGTTACGTTGAACCGTAATCAACGCGTGAGATTTTTCCTACCCTGGGCTACCCTGCCTCGATGTTTTACGAGGTCAATCATGCACATTCACATTCTTGGTATTTGCGGCACTTTCATGGGTTCGCTGGCGGTACTCGCCAAGGAATCGGGCCACCACGTCACCGGTTCCGATGCCAACGTCTACCCGCCCATGAGCACGCAACTGGAGGCGCAGGGCATCGAGTTGACCCAGGGTTACGACGCCGCCCAGCTCGACCCCGCGCCTGACCTGGTGGTGATCGGCAACGCTCTGTCGCGCGGCAACCCGGCGGTGGAGTATGTGCTGAATAAGGGCCTGCCCTACGTGTCCGGCCCGCAGTGGCTCGCCGACCACGTGCTGCAAGGCCGCTGGGTGCTGGCCGTGGCCGGCACGCACGGCAAGACTACCACCAGTAGCATGCTGGCGTGGGTGCTGGAGCATGCCGGCATGGCGCCGGGCTTCCTGATCGGTGGCGTGCCACAGAACTTCGCAGTGTCGGCACGCCTGGGCGATACGCCGTTCTTCGTGGTCGAGGCCGACGAGTACGACAGCGCCTTCTTCGACAAGCGCTCCAAGTTCGTCCACTACCGTCCGCGCACGGCCATCCTCAACAACCTGGAATTCGACCACGCGGATATCTTCCCGGACCTGGCGGCCATCGAGCGTCAGTTCCATCACCTGGTGCGCACCATTCCCAGTGAAGGCCTGGTTATCCATCCCACCACTGAGCCGGCGCTCAAGCGCGTCATCGACATGGGGTGCTGGACGCCGGTGCAGACCACCGGTGCCGGCGGTCAATGGCAGGCGCGCCTGCTCAGCGAGGACGGTTCGCGCTTCGAGGTGCTGTTCGACGGCAAGGTCGAGGGTACCGTTGACTGGCCGTTGACCGGCCAGCACAACGTCGCCAACGCCTTGGCGACCCTGGCCGCCGCGCGCCATGTGGGCGTGGTGCCGGCCCTGGGTATTGAAGCGCTGAGCGCGTTCAAGAACGTCAAGCGCCGTATGGAGACCGTGGCGCAGGTGCACGGCGTAACCATCTACGATGATTTTGCCCACCACCCGACCGCCATCGCCACCACCCTGGATGGCCTGCGCAAACGTATCGGCGACGCGCCCTTGATTGCCGTGATTGAGCCGCGCTCCAACTCCATGAAACTCGGCGCTCACCGTGATGGTTTGCCGGACAGCGTGCGCGATGCCGACGAGGTTATCTGGTACGCGCCACCGAACCTTGGCTGGGACCTCGCTGCCACGGCCGCCGAGTGCCCGGTACCGGCGATTGTGGCTGATTCGCTGGACGCCATCATTGCCCGGGTCAAGAGCCAGGCGCAGCCCGGCACCCACGTGGTGATCATGAGCAACGGCGGCTTTGGCGGCCTGCACCTGAAGCTGGCCGAGGCGCTCAAATGAGTGGCCCGGAACGTATCACGCTGGCCATGAGCGGCGCCTCGGGTGCCCAGTATGGCCTGCGCCTGCTCGACTGCCTGGTGCGAGAAGAGCGGGAAGTGCACTTCCTTATTTCCAAGGCTGCACAGTTGGTGATGGCCACGGAAACCGACGTGGTCCTGCCGGCCAAGCCGCAAGCGATGCAGGCGTTCCTGACTGAATACACCGGGGCTGCAGCCAACCAGATTCGCGTGTATGGCAAGGAAGACTGGATGTCACCGGTGGCCTCGGGTTCCGGCGCGCCGGCGGCGATGGTTGTAGTGCCATGCTCCACGGGCACCTTGTCGGCGATTGCCACGGGCGCCTGCAACAACCTGATCGAACGCGCCGCCGATGTCACCCTCAAGGAGCGTCGGCAGTTGATCCTGGTACCGCGCGAGGCACCGTACTCAACGATTCACTTGGAAAACATGCTCAAGCTGTCGCAGATGGGCGCGGTGATACTGCCGGCTTCGCCCGGCTTCTATCACCAGCCGCAGACCATCGATGACCTGGTGGACTTCGTGGTGGCACGGGTGCTCAACCTGCTGGATATCCCTCAGGACATGCTGCCACGTTGGGGCGAATACCACCTGGGCGGCGATGAATAGAACGCTGATTTGCCTGTTGGCCGCCCTGCAACTAGGCGGTTGTGCCAGCGTTCGTACGCTGAATGCGGCCAAGCCCGGGGCGCCGGTGGTGTATTCCGGTGCCCGGTTGGACTGGTATGCGATAGAGGGCGGTTGTTGCCCTGTGGACAAGTTCGGTGCCGAGGCACCGGCCTGGCCGCAGGTGGACCTGCCGTTCAGCACATTGCTGGATACGCTGCTGTTGCCCTTGTCGGTGTTGACCGTGCTCGGCTTCGGCGTGCAAGCCCAAGGCGGGTTGTAGTCCGGTTACGCAAGGTCGTGGGAGCCCGCTCCCACAGATCATGGGAGCCCGCTCCCACAGATCATCGTGCCTGGAAGTCTACTTTCCGAGGCGGCGCAGCTCGTCGGACTCCACCACGCGAATCCCATCCTGCTCTTCCAGCGCCAGGCGCCACAAGGCGCGTGCCAGCTGGCACGCTTCGATACCGCGATACTTGCCCGGGATCAGCTTCGCAATGGGCGCGGCCAATTGCTCACCCAGGCGCGGTTCCAGGCGGTTGCCCAGCAGCAGCGAGGGCCGTGCGATAGTCAGCTGTGGCCAGTTCATTGCCTTGAGGTCGCGCTCGGTTTCGCCCTTCACGCGATTGTAGAAGATCTTCGACTTGTCGTCGGCATCGATAGCACTGATCACCAGCAGGTGCCGGGCACCCAATTCGCGGGCGCGTCGGGCGTAAGCCACCACCAGGTCATGGTCGATTTCGCGGAAGGCCTCCTGCGAGCCTGCCTGCTTGATAGTGCTGCCCAGGCAGCAGTAGGCAATGTCGACACGGCCGCCAAGCTCAGGCAGCAGCTCGGTGAACTTGCCCACCGGATTTTCCAGGTGCGGATGTTCGGCAAGGGGGCGACGGGTAGGGGCAAGAACCCGGCTGACCGTGGGTTCGTTGAGCAGGCGGTCGAGCAGGTGCTCGCCCGTCAGGCCGGTGGCTCCAGCAAGCAGGATGTGCTGCGGCGTCAAGTACATGATGTCTCTCCCTTGATACAGAAAGTTTAGTGGCTTCCCGTACTTTTTGCTTCGCCAGCGCTTAACGCGGCGCTCTGCAGCGCACGCTTGGCCTGCTGCTGGCGAAGTCGCTGCCAGTGGGCCAGAACGCCCTTGGGCGCCCATATCTGCGGTTCGGACGCTTCGAAGCTGTCCGCTACTTCACGTTCGGCAACGTGCTTGCGGGCAAGTTCGAACGCCTGCTGCAGGTCATCCGTTTCATTCAGCGCCTGGGCAAAAAGGGCATCGCCGAAGTAGGTGAAATCCGACTCTTCGGAGCAGCCGAATGACACACGGTCGGCCCGCGACGCTGTCATCACCAGTGTATGCTCATCTTTGAGCGCGGGGATGAAACCTCCGGAATAGCACGCTGATATCACCACGATCTTGTCGCGGTTTTTCAGGGGGGCCAGCACGTTGGCCAGCTCGTCGGGCTCCAGGTCCGACAGTTGCAAGCGCGGCTGGTCCAGCACCAGCTCGTGGTCGTGGGTGCCATGGCTGGTCAGGTAGATGAACACCAGGTCTTCGGCACCGCTGCGCTGGGCAATGGTCTGTACCGCGCGGCTGAGGTTCTCGCGCGTGGCCATGGGACGGTCGGCCAGGTGGTCGCGGTGGTTGATCAGGCTGACCTGGCCCACCGCGCCGAAGCGGCTGGCGAGCATGTGGTTGACATAGTCGGCCTCGCGCATGAACACGCTCTGCTTGCCGTCGCCGGCCAGCGTCAGGCTGTACAGCTGGATGGCACCGCTGGTGGAGGCAGGCACCGCCGCCAGGGCCTTGTCCAGCAGCGCGCCTTGGTTCAGCAGGCCCAGCTCCAAGGTGTCGGGCAGCAGTTTGCCCTGGGCATCGCGCACTCGCTGGCCGTTGATCCACACGCCACTTTCGACTTCGCCGTCCTTGTGAGTCAGGGTGCCTTTGCCGTCATAGGTATCGTTGTCGAATGTACCGACATAGCTGCTGCCATCGGCCAGCGCCAGGGTGCCGGGACCGGCGAAATGCCAGTCGTCGAAGCGGCCCTTGAAGTGGCTGCCGTCGCTGCCGAACATCTCGCCTTCGCCGGTCAGCGCGCCTTCCTTGAACTGCCCGATCCACACGTCGCCCTCGGCGCTTTCGTAGCGGCCGCGACCGTGCAACTGGTTGCCATGGAAATCGCCGATGTACTGGTCGCCCTCGCTGCTGCTGAAGGTGCCATGGCCCTC
This sequence comes from uncultured Gammaproteobacteria bacterium, assembly GCA_963816515.1. GTDB lineage: Bacteria > Pseudomonadota > Gammaproteobacteria > Pseudomonadales > Pseudomonadaceae > Aquipseudomonas. Next base: position 1,732,227 of record CAWFKX010000001.1, on the reverse strand, counting down.
CAGCTCGCCGTTGACGAACGTGCCGGTGAACTGGTTGCCGCTGGCATCGCTGCGAACGCCTTCACCGTTGGGCTTGCCGTGGGCGAACATGCCCTGGTATTCGCTGCCATCGTCCAGTTCCAGGTGCCCGGCGCCGGAATACTGGTCGGCCTTGAATTCGCCATGGTAGGTCTGGCCTGGCTCCTTGAGGGTGCCTTCGCCGTCGCGGCGGCCCAGCTTGAAGCCGCCGGTGTAGGTAGTGCCGTTGGCGCTCAGCGTGCCCTGGCCGTGGAACAGGCCCTGCTGGAAATCACCGCGGTAGACCTCGCCGTTGCTGCCGTGCCATTCGCCCTGGCCATGCCATTGGCCATTGAGGAACGCACCGGCATACCAACTGCCGTTGGGATAGTCGATCCGCCCCTGGCCCTGCAGCAGGCCATTGACCACCTCGCCACGGTAACGACCGCCATCGGGCAGGCGCGCGTCGGGAGGGGAAAGGGACTCGCCATCGCCACAGGCGGTGATCAATAAGGTCAGGGCGAGGGGAACGAGTGGGCGCATGGCGGGATCCGGGCAAGTAAGGCGCCGAGTATGCCGCACAATGCCCCCGGTGAAGAAGCCACCGGGGTGGTTTGAGCGCTGACCGGTATTAAACGAAGCAGAGAGACAGCGGTTCAGCTATATAGGCCGGTTTCTCCTGGCCTTCGATTTCCAGCGTGGCGACAGCCTTGAGCAGCCATTGCCCCGGTTTTTTCTCGGTGACCTCAGTCAGCTCAACCTTGAGCCGCACGTTGGAGTCGACCTTCACCGGCTGGATGAAGCGCACGCTGTCCAGGCCGTAGTTGACCACCATTTTAAGGCCTTCTGGCACCACCAGCAGGTCTTCCATCAGTTTCGGTATCAGCGACAGTGACAGGAAACCATGGGCGATGGTGCTGCCGAATGGGGTCTTGGCGGCTTTTTCCGGGTCCACATGGATGAACTGGAAGTCGCCAGTGGCTTCGGCGAACAGGTTGATGCGCGCCTGGTCGATTTTCAGCCATTGGGAATAGCCCAGTTCCTTACCAACGTACTGCTTGAGTTCTGCGACGGGTACAAAGGGCATCATGACTCTCCTTGTTGAGTGGCGCGTTGGCGTGCGCCTGAGTAGATCAGCATGGGGCACCAGGCTGGTCAAGCTTCCATGGCTTTGGCGAATGGCGGTTTATAGCCGCTGGCCTTGCATGCTTATAATGCCCGCGCATACCGGGGGCGGAGAAAAATATGTTGTTACGTGGTTTGACGTGGCTGATCGTTTTCCAGTTGCTGGGCACCGCGCTCAACCATCTGGTGTTGTCCATGCTGCCGGGGCCGATCATCGGTTTGCTGCTGTTGCTGGCGTTTCTGATCATCCGCGGCGAGGTGGGAAAGCCGTTGAGTGAAGCCTCCGCCAGCCTGCTGCGCTACCTGCCGTTGCTGCTGGTACCGCCGGCCGTGGGCGTGATGGCCTATGCCAGCGATATCGCCGCCGACTTCTGGGCCATCGCCGGCACGCTGTTCATTTCGGTGCTGGTGTCCATGGCGCTGGCCGGCTGGCTGATGCAGAAAATGCTGGCGCGCCGCGGGGATCACTCATGACCCTGGACTGGCACGGCGCGGTTGAATCGGTGATTCATCATCCGCTGTTCGGCATAGGCATCACCCTGGGCGCCTACCAGTTGGTGCTGGCCGGTTACGAGCGTACACGCTGGATCTTCCTGCAACCGGTACTGGTGTCGATGCTGGTGGTGATCGGCGTGTTACTGCTGACGGGGGTGAGCTACAACGAATATCGCACCAGCACCGAAATTCTCGGCACCTTGCTAGGCCCGGCCACCGTGGCCCTGGCCGTGCCGCTGTACCTGAACTTGCGGCGCATTCGCCAATTGCTGGTGCCGACCTTGACTACGCTGGTGGTAGGCGGGGTGTTTGCCACGGGCCTGGGCCTGCTAATGGCCTGGAGCTTTGGCGCCGAGCACATGATCCTGATGACCCTGGCCCCCAAGTCGGTGACTTCACCGATCGCCATGCTCGTCGCTCAGCAAATAGGTGGGGTGGCTGCGTTGGCCGCAGTGTTCGTGTTGATCACCGGGGTGATTGGCGCGATCTTTGGCCCGGCGCTGTTGTCCATGCTCAAGGTGCGCAGCCCGGCGGCCCGTGGCATGGCGCTGGGCATGACCGCCCATGCGGTGGGTACTTCGGTGGCCCTGCAGGAAGGTGAGGAATGCGGGGCCTTCGCTGCGCTGGCCATGAGCCTGATGGGCGTGTCGACGGCGGTGTTCCTGCCGCTGGCCGTCAGCCTGTTCGTTTAAGGAAACCACTATGACGTTACCGCTGTTTCCCCTTAATACCGTGCTGTTCCCCGGCTGCACCCTTGATTTGCAGATATTCGAGGCGCGCTACCTGGACATGATCGGGCGCTGCATGAAGCAGGGCGCGGGGTTTGGCGTGGTGTGCATCCTGGAGGGGCAGGAAGTCGGGCCGGCACCCACCGGCCACGCCATGATCGGCTGCGAGGCGGTGATTCGCGACTTCCAGAAGCAGGACAACGGTCTGCTCGGTATTCGCGTGGAAGGGGGCAGGCGCTTTCGCGTGACCGGCACGGAGCTGCAGCGCGATCAGTTGCTGGTCGCCGACGTCGACTGGCTGACCGATGCGCCGGACCAGGCGCTGGAAGAAGACGATGACGATCTGGTGGCGCTGCTGCATGCTTTGGCCGAGCACCCGATGGTCGCTGCCCTGAACATGGGGATCGAGGTGCCGGGGCGCCAGTCGCTGGCCAATCAGCTGGCTTACCTGCTGCCATTTCCCGAGCAGGACAAGATTGACCTCCTGGCGCTGGACGATCCCGCCGAGCGCCTGGCGGCGATCCAGGTGTTGCTCGATGACCTTCAGGGCGAATTGTTCGCCTGACCCCCGCAGCTCCTCTGTATGGCACAAGCGGCTTTAGTAGGCGTAGCGCAGCAACGTGTGCGAAAACTCGCGCGTGGCGAAGTAGGCCAGCATCGCGCACAGGATCGGCAGGATGATCCACCACACCCGCGGCGCTATGGCGGGCAACGGCTGACGCCACTGGCTCAAGGTCAGGCTGGCGGCACAGGTAAAGCAGGCCAGCAACGAGCCGGCCAGAATGTCCGTGGGCCAGTGCGCCCCCAGGTACACCCGCGATAACGCGATCGCCGCTGCCGGCAGGGCCGCCAGCAACAGCCAAGTCAGGCGCAGGCGGGGTGGCTGGCCACGGCCGGCGAGCACCCCCAGGGTCAGGAGCAGCGCGAACGAGGCCGAGCTGTGCCCACTGGGCATGCTGAAGGTGCTCAGTGGATCGGCCATCACCTCTGGCCGCGCGCGGGCAAACACATGCTTCATCATCTGGTTGCCCAGGGCCGTGAACAGCAACGTGCCGAGCGCGAACTGCGCCACGCGCCATTGTCGCAGTGCCGCCAGCACAGCGCAGAGCACCACCGCCAGGGCGAACTGGGTGCGGAAGTCGCCCATCTTGGTCAACGCGACGGCAATCCTGTCGGCGGTGGGGCCCCGATGCTCCTGCACCAACGTCATGATGCCCTGGTCAAAATGCACCAGGTGCGGCCAGCCCAGGAATACCCCAGCCAGCAATACCAAGCACATGGCGGTGACCAGGCGCGTGCCGTGCGGGCGCGATTGCCAGGCGGCGTTGATGCTCAGGCCAATAAGCACGGCGAAGCCTGCGGCCAAAATCCCTGTCTCGCCCCAGAAACCTTCCGGCAACGGCAGGCGCATGGCTGCGCCGGTGGCCCAGCCTGGCAACAGGTACACCACCGACCAGCCGGCGCCGGCCAGCAGGCTGACGCCGATGAAACGCAGCAACGGCATGTCGAACATGCCCGCCACCATCGGCAGCATGGGCCGCAGCGGGCCGATGAAGCGACCCACCAGCAGGCTGGCGATGCCATAGCGCTGGAAGTAGCTTTCGGCACGGCCGATCCATTCCGGGTGGTGGCGCAGGCCCGGCAAGCGCCGAATGTTCTGATGGAAATGGCGCCCCGTGAAGTAGGACAAACCATCGCCCAGCAGCCCCCCGACATAGCCCAGCACCAGCGTTTCGCCCAGCGACAGACTGCCGTTGCCCGCCAGCACGGCGATGGCGAACAGCAGCACCGTGCCCGGCACGATCAGCCCGACAATTGCCAGGCATTCGGTGCAGGCCACCAGCACAATCGCCAGCCCCAGCCATTGAGGGTGAGCGGATAACCAGGCGGTCAGCCCGTCGAGCCATGGGCCCATTTTTCAGTTTCCTTGCGTGTGGATGAAAAAGTCGCGACCTTCGACTTGGCCGCGGCGCAAGGGGTTCCTTGTGCAGTGACGGGCATGCTCGGCGTCCACGAAGCGGTACATCAGGTGTTCGTCGCGCCCATGGGGGATACCGAGGCGGGTAGTCTGAATAATTTGTTTCGGAATAATTCCGAGATCCTCTACGAACAATTGCTCATGGTCGAACCGCTTGGCATCCCAGTTCGGCACCTTCAGCCCCAATGCCTTGCACAGCAGCGTCTGCCCGGCGCACAGGCGCTCGGGCGGGCGCGGGTTGCCGCTGGCGTCCGGGTTGTTCAGCTGCATTTGCGCCAGGGCGTTGGCATCGGCATGGCGGTCGACCCAGGGGTAGGCCGACTTGATCAGCACGGCGTTGCCTGGCCCTTGGGCGCTGAAGTTCAGCGAGTCGCCACCCCGGGCGTAGTACATGTAGATATGCCCGCCGTCGAGAAACAGCGCCTTGCGCTTCTCCGTGTAGCCCAGTGACGCATGGCTGCCTTTTTCGGCGCAGTAGTAGGCCTCGGTCTCGATGATGCGCGCCGATAGCCAGTACGGCCCCTGGCGGTGGCGGATCACCTTGCCCAGCAGTTCGCGGGCCAGCAGTTGGGCGTCGCGGTCGAAAAAGCGGTCGGGCAGCGGCTGGGCGTCAGGCCAGGGCAGGGCGTCGAGCAACATCGGCAAGTTACCGGAAGATACGAAAGAACCTGCAAGGATAATATTCATCCGTGGCTTAATCACGGCTGAATCGTTGCCTGTTGCCCGACTGTTTTCGACCATCCGCCTGCCACCGCTGTCAGCGGACCTTCGAGACAGCTATAATCAGCCGCTTTCCTCTTTGCCAAGACCACAGAGACCATGACTGAGTCCGTTCTTGACTACATGACCCGCCTGGGTCGCGCCGCCCGCGAAGCCTCCCGCGTGATTGCGCGCGCCAGCACGGCGCAGAAGAACCGCGCCCTGCAGGCTGCCGCCAACGCGCTGGACGCCGCTCGTGGCGAGTTGACGGCTGCCAACGAGCTGGATTTGGCCGCTGGCCGGGCCAACGGCCTGGAGCCGGCCATGCTCGAGCGCCTGGCGCTGACCCCTGCGCGCATCGACGGCATGATCGTCGGCCTGCGCCAGGTGGCCAGCCTGCCAGACCCGGTCGGGGCGATCCGCGACATGAGTTATCGGCCGTCAGGTATCCAGGTCGGCAAGATGCGCGTGCCTCTGGGCGTGGTGGGCATCATCTACGAGTCGCGCCCGAACGTGACCATCGATGCGGCCAGCCTGTGCCTGAAGTCCGGCAATGCCACCATCCTGCGCGGCGGTTCCGAGGCCATTCATTCCAACCGTGCCATCGCCGCCTGCGTGCAGCGTGGCCTGGCCGAGGCCGGCCTCCCCGCCGCCGTGGTGCAAGTGGTGGAAACCACTGATCGCGAAGCCGTGGGCGCGCTGATCACCATGCCCGAGTACGTCGACATCATCGTACCCCGTGGTGGCCGTGGCCTGATCGAGCGTGTCAGCCGTGATGCCAAGGTGCCGGTCATCAAGCACCTGGACGGCATCTGCCACGTCTACGTGGCCGCTGACGCCGACCTGGCCAAGGCCCAGCGTATCGCGTTCAACGCCAAGACCTACCGCTACGGTATCTGCGGCGCCATGGAAACGTTGCTGGTGGACGCGGCCGTGGCGGCCGACTTCCTGCCGGCCATGGCCGCCCAGTTCGCCGACAAGGGCGTGGAGCTGCGCGGCTGCGAGCGCACCCGCGACATCATTCAGGTGCTGGCGGCCACCGAGCAGGACTGGCACACCGAGTACCTGGCCGCCGTCCTGTCGATTCGTGTGGTCGACGGCCTGGACCAGGCCATCGAGCACATCAACCATTACGGTTCGCACCACACGGATTCCATCGCCACCGAGAACCTGGCCGAGGCCCGGCGTTTCACCGCCGAAGTCGACTCCGCGTCGGTGATGATCAACACCCCGACCTGCTTCGCCGATGGCTTCGAGTATGGCCTGGGTGCCGAGATCGGCATTTCCACGGACAAGATCCACGCCCGTGGCCCGGTCGGCCTGGAAGGCCTGACGTGCGAAAAATACATTGTGATTGGCGATGGCCAGTTACGCGGCCAGGAGCCGGTCTGACTTGGGTGACGTCAGCCGCCCAGGCAGCCAGCCCGTCCCGCGCCGCATCGGTGTGTTGGGCGGCACGTTCGACCCGGTGCATATCGGTCACCTGCGCAGTGCGCTGGAAGTGGCCGATGCCCTGCGCCTGGATGAACTGCGCCTGACGCCCAATGCCCGGCCGCCGCACCGCGACACCCCGCAGGTGACGCCCCAGGACCGCCTGGCGATGGTGCAGTGCGCGGTGCAGGGCGTGGCGCCACTGACAGTGGATGCCCGCGAACTGCAACGGGACAAGCCGTCGTACACCATTGATACGCTGGAGTTGATGCGCGCGGAACTCGCCGCGGATGACCAGCTGTTTCTGCTGCTGGGCTGGGATGCCTTCTGCGGCCTGCCTTCCTGGCATCGCTGGGAAGAACTGCTGCAGCACTGCCATATTCTGGTATTGCAGCGGCCAGACGCCGACAGCGAGCCGCCGGATGCCTTGCGCAACCTGCTGGCCGCGCGGTCGGTCAGCGACCCGCTAGCCCTTGCCGGGCCTGGCGGGAACATTACTTTCGTCTGGCAGACGCCCCTTGCTGTGTCGGCCACCCAGATCCGTCAACTGCTGGCCAGCGGGAAGTCGGTACGTTTCCTGGTGCCTGACGCGGTACTGGCCTACATCGAGGCGCACGGGCTGTACCGTGCGTCCAATTGAACTGAACGAGTTTTATATGACCAAGCAAAAACACTCTGTATCCGGCGAAGAGCTGGTTGAACTGGCCAAGGCCGCGCTGGAAGACGTCAAGGCCCAGGACATCCTGGTCATCGACGTGAAGGACAAGCACAGCCTGACCGACTACATGGTCATCGCCACCGGTACGTCCAACCGCCAGATCAACGCGATGCTCGACAAGGTACGCGAGAACGTCAAGGCCAAGGGCGCGCAGCCGCTGGGCGAAGAAGGCAAGGGCGAAAGCGACTGGGTACTGCTGGACCTGGGCGACGTCATCGTGCACATGATGACCGCTGCCGCGCGCCAGTTCTACGACCTGGAGCGTCTGTGGCAAGGCGCCGAGCAGAGCCGTGCCGCCAGCGGCGCGCACCACACCCCAGGCAACGAATAAGGCCGGGCCATGCGTCTGCGTCTGATCGCGGTCGGCTCGCGCATGCCGAAGTGGGTGGAAGACGGTTGGCAGGAATACGCCAAGCGCCTGCCATCCGAGCTGGCGCTCGACCTGGTGGAAATCCCGCTCAACACCCGCGGCAAGAACGCCGATGTGGCGCGCTTCATCCGCCAGGAAGGCGAAGCCATGTTGGCCAAGGTTCAGCCGGGGGAGCGTATCGTCACGCTCGAAGTGCACGGCAAGCCGTGGAGCACCGAGCAGCTGGCGGTGGAACTGGACCGTTGGCGGCTGGATTCGCGCACCGTCAACTTCATGGTGGGTGGCCCTGAGGGGCTGGCGCCGGAAGTGTGCGCGCGCGCCGACCAGCGCTGGTCACTGTCGCCCCTGACGTTGCCGCACCCACTGGTGCGGATTCTGATCGGCGAGCAGCTGTATCGCGCCTGGACGGTCCTGTCCGGGCACCCGTACCATAAATAAGCGTGTAAGCCGTCCTTAATGTCCCAGCCGATTCGCCTCAAGGATCACGAGAAAGACGCACGCCTGGTGCGCAGTCGCGTCGTGGTCGGTGCAATCGTGGTGATGGTGATGGTGTGCGCGCTGGTGGCGCGGCTGTATTACCTGCAGGTGATCCAGTACGAGTATCACTCCACGCTGTCGGAGAACAACCGGGTGCATGTGCAGCCGATCCCGCCGTCGCGTGGGCTGATTTTCGACCGCAACGGGGTGATCATCGCCGATAACCGCCCAAGCTTCAGCCTGAGCATGACCCGCGAGCGCGCGGGAAACTGGGCGCAGGTGCTCGACACCATCGTCCAGGTGCTGGAGCTGACCCCTGATGACCGCGCCATTTTCGAAAAGCGCATGAAACAGGGGCGCCGGCCGTTCGAGCCGGTACCGATACTGTTCGAGCTCGATGAGGAACAGATCGCCCGCATTGCCGTCAACCAGTTCCGCCTGCCAGGCGTGGAAGTGGTTGCCCAACTGGTTCGTCACTACCCACAGGGGCCGCACTTCGCCCATTCGGTGGGGTACATGGGGCGCATCAACGAGAAAGAGCTGAAGAGCCTGGACTCGGTCAACTACAGCGGCACCCACCACATCGGCAAGACCGGCGTGGAGCGTTTCTACGAAGCGCAGCTGCATGGCCAGGTAGGCTACGAAGAAGTCGAGACCAACGCCCGCGGCCGCGTGCTGCGGGTGCTCAAGCGCACCGACCCGGTGCCGGGCAAGGACATCGTCCTGAGCCTGGACATCAACTTGCAGGAGGCAGCCGAGGCCGCGCTGGGTGGGCGCCGTGGCGCCATTGTCGCCCTGGACCCGAAAACGGGCGAAGTGCTGGCCATGGTCAGCCAACCAAGTTTCGATCCCAACCTGTTCGTCACCGGCATCAGTTTCAAGGCCTACGCCGAGCTGCGTGACTCCATCGACCGGCCGCTGTTCAACCGCGTGCTGCGCGGCCTCTACCCGCCAGGCTCGACCATCAAGCCGGCGGTGGCTATCGCCGGCCTGGACACGGGCGTGGTCACCGCCAGCACCCGAGTGTTCGACCCCGGTTACTACCAACTGCCGAACTTCGACCACAAGTACCGCAACTGGAACCGCACGGGCGACGGCTGGGTGGACCTGGACACGGCGATCATGCGGTCCAACGACACCTACTTCTACGACCTGGCCCACAAGATGGGCATCGACCGGCTATCCAGCTACCTGAACCGCTTCGGTATCGGCCAGAAGGTTTCGCTGGACATGTTCGAGGAGTCCCCGGGGTTGATGCCGTCGCGGGACTGGAAGCGCATCACCCGCCGCCAGGCTTGGTTCCCGGGTGAAACATTGATTCTGGGGATTGGCCAGGGCTACATGCAGGCCACCCCGTTGCAACTGGCCCAGGCTACCGCGCTGGTAGCCAACAAGGGCAAATGGAACCGTCCGCACCTGGCGCGCACCATTGAAGGCACGCCACCGGTGGACGACAACCCCATGGACGATATCGTGCTGCGCGACCCCAATGACTGGGACCGCGTAAACCACGGCATGCAACAGGTGATGCACGGTGCCCGAGGCACCGCGCGCAAGGCGTCGGTCGGCGCCCAGTACCGCATTGCCGGCAAGAGTGGCACAGCCCAGGTCGTCGCCATCAAGCAGGGCGAGAAATACGACCGCAGCAAACTTCAGGAACGCCATCGCGACCACGCCCTGTTCGTGGGTTTCGCGCCGGCCGACAATCCCAAAATTGTAGTTGCGGTGATGGTGGAGAACGGCGAGTCCGGTTCCGGCGTCGCAGCGCCCGTCGTTCGCCAGGTCATGGATGCCTGGCTGTTGGGGCCCGACGGCCAGCTGAAGCCCGAATACGCCAGCAACACCGCGATGGAGACCACCGCACGTGAAGAGTAATTTCGACCGCATGCTCTCCAGCGAGGACGTGATGCGCCGCCGCGCCACCTTGCTGCAGCGCATCCATATTGACGGCCCGCTGTTGATCCTGCTCCTGACCCTGGCCGCCGGCAGCCTGTTCGTGTTGTATTCGGCCAGCGGCAAAAGCTGGGACCTGCTGATCAAGCAGGCCACCTCGTTCGGCATCGGCCTGGTGTCGATGCTGCTGATCGCCCAGCTGGAGCCGCGCTTCATGGCGCGCTGGGTGCCGCTGGCCTATGTGCTGGGGGTGATTCTGCTGGTGGCGGTGGACGTCATGGGCCACAACGCCATGGGGGCCACGCGCTGGATCAACATTCCGGGAGTCATTCGCTTCCAGCCGTCGGAATTCATGAAGATCATCATGCCGGCCACCATCGCCTGGTACCTGGCCAAGCGCACGTTGCCACCCACGCTCAAGCACGTGGGCGCGAGCCTGGTGTTGATCGGCATTCCCTTCATCCTCATCGTCCGCCAGCCGGACCTGGGCACCTCGCTGCTGATCCTGGCGTCGGGCACCTTCGTGCTGTTCATGGCCGGCCTGCGCTGGCGCTGGATCATCAGCGTGATCGCCGCCGCCGTGCCGGTGGCGGTGGCGATGTGGTTCTTCATCATGCACGACTACCAGAAGCAGCGGATCCTGACCTTCCTCGACCCCGAGAGCGACCCGCTGGGCACCGGCTGGAACATCATTCAGTCCAAGGCCGCCATCGGCTCCGGCGGCGTATTCGGCAAGGGCTGGCTGCTGGGCACCCAGTCGCACCTGGATTTCCTGCCCGAAAGCCACACCGACTTCATCATTGCCGTGCTCGGCGAGGAGTTCGGCCTGGTGGGCATCTGCGCCCTGTTGCTGCTGTACCTGGCGCTGATCGGCCGCGGCCTGGTGATCACCGCGCAGGCGCAGACACTGTTCGGCAAGCTGCTGGCCGGCAGCCTGACCATGACGTTTTTTGTTTACGTTTTCGTCAATATCGGTATGGTCAGCGGCCTATTGCCTGTCGTAGGCGTGCCGTTGCCCTTCATTAGCTACGGCGGAACTTCGCTGGTAACGCTGATGTCAGCGTTTGGGGTTTTGATGTCGATCCATACCCATCGCAAGTGGATCGCGCAGGTTTGATTAAGGTGAAGAATTTCATGCAAGCAGTTTGCAACTGGGCCACCCGGTGCATTCCCTGGGTCGGCCTGGTAGGCATCCTCGGGTCGTCGCAACAGGCGACGGCCGGCGATTACGACGGCACCCCGCAGTTGGCACAGTTTGTCGGTGAAATGACCCGCGACTACGGCTTTGCCGGCGAGCAGGTGATCGGTGTCTTCGAAGAGGTGCAGCGCAAGCAGGCGATTCTGGACGCCATTTCCAAGCCCGCCGAGCGGGTCAAGCCGTGGAAGGAATACCGTCCGCTGTTCATCACGGATGCGCGCATTGCCCGTGGCGTGGACTTCTGGCGCCAGCACGAGGCCGCCCTCAAGCGTGCCGAGCAGGAATACGGCGTACCCGCGCAGATTATTGTGTCTATTATTGGTGTCGAAACCTTCTTCGGCAGAAATACCGGCAATTACCGGGTGATCGATGCACTTTCCACTCTGGCCTTCGATTATCCGCCGCGTGCCGACTTCTTCCGCAAGGAGCTGCGCGAGTTCCTGCTGCTGTCGCGTGAAGAGCAGATCGACCCGCTGAGCATCAAAGGCTCCTATGCCGGCGCCATGGGCCTGCCACAGTTCATGCCCAGCAGTTTCCGCGCCTATGCGGTGGATTTTGACGGTGATGGCCACATCAATATCTGGAGTGACCCCGACGATGCCATTGGCAGTGTCGCCAACTATTTCAAGCAGCATGGCTGGGTGATGGGCCAGCCGGTGGTCAGCCGCGCCTCAGTGCGTGGCGAGCACGTGGATGAAGGGTTGAGCCCGGGCATTGATCCGGTTAAGAACGTTGGACAGTTGCGAGCATTGGGCTGGTCGAGTCATGATGCGCTGCGCGACGATATGCCCGTGACTGCTTTCCGCTTCGACGGTGAGTTCGGTCCGGAATATTGGATGGGCTTGGGCAACTTCTACGCCATCACTCGCTATAATCGCAGCGCTATGTATGCCATGGCTGTCTATCAACTGTCGCAAGCACTGGTTCAAGCACGGGGCGTCAAGTAATGCGGACAACGCCGATTCGCACACCGTTGAAGCTGATGGGCTACGCAGCCCTCGCCATGCTGGTCGTCAGCTGTTCGTCGACCAGCCGCACCCCGCAAAGCGGCGGCTACACCGTTCGGTCGCAGCCCGGCCTGGATATCAACCGGGCGCACAAGGACGGCGCGCCGTGGTGGGACGTCGACGTCTCGCGCATTCCCGATGCCGTGCCCACCCTGCACAACGGCCCGTACAAGGCCAACCCCTATACCGTGCTGGGCAAGACCTACTTTCCGCTGACCGATGCTGGCCATTACGTGGCTACCGGCACGGCGTCCTGGTACGGCACCAAGTTCCATGGCCAGAACACCGCCAACGGCGAGGTGTATGACCTGTACGGCATGAGTGCCGCGCACAAGACCCTGCCGTTGCCCAGCTACGTGCGGGTCACCAACTTGGACAACAACCGCAGCGTGATCTTGCGGGTCAACGACCGCGGGCCGTTCTATTCCGACCGCATCATCGACCTGTCGTACGCGGCGGCGAAGAAACTCGGTTATGCCGAAATCGGCACTGCGCGCGTCAAGGTCGAAGGCATCGACCCGGCCCAGTACTGGGCACAGCGTGGTCGTCCGGCGCCGCTGATGCTTGATCAGCCGCAGGTCGGTCAGGCGCAGCAGCAACCCGTCATCACTGCGTCGGCGGGTACCATCGAGCAATGGACCCCGCCGCCGCAACAGCATGCCGCCGCCGTCCTGCCCGCGCAGATCGACGCAAAAAAAAACGCTTCTGTTCCAGCGTCTGGCCAGTTTCTCCAGGTGGGAGCGTTCGCGAACCCGGACGCTGCGGAACTGCTGAGGTCCAAGTTGAGCTCGATGGTACGGGCCCCGGTGTTCGTCAGCTCGATCGTACGCAACCAGCAGACACTGTATCGAGTGCGGCTGGGGCCGATCGGCACGCCGGTTGAAGTGCAGCAGACCCAGGACAGTGTGCGCCTGGCCAACCTGGGCTCGCCCAGCGTGGTCACCGCCGAATGATTTTCCCGACCTGGCAACGGGTCGGACCACGGCTGTCGCTTGTGCCTCAAGGCCAGCGACGGCCGTTTAATTAACGGCCCGCAGAACGGCCGAGCAGTAACGGGGGCCACGCGTCCCGACAAAAACAGATTTTGCCCGAGAGGGCATGTGCCCATTAGCAATTTCGAGAGACGGATGAACATCACCACCTTTGCCAAACGCCTGTGCCTGCCTGTACTGCTGCTGATCGCCCCAGTTGCCATGTCGGCCGAGCAAATGACGCCTGCGGCGCCGCAACTGGCTGCCAAGGCCTACGTACTGATGGAAGCGTCCAGCGGGCAAGTCCTGGTGGACAGCAATGGCGATCAGCGTCTGCCGCCAGCCAGCCTGACCAAGCTGATGAGCGCCTACATCGCCACCCTGGAAATCAAGCGCGGCCAGATCGGTGAGAACGATCCGGTGACCGTCAGCGAAAACGCCTGGCGCACCGGCGGTTCGCGGATGTTCCTCAAGGTCGGTTCGCAGGTGTCGGTCAGCGACCTGCTGCACGGCATCATCATCCAGTCGGGCAACGACGCCACCGTGGCCCTGGCCGAGCACATCGCCGGCAGCGAAGACGCGTTCGCCGACATGATGAACAAGACCGCCGGCGACCTGGGCATGGAGAACAGCCACTTCATGAACCCTACCGGGCTGCCGAACCCGGACCACTACTCCACGCCGCACGACATCGCCAAGCTGGCCCGCGCGATCATCAACATCGACCCGGCCCACTACGCGATCTACTCGCAGAAAGAGTTCTTCTGGAACAACATCAAGCAGCCTAACCGCAACCTGCTGCTGTGGCGCGACAAGACCGTCGACGGTCTGAAAACCGGCCACACCGAAGAAGCCGGCTACTGCATGGCAGCCTCGGCCGTTCGTGATGGCATGCGCCTGATCGCCGTGGTGTTCGGCACCACCAGCGAAGCTGCTCGTGCTGCTGAAACCCAGAAGCTGCTGACCTACGGTTTCCGCTTCTTCGAAACCCAGACCTTCTACCAGAAGGGCACTGAGCTGGCCAAGGCACCGGTCTGGAAAGGTGCTACCCACGAAGTGCGCGCCGGCCTGGCCGATGACCTGACCATGACCCTGCCCAAGGGCCAGCTCAAGGGCCTGACCGCCACCATGACCATGAAGCCGCAACTGACCGCACCCATCGCCAAAGGTGACGTGATCGGTAAAGTGGAAGTCAAAAATGGTGACCAGGTTGTCCACAGCGCCGACCTGATTGCCCTCGACGCGGTCGAGGAAGGTGGCTTCATCCGCCGCATGTGGGATAGCATTCGTCTATTCTTCTACGGCTTGTTCAACTGATTACGTGAACAGCATGCCCCCTGGTCGCGCCGTGCGGCCAGGGGGTTTGTCCGTCTTCACGGCTTGCGAGGCCGTTACTGCTATGACAGACACCGAAGTCAAGGCTCCTAAGATCGAATTCCCTTGCGCCGACTATCCGATCAAAGTGATTGGTGATACCGGTGCGGGCTTCAAAGACCAAGTGATCGATATCGTGAAACGTCACGCTACGATCGAAGAAGACAAAACGGCCGAGCGCCAGAGCAGCAATGGTAAATACACCACGCTGCAGCTGCACATTCTGGCGACCGGGCAAGACCAGCTGTACAACATCAACAGCGAACTGCGAGCCACCGGCGTCGTGAAAATGGTGCTCTGATGCCGCAATGCCTGGGCTTTCGCGAGCTTGGCCTGATGGCCTATGAGCCAGTCTGGCACGCGATGCAGCGCTTCACCGACCAGCGTACCCCGGCGACGGGGGATGAAGTGTGGCTGGTGCAGCACCCTTCGGTGTTCACCCAGGGCCAGGCGGGCAAGGCCGAGCACCTGCTGGTGCCCGGCGATATCCCGGTGGTGCAGGTGGACCGAGGGGGGCAGGTGACCTACCACGGCCCCGGGCAGATGGTGGCGTACCTGCTGTTGGATGTGCGACGCCTGGGCTACGGCGTGCGTGAACTGGTCACGCGCATCGAGCAGACCATCGTCGCGTTGCTGGACGAATATGATGTGCCGGCGGCGGCCAAGGCCGACGCCCCAGGTGTATATGTGCAGGGGGCGAAAATCGCTTCCCTGGGCTTGCGGATCCGCAATGGCTGTTCCTTTCATGGCCTGGCCCTGAACGTGGACATGGACCTTGCGCCGTTCCGCCGTATCAACCCCTGCGGATATGCCGGGCTGGCGATGACCCAGCTGTGCGATCATGCAGGCCAGATTGAATATGCCGAGGTTGGTGCCCGGCTGCGCGCGCAGCTCGTCAAGCACCTCGACTACGCTGAGCAGACGACCCTGACGGGCGGAATCGATTGATATGACTACCGCGCAAGACACAGCTGAATCCGTGCAAACCATGATCCCGGTCACCACCGTGACTACACCTCGGCCCAAGGTCGAAGCGGGCGTGAAATTGCGCGGTGCCGAGAAAGTGGCACGTATTCCGGTGAAGATCATCCCTACCGACGAACTGCCGAAGAAGCCCGACTGGATTCGCGTGCGTATCCCGGTTTCGCCGGAAGTCGACCGCATCAAGCAACTGCTGCGCAAGCACAAGCTGCACAGCGTCTGCGAAGAAGCGTCCTGCCCCAACCTGGGTGAATGCTTCAGCGGCGGTACCGCCACCTTCATGATCATGGGTGACATCTGCACCCGTCGCTGCCCGTTCTGCGACGTCGGCCATGGCCGCCCGAAGGCGCTGGACGCCGACGAGCCGATGAACCTGGCAGTGGCCATCGCCGACCTGCGCCTGAAATACGTGGTCATCACCTCGGTCGACCGTGACGACCTGCGCGACGGCGGTGCCCAGCACTTCGCCGATTGCCTGCGCGAGATCCGCAAGCTGTCGCCGGGCGTGCAATTGGAGACCCTGGTGCCAGACTATCGTGGCCGCATGGACGTCGCCCTGGAAATCACTGCCAAAGAGCCGCCGGATGTGTTCAACCACAACCTGGAAACCGTGCCGCGCCTGTACAAGGCTGCGCGTCCAGGCTCGGACTACCAGTGGTCGCTGACCCTGCTGAAGAAGTTCAAGGAAATGGTACCTCACGTGCCAACCAAGTCCGGTCTGATGCTGGGCCTGGGCGAGACCGACGAAGAAGTGATCGAAGTGATGCATCGCATGCGCGAGCACAACATCGACATGCTGACCCTGGGCCAGTATCTGCAGCCGTCGCGCAGCCATTTGCCGGTACAGCGCTTCGTGCACCCGGACACCTTCGCCTGGTTCGCCGAGGAAGGCTACAAGATGGGCTTCAAGAACGTCGCCTCCGGCCCGCTGGTACGTTCCTCGTACCACGCCGACCAGCAGGCGCACGAGGCCAAGATCAAGCTTTGATCAACGCCTGATGCATCGATGCCGGCCCGTGGTTCACTGAACTGCGGCCGGCATTGTCGTTCATGGTATTCGGATACCGGGGGTTACAAGGCTATGCTGTGCTGTCATGGGATTCGCTCTACAGTAGAGGCTATCGATCCATGCAAGGAGCCCATCGAATGAAGCACGTACCGGTCGTTGTCGACCCTGCCACCCTGCCGCGCCGGGTGCCCACCGAGGCCGTCATCGCCCTGATTGCGCCAGCGGGGCCCAAGGAGTTCGATGTCCAGGCGGCGCAGCGCTGGGTCACCAGCCGTGGTCATTCGCTGAAGGTCTACCCGGGTGTGTTGCAGCACCAGGGGTATTTGGCCGGCAGTGACGACGTGCGCGTGCAGGACCTGCACGACGCCTTCGCCGACCCCGAGGTCGACGCCATCATCTGCCTGCGCGGCGGCTACGGCAGCCCACGGCTGCTGGACCGCATCGACTATGGCTTGATTGGCCGCCACGTGAAGCCGTTCGTTGGCTACAGCGACATCACCGCCTTGCACCTGGCCTTCGCGCGCCACTGCGACTTCGTCACTTTTCACGGGCCGATGCTTACCTCCGATCTGCTCGCCAACCGCAAGGCGCCCACCGAAGACTCCATGCGCCGGCTGCTGCGCGGCCAATTGCGGGCAGGGGACGTGCTGGCGCATCCGGTGGCGCACCCGTTGACCTGCATCGAGCATGGCGTGGCCAGCGGGCGATTGACCGGGGGCAACCTGTCGATGATCTGTGCCACCCTGGCCACCGATTACGAGATCGACCTGGACGGCGCCATATTGTTCATCGAGGACGTTGGCGAGCCGCTGTACAGGGTTGATCGCCTGTTGACGCATCTGCGCCTTGCAGGCCGTTTCAAGGGCCTTCGCGGGGTCTTGGTGGGGGACTTCGCCGGCCTTGATGTGCCGCGGCTGACACCCCTGCTCAAGGAAGTGTTCGGGCCGATGGGCATACCAGTGCTGGCAGGTTGGCGCAGTGGCCATTGCGACCCGAACCTGACCTTGCCGTTGAATGCGCAGGTCAGGCTGGATGCGGGGCAGAAGACGTTGATGCTAGAGCAGGACGTGGTGCGCTGAAGCGCCGCGTCAGGGCATCACTGCCCGCGCAGGCTGTCCAGCAGTTTGTGGTTGGCGTAACCATCCGCTGGCCAGCCCAGCGCCTGCTGCGCCTGGCGAATGGACTTGCGGGTGTTGGCACCGATGATGCCATCCGGGTTGCCCGCGTCGTAGCCCTTGGCTGTCAACAGGGTCTGCAACTCGATGCGCTCGGTACGGCTCAGGGGCAGATCATCGCGCGGCCAGTCACCCATCACGTAGCCACCACCGTCAAAACGCTGGGACAGCAGGCTTACCGCCAGCGCGTAGGACGACGAATTGTTGTACTTGAGAATTGCACGGAAGTTGTCCAGCACCAGGAACGCCGGGCCGCGGTAACCCGCTGGCAACAGCAGTGCCGCCGACAACTGTTCGCTGCCAGCCGGCAGACGCGTGCCCGGCGTGACCTTCACCCCCATCTGCAGCCACTCGGCCACTGATTTGCGCAGCGCGCCATCGGCCTGGGCGTAATCGAAACCCGGCGCCAGTTGCACTTCAAAGCCCCACGGCTGGCCGCGCTGCCAACCCGAGCTCTGCAGGTAATGGGCGGTGGAGGCCAGGGCGTCGGGCGCGCTGTTCCAGATGTCACGGCGGCCGTCACCGTCGAAGTCCACCGCATGGGTGTTATAGGTAGACGGGATGAACTGAGTCTGGCCCATGGCACCCGACCACGAACCCAGCATGGCCTCTGGCTGGATGTCGCCGTTCTGCAGAATCTGCAGGGCTGCGATCAGTTGGTCCTGAGCGAATGATTGGCGCCGGCCCTCATAGGCCAGGGTGGCCAGCGAGCGAATCACCGACTTGTCGCCCTGGAACTGGCCAAAGCTGCTCTCCATGCCCCATACCGCGACCAGCGCCTGGCGATCCACGCCATAGCGCTGTTCGATGCGCTGCAGTACGTCGGCGTACTGGTTCAGCAGGGCCTGGCCCTTGCGCACGCGGACCGGCGAGATGGCACCGTCCAGGTATTCCCACACTGGCCGGGTGAATTCCGGCTGGCTGCGATCGGCTTTGACCACGCTGGGGTCCGGGGTGACGCCGGCGAAGGCGCGGTCGAACACATCCGGGCGAATACCGGCCTGCAGGGCTTGCTGGCGGAAACCGTCCTCCCACTGCGCGAACGTCTCGCTGGGCAGCATCACGCCATCAGCGTCGACCGGCGCGGCGGTGGTCAGCGGAGCAACTGGCGAGGATTTTTGCGCGGGGGCGGGCAGGGCATCGGCGGCTGCCGTCGGCTTTTCAGCACAGGCGCCCAGCAGAACGAGGGTGGAGGCAGCGAGCAGATGACGCATTTGCACACGCTGGAGACGACGAAGAGGCATTCACAGGTCCAGGTATTTCAAGTCAGATGCGGACCATATCATGAGAGCGGGGGGTGAGGGGCAACGCGTGGGAAAGTTCGTGGTAAACGGGGTTTTCAGGCGGCCAGAAAAGGAGAAGCCTCCCAGTTTTTCGACTGGAAGGCTTCGCGTTGGTAGCTGCCCTTGCCCTTGGCGGGTCGTTCCTGGCGGCTGCGGAACAGGGGCTGGGCGATGATGGACTTGGCCTTGTTGGGGCGCTTTTTGCTCATGACGGCACTCCTTGGTTGGAGCGCCGATAATACGCTTGCTGTACCGCAGCGCAATATCCCCTTACCGCGTCGCCTACATCGCGAGCAAGCTTTGCTCCCACAGGGCCATGTCACCCATTGATGGAAGCTCAACACTGTGGGAGCAAAGCTTGCTCGCGAGAGGCCAGCAGAAACACCGTGACTATTGCGCAGGAAGTACGTTGCGCTGCCCGGCCATCAACAGTGACAGGCGCGACAGGCTGATCCACACCGAGCCCTGGGCCTGGCCTTTGATCTGCGCGTCGATCTGCTGGGCATCCTGCAGCAACTCGCCCCAGCGCTTGGCCGAGTGGCGTTGCAGGGCCTTGCTCATCAGGGGTTTGCGCTTGTCCCAGACCGGTGGCTTGGCGCTGCTGAATGCCTTGTCCAGCGGCGTGCCCTGGCTGTACTGCAGGGCAACGTTGGCCAGGGTGCGCAGCTCGCGCGCCAGCGCCCAGAGAATCACTGGCGGCTCCACGCCTTCGCCACGCAAGCCTTCGAGCATGCGCAGGGCATGGGCGGCTTCGCCGTTGAGCACCGCGTCCACCAGGCCGAACACGTCGAAGCGTGCGCTGTCGGCCACCGCCGACTGCACCGTTTCCAGGGTGACCTGGTTGTTCTCGGCCAGCAGCTTGAGCTTTTCGATCTCTTGGGCAGCGGCCAACAGGTTGCCTTCCACGCGGGCGGCAATCAGCTCCACGGCATCCTGCTGGGCTGCCAGGCCGGCCTGGGACAGGCGCTGGCGAATCCACTGTGGCAGCTGGCTGGCGTCCACCGGCCAGATCTGCACGAACTGCGTCTGCGGCCCTTCGATCAGTGCCTTGCCCCACTTGGTCTTCTGCGCGCTGCCATCGAGCTTGGGCAGGCTGATCAGCAGCAGGGTGTCTTCGGCGGGGCGTGAACAATATTCGATCAGCGCAGCGGCACCTTTGTCGCCGGGCTTGCCGGACGGCAGGCGCAGTTCCAGCAGGCGTCGTTGGGCGAAGAGCGACAGGCTGGCACCGGCTTGCAGCAGGGTGCCCCAATCGAAGTTGGCGTCGGCGCTGAACACCTGGCGTTCATCGAAACCTTGCTGGCGCGCGGCGGCACGCACCGCGTCGGCGGCCTCCTGGCACAGTAGCGGGTCATCGCCACTGATCACGTAGATCGGCGCGAGGTTGCCTTGCAGGTGTTTGTTGAGCTGGGCGGGGGTCAGTTTCATGGTGATGAAAGAAGGGGCGCCTGAGCGCCCCGTTCCTCTGTTACTTCGAAGGGATCTGGATCGGCGACTGTTGCGGCGTCGCGTCACGAATACGCTGGGCTTCGGCTTCCTGCTCGGCCAGGGCCTTGGCCTTGGCGTCGGCATCAGCCTGTAGCTTGTCCAGTTGCTGCGGGGTGATCTGCTGCAGGCGCAGCATCAGGCGCTGGATGATCTCGCGGCGGATATCTTCGCGGGTCTGCTGGGCAACCTGGTCGGAACCGGCCAGGTTGTTGCCATCCTGGGTGTAGGTCTTGTCGACAATGATCTTGTCGCTGAGCAGGTTGAGGTTCTCGTGGCCGACGATATCGTAGCTCAGGGTCGTGGTCAGCTCGTACTCAGCCGAACGCGAGCCGCTGGTGTAGCTGGCCGAACGCTGCTCTTCCTGCTCGCGGCTCAACACCAGCTTGTAGGGTGCGCCGTCGTAGACTTTCACACCGCTGGCGGCAATCTGCTTGCGCAGTTGCATCACGGTTGGGCCATAGGCGTCGCGGGCGGTCACGTTCAGCTCCTTGAGAGCCAGTTCGTTGGTGCCGGTGCCGCGCAACTGGAAACCGCAGGCGCCCAGCAGCATGGCCAGGCCCATAACCAGTAGATTGCGTTTGATCATCTTGATGCTCCCTAGAAACCTTGTGGGCCGACTCTGTAAGTGGCGCCCGGTTGCCCGGGCGCGCTGATCCGATCAGCTGGCGACGATATTGACCAGTTTGCCAGGCACGACGATGACCTTGCGGATCGTCAGCCCGTCGATGAAGCGCAGCACGTTTTCATTGACCCGGGCGGCCGCCTCGATTTCCTCGCGAGTGGCGCTGGCCGGCATGTCGATCTGGCCGCGCAGCTTGCCGTTGACCTGGATGACCAGGGTCAGGCTGTCCTGCACCAAGGCGCTGTCGTCCAGCACCGGCCAGCCGGCGTCGATGACGGCGCCTGCATGGCCCAGTGCATTCCACAGCTCGTGGCAGATGTGCGGGGTGATCGGGGCCAGCAGCAGGGTGACGGTCTCCAGGCCTTCCTGAATCAGGGCGCGGTCCTGTTCGTTGGCCTGCGGGGCCTTTTCCAGCACGTTCATCAGGGTCATCACCTGGGCGATGGCGGTGTTGAACTTGTGGTGCTGGCCGATATCCTGGCTGGCTTGCTTGATGGCCAGATGGGTCGCGCGGCGGATGGCTTTCTGCTCATCCGACAGGCTGGCCACGTCCAGTGCCTGCGCCGGCCCCTGGCTGACGTGAGCCTGGGCCAGGCGCCAGACGCGACGCATGAACCGGTGCGAGCCTTCGACGCCGGAGTCGGACCATTCCAGGCTCATGTCGGGCGGCGAGGCGAACATCATGAACAGGCGGCAGGTGTCGGCACCGTACTGGTCGATCATCGACTGCGGGTCAACGCCATTGTTCTTGGACTTGGACATCTTCTCGGTGCCGCCGATTTCCACCGGCAGGCCGTCGCTGATCAGCTTGGCGCTGATGACCTTGGCCTTGCTGTCGCGCTCAAGCTCGACGTCGGCCGGGTTGAACCAGGTCTTGCCGCCGTTTTCTTCCAGGCGGTAGTAGGTCTCGGCGACCACCATGCCCTGGGTCAGCAGGTTCTTGAACGGCTCGTTGGAGCTCACCAGGCCTTCGTCGCGCATCAGCTTGTGGAAGAAGCGTGCATACAGCAGGTGCAGGATGGCGTGCTCGATGCCACCAATGTACTGGTCCACCGGCAACCAGTGGTTGGCCGCGGCCGGGTCGACCATGCCGCCCTCGTAGTGAGGCGAGGCGTAGCGGGCGTAGTACCAGGACGATTCCACGAAGGTGTCCATGGTGTCGGTTTCACGCTTGGCCGCCGCACCGCATTTCGGGCAGGTGCACTCGTAGAACTCAGGCATGCGCGCCAGCGGCGAGCCAGCGCCGTCCGGCACCACGTCTTCCGGCAGCTTGACCGGCAGTTGATCTTCCGGCACCGGCACATCGCCACAGGTGTCGCAGTGGATGATCGGGATCGGGCAACCCCAGTAGCGCTGGCGGCTGATGCCCCAGTCGCGCAGGCGGAACTGGGTGCGGGATTTGCCAAGTTCTTTCTTGATCAGCGCCACTTCGATGGCGTCGAACGCACCGGCGAAGTCCAGGCCGTCGTACTCGCCGGAGTTGATCAGGGTGCCGTGCTCGCCATAGGCCTCCTGCCATGGGGCAGGGCTTTCGTCGCCAGCACTGGTGCGCACCACCGACTTGATCGGCAGGTTGTACTTGGTGGCGAACTCGAAGTCGCGTTCGTCGTGGGCAGGCACGGCCATCACTGCGCCGTCGCCGTAGTGCATCAGCACGTAGTTGGCGACCCACACCGGCAGTTTTTCGCCGGTCAGCGGATGCTCGACGAACAGCGACGTCGGCAGGCCTTTCTTTTCCTGGGTGGCGACGTCAGCTTCGGCGACGCTGCCGCTCTTGCATTCATTGATGAACGCTTGCAGCTCAGGGTTGTTCTGCGCGGCCAGGGTGGCCAGCGGATGCTCGGCGGCCACGGCCACGTAGGTCGCGCCCATCAGGGTGTCCGGACGGGTCGTGAAGACTTTCAGCGCACCGGCTTCGCCGATGGACGCCTGGTTGTACGGGAACTGCACTTCCATGCCGCGCGACTTGCCGATCCAGTTGCGCTGCATGGTCTTGACCTGTTCAGGCCAGCCCGGCAACTCGTCGAGGCTTTCCAGCAGCTCTTCGGCGTAGGCGGTGATCTTGAAGTAGTACATCGGGATTTCGCGCTTCTCGATCAGCGCGCCCGAACGCCAGCCACGGCCGTCGATGACCTGCTCGTTGGCCAGTACGGTCTGGTCGACCGGGTCCCAGTTCACGGTACCGTTCTTGCGGTAGATCACGCCTTTCTCGAACAGGCGGGTGAACAGCCACTGCTCCCAACGGTAGTAGTCGGGCTTGCAGGTGGTGACTTCGCGCGACCAGTCGATCGCCAGGCCCAGGCTCTTGAGCTGGGTCTTCATGTAGGCGATGTTCTCGTAGGTCCACTTGGCCGGCGCGACCTTGTTCTTCATGGCGGCGTTTTCCGCCGGCATGCCGAAGGCGTCCCACCCCATCGGCTGCAGGACATTCTTGCCCTGCATGCGATGGTAGCGCGAGATCACGTCGCCGATGGTGTAGTTGCGCACGTGCCCCATGTGTAGCTTGCCGCTGGGGTAGGGGAACATCGACAGGCAGTAGAAGGTCTCCTTGCCTGGCTGCTCACTTACTTCAAAGGACTTTTGCTCATCCCAGAACGACTGGGCGGCGGCTTCGATTTCGCGGGGCTGATAGAGTTCGTGCATGGCTACTTTGCGCTGAGAAATGGGTGACCTTATCCAGGCAGCGTGACATCCGCTGCACCCGGCAATCCGGCGGCGATCTTGAAACGCCGTAGCATACATGACCCCGCTTGAAGGAGGGAAACCCTGATTGCATCAAACCATGCCCGCCACTGGCAGCCGATTGCCAGCAAAGGCCCGCAGGCATTGGCCGTTGGTCGCGGGGGCGGGCTGGTTTCGTTCGCGCCGCTAAGCTCATCAATGGGGAATGTGTTTTATCTTCAATGAGGTGAGCGGATGGTTGAGTCACATGGTAAAGCTATGAAGTCGGAGCTGTTCGAGCGTTTGATTGATCGCCTGGGCCTGGCCCTGGATGTCGCCAGGACGTCGGTGCGCTTGCGTAACGAGGCACCCGCCGAGTTGGAGTTGCGTGGGCTGAGCCGTGCGGAAGTAGAGCTGATCAATGCCTACCTGGACTCCATGCCAGTGGGCGTGCACGCGGGCGCAGTGGTTCGTGACCCCCGGGAAACCGTGCCCCCAGCCAATAATGTAGTCTGGATAAAAGACAAGGCCGTGAAAAAGCCCATGGCCAAGTCCAGGTCGATGCAGTTCAAGTAGACCGGAGGTGATGCCCATGCACTCACGACCCCGGCACCCCCTGCGCAGGCACTTACAGATTGTGGCGTCGCGCCATTACCCTTAGGCTTCGAGCATCCTTGGAGATGCTCGATGCCTTTTCGTTACTTCATCAAACAATTATTCCTGCCTCCGGGCGTTCTCTTTTTGTGCCTGTTGC
This sequence comes from uncultured Gammaproteobacteria bacterium, assembly GCA_963816515.1. Classification (GTDB taxonomy): domain Bacteria; phylum Pseudomonadota; class Gammaproteobacteria; order Pseudomonadales; family Pseudomonadaceae; genus Aquipseudomonas. The sequence goes on along the minus strand of CAWFKX010000001.1, from coordinate 1,707,793 downwards.
TGGCCTGGTGGCTGCGCCGCTCCCGCCCACGGCTGGCCTGCGTCTGCTTTGTCATCGGCCTGGGCGGCCTGTGGTTGATGAGCCTGCCCAGGGTGGTGCAGATGGCGGCCCATGCCTTGGAGCAGGAATCGGCGCTGACGGCTGAGCAGTGGCCGCAACTGGCCCAGCGCGCAGATGCCATCGTCATTCTGGGTGCGGGGCGCGAGCGCGGTGACCCGGCGTGGGGTGGCGCTGACCAGCCCACCGGGGTGAACCTGGAGCGGATTCGCTATGCGGCGCGCCTGGCCAAGGCCTCGGGCCTGCCGGTGCTGACCTCGGGCGGCCTGCATTATGGGTCGCCGCCGAGCGAGGCCTACATCATGGCGACGTCGCTGCATGATGATTTCGGCGTAGAGGCGCGCTGGCAGGAAGGCGAAAGCCGCACCACCTGGGAAAACGCCACCCAGACCGCCGCGTTGCTCAAGGCCCAGGGCCTCAACCGCGTGGTGGTGGTCACCCAGGCATGGCACATGCCGCGGGCACGCTGGAGTTTCGAGCATGCGGGGCTGGAGGTGGTGAGTGCGCCGGTTGGCTTCCTGGGCGTCGACAACGCCCGCCCGCTGGGCGGCTGGATGCCGGAAGGCAAGGCGTTCTGGCAGAGCGGGCAGCTGCTGAACGAGGCAGTGGGGTTGATCGGGTATCGGTTGTTCTACCGCTGACACGCCCTGCCGCCGCTGTTACACGAAGTGCATAGGAGCTGGGGGCGGCAGCTCCTATGTGTGGCGCGTCCGGTGGTTCAGACGGTCTTGGCGATTCGGCTGGCCAGCAGCGCCCAGCCGAACAGCAGCAGGCACAGGATGATCAGCGGCCACGAACGCCAGTGCAGGTACGGCGTAAGGTGCTGCATGGGCACCACGTCGCCGTACAGAATGCCCTTCTGGAACTGCGGGATCTGCTCGGTGATCTGCCCGAAGGGGTTGATCAGCGCGGTGACGCCGTTGTTGGTGGCGCGGATCATCCAGCGGCCGGCCTCCAGGGCGCGCATCTGCGCCATCTGCAAGTGCTGCAGGGGGCCGATCGAGGTGCCGAACCACGTGTCGTTGCTGATGGTCAGCAGCAGGTCGCTGCGCGCCGCTTCACCGGCGGCGAACTCCGGGTACACCACTTCATAGCAAATGAACGGAGCAATTTGATAGCCCTTGGCCTGCAGCAGCGCCTGGTCGGCCGGCCCGCGGGCGAAGTCCGACATCGGCAGGTCAAAGAAGGCGATCAACCCGCGCAGCACATCCTGCAGCGGCACGTATTCGCCGAACGGCACAAGTTTCTGCTTCAGGTAGGTTCCGTCGCCCTGGCCCACCACGGTGATGCCGTTGAAGTACTGCTTCTGGTGACGTACCAGCTGGCGGATCGGCACGCCAGTGATCAGCGCCGAATTACGGCTGCTGGCGAAGTTGCCCATCATTTCCAGGTAGCCCTGAGCGTTGTCCATCAGGATCGGCACGGCGGTTTCCGGCCAGATGATCAGGTCGGTTTTCTTCGCGGTGAAGGTCATGTCGCGGTACAGCGCCAGCTGCGCGTCGACCTGGGCCGGGTCCCACTTCATTTCCTGCTCGATGTTGCCCTGCACGGCCGCCACGCTCAGCGGCTGGCCCAGCGGCTCGGTCCAGGCATGATGCTTGAGCGCCAGGCCAATGGCCCAGGGGCCAACCAGCAATACCACGCCGGCCAGCAGGAACGAAGGGCGCTGGCGCAGGCGGTGCAGGTTGCACAGCAGCGCTGCGGTCATGGCCAGTACGAACGACACCAGCCACATGCCACCTACCGGCGCCAGGCCTGCAAGGGGCGCATCCAGTTGGCTATAACCGGCATAGAGCCAGGGGAAACCGGTGAGGAACCAGCCACGGAAGGCTTCCTGGGCTACCCACAAGGCGCCGAAGGCCAAGGCATCGGCCAGAGGCGCTTCATTGCGGCGCAGCCAGCGCGCCCACAACCAGGTGGGCAGGGCGAAGAACAGCGCCACGGCCATGCTGAACAGCAGCATCAGGAAACCGGCCAGCAGCACCGAGGCACCGCCGAAGTTGTGGATACTGACGTAGATCCAGCTGGTGCCGGCGCCAAACAGGCCGAAGCCGTAGCCCCAGCCGCGCAGCAGCGCCTGGCGTGGCGACAGGCCGCGCAGGCCCAGGTACAGCAGCGCCAGGGACAACAGCGACAACGGCCAGATGTTGAACGGCGCCAGCGCCAGGGGAGTCAGGGCACCGGCCGCCACGGCCAGCAGGTTACCGGGCCAGCCGGGGCGGGTGATCCAGCGCATCTCTATCCTTAATGCGTTTTCAGCGGGAAATGGGGGTCAGGCGCAGCAAGTGTATCCGGCGGCTGTCGGCGTTGAGAATGCGGAAGCGGTAAGCACCGATTTCCGTGGTCTCGTTACGCTTGGGCAGATGACCAAAGGCGCTCATCACCAGGCCGCCGACGGTGTCGAACTCGTCGTCGGAGAATTCGCTGTCGAAGAACTCGTTGAAGTTCTCGATCGGCGTCAGCGCCTTGATCAGGAAGTCGCCGCTGGGCAGGGGCTTGATGTAGCTGTCTTCTTCCACATCGTGCTCATCCTCGATGTCGCCGACGATCTGCTCCAGCACGTCCTCGATGGTCACCAGGCCCGCCACGCCGCCGTATTCGTCGATGACGATGGCCATGTGGTTGTGGTTGGCGCGGAACTCGCGCAGCAGCACGTTCAGGCGCTTGGACTCGGGCACGAAGGTGGCCGGGCGCAGCAGGTCCTTGATGTTGAAGCTGTCGCCGTTCTCCTGAAGGATCAGGGGCAGCAGGTCCTTGGCCAGCAACACGCCGATCACATCGTCATGGCTGTCGCCGATGACCGGATAGCGGGAGTGGGCGGCGTCGATCACCGCGGGCAGGAATTCGCGAGGAGTCTGGGTCGACTTGATGCTGATCATCTGCGAGCGCGGCACCATGATGTCACGCACTTGCAGGTCGGCAACCTGGATGGCGCCTTCGACAATGGTCAGCGCTTCGCTGTCGAGCAGCTTGTTCTGATGGGCTTCGCGCAGCAGCTCCAGCAGCTCCTGGCGGTTTTTCGGCTCATGGGCAAAAGCCTGGGTGATTTTACCCAGCCATGACTTCTGCCCGTTGCTCGATCGATCTTCGCTCATGGCCCTTTTCTCGTGATCCTTGCTGTTTCGGTGGTGAATATTAGTGTTCATCGTCGTCTGCATACGGGTCGGGATGACCCAGTTTGGCAAGCAACTCCCGTTCCAGTCGCTTCCATTTCCTCGGCTTCCTCGTCCTCTTCATGGTCGAAACCAAGCAGGTGCAGGCAGCCGTGGATTACCAGGTGCGCCCAGTGTGCTTCCAGCGACTTGTGCTGTTCGGCTGCTTCGCGCTCCACCACCGCCACGCAGATCACCAGATCGCCGAGCAGGGGAATGTCGAGCAGGTCGTCAGGCACGTCGGCCGGGAAGGACAGGACGTTGGTAGCGTAGTCTTTGTGCCGGTAGGTGTTGTTCAGCTCACGCCCTTCGGGCACGTCCACCAGGCGGATGGTCAGCTCCGAATCGCCCTTGCGCATGCCCAGCGCGGTTTCGCACCATTGCTGGAACAACGTCTCGCTAGGCACCGGGTCATTGGTGGCAACCTGTAGATCCAGTTCAACCATCGCGACGGGCGTCCTTGTCCGGGGTGCGTGCATCGAAGCGCTCGTAGGCCTCGACAATGCGTTGTACCAGCGGGTGGCGCACCACGTCCTTGGGCTTGAAGTGGGTGAAGCTGATGCCTGGCACGCCATCCAGTACCTCGATGACATGCGCCAGGCCCGACTTGGTGCCCTTGGGCAGGTCGACCTGGGTGATGTCACCGGTGATCACGGCGGTGGAGCCGAAACCGATACGGGTGAGGAACATCTTCATCTGCTCCACGGTCGTGTTCTGGCTTTCGTCGAGGATGATGAAGCTGTTGTTCAGCGTGCGGCCACGCATGTAGGCCAGCGGCGCGATCTCGATCACCTGGCGCTCGATGAGCTTGGCCACGTGCTCGAAGCCGAGCATTTCGTACAGTGCGTCGTAGAGCGGACGCAGGTAGGGGTCGATCTTCTGCGCGAGGTCGCCGGGCAGGAAGCCCAGCTTTTCGCCAGCCTCGACCGCCGGGCGCACCAGCAGGATACGCCGCACCTGTTCACGTTCCAGCGCGTCAACGGCGCAGGCCACGGCCAGGTAGGTCTTGCCGGTACCGGCTGGGCCGATGCCGAAGTTGATGTCGTTGGCCAGCACTTCTTTCACGTAGCGCTGCTGGTTCAGCCCGCGCGGGCGAATCATGCCCTTGCGCGTGCGCAACGACACCGGCACTTCGTTGGAAGATGGGTTGTCCAGCTCTTCGATGGCCGATTCCTGCAGGTACAGGTGCACCAGGTCCGGCGACAGCTCGGTGGCCTTTGTTTCGCGGTACAGGCGACGCAGCAGGTGCTCGGCGGACGTGGTGTGCTGGGGTTCGCCAATCAGTTCGAACTGATTGCCGCGGTTGCGGATTTCGATTTCCAGGCGTTGTTCGATCAGGCGCAGATGCTCGTCGAACTGCCCGCAGAGGTTGGCGAAACGGCGTGCCTCGAAGGGCTCGAGGATGAAACGATGAGGTTCTATGGGTGCGTTCAAGGTCGTTTTAAGCCGCCCGACGGCAATTGAGATGGACTCAAGGATAACCCCAGCGAGCCACCGGCGAAAGGCCCCAGATGTCCGGTGGTCATCTAAGCGAAAACCTGTGGGAGCGGGCTCTGCCCGCGAAGAACACGCCGCGGTGCCTGATTCGCGGGCAGAGCCCGCTCCCACATTGGTCGTTTGTCAGGTCAATAGCGTGCCGCGCAGGGAGTGCGGGCGCGCTTCGCCGATGTGCACGTCGACGAACTGGCCGATCAACTTGGCATCGGCGCAGGCGAAGTTGACGATGCGGTTGTTCTCGGTGCGCCCCTGCAGCTCGCCGGGGTCCTTGCGCGAGTAGTCGGTGACCAGAATCCGCTGGGTGGTACCCACCATCTGTCGGCTGATCTCGAAACCCTGTTGGTTCAGGCGGTGCTGCAGGGCTTCCAGGCGCTGTTTCTTCAAGCTTTCCGGGGTGTCGTCGGCCAGGTCCGCCGCCGGAGTGCCCGGGCGCTGGCTGTAGACGAACGAATAGGAGAAGTCGAAGCCCACGTCGGCCACCAGTTTCATGGTCTGCTCGAAGTCTTTCTCGGTTTCGCCCGGGAAGCCGACAATGAAGTCCGAGCTGATACAGATGCCCGGCACCGCGGCCTTGAGCTTGCGCAGCTTGGACTTGTATTCCAGTACCGTGTGGTTGCGCTTCATGGCCGCCAGCACGCGGTCCGAGCCCGACTGCACGGGCAGGTGCAGGTGCTTGACCAGCTCGGGCACTTCGGCGTGGGCCTGGATCAGGCTGTCGGAAAACTCCAGCGGGTGCGAGGTGGTGTAGCGAATGCGGTCGATGCCGTCGACGGCAGCCACCACGCGGATCAGCTCGGCCAGGTCCGCCAGGCGGCCGTCGTGGGTCAGACCGCGGTAGCCGTTGACGTTCTGGCCCAGCAGGGTAACTTCGCGCACCCCGTTCTCGGCCAGGTGGAAGACTTCGGCGATGACGTCGTCGAACGGCCGGCTGACTTCCTCGCCACGGGTGTAGGGCACCACGCAGAAGGTGCAGTATTTGCTGCAGCCTTCCATTACCGACACGTAGGCGGTGGGGCCGTCGATGCGCGGCTCGGGCAGGTGGTCGAACTTTTCGATTTCGGGGAAGGAAATATCCACCTGGGGCAGCTTGGTGACCCGCGCCGCGTCGATCATTTCCGGCAAGCGGTGCAGCGTTTGCGGGCCGAACACCACGTCCACGTAAGGCGCGCGGTCACGAATGGCCTCGCCTTCCTGGCTGGCCACGCAGCCACCCACGGCGATGACCATGTCCGGGTTGGCCAGCTTCAGTTCGCGCCAGCGGCCCAACTGCGAGTACACGCGGTCCTGGGCCCGCTCGCGGATCGAGCAGGTATTGAGCAAGATGACGTCGGCGTCCTCTGCGCGGGCAGTGACTTCCAGGGCTTGATGTTCACCCAGCAAGTCGACCATGCGCGAGCTGTCGTACTCGTTCATCTGGCAACCGTGGGTTTCGATATAAAGCTTCTTGGCCATGCGAGATCATCAGGTCATTCAAAGAACCGCACATTATAGGGGGCATTGGGCAGCGTTCCTAGCATTGCCTGCCCGGCGCCTATGCTATAGTTTTCGCCCTCTTTACTACCCCCGACTGTTACCCACCCAAGATGACCAAACGCGAAGCTCCAATCTACAAAGTGATTTTCCTCAACCAGGGCCAGGTGTTCGAGATGTACGCCAAGCAGATCTTCCAGAGCGATCTGTGGGGCTTCCTGGAAATCGAGGAATTCGTCTTTGGCGAGCGCACCCAGGTGGTCGTGGACCCTAGCGAAGAAAAACTCAAGGCCCAGTTCGAGGGCGTGGTGCGCAGCTTCGTGCCCATGCATTCGATCGTGCGCATCGACGAAGTGGAGCGCCTGGGTACGCCGAAAATCAGCGAAGCGCGCGGCGTGAGCAATGTCATGCCATTCCCCATGCCGATGCCCAAGGACTGATCCGGCTGTCAGAGGGAAGGGTGTAAGCCGCCATCCATGTCAATCACAGCGCCCGTCACGTAGCTGGCCCGACTGCTGGCCAGGAACACCGCCAGGTCGGCGTCGTTTGTCGTTCAAGTGCAAATCCATATTCACTCCCTCAGCTGTTTTATGCTGCTCAATTGGTTCAGATAGTCGTCGATCTCGACGGCCAACCACGCCGAGAAGTCCCGTTGCTTGGCCTCCGAGCGTTCCCGGTCTGGTAGGACCAGCCAATAGGGGTATGCGTAAGGCGCGGCAATTTCGCTCAATTGCACCAGTTCGCCGCGCTGGATGGCGTCATGAACCAGGCTGCGGCGTTCCAGCGCTATGCCTTGGCCCAGGCGAACGGCTTGCAACACGAGGTTGGAATCATTACTGCACAAACCGATGCGGGGCACTTCTGCATCAAGCCCTGCCGCCTGGCACCATGGTTGCCAGGACTCCATGTTGAAGATGATGTTGGTGTTGATGATTTGGGCGGGGGTGCGTGGCAATTGTCCGCCATTGAAGTGCGGAGCAGCGACCACGATTACTTCATCGTGGAACAGCAGGCGGTGTACCAGTCCATCCCAGTCGCCCTTGCCCATGCGAATACCGACGTCCACCGACTCTTTGGCAAGGTTGGATACCGTAAGGCTGGCCTGGAGGCGAATGCTGATGTGTGGATGCAATCGCTGAAAGCGTGGCAAACGCGGCAGCAGCCAGCTATGCCCGAACGAGGGCAGGACGGCGATGACCAGTTCCGTCGATTTGGGCTGTGCCTTGATCAGCCGGGTGGCCTCGGCAATACCGCCCAACGCCTCGCGGATCTGCAGGGAGTACAGCCGCCCATCTTCGCTCACCCGCAGGCCCCGGCCTTCGCGGATAAACAAGGCGACGCCGATGATGTCCTCCAGCACTTTTATCTGTTGGCTGATCGCCGAGTGGGTGACGTGGAGTTCTTTCGCGGCGGCGGTCACGCTGCCCAGCCGCGCCACGGCTTCAAAGCTGCGCAGGCAGGTGATGGGTGGAATGCTCGACATGTAAGTTTTTCTGACGATTTTCGGTAGGAAATACCGATATTCTAGTGGGTACTTTCGTTTTAGTGTAAGGCAAAATGAAGTCTCGGCCCGTGCCGATTCGCTGGTGGTCAGGTTGGCCGCAGGAGCATGTCATGGAGAACCGCACTGCCACGAGGCAAGCAAGCCGACCCACGAGTGAGGAGTGCCAGTGGGTTCAGGTTTCATATCAACATCAACCAAGGAGAGTTATTGATGAAGCTGTTTGGCATGCTGGATTCGCCCTATGTCCGCAGGGTTGCTATTTCTCTTGACCTGTACGGGATCAAATTCGAACAGGCGCCTCTGTCGGTATTCAGTACCTTTGAAGGGTTCGCCGCTATCAACCCCGTAGTCAAGGCGCCTAGTTTGGTATTGGATGATGGAACGGTGCTGATGGATTCCACGCTCATCATCAACTACCTGGAAACCCTGGCGGCGCCCGCGAACAAGCTTTTCTCACCGCAACCCCAAGCGCTTGCCACTGCCTACCGCACCTTGGGCCTGGCGTTGGCAGCCTGCGAAAAAGCGGTGCAAATCGTTTACGAGCATAATTTGCGGCCAGCGGAAAAACTCCACCAACCTTGGGTAGAGCGTGTCACGCGTCAGTTACTGGCTGCTTGCGCGGAACTGGACAAACACGTGGGCAGCGCGCAACCGGTGCCTGGTGAGCGGCCGGACCAGGCAGCTCTCACCAGTGCTGTCGCATGGTCCTTCATCCAGTTGATGGTGGCCGATGTCGTCAAGGCTGACGATTTCCCAGCGTTGCGCGCTCACGCCGCCCGCTGGGAACAAACCGCGTTATTCAAGCGGTACCCTATCGCTTGATCCCCCCAGGCTCCGCAGGGCTGGGAGCCATGTGTGTCAGGGCAGGGGTGAGAAAGGCGAGCGACCGTCGGCGGTCTGCAGTTCCAGCAGGTACTTGCGGAAAATCTGCCCCAGCACCTGAGTTGCCATTTCCAGCTGGTCGCGCGGCATTTGCGCGGCTACCTGGTCGGCGGTGTCGAGCGCATCTTCCTGGCCGTTGACGGCAGCCATCTTCAACACGATATAAGCCTGGACGTTGTTGGCGGCCACGCCTTCACCGTGGAAGAACATCATGCCCAGGTGGTATTGCGCGTCGGCATGGCCTTGCAGCGAAGCCTGTTCGAAGTAGTTGAGGGCCTGGTTGAGGTCGCGCGGGGTGGCCGTGCCGTCGTAGTAGAACTGACCCAACTCGTATTGCGCCTGGGCGTCACCGGATTTCGCCGCCTGCTGGCAGGCAGCCAGGGCCTGGGGCAAGTCCTGCGGCTGGGTGTTGAGGGTGCAGCGACCCATCGCCGGGATCAACAACGAGTTGCCGCCTGCGGATGCCAGCAGGGGCTGAAGGAGCAACAGGCAGCCCAGGGCAAGGGCGCGGCCGGTGCGGTTCATGGGGATCGACTTACCTCAACAGGAAACGGGCGGACCCGGCCAGAACAAGGACTGGCCGGCACATTATGAAATAAGCCGGGCCGTCCTTACAAAGTCTTTACTCGTTTTTCTGCTCTGCGGGGTGTTGCGGTGCCTGTGACGCGGCCTTGCGGCCGCTGCTACAGGCTCCGCAGCAGCGGCTGAAGGCGGCGTTCGGCCGTTACGCCAAGGGATTACTTTAGCGCGGCGAAGGCGCGCTCGGCGGCGTCCAGGGTGATTTTCAACTCGGCGTCGCCGTGGGCGATGGAGGTGAAGCCGGCTTCGAACGCGCTTGGCGCCAGGTACACGCCGCCTTCCAGCATCAGGTGGAAGAAGCGCTTGAAGCGCTCGGCGTCGCTGGCCATCACGTCGTCGAAGGTGACGATGTCATCGGCACCGCTGAAGTACAGGCCGAACATACCGCCCGCCTGGGTGGTCACGAACGGAATGCCAGCCGCATCGGCGCGTTGTTGCAGGCCATCGAGCATGCGCGCGGTGTAGTCGGTGAGCTCGTCATGGAAGCCCGGGCGGCTGATCAGGTTCAGCGTGGTCAGGCCGGCGGCCATGGCCAGCGGGTTGCCCGACAGCGTGCCGGCCTGGTACACCGGGCCCAGCGGCGCGATGTGCGACATGATCTCGCGCTTGCCGCCGAAGCAACCCACCGGCATGCCGCCGCCGATGATCTTGCCGAAGGTGCTCAGGTCAGGGGTAACGCCGTAGAAGGCCTGGGCGCCGCCCAGGGCCACGCGGAAACCGGTCATCACTTCGTCGAAGATCAGTACCACGCCGTGTTGGGTGCACAGCTCGCGCAAGCCTTGCAGGTAGCCCGGGGCCGGTGGCACGCAGTTCATGTTGCCGGCCACTGGTTCGACGATGATGCAGGCCACTTCTTCGCCCACTTCGCCGAGCATGTCGGCCACGGCCTGCAGGTCGTTGAACGGCAGGGTCAGGGTGTGCTTGGCGAACGCTGCCGGCACGCCTGGCGAGCTAGGCACGCCCAGGGTCAGGGCGCCGGAACCGGCTTTTACCAGCAGGCTGTCGGAGTGGCCGTGGTAGCAGCCTTCGAACTTGATGATGCTGTCGCGGCCGGTGAAGCCACGGGCCAGGCGGATGGCGCTCATGGTGGCCTCGGTGCCCGAACTGACCATGCGCACCATTTCCATGGAAGGCACCAGCGAGCACACCAGGTCTGCCATCTCGGTTTCCAGCGCGGTCGGCGCGCCGTAGGACAGGCCGTGTTCCAGCTGCTTGCGCACGGCATCCAGCACATCCGGGTGGCTGTGGCCGAGAATCATCGGGCCCCACGAACCCACGTAGTCGACATAGCGCTTGTCATCTTCGTCGGTGACGTAGGCGCCGGCGGCGTGCTTGAAGAACAGCGGCGTGCCGCCCACGCTCTTGAAGGCACGGACGGGCGAGTTGACGCCACCGGGAATGTGTTTCTGGGCGTTGGCAAACAGCGTTTCGGAGCGGGACATGGCGATAATCTCTTGAATTCAGGCGGATTCGAACAGGGCGTTGAAGGCGCGGGCTCGGCGGGTCACGTCCTGGGCGCTGGCGGCACCGAACAGGGCGTGCACCACGGCCAGCAGGTCGGCGCCCTGCTCCAGCAGCAGGGGGGCGTTGTCCAGGGTGATACCGCCAATCGCGCAGATTGGCAGTTTCAGCTGGGCGCGGGCCTGGCTCAGGGTGTCCAGGCCAACCAGGCCGGCATCGGGCTTGGTGCTGGAGTTGAAGAACGCGCCGAAGGCCACGTAGCTGGCGCCTTCGCGCGCGGCCTGTTCAGCCAGGGCCAGTTGCCCATGGCAGGTGGAACCGATGATGGCGTTGCGGCCCAGCAGCGAGCGGGCCGGGGTCAGCGGGCCGTCGGTCTGGCCCAGGTGCACGCCCACGCCGAGCTTGGCAGCAAGCTCGGCGTCATCGTTGATGATCAGCTGGGTCTTGTAGGGTTCGCAGAGTTTGCGCAGGGCCTCGGCCTCGCGCAGGCGGCGGGCTTCGTCGGTGCTCTTGTCGCGGTATTGCAGCAACAGGATGCCACCGTCCAGGGCCGCCTTGACGTAGTCAAGGAACTTGCCAGCCAACAGTTGGCTGTCGGTAATGGCGTACAGGCCACGTAATTTCATCAGGCGCACCTCTATATGGCGTGGCGTTACGAGCAGAAATCCAGCGGCAGGCGGCGGGGCACGTATTGGCCTTTGCCGAGCTGCTCGGCGTCACGCAGGGTGCGCCAGGTGTAGTTGAGTGCCGATTGCACCGCGCTTTGCAACTGCTCGCCCAGCGCCAGGCGGCCGGCCAGCGCGCTGGCAAGGGTGCAGCCCGAGCCATGGTAGCTGCCCGGCAGGCGCTGGCAGGTGAAGGTCTGGCGGCTGCCGTCGCGGCTGTACAGGCGGTTGTGAATCTCGACTTCGTCGCCGTGGCCGCCGGTGATCAGCAAGTGGCGCACGTATGGAAGCAGTTTCGCGGCGCACTCGTCAGCGGTGCCCTCGGGCAGTTCGGCGAGGATGCGGGCTTCGGGCAGGTTCGGGGTGGCAATGATTGCCAGGGGCAGCAGGCGCTCGCGCATGGCGTAGCCGACCTCGTCCTTGCCCAGCCGGCCGCCGCCACCGGCGCGCAGCACCGGGTCGCAGACCATCGGCAAGTGCGGGTGCTGGCTCAGCAGTTCGACCACGGTGTCGACCATTTCCAGCGAGCCGAGCATGCCCAGCTTGACCGCGGCCACGGGCGAGTCGTTGAGCACGGCATTGGCCTGGGCCAATACCCACTCGCGGTCCAGCACGCGGAAGTCGGTGACATTGACGGTGTCCTGTACGGTCAGGGCGGTCACCGCGGGTGCGGCGTGACAGCCTTGGGCGATCAGGGCTTCGATATCTGCCTGCAGGCCGGCGCCGCCACTGGGGTCGTGGCCGGAGAGACAGAGGACAACGGGGCGGGAGCTATAGATATTCATGGTGCGCGAGCTTACCACCAAACGCTTTTGCGGGGCTGGCCGGGGCCGACTGATTTTTTCTCGTCGTTTTCGGTAACGTATTTCATACAATCGCTGAAAGCGCTGGTTTAGAGCCTCTGTTACATTTTTTTGCCTGCGGTACGCTAGTGGCCAGAAGCTATGCTAGAGTGCTTCGAAACCGATAACAGGCACTGCCGAACGACGTCGTCTCAAAGGGAATGGGGGCTTCCTGACGCGCTCGGACAGGCTACGCTGGGGCTGTATGCGCTATTTGCTTATTTTACTCGTGGGCTGGCTACCGCTGCTGGCCTGCGCGCTCGATTTTGACGAGTCCACGCGCACCCTTCCCCTGGGGCACGTGATGCAGGTCTATGAAGACGTCGAGGGCACGGCCAGCATCGAGCAGGTCACTTCCGCGGCCTTTGCCGAGAAATTCCATCGGCAAAGCGAAGCCGTGCTCAACGCCGGCTACTCACGCTCGGTGTTCTGGCTTCGCGTGGACCTGCGCTATACCCCCAAGGACCCCGACGTAGCCGGTAATTGGCTGCTGGAGCTGGCGTACCCGCCGATGGACAGCATCGAGCTGTTCCTGCCGGATGCCCACGGTACCTTCCGTCTGACCCAGCGCACGGGCGATGAGCTGCCGTACTCGATCCGCGAGATCAAGCAAAACAACTACGTGTTCGCCATCCCGTTCCCGGCCTATCAGCAGAAAACCGTGTACCTGCGCCTCCACAGCGAAGGCTCGGTGCAGGCGCCGCTGAACCTGTGGTCCTACACCGCTTACCTGGAAGAACAGCCCACCCGCCTGTACGTACTGGGGCTGATCTATGGCGTGCTGCTGGGGATGCTGGTGTACAACCTGTTCATCTACCTGAGCGTGCGCGACAAGAGCTACCTCTACTATATCCTCTACATTGCCTCGTTCGGCCTCTACCAGGTGTCGGTCAACGGTGCCGGCGTGCAGTACTTCTGGCCCGAGAACCCCTGGTGGGCCAACGCTGCCACGCCATTCCTGATCGGCTCGGCAGCGCTGTTCGGCAGCCAGTTCGCCCGCAGCTTCCTGCAGACCGCCGACCACAGTCGCTGGCTGGACCGCGTGCTGATGGGGCTGATGGGCTGGGGCGTGGTCACCATGCTGCTCTCGCTGACCTCCACGTACGGCCTGGCCCTGCGCCTGGCCACGGCGTTGGCGCTGGTGTTCACCGTGGTGATCTTCTGCGCCGGCCTTGTTGCCTGGTGGCGTGGCCTGCGCCTGGCGCGTTATTTCATCATCGCCTGGACCGCTTTTCTGGCCGGCGGCATCATCAATACGCTGATGGTGCTGGGCTACCTGCCCAACATCTTCATTACCATGTACGCCAGCCAGATCGGCTCGGCGCTGGAAGTGGGCCTGCTGTCGCTGGCGCTGGCTGACCGCATCAACTCCATGCGCGAGCAGCAGGCACGCGTGCTACTGGAAGCCGGGCAGAAGCTGGAGCTGCTTAACCAGCAACTGGCCAACAGCAACCGCTTGAAAGACGAATTCCTCGCCACCCTGACCCACGAGCTGCGCACGCCCATGAACGGCGTCATCGGTTCGCTGGAACTGATGCAGACGGTGCCGATGGACACCGAGCTTGAACAGTACCAGCAGACCGCCGCCGGTTCCGCGCGGGACATGATGCGCATGGTCGACGACATCCTCATCCTCACCGAACTGCAGGCCGGCAAGCTCTACCCGCGCCACGAACCGTTCGGCGTGCAGGCACTGCTCGACAACCTGCAAATGCAATTCGCCCGCGCCGCCCAGGCCAAGCACCTGGCCTTCTCGGTGGAAACCGACAGCGACCTGCCCGAGCGCCTGCAGGGCGACTCGAAAAAGCTCACGCTGTGCCTGGGCTGCCTGCTCGACAACGCTATCAAGTTCACCCGCCAGGGCTCGGTGGGCCTGCGCGTGCGTGTCGGTGCGCGCAGCGCCGACAGCCTGGCGTTGAGCTTCAAGGTCAGCGACACCGGAATTGGCTTCAGCCAACTGGCCGACGCCACCCTGTACCAGCGTTTCTCCCAGGTGGACGGTTCCATGACCCGTGAATACGGTGGCCTGGGCATCGGCCTGGCGATTTGCCGGCAACTGGCCGAGCTGATGGGCGGTGAACTCAACCACCACTCCGAGCCGGGCCGTGGCAGCTGGTTCGAATTGCACGTGCAATTAGGCCTGGTCAACGATTCCACCAGCACGCCATCGGGCGTGCGGCCCAACCCGCAAAGCACCCAGCGTTCGCCCCAGGATTGCACCGTGCTGCTGGTGGACGACAACAGCATCAACCAGTTGGTGATCCGCGGCATGCTGCTCAAGCTCGGTTACCGCGTGCGCACCGCCGATGACGGCATCACGGCCCTGGAACTGCTGCACCGTGAGCGGTTCGACGCGGTGCTGCTCGATTGCCAGACGCCGCTGACCGATGCCTTTGCCACCTGTCGGCGCTTGCGCGAACTGCCCGGCTGCGCGCGCCTGCCGGTGCTGGCCGTGGTTGCCCACAGGCACGAACGCGAGCGCTGCCTGGAGGCGGGGATGAGCGAATGCTTGAACCGGCCGGTGCGTTTCGAAGAGTTGCAGGTGGCCCTGCACCGCTGGTTGCTGGTCAAGTCACAGGGTGAAAGCGCCGACATTTAGGCCGAAATGTCACTTTGATGCAGGGCAACAGCGTGATTCACTGGGGCAGCCATCCGCCTTCAGGAGCCCGCGATGAACCTGCACCAGTTCGCCGAAACCCACGAAGTCAGCAACCAGCCACCCTCGCTGGACGGCGTCAATCTGTGGCGTGTCGACCTGCCGCTGCAGGACTGGGTGCACCGCTGCGGCGGTGGTTGGGCCGAGTCGCGCATCGATGCCTACGGTGCCCTGGCGGGCGGCCCGCTGATGGCCGCGGGCTTCCTGGCCAACCAGAACAAACCGATCTTCAGCAGCCATGACCGCTACGGCCATCGTATCGACCTGGTGGAATTTCACCCCGCCTACCACGAGCTGATGCGCACGGCCATCGAGCATGGCCTGCCGTCGTTGCCCTGGGCCGCGCCGCGCCCCGGTGCCCACGTGGCGCGCGCCGGCATGACCTACCTGCACAGCCAGGCCGAGGCGGGCAGCGGTTGCCCGTTGACCATGACCTTCGCCAGCGTGCCAGCGCTCAAGCTGCAGCCGGACCTGGCCGAACAGTGGCTGCCCAAGGTGCTGGCCACCGAATACGACCCGCGCAACGTCGGCATGGCGCACAAGGCCGGGGTGACACTGGGCATGGCCATGACCGAGAAGCAGGGCGGCACCGACGTGCGAGCCAACACCACCCGTGCATTCCCCGTTGGCTCGCCCGGGCCCGGCCAGGCCTACGAACTGGTGGGGCACAAGTGGTTCTGCTCGGCGCCCATGTGCGATGCCTTCCTCACCTTGGCGCAGACCGAGAAGGGCCTGAGCTGCTTTTTGCTGCCGCGTCACCGGCCCGACGACACCCGCAACGAGTTCTACATCCAGCGCCTGAAGAACAAGCTGGGCAACTGTTCCAACGCCTCCAGCGAAGTGGAGTTCCGCGGCGCCCTGGCGTGGATGATCGGCGAGGAAGGCCGTGGCGTGCCGACCATCATCGAGATGGTGGCCATGACCCGCTTCGATTGCATGGTCGGCTCCAGTGCGCTGATGCGCCAGGCGCTGACGCAGGCAGCGCACCACTGCGCCCATCGACAGGTCAGTGGCCGGCTGTTGTCCGATCAGCCGCTGATGCAGAACGTGTTGGCCGACCTGGCGCTGGAAAGCGAAGCGGCGTTGGCCTTGAGCCTGCGCATGGGCCAGGCGCTGGACCACCTGGGCGACGGCCACCAGGCCCATTTCGCCCGCCTGATGACGGCGGTGGGCAAGTACTGGATCTGCAAGCGCGCGCCGGCCATGATCAACGAAGCCGCCGAATGCATGGGGGGCGCCGGCTACGTGGAGGACAGCATCCTGCCGCGCCTGTACCGCGAAGCGCCGGTGAACTCGACGTGGGAAGGCTCGGGCAACGTGCAGTGCCTGGATGTGCTGCGGGCGTTGTCGAAAGAGCCCGGGGTGCTCGATGCCTTGTTCACCGAACTGGGCGATGGCCACGGCGACCGTCGCCTGGCCGCGCACATCGAAGGCCTGAAGACGGCCTTCCAAGACACCACCGACATCCAGTACCGCGCGCGTCAGCTCACTGAAGACATTGCCCTGGCTGTGCAGGCGAAGTTGTTGCTGGAGGCGGGCAACGGGCTGGTCAGCGATGCCTTCATCGCCAGCCGCCTGGGCGGTGGCGGCCGCGTCTACGGCGCGCTACCGCGTGGGCTGGATGTGGAAGCGTTGGTGCGCCGCTCCACGCCGAACGCCTGATCCAGCGGCACCCATGACGCGGCCTGCCGCGCCGCGTCTAGAGGTGCGTGCCTTTACGTGTTGTTACAGGCAAGATGGAGGTCTGCAAGATCAGACAGGAAGCGCACCGTGACTCGAACTGCCGAAGCCTTTGTTGTTGTCGAAACCGCCGAACAAGCCGTCGATCGACTGGCTGAACTTCACGAGCGGGGTACTCAGGCCCTGAGCCAGGCGCTCAAGCAATACCTTAAGGACCGCAGCGAGCCCGATGCCGCGCAGCGAGCCTTGTTCCGCTACCCGGAACTGCGCGTTACCTACACCTACAGCGGCGAAGTGCCGCCTATCACTCGCGCCTACGCCAAGGTGCAATCGCCGGGTACCTATTCGGTTACCGTCACCCAGCCGGCAGCCTTCCGCACCTACCTGCTGGACCAGCTCAAACCGTTGATGCGCGATTTCTCCGTGACTGTCGAAGTGGGCGTCAGCGAGCAGAATATTCCGTACCCCTACGTGGTCGAGCAAGGCGATGAGCTGGCCGGCAGTGGTGTCACCGCCGCGGCCCTGGCTCGCGTGTTCCCCAGCACCGACCTGTCCGCCGCCACCGATGGCGTGGCCGACGGCCTGTACGACTGGGCCACCGCCGACCCGATGCCGCTGGCGCTGTTCGATGCCGCGCGCGTCGACTTCTCGCTGCGCCGCCTGATCCACTACACCGGCAGCGACTGGCGCCATGTGCAACCGTGGATCCTGCTGACCAACTACCACCGCTATGTCGACCAGTTCGTCAGCCACGGCCTGGAACAATTGCAGACCGACCCGCGCTTCGTGCGCATGGTCATGCCCGGCAATGTGGTGATCGAAAAGGGCATGGACGCCGAGCGCGCCCAGGCGCTGGTCGACAGCGTGGTGTGGCACCGCTACCAGATGCCGGCCTACCACCTGATCGCCGCAGACGGCGATGGCGTGACCCTGGTCAACATTGGTGTGGGCCCGTCCAACGCCAAGAACATCACCGACCACCTGGCCGTGCTGCGCCCGCATTGTTGGCTGATGATTGGCCACTGTGGCGGCCTGCGCCAGTCGCAGACCATCGGCGACTACGTGCTGGCCCACGCCTACATGCGCCAGGACGGCATTCTCGACCGCGTGCTGCCGCCCAATATCCCCATTCCGGCCCTGGCCGAAGTGCAGATGGCCCTGCAGGAAGCCGCGGCGCAAGTGACGGGCGAACGTGGCGACGAGTTGAAGAAGCGCTTGCGCACCGGGACCGTGCTGACTTACGACGACCGTAACTGGGAGCTGCGCTGGGCCCAGGAGCGACCGTTGATCAACCTGTCGCGCGCCGTGGCCGTGGACATGGAAAGTGGCACCATCGCCGCCCAAGGCTACCGCCTGCGGGTGCCATACGGCACGTTGCTGTGTGTGTCCGACAAGCCGTTGCACAGCGAGATCAAGTTGCCGGGTTCAGCCAACGCCTTCTATAACCGCGCTGTCAGCCAGCACTTGAAGATCGGCATCGCCGCCCTCGACCTGCTGCGCAGCGAACTGAACTCGCTGCACTCGCGCAAACTGCGCAGCTTCGACGAACCGCCGTTCCGTTGAGGTTTGCCCAAAGCAGCCGGGCCCACTAGCATAGTCGGCCCAGCTGCCTTGATACCTTGTGCCCATGCCTTTGCCACCGCGTTCCACTGCCCGTCGCCCGGGCGCCAAACCCTCTGCCAAACCCGGGCAACCACGGCGCGTGGCCAAGGCGCCACCGGCCGCGCCACGGCTGATCCTGTTCAACAAGCCTTTCGACGTGCTCACGCAATTCAGCGACGCTGAGGGGCGGGCGACGCTCAAGGATTTCATCGACATCGCGGGCATCTACCCGGCCGGGCGCCTGGACCGCGACAGCGAGGGCCTGTTGCTGCTGACCAACGACGGTCAGTTGCAGGCGCGCATCGCCGACCCCAAGCACAAACTGGCGAAAACCTACTGGGTGCAGGTCGAGGGTGAACCCACCGAGGAGCATCTGCAGCGCCTGCGCCAGGGCGTCGAGCTCAACGACGGCATGACCCTTCCCGCCGAGGCGCGCCTGCTGGAGGAACCGGACCTGTGGCCGCGTGACCCGCCGGTGCGGTTTCGCAAAAGCGTGCCCACCCACTGGCTGGAACTGGTGATCAAGGAAGGCCGCAACCGCCAGGTGCGGCGCATGACGGCCGCGGTCGGTTTGCCAACGCTGCGCCTGGTGCGGGTGCGCATTGGCGATTGGGCGCTGGATGGGCTGGAACAGGGCAAATACCGCGAAGTGCCGGCCAAGCTCTGATGATGGCGCTGCCAGGGCCGCGGCCTGGCGGCTGCTGGAGTCAATGGGATTCGATCACTGCGATGACCACGCTTTTGATCACAAACGCCAGTATCCCCAGCCCCAGCACCGCGAACAGGATGAGGGTGCCAAAGCGCCCCGCCTTGGACTTCTTCGCCAGGTCCCAGACGATGAAGGCCATGAAGCCGATCAGCACCGTGACCAGGATGGTCATCATCCATTCTTCGAATACGGCCGGGTCCATGGCGGGTTCCTTATGTACGCAGGTGGGTCAGCGGCAGTTCGGTGCTGGCCAGTACCTGGTTCAGCACGAAGCTGGAGCGCACGCTGGTGACGCCGTCGATGCGGGTGAGGTGCCCCAATAGCAACTTCTGGTAGTGGTCCATGTCAGGTACCACCACCTTCAACTGGTAGTCCGCCTCCATGCCGGTCACCAGGCTGCACTCCAGCACTTGCGGCAGGGCGCGCACGGCGGCCTCGAAGTTCTCGAAACGCTCGGGGGTGTGGCGGTCCATGCCGATGTGCACGTAGGCAGTCAGGGTCAGGCCGAGCATCTTGCGGTCCAGCAGGGCCACCTGGCGGGTGATGTAGCCATCGTCTTCCAGCTGCTTGACCCGGCGCGAGCACGGCGATGGCGACAGGCCAATGCGCTCGGCCAATTCCTGGTTGGAAATACGGGCATCGCGCTGCAATTCAGCAAGAATGCTCAGGTCATATCGGTCCAGCTTGCTCATGGATCAGCCCTTGATCTTTAATATTGCTGCAAATTATCCATCTGAAGGCAAAAATTGCGCAAGTGATGTTTTCATCAGCAATCTTAGCAATCCTGTGCCCATCACTTCGCCGTATTCTTTTAACCAGAATCACTACCCGGACACGAGTCCACTGCAACCAGACCCAAGCAGGCAGGTTGCGGCCACCACCCCCACAGGGGCTGTGCTGGCCCCCGGGTTGCACACTGCCCAGAAGGCGGCGTGAGGTGAGCCGACGCCACAAGCGCCGCGCCGGACGGAAGACACTCAAGGGAGGCCGACGGGCCTCCCTTTCTTTATTGGGGCGAGAAAAATCACGCATGAAACACGTGTCTCCGCCGATACCCTCCTCATACAGACTGATAAACTTGAAGAACCGAAAGTGGATTTTCCAGTCTTATCTATACGCCCCAATCCCCCGTGAGGAACAGCATGAAGTCGCGCATCTGGCAGTTGGCAGGTGTTGGTTTGCTCTGCGTGAGCGTCAGCGCTCAAACTTTGGCCGAAGGCCAGGGGCAGGAACAAAGGCAGCAGGAACAACAGCGGGGCAATCAGCACGGCCCGGAACATGGTAACCCGCCGCAGAACCATCCCCAGCCGCAGCCGCAGCAACCCCAGCCGCAACGCCCGCCACAACAAAGCGGCCAGTACCAATTCCACCAGCAGAACTTCAACCGCGAGCAGGGCGAGGCGCGCCCGCAGAACGCCCAGCCGCAATTCCATCAGCAGCAGAACACGCCCACGCAGTTCCATCAGGAGCAGCGAGCGCCGCAGCAGAGCGGGCAATACCAGTTCCATCAGGAACCGCGTGAACAGCAGGTTCAGCAGCCGGCCATTCGCCCGCGGCCGGATGAAGTGCGCCAGACCCAGGAACCCATTCGCGGCAATTACGCCGACATGCCCAACCGCGACCGGCGTGACGATCACCGCTGGCCAGGGCGCCCCGACGGCCATGGCAATGGCTGGGGCCCGGGGCCGCAGTATCGCCCGGGGCAGTATGTGGACCGCTTCCCTGGGCAGTCCTACCGTGTGCCGTATCGTGGCGGAGATTACTTCTTCTCGGGTGGCTACTGGTACCGTCCGGATGGCCCGCGCTACGTCGTAGTAGCCCCACCGCGTGGCATTCGCACGCGTTACCTGCCTGACTACGCCAGCGAAGTGTGGATTGGCGGGGCGCTGTTCTTCGTTGCCGCCGGCAGCTACTACCAGTGGCTGGATGACAGCCAGGAATACGAGGTGGTCAACCCGCCGGTGGCCGATGTGCAACAGCAGCCGCAGCCAGCGGCCGACCCCTATGACGTGGCCGTGTACCCGGCAAACGGCCAAGGCCCGCAACAGATCCAGCAGGATAAATACGACTGCTACCGCATTGCCGTACAGCAGACCGGCTTCGACCCGGCCAATGCCACCTACGCGCCGGACCCGGCGGTGGTCTACAGCTACCGCAATGTGATGGCGTCCTGCTTGAGCCAGCGCGGCTACAGCGTGAACTGAGGCGTGTGGGCCTTGCCGGCCCGCACTGCGTCTTCCGGGTCAGCGTGCACCAGCACCTCGGCCTTCGGGTACTGCGCCATGATCGCCGCTTCCACCTGTTCGCACAGGGCGTGGGCGACGGTCAGGCTCAGGTCACCGGGCAATTCCAGGTGAAGTTGCACGAACCAGTGGTTGCCCGACACCCGCGTGCGCAGGTCGTGGGCGCCCAGTACGCCCGGCACGGCGCAGGCCAGTGCCAGCATGTGTTCGCTGACATCGCTGGGCAACTCCTGGTCCATCAGGATGGCCGAGCTTTCACGGGCGATCTGGATGGCGCTCCAGAGGATGTACACCGAGATCCCCAGGCCGAAGAACGCGTCCATCTGGTCGAAACCGAACTGCGCCAGCAGCAAGGCAATCAGAATGCTGCCGTTGAGCATCATGTCCGAACGGTAGTGCAGCGAATCCGCGCGAATGGCCGTGGAGCCGGTCTCGCGAATCACCTTGTACTGAATCGCCAACAGCCCGGCGGTGAGCACCAGCGACAACACCATCACCGCGATGCCCACCCCGGCTTGCCCCAGCGGCTGTGGGTCGTGCAAACGCTGAATGGCCTGATAGGCGATGAGCACCGCACTGAAGCCGATGAACAGCGCCTGGGCCATGCCCGCCATGGCCTCGGCCTTGCCGTGGCCGTAGCGGTGGTCCTCATCGGCCGGCCGCAGGGCATAGTGCACGGCCAGCAGGTTGAGGAATGAGGTGGCACCGTCCAACACCGAATCGGTGAGGCCGGCCAGCAGGCTGACCGAACCGCTCAGCCACCAGGCGACGGCCTTGGCGACGATCAGGATGGCGGCCGTGGCCAGCGAGGCGCGTGTGGCCAGGCGCAGCAGCTTGATGTGGCGAGCGGATGTGGTCATGTGGGCCTGTACTTATGCAGCGGGCTTGAGGCCGTACATGGCCAGCTGTTCGACACTGCCTCTGCTCTGGATGAGGCGCGGGTCGTTCAGCGGCAGGGTGCGGCCCAGTTCGTTCTGCAGGATAGCTTCCAGTTTGGCACGGTCTACCTTGCCGTCGGCGGTCACCGCCTCGTGCAGTTTTTCCGGGGCAACCTGGGCGGTCTTGCCGTGGGGGAAGTAAATGGCGCCAGTGGCGAAGTCGACACCAAACGCGATCAGGCCGGGAATGATGTAGAACAGCAGCCCGACGGCGTCGGCCACGGCAATGACCGGGTCGATGCGGCCTTCGATCTGGCCGCGACGCTCAGGGTAAAACAGGCTGCCGCAGGCCGTCACCTGGGTGAGCAGGGCGCCCACCAGGACACCGCCAATCAAACGCGAAGGAATACGCATGGGAATCTCCGAAAGGGTGAATGCAACAATACCGTGTTGCTGTTAGCTAAGACCATGATTATGCGGCTCAAGTTCGCCGTTATACTCGTCGGCCTGTTTGGGAGCCACCATGATTTCATTGCCGATTGATGCCGTTCTGCCAGCGCTGCGTGAAGCCCTCGCGGCGCGCCACGAAGCCGTCCTCGAAGCCCCGCCCGGCGCTGGTAAAACCACCCGCGTGCCGCTGGCGCTGCTGGACGAGCCATGGCTGGCCGGGCAGACCATTCTCATGCTCGAACCGCGGCGCCTGGCGGCCCGTGCCGCTGCCGAGCGGCTGGCCAGCGAGTTGGGCGAGAAGGTCGGTGAAACCGTGGGTTACCGCATCCGCCTGGAAAGCCGAGTGGGCCCCCGAACGCGCATCGAGGTGGTCACCGAAGGCATTCTGACTCGCCGGCTGCAGGAGGATCCAGCGCTGGACGGCGTGGGGCTGCTGATCTTCGATGAATTTCATGAGCGCAGCCTCGATGCCGACCTGGCGTTGGCCCTGAGCCTCAATGGCCGCGAACTACTGCGCGACGACCCGCCGCTGAAGATCCTGTTGATGTCGGCGACCCTCGAAGGCGAACGTCTGGCCGCAATGCTCGACAATGCGCCCGTGGTGCGCAGTGAAGGGCGCATGTTCCCGGTGGGCATGCGCTGGGGCCGGCCATTCCAGCCAGGCGAGTTCATCGAGCCGCGGGTGGTCAACACTGTGCTGGAGGCGCTGAATGATGAAACCGGCAGCCTGCTGGTGTTCCTGCCCGGCCAGGCCGAGATCCGCCGCGTGCATCAGCAGCTGAGCGAAGCCCTGGGCGAGGGCGGCGACGTGCTGCTGTGCCCGTTGCACGGCGAGCTCGACCTCAACGCCCAGCGCGCCGCCATTGACCCGGCCCCGGCCGGCAAGCGCAAGGTGGTGATGGCCACCAACATCGCCGAGACCAGCTTGACCATCGACGGCGTGCGGGTGGTGATCGACGCTGGCCTGGCGCGGGTGCCGCGCTTCGACCCGGGCAGCGGCATGACCCGCCTGGACACCCAGCGCATTTCCCGCGCCAGCGCCACCCAGCGTGCCGGCCGTGCCGGGCGCCTGGAGCCGGGCGTGTGCTACCGCCTGTGGTCCGAGGCCCAGCATGATCAACTGGCCGCCTATGGCGCCGCCGAAATCCTTCAGGCTGACCTCGCTGGCCTGGCGCTGCAACTGAGCCGCTGGGGTGTGTTGCCCAGCCAGTTGAGCTGGCTCGACCTGCCACCGGCAGCGGCCTACGGTCAGGCGCTGGACCTGCTGGTGCGCCTCGGCGCGCTGGCCGAGCCGGGTGCCGTCAGCCTCACCGAGCACGGCCAGGCCATGGCCCAACTGCCGGCACACCCACGCATTGCTCACCTGCTGTTGCGCGGCCAGGCCCTGGGCCTGGCCGAGCTGGCCTGTGATGTGGCGGCGTTGCTGGGCGAGCGCGACATTCTGCGTGGCGCCGGCGCCGACCTGCACACCCGCCTGGGCCTGCTGGCCGGCGAGCAGCGCGGCGCCCGTGGCAGCCAGGGTGGCGTGCAGCGCGTGCGCCAACTGGCGCGTCAGTACCGTGGCTACCTCAAGGGCCGCGCCACGGAGCCAGTCGCGGACAGTAGCCACCCACGCTGGCTCGGTGCGCTGCTGGCGCTGGCCTACCCCGACCGGGTCGCCCAGCAGCGTCGCGCCGGTGGCGGCGAATACCGCTTGGCCAACGGCCGCGCCGCGCAGTTCGGCGAGCCGGATGCACTGATGAAGCATGAGTGGATCGTGATCGCCGACCTGGGCAGCCGCCAGGGCCAGCGCGAGGAGCGCATCTACCTGGCCACCGACTTCGATGCCGGGTTGTTCGATACGGTGCTGGCCGAGCAGGTGCGCCAGGTCGACCAGCTGGAATGGGACGAGCGCGAAGGCGTGCTGCGCGCCGAGCGCCAGCGCAAGGTGGGTGAACTGGTGCTCAGCCGCGAACCGCTGCCGGGCCTGGACGATGCCGCGCGGGCCAGGGCGCTTGCGGGCCTGGTGCGACGCAAGGGCTTGGAGCTGTTGCCCTGGACCCCGGAGCTGCGCCAGTGGCAAGCGCGGGTCAGCCTGCTGCGCCAACTGGACCTGCAAGGGCAGGGCAGCAGCGAATGGCCCGACGTCAGCGACGCGGCCCTGCTGGCCAGCCTCGAAGACTGGCTGGAGCCGTACCTGGGCAAGGTCACGCGCTTGAGCCACTTCGGTAACCTGGACCTGTCCTCGATCCTGCGCAACGCCTTGCCCTGGCCGCTGCCCCAGCGCCTGGACGAATGGGCGCCGCAGCACCTGAGCGTACCCTCGGGCAGCCATGTGCGTTTGGACTACAGCGAGGTGCCGCCGATTCTGGCGGTGCGCCTGCAGGAACTGTTCGGCCTGGAAGACACCCCACGCATCGCCAACGGCCGTCAGCAAGTGCTGTTGCACCTGCTGTCACCGGCGCGGCGGCCGGTGCAGGTGACCCAGGACTTGGCCAATTTCTGGCGCACCACCTACGCGCAGGTGAAAAAGGACCTGAAAGGGCGCTACCCCAAGCACTATTGGCCGGATGACCCGCTGGTGGCAGAGGCCACTGCGCGTATCAAACCGCGCAAATGATCCAGCCGCGGCGACTGGCTTTGTAGGAGCCTGCGCAACCTCGTGGCATCACCGGGCGGCTTCGGAGGCGTTGCAGTCAGGTGGCGGGCGGGGGCGGCAACAGCAGCCGTGCGGTCAGCGGCATATGGTCGGAGATCTCCTCGGTGTCATCCTGCCGCACCCGCGCCTCGATGCGCTTGAGCTTGGGGCTATGGAACAGATAATCCAGGGTGCGATCCGGTGCCGCAATGGCCGGGTCGTTGGGGTAGTGGGTGAACCAGTCACCTCGGTCGTCACCACTGGCTTCACGGTTATCCGGAATCATCGGGTAACGGTCCCACAGCAGGTGCAAGGTGCTGTCGGCAGGGTAGGCGGGCCGTTGCGTGGGCGCCAGGCGCAGCGACTGGCCCAGCGGCAGGGCGTTGAAGTCGCCACCCAGCACCCAGGGCGTGCCATGGCTTTCCATGCGATCGATACGCTTGAGGATGGCCTGCATCTGTCGTGCCTGGGTGTCATCACCTGGCATGTAGCTGTCCAGGTGGGTGTTGAGCACCGCCAGTTGCCCGCCGCCCTGGATCGGCAGGTAGCTGGTCAGCAACGCGCGGCGGGCAGCGAAGGGCGCGGTCAGCCACTGGCCTTGATGCTGCGGCAACTGCTGGCGCTCGGCTTCGATGATCTGAAAGCGGCTCAGGGTCGCCAACTTGCGCCCGACACTGCCGAGGATATGCCGGTTGGGAATGAAGTCGGCTTTCCAGTCAAAGGCGTCGGTGCTGCACGGGTACAGGTCGACGATGCGTGCGCGCAACAGCGACAGCTGGTCCTGGTAATCGCTGGCCTTGGCGCCGTCGTCCAGTTCCTGCAGCAGCACCAGGTCGGGCTGCTCATCGCGGATCACCCGTGCCACTTCGTCCAGGTTATAGGCCAGGTCCTCGGCGGTGGCGCGGTCATCCGGGCCACTGCCATCGGGCAGGTCGTACCAGAACACATACTGCTTGCCCGCCAGGTGCTGCACGTTCCAGGTCATCACCTTCAGGGCCTGGCCCGGCACCAGTTGCGGCGCGGGCGCGCGGCACAGCTGGCTGAGTTTTTCTCGCGGCTCGGGGTGCCAGGTCAGGCTGTACACCAGCACGCCCAGCAACAGCGCCAGGGCCAACAGTACCAGCAGGATGTTGCGCAGGAGTCGGGTCATTGGCTCGGCTTATGGCTTTGCGGTATCACCGGAGCATAACCGAGCCGCGCGCCGTGCCCAAGCACTACGCCTGGCCGGTGTCGCCCACGCGCAACATGTACAGGCGGTACAGCACCACGCTGGTGAACAGCTGCAGGAAGCCGTTGGCGCTGTCCAGCAGCAGCGACTGCCAGTGGCTGGGTTCCGGCCACACGGCGCCGCTGGCGATATCAATGGCCCACAACGGCACCAGCGCGCCCAGCACGCAGCACAGGATGCGCAGGAAATGCCCCTGGGTCAGCTGGAAGCTGTCGCGCATGGCCGCCATCGGCGTGAGCCCTCGCAGCACCAGCAGGTACTCGGCGAACACCAGCTTGACCATCACGTACAGGCCCGGCAAAACGAACAGGGAAATGCCAAGCATGATCAGCAGCGTGCTGCTGGCCGCCAGCAGGGCGAAGAAAGGCCACATGCGCAGGGTCGCCGCCAACAGGTTGCGCTTGAGCGGTTGCAGGCCGCGGCTGCGGGCATCCAGGAACAAAATCAGCGCCCCGGTGTACAACGGGTAGAACAGCAGGCCCACGGCGATGTCATACATAGGCGAGGCATCGGGGCCCGTGGCCTGCTGCATCATCTGCGTGGCCAGCGCCTCGAGCACCACCAGTGGCAGGCACAGCTGGGCGATGGCCAGCAGGTTGCGGCGGAAGAAATACAGGGAGTCGCGCAGTACGCTCAAGGGGTTCATCAGTCGGCACACATGAAAAAGCAGGCCGATACTTTAGCCCATGCGCCGGGTAGCTCCAAACGCGAAGGGCGGGCGGCAGCCTGAAGGAAGTTTCATCCGTGCTGGCCATTGAAACCGTCATGCGCCTGCCCCATTTTGTACACAGGCCGCCCATACCGGGCCGGGCCGAATTTTTACCGGCAATCTAACGAGGTCGCCATGAACAGCGAAGAGCAAACCCTGATCGATGGTCTGTTTACCCGGCTCAAGCAAGCCGAAACGGGAGCAGCCCCACGCGACGCCCAGGCGTTTGAGCGGATCAAGGAACATGTGGCCGCGCAACCGGCAGTGCCTTATTACATGGCCCAGGCCATCCTGGTTCAAGAAGCGGCCCTCAAGCGCATGGACGAGCAGGTCAAGAAACTGCAGGCCGACCTGGCCCAAGCCCAGGCCCAGGCAGCTTCTGCCAGCCAGCAGCAACCTAGCAGCGGCGGTTTCCTGTCGAGTATCTTTGGCGGTGGTTCGCGCAATGAACCGGCACCTGCCCCACAGCAGTCCGGTGGCTGGCGCGAGCCTGGCAATCAGTACCAGCAGCCTGCGCCGCAGCAACCACAATACGCGCCACCACCGCCGCCACAACAGGCGGTCCCGGCCGGCGGCGGCTTTATGCGTGGTGCCCTGCAGACCGCAGCCGGCGTGGCCGGTGGCGTGATGCTGGCCGAAGGCATCAGCAGCCTGTTCCACCACAACAACCAGCCGCAGGAAATCGTCGAAGTCCTGCAAGAGCCTGTGCCCATGCAGGATCAGGGCGGCTGGGGCAATGAACCCGATCGTATCGCCAACAACGATTCGTGGGGCAACAACGACAACGGCGGCTTCGCTGACTCCGACTTCAATGACGACAGCGGTGGCAGCTTCTTCGACGACGACGACACGTTCGTCTGACCCCCTCGGCAAGCGGCCCGCCACCCCTGGTGGGCCGTTCCTGCCAGACAATTCCCAGCAGCCGCGCTGCAACTGGCATACTGACGGCCTGATCAAGGTCGAGCGCTATGGCGCCACGAGGATGTGCGGTGAAAAGAATCGCGGTGTTCGCCGATGTACAAAACCTCTATTACACCGTGCGTCAGGCGTATGGCTGCCATTTCAACTATGCCGCCCTGTGGGCGGATATCAGCCAGCACGGCCAGATCGTGGAGGCGTACGCCTATGCCATCGATCGCGGCGACAGCAAGCAGCAGCAGTTCCAGCAGATCCTGCGCAACCTGGGTTTCACGGTAAAACTCAAACCGTACATCCAGCGCAGCGACGGCTCGGCCAAGGGCGACTGGGATGTGGGCATCACCATCGATATCATGGACGTGGCCGACCGCGTCGATGAAGTGGTGCTGGCCTCCGGCGACGGTGATTTCGACATGCTGCTCGAACGCATCATCGGCAAGCACGGCGTGCAGGCCGTGGCCTATGGCGTGCCAGGGCTGACCGCCAACTCGCTGATCCGCGCCGCCAGCCGCTACGTGCCCATCGAAGGCGCGTTGCTGCTCAAGAATTGAACACCTGGAGCTGTTGTGGAACGTATTGCCGTCATCGACTTTGAAACCACCGGCATTTCGCCGGGTGCCTATTGCCGCGCCACGGAAATCGCCGTGGTCATGCTCGAACGCGGGCAGATCGTGGACCGTTACCAGAGCCTGATGAACGGCGGGGTAGCGGTGCCGGCCTTCGTCGCCAGCCTCACCGGCATCACCACCGCCATGGTGCGCGGCGCGCCGCCTGCGGCTCAAGTGATGGGCGAGGTGGCGGACTTTGTCGGCGACACGCCGCTGCTGGCGCACAATGCGTCGTTCGACCAGCGCTTCTGGGACTTTGAATTGGGCCTGCTGCGCCGCGAGCGCCGCCAGCGTTTCGCCTGTTCCATGCTGCTGGCCCGCCGCCTGATGCCGGCGGCGCCCAACCACAAGCTCGGCACCCTGACCCGCTGGGCCGGCCTGCCGGAAACCGGCAAGGCCCACCGGGCCATGGCCGACGCCGAGATGGCCGCCAACCTGATCCAGCACCTGGCCGGCGAACTGCGCGGCACCCACGGCCTGAGCAACGTCTCCCACGACCTGTTCTGCACCCTGCAGAAAGTGCCCGCCGCAAAAATCGGCGACGCCCTGCGCAAACACCGCGGCTGAGCTGCGTAACTGTCTTGTGCGGAAGCTGGCCTGCCAGCCAGCTCCAGAGCAGCAACCGTGTTCCGTGGGAGCGGGTTCTACCCGCGAAAAGAACACCGCGAAATGTCTGATACACCGTAGTGCCTGCTTCGCGGGTAGAACCCGCTCCCACAAGGGGCAGGCCGCGTCACAGGCATCCCGCCATTCAAACGTATTTGTCCATGCGCAAGATCCGGAGTTTTTTAACCAAGGTAGAGCGAATAAAGTACCGTTGTTTCGAAAGTTGATAAACGCATTAAACAGGGAATGCCGCTTAATAAAGCTGCTTCACCTTTCTAAAAATGCTACTCCAACAATAACCGGACCACCGAGCCTTCCATGCCTGCCACCCGTCGCATTTCGCTCACCCTGATCGGCGCCTTCCTTGCCCTATACCTCATCTGGGGCTCGACTTACCTGTTCATCCGCATTGGCGTGGAGTCCTGGCCGCCGCTGATGATGGCCGGTATCCGCTTCGTCACGGCAGGCAGCCTGCTCTACGCTTTCCTGCGCTGGCGCGGCGTGCCGACGCCGACGTGGGCGCATTGGAAGTCTTCGGGGGCCATCGGCTTTCTGCTGCTCAGTTGCGGCAATGGCGGGGTGACCCTGGCCGAGCACATTGGCGTGGCGTCCGGCGTGGCGGCGCTGGCGGTGGCTACCGTGCCGCTGTTTGCGCTGTTGTTCGGCATGCTCTGGGGCCACCGCAACACCCGTCTGGAATGGGCCGGAGTGGCGATGGGCCTGGTAGGCATCGGCTTGCTCAACCTGGGTTCGAACCTGCAGGCCAGCCCCATGGGCGCGGCGCTGATTCTGTTCGCGGCCGCCGCCTGGGCCTTCGGTTCGATCTGGAGCCGGCAACTGCCGCTACCGGCCGGGCCCATGGCCAGCGCCGCGCAAATGCTGGTGGGCGGCGTGGCCCTGTTGCTCGGCAGCGCCCTGAGTGGCGAGCGCCTGGCACAGTGGCCGACCCCGGCGGGCTGGGGCGCGCTGGCGTACCTGGTGCTGTTCGGCTCGGTGCTGGCTTTCAGTGCCTACGGCTACCTGCTCAAGCATGTGCGCCCGGCCGCGGCCACCAGTTACGCCTACGTCAACCCGGCAGTGGCCGTGCTGCTGGGCATTCTGTTCGCCGGCGAGCAGATCGGCGCGCCGGAGTGCCTGGCCATGGCGGTGATCATTGGCGCGGTGGTATTGATCGGTCTGCCGCAATGGCGCAAGCCGCAAGAGGCTCTGACAAGGTAAACTGCGCGCATTGCAGAATTTGACCTGACGGTACCCTCGATGACATTCGCCACCCTTGGCCTGATTGAACCCCTGTTGCGCGCCCTGGAAACCCTCGGCTACCAGACCCCGACGCCCGTGCAGGCCCAGGCCATCCCGGCCGTGCTGGCGGGTCGCGACCTGATGGCCGCTGCCCAGACCGGCACCGGCAAGACCGCCGGCTTCGCCCTGCCCATGCTGCAGCGCCTGACCATGGAAGGTCCGAAGGTGGCCAGCAACTCGGTGCGTGCGCTGGTGCTGGTGCCCACCCGCGAACTGGCCGAGCAAGTGCACGCCAACATCCGCGAGTACGGCGAACACCTGCCGCTGAGCACCTACGCGGTCTACGGCGGCGTCAGCATCAACCCGCAGATGATGAAGCTGCGCAAGGGCGTCGACCTGCTGGTGGCCACCCCCGGCCGCCTGCTGGACCTGTATCGTCAGAACGCGGTGAAATTCAGCCAGCTGGAAACCCTGGTACTGGACGAAGCTGACCGCATGCTCGACCTGGGCTTTGCTGAAGAGCTGCGTGACATCTATGCCGCGCTGCCGAAAAAGCGTCAGACCCTGCTGTTCTCCGCGACGTTCTCCGACGCCATCCGCCTGCTGGCCGGGCAGATGCTCAACGACCCGCTGAGCATCGAAGTCAGCCCGCGCAACGTGGCCGCTGCCAGCGTCAAGCAGTGGGTGGTCACCGTGGACAAAAAGCGCAAGCCGGAGCTGTTCACGCACCTGCTCAAACGCCTGAAGTGGAAGCAGACCCTGGTGTTCGCCAAGACCCGCAACGGTGTCGACGCCCTGGTGGAACGCCTGCAGGGCCTGGGCATCAACGCCGACGGCATCCACGGCGACAAGCCCCAGGCCACGCGCCAGCGCGCCCTGGACCGCTTCAAGGCCAGTGAAGTGCAGATTCTGGTGGCCACCGACGTGGCCGCCCGTGGCCTGGACATCGATGACTTGCCGACCGTGGTCAACTTCGACCTGCCGATCGTCGCCGAGGACTACGTGCACCGCATTGGCCGCACCGGCCGTGCAGGCCTGACCGGCGAGGCGATTTCGCTGGTGTGCGCCGATGAAGTGCAGTTGTTGTCGGCCATTGAAGTGCTGACCCGCCAGACCCTCAAGCGGGTGGAAGAAGACGGTTTCGAACCAGACCACCGCGTGCCGGAAACCAACGCCAGCGGCGACGTGCTGAAGAAGCCGAAAAAACCGAAGAAGCCCAAGGTTAGCGGTGGCAAGCGCACCCTGGGTCGCTGGATGGACAGCGGCGACACGCCGACCGAAAACGTCGCTCCGGCGGCCAAGCCTGTGCGCAAGGTACCGGTTTTCAACACTGGCCCGCGCAAGCGCAAGCCCTGAGGCTAAAGGGGGGCTGGAGGCAGCATTTATGCCTGCGCCAACCACCCCAGCACACCCTGCGCCGCCCGCCGCCCGCTGGCAAAACACGCGGTCAGCAAATACCCGCCCGTGGGTGCTTCCCAGTCCAGCATCTCCCCCGCGCAGAACACCCCCGGCACCGCCTGCAGCATCAAGCCGCTGTCCAGCGCCTCGAAGCGCACCCCACCCGCGGTACTGATGGCTTCATCCAGTGGCCGTGGCCGCACAACCACGATCGGCAGCGCCTTGATCGCCCGGGCCAGCGCCTGTGGCTCATCGAAGGTGGCCTTGTCAGTCAGCTCTCGCAACAGCGCCGCTTTCACCCCGTCGATGCCCACTGCACTGTGCAGGTGCTTGGCCATGGAGCGCGAACCGCGCGGCTTGCTCAGGGCCGCAGCGGTGTTATCCACCGTTCGGTTGGGCAGCAGGTCCACGTAAACCGTCGCCTGGCCGTGGGCATTGATCTGCTCGCGAATCTGCGCCGACAGCGCATACACCAGGCTGCCCTCGATACCGCTTGCCGTGACGATGGCCTCGCCCAGGCGCGGCGCTTCGCCGGCCAGGTGCATGGCGACGTTCTTCAGCGGTGCGCCGGCGAATTTTTCGCGTAGCAGCTCACTCCAGGCGGCCACTTCAAAGCCACTGTTGGCCGCTTGCAGCGGCGCCACGTCAACGCCACGTGCCGTGAGCCAAGGCAGCCAGGCACCATCTGAGCCCAGCCGGGCCCAGCTGGCGCCGCCCAGCGCCAGCACTGTGGCATCGGGGTTGAGTGCAACCTCGCCGCCCGGGTGGCTGAGGCGCAAGCTGCCGTCTTCGTTCCAGCCTTGCCAGCGGTGGCGGGTATGGATAACCACGCCCTGTTCGCGCAGGCGCTTGAGCCAGGCGCGCAACAGCGGGGCAGCTTTCATGTCGGTAGGGAACACGCGCCCGGAGGTGCCGATGAAGGTCTCGATGCCCAGGCCGTGAATCCACTGGCACAGGTGCTCGGCATTGAAGTCGTGCAGCAACGCGGCGACCTGGTCGCGGCGCTCGAAATAGCGCCCGACAAAAGCCGGGTAGGGCTCGGAGTGGGTAATGTTCATGCCGCCGACCCCGGCCAGCAGAAACTTGCGGCCCACCGACGGCATGGCGTCGAATACCTCAACGCGAACGCCTGCCTGGCTGAGGACTTCGGCCGCCATCAACCCGGCGGGGCCGCCGCCGATGATGGCGACGTGATGGGCTGGGGCTGGCAGGGAATCGGACATGGGTGGCTACACGGTGCGAAATGAGCCGCGCAGTGTATCTCATCGTCGCTGGATAAAAAACGTACAGCGCCCTGCAGCCCCCGTGGTGACTGGCGTCGCAGAGCTTGCGCGCAGGTTATCCACAGGCGGTTCCACAGCCGATGTGGGTAACTGCTGTGGACAACTAAAGGCCCAGACTTGTCCACACCCGCTGTGCGCTGTGGTGCAACAGACCGTGGCGGCGGGCCAGTGCCGCACGGTCCTTGCTGTAGCCGCCTCCGATCACGCCCATCACCGGAATGTCGCGGCCCAGGCAGTGGCGCAGCACCCGCTCGTCGCGGGCTGAAACGCCCGCATCGGTCAGTTGCAGGTAGCCCAAGGCATCATCCTTGTGCACGTCAACGCCGGCGTCGTACAGCACCAGGTCGGGCTGATACAGCGGCAACAGGTAGTTGAGGGTGTCGTCGACCACCTGCAGGTAATCGTCGTCGCCCATGCCCATGGGCAGCGGGATGTCCCAGTCGCTGTCGGCTTTGCGCGCGGGAAAATTCTTCTCGCAATGCAGGGAGACGGTAATGGCCTCGGGCGTGTCGGCGAGGATGCGGGCGGTGCCATCGCCTTGGTGCACGTCGCAGTCGAAAATCAGCACGCGGTTCACCCGGCCACTGCCCAGCAGGTAGTGGCTGATTACCGCCAGGTCGTTGAATATGCAGAAACCTGCCGGGTGGTCGTGATGGGCATGGTGGGTGCCGCCGGCCAGGTGGCAGGCCAGGCCATGCTGCAGCGCCTGCTCGGCGGCCAGCAGCGAGCCGCCCACC
The DNA here is from genome assembly GCA_963816515.1 of uncultured Gammaproteobacteria bacterium. GTDB lineage: Bacteria > Pseudomonadota > Gammaproteobacteria > Pseudomonadales > Pseudomonadaceae > Aquipseudomonas. Next base: position 1,674,123 of record CAWFKX010000001.1, on the reverse strand, counting down.
GCGCGCACGGTGCGCCGGGCCAGTGCCTCGCTCCAGGGCAGGCCCAGGCGGCGTTGGTCCTCGCGGGCCAGGCTGCCACTCATGAAGCGCTCAATGTAGTCACGGTCGTGGGCCAGGGCGAGGATGTCCGGCGGGCACAGCTGCGGGCGCAGCAACTGTTCGTCCCGCACCAGTCCGCTGTCCACCAGGTGGTCGCGCAGCAGGCGAAACTTGTCCATGGGGAAGCGGTGCTCGGCGGGGAAGGGCGGGCTGTAGTCGTCGTGGTAAATCAGTGGCAGCGGCATGAGCGATTCAAGGCAAGTGGGTGTCTGATTCTTGCCATCGTCACGATAAACTTCAAGGACCGCACATGGGAGTTGCTCAATGAAGCCGATCCTGGAACTGGAAAGCGCGCGCCTGGTGCTGCGCCAGTGGCGCGACGACGACCTCACCGAGTTCGCCGCCATGTGCGCTGACCCGCAGGTGATGCGCTATTTCCCGGCGCTGCTCAGCCGCCTGGAAAGCGCGGCCCTGATTGGCCGTATTCGCGGTCACTTCAATGAATTCGGGTTCGGCCTGTGGGCGCTGGAGCGCAAGGACACCGGCGCGTTCATCGGTTTCACCGGCCTGCTCAACGTCAGCTTCGAGGCCCCGTTCGCCCCGGCGGTGGAAATCGGCTGGCGCCTGGCGCGCCGCCATTGGGGCCTGGGTTTTGCCAGCGAGGCGGCGTGGACCAGCCTGCGCGCTGGTTTCGGCCAGTTGGGCCTGGAAGAGGTGGTGTCGTTCACGGCCCAGCACAACCTGCCTTCGGAGAAGGTGATGCAGGCCATTGGCATGCAGCGCGACCTGTTTGGTGATTTCGACCATCCGCGCCTGCCCCAGGGCCATGCGCTGCAGCGCCACGTGCTGTATCGCATCAGCCGCGACCAATGGCGCGAAACGCTGCATGGCTAGACCTGTGTCGCGGCAGTGGGGTTTGGCCCTGCAAACGCTGTATCATTTGCCACTACTGTCTCGTCTCACGGGCACTGATACTGTTTTTGGAGAGTTCGAATGAGCCATGTGTTGGACGATCTGGTTGACCTGTTGACCCTTGAGCCGATCGAGGAAAACCTGTTCCGCGGCCGCAGCCAGGACCTGGGCTTCCGCCAGCTGTTTGGCGGCCAGGTGCTGGGCCAGTCGCTGTCGGCGGCCAGCCAGACGGTGGAAGATGCACGCCACGTGCACTCCTTGCACGGCTACTTCCTGCGCCCGGGCGACGCCCAGTTGCCGGTGGTCTACATGGTCGACAAGGTGCGCGATGGCGGCAGCTTCAGCACCCGTCGAGTCACGGCGGTGCAGAAGGGCCAGCAGATTTTCACCTGCAGCGCTTCGTTCCAGTACGACGAGGAAGGCTACGAGCACCAGGCGTCTATGCCCAGTGTGGTCGGCCCCGAAAACCTGCCAACCGAGCTTGAGCTGACCCAGCGAATCGCCCATACGCTACCCGAAGCGTTGCGCGACAAGCTGCTGTGCCCCAAGCCGATCGAAGTGCGCCCGGTGACCGAGCGTGACCCGTACAACCCGGTGCCGGGCGATCCGGTCAAATACGTGTGGTTCCGCGCCGACGGCACGCTGCCCGACATTCCGGCCCTGCACAAGTACATCATGGCCTACGCCTCGGACTTCGGCCTGCTGACCACCTCGCTGATGCCCCACGGCAAATCGGTATGGCAGAAGGACATGCAACTGGCCAGCCTGGACCATGCCCTGTGGTTCCACGGCGACCTGCGTGCCGATGACTGGCTGCTGTACGCCATGGACAGCCCGTGGGCCGGTAACTCCCGTGGTTTCTGCCGCGGCAGCGTGTACAACCGCGCCGGCCAACTGGTGGCGTCGGCGGCCCAGGAAGGCCTGATCCGCCACCGCAAGGACTGGGCATGAGCCTGCGCGACATCCGCCACTGGGTGTTCGACATGGACGGCACCCTCACCGTGGCGGTGCACGATTTCGCCGCCATCCGCGTGGCGCTGGAGATCCCGCCCGAGGATGACATCCTCACTCACCTGGCGGCCTTGCCCGCCGAGGTGGCGGCCGCCAAGCACGCCTGGCTGCTGGAGCACGAACGCGAATTGGCGGTGGCCTCGCGCGCGGCCGACGGCGCGGTGGAACTGGTGCGCAGCCTGGCCGCCCGTGGCCATACGCTGGGCATTCTCACCCGCAATGCGCGGGAGCTGGCGCACATTACCCTGCACGCCATCGGCATCGCCGACTGCTTTGCAGAGGCCGACGTGCTGGGCCGCGATGACGCGCTGCCCAAGCCCAACCCCGACGGCCTGCTGAAACTGGCCAACGCCTGGGGCGTGACCCCGGGGCAGATGGTGATGGTGGGTGACTACCGTTTCGACCTCGATTGCGGTCGCGCCGCCGGCGCTCACACGGTGCTGGTCAACCTGCCCGAAAACCCCTGGCCAGCGCTGGCCGACTGGCACGCCCCAACCTGCGCAGACCTGCTGCATCTCGCCTGAACATCCCCCTGAAAAACCACCCATGGCAGCTGCTACCGGTATCCACACGTAGCTGCCGCTAGGCTGCGATGGCGCGCGCAGCGTGCCTAAGTTCAAGATGAAGGTCCTTCGGCCCTGCTGCTTCAGGCAGTTTTCAGGCGTGTGCAGGCGGGTAAAAAGCCCCCGCCGGACCTTCTCACACTTGAAAATGAACTTAAACTAACTATTCCGATCATTTTCTTAAAATCCGTAATACTTTTTTGTTACCATTGGTCTTAATCCTGTTCGGGTGCGTCATTATGATGCACCCCTCGAACTAGGCTCAGTATTTATCCCGCCCTGCCGACACCCCCTCTGAACACTAAGAATCGTAGAGAATCATGCTGATCAAATCCTCGCGTCGCATCAAGACTTCTGGCCTGGTGGCCGGCCTGTCGCTGGGCTCCCTGGTGGTTGCGGTTCCTGGCATGGCCCAGGCCGATGACTCGCTCATGACCGGTAATTGGGGCGGCGAGCGCACGCGCCTCGAGAACGAAGGCATCAAGATCACCAGCGACTACGTGTCGGAAACCTTCGGTACCGTGCACGGCGGCGAGAGCCATGGCGCGCGTTACGCCCAGCAGCTGCGCATTGGTGCGCGGTTCGACCTGAGCAAGATCCTGGGCATCGACAATGCCGGCCTGGTACAGATCATGGTCACTGACCGTCGCGGCAACAGCGCCTCGGCAGACCTGGTGGGCAACCGCCTGCCGGTGCAGGAAATCTACGGTGGCCAGTACACCCGTATCAGCGAATTCAGCTACGAGCGCACTATCTTTACCCCGAGCCTGGACATGAAGGTCGGCTTCATGCCGATGGGTAACGATTTCGGCGGCATGAGCATCCTCACCAACTTCGTCAACGCCGGCTTCTGTGCCCACCCGTTGTCGATGTCCGGTGGCAGCGGCTGGACCAACGCCCCGACCGGCCACTGGGGCGGCATGCTCAAGTACAAGATCAACGACGAGTGGGCTATCCAGACCGCTGCGTTCGAGGTCAACCCGATCACCAACAGCGAGTCGAAATACGCGCTGCGCATGAGCCCGGATCACTACACCGGCACCATCATGCCGATCGAACTGATCTACACCCACGCTGGTGAATACGACGGTCAGTACAAGTTTGGCTGGTACTACGACACCTCCGATACCGCGCGCATCGACCACAACGGCACCGCTGCCGGCCGTTCCGGTTCCTACGTGCTGGCTGACCAGTCCGTGTGGCATTCGGCCAACGACCCCAAGCGCAACCTGCACGTGTTCGGCCAGGCGACCCAGACCGACGTGGCCACTTCGCCGTTCCACCACTGGTACTCGGCGGGCGTCGTGCTGCACAAGCCGTTCGACAGCCGTCCTGACGACGCCATCGGCCTGGCCTACGGCCGTGCGGTGCTGAACCCGCACACCCGTGACAACCAGATTGCGGCTGCGTCCACCGCTGCCGCGGCCGATGACATCAGCAACCTGGACAGCGGCGAAGAGCTGATCGAGCTGAGCTACACCGCCCAGGTCACCAAGTGGCTGACCGTGCGCCCTGATGTGCAGTACATCCGCGAGCCGGGTGCGTTCTACGGCGTCAACACCCAGAACGCGCTGATGGCCGGCGTGCAGATCAAGGCAGCGTTCTGATCACAGGTTCTTCGTGCCAAAGGTATCGCACTGGTTGATTTGACCCTGGGCGAAGCCAGCCTTGAACCAGCGCACGCGCTGGGCTGATGTACCGTGGGTAAAGGAGTCGGGGACCACGCGTCCCTGGCTCTGCTGTTGCAAGCGATCGTCGCCAATGGCATTGGCGGCGTTCAGCGCCGCCTCCACGTCGCCGGGTTCCAGCCAATGCAGCCGCTGCTGCGCATGGTAGGCCCACACCCCCGCCAGGCAATCGGCCTGTAATTCCTGCCGTACCGACAAGCCATTGGCCCCCTCCATCTGTTCGCCGCGCTGGCGTGCTGCCTGCACCTTCGCCGGTATCCCGAGCAAGTTCTGCACGTGATGCCCTACTTCGTGGGCGATGACGTACGCCTCGGCGAAATCGCCGGCGGCGTGGAAGCGCTTGGCCATCTCCTTGAAGAAATCCATGTCCAGGTACACGCGCTGGTCGCCCGGGCAATAGAAGGGGCCGGTGGCCGAGGTGGCGAAGCCACAGCCGGAGTTGACCTGGCCACGGAACAGGATCAGCTTGGGGTCCTGGTACTGGCGGCCGGCCTGCTTGAAGATCTGGCCCCAGGTGTCCTCGGTGTCGCCCAGAATAGCGCGGACAAAATCGGCCTGTTCGTCGTTGGCCGGTGGCGCGGGGCGACTGCGGGTGTCCACGGGGGCCGACTGCGGCTCGGTCAGTTGCCCGGTCAGTTGTCCGAGAATCTGCATGGGGTCTTGCCCTGTGAGCAGGCCAATGCCGACGATCAGCACCACGGCGGTCAGGCTCAGGCCCTTGCCGCCAATGCGCAGGCCGCCGCCACCGCCGCCTGCGGCGGAATCGTCATCGCGGGCGTCGACCACGTTGTCACTGCGTCGGCCTTTTTTCCAGAGCATGGCAAGCGCCCTCCACGGCAGATTTTTGGATAACCATTCGGTTATGTATCTGACTACGATATTCAATATTCGTTGTGGGAATTTTGGTTAAGACTAGTCGGAAGCCTGTCCGCAGGACCCAATAAATCAAATAATAGGAGAACGGCATGTCTTCCCAAGACACCAGTCGCTTCGTTATCCGTGACCGTAATTGGCATCCCAAGGCACTGACCCCCGACTACAAGACCTCCGTGCCGCGCTCGCCGCGCCAGGCGCTGGTCAGCATTCCGCAATCTGCCAGTGAATCCACCGGCCCGGATTTTTCGCATCTGAAATTCGGCAAGTACGACAACGACCTGTTGCTGAACTTCAACAACGGTGGCCTGCCCGTGGGCGAGCGCATCATCCTCGCCGGCCGCGTGTGCGACCAGTACGGCAAGCCGATTCCGCACACCCTGGTGGAAATCTGGCAGGCCAACGCCGGTGGTCGCTACCGTCACAAGAACGACCGCTACCTGGCGCCGCTGGACCCCAACTTTGGTGGGGTGGGCCGCATGCTTACCGACAGCGAAGGTTTCTATAACTTCCGCACCATCAAGCCGGGCCCGTACCCATGGCGCAACGGCCCGAACGACTGGCGCCCGGCGCACATCCACGTGTCGGTCAGCGGCCCGTCGATCTCCACCCGCCTGATCACCCAGCTGTACTTCGAAGGCGACCCGCTGATTCCGATGTGCCCGATCGTCAAGTCGATCGCTGACCCGGAAGCGGTGCAAAGCCTGATCGCCAAGCTCGATATGAACCACGCCAATCCGATGGATTGCCTGGCCTATCGCTTTGACATCGTGCTGCGCGGCCAGCGCAAGACCCACTTCGAAAACTGCTGAGGAGAGCGCCACCATGCCTATTACCTTGCTCAAGGAAACACCTTCGCAGACCGCTGGCCCGTACGTGCACATCGGCCTGGCCCTGTCCGCCGCCGGCAACCCGCCGCGCGACCAGGAAATCTGGAACCAGATGGCCAAGCCCGGTGCACCTGGCGAGCACATCGTGCTGATCGGCGACGTGTACGACGGCAACGGCCACAAAGTGCGCGACTCGTTCCTGGAATTCTGGCAGGCCGATGCCACTGGCCATTACGACACTGACTACAACCTGGAAAAGCCGTTCAACAGCTTCGGCCGCACCGCTACCACCTTCGACGGCGGTGAGTGGGACCTGCACACGGTCAAGCCAGGCGTGGTCAAGAACGGCGCGGGCGTGCCGATGGCACCGCACATCAACGTCAGCCTGTTTGCCCGTGGCATCAACATCCACCTGCAAACGCGTATCTACTTCAGCGACGAAGCCGAGGCTAACGCCAAGGACCCGGTGCTGAACCTGATCGAGCAGCCGGCCCGTCGTGAGACCCTGATCGCTACCCGCTGCGAAGTGAACGGCAAGACGGCCTACCGTTTTGATATTCGCATCCAGGGTGAAGGCGAGACCGTGTTCTTCGACTTCTAAGTCAGAATACAGTCAGAAAAAAACCGCCTTTCCGGCGGTTTTTTTTCACCTTTAGCCGCTCAATCCCACTGCGGCGCAAACGGCGGGCTGACCAGGCGCTGGTTCTTGGGCAGCGTGGCAATCAATGCGCGGTCTTCATCATCCAGCTGTACCTGCAACGACGCCAGGTTGCTCAGTTGGTTGGCTTTGCTCGCCGCCTTCGGGATGGCGGCCACGCCGTCCTGGTCCAGCAGCCATTTCAGGGCCACCTGAGTGGGCAGCACGCCGTGTTTTTCAGCGATGGCACGCAGCTCAGGGATCTCGGACACACGGTTACGCACGATCGGGCTGTAGGCGGTCAATGCCATGTCGTGCTTGCGTGCCAGTTGCAGCAGCGGCGTCTGGTCCAGGGTGACCTGGTATTCAACCTGCAATACCGACAGCGGGGCGCCCAGCTCTTCCACGACCTTGCGCAGCAACGCCAGCGGGAAGTTGGCCACGCCGATGTTGCGCGCGCGGCCGTCTTCCTTGAACGACACCAGGGTTTCGATGGTGCGCTCCAGGTCCCAGTCCTTGGTCGGCCAGTGGATCATGAACAGGTCGACGTAGTCGCTTTGCAGCGCCTTGAGGGTGTTGTCGAATGACTGGCGCATGTCGGCCGGGGCCAGTTTGTCCCACCACACTTTGCTGGTCACGTGGATCTGCTCGCGCGGCACCGTGGATTGCACCAGCGCCTTGCCCACCGCGTCTTCGTTGTTGTAACCGGCGGCGGTGTCGATGTGGCGGTAGCCCACGTCCAGCGCCTGGACCACCGCGGCGGTGCATTCCTCGCCGACCATGGGCCAGGTGCCCAGGCCCAGCTTGGGCATGTTCAGCCCGTGACGGTTGGTGATGCTCTGCATGCTCGATCTCCCTGAATGGGTGGTTGAAGTGTTCATTCGTAAGCGCTGACGCCGGCCAGGTGGCGGCCGGCGATGTAGCCGAAGGTGGCGGCCGGGCCGAGGTTGATGCCGCCGGCCGGGTAGTAGCCGCCCATCATGCTGGCCATGTCGGTGCCCGCCGCGTACAGGCCGGCGATGGGCTGGCCAGCGTCGTTCAGCACCTGTGCATGTTCATTGGTACGCAGGCCGGCAAAGGTGCCGAAGCTGCCTGGCTGTACTTTCACGGCATAGAAGGGGCCCTGCTCGATGGGCGCCACGCACGGGTTGGGCTGGTGCAGGGCATCGCCCTGCTTGCGGTTGTATGGGGTATTGCCGCGGCCGAACTCCGGGTCCTGGCCGTTGCGCGCGTGGCGATTGAAGTCGTTGACGGTCTGCACCAGGCCGGTGGGGTCGATGCCGCAGGCAAGGGCCAGCTCCTCGATGCTGTTGCCGGTCTTCAGGTAGCCATTGGCAACCCACGGCGACACGGGCAGCGGGAAGGGCCGGGAAATACCCAAGCCATAGCGACGCTGGAACGGGTGGCTGCAGATCAGCCACGAGGCCACCTCGTCGCCAGGCGCAGCGCTCACCATGGCGTTGGTGTAGTCGTAATAGCCGTCGGCTTCGTTGACGAAGCGCTTGCCGTTGGCCAGCACGCCAATGATGCCCGGCTTGCCGCGTTCGATAATGTGCGGGAAGTGGCCAAAACTGCCGTCGTTGTAGGGCACTTTCGACACCGGGCACCAGGCCGCCGCGCACACCAGGTCGTCGGCCACCTGGCCGCCCACGCTTTCGCCCAGGCGCAGGCCGTCGCCGCTGGCGCCCAGCGGTGGCAAGGCCAGGTGCTCATGGCCGGTGGGCGTGCGTGGGAACATCGCCTTGCGTCGTTCGATGTCATTGGGGAAGCCGCCTGCCGCCAGCACTACGCCTTTGCGGGCATGGATGGCAATGCGGCCCTTGGCGGTCTCCACCACTGCACCGGTCACCCGGCCATTGTCGTGAATCAGGCTTTTCGCCGGCGCCGACTCCCACAGCAACACGCCCAGGTCCTCGGCCGACTTGGCCAGGCGCGCCACCAGCGCCACGCCGTTGACCAGGTGCATGGCGCGGCCGTGCACGGCCAGGTCCCACAGGTGGTGGGTAAAGCGTTTGGTCACGTGCAGCAGCGATTTCCACGAGCGGGTCATGGTCAGGAACGCGGTCAGGTCGGCGCCAGCCATGATCGGCATGCCCATGAACGAAGTCTCGCGCATGGTCCGGCGCAGGCGCTTGAGCAGCTTGCCCAGCTGGCGCGCGTCGTACGGCGCGGCAATCACCGAACGGCCGCCGGTGCCGGCCCCGGGCGTGTCGCCGTGGATATCGGCAATGGCATTGCCGTCGCTGAATTGCAGCGAAGTATGCTGCTCGAAGAACGCCACCATGTTCGGCGCCGCTTCCAGGAAGGCGTCGACGATGGCGGCATTGAAATGCTCACCCAGCTCATGTTCCAGGTAGGTACGCGGCTGGGAGACGTCTTCGTGGATGCCGGCGCGCTTGGCCAACGGGTTGCACGGTGTCCACATCCAGCCGCCGGACCAGGCGGTGGCGCCGCCAAACACGTTGTCCTTTTCCACCAGTATCACTTTCTGGCCGTGAAACGCGGCCGTCACTGCAGCCGCCAGCCCGGCGGCGCCGGAGCCGATGATCAGTACATCGCAATCGACGGTGGAGTGCAGCGGGGTATCGGCAGACATCGACAAGGTCTCCAGGCGGCGGCTCTGTAGGATGACGGATAGTGTATTATTCTGGAACCGCGTTCCATATTCTATGGTCGCAGGCAAGGGCCGCCAAGAGGCCGGTCGACAAAGTTGGGCGAAGATCGGACAGCAGTTGCGCTTCGCTTACCGGTGATTAGAATCGCCAGCATTTTCCCAGGACCTGTGACCATGGCCGGCAGTCAGATCGAACGCGCTTTCAGTCTTCTCGAGAGCCTTACCAGCGACCCACGGGGCTTGCCCATGCAGACCCTGGCCGAACAGCTGGACATTCCCAAGAGTGCCACCCACCGCATGCTCGGCGAACTGATGCGCCTGGGTTACGTGCGCCAGAACCCGGACAACAGCCGCTACCACCTTTCCACCAAGCTAGTGGCCATGGGCTTTCGCTACTTGGCCAGCAGCGGTGCCGACATCGTCCAGCCGATCCTTGATCGCTTGGCCCAGGAAACTGGCGAACTGGTGCGCCTGGGCGTGATTGATGGCGAACGGCAGACCTGGATCGCCAAGTCCCAGGGGGCCCGTTCCGGCCTGCGCTATGACCCTGAAATGGGCCAGGAAGCGCCACTGTTCTACACCGCCTCCGGCCACGCCTGGCTCGCCAGCATGAGCGATGCCCAGGCCTTGGCGCTGGTGGAGCGCCAGGGCATTGTCAGCCCGGAGCACCTGGGCCCCAATGCGCCGAAGTCCAATACCGAGTTGCTGGACCACTTGGAGCAGACGCGCCTGCGCGGGTATTCGCTGGTGATGGAAAGTTCGGCGGTCGGCACCTCGGCCATTGCCGCCGTGGTGCGGCGGCCACTGGATGGCGGCGTGGTGGGGGTGCTGAGCGTGGCCGGGCCCACGGCGCGGTTGAGCGAGGCGCGGTTGCAGCAATTGTCCGAGTCGTTGTTGGCAGCGGCCGAAGAGTTGTCCAGCGCCTGCCCGGCTTCGGAGTTATTCGGTTGAATCGGCGGTGGAAGTGACAGGCCCTGAAAAATCCTGCTTGCGCGAAAGTGGAACTGGGTTCTAAATATTCAAACCCAGACCCAGCCAAGAGGTTTCCCTGTGCAACGCATCATGTCCCTGGCCGCCCTGACGGTCCTTGAGCTGTCGCCCCCCGAGATGGTCGAAGTGGCGGCCCGCGCCGGTTACAGCCACGTCGGCCTGCGCACCGAACCGGCCACGCCCGAGGAATACCACTTCCCGCTGGTGCGCGATGCCGAGCTGCGTCGTCAAACGGCCGCACGCTTGCGTGACACTGGTATCAAGGTGTTGGACATCGAGATTCTGCGCCTCAAGCCCGACACCCAGGTGGATGATTTCGACGTGCACCTGGCCATCGGCGCGGAGTTCGGTGCCACCGAGCTGCTGGTGGCCGGCAACGACCCGGACGAAGCCCGGCTGACCGACAACTTCGCCGCCTTGTGCGACCTGGCCAAGCGCTACAACATCCGTCCGCACCTGGAATTCATGCCCTGGACCGATGCCAGGAACCTTTCCCAGGCCATGCGCATCGTCGAAGCGGCGGGGCGTGACAATGGTTGCGTGCTGGTGGATGCCTTCCATTTCGACCGTTCCGGCTCGCGCCTCGAAGACCTGCGCCAGCTGCCGGCTTCGCGCATTCACTACGCGCAACTGTGCGACGTGGCGGGCCCACGGCCTGACGACATGGCCGAAATCCTGCGTCAGGCGCGAAACGAGCGGCGGTTTCCGGGAGATGGCGATTGTGATCTCCCGGGCCTGTTGCGGGCATTGCCAGCGAGCCTGCCGCTGAGCCTGGAAATACCCACCCGCGACGGCGGCAGCGCCCTGGAGCGGGCGCAGAAGGCGCTGGACAAGACCCTGGCTGTTCTAGCGAACCTGTAACGGCCTGGACTGATTCTGTGGGAGCGGGCTCTGCCCGATCCCACAACACAGCAACCGGTCAACCGACCACCGGCACCTTGCGCGGCGCCATCAGGTACAGCCAGGTCAGGGCAATGAAGTACATGCCCGGAATGATCATGAACAGCACGTGGTAGTTGTTGTGCGTGGCGGTCAGGATGTAACCCACGATCTGCGTCATGAACATCCCGCCCACCGCCGCGCACATGCCGCCGAAGCCGAACACCGTGCTCATCATGTGCTTGGGCGTGTAGTCCATCACCACCGCCCAGATGTTCGCCGTCCACGCCTGGTGGGCGGCGATGGCCAGGGAAATCGCCAGCACCGCCACCCACAGGTTGCTGGTGCCCGCCGCGCCGACCACGGCGATGATGCACAGGGCGAACAGCAGCATCGAGGTCAACCGTGCCTTTACCGGCGCGACGCCGCGGCCGATCAGGAACGACGACAGAATGCCGCCGCCGACGCTGCCGAAATCGGCGCTCAGGTAGATGATGATCAGCGGGATTCCCATCTGGGTCACGTTGATGCCCAACTGGTACTGCTGGTTGAGGAACGGCGGCAACCAGTACAGGTAGAACCAGAACACCGGTGCGGTGATCGAGTAGGCGAGGGCGAAAGCCCAGGTGCCGCGCATGCGCAGGATGCGGTGGAAGGGCACGGCCTGCTGGTCGGGCTCCGGTTCGCCTTGCACGTAGGCCAGTTCGCTCGGCTTGACCCGCGGATGGTCCTCGGGGTTGTAGTACTTCAGTCCCCAGAACACCACCCAGGTCAGGCCCAGGCAGGCCATGCAGATGAACGCCGCCTGCCAGCCCCACACGGTGAGGATCAGTGGCAGCATCACCGGGGTGATCATGGCGCCGACGTTGGTGCCGGCATTGAAAATACCGCTGGCCACGGCGCGTTCGCCGGCCGGGAACCACAAGCGCGTGGTTTTCACGCAGGCCGGGTAGTTGGCGGCTTCGGTCAGGCCCAGCACGAAACGGCAGATCATGAAACCGGCGGCCGAAGTAGCCAGGCCGTGCAGGCCGGTGGCCAGGCTCCACAACAGTACCGCGCAGAAGAACACGCGCTTGACCCCAACCTTGTCGATCAGCCGGCCCTGCAGCACGAAGCCGATGGCGTAGCCCACTTGGAACCAGAAGTTGATGTTGGCGTAGTCCATCGCCGTCCAGCTCATTTCCTTGGCCAGGATTGGCTGCATCACGCCCAGGGCGGCGCGGTCGATGTAGTTCAGGGTGGTGGCGAAGAACACCAGGGCCAGCATGCCCCAGCGGGTTTTGCCCACGGCCAGGGCGCCGCGGATTTTCTCGCCCATGCTGGCATGGCGAGGCGCAAGAGCATTTACAGCTTGCATAAAGTTACCCGATTCTTGAAATTTTTATGGAGTAGCGCTGCGCTGAGGTTTCTCTGGGTCTGAGAACTTCAGTTTCATTTGCCGGTTGGCTTTTGGCCGCATGACAGACTTCAATGAGGGGTGGGGATGTTGGCGAGTTGGCGAAAAAGCGTCAATTGAACAGGCCGGTTTCCGGTCGATAATCGCCCACAAAACTAACTGGTTCGTACGCGCTAAAATTGCGGTATAAATTAGCTTCCAAGAATTCTTTCAACCCGTCGCAGGTGTGCCTGACGCCCTGTAGCGGACACCGGTTAGCTGCCGAAATCGAGTACCCGAGGGTGCCGGCGCAGCAACCCCATGGAGCTGAAACATGCATCGTTCGATTGCCACCGTCTCCCTGAGCGGTACCCTGCCGGAAAAACTCGAAGCCATCGCCGCGGCCGGCTTCGACGGCGTCGAGATCTTCGAAAACGACTTGCTCTACTACGACGGCAGCCCCCGTGAGATCCGCCAGATGTGCGCCGATCTGGGCATCGCCATCACCCTGTTCCAGCCCTTCCGCGATTTCGAAGGCTGCCGCCGTGATCGCCTGGCGCGCAACATCGAGCGCGCCGAGCGCAAGTTCGACCTGATGCAGGAACTGGGCACCGACCTGGTGCTGGTGTGCAGCAACGCCTCCGCCGATTCGGTGGGCGACCGCCAGATTCTGATCGATGACTTGCACCTGCTGGCCGAGCACGCTGGCAAGCGCGGCCTGCGCATCGGCTATGAGGCCCTGGCCTGGGGCAAGCACGTCAATACCTACCAGCAGGTATGGGACATCGTCAAAGCTGCCGACCATCCGAACCTGGGCGTGCTGCTGGACAGCTTCCACACGCTGTCGCTCAAAGGCGACCCGGCCGCCATCGCTGATATTCCCGGCGACAAGATCTTCTTCGTGCAGATGGCCGACGCGCCCATCCTGAACATGGACGTGCTGGAGTGGAGCCGTCACTTCCGCTGCTTCCCGGGCCAGGGCGAGTTCGACCTGCCGGGCTTCCTGGCACCCATCATCAAGACCGGCTACACCGGGCCACTGTCGCTGGAAATCTTCAACGACGGCTTCCGCGCCGCGCCACCGCGCGCCAATGCCGCCGACGGCCTGCGCTCGCTGCTGTACCTGGAAGAGAAAACCCGCAAGCTGCTGGAAAAGGAACAGGCCCCGGTGCCGAACCTGGACATCCTGTTCTCGCCGCCTGAAGCCGATACCTATGACGGTGTCGAATTCCTCGAATTCGCCGTCGACGAGGCCCAGGGCGCCAAGCTCGGCCACTGGCTGGAGCAACTGGGCTTCGCCAAGGCCGGCCAGCACAAGTCCAAGGCCGTGAGCCTGATGCGCCAGGGCGACATCAACCTGATCCTCAACTCCGAGCCGTACTCGTTCGCGCACAACTTCTTCGAGTCCCACGGCCCTTCGCTGTGCGCCACCGCCATCCGCGTGAAAGACAGTGCCAAGGCACTGGAGCGCGCCGTGGCCTACAAGGGCCAGCCGTTCCGTGGCCTGGTAGGCCCCAACGAGCGCGAACTGGCCGCCGTGCGCGCCCCCGATGGCAGCCTGATCTACCTGGTGGACCAGGATGACCAGGGTCGCACCATCTACGACACCGACTTCAGCCTGAAAGACATCAAGGCAAGCTCGCTGGGCCTCAAGCGCATCGACCACATGGCCATGGCGCTGCCGCCGGACAACCTCGACAACTGGACGCTGTTCTACAAGAGCCTGCTGGACTTCACCGCCGACGACGAAGTGGTGCTGCCTGACCCCTACGGCCTGGTAAAAAGCCGCGCTGTGCGCAGCCGCGACAGCTCCATCCGCCTGCCGCTGAACATCTCCGAGAACCGCAACACGGCGATTTCCCACGCACTGTCCACTTACCGTGGCTCGGGCGTGCACCACATTGCCTTCGACTGCGACGACATCTTCGCCGCCGTCACCAAGGCCAAGGAGTCGGGCCTGGCGCTGCTGGACATCCCGCTCAACTACTACGACGACCTGGCCGCGCGCTTCGATTTCGATGACGAATTCCTCAGCGAACTGGCTTATTACAACGTGCTCTACGACCGTGATGCCAACGGCGGCGAGCTGTTCCAGGTGTACACCGAACCCTTCGAAGACCGCTTCTTCTTCGAAATCATCCAGCGTCGCAACGGTTATGCCGCTTATGGCGCGGCGAACGTCGCCGTGCGTCTGGCCGCCATGGCCAAGGCGCGCAGCAAGGGTATTCGCCACGCCAAACTGTAACCGTTTATAAACAACTGCAAGTCTTTGGTGGTATCCGAAGGCTTGCAGGCTTCCTTCGCCGCGCTGGCCGCTCCATAATTGCCGCTGTTTAACGATGGCCGTGAGCCCAGAATGACAACAATGACAGAACGCTCCGTGGAACCCGCCGAAGCCGCGCCACGCAAGAGCCGCAAGAACAACCCCGAGAAAACCCGCGAGAACATTCTCCAGGCGGCAATCGCCGAGTTCGTCCAGCAAGGGCTGGCGGGTGCACGGGTAGACGCCATTGCCGAGCGCACGCAAACTTCCAAGCGCATGATCTACTACTACTTCGGCAGCAAGGAGCAGTTGTACGTCGAGGTGCTGGAAAAACTCTACGGCGACATCCGCAGCACCGAGGTGGACCTGCACCTGGGTGAGCTGGAACCTCGCGAAGGTATCCGCCGCCTGGTGGAATTCACCTTTGACCACCACGACCGTAACGTCGATTTCGTGCGCATCGTGTGTAACGAAAACATGCACAAGGGCGAGTACATCAAGCAATCCTCGGCGATTCGCGCGATGAACAAGACCGTGCTGCATGCCCTGGACGAAGTGCTGGAGCGCGGCGCCGAGGCCGGGCTGTTCCGCCAGGGCCTCGCCGCACTGGACGTGCATTTGCTGATCAGCTCGTTCTGTTTCTACCGCGTGTCGAACAAGCACACGTTTGGTGAGATCTTCCAGATCGACTTCAGTGAGGATCAGCACAAGGTACGTCATCGCGAGATGATCGTGGACACGGTGCTGCGCTTTCTGCAGCCTTGATCGGCTGTTGGGCCAGGCTCAGGCCGGCAAGGTGGCCGAAGGTCATCGCCGGCCCCAGGGTGATGCCACCGCTGGGGTAGTGGCCGCCCATGATGCTCGACATGTCGTTGCCCACTGCGTAAAGGCCCGCGATCACCTGATCGTCGGCGTCCAGCACCCGCGCCTGGCAATCAGTGGCCAGGCCCGCGAAGGTGCCCAGGCTGCCCGGCTCCAGTTTCACCGCATAGAACGGCCCGCGCGCCACCTCACCCAGTGACGGGTTGGGGCCGTGCGATGCGTCGCCCTGGGCACGGTTGTAGGCGGAGTCGCCGCGCTGAAACTCGCGGTCCCTGCCCAGACGCGCCCCTTCATTGAAGTTATCCACAGTGCGCTGCAGTTGCGCGACGTCAATGCCGCAGCGCGTGGCCAGTTCCGCCAGGGTGCGGCCCCTGATCAGGTAACCGCTGCGGCGCAGGCCCCAGGTGGGCAGCGGGAAGGGCCGCGCGGCACCCAGGCCGTAGCGGCGCTGGGCCTTGTGATCACAGATCAGCCAGCAGTGCGGCTGGCGGTTGCCGGCGTCGGCGGCGAACAGGGCTTGCATGAAGTCGTGGTAGCCATCGGCCTCGTTGGTGAAGCGCCGGCCGTCGTCGCGTACGGCGATGAAGCCGGGTTTGGCGCGGTCCATCAGGTGGGGGAAGGCGCCGCGGTCCAGCTTGGAAACCGGTACCCATGCCGCCCCGTGTGCCAACGTGGGCACAACACCTCCGGCCTGTTCGCCCAGGCGAATCCCGTCCCCGGTGTTTTCCACAGGCGCGGCCGACAGGTGGTGGTCATGGTTGAATGCCTCGGCAATCCGCTCGCGGTCGTGGGCAAACCCGCCCGCCGCGAGTACCACGCCCTGTCGTGCCCGCACCAGCCCTGTGGATAACTGCGCGCCCACCACCCGTCGCCCTTCGTACAGCAAACGCTGCGCGGCGCTGTTCGTGCGCAGTTCCACGTTCAGGTCCAGGGCACTGCGCAGCAGCCGGGCCACCAGCGCATTGCCGTTGACCAAGTGCGCGCCACGCCCCAGCTGCAGCCGGTCGCGGCAATGACGCAACAGCCGCCCGGCCACGTAGCAGGCTGAACGCAGTGAGCGCGTGGCGTTGAAGAAATGGCCCAGGTCGGCGCCACCCGCGATACCCATGCTCCCCAGGCTGATCAGGCCCAGCGGCGGCCGCAGCACGTGCAGCCACGGGCCCAGCCGCCGGCCATCGAACGGTTGTGCGCACAGCGAGCGGCCACCGTTGGCGGCGCCGGGGGCGGCGTGCATGTCCGGCATGCGGCTGCCGGAATAGAACTGCACCTGGGTGTGGCGCTGGAAGAAGTCGACCATCTGTGGCCCGTGCTGCAGGTAGGCCTGCAGGCGGGGCGCCAACGCCGGGGTGTGCAACTGATGGCTCAGGTAGCTTTCCACCGCGCCGGGGGGTTCAACCTGGCCTTCGGCCACGGCCAGCGGGTTGCCGGGTATCCACAGCCAGCCGCCCGACCAGGCGCTGGTGCCGCCCAGCTGATGATGCTTTTCCGCGACGATTACCTTCAGCCCGTGGTGGGCCGCGGTCACGGCAGCGGCCAGGCCAGCGGCCCCCGAGCCGATGACCAGTACGTCGCAGTCGTAGTGCTCGGGAGCGCTCATGTCGGCGACCTTACTTGAGCGGCGAAAACGCGGTGGGGCGCATCATGCGCGACTCCAGCTTCATTACCGCGTCCAGTTCCTTGTTCTTGCGGCTGAACTCCATCCAGCGGCTGTCGGCGGCCATGGCGGTGCGCCGGGCCATGCGGTCGTCCAGGCTCTTCCACGCCCAGATGTGCACCACCTGGTTGACGTCGCCGATCTCGGTAGTGAAGAACCCCACCAATTGCCCCAGGTGCTCGGTCTGCACGGCCAGCGCATCGCTCTGGTACAAGGCCAGCCAGTCGGCCAGTTTGGTAGGTTTCAGGGTGTAGGTACGCAGTTCGTAGAACATGTTCAAGCCTCGGTGGGGGTGTGGGTGCTGGCGGCGCGCAGGCGCTCGGCGGCGTGGGTGGCGGCGATGTAGCCGAATGTCAGGGCCGGACCGATCGTGATGCCGGGGCCGGGGTAGGTGCCGTCCATGAGCGAGTTCATGTCATTGCCAGCGGCATACAGGCCTTTGATCGGCTGGCCTTGCAGGTCGAGTACCTGGGCGTGGGCATTGGTGACCAGGCCCCGGGCCGAGCCCAGGTCGCCGGTCTCGATGCGGATGGCGTACCACGGCGCGCGCGTCAGCGGCGCCAGGCATGGGTTAGGGGTGTGATGCGGGTCACCCAGCGAGCGGTTGTAGCTGTTGCCGCCCTTGGCGAACGCGCGGTCGGTGCCGCTCAGGGCGTCGGCGTTGTGCCGGGCCAGGGTGGCGGCCAGGCAGTTGGCGTCGATGCCGATCTGCGCGGCCAACTGCGCCGGGCTGTCGGCGCAGTGCAGGTAGCCAGCCTCGATCAGCGCGCGGTTATCCACCGGCTTGGGCCGCGCCAGGCCCATGCCATAGGCGTTCAGCGCCTGGGCGTCGGCGATCAGCCAGCAGGGCGCGTTGCCATCCGCCTGCATGGCCTGCACGAAGCTGTGGTAGGAGTTGGCTTCGTTGACGAAGCGCTGCCCCGCGCGATTGACCGCGATGATGCCCGGCTTGGCCCGGTCGGTGACCAAGTGCGGAAAGCGCTCCACCTCGCCAGTGGGCCGACGCAGTTGCGATACCGGCGCCCAGAAAAAGTCAGCCGCCAGGCCTTCGCCAATGCGCGCGCCGACGGCCGTGGCCAGCGCCAGGCTGTCGCCGGTGTTGCTGGGCGGCGACATCGTCAGGTGCCCCTCGCCGGTGCCGGGACGGCGTTGCCCGGCATAGGCCGCGGCAGCGAAACCGCCTGCCGCGCAGACCACGCCGGCGCGAGCCTGCACATGCAGGGTCTGGCCGTTGTGGCGGATTGTCAGGCCCGTCACGGTGCCATCCGCGGTCAGCAACGATTGCGCCTCGGCGTTCAGCCACAGCTGCACGCCCTTGTCGAACGCTGTGGTGGCCAGGCGGGCGATCAGTGCATTGCCTACGGTCAGGCGCGTGCCGCGCTCATGGCGCAGACGATCGCGGCCATAGCGTGCCAGCAGTTTCAGGCAGTGCCACAGCGAGCGCGGCGAGCGGCGAAAACTGAGGAAATGCTGAACATCGACGCGGTTGACCATCATGCCGCCGAACAACAGCATGCCGGGTGGCGGTTTGCGCAGGTGCTTGAACATCGGGCCCAGGCGCCGGCCGTCGTACTCGACCATTTCCAGCGCGCGGCCGCTGTCGGTGGCTCCGGGTTCGTCGGGGTAGTAGTCGGGCGAAAAGGGCCGCAGGGCGTACGCCAGCTCGCTGTGCTTTTCCAGGTAGCGCAGCGCCTCGGCACCGCGGGCGATGTAGGCGTCGATCAGCTCGGCGCGGTAGCCAGGGCCGATGATGGTTTTCAGGTAGGTGCGCACGGCGTCGGCGTCGTCCTGCACGCCGGCGGCGCGGGCCTGGTCGGTGCCATGCACCCACACGGCGCCGCCGGAAATCGCCGAGGTGCCGCCGAAGGTCCCGGCCTTTTCCACCAGCAGCACACTCAGGCCGCGACAGGCGGCGGTGGTGGCCGCGGCGAAACCGGCGGCGCCGCTGCCCAGCACGACCAGGTCAACTTGGTGGGTCCAGCCCAAGGGCTGCGAGGCTGCATTCATGGCCGTCTCCTCAGGCGTCGACGGGCGTCACGCCCATGAAAGCGCCTAGGTCGCCCATCTGCGCGCGAGCCATTTGCGGCCCGGTCTGAATGCGACAGCCCAGTGCTTGTGCACGGGCCAGCAAGGGGGTGACCGGCGGCGAGGTGACCACATCGGCCACCAGCGTCTGCGGGCGCAAGGTCGCCAGCTGCGCTTCGGGCAGTGACATCTGCCCGGTGTCGCCCATGCCGACCGGCGTGGCGTTGACCACCAGGTCGAAACCGCTCAAATCAGTGTAGGTGCTCTGTACCGCAAGGCCGGGAAACGCTTTGCGCAGCACCGCAGTCAACGCCTCGACCTGGGCCGGTCGCACGTCGGCGATCACCAAGTGCGCCAGGCCGCTTTCAGCCAGGGCGTAGGCAATGGCGGCGCCAACGCCACCGGCACCCACTACCAGGGCGCGTTTGCCCGTGGGGTGGAAGTCGTGAGCGGCGGCGGCCTTGAGGAAGCCAGTGCCATCCAGGTGGTCGCCCACCAGCCGGCCGTCGGCGTCGCGGCGGATGACGTTAACCATGCCCAGGGCGCTGGCCCGTGGGGTCAGGGTATCGAGCAACGGCGCCACGGTCTGCTTGTAGGGCACGGTCACCACGCAGCCGCGCAGGTTGTTCCAGCCCCGCAGGGTGGCGATGAACGCCGGCAGTGCCTGGGCGCCCATGTCCACGGGCAGCATGGCGATGTCGCGGTCGTTGTCGGTGAACCAGCGGTTGAAGTTTTCCGGGGATTTAACCTGGGCGATGGGCGTGCCGAGAATGGCCACCAGCTGCGTCGAGCCGCGAATCATGTCGATCTCCTGGACCGTTGCCTGTTGTTGTCAGGCCATGGTGCGGCGGGGCGGGTGGGGCGGCAACGCGTCTGTCGGCGGTTCTGGTTGTTATTCGCAGGCTCACTGCGATAATCGCACTATTCGTCGCTCTTTCACCCCCGGTGCCCCGATGAAACAACCGACCATCCATGACCGTGACCTGATCGCTGGCCTGCAAAAGGGCCTGGCGCTGATGCAGCTGTTCAGCGAGGACCAACCGCGCCTGACCGTGCCGCTGGCGGCCAGCCTCTCGGGCCTGAGCCAAAGCGCCGCGCGGCGGTTCCTGCTGACGCTGGTGCATGAGCGTTTTGTCGAAACGGATGGCCGCCAGTACTGGCTGACGGCCAAGGCGTTGCGCATTGGCCAGGCCTACGTGGACTCGGCCCAGTTGCCGCGCATGCTGCGGCCCATCGTCGAGCAGGTGGCGCGTACCACCCAGGAGCATGTGTCGGTGGGCGTTCGCGATGGCGATGACATCATTCACGTGGTGCGCAGCCGCTACAGCCACGTGTCGTCGCTGTCGATTCGACCGGGTTCGCGGTTGCCGCTGTACTGCACGGCCAGCGGCCGCGTCTGGTTGGCGGCGCTGGAGCCGCAAGCGTTGCAGGCGTACCTGCACGGGGTGGAAATGCGCGCGCTGACGCCCTACACCAAGACCACGGTGGCGTCACTGCAGGAGGCGTTGGCGAAGGTGCAGGAGCAGGGGTTCTGCTGCGTGGATCAGGAGTACGAAGTGGGCATGGCGGTGCTAAGCGTGCCCCTGCGCGACCGCAAGGGCGAGCTCAAGGCATCGTTGTCCATCACCACCCAGGTTGCCCGGCTGAGCACCCAGGCCATGCAGCAACGCTACCTGCCGGCGCTGTACGAAGCCCAGGCGCTGTTGCGCCCGGTGCTCTGAGGCCTGGGCGGCGCCCCTGATGCGGCCTGGCGGCCCCTGCAGGGGGGACGTACATGCCGTGGCCGCTGATCAGCCATTCATGCTGTTGAAATGCGCAGTCATGCGCTCGGCATCCGGCACGATGTCGCTGAACAGTTCGAAGGCCTTCACCGCCTGGAACACTGCCATGGTGCCGCCATCCAGGGTGCGGGCACCCAAGGCGCGTGCGGTACGCAGCAGTTCGGTTTCCAGCGGGAAGTAAACAATTTCCGCCACCCACAGGTCCTTGCGCAGCAACTCCGCTGGCACGGGCATGCCTGGCAGCTTGGCCATGCCCATCGGCGTGGTGTTGACCATGCCGTCGGCTTCGTTCATGGCTGTGGCCAGGTCGCTGCCGGCACGGGCACGGTTACCCGGAAAATGCTCGTTGAGGTTGTCGGCCAGGGCCTGGGCACGGCTGGCGTCGACGTCGAAGATGCTCAGCTGTTGCACGCCTTCGATCAGCAGGGCATGGGCCACGGCCGCGCCCGCGCCACCGGCGCCCATCTGCACCACGCGCTCGCGCGCCGCGCCGGCCATGCCACGGCGAAAGCCCTCGGCGAAGCCCAGGCAGTCAGTGTTGTGGCCGACGCGCTTGCCGTCCTTCAGCACCACGGTGTTCACCGCGCCAATGCCGCGGGCTTCCGGCGACAGGTCATCGAGCAGTGGAATGATCGCCTGCTTGCACGGGAAGGTGATATTCAGGCCGGTGTAGGCCATGCGCTGGGCGGCGGTCAGCAGCTCTTCCAGATGGCTGGTGTCGAGCTTGAGCTGGTCCAGGTCGATCAGGCGGTACAGGTAGCCGATTTCCTGGGCGGCGCCTTCGCGCTCGTGCAGGGCCGGGGTGCGCGAAGCCTGGATGCCGGCGCCGATCAGGCCGGCCAGTACGCTGGTTTTCTTGTTCTGGGACATGCGGGTTAACCCTTTTTTTTCAACAGGTGGCTGACGTGTTCAAGCGCCAACCGATAGCCATGGGTGCCAAAGCCACACAGCACGGCCGCGGCCATGCCGGAGATGTAACTGTGGTGGCGGAAGCTTTCGCGCGCGTGCACGTTGCTGATGTGCACTTCGATCACCGGCAACTCGCTGGCGGTCAGTGCATCGCGAATGGCAATGGAGGTGTGGGTCCAGGCACCCGGGTTGATGACGATCGCTGCGCAGCGGCCGCGGGCCTGGTGAATCCAGTCAATGGCTTCGCCTTCATGGTTGCTCTGGCGGAACTCGACCACAAGGTCGTGTTCCTGCGCAGTGCGGGCGCACAGGGCAGAGACGTCAGCCAGGGTTTCGTGGCCATAAGTGGCGGGCTCACGGGTGCCCAGCATGTTGAGGTTAGGGCCGTTGAGCACCAGTACGGTACGGCTCATGGGGACTCTCCCTTGTTATTTTTGGTGTGAGACAGTGGAGCGAGGTGTACATAAATTGTACTAACCGGTTAATTTGGTCAAATTAATTTGTGTGAATGGTCACCCGCGCTGATGAAACACCACCGCTCAACATGGTGTTACATTTGATAATGTTTCTCGATACGCCCTAAGATGCCGGCCTCACGCTTCACACTCCAGGGAATCGGTGTGTCGGATATGGAACTCACGGGCCTGTTTCTGGGCCACGCCCGCGCACTGCGCGGCTACTTGGCGCGGCGCCTGGGTGACTCACAATTGGCGGCCGACCTGGTGCAGGAAAGCTTCCTGCGCCTGGCTGAACAGCAACGCCAGGGCAGGGTGCAACATTCGCCAGGTTACCTGTATCAGATCGCCCGCAACCTGCTGGTGGATCACCTGCGCAAACAGGCGCGGCGCAACACCCACTCCCTCGCCCCCGAGATGCTCGCCGACCTGGAAGACCCCCTCGGCTGCCTGGAAACCCTTGCCATGGCCGAACAGCAGCGCCAGGCGCTGCGCGACGCCATGGCCAGCCTGCCGCCGCGCACCCGCGAAGTGCTGCAACTCAACCGCCTGGAAGGTCTGACCCACGCTGAAGTGGCGCGTAAAATGGAAATTTCCGACAGCTGCGTACAGAAGCATCTGGCACGGGGGCTGGCCATAATCATGCAGCGTTTGCAGTCAGACTGTCGGAAATGACCTACGACAAATGTAGGGGGCGGGTGGCATAGTAGGGACAAACCGCCCCTGCCGAGCCGTTCCCGTGAACCCAGCACCACTGCCCCCGCACCTGATTGAAACCGCTGCCCAGTGGCTTGTCCGCCAGCAGAGCGGCGCGCTCAACCTGATTGAAAAAGCCGAACTGGCCCACTGGCTGGCCCAAGACCCGCGCCATGGCGAAGCACTGGCGTTCGCCCGGCAGACGTGGGCGGCCCTGGCTGATCTGGCGCCCTGAACCCAGGCGCTGCATTCATTCAGCAAAATCGCGTAACGCCCGGACGCCACCCTGTGGGCGTCTGAAAATAATTTACTGAGTTTTCCGCGCCTCAGCGTCTTGCTAGGTGAGATCCGTTCTCACCCACAAGAAATGCCAACAAGGGAAGCTCAATGACAGTCATCCAATGCAAGGCAACCCCGGCCACCCGCCGGCTCGCCCTTGCCATTCACATGGGGTTGTTCGCACTGCTGGCCGGGGAAGGGCTGGCCTATGCGGACGAGCGCCGGCCATCGGCAGCCCAGTCACGGACGACGACCTTCAATCTGCCACCACAGCCCTTGCAAAAGGCCGTGGAGCAACTGGCCCGTGAAGTGGGCATCACCGTGCTGTTCGACAACCAGCTGCTGGCCGGGCGCCGCAGCGTGGCGCTCAAGGGCAGCTATACCGCCGAAGCCGCGTTGCGACAGTTGCTCGACGGTCACCCGCTGATCATCCGCCACAGCTCCGAAGGGCTCATCACCCTGTTACCCGCACCGACAAGCGCAAGCGGTGCCGTCGAATTGGACATGCTCGACATCAACGGCGAAGCCGCGCCCGGCAACGCTGGCGACTGGGTGTACCAGGAACCGCGCTCGGTCTCGCACATCAGCCGCAAGATGATCGACAACCGCCCGCCGCGCCACAGCGCCGACATGCTCGAGGAAACCACCGGCGTTTACACCGCCGTCAACCAGCGCGACCCAGGCCTGTCGGTGAACATCCGCGGTGTCCAGGACTACGGCCGGGTCAACATGAACATCGACGGCATGCGCCAGAACTTCAACGTCAGCGGCCACCAGCAGCGCAACGGCGTGATTCTGGTGGATCCGGAAATGATCGCCGGCATCGACATCGAAAAAGGCACCCAGGCCGGGCAGGGCAGCGCCGGCGTGCTGGGCGGCATCGCCACCTTCCGCACCTTCGACGCCCGCGACTTCCTCCAGAACGGCAAGGACGTGGGCGGTCGCGTGCGAGTAGGGCATGGCATCGGTGCATTGAGCAACGGCACGCATTTCAATGGCAGTGGGTTACTGGCCATTGGTGATGAGCGTGGGGATATCTTGTTGGGGGTGAGTGAGCGGCGGTTTGGGGATTATAAGGCGGGGAATAATAATGATCGGCGGTTGGGGGAAACGTTACTGGATCGTGATCACAGCAACCCAAAATTTGAAGAGGCATTTCACGATTGGTTGGCGGCTGACGTGGGCGAGACGGGTGGTGTTACGCGGTCAAATTTAATTAAGTTTGGTCTGAATCTTCCCGGTGATCAACGCGTGTTGTTGAGTTACCTGCGTACCAGTGCCGACAGCAAAACTGCTTGGGCAGACCTTAACGATGGATTTCAAGGATATCAGCGAACCCAGGCAGACCAGATGAATGTTCAAAATTACTCGCTGGATTACAGCTATCAACAAGGCAATAACCTGGTTGATGTGAAGTCAAAGCTCTATTTTGTGGATACACGCTTGGACCGATGGAGTCGTGGTCATCCGGCGAGCCTTGATTCAGGAAATTACGTGCCCCCTTTTGACTCTGTATATCGAACGATGACGTGGGGGGCACAGGTGGAAAATACCGCAGCGTTTCCTCTGGCTGAATGGGGGGATGCGCACTGGACCTTCGGAGCAGAATTGTTCAAGGATGACTTCAGGCCAAAAACCGATCGGCAGCCGTCTCAAAATGCTGATAGTACGCCTAGTGTCATCGGCGCCACGCCAGCAGGTAAAAGATATATGGCCAGCGTGTTCAATAAGCTGGAATATAAATATGATAACTGGTTGACCATTGATGGTGGCCTTCGCTACGACTATTACAGGACATATGGGGAGCTCTACGCGACACTATACGAATATCCTCCCGTAGGGTTTCACAAATTTGTCAAGAGACCCGTTCCGCACCGTTACAATGTTGACCTCAAAGGAGGCAGCTGGTCGCCCAGTTTTGGTGTGGGAATAAAACCCGGCGTCGAGTGGGCGCACATTTACGGTCGCTGGGGTAAGGGCTGGCGGCCACCCAGCGTCACGGAAGTCTTCATGACTGGCAGCCCTCACGTGGGTGGCGGCAGTGCCTCGTTATTCCCCAACCCAACGTTGCAGCCAGAGTCATCAAAAAACTGGGAGCTGGGGGTTAATATATTCAAGGACTCGATGCTATTTGCCAATGACCGACTGCTAGCTAAAGTCAGTTATTTTGATAGTCGGATTGATAACTTGATGTTCATGATGATTGGTGCGGTCCCTCCACGAACAGATCCTAATGCGGCTGGGGCGAACTTGGCTAATGTTAATAATCTGAAACAAGTCAAGTATCGTGGTGTGGAATATCAGCTTGAGTACGATGTTGAACGAGTTTATGCTGGGCTCACTTACACCAAAATGATTGGCCAAAATGAATTCTGTGGCAGAAACCACTACATGGGTGGTGCGACGCGGTGGAGGAGAGTTAGTAAAAATCTACACCAATGGGCTGATAATCCCCGCGGTAACAGTTTAGCCACTTGTGGGGCAATTATCGGGAGTGCGACGTTCATGCCTCCGGACAGGGGTTCGCTGACGCTAGGCACACGCTTTCTCGAACGCAAGCTTGATGTGGGCATACGGGCAAGATACAGCGCGGGCTATGGCAATGATTTGGATAAAGGCGTGAAGCGCCAGCGGTTCGATCTTGCCGCGTGGCCATCTTACGTAGCCTACGATCTTTATGGAACTTACGAGTTCAACAAGCAGCTCAGTGTATTGATGGCACTTGAAAATGCGACGGATGAAGCGTACTTCGTACCAAAGGCAGATTTCGAAAATATCTCACTGGCGCGCGGCCGGACATTGACGGGCACATTGCAGTATAAATTTTAGTTTGAGTTCATGGATCATGTAACGTTTTTGTCCATAAGGGCGAAAAGGTGGCGGCCTATTCCGTCATGAAAAAGAGGTATGTATATGAGCATTTCTGTTAATTACAGTGCTGAGTTGGGTGCTACCAAGGTTGCTGACTATCTGCAGAGCTGGGAAACCGGGTTTGTGACGGCTGGTCACGGCAAGGAAGCTACCGGCGGGTTCAATACTGCGGGGGGAATGTTCCCTGCGACCCAAGGTGAGCAGTATGCGACTCCCAGCAAGGTGTCGGATTACGCGATGATTGCGGAAAGTGATACGGCGAATGGCCTGAATTATGTGTTCAAGTTCATCCCTGTTGCCGCCAACATGAACCACTACCTCTGGGGCACCCTCGACAACGTCCAACTCGGCCAAGACCTCAGCGGCGGCAACGGCACCGATTTCTCCCTTGCCGAAAACAACGTCGCCTTCAAAGGCCTCGACCTCTCCGCCCCCAATGGCGCTGGCCGCGAAGGTAACCCCGTGCATGAAGTCGTCTACGGCCTCATGAAGGGCAACACTGACCCGTTGGAAGCGGTGCTCAACAACCTGCTGGATGATTACAACCTGTCCACCCAATCCACCTTCGACCAGGTGGCGGCCGCAACGCCGGTCGCTGCGCCGGTGGCATTGCCGACGCTGGCGGTGGCCAGTGTCGAGCAGTCCTGGTGGGACTGGGCCTTCGCGGCCTGAACCGCAGGCGTAAAAAAGCGAGTGGAAGATTTCTCTCCCACCCGCTTCGCTGACACAGCGTTGTGACCCGAGTTCTCTAGGCCAGGGTCATGGCGCTTCTGAATTGTGGGGAACGCCGGGCATTCCGTCAACGCCGCTCGGCGGGCTCCTGTGGATATCTTTCAAGGAATCCTGGCAATGAACCGCTCTGGCAATGAATTGCGCAGTGCGCTGGCGGCTGCCCGGCGTCCGCTGGTGGACATCGGTGTGTTTTCTGCGGTGATCAACCTGCTGATGCTGGCGCCGGCCCTGTACATGCTGCAGGTATACGACCGCGTGCTGGCGTCCGGCAACGAAATGACCCTGCTGATGCTGACCCTGATGATGCTAGGCCTGCTGGCGCTGATGGCGGCGCTGGACTGGCTGCGCAGCGTGTTGGTGACACGCCTGGGCATGCGCCTGGAACTGGCGTTGCAGGCGCGGGTGCATGATGCGGCCCACGCGGCACAGCTGCGTCATGGCCAGGGCGCGGCAGGCCAGGCGTTTCAGGACCTGGCCAGCCTGCGCCAGTTCGCCGGCGGCACGGCGTTGTTCGCGCTGTTCGATGCGCCGTGGTTTCCGTTGTTCCTGTGGGTCATTTTCGCCTTCCACTCTGCGTTAGGTGCCTTGGCGCTGGGCGGCGCGGTGTTGTTGGTGGCGCTGGCGTGGTGCAACGAGTGGCTGTGCGGCGGCCCCCAGGCGCGCGCCGGGCAGTTGGCCACGGTTGCCAGTCAGCAGGCCGCTGCGCATCTGGCCAACGCCGAAGCGGTGCAGGCCATGGGCATGCTCGACGCTTTGCGCGGGCGCTGGTTGCTGCAGCAGCGCGGCTCGCTGGCACTGTATCGCCTGGCCAGCGAACGCGCGGCGGTGGTCGGTGCCTGGGCCAAGGGGGTGCGGCTGGCGTTGCAGTCCTTGGTACTGGGGCTGGGCGCCTGGCTGGCGGTAAACAACGAGATCAGCCCGGGGATGATGATCGCCGGCTCCATCCTGATGGGGCGGGTGTTGGGGCCCATCGACCAGTTGATGGGCGCGTGGAAGCAGTGGGGGCCGGCGCGCGAAGCCTACGGGCGGTTGGTGCTGCTGTTGCAGGCCCATCCGCCGCTCACCGATTCGCTGCGGTTGCCGGCGCCCATCGGTGCGCTGGCACTGCATGAGCTCAGCGCTGGGGCGCCGGGGCAGGCGCGAGCGGCGTTGCGCGGGCTGGGCTTCAGTTTGCCGGCCGGCAGCGTGCTGGGGGTGATCGGACCATCCGGCAGCGGCAAGTCGACCCTGGCGCGGGTGCTGGTGGGCGTCTGGCAACCGCTGCAGGGCACGGTGCGCCTGGACAGTGCCGAGTTGTGCCACTGGCCGCCACGCCAGTTGGGCCCGCAAATCGGCTACCTGCCTCAGGACATCCAGTTGTTCGCCGGCAGCGTCGCGGAAAACATCGCCCGCTTCGGCCCGGCTGATGCCACTAAGGTGCTGGCCGCCGCGCAGCTGGCCGGGGTGCACGAACTGGTGCTGCAATGGCCGCAAGGTTATGAAACACGCCTGGGTGAAGGCGGTGCCGGCCTGTCCGGCGGGCAGAAGCAGCGCATTGCCCTGGCGCGGGCATTGTATGGGCTGCCGGCGCTGATCGTGCTGGATGAGCCCAACGCCAACCTCGACGAAGCCGGCGAGCACGCCCTGCTGGCGGCCATCGATCGGCTCAAGGCCCTGCAGCGCACCGTGGTGCTGATCAGCCATCGGGCCAACGTGCTGACCCGCACCGATCATTTACTGATACTGCGCGATGGCTGCCTGCACCGCTTCGGCGCCACGGCCGCGGTACTGGCTGCCCAGCAGGTGGCCGCATGACGATCCCTGACCCTGTGACCGACGGCAGGCGCCCGGCGCGCCTGGGCTGGGCCTTGCTGGTGATGGGCCTGGGCGGTTTTCTCGCCTGGGCGGTGTGGGCGCCGCTGGATCAGGGCGTGGTGGTGTCCGGGCTGCTGACTGTGGTCGGCCAGCGCCAGACCGTGCAGCACCCGGTGGGTGGCGTGGTGGAAAGCATTGAGGTGTACGACGGCCAGCCAGTCGCCGCCGGGCAGGTACTGCTGCGCCTGGAACAGCCGACGTTGCGCAGCCAGGTCCGCAACCTGCGCAGCCAATGGCAGGCGGCCGAAGCGCAGGTGGCGCGCTTGATTGCCGAGCAGCAGGGCAGTGCCCTGGTCTTCGACGACGCCGTGGGCGAGGCCGCGCAGGCCATGCAACGTCAACTGCACCGCAGCCGCGCCGAAAGCCTGCACAGCGAGCGCGCGGCGGCCCAGGCCGGCATCGATGGCAGCAACGCGCAATGGCGCGGGCTGGAGGCTTCGTTGCACAGCTTGCGCGCTCAACACAGCAGCCTGCTGGCGCAACTGGGCAGCGTCCGTGGGCTGGCGGCCGAGGGGTACGTGAGCCGCCATCGGTTGCTCGCGGACGAGCGCCAACTGGCACAGCTGGCCGCTGCCATCAGCGTCGACGAAGGGCGCGCGGGGCTGTTGCGCCGCCAGATCGATGAGCAGCGCCTGCGCTTGCGCCATCTCGACGAGGCGTTCCGCCGTGACGCCAGCAGCCAGTTGGTCGACACCCGGCAACGGGCTGAAGACGTGCGTCACCGCCTGGCAGTGGCTGAACAGGAATTGGCGGCCAGTACCTTGCTGGCGCCGGTAGCGGGGCGGGTCAGCGGCTTGCAGGTCAGCACCCTGGGCTAGGTGGTGAGGCCGGCGCAGGTGCTGCTCGACATTGTTCCCAGCCAGCGACCGTTGCAGGTGGAAGCGCGCTTGCCGGTGGCGCTGATCGACAAGGTGCGCACTGGCTTGCCGGTTGAACTGCTGTTCCCGGCGTTCAACCAGAGCACCACGCCCCGGGTGCCAGGGGTGGTGACCTTGGTGGGCGCCGACCGCCAGCAAGACGAACGCAGCGGCGAACCCTACTACCTGATGCGCGCCGAGGTGGCCGGCCAGGCGCAACTGGAAGGCCTGGTACTGCAGCCGGGCATGCCGGTGGAGGTCTTTGTGCGCACAGGCGAGCGCTCGTTGCTCAATTACCTGCTCAAACCGCTACGTGACCGCAGCCGTCTGGCGCTGGTGGAGGAATGATGAAGCCCCGAGTGCTGTTGACCCTGTTGTGCATGGCCCTCGCCCCGGGTGCGTGGGCGCTGGGGCTGGTTGAGGCTTACCAGCTGGCACGCCAGCACGATCCCGCCTGGCAGGCCGCCGGTGATGCCCGCGATGCAGGCCTGGCGCAGCGTGATATCGGTCGCGCGGCGCTGTTGCCGACACTGAGCTGGGGGTACAACACCTCGCGCAACCAGTCCGAAGTCAGCCAGGGCCAATTGCGTCAGGAGCGTGATTACCGTAGCCACGCCGCTACCCTCAGCCTGCAGCAACCGCTGCTCGATTTCGACGCCCTGGCACGCTACCGCCAGGGCGCAGCCCATGCCCAGGTGGCCGAGGCGCAATGGCGCGAACAGCAACAGGCGTTGCTCGCCAGGGTAGTGCGCCTGTACAGCAACGCCCTGCTGGCGGCTCGGCGCACGGCGCTCAGCCGTGAGCGCAAGCATGCCTTGGGCGAACGCCTGGCGCTCAACCAGCGCTTGCTCAGCGAGGGCGAGGGCACCCACACTGATGTGCTGGAAACCGAGGCGCGCTTGAACCTGGCGCTGGCCGAGGAAATCGAGGCGCTGGACGCCCAGGACAGTGCCGCTCGGGCCTTGCAGGCAGCGCTCGGGCGGCGCTTCAGTGTCGACGAGCTGTGGCCACTGGCTGACGTCATTCAGTTGCCGCCGCTGGCGCCCACCGGTTTTGCTGCCTGGCAGCAGCTTGCATTGCAGCACAACCCGCAACTGGCGGCGGCCCATCATGGCTTGGCGGTGGCCGAGCAGGAGGTTCAGCGCCAGCGTGCGCGGCACCTGCCTACGTTGAGCCTGTACGCCAGCAGCCGGCAATCGCGTTCGGAGTCGGAGAATACCTATCAACAGGCGTTCGACACCCACACCATTGGCGTGCAACTGAGCATGCCGTTGTTTGCCGGTGGCGGTGTCGCGGCCGCCACGCGCCAGGTGGGCAGTCGGCTGTCCCAGGCGCGTCACCAGTTGGATGGCCAGACCATTGAAACCCTCGACACTCTGCGCCGCCACTACAACGCGACGCGCAGCGGCGCCGCGCGGGTCCAGGCGTATCAACTGGCAGCGGACGGCGCCGCGGCGCTAGTGCAGGCCACGCGGCGCAGCATGCAGGGCGGCGAGCGCATCAACCTGGATGTACTGGACGCCGAGCAACAGCTGTTCCGCGCGCGGCTGCAATTGCGTGAAGCGCAGCATGGTTGGTTAGTGGCAGCGGTGGAGCTGAAAGCCGCGGCGGGCATCCTCAATGAAAATGACCTGCACCAGACCGCCAGCTATTTCCTTCCTGCCGTCACGCGGGCGCCAGGTGGCTGATCATGAACTCGATGAACGCCCGGGTTTTCTGCGGCACGCGCCGAGCCGACGGGTACACGGCGTTGATGCTGATGGGCGGCGCCTGCCATTCGCACATCACTGCCACCAGCCGGCCAGCCGCCAGGGCCTCCTCGACAATGAAGGCCGGCAGCAGGGCGATGCCCATGCCGCCTTCGGCGGCGGTGGCCAGCAGGTCGCCGTTGTTGGCATGCAAGGGCCCAGTGACGTGCACGCGCTGGGTTTCGCGGCCATTGCTCAGTTGCAGGCTGACACCGCTTTGCAGGTAGCCATAGTTCAGGCACTGGTGCGCCGCCAGGTCCCGGGGCACTTGTGGCGTGCCATGGCGCGCCAGGTAGGCGGGGGACGCCACCAGCACCCGCGGCGCCGGGGCCAGTTGCTTGGCCACCATGCTCGAGTCCGCCAGGCTGGCGATGCGGATGGTCACGTCGAAGCCGCCTCGCACCGGGTCCACCTGTTGATCGCTGAGCACCAGCTGCAGCTCGATCTGCGGGTGCGCCTCATGAAACAGCGGAATTAACGGCCCCAGCTTGCGCAACCCGAACGACATCGGCGCATTCACCCGCAGCACCCCGCGCGCCTCGCCCAGGCCGCTGCGGGCTCGCTGCTCGGCTTCGTCCACGGAGGCCAGCACCTCGCGCACCGCTTCGTAGTACTCGGCGCCGGCCTCGGTCATGTGCAGGCTGCGCGTGGTGCGTTGCAGCAATTGCACGCCCAGGTCCTCTTCCAGCGCCTGGATCTGCTTGCTGATTTTCGAGCGTGGCACGTCCATGGCGCGTGCGGCAGCAGCGAAGCCGTTTTCGTTAACGGTGGTGACAAACGCGCGCATGGCGTCGAAGCGATCCATCAGTGTCCCCAATCTGGAATCAATGTTTCTTGATTCTATGGGATTGTTGCGAAACATGCACGCGCCTACATTAGCACCAAGCCGGACGCACACACCTCCCCACGACGGGAACAGCGCCGCGCCACCCCAACCACGAATGTCCGACATCTGCATAAGGAATCACACCATGTCCATCCGCGAACTGCTGAACCCGTCCAACGCCGCCCTGATCCTGATCGACCACCAGCCGCAAATGGCCTTCGGCGTGCAATCCATCGACCGCCAGACCCTGAAGAACAACACCGTGGGCCTGGCCAAGGCCGCCAAGATCTTCAACGTGCCAACGATCTACACCTCGGTGGAAACCGAAAGCTTCAGCGGCTTCATCTGGCCCGAACTGCTGGGTGTGAACCCGGGCCAGAAGCCCATCGAGCGCACCTCCATGAACAGCTGGGAAGACGCCAAGTTCGTCGAAGCGGTGAAGGCTACCGGGCGCAAGAAGCTGATCATCGCCGCCCTGTGGACCGAGGTGTGCCTGACCTTTCCCGCGCTGGAAGCCATGGCCGAAGGCTATGAGGTGTACATCGTCACCGACGCCAGTGGCGGCACCACCCAGGAAGCACACGACATGTCGGTGCAGCGCATGATCCAGGCCGGTGCCGTGCCGGTCACCTGGCAGCAA
The DNA here is from genome assembly GCA_963816515.1 of uncultured Gammaproteobacteria bacterium. Taxonomy (GTDB): domain Bacteria; phylum Pseudomonadota; class Gammaproteobacteria; order Pseudomonadales; family Pseudomonadaceae; genus Aquipseudomonas. The sequence continues at coordinate 1,641,300 of CAWFKX010000001.1, read as the reverse complement.
GTATTGCTCGAGTTCCAGCGCGACTGGGCGCATAAGGACACCTACGACGCGGTGATGGGCCTGGTACGTGAGCACAGCGGCGCCTACGGCATGGGCGTGGATTACGCCTACACCATGGTGCACAAGGCGCCCCAGCGTCAGGTCAACTAAGCTCAGCGCCCGGGGCCGGCAGGCCCCGGATGGCTGCCTTGCACACGTGCGAAAGGAGTCCGGCATGAACATCGAAATGGCTGATGGCGTCGTTACCCTGCTGGTGCGTCACCGCATCAGCACAGGCCAGGAACAGCGCTACGAAGAATGGCTGCGCCGCATCATCGGCGTGGCTCGCGGCTACCCTGGCCACCTGGGCATCGACGTGGTGCGCGGCCACAGCCAAGGGCTGCAACTGTTCACCAGCGTGCTGCGCTTCGCCAGCACCGAGCAACTGCAAGCCTGGCTCGACTCTGCCGACCGCCAGCGCCTGGTGGCCGAGGCCAAGACCATGCTGGCCGACGGCGACCAGCTGGAAATCAATAACGACCGCGAATTCTGGTTCACCCCCGTGGAGGCCGGCGCGCCCCAGCCGCCGCGCTGGAAGCAGGCCTGCGTGACCTTCATGGTCATTTTGCCCTTGAGTTTCCTTGTACCGTGGCTGTGGCGCCCGGTATTCACACGGTTGCCCTGGCTTGGCGGCTACGCCCAGGCCAATACCGTCATCACCCTGAGCGTCGTGCTGCTGGTGGTCTACGTGTTCATGCCGCGGGCTACCCGCTGGCTGAGCGGCTGGCTGCAGGCCCGTTAAGTCCCGGAAGGAGTTCCGTCATGAATACCGCCATTGCTGATCTGATTCTGTACAACGGCCGCCTGCACACTGTGGACCGCGCCAAGCCGACCGCCAGTGCGGTGGCCATCAAGGATGGCAAGTTCATTGCCGTGGGCGGCGACGCCGAGGCCATGGCCTTGCGCGGCAGCGCCACCCAGGTCATCGACCTGCGCGGGCGCACGGTGATTCCCGGGCTCAATGACTCGCACCTGCACTTGATTCGTGGCGGCCTGAACTACAACCTTGAGCTGCGCTGGGAAGGCGTGCCGTCGCTGGTCGATGCCCTGCGCATGCTCAAGGAGCAAGCGCTGCGCACGCCGTCGCCGCAGTGGGTGCGGGTGGTGGGCGGCTGGAACGAATTTCAGTTCGCCGAAAAGCGCATGCCTACACTCGACGAGCTCAACAAAGCCGCCCCCGACACCCCCGTATTCGTGCTGCACCTGTACGACCGCGCCTTGCTCAACCGCGCGGCGCTGCGGGTGGTGGGGTATGACCGCAACACGCCTAACCCGCCAGGCGGCGAGATTCAGCGCGACGCCCAGGGCAACCCCACCGGCATGCTGATCGCCCGCCCCAACGCGATGATTCTCTATTCCACGTTGAGCAAGGGCCCGAAGCTGCCGCTGGAGTACCAGGTCAACTCTACTCGCCAGTTCATGCGCGAGCTCAACCGTTTGGGCGTCACCAGCGCCATCGATGCCGGCGGCGGCTTCCAGAACTACCCCGATGACTATGAAGTGATCAACGAACTGGCCGCCAAGCAGCAGTTGACCGTGCGCATCGCCTACAACCTGTTTACCCAGAAACCCAAGGAAGAGTTGGCCGACTTCAAGCACTGGACCGGCAGCACTCGCTATGGCCAAGGCAATGACTTTTTGCGGCATAACGGCGCCGGCGAGATGCTGGTGTTCTCGGCGGCCGACTTCGAGGACTTCCTGGAGCCACGCCCAGACCTGCCTGCCACCATGGAGCAGGAGTTGGAACCGGTGGTGCGCCACCTGGTGGAGCAGCGCTGGCCGTTCCGCCTGCACGCCACTTACGACGAGTCCATTTCGCGCATGCTCGATGTGTTCGAGCGCGTCGACCGCGATATTCCGTTCAACGGCCTACCGTGGTTTTTCGACCATGCCGAGACCATCAGCCCGAAGAACATCGAACGGGTGAAGGCCCTGGGGGGCGGCATCGCCATCCAGGACCGCATGGCCTTCCAGGGCGAATACTTCGTCGACCGTTACGGCAAACAGGCCGCCGAGGCCACGCCGCCGATCCAGCGCATGTTGGCCGAAGGTGTGCCGGTAGGGGCGGGCACCGACGCCACGCGGGTGTCGAGCTATAACCCGTGGACCTCGTTGTACTGGATGGTCAGCGGCAAGACGGTCGGCGGCCTGGCCCTTTATCCGCAAGGCCTTGAGCGTGACACCGCGCTGGAGCTGTACACCCACGGCAGCGCCTGGTTCTCGTCGGAACAGGGCAAGAAGGGCCAGATCAAGGTCGGGCAGCTGGCGGATCTGGTGGCCTTGTCGGCGGATTATTTCAGCGTGCAGGAAGAGGAGATCAAGTGGATCGAATCGCTGTTGACCGTAGTGGATGGCAAGGTGGTTCATGCGGCCGGGGAGTTCGATCAACTGGCGCCGCCGACGCTGCCGGTGACGCCCGACTGGTCGCCGGTGGTCAAGGTGCCGGGCCATTGGCGGCCGCAGTCACCGGTGCTGCAGCAGGTGCACCAGTGCAGCGGGCCATGCGGCGTACACGCCCACAGCCACGACCGTGCGCGCCAGTCCAGCGTACCGGTCAGTGATTTTCAGGGGTTCTGGGGGGCGTTTGGTTGTTCGTGCTTTGCTTTCTGATTCATAGCCGGGGGGTAAAGTGTGGGAGCGAGCTCTGCCCGCTCCCACAATGATTGGCCTGTGATCTGTGCCTTAGCGACGAACCAGCAGCACACCCGATTCCATATGGTGGGTATACGGGAACTGGTCGAACAACGCGCAGCGCTCGATACGGTGGGTGTCGTGCAACTGGGCGATGTTGGCGGCCAGGGTCTCCGGGTTGCAGGAGATGTACAGGATGTTGTCAAAGCGCCGGGTCAGTTCGCAGGTGTCCGGGTCCATGCCGGCACGCGGCGGGTCGACGAACACGCTGCCGAACGCGTAACTCTTCAGGTCAATGCCCTGCAGGCGACGGAACGGCCGCACCTCGTTCAGCGCTTCGGTCAGCTCTTCGGCGCTCAGGCGCACCAGGGTGACGTTATCCACCGCGTTGTCGGCCAGGTTGTTCAGCGCCGCGTTCACCGAGGTCTTGCTGATCTCGGTGGCCAGCACCTTGCGTACACGGGTGGCCAGCGGCAGGGTGAAGTTGCCGTTGCCGCAGTACAGTTCCAGCAGGTCGTCCTGGCGCTCGCCCAGGGCTTCATAGGCCCAGTTGAGCATCTTCTGGTTGACCGTGCCGTTAGGCTGGGTGAAGGCGCCTTCGGGCTGTTGATAACTGAAGGTGCGCCCGGCCACTTCGAGTTTTTCCACCGCGAAATCGCGGCCGATGACCACACGCTTGCCCTTGGAGCGGCCGATCAGGCTGATGCCCAGGTCGGCGGCCAATTGCTCGGCGGCCACCTGCCAGTGCTCGTCCAGCGGACGGTGGTAGCACAAGGTAACCATGGCGTCGCCGGCCAGGGTAGTAAGAAACTCCACCTGGAACAGCTTGTTGCTCAGCGCCGCGTTGCCTTGCCAGGCCGCTTTCAGCTTGGGCATCAGTTCATTGATGCGCCGGCTCGCGATGGGGAATTCCTCGATCAGGATGGCCTGGTGCTTCTCGCCTGGGGCGAACATGGCGTAGTGGCGCTGGCCGTCTTCGCGCCACAGGCGGAATTCGGCGCGCAGGCGGTAGTGCTCGCGCGGCGAATCGAACACCGTCGGTTCCGGGGCATCGAACGGCGCCAGCAGCTCGCGCAGGCGCGCGGTTTTCTCGTCCAGTTGGCGGTTGTAGTCCGCCGGGTTCACTACCGTGCTCATGCGTTGAACCAGCCCAGCTTGATGACGAACAGAATCGACAGAATGATCAGCGCCGGGTTCAGGTCACGGGTGCGGCCCGACAGCAGCTTGATCAGTGTCCAGGAAATGAAACCGAAGGCAATGCCGTTGGCGATCGAGTAGGTGAACGGCATGGCCAGAGCGGTGACCACCACAGGCGCCGCCTCGGTGATGTCTTCCCAGTTGATTTCCGCCAGGCCCGACATCATCAGCACGGCCACGAACAGCAGCGCTGGCGCGGTGGCGAACGCGGGCACGCTGCCGGCCAGTGGGGCAAAGAACAGCGCCAGGATGAACAGGATCGCCACCACGATGGCGGTCAGGCCGGTGCGGCCACCGGCGCTCACGCCTGCCGCCGACTCGATGTAACTGGTGGTGGTGGAGGTGCCCAGCAGCGAACCGGCCATGGCGGCGGTGCTGTCGGCGATCAGGGCACGGCCCATTTTCGGCATGTGGCCGTCCTTGCCCATCAGGCCAGCGCGCTTGGCCACGCCGATCAGGGTGCCGGAGTTGTCGAACAGGTCAACGAACAGGAAGGCGAAGATCACGCTGACCAGGCCTACGTTCAGGGCGCCTTTGATGTCCAGTTGCAGGAAGGTCGGGGCCAGCGAAGGTGGCATGGAGGTGATGCCGCCGAACGGGCTGAAACCCATCAGGATCGCGACGATGGTCACCGCCAGGATGCCGATCAGCACGGCGCCGCGTACTTTCAGGGCTTCCAGGGCCACGATCAGCACGAAGCCCAGGGTGGCCAGGATCGGCGCCGGCTGTTTCAGGTCGCCCAGGCCCACCAGGGTGGCCGGGTTGCCAACCACGATGCCGGCGTTGTGCAGGGCGATCAGCGCCAGGAACAGGCCGATACCGGCGGCGATGGCCGAACGCAGGGGCAGAGGGATGCTGTTGACGATCCATTCGCGGATGCGAAAGATCGACAGCAGGAAGAACAGCACCGCCGAGATGAACACCGAACCCAGCGCGGTCTGCCAGGTGTAACCCATGTGCAGCACCACGGTGTAGGTGAAGAAGGCGTTCAGGCCCATGCCCGGCGCCAGGGCGATCGGGTAGTTGGCGATCAGGCCCATCACGGTCGAGCCGATGGCGGCGGCCAGGCAGGTCGCGACGAACACCGCGCCCTTGTCCATGCCGGTTTCGCCGAGAATGCTCGGGTTGACGAACAGGATGTAGGCCATGGCCAGGAAAGTCGTGATGCCCGCCAGTATCTCGGTACGCACGTTGGTATTGTGTGCTTTGAGTTGAAACAGCCTTTCCAGCATGCCTGCTCCCCGTGGCGCGCCCCGGCGCCGTGAATGAATTGACCCCTCAAGCAAAGCACAAGCTCGCCGAGGGGCCGAAAAAAGCCGCGCATCATACCAGCATGGTTGCGCTGCGGTGAATGCGTGTGTCGGTTCCGCGGTTACAGCGGTTTTTCGCGGGCGTGCATTGAGTCGCGGTTGGCCAGGGTGGGGAACAGCTTGATCCAGGTGCCGGTGACCACCAGGGTGCCCACGCCGCCCAGCACCACCGCCGGCACGGTACCAAACCAGTGGGCGGTAACGCCCGACTCGAACTCGCCCAGCTGGTTCGAGGCCCCAATGAACAGGCCATTCACCGCGCTCACCCGGCCGCGCATTTCGTCCGGGGTCTCCAATTGCACGAAGGCACCGCGAATGACCATGCTGATCATGTCCGCCGCGCCCAGCACCGCCAGGGTCGCCAGCGAGAACCAGAACGAGGTCGACAGGCCAAAGGCGATGGTCGCCACGCCAAATACCGCGACGCCGGTGAACATGGTGCGGCCGACCTTGCGCTCGATGGGGAAGCGCGCCAGCCAAAACGACATCAGCAATGCGCCCACGGCGGGCGCCGAGCGCAGCAGGCCCAGGCCCCAAGGGCCGGTCAGCAGGATGTCGCGGGCAAACACCGGCAGCAGCGCCGTGGCACCGCCCAACAGCACGGCGAACAGGTCCAGGGAAATGGCACCAAGAATGTCCGGGCGGCTGCGGATGAAGTGAATACCGGCCAGCAGCGACTGCAGCGTGGCCTTGCCCTTGTTCAGCGGGGTCTGGCGCGCCGGCAGGCTGAGCATCAGCGACAGGGCCAGCACGTACAGCACCACCGTGGGGCCATACACCCAGACACTGCCGAAGGCATACAGGAAGCCGCCCAGCGCCGGGGCGACGATGGTGGCGGTCTGCATGGCGGCGGCCGAGGCGGCCACGGCGCGCGGGAACAGCTCGGCGGGCACGATATTGGGCAGCAACGCCTGGGTGGTCGGCATCTCGAAGGCCCGGGCCGCGCCCAGCAGGAAGGCCAGCACGAAGATCATGTCGCGGCTGACGTTGTCCGTACTGCTGCCGATCACCAGCGCCAGGGCCACCAGCGCCTGGGCGGTCTGGCACAGCGCGGCGACCTTGCGCCGGTCGTAGCGGTCGGCCACGTGGCCGGTGTGCAGCATGAACAGCACACGAGGCAGGAATTCCACCAGCCCTACCAGGCCCAGGTCGAGTACGCTGCCGGTCAATTGGTAGAGGTGCCAGCCAATGGCCACGGTGAGCATCTGGAAACCACTGGCGGTGCACACTCGCGCCAGCCAGAACGCCATGAAAGGCCGATGATGACGCAACAACAATACAGCGGAACTGGACATGGGGCAGAACACCTCGCGCGCGGGAGGCGCGAGGTTATCACTACTTTGTAACCGCAGGTTGCACAAATGCAGGTCGCCGCCGTTCGCCGCCAACCTCTCGCGCAATCCCCGAATTTTCCCCCACCCCCCTGCTTTGGAAGGGTGAGGCAACGTGCCGCGTGACAATAGACCACGCAGTTGTATGCGCAGTTTGGGTCTACTCTTTTAGGGATCATTGATACAGGTCAATACGCCTTGCGACTGCACGGTGCAGTGACCGCTGGTCATTGGTCCACTTGAATTCCCAGAACACATTTCGCGCGCCGCACTCATTAGCCGTGAGGGTCGTAGGCGCGGGTTGTCGGGGCCTTCCCCCGGCACAAGCAGATGAATCATCTGATAGAGGAAACCATATGTTCGGCTTAGAGGCTCTAGATCTCGCCCGAATGCAGTTCGCGTTTACGGTATCGTTCCACATCCTGTTCCCTGCCATCACCATCGGCCTGGCCAGTTTCCTGGCTGTGCTCGAAGGCCTGTGGCTCAAGACCAAGGACGATACCTACCGCGACCTGTACCATTTCTGGTCGAAAATTTTCGCGGTCAACTTCGGCATGGGTGTGGTCTCGGGCCTGGTCATGGCCTACGAGTTCGGCACCAACTGGAGCCGCTTTTCGGACTTCGCCGGCGCCGTCAACGGTCCGCTGCTGACGTACGAAGTGCTGACAGCGTTCTTCCTTGAAGCCGGTTTCCTCGGGGTCATGCTGTTTGGCTGGAACCGTGTGGGTCGTGGCCTGCACTACTTCTCCACGGTGATGGTCGCGGTCGGCACGCTGATCTCGACGTTCTGGATCCTGGCGTCCAACAGCTGGATGCAGACCCCCCAGGGCTACGAGATCGTCGATGGTCGAGTGATCCCGGTGGACTGGCTGGCGGTGATCTTCAACCCGTCGTTCCCGTTCCGCCTGGCGCACATGGCCATTGCCGCCTTCGTCGCCACCGCGTTCTTCGTCGGCGCCTCGGCTGCCTGGCACCTGCTGCGTGGCCGCGACAACGCTGCCATCCGCAAAATGTTCTCCATGGCCATGTGGATGGCGCTGATCGTCGCGCCTATCCAGGCAGTCGTCGGTGACGCCCACGGCCTGAACACCCTGGAGCACCAGCCAGCGAAAATCGCCGCCATCGAGGGCCACTGGGAAAACGTCGGCAACGAGCCGACCCCACTGATCCTGTTCGGCATTCCCGACATGAAGGAAGAAAAGACCAAGTACGCCATTGAAGTGCCGTACCTGGGCAGCCTGATCCTTACCCACAGCCTGGACAAGCAGATCCCGGCGCTCAAGTCTTTCCCGCCTGAAGACCGTCCGAACTCGCTGATCGTGTTCTGGTCGTTCCGCATCATGGCCGGCCTGGGCATGCTGATGATCGCCGTTGGCTTGTGGAGTGCCTGGCTGCGCTGGCGCGGTGGCCTGTACACCAACCGCCTGTTCCTGACCTTGGCCATGTTCATGGGCCCGGCTGGCCTGATCGCCATGCTGGCAGGCTGGTTCACCACTGAAATCGGCCGTCAGCCGTGGGTGGTGTATGGCCTGCTGCGTACCGCCAACGCCGTGTCCAACCACAGCGTCACGCAAATGAGCATCACCCTGGTGCTGTTCGTGGTGGTGTATTTCTCGCTGTTCGGTACCGGCTTCGGCTACATGATGCGCCTGGTGCGCAAAGGGCCGAAAACCCACGAAGGCGCAGAAGCTACCCATGGTGGCCCTGGCCAGAACCGCACGCCTGCACGTCCTCTTTCCGCCGCCCATGAAGGCAGCGAAACAGGCCACGCCGACAGCCTGAGCAAGGGGAACTGAGTCATGGGTATCGATCTTCCACTGATCTGGGCCGTGATCATCATCTTCGGCATCATGATGTACGTGATCATGGACGGCTTCGACTTGGGCATCGGGATTCTTTTCCCGTTCATCAAGGGCGAGTCCGACCGTGATGTAATGATGAACACCGTCGCCCCCGTGTGGGACGGCAACGAAACCTGGCTGGTACTGGGTGGCGCGGCACTGTTCGGCGCCTTCCCGCTGGCCTATTCGGTGGTACTGGAAGCGCTATACCTGCCGCTGATCCTGATGCTCATCGGCCTGATCTTCCGCGGCGTGGCCTTCGAGTTCCGCTTCAAGGCCCGTGCCGACAAGCGTCACATCTGGGACAAGGCGTTCATCGGCGGTTCGCTGCTGGCCACCTTCGCCCAGGGCGTGGCCCTGGGTGCCTTTATCGATGGCATCCCGGTGGTCAACCGCGCTTATGCTGGTGGTGGTCTGGACTGGCTGACGCCGTTCAGCGTGTTCTGTGGCCTGGCGCTGATCGTGGCCTACGCCCTGCTGGGCTGCACCTGGCTGATCATGAAGACCGAAGGCAGCCTGCAGGAAGCCATGCACAAGCTGGCCAAGCCGCTGGCGCTGGTGCTCCTGCTGGTCACCGGTATCGTCAGTATCTGGACGCCGCTGACCCACGCCGACATCGCCGGCCGCTGGTTCAGCATGCCTAACCTGCTGTGGTTCATGCCGGTGCCGTTGCTGGTGCTGCTGTCGCTGTACGGCCTGCTGAAGTCCGTGTCGCAACGCGCCCACTACATGCCGTTCATCATGACCCTGGCGCTGATCTTCTTGGGTTACAGCGGGCTGGGCATCAGCCTGTGGCCGAACATCATCCCGCCGTCGATCTCGATCTGGGACGCTGCTTCGCCGCCGCAAAGCCAGGGCTTCATCCTGGTGGGCACGCTGTTCATCATCCCGTTCATCCTGGTGTACACCTTCTGGAGCTACTACGTGTTCCGCGGCAAGGTGACCCACGAGGATGGCTACCACTAGCAGTGCTGCATGGCAGCTATCGCCACCGGCGGCAGTTGCCATGGACTTCAGCGACGTTTGGAGGATTGTGACATGAGCATCAAGGAACACGAACCCGACCCGGCCGCCAACACCCCCTGGTGGAAGCGCGTGGGCTGGCTGCTGGTGATCTGGGCCGGCAGCATCCTGGCCTTGGGCATTGTTGCCGAACTGCTGCGCATGTTCATGACCGCCGCCGGCATGAAGTCGCACTGAAATACCGCCTCATCCCATCCGCTGTTTAGCACAGGCAGCGGTTTTTACAGCCCTCTTCGGAGGGTTTTTTTTGCCTTTCAAAAACCGACAGCCGCAAGGTAGTGTTCAGGTGCATGTGTGTGTCAGGTAAATGTGTGTCAGGCGCATGTGTGGGAGCCACTGTCTCTGTGTCACAGGCAGGCCAAAGCCGCCAAAGCCGATGTGTTTGCTCGTGAACTTCATCCATCAAGCCGGCGTTCCCTGTTTCTGTCTGTCCCGGGATTGCGCGAAGAACCTTTTTCGCCCGGCCTATGCCGGGCGCAGGCTTATTTGCGCGCCTTGAGGATGACGAACTTGGGTGTGGCCGCCACTTGCTCGACACCGCGGAACAGGCGCGCCAGCTTGCTGTGGTAGCCCAGGTGGCGGTTGCCGACGATGTACAGCGCGCCGCCCACCACCAGGGCCTCGCGGGCCTGCTGGAACATGCGCCAGGCGAGGAAGTCGCCGACCACCTGCGCCTGGTGGAAGGGTGGGTTGCACAGCACCACATCGAGCGACTGCGGTGCCTGGCCGGCCAGGCCGTCGTCGGCGCGCACGGTCAACTCGCGCGCGCCCAGCGCTGCCCGCCAGTTTTCGGCGGCCGATTGCACGGCCATGTACGACTCGTCCACCAGGGTGTAGTGCGCGTCGGGGTTCTGCAGGGCGCTGACGATGCCCAGCACGCCGTTGCCGCAGCCCAGGTCCGCCACCTGGGCGCTGCCCAGGCCCGTGGGCAGGTGCGGCAGAAAAGCCCGGGTGCCGATGTCCAGGCCTTCACGGCAGAACACGTTGGCATGGTTCACCAGCTCCAGGCTCGGTTGCTCAAGGCGGTAGCGGCTGGGGTAGGGCGAGGTGAACACCGGCCGCGTCTGCGCCTTGGCGATCAGCAGCCGCGCCTTCTTCACCGCCAGCGAGGCACTGACCGGGCCGATGTACCTGTCCAGCAAGTCGCCGGCGGCCCGTGGCAGGTGCTTGACCATGGCGGCAGCCACCACCTCGGCACCCGGGGCCAAATGGCCTTGCAGACGGATCAGTTGTTCCTCCAGCAGCGCCAGGGTTTTCGGCACGCGAATCAGCACGCGGTCGAACAGCCCCTGCCAGTGCTGGCTGGCCGGCAGCAGGCCAATGGCGTCGAACGGGCGGCCGTTGCGCACCAGGTTCTTTTCCAGCGCCTGGCTGCCCAGGAACGAGTCGCCACTGCTGACCAGGTCGAACTGGCCTTGCAGGCTGATGGCCAGGGCGCCGAAGCTGTCATTGAGCACCAGTACCCGGGTGCTGGCCGGCAGTTGCTGATCGGCCAGGTGGCTGAGCAGGTACTCGTCGGCGGCGTCGAAGGCCTGCAGCGGCTCATTGGGCTGGTCGGGCTGGCGAATCAGGTCCAACTGGGCAAAAGGCGTGGTCAGCACAGGCATGGGGCAGAGACTCGGGGTAGGCAGCTGTATGTTACGCAAGTCTCGGCGGCACCAAACTCGCAGCGGGAAGGCACATCATGGTGCGCCGGGGCGGGAATTCTACGTCCATTTGCGAATTTATGCAGGCGCCATGCCTCACAACAGCCCGCTCTGGGCGGCGTGGACCACGGCCGCGGTCTTGTTGGCCATACCCATTTTCTTCACGGCGCTGTTGATGTGGAAATTCACGGTGCGCTCCGACAGGTTGAGGATGGTAGCGATGTCGCCGGCGGTCTTGCCTTGCGCCGACCAGCGCAGCACCTCCAACTCCCGCATCGACAGGCTGCCCCGGGTACCGTCCAGTGTGCTGAACAGGTGGTCGCCCAGTTGCTGGTGCAACAGGTTGCCCAGCCACAGGCATTGGCCTGCCTTGATGCAAAACTCGTCGGCGCTGACCGCCAGCTCGCCGCGTATCAGCGACAATATGCTCGCCTGGCTAGCGGTGTCGTGTATCGCCACGCTGAGGCCGTGGCGAATGCCGTGGTCCCAGGCATCCTGGCGAAATGCTTGGGTGCGTGCGAACAGGTCATCCGTCCATAGCAATGGCACCACCGAGTGCCTGCAATGCCTGATGGTCGGGTCGAGCATCACATAGCCCCGCTGCCGGTAGCGTTGTGACCATTGCGGTGGCAGGTTGTCGACCCCCTCAAGCTGTGGCGCGAAGGCCTGTGGACTGCTGTGAGTGGTGGAAAACGCCAGGTAGTCGAAGCCCAGTTCGCCGGTCAGTTGAAATGCTGCCTGCATAATGTCGCCTTCATCGGTCAGCTCTTGCATTTGCCGCAATTGCGCGTCGGGCCAGTGTTTCATCGCACCCCCCTCGTGGGCATGAGTTCTGGATCCATAAACAGGTCCGTGGAATCAGTCTAGGTGCAATTGGTGGCGATAAATATGAATTTTGTCGGTAAAAAGCAGTTATCTTGCGGCTTGTTGCTGTAAATGCCATTACAACTTGCGGGTGTTATTGATGGCCGGATTGCAGGACACTACAGGGATTGTTTTCCATGGAGATCACCATGACCGCCAGCGCCGACAACTTCACCCGCCAGACACTGCTGGATGTACAGCCCCTGACCCCCAGCCTGTTTACCCTGCGCACCACCCGCGACGCCGGCTTTCGCTTCCGCGCCGGCCAGTTTGCCCGGCTGGGTGTGACCAAGGCTGACGGCTCGGTGGCGTGGCGGGCGTATTCGATGGTGTCGTCGCCCCACGATGAGTTTCTCGAGTTCTTTTCCATCGTGGTGCCTGGCGGGGAGTTCACCAGCGAGCTGAGCCGCCTGCGCGAAGGCGACACCCTGTTGGTGGACCGCCAGGCATTCGGCTACCTCACGCCTGACCGTTTCACCGATGGCCGCGACCTCTGGCTGCTGGCCACAGGCACGGGCGTGGCGCCGTTCCTGTCGATATTGCAGGACTTTGAGGTGTGGGAAAAATTCGAGCGCATCATCCTGGTCTACAGCGCGCGCGAAGGGCGCGAACTGGCCTACCAGCCGTTGATCGCCGAGCTGACCGGGCGTGAATACCTGGCCGAATACGCGCATAAATTCCAGTACATTCCCACGGTCACCCGTGAGCACTTCCCGGGGGCACTCAACGGCCGCATCACGACGCTGATTGAAAACGGTGAGCTGGAGCGCGCGACCAATTGCGTGTTGGAGCCTGAGCATTCGCGGGTGATGATCTGTGGCAACCCGCAGATGATCGACGACACCCGGCAGGTGCTCAAGGGGCGCGACATGCGCCTGGCGCTCACGCGCAAGCCAGGCCAGATCGCTGTGGAGAATTACTGGTAGACCTGTGGGAGCGGGTTTACCCGCGAAGCCGGCAACGCGGTGTTGTTTTCACGAGTAGAGCCCGCTCCCACGGCTTCAAGGCCGCGCGTTCTGCTCTTTGAGCAAATCGCGAATCTCGCCCAGCAGCAGCTCTTCCTTGGTCGGAGTCGGCGGCAGGGTAGGGGCTGCAGCTTCTTCGCGCTTCAGCTTGTTGATGGCCTTCACGCCCATGAAAATCGCGAACGCCACGATCAGGAAGTCGATCACAGTCTGGATGAACTTGCCGTAAGCCAGCACCACCGCCGGTGCCGTGCCCTGGGCCTCCCTCAAGGTAATCGCCAGGTTGCTGAAGTCCACCCCGCCAATCAACAGCCCCAGCGGCGGCATCACCACGTCACCCACGAACGACGACACGATCTTGCCGAACGCGGCGCCAATGATGATACCCACGGCCATGTCGACCACGTTGCCTTTGACCGCGAAGGCCTTGAACTCAGCTAGTACGCCCATGCTTTGATATCCCTTATTACAGATGAATGGTTGCAGCCAGTGTAAGACAGCTCTGCTCGTCATGCTCACACCTGGTAACAATGACCGGCCTCACGGCCATTAGTTTTACCGAATGTGCCGTGCCAGCCCTGACGCGGCCTGACGGCCGCCGCTACATGCGCATGGATTCTCCGGTATGATGACTGTTTTTATATACAGGGGAATTCACCATGGCCAAGGCCAAGCGCTTGTACGGCTGCACCGAGTGCGGCGCCACCTTCCCGAAATGGGCCGGCCAGTGCGGTGAGTGCGGGGCCTGGAATACCCTGACCGAAACCATGATCGAAAGCGGTGGCGCCGCCGCCCCCAGCGGCCGTACCGGCTGGGCCGGGCAACAAGCGCAGATCAAGACCCTGGCCGAGGTCAGCGTCGAGGAAATACCGCGCTTCAGCACCGCGTCCGGTGAACTGGACCGGGTGCTGGGCGGCGGCCTGGTGGACGGTTCGGTGGTGTTGATCGGCGGCGACCCGGGCATCGGCAAATCGACCATCCTGCTGCAGACCCTGTGCAACATCGCCACGCGCATGCCTGCGCTGTACGTCACCGGCGAGGAATCCCAGCAGCAGGTGGCCATGCGCGCCCGCCGCCTGGGCCTGCCCCAGGACAAGCTGCGGGTGATGACCGAAACCTGCATCGAAACCATCATTGCTACCGCCCGGGTCGAACAGCCCAAGGTGATGGTCATCGATTCCATCCAGACCATCTTCACCGAGGCCCTGCAATCGGCGCCCGGCGGCGTCTCCCAGGTGCGCGAGAGCGCGGCCTTGCTGGTGCGCTATGCCAAGCAGAGCGGCACGGCCATCTTCCTGGTCGGCCACGTGACCAAGGAAGGCGCCCTGGCCGGCCCGCGCGTGCTCGAGCACATGGTCGACACCGTGCTGTATTTCGAGGGCGAATCCGACGGCCGCCTGCGCCTGCTGCGGGCGGTGAAGAACCGCTTCGGCGCGGTCAACGAACTGGGCGTGTTCGGCATGACCGACAAGGGCCTCAAGGAAGTCTCCAACCCCTCGGCCATCTTCCTCACCCGCGCCCAGGAAGAAGTGCCCGGCAGCGTGGTCATGGCCACCTGGGAAGGCACCCGGCCGATGCTGGTGGAAGTGCAGGCCCTGGTGGACGACAGCCACCTGGCCAACCCGCGCCGCGTCACCCTGGGCCTGGATCAGAACCGCCTGGCGATGCTGCTGGCCGTGCTGCACCGCCACGGCAGCATTCCTACCCACGACCAGGACGTGTTCCTCAACGTGGTGGGTGGCGTGAAAGTCCTGGAAACCGCCTCCGACCTGGCCTTGTTGGCCGCCATCATGTCCAGCCTGCGCAACCGCCCGCTGCCCCATGACCTGCTGGTGTTCGGCGAGGTCGGCCTTTCCGGTGAAGTACGCCCCGTGCCCAGCGGCCAGGAGCGCTTGAAGGAAGCCGCCAAGCACGGCTTCAAGCGCGCCATCGTGCCCAAGGGCAACGCGCCCAAGGAAGCGCCGGCGGGGTTGCAGGTGATTGCGGTGACACGTTTGGAGCAGGCGTTGGATGCGTTGTTTGAATAAGAAAAACGCTGACCGTTTCTCGAGTACGCCCCCTACAACTGTAGGGGGCAACTTGCCTTAGCTTTAATCTTGGCCTGAGCGACCGGTCGCGGGCTGCTGGAGATCATGGGTGTAGCGAAAATTACATTCCTCAAACCTCCACCAACGCCCCCAACTCCCGCTCCAGCTCTTCCATATCCCCCAAATTCAACTCAATGATCCGCCGCAGATGCCCGATATCCTCCAGCCCGATGTGCAAACAGGCGAAGCCCAGGTGGTCGTGTTCCTGGTGGCGCAGTTCGGCGTCCATGCGTACTTCGATCAGGTCGGTGAGGTGGATCTTGATCAGGAAGTGCTTGCCAGGGTCGGCGGTCCAGTCGGACGGGCGCTGGATCAGCGCGCCGCGCAGGGACAGGTCGATGAGTTTCACCGACCAGCTATGGTCACCCTGACTGATCTGGGTCTTGGCGTCGAAGGAGACGCGCTTGAAGCGGCGGCGCTCATCATGGGTATCGGTCATGGCTACGGCCCTCTGCGATTCCCATGACTATAGCTTAGTGTCTTAAAGCCATCTTCGAACCCGTCGACAATACTGACGATAGGTGTCGCCAAACAGCTGTTCCAACTGGGCCTCGTCGGGGAGGATGACGGCGCGGTTCATGATGGTGATCAGTGCCGGCAGCAACAGCCATGGCCAGGCGCTGCTGAGCAACACGCCGATGCCGCAATAGGACAGCGTGTCCCCCAGGTTCACCGGGTTGCGCGACACGGCGAAGGGGCCGCTCTGCAGCAGCTCGTCCGGCTGGTCGAAGTTGCTGGCGGTGGTGGCCTGGCGCTTGAAGCGCAGCATGGCCCAGAACGACAGGCCTTGCCCCAGTATCACCAGGGCCACGCCGATGGCGCGGGTCCAGCTGGTGTCGGGGATGGGCAGGGGCAGGGCGTAGCTCATGGCGATGGCTACGGCGATGAAGGTCAGGTACAGCAACGGCGGTGGAAAAGGCGCCTTGGGCATGGGGCGTTACCTGTGCGGGGGCTTATTACGTGCGACCCGTATTTGACGCCGGTGTTCACTGGTCCGCTGGTACTTGCCAAGTGCCATGTAAGGGGGGATAAAAATGATGGTCGTCCTGTAAACAGGGGCTCTAGACCAATGTTGGGGGTGGTCTTTCCCGACAGTGTCGCTAGACTCGCAGGGCTGACTTTCGTATCCACTTGGTTGGAATAAAAAAAATGAACAACAACAATAGTCCGCTGCGCCATCTGCCATGGCTCGTGGTGGCAGTACTGGGAGCGTGTGCCCTGGGCGTCGTGGCCTTGCGCCGCGGTGAGCCGATCAACGCACTGTGGATTGTGGTGGCGGCGGTAGCGATCTACCTGGTCGCGTACCGTTACTACAGCCTCTTCATCGCCACCTCCGTGATGCAGCTCGACCCGCGTCGGGCAACGCCGGCGGTGGTCAACAACGATGGTCTGGACTACGTGCCGACCAACAAGCACATCCTGTTCGGTCACCACTTTGCCGCCATTGCCGGTGCAGGCCCGCTGGTGGGCCCAGTGCTGGCCGCGCAAATGGGTTACCTGCCGGGCACCTTGTGGCTGATTGCCGGTGTGGTGCTGGCCGGCGCGGTGCAGGACTTCCTGGTGCTGTTCATGTCCACCCGCCGCAACGGTCGCTCGCTGGGCGACATGGTGCGCGAGGAAATGGGCCGCATCCCGGGCACCATCGCCCTGTTCGGCTGCTTCCTGATCATGATCATCATCCTCGCGGTGCTGGCGCTGATCGTGGTCAAGGCCCTGGCCGATAGCCCATGGGGCATGTTCACGGTGATGGCGACCATCCCGATCGCGATGTTCATGGGTGTGTACATGCGCTACATCCGCCCGGGGCGCATTGGCGAGATCTCGATCATCGGCGTGCTGCTGCTGTTGGGTTCCATCTGGCTTGGGGGCCAGATTGCCGCTGATCCTTCGTGGAACAAGGCCTTCAGCTTCACCGGTATCCAGATCACCTGGATGCTGATCGGTTACGGCGCGGTGTCGGCGGTACTGCCGGTATGGCTGGTGCTGGCGCCGCGTGACTATCTGTCCACGTTCCTGAAAATCGGCACCATCATCGCCCTGGCGATCGGCATTCTGATCACCACGCCGTTGCTGAAAATGCCGGCCCTGACCCAGTTCATCGATGGCACCGGGCCGGTGTGGAAGGGTGGGCTGTTCCCGTTCCTGTTCATCACCATCGCCTGTGGCGCGGTGTCGGGCTTCCACGCGCTGATTGCCTCGGGCACCACGCCCAAGCTGCTGGATAACGAAACCAACGCCCGCTACATCGGTTACGGTGGCATGCTGATGGAATCGTTCGTGGCAATCATGGCCATGGTCGCGGCCACGGTGATCGAGCCGGGCGTGTACTTCGCCATGAACAGCCCGCCCGCCGTAGTGGGTACGGATGTGGTGGCGGTGGCAACGGCCGTGAGCAACTGGGGCTTTGCGATTACCCCGGATGCCTTGCAGGCAGTGGCCCATGACATTGGCGAGAACACCATCCTGGCCCGTGCCGGCGGTGCGCCGACGCTGGCGGTGGGCATCGCGCAGATCCTGCACCACGTGCTGCCGGGCGAGAACACCATGGCGTTCTGGTACCACTTCGCGATTCTGTTCGAGGCGCTGTTCATCCTCACCGCCGTGGACGCCGGTACCCGTGCCGGGCGCTTCATGCTGCAGGACTTGCTGGGCTCGTTCGTGCCATCCATGAAGCGCACGGAGTCGTGGGTGGCCAACATCATCGGCACCGCCGGTTGCGTGGCGCTGTGGGGTTACCTGCTGTACCAGGGCGTGGTCGACCCGCTGGGCGGCATCAACACCCTGTGGCCGTTGTTCGGTATTTCCAACCAGATGCTGGCGGGTATCGCGCTGATGCTGGGCGTGGTGGTGCTGATCAAGATGAAGCGCCAGCGCTACATCTGGGTACCGTTGATTCCAGCCGTGTGGCTGCTGGTGTGCACCACCACCGCAGGCTTCATCAAGTTGTTCGACGCCAACCCTGCGGTGGGCTTCCTGGCGCTGGGCAAGAAGTACAGCGACGCGCTGGCCGCCGGCCAGATCCTCGCTCCGGCCAAGGACGTCAACCAGATGCAGCACGTGATTTTCAACGCGTACACCAACGCGGCGCTGACCGGGCTGTTCCTGTTCGTGGTGTTCGCGATCCTGTTCTACGCCATCAAGGTGGGCGTCGCGGCCTGGGGCAAGAAGGAACGCACCGACAAGGAATCGCCGTTCCAGGCGGTTCCTGGCGCTTGAAAAACGAGGTAGGCAGACATGTTCAATGACCTGAGCCGGCTGGGCAAATACCTGGGGCAGGCCGCTCGCCTGATGGTGGGCATGCCCGACTATGACAACTATGTCGAGCACATGCAGACCAAGCACCCGGACAAGCCGGTGATGGACTACGAGGCGTTCTTCCGCGAACGCCAGGAGGCCCGCTACGGCGGCAAGGGCGGGCCGAAGTGTTGTTGATGTGAGCCATGCCCCACCCCGTGGGGCTTTTTTTTGTAGGAGTGGATTTTGTCTCTTCCCATCCCCGTCACCATCCTCAGCGGCTTTCTGGGCGCCGGCAAGACCACCTTGCTGCGCCACCTGCTCAAGGCCGAGCATGGCCTGAAGATCGCCGTCATCGAGAACGAATTCAGCGACGCCGGCATCGACACCCAGCTGTTGGGCGATGCCCCGGTGCAGGTCATGACCCTGGCCAACGGCTGCGTGTGCTGCACCATCCACACCGACCTGACCAAGGCCCTGTTTCTGCTGCTGGAGCGCCTGGACAACGGTGAGATCGCCTTCGACCGCCTGGTGATCGAGTGCACCGGCCTGGCCGATCCGGCGCCGGTGGCACAGACCTTCTTCATCGACGAGGAGCTGCGTGAGCGCTACATCCTCGACGGCATCATCACCCTGGTGGACGCCGCCCATGCCGACGTGCACCTGGCCCAGACCATCGCCCAGGCGCAGGTGGGCTTCGCCGACCGGTTGCTGGTGAGCAAGACCGACCTGGTCAGCCCGCAGGCATTCGACGAACTGAGCCAGCGCCTGACACGTATCAACCGCCGGGCGCCGGTGCGGGTGGTGGAGCATGGTCGTATCGACCTGGCCGAGCTGCTGGACGTGCGGGGTTTCAACCTCAACGCTAGCCTCAACCTGCGCCCGGTGGTGGCGGCAGGCAGCGTTGACCGTATCGCCAGCCTGGTGCTGCGCACCGATCAGCCATTGGACATCGACCGCCTCAGCGACTTCATGAACCAGCTACTGGAGGAGCATGGCCGCCAGTTGCTGCGCTACAAGGGCGTGCTGAGCATCGCCGGCGAAGACCGCCGGCTGGTGTTCCAGGGCGTGCTGAAATTGTATGGCTTCGACTGGGACAGCGACTGGGCCGAGGGCGAGGCGCGTGAGAGCGTGATGGTGTTCATCGCCGACGACCTGCCTGAAGCAAAAATTCGCGCCGGCTTTGCTGCCCTGACCAACACTGCCTCGTAGCAGCAACTGTCTTGACGCGCACAGTTTGTTGAAACCGGCATGAAACATGAAAGCCGCGGTTGCCCCAGGTGTAAAGGAAACCGCCAGGGTTAACCGATCGGTCATTTTTCGCTGCTAGCGTTGCGCCCTTGATTCAGGCGAGGGGCGGCACCTGTGGTATGGACCGCCCCGCAAACCCCCATGATGGTGGAGCACTGATGCACAGCAACCTCACCCGCCGGCCCTGGCTGGCCCTTGCCCTGTTAGCGGCAATGCCCGCCGCGCGTGCCGACTTCAGCATTCCCGGCTTCGAACTGGTGCACACCGTGCCTGTGGCCACCGCCCTGCCGACCCCCGACCTGCGCGCGCCGGGGCCGGTGTGGATACAGTTGTTCGACGGTGCCCGGCAGAGTATCGATATCGAGCAGTTCTATGCGGTGGACCACCCGGGCTCGGTGATGGACCAGGTGATCCAGCACCTGGAGGCTGCAGGCAAGCGCGGAGTAAAGATTCGCTTCCTGCTTGAGGACAAGGGCCAGAAGCTGTCCGAAGCCTCGACCCTGGCGCGGCTGCGGGCCATCCCCAACCTGACATTCGCGGTGCTGCCGTACGCGCAGCTGACCGGCAACGGCATCATCCACGCCAAGTTCATGGTGGTGGACGGCAAGCAGGCGTTCGTGGGCAGCCAGAACTTCGACTGGCGCTCCATGGAGCACATTCACGAAACCGGCGTGCTGATCAGCGACGCGACCATGGCCACGCAGGTGCAGGCCATCTTCAATCAGGACTGGGCTGCCGAGCAGGCGCTCGGCAACCACCAGCCGGTGCCGGAGCCGGCCCATGGCGCGGAACCTGCGCGCACCGGCAATTACCTGATCGCCAGCCCGGCGCGCTTCAACCCGCCGGGTGTCGGCGACTCGGAGCAGGAGTTGCCGCGTTTGCTGGCTGAAGCCAGGCATGAAGTACGGGTGCAGTTGCTCGACTATGCACCGCTTTCCTACGGCCCTGACCACACCCGTCCCTATTATCCGGTGATCGACGACGCCATTCGCGCGGCGGCGGCCAGGGGCGTGTTGGTGAAGTTGATGGTGTCGAACTGGAATACCGCAGCGCCGGAGTTGGTGTACCTGAAAAGCCTGGCGGTGCTGCCGAACGTGCAGGTGCGCATCGTCACCCTGCCCGAGGCGCCGGGCGGCTTCATTGCGTATGCCCGGGTGATTCACACCAAGACCATGGAGATCGACGGGCAGGTGGCCTGGGTGGGCACCAGCAACTGGCTGGGCGGCTACATGGACAACTCGCGCAACCTGGAAGTGGTGATGCGCAACCCGGCCATGGCCAGCCGTATCGGCCAGCTGCACGCGCAGCTGTGGGACAGCCCCTACGCCCAGCCATTGGACATCGAAAAACAATACCCAACCCCGCACCCTGGCACTCCTTAATCGCCATCAGCTTCGGTGTGGGCGGCGGGTGCATGATTTCCTGGCCCATGAAAAAGCCCGGCGCGAGGCCGGGCTTTTTCACATCAAGCGTCTGCTATCAGTTGCCGTATACCGGCAGCTTGGCGCAGATAGCCTTGACCTTCTCGCGAACGGCGTCGATCACCGCTTCGTTGTTCAGGTCCGCCAGGATGTCGCAGATCCAGCCAGCCAGTTCCTTGCACTCTGCTTCCTTGAAGCCGCGAGTGGTGACGGCCGGGGTGCCGAAGCGCAGGCCCGAGGTCACGAACGGCGAACGTGGGTCGTTCGGCACGGAGTTCTTGTTCACGGTGATGAAGGCTTTGCCCAGTGCGGCGTCAGCATCCTTACCGGAGATTTCCTGCTTGATCAGCGACAGCAGGAACAGGTGGTTCTGAGTACCGCCCGACACCACGTCGAAGCCGCGCTCGATGAACACGCCGGCCATGGCCTGGGCGTTCTTCACCACTTGTTGCTGGTACGCCTTGAACTCAGGCTGCAGCGCTTCCTTGAAGCACACGGCCTTGGCGGCGATGACGTGCTCCAGTGGGCCGCCCTGGGCACCCGGGAACACGGCGGAGTTCAGCTTCTTCTCGATGTCGGCGTTGGCACGGGCCAGGATCAGGCCGCCACGTGGACCGCGCAGGGTCTTGTGGGTAGTGGTGGTGACCACATCGGCGAATGGCACGGGGTTGGGGTAGACGCCAGCGGCGACCAGGCCGGCCACGTGGGCCATGTCCACGAACAGGTAGGCGCCGACCTTGTCGGCGATTTCGCGGAAGCGGGCGAAGTCCAGCACCTGCGAGTAGGCGGAGAAACCGGCCACGACCATTTTCGGCTTGTGCTCGACCGCCAGGCGCTCGACTTCGTCGTAGTCGATCAGGCCGTTGGCGTCGATGCCGTACTGCACGGCGTTGTACAGCTTGCCCGACGAGGAAACGCTGGCGCCGTGGGTCAGGTGACCGCCGTGGGCCAGGCTCATGCCCAGGATGGTGTCGCCGGCCTGCAGCAGGGCCAGGTAGACGGCGGCGTTGGCCTGGGAACCGGCGTGCGGCTGGACGTTGGCGTAATCGGCGCCGAACAGTTGTTTGGCACGGTCGATGGCCAGCTGCTCAACCACGTCGACGTATTCGCAGCCACCGTAGTAGCGCTTGCCTGGGTAGCCTTCGGCGTACTTGTTGGTCAGAACCGAACCCTGGGCTTCCATGACGGCAGGGCTGGTGTAGTTTTCCGAGGCGATCAGCTCGATGTGCTCTTCCTGGCGCTGAGCTTCTTGCTCCATGGCGGCAAAGAGATCGGCGTCGTACTTGGCAAGTGTCAAATCACGGCTGAACATGGCGGTCCTCAAGGATCGTGCAGGAAAAAGATGAACAGGCGCGCATTCTACCCCATCGGGTTTTATCTGGCATATGAAAGGCAGTCATTGCTTTGACGAGCGGTGTTCATGCAACTGACCCGGGGAATCAATCGAACATGAACAACGCGTCATTGCTGAACTGCGCCTCGAAGCGGCTGGCCTGCATGGGCCGGCCGAACAGGTAGCCCTGCACTTCGTCACAGCCATGCTCACGCAGGAAGTCCAGCTGCTCATGGGTTTCCACGCCCTCGGCGATCACCGCCAGGTTCAGGCTGTGGGCCATGGCGATGATGGCGCGGGCGATCTGCGCGTCCTGCTCGCCCTCGGGCAGGCCGTCGACGAAGGTGCGGTCGATTTTCAGCACGTCGATGGGGAACTGCTTGAGGTAGTTGAGCGACGAGTAACCGGTGCCGAAGTCGTCGACCGCGATGCTCAGGCCCAGGAACTTCAGGCTGTCGAGAATCTGCATGGCTTCATTGACTTCGCGCATCAGGATACTTTCGGTCAGTTCCAGCTCCAGGCACGCCGGCGGTAGCCCGGTTTCCTTGAGAATGTTGGCAATGCGCGTGCCCAGTTGGCCGTCGGAGAACTGCCGTGCCGAGATGTTCACCGACACTTTCGGTACCCGTACCTTGGCCTGGTGCCAGGCGCGCAGCTGACGGCAGGCCTCGGTCAGCACCCAGTCGCCGACGTCCACCACCAACCCCAGCTCCTCCAGCACCGGAATGAAGTCCCCCGGCGGCACCAGCCCGCGACGCGGGTGGCGCCAGCGCAGCAGCGCCTCGGCGCCGGTCAGGCGCTTGCCGTCGCCGCTGAACTGCGGCTGGTAGTAAAGGATGAACTCCTTCTGCTCCAGTGCGTGGCGCAGGTCGCTTTCCAGTTCCAGGCGTTCCAGGGCGCTGGCGTTCATGTCGGCCTGGTAGAACTGGAAGTTGTTCTTGCCGCGTTCCTTGGCGTGGTACATGGCGGTGTCGGCGTTCTTCATCAGCTGGCTCAGCTCGTTGCCATCCTGCGGGCTGAGGGCGATGCCGATACTGGCGGTGACGAAGAACTCGCGGTTTTCCAGCACGAATGGCGTCACCAGGCTCGCCAGGATCTGCTCGGCCACGTGAATGGCCCGGTTCAGCGCCTGTTCGCGGCTGGCGCGCGGTTGCAGCAGCAAGGTGAACTCGTCGCCGCCCATGCGCGCCACGGTGTCCTCGTCGTCCACGCAGTCGAGCAGGCGCACGGCCATTTCCTTGAGCATGCGGTCGCCCGCGGCGTGGCCCAGGGAGTCGTTGATCGGCTTGAAACGGTCGAGGTCGAGGAACATCAGCACTACCCACGACTTCTGCCGCTCGGCCTGCTGCAGCGCGGTGTAGAGGCGGTCCTGGAACAGCGTGCGGTTGGGCAGGTGGGTGAGGGCGTCGTAATAGGCCAGGCGGTGGATGCGCTGCTCGCTGGCCTTGCGCTCGCTGATGTCGCTGAAGAAGCACACGTAGCTGGCCAGGTCGCCTTCGTCGTCAAACACGGCGGTAATGCCCACCCAGGCCGGGTAGTGCTCGCCACTGCGGCGCTTGAGCCACACTTCGCCTTCCCAGGTGCCACGGGTGTGCAGTTGCTTGATCACGTAGCTCAGGTGCGCCTGCTGCTCCTGATCGACGGTAAGCATGGTGGGCAACTGGTCCAGCACCTGCGCCACTTCGTAACCGCTGACGCGGCTGAAGGCCTCGTTGGCCTGCACGATGTAGCCGGCCGGGTCGGTGATCAGGATGGCCGAGGTGGAGTGCTCGAATACCGTGGCGGCCATGCGCAGGTCTTTCTCGGCGCGGCGCTGCTGGCTGATGTCGCGGGCCACCCCGAGAATGCCTTCAAAGGTGTCATGGTCGTCCCACACCAGCACCAGGCGCAGCTCGATGGGAATCTTGCGGCCATCGCCGCGCAGGCAGTCGAACACGAACAGTTGGGTGGTCAGTTGGTTGCGCAACTCGGCCAGTTCCGCCGGCTTGTCCAGCACCTGGCTGACCCGCTCGATCAGCTGGTAGATACCGGTCAACTGCTGCGGGTTGGCGATGGTCGACTGCCAGCCGTTGTCGAAAATCCACTTCACGTCGTAGCCCAGCACCGCCTGCACCGAGGGGCTGACGTAGTTGAGCGCCAGTTGGCTGTCGGTGGAGAAAATCACGTCGCTGATGCTTTCGGCCAGCATGCGGTAGCGCTGCTCGCTGTCGCGCAGCGATTCGCTGGCCTCGATCTGTTCTGTAACGTCCTTGGCCACGCCGATGATGCGCGTCACGCGGCCCTCGGCGTCGCGGGCCAGGGCCTGTTCGCGAATGTCGAAGCGCCGCCAGCGGCCGTCCTTGTGCTTGAAGCGCAGTTGGCACTGCAGCAGTTGCAGGTCGGCGTCCGTGCGCCGCGCCAGGCGCATGCGCTGGTAGTCGCTGGCGTCTTCTGGGTGTAGCAGGATCTCCCAGAAGTACTCGCCCATCTGCACCAGTTCCGGCTTGCTGAAACCCAGCGTCTGGCCCAGGTGGTGGTTGCTGTAGATCATCCGCTGGCTGTGCACGTCCTGCACGTAGAGGTGGTCGGGCACGGTGCGCACCACGTCCGACCAGAAGCCTTCGCGCTCTACCAGCGACAGCTCGACGCTCTTGCGGCTGGTGACATCATTGATGCTGAGGATCACCGAACCGTAGTCGCCGGTGCCCTGGGGCAGGCGCAGCGTCAGCCACAGGTACTGGTCCTGGCCCAGGCGGTCGCTGATGCGAATCTCGGTTTCCAGCTCCTGCTGCTCGCTGAGCAACGTGTCCAGCAGTTGCCGGCCCATGCTGGCGGGGTCCAGGCGGTCGTTGCCGAACAGGCGCTGCCAGGCGCCCTGGCTGTCGGCGACGTTGAGCAGGCCCAGGGCCATCTGGTTGACTTCGGTGATGCGCAGTTGCTGCAGCAGGCGATCGCGCGCGGCCGGGTTGGCGGCCAGCCAGGCGCTCAGTGCGGCGCTGCTGGTGATGCCCGATTCGGCCAGCAGGTCTTGCAGGGCGCAGAGGTCGAGCACGCACAGGGCAACGCCGGTGCCTTCGAAAATATCCTGGTAGCGGCGTCGACCTTCATGCAGCTGGCGCTGGCGCCGGCGCAGGTTGAACAGCGCCAGCAGTGGCAGCAGCGAGCAGGCGCCCAGCAGCAGGAACTTGCCGATCAGCGCGGGCAGCAGTTGCAGTTCGGTTTCGTGTTCATCGAACAGCGTGCGCAGTTGCCAGTCGGTGTTGGGCAGCGGCACGGTGGCCACGCTCTGGGCTTGTTCACGCGCGGTCAGTGCCAGGCCGCCTTCAGTGCTGCGCGGATCGCGACGCAGCACCAGGGCCGGCTCACGGCTCTCCAGCAGCCAGCGGGGCGGGGCTGTGGGGTCGACACGGTGGGTCAGGCTGGAATAGAGGGACGCGTCCAGGCGCAGCAGCCAGTAACCCTCGGCGGCGCGCTCGTTGGCATTGAGCAGCAAGTACACCTGCTGGCCGTCATTGCTCTGGCTGAAGTGGAAGTTCTCGCCCTGGCTGCGCTTGACCAGGCTGGGCAGGTCATAGGCAGGGCCGTTGCGGGCCGTGTCGGCCAGCACATTGCCCTGGCTGTCGAGGCGGGCGACGCTGCGCACGGCGGGCAGCCGCGGCTGCAGCAGGGCCAGCAGCGCCTGGGGCGTCTGCACGTCGCTGCTGGTGACCCGGTACAACGCCTGTTGGCCTTCCAGGGCCATGTTCAGCCCCAGGTGCTCGCCCAGCACGCTGGTGTATTCCACGGTGCGCTGCCGCTGGTCGGCAAGGTTGTGCTTGAATTGATCGAGCAGCTGCCACACCAGCAGCGTCAATAGCAGCAGGGCCAACAGCGCCAGCGCGCTTTTTAGCGTACCGCGCGTCGGCTCACCGGCCGCATTGACCGGGGAGCGCAGGGATGACGGCTGATTGAGGTTGGTCAAACTGTGATCCTGCGGTCTGGCTGGCGGTGGCGCGAGGCTGGCGAAGGCGTCTGCGACCCGCTGCGAAGGGGTCCAGAGCCATGAACAGCGCGCACTATAAGCCGGACGCCCGAAGGGCGGCTAGCATGCCTTGTTTTATGGCTAAGTGCCACCACTGCTTGTCGGCTGTTTGCCCTGCCTCGCGCATTCCGGTAGCTTTGACCTTCTCGCGGATTCTTCATCTGTCTACTGTCACCAGGTTTCTCATGGCTCAATACGTCTACACCATGCATCGGCTGAGCAAAGTTGTGCCGCCGAAGCGGGAAATTCTCAAGAACATTTCCTTGTCGTTCTTCCCTGGCGCCAAGATCGGCGTGCTGGGCCTCAACGGCTCGGGTAAATCCACCCTGCTGAAAATCATGGCCGGCGTCGACAAGGAGTTCGACGGCGAAGCGCGCCCGATGCCCGAGCTCAATGTGGGTTATCTGCCGCAAGAGCCACAACTTGACCCGGCCAAGACCGTGCGTGAAGTGGTGGAAGAAGCGGTCAGCGTGATCAAGGACGCCCAGGCTCGCCTTGATGAAGTGTATGCCGCCTACGCCGATCCGGATGCCGACTTCGACAAACTGGCCGCCGAACAGGCCAAGCTCGAAGCCATCATCCAGGCCAGCGACGGCCACAACCTGGAGCGCCAGCTGGAAGTGGCGGCAGACGCCCTGCGCCTGCCGGCCTGGGACGCCAAGGTGGAACACCTGTCCGGTGGTGAAAAGCGCCGCGTGGCCCTGTGCCGCCTGCTGCTCTCGGCCCCTGACATGCTGCTGCTGGACGAACCGACCAACCACCTGGACGCCGATTCCGTCGCGTGGCTGGAGCACTTCCTGCACGACTTCCCGGGTACCGTGGTGGCGATCACGCACGACCGTTACTTCCTCGACAACGTCGCCGGCTGGATCCTGGAACTGGACCGCGGCGCCGGTATTCCTTACGAGGGCAACTATTCGGGTTGGCTGGAAGCCAAGTCCGATCGTCTGGCTCAGGAATCCAAGCAGCAGTCGGCCCATGAAAAGGCCATGAAGGAAGAGCTGGAATGGGTGCGCAAAGGCGCCAAGGCCCGCCAGTCGAAATCCAAGGCTCGTCTGCAGCGCTTCGAGGAAATGCAGTCGCAGGAATTCCAGAAGCGTTCGGAAACCAACGAGATCTACATCCCGGCCGGTCCGCGCCTGGGTGACAAGGTCATCGAGTTCAAGAACGTCACCAAGGGCTACGGTGACCGCGTGCTGATCGACAACCTGTCGTTCGCCATGCCCAAAGGCGCCATCGTCGGTGTGATCGGCGGTAACGGTGCCGGTAAATCGACCCTGTTCCGCATGCTGATGGGCAAGGAACAACCGGACTCCGGCAGCATCGAGATTGGTGAAACCGTGCAACTGGCCTGCGTGGACCAGAGCCGTGACGACCTGGACGGCAGCAAGACTGTGTTCCAGCAGATCTCCGACGGTTCGGACAACATCCGCATCGGCAACTACGAGATTCCGTCGCGCACTTACGTTGGCCGTTTCAACTTCAAGGGCGGCGACCAGCAGAAGTTCGTCAAGGACCTGTCCGGTGGTGAGCGTGGCCGCTTGCACCTGGCCCTGACCTTGAAAGAGGGCGGCAACGTGCTGCTGCTCGACGAACCGTCCAACGACCTCGACGTGGAAACCCTGCGTTCGCTGGAAGAAGCGCTGCTGGACTTCCCTGGCGCCGCCATTGTGATCTCTCACGATCGGTGGTTCCTGGACCGCGTGGCGACGCACATCCTGGCGTACGAGGACGACTCGCAGGCCGTGTTCTTCGAAGGCAACTACACCGAATACGAAGCCGACCGCAAAAAGCGCCTCGGCGACGCAGCGGCCCAGCCGCATCGGGTACGCCACAAGAAACTGGCGTAAAGCAAAAATGGAGCCTTCGGGCTCCGTTTTTTTATCCGCGCCCGGGCGCAATCTCGACGATTTCGATCGCCAGGTCGCCCACCGGCCGTTTCCACACCACCTCATCCCCTTGCCGCGCACCGATCAAGGCCCGCCCCAGCGGCGAGCCCCAGTTGACCAGGCCTCGCGCCGCATCCGCTTCATCCTCACCCACCAGGCACACACGCTGTTCGTTACCCTCGGCATCGCTGAAGGTTACCCAGTGGCCGATCTGCGCCTTGCCATTGTCGACCGCGTTGACCACCTGCGCACTCTGCACCCGCTGCGTGAAGTAATGCAGGTCGGCGAGGCGCTGCGGATCGGCGGGGTCGTTGCTGGCGGCCTGCAACTGGCGCAAGCGCGACTGCAGCAGGCCCAGGCCCCGTGGAGTGACGTAGTTGGGCTGGTCGCTGATCCGGCGCTCGGCGGCTTGGTTGGGCTGTGCGTTGTCCTCGTTGACGAAGGCTCGGCTCATGGGTAACTCCTCTCATACGCCTCAAGGATGGTAGGCGCGCCCTTCACCCTGGGTTTTCTCCTGCTCCCAGGCACGTTCGCGGTCGTCGCCGTGCTGCACGCTCCAGTCGCTCTGGTTGGGCTGCGCGCTGGCGCTGGCCTGGCACTGGCGGAAGCCGTCATCCCAGCCGGTGCTGTAGAGCTTCTCGTGAAGGTAGCGCGGCACGTTCTTCTGAAACAAACCGTTTGCACCGGCTGCTTCCCGGCCGCTGCCGCAGCCGTCCTTGAAGCCGTCGGCGTAGGCCGGCGGGTACCCCTGGCTGATCATTTGCTCGTGGGTCGACTGACACCCCACCAGCGCCACCATCACACTCACCATCACCCAGCGCCACATGATCGGACTCCCGTTTCATGCCCACCGATCCCGTCAGGAAACTGCGACGGTCAAAACGGTGGACCCGTGAGTCAAGTCTAGGTTCGATTTCGTTCACGGCCCGTGAAGTGGGCGTGACGAAATCGTCAGTAGTGGTACCACTTCACTTCCAACAGCACTTCGTTGCGTGGCCCTGCAAGTTCGCTGAAGTCGCGCTGGGCGCTCAGGCGCAGGCCCAGGTTGCGGGACAGCTCCCACTGCTGGTTGAGGCTCAGGGTGCGGCGTACTTCGCCATTGAGGAAGTAGTCGCCCTGGGCCTCCAGGCGCAGGTTGCCCAAGCGGTTGCGCCATAGCAGGCCACTGTCGAAACCACCCGCCGGCGAGACCATGGCCGAGAAGTCGTTATTGTGTTCCACCCGTACCGTGCCCAGGGCGAACGCCAGGGTGTTCTCGCCCAACTGCCATGTGCCACCGGCACCGCCATTCACATGGCTGACCAGGGTTTCGTCGCCATGCTTGCCCAGCACCCGCTCCAGGCCGCCAGTGACCTGCCATGACCAGGGTTGCAGCAGCTCGTTGCGCGGGGTCATGGAGCGGATGGTGGCCAGATCCAGGCGCTGCAACTGCCACTGATTGCCTTCGTACTGGCGCACCTTGAGGTTGAGAATCTCGATCTGCGCGCCCAGGGGAAAGCCGTAGGCATTGTCGTTGAGGTCGTGGTAGGCCATGCGCAGGCCGTACTCGCCAAACGCCTTGCCGTCGCGGCTGCCCACGCCGACCTGCCAGGTGCGCGAGTCGTGGCCGTCTTCGGGCAGGCCGGGGCGCTCGACGTTCAGCGGCGGTGGCGGGTTCTGATTGATCGCCCGCAGTAGCTGATAACTGCGTTGGGTGCGGGCCGTGTCGCGCTCCTGGGCCGTGGCGCGGTAGCGCTCCAGGCGGAACGCGGCGTCCTGGATCAACGCCTGGCGGTCGCGGCCCAGGGCCTTGAAACCGGGGCTTTGCAACTGGGCGGTGTCGGCAGCTACCTGCAGCACCCATTGCTGTTCATCGGCACTCAGCGGCTTGGCCCGGGCCAGCAGTTCCCGTTCGCGCGAAGGGCGGTAATCGATCTCGCCCACCAGGCCGGCTTGCTTCACCGCTTTCACGGTATCGGTAGGTATCGCCGTCAGCGGAAATTGCCCGGTCAGTTTCAGGCTGGGACGCGCCACTTGCAGCAGTTCCAGCAAGCGGTAAGAGCAGTTCTCGTCGAAGAAGAAATAGCCGAAGTGAATCTGCTTCAGCTCCCATACGTGCTCGACCATGCGCCCGGTTTCTTCGGCCGTGAGGTTCAGGTGGTACTCCCACAGGTCACGGTTTTCCAGGCTGCGGTATTCCGCCAGTTTCTGCTGGTAGGGCACCAGCGAGAACATCCCCGGGTAGCCCCCGGCCAGGCCCTTCCAGGCATAGAGAATGCTGTTGTCGCTGCCTTCGATGTAGGCGCCGAAGTTGATCGCGTAGCTCAGCAGCGAGGTGTTGTCCTGCTGGGCTTCGGCCTGGTCGATGCGCAGCAATGTGTGGCCGAACATGGACGACGGGCTGTTCAGGTAGGCCGCCGGGAACACCAGCACCGTGCTGCTGGGCGAGACTTCCTTGTACCACTGGTGGAAGTCATCGCAGGCCAGGGCTGGCAAGCCCTGCAGGTTCAGTTGCTGACGCAGCCAGCGGGTGCGCGCGGGGAATACGCATTGGGCGTGCTGGTTGCCCAGTGAGGCGGGGGCGTACAGCGCCTGCACGGTAGCGGCCAATTCATGTTCAGGGTGCTGGGCGCCATCGGCGGCCAGGAAGAAACGCTTGTCGTTGACGTAGCTGCGCCAACCGCCGAGTTTGGCCGGCGTGTAGTGACCCAGCGCCAGCCAGTACGGGTCGGCAGCCAGGGCATCGATGCGGGTGGGATCCAGTTGTGGTGCGGCGTACAGGGGGGCGCAGGCGAACAGCGCCAGGTAGGCAAGGCGTTTGAGCATCTTTGGCAACTACTTCAGATGGACGAATCGGGTCTTGCCGCCAGCGGCAATCAAAATCCCGCCCCGCAGGGCGGGCAGGTCGAGCTTAGGCCTGGGTAGCGTACTTGGCCAGGCGCGGATCGTTCTTGATCACGTTCATGGTGTTGGCGTGCACATCGTCAGCCGTCACATTGGCGGTGGTGAAGATGTCCTGGAAGTGCTGGTGGGTCACGGTTTCAAAATAGGCGCGGTCCTGCGGGGCAACGCCCAGTACCACCGCGTAGGTGGTCAGCGCCTCGCCTTGGCCCTTGGCCATGTCTTCGGAAAGTTCATCCATCATGCCGTTCATGGCGATCCACGACTTGCCGCCATAGGTCAGTGCCGCGTTGGTCGAGCAACCGTTGGTGCCCGAGGTCATGCCGAAGGTGGCGTTGCCCGAGGTGCCGTTGGTGGTCGAAGCGAGGAAGTGAGCGGGGGTGCCGCGCTGGCCTTGAAACAACATGTTCCCCCAACCGCAGTCCGGACCGCCAGGGGCCTGGGCCATGGCATTGAGCGAGACGACGGTAAACAGCGTACCCAGAAGAATCCGTTTCATAGCTTTGTTCTCTTTGTAAGGTGCAAAACCTAGGGGTTCAGGATTGCCTGGGACTGCCTTGCTCCAGGACGCAGTTTGGAGTTTAGGCGGGGTTTATCAGTTCCACTGAAAAACTGCCCTTTTTCAAATGGCATGCCGCCCGCATGGCAGACGCTGCTCCCGCACAGACAGTTGCCGCTACGGGTGGAAGCCGCTTGCAGCCTGGCGCTTATCGGCGCCAGAATGCCGTCATCTGCCCCGCCGAAGTAAGGATGCCCGATGCCTGATCCTGTTGCTGCCAGCTTGCGTCTTGCGCCAGAAGCGCTGACCCGTCCGTTTTCCGCTGAACAGTTCAGCTTCTCCACCACCAATGATCTGGAGCCCTTTCGCGGTGTACTTGGCCAGGAACGCGCTGTAGAAGCGCTGCAATTCGGCGTGGCGATGCCACGCCCGGGCTACAACGTGTTCGTGATGGGCGAGCCCGGCACCGGCCGCTTCTCGTTCGTCAAACGCTACCTCAAGGCCGAAGGCAAACGCCTGCAGACGCCGCCGGACTGGGTGTACGTCAACAACTTCGACGAGCCGCGCGAACCCCGCGCCCTGGAGCTGCCGCCCGGTAGCGCCGGTTCGTTCATCGCCGACATCGGTGGGCTGATCGACAACCTGCTGTCGACCTTCCCGGCGGTGTTCGAGCACCCGTCCTACCAGCAGAAAAAGAGCGCCATCGACCGCGCCTTCAACCAGCGCTACGACCGCGCCCTGGACGTGATCGAGCGCCTGTCGCTGGAAAAGGACGTGGCGTTGTATCGCGACAGCAGTAACATCGCCTTCACGCCCATGCTCGATGGCAAGGCGCTGGACGAGGCCGAATTCGCGCAGTTGCCGGAAGCCGACCGCGATCGCTTCCACCAGGACATCTCCGACCTCGAAGAACGCCTCAACGAGGAACTGGCCAGCCTGCCGCAATGGAAACGCGAGTCCGGCAACCAACTGCGCCAGCTGAACGAAGAAACCATCACCCTGGCCTTGCAGCCGTTGCTGGCGCCGCTGTCGGAAAAGTACGCGGAAAACGCGGCCGTGTGTGCCTACCTGCAAGCGATGCAGGTGTACCTGCTCAAGACCGTGGTCGAGCAACTGGTGGACGACAGCAAGACCGACGCCCAGGCGCGCAAGTTGCTGGAAGAGCAGTACGCACCGAGCCTGGTGGTGGGCCACGGGGTCAACGGTGGCGCACCAGTGGTGTTCGAACCGCACCCCACCTACGACAATCTGTTTGGCCGCATTGAATACAGCACCGACCAGGGCGCGCTCTACACCACCTACCGCCAGCTGCGCCCGGGGGCGTTGCACCGCGCCAACGGCGGCTTCCTGATTCTGGAAGCCGAGAAGATGCTCGGCGAACCGTTCGTGTGGGACGCGCTCAAGCGTGCCCTGCAATCGCGCAAGCTGAAGATGGAGTCGCCGCTGGGCGAGTATGGCCGGCTGGCCACCGTCACCCTCACGCCGCAAATGATCCCCCTGCAGGTCAAGGTGGTCATCATTGGTTCGCGCCAGCTGTACTACGCGCTGCAGGACGCCGATCCGGACTTCCAGGAGATGTTCCGGGTGCTGGTAGACTTCGACGAAGACATTCCCATGGTCGACGAGAGCCTGGAGCAGTTCGCCCAGTTGCTCAAGACCCGAACCTCGGAAGAGGGCATGGCGCCGCTGACGGCCGACGCCGTTGCGCGCCTGGCCACCTACAGCGCGCGCCTGGCCGAACACCAGGGGCGTTTGTCGGCACGCATCGGCGACCTGTTCCAACTGGTCAGCGAAGCGGACTTCATTCGCCACCTGGCCAACGACGAAATGACCGACGCCGGTCACATCGACCGTGCGCTGAAGGCCAAGGCCACGCGCACCGGCCGGGTCTCGGCGCGCATTCTCGACGACATGCTGGCGGGCATCATCCTGATCGACACCGATGGCGCCGCCGTGGGCAAGTGCAACGGCCTGACCGTGCTGGAAGTGGGTGACTCGGCCTTTGGTGTACCGGCGCGCATTTCCGCCACGGTGTACCCGGGTGGCAGCGGCATCGTCGACATCGAACGCGAGGTCAACCTCGGCCAGCCGATCCACTCCAAGGGCGTGATGATCCTAACGGGTTACCTGGGCAGCCGTTATGCCCAGGAATTCCCCCTGGCGATTTCGGCCAGCATCGCCCTGGAGCAGTCGTACGGCTACGTCGACGGTGACAGCGCGTCGCTGGGCGAGGCCTGCACCTTGATCTCGGCCTTGTCGCGCACGCCGCTCAAGCAGTGCTTTGCCATCACGGGCTCGATCAACCAGTTCGGAGAGGTGCAGGCAGTGGGCGGGGTCAATGAGAAGATCGAGGGCTTCTTCCGCCTGTGCGAGGCCCGCGGCCTGACCGGTGAGCAGGGCGCGATCATCCCGCAGGCCAACGTGGCCACGCTGATGCTCGACGAGAAGGTGCTGCAAGCGGTGCGCGCCGGCCAGTTCCACGTGTACGCGGTGCGCCAGGCCGATGAAGCGCTGAGCCTGCTGGTGGGCGAAGACGCCGGTTCACCGGACGCCGACGGCCAGTTCCCCGAGGGCAGTGTCAACGCGCGGGTGGTTGAACGCCTGCGGGTGATCGCCGAAATGATCAGCGAGGAAGACCTCAAGGAAGCGGAGAAGGAGCAGGCCGAAGCCGAGCTGGCAGAGGTAAAGCCAGCCTGAATCTGGAAAGGCGCCGAATGACCATTCGGCGCCTGACTGGCCGGTCGCACATTGCCATCGGTGGTTTTCTTCTATCCTCAGGGCAAGGATAGCCACGGGTCGCAGGATTGAAACAGCCTTCCCTTGAAGGTTGAAGCAATAGCTTTACCGAGGAGCGACGCCATGCCGCGCAACCTCAGCCTTACTCGCC
Organism: uncultured Gammaproteobacteria bacterium; assembly: GCA_963816515.1. Taxonomy (GTDB): domain Bacteria; phylum Pseudomonadota; class Gammaproteobacteria; order Pseudomonadales; family Pseudomonadaceae; genus Aquipseudomonas. Next base: position 1,606,972 of record CAWFKX010000001.1, on the reverse strand, counting down.
AATGCCTGGGTCTGGTGACCCGAATCGAATGCAGCATACGCCCACTGGCCGGTGATACCGGGATGTGGACCCTGCTTTTTGCCGCTGGCATGGCCGGCGAACAACCTTCCGCCATCAAGTCCCAAGGACCGTTTCCCGGCCCCACGGTCGCCGAATCGGTGATGGACGCCATTGTCGACAGCCTCACGCTGCACGGCTATCAGGTAGCGGGTGACCCGCAGATCTGGTCGCTGCACTTGCAGGCGCAGCTGCGCAAGATCAATGGCGAGCGCTGTCATCGTTGTTCCAGCTGAGCAGTGTGGGCCGGCGTAGCACGGTGTCGCAGGAGGCGACATCTGCCCCTGGCAGGTATAATCGGCCCCCGATTTCTACCGGCCATGGTGCAGTTTTCAAATGGAACGCTTTATCGAAAAGACGATGTACGCCTCGCGCTGGTTGCTGGCGCCGATCTACGTGGGCCTGTCGCTGGGGCTGCTGGCCTTGGCGCTGAAGTTCTTCCAGGAAGTCTTCCACGTGATTCCCAACGTGTTTGCCATGGGCGAGGCCGACCTGATCCTGGTGCTGCTGTCGATGATCGACATGGCCCTGGTGGGTGGCCTGCTGGTGATGGTGATGCTGTCGGGCTACGAGAACTTCGTTTCGCAGCTGGACGTGGATGAAGGCCAGGAAAAGCTCAGCTGGCTGGGCAAGATGGACTCCAGTTCGCTGAAGATGAAGGTCGCCGCCTCGATCGTGGCCATTTCCTCCATTCACCTGCTGCGCATGTTCATGGACGCACGCAACATCGAGCCTGAATACCTGAAGTGGTACGTGATCATCCACATGACCTTCGTGGTCTCGGCGTTCGCCATGGGTTACCTGGACAAGCTCACCAAGCACTGATTTCCCGGTTATCGGACAGGCGGTGGGGTGGCCGCCTTGTGCTTTGCCCTTCGCTGTACGAAAAATGAACGGCGCAACCTTCTTGAATCATTCGAGGTGCAGTCATGAATTTTCAGGAACTGACCACCCATGCCAATGCCGGCCTCATCGACGAGGTCAACCTGATCTCGCTCGAAGGTGGCATTTACCTGCTTGAAGCCCGCATGCACGGCAAGTCCCACCCCCTCAACGACGCTGCCGGCCATGCCATGCACCTGCGCTCGGTGGAGCATGCCCGTGACCTGCTGCACACCTTGCCAGTGATGCCGTTCCACTTGATTCACGGTTCGGTGCACGACGAAATGTGCGGCCTGGGCGACAGCGCCGAGGAAGACCTGCGGGTGCCCATCTCCTTCCGCTCGCGCCACTGACACCCCTGGCAAAACCGTCAGGCTGAACTGGCTCACTCAGTGTGCTAGTCTGCTTGCCCTTTTGGTTTGGGCCCGGGGAGGCAGGCGACGTCATGGTTGGCCGCTGCCGGGTCCTACAGCGGAGCACAATGATGTCCGAAGTAAACCTGTCGACCGACGAAACCCGCGTCAGCTACGGCATTGGCCGCCAGCTGGGTGATCAGCTGCGTGACAACCCTCCGCCGGGCGTGAGCCTGGACGCGATCCTGACTGGCCTGACCGACGCCTTCAACGGCCAGCCAAGCCGCGTCAGCCAGGAAGACCTGTCTGCCAGCTTCAAGGTTATCCGCGACATCATGCAAGCCGAAGCGGCTGCCAAGGCCGAAGCGGCCGCTGGCGCTGGCCTGGTGTTCCTGGCTGAAAACGCCAAGCGCGATGGCATCACCACCCTGGCTTCGGGGCTGCAGTTCGAAGTGCTGACCGCTGGCGAAGGCGCCAAGCCATCGCGCGAAGACAGCGTGCGCACTCACTACCACGGTACCCTGATCGACGGCACCGTGTTCGATAGCTCCTACGAGCGTGGCCAGCCGGCGGAATTCCCGGTTGGTGGCGTGATCGCAGGCTGGACCGAGGCGCTGCAACTGATGAACGCCGGCAGCAAATGGCGTCTGTATGTGCCTAGCGAACTGGCCTACGGTGCCCAGGGCGTTGGCAGCATCCCGCCGCACAGCGTGCTGGTGTTCGACGTAGAGCTGCTGGACGTACTGTAAGGACCAGGCCATTGGCCCAATCCGTGGGAGCGGGTTCTACCCGTGAAAAGTGCACCGCAGAGTGTCGGTTCACCGTGGTGCGTGTTTCGCGGGCAGAGCCCGCTCCCACAGGGTATGTTTTTTTCCAGCGTTCAATGCAGGCTGCTTACCGGGCGCAACGCTCGGGCATAGCAGAACAGAAACAGGTTTCGCACCAGCTCCTTGAGCACGATCGGCTCGCTGGAGTTCAACCCCGACAGGTCCAGGTCGCCCTGGTCGCGCAGTTCGTCCAGTGCCTCTTCCTCCAGTACCGCGCACACTTCGCCCGTTTCCCGATGCAGGATGCGCAGGTAAGGGTGTGGCCGGTCCAGCCAGGCGTCGATGAGATAAGTCATGATAGTTCTCCTTGAAAGTGTTCAATGAGAATAATTCTTATTCAAAGAATAGCAAGGATCTATCGAAGGTATTTTTACGCGCCCTGGGGCAGGGGAGGAGCGGGGGCCGCAGCGGGCGGCCTCGCAACCTTTCGTCAGGTCAGACTTTGCGGACGAATTCGGACTTCAGCTTCATCGGGCCGATGCCGTCGATCTTGCAATCGATGTCGTGGTCGCCATCGCACAGGCGGATGTTCTTCACCTTGGTGCCAACCTTGACCACCAGCGAGGTGCCCTTGACCTTGAGGTCCTTGATCACGGTGATGGTGTCGCCGTCCTGCAGCACGTTGCCTACCGCATCCTTCTTCACCGCGTCATCGCCGCCAGGCTCCGCTTCACCGCTGGCCGACCACTCGTGGGCGCATTCGGGGCACACCAGCTGGGTGCCGTCCTCGTAGGTGTATTCGGAATTGCATTTCGGACAGGCAGGCAGAGTGCTCACGCGGGTTCCTCGTGGGGCCGGAAAATAAAGGCGCGCATTGTATAGGGTTTTTAGCCCGGGCGGGGTATCTGCGTAGAAACGTTCGCGGGCAGAGCCCGCTCCCGCAGCAATCCAAGGTCACTCGGATCAAGTGTGGGAGCGGGCTCTGCCCGCGAAGAGGGCGATGCGATTTTAGTGCGTGCGGGCTACCGCGAACTCGCTCAGCTCCACCAGCGCATCGCGGTATTCGCTTGGCGGCAAGGCGTCGAGGCAGGCGATGGCGCGCTTCACGTAGTCGCGGGCCAGGTCGGCGGTGTAGGCCAGGGCGCCGGAGCTTTCCACAGCGGCGCGGATGCTTTCCAGGTCCTCGATACCGCCTTTCTGGATCGCCTTGCGCACCAGGGCGGCCTGTTCGGCGGTGCCTTCGCGCATGGTGTAGATCAGCGGCAGGGTCGGCTTGCCTTCGGCCAGGTCGTCACCCACGTTCTTGCCCAGGGTCTCGGCGTCGCCCTTGTAGTCCAGCAGGTCGTCGACCAGTTGGAAGGCCACGCCCAGGTGGTCACCGAAGGTGCGCAGGGCTTCAGCCTGCTCCGGAGTGGCTTCGGCCAGGGCCGCGGCGCTGTGGGTGGAAGCCTCGAAGAGCATCGCGGTCTTGCCGCGAATAACGTCCATATACACTTCTTCGGTGGTGCTGGCGTCGCGAACCTTGGACAATTGCAGGACTTCGCCCTCGGCGATCACGCGGGTAGCCTGGGACAGGATGCGCATGACCGGCATCGAGCCCAGCTCGACCATCATCTCGAAGGAGCGCGAGTACAGGAAGTCGCCCACCAGCACGCTGGGGGCGTTGCCCCACATGGCGTTGGCGGTGGAACGGCCACGGCGCATGCCGGACATGTCGACCACGTCGTCGTGCAGCAGGGTGGCGGTGTGCAGAAACTCGATGGTGGCGGCCAGCAGGCGCAGCTCATCGCCTTCGCGGCCCAGGGCCTTGCCGCACAGCAGCACCAATAAAGGACGCAGGCGTTTGCCCCCGGCCGACGTGATGTAGTCACCGATTTTCGACACCAGCGGTACGCGCGAAGTCAGTTGCTTCTTGATGATGACGTCGACGGCGTTGAAATCGTCCGCCACCGCGCGGTAGAAAGCTTGGGGTTGCATCAGCGACAGGTGCTCCAGAAGGGATGCGCGGCATGCTAGGTCTCAGGTCCAGCCCTGTCAAGGCGCGATGGACGGCCTATTGCAAGGCGGGCGGGGCTTGCGTACAATCGCGCACCCTGAACTTCCTGGGCAGCACCTGCCTTACGCAATTGCATTTGGGTCGTTCCACCCCATGCAGCCATGCCAGCCGACACTCTACTTATAAAGAGCTGGGTGAGCAGGATTATCGGAGAAATACCATGTCTTACGCAGTAATTGTTACCGGTGGCAAGCAGTACAAAGTCGCCCCGGGTGAATACCTGAAGATCGAAAAACTGGAAGTCGCCACTGGCGAATCCGTTACCTTTGATCGCGTTCTGTTGGTCGCCAACGGCGACGACGTCAACATCGGCGCTCCAGTTGTTGCTGGTGCTACCGTTGTAGCTGAAGTGATCTCCCAAGGTCGTCACGACAAGGTTCGTATCATCAAGTTCCGTCGTCGTAAGCACCACATGAAGCGCATGGGCCACCGCCAGTGGTACACCGAGATCAAAATCACCGGTATTCAGGCTTAATTTCAGCCTAATTCCTCACTAGGAGAATTGACTCATGGCACACAAAAAAGCTGGTGGTAGTACCCGTAACGGTCGCGACTCAGAAGCCAAACGCCTTGGCGTGAAGATGTATGGCGGCCAGGCTATCAAAGCAGGCAACATCATCGTGCGTCAGCGCGGCACCCAATTCCACGCTGGCTACGGCGTTGGCATGGGTAAAGATCACACTCTGTTCGCTAAAGTCGAAGGCGTGATCAAGTTCGAAGTAAAAGGCGCCTTCGGTCGTCGTTACGTGAGCGTAGTCGCGGCCTAATCGCGAGTTCGCTTGGAAAGCCCTGTCTCGCGACGGGGCTTTTTCGTTTGTGGGGTGAGTCTCTTGCAAAGGTTTGCATGGGCCGCTGGCGCGAGTATCGTTGATGGGGTCCGCCGCGCTCATTTTTGCAAGAGCCTTATGTCTTTGCTTTTTTTGGCTCGTCCGTAAGGCGAGAGGCGTTTTTCATGAAATTTGTTGATGAAGTATCCATCCGGGTAAAAGCAGGCGACGGCGGCAATGGCTGCATGAGCTTCCGCCGGGAAAAGTTTATTGAAAACGGTGGTCCCAACGGCGGTGACGGTGGTGACGGCGGCTCGATCTACATGGTCGCCGACGAAAACCTCAACACCCTGGTCGACTATCGCTACACCCGTCACTTCGACGCCGAGCGCGGTTCGAACGGCGGCAGCACCGACTGCACCGGCAAGAAGGGTGAAGACCTGGAACTGCGCGTGCCGGTCGGTACTACCGTGATCGACGCCGCTACCCAGGAAATCATCGGTGACCTGGTCAAGGCCGGTCAGCGCCTGCTGGTCGCCCATGGTGGCTGGCACGGCCTGGGCAACACCCGCTTCAAGTCCAGCACCAACCGTGCGCCGCGCCAGACCACCCCTGGCAAGCCGGGCGAGCAGCGCGACCTGAAGCTGGAAATGAAAGTGCTGGCCGACGTTGGTCTGCTGGGCTTGCCGAACGCTGGCAAGAGCACCTTCATTCGCTCGGTATCGGCCGCCAAGCCGAAAGTCGCCGACTACCCGTTCACCACCCTGGTACCGAACCTGGGTGTAGTCAGTGTCGACCGCTGGAAGAGCTTTGTGATCGCCGACATCCCCGGCCTGATCGAAGGTGCCTCCGACGGTGCTGGCCTGGGTATTCGCTTCCTCAAGCACTTGGCTCGTACTCGCGTGCTGTTGCACCTGGTGGACATGGCGCCACTGGATGAGACCAACGCTGCCGATGCTGCCGAAGTCATTGTCAACGAACTGACCAAGTTCAGCCCGTCGCTGGCGGAGCGTGAGCGCTGGCTGGTACTGAACAAGTGCGACCAGATCCTGGAAGAAGAGCACGAAGAGCGCGTCAAGGAGATCGTTGACCGCCTGGAGTGGGAAGGTCCGGTCTACGTGATCTCGGCCATCGCCAAAGACGGCACCGAGCGCCTGACCCGCGACCTGATGCGCTACCTGGAAGACCGTGCCGACCGCCTGGCCAATGACCCGGCCTACGCCGAAGAGCTGCGTGACCTGGACCAGCGCATCGAAGACGAGGCGCGTGCCCAGCTGCAAGCCCTGGACGATGCCCGTGCCCTGCGCCGCAGTGGCGTGAAGAGCGTGCACGACATCGGCGAAGACGATGGCTTCTGGGACGAGGAAGACGCCGAAGACGGCCCGGAAATCTTCTACGTGCGCGACTGACCGGCGTTGGCCTTTTCACGGGCGTCGCCGCGCCCACAAGGATGAGCGGCAACACTCGCGAAGAGGTCGTAACTGGCACACCGCTTGATGCCGGACCCGTAGTAAACTACAGCGCCGCTCCCCAGGGAGCGGCGTTTTGGTTTCTACGAATTATTTCTCCCGGGCATAGGTTGGAAGAACATGCGGAGCAAGGTGACGGGTGCGCAGCGCTGGGTCGTGAAAATCGGCAGTGCGTTGCTGACAGCTGACGGCAAGGGCCTGGATCGCGCCGCCATGGGCGTGTGGGTCGAGCAGATGGTGGCCCTGCATGAAGCAGGCGTCGAGCTGGTGCTGGTGTCCTCCGGGGCCGTGGCAGCCGGCATGAGCCGGCTGGGCTGGGCCAAGCGACCCAGTGGCATGCACGAGCTGCAAGCGGCCGCGGCCATCGGCCAGATGGGCCTGGTGCAGGCGTGGGAGTCGAGCTTTGCCGAGCACGGCCGGCACACGGCGCAGATCCTGCTGACCCACGACGACCTGTCCGACCGCAAGCGCTACCTCAACGCCCGCAGCACCCTGCGCACCTTGGTGCAGCTGGGTGTGATCCCGGTGATCAACGAAAACGACACCGTGGTCACCGACGAGATCCGCTTTGGCGACAACGACACCCTGGCGGCGCTGGTGGCCAACCTGGTGGAGGCTGATCTGCTGGTGATTCTCACCGACCGCGACGGCATGTTCGACGCCGACCCGCGCAACAACCCCGATGCCCAGCTGATTTACGAAGCCCGTGCCGACGATCCTGCCCTGGACGCCGTCGCCGGCGGTACCGGTGGCGCCCTGGGTCGTGGTGGCATGCAGACCAAGCTGCGTGCGGCGCGCCTGGCGGCGCGTTCGGGTGCCCACACCATCATCGTGGGGGGGCGCCTGGAGCGCGTGCTGGACCGCCTCAAGGCCGGCGAGCGCCTGGGTACGCTGCTGTCGCCTGAGCGCGGCATGCTGGCGGCGCGCAAGCAATGGCTGGCTGGCCACCTGCAGACCCGTGGCACGCTGACGCTGGACGCTGGCGCCGTGCAGGCGCTGCTGGAAGGCCACAAGAGCTTGCTGCCGGTGGGGGTCAAGGCGGTGCAGGGTGGCTTCCGTCGCGGCGAAATGGTGGTGTGCCTGGCGCCGGACGGTCGTGAGGTCGCGCGCGGCCTGGCCAACTACAGCGCTGCCGAGGCGCAGAAGATCATCGGGCAGTCGTCCGAGGTCATCGAGAGCTTGCTGGGCTACATCGCCGAGCCAGAGCTGGTGCACCGCGACAACCTTATTCTGGTCTGAGGATTCATCATGCGCGTGATCAAGGGAATGTTGGGACTGCTGCTGGCCCTGCCGCTGTTGGCGTCGGCCGAGGAAATTGGCCAGGTGTCGACGGTGTTCAAGTTTGTCGGCCCTAACGACCGTATCGTCGTCGAGGCGTTTGACGACCCCAAGGTGCAGGGCGTGACCTGCTACCTGTCGCGCGCCAAGACAGGCGGTATAAAGGGCGGCCTGGGGCTGGCCGAGGATCGCGCCGAGGCGTCGATCGCCTGCCGCCAGGTGGGGCCGATCCACTTGCCGGACGACTTGAAGGATGGCGAGGAGGTGTTCAAGGAGCGCACCTCGCTGGTCTTCAAGACCATGCAGGTGGTGCGTTTTCTCGACAAGAAGCGCAACACCCTGGTGTACCTGGTGTACAGCGACCGGTTGATCGAAGGCAGTCCGCAGAACGCGGTGACGGCCATTCCGATTCTGCCGTGGGCTCAGCCCTGAACGAGTCCGAAGTTTTAATAAAAAACGGTGAGCCTGGCTCGCCGTTTTTTTTTTAGGGTCGTTATTTATTGTTGGGAAATATATGAGGTCATTATTTCCCTCTAGTATTAGTGCTTGAGGTCGTCGTGTTGGTGTAACTACAGGGCAGTTGCTTCCTTGGAGAAAGTGCAGGTTCGCGCGACGCGAAAGTTTGTTATGGGGTAGGGCAATCACGATCACCGTAAAATTTAATGAATAACCGCCGGCCCCTTGATGCAAGCCGCCTGCAGTGCATCAGGTGGCAATAATTTCCCATCAGTTATTAGTGTTAATTGCCTTTTTTCGGGTGCGCACGAAAGTGTTTCGGCGCATTGACACATTTTCTCCGCCTGCGTACTGTCCCGCCCGGTCGCACGCCGGCGCGACGGCGGGGCCCTGTACAGTCAGTAGGGCCTTGCCAGGGAGTGGGGTAGCGCTGCCCTGCTTTTGTAAGTTGAAGTGATCATCCAGTGCGGGAATGTTATGGAAAGCCGGATCTTGAGTTCGTCGGTCGACGGTACTCGTCTGTTGGAAAGTTCATTGTTGGCGGACTTCGCGTTGTTGGCGGGGCGCGCGCATCAGCGGGGGTGGGAATTGCGACTGCGGCGCATATTGACGCGCATGAGCTTTCGTTATTACTCCGTGTCGTTTGGTGCGCTGGCCAATGGAGGAGTGCGTCCATTTACCAACTTTCCCAAAAGTTGGCTGGATTGCTATGAGCGTGAGCATTATCACGAGCTCGATCCTATCGCGCGGCATTGTCGCCAGCATTTGAAACCGCTGTTCTGGGAGCGCGCCCAGCGTCGTGCGCGCGGGCGCTCGAAGGAGTACTGGCAGGCGCTGGGCGCCCACGGGTTGCGTGCAGGGGTGAGCATTCCGTTGCGCGGCAAGACGCTTTCGGGGTCTCTGAGCGTGGCGCACCCGGCGGAAGGGGAGGGTGGCAGTGACGACGACGATTTGGGCGTGCTGTTCATGCTGGTGCCCTACCTGATCGAGGGGCTGCAGCGCCGCCTGGCTATCGAGCAGGCGCCCGAGTCATGCCTGACCCTCAAGGAGACCGAATGCCTGGGTTGGGCGAGCCTGGGCAAGACCAGTTGGGAAATTGGTCGCATCATTGGCTGTGCCGAGCGTACGGTGGATTTTCACATTGCCAACGCCGGGCACAAGCTGGGCTCCACCAACCGCGGGCATGCCATTGGCATCGCGGTGTCCCAGGGGCTTATTTCGCTTTGAGGCACGGCCGCTGTCGTCGGGCAGCGGCTAGACCTTTTTCGCAGGCAACAAAAAACCGACCCGGGGGTCGGTTTTTTGGTACATCAAGCAATCAGCTTAGGCAGCAGCCTGAACCAGTGCTTTGATGTGGCCATTCAGACGGCCTTTATGGCGAGCAGCCTTGTTCTTGTGGATGATGCCTTTATCGGCCATACGGTCGATGACTGGCACGGCCAGAACGTAAGCAGCTTGTGCTTTTTCGGCGTCTTTTGCGTCAATGGCTTTAACTACATTCTTGATGTAGGTGCGGACCATGGAACGCAGGCTGGCGTTGTGGCTGCGACGCTTCTCAGCCTGTTTTGCACGTTTTTTGGCGGAAGGTGAGTTGGCCACCGTCGAGCTCCTCGAAAGACTTTTTAAATAGCAAACAAAATAGGCCGCGAATCATGCCGATGACTGAATCTGTTGTCAAGGGTGCGTGAGACGTTCCGCTGAGTGGTCGTGATCAGAAGCGAGTGATTCCCTTCTGGCGCATGACCTGTAAACTCGCGAGTTTTGGCTCTGCCTGCTGATGCGGCGCGGAGTATCGCACAGTTGGGCGCATTCTCGCGCTGCTCTTTGTCCAGAAGGCAAAAAATCTTTCGATGAATCTTCTCAAGTCACTGTTCGCGGTCAGCTCGATCACCATGATCTCGCGGGTGCTGGGCTTTGTCCGCGACACCCTGATCGCCCGTATTTTCGGCGCCGGCATGGCCACAGACGCTTTTTTCATTGCCTTCAAGCTGCCCAACCTGCTGCGGCGCATCTTTGCCGAAGGTGCGTTTTCCCAAGCGTTCGTGCCGATCCTGGCCGAATACAAAAGCCAGCAGGGGGAGGAAGCCACGCGCACGTTTATCGCCTACGTGGCCGGCATGCTCACCCTGGTATTGGCCCTGGTGACGGTGGCGGGCATGATCGCCGCGCCTTTTGTGATCTGGGTCACGGCCCCCGGTTTCGCCGACACGCCGGAAAAATTCCAGCTCACGGCTGACCTGCTGCGGGTGACCTTTCCCTATATATTGCTGATCTCGCTGTCGTCTTTCGTCGGCGCCATCCTCAACACCTGGAACCGTTTTTCGGTGCCGGCCTTCACGCCGACGCTGCTCAACATCGCGCAGATCATTTTTGCCCTGTTCCTGACCCCGTACTTCCACCCGCCGATCATGGTGCTGGCCTGGGGCGTGCTGGCGGGCGGCCTGGCGCAACTGCTTTACCAACTGCCGCACCTGAAGAAGATCGGCATGCTGGTGCTGCCGCGCTTCAGCTGGCGCGACACCGGCGCCCTGCGGGTGATGAAACAGATGGGGCCGGCAATTCTCGGGGTGTCGGTGAGCCAGATTTCGCTGATCATCAACACCATCTTCGCCTCATTCCTGGCGGCGGGCTCGGTGTCGTGGATGTACTACGCCGACCGGCTGATGGAGTTGCCGTCCGGCGTGTTGGGCGTGGCGCTGGGCACTATTCTGTTGCCGACCCTGGCCAAGACCTACGCCAACAAGGACCGCCACGAGTATTCGCGCATTCTCGACTGGGGGTTGCGCCTGTGTTTCATTCTGGTGCTGCCGTGCGCGGTGGCCCTGGCCCTGCTGTCCGAGCCGCTGACCGTGGCGCTGTTCCAGTACGGCAAGTTCGACGCCTTTGATGCCGCCATGACCCAGCGCGCGCTCATCGCCTACGCGGTGGGCCTTCTGGGCATCATTCTGATCAAGGTGCTGGCGCCTGGCTTCTATGCCCAGCAAAACATCCGCACACCGGTGAAAATCGCCATGTTCACCCTGGCGGCCACGCAATTGATGAACCTGGCGTTCATTGGCTCGCTGGCCCATGCCGGCCTGGCCCTGGCCATCAGCGGCGGTGCCTGCCTGAACGCCGGCCTGCTGTACTGGCAGTTGCGCAAGCAGGACATGTTCCAGCCGCAGGCGGGCTGGATGGCTTTTTTCATCAAATTGTTGCTGGCGGTGGTCGCCATGGCTGCGGTGCTGCTGGGCATTATGCACTTTATGCCGGCCTGGTCGGATGGCCAGATGCTGGCGCGTTTCCTGCGGTTGGGCGCCCTGGTCTTGACAGGCGTGGTAGTGTATTTCGGTGTGCTGTTTGCGTTCGGCTTCCGCCTTCGGGATTTTGCCCGTCGGGGACTGGCCTGAGCCGGGCAGCGCGTCAAACGTCGGTTTTCCGGTTTACTGACCCGCACATGGCGGCGGCGCCTGTCGTCGGCGCCCGTGTGTGGTTATAATCGGCCACTTTATGAGCAAGAAGCGCGTTATGCAGCTGGTTCGAGGCCTCCACAACCTGCGGCCCCAACATCGGGGCTGTGTCGCCACTATTGGCAACTTTGACGGTGTTCACCGTGGCCACCAGGCTATCCTGGCGCGGCTGCGCGAACGTGCGCGGGAGTTGGGCGTGCCCAGCTGCGTGGTGATTTTCGAGCCCCAGCCGCGTGAATACTTCGCCCCCGACACCGCCCCGGCACGCCTGGCACGCCTGCGCGACAAGCTCGCGCTGCTGGCCGAGGAGGGCGTGGACCGGGTACTGTGCCTGGCCTTCAACCAGCGGCTGTGCAAGCTCAGCGCCGCCGAATTCGTCGACACCATACTGGTCGATGGTCTGGGTGTGCAGCACCTGGAAGTGGGTGATGATTTCCGCTTCGGCTGCGACCGCCTGGGGGACTTCGACTTCCTCATGCAGGCCGGCGTGGTCCAGGGCTTTACCGTGGAAGCGGCGCAAACCGTTGAACAGAACGGCATCCGGGTCAGCAGCACGCAAGTGCGCAAGGCCCTGGCCGCCGCCGATTTTCCCCTGGCCGAGCAACTGCTCGGCCGCCCGTACCGCATTGCCGGTCGGGTGCTGCACGGCCAGAAGCTGGCCCGCCAACTGGGCTGGCCAACCGCCAACGTGCAGCTCAAGCGCCGTCGCGTGCCGTTCACCGGGGTGTACCAGGTGAGCGCCGAGATCGACGGCACGCTGTGGCCGGGAGTCGCCAACATAGGCGTGCGGCCAACTGTTGCAGGTGATGGCAGTGCCCACCTGGAAGTACATTTGCTGGACTTTGCCGGTGACCTCTATGGCCGGCGTTTGACGGTGGTGTTCCACCACAAGCTGCGTGATGAGCAGCGTTTCGCCTCCCTTGAGGCGCTGAAGTCGGCGATCGATGCGGATGTCGCCGCCGCCCGAGCCCATGCCCTTGAGCATCGGCCAACTGCTAACCCAAGAGCCTGAAATGACCGACTACAAAGCCACGCTAAACCTTCCGGACACCGCCTTCCCAATGAAGGCCGGCCTGCCCCAGCGCGAGCCGCAAACTCTGCAGCGCTGGGACAGCATTGGCCTGTACCAGAAGCTGCGTGAAATTGGCAAGGACCGTCCAAAGTTCGTCCTGCACGACGGTCCTCCGTACGCCAACGGCAGTATTCACCTCGGTCATGCGGTCAACAAGATCCTCAAGGACATGATCATTCGTTCCAAGACCCTGGCCGGCTTCGATGCGCCGTACGTGCCGGGCTGGGACTGCCATGGCCTGCCGATCGAGCACAAGGTCGAAGTGACCCACGGCAAGAACCTGGGCGCCGACAAGACCCGCGAACTGTGCCGCGCCTACGCCACCGAGCAGATCGAAGGCCAGAAGGCCGAGTTCATCCGCCTGGGTGTGCTGGGCGATTGGGCCAACCCCTACAAGACCATGAACTTCACCAACGAGGCCGGCGAAATCCGGGCCCTGGCGGAAATGGTCAAGAACGGTTTCGTGTTCAAGGGCCTCAAGCCTGTGAACTGGTGCTTTGACTGCGGTTCGGCCCTGGCCGAGGCAGAAGTCGAATACCAGGACAAGAAATCCGACACCATCGACGTGGCCTTCAATGTCGCCGACCAGCAGAGCCTGGCCGACGCCTTCGGCCTGCCGGGCCTGGAAAAGACCGCTGCCATCGTGATCTGGACCACCACCGCGTGGACCATCCCGGCCAACCAGGCGCTGAACGTGCACCCGGACTTCACCTACGCCCTGGTGGACGTCGGTGACCGTCTGCTGATCCTGGCCGAAGAGCTGGTCGAAGCCTGCCTGAGCCGTTACGGCCTGAGCGGCAACACCATCGCCACCGCCAAGGGCTCGGCCCTGGAAAACATCCACTTCCAGCACCCGTTCTACCACCGCACGTCGCCCGTCTACCTGGCCGAGTACGTGGAGCTGGGCGCCGGTACCGGCGTGGTTCACTCGGCCCCTGCCTACGGTGAAGACGACTTCGTGACCTGCAAGAAATACGGCATGGTCAATGACGACATCCTCAACCCGGTGCAGAGCAACGGCGTGTACGTGGACTCGCTGGAGTTCTTCGGCGGCCAGTTCATCTGGAAGGCCAACCCGAACATCATCGCCAAGCTGGCCGAAGTCGGCGCGCTGATGAACACCGAAACCATCAGCCACAGCTACATGCACTGCTGGCGCCACAAGACCCCGCTGATCTACCGCGCCACCGCGCAGTGGTTCGTGGGCATGGACAAGCAGCCCGTGGCCGGCGACACCCTGCGCAAGCGCGCGGTGCGCGCCATCGAAGAGACCAAGTTCGTCCCGGCCTGGGGCCAGGCGCGCCTGCACTCGATGATCGCCAACCGCCCGGACTGGTGCATCTCGCGTCAGCGCAACTGGGGTGTGCCGATCCCGTTCTTCCTGAACAAGGAAAGCGGCGAGCTGCACCCTCGCACTGTCGAACTGATGGAAGAAGTGGCCAAACGCGTTGAAGTCGAGGGCATCGAAGCCTGGTTCAAGCTGGACGCCACCGAGCTGCTGGGCGATGAAGCGGCCCAGTACGACAAGATCAGCGACACCCTGGACGTGTGGTTCGACTCCGGCACCACCCACTGGCACGTGCTGCGCGGCTCGCACCCGATGGGCCATGACAGCGGCCCGCGCGCCGACCTGTACCTGGAAGGTTCCGACCAGCACCGCGGCTGGTTCCATTCCTCGCTGTTGACCGGCTGCGCCATCGACAACCATGCGCCGTACCGCGAGCTGCTCACCCATGGTTTCACCGTGGACGAGAACGGCCGCAAGATGTCCAAGTCGCTGGGTAACGTCATCGCTCCGCAGAAGGTCAACGACTCGCTGGGTGCCGACATCCTGCGCCTGTGGGTTTCGGCCACTGACTACTCGGGCGAAATGGCTGTGTCGGACACCATCCTGCAGCGCAGCGCCGATGCCTACCGCCGTATCCGTAACACCGCACGCTTCCTGCTGTCGAACCTGACCGGCTTCAACCCGGCCACCGACCTGCTGCCGGCCGAGGAAATGATCGCCCTGGACCGCTGGGCCGTTGACCGTGCCCTGCTGCTGCAGCGCGAGCTGGAAGAGCACTACGGCGAATACCGCTTCTGGAACGTGTACTCCAAGGTCCACAACTTCTGCGTGCAGGAGCTGGGTGGTTTCTACCTGGACATCATCAAGGACCGCCAGTACACCACCGGCGCCAACAGCACCGCGCGTCGTTCGTGCCAGACCGCGCTGTACCACATCTCCGAAGCGCTGGTGCGCTGGATCGCACCGATCCTGGCCTTTACCGCCGATGAGCTGTGGCAGTACCTGCCGGGCGAGCGCAACGAGTCGGTAATGCTAAATACCTGGTACCAGGGCCTCACCGAGTTGCCAGAAGGCTTCGAGCTGGGCCGCGAGTACTGGGAAGGCGTGATGGCGGTGAAAACCGCGGTCAACAAGGAACTGGAGAACCAGCGCGCGGCGAAAGCCATCGGTGGCAACCTGCAGGCCGAAGTCACCCTGTACGCCGACGACGCCGTCAGCGCCGACCTGGCCAAGCTGGGCAACGAGCTGCGCTTCGTGCTGATCACCTCCAAGGCCAGCGTGGCGCCGTTCGTCGATGCCCCGGCCGATGCCGTGGTCACCGAGGTGGCAGGCCTGAAGCTGAAAGTGGTCAAGTCCGGCTACACCAAGTGCGCGCGTTGCTGGCACTTCAGCGACGACATCGGCGTGAATGCCGAGCACCCGGAAATCTGTGGTCGTTGCGCGGACAACATCAGCGGTACGGGCGAGGTGCGTCACTATGCCTAAGGCCGATGCCGGGCGCTTCGGGCGCCTGGGCTGGCTCTGGTTGAGCGTGCTGGTCCTGGTCCTCGACCAGGCCAGCAAGTTCTACTTCCAGAGCAACCTGAGCCTGTACCAGCAGATCGTGGTCATTCCTGACTACTTCAGCTGGACGCTGGCGTACAACACCGGTGCCGCATTCAGTTTCCTGGCCGACAGCTCCGGCTGGCAGCGCTGGCTGTTCGCCCTGATCGCCGTGGTGGTCAGCGCCGTGCTGCTGGTGTGGCTCAAGCGCCTGGGGCGCAACGAGAACTGGCTGGCCGTGGCGCTGGTGCTGGTGCTAGGCGGGGCGCTGGGCAACCTGTACGACCGCATGGTGCTGGGCCACGTGATCGATTTCGTGCTGGTGCACTGGCAGAACCGCTGGTATTTCCCGGCGTTCAACCTGGCCGACAGCGCCATTACCGTGGGCGCAGTGATGCTGGCCCTGGATATGTTCAAGAGCAAGAAGTCCGGAGAAGCCGTCCATGACTGAGCAGCGTATCGCTCAAAACACTGAAGTGACCTTGCACTTCGCCTTGCACCTGGAAAACGGCGACACCGTCGACAGCACCTTCGACAAGGCCCCGGCCGTGTTCAAGGTGGGCGACGGCAACCTGCTGCCGGGCTTCGAGGCCGCTATCTTCGGCTTCAAGGCCGGCGACAAGCGCACCGTGGTGGTACCGCCGGAAAACGCCTTTGGTCAGCCCAACCCGCAAAACGTGCAGATCATGCCACGCTCCCAGTTCCAGGACATGGAGCTGTCGGAAGGGCTGCTGGTGATTTTCAACGACGCGGCCAATACTGAACTGCCCGGCGTGGTCAAAGCCTTCGACGACGCGCAAGTGACCGTCGACTTCAACCACCCGCTGGCGGGCAAGACCCTGAACTTCGAAGTGGAAATCATCGACGTCAAGGCTCTCTGAGCCTGGCGCCTGGGGCGGGACAAACACATGCAAATCAAACTGGCTAACCCCCGTGGTTTCTGCGCCGGCGTGGACCGGGCGATCGAAATCGTCAACCGCGCCCTGGAAGTCTTCGGCCCGCCGATCTACGTGCGTCACGAAGTGGTGCACAACAAGTTCGTGGTCGAAGACCTGCGCAACCGTGGCGCCATCTTCGTCGAGGAGCTGGACCAGGTGCCGGATGACGTCATCGTCATCTTCAGCGCCCATGGCGTTTCCCAGGCCGTGCGCCAGGAAGCCGCCGGCCGGGGCCTGAAGGTGTTCGACGCCACGTGCCCGCTGGTGACCAAGGTGCACATCGAGGTGGCGCGCTACAGCCGCGACGGCCGCGAGTGCATCCTTATCGGCCACGCCGGTCACCCGGAAGTCGAAGGCACCATGGGCCAGTACGACGCCAGCAATGGCGGGTCGATTTACCTGGTGGAAGACGAGAACGACGTGGCCACGCTCAACGTGCGCAACCCCGATAACCTCGCCTTCGTCACCCAGACCACCTTGTCCATGGATGACACCAGCCGCGTCATCGACGCCCTGCGCAGCCGCTTCCCCAACATCGGTGGCCCGCGCAAGGACGACATCTGCTACGCCACCCAGAACCGCCAGGATGCGGTCAAGCAACTGGCTGACGAGTGCGACGTGGTACTGGTGGTGGGCAGCCCGAACAGCTCCAACTCCAATCGCCTGCGCGAACTGGCCGAACGCATGGCCACCCCGGCCTACCTCATCGACGGGGCCGAGGACATGCAGCAAGCCTGGTTCGACGGCGTACAGCGCATTGGCATCACCGCCGGTGCTTCGGCCCCGGAAGTACTGGTGCGCGGCGTCATCGATCAGTTGCACGCCTGGGGCGCCAGTGGCGCCGAAGAGCTGGACGGGCGCCCGGAGAACATCACGTTCTCGATGCCTAAAGAGTTACGCGTCAAGGCGATCTGATCGTTGCACTGAACAAAGGGCCTCATGGGCCCTTTTGTTTGTCAGGTGTACCCGGCCGGACATCGCCACCACCACCTGGTAGTCGCTGTTACCCTGCGTGTCGCATACGTGGATGGTCCCCGCCAGAAACCCCCCGCTTTCCAGTCGTCCCCAGCCGTTGGCATTGAACCGCACCTGGTGGCGAACCGGGCCGTTGCCCTCCACCCTTACCTTGGGGTTGCCCTGATGCACGCGCACCACGGTCTCGTCTGTCGCCACCACAATCCGCCAGCCATTGGCCCAATTGCCGTCCTGCGGGTGCATCAGCACATCACGCCCACGCATTACCGCCTCGCTGCGCGCCGCACGCAGGCTGTCGTGCAGTTCCTGGGCGATCACCTGGCGGCGGTGATTCTGGATCGTGGTCTGGTAGGTGGGCATGGCCAGGTGCATCAGCACACCCGCCACGACGGTGGCGATCATGAGTTGCAGCAATGAAAATCCCTGTTGATGCATGCCGATGCTCCTTGCGTGGCAAATGTGAGACGAGTTTGTACAGATGAACGCTGATCCCTCTGGAACAACCGTATATCCTGTGCCCTGCTTTTGCGCAGGCACTGCTGGTTTATAGTCCAGCGCATCCGGGGGGAGTGGGGCAAATGGATTCAAGACGTAATGGATTCACAATGGTGGAGATGCTGGTGACGGTGGCGGTGCTGGCGATCATGGTGTCGATTGCCTTGCCGTCCTACACCACCCTCATTGCCAAGAACCGTGCCGACACCGAGACGGGCGACCTGTATCGGGCGCTCAACTACACGCGCCTGGAGGCGATCAACCGGGGCCTCAGCGTGCGTATAACGCCGGCGACCACGGGCGTCTGGACCGGCGCGCTCAACGTCACCCTGAGCACGGCGGGCACCAGCCTGCGGGTGGTGCCGGCCATGTCCGCGAACTCGGCCCTGGCGTTCAACACCACGCCCACCTACATCGAATTCAACAACCTGGGCGGGCTCACGTACCCCGCAGCGGCTCTGACGTTGACCTACACCCAAGGCACCGTTACCCGCAACCTGGGGGTGTGCCTCAATGGTCGGGTGGTATTGAGCGGGACATGCTGATGAGCCAGAAACCAGGCCAACGCGGCTTTTCGCTGATCGAGGTGTTGGTGGCCTTGCTGGTCATGACCATCGGCCTGCTCGGCGCCGCCGCTATCCAGCTCAACGCGCTGAAATACACCGACAGCTCGTCCATGCGCACCCAGGCGAGTTTCATTGCCTACGACATGCTCGACCGGATACGGGCCAACAATGCGGTGAACTACACCCTGGCGTCAGCCAAGGCTGCCGCCACCAGTACCGATACCACCAACCCCAGGGCATTCGACTGGTCGGACTTCAAGACCAATATCGCCACCTTCAGCAACGGCACCGGGGACGGCAGCATCGCCATCGCCAGCAACGTGATCACCATCACGATCACGTGGGATGACTCACGTGCCGGTACCACCGTCAATGCCATCAATGCCACGACCGCGGTCAACAGCACTACCACCCAGACCTTCACGCTGGTCTCCCGAGCCTTCAACAACGCCACGGTGACCCAATGAGAAAGCAGGCGGCCGGTTTCGGCCTGATCGAACTGATGGTGGCGTTGACGCTGGGGCTGATCATTCTGCTGGGCGTTTCGCAGATATTCGTGGCCGCGAAGAACACCTACCTTGCCCAGAACGCCGCAGCGGCCATGCAGGAAGACGCGCGCTATGGCCTGAGCAAGATGCTGCAGGAAGTGCGCATGGTCGGCATGTTCGGCTGCATCGCCACGGTCACGCCCGATGCCAGCGCTGCCGATTACGCGGCGGCCGCCGCTTTCCCCATCAACTACGTCACCACCGGCACCACCCAGGTGCTGACCCTGATCACCGGCGACGTCGGTAGCAACGGCGGCACGCCGAACTGGACCATCGTCACCGACTGCGTGACCAGCCCCGCCACGGTCTACGGCGGGACGAAGGCTGCCGGTACCGGGCAGATCGCGATGCCGATTCGCAAGGTCATCTACACCTACAACAGCACCGCACAGACGCTCACCACCACGGTCGGTACCACGGCCTACACATTACTGAGCAATGTCAGCAGCTTCGGCGTGTTGTTCGGCGTCGCCACTGACAGCAGCGTCTCCAGCCCGATTACCTCATACACCGCGACGCCGGCCACGCCAGGCTTGATCCGCAGCGTACGTATCAGCCTGCAGTTGACCGATCCCAACGGCCGCCTGCAGCCCAGGACATTCTCGGCCGTGGCCGCCATCCGCAACCGCTTGCCCTGAAGGAGGCGCCAATGAACAACCTGCGACACATTTCCCGCGCCCCTGGCTCGGCGCGGCAACAGGGCATGGTGCTATTGGTGGCCCTGGTGATGCTGTTGCTGATCACCATGATCGGCATTTCGTCCATGCAGAACGCCACGTTGCAGGAAAAAATGGCCAATAGCGTGCAAACCCGCAACACCACGTTCCAGAGCGCCGAGGCAGCGCTGCGTGTGGGTGAGAACGCGGTGGCGTCCAGTACCTATACCCTGACCGCCTGCTCCGGGACGACCGCCTGCGCGCCGCCGCCGGCCGCCGATTACAACAACGTCATCACCGCCGGTGTCTACGGTGTGGCCGGTATCAACTGGGTGGCGGTGGGTACTACCGGTTTCTATGGCGTGCAACTGGTGGGCACCACCAGCGACCCGGTGAACACCACCTCGGGCAGCACCAGCGCTTCGCTGTATCGCATCACGGCCATCGGCTTCACTGCCGCGACGCCGTTGACCAACCCGCGCAGCGTGGTGGAGAGCACCTATGTCAAATAACCCGCGCCCGTTGCCACGCTGGCTGGGCCTGTTGATGGGCCTGTTGCTGACATTGTTCGTCGGCACCCCGGCGGATGCTTTCGCGCCCTCGACGTCGCCGCTGTTGAGCGCCGCCGCCGTGCCGCCCAACCTGATGCTGCTGGTGGACAACTCCGGCAGCATGGACAGTATCCTCATGGACTCGGGGTACAACGCGGCGTTGGCCTACCCCACCAGCTACGCGGTGACGCGCTCCTGCTTCCTGTTCATCTGCAGCGGCTATGCGCCCAATGGTGCAATCAGCAACGGCAGCGCCGATTACGTTTTCGTGGGCAACCTCAGTTCGTCCTACTGCAGTAGCGGTCAGTATTCGTTCTACAAGAACGCCAGCACCGTACTCTGCCTGACGCTGCCCGACCCGCGCGGCAGCGGCCTGACCCGCTACCCCATCAACTACATCAACTACCTGGTGGCGCAGGCTATCGCCGGCAACGTCATCACCGTGACCAACAGCACGCGGATCCTCACGGCAATCAGCGTGGCCACCAGCCTGATCACTGCCAACCGCGCGTTGCGCATCGGCCTGGCGACCTTCAACCCGCCGACCAACTCAGACCCGGGCCCGGGCGGTAAAATCGCCCAGGCCATTACTGATCTGTCGCCAGTGACGGCCAGCGGTACCGTGGCGGCGGTAAGCCAGGCAACGGCCGACAGCAACTTCAACAACCTGAAAAATGCCATCGCCGCGCTGACCGCCAGCTCCAACACGCCACTGGCGGAAACCTATTACGAAATCACCCGCTACATGCGCGGCATGGCGCCGTACTACAACTCCACACCATCGACCTACACCAGCCCGATTCAGTGGCGCTGCCAGCGCAACTTCGGCGTGGTGATCACTGACGGCCTGCCTACCTACGACCGTACGTTCCCGACCAACGACCCGCTGGGGGGCACGAACCTGCCCAACTGGGACGGTATCAACAACGACGGCAACAACCTCAATGGCGATAACGAGGGCGACACGCTTTACCTCGATGACCTGGCAAAGTTTGCCTATGACATCGACATGCGCACGGCCACCAACGGTACCGATGCCGCCGGCAAGAGCTGGGACGCGGTGGATTTTCCCAAGCAGAACATGTTCACCTACGCGATCGGTTTCACCGCCAGCAACCAGATGCTGCTCGACACCGCCAGCTATGGCCACGGCAAATACTACCTGGCCACCGACAGCTCTACCTTGACCACGGCGCTGTCGGGAGCCCTGAGCGACATCACGTCGAAGGCCGGTTCCGGTGGCGCCGGCACCACCAGTTCGACGACCCTGAGTTCCGGCACGGCTTACTACCAGACCCTCTACGACCCGGCGGACTGGCGGGGCATCATCAACAACTATCCGCTCAGTACCACAGGCACCGTGGGTACAACGGCGACCTGGACGACCAACACCAGCATGGCGCTGGGCACCACCACGCCGTTGTTCGAGTCCTACAACACCACGACGGCGGCGCCCATCACCATGGCCTATGCCAACTATTCCAGTGCTCAGCAGACAGTGCTCAATGCCAACCTGCCCACCGGCATCACCGGCGCCAACCTGGTGGGCTGGAGCCAGGGCACCAACATCACCGGCCTGCGCACGCGCAGCGTGCTGCTGGGCGACATCATCAACTCGACCCTGGCCCTGGCCTCGCCGACCGCGCAGACCGCCTCGGACCTGACCAACGACACTACCTACACCACCTACCTGGCCACCAAGGCCCTTGGCATGGTCGCAAGCCTTGTGGTCAATGCCAACGATGGCTTCACCAACGTCATCAATGCCGCCACGGGCGCGCGCTCGTACGCGTACATGCCGTCTACGGCGTTGGCGTCGCTGTACAAGGTCTCGGACACGGGCTACATCAACGGCACGTCGCACGCCTTTCTCAACGATGGCCAGATAGGCATCTACGATGCGCAGATCAACAACGGCTGGAAAACCCTGGCCCTGAGCGGCACCGGGGCAGGGGGCAAGGCCTACGAGGCTATCCAGCTGTACGACGCAACGGCCGGCAACGTCATCAAGGCGCTGTGGGAACTGCGCCCGGATACGTCCACGGCATTCGCCGACCTTGGCTACGCCTATTCGAAACCGGAAGTGGCGCGCATGCCGGACGGCACCTGGGCCGCGTTCATTGCCAATGGCTACGGCAGCACCAAGGGCGTGGCCTCGTTGTTCATCGTCAACCTGGCCACCGGGGCGCTGATCAAGGAGATCGTTGCCGAGAGCGCCAACGGCAGCAATGGGCTTTCGTCGGTAAAGCTCAAGGTCAATGCGTCGAACGTGGTGCAGGCTGCCTACGGTGGTGACCTGCTGGGGCACATGTGGAAGTTCGACCTCAGCAGCACTTCCACGGCCAGCTGGGGCGTGGCGTTTTCCGGCAGCCCGCTGTTCACGGCGCCGGGTGGCGCGAACCAGCCGATCACAGCCCAGCCGTTGCTGGTGACCAACACCACCAGTGGCAAAATGGTTTATTTCGGCACCGGCAAGCTGCTGGAAACCGCCGACAAGACCACCACGGCCGCGCAGGGTTTTTACGCGATCTGGGATGCGGACGGTGGCGCCGGCAACTACACCATTTCCAACCTGCAGGCGCAGTCGGTCACGGGTATCACGACTTCAGGCACCAGCCAGTATTTGCTCACCTCCGCCAACCCCACCAACTACACGTCGCTCAAGGGCTGGTACTTGCCCTTGGTCTACGGCAGCCAGCTGACCGGGCAGCGGGTCATCTACCCAGCGCAGACCACTGGCGGGCGGGTGATTTTCACCACGGCTTACGTCGACACCACTGACCCCTGTTCCAGCCAGGGTTCGGGCTACCTGGTCGAACTGGATGCCTTGAACGGCAGCATGCTCAGTTACCCGGTGCTCGATACCAATGGCGACGGCGTGGTCAATACCAGCGACACTATCGTGTCCGGGCTCTACATTTCGACGGGTATCCCCAGCCTCAATGCGATCATCAACGTTCCGGCCATCAGCGCCCAACGCAAGATCATCAATGACTCGAGTGGCAAGATCACCAACGTGACCGAGGCTCCGGTGGTCACCGTGACGGCAGGGCGGATCATGTGGCGGCAAATTCAATAGAAGGAACTGAGCATGCGCAGAACCAGCATGGGTTTTACACTGGTCGAGTTGATGGTCGTGGTGGCGATCGTCGGTATCCTGGCGTCCATCGCCTACCCGTCCTACACCAACTACGTGAGGCGTACCCATCGCGCCGAAATCACCGAGCTGTTGTCGGAAACGGCGCAAAACCTGGAGCGGTTCTATTCCCGGACCGGCTCTTATGCTGACGGCACTTCCACGTTCACGCTGCCGGCGAGCAACAGCTGGTACACCGTGGCGTGGGGCGCGCGCAGCGCCACGGCCTACACGCTGACAGCCACGCCCATTGCCGGTACGCTGATGGCTTCCGATGCGTGCGGCACCTTCTCGTTGTCACAGGACGGCTCCCGCGGCGCCAGTGGCTCCAGTGCAACGGGCACCACGCTCGCCACTTGCTGGGGCCGTTGAGCCTCGTCTGAACCTGGATCAAGCATGCTCAAACAACAAGAACTGATCATCGTCGGCGGTGGCGTCATCGGCCTGCTGACTGCCCTGAACCTGGCCCCCCATGTGGGCCACGTCACCCTGCTGGACCGCAGCGGCGTGGGTCAGGAGTCGTCCTGGGCCGGTGGCGGCATCGTCTCGCCGCTGTACCCGTGGCGCTACAGCCCGGCCGTGACGGCGCTGGCGCACTGGTCGCAGGACTTCTACCCGCAGCTGGGCGAGCGCTTGTTCGCCGATACCGGCATCGACCCCGAGGTGCACACCACCGGCCTGTACTGGCTGGACCTGCCCGACGAGGACGAAGCGCTGGCCTGGGCGGCACGCCTGGATCGGCCGTTGAGCAAGGTGGACATCTCGGCGGCCTACGACAGCGTACCGGTGCTCGGTGGCGGCTATCGCAGCGCGGTGTACATGGCCGACGTGGCCAACGTGCGCAACCCGCGGCTGGTGAAGTCGCTGAAAGCGGCGCTGCTGGCCCAGCCGAACGTGACCGTGCGCGAGCACTGCGAGGTGCGCGGGTTCCTGCGTGAGGGGCAGGCCATTGTCGGGGTCGATACCGCCGACGGCGCGCTAGCGGGTGATCAGGTGGTGCTGACGGCGGGCGCCTGGAGCGGCGACCTGCTGGAAAGCCTGGGTGTGCACTTGCCGGTGGAGCCGGTGAAAGGGCAGATGATTCTGTTCAAGTGCGAGGCTGACTTTCTGCCGAGCATGGTGCTGGCCAAGGGGCGCTACGCGATTCCGCGCCGCGACGGGCACATTCTGGTGGGCAGCACGCTGGAGCATGAAGGCTACGACAAGACGCCGACGGTCAGTGCGCTGGAAAGCCTGAAGGCCTCGGCCATCGAGTTGTTGCCAGCATTGGCGAATGCCACACCGGTCAAGCACTGGGCGGGCCTGCGCCCTGGTTCGCCCGAGGGGATTCCGTTCATTGGTGCGCTGCAAGGTTTCGACGGCTTGTGGCTCAACTGCGGACATTACCGCAACGGCCTGGTGCTGGCGCCGGCCTCGTGCCAGCTGTTCGCCGACCTGATGCTGGGCCGCGAACCGATCATCGACCCCAGCCCCTATGCCCCCACTGCTACGCGGGGGCAAGCGCCGCTATTCCAATCCCAGCTTCTTCAGCCGGTAACGCATCGAGCGGAATGACAGGTTCAGCCGCTGCGCCGCCGCCGTGCGGTTCCAGCGGGTTTCTTCCAGTGCCTGGAGGATCAGCTTGCGCTCGATGTTCTCGAGGAAATCTTCCAGGTTATCCACATTGGTCAGGTCGGGCACGCCGTTCTCGGCCACCGCCGTGGATTCGCTCAGGCGCAGGTCGCTGGATTCGATGCGTTCGTTTTCGCACAGCGTGTAGGCCCGTTCCAGCATGTTCTCCAACTCGCGCACGTTGCCCGGGAAGCGGTAGGCCTTGAGGGTTTCCAGTGCCGCCGGGCTCAGTTGTGCCGGTGGCAGGCCGCTGCCGTGGGCCAGGCGCTTGAGTACTTTGGTGGCCAGCAGGGCGATGTCCTCACGGCGTTCGCGCAGTGACGGCACGCGCAGCTCGATCACGTTGAGGCGATAGTAAAGGTCCTGGCGGAAACGGCCGGCGGCGACTTCGGCACCAAGGTCCTTGTGGGTGGCGCAGAGGATACGCACGTCCACCACCACTTCGCTCTGGCCGCCGATGCTGCGGATGGCTTTTTCCTGGATGGCACGCAGCAGCTTGACCTGCATGGCCAGCGGCAAGTCGGCCACTTCGTCGAGGAACAAGGTGCCGCCATTGGCGGCCTGGAACAGCCCGGGCTTGTCCTCCATGGCGCCGGTGAAGCTGCCCTTGCGGTGGCCGAAGAATTCGCTCTCCATCAGCTCCGAGGGAATGGCGCCGCAGTTGACCGGCACGAACGGCAGCTCGGCGCGCGGCCCCTGCTCGTGGATCAGCCGTGCCACCAGCTCCTTGCCGCTGCCCGACTCGCCGCTGATGTACACCGGTGCCTGGCTGCGGGCCAGGCGGCCGATCTGTTTGCGCATGGCCAGCATGGGCGGCGAGTCGCCCAGCAGGCGGTCATCGATGCTCGGCTCGCTGCCGGCCGGGCCTTGCAGGCGCAGGGCACTGACCACCAGTTCGCGCAGGCGCGCCAGGTCCACGGGCTTGGTCAGGAAGTCGAAGGCCCCGGCCTTCAAGGCGTTGATGGCTGTGTCCAGGCTGCCATAGGCGGTGATCATCGCCACCGGCAGTTGCGGAAAGCGTTGCTGGATGTGCTGCACCAGTTCAAGGCCCGTGCCATCGGGCAGGCGCATGTCGGTCAGGCACAGGTCAAAAGGCTCGCGGGCCAGCCAGTCGCGGCCTTCCTTGACGTTGCGCGCGCTGCGGGTGTCGAGCTTCATCCGGCCCAGGGTGATTTCCAGGAGTTCGCGGATATCCGGCTCATCATCGACGATCAGGATCTTTTGCCGTTGGCTCATGTTCAACTCAGCTTCCGTGCGTGGGCGAAAGTGATTCGCAGGCAGCTGCCGCCTCGCTCTCGTGGTTTGTAGTCTAGGTGCGCCTGGTTGCTTTCGCACAGTTCACGGGAAATGTAGAGGCCCAATCCGGTTCCTTTGGTCTCGGTGGTGAAAAAGGGTTCGAAGATGTGTTGCAGTTGATCGGCCGAAAAACCGGGACCATCATCCAGTACGTCGAGAATAGGCAGGCCGTTGGTCGGTTCGATGAACAGGTTCAGCCACACCTGCGCCTGGCCATGGGCGTGGGCACTGTAGCGCAGGCCGTTCTCCACCAGGTTGGTGAGCACCTGGGTCAGGTGGTGCGGGTCCATGCGGGTTTCGATCGGCCCATCGGTGACGTACAGGTGCAGGGCCTGGCGCGGCGTGGCGGTGGTGCGGAAGTCGGCGAGGAACCGTTCCAGGAACAAAGTCAGGTCCAGCAGCTCGGGCTCGGCCTGGCGCCGGCGCGACAGCTGCAGCACGTTCTCGATGATCAGGTTCATGCGCTTGGACTGGTCCTTGATGATTTCGGTCAGGCGCAGGTCGGCCGGGTCCAGGTGCTCCGATTCTCCCAGCAACTGGCCGGCATGGCTGATGGCGCCCAGTGGGTTGCGAATCTCATGGGCGATACCGGCGGTCAGCCGGCCCAGGGCCGCCAGCTTGAGTTGCTGGGCCTGCTGGGCGATCTGCGAGAGGTCTTCGAGAAACACCAGTGTCTGCTGCTGCTCGCCACGGCGCAGGGCAATGAAGCTCGGCTGCACCGAAGGGCCGGTGGGCGTGAACTTCAGGCTGCGCAGGCGCAGGGTAGGGTTGGTGCGCCATTGCAACAGACGTTCCACCAGCTCGGGCGAATAGGCCGTGATCAACTGGCCGCTGAGGTTGTACTGGCCGATCAGTTTCAGCGCGCCGTCGTTGGCCAACTGCACGCGGTTGACCGTGTCCAGCACCAGGATGCCGGTGCGCATGCGCTGCAGGATCAGCGCGTTGAGCTCTTCCAGGTTGGTGACGTCGCTGGCGCGTTGTTCGGCCAGGCTCTCGCTGACCCGCAGCAGGCGCGTCAGGGCCTGCACCATCAGTGCCACGGCGAAGCACAGCACGCCCAGGGTGCTGGCCTGCACGTAATTGGTGGGGTTAGTGGGGCGCAGGAAATTCAGGTAGAACGTCAGGTAGATGATGCCGATGCTGCCCAGTGCCGCAATCAGCAGGCCATTGCGCCCGCGCAACAGCAGGTTGCTCATGGCCACCGAGGCGATCATCAGGTTGCCGATGCCGCTGGGCGTGCCGCCGCCGGCGTAGAACAACCCCGAGAGCATGAGGATGTCGAACAGCGCCAACGCGAACACATGGCCGGGCGGTCGCAGTTTTTCCAGCAGGATCACGGCAGCGATGTTGATCAGCAAGTAGGCCCAACTGCCGCTGCGGAACCAATAGCCGTTGGCCAGTTCCAGCAACTTGTCATCCATGTCGCTGGAAATCAGCAGGATCAGGGTGATACCGATGGTCAGTCGATACAGGTGGTACAGGCGCAGCAAGCGCCGCGCCTGAGGGCCGCCTGGCTGCAGGGTCTCAACGCTCACGTGGGGCGGGGCCCTCGTCCAGGTGGGCCTGGCTGCAGTACCACTGTTGGCCGTTGCCCAGGGCGTGGTTCTGCGGCAGGTGCACGCCGCAACGGGCGCAGCGCACCATCAGCAACGGCTGCGCGGTATCACCTCGGGCTGCCTGGCGCGGCGTGGGCTTGATCTTGCGCCACACCCACAGCACGGCGAAGACGATGGCGATCCAGAAAATCAGGCGAATCATGTAAGCAGCTCAAGCAGGGAGAGAATGCGGCAGTGTAGGAGGGGGTAGGGCGGGGGACAAGCGGCGATGGGTATCGGCGGTGATATCTTTTTGATGGCCTGGGCGCTGCCTGTCCTTCAAAGAAGGGCGTGCGTTGTCCGGATATATTTTTGCGGATACAAAAAAGAGGCCCGAAGGCCCCTTCTTCTACTGCGGCGGTGTTCAGTCGAACAGGCCGAAGGTCATGTAGCTGAAGATCGAACGGCTTTTCTTCGGCGCGTCGTCTACCGGCTTGGCCGGCTCGTCGGCGGTGCCGCCCTGGTCTTTTGGCAACAGGTCGTGCGGGATGGCGTCCTTGTCGTCCTGGAACTGTTTGGTCAGTTCCTGGTTGGCACGGGTTTCACCCGGCGGCAGCGGGGCGCTGCTGCCTACCAGGCCCAGGGTGGCCTTGGTCAGCCAGGAGCGGTTGTCCGCTTCCTTCTGCTGCGGCACGAACTGGCCGTCCACCAATTGCGGGTGGTCAGGGTAGTTCAGCTTCAGGGTTTCCAGGCTGGTGGCAGCCAGGTCGTCCAGGCCAAGACGCTGGTAGGCCTCGACCATCACGGCCAGGCCGTCACCTACCGATGGGGTTTCCTGGAAGTTTTCCACCACGTAGCGGCCACGGTTGGCGGCGGCGACGTAGGCCTGACGGGTCAGGTAGTAGTCAGCCACGTGAATCTCGTAGGCCGCCAGCAGGTTGCGCAGGTAGATCATGCGCTGCTTGGCGTCCGGCGCGTAGCGGCTGTTGGGGTAGCGGCTGGTCAGCTGGGCGAACTCGTTGTAGGAGTCGCGGGCAGCGCCCGGGTCACGCTTGGTCATGTCCAGCGGCAGGAAGCGCGCCAGCAGGCCGCGGTCCTGGTCGAACGAGGTCAGGCCCTTGAGGTAGTAGGCGTAGTCCACGTTCGGGTGCTGCGGGTGCAGGCGGATGAAGCGTTCGGCAGCCGACTTGGCCGCTTCAGGCTCGGAGTTCTTGTAGTTGGCGTAGATCAGCTCGAGCTGCGCCTGGTCGGCGTAGCGTCCGAACGGATAACGAGAGTCCAGCGCCTTCAGCTTGGCGGTGGCGCTGGTGTAGCTGTGGTTGTCCAGATCGGCCTGCGCCTGCTGGTACAGCTCGGTTTCGCTCAGGTTTTCGTCGACCACTTCCTTCTTCGACGAACAGGCGGCCGTGAGTCCGAGGATGGCGATCAGCAGCAGGTGTTTCACTTGCATGGCGGCTTGCGTCCCTATGACGGCCGCTGTCTTGGGCGTGACCGTCCTGTTATGATGAGCGCCCCGTGGAAGCCTCGGGGCAAAAGACGCCGTATTTAACCACAAGCGTGCAGCCGAAACCAAAGGCTGTGCCGCCGCCTAGTCCGAGCATGTCCGAGATCATACAACTTAGCGCAGAGGTGCCGTCCGAATTGGGCGGCCAACGCCTCGATCAAGTCGCCGCACAATTGTTCGCCGAGCACTCGCGCTCGCGCCTATCCGCCTGGATCAAAGAAGGCCGCCTGACCGTGGACGGTGGCGTGCTGCGCCCGCGTGACATCGTTCACGGCGGCGCCATCCTGGCCCTTTCCGCCGAGCAGGAAGCCCAAGGCGAATGGATCGCCCAGGACATCGAGCTGGACATCGTCTACGAAGACGACGACATCCTGGTCATCAACAAGCCTGCGGGCCTGGTGGTGCACCCGGCTGCGGGCCACGCCGACGGCACCCTGCTCAACGCCCTGCTGCACCACGTGCCGGACATCGTCAATGTGCCGCGCGCCGGTATCGTGCATCGCCTGGACAAGGACACCACCGGTTTGATGGTGGTGGCCAAGACCATCCAGGCGCAGACCAAGCTGGTTGCGCAGCTGCAAAGCCGTACCGTCAGTCGGATTTATGAGTGCATCGTCATCGGCGTGGTAACCGCCGGCGGCAAGATCAACGCACCCATCGGCCGCCACGGCCAGCAGCGCCAGCGCATGGCCGTGATGGAAGGCGGCAAGCCCGCCGTCAGCCACTATCGCGTGCTGGAGCGTTTCCGTTCGCACACCCACGTGCGGGTCAAGCTGGAAACCGGGCGTACCCACCAGATTCGCGTGCACATGGCGCACATCAACTTTCCGTTGGTGGGGGACCCGGCCTACGGCGGTCGCTTCCGCATTCCGCCGGCCGCCAACCCGAGCATGGTCGACGCGCTGAAAACCTTCCCGCGCCAGGCCCTGCACGCACGCTTCCTGGAACTGGAGCACCCCAGCACCGGCCAGCGCATGAGCTGGGAATCGCCCCTGCCGGATGACTTCGTCTGGCTGCTGTCGCTGCTCAAGCAGGACCGCGAGGCGTTCATCGGGTGAGTGACTTGACGCAGCGCCTGATTTTTCCCGACTGGCCGGCACCGGCCAACGTCAGGGCCTGCGTCACCACGCGCGAGGGCGGCGTCAGCGCCGCGCCTTTCGAGCATTTCAACCTCGGCGACCACGTGGGCGACAACCCTGCGGCGGTGGCCGAGAATCGCCTGCGCCTGACGCGCCAGTTCGGCATTCAGCCGGCCTGGCTCAAGCAGGTGCATGGCGTGAACGTGAGCCACGCCGACCCGGCTGTGATCGCCGAGGCCGACGCCAGCTGGACGTCGACGCCGGGCATCGCCTGCGCGGTGATGACCGCCGACTGCCTGCCCGCGCTGTTCTGCGACCGCGCCGGCACCCGCGTCGGCGCTGCTCATGCCGGCTGGCGCGGGCTGGCGGCCGGGGTGCTGGAAGCCACGGCTGAAAGCCTGGGCGTGCCAGCGGGTGACATCCTGGTATGGCTGGGCCCGGCCATCGGCCCGCGCAACTTCGAGGTGGGCGCCGAAGTGCGCGACATCTTCATGGCGCGCCACCCGCAAACCGCCGCGGCCTTCGTGCCTGGGGCCCAGCCTGGCAAGTTCCTCGCTGACATCTATGCGCTGGCGCGCCTGCGCCTGGCGGCCGTGGGCATTACCGCCGTGTACGGTGGTGGTGAATGCACCATCGAGGATCTACGCTTCTTCTCTTACCGGCGTGCGCCGCAGACAGGCCGCTTCGCGTCCCTGATCTGGCTGCAATAGCCGAGCTGGCTTGCCAGCTCCCACACTATCACTGACCCAGATCAAGCCCCTGCCGCTTGAATCCTGAACAATCGACCGCATCTATATCGGTATCTCAGGCAGGTTTTTCTTCATCAGGTGTGTCCATCGCTCCGGCCTGCCCCTATAGGAAGGTGACTTATGCGTATAGACCGTTTGACCAGCAAGTTACAGTTAGCCCTCTCCGATGCCCAATCCCTGGCCGTTGGCATGGATCACCCGGCCATCGAGCCTGCGCACTTGATGCAGGCGTTGCTCGACCAGCAGGGCGGTTCCATCAAGCCGCTGCTGATGCAGGTGGGTTTTGACGTGAACAGCCTGCGCAAGGAATTGAGCAAAGAGCTCGATCGCCTGCCCAAGATCCAGAACCCGACCGGCGACGTGAACATGTCGCAGGACCTGGCGCGCCTGCTCAACCAGGCCGACCGCCTGGCCCAGCAGAAAGGTGACCAGTTCATCTCCAGCGAGCTGGTGCTGCTGGCGGCCATGGACGAAAACAGCAAGCTGGGCAAGTTGCTGCTCGGCCAGGGCGTGAGCAAGAAAGCCCTGGAGAACGCCATCACCAACCTGCGTGGCGGCGAAGCGGTAAACGATGCCAACGCCGAAGACTCGCGCAAGTCGTTGGAAAAATTCACCGTGGACCTGACCAAGCGCGCCGAAGAAGGCAAGCTTGACCCGGTGATTGGCCGTGATGACGAAATTCGTCGCACTATCCAGGTATTGCAACGCCGTACCAAGAACAACCCGGTGCTGATCGGCGAGCCTGGCGTGGGTAAAACCGCCATCGTCGAAGGCCTGGCCCAGCGCATCATCAACGGCGAAGTACCGGACGGCCTGCGCGGCAAGCGCCTGCTGTCGCTGGACATGGGCGCGCTGATTGCCGGCGCCAAGTTCCGTGGCGAGTTCGAAGAGCGCCTCAAAGGCGTACTCAATGACCTGTCCAAGCAGGAAGGCCAGATCATCCTGTTCATCGACGAACTGCACACCATGGTCGGCGCCGGCAAAGGCGAAGGCTCCATGGACGCGGGCAACATGCTCAAGCCGGCCCTGGCCCGTGGCGAACTGCACTGCGTGGGGGCCACCACGCTGAACGAGTACCGCCAGTACATCGAGAAGGACGCGGCCCTGGAGCGGCGTTTCCAGAAAGTGCTGGTGGACGAGCCCAGCGAGGAAGACACCATCGCCATCCTGCGTGGCTTGAAAGAACGCTATGAGGTGCACCACAAGGTGGCCATCACCGACGGCGCGATCATTGCCGCGGCCAAGCTGAGCCATCGCTACATCACGGACCGCCAGCTGCCGGACAAGGCCATCGACCTGATCGACGAAGCTGCCAGCCGCATCCGCATGGAAATCGACTCCAAACCGGAAGTGCTCGACCGCCTGGAGCGTCGCCTCATTCAGCTGAAAGTGGAATCCCAGGCGCTGAAGAAAGAAGACGACGAGGCTGCGATCAAGCGCCTGGAGAAACTGACCGAGGAAATCGCCCGGGTAGAGCGTGAGTACGCCGACCTGGAAGAGATCTGGACGTCGGAGAAAGCCGAAGTGCAGGGCTCGGCGCAGATCCAGCAGAAAATCGAACAGTCGCGCCAGGAGCTGGAAGCCGCTCGTCGCCGTGGCGACCTCAGCCGTATGGCCGAGCTGCAGTACGGGGTAATCCCGGACCTGGAGCGCAGCCTGCAGATGGTCGACCAGCACGGCAAGAGCGACAACCAATTGCTGCGCAGCAAGGTCACCGAGGAAGAAATCGCCGAAGTGGTCTCGAAATGGACCGGCATTCCTGTGTCGAAAATGCTTGAGGGTGAGCGCGAGAAGCTGTTGAACATGGAAACCCTGCTGCACCAGCGCGTGATTGGCCAGAACGAAGCCGTGGTGGCGGTGGCCAACGCGGTGCGGCGTTCGCGTGCCGGCCTGGCGGACCCGAATCGCCCCAGTGGTTCGTTCATGTTCCTCGGCCCAACCGGCGTCGGCAAGACCGAGCTGTGCAAGGCGCTGGCCGAGTTCCTGTTCGATACCGAAGAGGCCATGGTGCGCATCGACATGTCCGAGTTCATGGAGAAACATTCCGTGGCTCGCCTGATCGGTGCGCCACCGGGCTACGTGGGCTATGAAGAGGGCGGTTACCTGACCGAGGCAGTGCGCCGCCGGCCGTATTCGGTGGTGCTGCTGGACGAAGTGGAGAAGGCCCACCCGGACGTGTTCAACGTGTTGCTGCAGGTGCTGGATGACGGCCGCCTGACCGACAACCAAGGCCGTACGGTGGACTTCCGCAACACGGTGATCGTGATGACCTCCAACTTGGGCTCGGCGCAGATCCAGGAATTGGTGGGTGACCGTGAAGCCCAGCGTGCGGCGGTGATGGACGCGGTGAGCTCGCACTTCCGGCCGGAGTTCATCAACCGCATCGACGAAGTGGTGGTGTTCGAGCCACTGGCGCGCGACCAGATCGCCGGCATCACGCAAATCCAGCTCGGCCGCCTGCGCAGCCGCCTGGTCGAGCGCGACCTGAGCCTGGTGCTGAGCGACGAAGCGTTGGACAAGCTGATTGCTGTGGGTTACGACCCGGTGTACGGCGCACGGCCGCTGAAACGTGCGATTCAACGCTGGATCGAGAACCCGCTGGCGCAGCTGATTCTGTCGGGGCAATTCATGCCGGGCAGCAGCGTGACCGCGACGGTGGAAGGCGACGAGATCGTCTTCAACTGATGGCAGGCGCCTGTGGGGCTGGGCAAATCCCGGCCCTACGGGGGCTTTGCGGGAGCCTGGAAAAATTTTGAAGCTAAATGCATGTTTCTATTTGCATTTCTCAAAATCCTTTAGTAAAGTGCGCCCCGCAGTAACGGCAACCCACGGATCACCTCGCAACACGGCGATCTGAAAATAGTTTGAAATTCAGTAAGTTGAATGAAAATTAGGGGTTGACAAGGGTTTTGAAGGTTGTAGAATAGCGCGCCTCAGAGGCACTAACGTAGCGATACGGAAGCGTCGAAGAGTTCGAAGCGGTAGGAATACAGGTTCGAAACTTGCTGTAGATGTAACTGAAATTGATAGTTCCGTGATAGCTCAGTCGGTAGAGCAAATGACTGTTAATCATTGGGTCCCAGGTTCGAGTCCTGGTCACGGAGCCAAATTTCATATCGGGGTATAGCGCAGTCCGGTAGCGCGCCTGCTTTGGGAGCAGGATGTCAGGAGTTCGAATCCCCTTACCCCGACCATTTTTGGGTCGTTAGCTCAGTTGGTAGAGCAGTTGGCTTTTAACCAATTGGTCGTAGGTTCGAGTCCCACACGACCCACCATTTTTGACTCCAGTTCGCTGGGTCAGATCTTAAAAAGACCTTCCGAGTAACACCGGAAGGCATCAAAAAAGGCGCCTTAGGGTGCCTTTTTTGTACCGGGGTATAGCGCAGTCCGGTAGCGCGCCTGCTTTGGGAGCAGGATGTCAGGAGTTCGAATCCCCTTACCCCGACCATATTCAGAAAAAAGGCGTCCCTGGTGGACGCCTTTTTTTATGCCTGATGAAAAGCTGTTGACCTTGTGGGAGCTGGCAAGCCAACTGCCACGGCAGCGTTATCGGCCGACGGCCATGCGGCTACCCAGGCGGTACCGCGAGGAAGGGTGCACCAACCGCACATACGTCACCGCCCGTTCCGCATTCCACGTGCGCCGCAGCAACACCAGGCACGCTTCATCCGTTTCCATCTGCAATAACCGCGCTTCCTCTTCGCTCGGGTGTCCGGCCTCGACTATGTGCTCCATCTCGTCCGGGCGAATCACCTGCAGCAAGTAACTCGCCGGTTGCAATTGCGCGCCGAAATCCTGCATCAGCAACTCCGGAATCAGCGCCGGGTTCACGTAGCGATCCTCCAGCTGCACCGGCACGCCTTCTTCCAGGTGCACGCACACCAGGTGAAACACCGAGGCGCCCGTGGGCAAGCCCATGGCCGCGGCGATGGGCATGGCCGCCGCCTCGCGCCCCAGTTGCAGCATCCTGCACTCATACCGATGCCCACGGGCCAGAATCTCGTCACCGATGTTGCTGATGCGCATCAGATTGGATTGCGGCTTGTTCTCGGCGACGAAGGTGCCCACGCCGTTCACCCGCACCAATCGCCCTTCGTCCGCCAACTCGCGCAGGGCGCGGTTGACGGTCATGCGCGACATGCCCAGGGTTTGCACCAACTGGTTTTCCGAGGCAATCAGGTCGCCGGGCTGCCATTCCCCGGCACGGACCTTGTCCAGCACAAAGTCCTTGGCCTTCTGGTACAGCGCCTGTGCCGGGCGAGTGTTCATCCCTGGTACAGCTCGCTGAACGCCAGCCAGCGGCCGAACACACCGTCTTCCACCCAGCCACGGGCAGCGGCGATGTCGGGGGCGAAGTAGCGGTCCTCATCGTAGTGGGCCACGCCTTCACGAATGAAACGCATCACTTCGGTGAGTTTCGGCGAGGTTTGCAGCGGCGCCAGCAGGTCGATGCCCTGGGCCGCACCCAACAGCTCGATGGCGACCACGGCGCTGCTGTTGCCGGCCATGTCCAGCAAGCGGCGGGCGGCGAAAGTGGCCATGGACACATGGTCTTCCTGGTTGGCCGAGGTGGGCAGGCTGTCGATGGACGCCGGGTGGGCCAGGGTCTTGTTTTCCGAGG
Source organism: uncultured Gammaproteobacteria bacterium (assembly GCA_963816515.1). GTDB lineage: Bacteria > Pseudomonadota > Gammaproteobacteria > Pseudomonadales > Pseudomonadaceae > Aquipseudomonas. The sequence goes on along the minus strand of CAWFKX010000001.1, from coordinate 1,571,276 downwards.
CCAGGGCGGCGGCGGTGACCTGGGCGATCATGAAGCCGGAGTTCAGGCCGCCTTCGCGCACCAGGAAGGCCGGCAGGCCGGAAAGTGCCGGGTCCACCAGTTGCGCGGTACGGCGCTCGGACAGTGCGCCGATCTCGGAAATCGCCAGGGCCAGCACGTCGGCGGCCATGGCCACCGGTTCGGCGTGGAAGTTGCCGCCCGACAGTACATCGCCGTCGGCGCTGAACACCAACGGGTTATCGGACACGGCGTTGGCTTCGCGCAGGAATACGCCGGCGGCGAAACGCATGTGGTCCAGGCAGGCGCCCATCACTTGTGGCTGGCAGCGCAAGGAGTAGGGGTCTTGCACGCGTTTGCAGTCAGCGTGGGACTGGCGGATTTCGCTGGTGGCCCCCAGTAGGTCACGGTAGTACGCGGCGGCAGCGATCTGCCCCGGCTGGCCACGCACGGCCTGGATGCGCGGGTCGAACGGCACTGCCGAGCCTTTCAGCGCTTCCACGGTGAGGCTGCCGGCCACCACGGCGGCGCTGAACAGCTTCTCGGCAGCAAACAGCCCGCGCAACGCCAGCGCCGTCGACACCTGGGTGCCGTTGATCAGCGCCAGGCCTTCTTTCGGGCCCAGTTCCAGAGGCTTCAGGCCGGCGATGGCGAGGCCTTCGACGGCGTCCATCTCGCGGCCTTCATGGCGCACGCGGCCGACGCCGATCAACACCGCCGACATGTGCGCCAGCGGTGCCAGGTCGCCCGAGGCGCCCACCGAGCCCTGGGAAGGGATGCACGGGAACACCTTGGCGGTGTACAGGCTGCGCAGCGCCTCGATCAGCTCCCAGCGCACGCCGGAGAAGCCGCGGGCCAGGGATGCCACCTTGAGCGCCATGATCAGGCCGACGCTGGCATCGTCCAGCAGCGGACCGGTGCCGGTGCAATGGGACAGCAACAGGTTGCGTTGCAGCTTGGCCAGCTTGTCGGTGGCGATGGAGGTGCGCGCCAGCAGGCCGAAACCGGTGTTGATGCCGTATACGGTGCGTTCGTTGGCGATGATCTGGCTGACGGTGTTGGCACTGGCGGCCACCACGTCGCGCGCCGACGCATCCAGCTCGAAGGGCGCCTGTTGCTGGTAGATGGCGCGCAGTTGGTCGAGGTCGAAATAGCCGGGCTGGATGTGCAGAGGGGCGGGCATGGCGGAGTCCTGCTGTCAGGTTGAGAGGTGAGCTATATAATCCTGTATATACAGGTATAGCAAGAGCCGTGTCGCCGGTAAAGCGCGCCTTGTCGCAAATTCGTATGGGCTGAACGCACGGTGGGAGCAACGCTTGCGCGCGATGGCGGCTGTATGGCCGCCATCGCGACGCAAGCGTTGCTCCCACCGTTATAGGCAGCCTGCGGCCGCCGAGGAGAGTATCAGTGCAGTTTCAGGCGTGGCTCGGTGCCGCGACCGATGCGGCTGCCCAGCATCAACATCAGGGTCTTGAAGGTGCCGTACAGTGCCATCTGGTGCATGCGGTACAGCGACACGTAGAACATGCGCGCCAGCCAGCCCTCCAGCATCACGCTGCCGGTGAGGTTGCCCATCAGGTTGCCCACGGCGGAGAATTTCGACAGCGAGATCAGCGAGCCGTAATCCTTGTAGGTGTATTCCGGCAGATCCTTGCCCTCGATGCGCAGCTTCAGCGACTTGGCCAGCAGGGAAGCCTGCTGGTGAGCCGCCTGGGCACGCGGCGGCACATTGCGGTCGGTGCCCTTTTGCGGGCAGGCGGCGCAGTCACCGAAGGCGAAGATGTTCTCGTCGCGGGTGGTCTGCAGGGTCGGCAACACTTGCAGCTGGTTGATGCGGTTGGTTTCCAGGCCGTCGATGTCCTTGAGAAACGCCGGCGCGCGGATGCCCGCGGCCCACACCTTGAGGCTGGCCGGGATAACCTTGCCGTCGGCGGTCTTCAGGCTGTCGGGGCCCACTTCACTGACCGAGGCGTTGGTCAGCACGGTGACGCCGAGCTTTTCCAGGGTCTTGTGCACCGGGCCGCCGATGCGCTCCGGCAGGGCAGGCAACACCCGCGGGCCGGCTTCGATCAGGGTGATGCGCATGTTCTGCGGCTTGATCTTGTCCAGGCCATAGGCCGCCAGCTCGTGCGCCGCGTGGTGCAGCTCGGCCGCAAGCTCCACGCCAGTGGCGCCGGCGCCGACGATGGCGACGCTGATCTGGGTATCCAGGTCATCGTGGGCGTGGGCGCGCAGGTAGTGGTTGAGCAACTGCTGGTGGAAGCGCTCGGCCTGCTTGCGGGTGTCCAGGAACAAGCAGTTCTGCGCCGCGCCCAGGGTGCCGAAGTCGTTGGTGGTGCTTCCCACCGAAATCACCAGGGTGTCGTACCCCAAGGTGCGGGCGGGCAGCAGCTCCAGGCCGTTTTCGTCGAGGGTAGCGGCGAGCTGGATCTGCTTGGCGGCACGGTCGAGCCCGCTCATGCGCCCCAGCTGGAATTCGAAGTGGTTCCACTTGGCCTGGGCCACGTAGTTCAGTTCGTCTTCCGAGGAGTTCAAGGAGCCGGCGGCCACTTCGTGCAGCAGCGGTTTCCAGATGTGCGTCAGGTTGGCGTCGACCAGGGTCACGCTGGCGGTGCCACGCTTGCCCAGGGTCTTACCCAGGCGGGTCGCCAACTCCAGGCCGCCGGCGCCGCCGCCGACAATCACGATACGATGTGTCATTTAAAGTACTCATAAGGTTTACGGAATTCTGTGGGTCAGTGGGAAGGGCGAGCGCAAGGCAGCTCAAAGCACCATGTAACTGATCAGGCGGCTCAACAGGCCAAGTCCTACGGTCACGGCCACCGTCAGCACCAGGAGCATCCACGGCCGGAAAGGCCGGCGCTCGACTGTGTGTTGGGGCAGGCGCAGGTAATCATCCACGCGTTGCTGATCTTCGGGATTCAGACGGCTGCTCATCGTGACCTCGCAAGGTAGACGCTTCAGACTGTGGGAAAAGTACAGCGTTCCCTAATGAAAACATACAGCTGGCGTTGGGATTATCCCCCACTCACAGGCTGATGCCTACATCGAAGACAATACTGCGCCCCAGGTTGCTGCGCAGGAAATCCGGTGCATCCGGGTGGGCGAACAGCACCCGGGCAAACGTCGGCCCTACCAGCGACAGCGAGCGCCAGCCCTGGCGCAGGTATTCGGTGGGCGGCGGGAAGTGACTGTTGAGGTCCAGCACTTCGCGCTTCAGGCTGGCAAACGCGATGATGTCCAGCTCGCCCAGGTCCAGACCGCGTTCCTTGTAGTTGTGCGACTTCTTGCGCAGGGTCGGCGCCAGGCGCTGCAGCAGTTCCGGCGCGCCGATGCGCTTGGGCCGGGCCTCGCGGCGCACCAGCTGGGCCAGGGAGAAAGCGCTGCGGCGGCGTTGCAGCTCTTCGCGCCATTCATCGTTGAGCCGCCGGCCTTCGTCCAGCACAAAGAACACTTCGAAACTGGCGTCACGAAACAGTACGTCCGGCGGCTCCTGGCCGGCGGGGTTGAACTCCTCGCTACGGTAGGGAATGTTCAGCCCTTGCAGCAGGCGCTGGCAGACCCAACGCTCGCGCTCCCATTTGCGGGCATTGGACAGGAACGCATTGGCTTGTTCGGCCTGGATGGTGAGCAGGCGCAAGTAATCTGAGTCATCCATGCTCACAAGCTTAGCGTTCAAATTGCGCTTTGCAGTGAATGACTTGCACACGCTGTGTCATGGTGCCGGGTGTAAACTGCCAACACGCCAATCTGCCAGAGGAATGTGCCCATGAAGTTCTGGACCCTGTTGCTGCTCAGCCTGCTGCCATGCTGGGCCATGGCCGCGGAAGTGGGCGAGCGATTGCCGGCCTGGACGTTGCTCGATCAGTTCGACGCGCCCTACAGCCTCAACGAAGAGGCGCGCATTTTGCTGGTGGCCCGTGACATGGGCGGCGCCAAGCTGGTCAACGCTGCGCTGCAAGGCCAGCCCAAGGGTTACCTGGAGGGCCGCCAGGCGGTGTTTCTCGCTGACATCCAGCGCATGCCCGCGCTGATCGCCAAGATGTTCGCGCTGCCGTCCATGCGTTCCTACGACTACCGCGTGGTGCTCGACCGCGAAGGCCGCATCGCGCCCGGCTACAACGTGGCCGACGACTCCGTGCTGTGGATGGAGCTCGACCACCAGCGGCTGGTGGCCCAGCATGAATTCACCGACGCCGCCGCGTTGAAGACGGCGTTGGAACAGGCGAAAAAATGATCAGCGCGCAGGTGCTGTCCGGCGTGACGCTTGGCGTCGGCTGGTGGCTGTATATACCGGTGTTGGGTTGGGCCACCTGGCGTGCGCCCTGGGTCGAGTTGTTCACCGATAGCCGCCGCCAGCACTTGCTGTTCGGCACCGTGCTGGCGCTGTTCCTGTTGTGGCTGGTGCGTCGCGATTTCGACACCGGCGTGTCCTACCACTTCATCGGCATGACAGCGGTGACGCTGCTGCTGGACTGGCCCCTGGCGTTGCTCGGCGGCCTGGTGGCGCAACTGGGCCTGGTGCTGCTGGGGCGTCAGGATCTGCTGGCGGTCGGCGTCAACGGCCTGCTGTTGATCGGCCTGCCGGTGCTGGTCACGGAAACCTGTGCGCTGCTGGTCGAGCGTGCGCAACCGAAAAATCCCTTCGTCTACATCTTCTGCTCGGGGTTCTTTTCCGCCGCGCTGGCAGCGTTGCTGTGCGTGTTCGCCGGGCTGGGCCTGCTGTGGCTGGACGGCAGGTTCGCCCTGCCGGAGTGGATCTGGGATTTCGTCGGGTACTTGTGGCTGGTGATCTTTCCCGAGGCGTTCATCAACGGAATGATCGTGGCGGCGCTGGTGGTGTTCTGCCCGGAGTGGCTGGAAACCTTCAACCGCACGCGGTACCTGGCGGCACCCTGGAAGGATGAGTGATGGCCCGACGCGGCTGCGGCCGCTGCTGCAACCGCTATAGCAGTGGCCGCAAGGCCGCGTCAGCGCCCATCAATGCTCACTGTGCGGCAAATCCCCGGAAAACAGGTCGTCCTCGGCGTCCGGCCCCACCGGAATCTTGTGTTCCTCGGCCGCCCAGGCGCCCAGGTCGATCAGCTTGCAGCGTTCCGAGCAGAACGGCCGGGTCGGCGTGGCCGCGTTCCATTCCACCGGCGCCCCGCAAGTCGGGCATTGTACGGTCAGGGGTTGGCTCATCAGTGGCCTCCAGTCAATGTCAGGTAAAATGCATGCAGCCGCTCGACTTCGGCGCGCAACGCCGCCAGGTCGCGGTCATTGACCAGCACATCATCGGCATGGCGCAAGCGCTCCTCGCGGCTGGCCTGGGCCTTGAGGATGGCCTGCACCTGCTCAAGGCTGGTGTTGTCGCGGCGCAGCGTGCGCTCGATCTGCAACGCCTGCGGCACATCGATCACCAGCAGGCGCTGGGCCAGCCGGTACTGCCCCGACTCCACCATCAACGGCGAAACAAACACCGCATAAGGCGACGTGCCCTTGGCCAGCGCCTGGGCAATCTCGGTAGCGATCAGCGGGTGCAGCAGGCCTTCCAGCCAGCGCCGCTGCTCGGCGTCCTCGAAAATCAGCGCGCGCAGCGCCGCCCGGTCCAGCGTGCCATCGGCGCGCAACACCCCGGGGCCGAAGTGCGTGGCAATCTCGGCCAGGGCAGGGCGCCCCGGTTCAACCACCCAACGCGCCGCCTGATCGGCGTCCACCACGTGAATGCCCAGCTCGGCGAAGCGCTCGGCGGCGGCACTCTTACCACTGCCGATGCCGCCGGTCAGGCCCAAAATCCAGGGAGTCGAAGAAGCATCAGTCATCGGAAACCAGCGAACTGCATGTAGGAAGCCGTTATTTGACCACCCCACAGCAAAGCGATCCACCCCGCAATGGCCAGATAGGGCCCGAAAGGGATAGGCGTGCTGTGCGCGGCATTGCGCAGGCGCAGCATGATCACCCCCAGAATCGCCCCCACCAGCGACGACAGCAGAATGGTCAGCGGCAACACCTGCCACCCACCCCAGGCCCCCAGCATCGCCAGCAACTTGAAATCACCATGGCCCATGCCTTCCTTGCCGGTGACCAGCTTGAACGCCCAGAACACCAGCCACAGCGCCAGGTAACCCGCCACCGCGCCCCACAGCGCATCCGGCAGGGTGGCGAACAGGCCAAAGGCATTGACGATCAGGCCCAGCCACAATAGCGGCAACACCAGCGCATCGGGCAGCAACTGGTGATCGGCATCGATCAGGCTCATGGCCAACAGGCCCCAGGTCAAAAGCATCACTGCCCCGGCCGCCCAGCCAAAGCCGAAATGCCAGGCCACGAACGCGCTCAACAGGCCGCTGGCCAGTTCAACCAGCGGGTAGCGCTTGCTGATGGGGGCCTTGCAGCTGGCGCACTGGCCTTTCAGGGCGAGGTAGCTGACGACAGGGATGTTTTCCCAGGCGCGAATCTTGTGGCCGCAGTGCGGGCAAGCGGAGGCGGGTAGCATCAGGTTGTAGCGCGGGCCTTCGGGCTCGGCGGGAAGGCCGAGGATGTCGCGGGCCTGGGCTTTCCAGTCGCGCTCCATCATTTTTGGCAGGCGGTGGATGATCACGTTGAGGAAACTGCCCACTACCAGGCCCAGGATCAGCGCGCAGAGGGTGAAGGCCATGGGGGTGGTGGCCAGGTATTCGGATAGGGGCATGGGTTAGACGACTGAGCCTAGTTGGAAAATGGGGAGGTACATGGCGATGACGAGGCCGCCCACTAGTACGCCGAGCACGACCATGATCATCGGCTCCATGAGGCTGGTGAGGCTGTCGACCATGTTGTCGACTTCGGCCTCGTAGTAGCTGGCCACTTTATCGAGCATAGAGTCCAGGGCGCCGGATTCTTCGCCGATGGCGGTCATTTGGATCGCCAAGCTGGGAAACGTATTTGTCGAGCGCATAGAAACATTGAGCTGGGTGCCGGAGGAAACGTCCAGCTTGATGCGATTCACGGCGTTTTTGAATACTACGTTGCCGGTGGCACCTGCCACTGAGTCCAGCGCTTCCACCAGCGGCACACCTGCGGCGAAAGTGGTGGAAAGTGTTCGCGCGAAACGGGCAACGGCAGATTTATAAAGTAGTCCGCCAATGATGGGGAGTTTGAGCAGCCAGCGGTCGACCAAGTCGCGGAATTTTTGGCTTTTTCCGTAAAAGTGCCGAAGCACGAAGATTGCCGCAACCGCCACGCCAACAATGATGTACCACCACTCCTGCACGACTTCGGACAGGCCGATCACCATGAGGGTAAAGCTCGGAAGCTGTGCGCCAAAGCCAGCAAATACTGATTTGAACTGCGGCACAACCTTGATCAGCAAAATACCACTGACGATGATTGCCACCAGTATGACGGCAATCGGGTAATTCATCGCTTTCTTGATTTTCGACTTGAGGGCTTCGGTTTTTTCCTTATAAGTCGCAACCCGATCCAGCAACGTTTCAAGCGCGCCTGCCTGTTCGCCTGCGTCCACCAGGTTGCAATAGAGCTCGTCAAAGTATTCGGGTTTTTTGCGCAGTGAGGAGGCAAAGCTGTTACCTGCGGCGACCTCTTGTTTTACCTCGTCGACCAGTTTTCGCATGTTAGGATTTTCGAAACCTTCGCCAATGATTTCGAATGACTGTAGCAACGGCACGCCCGCTTTCATCATTGTTGCCATTTGGCGCGTGAACATGGCAATGTCCAAGGGTTTGATGCGTTTTCCACGCTTGAATAACGAGGCCGATTTTTTACGGATTTTTCCCGGATTAATGCCCTGTTTGCGCAACTGGGCTTTGACGAGGGCCAAATTCGGGGCTGCTAATTCTCCCGTGACCTTCGCGCCTTTTCGGTCAAGACCTTCCCAGGAAAAGATGCTTTCCTTGATCTTCGTCGTTTTCGCCCCCATTGCTTAGTCCTTGGTCACCCGGTTAACTTCTTCGAGGCTTGTGACGCCGTGCATCACTTTTATCAGCCCGGATGTACGAAGGTCATTGAAACCCTCCTTTCGAGCTTGGGCCGCGATCTCTATCGAGTTGCCTTCCTCCATGATTAGGCGCTGTAGTGCCTGGGTGTTGCGCACTACTTCGTAGATGCCTTGCCGCCCTCGATAGCCGTTATTACACTGGTCGCAACCAACAGGCTCATACACCTTGAAAGTTCCGATTTTTTCCACCGGGAAGCCTTCCTTGACCAGCGTATCATGAGGAATGTCTGCCTCTTTTTTACAGTGCGGACATAGTTTGCGCGCCAGCCGCTGTGCAATGATCAGGCTTACGGAAGTAGCGATGTTGAATCCGGCCACGCCCATGTTCAGTAGGCGGGTCAAGGTTTCCGCGGCACTGTTGGTATGCAGCGTCGATAGCACCAAGTGGCCAGTCTGTGCTGCTTTGATCGCGATTTCAGCGGTTTCCAGGTCACGGATCTCTCCCACCATGATCACATCGGGGTCTTGACGCAGGAATGATCGCAAGGCTTGCGCAAAATCCAGCCCCTGTTTGGGATTTACGTTGACCTGGTTGATGCCCTCCATGTTGATTTCCACCGGGTCCTCAGCGGTGGAAATGTTTATATCCACGGTATTGAGGATGTTCAGCCCCGTATAAAGTGACACAGTCTTGCCCGAGCCCGTGGGGCCGGTTACCAGAATCATTCCCTGAGGTTGGCGTAGGGCCTGCAAGTACAATTCTTTCTGATCGGCTTCGTAGCCAAGCGCGTCAATCCCCATCTGTGCGCTTGATGGATCAAGAATCCTCATTACGATTTTCTCGCCCCACAAAGTGGGCAATGTGTTAACTCGAAAATCTATGGCCTTGTTCTTGGAAATCCGCATTTTGATACGGCCATCCTGGGGCCTGCGGCGCTCTGAGATATCCAAGCTGGCCATGACTTTGAGGCGCGCGGCAATGCGGCCCGCGAGGTTGATAGGGGGTTTGGCGACTTCATGGAGGATACCGTCCGTACGAATGCGAACGCGGTAGACCTTTTCGTACGGTTCGAAGTGTAGGTCCGAAGCGCCGCCTCGGATCGCATCGAGCAACATTTTGTTCACAAAGCGAACGACGGGGGCGTCATCTGCGTCCTGGCGAACGACGGAGTCAGACTCGTGCTCATTGACTGTTTCCACGTCAAGACCATCTAGGTCAACATCGCTTAGTTCATCAAGGCCGGTGTTGCCGTTGTCAAAAAACTTGTCAATCGCGTCGACGAGCTTGTCGTCCTCAACAAGGATCGCTTCGGTCGTGAGCCCGGTACTAAACTGAATGTCGGTGATCGCTTGATGGTTGGTGGGGTCGGATACCCCAACGAACAGCTTGTTACCACGGCGCCACAGTGGCAGCGCGTGATGCTGACGGACCAGCTTCTCGCTAACCAAACCCTTAGGCTGGGACTCCTTATCCAGCATGCCTAGATCCATAAATGAAACGCCGAATTGCTCAGACGCAACCTCGGCGATTTCGCGGCTTTTTACCAATTTGTTCTGAACCAGGAAGTGGACCAGAGGGATCCTGCTACGTTGGGCCTGCTGTAACGCTTGTTGCGCGCTTTTGTCAGTGAGCAATTCAGCTTGGACCAGGTGTTTGGCCAAGCCGGTGAGGGCGACATCGTTCATTTGGGCACCAAGCGTCTACATTGCGTGTTTTATAGCCTAGTCGAGCACGAGTGCCAAACCTCTGACGTCATGGTGACAAAAATTGTCAGTTTCTGGCGGCGATTTGCAACGGCGGACCATTGCCTACGGGTGTACCAACGAGATTTACAGGCCGGTGTAAAAGTGGCATGAGCGATGCATCAAGTCATTCACGTCAAAAGGACATCCTGTCCGAAATGGAGGCTTGGCCCATATGAAATCCCAGAAAGGTTTTACGCTGATCGAATTGATGATCGTCGTTGCAATCATCGGTATTCTGGCCGCGATTGCGCTGCCGGCTTACCAGACCTACACGCTGAGAGCTCGCGTTGCGGAGGCTTCATCCGTTGCGACGCCAGCTCAGCAGGCCTTGGCAATGGCGTTTAACGATGGGTCGCTGACCAGCAGTACTACCAACAGTACGCTTAATCTCCCGGCAGCCGCTAGCATCACTAGTCCATATGTCGCTTCGGTTACCGTAGCAGGTACTTCGACTACTCAAGGTACAGTGACTGCAGTTATGCAGAATACAGGCGATAGTACTAACATTGATGGTAAAAATATTGTCTGGACAATGACCTGTGTGGCTGATTCTTCATGCAAATGGGTCGTAAGCGGCTCTGTTGCTGCGAAATATCTGCCTAAGTCGTAATTGATATCGGTAGCTATTAGAGAGGTCGCTTCGGCGACCTTTTCTCACTACCGCTGACTGCTTTGTTCTATTGCTCGTAGCTTCTACGAGGTGTTAACTTAAACGTGGTACTACGCCGGTGTAGCTCAGTCGGTAGAGCAGCGCACTCGTAACGCGAAGGTCGTAGGTTCGATTCCTATCCCCGGCACCATCTCCCTCCCCGCAACAACTCCACCAGCCAAGCGCCAAGCCCAAGCCGGGCAGGGAAGCCGATCATCCGTGCCGGCCCCTTTCACTATTGCATCAGTGCCGCGAAATACGGTTATTGGTCGTCATCTTGGTGCTGTCGATCAACCAGATCCACTGGTTGTCCGCTTTCACGGTATTGCACAGGTTGCCGTAGGCGGCGTAGTTCACGCACAGGGTATCCTCCGATACCTGCCAACTGCCTTTCTGCGGCCCGGTACCCGCCAGGCTGAGTACGGCGGTGCCGTCAGGCTGGAAAGTTTCACTGTACGCCTGGCCGTCACGGGTTATGCCCTGGTGTGGCCGGCCTACCAGCGCGCTGTTGATGGCGTCGCCCTTGAGTTCAGTAGCGTCGGCGGCAGGCGCGCGAGGATCGGTGTCGCGGTTGTCGTGCATGGCGCAGCCGGCAAGAAGAACGACCAGTGTGATCGAGCAGATCCCTTTCATGGTGATGTACCTGTATTGGCTGAATGGCCCACTGAGGGGAGGTTGCATATTCCAGCTTAGACAGGTGAGGGCAGGTAGTTATGTTGATTGGCTATAGGTGCGCGGGGCGAAATGAGCAACTGTTCTGGTTGTTTTCTGAACCATTTAGCTCGCTAACTGTTCATCCGTCTCTTACGTTCGCCGAGCTAGGGAAGTAGAAAACCCCTCCCCCTGCGACAGCCCCTTTCATCGCAAAGCCGCACTCAAGTTTTGACCCCGCAGCCCCCCGGATCCTATTCTTCACTCGGCACTACCGTTTTGCCATCATGCTTCTTGCGCCCTAATTTTGTTCCGCCTGGCTGCCCAATGACTCAAACTTTCTTCCCCCACCCCTTCGAACCCGCCAGCTGCGCTCAATGCCGCAACCTGGAAGCCCTGGATTTCCAGTTCACCATGGCCTTCCAGCCAATCCTCAACGTGCGCACCGGCGCGCTGTACGCCTATGAAGCCTTGGTGCGTGGCCCCAACGGCGAGTCGGCGGCCAGTGTGTTGGGCCAGGTCAATGACGGTAATCGTTACCGCTTCGACCAGGCCTGCCGGGTGAAGGCCATCGAGTTGGCGGCGGGTTTGGGGCTGGTGGGTATCCCCGACTGCAAGTTGAGCATCAACTTCTTGCCCAATGCGGTGTACCGCGCCGAAACCTGCATCCGCGCGACGCTGGAGGCGGCGCAGGCGTCGGCGTTTCCGCTGGAGCGGTTGATGTTCGAGGTGACCGAGGGGGAGCGGGTGGAAGACCCGGAGCATTTGAAGGCGATTTTCAAGGCGTATGAGCGGCAAGGGTTTACCACGGCCATCGACGACTTCGGGTCGGGGTATTCGGGGTTGAACCTGTTGGCGACGTTCCAGCCGCAGGTTTTGAAGCTGGACATGGTGCTGACCCGCAACATCGATGCCGACCCGGTGCGCGAGGCGATTGTGGCGGGCATTGTGCTGGTGGCGCAGCGGCTGGGGATTACCTTGCTGGCCGAAGGCGTGGAAACCGCCGGGGAGCGCGATGCGTTGCTGGCGCTGGGTATCGAGTTGATGCAGGGTTATCTGTTCGCGCGGCCGCAGGTGGGGGCGTTACCGCTGATGGCATGAATGTGGGAGCCAGCGGCTCCCACATCGGCGTCACCCTTCCTGCCGCCACCGCACGGTGTAATGCGCCGCCACCGTGGTCATCTCCGGCTGGAAATGGGTGTTGGTGATCAGGTAGCTGTCCACCTGGCCGTCGTCACGGTGGTGTTCGAGGGTGTCACCGGCGCCGGCGTTCAGCGTCACTTCGTAGATCAGCGCCTTGTTCGGTTCGACGCGGGTCTGGAAGGGCCCCAGGCGGGTGCCGTCGATGCGGATGATGTAGACCTTGTCGGCCCCGGGGTTGAGCGTGTTCGTCACTGCGAGTACTCCAATACCTTCGTTCATCTCGTGGGGTGAGGTGTTACAGGCTCAGGCGCATCGACAGGTCGATGGCCTTGACGTCCTTGGTCATGGCGCCGATGGAGATGTAGTCCACACCGGTCTGGGCAATGGGCAGCAAGGTGCTTTCATTGATCCCGCCGCTGGCTTCCAGTTTCGCCTTGCCGGCATTCAGGCGCACGGCCTCGCGCATGTCGTCATGGCTGAGTTCGTCGAGCATGATGATGTCGGCGCCGGCGGCCAGCGCTTCCTTGAGTTCGCTCAGGCTTTCGACTTCGATCTCCACCGGCTTGCCGGGGGCGATGCGGTGCGCGGCGCTGATGGCCTGGGCAATGCCACCGCTGGCGGCAATGTGGTTTTCCTTGATCAGGAAGGCGTCGTACAGGCCGATGCGGTGGTTGTGGCACCCGCCGCAGGTCACCGCGTACTTCTGCGCCAGGCGCAGGCCGGGCAGGGTCTTGCGGGTGTCGAGCAGTTTCACCTGGGTGGCGGCGACCTTGTCGGCCAGTGCCTGCGCCTGGGTGGCCACGGCGGACAGCATCTGCAGGAAGTTCAGTGCGGTGCGTTCGCCGCTCAGCAATGAACGCGCCGGGCCTTCGAGGTGGAACAGCGCCTGGTTGGCGGTGGCGCGCTGGCCATCGCTGACCTGCCAGTGCACGGCCACGCGCGGGTCGAGTTGGCGGAACACCGCGTCTACCCAGGCGGTGCCGGCCACCACGCAGTCCTGGCGGGTAATGATGGTGGCTTTTGCCAGGCGCTCGGCCGGGATCAGTTGGGCGGTGATGTCGCCGCTGCCAATGTCTTCCAGCAGCGCACGGCGCACGTTGGCTTCGATCTCGGCAGTCAGGTCGGCGAGGCGTAGATTCGGCATAGCAGGCTCCACAGGCAAAGTGGCCGGATTATAGGGCAGGCGGTGGTCCGGCGCGAAGCCTTGCGCGCAGCTCGCGGCCGGGCGGCGTTCAGGGCTTAAATATCCCGGCGCAGGGAGCTTTGTGCCGGTTTTGTTGTCCACTTGGCATCGGGATGTAAATAACTCTTTAAGCGGCCCTAGCACTGTTACCCGGTTTTGCAGATAATGAGCGCCTTGTAATTGGCGTCATGACTTTGACGTCGGTCCGAATTGTTTTCGTTCTGCGTGCTGACGCTTACAAAGGTGTTGCGCCATAGAGCTGTGGGCGCAAGCCGGTAACCTGCATACTGGAACGCTGACGGGACCTCATTCTTTCAGGAGGACGGGATGCATAACGATGGGAAAGTCGTGCCGTTGAACAAGGCCGCTGCTGATCATGCCAATCAGACGCCCTTGGCACGCCTGCCCGTTGTCCTGCTGCAACTGCGCGACAAGGCCGCCCAGCAGCTGCGCCAAGGCCTGCAGGCCTTGTTCGACAATGCCGACGACACCCTGTTCGAGATGGCCGACAAGGCTCACAACAACGTTGAGCAGAACCTGTTCTTCGAAGCCATGCGCGACCTGCGCCTCAAGCGCAAGAGCATCGAGCGCGGTTTTCTGGAAAAGCTCCACGAAGCCTTCGTCGCCATCGGCCAATACGATATTGCCGAGCCAGTGGTGTCAGCCCCGATCAGCTATGACAAGCTGGAACTGGTGGCCAACGATGATCTGGAACGCACCGTGGCGCTGGACGCCATGGTGGGCAAGGTGCTGGCGCGTGACGGCTTTGCCCTGGGCCAGCTTACCGCGCGCCTGAACTCACTGGTGCTCAAGCGCCTTGACGACGCCACCAACCCGCTGGGGCCGGCGATGCTGTGCCACTATTTCCTCGAGGCGGGGCGCAACCTGGGCGTGGAGATCAAGGTCAAGCTGATCGTGCTCAAGCTGTTCGAAAAGTACGTGCTCAGCGACTGTGATCAACTGTATGGCGAAGCCAACCAGCTGCTGATTGCTACCGGCGTGCTGCCCGAACTCAAGGCTGCCCCGGCGCGCCGCAGCGCCGACCGCACGCCGCCGCGCCCCAGTGCGCGCCGCGAAGATGCCGCCGGCGGCGGTAGCCAGGGCACCACGCAGCTGGATGAAAGTGTGCAGGAAGTGTTCGGCGCGCTGCAGGAATTGCTGCATCAGCTGCGTGGCAGCGTCGCGCCCAAGCTGGAAACCAGCCACGAGGCGCAACCCATTTCCACCAACGACCTGATGCGCCTACTCTCGCACTTGCAGCAGTACGTGCCGTCGTCCCAGGCGGCCCAGGACGATTACGACCTGCGCCACCAGCTGGAGCAGCTGCTGACCCGGGTCAGCGTCAAGAGCGGCAAGTTCCGGGTGATCGGGGTGGTGGACGAAGACGTCATCAACCTGATCGCCATGCTGTTCGAGTTCATTCTCGACGACCGTATCCTGCCTGACTCGCTCAAGGCGCTGATCGGCCGCCTGCAGATCCCGATGCTCAAGGTGGCGGTGCTCGACAAGAGTTTCTTCAGCCGTGGCAGCCACCCGGCGCGCCGCCTGCTCAACGAGATCGCCGCCGCAGCCATGGGCTGGGGCAACCGTGACGATTACCAGCGCGACAGCCTGTACCTGCGCATCGAACAGATTGTGCAACGCCTGCTCAACGACTTTGTCGACGACCCGGCGATTTTCTCCGAGCTGCTCGCCGATTTCCTTGCTTTCACGGCCGATGAGCGGCGGCGCAGCGAGCTGCTCGAACAGCGCACCCGCGATGCCGAGGAAGGCCGTGCCAAGGCCGAGCTGGCCCGCCATCGGGTGCAGCAGGAGCTCAACCGGCGCCTGCTGGGCAAGGTGCTGCCCCAGGTGGTGGTGCGCCTGCTGGAGGAGGCCTGGAGCAAGGTGTTGCTGCTGGTGTGCCTGAAGCATGGTGACGGTTCACCGCAGTGGCAGGAAGGGCTGGCGACCATGGATGACCTGATCTGGAGCGTCGAACCCCATGACGACCCGCAGGCCCATCAGCGCCTGCTGGAAGTGGTGCCGGGCCTGCTCAAGGCCCTGCGCGACGGCCTCACCAGCTCGGCCTTCGACCCGTTCGCCACCAGTGAATTCTTCAGCCAGCTGGAAGTGCTCCACGTGCAGGCGCTCAAGCGAGATGCCCTGCACCCCACGGCATTGGCGGCAGGCCAGGAGCCGCCAGCGCTGGTGGCGGTGGTGGAGGAGATCGTTTTGGCCGGCCACGGCGACGCACCGCAGGGGGAGGCGCCGTTGCGCCTGCCAGCCGACGACCCGGGCCTTGCCCAGGTCGACAAGCTGCGCCCCGGTTGCTGGGTGGAAATCCAGGAAGATGAAGACCACAAGGTGCGCTGCAAGCTGGCGGCGGTCATCCAGGCCACCGACAAGTACGTGTTCGTCAACCGTACCGGCATGAAGGTGCTGGAGAAGACCCGCATGGGCCTGGCCGTGGAGTTTCGCCGCGGTTCGGTGCGCATCCTCGACGACGCGCTGCTGTTTGACCGCGCGCTGGACTCGGTGGTCAGCAACCTGCGTCGGCTGAAAAGCAAATAGATCAGCCGCAACACTCTTTTGCCCTTCGTGGCTGCCCAGCCGCGCCGTGGCGGGGCATACTGGGCCATCGACGTGCGTTGCCAAGGAACCCTGATGAACATTGACCCCGCCACTGGCTGGTGCCAGCAGGCGCAACATTGTCCCTCGCCGAATTTCAACGAGCGCCCCGAGGCGGAAGTATCCCTGCTGGTGATCCACAACATCAGCCTGCCGCCGGGCCAGTTCCAGACCGGCTGCGTGCAGCAGTTCTTCCAGAACCAGCTCGACACCGGTGCCCACCCGTTTTTCCAGACCATCGCCGAGCTGCGGGTGTCGGCGCACTTCCTGATCGAGCGTGACGGTGCTGTCACCCAGTTCGTCTCTTGTCTGCAGCGTGCCTGGCATGCCGGGGTGTCCAGCTTCGAGGGGCGCGAGGCGTGCAACGATTTTTCCATCGGCATCGAACTGGAAGGCACGGATTTCGAGCCATTCACCGACGCGCAGTACCAGGCACTGGTGCAACTGACCCGGCAGTTGCAAGCGCAGTACCCGGCCATTACCCCATCGCGCATCTGCGGGCACAGCGACATCGCGCCGGTGCGCAAGACTGATCCAGGGCCGCATTTCGACTGGGGGCGCTACCGCGCCAGCCTGGCGGCCAACGAGGGCGAGCAATGAGTTTTCTGGTGTTGGTTCTGGTGTTGTGGGTCGAGAAGTTCTCGGCGTTGCGCCACCGCTTGCAACGTGACGGTGGCTGGCTGCGCGAGCTGGCCCGCCTGGAAGCCAAGTCGCGCCTGGCCAAGGAACCGGCCTTGATTCTGGCGCTGTGGGTGCTGCTGCCGGCCATCGTGCTGGGCGCGGTGCTGCTGGCGCTGAAACCGGTGGCCTATGGCTTGCTGGCCTTCCCCATTCATCTCTGGGTGGTGATCTACAGCCTGGGCCGGGGCGATATCAAGGCCTCCCTGGGGCCGTTTCGCGACGCCTGGCGCCGGGGTGACGAGCAGGCGGCCGTGCATGTGGCCGAGCGCGACCTGGGCGTGACCGGCGATGACGAAGCGGGCTTGCTGGCCAGGGTGCAGAACCATCTGCTGTGGCAGGCCTACCAGAGTTTCTTCGCGGTGATCTTCTGGTACGTGCTGCTCGGGCCGGTGGCGGCGCTGGTGTATCGGCTGCTGGCCCTGGCCATTGCCCACTCGCAGCACCCCGGCGTGGTCGCCCGCGCCGGCAGCATTCGCCATGCCTTCGACTGGGTGCCGGTGCGCGTGCTGGCCGCCAGTTTCGCCCTGGTGGGCAACTTCGTCGCCGTGGGCAAGGTCATGCTGCATGAACTGCTGCACTGGCACATTGGCGCCAAGCAACTGATCGCTGATGTTGGCCGTGTGGCCAGTGAGCGACCAGGCGAGCTGGCGGGCGAAGCCGGCGTGGCCAGCCTCGACAGCCTGTGGGAATTGCTGCTGCGCTCGGCGGTGCTGTGGTACGCGGTGATTGCCCTGTGGACGATTCTGTTCTGAGCGTTTGAACCGGTAATCCTGTAGCCGCGGCCGCCAGGCCGCGTCACAGGCACCGCAATAACTCAGGCCTCCCAGCCAAACAACGCGCAGGCGTTCGCCGTGCTGGCCTCGGCCAACGCCGCCACCTCAACCCCCATCACCTCGGCCAACGCCCCGGCAATGCGCGGCAAATGCGCCGGGCTGTTGCGCTCACCGGCAAACATCACCGGCGCCATGTCCGGCGCATCGGTTTCCAGCACCACTGCCTCCAGCGGCAAGCGCGCCACGGTCTTGCGCAGCTTGACCGCCTGCGGCCAGGTGGCCGCGCCGCCCAGGCCCAGCTTGAACCCCAGCTTCAGGTACTCGCCGGCTTCTTCGTAGCTGCCGGCAAAGGCATGGATGATGCCCGCCCGTTGCAACTTGAAGCGCTTGAGCGTGGCGATGGTCGCCGCATGGCTGCGCCGCACATGCAGCAGCACTGGCAACTCGAATTCCGCCGCCAGCGTCAGCTGCGCTTCGAATAGCGCTTGCTGCCGTTCGCGGTCGAGGTCTTGCAGGTAGTAGTCCAGGCCGAACTCGCCCACCGCACACAGTTGTCGGTGGCCGGCCAGGCGTTGCAGCCAGTCGCGCAGTTCAACCAGGTGTTCAGGCTGGTGTTCCTGCAGGTACACCGGGTGCAGGCCGAAAGCGGCGTACAGCTGCGCATCGCTTTGCACCAGGTCCCACACGCGCTGCCAGTTGGCCTGGTGCACGCCCAGCACCACCATGCGCTGCACGCCAAGCGCACGGGCGTGGGCCAGCAGGGCAGGGCGATCAACGTCGAAATCCGGGAAGTCCAGATGCGTGTGGGTGTCGATCAGCCCCATGGTTCAGGCCTCGTGAATGCGCTGCTTGAAGGTGCGGGCGATGGCATGCACGCCGGGCTGGTATTCGTTGCGTTCAACGGCGGCCAGCGCCAGTTCCAGTGCCTTGCTGGCGATCAGGTCGTGCTGCTGGCCCATGGCGTTGATCGGCAGGGGCAGGAAGTCCAGCAGTTGCGTGTCGCCGAAGGTGGCCAGGTGCAGCGACGGGAATTCGTCCTGATGGCCTTGCAGCACATCGAACACGCCTTGCAGCAGCACATAGGAGGTGGTTACCAGTGCTTCGGGCAGGTGGCCCAGTCGCTCTACCAGTTCGATCATCGCCTGGCGCCCGCACTCGCGGCTGAACGACTCGCCCTCGGCGACCAGCACTTTGCCGTCGAAGCCTTCCACGGCCTGGTGGAACCCTGCGGCGCGTGCGCGGCTGATGATCAGCTCGGGGCGCGCGCCAATCAGGGCAATGGCCTTGGGCGCCGGGCGCAGGATGCTGCGGGTCAGTTGCAGGGCTGCATGGTGGTCGTCGCTGACCACCGAGCAGAACTGGCTGCTGTCCATCTCGCGGTCAATGGCGATGATCGGCACACCCTTGGCCTGCAACTCCAGGTAGCTGGTGTCACTGGCCGGCAGGCAGCTGGCCACGAACAGCGCGTCGCAGCGGCGGGCCTTGAACAGCTGCTGCAGTTGCAGCTCGCTGGCCGGCTCGTCGTCGGAGCTGGCGATCAGTAACTGGTAGCCATGTTCACGGGCGCGCTTTTCCAGGCGCTTGGCAATGCGCGCGTAACTAGGGTTTTCAAGGTCGGGGAGAATGAAACCGAGCGTGCGCGTGTGCCGGCTGCGCAGCCCGGCGGCCTGCGGGTTGGGCGTGAAGCCATGTTCGTCGACCACGGCCTGCACACGTTCCACGGTGGCCTTGCTGATGCGCTGCTGTTGCGCCTTGCCGTTGATCACATAACTGGCGGTGGTCACCGACACTCCGGCCAGGCGGGCGATATCACTGAGTTTCAACCGAGTATTCCTTGTAGTGCGGAGCGCGGCACCGGGCGGCCAGGCGCTGCCGGGCGCATTCTTCCCGATCTTTGATCATGGTGGCAGGCGACTATTGTCGCAAGGCTGCCGTCAGGTTGGGCTTCAATGCCTGAAGATTATCGGGTAACGTGCCTGTCATTCTAGGTTAAACGATTCAGCCAGCGTGTTTTCTGCCGAAAAAAATCTGACGGGCCAGACAACTAATGTGCTGGCCGGTGGCTGATCCAAGCTGTGCAGCAGCCCGGGGCTGACCGTGCGATGTTTTCGGCCCTATGCTGAACCCTTAAAACAAGACTTCTGCATCCGCCGGATGCCGCAAAGGAGATTGGCATGCTCGAGCTCACTATAGAGCAGATATCCATGGGCCAGACGGCGGTGGATAAACCCGCCGCGCTGCAATTGCTCGCCGAGAAACTGGTCGCCGACGGCCTGGTGGCCGACGGTTACCTGGCCGGTTTGCAGGCCCGTGAAGCCCAGGGTTCGACGTTCCTGGGGCAGGGCATCGCCATTCCCCACGGTACCCCGGAAACCCGCGACCTGGTGTTCGCCACCGGCGTGCGCCTACTGCAGTTTCCCGATGGCGTGGACTGGGGCGACGGCCAGATCGTCTACCTGGCCATCGGCATTGCCGCCAAATCCGACGAACACCTGCGTCTGCTGCAACTGCTGACTCGCGCTTTGGGCGAGACCGACCTGGGCCAGGCCCTGCGCCGTGCCGGCACGCCCGAAGCGCTGTTGAAACTGTTGCAGGGGGCACCGCAGGAGCTGGCGCTGGATGCACAGATGATCAGCCTGAGCGTGGCGGCCGAAGATTTCGAAGAACTGGTGTGGCGCGGCGCGCGCTTGCTGCGCCAGGCCGACTGCGTCAGCAACGGCTTTGCCGCCGTGTTGCAGCAGGTCGAAGCGCTGCCGCTGGGCGATGGCCTGTGGTGGTTGCACAGCGAACAGACGGTGAAGAAACCGGGCCTGGCTTTCGTCACCCCACAGCAACCGTTGCGTTATTTGGGCCAGCCGCTGACCGGGCTGTTCTGCCTGGCCAGCCTGGGCGAGGCCCATCAGGCACTGTTGGAGCGCCTGTGCGCGTTGCTGATCGAAGGTCGCGGCCAGGAGCTGGGCCGCGCCACCAGCACCCGCGCGGTACTGGAAGTGCTGGGCGGCGAGTTGCCGGCCGACTGGCCCAGCGTACGCATCGGCCTGGCCAACGCCCACGGTCTGCATGCGCGGCCGGCCAAGGTGCTGGCGCAGTTGGCCAAAAGCTTCGAGGGTGAGATCCGCCTTCGGCTGGTCGACAGCCACGAACCCGCAGTGTCGGCCAAGAGCCTGAGCAAATTGTTGAGCCTGGGTGCCCGTCGCGGGCAGGTGCTGGAATTCATCGCCGAACCCGGTATTGCCGCTGATGCCTTGCCGGCGTTGCTGGCGGCGGTAGAGGAAGGCCTGGGCGAAGAGGTCGAACCGCTGCCGGCGGTGGTGGAAACCACCGTGGTGCCGGGTGAGGAAACCATCGCCGTCGTCGCCAAGGTCGAGGCGCCGGTGGCCGGCCAGCAGATCCACGGCATCGCCGCTGCCCCCGGCATCGCCATGGGCCCGGCCCACGTGCAGGTGTTGCAGACGTTCGACTACCCGCTGCGTGGCGAAACCCACGACATCGAGCACCAACGCCTGCAAGGCGCGCTGGCGCAGGTGCGTGAAGACATCGAAGGGCTGATCCGTCGCAGCCAGGCCAAGGCCATCCGCGAAATCTTCGTTACCCACCAGGAAATGCTCGACGACCCGGCCTTGACCGATGAAGTGGCCGGCCGCCTGAAGCAGGGCGAAAGCGCCCCGGCGGCGTGGATCAGCGTGATCGAAGCAGCCGCCGTGCAACAGGAAAGCCTGGCCGACGCGCTGCTGGCCGAACGCGCCGCCGACCTGCGTGACATCGGTCGCCGCGTGCTGGCGCAACTGTGCGGCGTGGAAAGTGCCGATGAGCCGGAGCAGCCTTACATTCTGGTGATGGATGAGGTTGGCCCGTCCGATGTCGCCCGCCTGGACCCGGCCCGGGTGGCCGGTATTCTCACCGCTCGTGGCGGCGCCACTGCCCACAGCGCCATTGTCGCCCGGGCCTTGGGCATTCCCGCCATCGTCGGTGCCGGCGATGCGGTGCTGCTGCTCAAGCCTGGCTGCCCGTTGCTGTTGGACGGCCAGCGTGGCCAGTTGGTCGTCGCGCCCAGCGAAGACGTGCGCCAGCGCGCCATCGAAGAACGCGAACAGCGCGCCCAGCGCCAGGAAGCGGCCAATGCCCGGCGTCTGGAAACCGCGGTTACCCGCGATGGCCACGCGGTGGAAGTGTTCGCCAACATCGGCGAAAGCGCCGGGGTAAAAGCCGCGGTGGAGCAGGGCGCCGAAGGCGTCGGCCTGCTGCGCACCGAGCTGATTTTCATGGCCCACTCCCAGGCCCCCGATGAAGCCGTGCAGGAAGCCGAGTACCGCCGTGTACTCGACGGGCTGGCCGGGCGGCCTCTGGTGGTGCGCACCCTCGACGTGGGCGGCGACAAGCCGCTGTCGTACTGGCCCATTGCCAAGGAAGAAAACCCCTTCCTCGGCGTGCGTGGCATTCGCCTCACCCTGCAGCGCCCCGATGTGATGGAAAGCCAGCTGCGCGCCTTGCTGCGCGCCGCTGACAATCGCCCGCTGCGCATCATGTTCCCCATGGTCGGCAGCGTTGAGGAGTGGCGTCAGGCGCGGGACATGACTGCCCGCCTGCGCGCAGAAATCCCGGTGGCCGACCTGCAACTGGGCATCATGATCGAGGTGCCCTCGGCGGCCCTGCTGGCGCCGGTGCTGGCCCGCGAAGTGGACTTCTTCAGCGTTGGCACCAACGACCTCACCCAGTACACCCTGGCCATCGACCGCGGTCACCCGACCCTGTCGGCCCAGGCCGACGGCCTGCACCCGGCGGTGCTGCAACTGATCGACATCACCGTGCGGGCCGCCCATGCCCACGGCAAGTGGGTGGGCATTTGCGGCGAGCTGGCCGCCGACCCGGTGGCGGTGCCGCTGCTGGTGGGCCTGGGTGTGGATGAATTGAGTGTCTCGGCGCGCAGCATTGCCGAGGTAAAAGCCGGGGTTCGCGAACTGACCCTGAGCCAAGCACAAGGCCTGGCGCAAACCGCGCTGGGCCTGGGCAGCGCCGCTGAAGTGCGCGCCCTGGTGGAGAAACCCTGATGGCCAAGATTCTGACCCTGACCCTGAACCCGGCGCTGGACCTGACCGTGGAACTCAACAGCCTGCTGGTGGGCGACGTCAACCGCAGCACGGCGATGCACAGCCATGCCGCCGGCAAGGGTGTCAACGTTGCCCAAGTGCTGGCTGACCTGGGCCATGAGCTGACCGTGGCCGGCTTTCTTGGCCAGGACAATGCGCTGCCGTTCGAAGCGCTGTTCAAGGCCCGGGGTTTCACCGACGCGTTCATCCGCGTGCCGGGCGAGACCCGCAGCAACATCAAGCTGGCCGAGAGCGGCGGGCGCATCACCGACCTCAACGGCCCGGGTGCCTTCGTCGACGAGGATGCCCAGGCCGCGCTGCTGGCGCGCCTGGAGCAGATCGCCCCCGGCCACGACGCTGTGGTGGTCGCCGGCAGCCTGCCGCGCGGTATCAGCGCACAATGGTTGCAAGCCCTGCTCGAACGCTTGGTCGCCATGGGCTTGAAAGTGGCCCTGGACACCAGCGGGGCTGCCCTGCGCGCCGGCCTGGCGACCCAGCCGTGGTTGATCAAACCCAACACCGATGAACTCAGCGAGGTGCTCGGCGAGCGCGTCGACACCCCGGCCCAACAGGCCGCCGTGGCCCGCCGCCTGCATGCCCAGGGCATCGAGCACGTGGTGATCTCCCAAGGCGCGCTGGGCGTCAGCTGGTTCAGTGGCCAGCCCACCCTGCAAGCGCTGCCGCCCACGGTCGACATCGCCAGCACCGTGGGTGCCGGGGATTCGCTGCTGGCGGGCATGGTGCATGGCCTGCTCAGCGGCGCCACCCCGGAGAAAACCCTGTGCACGGCCACGGCCATCGCCGCCATGGCGGTCAGCCAGATCGGTTTCGGCATCAGTGACCACGCCTTGCTGGCGCGGCTCGAAAGCGGCGTATGCGTACGCACGCTGACAGAACAATAAGAGGGAATGCGATGAAACTTGCCATTGTCACGGCCTGTCCCAACGGCCGCGTCTCCAGCGTGCTCAGCGCCCGCCTGCTTGATGCGGTGGCGCAGCGCCAGGGCTGGAGCACTTGCGTTGAAGTGCACGACCCGCAACGCCCGGAAAACACCTTGTCGGCGGCGGCCATCGAGGCCGCCGATTGGGTACTGGTGGTCAACACCGGCCCCGTCGACCTGAGCCGGTTCGTCGGCAAGCGCCTGTACCAGAGCACCCCGGCTGCCGCGCTGCAGGATGCCGACGGGTTCCTGCGCCAGGCCGCCGAGCAGGCCCAGGTCTATCAGCCCACGGCGGCCGCTGTGGCGCAACCGGTCGCAGCCAGCGCCCGCGCACCGCGCCTGGTGGCGATCACTGCGTGCCCGACTGGCGTGGCTCACACGTTCATGGCCGCCGAGGCCCTGCAAACTGCTGCCAAGCAGATGGGCTACGACCTGCAAGTGGAAACCCAGGGCTCGGTGGGGGCGCGCAATCCGCTTAGCGCCGCTGCCATTCAGGACGCTGACGTGGTGCTGCTGGCCGCCGACATCGATGTGGCCACCGAGCGTTTCGCCGGCAAGCGCATTTACCGCTGCGGCACGGGCGTGGCACTCAAGCAGGCCAAGTCGATCCTCGACAAGGCTCTGGCCGAGGGCCAGCTGGAGTCCGCCGCAGCCGGCAATGCCGGCGGCGCGCCGGCCAAGCAAGAGAAGACCGGTGCCTACAAGCACCTGCTGACCGGCGTGTCGTACATGTTGCCGATGGTGGTGGCGGGCGGCTTGATGATCGCCCTGTCGTTCGTGTTCGGCATCACCGCGTTCAAAGAGCAGGGTACCCTGGCTGCCGCGTTGATGCAGATCGGCGGTGACACGGCCTTCAAATTGATGGTGCCGCTGCTGGCGGGCTACATTGCCTACTCCATCGCCGACCGCCCCGGCCTCGCGCCGGGGATGATCGGCGGGCTGTTGGCCAGCACCCTGGGCGCAGGCTTCATTGGCGGTATCGCGGCCGGTTTCATCGCCGGCTACGCGGCCAAGGCCATCAACCACTACGCGCGCTTGCCGGCCAGCCTGGAAGCGTTGAAGCCGATCCTGATCATTCCGCTGCTGGCCAGCCTGTTTACCGGCCTGGTGATGATCTACGTGGTCGGCAAACCTGTGGCGGGCATGCTCGAAGCGCTCACCCACTTCCTCGACAGCATGGGCACCACCAACGCCATCCTGCTGGGTGTGTTACTGGGCGGCATGATGTGCGTGGACCTGGGCGGGCCGATCAACAAGGCCGCCTATGCCTTCTCGGTGGGGCTGTTGGCCTCCCAGAGCTACGCGCCGATGGCCGCTACCATGGCTGCTGGCATGGTCCCGCCCATCGGCCTGGGCATCGCCACTTTCCTGGCCCGACGCAAATTCGCCCAAAGCGAACGTGAAGCCGGCAAGGCCGCGCTGGTGCTGGGCCTGTGCTTCATTTCCGAAGGCGCGATCCCGTTCGCCGCCAAGGATCCGCTGCGCGTGATCCCGGCCAGCATCGCCGGCGGCGCGCTCACCGGTGCGCTGTCGATGTACTTCGGCTGCAAACTCATGGCGCCCCACGGCGGCCTGTTCGTGATGTTGATCCCCAACGCCATCAACCATGCGCTGCTGTACCTGCTGGCCATCGCGGCGGGCGCCGCGGTCACGGCCGTGGTGTACGCCGTGATCAAGAAAGCCGACGTTGTGGAGCTGACAGCCGAGCCTGCCTGAACCCGATGCACGCGGCGCATAACGCAGCCCTGCGGAACACGCAGGAACTGCGGGGCGGCCATCCGCCGCCAGGCTGCGATGGCGCGCGGAGCGTGCCCAAGATCGTGAAGGGCCTGCGGCCCTTATCGCAGCCTATCGGCAGCACCCACGAGTACGCATACGTAGCGTCAAGACGGGTAATATTGGGGTCAAGCCTGCGGCAACGCGGTCTCCTGCAAGTACAACCACTGCGTTGCCGCCTCGGTAACCCGCAGCACAGCCACTGACAACCGCGCCCCGCGCTGGCCGTTCAGGTGCTGGACCTCGGTGTAGCGCAACGTCACGGTCTGCCCGTCCACGGCCACGGTGCGGAAGTCTTCCAGCACAATCTCCAGCCCCGCCCGTGCCCCCACGTTGGCGTTAAAAAAAGCCTCGGTCTGGGCGCGGCTCAGCTCCACTCCCTTGGGCGTGACCATGGTGAACTGCGGCGCGAAGCTGTTCATCAGTTCAGCCATGGCGCCGCCATCCTTGCCTAGTACCTGTTCGATCAGCACGTGCACGTCGATGACGCTTTGCCGGGCTTTTTCGATCAATGAGTCGTGCACTTTCTCTGCTCCTGCAGGGTTGTAAGGGTTTGAGAATCCATGGCTGCAGGACGTTTCGCAAGTTGCTTTTGGCGCGTTCACGCAGAAACTGCAGCCGGCCTGACGCGGCCTGTCAGTAAACATCCCGGCGGTAGCGGCCTTGTTCGCTCAAGCCGTCCACCACGTCATCGCCCAACACCTCGCGCAACGCCTGATCAACGCCGCCCGCCATGCCCTGCAAGCTGCCACACACGTAGATCACCGCGCCGTCAGCCACCCATTCGCGCACCGCGTTGGCGTGTTCGCGCAGGCGGTCCTGCACATAGACTTTTTGCGCCTGGTCACGGGAGAACGCCAGGTCGAGACGTTTCAGATTGCCCGTGGCCAACCAGCCCTCAAGCTCGTGGCGGCACAGGTAGTCATGGGCCACGTTGCGCTCGCCGAACACCAGCCAGTTGCGCAGGTGGCCTTTGGCGATGCGCGCCTTGAGCAGGCTGCGCAGGCCGGCCAGGCCCGTGCCGTTGCCAATCAATATCACCGGCACCGCCTCGGTGGGCGCGTGGAAACCAGCGTTGCGGCGCACGTGCAGGCTGATCGCCGCGCCCAGCGGTGCATGCTCGGTGAGCCAGCCGGAGCCCAGGCCCAGGCTGCCGTCGGGATGACGTTCCTGACGCACGATCAACTCCAGGCGGCCATCGGCGGGCAGCGAGGCGATGGAGTATTCCCGGGCGTTGGTGCTCAGCGGTACATCGCTGCTCAGCCGTGGCATCACCTCGATCAGGTCACCGGCCTCCCAGCTGTGCGGCGCCGCTGGCGTCAGGCCCAGCAGGTACACGGGGCCGCCCTGGCTGTCGGGGTTCAGCAGGCGCCGTTCACTCAGCGTCCAGTCTTCATACAGCGGCGCCTGCCAGGCCATGATCGGCTGGGCGCCGGTGAGCTGGCCCAGTTGCTCCTGCCAGTGTTGCAGCGAGTGCGGGTTGGCACTGTCGACTTCCACCGGGGTGAAAGCGCTGCGCGCGCCGCGCTCGTTGAGCCACTGGTGCAGGCGCTGGCCGAAGCCACAGAACTGTTGGTACTGACGGTCGCCCAGGGCTAGCAGGGCGTAGTTCAGGTGCGCCAGTGACCACGGCTGGCCAAGCACCTTGCGTTCGAAACCGCGAGCGCTGTCCGGCGCTTCGCCGTCGCCGAAGGTGCTGACCACGAACAGCGCGTTGCTGGACTGGCGCAGGTCCTGCTCATTCAGGCGGGCCAGTGATTCGACCCGTACCGCCAAGCCGGCAGCTTGCAACTGGGCGGCGCTCTGCCAGGCCAGTTGCTCGGCGAAACCGCTCTGGCTGGCAAAGCCGATCAGCCAGGCATCCGCCTGCACCGCGCCAACGTCAAGGCCCTGGCGTGCGGCGCGCACCTGGCGCTTTTTGCGGCGGCGGTCGAGGTAGAGCAGCCAGCCGGTGATGAAGAACAACGGCATGGTAAGGGCGGCGAGCGTGACGATCAGGCGCCCGGCCAGGCCGAAGTAGCTGCCCACGTGCAGGGCGTACACGCTGTCCAGCAGTTGGCCAGCCAATGGTTTGTCAGCGAAGCGTTCGTGACGGCGTACCTTGCCCGATAACGGGTCGATGATCATGCTGTTGAACGCTCGCTCGTGGGGCGCGTCATGCAGCAGGTAAAACACCATGGCCGGCTGGCCGGCGGGGGCCAGGCGCAGGTTGTAGGCGCTCAATCCCGGGCCGGCTTCGTTACGGATGCTGTTCCACACCGCATCGTAGTTCACCTGCACCGGACCGCTGGGTGGCATGGGACGGCCACCGCGGCCGCGCTGTTCGCCTTTCTGCTGGCCCTTGGGCGCATCGCCCAGCGCGGCCTGCAGACCTTCGCGCACCCAGTCATAAGACCAGAACAGCCCGGTCACCGACAGCAACAGGTACACCACCAGGCACCAGGTGCCGGCCACCGCGTGCAGGTCCCAGTTGAAGGCGCGGCCTTTCTTCGCCCACTCCAGCGTCAGCCAGGCACGCCAATTCAGCGCCCGGCGCGGCCAGCGCAGGTACAACCCGGACAGGCAGAAGAACACCAGAATCAGCGTGCAGGCGCCGGTGATGTTCTTGCCGAATTCGCCCATGGCCAGGAAACGGTGCAGTTGCAGGGTAAAGCCGAAGAAGCCTTCGCCACGCACCCTGCCCAGCAGCTCGCCGGTGTAGGCGTTGAAGTAGCGCAGCTGGCCACGGCGCTCGCCCGGCGGCGGGGTGAAGAATACCCGAGAGGCCAGGCCGGTATCGGTTTCCACCCACAGCGCGGCGATCGACTTGCCCTGCGCAGCTTCAAGCTTGGGTGCCAGTACCGCAGGCGGCAGCACGCCGCTTTCCTGAACCCGCACCTTGAGGGTGGCGGGGTTCAAGGCTTGCAGTATTTCATCTTGAAAGGACACCAGCGCCCCGGTCACGCCCATCAGGGCCAGCACCAGCCCCGCCGTGATACCGAAAAACCAATGCAGTTGGAACAGTGTTTTCTTCAACACCTGGGATCACCTTGCCAAACGTGGCGCGTAGTATGCCGCATTGATTGCGAATAAGTCTCAAACACACAAAAGCCCCGCTCAACGACTGAGCGGGGCTGGGGACCACTTCGCGGATCAGAAGTGGAAGTTGGTGCTGAACAACACGGTGCGGCCGGCGGCCTGGTTGGCGAAGTGCGCGGCGTAGGCCTTGTCGTAGTAGACCTTGTCGGTCAGGTTCTGCACGTTGAGCTGGAAGTCGACGTTCTTGCTCAGCTTGTACGCGGCCATGGCGTCGTAGCGGGTGTAGGACGGCACGTACACCGTATTCGCCGTGTCACCCCAGACTTCGCCTACATAGAAGGCACCGCCGCCGATGGTCAGCTTCGGCGCTACCTGGTAGGTGGTCCACAGGCTGGCGCTGTGCTTGGGCGTGTTGGGCAGTTCCTTGCCGTCGGTGGTGGCACCGCCGGTGACTGCGCCGTTACGACCGGCCAGGCCGCCGCTGACGATTTCGCTGTCCAGGTAGCTGTAGCCGGCGAACACCTGCCATTTCTCGGTGATCTTGCCGGTGGCCGACAACTCGAAACCGTCTACACGGGTCTTGCCGGCGTTTTCGTAGGTGTTGGTGGCTGTCAGGACGTGGGTGTTTTCCTTCTCGGTGCGGAACACGTCAGCGGTCAGCGACAGGCGATCGTTCAGCAGGTCCCACTTGGTGCCCACTTCGTAGTTCTTGGTGGTTTCCGGCTCCAGGTCGCTCTGGATCACAGTATTGCCAGCAGGGATGCCGTTGCCGTCCACGCCTTCGTTGAGCATGGAGCCTGGCGGGGTGGCCGAGGTGGCGAACGAAGCATAGATGCTGCCGTTGTCGGTTGGCTTGAACACCAGGCCGGCTTGCCAGTTCCAGAAGTGCGAATCGTTGCTGACCTTGCCGGTGGTGTCGCTGTCGGCAGTGGTGTCGAAGCTGTCGTAGCGCGCACCCAGATTCAACAGCCATTGCGGGTCCAGCTCGATGGTGTCGAACGCGTACAGGGCGCGGGTGGTGCCCGTGGTCTTGGTGCCCTGGTAGTTGCGGGTGATGGTGCCGGTGTAGTCGTCGTCCGGGTTCGGGTTGCTCAGCGAAGTACAGGTGCCGCCATAGGACTCGCCCGGCTGGCAACCGGCGCCGCCTGGCGAGGTTGCGGTCGGGTTGCTGTTGGCCGGGTTGGCAAAGGTGTAGCCGGTGACATGGCTGACTTCACGGGTGAACTCGACACCGGTGGAGTAGTTGTTCTTGAAGCCCAGCGCGTTGAATTCGCCAAACAGGTCGGTCTGGTTGGTGGTGGTCTCGGTGGTGCTGACGCGGGCGTTGGCACGGCGCCACACGGTGCCGTACTTGTTAACGTTCTTCTGGCTGTCGTCCGGCTGGGTGAGGATGTAGTCCTGACCGGTGTTGCCGTGGCGCAGGGTGTTCTTCAGCGTCATGGTGTCGCTGAAGTCGTGTTCGAACGAAATGGTGCTGATGTCGGCGCGGGTCTTGCGGAAGTCGCGGTCTTTCAGGCCGTAGAAGTTGTTGCTGTCGCCGCCATCGGTGGGCTTGTCGTGCACGTGGGCGGTAGCGGTGGCCGAGCTGTAGCCGTAGGGAATGCCCGAGTCCGGCAGGTCGTTGCTTTCCACGTGGTAGTAGCTGAGGTTCAGGCGGTTTTCGGTGCCCAGGCCGAAGGTCACCGACGGTGCCACGCCCCAGCGGTCGTAGTTCACCGCGTCACGGCCCGCCACGTTCTGCTCGTGGCTCATCAGG
Organism: uncultured Gammaproteobacteria bacterium; assembly: GCA_963816515.1. Classification (GTDB taxonomy): domain Bacteria; phylum Pseudomonadota; class Gammaproteobacteria; order Pseudomonadales; family Pseudomonadaceae; genus Aquipseudomonas. Next base: position 1,541,348 of record CAWFKX010000001.1, on the reverse strand, counting down.
TTCAGGCGGAACGCCGCGGTGTCGAGGAACTTGCGGTTCACGTCCAGGGTGTAGCGGCGGGTCTGGTCGGAACCGTAGGTGAAGCCACCGTCGATGAAGTCGTGGTCCTTGGGCAGTTTGCTGACCAGGTTGATGCTGCCACCGGCAGAGCCACGGCCGCCGAACGCCGAGTTCGGGCCCTTGCTGACTTCCACCGATTCGATGTCGAAGATTTCGCGAGTCTGCGCGCCAGTGTCGCGCACGCCGTCCAGGTAGGTATCGCCCTGGGCATCGAAGCCACGGATGAAGGGGCGGTCGCCTTGCGGGTTGCCGCCTTCACCGGCGCCGAAGGTGATGCCGGGCACGGTGCGCAGGGCGTCTTGCAGCGACGTGGCGGCAGTGTCCTTGATCACTTGCTGCGGGATGACGGTGACCGAGCGCGGGGTGTCGGTCAGTGGCGCGGTGTATTTATTGGAGGCCGATTTCTCGACTTGGTAGGAAGGCTCCTGCGCCTCACCGGTGATGCTGGTAGCCCCCAGCGAAATGGCACCGTTCTGCTTGCTGTCAGTGTCTTCGGCGGCCTGGGCGAACTGCGCGGCCGAAGCGGCGCCCAAGGCCATGCCGATGGCGGAGGCCAGCAGGCGCGGTGAGCTGACAGGAACGTAGATGTGTTGGCGTGACATTGTTTTTAGCCTTCCCCAAGGTGTTCGAGGCGGCGGAATGTAGGGTAAATGAAACTTGGTATCAATTGCGACAAGGTGCTATTCGCACTGAATTTACGTTCTTTACACTTTTGCCTTACGGTTTTTACAAATTCGAACGTCGGGCGGTTGTACACAGACAATAAGAATCAATACCATTGGCACCCCTTGCTCTCAGGTGCCCTCGCCATGCTGCTGCACATCCCCGGAATCTTCTCCCGAGACGAAGTGGCGCGCATTCGCCAGGCCCTGGAGGCCGCGGATTGGGCCGATGGCAAGATCACCGCCGGGCACCAATCGGCCAAGGCCAAGCACAACCTGCAATTGCCGGAAGGCCACCCTCTGGCGGTGGAAATCGGTGCGGCCATGCTCGAACGCCTGTGGAAGAACCCGCTGTTCATGTCGGCGGCGCTGCCGCACAAGGTGTTTCCACCGTTGCTGAACTGTTACACGGCCGGCGGCAATTTCGATTTTCACATCGACAACGCCGTGCGCCAGGCCCGGGGCAATCCCGAGCGCGTGCGTACGGACCTGTCTTCGACGCTGTTCTTCAGCGACCCCGACGACTACGACGGCGGCGAGCTGGAAATCCAGGACACCTTCGGCACCCAGAAGGTCAAGCTGCCCGCGGGCGATTTGGTGCTGTACCCCGGCACCAGCCTGCACAAGGTCAATGCCGTGACCCGTGGCGCCCGCTATGCCTCGTTCTTCTGGACCCAGAGCCTGGTACGCGAGGACAGCCAGCGCGCACTGCTGTTTGAAATGGACGGCGCCATCCAGAGCCTGAGCCGCGATGTGCCAGACCATCCGTCGCTGGTGCGCCTGACCGGCACCTACCACAACCTGCTGCGGCGCTGGGTGGACGTCTGACATGAACGTTGAACTGCGCCGCGAGGAAGTCCTCGATGCCGAGCAACTGCGCGCCATGCTCGATGACAACCCGGCGCGCGCTGCCCAGGCAATCCTCACTGCTGCCCGTGCCGGCATGGCCGACGCCCAGGCGCTGCTGGGGCAGATACTGCTGGACGGCCAGGGCATAGAACGCGACCCGGCGCTGGCGCGCACCTGGTTCGGCATCGCCGCCAACGGTGGCCACGCCATGGCGCGCAACATGCTGGGGCGTTGCCACGAACACGGCTGGGGCGGGCCCCAGGATGTGAAGCAGGCGGCGGTGCACTACCGCGAAGCGGCGGCGGCCGGGCTGGATTGGGGCCTGTACAACTACGCCAACCTGCTGGGCACCGGCCGTGGCGTGGAGCTGGACCATGAGCTGGCGCTGGCGTGCTACCGGCGCGCGGCTGGCATGGGCCACGCCAAGTCGATGAACCTGCTGGGCCGTTACCTGGAAAACGGCATGGCCTGCGACGCGGATGCAGCCCAGGCTTATGACTGGTACCGGCGTTCGGCCGAAGCGGGGGATTTTCGCGGGCAGTTCAGCCACGCGGCGGTGCTGGCCGAGGCGGGCAGGGTGGACGAGGCACTGCAATGGCTGCAGGTGGCGCTGGAAGGCGGCAATCTGAATTTTCTGCGGGTGAGCGGCCCGGCCTTGTTGCAGTCAGGGGATTCACGCATTCGTGCCATGGCTGTGCGCTACGCCGATAAAGCCGCCACCCTGTAGCCACCGCCGAAGACTGCGGCTACAGAGGGATCGGCGGGAATAAAAAACCCGGGCACTGGGCCCGGGCTTTCTTGCGGCTGCAAACGCTTAGATGTAGAACGACTTCAGCGGTGGGAAGCCGTTGAATTCCACGGCGCTGTAGCTGGTGGTGTAGGCACCGGTGGACAGCCAGTACAGGCGGTCACCGATGGCCAGGTTCAGCGGCAGGCCGTACTTGTAGTTCTCGTACATGATGTCGGCGCTGTCACAGGTTGGGCCGGCGATGACCACTTCTTCCACTTCGCCTTTCTTCTCGGTCCAGATCGGGAACTTGATGGCTTCATCCATGGTTTCGATCAGGCCGCTGAACTTGCCCACGTCGGTGTACACCCAACGCTCGACCGCAGTACGCGATTTACGCGCTACCAGCACTACTTCGCTGACCAGGATACCGGCGTTGGCGATCAGCGAACGGCCCGGCTCCAGGATGATTTCCGGCAAATCGTCACCGAAGTCTTCCTTCAGGAAACGGATGATTTCCTCGGCGTAGGTTTCCAGGCTGTTGGTACGGGTGATGTAGTTGGCCGGGAAGCCGCCACCCATGTTGATCAGCTTCAGGTGGATGCCGTCTTCTTCTTTCAGGCGCTCGAAAATCACCTTGACCTTGGCGATGGCGGCGTCCCACACGCTGATGTCGCGCTGCTGCGAACCCACGTGGAAGGAAATGCCGTAAGGCACCAGGCCCAGGTCGCGGGCCAGGATCAGCAGGTCCATGGCCATGTCGGTCTGGCAGCCGAACTTGCGTGACAACGGCCAGTCCGCGGTGGTGGAACCTTCGGTGAGGATACGCACGTAGACTTTCGAACCCGGCGCGGCCTTGGCGATGTTGCGCAGGTCGGCTTCGGAGTCGGTGGCGTACAGGCGCACGCCCTTCTCGTAGAAGTAGCGAATGTCCTTGGACTTCTTGATGGTGTTGCCGTAGCTGATGCGCTCAGGGCCCACGCCCTGGCCCATCACCTTGTCCAGCTCGTAGATCGAGGCGATGTCGAAGTTCGAGCCTTTGTCACGCAGCAGGTCGATGATCTCGACCGCCGGGTTGGCCTTGACGGCGTAATAGACTTTGGCGAATTCGAAGCCAGCGCGCAGGTCGTCATAGGCCTGGCTGATCATCTGGGTGTCGATGAGTACGAAAGGGGTTTCTTGCTTGTCGGCGAACGCCTTCATTTTCTGAAAGGTTTCGCGCGCGAAATAGTCTTCGACCTGGATCGACATGCTGGGACTCCTGCTGGCAAACGTTGAAATATTCATGGGTGAAGGTGGCACACGGTGCCTACCTCTCTTGACCGCCCTCCGTATCCCCACTTTGGTTCGCCTACTTCCCAAGGCATGTCGCCGAAAGCAAAAAGGCCATAGGAAGCAGCTTCCTCATGGCCTTGCTGTCTCGTCGTCAGTACTTGAGCCGGATGGATCGTTTCCAGCATGGACGGTCGGCGCGAACTTTAGGACGTGAGGGGCTCAAGATCAACAAAAAATGTCGCGTTTTTACACGCGTTCGTCGCGGCATCTTTTCCCTCTTCTTAGTAACCGACCTGCATGACAGGCTGATGTTCCCCCGACAGCCCGTCGGCAGGGCGTTTGTATCGGTATTTTCACCCACGGTATCCATTGCAATACATTAATGGGAAACATTACCATTCGCGCCTTCCTCCCTACATTGCCAGCCTGCCATGACCCCCAACGCGCCCGGCCACAAAGGCTTTCTGAAGTTTTATCAGGAATTGGTCGGCACCTGGACGCGGCGGCTGCGTAGCCGTCAGCAGGCCGAGGATCTGGCCCACGATGCCTTTGTGCGGGTGCTGGAAAACCCTGCCGAGCCGGTTCAGCAACCGCGTGCGTATCTGCACCAGACCGCCCGCAACCTCGCCGTGGACGGTTACCGCCGCGAAGATCGCCGCGCGGAACTGGAACGCCAGGCGTTGGTGCCAGGCACCGGGGCAGGCGATGACCCCGAAGCCTACGTGCAGGCGCTGGAACTGGCCGATGCGGTGGAGAAGGCCCTGCAAGAGCTGCCACCCAACTGCCGCCAGGTGTTCGTCTGGCAGAAGCTCGAAGGCCTGAGCCAGGCCGAGATCGCCGAGCGCCTGGGCCTGAGCCGCAATATGGTGGAGCGCTACATGATGCGCGCACTCAAGCACCTGCGCGGTCACCAGGCCATTCGCTACGCGGTGGCTGCCAGTGTGTTTGCCGCGGTGCTGTGGCTGGGCTGGTTCACCCAGCTGCGCCACGACCCAGCCTATTCGGGGCAGTTTGCCACCGTGCCGGGCGAGCGTCGCCAGTTCGAATTGCCAGACGGCTCGCACCTGGAGCTCAACAGCCGCACGCGGCTGTCTGTGCAGTTCGTCGAGGGCCAGCGCCGGGTCACCCTGCAGGAGGGCGAGGCGATGTTCAGCGTCGCCCATGACCCGTCGCGGCCATTCGTGGTCAGCGCTGGCGCGGGCACGGTCACGGTAACGGGCACGCGCTTCGACGTGCGCCGTGACAGCGACCAGGTGGCCGTGGCGGTGGAGTCCGGCACCGTGCGCGTTCAGGGCCGTGCCGAGCCGGTGGTGCTCACTGCCGGCCTGGGTTCGCGCATTGGTGCCGACGGCCAGGTCAGCCCGGCCGCGCCGGTCAACACCGCCGACGTCACTGCCTGGCGCAGCGGCAAGCTGGTGTTCAGCGATGCGCCGTTGAGCGACGTGGTGCGCGAAGTCTCGCGATACCGCGCCCAGCCGCTGCATGTGGTAGGCAAGGCGGCCAACCTGCGCTTGAGCAGTGTGTTCAAAGCCGATGACACCGACGCCCTGTTGCGCGCCTTGCCGACCATTCTGCCGGTCAGCGTGCGCACCGTGGCTGACGGTTCTACAGAAATTATTGCGCGATGAATTCAGGTTTTTTCTGGCGTGTTCGTCTTCCTGGCCAACTGTAACTGGTAAGCGTTTCCAGTTGCATCGATCTACGTGCCTTCAGGACAAGCCTCGACGTGAACAAGAACAAGCTCAATGCGTTATCCCTGGCCGTGCTGGCCATTACCCTGGGTGCCGTGGCGCCGGTGACGTTCGCCGACACCGCAGCGTTCAACGTGCAGATTCAGGCGCAGTCCCTGGCTGCCGCGCTCAACCAGCTGGGCCGGCAAACCTCGCTGCAACTGTTCTTCAGCCCCGAGTTGGTAGCGGGCAAACAGGCCCCGGCCGTGAGCGGCACCCTGGCGCCGGAGCAGGCACTCAAGGCGCTGCTGGCGGGCAGCGGCCTGGTGTATGAGATCAACCAGGGCAGCGTGGTGTTGCACGCAGCGCCGTCGGCAGGCACCGCCCGCGCAGGCAGCGTCGAGCTGGCGCCCACGGACGTCAAGGTGGTGGGTGACTGGCTGGGCGACGCCGACAAGACCGTGGTGCAGAACCACCCTGGTGCCCGTACAGTGGTGCGCCGCGAAGCCATGGTGGAAGAGGGCGCCATGAACGTGCGCGACGTGCTCAAGGGCATTCCCGGCGTGCAGGTGCAGGACTCCAATGGCACCGGCGGCAGCGACATTTCCCTCAACGTCGGCGTGCGTGGCCTGACGTCACGGCTGTCACCGCGCTCCACCGTGCTGATCGACGGCGTACCGGCGGCCTTCGCCCCCTATGGTCAGCCGCAACTGTCCATGGCGCCGATTTCTGCGGGCAACCTGGACAGTATCGACGTGGTGCGCGGCGCCGGTTCCGTGCGCTATGGGCCGCAGAACGTCGGCGGGGTGATCAACTTCGTCACCCGTGCGATTCCCAAGGACCTCAGCGGTGACGTGAGCACCACCCTGGAAACCTCGGCCCATGGCGGCTGGAAGCACACCGAGTCGACCTTCATCGGTGGCACCGCCGACAACGGCCTTGGCGCCGCGTTGCTGTACACCGGCGTCAATGGCAACGGCTACCGCAACAGCAACAATGGCAACGACATCGACGACGTGCTGCTCAAGACTCATTGGGCGCTGACCGACAGCGATGAGCTGTCGCTGAACGTCCATTACTACGACGCCAACGCCGACATGCCTGGCGGCCTGACCCAGGCGCAGTATGACCATAACCCGTACCAGTCGGACCGTGATTACGACAGCTTCACCGGCCGGCGCAAGGACGTCTCGCTCAAGTACCTGCGCCAGATCGACGACGCCACCCAGCTGGAAGTGCTGACCTATTACACCGACAGTTTCCGTGGCAGCACCATTGCCGCCCGCGATCAGAAAACCCTGTCGTCCTACCCGCGCAGCTACCACACCTTCGCCGTGGAGCCGCGGCTGTCACACCTGTTCATAGGTGACAGCGTCAGCCAGGAAACCAGCATTGGCGTGCGTTACCTCAAGGAGGCCATGCACGAGCAGAGCAGCCGTCTGGCGCTGATCGACAACGTACCGACGGTAACGCCGACTGCGGATGGCCATATTTTCCAGGACCGCACCGGCGGTACCGAGGCCACGGCGTTCTATATCGATGACAAGATCGATGTGGGCAACTGGACTATCACCCCCGGTGTGCGCTTCGAGCACATCAGCACCGACTGGCACGAGCGCCCGGTGATCGGCACCAACGGCGTGCGGGTGCAGGAAAAGAACCGCAGCGTGGAAAGCAATGAGCCGTTGCCGGCGCTCAGCGTGATGTACCACCTGTCCGATGCCTGGAAGCTGTTCGCCAACTACGAGACCTCGTTCGGCAGCCTGCAGTATTTCCAATTGGCCCAGGGCGGCACAGGCAACGAGACCGCCAGCGGCCTGCAGGCGGAAAAGGCCAAGACCTACGAAATCGGTACCCGGTATGACGACGGCGTATGGGGGGGCGAGCTGACGGCGTTCTACATCGACTTCGACCACGAACTGCAGTACATCAGCAATGACATCGGCTGGACCAACCTGGGGGCCACCAAGCACCAGGGTATCGAAGCCTCGGCACACTATGACCTGTCGGCGCTGGACCCGCGCCTGGCCGGGCTGAGCGCCAATGCCGGGTTCACCTACACGCGCGCCACCTACCAGGGTGACATTCCCGGTTTCAAGGGGCGCGACCTGCCGTTCTATTCACGCCAGGTGGTCACGGCCGGCCTGCGTTATGACGTGAACCGCTGGACCTGGAACCTGGACACCTTCGCCCAATCGAAGCAGCGCGCGCCGGGCACCGGCATGAACGCCGATGGCAGCTTCAACGGTGACTACATCACCCAACCGAGCGCCGACGGCCAGTACGGCGACATGCCGGGCTACGTGACCTGGAGCGCGCGGGGTGGGTACGATTTCGGCAAGCAGCTGTCGAACCTGAAGCTGGGCGCCGGAGTGAAGAACCTGTTCGACCGCCAGTATTTCACCCGCTCCAGCGACAACAACTCGGGTATCTACGTGGGTGAGCCGCGCACGTTCTACGTGCAGGCCAGCGTCGGGTTCTGACGCGGCCTGGCGGAGGCGCTACCGGGCATGTGCGTTCGCACGCGCGGCATGAACCTCTGCAGCGTCCGGCCGGTGCGCGAACCCTCAGGCCGGCGCCTGCTCCACCAATTCAGCGGGCGATACGATGTTGGTTTTCATGCCACGCGACCGCCCGGAGCTGAGATAAGCCGCAATGGATTCCTGGGTCACCTCACCCAGGAACACATGCTCGGCATCCAGCACCGGCAGCCACGCCCGGTTGAACTCGTACATGCGCGACAGCAGGATGCGCAGGTGCTCGTCGTAGGCGGCAGTGGCGTTGAACGGGCGCAGGTAATCCTGGCACGTGCCCTGCTGGCGGTGCAGGTCGCGGCGGCGCACATAACCCATGGCCTTGTTGTCGGCGTCGGTCATCACCACGTAGCGGCGGTCGTGTTCGTCCATCAATTCCAGGGCCTCGGCCACCGGCGTCTCGGGGCTGACCGACGGCGCGTTGTCGGCGGCGTCTTCGGCCTTCACCAGCAACAGGCGCTTGAGGGTGCTGTCCTGGCCCACGAAGTTGCTGACGAAGTCGTCCACCGGGTGCGCCAGCAGGGTGTCCGGGTGGTCGATCTGCAGCAGCTTGCCGGCACGGAAAATGGCGATCTTGTCACCCAGCTTGATGGCCTCGTCGATGTCGTGGCTGACCATGATCACGGTCTTGTTCAACGCACGCTGCATCTCGAAAAATTCGTTCTGGATCATTTCGCGGTTAATCGGGTCGACCGCGCCGAACGGCTCGTCCATCAACAGCAGCGGCGCGTCTGCCGCGAGCGCGCGAATCACACCGATACGCTGCTGCTGGCCACCGGACAGCTCGCGCGGGTAGCGGTGCAGGTACTGCTTGGGCTCCAGCTTGATCATGCTCATCAGGTCGCGGGCGCGTTCGTGGCATTTCTGCTTGTCCCAACCCAGCAGGCGCGGGACCACGGTGATGTTCTCCTCGATGGTCATGTTGGGGAACAGGCCGATCTGCTGGATCACGTAGCCAATGTTGCGACGCAGGGTCACTTCGTCCAGGCCCGTGGTGTCTTCACCATTGATCAGCACCTTGCCCGAGGTGGGCATGATCAGGCGGTTGATCATTTTCAGCGTGGTGCTTTTGCCGCAGCCCGATGGGCCCAGGAACACGCAGATCTCGCCTTCGTTGACGGTCAGGCTCACCGAGTCAACGGCTTTGATGTCTTTGCCATTGCTGTTGAAGGTCTTGGTCAGGTTTTGAAGTTCGATCATTTCAGGAGTCCTTTGGGAGTCAGGGCGCGTTGCAGCCATTGCAGGGCGAGGTCGGCGATGATCGCCAGCACGCTCACCAGCACGGCGCCGACGATGAGCATCGACATGTCACTGCGGCTGATGGAAGTCAGGATGAGCACGCCCAGGCCACCGGCACCGATGGTGGCGGCGATGGTCATGACGCCGATGTTCATGACCACGGCGGTGCGCACGCCGGCCAGAATCACCGGCACGGCGATGGGCAGCTCGACCATGCGCAGGCGCTGGCCGAAGGTCATGCCGATGCCGCGCGCGGCCTCGCGAATGCCCGGTTCCACGCCGGTCAGGGCCAGGTAGGTGTTGCGCATGATCGGCAGCAACGAGTAGAGGAACACCGCGGTAATCGCCGGCAGCGGCCCCAGGCCCTGGCCGAATTTCGAGTAGAACGGCAGCAGCAGGCCGAACAGGGCGATGGAGGGGATGGTCAGCAGCACCGTGGCGCTGGCCTGCATCACGCCGGCGGCCGACGGGAAGCGGGTCATGACGATGCCCAGGGGCACGCCCACCAGAATCGCCAGGGTCACGGCCACGCCCACCAGGGCGATGTGCTGGCCGGTCAGGTGCAGTACCTGCGCCCAGTCCAGGTGCGAGAAGGTATCGAGGAAATTCATGGCTGCTCCTTCGCGGCGGCAGGAACGGGGTGGTCACGCAGGAACTCGGCGGCCACGGCGGTCGGGCTCAGGTGCTGCACGTCGACCTTGGCGTTGAGCTGGCGCATGGTCTCGTCGTCCAGCAGTTCGGCCAGTGGCTTGAGGTCGGCAGCCAGGTCCGGGTGCTTGGCGAGGAAGTCCTGACGCACCACCGGCGCTGCGGTGTAGTCCGGGAAGTAGTGCTTGTCGTCTGCCAGCAGCTTGAGGTGGAAAGCGTTCAGGCGCCCGTCGGTGGTGTACACCAGGCCCGTGAACACCTGGCCATTGCGCAGGGCGGTGTAGACCAGGCCGGCGTCCATCTGGCGGATATCACGGCGGGTGAATTTCAGGTCGTAGGTCTTGGTCAGGCCCACCAGGCCGTCGGAGCGGTTGGCGAACTCGGTATCCAGGGCCAGCACATGGCCCTTCTTCGGTTCATCCAGCAACACCTGGTTGAGTTGGCTGATGGTGTTGACCTGGGGGTACGCCTTGGCGACGTTTTCCGGCAGGGCCAGGGCGTAGGTGTTGCTGAATTTCGACGGCGTCAGCCACACCAGGCCCTTCTTGGCGTCCAGTTCCTTGACCCGCTGGTAGGTGGCGGCGCTGTCGAGTTTTTCGTCGATGTGGTTGTAGGATACCAGCGACACCCCGGTGTATTCCCACACCATGTCCAGCTGGTTGGTTTCCTGGGCACTGCGCGCCAGGTTACTGCCCAGGCCACTGGTGACCTGCACGTTGTAGCCCTTGGTATTGAGGTATTGCGCGGTGATGGCAGCCAGCACCGACTGTTCGGTGAACACCCGGGCGCCAAGGCGGATCACCGGTTTTTCAGCAGCGTGGGCAGCGCCCGCGCACAGCAGGGCCAGGCCCAGCAGCATGCTTGATACTTTCATGAAGGTTCCTTCGCTCAGCGAGTCAGACCGCGTTCCAGCCACAGGCGGCTGGCCATCGACACCAGGCCGTCGAGCAGCAGTGCCAGCAACGCCGTGCAGGCGGCGCCGAGCAGCAGTTGCGGCTGATTGTTCAGGGCGATGCCGGGGAAGATCAGGCTGCCCAGGCTGTTGGCGCCGATCAGGAATGACAGCGGGGCGGTACCGACGTTGATCGCCAGGGCCACGCGCACACCACCGATGATGATGGGCACGGCGTTGGGCAATTCGACCTGGAACAGCACCTGGCGTGGCGTCATGCCGATGCCGACGGCGGCTTCCTTGAGGGAGCCCTGAACGTTTTTCAGGCCTTCGTAGGTGTTGCGCACGATGGGCAACAGTGACGCGAGGAACAGGGCGAAGATGGCCGGGCCGCTGCCGATGCCAAGTATGCCCAGAGCGATGGCCAGCACGGCCAGGGGAGGGACGGTGTTACCGATGTTGAAGATCTGCATGAAGCGTTCGGCGCGGCCAACCATGTTCGGTCGGCTCAGGGCAATGCCCGCGGGGATCCCCACCACCAGCGCCGCGACCATCGAGGCCACGACCAGAATCAAATGCGCTTGCAGGTAAAACAGTAAATCTTCACGGTAATGCTCGATGGTACTGATACCGATCCAGTGGACCAGCAGGGCCAGGATGGCGACGACAGCCGCGCACCCCACTAGCCCCTTGCCATAGCGAATAGCCACAGGCGGACTCCTTTTTTCAGTCGGCGCACACACCGTCAGTGGCAACCGGCCATTCCTGGCGGTCAACGGTGGGTTCGCGAGAAGCAGCACGCCGACAGCGATGAAACCGTGTCGATGCGTGCCATAAGCGCAGCCTCGTCAGGCGGCTGTTGCAGTGTTTCAGCACCCTGACGAATGGTCATATCAGGGGAGTGGACGCCTCCACTTATTAAAAGGTTCCCATCTGAGGCAGCATTTGGCCACCCTTAATTGCCTCAACGGTCTGGCCGTCCTGAAAACCCGGTCTATACTGCGCGCCTGTTTTTGACGAATTTTTGACCTGTTGTTGACGGCCAGGTGACAGAAGGCGGCCCATGCTGCGGTACGCCCGCATTACTCGAACCTCATCGCCTTCCTGCATCGAGGTGCCACCCCCGTCAGCCGTGGATCCCCTGATGTCATCAACGTTGCAGCGCCCCACCTCCCGCCCGCTGAATCTCTGGATATGCCTGGGCATTCCCGCTGTCATCGCCCTCGCGCTGTGCCTGCTGGAACTGACCAACATCGACATGGACCTCGAGAAACTGTTCTACAACCCCGTGGAACATGCCTTTACCGGCAAGCACAGCTATTGGCTGGAAAACGTGCTGCACGACCAGGCCAAGCGCGTGGTGATTGCCATCGGGGTGTTCGGCGCGCTGGGCTACCTGGCCAGTTTCGTGGTCAAGCGACTGTTGCCGATCCGCCGCGAACTGGCCTGCCTGGTGGTGGCCATGACGCTGTCCACCAGCTACACCAACCCGGTGAAAACGCTGACCGGCGTGCAGTGCCCGTGGAGCCTCACCGAGTTCGGTGGCCACGAAACCTACAGCAAGCTGTTCGAGCACCGTCCGGTCACTGCCGATCCGGGCCGCTGCTGGCCTGGCGGCCATGCGGCCACAGGTTTCACGCTGTTCTCGCTGTTTTTCGTGCTGCGTGACCGGCGTCCGCGCATGGCCCGCGCCGGCCTGGTCTTCGCCGTCGGCCTGGGCACGGTGTTCTCGGTCGGGCGCATGATCCAGGGCGCGCACTTCCTGTCCCACAACGTGTGGGCAGCGATCTTCTGCTGGCTGATCTGCCTGGGCACCTACTACGTGATGCTGTATCGCCCGGCGCCCGCCACGGAAAAAGAGCCCGAGGCGGCCCTGGCGACGTCCTGAGCGACCGGCGAGCTGGAGACATGGTTTCAGCTCGCCCCCGGTTCAGGCTATAATCTGCGCCCTTTTTTGAATCACCTCGCAGGCGATTTCCCATGACCCAACAGGCCGCCGAAGTCGCGAAACGCCGCACCTTCGCCATCATTTCCCACCCGGACGCCGGTAAAACCACCATCACCGAGAAACTCTTGCTGATGGGCAAGGCCATTGCCGTGGCCGGTACCGTGAAGTCGCGCAAGTCCGACCGTCACGCCACGTCCGACTGGATGGAGATGGAAAAGCAGCGCGGCATCTCCATCACCACCTCGGTGATGCAGTTCCCGTATCGCGATCACATGGTCAACCTGCTCGACACCCCCGGTCACGAAGACTTCTCCGAAGACACCTACCGCACCCTTACCGCGGTGGACTCGGCGTTGATGGTGCTCGACGGCGGTAAAGGCGTAGAGCCACGGACCATCGCGCTGATGGACGTGTGCCGCCTGCGTGACACGCCCATCGTCAGCTTCATCAACAAGCTGGACCGCGACATTCGCGACCCGATCGAACTGCTCGACGAAATCGAGGCGGTGCTGAAGATCAAGGCTGCGCCCATCACCTGGCCGATCGGTTGCTACCGCGACTTCAAGGGCGTGTACCACCTGGCCGGCGACTACATCATTGTCTACACCCCGGGCCACGGTCACGAGCGCACCGAGGTGAAAATCATCGAAAAGCTGGACTCCGATGAAGCCCGCGCGCACCTGGGCGACGAGTACGATCGCTTCATCGACCAACTGGAGCTGGTGCAGGGCGCTTGCCACACCTTCAACCAGGAAGAGTTCATGAACGGCCAGATGACCCCGGTGTTCTTCGGCACCGCCCTGGGCAACTTTGGTGTTGACCACGTGCTGGACGCCGTCGTCGACTGGGCACCGCGCCCATTGCCGCGCGTGGCCCACGAGCGCACCGTGGAGCCGGTGGAAGAGAAATTCACCGGCTTCGTGTTCAAGATCCAGGCGAACATGGACCCCAAGCACCGCGACCGTATCGCCTTCATGCGCATCTGCTCGGGCAAGTATGAGAAGGGCATGAAGATGCGCCACGTGCGCACCGGCAAGGACCTGCGCATCGGCGACGCCCTGACGTTCTTCTCCTCCGAGCGTGAACAGCTGGAAGAGGCCTACGCCGGCGACATCATCGGCCTGCACAACCACGGCACCATCCAGATCGGCGACACCTTCAGTGAAGGCGAAGCGCTGGGCTTCACCGGTATCCCGCACTTCGCCCCGGAACTGTTCCGCCGCGTGCGCCTGCGCGACCCGCTGAAATCCAAGCAACTGCGCCAGGGCCTGCAACAGCTGGCCGAAGAGGGCGCCACCCAAGTGTTTTTCCCTGAGCGCAGCAACGACATCATCCTCGGTGCCGTGGGTGTGCTGCAGTTCGACGTGGTCGCCAGCCGCCTGAAGGAAGAATACAAGGTGGAATGCTCCTACGAGCCGATCACCGTGTGGTCGGCCCGCTGGATCGACTGCGCTGACAAGAAGAAGCTCGAGGAATTCAAGGCCAAGGCCGTGGAAAACCTCGCGGTGGACGGCGGCGGCCACCTGACCTACCTGGCCCCTACCCGGGTCAACCTGGCGCTGATGGAAGAGCGCTGGCCCGACGTGAAATTCCGCGCTACGCGCGAGCATCACTAAGGTAAAAAGGGCAGCTCGCGAGCTGCCCTTTTTTGTGCCCGCGCGTAACCGCCGGATGCCTGCTCCCGTACAATACAGTGGCTGCTACGGGGCGGCGGTCACGGGGCGAGGGGTGGGGCGCAACAGGTGGCTCAGGGTCATGATCACCAACGGCGTCAACAGCGCCACGTAGGCGTTGTCCACGCCCCACGGGTTGCCCGCCAGGAACCAGCCGATGGTGGCGAACAACGAGGCGACGATGCTGATCAGCGCGCCCTTGCCGGTGCCGAATTTCGGCGCGTAGAACACCAGCAGCACCAGCACCGCCAGCGAGGCGCGCAGGGCCTTGCCGAGGAAGGCGATCATCAGCACTTTGTCGGCCAGCAGCGCCAGGGCGATGGGCAGCAGGCCGACGACGATAGTGGCCAGGCGCACGAAGCGCAGCGAGCGGGCATCGTCGTGCTCGGGGTTGAACCAGGGCTCGTAAAAGTCACGCAGCAGCAAGGTCGCCGAACCCATGCTCACCGCCGAGATGGTACCGAACAGCGAACCGGCCAGGCCGGCCACCACCAGCCCTGCGGTCAATTGGTCCATGCTGGCAATCAGGCGCGGAAACGCCTGCAGCGAATCGATACCCGGGTAGAGCACCGCACTGCACATACCGATCAGCGCCGCGCCGATGCCGAACGGCACCATCAGCGTGGCGCAATAGAAACACGCACGTTGCGCCTTGCTGCTGTGGCTGACGGTGTTCACCGCCTGAATCACGTACTGGGTGGAGAAGATCGAACCGATGCCGGCGATCATCCAGGCCACAATCTGGCCCCAGCCGACGGCCGTCCAGTCGAACATGGTGGCCGGCAGTTGCTCGCGCAGGTGCCCCAGGCCGCCAACCTGGCTCAGCCCGAACCACAGGGCCAGAACCACCCCCACATACTTGAGGCTGGCATGCACGAAGTTGGTGTAGATCACCGAGCGCATGCCCCCGATGCTCACGTACAGCACTGAGACCACGCCGACGATGACGATGGCCAGGGTGCGGTCGATCTGCAGCACGCTGGCCAGCACCGCGCCGCCGCTGGCGTAGATGGACACGGCAACAATCGACAGGGCGAAAATGGTGATCAGCGAGGTGGCGATGCGCGTGCCCTGGCCGTAGTTGCGCGCCAGCACGCCGGAGATGGTGTTGTCGCCCAGCTCCTTGTATTTGCGCGCCAGCAGCCAGGCGAACAGGATAAAGCCCAAGGCCAGGGCAAACAGGTTCCACGCCGCGGAAATGCCGACCTTGAAGCCGGTCTGGGCGGTGCCGATGCTGACTGCGGTGCCGATGAATTCGGAAAGCATCAAAAAGCCGATGAGGAACGCCGGGAAATGCCCGCCGCCCGTGGTGTAGCTATTGGCGCTGCGCGAATGGCGGCGCACGGCGACGCTGATCAGCGCCAGGCCGACCACGTACAGCGCGGTAATGGAAAGGACCAGCCAGCTTGACTGCATGATCTCGGGTCTCTTGTTTTTATATGGGCAAGCGTTGCGTTTGCGGGCCTCGACGCGGCCTGGCGGCTACTGCTACGTGCAGCAGCTGCCGCCCGGCGGCGTTGGGGCACAGGGTCAATCTTCCAGCGCGCGCACCCGCTCGCCGCGCTGCTGGGCCTTGGGCACTTCCGTGTGCTGCAGGGTGAAGTCGAAGTCGATCTCGGCGAATTTCCCGCTCACGCCATGCTGCTGCGCACGGGCCTGGTCGTCGCTGAAGCGGATTTCGGCCACCAGTTCGTCGCGGGTGGCGTAGGCGAAATCGTCGTACAGGTATTTGTCGCCGGCCAGGTTGATCTGGGTGGTCAGGTGGCGGTAACCCGGTGCCGAGATGAAGAAGTGAATGTGCGCCGGACGCTGGCCATGGCGGCCCAGTTGGTCAAGCAACTGCTGGGTAGGGCCGTCCGGTGGGCAGCCGTAGCCCGAGGGCACGATGCTGCGGAAGCGATAGCGGCCTTCGCTGTCGGTTTCGATGCGGCGGCGCAGGTTGAAGTCCGATTGCGACGGGTCGAAGTAGGAGTAGGTGCCACCGGTATTGGCATGCCACACATCGACGATGGCGCCGGCGAGCGGTTTGCCGTCGATGTCCCGTACCTGGCCCTGCATGAACAGCAGGGTGCCCGGGTCGGTGCCGTCGTCCAGGCGTGCCTGGTGCTGGGTCAATGGCGCGCCGGCCACGTACAGTGGGCCCTCGATGGTGCGCGGGGTACCGCCAGCCTGGCCGGCCTGTTCGTCCTGGGCGTCGAGTTGCAGGTCCATGTAGTGTTCCAGGCCCAGGCCTGCGACCACCAGCCCGGCTTCCTGGCGTGCGCCCACCACGTTGAGGTAGTTCACGGCCTTCCAGAATTCTTCCGGGGTGACGTCCAGCTCTTCAATGATGTTTACCGCGTCCTTGAGAATGCGGTGCACCAGGGTTTTCACCCGTGGGTTGCCAGCGTCATTGAATACACCGCTGGCTTCTTTCAGGAACTGCTGTACCGGTTCGGTATGGGAAATTTTGACAGTCATGGTCAGGGCCTCATCTTATATTTATTGGTTGCGCCGAGTGCTTCAGGCGTGGCTTAACGGTCGTCTTCGTGAATCGAGGACGGGTGGCGACACATCGCGTTCAGCTCGATCGTCATGTACGGGTACAGCGGCAATTGCATGAGGATGTCGTGCAACTCCTGCACGCTGTCCACATCGAACACGCTGTAGTTGGCGTACAGGCCGGCGATGCGCCACAGGTGTCGCCATTTGCCCTCGCGCTGCAGGCGCTGGGCCAGTTCTTTCTCATCGGCCTTCAGGCGGGTGGCCTTGGCCGGGTCCATGTCGACCGGCAGGTTCACGGTCATTTTTACGTGGAACAGCATGGCGGGGTGCCTCCTCAACTGTGGCTGTAGGCTTTCTTGGCTTTGTCACGACGGAAAAACGCCACGCGCTCTTCGTCCAGTTCCAGGCCCAGGCCCGGGGCGTGTGGGACGTGCAAGTGGAAGTCTTTATACACGGGCGGGTTGGCCAGAATGTCTTCGGTCAGCAGCAACGGGCCGAACAGCTCCGTGTCCCAGGCCATCTTCGGCAGGGTGATGTAAGCCTGTGCCGAGGCCAGGGTGCCGATGCCACCTTCGAGCATGGTGCCGCCGTACAGGCCGATGCCTGCCGCGTCGGCGATGGCGGCGGCGCGCAGGGCTGCGCGAGGGCCGCCGGTCTTGGCGATCTTCAGGGCGAAGATGGTGCCGGCGCCCATGCGTGCCAGGTTGAAAGCGTCCTCTACCGATTCGATGGCTTCGTCGGCCATGATCGGAATCGGGCTGCTGGCGCTCAGGCGGGCCAGGCCGATGGCGTTGCTGCGGTGAATGGGCTGTTCGACCAGATCGACGCCGTTGTCACCCAATATGCGGCAGGCGCGCAAGGCCACGGCTTCATCCCAGGCCTGATTGACATCGACGCGCACGCTGGCGCGCTCACCCACGGCTTTCTTGATGGCAATGACGTGGGCCAGGTCCTTGCTTACCTCGCCGGCGCCGATCTTCAGTTTGAAGATGCGGTGGCGGCGCACGTCGAGCATCTGCTCGGCCTCGGCGATGTCGCGGGCGGTGTCGCCGCTGGCCAGGGTCCAGGCCACCGGCAGGCTGTCGCGCAGGCGCCCGCCCAGCAATTCGCTGACGGCCAGGCCGCGGCGTTTGCCTTGGGCGTCGAGCAACGCGCTTTCAATACCGGATTTGGCGAAGGTGTTGCCACGCACGCTGCGCTCGATGCGTTGCATGGCGGCGTTGATGTTGTCGGCGGGCTGGCCGATCAGCAGCGGGGTAATGTGGGTGTCGATGTTGACCTTGATGCTGTCGGGGCTTTCGTTGCCGTAGCTCAAGCCACCGATGGTGGTGGATTCGCCGATGCCTTCCACGCCGTCGCTGCAGCGCAGGCGCAGCAGCACCAGCGTCTGGTTCTGCATGGTGTGCATGGCCAGCTTGTGCGGGCGGATGGTGGGCAGGTCGACGATGATGGTCTCGAGCGACTCGATAGTGGGGTGACTCATTTCGATACCCGTCAGGTTGTGTTCTTGTATGACCTGATAGTGATACGCCGTTTTCATTCAATCCAATATAGAATTGGTCTGGTTTGATACCTGCCGGGTATTGTCGATCAGGAGGCTGCATATGGAACTCAGGCATCTTCGCTACTTTCAGGTATTGGCCCAGACCCTGAACTTCACCCGCGCCGCCGAGCGCCTGCACATCGCCCAACCGCCCTTGAGCCGGCAGATCCAGCAGTTGGAAGATGAACTGGGGGTGAGCCTGCTGGAACGCGGCCGGCCGTTGCGGTTGACCGAAGCGGGGCGGTATTTCTTTGAGCACAGCAGCGCGTTGCTGCACCAGCTTGATACCCTGTGTGAAAACACCCGACGCATCGGCCTGGGACAGAAAACCTGGATGGGCATAGGCTTCGCGCCGTCTACCTTGTATGGCGTGCTGCCGGAAATGATTCGCCGCTTGCGCAGCGACGAGGCCGAGATCGAACTGGAACTGGGCTTGTCGGAAATGACCACGGTGCAGCAGGTCGAGGCATTGAAGGCCGGGCGCATCGACGTGGGCTTCGGTCGCATCCACATCGACGACCCGGCCATCACCCAGACCGTGCTGCGCGAAGACCGCCTGATCGCCGTGCTGCCCACCGGCCACCCGCTGCTGGGCCACACCGCTACCCTGGCGCAACTGGCCCGCGAACCCTTCGTGCTCTACCCCGGCACCCCTCGGCCCAGCTACGCTGACCATGTGCTGGCGCTGTTCTCGGCTCACGGGCTTAGCATCAAGGTGGCGCAATGGACCAACGAACTGCAGACCGCCATCGGCCTGGTGGGCGCGGGCATTGGCATTACGCTGGTGCCGGAGTCGGTGCAAATCCTGCACCGCGACGACATCGGCTATAGCCCGCTGCAGGAAGCCAACGCCACCTCGCCGATCATTCTGAGCCGGCGGGTGGGGGACGTGTCGCCTGCGGTCAGCTATTGCCTGGAGGTTATCCAAGCACTTCGTGAATAGAACGCTCGTGAAATGGATTAAAACTCCACGACAGCGTTAGATCGACGCCTCGCCTAAACCGATTCTCGTCGTTTCAGGAGGATACTGTTGTACCGGCCCTTCCCATCCGTCTGGCACTTGGTGAGCGTTAACTGCCCCTGCCTCGCTTATCATGCGGACCATATCAAATGACCTTATACCGTCGACGTGTTCTCGAAGGCTCGAAGAGGGTGTGGCCCACATGGGGTCCAGTACAAAATCAATGCCGTTCGTCCTGGCCAGTTTTGCAGCCGGCACAAAATCCGAATCACCGGCGACCAGAACGATGACATCGACAAGCCGGTTCAGGGCCAGCGTAGTTATATCCATGCCGAGTTTCAGGTCGACGGCTTTCTGATCAACGTCATAGAAAAAATCAGCGTTGGTCAGCTCAGTCCAATCACGCTCGCCTTTCACCAACGCGCTCAGGCAGTGATCTGTCAGTCGCCATTTTCCGTACTTCGAGAGTTCCCCGAGACGTAACGCCGTTTTGCGGCTCGCTCGAAGCTCTTCATGAAGTTGGCGCCGGAGTAGATAGGGCGGGTGGACGTTGAAGTTTTTGGTGGCGGGGGTCTTGTTACCCTTTTCAGGGAGCGGATATTTCACCTGCTTGTCGAGGGGTGGGCAATCATAGAAGTACACACGATAGAGTTCGCGGGTGGTTGTATCTTCTTGGTAGGCAATGTGCAGCTGCACTAATTGTTCAACGACACACCTGATTTCCCGTGCGGTCAGCTCGACATTCTGTGGGAGGAATTTTCTCGAAAAGAACCTGAGTCTTTGAATGAAAAAGCCACCATCGATCAGTATTGCCGTTCTTTTCATGCTCATTTCCTTCGGGCAAAAAAAAGCTCAGGACCGCCGTGCAGGTTCTAACAATTGCCTGCGAGCTGTACTGAGCTGTGGGTCAAATTATGGGCTGGCCCCTTGACGGGGTCAAGGCATGGTGGGTCATTCCGGGGCTTGGAAGCGTATCCAGATATTTTCGCGGAATTATTTACCGCGACTCAAAGCGCTTAAGTGAGCCCTGGCGATTCAGCCGCCAGCCACCACCTTCGTCCACACCTGCTTGCGCAGCGTGTCGATATCAGCCGGCATCGCTTCCAGCGGGAACAGCCGGCTCATGGTGTCTTCATCCGGGTACACCAGGCTGCTGGCGCGCAGCGACGGGGCGATCAGGGCGTCGGCTTTTTCGTTGCCGTTGGCGTAGTGCACGTAGTTGCTGATGCCGGCGATCACCTTGGGTTCCAGCAGGTAATTCATGAAGGCGTAGCCGGCCTTGGGGTCGGGGGCGTCGGCGGGCATGGCGACCATGTCGAACCATAATGGCGCGCCCTCCTTGGGCACCGAGTAGCCGATGTTGATGCCGTTCTTCAGCGCCCTGGCGTTGGTTTGTGCCTGCAGCACGTCGCCGTTGTAACCCACCACCACACAGACCTTGCCAGTGGTGAGGTCATCGATGTAACGGGCGGTGTCGAAGTAGGCGACGTCAGGGCGGATGGTCAACAGCAGCGCCTGGGCCTTGGCGTAGTCAGCCGGGTTCTTGCTGTGGGGCGCCAGGCCCAGGTAGTTGAGCGTAATGGGCAGCAGTTCCGGGCCGCTGTTGACGAACGCGACACCGCAGGCCTTGAGCTTGTCAATGTTGGCGGGCTTGAAAATCAGGTCCCAGGAGTCCACCGGTGCGTTATCGCCCAGCGCGGTCTTGACCTTGTCGATGTTGTAGCCGATGCCGGTACTGCCCCACATGTAGGGAAAGCCATGCTGGTTACCCGGGTCATTGACCTGCAACAGCTTGAGCAACACCGGGTTGAGGTTATCCCAGTTGGGCAACTTGCTGCGGTCCAGCGTCATCAGCAGATGGTTCTGCACCTGCCCGGCCATGAAATGGGTGGACGGAAACACCACGTCGTAGCCGGAATTGCGCGCCATCAACTTGTCGTTGAGCACCTCATTGCTGTCGTACACCTCGTAGGTGGGGACGATGCCGGTACGTGCCTGAAAGTTCTTCAGGGTGTCCGGCGCCACGTAATCGGACCAGTTGTAGACCTTGACCGTCTCCGCGGCCTGGGCGGCGCAGGCGCAGGCAGCGAGCGTCAGGGTAGCAATGATCGTGTGCAGCATCAGGGACTAGCCTTGCGGGAATGGGCGGTTACAGCATAAGCCACCCTGCCCGGATTAGCGCATCAATCCTTCCATCACATCCGCCAATTGGCTCGCCAACCGCCGCCGCCAGGGGGCCGCCGCCGGGTTGGCGAGGGTCTGGTCTTCGTGCACGAAGCTTTTGATGATGGCGTTGTAGCCCAGCCAGCGGCAGGGTTCCGGTTCCCAGGTCTTGAGGTTGGCCAGGCCGCCTTGCGGGTTGACCCAAGGCTGGCGAACCAGTTCGTTATGCTGCTGCAGGATCAGGGCCGCGAGGGTGCGGCCGCCCAGGTTGCTGGCGCCGACGCCTTCGCCGCCGTAGCCGCCGGACAGGGCCAGGCCGCTCTGATGGTCGCAGAGCATGTGCGGGTGGAAGCGCCGGGCCATGCCCAGGTTGCCGCCCCAGGCATGGCTGATGCGTACGTGCTTGAGGTGCGGAAACAGTTCGCCGAACAGGTAGCGGCGCAGGCCGATTTCGCTGTCGGTGAGGGCGAAGTCGTCACGCAGCTTGCCACCGAACTGGTAGCCGCCGCGGGCGCCGAATACCAGGCGGTTGTCGGCGGTGCGCTGGCCGTAGGTGACCTGGCGGCTGGCTTCGCTGAACGCTTGGCCATGTTCAAGCCCGATGCTGCGCCATTGTTCTTCGCTGAGCGGTTCGGTGGCGATCAGCAGGCTTTGCACCGGCAGGTGGTAGCGCCCCAGCGGCGGCAGGCTCACGCCGTAGCCTTCCACTGCCGGCACTACCCAGTGGCTGCGCACACTCGCCTTGGAGGTGCGCACCTGGCGTGGCTGCCAATGGGTGACCGGGCTGTTTTCGTAAAGGCGTACGCCCATGCGTTCAACCGCCCGGGCCAGGCCGCGCACCAGGCGGGCGGGTTGGATGGTGGCCACGTGCGGGGTGAAGATGCCGCCGTAGGGGCGGGCAATGCGCAATTGCTGGTTCAGCTCGGCAGGGCTCAGCCAGCGGTAATCGGCATCGCTCAGGCCCAGGCTGTGCAGGTGGCGCAGGTAGTTGCGCTGGCTGGCTTCCTGTTCCGGGTAGCGCGCGGCGCAGTACAGCGCGCCTCCCTTGCGGTAGTTGCAATCGATGCCTTCGATGGCGAGCACCTGGCCAACTTCGTCGGGAATACCGTGCAGCAGATCGAAGGAAGCACGCCGCTTTTGCGTAGGCAGGCCGGCCAGCAGGCGGTCTTCGTTGAGCAGGTTGCCCATCAGCCAGCCGCCGTTGCGCCCCGAGGCGCCGAAGCCGGCCGTCTGCGCTTCGAGGATGGCGATGTTCAGGCTGGGCGCCTGCTGTTTGAGGTAATAGGCGGTCCACAGCCCGGTGTAGCCGGCGCCAATGATGGCGACGTCCACGTCCAGGTCGTGCTCCAGGGCCGGCCGCGCCCTGAGCGGTTCGTCGAGCTGGTCCATCCACAGGCTGATATTGCGCCACGCAGTCATGCCGTCACTCCCCACTGTTGTTGCACCCAGCCTAGTGGGAAATGTCAGCGCTTGTCGTCTGCGCGTGTCCGCAGAGAACGTTGTTTCACGTACGCGGTGGGCGACAGGCCGGTGTGCTGGCGGAAGCACTTGTAAAACGCCGACAGTGAATTGAAGCCGGCCGCGAAGGCCTGCTCGTCGACGCGGGCGTCGGGCGCGTGCTCCAGGGTGCGCAACAAGTGCTGCAGGCGGGCGCGGTTGACGTAGGCGTAGAAGCTCTGGCCCAGTACCTGGTTGAGCAGGTAGGACATCTGGTTGCGGGTGTAGCCGCAGGCCCCGGCGACTTTCTGCAGGTCCAGGTCGGGGTCCAGGTACGGTTGGTGGTGCTGGAAAAAGTCCTCCAGGTCGTCGGCCATGATCCTCAGTTGCCGGGGGGACAGGCCCAGGCGTGAAGTGGCCGGGCGGGGCGCGGTGGCACTGGTTTCACGCACCAGGGCGGCGTATTCGTTGACACGCCACACCAGGCCGTCGCGCACGGTGATGGCCTCGCTGGCCTGGAACGACGCCAGGCTGGCGCCGCCGCGCAGGGTCAGGGTGTACTGGATGAACGCGGTATCGTCGTCAATGCGAATGCGGTCGTTGTGCTCCAGCGCCTCGTCGGCGTTGCGCGGCATGCTCGACTGCACGTAGTCGTACAGCTCGGCGAGCACCAGCGTGCGGTTCTGGAAGAAATCGTTGTATTGGATATCGGGGTGGTACAGCGCCATGACGCCGTCCACGTCGCGGTGTTTCCAGCACAGGTGGTAACGGGTGACGGTTTCGAGGGTGTGGCTGGGGTGGGTTGGCATCGAGGCTCCGGCGCTGGGGCTGATGGCCTCATCGCGAGCAAGCTTTGCTCCCGCAGGTGCACTGCAGGTTTTGGTGTACACCCGTGGGAGCAAAGCTTGCTCGCGATGGCGGTAGAACGGCCGCCATCGCGATCAAGGGTGTTTACATCAGTTCAGGAATTGCTCGGCATAGTGACAGGCCACCTGCCGGGTATCCACTTGGCGCAGTTCCGGCACTTCGCTGGCGCAACGCTCGGTGGCGTAGGGGCAGCGCTTGTGGAACGCGCAGCCGGACGGTGGGTTCAGCGGGTTGGGCAGTTCGCCGACGATCTTGATCTTCGGCTTGGCCGGGTCCGGCTTCAGGGTGGGGGTTGCCGACAGCAGCGCCTGGGTGTAGGGGTGCAGCGGGCGCCGGTAGATGTCTTCCTTGGGCCCCATTTCCGCCGGCCGCCCCAGGTACATCACCAGCACGTCATCGGCCACGTGGCGTACCACCGCCAGGTTGTGGGAAATGAACACGTAGGCAGTGTTGAACTGCTGCTGAAGGTCCATGAACAGGTTCAGTACCTGCGCCTGGATGGACACGTCCAGCGCCGAGGTCGGTTCGTCCGCCACCAGCACCTTGGGTTGCAGCATCATGGCGCGGGCCAGGGCGATACGCTGGCGCTGGCCGCCGGAGAACATATGCGGGTAGCGCTGGTAATGCTCGGGGCGCAGGCCCACCTGCTGCATCATCGCCTGCACTTTCTCGCGGCGTTCGGCCTTGCTCAGGTTGGTATTGATCAGCAGCGGCTCGCCCAGTTGGTCACCGATTTTCTGCCGAGGGTTGAGCGAAGCGTACGGGCTCTGGAACACCATCTGCACGTCCTTGCGCAGTTGCTTGCGCTCGGCCTTGGTGGCGCCGTGCACTTCCTGGCCGGCGATTTTCAGCGAGCCGGCGGTGGGTTCCTCGATCAAGGTCAGGGCGCGGGCCAGGGTGGACTTGCCACAGCCCGACTCGCCGACCACGGCCAGGGTCTTGCCGGCCTCCAGTTCGAACGACACGCCGTTGAGCGCGCGCACCAGGGCATGGCCCTTGAACAGGCCGCGGGAGACTTCGTAATGACGGGTGAGGTCGCGGGCAGTAAGTACGACGGCCATCAAGCCACCTCCTGATTCAGCGGGTAGAAACAGCGCGCCAGGCTATGGGCCTTGGGGTCCAGGCCGGGGCGCTGGGTGCGGCAATTGTCCTGGGCATACGGGCACCGCGGCGACAGCAGGCAGCCCTGCGGGCGGTCGTAGCGGCCGGGAACGATGCCGGGCAGGGTGGCCAGGCGCGCGGCGCCTTCGCTGTGCTCTGGAATGGCGGCCAGCAGCGCTTCGCTGTAGGGGTGGGCGGGAATGTCGAACAGCTGCGGCACGTGGCCCACTTCCACCGCCTGGCCGGCGTACATCACGCACACGCGCTGGGCGGTTTCCGCCACCACGGCCAGGTCATGGGTGATCAGGATCAGCGCCATGTTCTGCTCTTGTTGCAGGTGCAACAGCAGTTCCATGATTTGTGCCTGGATGGTCACGTCCAGGGCAGTGGTGGGTTCGTCGGCGATCAGCAGTTTCGGTTCGCCGGCAATCGCCATGGCAATGGCCACGCGCTGGCTCATGCCGCCCGACAGCTGGTGCGGGTAGGCGTCCAGGCGGCTTTCGGCGCCGGGAATCTCGACCTTCTTGAGCAGTTCAAGGGCACGCTGGCGCGCCTGCTTGTTGTTCATGCCCAGGTGCTGGCGCAGCACTTCCTGAATCTGGAAGCCCACGGTGTAGCTGGGGTTCAGCGCGGTCATGGGGTCCTGGAAAATCATTGCCAGGTCCTTGCCGACGATCTGCCGGCGCTGGCGCGCGCTGAGCTTGAGCATGTCGCGGCCGTCGAAGTTCAGCGAGTCGGCAGTGATGATGCCGGGGTGATCGATCAGGCCCATCAGCGCCATCATGGTCACGGATTTGCCCGAGCCCGATTCGCCGACAATCGCCAGTACTTCACCCTTGTCCACCGACAGGTCGAGGCCATCGACCACCGGCACGGCCTTGTCATCGCCAAAGCGTACGTTCAGATTCTTGATATGCAACAGTGACATGGTCGTTCCCTCAGGCGGCATTCTTGAGTTTGGGGTCCAGCGCATCGCGCAGCCCGTCGCCCATCAGGTTGATTGCCAGCACGCTGAGCAAAATGGTCAGGCCAGGCAGGCTCACCACCCACCAGGCACGTTCGATGTAGTCGCGAGCCGAGGCCAGCATGGTGCCCCACTCAGGCGTAGGCGGTTGCACGCCCAGGCCCAGGAAGCCCAGGGCCGCGGCGTCGAGGATCGCCGAGCTGAAGCTCAGGGTCGCTTGCACGATCAGCGGCGCCATGCAGTTGGGCAGCACGGTGACGAACATCAGGCGCGGCAGGCTGGCACCGGCCAGGCGCGCGGCGGTGACGTAGTCACGGTTCAGCTCGCCCATCACGGCGGCACGGGTCAGGCGCACGTAGGACGGCAGCGACACCACGGCAATGGCGATCACGGTATTGATCAGGCCTGGGCCGAGGATGGCGACAATCGCCACGGCCAGCAGCAGCGACGGCAGGGCTAGCATCACGTCCATCAGGCGCATGATCGAAGGGCCCATGACGCGTGGGAAGAAACCGGCCACCAGGCCGAGGAAAATCCCCGGGATCAGCGACATCACCACCGACGACAGGCCGATCAGCAGCGACAGCCGCGAACCGTGGATCAGCCGCGACAGCAGGTCACGGCCCAGTTCGTCAGTGCCCAGCAGGTATTGCCACTGGCCACCCTGCAGCCATACCGGTGGGGTCAGCAGGGCATCACGGAATTGCTCGCTGGGGTCATGGGGCGCCACCCACGGCGCGAACAGCGCGCAGAAGATGATCAGCAGCATGAACGCCAGGCCGGCGACGGCACCCTTGTTCTTGGCGAACGCTTGCCAGAACTCCTTGTAGGGCGAGGGGTACAGCAGGCTTTGGTCAACGGTGACCGCGGTATTTTGAGTATTCATGTGCGGGCCTCAGCGCTGATGACGGATGCGTGGGTTGGCCAGGCCGTAGAGGATGTCCACCACGAAGTTGACCAGGATCACCAGGCAGGCGATCAACAGGATGCCGTTCTGCACCACGGGGTAGTCCCGGGCGCCGATGGCTTCGATCAGCCACTTGCCCACGCCGGGCCAGGAGAAGATGGTTTCGGTCAGCACGGCGCCGGCCAGCAGGGTGCCGACTTGCAGGCCGAACACGGTCAACACCGGAATCAGCGCGTTGCGCAGGCCGTGCACGAACACCACGCGGGCCGGCGACAGGCCCTTGGCGCGAGCGGTGCGCACGTAGTCTTCACGCAGCACTTCGAGCATGGAGGAGCGGGTCATGCGCGCGATCACCGCCAGCGGAATGGTGCCCAGCACGATGGCTGGCAGAATCAGGTGGCGCAGGGCGTCGAGGAACGAGCCTTCCTGGTCGCTGAGCAGGGTATCGATCAGCATGAAGCCGGTCTTGGGCTCGATGTCATACAAAAGGTCAATGCGCCCGGACACCGGGGTCCAGCCCAGGCTCACCGAGAAGAACATGATCAGAATCAGGCCCCACCAGAAAATCGGCATTGAATAACCGGCCAGTGAGATGCCCATCACCCCATGGTCGAACAGTGATCCGCGCTTGAGCGCGGCGATCACCCCGGCCAGCAGGCCGACGGTGCCGGCGAAGATCAGCGCGGCGATCGACAGCTCCAGGGTGGCCGGGAACAGCGACAGGAATTCGTGCCAGACGCTGTCGCGGGTGCGCAACGATTCGCCCAGGTTGCCATGCGCCAGGTTGCCGATGTAGTCCAGGTACTGGGCATAGAGGGGTTTGTTCAGGCCCAGGCGCTCCATTGCCTGGGCGTGCATTTCAGGGTCGACACGCCGTTCGCCCATCATTACTTCCACGGGGTCGCCCGGTATCAGGCGTATCAGTGCGAACGTCAGCAACGTGATGCCGAAGAAGGTGGGAATCAGCAATCCCACGCGGCGGGCTATAAAACTAAACATCGTGTGTGGTACCTCGTCAGCCGGTTAGGCAGTTCCCGCCCGCGGCCCGGTTGGGGCGCGGGCGGGCGTTTTTCTTGTTACTTCACCAGGGTGGTGGCGAAGTTGTTATTGGTCAGGGGGCTGATGTGGTAGCCCTCGACGTTCTTGCGTACAGCGGTAAACAGGCGTGGGTAAGCCAGGCTCAACCATGGAATGTCCTGGCTGAAGATAGCCTGCGCCTGCTTGTAGGCCTGGGCGCGTTCGGCGGGGTCGCTGCTGGCGCGTGCCTTGGCGAGGAAACCGTCGAAATCCTTGTTGCACCAGCGCGCGGCGTTCTCGCCACTGCTGGTGGCATCGCAACTCAGGTTGGGGCTGAGGAAGTTGTCCGGGTCGCCGTTGTCGCCTGCCCAGCCGTAGAACGCCAGGTCATGCTCGCCCAGTTTCAGGCGCTTGACCATTTCCCCCCATTCGAGCACGCGAATATCGAGGTTGAGCCCTATCTTGGCAAGGTCTGCCTGCAATAACTGCGCCGCCAACGTCGGGTTGGGGTTGGTGGGGCCACTGCCATTGCGCACGAACACCGTGAAGCGGGTGCCTGGTGGTACCCCGGCTTCCTTGAGCAGGGCCCGGGCCTTGTCCAGGTCATGGGGCGGGTCGACGATGCTCTTGTCGAAGCCTAGCAGCGTTGGCGGGTAGGGGCCGGTGCCGAGGGTAGCGCCGCCGGCGCCGAACAGGGTCTTGACCAGGGTGGGCTTGTCCAGCGCCATGGCGATGGCCTGGCGCACGCGCAGGTCGCCCAGGTACTTGTGCGAAGTGTTGATGGCCACGTAGCTGGTCATCAGCGCTTCCATCTCGTCGATACGCAGGTTCGGGTCGGCCTTGACGCTGGGGATGTCGTCGGGCTTGGGGTACACGGCGATCTGGCATTCGTTGGCGCGCAGTTTCTGCAGGCGCACGTTGCTGTCGGTAGTGATGGCGAATATCAGCGCCTCGCTAGGCGGCACGCCCTTGTAGTAATCGGGGTTGGCCTTGTAGCGCACCATCGCGTCCTTGTTGTAGCGCACGAGGATGAACGGCCCGGTGCCGATCGGCTTGCTGTTGATGTCGCCGGTCTTGCCGGCCTTGAGCAGCTGGTCGCCGTATTCGGCGGAGTAGATCGACGCAAAGCCCATGGCCATATCCCGCAGGAAAGGTGACTCGGGATGCTTGAGGTTGAAACGCACAGTGTAGTCGTCGACCTTGTCGATGCTGTCGATCAGGTCCTTCATGCCCATGGCTTCGAAATACGGAAAGCCCATGGGCGCCTTGTCGTGCCAGGGATGCTTGGGGTCCAGCTGGCGCTGGAAGCTCCACAGCACGTCATCGGCGTTGAATTCGCGGCCGGGCTTGAAGTAGTCAGTGGTCTGGAACTTCACGCCTTTGCGCAGGTGAAACGTGTAGGTCTTGCCGTCATCGCTGATGTCCCAGCTCTGCGCCAGGTCCGGCTCGATGTCGGTGGTGCCGGGCTTGAAACTGACCAGGCGGTTGAAGAGGGTTTCCGAAGACGCATCGGCGGTGGTGGCCGCCGTGTACTGGACGATGTCGAAACCTTCCGGGCTGGCTTCCGTACAGACCACCAGGGGCTTGGCCGAGATGCCGACGGCGACGCTGAACAGTGCTGCCGCGACTGCGGCACGTAGGGGTAGCGCTTTCATGTAGTCCCTCTGTGATCAATAGCCAGGTTAGCCTGCGGGCGATGGATCGCACCGCCCGCAGGGTCCATGAGTTACAGAATGTTGAACGGAATCGTGGTAACGATCCGCAGTTCGTCCAGGCTGCCATCAGCCTGGTTGGCACTGGCGCGGTGCGCGGTATAGGTCGCACGCACGCTGGTGTCTTTCAGGGTGCCGCTCTGAATCACGTAGGAAGTACCCACGCCGTATTCATAGTGGTGTTCGCCGTCCATCTGGTTCACTTTGTAGGCAGTACCGGTGTAGTGGGTGCCGTCGATGCCCCAACCGCGGGCGCTGTAAACGTTGAACTTGAGGCCTGGCACGCCGTACTGCGCCATGTTCAGGCCGTAGGCCACCTGGAAGGACTTCTCGTTCGGGCCGTTGAAGTCTGAAAGCAAGGAGTTGGCCAAGAAGATGCCGTTGGTTTCGTGCAGGTAGTCGAAGTACTCATTGCCGTTGATCTGCTGATAGGCCAGCGTCAGGCTGTGGGCCTGGTGCGTGGCGGTCAGCGACAGGCTGCCAGCCTGGTTGTCGATCTCGCCCATCTTGCGGGCGCCGGTGTCGCGGGTCTTGTAGTAGTTCAGGCCGGTGGTCAGGCTCACCACGGCGCTGTCGCCCACCACGTGGTTGGCGCCGAAGTAGTACTGGTTCCAGAAGTCTTCCACCTGGGTGGCGAACAGGGTGGTGGTGACGCTTTCGAATGGCTGGTAGTTGACCCCGGCAGTGGTAACGCGGTCCGTCTCCACGCCGGTGGCGCCATATTCACTGCGGAACTTGCTCAGGCTTTCCTCGGTACGTGGCGACACACGGTCAAAGGTGCCGGCCTGGAACGACAGGTTGTTGAATTCCTTGCTGTCGATGGCCACGCCCTGGAAGCTGGAGGGCAGGGCGCGGTTGCCGATGGTGGCGACCATGGGGGTGTCCATGGCCTGGCGGCCGAAGGTCAGGGTGGTGTTGGACACGCGTGCCTTGAAGTTGCCCAGGCCCAGCTTGCTCCACTGGCCCACGGTGTCGCCATTGCTGTCGGCCAGGGTGCGGTTGTTAGAACCACCGTTGCGCGCGCTGCCGCGCTCCAGCGCCACGTCGTTGTACAGCGCCGCTTCCACGCCGAAGCCCACCGTCCCCTGGGTAAAACCGGAGGTGTAATTGAGGGTGGTGCTCTGCAGCCAGTTGGTGCGGTTGTTCATCGGCTCCCGTGTACCGTTCTTGCTATGGGTGAACAGCGGCCCGCGCTTGGACTGCTCGCGGGCATACCAGTTGCGGGTCCAGCCCGACAGGCTCTGGTCCTCGACAAACCCCTTGGCGTCCGCTTGCGCGCTGGTGCTCTTGAGCGTGGTCGGGGTGAACGCCTGACTGGCTTCATCGGCGCACGCCAGCGCCGAGAGGCTGCTGATGGACAAGGCAAGCATGGTTTTTCTTGTAATGTTCATGGGGGGTGAAGCTCC
This sequence comes from uncultured Gammaproteobacteria bacterium, assembly GCA_963816515.1. Lineage (GTDB taxonomy): Bacteria > Pseudomonadota > Gammaproteobacteria > Pseudomonadales > Pseudomonadaceae > Aquipseudomonas. Next base: position 1,510,609 of record CAWFKX010000001.1, on the reverse strand, counting down.
TTGGTCTTTTCTTTTTTTTATGCCGGGCACATTCAGGTGCTCGGTCAACTTTGGTACAACAGTGTTTGCAAACGTTTGCCCTGGTTCAATTGGGCGAGGTTTGCCGTGCATTGATGCATGCGAGCCGCAGGCTCGGGCATCGGTGCGCTGGGGTCAGTCGGTCAGGGTTACTCCGGAGAAGTCGTTGCGGCCAAACGGGCTGACCTTGAAGCCTTCAACCTTGGCGCTGATGGGCTGGTTGACGGTGGAATGCGCGACAGGCGTGATCGGCACCTGCGCCTTCAGGCGTTGCTGCGCCTGGCGGTAAAGCTCGCTGCGGGCTTCGCGGTCGTTGAGGGTCTTGGCCTTTTTCACCAGCGCGTCGTAGGCTGGGTCACACCACATGGCGGCGTTGTTGCTGCCTATGGCGTCGCAGCTGTACAAGGTGCCCAGCCAGTTGTCGGGGTCACCGTTGTCACCGGTCCAGCCCAGCAGCGCCACGTCGTGCTCGCCGTTCTTGGTGCGCTTGAGGTACTCGCCCCACTCATAGCTGACGATGCGCGCCTTGATACCCACCTTGGCCCAGTCAGCCTGCAGCATCTCGGCCATCAGTTTGGCGTTGGGGTTGTAAGGGCGCTGTACCGGCATGGCCCACAGGGTGATTTCGTGACCGTCCTTGATCCCCGCTTCCTTGAGGAGTTGGCGGGCCTTTTCCGGGTCATAGGGCGCATCCACGATGCTGTCGTCATAGGACCACTGGCTCGGCGGCATGCCATTGACTGCCAGTTGCCCGGACTCCTGGTACACCGATTCGATAATGGCCTGCTTGTTCACCGCCATGTCCATGGCCTGGCGCACCTTGAGCTGGTCGAACGGCGCGTGTTGGACGTTATAGGCGATGTAGCCCAGGTTGTAGCCGGGCGCTTCCAGCACCTTCAGCTTGGTGTCCGCCTTCAGCGCGGCGAGGTCGGCCGGGCGCGGGTTGAGGGTGACCTGGCACTCGTTCTTGCGCAGTTTCTGCACCCGCACCGATGAGTCGACGTTGATGGCGTAAATCAACTGATCGACCTTGACCTGTTGCGGCTCCCAGTAGTGTTCGTGGGCCTTGTAGCGAATCTGCGAGTCCTTCTGGTAGCGCTGCAGGGCAAAAGGGCCGGTGCCGATGGGCTTGTGGTTGATGTCGCTGGGCTTGCCCACCTTGAGCAGATGGTCGGCGTACTCGGCTGAGAGAATCGCGGCGAAGCTCATGGCGATGTTCTGCACGAAGGCGGCGTCCACCGAACGCAGGGTAAAGACCACGGTCATGGGGTCGGTCTTGCTGATGCTGACGATGTTCTTGTCCAGCCCCATGGAACCGAAATAGAGAAATTCGGTGGGGTAGGCGCGGGTGAACGGGTGGTCGCGGTCAAGCATGCGCTGGAAGGTGAACAGCACGTCGTCAGCGTTGAAATCACGGCTTGGGGTGAAGTCCTTGTTGCTGTGAAAACGCACGCCCTCACGCAAGTGGAAAGTGTACGTCAGGCCGTCCTGGGAGACGTCCCAGCGCGTGGCCAGGCCCGGAACCACGGCGGTGCCGCCGCGCTCGAATTCGGTCAAGCGGTTGTACAGCGGGTGCGCGGCGTCGTTGTCGGTGCCGCCGGTGTACTGGGCGATGTCGAAGCCGGAGGGGCTGCCCTCCGAGCAGAACACCAGGCTCTTGCCGTTGGCGTGGCTCAGCGGTATCTCGGCCAGCAGGCCGAGGCTCAACAGTGATGCAACCAGGTGGTGTTGACGCATGACGGTCTATTCCTTGTTGTCTGGATCGAAGGGCCCGAGAATTGCTGAGGGCCGGGCTTCGAAACTAGGGGCGTCAGCCTTGACCGTAAATGCGCGAAATCGCTGAACCTTGTAGGACGAATCTGAAATATGCGAAGGCCCTGCGTGAAAATGCAGTAACCGAAGTCTTCCGGGGATTCCTACGAAGTACGTCGTGAAAAAGCGTGTGCAATGCCCAGTGGGAGCTGGCAAGCCAGCTCCCACAGGCCAGCCTGCTGCTGTTCAGCAGCAGGCTGGCGGCTTTACTTCTTGCTCTCGTCGAGGCCCACGCCGTAGAACGAGTTCAAGCCGAAGGGGCTGATCTTGAAGTCGACGACGCTTGTGCGCATCGGCTGGTAGACCGTGGAGTTGGCGATCGGGGTGATCGGCACCTCGTCCTTCATGCGGCGCTGGGCCTGCTTGTACAGGTCGATACGCTGGTTCTGGTCGGCCGTGGCCTTGGCCGCCTTGATCAGCTTGTCGAAGGGGGCGTCGCACCATTTGCCGAAGTTGTTGCCATTGATGGCATCACAGCCCAGCAGGGTACCCAGCCAGTTGTCCGGGTCACCGTTGTCGCCGCTCCAGCCAATCAGCATGGCGTCGGTTTCACCGTTGTGGGCGCGCTTGATGTACTCACCCCACTCGTAGCTGACGATGTTGGCCTTGATGCCGATCTTGGCCCAATCCGACTGCAGCATTTCAGCCATCAGCTTGGCGTTGGGGTTGTACGGGCGCTGTACCGGCATGGCCCACAGGTTGATGGTGGTGCCTTCCTTGATGCCGGCTTCCTTGAGCAGTTCCTTGGCCTTGTCGGGGTTGTACGGCGCGTCCTTGATGGTCGGATCGTAGGACCACTGAGTCGGCGGCATGGCGTTCTGCGCCAGCTGACCGGCACCCAGGTACACCGACTTGATGATCTGTTCCTTGTTCACGGCCATGTCCAGCGCCTGGCGGAACTTGAGGTTGTCGAACGGCTTGTGGGTGACGTTGTAGGCGATGTAGCCCAGGTTGAAACCGGCCTGCTCAGGCATCTTCAGGTTCGGGTCGGCCTTGAGCGGCTCGATGTCGGCCGGGCGCGGGTAGGCGGTGATCTGGCACTCGTTCTTTTTCAGCTTCTGCATGCGCACCGACGCGTCGGTGGTGATGGCGAAGATCAGGTTGTCCACTTTCACGTCAGACGGGTTCCAGTAGTCCTTGTTGCCCTTGTAGCGGATCTGGGCGTCCTTCTGGTATTTGCTGAACACGAACGGGCCGGTGCCGATGGGCTTCTGGTTCAGGTCCTGGGCCTTGCCCTGCTTGAGCAACTGGTCGGCGTATTCGGCGGACTGGATGGAGGCGAAGCTCATGGCCATGTCCTGGATGAACGCGGCGTCCACGGTCTTCAGGTCGAACTTGACGGTGTGGTCGTCGACTTTCTCGACCTTGGTGATGTTGTCGTTCATCCCCATGTCGGTGAAGTAAGGGAATTCGGTGGGGTAGGCCTTGCGGAACGGCATGTCCTTGTCGAGCATGCGGTTGAAGGTGAACAGCACGTCGTCGGCGTTGAACTCGCGTGTCGGCTTGAAATAATCGGTGGTGTGGAACTTGACCCCTTCACGCAGGTGGAAGGTGTAGGTCAGGCCGTCCGGCGACACGTCCCAGCTAGTGGCCAGGCCAGGAACGACGGCGGTACCGCCACGCTCGAACTGGGTCAGGCGGTTGAAGATGGTCTCGGCCGACGCATCGAAGTCAGTGCCCGTGGTGTACTGGCCCGGGTCGAAACCTGCCGGGCTGCCCTCAGAGCAGAACACCAGGCTGGTGGGAGCTGCCAGGGCAAAAGGAGCGCTGGCGAGCATGCCGGCGCCGATCAGAAACGGAATGACCGCGTGTTTGAGCATGGTGGCCTCAGTTGTTGTGTTTTTTGATTGAGGGGACCTTGTGGGTCGACCCGCCGATACTTATGCAGGCGGCATACCCAAAGCAATACTTTGGCGCCAGGGAAAGTACAAACGGTGGAACTGGCGTACAAGAATGTCGCATAAATATAAAAAACGGTTCATTTGAACGTTTGCGTACGTTTTTTATGGTGCATGCAGCGCCCAAAAACTGATCATTCGGTCAGATTTGTGCACCATGTTGGTGCGCTGGCGGGGGTGCGATGGGGGAGGGTTGCGTAGCGGCCGGGACGCCGCCAGGCCGCGTCCCAGACGCCATGAAACGTCAGGTCACTTCACGCTCACGCCATAAAACGGCGTGAGGCCGAAGGGGCTGATACGGAAGTCCTGGACTTCCTTGCGCAGGGGCTGGAACACCGTGGAGTTGGCGATCGGGGTGATCGGCACCTGCGCCTTGAGGATGTGCTGGGCCTGCTGGTACAGCTTGATGCGCTCGTCGCGGTCGCTGCTCAGCTTGGCCTGCTGGATCAGCTTGTCGTAGGCCGGGTCGCACCACTTGGCGTAGTTGCTGCCCTTGACCGCCGCGCAGCTGTACAGCACGCCCAGCCAGTTGTCAGGGTCGCCGTTGTCGCCGGTCCAGCCGTAAATCAGCACGTCGTGCTCGCCGGCCTTGGCGCGCTTGATGTACTCGCCCCATTCGTAGCTGACGATGTTGGCCTTGATGCCTACCTTGGCCCAGTCACTCTGGATCATTTGCGCCGACATGCGTGCGTTGGGGTTGGACGCCCGCTGCACGGTCATGGCCCACAGGTTGATCGTGGTGCCTTCCTTGACCCCGGCTTCCTTGAGCAGTTGGCGAGCCTTGTCGGGGTTGTAGGGCGCGTCCCTGATGGTCGGGTCATAGGACCACTGCGCCGGCGGCAGGGCGTTCTGCGCCAGCTGGCCGGCGCTCTGGTACACGGCCTTGATGATCGCCGGCTTGTCGATGGCCATGTCCAGTGCCTGACGCACCTTCAACTGGTCCAGCGGCGGATGCGTGACGTTGTAGGCCAGAAAGCCCAGGTTGAACCCTGGCTGGCTGAGCACGCGCAGGTTGGGGTCCTGCTTGGCCACTTCGATGTCTTCAGGGCGCGGGTAGCCGCTGACCTGGCATTCGCCGCGCTTGAGTTTCTGCAGGCGCACGGCGGCGTCGGGGGTGATGGAGAAGATCAGGTTATCGAGCTTCACATCCTCGGGCTTCCAGTAGTCCTTGTTGCCGGCGTAGCGAATCTGCGCGTCTTTCTGGTAGCGCTTGAACACGAACGGGCCGGTGCCGATGGGCTTCTGGTTGATGTCGGCGGCCTTGCCTTCCTTCAGCAACTGGGCGGCGTATTCAGCCGACTGGATCGAGGCGAAGCTCATGGCCAGGTTCTGCACGAACGCCGCATCGATGTGGTTGAGGGTAAACACCACGGTGTGCTCGTCAGTCTTGGTCACTGACTTGATGGTGGTGTTCAGGTCCATGTCGTTGAAGTACGGCGACTCGGACGGGTAGGCCTTGCGAAACGGCTGCTCGGGGTCGAGCAGGCGGTTGAAGGTGAACAGCACGTCATCGGCGTTGAACGTGCGGGTGGGGGTGAAATAGTCCGTGGTGTGGAACTTGACCCCGTCGCGCAGGTGGAAGGTGTACGCCAGCCCGTCCTTGGACACGTCCCACGACGTGGCCAGGCCCGGCTCCACTTCGGTGCCGCCGCGCTTGAACTGGGTCAGGCGGTTGAACACGGTCTCGGCCGAGGCATCGAAGTCGGTACCGCTGGTGTACTGGCTGGGGTCGAAGCCCGCGGGGCTGGCTTCCGAGCAGTAGACCAGGGTGCTGGCGGCCTGCGCCAGCGGCGCGCCGGCCAGCAGGGCAGCGGCGAGCAGCAGGGGGGTGAAGGCGGTTTTGTCCATGAAAGCCTCATCGCGTGGGTGTGGGCCGCAGATTAACCTGAAACCCACCTTCGCAGGCTTACGGCATCTGCACTTCGATGGTGCCGTCGGCGTTCATGCTGACCTGGCTGGTACCGGCTTCCACTTCCGGGGTGGGCGCCGAGTCGGCCATGGCCGATTTCATCATCATGGCGGCACGCGGGAACGGCTGCTGATAGCCGCTGCTGTTGAGGTTCATGCTCACCACTTTGTAGCCTTTGCCGCCCAGGGCTTCGGTGGCCAGTTGCGCGCGCGCCTTGAAGGCGGCCACGGCATCTTTGAGCAGGGCGTCCTCGCTCTGGGTACGGGTGTTGGGCGAGATGGCGAACGTCATGCCGCCCATTTTCAGGTCTTGCAGCAACTGCCCGGTGAGGGTCGACAGGGCAGGGAAGTCGGCGCTTTCCAGGCGCAGCTCGGCGTGCTCGCGCCAGCCGGTGATTTTCTGGCCCTTGTCATCGTAGATCGGGTAGCTGTTGCGGCTGCCCTGGCTGATTTTCACTTCCTTGACCGCGCGGGCCTTGCCCAGCGCCTTGTTCATGGCCTCGGTGACCTGGGCGGCGAGCTTGGCCGGGTCGGCGTTCTGCTCTTCGCTGTACAGGGTCACCAGCATCAGGTCGCGGGGTACTTCCTGGCTGACTTCGGCGCGCAGGGAAATCTGGTTGTAGCGGGGCTCGTCGGCCAGGGCCGGCAGGCTGGCGAGCAGGCCGGCACCGAGGACAAACGCAGCGCTGCGACTGAGGGTGTGCATGGAGGACTCCTTGTGGGCAAACCGCTAAGACTGTAGTACCCGCGTGCCAGTTCATCACGCATATGTAACCGTTTATGGCTGCCTTACCCGTGGTCGCTGTGGCGCTTTGCCGCACATTTGTCTGCCAACACCCCGAGTTGGTTATACTTGCAACGATCTGCCTGGAGCGCTCATCAGGAGAGCTCATGCTCGCCCCTTCTATGCCACTATCCGCAAATCGCCAGAATCTCTGGCGCCTGACCTTCATTCGTATTCTGGTACTGGCCGCCCAGGCCGGCTCGGTAGGTTTCGCCTACCTCACGCATTTGCTGCCGCTGCCGTGGCTGCAATTGAGCGTGACCCTGGCCGTGTCGCTGTTGCTGTGCACCGTCACCGCGCTGCGGGCGCGCGCCACGTTGCCGGTGACCGAACAGGAATACGCCCTGCAGTTGACCTGTGACCTGCTGCTGCACAGTGCCCTGCTGTACTACTCGGGCGGTTCCACCAACCCGTTCGTGTCTTATTACCTGGTGCCTCTGACCATTGCCGCGGTCACGCTGCCATGGCTGTATTCGGTGATCCTCTCGGGTATCGCCCTGGCCTGCTACTCGCTGCTGCTGGTGCGCTTCTATCCGCTGCCAACGTTGCCGATCGCCCGGGAAAACCTGCAAAACTACGGCATGTGGCTGAGTTTTGCCCTGGCCGCCGGGGTCATTACCTTCTTTGCCGCGAAAATGGCCGAGGAACTGCGTCGCCACGAACAGATGCGCGCCCAGCGCCGCGAAGAAGGCCTGCGTGACCAGCAACTGCTGGCCGTGGCCACCGAGGCCGCCGGTGCCGCCCACGAACTGGGCACGCCGCTGGCGACCATGAGCGTGCTGCTCAAGGAGATGCGCCAGGACCATCACGACCCGGCGCTGCAGGAAGACCTGTCCGTGCTGCAGGATCAGGTCAAGCTGTGCAAGGAAACCCTGCAGCAACTGGTGCGCGCCGCCGAGGCCAACCGCCGTATGGCCGTGCTGGAGCAGCCCGTGACCCTGTGGCTGGACGAGGCCCTGAACCGCTGGCACCTGATGCGCCCGGAAGCCACCTACCGCTTCCAGCGCCTGGGCCAGGGCGACATTCCCGAGCTGGCGCCGCCGCCGGACCTGACCCAAGCGTTGCTCAACCTGTTGAACAACGCCGCCGACGCCTGTTCCGAAGGCCTTGAAGTGCACCTGGACTGGAACACTGAAGATATCTTCATCGTGATTCGCGACCACGGCCCCGGTGTGCCGCTGGCTATCGCCGAGCAAATCGGTAAACCTTTCTTTACGACCAAGGGCAAAGGCTTCGGCCTTGGCCTGTTTTTGAGCAAGGCCAGCGTGACACGCGCCGGCGGCTCGGTAAAACTCTATAGTCATGAACAGGGCGGTACACTCACCGAGTTGCGCCTGCCCCGTGACGCCCGAGGAGACAGACATGAGTGATGAAAACCAGGTCGAAGGCGAAGAGCTGCCGCATCTGTTGCTGGTCGACGACGATTCGACCTTTACCCGCGTGATGGCCCGCGCCATGGCCCGCCGCGGCTTTCGCGTGAGCACCGCCGCCAGCGCCGAGGAAGGCCTGAAGGTGGCCCAGGACGACGTGCCTGACTACGCCGCCCTGGACTTGAAGATGGAAGGCGACTCGGGCCTGGTGCTGCTGCCCAAGCTGCTGGAGCTGGACCCGGAAATGCGCGTGGTGATCCTCACCGGTTATTCCAGCATCGCCACCGCGGTCGAAGCCATCAAGCGCGGCGCCTGCAACTACCTGTGCAAGCCGGCCGACGCCGACGATGTGTTGGCCGCGCTGCTCAGCGAGCACGCTGACCTGGACACCCTGGTGCCGGAAAACCCGATGTCGGTGGACCGCCTGCAATGGGAGCACATCCAGCGTGTGCTGACCGAGCACGAAGGCAACATCTCCGCCACTGCCCGCGCCCTGGGCATGCACCGCCGCACCTTGCAGCGCAAACTTCAGAAGCGTCCGGTTCGTCGCTGAGTCGTCGAGCCCATGAGTCTTTTCTCCGCGCCGGTGGATCGGGATCGATCTGCCCTGCGCGGTTTCCAACCGTCGAGCCTGTCCAATGAATCAGAACGCTGAATATTCCGCGGTCAACGATGCCGTGCGTGGTCATTTCTTTCGCCGGGTGTGGCAACTGATCTGGCCCTACTGGCGCAGTGAAGAGAAGGGCAAGGCCTGGCTGCTGCTGGCATCCGTGATTGGTCTGTCGCTATTCAGCGTATGGATCTCGGTGTGGATGAACAGCTGGTACCGTGACTTCTACAACGCCCTTCAGAAGAAAGACTTTGCCGCGTTTACCCACCTGATCCTGTATTTCTGCGGCATCGCGGCCGTGGCGATCCTGGGGGCGGTGTACCGCCTGTATCTCACCCAGATGCTGACCATTCGCTGGCGCCGGTGGCTGACCCAGCGCCACTTCAACCGCTGGCTGGAAAACAAGAGCTTCTACCAGATGGAGCAGGGCGGCCACACCGACAACCCTGACCAACGGATCAGCGAAGACCTCAACAACTTCACCTCCGACACCCTCAGCCTGGTGCTGGGCCTGATCCGCACGGTGGTCAGCCTGGTGTCGTTCTCCATCATCCTGTGGGGCGTGTCGGGCAGCATCGAGGTGTTTGGCGTCACCATTCCGGGCTATATGTTCTGGTGTGCGCTGGTGTATGCCATCGTCGGCAGCTTCCTGACACGCTGGATCGGCAGCAGCTTGATTCCGCTGAACAACCAGCAACAGCGCTACGAAGCGGACATGCGTTTCTCCCTGGTGCGGGTGCGTGAGAATGCCGAAAGCATTGCCCTGTACAACGGCGAGCCGAACGAGAAGGAGCGCCTGACCAGCCGTTTCGGCAAGGTGTGGAGCAACTACTGGGCATTGATGAAGGTGACCAAGCGCCTCACCTTTTTTACCGCCGGTTACGGCCAGGCCGCGGTGATTTTCCCATTCGTGGTGGCAGCGCCGCGTTATTTCGCCGGCAAGATCGAACTGGGTGAGCTGATGCAGATCAACTCGGCGTTCGGCAACGTGCAGGGTGACATGAGCTGGTTCATCGACAGTTTCTCCACCATCGCCGGCTGGAAAGCCACCTGTGACCGTCTTATCAGTTTTCGCCAGGCCATGGTCGACAACGAGCATCGCGCGCCAGCCATTGCCGTGGAAGAGCAGGGCGACAGCCTGAGCGTCGACAACCTGAGCCTGGATCTGGCCGATGGCCGCCACTTGCTGGGCGGCGCCAGCCTGACCCTGTCAGCGGGCGAGCGCCTGTTGCTCAGCGGCCGTTCCGGCAGCGGCAAGAGCACCCTGCTGCGGGCCATGGGCCGGTTGTGGCCGACCGGCCACGGGCATATTCGCCTGCCACAGGGGCGTTCGCTGTTCCTGCCGCAGAAGCCTTACCTGCCGATCGGCGCCCTGCGTGACGCACTGAGTTATCCACAACCCGGCGACACCTACAGCCAGGAACGCTATGAAGCAGTGCTGCAGGCCTGTCGCTTGCCGCACCTGATCAGCCGCCTGGACGAAGGTAACCACTGGCAACGCTTGCTGTCCCCTGGGGAACAGCAACGCGTGGCGTTTGCCCGGGCCATGCTGTTCGCGCCGAAGTGGTTGTACATGGACGAAGCGACATCGGCCATGGACGAGGAAGACGAGGCGGCGCTGTACCAGGCCCTGATCGACCAGATTCCGGGCCTGAGCATTATCAGTGTCGGCCACCGCAGCACGCTCAAGCGTTTCCACTCGCGCCACGTGCGCATAGAAGGCGGACATCTGGTGAATCAAATCGCCAGTGCGCCGTCGGCGGTGTGAGCTGTGGTCGTACGACTGGAATGCGCTATGATGCGCCTATCAATGTGATCTCGAGATAAGAAGTTCGCCATGGATACCCCAACCGCCCAGCCGCGCGGGCGCCGCAAGCCACGCAGCCTTGCCCAGGAACTGGTTACCGTGCTGACCGAGCGCATCCTCAAGGGTGAGCTCAAGCGCGGTGACAAGTTGCCGACCGAGTCGGCGATCATGCAAGAGCAGGGCGTCAGCCGCACCGTGGTGCGCGAGGCGATCTCGCGCCTGCAGGCGGCGGGGCAGGTGGAAACCCGCCACGGCATCGGCACCTTCGTGCTCGATACGCCCAGCCCCAGCGGCTTTCGTATCGACCCGGCGACCATCGTCACCCTGCGTGACGTGCTCGCCGTGCTGGAATTGCGCATCAGCCTGGAAGTGGAGTCGGCCGGCCTGGCCGCCCAGCGCCGCTCGCCGGAACAGCTGGCAGCCATGCGCGCGGCCCTGGATGCACTGGCCGAAAGCGCGGCCCATGCCTCGGATGCCGTGGCCTCGGACTTCCAGTTCCACCTGCAGATCGCGCTGTCCACGGGCAACCGCTACTTCACCGACATCATGACCCACCTGGGCACCAGCATCATTCCGCGCACCCGTTTGAACTCGGCGCGCCTGGCCCACGATGATCAGCAGCACTACATGAACCGCCTCAGCCGCGAACATGAAGAGATCTACGAAGCCATCGCCCGCCAGGACTCCGACGCCGCCCGCGCGGCCATGCGCCTGCACCTGACCAACAGCCGCGAACGGCTGCGCCAGGCCCACGAAGAAGCCCAGGCCACCGCCTGACCGCAACTGCTGTATAACGCCTGGACGCCGCCTGGGGCAGTTGCTGCACAACCCTGCAGCGGCTGCCAGGCCGCGTCCCAGGCGCCGCGGTGCACATCACCATGACATTTCGTCGCATACCCTATTGAGCATTCACTATTTCAGTTGTACGATGACGTACGACATCAGCGAAGGCTGAGCGCACATTCCACGCAAACCAGGGTGTTCGAATAATGAATCCACAAGAACTGAAGTCCATCCTCTCCGCCGGCCTGCTGTCTTTCCCGGTGACCGATTTCAATGCCCAGGGCGACTTCGACCGCACTGGCTACATCAAACGCCTGGAGTGGCTGGCCCCGTACGGCGCCAGCGCGCTGTTCGCCGCTGGCGGTACCGGTGAGTTCTTCTCCCTGGCGGCCAGCGAGTACTCGCAAGTCATCAAGACTGCCGTCGATACCTGCGCCAAGAGCGTGCCTATCCTCGCCGGCGTCGGTGGTGCCACCCGCCAGGCCATCGAATACGCACAGGAAGCCGAGCGTTTGGGCGCCAAGGGCCTGCTGCTGCTGCCGCACTACCTGACCGAAGCCAGCCAGGACGGCGTCGCCGCCCACGTTGAAGCCGTGTGCAAATCGGTGAACATCGGCGTCATCGTCTACAACCGCAACGTCTGCCGCCTCAACGCTACCCAACTGGAACGCCTGGCCGAGCGCTGCCCTAACCTGATCGGCTACAAGGACGGCCTGGGCGACATCGAACTGATGGTGTCGATCCGCCGTCGCCTGGGCGACCGCTTCAGCTACCTGGGTGGCCTGCCGACTGCTGAAGTCTACGCCGCGGCCTACAAGGCCCTGGGCGTGCCGGTCTACTCGTCGGCGGTGTTCAACTTCATCCCGAAAACCGCGATGGACTTCTACCACGCCATTGCCCGCGACGATCACGCCACCGTTGGCAAACTGATCGACGACTTCTTCCTGCCGTACCTGGACATTCGTAACCGCAAGGCCGGCTACGCTGTGAGTATCGTCAAGGCAGGCGCCAAGATCGCTGGCTACGATGCCGGCCCGGTGCGCACGCCGCTGACCGACCTGACCGGTGAAGAGTACGAAATGCTGGCCGCCCTGATGGACAAGATGGGCCCGCAGTAAGCCACAGCGCACCTGCCTGCCGCCGAGGGAGCCGGTGGCTGGCAGGGGTATGAAGCGCGGCGCCGGCCTGACGTCCCCGCTGATACACCGATGAATGAAACACCCGCGTTAAAAAAAATAATCAGTGGGAGTACACCTTCATGCAAGCCGCCAAGCAGACGCACGTCCGCTATTTGATCCTGCTCATGCTCTTTGTGGTGACCACGATCAACTACGCCGACCGTGCGACCATCGCGATTGCCGGTTCCAGCCTGCAAAAAAGCCTCGGCATTGATGCCGTTACCCTGGGTTTCATCTTCTCCGCATTCGGTTGGGCCTACGTGGCCGGGCAAATCCCCGGTGGCTGGCTGCTGGATCGCTTCGGCTCGAAGAAGGTCTACGCCCTGAGCATTTTCACTTGGTCGCTGTTCACCGTGCTGCAAGGCTTCGTCGGTGATTTCGGCGTGTCTACGGCCGTGGTCGCGCTGTTCATGCTGCGCTTCCTGGTGGGCCTGGCCGAAGCGCCGTCCTTTCCTGGCAACGCGCGCATCGTTGCGGCCTGGTTCCCTACCGCCGAGCGCGGTACCGCGTCGGCAATCTTCAACGCCGCGCAATATTTCGCCACCGTGCTGTTCGCGCCGCTGATGGGCTGGATTGTCTTCAGCTTCGGCTGGCAGCACGTGTTCATGATCATGGGTGGCATCGGCATCGCCTTCTCTCTGGTGTGGCTGAAAATTATCCACAGCCCGCGCCAGCATCCGATGATCAACCAGGCCGAGTTGGAGCACATCGCCAGCAACGGCGGCATGGTCGACATGGACGACAAGCCCAAGGGCAAGCGCGAAGGCCCGAAATGGGACTACGTGCGTCAGCTGCTGACCAACCGCATGATGCTCGGGGTGTACCTGGGCCAGTACTGCATCAACGGCATCACCTACTTCTTCCTGACCTGGTTCCCGGTGTACCTGGTGCAGGAGCGTGGCATGACCATTCTCAAGGCCGGTTTCATCGCCTCGTTGCCGGCAGTGTGCGGCTTTATCGGTGGCGTGCTCGGTGGGGTCATCTCCGACTGGCTGTTGCGTCGCGGTCGTTCGCTGACCTTCGCCCGCAAGGCGCCGATCATTGGTGGCCTGCTGCTGTCGACCACCATCGTGGCGTGCAATTATGTAGACATTGAATGGATGGTGGTGGGCTTCATGGCCCTGGCCTTCTTCGGCAAGGGCGTGGGTGCCCTGGGCTGGGCCGTGGTTTCCGACACCTCGCCCAAGCAGATCGCCGGCCTGAGCGGCGGTCTGTTCAACATGTTCGGCAACATTGCCTCGATCACCACGCCGATCGTCATCGGCTACATCATCAGCACCACTGGCTCGTTCAAATGGGCCCTGGTGTTCGTCGGCGCCAACGCGCTGGTGGCGGTGATCAGTTACCTGGTGATCGTGGGCCAGATCAAACGGGTGGAGCTGACCGAGCCGCCGAGCAAAGGCTCGCGCAAACCGGTCGATCAGCTGTCCCCAGCCAAAATTTGAGGAGCGCGTTTCATGCAGTTGATTGAGCACGCTGACTCGCCGCGGGTGATTCGCCTGCACGAGCGCGACAACGTAGTAGTGATCGTCAACGACCAGGGCGTGCCCGAGGGCACCGAGCTGCCCGGCGGCCTGGTCACCCTGGAACACGTGCCGCAGAGCCACAAGGTCAACCTGGTGGACATCCCCGAAGGGGGCGAGGTGATTCGCTATGGCCACGTGATCGGCTACGCCCTGCGGCCGATCCCGCGCGGCACCTGGGTGCGCGAAGATCTGCTGCGCATGCCCACGGCGCCGGCACTTGACAGCCTGCCCATGTCCGATGCCGTGCCCCAGGCGCTGCCGGCCCTGGAAGGCTACACCTTCGAAGGCTACCGCAACGCCGATGGCACCGTGGGCACGCGCAACATCCTCGGCATCACCACCACCGTGCAGTGTGTGACCGGCGTACTGGACCACGCGGTGAAGCGCATTCGCGAGGAACTGCTGCCCAAATACCCGAATGTCGACGACGTGGTGGCCATCACCCACAGCTACGGCTGCGGCGTGGCCATCACCGCCAAGGACGCCTACATTCCGATCCGCACCGTGCGCAACCTGGCGCGCAACCCCAACCTGGGCGGTGAGGCGCTGGTGATCAGCCTGGGCTGCGAGAAGTTGCAGGCAGGGCAGGTCATGCATGAAAACGACAGTTCGGTAGACCTCAGCGAGCCTTGGCTGTACCGCTTGCAGGACTCCAGCCATGGTTTTGGCGAAATGATCGAGCAGATCATGGCGTTAGCCGAGACACGCCTGAAGAAACTCGACCAGCGCCGCCGCGAAACCGTGCCGGCCAGCGAGCTGATCCTGGGCATGCAGTGCGGCGGCAGCGATGCGTTCTCCGGCATCACCGCCAACCCCGCGCTGGGTTATGCCAGCGACCTGCTGCTGCGCGCCGGTGCCACGGTGATGTTCTCGGAAGTCACCGAGGTGCGCGATGCCATCTACTTGCTTACCTCGCGGGCGGAAAACCTGGAAGTGGCTGACGCGCTGGTGCGCGAGATGGACTGGTACGACCGTTACCTGGCCAAGGGCGAGGCCGACCGCAGCGCCAACACCACGCCGGGCAACAAAAAAGGCGGGTTGTCGAACATTGTCGAAAAATCGCTGGGTTCGATCGTCAAATCCGGCAACAGCGCGATCAACGCGGTGGTGGGCCCGGGCGAGCGGGTTCAGCGCAAAGGCCTGATCTTCTGCGCCACGCCGGCCAGCGACTTTGTCTGTGGCACCTTGCAACTGGCTGCCGGCATGAACCTGCACGTGTTCACCACCGGCCGCGGCACGCCGTACGGCCTGGCCATGGCGCCAGTGGTCAAGGTATCCACCCGCACCGAGCTGGCCCAGCGCTGGCCGGACCTGATCGATGTCGACGCCGGGCGCATTGCTACCGGGCGTGCGAGCATCGAGGAGTTGGGCTGGGAGCTGTTCCATTACTACCTGGACGTGGCCAGCGGCAAGCAGCAGACCTGGGCTGAAAAGCACAAACTGCACAACGACATCGTGCTGTTCAACCCGGCGCCGATTACCTGAGTATTGGGGTGATTTCGCTGACCTCATCGCGAGCAAGCCTTGCTCGCGATGAGGCCGGTAGCTCCAGCGAAAATCTATCAGCGTTCCACCCCCCGCAGGGCTTATCATTGGCCTCCTAAAATCGGGCAATCAGGTTCCCTTGGCATGCTGGCCATTTTCATACAGACGTTGAACATCACCGCACCGGTGTTCGCGATGCTGTTTCTCGGCGTTTTCCTAAAGCGCATCGACTGGATCAACGACAACTTCATCCACACCGCCTCGGCCCTGGTGTTCAACGTGTGCATGCCGGCGCTGTTGTTCCTGGGTATTTACCACGCGGACCTGCATGCGGCGATGAAGCCTGGCCTGCTGATTTTCTTTGTGCTGGTGACCTTCGCCAGCTTTGCCTTTTCCTGGGGCATGGCCATCTGGCGCAGCCCGGTCGAAGACCGTGGCATCTACACCCAAGGAGCGTTTCGCGGCAACAACGGCGTGGTGGGCCTGGCGCTGGCCAGCAGCATGTATGGCGACTACGGCATTTCCCTGGGGGCGATTCTGGCCGGGCTGGTGATTCTGCTCTACAACAGCCTGTCCACGGTGGTGCTGGCGATCTACAGCCCCAATATCAAGTCCGACCCCTGGAGCGTGTTCAAAAGCATCCTCGCCAACCCGCTGATCATCAGCGTGCTGGTGGCCACGCCGATGAATTACCTGCAGATCGGCCTGCCCAACTGGTTCCTGGCCAGCGGCGACTACCTGGCGCAGATGACCCTGCCGCTGGCGCTGATCTGCATCGGCGGCACGCTGTCGCTGGCGGTGCTGCGCGAGAGCGGCCAGCAAGCCATGAGCGCCAGCCTGGTGAAAATGGTCTGGTTGCCGTTCCTGGGTACCCTGGCGGCCTGGCTGTGTGGTTTTCGTGGGGCCGAGCTGGGCATCCTGTTTCTCTACATCGGCAGCCCGACCGCGGCGGCCAGCTATGTCATGGCCCGTGCGGCCAACGGCAACCATCAATTGGCCGCGGCAATCATTGTGATTACCACCGTTGGCGCCGCA
This sequence comes from uncultured Gammaproteobacteria bacterium, assembly GCA_963816515.1. Classification (GTDB taxonomy): domain Bacteria; phylum Pseudomonadota; class Gammaproteobacteria; order Pseudomonadales; family Pseudomonadaceae; genus Aquipseudomonas. The sequence goes on along the minus strand of CAWFKX010000001.1, from coordinate 1,494,395 downwards.
ATTACCACCAATATCGGCATTTTCCTATTGCAGTGGGGCAGCTGGATCTAGATCCTGTGCGCCATCGCGCATGCCACATGCAGTCACACAGGCTCAAGGAAGCTTAAATGGACCACACATCCGCCCCCGAGGGTTTGCATCGGGGCCTCAAGAACCGGCATATCCAGCTGATCGCGCTGGGCGGTGCCATTGGCACCGGCCTGTTCCTGGGCATTGCCCAGACCATCAACATGGCCGGCCCGTCGGTGATTCTCGGCTACGCCATCGCGGGCCTCATGGCGTTCTTCATCATGCGCCAGCTGGGCGAAATGGTGGTGGACGAGCCGGTAGCCGGCAGCTTCAGCCACTTCGCCAGCCGCTACTGGGGTGGCCTGGCCGGTTTCACCTCGGGCTGGAACTACTGGGTGGTGTACGTGCTGGTGGGCATGGCTGAACTGACCGCCGTGGGCATCTACATCCAGTATTGGTGGCCCGGCGTGCCGACCTGGGTCTCGGCGGCGGTGTTCTTTGTCATCATCAACCTGATCAACCTTGCCCAGGTGAAGGTGTTCGGCGAGATGGAGTTCTGGTTCTCGCTGGTCAAGGTGGCCGCGATTGTCTGCATGATCGGCTTTGGTGGCTGGCTGCTGGCCAGCGGCAACGGCGGCCCGGACGCGACGGTAGCCAACCTGTGGCAGCACGGCGGCTTCTTCCCCAACGGTATCGCTGGCCTGGCCATGGCCATGGCGGTGATCATGTTCTCGTTCGGCGGCCTGGAGCTGGTGGGCATCACCGCCGCCGAGGCAGATGACCCCAAGCACAGCATCCCGCGCGCCACCAACCAGGTGATCTACCGCATCCTGCTGTTCTACGTGGGCGCCCTGGCGGTGCTGCTGTCGCTGTACCCATGGCAGAAAGTGGTGACCGGCGGCAGCCCCTTCGTGCTGATTTTCCATGCGCTGGACAGCAACCTGGTGGCCACCTTGCTCAACGCCGTGGTGCTGACTGCGGCGCTGTCCGTGTACAACAGCTGCGTGTACAGCAACAGCCGCATGCTGTTCGGCCTGGCCACCCAGGGCGATGCGCCCAAGGCCATGCTCAAGGTCAACAAGCGCGGCGTGCCGCTGGCGGCGCTGGGCGTGTCGGCCATGGCTACCGGCCTGTGCGTGCTGATCAACTACCTGATGCCGGGTCAGGCCTTCGGGCTGCTGATGGCGCTGGCCGTGGCCGCACTGGTCATCAACTGGGTGATCATCAGCATCACCCACCTGATGTTCCGCAAGGCCAAGCGCCAGGCCGGCGAGGATACCTTCTTCAAAAGCTGGGGCTACCCGTTCACCAATTACCTGTGCCTGCTGTTCGTGGCGGGTATTGTGCTGGTGATGTGGTTGACCCCGGGCATTCGCATTTCGGTGATTCTGATGCCGATCTGGCTGATCGCGCTGGCGGTTGCCTATGCCGTCAAGCGTCGCGCCCGCGGCTAAGGCCGCAGGGCGTTGGCGTCGCCTGCTTCAATGTTGGCGGCGCCAGGCGTGCACTGTGCTGATCAGCACGAACAACGCCAGCACCGGCAGCACGTAGAACAGCATCAGGTGTTCCAGGCGCCCGGCCAGGGGCATGCCGGTGGCGAACGTCAGCACGTGCAGGCCGTAGGCGCTGAACAACCCCAGCAGCACCAGGCCTTCGGCGCGGGTGATGCGGTAACCGGAATAGAACAGCGGCAGGCACAGCGCCGCCACCCCGAGCATCACCGGCAGGTCGAAGTCCAGGGCGTTGGGCGACACTGACAGGGGCGCGGGAGCGATCACTGCCGTCAGGCCCAATACCCCTAGCAGGTTGAACAGGTTGCTGCCGATGACGTTGCCCACGGCGATCTCGCGCTCGCCGCGAATGGCGGCGATCAACGAGGTGGCCAGCTCTGGCAGGGACGTGGAGACGGCGACGATGGTGAGGCCGATGATGCGGTCGGAAAAACCGTAGTCGGTGGCCAGTTCCACCGCCGCCCCCAGAATCAGGTGGCCGCCCCAGATCAGCAGGCCCAGGCCGGCCGGTACCATCACCACACTGCTCAGCCACGGCGGCGGGCCATGATGCTCCACGGCGTGGTTATGCACCTTGGGCCGTGCATGGCGGCGCGACTGGCGCAGCAACAAGGCGAAATAACCGCCCAGGCCGACCAGCAACACCCCACCCTCCAGGCGCCCCAGCGTCTGGTTCAAGGCCATGGCGAACACCAGGGCGCTGGCGCTGATCATCAGCGGGATGTCCAGGCGCACCAGTTGCCGTGACACCCTCAGGGGAATGATCAAGGCGCACAGGCCCAGGGTCACCAGCACGTTGAAGATGTTGCTGCCAATCACGCTGCCCACGGCAATGTCGGGCGCGTTGTTGAAGGCAGCCTGCAGGCTGACGGCCATCTGCGGCGCGCTGCTGCCCAGGGCCACCACGCTGAGGCCGATGATCAGCGGGCGCACCTTGAAGCTGGCGGCCAGGCGCACGGCGGCACGCACCATCAGTTCGGCACCGAGGATCAGCAGCAGCAAGCCGCCGCCCAGTTGCAGCAGGCTGAAGGTAGTAAAGGTATCCAGGTCGAAGATGACAAAGGCTCCGGTATGAAGGGTCAGTCGCTCAGACTTTGTACCCGCACTCGCGCGGAACCGCTACCGATCATGCCCAATTGTTCTGCGGCAGCATGTGACAGGTCGATCAGGCGCCCACGGGTGTGCGGGCCACGGTCGTTGATGCGCACTTCCACCTTGCGGTTGTTGGTCAGGTTGGTGACCAGCACGCGGGTGCCGAAGGGCAGTTGGCGGTGGGCGGCGGTGAGGGAATGCTGGTCGAAACGCTCGCCGCTGGCGGTGCGTTTGCCTTGGTGCTGGGCGCCGTAGAAGGTGGCCATGCCCGTTTCGTCATAGCCGCGCGGGTCGATGACATGGTTGGCGCAGCCGGCCAGCAAGGTGAGCAGCAGGAGGGGTAGGGCGAGGCGCAGCATGCAGCGTTCTCCATGAATACAGTGAACCTGCCGTCGCTGAACCGCCCTTGTGGGAGCGGGTTCTACCCGCGAAGCAGTGGCCGCGAACCGTCAGGGTAAGCGCGGTGTGCCTTTCGCGGGCAGAGCCCGCCCCCACAGTGGAGCGAGGCTAGCAAACAGGCATCAGCCTTCGAGCTTGCTCTTGAGCAATTCGTTCACCTGTTGCGGGTTGGCCTTGCCCTTGGAGGCTTTCATCGCCTGGCCCACAAAGAAGCCGAACATTTTGCCGCGCTTGGCTTCGTCGGCGGCGCGGTACTGTTCGACCTGCTCGGCGTTGGCGGCCAGCACTTCGTCCAGCACCTTCTCGATCGCACCGCTGTCGGTGACCTGTTTCAGGCCGCGCGCTTCGATGATTTCGTCAGCCGTGCCTTCGCCGTTGGCCATCGCTTCGAACACCATCTTGGCGATCTTGCCGCTGATGGTGTTGTCCTTGATGCGCAGCAGCATGCCGCCCAGTTGCTCGGCGCTGACCGGCGACTGTTCGATTTCCACGCCCAGCTTGTTCAGCAGGCTGCCCAATTCCACCATGGTCCAGTTGGCGGCCAGCTTGGCGTCACCGCTGATGCCCACCACCTGCTCGAAGAAGTCTGCCTGTTCGCGGCTGGAGGCCAGAACGCTGGCGTCATAGGTCGACAGGCCGTACTGGCTCTGGAAGCGTTCGCGCTTGGCCGGTGGCAGCTCGGGCAGAGTGGCGCGGGTGGCTTCCAGGAACGCGTCCTCGATCACCACCGGCAGCAGGTCCGGGTCGGGGAAGTAACGGTAGTCGTTAGCTTCTTCCTTGCTGCGCATGGCGCGGGTTTCGTTGGTGTTCGGGTCGTACAGGCGAGTCTGCTGGATAACCTTGCCACCGTCCTCGATCAGTTCGATCTGGCGCGCGATCTCGCTATTGATCGCCTTCTCGATGAAGCGGAACGAGTTGACGTTCTTGATCTCGCAGCGGGTGCCGAACTCGACCTGGCCTTTTGGCCGTACCGAGACGTTGCAGTCGCAACGCAGCGAGCCTTCGGCCATGTTGCCATCGCAGATACCCAGGTAACGCACCAGGGCGTGCATGGCCTTGACGTAGGCCACGGCTTCCTTGGCGCTGCGCATGTCAGGTTCGGAAACGATTTCCAGCAGCGGCGTGCCGGCACGGTTCAGGTCAACGCCGGTCAGGCCGTTGAAGTCTTCGTGCAGGCTTTTGCCGGCGTCTTCTTCCAGGTGTGCGCGGGTCACGCCGATGCGCTTGACGGTGCCGTCTTCCAGGGTGATGTCCAGGTGGCCCTTGCCGACGATCGGCAGCTCCATCTGGCTGATCTGGTAGCCCTTGGGCAGGTCAGGGTAGAAGTAGTTCTTGCGGGCGAACACGTTGTGCTGGCCGATTTCGGCGTCGATGGCCAGGCCGAACTTGACCGCCATGCGCACCGCTTCCTGGTTCAGCACCGGCAGCACGCCGGGCATGCCCAGGTCTACCAGGCTGGCCTGGGTGTTGGGCTCGGAGCCGAACGTGGTGGAACTGCCGGAGAAAATCTTCGACTGGGTGGTGAGCTGGGTGTGAATCTCCAGCCCGATGACGACTTCCCATTGCATACAAGTTTCTCCTTAGAAGCCTTCGGGCGAGCGGGTGTGCCAGTCAGTGGCCTGCTGGTACTGGTGCGCGACGTTGAGCAGGCGGCCTTCCTGGAAGTACGGCGCCAGCAGTTGCACGCCCACCGGCAGACCGTCGACGAAGCCGGCGGGCATGGACAGCCCCGGCAGGCCGGCCAGGTTGGCGGTGATGGTGTACACGTCTTCCAGGTATTCGGCCACCGGGTCGGCGTTCTTGGCGCCGATTTTCCACGCCGGGTTCGGCGTGGTCGGGCCCAGGATCACGTCGACGTCGTTGAAGGCGGCCATGAAGTCGTTCTTGATCAGGCGGCGGATTTTCTGCGCCTGCAGGTAGTAGGCATCGTAGTAGCCGGCCGACAGGGCGTAGGCGCCGACCATGATGCGGCGCTGCACCTCGATGCCAAAGCCTTCGCCACGGGAGCGCTTGTACAGGTCGGTGAGGTCGGCCGGGTTCTCGCAGCGGTAGCCGAAGCGCACGCCGTCGAAACGCGAGAGGTTGGAAGAGGCTTCAGCCGGGGCGATCACGTAATACGCCGGAATGGCGTGCTGCATGTTCGGCAGGCTGATTTCCTTGACCACGGCGCCCAGCTTTTCCAGCTCCTTGACGCTTTGCTGGATCAGGTCGGCGATCCGCGGGTCCAGGCCAGCGCCGAAGTATTCCTTCGGCAGGCCGATGCGCAGGCCCTGCAGCGAACCGTTCAGGCTGGCGCTGTAGTCCGGCACCGGTTCGTCGATGCTGGTGGAGTCCTGCGGGTCGAAGCCGGCCATGCCTTGCAGCAGCAGGGCGCAGTCTTCGGCGGTGCGGGCGAAGGTGCCCGCCTGGTCCAGGCTGGACGCGTAGGCGATCATGCCCCAGCGCGACACACGACCGTACGTCGGTTTAAGCCCCGTCAGGTTGGTAAAAGCTGCCGGTTGTCGGATCGAGCCACCGGTGTCGGTACCTGTCGCAACTGGCAGCAGGCGAGCTGCCACTGCGGCCGCCGAACCACCCGACGAACCGCCTGGCACATGGGCCAGGCTCCACGGGTTTTTCACCGCGCCGTAGAAGCTGTTTTCGTTGCCCGAGCCCATGGCGAACTCGTCCATGTTGGTCTTGCCCAGGGTGACCATGCCGGCCTTGGCCAGGCGCGATACCACGGTCGCATCGTAAGGGGCGGTGAAGTTGTCGAGCATCTTCGAGGCGCAGCTGGTGCGCACGCCCTGGGTGCAGAACAGGTCCTTGTGGGCCAGCGGCGCGCCCAGCAGGGCCCCCGTTTCACCGGCGGCGCGACGGGCGTCGGCGGCCTGTGCCTGGGCAATGGCCAGGTCGTCGGTAACGGTGATGAAGCTGTTGAGCTGCGGGTCCAGCTGGGCGATGCGCGCCAGCAGGGTGCGGGTCAGCTCTTCGGCGGAAAACTTCTTGTCGGCGAGGCCGCGGGCGATCTCGGCCAGAGTCAATTGATGCATGGCAGGCTCTTTTCCCTTTTAGTCGATGACTTTCGGTACCAGGTACAGGCCGTTCTCGACCGCAGGCGCGATGGCCTGGTAGGCCTCGCGATGATTGCTTTCGGTGACCTGGTCGGCGCGCAGGCGCTGACTGGCTTCCAGGGGGTGGGCCAGGGGCTCGATGCCGCTGGTGTCGACCGCCTGCATCTGGTCGACCAGACCCAGGATACTATTGAGTGCATCGGTGGTGCGTGGCAGATCGGCTTCATTCAGGCCCAGGCGGGCCAGATGAGCGATTTTTTCCACGTCGGAGCGATCAAGCGCCATGGGTATCTCCAGTGGAAAACAGCACGGAATCGAATGAAGTGTCAGTCCGTGTGTTAGATTGTCGGAACAGAACGCCAATTCTACGGTCATATGGCCGCGATTGAGTGAGGGCCTGCTCGGAAAAACAGCCAATTTAACATATTGGCGCCTTGCCCAAAATCCCCGCCGTTGTTAGAGTTTGCCGCACTTTTTTACCCACGCGTTGCCTAGGGTCACTTTCCCATGTTCAAGAAACTGCGTGGCATGTTTTCCAGCGATCTTTCCATCGACCTGGGCACTGCCAACACCCTTATTTACGTGCGTGAGCGCGGTATCGTCCTGAATGAGCCATCGGTAGTGGCCATCCGGACCCACGGAAATCAGAAAAGTGTTGTTGCCGTCGGTACCGAGGCAAAGCGCATGCTGGGCCGTACACCGGGCAACATTGCAGCCATTCGTCCGATGAAGGACGGCGTGATCGCCGACTTCAGCGTCTGTGAAAAGATGCTTCAGTACTTCATCAACAAGGTTCACGAGAACAGCTTCCTGCAGCCAAGCCCGCGCGTGCTGATCTGTGTGCCTTGCAAGTCCACCCAGGTGGAACGCCGTGCCATTCGCGAATCGGCGCTGGGCGCCGGTGCCCGCGAAGTGTTCCTGATCGAAGAGCCGATGGCCGCGGCCATTGGTGCCGGCCTGCCGGTGGAGGAAGCACGCGGTTCGATGGTGGTCGACATCGGTGGTGGTACCACCGAGATCGCGCTGATCTCCCTGAACGGTGTGGTCTACGCCGAATCCGTGCGTGTGGGCGGTGACCGTTTCGACGAAGCGATCGTGACCTACGTGCGCCGCAACTATGGCAGCCTGATCGGTGAATCCACGGCCGAGCGCATCAAGCAGGAAATCGGCACCGCCTACCCGGGCGGCGAAGTGCGTGAAGTCGACGTGCGCGGCCGTAACCTGGCCGAAGGCGTGCCACGTGCCTTCACCCTGAACTCCAACGAAGTGCTGGAAGCGCTGCAAGAGTCGCTGGCCACCATCGTTCAGGCGGTGAAGAGCGCGCTGGAGCAGTCGCCGCCGGAACTGGCTTCCGACATCGCCGAGCGTGGCCTGGTGCTGACCGGTGGTGGCGCCTTGCTGCGCGACCTGGACAAGCTGCTGGCCCAGGAAACCGGCCTGCCGGTGATCGTCGCCGAAGACCCGCTGACCTGCGTGGCTCGCGGTGGTGGCCGTGCCCTGGAAATGATGGACAAGCACACCATGGACCTGCTCTCCAGCGAATAACTTCGCTGGCGGCAACCACGGGGCCCGGTCTACAGTTTGCGCTGTCGACCTTGGGCCTGCGCCTGTCGTGGCGCATTTTCTGTCAATCTGCATCCGGGCCGGTTTGAAGCCGTATGAATGAGCCAATGAACATCAGCCTGGGAGGAGCGGCTTATTAAACCGCTTTTCTCCAAGGGCCCCTCGCTGGGCGTGCGCCTGTTGGTGCTGGTCGTGCTGTCCATCACCCTGATGGTGGTGGATGCGCGCTTCACGCTGTTGCAGCCGGTGCGCAGCCAGATGTCGCTGGTGCTGATGCGAGCCTACTGGATCACCGACCTGCCCCAGCGTCTGTACCAGGGTGTGGCCAGCCAATTCGGCAGCCGCACCGAGCTGGTCGCCGAAAACGAAAAACTCAAGACCGAAGCCTTGCTGCTGCAAGGTCGCCTGCAGAAGCTGGCGGCCCTGACCGAGCAGAACGTGCGCCTGCGCGAGTTGCTCAATTCCTCGGCGCTGGTCAACGAGAAAGTCGAAGTGGCCGAGCTGATCGGCATGGACCCCAATCCCTTCACCCAACGCATCCTGATCAACAAGGGTGAACGCGATGGCGTGTTCCTCGGCCAGCCGGTGCTCGACGCCCGTGGCCTGATGGGCCAGGTGGTGGAGTTGATGCCGTATACCTCGCGGGTCTTGCTGCTGACCGACTCCACCCACAGCATTCCGGTGCAGGTGAACCGCAATGGCCTGCGCGCCATCGCCAGCGGCACCGGCAACCCGGAACGCCTGGAACTGCGCCATGTGGCCGATACCGCCGACATCAAGGAAGGCGACCTGTTGGTCAGCTCTGGCCTGGGGCAGCGGTTCCCCGCCGGTTACCCGGTGGCCACGGTGAAGGAAGTGATCCACGATTCCGGTCAGCCGTTCGCCATTGTCCGCGCGGTGCCGACGGCAGCGCTGAACCGCAGCCGTTACCTGTTGCTGGTGTTCTCCGATAGCCGCTCGCCCGAGCAGCGTGCCACCGAGGCCGCCCAGGCTCAGGAAGCCGCTGACCAGGGTCAGGCCACGCCGTCGGCTGCCACTACGCCTGCCACCGTGCCGGCGGCAGCGGCCACGTCGCCAGCGCCCGCCGCGTCCACGGCCGCCGCCAAACCCGCTGCCGCGCCCGCGGCTGCGCCGGCCAAGCCCGCCGCCAGTGCCCACGGCACGTCCCGGGAGAGACACTGATGGTCAACAGCACCCGTCCGCGTAATGGCTGGTTCGTGTGGTTCAGCTTTGTCATCGGCCTGCTGCTGAGCGTGTCGCCGCTGCCGCAGTTCATGGAAATCCTGCGCCCACTGTGGCTGGCCCTGCTGCTGACGTTCTGGACCCTGGCCTTGCCGCACCGCATCGGCATGACCACCGCCTTCGTGCTCGGCCTGGCCGAGGACGTGCTGTATGGCACCTTGCTGGGCCAGAACGCCTTGATCCTGGCCTTGATCAGCTTCCTGATCATGTCCCTGCAACAGCGCATGCGCACCTTCCACATGTGGCAGCAGTGCCTGGTGATCCTGGTGGTGTTCGGCCTTGGCCAGCTGGCCCAGCTGTGGCTCAGCGCCCTGACCGGCAACCGCCAACCGACCCTGGCCCTGCTGTTGCCGGCGCTGATGAGTGCCTTGCTGTGGCCATGGGTCAGCTTTGCCATGCGAGGCCTGCGTCGCCGCTTGGGCATCAACTGAGCGTGGCGCGGGCCGTCGCCCCGGTACCCGAACATCGACAGGGAGACGTCTTCATGTACCCGCTTTACCTGGCCTCTGGCTCTCCCCGCCGGCGTGAACTGCTGACCCAGATCGGCGTCGCCTTCACCCCCCTCAATGCCGCCATCGACGAAACCCCGCTGCCGGGCGAAGCGCCGCTGGCCTATGTCGAGCGCCTGGCGCGCGGCAAGGCCCAGGCTGGCCTGGCGACGCTGGGCGATGCGGCGGGCGGCAACCCGGTGGTACTGGGCGCCGACACCGCCGTGGTGCTCGACGGCCGTATCCTCGGCAAGCCTGTGGATGAAACGGACGCCCTGGCCATGCTCGCCGCGCTGTCGGGGCGCGAGCACGAGGTGCTCACTGCCATCGCCGTGGTCGACGCCGGGCGCTGCGAAGTGCGCAGCGTCGCCAGTCGCGTGCGCTTTCGCCCCATCAGTGCCGAGCAGGCCCGCGCCTACTGGGCCAGCGGCGAACCCTGCGACAAAGCCGGCAGCTACGCTATTCAGGGCCTGGCCGCGATATTCGTCGAAAGCCTCACCGGCAGTTATTCTGCGGTAGTGGGCCTGCCCCTGTGCGAAACCGCAGACCTGCTGAGCCATTTCGGCATACCCTGTTGGCAAGGCCAACAGGCACGCTGAGCGCCTGCTGCCAGCGTGCGAGAATGGAAACGTCGACAAGCGCGACGTAATCCATCATTTTCGGTGACTACCTTTGACGAGACCCTGCCATGAGTGAAGAGATTCTGATCAACATCACGCCAATGGAATCGCGCGTGGCGGTGGTAGAGAACGGTGTTCTGCAGGAAGTCCATGTCGAGCGCACCCAGCGCCGCGGCATCGTCGGCAATATCTACAAGGGCAAGGTGGTGCGGGTGCTGCCGGGCATGCAGGCGGCGTTCGTCGACATCGGCCTGGAACGCGCCGCTTTCATCCACGCCTCGGAAATCTCCCTGCGCGAAGGCTCGGCGGTGGAAACCATCAGCGCCCTGGTCCACGAAGGGCAGAGCCTGGTGGTGCAGGTGACCAAGGACCCGATCGGCTCCAAGGGCGCACGCCTGACCACGCAACTGTCGATTCCTTCGCGCTACCTGGTGTACATGCCGCGCACCAGCCATGTCGGCATTTCCCTGAAGATCGAAGACGAAGCCGAGCGCGAACGCCTGAAAAAGGTGGTCAGCGACTGCGTGGCCCAGGAAGGCATCAAGGAAGCCGGCGGGTTCATCCTGCGCACGGCGGCCGAGGGCGCCGGTGCCGATGAAATCATGATGGACATCCGATACCTGCGTCGCCTGTGGGACCAGATCGGCCTGCAGATCAAGACCGTCGGCGCGCCCACGGAAATATACGAGGACCTGGGCCTGGCGCTGCGTACCCTGCGCGACCTGGTCAGCCCCAAGATCGAGAAAATTCGCATCGACTCGCGGGAAACCTTTCAGAAGACCACGCAGTTCGTCGCCGAACTGATGCCGGAGATCGCCGACCGCCTGGAACACTACCCGGGCGAGCGGCCGATTTTCGACCTGTATGGCGTCGAGGACGAGATCCAGCGCGCGCTGGACCGCAAGGTGCCGCTCAAGTCCGGCGGCTACCTGGTAGTGGACCCGGCCGAGGCCATGACCACCATCGACGTCAACACCGGTGCCTTCGTGGGCCACCGCAACCTTGAAGAGACCATTTTCAAGACCAACCTGGAAGCGGCCACGGCCATCGCCCGCCAGCTGCGCCTGCGCAACATCGGCGGCATCATCATCATCGACTTCATCGACATGGAAGATGAAGAGCACCAGCGCCAGGTGCTGCGCACCCTGGAAAAACAGCTGGAGCGCGACCACGCCAAGACCAACATCATCGGCATCACCGAGCTGGGCCTGGTGCAGATGACCCGCAAGCGCACGCGCGAGAGCCTGGAACAAGTGCTGTGCGAGCCGTGCATCAGTTGCCAGGGGCGCGGCAAGCTGAAGACCCCGGAAACCATCTGTTACGAGATCTTCCGCGAGATCCTGCGCGAGGCCCGTGCCTACCAGGCCGAGGGCTACCGGGTGCTGGCCAACCAGAAGGTGGTGGACCGTCTTCTGGACGAAGAGTCGGGCAATGTCGCCGAGCTTGAGGCTTTTATCGGGCGAACCATCCGCTTTCAGGTAGAGTCCATGTATTCCCAGGAACAATACGACGTGGTGCTGCTCTGATTTCGTTTACCTTCGCGTGGCGGCATGCCACTGAATACGCCATTTGTTCCGGGACCCCCTGCGCATGGAGCGTCTGACACGTTTGCTCGGCGCACTGACCCGCTGGGGCTTGGGCCTGAGCGCCCTGGTGGTGATACTGGTGGCGGTGTACGTGAGCCTGGGGCGCCAGTTGGTGCCGCTGGTCGACCAGTACCGTTACGATGTCCAGGACAAGGCCAGCGAAGCGCTGGGCCTGCCGGTGAGCATCGGCGGCCTGGAAGGGCGCTGGAGCGGCATGGCGCCGGTGCTGATGGCCCATGACGTGATGGTGGGCGAGGGTGACAGCGCCCTGCGCCTGGACCAGGTGCGCGTGGTGCCGGACCTGTGGGCCAGCCTGCGCACCCGCTCGGTGCGTATTGCCCACCTGGAACTCAGCGGGCTGCAATTGACCGCGCAACAGGATCCGGACGGCAAGTGGGCACTCAAGGGGCTCCCTGCCCATAACGACGGCCCCATGGACCCGGGGCAGTTCCTGTCGCGCATGCAGCAGGTCAGCAAGTTGACCGTGCTCGACAGCCAGTTGACCCTGCAACCCTACGATCACGCGCCCCTGACCCTGACCTATGTGGGCGCCAGCCTGACCACCGGTTTCAGCCGCCAGCGCCTGGATGTGCGCCTGACGCTGCCGGACGGCCAACCGCTGGCCTTGAACCTGCGCACCCGCATCAAGGCCGACCACTGGCAGGACGGCGAGGCCCAGGCCTACCTGAGCTTGCCCCAGAGTGATTGGGCGCAGTGGCTGCCGCCACAACTGACCCGGCAGTGGAAGCTCGGCCAGCTCAAGGCCGGCGGCGAACTGTGGCTGGACTGGGGCAAGGGCAGCCTGCAAAGCGCCGCCGTGCGCCTCAACGCGCCCGCCATGGAAGGCGCCTACGCCGACCGCAAGGCGACCCGTATCGAAAACCTGGCGCTCAACGCCTGGTTCCAGCGCAACAGCGGCGGCTACGACCTGACCCTCGGTTCGCTGGCCTTGAGCCTGGGCAAGACCCGCTGGGAAACCCACCTGCAAGTACGCGAGCAAGACGCCACCGACACCACCCAGCAAAGCTTCCACCTGCAGGCCGACCGCCTCGACCTGACGCCGGTGACGCCAGTGCTGGACAGCCTGGCGCCGATCCCCGACAAGGTCGCTGCTGTCATCGACGCGCTGAAAGTGACCGGCGGGCTGCGCAACGTGCTGGTCGATGTACGTCCACAGGCCACCGGCGACGATCGCTTGAGCTTCGCCGCCAACCTCGACAACGTCGGCTTCCAGGCCACCCACGGCGCGCCAGCGGCCGGCGGCGTCAGCGGCGCCATCAGCGGTGACCTGGGCCACGGCGAGCTGCGCCTGGCCACCGACCAGTTCATGCTGCACCTGTACCCCATCTTCGCTAACCCGTGGTACTACCACCAGGCCAATGCGCGCCTGACCTGGACGCTCAACCACGACGGTTTCACCCTGGTTGCGCCGTACCTGAAGGTCAAGGGTGACGAGGGCAACATCGCCGGCGACTTCCTGATCCGCCTGCCGTTCTCGCCCGACGTCGAGCCCTACATGGACCTGCGCGTGGGCCTGACCGACGGTGACGGCCGCTATACCGCCAAGTACCTGCCGCAGGTGCTGAGCCCGGCAGTGGACCACTGGCTGCGTACTGCCATCCTCGAAGGCGCGGTGGACCAAGGCTACTTCCAGTACCAGGGTTCGTTGAGTCATGCCGCCCCCGACCATGCCCGCAGCATCACCCTGTACTTCAAGGTGCATGACGCGCGCCTGGCCTTCCAGCCGGGCTGGCCGGAAGTGTCCAAGGTGGCCGGCGACGTCTACATCCAGGACGGCGATGTGCGCATCGAGGCCAGCAAGGGCCAACTGCTGGACACCCAGGTCAGCAATGTCGAAGTCACCGTGCCCCATGTGCCGGCCGACCAGCATTCGCACCTGTACGTGAAGGGGGATTTCAACGGCAGCCTGGGCGACGGGGTGAAAATTCTCCAGGAAGCGCCAATTGGCACCGGGCCGATATTCGCCGGCTGGCAGGGCACTGGGCCGCTGAACGGCAAGCTCGACCTGGACGTGCCGCTGGTCAAGGGCCAGGAGCCCAAGGTAGTGGTGGACTTCGCCACCGAAGGCGCCGACCTGAAGATCAAGGAGCCGGCCCTGGACCTCAGCCAACTCAAGGGCAATTTCCGCTTCGATTTCGACAAGGGCCTCAGCGGCCAGGACATCAGCGCCCAGGCCTTCGACCGGCCAATCACCGCGCAGATCTTCGCCGAGGGCAAGCCGGGCAGCCCACTGACCCGCATCACCGCCAAGGGCACCATTGCCCTGCGGCGCCTGACCGACTGGCTGCAGGTCAGCCCCAACCTGCCAGCCTCCGGTGACCTTCCCTACCAGGTGCAGGTCAACCTGGGTGGCAGCAACAGCCAACTGAGCATCAACAGTGACCTCAAGGGCCTGGCCATCGACTTGCCCGCGCCATTCGGCAAGGCCGCCGCAGATCAGCGCAACACGCAGTTCCAGATGAACCTGCAGGGCGCCGACCGGCGCATCGACGTCAGTTACGCCGACCTGGCGACCCTGGGCTACCTGGCCCCCGGCGGCAAGCTGGCCGATGGCCGAGGCGAACTGCTGTTGGGCACGGGCACCCCGCAGCTGCCGGCCGACAAGGGCCTGCGCGTGCGTGGCAACCTCGACAGCCTCGACGTGACGCCATGGAAAGCCCAAGTCGACCGCTACGCCGGTGACGACCCCGGTGGCAGCGCACGCCAGACCCTCAACAGCGTCGATTTGAAAATCGGCAAAATCACTGGCCTGGGCTTCGACCTGGACCAGGCACGCGTGCTGCTCAACCGCAGTTCCAGCGCCTGGAACCTGTCGGTGGACAGCAAGCAGCTCAACGGCACCGCCAGCCTGCCGGATGCCAAGGGCGTGCCGATACTGGTGGACATGCAGACCGTGCGCCTGCCCGCGCCCGACCCCAAGGCCGTGACCGACGAAAACGCCCCCGACCCGCTGGCCTCCGTGGACCCGCGCAAGATCCCGGCCGTGGACCTGAAAATCCTCAAGTTGTACCAAGGCAACGACCTGATGGGCGCCTGGGCACTGAAAATTCGTCCCAACGGCAAGGGCATTGCCCTCAAGGACCTGGACCTGGGCCTGAAGGGCATCAGCCTGGTGGGGCAGGGCAGTTGGGAGGGCGCGCCGGGCAACTCGGCCAGCTGGCTCAAGGGTAATCTCAAGGGCAAGAACCTGGCTGATGTGCTCAAGGCGTGGGGCTATGCCCCCAGCGCCACCAGCCAGGACTTCGAGTTGAACGTGGACGGCAGCTGGCCGGGCTCGCCGGCCTGGGCTGCACTCAAGCGCTTCTCTGGCAGCCTGGATGCCACCCTCAACCGCGGCCAGTTCGTCGAAGTCGAGGGCGGTGCGCAGGCGCTGCGGGTGTTTGGCCTGTTGAACTTCAACTCCATTGGCCGCCGCCTGCGCCTGGACTTCTCCGACCTGGTCGGCAAGGGCCTGGGCTATGACCGGGTCAAGGGCCTGCTGGTGGCCAGCAACGGCGTGTTCGTGACCCGCGAGCCAATTACCATGACCGGGCCGTCCACCAACCTCGAGCTCAACGGCACCCTGGACATGAACCAGGACCGGGTCGACGCCAAGTTGCTGGTGACCTTGCCGGTGACCACCAACCTGCCAATCGCCGCCTTGCTGGTGGGCGCCCCGGCCGTGGGCGGCGCGCTGTTTCTGGTCGACAAGCTGCTGGGTGATCGCGTCGCGCGCTTCGCCAGCGTGCAATACAAGGTCGAAGGCCCGTGGAAAGAGCCTAAGATTACGTTCGACAAGCCTTTCCAGAAAGCCAACTGACAGCAGCAGGAGCCCTTCATGACTGTGGCAGTGATTCAAATGGTCAGCCAGAGCGACATCGCCGCCAACCTGGCCAGCGCCCGCCGCCTGCTCGAACAGGCCGCTGCCGGCGGTGCCAGGCTGGCGGTGTTGCCCGAGAACTTCTCGGCCCTGGGCCGTCGCGACAGCGCTGAAATAGGTCGCAACGAAGCGCTTGGTCGGGGGCCGATCCTGCCATGGTTGAAACAGGCCGCCCGTGACCTCAACTTATGGATAGTGGCGGGTACTTTGCCGTTGCCGCCGCACGGGCAGCCGGATGCCAAGGTGCGGGCCTGCTCGCTGCTGATCGATGGGCAGGGCCAGGAAGTGGCGCGCTACGACAAGCTGCACCTGTTCGACGTGGACGTGGCCGACAGTCGCGGTCGCTACCGTGAGTCGGACGACTATGCTCATGGTCAGGAGGTGGTGGTGGCTGATACGCCGGTGGGGCGCCTGGGGCTGACGGTGTGTTACGACCTGCGCTTTCCCGAGCTGTACAGTGAGTTGCGCAAGGCCGGCGCCGAGCTGATCACCGCACCGTCGGCGTTCACGGCGGTGACCGGGGCGGCGCACTGGGACGTGCTGATCCGTGCCCGTGCCATCGAAACCCAATGCTACGTCCTGGCCGCAGCCCAGGGCGGTACCCATCCAGGGCCGCGCGAGACCTACGGGCACGCGGCCATCGTCGATCCGTGGGGGCGCATCATCGCCGAACAGGATCAAGGCGAAGCCGTGCTGCTGGCCGAACGGGACAGCAGCGAACAGGCGTCCATACGGGCGCGGATGCCGGTGTCCAGTCACCGGCGCTTTTTCTCGCAGGGCGCCACGCGGCCTGCGTCTATCGCGGAGTGATTATGAGCGAGATGTTATCCACCGTCAGCGAACACCTGCTGGCCCCCGGCGGCTTGACCCTGGACAGCCTGCAGTCGGTGCTGGGCGAGCTCGCGGGGCCGGGCATCGACGCCGCCGACCTGTATTTCCAGGGGCAGATTTCCGAGTCGTGGTCGCTGGAAGACGGCATCGTCAAGGAAGGCAGTTTCAACCTCGACCAGGGCGTGGGCGTGCGTGCCCAGTCGGGCGAAAAGACCGGTTTCGCCTATAGCAACACCATTAACCAGGATGCCCTGCTGCAGGCCGCCCGTGCCGCGCGCTCGATTTCCCGCGCCGGCCAGAACGGGCGCGTGCAGGCGTTCAGCAGCCAGGATGTGGCGCAGCTGTACGCCCCGGGTAACCCGCTGGACGTGCTCAGCCGTGCCGAGAAGGTCGAGCTGCTCAAGCGCGTCGACGTTGCGACTCGCGCCCTGGACCCGCGTATCCAACAGGTCAGCGTGAGCATGGCCGGGGTTTGGGAGCGCATTCTGATCGCCGCTGCCGACGGCAGCCTGGCCGCTGATGTGCGGCCGCTGGTGCGTTTCAACGTCAGCGTGATCGTCGAGCAGAATGGTCGTCGCGAGCGCGGTGGTCACGGCGGTGGCGGGCGTACCGACTACCGCTACTTCCTCCAGGAAGACCGCGCCATGGGCTACGCCCGCGAGGCCCTGCGCCAGGCGCTGGTGAACCTGGAAGCCATCCCGGCCCCGGCCGGCACCCTGCCGGTGGTACTCGGCTCGGGCTGGTCCGGCGTGCTGTTGCACGAAGCCGTGGGCCATGGCCTGGAAGGCGACTTCAACCGCAAGGGCAGCTCCAACTACAGCGGCCGCCTGGGCGAAATGGTCGCCTCCAAGCTGTGCACCATCGTCGACGACGGCACCCTGGCCGGGCGTCGTGGCTCGCTGAGCGTGGATGACGAAGGTACCCCGACCCAGTGCACCACGCTGATCGAGAACGGCGTGCTCACCGGCTACATGCAGGACAAGCTCAACGCGCGCCTGATGGGCATGGCGGTGACCGGCAACGGCCGTCGCGAATCCTACGCGCATTTGCCCATGCCGCGCATGACCAACACCTACATGCTGGGCGGCGAGAGCGACCCGGCGGAAATCATTGCGTCGGTGAAGCGAGGCATCTACTGCGCCAACCTGGGTGGTGGCCAGGTGGACATCACCAGCGGCAAGTTCGTGTTCTCCACCAGCGAGGCGTACTTGATCGAAGACGGCAAGATCACTGCCCCGGTGAAGGGCGCGACCCTGATCGGCAACGGCCCGGAGGCCATGAGCAAGGTGTCGATGGTGGGTAACGACCTGTCGCTGGACAGCGGCGTGGGCACGTGCGGCAAGGACGGCCAGTCGGTGCCCGTGGGCGTTGGCCAACCGACGCTGAAGATCGATGCGATTACCGTGGGTGGTACCGGGTCGTAAGGTAGACCCCTGGTGTAGGAACTGGCTTGCCAGCCAGCTCCTGCACCAGAAAACGGCAGAGGTTCAGCGCAAGCCGCGCTGCACTTCGTCCAGTTCGCGGATGTACTTGAAGATTTTACGCGTGGCCGCTGGCGGTTTGTTCTGCGCGGTCTCGTGCTGGGCCTGGCGGATCAGCTGGCGCAGGTGCTGGCGGTCAGCGTCGGGGTATTCGCCGACGAACTTCTCCAGCACCTCGTCGTTGCCGCCGACCAGGCGGTCGCGCCAACGCTCCAGGTTGTGGAAGCGTTCGTTGTACTGGCGGGTGGAGGCATCGAGTTGATCGAGCAATTGCAGGATCGCATCAGTGTCCTGGTCGCGCATCAGCCGGCCGATGAACAGGATATGCCGCTTGCGCGCGATGTTGGCCGTGTGCTTCGGCGCTTCGGCCAGGGCACGGCGCAAACCGTCGGTCAGGGGCAGCTTGGCCAGGACATCGGCCTTGAGTGTGGTCAGGCGCTCACCGAGGTCAACCAGCGCGTGCAGCTCGCGCTTGACCTGAGTTTTGCTTTTTCCCTCGTCGAGGGAGTCGTCGTAAGAATCAACCATGGGGGCAGTCCGCTAATAAACGCCGCCATGATAACCAGTCAGGGGCCTCTTGTCCGGCCCGGTCGTAGCTTGACCCCCTGATGACAGCAGAATTTGAGTGGAGAACACCATGAACGCAATTCAAAGCGTCGGTCCCGCGGCCCTGCCGGCCCTGCAGGAACAGGTCGAGCAGATCGTCGCCGAAGCCAAGCGCCAGGGCGCCAGCGCCTGTGAAGTGGCGGTGTCGCTGGAGCAGGGACTGTCGACCTCGGTGCGCCAGCGCGAAGTGGAAACCGTGGAGTTCAACCGCGACCAGGGCTTCGGCATCACCCTGTACGTGGGCCAGCGCAAGGGTTCGGCCAGTACCTCGGCCAGCGGCCCGGACGCCATCCGCGAAACGGTGGCGGCTGCCCTGGCGATTGCCAAGCACACCTCCGAAGACGAGGCCTCGGGCCTGGCCGATGCGTCGCTGATGGCCCGCGACTTGCCGGATTTCGACCTGTTCCACGCGTGGGACATCAGCCCCGAGCAGGCTATTGAACGGGCGCTGGCCTGCGAAGCCGCCGCGTTCGACGCCGACGCGCGCATCAAGAACGCCGATGGCACCACCCTCAGCAGCCACCAGGGCTGCCGTGTGTATGGCAACAGCCACGGTTTCATCGGTGGTTACGCGTCGACACGCCACAGCCTCAGCTGCGTGATGATTGCCGAAGCTGATGGCCAGATGCAGCGCGATTACTGGTATGACGTGAATCGCCAGGGCGAGCTGCTGCTCGATGCGCGGGTGATCGGCCAGCGAGCTGCGCAACGTGCCGCCAGCCGCCTGGGTGCGCGCCCGGTGCCGACCTGCGAAGTCCCGGTGCTGTTCAGCGCCGAACTGGCAGGCGGGCTGTTCGGCAGCTTCCTGTCGGCGGTATCGGGCGGCAATCTGTACCGCAAGTCGTCGTTCCTGGAAGGCGCCATGGGCCAGACGCTGTTCCCCGAGTGGTTGACCCTGGACGAGCGCCCGCACCTGCAACGCGCCCTGGGCAGCGCCGCGTTCGACGGTGATGGCCTGGCCACCTATGCCAAGCCGTTCGTCGAGAACGGTCGACTGGTGTCCTACGTACTGAGCACGTATTCCGGCCGCAAATTGGGCATGCCCAGCACCGCCAACGCCGGCGGTGTGCACAACCTGTTCGTCACCCATGGCGATCAGGACCAGGCCGCGTTGATCAAGCAGATGGGCCGCGGCCTGCTGGTGACCGAGCTGATGGGCCATGGCCTGAACATGGTCACCGGTGACTATTCCCGCGGCGCGGCCGGTTTCTGGATCGAAAACGGAGAAATTCAGTTCCCGGTGCAAGAAGTCACCATCGCCGGCAATATGAAGGACATGTTCCGCCAGATTGTCGCCATCGGCAACGATCTTGAACTGCGTAGCAACGTGCGCACCGGTTCGGTACTGATTGAACGCATGACCGTCGCCGGCAGCTGAAGATCACCCTGCAGCAACTGTCTTCGGGCCGCGCGTAGCAGCGGGCCGCAGACAATGCGGCGCAGGCTTGACGCAGCCTTTGGCAGCCGCTGAGGGATTGTTGGAAAAGGCGTGGCGCTTTCGGGCGGCACGCCTTTTTTGTTTCTGCTTGTCTTGATTCTCAATATCAATTAATAATAAATATCATTATCGCAATTGAGGCCGCGTCGATGAAGTCCGCCGTTCAAGAGCAGTCCTACTTGGAAAACTGGCGCTGGCTAAGCCGCCAGATCCGCTGCGCATTGGCACCCAATGATCCGCGGGTGATAGAAGACTACATGGCCGAAGGGCGTTTCCTGATCAGCTGTGGCGCCGTTTCGGCCTGGACAGCGGCTCGAACCTGCTTCCGCCTGCTGCTCGACACCGCCGCCGACCCGGCGCTGCCCTGGCACTGGCGCTGCCTGTGCCTTGACCAGGCCTACCGCCCGTTGCGCGACATGCGCCTGGCCGCGCGCACCCCCGAACACCTGCAGCTGTGGCACCAGCATGGCCGGCAACTGGCCGTGTGCACGCTGGCGCCCTCGCTTTCCTTTTCCGATCTGCCGCAAGGACATCCCGATGAGTAATACCCGAATCGAGCGTGACAGCATGGGCGAACTGCAGGTGCCGGAGGCGGCCCTGTACGGTGCCCAGACTCAGCGCGCAGTGAATAACTTTCCCATCAGCCAGCAACGCATGCCGACGCAATTCATCCGCGCCCTGGTGCTGGCCAAGGCCGCCGCCGCCAAGGCCAACGTCGAGCTGGAACAGATCAGCGCCGCCCAAGGCCAGGCCATCGTCAAGGCCTGTCAGCAACTGCTGGCCGAAGACTTCATGCAGCACTTCCCGGTGGATATCTTCCAGACCGGTTCCGGCACCAGTTCGAACATGAACGCCAACGAAGTGATTGCCACCCTGGCCACCCGCGCCCTGGGTGAAACGGTCAACGCCAACGACCACGTCAACTGTGGCCAGAGCAGCAACGACATCATCCCCACCACCATCCACGTCAGTGCTGCCCTGGCACTGCACGAGCAACTGCTGCCGGCACTGGAACACTTGGTGCAGGTGATCGAACGCAAGGCCGAGCAGGTGCACGCGTACGTCAAGACTGGCCGCACGCACCTGATGGACGCCATGCCGGTGCGCATGAGCCAGGTGCTCAATGGCTGGGCGGCGCAGATCCGCGCCAACATCGGCCACCTGCGTGGCTTGCTGCCAAGCTTGCAGGCCCTGGCCCAGGGCGGTACCGCCGTGGGAACCGGCATCAATGCCCACCCGCAATTCGCCGGGCGTTTCAGCCACCAACTGAGCCTGTTGACCGGGGTGGAATTCACCCAGGGGCAGAACCTGTTCGCCCTGATCGGCTCCCAAGACACCGCGGTCGCCGTGTCCGGGCAGCTCAAGGGCGCCGCCGTGTCGCTGATGAAGATCGCCAATGACCTGCGTTGGATGAACTCCGGCCCGCTGGCCGGGCTGGGTGAGATCGAACTGGAAGGCTTGCAGCCGGGCTCGTCGATCATGCCGGGCAAGGTCAACCCGGTGATACCGGAAGCCACCGCCATGGTCGCCGCCCAGGTGATCGGCAATGACACCACCATTGCCATCGCGGGCCAGTCGGGCAACTTCGAGTTGAACGTGATGCTGCCGATCATCGCCCAGAACCTGCTGTCGAGCATCGAGCTGATGGCCAACGCCAGCCGCTTGCTGGCCGACAAGGCCATTGCCAGCTTCAAGGTCAACGAGGCCAAGCTCAAGGAAGCGCTGTCGCGCAACCCGATCCTGGTCACGGCGCTGAACCCGATCATCGGTTACCAGAAGGCCGCCGAAATCGCCAAGACCGCTTACAAGGAAGGCCGACCGATCATCGACGTGGCGCTGGAGCACACGGACTTGTCTCGCAGCCAGCTGGAAACCCTGCTGGACCCGGAAAAGCTCACCGCCGGCGGAATCTGACCCGCTCTCATCGTTTCGGAGGCACACCATGCAGCATTGGAAACGCACCATCGAAATGGCCAACGCCTGCTTCGCTCGCGGCGAACTGGTCGATGCGCGGGAGCTGTACCTGCAAGCCCTTGCGCTGGCCCAGGTGTTGTTCGAACGCTGGTCGGATGTCGACGAAGCGATAGCGGCCTGCGTGGTCTCCCATCACAACCTGGCCGACCTGCACCTGCGCCTGATGCAGCCGGAGGAGAGCGCCGAATACCTCTGCGCCATCCACCAGCGCCTGTTGCAGGCGGCCCAGGATCCGCGCCTGACGCCGGCGCTGCGTCAGGCCGCGTTACGTCACAGCAGCAAGACCTACGCCGAACTGCTGGCCTTCATCAGCGAGCACGGCGAGTACCCACGTACCAGCCGGCTGCTGTTCGGCCAGCAGCCCCAGGGCCACGCGGCCCCTCATTACGGAGTTCATTGAAATGCCTTATACCTTGCCTGCGCTGCCTTACGCCTACGATGCCCTGGAACCGCATATCGATGCCGCGACCATGGAGATTCACTACACCAAGCACCACCAGACCTACATCAACAACCTCAACGTGGCCGTGGACGGCACCGAATACGCCGAATGGCCGGTTGAAAAGCTGGTTGCCGCGGTCAAGCAACTGCCCGAAAAGCTGCAAGCACCGGTGATTAACCAGGGTGGCGGCCATGCCAACCATTCCCTGTTCTGGGACGTCATGGCGCCCGAGGGCGGCGGTCAGCCCCTGGGCACCGTCGCCCAGGCCATCGACACCGAGCTGGGTGGCTTCGACGCCTTCAAGGAAGCCTTCACCAAGGCTGCGCTGACCCGCTTCGGCAGCGGCTGGGCGTGGTTGAGCGTAACCCCCGAGAAGAAGCTGGTAGTTGAAAGCAGTGGCAACCAGGACAGCCCGCTGATGCACGGCAACACGCCTATCCTGGGCCTGGACGTGTGGGAACACGCCTACTACCTGAAATACCAGAACCGTCGTCCCGAATACATCAATGCCTTCTACAACGTGGTCAACTGGGCCGAAGTAGAGCGTCGTTACCGGGCTGCCGTGGCCTGATGAGCCGGCGCATGCTGCTGACGCGGCTACGGTTGTTCCTGGGCACGGCCCTGTTGCTGGCGGGGGCGGCGATCATCATTGTCGAGGCGCTGGCGCGCTTTGCGCTGTTATGACCGGGTAAGCCCCTGACGCGCACTAGGCCGCGTCAGCCAGCAAAGTTGTCGATTTTCACCTGGCCGTCAGGAAAGGTGGCGATGATATCCAGCTCGCCACCCATGGCCCGAATGTAATTGCGTAAGGTACTGATGTACATGTCAGTGCGACGTTCCATCTTTGAAATCGCCGCCTGGTTTACCTGCAGTGTCTGAGCCAGTGCAGCCTGGCTCATTGCCTTGGCCTGACGCAGTTCATGCAACGGCATTTCCCTCAGGTGCTGCTGAAAAAGTGACTCTGCCACCGCTCGGGATTCCGTTGGCATGGCCTCTACAAGGTCAGTAAATTTTTTAGCCATTGGTCTGGCCCTCAGTACGAATGTGTTCGAGGTGCTGGTCATACAGTTTTTCTGCCACCGGCACGAATGCCTGATACCAGCGCTCATTGCCTTTTTTGCTTCCGCCTAGCAGCAATAGGGCGACCCGCCGTGGATCAAACGCGTACAGCACCCTGATGGGCATCCCTTTGTGCTGAACGCGGAGCTCGCGAACAAGCTCCTGCCACCAACTACCGAATATATCGGTGTACTCAACGTCCCACTGCATTTTTTATTATTCCCCTCGTGGAATATAACTTCAAGGGAATGTTCGCATGCTCCGGCTGAACCGATGAGTGTTTTTCCGTAAGATTTCGTGACAACGGCCCAACAAAAAGCCCGGCACTAGGCCGGGCTTCTTCATGTGGGCTGGGCAGGGCAGTCACTCGCCTTCGTCGAACCTGTTGTTGATCAGGCTGACGATGGCCTCCATGGCCTCTTCCTGTTGTTCGCCTTCGGTTTGCAGGTACACCTGGGTGCCCTTGCCGGCCGCCAGCATCATGACGGCCATGATGCTCTTGCCGTCGACCAGGCTCTCGGCGGTGCGGCCGATGCGTACCTTGCAGTCCGGGAAGCGGCCGGCGACGCCGACGAACTTGGCCGCCGCGCGTGCATGCAGGCCGAGTTTGTTGATGATTTCGATTTCACGAGCAGGCATCGCGGTGGGGATCCTTTCAACTGAGGTCGCGGTGGCGAACCTGAACATTCTTGAGCGTCTGCTGCAGCGCCTGCCCCAGCCGTTCGGTCAGGTAGACCGAACGATGGTGCCCGCCGGTGCAGCCAATGGCAATGGTGACGTAGGCGCGGTTGCTGGCGGCGAAGCGCGGCAACCACTTCTGCAGGTAGGTGGCGATGTCCTGGTACATCTCTTCCACATCCGGCTGGGCCGCCAGGTAGTCGATGACCGGTTGTTCGAGCCCGGAATGGTCGCGAAGTTCGGGCTTCCAGTACGGGTTGGGCAGGCAGCGCACGTCGAACACCAGGTCGGCGTCCACTGGCATGCCGCGCTTGAAGCCGAAGGACTCGACCAGGAACGCGGTGCCGGGCTCGGGTTTGTTCAACAGCCGCAGCTTGAGTGAATCGCGCAGCTGGTACAAATTCAGATGGGTGGTGTTGATCTTGAGATCGGCCAGGTCGGCGATCGGGCTGAGCAGGGTGGTCTCGACGCGGATGGCTTCGGCCAGCGAGCGGTTGGCGTTGCTCAGCGGGTGGCGGCGACGGGTTTCCGAGAAGCGCTTGAGCAGGGTCTCTTCGTCCGCATCCAGGTACAGCACATCGCACTGGATATGCTTGTCGCGCGCCTCTTGAAGCAGTTGCGGAAAGCGCGACAGGTCGCTGGGCAGGTTGCGTGCGTCAATCGACACGGCCACCAGCGGTTGGGCCAATTCCGTGCGTATCAGTGCGCGTTCGGCCAACTCCGGCAGCAGGCCGGCGGGCAGGTTGTCGATGCAGTAGAAACCGTTGTCTTCCAGCACGTCCAGCGCAGTGCTTTTGCCCGAGCCGGAACGGCCGCTGACGATGATCAGGCGCATGGTCAATGACCTTTCTGTTCGTCCAGAACCACTTGATAGAGGGCTTCGCTGCTCTTGGCGGAGCGCAGGCGCTCACGCACCTCGGCGCGATCGAGCATGCCGGCGATCTGGCTCAGCAGGGCCAGGTGTTCGTTGGTGGCTTCCTGGGGGACCAGCAGTACGAAGACCAGGTCAACTGGCGCGCCGTCGATGGCGTCGTAGTCGATCTTGTGCTCCAGGTGCAGCAGGGCGCTGATCGGCGTGGCACAGCCGGCCAGGCGACAATGGGGGATGGCAATGCCGTTGCCGAAACCGGTCGATCCCAGTTTTTCGCGGGCAATCAGGCTGTCGAACACCACCTGCATCTCAAGGCCAGGGACTTCCCGGGCGATCAGGGTGGCGATGTGTTCGAGTACTTTCTTCTTGCTGCCGCCCGGCGCGTTCACGAGGGAACGGCCGGGGGTCAGGATGTGTTCAAGTCGGATCATGGGTGGGGAGGGTCAGCGGGCGGTCTGGCCTTGCAGCAGACTTTGCTGTTTTTCCTTATGCTTTTTGAGTTGGCGGTCGAGCTTGTCGGTCAGCAGGTCGATGGCCGCGTACATGTCGTCATGTTCCGCGTTTGCCACGACTTCGCCACCGGGTACGCGCAGGGTGGCCTCGATTTTCTGTTTCAGCTTCTCGACCTCCATGATGACCTGCACATTGGTGATCTTGTCGAAATGGCGCTCCAATCGGTCGAGTTTCTCACCGATGTAAGTGCGCATGGCGTCGGTCACAACCAGTTGATGTCCACTGATGTTGACTTGCATACCGCTTTCTCCTTATTGCCAGTGCATAAAGAGACAGGTTGGTTAACCTGCCACTGGAACGCTGTGGCACATCCG
Organism: uncultured Gammaproteobacteria bacterium; assembly: GCA_963816515.1. Classification (GTDB taxonomy): domain Bacteria; phylum Pseudomonadota; class Gammaproteobacteria; order Pseudomonadales; family Pseudomonadaceae; genus Aquipseudomonas. Next base: position 1,468,745 of record CAWFKX010000001.1, on the reverse strand, counting down.
GCAAGCCCACTGGCAGCGCATTGGCGCTGCCAGGATCACATCAACCGCTTGCGTTCGCTGGACGGCGCGATCCCGAGGGATTCGCGGTATTTGGCGACGGTGCGGCGGGCTACCTGGATGCCTTGTGCCTCCAGTAAACCAGCGATCTTGCTGTCACTCAATGGCTTTTTCTGATTTTCCGCCGCAACCAGTTTCTTGATGATCGCGCGAATCGCCGTGGACGAGCATTCACCGCCCTCGGAGGTGCTGACGTGGCTGGAAAAAAAGTATTTCAGTTCGTAGATGCCACGCGGCGTGTGCATGTATTTCTGCGTGGTGACCCGCGAAATGGTCGATTCGTGCATGCCCACCGCTTCGGCGATGTCGTGCAGTACCAAGGGCTTCATGGCCTCATCGCCGTAGTCGAGGAAACCGCGCTGGTGCTCGACGATCTGGCTGGCCACCTTCATCAGCGTCTCGTTGCGGCTTTGCAGGCTCTTGATGAACCAGCGGGCCTCCTGCAACTGGTTGCGCATGAAGGTGTTGTCGGCGCTGGTGTCGGCGCGCCGCACGAACCCGGCGTACTGGGGGTTGACCCGCAGGCGTGGCACGGCTTCCTGGTTCAGCTCCACCAGCCAGCGCTCGTTGTCCTTGCGCACGATCACGTCAGGTACCACGTATTCGGCTTCGCTGGATTCGATCTGCGAACCGGGCCGCGGGTTGAGGCTCTGTACCAGTTCGATGACCTGGCGCAGCTCATCTTCCTTGAGCTTCATGCGCCGCATCAGCTGGCTGTAGTCGCGGCTGCCGAGCAGGTCGATGTAGTCGGCCACCAGGCGCTGCGCATCGCTCAGCCAAGGGGTCTTGGCGGGCATCTGGCGCAGTTGCAGCAGCAGGCATTCGCTCAGGTCGCGGGCGCCGATGCCGGCGGGCTCGAATTGCTGGATGCGGTGCAGCACGGCCTCGATTTCATCGAGTTCGATGTCCAGTTCCGGGTCGAAGGAGTCGCAGATTTCCTGCAGTGTCTCGTCCAGGTAGCCCTGGTTGTTGATGCAGTCGATCAGCGTGACCGCGATCAGCCGGTCGGTATCGGACATGGGCGCCAGGTTCAGCTGCCAGAGCAGGTGGCTCTGCAGGCTTTCGCCGGCCGACGTGCGGGTGGTGAAGTCCCATTCGTCATCATCGTTGCTGGGCAAGCTGCTGGCGCTGGTCTGGTAGATGTCTTCCCAGGCCGTGTCGACCGGAAGCTCGTTGGGAATGCGTTCGCTCCATTCACCGTCCTCGAGGTTGTCGACGGTGGGGGCCGAAGTTTCCTGGTAGCTCGGTTCCTGGATTTCCGGGGTGCTCTTCTGTTCGACATTGTCGGCCAGCGGGTCACTGTTGTCGAAGTCGTCGCCTTCTTCCTGGCGCTCGAGCATCGGGTTGGATTCCAGGGCTTCCTGGATTTCCTGTTGGAGGTCCAGGGTAGAGAGCTGGAGGAGGCGTATGGCCTGTTGCAACTGCGGTGTCATCGTCAGTTGCTGGCCCATTCTTAGGACGAGCGATGGTTTCATGGCAGGGGCTTAACACCTTATTCGCCGGCGCAGGGCGCCATCCACTACAGGACGCCGAGGCACTCGGCTTTTGTCGTAAGCAAATTATATGCCTGAAACCGAAGTGTTTGCCTAGAGCGATGCCGCAATAAAAGCCCCCAAGGGCTCAAAAAAATGCGACATGCCCTGGCAACAAGCCAAACACCTCGCCGATTACAGGCGGAACTCGTGGCCGAGGTAAACCTCTTTCACCAGTTGGTTTGCCAGGATGGTTTCGGCGTCGCCTTCGGCGATCAACTGGCCATCGTTGACGATGTAAGCGGTTTCACAGATGTCCAGCGTCTCGCGAACGTTGTGGTCGGTGATCAATACGCCGATGCCCTTGTTCTTGAGGTGGTGGATGATCTGCTTGATGTCGCCGACCGAGATCGGGTCGACACCGGCGAACGGTTCGTCGAGCAGGATGAACTTGGGCGCGGTAGCCAGCGCGCGGGCGATTTCCACCCGGCGGCGCTCACCACCGGACAGGCTCATGCCCAGGTTGTCGCGGATGTGGGTGATATGGAACTCCTGCAGCAGGCTTTCCAGTTCCTTGAGCCGCGAGGCCTTGTCCAGTTCCTGGCGGGTTTCCAGGATGGCCATGATGTTGTCCGCCACCGACAGCTTGCGGAAGATCGAGGCTTCCTGCGGCAGGTAACCGATGCCGGAGCGTGCGCGGCCGTGCATGGGCTGGTGGCTCACGTCCAGGTCGTCGATGAGCACGCGGCCCTGATCGGCGCGCACCAGGCCGACGATCATGTAGAAGCAGGTGGTCTTGCCGGCGCCGTTAGGCCCCAGCAGGCCGACGATCTGCCCACTTTCGATGGACATGCTGACGTCACGCACTACTTGCCGGCCCTTGTAGGCCTTGGCCAGGTGCTGGGCTTTGAGGATAGCCATTACTTGCCCTGCTGCTGGTCGGTTTTGCTTTTTGGCTGGATGACCATGTCGATCCGTGGACGCGGTGCCGTGATCTTGGTGCCATTGGCACGGCCAGCGTTGACCACCTGCTTGACGGTGTCGTAGATGATCTTCTCGCCTTCGGACGTGTTGCCGTCGTTCACCACCTTGGCCTGGTCGATCAGGGTGATGTGGTTCAACGCCGACTGGTACTGGATGGTCTTGCCCCAGCCCTGCACGATCGGCTTGTCGATGGCCGGCTTCTGCTCGTAGTAGGCCAGGTTGCCCACGGAGGTGAAGGTGTCCACGTCGCCCTGCGCGTTGCGGGTGATGGTCACGGTGTTGCCGGTGATCTTCATGGTGCCTTGGGTAATGATCACATTGCCCTTGTAGACAGCCACGCCCTGCTTGTCATCCAGTTGCGCGTCGTCGGACTGGATGTGGATCGGCTGGTCGCGGTCCGTTGGCAGTGCCCAGGCGCTAACGCTCCCCAGTGCAGAGCCCAGGGAGAGCAATAAAGGGAGGGTTTTAGCGAGCCTCATACAATCCTCTTACGTTGGACAGCAAGTTGATCTTGCTGTCTTTCAAATATGCCTTCATGCCCTTGCCCGTAGAAACGCCACCGGCGCCATCGATTCTAACGTCTCGGTCTGTCTGCGCATATTGCTGTTGTGGGAATACCGTCATGCGTGTGCTGGTAATCAGGGTAGGGCGGTTCTTCTGGTCGGTACGGGCGATGCGGACGTTGTCGATCAGCTCGACCTGGGTGCCGTCGGGGTTCACTTCGCCGTGGTCGCTGGTCACGTGCCACGGGAACACGGTACCGCGGTACAGGTTCATGTCCGGGTTGGTGACCTTGGTGATCTGGCTGGCCTGCATGTGCTCGACCTTGTCGCCCGTCATGCGGTACTGCACGCCACCGTCGGGCAGGAACTGCACGGCGTGGGCGTTGATGGCGTAATAGTCGATCGCCGTGTCGTCGACGGCCGCAGCGGGCTTCTCGAGGAACGTCTCGGGGTTGATGTTCCAATAGCCCACCGAGACGAAGATCGCCACGATGACGCAGAACATCAAGAGATTGCGCAGTTTTTTGCTCGGCATGGGAAACTCTATAAATAGGCGGCCAGGGCCGCTTCGAGGTTGCCTTGGGCGCGCAGGATCAGCTCGCAGAACTCGCGGGCGGCGCCTTCGCCGCCACGAGCCTGGGTGACACCGTCGGCGTGTTCGCGCACGAACGCCGTGGCATTGGCCACGGCCATGCCCAGGCCAACCCGGCGAATCGGCGCCAGGTCAGGCAGGTCGTCGCCCAGGTAGGCTACCTGTTCATAGCTTAGGCCCAGTTGCGCCAGAAGCTCGTCCAACACCACCAATTTGTCTTCGCGGCCCTGGTACAGATGGGCAATGCCCAGGCTCTTGGCCCGGCGCTCGACGATCGGGTTCTTGCGCCCGGTGATGATCGCCGTGGCCACGCCCGAGTTGATCAGCATCTTGATGCCTTGACCGTCCAGGGTATTGAAGGTCTTCAGCTCGCTGCCGTCCTCGAGGAAATACAGGCGACCGTCAGTCAGCACCCCGTCCACATCGAATACGGCCAGCTTCACGGCCTGGCCGCGTTGCAGCAGGTCCTGGGTCATCACATCACTCCCGCGCGCAGAAGGTCGCCGAGGTTGAAGGCCCCGATGGGGAAACCCTGTTCGTCGACGACAATCAGGGCACTTATCTTGTTGTCTTCCATAATCTTCAGCGCTTCGGCGGCCAGCATTTCGGCGCGGGCGGTCTTGCCGCGGGCGGTCATCACCTGATCGATGGTTGCCAGGCGCAGGTCCAGGTCGCGGTCCAGCGTGCGGCGCAGGTCGCCGTCGGTGAAGATCCCGGCCAGGCGTCCGTCTTCCTCCAGCACCACGGTCATGCCCAGGCCCTTGCGGGTCATTTCCATGAGCGCGTCTTTCAGCGGTGTGCCCCGCTTGACCTGCGGCAGGTCGTCGCCAGTGTGCATCACGTTCTCGACCTTGAGCAGCAGCCGGCGGCCCAGGGCGCCGCCCGGGTGCGAGAAGGCAAAGTCCTCGGCGGTGAAGCCGCGCGCTTCCAGCAGAGCGATGGCCAGGGCGTCGCCCAATACCAGCGCGGCGGTGGTTGAGGAGGTCGGTGCCAGGTTCAGCGGGCAGGCCTCGTGGGCCACGCGCGCGTCCAGGTTGACCTCTGCAGCCTTGGCCAGCGGCGAATCCGGGTTGCCGGTCAGGCTGATGAGCTGGATACCCAGGCGCTTGATCAACGGCAGCAGGGTGACGATTTCGGCCGTGGAACCGGAGTTGGAGAGCGCCAGAATGACATCGTCACGGGTGATCATGCCCATGTCGCCGTGGCTGGCTTCGGCCGGGTGAACGAAAAATGCGGTGGTACCGGTGCTCGCCAGGGTGGCGGCGATCTTGTTGCCGACATGCCCCGACTTGCCCATGCCGACCACCACGACGCGGCCCTTGCTGGCGAGAATGATCTCGCAGGCGCGGACGAAATCAGCATTGATATTGGCCAGCAAGCCCTCTACCGCCTCGAGTTCAAGGCGGATGGTGCGTTGTGCCGATTGGATCAGGTCGCTGGATTGGCTCATGTCGAAAACGTATTGCCTGATGAAAAGGCGGCGATTATAGCCGTATTGATCGAAACCCTCACGTTTGATCGTCATCCTTTAAATGTCTTGTTGCTGAATGACCCATGCAACGACCTTGGGGCGGCTGTGTCAGGGATGATATAGTTCGCCGCCAGTTGGCCCGCCAGAAGCGCGCGTGTCTTCGTGACGGGGGGAAGCGTCCGAGGACAGGCTGCATCGCAAGGAGTTTAGATGAGTGCCGATAATGACTACGCGGTCGAGCTGAAGGGCGTCTCCTTCAAGCGGGGCTCGCGGAGTATTTTCAACAATGTCGATATCCGCATTCCACGAGGCAAGGTCACCGGTATCATGGGACCTTCCGGCTGCGGCAAGACCACCCTGCTGCGCCTGATGGGCGCGCAATTGCGTCCCAGCGCCGGCGAAGTGTGGGTCAATGGGCAGAACTTGCCGACCCTGTCGCGCAGTGACCTGTTCGATGCCCGCAAGCACATGGGCGTGCTGTTCCAGAGCGGCGCGCTGTTCACCGATCTCGACGTGTTCGAAAACGTCGCGTTCCCGCTGCGCGTGCACACCGACCTGCCTGACGAGATGATTCGCGACATCGTCCTGCTGAAGTTGCAGGCCGTGGGCCTGCGCGGAGCGGTGGAATTGATGCCCGACGAACTGTCCGGTGGCATGAAGCGCCGCGTCGCACTGGCGCGTGCCATTGCCATGGACCCGCAGATCCTCATGTACGACGAACCGTTCGTCGGCCAGGACCCCATCGCCATGGGCGTGCTGGTTCGCCTGATTCGCCTGCTCAACGATGCCCTGGGCATCACCAGCATCGTGGTGTCCCACGACCTGGCGGAAACCGCCAGCATCGCCGACTACATCTATGTAGTGGGCGAGGGGCAGGTGCTGGGGCAGGGCACGCCGGCCGAACTGATGGCCGCTGACAACCCGCGAATCCGTCAATTCATGAAAGGCGACCCTGACGGGCCCGTACCTTTCCATTTCCCGGCGCCGGACTACCGCGCCGATCTTCTGGGGACGCGCTGATGCGCAAGAAATCACTACTGGAACGCATTCGCCTGTTCGGCCGCGCGGCCATCGACATGGTGGCGGTGCTGGGGCGCTCCGGGCTGTTCCTGATGCATGCACTGGTCGGCCGCAGGGGTGTGGGCGGCGGCTTTCAACTGCTGGTCAAGCAACTGTATTCGGTTGGCGTCATGTCGCTGCTGATCATCGTCGTGTCGGGGATGTTCATCGGCATGGTATTGGCGCTGCAGGGCTTCAGCATTCTCACCAAGTACGGTTCCGAGCAGGCCGTGGGGCAGATGGTCGCCCTGACCCTGCTGCGCGAACTGGGCCCGGTGGTGACTGCATTGCTGTTCGCCGGGCGTGCCGGTTCGGCACTGACCGCCGAGATCGGCAACATGAAGTCCACCGAGCAGCTGTCGAGCCTGGAAATGATTGGCGTCGACCCGCTCAAGTACATTGCCGCGCCACGCTTGTGGGCTGGTTTCATTTCCCTGCCTATCCTGGCCATCATTTTCAGCGTCGTCGGTATCTGGGGCGGCTCCTGGGTGGCCATCGACTGGCTGGGCGTGTATGACGGCTCGTTCTGGGCCAACATGCAGAACAGCGTCAGCTTCAGCGACGATGTCATCAACGGCGTGATCAAGAGCCTGGTGTTTGCTTTTGTCGTGACGTGGATCGCCGTGTTTCAGGGGTACGACTGCGAGCCCACTTCGGAGGGAATCAGCCGTGCCACCACCAAGACCGTGGTGTATGCCTCGCTGGCCATCCTGGGCCTGGACTTTATTCTGACCGCTTTGATGTTTGGAGATTTCTGATGCAAAACCGCACCCTGGAAATCGGTGTCGGCATGTTTCTGCTGGCTGGGATTCTGGCGCTGATTCTGCTGGCCCTTCGCGTCAGCGGCCTGTCGACCACCTCCGCGACCGACACCTACAAGCTGTATGCCTACTTCGACAACATCGCCGGCCTGACCGTGCGCGCCAAGGTCACCATGGCCGGCGTCACCGTGGGCAAGGTCACCGCCATCGACCTGGACCGCGACAACTTCACCGGTCGCGTCACCATGCAGATCGACAAGAACGTGAATAACCTGCCAACCGACTCCACGGCTTCTATTCTCACCGCGGGCCTGCTGGGCGAGAAGTACATCGGCCTGAGCGTGGGGGGGGAAGACACCCTGCTCAAGGACGGCGGAACCATTCATGACACCCAGTCGTCCCTTGTACTGGAAGATCTGATCGGCAAATTCCTGCTCAATACCGTTAATAAAGACGCCAAATGAGGAGTTACTCCATGATGTCCATCCTGCGACGTGGCCTGCTGGTGTTGTTGGCCTGTGTGCCGTTGTTGGCAAACGCTGCCGACCAGTCCGCCCATGACCTTGTGGATCGCACCACCAAGGAGCTGCTGGCTGACCTGGCGGCACACAAGGCTGAGTACAAGACCAACCCGCAAGCCTTCTATGACGCCTTGAACAACATCATCGGCCCGGTGGTCGATGCTGACGGCATCTCCAAGAGCATCATGACGGTCAAGTACTCGCGCAACGCTACGCCGGCCCAGATGCAGCGCTTCCAGGACAACTTCAAGCGCGGGCTGATGCAGTTCTACGGCAATGCATTGCTGGAATACAACAACCAAGGCATCACCGTGGGCGCCGCCAAGGGTGATGAGGGCGACCGCACCAGCGTCGACATGACCGTCAAGGGCGACAGCGGCGCGGTCTATCCGGTGCAATACACCCTGGTGAAGCTGAACGGTGAATGGAAGGTGCGTAACGTCATCGTCAACGGCATCAACATCGGCAAGCTGTTCCGCGACCAGTTCGCCGACGCCATGCAGCGCAACGGCAACAACCTGGACAAGACCATCGATGGCTGGGCCGGCGAAGTGGCCAAGGCCAAGGCCGAGAAGGGCACTGGTGCCGACAAGGCCGACCAATGACTGAAGCCGCCATCAGCCAAGGCGCCGGCGGCGAGTTGCTGCTGACCGGCGTGCTGGACTACAGCACGGGGGCGGCCTTGCGCAAGCAGGGCCAGGCGCTGGTCAAGGCCAGCCAGGGCACTGCCCTGGTGCTGGACTGTTCCGGCGTGGTCAAGTCCAGCAGCGTGGGCCTGTCCCTGCTGCTGTGCCTGGAACGTGACGCCATTGCCAACGGCAAGACGCTGACCTTCAGGGCCCTGCCACGTGACATGCAACAGATCGCCGAAGTGTGCCAACTGACGGGTATTTTGTCCGCGGCGTGAACAATTTGGCACAATGAACAAGCCCCTCCGTCAGAGTCCTCGTAACCGGGGTTCGCAGGCGAGGGGCTTTTTTTGTATGATGGCCGACCCGCGCGCACAGGGCGCCGATCGAGGTTGAGCATGCAGGCCATAGAAGTTAAGCGTTTTCTTGAAGAAAAACTGGCAAATGTCCAGGTCGAAGTTGAAGGCGAAGGCTGCAACTTCCAATTGAACGTGATCAGCGACGAACTGGCCGCATTGAGCCCGGTCAAGCGTCAGCAGCAGATCTATGCTCATCTCAATCCCTGGATCGTCGATGGCAGCATCCATGCGGTCACAATGAAATTTTTCAGCAGCGCAGCCTGGGCTGAGCGCACCTGAGCCTGAGGGCGTCGAGATTCTTATGGATAAACTGATTATTACTGGCGGCGTTCGTCTTGATGGCGAAATCCGCATTTCCGGGGCGAAGAACTCTGCCCTGCCGATTCTGGCCGCGACGCTGCTGGCCGATGGCCCGGTGACCGTAGCCAACCTGCCGCACCTGCACGACATCACCACGATGATCGAGCTGTTCGGCCGCATGGGCATCGAGCCTGTGATCGACGAGAAACTCTCGGTCGAAATCGACCCGCGCACCATCAAGACCCTGATCGCGCCGTACGAGCTGGTTAAAACCATGCGCGCCTCGATCCTGGTACTGGGCCCGATGGTCGCCCGTTTCGGCGAAGCCGAAGTCGCCCTGCCTGGCGGTTGCGCCATCGGCTCGCGTCCGGTTGACCTGCACATTCGCGGCCTGGAAGCCATGGGCGCGGTCATCGACGTCGAAGGCGGCTACATCAAGGCCAAGGCGCCGGAAGGCGGCCTGCGTGGCGCCAACTTCTTCTTCGACACCGTCAGCGTGACCGGTACCGAGAACATCATGATGGCCGCAGCCCTGGCCAACGGCCGCAGCGTGCTGCAGAACGCCGCGCGCGAGCCGGAAGTGGTCGACCTGGCCAACTTCCTGATCGCCATGGGTGCCAAGATCCACGGCGCCGGCACCGACACCATCACCATCGATGGCGTCAAGCGCCTGGATTCGGCCACCTACAAGGTGATGCCGGACCGTATCGAGACCGGCACCTACCTGGTCGCCGCCGCCGCCACCGGTGGCCGCGTGAAGGTCAAGGACACCGATCCGACCATTCTCGAAGCCGTTCTCGAGAAGCTGAAGGAAGCCGGCGCCCAGATCACCACCGGTGAAGACTGGATCGAGCTGAACATGCATGGCAAGCGTCCGAAGGCCGTCAACGTGCGCACCGCGCCGTACCCGGCGTTCCCGACCGACATGCAGGCGCAGTTCATTTCCCTGAACGCCATCGCCGAAGGCACAGGCGCGGTCATCGAGACCATCTTCGAAAACCGCTTCATGCACGTGTACGAAATGCATCGCATGGGCGCGCACATCCAGGTCGAGGGCAACACTGCCATCGTCACCGGTACCGAAAAGCTCAAGGGTGCGCCAGTGATGGCCACCGACCTGCGTGCCTCGGCCAGCCTGGTGATCTCGGCGCTGGTTGCCGAGGGTGACACCCTGATCGACCGCATCTACCACATCGATCGTGGTTACGAGTGCATCGAGGAAAAACTGCAGATGCTGGGCGCCAAGATCCGTCGCGTGCCGGGCTAGTCTGTTTTCGGGCGCAGGGACGCGCCCCATGAATCTGTCCAGCCGGGCCTTTCGAGGTTCGGCAGTGGCCCGGCGCCGTTTGCGACCGGGCACAATCCTGATTAAGGAAAGACGTTTTCCATGTTGACCATCGCGCTGTCCAAGGGCCGCATTCTCGATGACACCCTGCCACTGCTGGCAGAGGCGGGCATCGTGCCGACCGAGAATCCGGATAAGAGCCGCAAGCTGATCATCCCCACGACCCAGGACGATGTGCGCCTGCTGATCGTGCGTGCCACCGACGTGCCGACGTATGTCGAGCATGGCGCCGCCGACCTCGGCGTGGCCGGCAAGGATGTGCTGATGGAATACACCGGCCAGGGCCTGTACGAGCCGCTGGACCTGCAGATTGCCAAGTGCAAGCTGATGACCGCCGGTGCCATCGGCGCGGTGGAGCCCAAGGGCCGCCTGCGCGTGGCCACCAAGTTCGTCAACGTCGCCAAGCGCTACTACGCCGAACAGGGCCGCCAGGTCGACATCATCAAGCTGTACGGCTCCATGGAGCTGGCGCCGCTGATTGGCCTGGCCGACAAGATCATCGACGTTGTCGACACCGGCAACACCCTGCGCGCCAACGGCCTGGAACCCCAGGAGCTGATCGCTACCATCAGTTCGCGCCTGGTGGTCAACAAGGCGTCCATGAAGATGCAGCACGCCCGCATCCAGGCGCTGATCGACACCCTGCGCAAGGCTGTGGAGTCGCGACACCGCGGCTGATCCACTCGCGCGGCCTTGAGCCGCGCCCATCTATCCGTGTCATAGCCAGAATTCTCAGGTGCCCACGCGGATGGCTTGGTAGTCTAGCGGCGCCTGAGATTTGCTATTTTCAGCATTCGCCAACTATTGAGGCCCGCTATGACCACGTCCACTGCAATCCGCCGACTCAACGCCACTGATCCGGACTTCGCGCGCCATCTGGATCATCTGCTGAGCTGGGAAAGCGTGTCCGACGATTCGGTCAACCAGCGCGTGCTCGACATCATCAAGGCCGTGCGTGAGCGCGGAGACGCTGCGCTGGTGGAGTTCACCCAGCGTTTCGATGGGCTGCAGGTGGCGTCCATGGCCGACCTGATCCTGGGCCGCGAGCGCCTGGAGCTGGCTCTGACGCGCATTACCCCCGAGCAGCGCCAGGCCCTGGAAACGGCTGCCGAGCGCGTGCGCAGCTACCACGAAAAGCAGAAACAGGACTCCTGGAGCTACACCGAGGCCGACGGCACGGTGCTGGGCCAGAAGGTCACGCCGCTGGACCGCGCAGGCCTGTATGTGCCCGGCGGCAAGGCCTCCTACCCGTCTTCGGTATTGATGAACGCGATTCCGGCCAAGGTGGCTGGCGTCACCGAAGTGGTCATGGTGGTGCCGACCCCCCGTGGCGAAGTCAATGAGCTGGTGCTGGCTGCCGCCTGCATCGCCGGTGTGGACCGCGTATTCACCATTGGTGGCGCCCAGGCCGTGGCCGCGTTGGCCTATGGCACTGAAAGCGTGCCGCAGGTGGACAAGGTGGTAGGTCCGGGCAACATCTATGTGGCCACCGCCAAGCGTCACGTGTTCGGCCAAGTGGGTATCGACATGATCGCCGGCCCGTCGGAAATCCTCGTGGTGTGCGACGGCCAGACCGACCCGGACTGGATCGCCATGGACCTGTTCTCCCAGGCCGAGCACGACGAAGACGCCCAGGCTATCCTGGTGAGCCCCGATGCCGAGTTCCTCGACAAGGTCGCGGCCAGCATCGACAAGCTGCTGCCGACCATGGACCGCGCTGAAATCATCAATACCTCGATCAATGGTCGCGGGGCGCTGATCCACGTGCGTGACATGGAGCAGGCCATTGAAGTGGCCAACCGTATCGCCCCCGAGCACCTTGAGCTGTCGGTGGCCGACCCGCAAGCCTGGCTGCCGAAGATCCGCCACGCCGGTGCGATCTTCATGGGCCGCCACACCAGTGAAGCGCTGGGCGACTACTGCGCCGGCCCCAACCACGTGTTGCCGACCTCCGGCACCGCGCGTTTCTCTTCGCCGCTGGGGGTATACGACTTCCAGAAACGTTCGTCGATCATTTTCTGCTCACAGCAAGGCGCATCCGAGCTGGGCAAGACCGCTTCCATCCTGGCCCGTGGCGAGTCGCTGAGCGCCCACGCCCGCAGTGCCGAATACCGCATTCTCGCCGACGACAAGCAGGGGAACTGAGACATGAGCAAATTCTGGAGCCCCTTCGTCAAGCAATTGGTGCCCTACGTGCCGGGCGAGCAGCCCAAGGTCGCCAACCTGGTGAAGCTCAACACCAACGAAAACCCCTACGGCCCGTCGCCCAAGGCCATCGAAGCCATGCGCGCCGAGCTGGGTGACAGCCTGCGCCTGTACCCGGACCCCAACAGCGACCTGCTCAAGCAGGCGGTGTGCGAGTTCTACGGCGTGCAGCCTAATCAGGTATTCCTCGGCAACGGTTCGGATGAAGTGCTGGCGCACATCTTCCACGGCCTGTTCCAGCACGACGCGCCGCTGCTGTTTCCGGACATCAGCTACAGCTTCTACCCGGTGTATTGCGGCCTGTACGGCATCGACTTCGATGCGGTGGCGCTGGACGAGCAATTCCAGATTCGCGTTGACGACTATGCGCGCCCCAACGGCGGCATCATTTTCCCCAACCCGAATGCCCCTACCGGCTGCCTGCTGGCGCTGGACGCGGTGGAAGCGCTGGTCAAGAACAGCCCTGACTCGGTGGTGGTAGTCGATGAAGCCTATATCGACTTTGGTGGTGAGACCGCCATTGGCCTGGTGAACCGCTACCCGAACCTGCTGGTGACCCAGACCCTGTCCAAGTCGCGCTCGCTGGCAGGCCTGCGGGTCGGCCTCGCGGTGGGTCACCCGGACCTGATCGAGGCGCTGGAGCGGGTGAAGAACAGCTTCAACTCCTACCCGCTGGACCGCCTGGCGATTGTTGGCGGTGCGGCGTCGTTCAGGGATCGCGAGTACTTCGAGCACACCTGCAAGCGGGTGATCGACAGCCGCGAGATCTTGGTGGCCGAATTGCAGCAGCGTGGTTTCGAGGTGCTGCCGTCGGCGGCCAACTTCATCTTCGCCCGGCACCCCGAGCAGGATGCGGCGGCCATTGCGGCGAAGGTGCGCGAGAAAGGCGTGATCGTGCGCCACTTCAAGCAGCAGCGCATTGCCCAGTTCCTGCGCATCAGCATCGGCACGCCTGAGCAGAATCAGGCATTGCTGGACGCGCTGTAATTCGCCGCGACCCGTGGGGGCTCTTGTGGGAGCGGGCTCTGCCCGCGAAAAGGCCACCACATTCTGGCTGTAATAGCGCGGTGAATGCTTCGCGGGCAGAGCCCGCTCCCACGAAGGCGGCAGCCCGCTTTCGCGGGCTTCTTCGTTATTGCACGTCTTCGGTCGCTGTCGGCGCCGGTGGTGGGCGCAGGCCCACTTCGGCGGTCAGCTTCATTTCCTTACCGTTGCGCATGATCTGAATGGCGATCTTGTCGTTGGGCTTGGTGCGTGCCACCTGGTTCATCGACTTGCGGCCATCGCCGGCGGGTTCACCATCAATGCTCAGAATCACGTCGCCCAGTTGCAGGCCGGCTTTCTGCGCCGGGCCGTCGCGGAAGATGCCGGCGACGACGATGCCCGGGCGGTCCTTGAGGCCGAACGAATCCGCCAGTTCCTGGGTCAGCGGCTGCACTTCGATGCCCAGCCAGCCACGGATGACCTGGCCGTGCTCGATGATCGACTTCATCACTTCCAGCGCCAGCTTGATCGGGATGGCGAAGCCGATGCCCTGGGAGCCGCCCGACTTGGAGAAAATCGCCGTGTTGATGCCGGTCAGGTTGCCGTTGGCGTCCACCAGCGCGCCACCAGAGTTGCCCGGGTTGATGGCGGCGTCGGTCTGAATGAAGTCTTCATAGGTGTTCAGGCCCAGCTGGTTGCGGCCGGTGGCGCTGATGATGCCCATGGTCACGGTCTGGCCCACGCCGAACGGGTTGCCGATGGCCAGCGCCACGTCACCGATGCGAATGTTGTCGGAGCGGCCGATGGTGATCGACGGCAGGTTCTTGAGGTCGATCTTCAACACCGCCAGGTCGGTTTCCGGGTCACTGCCGATCACACGGGCCAGCGTCTCGCGGCCGTCCTTGAGTGCTACCACGATCTGGTCGGCACCGGACACCACGTGGTTGTTGGTCAGCAGGTAGCCTTCGGGGCTCATGATCACGCCCGAACCCAGGCTCGATTCCATGCGCCGCTGCTTGGGCAGGTTGTCCCCGAAGAAACGGCGGAACTGCGGGTCTTCGAACAGCGGGTGATTGGTCTTGTTGACCACCTTGGTGGTGTACAGGTTGGCCACCGCCGGTGCCGCCAGCACCACCGCGTCGGCGTAGGTCACCGGGCCCTGGACCACGCTGGAAGAACTTTGAGCCACCTGTTGCAGGTTGACATCCTGGCTGGGCAGGCCGACCAGTTGCGGGAAGCGCTGGATGATCAGCAATGCGATGAGTAAACCAGTCAGCAGCGGCCAGCCAAAATAACGCAGTGCCTTGAACATTGAACGGATCCTGGGAGTTTGCACGGAGCGTGAGCCAAACCACCTGGGGTGGCTCATAATGGGCGCCATTATACGAGTGCTTTAGCCGCTCTGAACTGCTATTTAGGAGTCTTTTATGGCTGTTGCCCTGAGCACCCTGGTCGAAGAAGCCGACCGTTACCTCAATGCCGCGAAAATCCAGGATTATTGCCCCAACGGCCTGCAAGTGGAGGGTCGTCCGCAGGTGATGCGTATTGTCAGTGGTGTCACCGCCAGCCAGGCGTTGCTGGATGCCGCGGTCGAGGCCCAGGCTGACCTGGTGCTGGTGCACCACGGCTACTTCTGGAAAGGTGAAAACCCCTGCGTGGTGGGCATGAAGCAGCGTCGCCTGAAGACCCTGCTCAAGCATGACATCAGCCTGCTGGCCTACCACCTGCCGCTGGACCTGCACGCGGAAGTGGGCAACAACGTGCAGCTGGCGCGCCAATTGGACATCACCGTGGAGGGCCCGCTGGATCCGGACAACGCGCGGGTCGTGGGCCTGGTCGGCTCCCTCGCCGAACCGGTGACGGCGCGCGATTTCGCCCGCCGCGTGCAGGACGTGATGGGGCGCGAGCCACTGCTGATCGAGGGCGGCGAGATGATCCGCCGGGTCGGCTGGTGCACCGGCGGCGGCCAGGGCTACATCGACCAGGCCATCGCCGCGGGGGTGGACCTGTACATCAGTGGCGAGGCCAGCGAGCAGACCTTTCACAGCGCCCGGGAAAACGACGTCAGCTTCATCGCCGCCGGCCACCACGCCACCGAACGCTACGGCGTGCAGGCGCTGGGCGATTATCTGGCACGGCGCTTCGCCCTGGAGCACATCTTCATCGATTGCCCCAACCCTATCTGATGCCGCCAAACTCACGGGTATATTCTTATACTGTTTCGTTCTAGCCCGCCAATTAGATAGAAGAGGCCGCTGTGCTAGAGTGGGCGGCTCGAACACGGCCCGCAGGCCGTCCATAACGAATGTAATTCCGTGAGTAGCCATGGTCGACAAACTGACGCATTTGAAACAGTTGGAGGCGGAGAGCATCCACATCATCCGTGAGGTGGCCGCCGAGTTCGATAACCCGGTGATGCTCTATTCCATCGGCAAAGACTCCGCCGTGATGCTGCATCTGGCACGCAAGGCGTTCTTCCCTGGCAAGCTGCCGTTCCCGGTGATGCACGTGGACACCCAGTGGAAGTTCCAGGAGATGTACAAGTTCCGCGACCGCATGGTTGAAGAGCTGGGCCTGGACCTGCTGGTGCACGTCAACCCCGAAGGCGTGGCGCAGGGCATCAACCCGTTCACCCACGGCAGCTCCAAGCACACCGACATCATGAAGACCCAAGGCCTCAAGCAGGCGCTGGACAAGTACGGCTTCGACGCCGCCTTCGGTGGCGCGCGCCGCGACGAAGAGAAGTCGCGGGCCAAGGAGCGCGTCTACTCGTTCCGTGACAGCAAGCACCGCTGGGACCCGAAAAACCAGCGTCCCGAGCTGTGGAACGTGTACAACGGCAAGGTCAACAAGGGCGAGTCGATCCGTGTGTTCCCGCTGTCCAACTGGACCGAGCTGGACATCTGGCAGTACATCTACCTGGAAGGCATCCCGATCGTTCCGCTGTACTTCGCTGCCGAGCGCGAGGTCATCGAGAAGAACGGTACTCTCATCATGATCGACGACGATCGCATCCTGGAACACCTCAGCGAGGAAGAAAAGGCCCAGATCGTCAAGAAGAAAGTGCGTTTCCGTACCCTTGGCTGCTACCCGTTGACGGGCGCGGTGGAGTCGGAGGCCGAGAGCCTGACCGACATCATTCAGGAAATGCTCCTGACGCGAACTTCCGAGCGCCAGGGCCGGGTCATCGACCACGATGGCGCCGGTTCGATGGAAGACAAAAAACGTCAGGGCTATTTCTAAGTTAGGGTCGAACCATGTCGCATCAATCCGATTTGATCAGCGAGGACATCCTCGCCTATTTGGGCCAGCACGAGCGCAAGGAACTGCTGCGCTTCCTGACCTGCGGTAACGTCGATGACGGCAAGAGCACCCTGATCGGGCGCCTGCTGCACGATTCCAAGATGATCTACGAAGATCACCTGGAAGCCATTACCCGTGACTCGAAGAAAGTCGGCACCACCGGTGACGACATCGACCTGGCGCTGCTGGTGGACGGCCTGCAGGCCGAACGTGAGCAAGGCATCACCATCGACGTGGCCTACCGCTACTTCTCGACGGCCAAGCGCAAGTTCATCATTGCCGACACCCCGGGCCACGAGCAGTACACCCGCAACATGGCCACCGGTGCGTCCACCTGTGACCTGGCGATCATCCTGGTGGATGCCCGCTACGGCGTGCAGACCCAGACCCGTCGCCACAGCTACATCGCCTCGCTGCTGGGCATCAAGCACATCGTCGTGGCCATCAACAAGATGGACCTCAAGGGCTTTGATGAAGGCGTTTTCGAGTCGATCAAGGCCGATTACCTGAAGTTCGCCGAAGGTATCGCGTTGAAGCCGACCAGCCTGCACTTCGTGCCGATGTCGGCGCTAAAAGGCGACAACGTGGTGAACCGCAGCGAGCGTTCGCCGTGGTACACGGGCCAGTCGCTGATGGAAATCCTTGAAACCGTGGAAGTCTCGGGCGACCGCAACCTGACCGACCTGCGTTTCCCGGTGCAGTACGTCAACCGTCCAAACCTGAACTTCCGTGGCTTCGCCGGTACCCTGGCCAGTGGCATCGTGCACAAGGGCGACGAGGTCGTGGTGCTGCCGTCGGGCAAGACCAGCCGCGTCAAATCCATCGTCACCTTCGAAGGTGAGCTGGAGCAGGCGGGCCCCGGCCAGGCCGTGACCCTGACCATGGAAGACGAGATCGACATCTCCCGCGGCGACCTGCTGGTGCATGCCGACAACGTGCCGACGGTCACCGACAGCTTCGACGCCATGCTGGTATGGATGGCCGAAGAACCGATGCTGCCGGGCAAGAAATACGACATCAAGCGCGCTACCAGCTACGTGCCGGGCTCCATCGCCAGCATCGTCCACAAGGTCGACGTCAACACCCTGGCCGAAGGCCCGGGCAGCGCCCTGGCCCTGAACGAGATCGGCCGCGTCAAGGTTGCCCTGGACGCCTCGATCGCCCTGGACGGTTACGACAGCAACCGCACCACCGGTGCCTTCATCGTCATCGACCGCCTGACCAACGGCACCGTGGGCGCCGGCATGATCATCGCGCCGCCGGTGGTGCCGCATGGCACCCTGGGCCAGCATGGCAAGCAGGCTCACGTGGCCACCGAGGAGCGCGCCCTGCGTTTCGGCCAGCAGCCGGCCACCGTGCTGTTCAGTGGCCTGTCAGGCGCTGGCAAAAGCACCCTGGCATACGCCGTGGAGCGCAAGCTGTTCGACATGGGCCGTGCGGTATTCGTGCTCGATGGCCAGAACCTGCGCCACGACCTGAACAAAGGCCTGCCCCAGGACCGTGCCGGGCGTACCGAGAACTGGCGTCGCGCCGCCCACGTGGCGCGCCAGTTCAACGAAGCCGGCCTGCTGACCCTGGCCGCGTTCGTGGCACCGGATGCCGAAGGTCGCGAACAGGCCAAGGCGCTGATCGGTGCCGAACGCCTGCTGACCGTCTACGTGCAGGCCTCGCCGCAGGTATGCCGCGAGCGTGATCCGCAGGGCCTGTACGCGGCCGATGGCGACAACATCCCGGGTGAATCCTTCCCGTACGATGTGCCATTGAACGCTGACCTGGTCATCGACACCCAGAGCGTTTCGCTGGAAGACGGCGTGAAGCAGGTGCTGGAGCTGTTGCGTTCGCGCGGCGCGATCTAACTCCCCAGCTGTGGAAAAAGCCCGCCCCTCGCAAGAGTGGCGGGTTTTTTGTGCCCGGCGCTTGCAATGAAGACGCGCATTTTGCCATTGCCTGGCCCGGCCGCGGGAGCGCTTATTTTGTAGAACACGATTAGAATGCTGTCCTGGGGACACAAAAGTCACCCCAGGGTAAGCGTCTGTCTGCCCACTACTGGCTATTTTCGGATAACAAAGAACTGAAATGATGGAAAATCTGTTGCTGGTCTCGCTGTATGTGCTGGCGATGGCCGCCTTTTGCCTGGCTTCAAGCCGCCTGCCAATCTTGTCCGAAGAAGCGCAACACCGCGTTTCATCATTGGACGGGCTCAGGGGTATTCTGGCCACCGCGGTGCTGGTTCACCATTTCACGGTCAGCTACTACTGGCACACCACGTCGCTCTGGCAAATGACAGACAGTCGACTTATCAACAACATGGGCGCGGTACCGGTGTCATTGTTCTTCATGATTACCGGTTACCTGTTCGGTGGGAAAGTGTATCGGGGCGTGCCGAACTGGAAGGCCATCGCGGCCTCGCGAATTCGTCGGATTTTCCCGATGTACCTGACCAGTGTCGCCTTTATCGTCGGTATTGCGTTTTATCAACAAAGCGGCCAGTTGGGCTCCATGGCTGATTTTGGCAAGGCCATTGGTCATTGGCTGATCTTCATCGGCGTGCCCTTCAACGGCGTCGACGAGACCCGGCGTATCAATGCCGGGGTGCAATGGACGCTGCTCTACGAAGCCGTGTTCTACCTGTCATTGCCGCTGCTGTACTGCCTTTTGCGGCGCCGCCTGGCCATCGCCGCGGTAGTCGTGTCGGTGGTCGTGCTGGGGTTGCTATGGCCACTGTACGGGCATCATTTCAGCAACACCTACCTCAAACTGTTTGCGGCCGGCATCCTCGTGGCGGTGCTTGAGGGCTGGCTCAAGGCCAAGGCCGTGAACTATTCCGGCTGGCCCTGCACGCTGGTGGCGCTGGCAGTGCTGGTGCTATGCATGGTCCTCAAGCCCTACTCGAAAGCGCAGATGATCATTCTGGCAATACCCTTTGCCCTGTTCGTGCTGGGCAACAGCCTCAAGGGCCTGCTGGAGCACCGTGGCTTGAAAATCCTGGGCGAGGCCAGCTTCAGCATTTACCTGCTGCACGGCATCGTCATCTACCTGCTGTTCAGCGTGTTCGGCCTCTATGACTTCCAGGCGGGCAACTTCCTGCATTACGCCTGGTACCTGCCGCTGGTGCTGTGGCTGGTCGCCAGCCTGAGCGTGGCCACGTACTGGGGCATCGAGCGGCCATTCATCCACCAGCGCCCACGTGCGCAGGCACAGGCACCAGCCCTATAGGCAATCGCCAGGCAATAAAAAAAGGAGCTGCGAGGCTCCTTTTTTCAGTGCGCGATGCAGCTACTTGCGCTTCAGGCCGTACTGCTCGTCCAGCATGCCAGGCGAGTTCGGTGCCTTGGGTGCGTAGTCGCGCGGAGGTTCAGCGTCGCGCGGTGGCGTGAGGCGTTCACGGGGGCCGGCAGCGTCGGCGTGCAGGGCCGCCAGCAGGCGTTGGCGGGTCAGTTCGTCCAGGGCCAGTTGGTTGGCACCCTCGGCGAGGTGTTCCTGCACTTCCTGGTAGCTCTGGGTCATTTTCTTGACCAGCGAGGCCGTTGTGTTGAAGTGGGTGACCACGTCATTCTGGTAGCTGTCGAAGCGTTCCTGAATCTCGTCCAGCTGACGCTGAGTGCTGCTGGGGGCGGCATTGGGCACGAGGCGGGCGACGACCAGGCCAATCACGACACCCACGACGAGGGCGATTGTCGGCAACAACCAAACTAAGAGCGAGTGTTCCACGAGTCCTTCCTCTATAAACGGCTTTGCTTTACGTTAACGGCTCTAACCTGCGCTGTATACCGCGAGCAATCGCAAATATTTCAGACAGAATCCTTCGACTAGACGAGTCGACCCCTATCGAGGTCACGGAGTACACCCTTGCTGATCCGCGAAACCCCCATTTTCATCGATGGCCCGCAGGGCCAGCTCGAAGCGCTCTACCTGGACACCGTGGATGCCCGCGGCATCGCGCTGATCTGCCATCCTAACCCGGTGCAGGGTGGCACGATGCTCAACAAGGTGATCTCGACCCTGCAGCGCACCGCCCGTGACGCCGGTTTTGTTACCTTGCGTTTCAACTACCGTGGCGTCGGCGCCAGCGCCGGCAGCCATGACATGGGCAACGGTGAAGTCGACGATGCCCAGGCCGCGGCCGCCTGGCTGCGCAGCCAGCACCCGGACCTGCCGCTGACCCTGTTGGGTTTCTCGTTCGGCGGTTTCGTCGCCGCCAGCCTGGGCGGGCGCCTGGAAGCTGCGGGGCAGAGCGTACAGCGCCTGTTCATGGTAGCGCCGGCGGTGATGCGCCTGGGCCCTGAGCATAGCCTGCCGCTGGGCGGCACGCTGACGGTGATTCAGCCGCAAACCGATGAAGTCGTCGACCCCGCGCTGGTATACGCCTGGTCCGAACAGTTGCAACGCCCCCATGAGCTGCTGAAAGTGGCAGAATGCGGACACTTTTTTCATGGCAAGCTGACCGACCTGAAAGATCTGGTCCTGCCACGCCTTTCGAACTGATTGCAGACTGACAAGAATTAGCCCATGACCACTCGTATCCTGACCGGTATCACCACCACTGGCACGCCGCACCTGGGCAACTATGCCGGTGCCATTCGCCCGGCCATCGTCGCCAGCCGCCAGAGCGACGCCGACTCGTTCTATTTCCTGGCTGACTACCACGCGCTGATCAAGTGCGATGACCCATCGCGCATCCAGCGCTCGCGCCTGGAAATCGCTGCTACCTGGCTGGCGGGTGGTCTGGACGTGGATCGCGTGACGTTCTATCGCCAGTCCGATATTCCGGAAATCACCGAACTGACCTGGCTGCTGACCTGCGTGGCCGGCAAGGGCCTGCTCAACCGCGCCCACGCCTACAAGGCGTCCGTGGACAAGAACGTGGAAGCCGGCGAAGACCCGGATGCCGGCATCACCATGGGCCTGTTCAGCTACCCGGTGCTGATGGCCGCCGACATCCTGATGTTCAACGCCCACCAGGTGCCGGTGGGTCGCGACCAGATCCAGCACGTGGAAATGGCGCGCGACATCGGTCAGCGCTTCAACCACCTGTTCGGCCAGGGCCGCGAGTTCTTCGTGATGCCTGAGGCGCTGATCGAGGAAAGCGTGGCGACACTGCCGGGCCTGGACGGGCGCAAGATGTCCAAGAGCTACGACAACACCATCCCGTTGTTCACCAGCGCCAAGGACATGAAGGACGCGATCTCGCGCATCGTCACCGACTCCCGCGCACCAGGCGAGGCGAAAGACCCGGACAATTCGCACTTGTTCACCCTGTTCCAGGCCTTCGCCACCCCGGCCCAGCAGGCCGAATTCCGCGAAGCACTGTTGCAGGGCCTGGGCTGGGGCGAGGCGAAGAATCGCCTGTTCACCCTGCTGGACACCGAGCTGGGCGAAGCCCGCGAGAAATACCACCAGTTCATTGCCCGCCCGGCCGACCTGGAAGACATTCTGCTGGCTGGCGCCGCCAAGGCCCGCAAGGTGGCCACGCCGTTCCTCGGCGAGCTGCGCGAAGCAGTGGGCCTGCGCTCGTTCCGCGAGCAAGCCCAAGTGGCCACCGCCACCAGGAAAAAAGCCGCCAAGACCGCGCGTTTTGTCAGTTTCCGCGACGAAGACGGCAGCTTCCGTTTCCGCCTGCTGGGGGCTGATGGCGAGCAACTGCTGCTCTCGCGCAACTTCGCCGATGGCAAGGCAGCCGGTCAGGTCAGCAAGCAGCTGCAAAGCGGCGCGCCACTGGACGTGCGCACCGAAGGCAACGGCTTCACGCTGTGGCTCGATGACGCGTGCGTGGGCGACAGCCCCGAGTTCGCTGACGTGGCCAGCCGCGATGCGGCAGTAGAGGCTCTGCGCCTGGCCTTGCAGCCCCAACAGGATTAATGCGACCAACTGTCGCAAGTCTAATTGCCATAACCCAGGGTCGTCGTTACAGTGACGGCCCGTTTTTGTTGCCCTGCTAACGAATATGACGCCTCTAGAACGATATCAAGCTGACCTCAAACGTCCCGAGTTCTTCCATGATGCTGCGCAGGAAACCGCGGTGCGTCACCTGCAGCGTCTGTACGACGACCTGATCGCGGCGCATGACAGCAAGCCAGGCCTGTTCGGCAAACTGTTCGGCAAGAAAGAGCAGGCACCGGTCAAGGGCCTGTACTTCTGGGGCGGCGTAGGGCGAGGCAAAACCTACCTGGTGGACACCTTCTTCGAGGCGCTGCCGTTCAAGGAGAAGGTGCGTACCCACTTCCACCGCTTCATGAAGCGCGTGCACGAGGAAATGCGGACCCTCAAGGGCGAGAAAAACCCGCTGACGGTGATCGCCAAGCGCTTCTCCGACGAAGCGCGCGTCATTTGCTTCGATGAATTCTTCGTCTCCGACATCACCGACGCCATGATCCTTGGCACGTTGATGGAAGAGCTGTTCAAGAACGGCGTGACGTTGGTGGCGACCTCCAACATCGTACCGGACGGCCTGTACAAGGACGGCCTGCAGCGTGCGCGTTTCCTGCCGGCCATCGCCCTGATCAAGCAGAACACCGAGATCGTCAACGTCGACAGCGGCGTGGACTATCGCCTGCGCCACCTGGAGCAGGCCGAGCTGTTTCACTTCCCGCTCAACGAAGCAGCCGCCGACAGCCTGCGCAAAAGCTTCAAGGCGCTGACGCCCGAGTGCACCCAGGCGGTGGAAAACGACAAGCTGATCATCGAGAACCGCGAAATCATCGCGCTCAAGACGTGCGATGACGTGGCCTGGTTCGACTTCCGCCAACTGTGCGACGGCCCGCGCAGCCAGAACGACTACATCGAACTGGGCAAGATCTTCCATGCCGTGCTGCTCAGCGGCGTGGAGCAGATGGGCGTGGCCACCGACGACATCGCCCGGCGCTTCATCAACATGGTCGATGAATTCTACGACCGCAACGTCAAGCTGATCATCTCGGCCGAGGTCGAGTTGAAGGACCTGTACACGGGTGGTCGGCTGACGTTCGAATTCCAGCGTACCCTGAGCCGGTTGCTGGAAATGCAGTCGCACGAATTCCTGTCGCGCGCGCACAAGCCCTGAATCTGCAGCGGCCGCCAGGCCGCTGCTTCAGGCTTCGGTCACGCCTCCTGCAAGAACTGCTGCCGATACTGGTTGGGCGACAGCGCCGTATGCTGGCGGAACAGGCGGGCGAAGAAGCTCGCGTCGTCGTACCCCACCTCATAGCTGATGGTCTTGATGCTTTTGCGTGAGCCTGACAGCAACCCCTTGGCCGTTTCAATGCGCAGCCGTTGCAGGTAATGCAGCGGCTTGTCGCCGGTTGCGTTCTGAAACCGACGCATGAAGTTGCGAATGCTCATGCCGTGGTCGCGGGCCACATCCTCGAAACGGAACTTGTCGGCGAAATGCTCTTCGAGCCACTGCTGTATCTGCAGGATGATCAGGTCCTGGTGCAGCTTTTGCCCGCCAAAGCCCATGCGCCCCGGGGTGTAGTTGCGCTGCACCTCGTAGAGGATGTCGCGCGACACTGCCTGGGCGACGCTGGCGCCGCAGAAGCGCTCGATCAGGTAAATATAAAGGTCGCAGGCCGAGGTGGTGCCGGCAGCGCAGTACAGGTTGTCGGCGTCGGTGAGGTGTTTGTCCTGGTTGAGGATCACCTGCGGAAAACGTTCGGCGAACTGGCCGAAGAAACGCCAGTACGTGGTCGCCTCCTTGCCGTCCAGCAGGCCGGCTTCGGCCAGCCAGAACACCCCGCTGGCCTCGCCGCACAACACCGCGCCACGGGCATGCTGGGCGCGCAGCCAGGGCAGTACTTGCGGGTAGCGCAGGCACAGGGCGTCGAAGTCATCCCAGAAAGCCGGCAGCACGATCACGTCGGCGTCTTCCAGGGTGCCGTCCACCGGCACCTGCACGCCACTGAAAGTGTGCACGGGCTGGCCGTCCGGGCTGATCAGGCGGGTTTCGAAAATGGACGTGAGGCCCTGGCCTAACTGCTTGCCATAGCGCAGGCTGGCCAGGTGGAAGAAATCCTTGGCATGCATCAGCGTCGAGGCAAAGACCTTGTCGATGGCCAAAATGCTCACGCGCCGCAACGACGGGGTATTCGGGGTAAACATCATCTTCATTATTCTTATAAGGGATAGTGGTCAATAAGCGGCTGGATCGTCTTATTTTTTGGCGTTTGTGTCCAGTGTCGATACATCCCGCCGCGCTTAGGCTCTGTATCTACCACGGTTTGCTCAGCCAGAGGTGTCAGATGATTCCTAGGACAGTGTTTAGCTCCGACCACGAATTGTTCCGAGACAGCGTGCGCAAGTTCTTCGAGAAAGAGGCGGTGCCCTTCCACGCCCAGTGGGAAAAGCAGGGGCACATCGACCGCCGGCTCTGGAACAAGGCGGGGGAGGCGGGACTGCTGTGTTCGCACATTCCCGAGGAGTACGGCGGCATGGGGGCCGACTTCCTCTACAGTGCCGTGGTGATTGAGGAGATCAGCCGTCTGGGGCTGAGCGGCATCGGTTTTTCACTGCATTCCGATATCGTCGCGCCGTACCTGCTGCATTACGGCAGTGAGACCCTGAAGCACAAATACCTGCCGCGCCTGGTCAGTGGTGAACTGGTGACGGCCATCGCCATGACCGAGCCGGGCGCCGGCTCGGACCTGCAAGGGGTCAAGACCACGGCGGTACTGGACGGTGACGAGTATGTGTTGAACGGCTCCAAGACCTTCATCACCAACGGCTTCCTGGCTGACCTGGTGATCGTGGTGGCCAAGACCGACCCCAAGGCCGGTGCCAAGGGTACCAGCCTGTTCGTGGTGGAGGCGGGCACACCTGGCTTCGACAAGGGCAAGCGCCTGGAGAAGGTGGGCATGAAGGCCCAGGACACGTCCGAGTTGTTCTTTCAGAACGTGCGCATTCCCAAGGACAACCTGCTGGGCCAGCAAGGGCAGGGTTTTGCCTACCTGATGCAGGAGCTGCCCCAGGAGCGCCTGACCGTAGCCATTGGCGCGCTGTCATCGGCCGAGGCAGCGCTGCAGTGGACCCTGGACTATACCCGCGAGCGCAAGGCGTTCGGCAAGGCCATCAGCGACTTCCAGAACACCCGCTTCAAGCTGGCGGAAATGGCCACCGAGATCCAGATTGGCCGAGTGTTCATCGACCGCTGCCTGGAATTGCACCTCAAGGGCGAGCTGGACGTGCCCACCGCGGCGATGACCAAATACTGGGGCTCGGACCTGCAGTGCAAGGTGCTCGATGAGTGCGTGCAGCTGCACGGCGGCTACGGCTTCATGTGGGAATACCCGGTTGCGCGGGCATGGGCGGACGCGCGAGTGCAGCGTATCTATGCCGGGACCAATGAAATCATGAAAGAGATCATCGCCCGGTCGGTGATCTGAGCCACCCCTGACGCGGCCTGCGGCCGCTGCAGGGGTGTGCAGCAGCGGGCGCAGCCCGCGTCAGGGCCCTCGCTCAAGGCGCTGGATTCGGCTGATCCTTGTGAATCGCCTCGATGCCTTCCAGCACTTCATCGCTCAGCTTCAGGTCGAAGCTGGCGATGTTGCTGTCCAGTTGCTCCAGCGACGTGGCGCCAATGATGTTGCTGGTCACGAACGGCTGCTGGGTGACGAACGCCAGGGCCATTTGCGCCGG
Organism: uncultured Gammaproteobacteria bacterium; assembly: GCA_963816515.1. Lineage (GTDB taxonomy): Bacteria > Pseudomonadota > Gammaproteobacteria > Pseudomonadales > Pseudomonadaceae > Aquipseudomonas. The sequence goes on along the minus strand of CAWFKX010000001.1, from coordinate 1,442,594 downwards.
GTCCAGGCCGTGTTCGCGCGCCAGGGCCACGTAGCGGCTGCAGGCGGCCACGCTTTGCGGGTTGGAGTAGCGGCTGAAGCGGCTGAACAGGGTCAGGCGTGCGTTGGCCGGGCGGGCGCCGTTCTCGAATTTGCCCGACAGCATGCCGAAGGCCAGCGGCGAATAGGCCAGCAGGCCGCACTGTTCGCGAATGGCGATTTCGGCCAGGCCCACCTCGAAGCTGCGGTTGAGCAGGTTGTAGGGATTCTGGATCGACACGGCGCGAGGCCAGCCACGGCTTTCGGCCAGTTGCAGGAACTTCATGGTGCCCCAAGGCGTTTCATTGGACAGGCCGATATGGCGGATCTTGCCGGCTTTCACCTGTTCATCCAGGGCTTGCAGGGTGTCTTCCAGTGGCGTGATCAACTCGTCCTGGGTGTGCTGGTAGCCCAGCTTGCCGAAGAAGTTGGTGCTGCGCTCGGGCCAGTGCAACTGGTACACGTCGATCCAGTCGGTCTGCAGGCGTGCCAGGCTGGCGTCCAGCGCCTGCACGATGTGCTCGCGGTTGTGGCGCAGCTGGCCGTCGCGGATGTGCGCGATGCCGTTGCCGGGGCCGGCGATCTTGCTGGCCAGTACCCAGTCGGCGCGGTCGCCGCGGCTCTTGAAGTAATTGCCGATGACCCGTTCGGTGCTGGCGTAGGTTTCCGGACGAGGGGGCACGGGGTACATTTCCGCCGTGTCGATGAAATTGATGCCTGCGGCCTTCGCCCGTTCGATTTGCGCGAAGCCCTCTGCCTCGGTGTTTTGCTCGCCCCAGGTCATGGTGCCCAGGCACAGGGCGCTGACGTTGATGTCGGTGCGGCCGAGTCGGCGGTAATCCATCTGCTTCTCCTCAAGGCAAAGGAATCATAAAAGCAGGTTGATATTTTTTTCGCAATCTGGATAATTCGCCCCCTCTCTCTGCAGTGGAAGTGATGCGCCGCTCGCCGAAGAATCTTGCCGTATATTGGACGCGCTGACCCGAGCCCCCGATAGCGTCTGTATCCGGCTGCCTTTGACTTGTCAAAGTACGCACTATTCAGTAAGATCTGCCGTCTATTTTTGCTGGACGGCCTTCGAGGCTATAAAGAATGAAAACTTTTACTGCTAAACCGGAAACAGTAAAACGCGACTGGTTCGTCGTTGATGCTGCTGGTCAGACCCTGGGTCGTCTGGCTACTGAGATCGCGAGCCGTCTGCGTGGCAAGCACAAACCAGAATACACCCCTCACGTTGACACCGGTGACTACATCGTCGTCATCAACGCTGAGCAGGTTCGTGTCACTGGCGCTAAAACCACTGACAAAATGTACTACTCCCACTCCGGTTTCCCGGGCGGCATCAAGTCGATCAACTTTGAAAAGCTGATCGCCAAGGCCCCTGAGCGCGTGATCGAGACCGCGGTAAAAGGCATGCTGCCTAAGAACCCGCTGGGTCGCGACATGTACCGTAAGCTGAAAGTCTATGCGGGCGCTGCTCACCCTCATACTGCTCAGCAGCCCCAAGAACTGAAGATTTAACGGAATAGTTCATTATGTCGGCGACTCAAAATTACGGCACTGGCCGTCGCAAGACCGCTACCGCACGCGTTTTCCTGCGTCCGGGTACTGGCAACATCTCCATCAACAACCGTTCCCTGGACACGTTCTTCGGCCGTGAAACTGCCCGCATGGTAGTTCGTCAGCCGCTGGAACTGACCGAGACCACCGAGAAGTTCGACATCTACGTCACCGTTATCGGTGGTGGTGTCAGCGGTCAAGCCGGTGCAATCCGTCACGGTATCACCCGTGCCCTGATGCAATACGACGAGACCCTGCGTGGCGCCCTGCGTAAAGCTGGCTACGTTACTCGTGACGCTCGTGAAGTTGAACGTAAGAAAGTCGGTCTGCGTAAAGCGCGTAAGCGTCCGCAGTACTCGAAGCGTTAATACCAAGCTTCGCGACTCCGTTCAAAAAAAGCCCGGTTCCTTTGGAACCGGGCTTTTTTTATGTCGACTAGACTACGAGAAACATCGGCTTCGACCAGCGGTCACGGCTACGATGAACACACGGCGTGCGAAGTTTTTGGGCAGTGACTTGCTGCACCTGCGCAAGCTGCAGGCAGGGGGGTTAAACCGTTAGCCGCGGGTATTTCCCTTGTCTATGTATGGGCTTTTAACTACCATTCGGCAGATTTTCAGGTACTGACCCTACCTGGCAGGATGGAACCAACAATGTAGATGCCTGTTGCAACAGGCCACCGAGCTGATGGGAGAGGACTGAATGAGCAATGACGGCGTGAATGCAGGCCGGCGTCGCTTCCTCGTAGCGGCCACGTCCGTGGTCGGCGCAGCAGGAGCGGTAGGGGCTGCGGTCCCGTTCGTGGGGTCGTGGTTTCCAAGCGCCAAGGCCAAGGCGGCGGGCGCCCCCGTCAAGTTCAACATCAGCAAGGTCGAGCCCGGCCAGCAGGTGATTGCCGAATGGCGCGGGCAGCCGGTGTTCGTGGTGCGCCGCACCGATGAAATCCTCGCCAACCTGGGCAAAATCGAAGACCGCCTTTCCGACCCCGAGTCCAAGGAGTCGATCCAGCCTGCCTATGTTGACCCCAAGCTGCGCTCCATCAAGCCTCAATTGCTGATTCTGATCGGCATCTGCACGCACCTGGGGTGCTCGCCCACGTTCCGGCCCGAGGTGGCGCCCGCCGACCTGGGCAAGGATTGGGTAGGGGGCTACTTCTGTCCCTGCCACGGTTCCCACTATGACCTCGCCGGCCGCGTCTACAAGGCCCAGCCGGCACCGCTCAACCTGGCGGTGCCGCCGCACTCGTACGAGTCGGACGATGTGATTGTCATCGGCGTTGATCAGGAGAAAGCGTGATGAGCAAGTTCATGGCCTGGGTAGACGCCCGTTTCCCCGCAACGAAAATGTGGGAAGAGCACCTCACCCAGTATTACGCCCCGAAAAACTTCAATTTCTTCTATTTCTTCGGTTCCCTGGCACTGCTGGTGCTGGTCAACCAGATCATCACCGGCGTGTGGCTGACCATGAGCTTCACGCCCTCGGCGGAGGAGGCGTTCGCCTCGGTCGAGTACATCATGCGCGACGTGTCCTATGGCTGGATCCTGCGCTACCTGCACTCCACCGGCGCGTCGGCGTTCTTCATCGTCGTTTACCTGCACATGTTCCGCGGCCTGCTGTACGGGTCGTACAAGAAGCCACGGGAGCTGGTGTGGATCTTCGGCATGTTGATCTACCTGGCGCTGATGGCAGAGGCCTTCATGGGCTACCTGCTGCCGTGGGGGCAGATGTCGTACTGGGGCGCGCAGGTGATCATCTCGCTGTTTGGCGCCATTCCGGTGATCGGCAATGACCTGACCCAGTGGATTCGCGGCGACTACCTGATTTCCGGCATCACCCTGAACCGCTTCTTCGCCCTGCACGTAATCGCCTTGCCCATCGTCATCCTGGGCCTGGTGGTGCTGCACGTGCTGGCCTTGCACGAAGTGGGGTCGAACAACCCTGACGGCATCGAGATCAAGAAGCTCAAGGATGAAAACGGCGTGCCCCTGGACGGCATCGCTTTCCATCCGTACTACACCGTGAAGGACATTGTCGGGGTAGTGGTCTTCCTCTTCGTGTTCTGCTCCATCGTGTTCTTCTTTCCGGAAATGGGCGGTTATTTCCTGGAGAAGCCCAACTTCGAGCAGGCCAATGCCTTCAAGACACCCGAGCACATTGCACCGGTGTGGTACTTCACGCCGTTCTACGCGATTCTGCGCGCCGTGCCCGACAAGCTGCTGGGGGTCATGTCCATGGGCGCAGCCATCGCCGTGCTGTTCGTGTTGCCCTGGCTGGACCGCAGCCCGGTGAAGTCCATGCGCTACAAGGGCTGGATAAGCCGCATCGCGCTGACGCTGTTCTGCATCTCATTCATGACCCTGGGCTACCTTGGCGTGCAACCGCCCACGCCTGAGCGAACGCTGGTGTCGCAGGTGTGCACGGTGCTTTATTTCGCCTACTTCATTCTGATGCCGTTCTACACCCGGCTGGAAAAGACCAAACCGGTACCGGAAAGGGTGACTGGCTGATGAAAAAATTATTAGCGGTGTTCATTCTTGCGTTACTGCCTGTGGTGACCTGGGCGGCCGAAAGTGGCCCGGAGTTGGAAAAAGTCGACATCGACCTGACTGACAAGCCGGCCCTGCAGGACGGCGCGCGTACCTTCGCCAACTACTGCATGGGCTGCCACAGTGCCAAGTTCCAGCGTTATGAGCGAGTGGCTGACGACCTGGGCATTCCCCACGACCTGATGTTGCAGAAGCTGGTGTTCACTGGCGCCAAGATCGGTGACCACATGACCATTGGCATGCAGCCTGCCGACGCCAAGGCCTGGTTCGGCGCCGCGCCGCCCGACCTCACGCTGGTGGCGCGGGTGCGCGGCACGGACTGGCTCTACGGCTACCTGCGCTCGTTCTACGAGGATCCCGCGCGGCCCTGGGGCGTGAACAATACCGTGTTCCCCAACGTCGGCATGCCCAACGTGCTGGGCGGCCTGCAGGGACGCCAGGTGATCGGTTGCAAGCAGATCCAGGTGGTGACCGATGGCAAGAAACAGTACGATCCGTTGACGGGTGCGCCGTTGACCCACGAGGCGTGTGACCAGCTGACCCTGATGCCCAAGACCGGCAGCCTCACACCCGACCAGTTCGACGAGAAAATCAAGAACCTGGTGACGTTCCTGGCTTACTCGGCCAACCCCAACAAGCTCGCCAGCGAGCGCATCGGCACCTATGTTCTGCTGTACCTGGCCATATTGTTCATTTTTGCTTACCTGCTCAAACGTGAATACTGGAAAGACGTTCATTGAATATGCGGTAAGATTTGCTGTTAAATGCGCGCGCCCCTGGGCGACTCCGCGGCATGGCGACACTGGAAGGCTTTCCAGTCACATTCGCTAATGGAGTGCTTCAGGGGCGCGCTCGTTTTTGTGTTATTCATGTTTTTCAAGCGAGGAGGACCGCCATGGGCGTGACCAACCGGTTGGCCTGTTACTCCGACCCCGCCGACCACTATTCTCATCGGGTGCGCATCGTTCTTGCCGAGAAGGGTGTCAGCGCCGAGATCATCAGTGTGCCCGCAGGTTCACAACCGGCCAAGCTGATCGAAGTGAACCCCTACGGCAGTCTGCCAACGCTGGTCGATCGCGACCTGGCGCTTTACGAATCCACCGTGGTGATGGAATATCTGGATGAGCGGTACCCGCACCCGCCACTATTGCCGGTTTACCCGGTGGCGCGGGCCAACAGCCGGCTGTTGATCCACCGTATCCAGCGCGACTGGTGCGGCCTGGTGGACCTGATTCTCGACACGCGCACCAAGGAGCCGGCCCGCGTGCAGGCCCGCAAGGAGCTGCGCGAGAGCCTCACGGGTGTCTCGCCATTGTTTGCCGACAAGCCTTTCTTCCTCAGTGAGGAGCAAAGTCTTGTTGATTGCTGTCTACTCCCCATACTCTGGCGTTTGCCAGTTCTGGGTATCGAATTGCCGCGGCCCGCAAAGCCGCTGCTGGACTATATGGAGCGTCAGTTTGCCCGTGAGGCCTTCCAGGCTAGCCTCTCGGCCGCTGAACGTGAAATGCGCTAGGTTTGAAGGAGCCGTTGATGAACTCCAGTCGTCCGTATCTCGTGCGTGCACTCTACGAGTGGATCGTGGATAACGATTGCACGCCACACATGCTGGTCAATGCCGAATACCGTGCGGTGCAAGTCCCCAAGGGCTTCGCCAGTGATGGCCAGATCGTCCTCAATGTGTCACCCAGTGCCGTGCGCCACCTGCACATGGACAACGACGCGGTCAGCTTCGAAGGCCGTTTCGGGGGTGTCGCCCACACGCTGTACGTGCCTATCGGCGCCATCCTGGGCGTTTACGCCCGCGAGAATGGCCAGGGCATGGTCTTCGACCTGGAGCCGCCTGTGCTCGAGGAAGACGAAGTGGTGCTCGATGGCCACGACGATGACCTGCCGCCCGATGGCGGCCGGCCGCAGCGCCCTGCAGGGCGGCCAAGCCTGAAAGTGGTGAAGTGACAAAAAAGGCGATCCTTGCGGATCGCCTTTTTTATTGCCAGAGCAAACGCGGTTTAATCGATGTATTCGAACAGCTTGACGATTTTCTGCACGCCACCCACGCCCTGCACCAGTGATGCGGCCTGGGCGGCTTCTTTCTGGGTGACCAGACCGAGCATGTAGACGATACCGTTCTCGGTGATCACCTTGATGCGCGAACCGGGGATGCTCGCGTCAGCCAGCATCTGGGTCTTGATCTTGGTGGTCAGCCAGGCGTCGTTGTTGCGCGCCAGGATCGAGGACGGTTCCATCACCTGCAGTTCGTTATGCACCTGCTTGACCCGCTGGACGCTGCTGGCGGCCTGTTCGGCCATGGCCTTGAGGTCGGCGCGCGGGGTCTGGCCAGCGAGCAGCACGATGCCGTTGAAGCTGCTGACGACGATGTGCGAATTCTGGTCCAGGTCAGGGCTGGCCTTGGCGACGTTGACCGACACTTTGGTCTCGATCAGCGAGTCGTCGATCTTGCTGCCGAAGGTGCGGGTGCCGCGGTCGTCCTCGATCGGCTTGTCGCGGGTGGCGGTCAGGAACGAGCTGCAGCCCGTGAGGCTCAGGCACAGGGTCAGGGCCATCAGGCCAAGGCGATTAGGGGTCATTCTTCACTCCCGAACAATTGGCTGTCGATCAGATCGCAGAGGCAGTGGATCGCCAGCAGGTGGACTTCCTGGATGCGCGCGGTGACGGTCGCCGGCACACGGATCTCGACGTCTTCGGGCAGCAGCAGGGATGCCATGCCGCCGCCATCGCGCCCCGTCAGGGCTACGACAACCATTTCGCGATCATGTGCGGCCTGGATCGCCTGAATGATGTTGGCCGAGTTGCCGCTGGTGGAAATCGCCAGCAGCACGTCGCCGGGCTGGCCCAGGGCGCGAATCTGCTTGGAAAAGACTTCGTTGTAGCTGTAGTCGTTGGCGATCGAGGTGATGGTCGAGCTGTCGGTGGTCAGGGCGATGGCCGGCAGGCTCGGGCGCTCGCGCTCGAAGCGGTTGAGCAGTTCCGAGGAAAAGTGCTGCGCGTCGCCGGCCGAGCCGCCGTTGCCGCACGACAGCATCTTGCCTTCGTTGAGCAGGGCGTTGACCATCACTTGGCTGGCTTGCTCGATGTGCGGTGCAAGGACTTCCATCGCCTGTTGCTTGGTATTGATACTTGCCTGGAAAAGCTGGCGAATTCGGGATTGCATGTCCATCAGTGTGACCTTAATTAGGGCGGCTGGTCGGGCGCTGTTCGGCATCCCGGCACATGAATGTGCAGCCCGCAAAGCAAAGAGCAAAAAACGTTGGAATAAGGGGTTTTCAGGCAGCGCTCACGACGGCTTGTTCAGCTATCGAAGGCATTGCGCAGCCAGTTCAGGCGTGTGTCCTTGCTGGCGGTGCCTTCCAGGGCGATCACGTCGAAGCGGCAGGGGTGGTTGGCCCAGCGTGCTTCCCTGTGCAAGAACAGTCGTGCGGCTTTGACCACTCTAGCCTGCTTGCGCGCGTCGATGCTTTCGAGCGCGCCACCCCATTGGGCGTGCAGGCGGTAACGAACTTCGACGAATACTACTGTATCGCCATCGAGCATGACCAGATCAAGCTCGCCGCCTTTACACAGCCAGTTGTGCGCGAGCAGTTGCAAACCCTGTTGCTGCAGGTGTGCAAGTGCTTGCGCTTCGGCCTGCTGGCCGGCCTGGCGCGGCGAGCTGGCCGCCATTACTGAACGGTGTCCGGCAGGCGCTGCACCTGGCCGCCGTTGAATTGGGCCCACGGCAGCTGGCGCTCGATGCGCTGGCTGGCGTTGATGCTCAGGTTGCCCGACAGGCCCTGCAAACGGTTGTCCGGCAGTGCCTTCAGCTGGCCTAGGCGCGGTGCCAGGCCAAACGCGTCGGCGCCCATGGCGTACAGGCGGCCCAGGCTGCCACCGGCCTGCGGCCACTGGTGAACCACCTGCTGGCGCAGCGAGTTGCTGTTGTCCAGCAGCCATGGGGTTTCGCAGAAGCGCACGCCATTCATGTCGTTGTATTGCGCCTGGTCACCGCTGGCGCTGTACACGTTGGACGTCGCGTACACCGGCACGTCACCGGCGTACTGGAAATTGAGCGTCGGCTTGATCTGCTGGGCCAGCTGCGGGGTCGAAGCCAGGAAGATGAAGTCCACGTCCTGGCGACGCGACCCATTGGAGCCGTTGGCACCCTGGCGGGCCTGCATCAGGTCGCCGATCTGCTGGGCCAGGGCCACGGGCTGGTCGACACGCTGGGAGCCCAGCAGTTGGCCGCCGTTGCCTTCGAAGTCCTGGCGGAAGGCGGCCAGCACACGGTCGCCCCACTCGCCACGCGGTACCAGGGCCACGGCGCGGTGCAGGCCATCGGCACGGGCGCGACGGGACACCTCACGGGCTTCGTCTTCAGCGGCCAGGCCGAACTGGAACAGTTGTGGCGGGTTCGCCTGGTTACCGTCGCTGTAGTTCAGTGCCAGTGTAGTGAGGGGCAGTTGCGCACGGCCGGCGAGTTGCTTGACCAGCGGTTTTTCCAGCGGGCCCACCACCAGTTGCGCGCCGGCGGCCTGGGCCTGACGGTACACGTCATCCATGGACGTCACGCGCGAGCTGTCGATCACTTCCACCGCGGGCGGCTTCTGGCCGGCTTGCTGGGCCTGATAGTAGGCAGCCATGAAGCCGTCGCGCAGGGCCTTGCCCACAGAGGCCAGCGGGCCTTGTTGCGGCAGCAGCAGCACGATCTTGGTCAGTGGCTGGCTGGTCAGCTCCTTGAGTTTGACCAGGGCGACCGGCAGCTGCTTGGCCGCAGGGTGGTTCGGGTGGGCGCTGCGCCAGTTGTCGATGGCGGCTTTCTGCTCATCAAGGGTGCCGGCGCTTTTCACTGCCAGGGCCAGGCTCTGCCAGCCGGCCAGGTCGTCGGTGCCGGTGGTTTGCAGTTGCTCGACCGGCAGGCTGTTGACCAGGGTCCAGATGGCTTCACTGTTCGCCGCGGCGGCGTCGCCGGTCAGCAGCGGTGCGATGAACACGCGTTCCTGGGCGGCGGGCAGGGTCTGCCCGTCGGCTTCCAGGGCGCGGGCGCGCACGGTGTGGGTGCGCACCTGCTGCTCCACCGACGCTTCGCCCAGGCGCTGCAGGCTTGGGTGGTTGAGGGCGGCCAGGGCTTCCTTGGGCTGGTTGCGGGTCATGGCCAGTTCGGCCGACAGCGTGCTGGCGATGATCTGCTGGCCCACGTTGAGCTGCTCGACTTGCACTTGGGCCAGGATCTGCCCGGCGCGCTCGGTGGCGTGCTGGCGGTAGGCGAGGTCAGCGGCGCTCAGGCGCAGCGCCGCGGCATCGCCAGGCGTCTTCGCCGACGCTGCCTGGCCGAGCAGTTGCTCGACGGTGGCGTCAGGGGTGCGCGGCAGTTCGCCCAGGCTGTTGGAGGGCGAGCTGGCGCAGGCCGCCAACAGTGCGGCAAGGCATAGGGCTGAGAGCAGCCGCAGGCAAGCTGTCATGTATATCTTCCTGATACTCGATCGGTTAGGCCGGCAATTGTACCCAAGCATGGCCCCCGGTGCGATGTCACAGGCGTGAAAGCCGCACCAAAGGTCATTCAGGGTTTTACCGAGGGCTTTTTGGCCGCTGGACGAAATCGCGCGCTACAATGCCGCTTTTGCCAACGACAGGTGTGTGCTGTGACTGCTCCAGGTGCTTCGAATTCCGCGGTGGGAACACTTTATGTGGTGGCCACGCCCATCGGTAACCTGGACGACATGAGCGCGCGCGCGTTGAAGGTGCTGGGCGACGTGGCGCTGATTGCCGCCGAGGACACCCGTCACTCGATTCGCCTGCTGCAGCATTTCGGCATCAATACCCCATTGGCGGCCTGCCATGAGCACAACGAGCGCGATGAAGGCGGGCGCTTTCTTGACAAGCTGCTGGCCGGTGAAAACGTGGCGCTGATTTCCGACGCCGGCACGCCACTGATTTCCGACCCTGGTTACCACTTGGTGCGCCAGGTGCGCGCCGCCGGTATCCCGGTGGTGCCGGTGCCGGGGGCCTGCGCGCTGATCGCGGCACTGTCGGCGGCGGGCCTGCCTTCCGACCGCTTCATCTTCGAGGGCTTCCTGCCAGCCAAGACCGTGGGGCGTCGCTCGCGCCTGGAACAGGTGCGCGAAGAGCCGCGCACGCTGATCTTCTATGAAGCGCCGCACCGGATTCTGGAATGCCTGCAGGACATGGAACTGGTATTCGGCCCCGATCGCCCGGCGCTGCTGGCGCGCGAGCTGACCAAGACATTTGAAACCCTGAAGGGCTTGCCGCTGTCCGAGCTGCGTGCTTTCGTGGAAGCCGACACCAACCAGCAGCGCGGCGAATGCGTGGTACTGGTCGCCGGATGGACGCCGCCGGAAAGCGATGAGGCGGTAAGCGCCGAAGTGCTGCGCGTGTTGGACCTGCTGCTCAAGGAAATGCCGCTCAAGCGCGCAGCGGCCCTCGCGGCGGAAATTACCGGGGCGAGGAAGAATGTGTTGTATCAGGTGGCGTTGGAGCGGCAGAAGGGCTGAGCCCGGTGCTACATTGAAGGGCCAGGTACGCATTCGCGCAGCACCGGCCGGCAGGCCTGCTCGGTCTCACAGGCACAGCCAATGGCAAGACAGCAGCAATAAAGCTTGTCCTCACGCCTCGCTGCCATTAACCTTGTCGGCGGAGAGTCGATTGGACAGTCGCTGCCTGCTTTTGTTCCGCAAAAGCGGGGGGAGGAAAGTCCGGGCTCCATAGGGCGGAGTGCCAGGTAATACCTGGGAGGCGCGAGCCTACGGAAAGTGCCACAGAAAATAACCGCCTAAGCATTTCGGTGCCGGTAAGGGTGAAAAGGTGCGGTAAGAGCGCACCGCACGGCTGGTAACAGTTCGTGGCAAGGCAAACCCCACTCGGAGCAAGACCAAATAGGGTTCCATATGGCGCGGCCCGCGTTGGAACCGGGTAGGTTGCTAAAGGTGTCCAGTGATGGCCATCGTAGAGGAATGACTGTCCTCGACAGAACCCGGCTTACAGATCGACTCTCCACCTCTTTCCCCTTGCGCTTCAATCAACAGCAGAAGCGCCCTGGTAATACCGAAAAAATCTTACTCTTAATAAATTACTTTAACTTCGGCTCGTAGCTCCTTGAGTTAACTTGGCTTTATACCCCCGCATTTCCCTCGAATTAGCCTTTCTCCTTCCGTTTACGTCCTAAATCTCCGATCTGTAAGGGTTTTCCTTACGAGCGTGCCTTGACGGTGGTATGGGCGCATTCCTATAGTGTGCGCAAGTGGCGGAAAGTGGCACAAAGTGGGTTTTTAGGCACGAAAAACTAAAATTTGGGGAAGCGCCTCTGTGTTTCGCGGAGCTAATGCCATCAGTCTCGATGCAAAAGGCCGTCTCGCTATGCCGAGCCGGTATCGTGACGAGTTGGTTTCGCGCTCCAATGGCCAGTTGATCGTGACCATCGATGCGGTCGACCCCTGCCTATGTGTGTATCCGCTGGACGAATGGGAATTAATTGAAACAAAGCTGCGCGCGCTGCCGTCGCTCCGGGAAGAAAACCGCCGTCTGCAAAGGTTGCTGATTGGTAATGCGGTTGACCTGGAACTCGATGGCAGCGGGCGTTTTCTGGTTCCGCCACGCCTGCGCGAGTACGCGAAGCTGGACAGGAAAGCGATGCTGGTAGGCCAGCTGAACAAGTTTCAACTGTGGGACGAGGATGCCTGGAACGCTGTTGCTGAAGCGGACCTGGCGGCTATTCAACAACCGGGCGCCATGCCTGATGAACTGCGTGATTTGATTCTGTGACTATAGATAGCGGCTTTAACCACATCACCGTATTGCTTGACGAAGCCGTCGAGGCTCTCGCCATACAAGGCGATGGCTGCTATTTGGACGGTACGTTCGGGCGCGGCGGTCATAGCCGGCTGATCCTCAAGCACCTTGGCCCAAAGGGTCGATTGCTGGGGTTTGACAAGGATCCACAAGCGATTGCCACGGGGCAAGCGCTGGCGGCCGAAGACGGCCGCTTTGTCATTGTGCAGCGTAGTTTTGCGGAAATGGGTAGCGAGATTGCTAGCCAAGGCCTGAGCGGCAAGGTCAACGGTGTGTTGCTGGACCTGGGCGTTTCCTCGCCTCAGCTGGACGACCCCGAGCGTGGGTTCAGCTTCATGAACGATGGTCCCCTGGACATGCGCATGGACCCGAGCGGTGGCGTCAGCGCCGCCGAGTTCATCGCCAACGCATCGGCCGAGGAAATCGCCCGCGTGTTCAAGGAATACGGCGAGGAGCGTTTCGCCAAGCGCATGGCCAACGCCGTGGTCGCCCGTCGCGAAACCAAGCCATTCGAGCGCACCGCCGATCTGGCCGAAGTGCTCAAGGTCGCCAACCCTGCCTGGGAGAAGGGCAAGAACCCGGCTACGCGGGCGTTCCAGGGCCTGCGTATTCACGTCAACAATGAGCTGGCTGACCTCGAGGCGGGCCTGGAGGCGGCGCTGGAGTCGCTGGAAATCGGCGGCCGCCTGGTGGTGATCAGCTTCCACTCGCTGGAAGACCGCATCGTCAAGCTGTTCATGCGCAAGCTGGCCAAGGGTGAGGCCGACAACCTGCCGCGCAACCTGCCCGTGCGTTACCAGGCGTTCGAACCCAAAATCAAGATTCACGGCAAGGCCCAGTTCGCTTCCGACGCTGAGCTTAAGGCCAACCCGCGCTCGCGCAGCGCGGTCATGCGCGTGGCGGAGAAGTTGCGGTGAGCAAGCTCTACGCCAAGCCTCTGCCGGGCGGAAGCTTCCTGATGCTTCTGCTGTTCATCGCCGTGCTCGTCTCGGCCATCGGCGTTGCCTACAGCGCCCACCTCAACCGCCAACTGCTCAACGGCCTGTACAACGAGTTGAGCGAGCGCGACAAGGCGCAGGCCGAGTGGGGCCGCCTGATTCTGGAGCAAAGCACCTGGACGGCCCACAGCCGCATCGAGGCGCTGGCCAGCGGCCAACTGAAAATGCGCATTCCCGATGCCGCCGAAATCAAGATGGTGGCGCCATGATGAAGCTCGAAGGGGCTCTGTACCCATGGCGGTTCCGGGTGGTCGTGGCATTGCTGGGCATCATGGTGGGTGCCATCGTGTGGCGCATCGTCGACCTGCAGGTCATCGACCATGACTTCCTCAAGGGGCAGGGCGATGCGCGCAGCGTGCGTCATATTCCCATTCCTGCACACCGCGGCCTGATCACCGACCGCAATGGCGAGCCGCTGGCCGTCAGTACCCCGGTTACCACCTTGTGGGCCAACCCCAAGGAAATGCAGGCGGACAAAAGCAAGTGGCCGGCGCTGGCGGCCGCCCTCGGCCAGGACCCGCGCGAACTGGCCACGCGCCTGGATGCCCAGGCCACCAAGGAATTCATCTACCTGGTTCGCGGCCTCACGCCCGAACAGGGGCAGACCGTGCTGGACCTCAAGGTTCCTGGTGTCTACGGCATCGAGGAATTTCGTCGTTTCTACCCAGCCGGTGATGTCACCGCGCACATGGTCGGCTTTACCGACCTGGACGACCACGGCCGTGAAGGCGTGGAACTGGCCTATGAAGACTGGCTGGCGGGCGTGCCCGGCAAGCGCCAGGTCATCAAGGACCGTCGCGGCCGCCTGATCAAGGACGTGCAGGTCACCAAGAACGCCAAGGCCGGCAAGACCCTGACCCTGTCCATCGACCTGCGCCTGCAGTACCTGGCCAGCCGCGAGCTGCGCAACGCCATCGTCGAGAACGAGGCCAAGGCCGGCAGCCTGGTGATCATGGACGTGAAGACCGGCGAAGTACTGGCCATGGTCAACCAGCCGACCTACAACCCGAACAACCGCAAGACCATGTTCCCGGCCTCCATGCGCAACCGGGCGATCACCGACGTGTTCGAGCCGGGCTCGACCATGAAGCCTATCTCCATGAGCGCCGCCCTGGAAACCGGGCGCTGGAAGCCCACCGACAAGGTCGAGGTGTACCCCGGTACCCTGCAGATCGGCCGCTACACCATCAAGGACGTGACCAAGACCGAAGGCCCGATCCTGGACCTGACCGGCATCCTGATCAACTCCAGTAACGTGGGCATGAGCAAGGTGGCGTTCGACGTCGGCGGCGAGAACATTTTCCGCGCCATGTCGGCGGTAGGCCTTGGCCAGTACACCGGCCTGGGCTTCCCCGGCGAGCGCGTGGGCAACCTGCCCAACCACCGCGACTGGAAGAAAGCCGAGACCGCGACCCTGTCCTACGGCTACGGCCTGTCGGTGACCGCGCTGCAGTTGGTGCACGCCTATTCGGCGATCGCCAACAACGGCGAGATCGTGCCGCTGACCATTCTCAAGACCGACCAGAAACCGGTCGCCACCCGCGTGATGCCCGAGCAGATCGCCAAGACCCTGCAAGGCATGCTCCAGCAGGTGATCGAGGACTCGCGCGGCGTATACCGTGCGCGGGTGCCGGGCTATCACGTGGCCGGCAAGTCGGGTACCGCGCGTAAGGCCACCATCGGCTCGCGTGGCTACACCGAGAACGCCTACCGGTCGTTGTTCGCCGGTTTCGGACCGCTCAGCGATCCGCGCTACGCCATCGTCGTGGTCATCGACGAACCGAGCAAGGCCGGTTACTTCGGTGGCCTGGTATCGGCGCCGGTATTCAGCAAGGTCATGTCCGGCACATTGCGCCTGATGAACGTGACCCCCGACAACCTGCCGAGCACCGCGCAGGAACAAGCCCAGGCCCAGTCTGCGGCCAGCAAGGGAGGGCGTGGCTGATGAGCATGCCACTGAGCAAGATGTTCGCCCAGGCCGGGCGCGATCCGTTGATCCGCGAACTGGCGCTGGACAGCCGCAACGTACGCCCAGGCGACCTGTTCCTGGCGGTGCCCGGGGCCAAGGTCGACGGCCGCGCGCACATTGCCGATGCCTTGGGCCGTGGCGCGGCCGCCGTGGCGTATGAAGTGGACGGCGCCACCGTGTTGCCGATCACCGACGTGCCGTTGATTCCGGTCAAGGGCCTGATTCGTCAGCTATCCGATATTGCCGGGCGCTTCTACGGCGACCCGAGCCGCCTGCTCGACCTGGTGGGCGTCACCGGCACCAATGGCAAGACCAGCGTCACCCAACTGGTGGCCCAGGCGCTTGACCTGCTGGGCCAGCGCTGCGGCCTGATCGGTACCCTGGGCACCGGTTTCCACGAGGCGCTGCAAAGCGGCCGCCTCACCACCCCAGACCCGATTGCCGTGCAGTCGACGCTTGCCGACCTGAAGAAAGCCGGTGCCAAGGCGGTGGCCATGGAAGTCTCGTCCCACGCCCTGGACCAGGGCCGTGTGGCGGCCCTGGCGTTCGACGTGGCGGTGCTGACCAACCTGAGCCGCGACCACCTGGACTACCACGGCAGCATGCAGGCCTACGCCGCTGCGAAAGCCAAGCTGTTCGGCTGGACCGGGCTGCGTTGCCGCGTGCTGAACCTGGACGATGCCTTCGGCAGCACCCTGGCCGAAGAGCAGCACGAGTCGCGACTGATCACCTACAGCCTGCTGGACCCGAGCGCGACGCTGTATTGCCGCGAAGCGCAATTCGATGACAGTGGCGTGCGCGCCACCCTGGTCACGGCCCAGGGCGAACATATTTTGCGTAGCCGCCTGCTGGGGCGTTTCAACCTCAGTAACGTGCTGGCGGCCGTCGGCACCCTGCTGGCGCTGGAGTACCCGCTGGGCGACATCCTCAAGGTGTTGCCGCAACTGGAAGGCCCATTGGGGCGCATGCAGCGCCTGGGCGGCGGCGCCCAGCCGCTGGTGGTGGTCGATTATGCCCACACCCCGGACGCCCTCGACAAAGTGCTGCACGCCCTGCGCCCGCACGCCAAGGGCGAACTGCTGTGCCTGTTCGGCTGCGGCGGCGACCGCGACCGTGGCAAGCGCCCGCTGATGGCCGAAGTGGTCGAGCGCCTGGCCGACCGCGTGCTGGTCACCGACGACAACCCACGCAGCGAAGACCCGCTGCAGATCTTCAGCGACATTCGCCCGGGGTTCAGCGCTGCTGCCCGGGTCGAATTCATCTCGGGCCGCGGCCCGGCCATCGCCCAGTTGATCGCCCAGGCGGGCGTCGACGATGTGGTGGTGCTGGCCGGCAAGGGCCACGAGGATTATCAGGAAATCAACGGTCAGCGCCTGGCCTTCTCCGACCTGGAAGAGGCTGCCCGGGCCCTGGCCACCTGGGAGGTGGACCATGCTTAAGCCCATGTCCCTGGCGGAACTGCTCCAGCCACTGGCGGCGCGCTTGCACGACCAGGACGTGACATTCAACGGTGTCAGCATCGACAGCCGTGCCATTGCGGCCGGCCAGTTGTTCGTGGCACTCGCCGGGCCGAATTTCGATGGTCACAACTACCTGGCCGACGTGGCCGCCAAGGGCGCCGTCGCCGCCCTGGTAGAGCGCGAAGTGGCCGGTGTCGCCCTGCCGCAGCTGGTGGTCGCCGATTGTCGCGCGGCCCTGGGCCAGCTCGGCGCGCTCAACCGCGCGCGCTTCGCTCGTCCAGTGGCCGCCGTGACAGGTTCCAGTGGCAAGACCACGGTCAAGGAACTGTTGGCCGGCATCCTGCGCACCCAAGGCGAGGTATTGGCCACCCGTGGCAACCTCAATAACGACCTGGGTGCGCCGCTGACCCTGCTCGAACTGGCGCCGCAGCACACCGCTGCCGTGATCGAGCTGGGCGCCTCGCGCCTGGGTGAAATCGCCTACACCGTGGGCCTGACCAAGCCCCACGTGGCCATTCTGAACAACGCCGGCACCGCCCACGTGGGCGAGTTCGGCGGCCCCGAGAAAATCGTCGAGGCCAAGGGCGAAATCATCGACGGCCTGGCCGCAGACGGCACCGCCGTGCTGAACCTGGACGACAAGGCGTACGGCATCTGGCACGCCCGGGCCGGCCAGCGCCGGGTGTTCAGCTTTGCCCTGAGCAACAGCGCCGCCGATTTCCACGCCAGTGCCATCAGCGCCGACGCCCGTGGCTGCCCGGCCTTCAACCTGCATGGGCTGCAAGGCACGGCGCGGGTCCAGCTCAACCTGCTGGGCACCCACAACGTGCAGAACGCCTTGGCCGCCGCCGCTGCCGCACATGCCTTTGGTCTGACGATCGAAGCCATCGCCCAGGGCCTGGAAAGCGTGCAGCCGGTCAAGGGCCGCACTGTCGCCCAGCTGACCCCTGACGGCCTGCGCGTAATTGACGACACGTACAACGCAAACCCCACCTCAATGTGCGCCGCCATTGATATACTCGCCGGCTTTTCCGGGCGCACCGTTCTGGTGCTCGGAGACATCGGCGAATTGGGGCAATGGGCGGAAGAAGGGCATCGGCAGGTCGGCGAATACGCCTTGGGCAAGGTCGACACCCTGTACGCCGTAGGGCCGAACATGGTTCACGCGGTGAACGCGTTCGGCGCCAATGCTCGTCATTTCGCTACTCAGCTTGACCTGATCGCAGCGCTTGGCGCCGAGAAGGACAAAAACACCACTATTTTGATCAAGGGTTCGCGCAGCGCTGCGATGGAAAACGTCGTGGCGGCCTTGTGCGGTTCCAGCGGGGAGAAACATTAATGCTGCTGCTGCTGGCGGAGTATCTGCAACAGTTCTACAAAGGCTTCGCGGTCTTCCAGTACCTGACCCTGCGCGGGATCCTGGGTGTGCTGACCGCGCTGTCGCTGGCCCTGTGGCTGGGCCCCTGGATGATTCGTACCCTGCAGATTCGTCAGATTGGCCAGGCCGTGCGCAACGACGGCCCAGAATCGCACCTGAAAAAATCCGGCACCCCGACCATGGGCGGCGCCCTGATCCTGTCGGCCATCGGCGTCAGCACCCTGCTGTGGGCTGATCTGACCAACCGTTACGTATGGACCGTGCTGCTGGTGACCCTGCTGTTCGGTGGCATCGGCTGGGTTGATGACTACCGCAAGGTGATCGAGAAGAACTCGCGCGGCCTGCCTAGCCGCTGGAAATATTTCTGGCAGTCGGTGTTTGGCCTGGGCGCGGCGATCTTCCTGTACGTGACCGCACCAAGCGCGGTGGAAACCACCCTGATCATCCCGATGTTCAAGGACGCCAGCATCTACCTGGGCGTGGGCTTCGTGGTGCTGACCTACTTCGTCATCGTCGGCTCCAGCAACGCCGTCAACCTGACTGACGGCCTGGACGGCCTGGCAATCATGCCAACGGTCATGGTCGGCGGCGCCCTGGGCATCTTCTGCTACCTGTCGGGTAACGTGAAGTTCGCTGACTACCTGCTGATTCCCTACGTGCCGGGCGCGGGCGAGCTGATCGTGTTCTGTGGCGCGCTGATCGGTGCCGGCCTGGGCTTCCTGTGGTTCAACACCTACCCGGCGCAAGTGTTCATGGGTGACGTCGGCGCGTTGGCCCTGGGTGCCGCCCTGGGCACCATCGCGGTCATCGTGCGCCAGGAAATCGTGCTGTTCATCATGGGCGGCGTGTTCGTGATGGAAACCCTTTCAGTGGTCATTCAGGTGGCCTCTTTCAAGCTGACCGGTCGCCGCGTGTTCCGCATGGCGCCCATTCACCACCACTTTGAACTCAAGGGCTGGCCCGAGCCACGGGTGATCGTCCGCTTCTGGATCATCACCGTGATTCTGGTGCTGTTCGGCCTTGCCACATTGAAACTGAGGTAGAACGAGTGTCTCTGATCGCTTCTGACCAATTCCGCATCGTTGTCGGCCTCGGCAAGAGCGGCATGTCCCTGGTGCGCTTCCTCGCGCGCCGGGGCATTGCCTTTGCCGTGGCCGACACGCGCGCGAATCCGCCGGAGCTGGAAACGCTGCGTCGTGACTACCCCCATGTGGAAGTGCGTTGTGGCGAGCTGGACGTGGATTTCCTCTGCCGCGCCAGTGAACTGCTGGTCAGCCCCGGCCTGGCGCTGGCCACCCCTGCCTTGCAGCAGGCGGCGGCCCGTGGCGTGAAGCTGTCCGGCGATATCGAGTTGTTCGCGCGTAACGCGCATGCGCCCATCGTCGCCATCAGCGGTTCCAACGCCAAGAGCACCGTCACCACCCTGGTGGGCGACATGGCTGCCGCGGCCGGCAAGCGCGTGGCCGTGGGCGGCAACCTGGGCACCCCGGCCCTCGACCTGCTGGCTGACGATGTGGAGCTGTACGTGTTGGAACTCTCCAGCTTCCAGCTGGAAACCACCGACCAGCTCAACGCCGAAGTGGCCACCGTGCTGAACATCAGCGAAGACCACATGGACCGCTACAGCGGCCTGCCGGCCTACCACCTGGCCAAGCACCGGATCTTCCGCGGCGCGCGGCAGGTGGTCTACAACCGCCAGGACGCCCTGACCCGACCGCTGATGGGCGAGGGCCTGCCTTGCTGGACCTTCGGCCTCAACAAGCCGGACTTCAAGGCCTTCGGCCTGCGTGAAGAGAATGGCCAGAAGTACCTGGCGTTCGAATTCCAGAACCTGATGCCGGTCAGCGAGCTGAAGATCCGTGGCGCACACAATCAGGCCAATGCCCTGGCCGCGCTGGCCCTGGGCCATGCCGTGGGCCTGCCGTTCGAGCCCATGCTGGCCACCCTGCGTACTTTCGCCGGCCTGGCACACCGCTGCCAGTGGCTGCGTGAGCGCAACGGCGTGAGCTACTACGACGACTCCAAGGCCACCAACGTTGGTGCAGCCCTGGCGGCCATCGAAGGCCTGGGTGCCGACATCGACGGCAAGCTGGTGCTGGTGGCCGGCGGTGACGGCAAGGGGGCCGATTTCTCCGGCCTGAAAGCGCCGGTGGCCGCCCATTGTCGCGCCGTGGTGCTGCTGGGCCGTGACGCCGAACTGATTGCCACCGCCCTGGGCGACAGCGTACCGCTGGTACGGGTCAACACCCTGGACGAAGCCGTCGAACACAGCGCCGCCCTGGCCCAGCCCGGCGACGCCGTGCTGCTGTCGCCGGCCTGTGCGAGCCTGGACATGTTCAAGAACTATGAAGAGCGTGGGCGCCTGTTCGCCCAGGCCGTGGAGGGCTTGTCATGATTTTTGGCGTGATCAAGCCATACCCGTCGCCGCTGATCACCGGTCGCGGCATCGACGTCGATTTTCCCATGCTGGCCGGCTGCCTGGCGCTGCTGGGCCTGGGCCTGGTGATGATTACCTCGGCTTCCTCGGAAGTAGCCGCGGTGCAATCGGGCAACCCGCTGTACATGATGATCCGCCACCTGGTGTACTTGGTGCTGGGCCTGGGCGCCTGCGGCGTCACCATGATGATTCCGATCGCCACCTGGCAGCGGCTGGGCTGGATCCTGCTGATCGGCGCCTTCGGCCTGCTGGTCCTTGTGCTGGTGCCCGGCATCGGCCGCGAGGTGAACGGCTCCATGCGCTGGATCGGCTTCAGCGCGTTCAACGTGCAGCCCTCGGAAGTGGCCAAGGTGTTCGTGGTGATCTTCCTGTCGGGCTACCTGATCCGCCAGCAGAAGGAAGTGCGCGGTACCTGGATGGGCTTCTTCAAGCCCTTCATCGTGCTGCTGCCCATGGCCGGTCTGCTGTTGATGGAGCCTGACTTCGGGGCCACCGTGGTGATGATGGGCGCCGCGGCGGCCATGCTGTTCCTCGGCGGCGTGGGGCTGTTCCGTTTCGCCCTGATGGTGGTGCTGGCGGTGGCCGCGGTGTTCATCCTGGTGCAGGCGCAGCCTTACCGCATGGCGCGTCTGACCACCTTCACCGACCCATGGGCCGACCAGTTCGGTTCCGGCTACCAATTGACCCAGGCGCTGATCGCCTTCGGTCGCGGTGGCTGGCTGGGCGCAGGCCTGGGCAATAGCGTGCAGAAGCAGTTCTACCTGCCTGAAGCACACACCGACTTCGTGTTCTCGGTACTGGCCGAGGAGCTGGGTGTGGTCGGTTCGCTGTGCACTGTGGCGTTGTTCGTGTTCGTGTGTATTCGCGGCATGTACATCGGCGTCTGGGCCGAGCGTTCGAAACAGTTCTTTGCCGCCTACATGGCGTATGGCCTTTCGTTCCTGTGGATCGGCCAATTCCTGATCAACATCGGCGTGAACGTCGGCCTGCTGCCGACCAAGGGCCTGACCCTGCCGTTCCTCAGCTACGGGGGTAGCTCGCTGGTGATCTGCTGTGCCTGCCTTGGGCTGTTGCTGCGCATAGAGTGGGAGAGCCGCACGCACCTGGGCAGTGAGGAAACCGAATTCAACGAGAGCGACTTCGCCGAGGAGCCTGCCCGTGTCCGGTAACGTATTGATCATGGCCGGTGGTACTGGCGGGCACGTGTTCCCGGCGCTGTCGTGCGCGCGCGAATTCCAGGCCCGTGGCTACACCGTGCACTGGCTGGGCACCCCGCGTGGCATCGAGAACGAGCTGGTACCCCAGGCGGGCCTGCCATTGCACCTGATCAACGTCGCCGGCCTGCGTGGCAAGAGCAAGCTGTCGCTGCTCAAGGCGCCGTTCGTGCTGGTACGCGCGCTGCTGCAGGCGCGCAAGGTGATGCGCCAGCTCAAGCCCGTGTGTGTGGTTGGCTTCGGCGGCTACGTGACCGGCCCTGGCGGCCTGGCGGCACGCCTGAGCGGCGTGCCGGTGATTGTCCACGAGCAGAACGCCGTGGCCGGCACCGCCAACCGCTTGCTGGCACCGCTGGCCGCGCGCATCTGCGAAGCCTTTCCGAACACCTTCGGGGCCTCGGCCAAGCGCCGCACCACCGGTAACCCGGTGCGCCCCGAGCTGTTCCTGGAAACCCCGCGCCAGAGCCTGGCCGGGCGCCGACCGCGCTTGCTGATCACCGGCGGCAGCCTGGGCTCCGAGCCGTTGAACAAATTGATCCCTGCCGCCCTGGCGCTGGTGCCCGAGGCCATTCGCCCGGAAGTGTTCCACCAGAGCGGCAAGCAACACGATGAAGTGACCGCGCAGCGCTACCGCGCCGCCGGCATCGAGGCGCAAGTGGCGCCCTTCATCAAAGACATGGCCCAAGCGTATGGCTGGGCCGACATGGTGGTCTGCCGTGCAGGCGCCTTGACCGTCAGCGAGCTGGCCGCGGCTGGCCTGGCGTCGGTACTGGTGCCCTTGCCCCATGCGATCGACGACCACCAGACCCGCAACGCCGAATATCTGGCCCGCGAAGGCGCTGCCTTCCTGATGCCACAAGCGACAACCGGCGCAGCCGAGCTGGCTGAACGCCTGAACGAGGTTTTGATGCAACCGGAAAAACTCAACACCATGGCGAGCACCGCACGCCGCCTGGCCAAGCCCGATGCGACCCGTACCGTTGTCGATGTCTGCCTGGAGGTGGCCCATGGTTGAGAACCAGAAAGCCATGCCACAACCGGAAATGCGCCGTATCCGTCGCATCCACTTCGTGGGTATCGGCGGCGTGGGCATGTGCGGCATCGCCGAAGTGCTGCTCAACCTGGGCTACCAGGTGTCCGGTTCCGACCTGAAAGCGTCGGCGGTCACTGAACGCCTGGAGTCCTTCGGTGCGCAGATCTTCATCGGCCACCGTGCCGAGAATGCCGCCAACGCCGACGTGCTGGTGGTCTCCAGCGCCGTGAACACGTCCAATCCGGAAGTGGCCACCGCCCTTGAGCGGCGCATTCCCGTGGTGCCGCGCGCCGAGATGCTCGCCGAGCTGATGCGCTACCGCCACGGCATCGCCGTGGCCGGTACCCATGGCAAGACCACCACCACCAGCCTGATCGCCTCGGTGTTCGCCGCTGGTGGCCTGGACCCGACCTTCGTCATCGGTGGCCGCCTGAACGCCGCCGGCACCAATGCGCAGTTGGGCACCAGCCGCTACCTGATCGCCGAAGCCGATGAAAGCGACGCCAGCTTCCTGCACCTGCAACCGCTGGTGGCCGTGGTCACCAACATCGACGCCGATCACATGGCAACCTACGGTGGCGACTTCAACAAGCTGAAGAAGACCTTTGTCGACTTCCTCCATAACCTGCCGTTCTACGGCCTGGCGGTGGTGTGCCTGGACGATCCGGTGGTGCGCGAGATCCTGCCGCAGATCGCCCGCCCGACCCTGACCTACGGTGTCAGCGAAGAAGCCGACGTGCGCGCCATCAATATCCGCCAGGACGGCATGCTGACCTACTTCACCGTGCTGCGCCGCGACCGCGAGCCGCTGAACGTGTCGGTGAACATGCCCGGCAACCACAACGTGCTCAATGCCCTGGCCACCATCGCCATTGCCACCGACGAAGGCGTCAGCGATGAAGCCATCGTGCAGGGGCTGTCGGGCTTCCAGGGCGTGGGCCGACGCTTCCAGGTGTACGGCGAACTGCCGGTGGACGGCGGCAGCGTGATGCTGGTCGACGACTACGGGCACCACCCGCGCGAAGTGGCGGCAGTGATCAGTGCCGTGCGCGGTGGCTGGCCGGAGCGCCGCCTGGTGATGGTGTACCAGCCGCACCGCTACAGCCGTACCCGCGACCTGTACGACGATTTCGTCCAGGTGCTGGCCGACGCCAACGTGCTGCTGTTGATGGAGGTCTACCCGGCCGGCGAGGAGCCCATTCCCGGCGCCGACAGCCGCCAGCTATGCCACAGCATTCGCCAGCGCGGCCAGCTGGACCCGATCTACATCGAGCGCGGCGTGGAACTGGCCCCATTGGTCAAGCCACTGCTGCGTGCCGGCGACATCCTGCTGTGCCAGGGCGCCGGCGACATTGGCGGGCTTGCCCCGCAATTACTGAAAAGTCCGTTGTTCGCCGCTGACAAGGCCGGCGAGGGGAAATTGAAATGACAGCCAGTACCTCATCCTCCCTGCTATCGACCATCGCCCCGAAGGATTTCGGGCGCGTGGCCGTGCTTTACGGCGGCAAGAGCGCCGAGCGGGAGGTTTCGCTGAAGTCCGGCGCGGCCGTGCTTGAAGCCCTGCAAAGTGCCGGCGTCGACGCGTTCGGCCTGGACGTGGGCGACGATCTGCTGGCGCGCCTGCAGAGCGAGAAGATCGACCGTGCCTTCGTCATCCTCCACGGCCGTGGCGGTGAAGACGGCAGCATGCAGGGCCTGCTGGAATGCCTGAACATCCCCTACACCGGCAGCGGTATCCTGGCATCGGCCCTGGCCATGGACAAATTGCGCACCAAGCAGGTGTGGCAGAGCCTGGGCCTTTCGACCCCGCACCACGCGGTGTTGGCCAGCGAAGACGATTGTATTTGCGCCGGCGCGGAACTGGGCTTCCCTTTGATCGTCAAACCGGCCCATGAAGGTTCAAGTATCGGTATGGCCAAAGTGACCAGCGTCGAAGAATTGATCGGCGCATGGAAAGCAGCCAGCACCTACGATTCGCAAGTCCTGGTGGAACAATGGATTCAGGGTCCTGAGTTCACCATCGCGACCCTGCGTGGCCAGGTCCTGCCGCCGATCGCCCTGGGCACCACCCACAGTTTCTACGACTACGACGCCAAATACGTGGCCAACGATACCCAGTATCGAATCCCGTGCGGCCTCGACGCCACCCGCGAACAAGAGCTGATCGACCTCACGGCGCGTGCCTGTGAAGCCGTCGGCATTGCCGGCTGGGCCCGCGTCGACGTCATGCAGGATGAGCAAGGGCGTTTCTGGCTGCTTGAAGTCAACACGGCCCCAGGCATGACCGACCACAGCCTGGTCCCCATGGCAGCTCGTGCTGCCGGCATCGATTTCCAGCAACTGGTGCTGGCGATCCTGGCCGACAGCGTAGAGGCGCGAGGGTAAACCCATGAACGGCGCGACGCTTCGTCATCAGCAACCCGTACCCGGCCGCAACAAGCCGGTGCCTCGTGGCGCCAGCCGCATGGTGGCGCAAGAGCCCATGGGCGCACGGGTGCGCAAGGCCAATTTCAGCTTCCTGAAGAAGTTGTTCTGGCCGGTGCTGCTGGTGGTACTGGGCGTCGGCACCTACGAGGGCGCCATCTACCTGATGCCCTACGCCGACCGGCCGATCACCAAGATCAACGTGCAGGGCGACCTCAGCTACATCAGCCAGCAGGCGGTGCAGCAACGCATCGCCCCGTACGTGGCGTCGACTTTCTTCACCATCGACCTGGCCAGCATGCGCACCGAGCTTGAGCAGATGCCGTGGATTGCCCACGCCGAAGTGCGTCGCGTATGGCCCGACCAGGTGGTGATCCGGCTGGAAGAGCAGTTGCCCGTGGCCCGTTGGGGGGACTCGGCGCTGCTCAACAACCAGGGCGAGGCGTTCGCGCCTCGCGAGCTGGCCAACTATGAGCACCTGCCGCAGCTGTTCGGGCCGCAGCGTGCCCAGCAGCAGGTCATGCAGCAGTACCAGGTGCTGAGCCAGATGCTGCGCCCGATGGGCTTCTCCATTGCCCGGCTGGAGTTGCGTGAACGCGGCAGCTGGTTCCTCACCACCGGCGCAGGAAGCGCAGGCCCCGGTATCGAGCTGTTGCTGGGGCGTGACCACCTCGTCGAGAAAATGCGCCGCTTCATTGCCATTTACGACAAAACACTGAAAGACCAGATCACGAATATTGCGAGCATCGACCTGCGTTATGCCAACGGCCTGGCCGTTGCCTGGCGTGATCCGAATGCGAAGCCGACGGCCCAAGCCGCCGTCGCGAAGAATTAAGAAGAGGCAGGACCATGGCAAACGTGCAAAGCGGGAAAATGATCGTCGGTCTGGACATCGGCACCTCCAAGGTAGTGGCGCTGGTGTGCGAAGTCGCGGATGACGGTTCGCTGGATATCGTCGGGATCGGTACCCACCCCTCGCGCGGCCTGAAGAAGGGCGTGGTGGTGAACATCGAGTCGACCGTGCAGTCGATCCAGCGCGCGGTGGAAGAAGCCCAGTTGATGGCCGGTTGCCGTATCCACTCGGCGTTCGTCGGCATCGCCGGCAACCACATCCGCAGCCTCAACTCCCACGGCATCGTTGCGATCCGTGATCGCGAAGTCAGCAGCGCCGACCTCGAGCGCGTGCTGGACGCGGCCCAGGCGGTGGCGATTCCGGCTGACCAACGGGTTTTGCACACCCTGCCGCAGGATTACTCCATCGACAACCAGGAAGGCGTGCGCGAGCCGCTGGGCATGTCGGGCGTGCGCCTGGAAGCCAAGGTTCACGTGGTCACCTGCGCGGTCAATGCCGCCCAGAACATCGAGAAGTGCGTGCGCCGCTGCGGCCTGGAAATCGACGACATCATCCTCGAGCAACTGGCTTCGGCCTACTCGGTACTGACCGACGATGAAAAGGAGCTGGGCGTGTGCCTGGTGGATATCGGTGGCGGTACCACCGACATCGCCATCTTCACCGAAGGCGCCATCCGCCACACCGCGGTGATCCCGATTGCGGGCGACCAGGTCACCAATGACATCGCCATGGCGCTGCGTACCCCTACCCAGTACGCCGAAGAGATCAAGATCCGCTACGCCTGCGCCCTGGCCAAGCTGGCCGGCGCCGGCGAGACCATCAAGGTGCCGAGCGTGGGCGACCGTCCGCCGCGCGAGCTTTCGCGCCAGGCCCTGGCCGAAGTGGTCGAGCCGCGCTATGACGAGCTGTTCACCCTGATCCAGGCCGAACTGCGCCGCAGCGGCTACGAAGACTTGATTCCCGGCGGCATCGTGCTGACCGGCGGTACGTCGAAAATGGAAGGTGCGGTCGAGCTGGCCGAAGAGATTTTCCACATGCCGGTACGCCTGGGCGTGCCGCATTCGGTTCGCGGGCTCGCCGATGTCGTGCGCAACCCGATTTATTCCACCGGTGTGGGCTTGCTGATGTACGGGCTGCAAAAGCAGAACGATGGCACCACCCTGACCGGGCTGAGTAACAGCAACAGCTATGGCGATGAACCCAAGGCACCTGTGCTGGAACGCTTCAAACGTTGGGTTCAAGGCAACTTCTAGGTTTCAAGGTTTCAGGTTTCAAAGGCAGTAGTAGGCGCTAAAACTAGAGAAATGAAAGGAGAGGGAACATGTTCGAACTTGTAGACAACATCCCGCAAAGCCCGGTAATCAAAGTTATCGGTGTGGGTGGTGGCGGCGGCAACGCGGTCAATCACATGGTCAAGAGCAACATCGAAGGCGTCGAGTTCATCTGCGCCAACACCGATGCTCAAGCCCTGAAGAACATTGGTGCGCGCACCATCCTGCAACTGGGCACCGGCGTGACCAAGGGCCTGGGCGCTGGCGCCAATCCTGAAGTGGGCCGTCAGGCCGCACTGGAAGACCGCGAGCGTATCGCCGAGGTGCTGGTCGGCACCAACATGGTCTTCATCACTACCGGCATGGGTGGTGGTACCGGTACCGGTGCCGCGCCGATCATCGCCGAAGTGGCGAAGGAGATGGGCATCCTGACCGTTGCGGTCGTGACCCGTCCGTTCCCGTTCGAGGGCCGCAAGCGCATGCAGATCGCCGATGAAGGCATCCGCGCGCTGAGCGAAAGCGTCGACTCGTTGATCACCATTCCCAACGAGAAGCTGCTGACCATCCTGGGCAAGGACGCAAGCCTGCTGTCGGCATTCGCCAAGGCTGACGATGTACTGGCCGGAGCCGTTCGCGGTATCTCCGACATCATCAAGCGCCCAGGCATGATCAACGTCGACTTCGCCGACGTTCGTACCGTCATGAGCGAGATGGGCATGGCGATGATGGGTACCGGCTGCGCCAGCGGCCCGAACCGTGCGCGTGAAGCGACCGAGGCGGCCATTCGCAACCCGTTGCTCGAAGACGTCAACCTGCAGGGCGCCCGCGGCATCCTGGTGAACATCACCGCGGGTCCTGACCTGTCCCTGGGTGAGTACTCCGACGTGGGTAGCATCATCGAGGCGTTCGCGTCGGATCACGCCATGGTCAAGGTCGGTACCGTTATCGATCCGGACATGCGCGACGAACTGCACGTGACCGTGGTTGCCACCGGCCTGGGTGCCAAGATCGAGAAGCCTGTGAAGGTGATCGACAACACCCTGCAAACCGCTTCCCAGCAAGCAGCCGCCCAACAGGCGCCCGCTCGTCAGGAGCAGCCGTCGGTGAACTACCGCGACCTGGACCGTCCTACCGTGATGCGCAACCAGGCACACGCAGGCGCGGCACAGGCTGCCAAACTCAACCCGCAAGACGATCTGGACTACCTGGACATCCCGGCATTCCTGCGTCGTCAGGCTGATTGATGGAATTTATCAGGGCTATGAAGGTGATTGGTGTTCAGCAAAGGCCGGGTCTGCTATTATCGCCAGCCTTTGTTGATACCAGTTCGCAATTTGCGCTGAAGCGGCCAATGCCATGATTAAACAACGCACCCTGAAGAATATTATCCGTGCCACCGGTGTCGGCCTGCACTCTGGGGAGAAGGTATACCTGACCCTCAAGCCTGCACCCGTGGATACTGGCATCGTTTTCTGTCGTGCCGACCTGGATCCAATGGTGCAGATTCCTGCGCGAGCGGAAAATGTCGGCGAGACCACGATGTCGACCACTCTGGTCAGCGGCGATACCAAGGTAGACACGGTTGAGCACTTGCTCTCGGCCATGGCTGGCCTGGGCATCGATAACGCCTACGTCGAGCTCTCCGCGTCCGAAGTCCCGATCATGGATGGTAGTGCAGGACCCTTCGTATTCCTGATTCAATCTGCCGGCCTGGAAGAACAGGACGCAGCCAAGAAATTCATCCGCATCCTGCGCGAAGTGACCGTGGAAGATGGCGACAAGCGCGCCACTTTCGTGCCTTTCGACGGGTTCAAGGTGAGTTTCGAGATCGATTTCGATCACCCGGTGTTCCGCAACCGCACCCAAAGTGCCAGCGTCGACTTCTCCAGCACGTCCTTCGTGAAGGAAGTCAGCCGCGCCCGCACCTTTGGTTTCATGAGTGACATCGAGTACCTGCGCAAGCACAACCTCGCACTCGGCGGCAGCGTTGAAAACGCTATCGTCGTCGACAAGGACGGCGTGCTGAACGAAGACGGCCTTCGCTACGAAGACGAATTCGTCAAGCACAAGATCCTCGACGCCATCGGTGACCTCTACCTGCTGGGCAACAGCCTGATTGGTGAGTTCCGTGGCTTCAAGTCCGGCCATGCGCTGAACAACCAGCTCCTGCGCAAGCTCATCGAGCAGAAGGATGCCTGGGAAGTGGTGACATTCGAAGATGCCAGTACGGCACCGATCTCTTACATGCGCCCCGTGGCGGCAGTGTAAGTCGAACACTCTCTTCTCTAGCTGTTATTGAGGCCACCTTCGGGTGGCCTTTTTTATGGGTGCGATTCACGATTCCGCGCCCACATGCCGCCGTTGCAGTTACGTCCTGGGCTTGCCCGCATGGGCCGCCAGGCGCTCCAGGGCGGCGCGCAGCTTGGGGTCGGTAATGCCTTCGGCCGTGGACTGAATGTTTTCCGCGGCGCTGCTGGACAGGTCGATATTGCGCCCGCCGGCACTGCTCTTCACCGTGGGCGGCTGCACCTTGAACTGGATACGGGTGAGGTTGGCGAATTCGGGCAGGGCTTGCAGGTCGCGTTGCAAGCGTTTCTGCTGGTAGCGCAGGCGGGTTGCCCAATGGCCATCAGTGACAATCAGTAGCAGGCAGCCCTCGCGCCATGAGGCCACGTAGCAGTGTTCGCGGGCAGCGGGCTGCAGCTGGCTTTCAAACAGGCGCTGCAGGTGCGAGAGGCGCTGAGCCTGGCTGAACAAAGCCTTGAGCGGCTTGGCCTCGCGCAGCAGGACGGCGGGCGCCCGGGCCGGGAGGGGGCGAAATGCCATAGGGGGGAACCTGAAATTACAGAGCCGCCATGGTAGCAGAAACGGCTGATTTCGAGCCGTAATCCCCGTCCGGTTACATAACTTCTGCATGCCATGGGTTGAAGTTGAGAAAAAAGGCCTTATTGTAAAAAAGCCCCGTCAAAGCGCTGTGCCAGCATCGTGGAAATAACGCCACTTTCCTCCTCGCCGTTTCCGGGTAGAATGCTCGTTCGCATGCGGCCATGAGGGCTGCACGGGCGACTCACGGGGCCGCCCTCCATCCCTACGTGTGGAAGATCCTGCCGATATGTTTGCGCCTTTGTTAAAGAAACTTTTTGGAAGCAAGAACGAGCGTGAAGTCAAGCGCATGCTCAAGACGGTACAGATCGTCAATGCCTTCGAAGAGCAAATGGTGGCCCTCTCGGACGAGCAGCTGCGCGCCAAGACCGAAGAGTTCAAGGCCCGCCTGGCAAAAGGCGAGACCCTCGACAAGCTTCTGCCGGAAGCCTTCGCGGTATGCCGCGAAGCGGGCAAGCGTGTCATGGGCATGCGCCACTTCGACGTCCAGCTCATTGGTGGCATGACCCTGCATGAAGGCATGATCGCCGAAATGCGCACCGGTGAAGGTAAGACATTGGTCGCAACCCTGGCCGTGTACCTCAACGCACTGTCCGGCAAGGGCGTGCACGTGGTGACCGTCAACGACTACCTGGCTCGCCGCGACGCCAACTGGATGCGCCCGTTGTACGAATTCCTCGGCCTCACCGTGGGCGTCGTCACGCCTTTCGCGCCGCCTGAGGAAAAGCGTGCCGCCTACGCCGCCGACATCACCTACGGCACCAACAACGAGTTCGGTTTCGACTACCTGCGCGACAACATGGCGTTCAGCCTGGAAGAGAAATTCCAGCGCGAACTGAATTTCGCCGTGATCGACGAAGTCGACTCCATTCTCATCGACGAAGCCCGTACGCCGCTGATCATCTCCGGCCAGGCCGAGGACAGCTCCAAGCTGTACACCGAGATCAACCGCCTGATCCCTCGCCTCGAGCAGCACATCGAGGAAGTGGAAGGCCAGGTCACCAAGGCCGGTCACTACACTGTCGACGAGAAAACGCGTCAGGTGGAGATGAACGAAGCCGGTCACCAGTTCGTCGAGGAAATGCTTACCCAGGTCGGCCTGCTGGCCGAGGGCGAGAGCCTCTACTCGGCGCACAACCTGGGCCTGCTGACCCACGTCTACGCCGGCCTGCGCGCGCACAAGCTGTTCCACCGCAACGTCGAGTACATCGTGCAGGACGGCCAGATCCTGCTGGTCGACGAGCACACCGGCCGTACCATGCCGGGCCGTCGCCTGTCCGAAGGCCTGCACCAGGCCATCGAGGCCAAGGAAAACCTGAACATCCAGGCCGAGAGCCAGACCCTGGCATCGACCACGTTCCAGAACTACTTCCGCCTGTACAACAAGCTGTCCGGCATGACCGGTACTGCTGACACCGAGGCGTTCGAGTTCCACCAGATCTACAACCTGTCGGTCATGGTGATTCCGCCGAACAAGCCGCTGGCGCGCAAGGACTTCAACGACCTGGTCTACCTGACCGCGGACGAGAAGTACGCCGCCATTGTCACCGACATCAAGGAAAGCATGGCCCAGGGCCGTCCGGTGCTGGTCGGTACGGCCACCATCGAAACGTCCGAGCACATGTCCAACCTGCTCAACAAGGAAGGCATCGAGCACAAGGTGCTCAACGCCAAGTTCCACGAGAAGGAAGCCGAGATCATCGCCCAGGCCGGTCGCCCGGGTGCGCTGACCATCGCCACCAACATGGCCGGTCGCGGTACCGACATCCTGCTGGGCGGCAACTGGGAAGTGGAAGTCGCTTCGCTGGACAACCCCACTCCTGAGCAGATCGCCCAGATCAAGGCCGACTGGCAGAAGCGCCACCAGCAAGTGCTGGAGTCCGGCGGCCTGCATGTGATCGCTTCCGAGCGTCACGAGTCGCGTCGTATCGACAACCAGCTGCGTGGCCGTGCCGGCCGTCAGGGTGACACCGGTTCGAGCCGCTTCTACCTGTCGCTGGAAGACAGCTTGATGCGTATCTTCGCCTCTGATCGGGTGAAGAACTTCATGAAGGCCCTGGGCATGCAGTCCGGCGAGGCCATCGAGCACCGCATGGTGACCAACGCCATCGAGAAGGCCCAGCGCAAGGTCGAGGGCCGCAACTTCGATATCCGTAAGCAACTGCTGGAATTCGACGACGTTGCCAACGAACAGCGTAAAGTCATCTACCACATGCGCAACAGCCTGCTGGCCGCGCAGAATATCGGCGACACCATCGCCGAGTTTCGCCAGGAAGTGCTGGACAGCACCGTCAGCGCCCACATCCCGCCACAGTCGCTGCCTGAGCAGTGGGACGTGGCTGGCCTGGAAGCCGCGCTGCTGAACGACTTTGGCGTGAAGCTGCCGATTCAGCAGTGGCTGGACGAAGACGACCACCTGTACGAAGAAACCTTGCGCGAGAAACTGCTGGCCGAGTTGCTGGCTGCCTACAACGACAAGGAAGAGCAGGCCAGCGCCGATGCGCTGCGCACCTTCGAGAAGCAGATCCTGCTGCGGGTGCTGGACGACCTGTGGAAAGATCACCTGCAGACCATGGACCACCTGCGTCACGGTATCCACCTGCGCGGCTACGCCCAGAAGAACCCGAAGCAGGAGTACAAGCGCGAGTCGTTCACCCTGTTCCAGGAACTGCTGGACTCGATCAAGCGCGACACTATCCGCGTGCTGTCGCACGTGCAGGTCCGCCGCGAAGATCCGGCCGAGGAAGAAGCACGCCTGCGCCGCGAAGCCGAGGAACTGGCCGCGCGCATGCAGTTCGAACACGCCGAGGCACCTGGCCTTGACGCACCGCAGATCATCGCGGAAGAGGGCGAAGACGTCGCCGTCGCCACCGCCCCGGTGCGCAATGACCAGAAGCTGGGCCGCAACGAGCTGTGCTGGTGTGGTTCTGGCAAGAAGTTCAAGCACTGTCACGGCCAGATCAACTGACGATCCGGTTCTGACCTGAAACATCCGCGCCGCGACCGGCTTCCAGCCGTCGCGGCGTTTTTCCATCGTTAGCGCCGTGTGTTGGAATACGGCGTCTGTCTTTCCAGGAGTGTTCTCATGGCTGTTGGTCTGGGTCCTTTGCCAACGTTGCACCCGGTGGCTGGTTTCGAGCTTGGCATCGCTTCGGCGGGCATCAAGCGCCCTGGGCGCAAGGATGTGGTGGTCATGCGCTGCGCCGAAGGTTCGAGCGTGGCCGGTGTCTTCACCCTGAACGCCTTCTGCGCCGCGCCGGTGATTATCGCCAAGCAGCGCGTGCAGGGCACCGTGCGTTACCTGCTGACCAACACCGGCAACGCCAACGCCGGTACCGGCGAGCCGGGCCTGGTCGCCGCCGAGCGCACCTGCGCCAGCCTGGCCAGACTGGCCGGCGTCGATGCCAGCGCGGTACTGCCGTTCTCCACCGGCGTGATCGGTGAGCCGCTGCCCGTCGAGAAAATCGAAGGCGCCCTGCAGGCTGCCCTGGACGACCTCTCCGTGGACAACTGGGCGGCTGCCGCCACCGGCATCATGACCACCGACACCCTGCCCAAGGGCGCCAGCCGCCAATTCGTGGTCGATGGCGTTACCGTCACCGTCACCGGCATCAGCAAGGGCGCGGGCATGATCCGTCCGAACATGGCGACCATGCTCGGCTACATCGCCACTGACGCCAAGGTGGCCCCGGCGGTGCTCAAGGACCTGATCCTGGATGGCGCCAACAAGTCGTTCAACCGCATCACCATCGATGGCGACACGTCGACCAACGACTGCTGCATGCTGATCGCCACTGGTCAGGCCGACCTGCCGGAGGTCACCGAAGCCCGCGGCGCGCTGTTCGACGCGCTGAAGAAAGCGGTGTTCGAGGTGTGCATGGAAGTGGCCCAGGCCATCGTGCGTGACGGCGAAGGCGCGACCAAGTTCGTGACCGTGCAGGTCAACGGCGGTGGCAACCACCAGGAGTGCCTGGACGTGGGCTACGCCGTGGCGCACTCGCCGCTGATCAAGACCGCGCTGTTCGCTTCCGACCCCAACTGGGGCCGTATCCTGGCGGCCGTGGGCCGTGCCGGTGTGCCTGAGCTGGACGTGAGCAAGATCGACGTCTACCTGGGCGAAGTGTGCATCGCCAGCCGTGGCGGCCGTTCGGCCACCTACACCGAAGAGCAGGGCTCGGCGGTGATGGCTCGCGAAGAAATCACCATTCGTATCGAACTGGGCCGTGGTGACTGCAGCGAAACGATCTGGACCACCGACCTGTCCCACGAATACGTGAAGATCAACGCCGAATACCGTACGTAAGTCGATGCGGTGTAGCCGCTGCCGTCAGGTAGCGGCTACAGCGGTAATGGAGGAATTGTGAAGCGCATTCATGTAGCCGCCGCGGTCATCCGCGGTGCTGATAACCGTATCCTCATCGCCCGCCGTGCCGACACCCAGCACCAGGGTGGCCTGTGGGAATTTCCCGGTGGCAAAGTGGAGGAGGGCGAAAGCGTTCGCGCTGCGCTTTCCCGCGAACTGGCGGAGGAGCTGGGCATCACCGTCAGCGCGGCCCGCCCGCTGATCAAGGTGCAACACGACTATCCCGACAAGCAGGTACTGCTTGATGTGTGGGAAGTCACTGCCTTCACTGGCCAGCCCCATGGCGTTGAAGGCCAGCCACTGGCCTGGGTTACCGCCCGGGAACTGCCCAACTACGAATTCCCTGAAGCCAACCGGCCGATCGTCAAGGCGGCGGGGCTGGCCAGCGAGTACCTGATTACCCCTGAAGGCCTGGAAACCCCGCAATTGCTGCGCGGTATCCAGAAGGCCATCGCCAACGGCACGCGGCTGGTGCAGCTGCGTGCGCCCAACGGCTACGACCCGCAATACCGTGACCTGGCGGTGGACGCGGTGGGCCTGTGCGCCGGCAAGGCGCAGTTGATGCTCAAGGGGCCGCTGGAATGGCTGGGGGACTTCCCCTCGGCTGGCTGGCACTTGACGTCCGAGCAATTGCGCAAGTACGCCAGCAAGGGCCGGCCATTCCCGCGCGAGCGGCTATTGGCGGCGTCATGCCATAACGCTGAGGAATTGGCGCTGGCACAGCAAGTGGGTGCCGATTTCGTCACCCTGTCGCCAGTACAGCCAACCCTGACCCACCCCGATGCGCAGCCGCTGGGCTGGGACCAGGCTGCCGCGCTGATCGCCGGGTTCAACTACCCGGTGTTCCTGCTGGGGGGCGTGGGGCCGCAGGACAAACAACGCGCATGGGACCTCGGTGCCCAAGGCGTGGCCGGTATCCGCGCGTTCTGGCCAGAGGCATGAAGGTGTAGGCGAACCTCTCATCGCGAGCACGCTTTGCTCCCACAAGGTCCATGCTTTGAGGTGGACACTGTGGGAGCAAAGCGTGCTCGCGATGAAGTCGGCCCTGGCACACCTCAGGGTTTCGGGGCGGCTTGCCAGAGGATTTCCGCCACGCCCTGGCGGCGGGCGATGATGCGTGCGGCGACGAACAGAAGGTCCGACAGCCGGTTGATGTAGGCCAACCCCACGCCCTCCAAGGGCTCCACCGCATTCAAATGCTGGCAACGCCGCTCGGCGCTGCGTGCCAGGCTGCGGCATACGTGGGCCTGGGCGATCAGCGGGGAGCCGCCAGGCAGAATGAAGTTTTCCAGCGGCCCCAGCTCTTCGTTCCAGCGATCGATCACCTGTTCCAGGCGCTCCACTTCCTCGGCACTCAACGCCTGGTAGGCCGGCATGGCCAATTCACCCCCCAGGTCGAACAACCGGTGCTGGCAGGGCGCCAAGGCCTCCACCACCTCGCTCAGGCGCAAATCCTCGGTACAGCCGGCCAGTAGCAGCCCTAGCTGGCTGTTGAGCGTGTCGACCTCGCCAATGGCTTCCACCCGCGGGTGGTCCTTGCCGACACGGCGGCCATCGCCCAGGCCGGTTTCACCTTTGTCGCCGGTGCGGGTGTAGATTTTCGACAAGCGAAAGCCCATCTGTCAGTTCTCCAGGGAGGTGAGGGTCGCCGGCAGGGTGCTGGCGGTCAGGGGCAAGCGCAGGGTGAAGCAGGTGCCCAGGCCAGGCGTGGACTGCACTTCCATTTGGCCCTTGTGGTTGTTGGTGACGATGAAATACGACACCGACAGGCCCAAGCCCGTGCCCTGGCCGATTTCCTTGGTGGTGAAGAACGGCTCGAAGGTACGTTTGCGCACCTGTTCGGGCATGCCGACGCCGTTATCTTCCACCTGGATTTCCGCCCATGGCGGGTTGAGCCGCGTGCGCAGGGTAATGCGCCCCGGCTCGCTGCCTTCGGGGCGCTGGTGGATGGCCTGGGCGGCGTTCTTCAGCAGGTTGAGCAGCACTTGCTCGATTTCGTTGGCCGTGCCCGGCACGGGTCCCAGGTTGGGGTCGAACTGGCGAATGATGTTCTGGCCCTTGAAGTCGAAGCCGATGGCCAGGTCGAAGTCGTTACCGGCGATTTCCACCGCCTGGTCGATCAGCGCCGGCAGGTCGCAAGGCGCCAGCTGGCGGTTGCTGCGGCGGCTGAAGCTGAGCATATGGGTGACGATTTTTGCCGCCCGGGCGCCGGCCTGCTGGATACCGTCGAGCAGTTGCGGAATCTCGCGGTTGTGCAGGTAGCGGTTGACCGTGGCCAGGTCGATGCCGGCCTCGGCGGCTGCCTCGACGTTGCGCGGCAGGTCGGCCGAAAGGCGGCGGCGCACGTTCTGCACGTTGTGCAGGATTGCCCCCAGTGGGTTGTTGATTTCGTGGGCCATGCCGGCCGCCAGGCCACCGACCGAGAGCATTTTTTCCGATTGCACCATCATTTCCTCCAGCGACAGGCGCTGGCTGATGTCGTCGATACGGATCACTACGCCGCGCCCGGCGCCACCCATCAACGGGTAGAAGGTCAGGGCATAGTGGTGGGCAACGTCGTCCTTGACCCAGGTGACGCGCTCGATCTTCGCCACCGTATGGCGCTCCACGGTGTTCTTCAGCTCCGGCAGGAACGGCTTCAGTGGTTCGAAAGCCAGGAATATCGGCTGGTTCAGCGCTTCGTCCAGCGGTGTGCCGGACAGCGCGCTGGCTTCCTGATTCCACTGGGTGACATACAGCTGTTCATCCAGGGCGATCAATGCCGAGGGCATGGAGTCGATGATGCTGTTGAGGTAATTCTGAAAGCCGGTGAGCTTTTTCTCGATCTTGCTGCGCACCTGTACTTCCAGTTCCAGCTTGCGGTTGGTGTGGCGCGTTTCCTCGGCCAGCCCTTGCGCCTGGTCATAGGCGGCCTGGGAGTCGTCACGGGCGCGCTTGAGCTGCTGCTCGCGGGCTTCGATGCGTGACAGCATGGTATTGAACGCCTCGGCCAGGCTGCCGATTTCGTCGTGGTTGCCAGGGCCGGCGCGCAGGGAGTAGTTTTCTTCGCGGGTAACCTGGCGCGAGAGTTCTTCCAGGCGATAGATGGGCTGGGTGATCAGGCGCTTGATCTGCCGGGCGATGACCAGCCACAGCAGCACGCTGAACACCAGAATGCCGAGGCTGGCGGTAAGGGTGCCGGTGTAGAAGGCCATCGGCAGTTCGCTGCTGGCCACCAGCAGCAAATGGCCTGGTGGCCTGCCGCTGCGGGGCAGGTTGATCACCTGGGTGCTGCGAAACTCGGTCTGGCGCCACTTCTCCACGTTGCGGAAGCGTTCCGGCAGCTTGAGTTGCTGACCGTGCTGGGTTTGCGCCAGCAGGGCGCCGTCGGTGTCATACACCGCCGCGGCGCGCAGCGGTGAATAGCTGTTGAGCTCTTCCAGCAGCGCCTGGGCGCTCTGTGGCGAATCCAGCGCCTCGATGGCCAGGGCCGGGTTGGTGACCAGCTTGCCGATGGTCTGCAGCGCCTGGGGCGCCATGC
The DNA here is from genome assembly GCA_963816515.1 of uncultured Gammaproteobacteria bacterium. Lineage (GTDB taxonomy): Bacteria > Pseudomonadota > Gammaproteobacteria > Pseudomonadales > Pseudomonadaceae > Aquipseudomonas. The sequence continues at coordinate 1,404,871 of CAWFKX010000001.1, read as the reverse complement.
TCTCTTGGGAGATCCAGTAGGCGGCGCTGATGAAGGTCAGGTTAGCGACCAGCAACACGGTGGTCAGCAAGACCAGCAAGGCAGCCAGCAGTTTTTGCCCCACTGGCAGGTTTTCAAGGCGCTGGCGCAATGGCATCGACGGTTCCGTTTTCCTGGACAGGGCTCTAAGCCTTGAGTGTATCAAAGCGCGCGGCGCTGTCAGACGCTGGGCAGGCCCAGGGCCTGCAGGTGTTGGACCAGTTGCAGGTGCAGTTGTTGCAGGTGCGGCAGGTTGCGCTGATGACGTTCGGCCGCGGCGCAGGCATAACCCAGCAAGTAACTGATTTCTGTGCGCCGGCCCTGGCTGACGTCCTGATGCATGGACGAGAAATTCGCCGCCGTGGCCTGGATCACCCGCAGCACTTCGGTGTGCAGGTCCACGGCCGCCTCTGGCTGGCCGCAGTGCTCCAGCAGTTCAGCCAGTTCAGCGCACAGCGTGGCGACCTGGGCCGGGTGCTGTAGCAGCTCGCCGTTGCGGCAGTCGTGCAGCACGGTCAGCGGGTTGATAGCGCAGTTGAGCGCCAGCTTGCGCCACAGTCGGGTCAGAATATCGGCGCTCCACTGGTGGGGAATGCCGGCGCCGGTCAACTGGTCCAGCCATGTCGGTGCGGTTGGCTTGGCCGGATCGCCCAGCCAGGTAAAGCCGTGGCCAGCGAAGGTCACTTGCCAATCCTGCGAACGAAACGCGCCCTCGGTGCTGGAGGCGAAAAGGCAGCGGGCCTGGGGCACGGCTGCGGCTACCGCGTCCTGGCTGCCCAGGCCGTTCTGCAGCAGGATCACCTCGGCATCTGCGGCCAACCGCGGGGCCAGGCGCGCCACCACCTGTTCGGCGTCGTAGGCCTTGCAGGCCACCAGCAGGCGCTGGATGGGTGCCTGACTGTCGACGGTCTCGGCGGCTAGGGGGTAGCACTGGCGCTGGTGCTGTTCGATCAGGGTCAGGCCCCCGGCGGCCTGGTAGCTGAGCAGGCGCGCGCTGTCGCGCAGGATCAGCGTCACCGGCACGCCGCTGCGCGCCAGGCGGCACGCCCACAGGGTGCCCAGGCTGCCAGCGCCCAGTACGTGCCAGGGGGGCATGGTCATCAGCTGCGCGCCGGCAGGCGCTTGGCACTGACCAGGCCGCTCTCGTACGACTCGGCCAGCAGTGCGCGGGCCTCGTCGAACAAGGCCTGCGGGGTGTCGGGCAGGCTGTGGCCGTCGGCACCGATCAGGCTGATGCCGGCCACCACTTCCAGCGCACCGCTGGCGGTCATGAAGGCCTTGAGATTGAGCCCATCGTGCAGGCGCTTGAAGCTGCTGGGGGCGCATTCGCTCAAATCGGGCGGCAGGGTCAGCAGCACGAAATGCTGGTCGTCCAGGCGCCCGAGCACGTCCAGTGGCCGCACCATTTGCTGCAGGCGCCTGGCCACACCTTGCAGCAACTCGTCGTAAAGGTCGCTGCCGTGCTCGCGTTGCAGTTGCTCAGCGTTCTGCAGCCCGATCAGCAGGTAGCACAGGGCGCCGCCACGGGCCTGGATCTGGCGCAGGCTGTCGTTGAGTTTCTGACGCAGGTAGCGAGCGTTGCCCAGGCCGGTCAGCGAGTCGACCAGGTTGCGCTGTTCCAGGCTGGCGATGTTCTGGCGCAGCAGGCTGTTTTCCTGGCGCAGTCGCTGCACCACGTTGTACAGGCGCTCGGCGGCCTGCAAGCGGGCAGGCAACTGGGTAGCCAGCGCCGACGGGGCGATGACATCGTCGATGCCCAGGTCAGCGGTCTCGTCCAGCAAGGCGCACGCGTCCTGGTCGCTGATCAGCAGGATGAAGGTGTAGTGCTCGCCCATTTCGTCGAATTGCCGCACCCGCGAGGCCAGGGCCTGCCCCTGCGGGCCTTCGAGCAGCATCAGGCTGGCCGGCTGGTGTTCCTGGCGGGCCAGCGCATCGGCGTGGGTGCTGTGGCTCACGTGCAAGTAGCCGGCGGCGTGCAGCAGCGCGTCGAGTTGCTCGGCCCTGGCGGAATCGTCCTGGACCAGCACAATGCTCAAATTCGGGTTCGGCATACGCATCTCACCTGGGAGGAGGGGGCAATCTACCGCTGCATGGGGCGAACTTCGCGCATGAAGGGGCGTTGTGCAACGCTGGCAACCGTTATAATGACCCGGCATTTTAACCGTCAAGCCAGGCGTGCTCCATCTGTATTGAGCGGCGCCGTTTTTTTTGGAGAATTTTACATGCCCTCGTTCGACGTAGTGTCCGAGCTGGATAAACACGAAGTCACCAACGCGGTGGAAAACGCAGTCAAGGAACTGGACCGCCGCTATGACCTGAAAGGCAAAGGCACCTTCGAGTTCAAGGAACTGACCGTCACCCTGACCGCCGAGGCCGAGTTCCAGCTGGAGGCAATGATCGAGATCCTGAAGCTGGCACTGGTCAAGCGCAAGCTCGACGTCAAGTGCCTGGAAGTGAAGGACGCCTATGCCTCGGGCAAGGTGATGAAACAGGAAGCCACCCTGCGCGAAGGGATCGACAAGGAGCTGGCGAAGAAAATCGTCGCCCACATCAAGGACGCCAAGCTCAAGGTGCAGGCCGCCATCCAGGGCGAGCAGGTCCGCGTGACCGGCAAGAAGCGTGACGACTTGCAAGAGGCCATCGCGGCCCTGCGCGCCAAGGAATTCGACATGCCGCTGCAGTTCAACAACTTCCGCGACTGATGGATCGGGGGCGCCGAGGGGAACCTGAGGGGGCTTGCGGCGTCCCAAGCCCGTGGCGCGGGTGAAACGATTGCGCCGACTGTCATCAGGAGAGCCTTATGGATGTGAACGCTGAAGTGGACCAACTCGTCCAGAAATCCCAGACCTGGATTCCCATGATCATGCAGTACAGCAGCCGCGTGCTGCTGGCGGTTGTCACCCTGGCCATTGGCTGGTGGTTGATCAACCAGCTGACGCTGCGCGTGGGCAAATTGCTGGCCTTGCGCCATGCAGACTTGGCCCTGCAGGGTTTCATCAGCAGCCTGGCCAACATTGCCCTCAAGGTGATGCTGATAGTCAGCGTGGCGTCGATGATCGGCATCGAGACCACCTCGTTCGTCGCTGCCATCGGTGCCGCCGGCCTGGCCGTGGGCCTGGCATTGCAGGGTAGCCTGGCGAACTTCGCCGGCGGCGTGCTGATTTTGCTGTTTCGCCCGTTCCGCATCGGCGACTGGATCGAAGCCCAGGGCGTGCAGGGCACCGTGGACAACATCATGATCTTCCACACCGTGCTGCGCACCGGTGACAACAAGACCGTGATCCTGCCCAACGGCCCACTGTCCAACGGCATCATCACCAACACCAACCGCCAGCCGACCCGCAAGATCACCTACGACATCGGCGTGGACTACGATGCGGACCTGCAGAAGGCACGGGAAATTCTCCTCGACCTGGCCAAGGACCCACGCGTGCTGGACAGCCCTGCCCCCGAAGCCGTGGTCGCGGCCCTGGGCGACAGTTCGATTACCGTGTCGCTGCGCATGTGGGTGAACACCGGGGACATGGGTGGGGTCACCAACATGATCAACGCCGAGATTCGCGACCGCCTGCGGGCGGCGGACATCGACATTCCGTTCCCGCAGCGTGTCGTGCGGGTGGTATCGGAACCAGCCTAGCAACCTCGTAGCGGCGGCTTGCGCCGCTGCTACGGTTTTTCCGCCATCGCTTCTTCTTCCACCGGCGCCAGTCGGTTGCCACGGCTTTCCTGGTGCCAGTGCAGGGCAATCAGGAACAGGGTGGGCACGCCCAGCACCGCGGTGATCAGGAAGAAGTTGTGGTAGCCGAACTTCTCCACCATCACGCCTGAGTAACCACCGATCAGCCGTGGCAGCAACAGCATGATCGAGCTGAGCAGGGCGTACTGGGTGGCCGAGAACTTGAGGTTGGTGAGGCTCGACAGGTAGGCGACGAACGCCGAGGTGGCCATGCCGGAACTGAAGTTGTCCAGCGAGATGGTCACGATCAGCATCTTCAGGTTCGGGCCCATGTCCGCCAGCATCAGGAACAGCAGGTTGGTGGCCGCCGAGGCCACGCCGCCCACGAACAGGATGGGCAGGATGCCGAAACGCACGATCAGCAGGCCGCCGACACCGGCGCCCAGCAGGGTCATAACCAGGCCGAAGATCTTGCTGACACTGGCGATCTGATCCTTGGTGAAGCCCTGGTCGATGTAGAACACGTTGGCCATCACCCCCATTACCGTGTCCGACATGCGATAGGTGGCAATCAGCCCCAACAGCAGCAGCGCCTGCCAGCGGTAGCGCACCACGAAATCACTGACCGGGGTGAGCACCGGCGCCAGGCCGCGGCGGCCCATGGACGACAGGCACAGGGCGGTGAGGGTGATGTAGAGGATCGCGCGCAGGAAGGCGCGGTCGGTCAGCAGCAGGTCCAGCATGCTTTCGCCGTGGAAGATCACACTGGCGAAGTCGGTGTTGTACAACTGGGTGAACATGGCCGGCACGGAGATCAGCAGGATGATCAGCACGAACACAGACATTAGTTGGTGGCCGAACTTGTAGCGCCCCGCCGACAGCTGCGTGCGCAGCGGCACCGATGGCTCGCGCATGACCAGGGTAGTGATCAGCGCGGGCACCATCAGCACGCCGAACAGCATGTAGGTACCGGCCCACGCCTTGTGCAGGTAGGCGTAGCCCGTGGAGCCAAAGGCCTCGGCGAAGAACAGCGCGCCGGCGGTGGCCAGCAGCGCCGCGATGCGGTAGCCGGCCATGTAGCTGGCGGCCAGGGCGGCCTGGGTGTTTTCTTCGGCGATTTCCAGCCGATAGGCGTCAACCGCGATGTCCTGGGTGGCGGAGGCGAACGCAACCATCACCGCAATGGCGATCAGCCACGAGAGGTGTTTCTGCGGGTCGCAGAAACTCATGCCGATCAGGCCAAGGATCACCAGTGATTGCGCCAGCACGAGCCAGGAACGGCGGCGTCCCATGCGAGCGAGCACAGGCAGGCGCCACTGGTCGAGCAGTGGCGACCACACCCATTTGAAGGCATAGGCCAGGCCGATCAGGCTGGCGTAGCCGATCGTTTCACGGGCAACGCCTGCTTCACGCAGCCAGACGGAGAGGGTGGAAAACACCAGCATGTACGGCAGGCCGGCGGCGAAACCGAGCAGCAACAGGACAAGCGTCGATGGGCTGGCATAAGCGGCGAGCGCGGCGCGCCAGGTTTTACGGGGCATGGGCTGGAATCTGCCTCAGTTTACGAAAACAAAGCGCGCACTCTAACCGTTAGGGTCCATGGGGCGCCAGCCATGCCGACGTATATCCACCTTATTATTCATGAAAACAATCCCCTCGGCGCGCAATCGGGCCCGCTGTTCTTCGCCGCCGACCGTGCCGGGCGCCAGACTTATCCGACCACCGGCACCTATCACCCGGTGCCAGGGTAGCCGGCTACCCTCCGGCAATTGGCTCAGCGTGCGCCCGACCCAGCGCGCAGCACGCCCCAGGCCTGCCATTTCGGCGAGTTGGCCGTAGGTGACGACCTTGCCCGGGGGCACTTGCGAGAGCACCCCATACAGTGCGGTTCGGCGTTCGGCAGCGGGGTCGGCGCTGCCAATGTCACCAAACTGTTGCAATTGGTTGCTGAACTCATCTGTCATTTGTCGGTCATTCCTTGCGCGAGGGCTATCCATCTGGATGATGCCCGTCTTCTTTTCGAACCCTGAGCCCATTCCGCTTATGCTGTCCAGAACTCTACTGTGCCTCGCCGTTGCCAGCGCCTCAACTTCCGCCCTTGCCGACACTGTCTGGATGAAGAACGGTGACCGCCTGACCGGCAAGATCACTGTATTCGATGGCGGCAAGCTGATGCTCGACACCCCGTACGGTGGCTCCATCGCCCTGGACTGGAAACAGGTGAAGACCCTGGAGAGCGACCAGGAGCTGTTGGTCAAGCAGGATGCCTACACCGGCCAGAAGGCCAAGTCGCTGAAGGCCGCCGACGACGGCAAGGTGATCATGCAGAACGGCGAGGCGCCCAGGACCGTCGAGCTGGCCAGTATTCAGCAGATCATCAAGCCCAAGCCGGTGGTGGGCGACCTGGTGTGGAAGGGCAATATCGACGCCGCGGTGGATTTCCAGCGCGCCGACAGCGATACCGACGATTACAACCTGGCGTTCAAGACCTCGGCCCGCAGTGGCCGCTGGCGCCACACCGCCGACGCCGAATACAACCGCGAGACCACCGACGAGGTGGTGGGCACCAACAACTGGAACGCCGAATACGCCCTTGACCGTTTTATCACGGACAAGTGGTACTGGCAGGGCCGGGTCAACGTCAAGCGCGACTATGTGGAAGACCTGTCCAAGCAGCGCACCATCGGTACGGGCCCGGGTTACCAGTTCTGGGATGACGAACTGGGCGCGTTTTCGCTCGGTTCCTTGCTCAACCACAGCACGTACGAATATGCCGACGGCGACAAGTCGGACTTTTACTCGGTGGGCGTGAAATGGTCGTACAACCGCTTCCTGATCGGCAAGACGTTCGAATTTTTCACCAACGGTGAAGTGGGCAAGCCGCTCAGCGGCGTAGCCGACTACAGCCTGGATTCGGAAGTGGGCGTGCGCTACAAGGTCACCCAGTGGGCATCGTTGAACCTCAAGTACGAGAAAGACATGGTCACCGGCTCCAGCAACGCCGACCTCAACACCAGCCGCTACACCGCAGGCATCGGCGTGACCTGGTAAGCACCGCATCGCCTCGCGACGCGGCCTGGCGGCCGCTGCTGCGGGGTTGTTTCGGCGAGGGTGACAAGGTCTTTGCCAGTGGGTACCTTTGACGCTTCTTTATATCCCTGCTTCCAAGGAGCCCCAGGTGAGCGCTAAAGCCCTTCGACAGGCCCGCGAGCTGCTGCTCAAGGAATACCGCGGCGTACTGTCCACCCATTCCAAGTCCATGCCCGGTTTCCCCTTCGGCTCCGTGGTGCCCTACTGCCTGGACGCCGACGGCCACCCGCTGATCCTGATCAGCCGCATTGCCCAGCACACCCATAACCTGCAGAAGGATCCCAAGTGCTCGCTGCTGGTCGGTGAGCGCGACGCCGAGGACGTGCAGGCCGTGGGGCGTCTGACCGTGCTGGCCGAAGCGCGCAGGCTGGAAGACGAGGCGCGGATTGAAGCAGCGGCCCAGCGCTACTACCGCTATTTCCCGGAGTCAGCCAATTACCACCGCGCCCACGATTTCGATTTCTGGGTGTTGGAACCGGTGCGCCATCGCTACATCGGCGGTTTCGGCGCGATTCACTGGCTCGACCAGGTGACACTGGCCAACCCTTTCGCCGGCCAGGCCGAGATCGGCATGGTCGAACACATGAATGCCGACCACGGCAAGGCCATCGCCCATTACGTGGAACTGGCCGGCCTGCCGGCTGAGGTTCCCGCGCAGCTGGCCGGGGTCGATAGCGAGGGCATGCACCTGCGCATTGGCCAGGCGCTGTATTGGTTGCCCTTTGAAAAGCCTTGTAACACTGCGTTGGAAGTGCGCCAGGCCTTGGTTTCCCTGGCTCACGCCCAGGCGTGGCCGACCGTTGGACAGGTCGAGGCTTGAATTCACGAAACATCGACGTCATCTAAGGTTTACTGGAAGTCGTTCTTCCGTAGAGGAAACCTTGATGCGTGCTTTTCTATTCTTGCTCCTGCTGTTCCCCGTGCTGGAGCTCTTCGTCTTTTTCCAGGTCAGCGTGGCGATCGGGTTCTTCCCGGCACTGGCGCTGATCATCGCCGGCTCCGCCATTGGCGTGCTGGTGGTGCGGGTGGCCGGGTTGGCCACCGCCCTCAATGCCCGTCAAAGCCTGCAACGCGGTGAACTGCCGGCCGAGCAGGTGTTCCAGGGCCTGATGGTCGCCGTGGGCGGCGGCCTGTTGCTGCTGCCCGGTTTCATCAGCGACGTGGTGGGGCTGCTGTGCCTGCTGCCGTTCACGCGCAAGCTCATCGGCCGCAAGCTGCAGGCCAAGGCCAGTGCTCAAGCCGGTCGCCAGCGTTCGTTCGCGGATGACCTGCAGGGCGGCCGCACTTATGAAGGGCATGCGCGCCCGGCGGCCAACCAGGCGGTAGGCCGCGAGCCAACCGTCATCGAAGGCGAATTTGAAAAACGCGACTCCTGAGCGAGTCCATGTGGGAGCTGGCTTGCCAGCGGGTTTTTGGCTATCGCCACAACTCGCCGGCACGCCAGCTCCCATTTTTTTGCCTGGGCGAAAGCAAAATTTTTTCAAGCTGCCCTTGTAATCGTCACTGGCGACCTCATGTATGGGTCACCGCAAGGTTTCTGGCTTTTGCCAGACATTATTCCGCGTCTTGCATTGCGAGCCGCGACCGGCACCGCCGGATTGAACCAGAACGCCGGTACTGACACCGGCCGCTGAAAACCATAATTAGGAGAGATCGACAATGAAGCTTCGTCCTCTGCATGACCGCGTCGTAATCCGTCGCAGCGAAGAAGAAAAGAAAACCGCTGGCGGTATCGTTCTGCCAGGTTCGGCTGCCGAGAAAGCCAACAATGGTGAAGTCATCGCGGTCGGTACCGGCCGAGTGCTGGACAACGGTGAAGTACGTGCCCTGTCCGTGAAAGTGGGCGACAAAGTCGTGTTCGGCCCTTACTCCGGCAGCAACACTGTGAAAGTAGACGGCGAAGACCTGCTGGTGATGAGCGAGAACGAAATCCTCGCCGTCATCGAAGGCTGATAAACCCGCTGGTCTCCCGTTACTACCAAGTATTCAAGGAAAACGATCATGGCTGCTAAAGAAGTTAAATTCGGCGACTCCGCCCGCAAGAAAATGCTGACCGGCGTTAACGTCCTGGCTGACGCGGTAAAAGCGACCCTGGGCCCGAAAGGCCGTAACGTGATCATCGAGAAGAGCTTCGGCGCTCCGACCATCACCAAGGACGGCGTTTCCGTCGCCAAAGAAATCGAGCTGAAAGATCGCTTCGAAAACATGGGCGCGCAGCTGGTCAAAGACGTTGCCTCCCGTGCCAACGACGACGCTGGCGACGGCACCACCACCGCCACCGTTCTGGCTCAGTCGATCGTCAACGAAGGCCTGAAAGCCGTCGCTGCCGGCATGAACCCGATGGACCTGAAGCGCGGTATCGACAAGGCCACCATCGCCATTGTCAAAGAGCTGAAAGGCCTGTCCAAGCCATGCGCTGATTCGAAAGCCATTGCCCAGGTCGGCACCATCTCGGCCAACTCCGATTCCTCGATCGGCGACATCATTGCCGAAGCCATGGAAAAAGTCGGTAAAGAAGGCGTCATCACCGTTGAAGAAGGCTCGGGCCTGGAAAACGAACTGTCGGTTGTTGAAGGCATGCAGTTCGACCGCGGCTACCTGTCCCCTTACTTCGTCAACAAGCCAGACACCATGGTCGCCGAGCTCGACGGCCCGCTGATCCTGCTGGTTGACAAGAAGATCTCCAACATCCGCGAAATGCTGCCAGTGCTGGAAGCCGTTGCCAAAGCCGGCCGCCCACTGCTGATCGTGGCTGAAGACGTCGAAGGCGAAGCCCTGGCGACCCTGGTCGTGAACAACATGCGTGGCATCGTCAAGGTTGCAGCCGTCAAGGCTCCGGGCTTCGGCGACCGTCGCAAGGCCATGCTGCAGGACATCGCCGTTCTGACCGGCGGTACCGTTATCTCCGAAGAGATCGGCCTGAGCCTGGAAAGCACCACCCTGGAGCATCTGGGTAACGCCAAGCGCGTTGTGCTGTCGAAAGAAAACACCACCATCATCGACGGTGCTGGCGTTGAGGCTGACATCCAGGCTCGCGTTACCCAGATCCGTCAGCAAGTGGCCGACACTTCGTCCGACTACGACCGTGAAAAACTGCAAGAGCGCCTGGCCAAGCTGTCTGGCGGCGTTGCTGTGATCAAGGTTGGCGCTGGTTCCGAAGTTGAAATGAAAGAGAAGAAAGCCCGCGTTGAAGACGCCCTGCACGCTACCCGCGCAGCCGTCGAAGAAGGCGTGGTACCTGGCGGTGGCGTGGCTCTGGTCCGTTCCCTGCAAGCCATCGCTGGCCTGAAAGGCGACAACGCCGACCAGGACGTCGGTATCGCTCTGCTGCGTCGTGCTGTTGAAGCACCTCTGCGCCAGATCGTTGCCAACTCCGGTGACGAGCCAAGCGTTGTTGTCGACAAGGTCAAGCAAGGCGAAGGTAACTTCGGTTACAACGCTGCTACCGGCGAATACGGCGACATGATCCAGATGGGTATCCTGGACCCGGCCAAAGTGACCCGTTCGGCACTGCAGGCTGCTTCCTCGATCGCCAGCCTGATGATCACCACCGAAGCCATGATCGCCGAGATCAAGGAAGATGCTCCTGCGGCTGGCGGCATGCCAGACATGGGCGGCATGGGTGGCATGGGCGGCATGATGTAAGCCAGCCTTACCCGCTTGAAAAAGAACCCCGCCTCGCGCGGGGTTTTTTTATGGCTTGGCGCGACCGGATCTGCGTAGCAGCCAAAGGCGGCGTCCTGCCGCGACGCGCAACCCTGCAAAACCGCGCCCGCTGCACACGCCATCGCAGCCTATCGGCAGCTCCCACTGGTTCTGAACGCCTCAACGCCGTAAGCTGCCTGCGCCCACGGGCAAACACACTGGAGGGAGAACCTGCCCATGCGAATTCTATTGGTTGAAGACAACCGCGACATCCTGGCCAACCTCGCGGATTACCTGGGCCTGAAAGGCTATACCGTCGACTGTGCCCAGGACGGCCTGTCCGGTTTGCACTTGGCCGCCACCGAGCACTACGACCTTATCGTGCTCGATATCATGCTGCCCGGCATCGACGGCTATACGTTGTGCAAGCGCCTGCGCGAAGACGCACGGCGGGAAACCCCGGTGATCATGCTCACCGCGCGTGACCAGCTGGATGACCGCCTGCAAGGCTTCCGCTCCGGTGCCGACGATTACCTGGTCAAGCCCTTCGCGTTGTCGGAGCTGGCGGCGCGTATCGAAGCAGTGCTGCGCCGGGCCCAGGGCGGCGGTCGCCGCAGCCTGCAGGTCGGCGACCTGAGTTACGACCTGGACACCCTGGAAGTCACCCGTCAGGGCCGCGCGCTGAAGCTCAACCCGGTTGGCCTGAAGCTGCTGGCGGTGCTGATGCAGAAGAGCCCCCACGTGCTGCGCCGCGAAGTGCTGGAAGAAGCCCTGTGGGGCGACGACTGCCCTGACAGCGACAGCCTGCGCAGCCACGTTCACCAACTGCGCCAGGTGATCGACAAACCGTTCGACAAACCATTGCTGCAAACGGTGCATGGCGTGGGTTACCGCCTGGCCGAGGGCAAAGATGGAGTTTAAGCAGAGCCTCGCCCAACGCATCATCATCGCCTTCGCACTCATGAGTGCGCTGGTGGCCGGCGCGTTCGCCGTCGGCATCGTGGCAACGGTGCACCTGGTCGAGGAAAAACTGATTTCCGCAGGCCTTGGCGGTGACCTTCAGCGCCTGCTGCTGATGGACAACGTCAGCGACTGGAGCCACCGCCCCGAACCCGACCAGTTGTTCTACTACAGTGGTGGGCGCGGCGACTATGCCCTGCCCAAGGACCTGCGCCATCTGGATCCGGGCTTCCATGAGGTGTTCCGCGGTGACCTGTCCTACCACGCCATGGTCGAGGTGGTCGACGGCCGTCGCTACGTGCTGCTGCAAGACCAGAGTGATTTCGAGGAGCGCGAGCGGGTGCTGTTTGCCGTGGTGCTGGTGGGCTTCGTGCTCAGCCTGGCGCTGGCGGTGTTCCTGGGCTGGGTGCTGGCCCGGCGCGTGATGGCACCGGTAGTGCGCCTGGCGCGCCAGGTGCGTCACCGCGATCAGCTGCTGGGCCTGGCGCCGCCGCTGGCCCCCGATTATGCCGCTGATGAAGTGGGCGAGCTGGCCGTGGCCTTCGACGCCACCCTGGGCCGGTTGCGCGATGCGCTGACCCGCGAACGGCTGTTCACCAGCGACGTCAGCCACGAACTGCGCACCCCCTTGATGGTGCTGGCCACGTCCTGCGAGTTGTTGTTGGAAAACCCGGCGCTGGATGCCCGTGCCCGCGCCCAGGTGGAGCGAATTGCCCGCGCCTGTGAAGAAATGCGTGAGCTGGTGCAGACCTTCCTGATGCTCGCCCGCGCCCAGCGCAACGAAGCCGAGATGAGCGCGCAGTTGACACTGGACCAGGTGGCCGACAACCTGGTCAGCCTGTGGCGAGGCCCTATCGAGCAAAAAGGCCTGACCCTGACACTGGTGCGCGGCGATGTACCCGAGACGCGTTACAACGCCACGTTCCTGATGGCGGTCATGGGTAACCTGCTGCGCAATGCCCTGCATTACACCGACGCCGGCTTTATCTGCCTGACGCTTGAGCCTCTAGGCTTCAAGGTCGAGGACAGCGGCATTGGTATTCCGGAGGAGAAGCGCCTGGCGGTGTTCCAGCCGTTCGTGCGTGCCAACGAGAAGCGCGGCGAGGGCCTGGGCCTTGGCTTGTCGCTGGTGCAGCGCATCTGCGATGACCAGGGCTGGCAAGTCGACCTGACGCCACGCGAGCCGAACGGTTGCTGCTTTCAGGTGACGCTGGTCAGCGCTGTGTGACCTGCTCGACAGCAAGCGCTGTGGTTATGGCCCTTTGCTAGCAGTGTTTGTCTGTAAAACCTCGCCATGATTACTGAAGTTTCTTACACAATTTTCACGTTTGCCTTACTAAGGTGATCGCCAATTTACAGCGGTATGGCGTCGTCATACTTTAGCCAGGGAGTGCCACTGATGGCAGTCGATCACGCGACCAAGCCCACATCAGCGCCAGAGACGCGCTTTGATTATTTCTGGAATCAGCACGGTGAGTGGGTGGAAGAGCCTAACGTGCGCCGCGGCGGCGAAAGCGGCGTGCAGCGTGTGCATGTCGCCAACAATCAGTTGTTGTACGTGAAGCGCCAGACCGGCCATATCTATCGCAGCTTGTTGCACCCCTTTGGTCGGCCCACGGTGTTGCGTGAGCGTGACGCGTTGCAAGGGCTTAGCGCCCTGAACGTCAATGTGCCAAAAATGGTGTTCTGCGGCGCGCAGCCCGACCCCGCGCACCAGTGGCGGGCCTTGCTGGTGACTGAGGCACTGGATGGCTTCGAGGAAATCGATAAATGGTATGCCGCCGGCGGCCGCGAGAAGTTCGGCGAGGCAGTGCACGAGGCCGCGCTCAAAGCGTTGGCCGAGAACCTGGCCCGCATGCACAAGGGGCGTTGGCAGCATAGTTGCCTGTATATCAAGCACGTTTTTTTACGTATTGTGGGCGAAGGCGCCGACGCCCGTCCCGAGATCGCCTTGCTGGACCTGGAGAAATGCCGCCGGCGTTTCACGGCCCAAAGTGCGGCCCGCCATGACCTGAAACAACTGCGTCGCCACTCGTCGTTCAGCGACGCAGACTGGAACAAATTGCTCTATTTTTATGAGACGGCGTTTGGCAGCCCAGTCAAAGGTTTAACATGATGAAACTAGAAATAGCTCGAGGTTTGTTCTTGCTTGCTGCCCTGGGTGTCACGACGGCTGCGATGGCCGCGTGGGATCAGCCTGGGCCAGGCGTGCTCACGGCCACCCACGGTGCCCAGTGCCCGATGCCCCGCGTGGCAAAGGCCCGGGTAGACGCCAGGCCGGATCACGATCTCTTGCTGTTCATGTTTGGCATGGCCCAGGGCGTTCGGGCCAACGGCTGATCGCAGTACCTGAGCTGTTTTCAATGTGGGAGCTGGCTTGCCAGCTCCCACATTCGTATGTGCCGTAGTCAGGCAGCGTCGGGCTTGGCAATCAGGGTGTAGACGCAAGGCAGCACGAACAGGGTGAACAAGGTACCCACCGACATTCCGGTGGCAATCACCATGCCAATGTCGAAACGGCTCACTGCACCCGCGCCAGTGGCCAGAATCAGCGGCACCATGCCGAACACCATGGCGGCGGTTGTCATCAGCACCGGCCGCAAGCGAATGGCGGCGGCTTGCTCCACGGCCTCGCGCGCGCTCAAGCCGTCGCGGCGCAGCTGGTTGGCAAACTCGACGATCAGGATGCCGTGCTTGCTGATCAGCCCGATCAAGGTCACCAACCCTACCTGGGTGTAGATGTTCAGGCTCGACAGGCCCAGGAACAGCGGTATCAGCGCGCCGCAGATCGACAGCGGCACCGTCACCAGAATCACCAGCGGGTCGCGGAAGCTTTCGAACTGCGCCGCCAGCACCAGGAAGATGATCGCCAGGGCCAGGCCGAAGGTCACCCACAAGGCGTTGCCTTCCTGAACGTACTGGCGGGCGCTGCTGCCATAGTCGAAGGCGAAGCCGGCCGGCGCTTCTTCGCTGGCTATCTGCCGCACCGTCTGCACCGCGTCGCCCATGCTGACGATCGGGAAGCCCTGGATGATCGCTGAGTTCAGCTGCTGGAACTGGTTGAGCTGGCGCGGCCGCGCTCGCTCGCTGACGGTGATCAGGGTGGACAAGGGCAATAGCTCGTTCTTGTTGTTGCGCACGTAATATTGGTTCAGCCACTCGGGGTTGTCCCGGTACACGCGCTCCACCTGGGCAATGACCTTGTAGCTGCGCCCGTCCAGAGTGAAGCGGTTGATTTCCGATTCGCCCAGCAGGGTGGCGAGGGTACCGCCCAGCTCCTGCATGGACACACCCATTTGCGCGGCCTTGGCGCGGTCGATGTCGACCACTACTTCCGGCTTGTCGAACGCCAGGTCAATGTCCAGGAACGCGAACTTGCCGGTGGCCTGGGCGCGGTCCTTGACCCGCTGCGCCACCTCCAGCAGCGACTCGTAGTCATTGGCGGTGTTGATCACGAATTCGAACGGCAGGCCCTCGCCGGTACCGGGCAGCGATGGCAGGTTGAAGCCGAATATCTGCAGGCCGGGCACCTGGCCCAGGCGCGCCTGGACCTCGGGCAGCAATTGCATCTGGGTGCGCTTGCGCTCGTTCCACGGCTTGAGCAGGAAGCCGCCGATGCCCGACTGCACGCCGTTGAAACCGTTGATCTGGAACGATGAGTAGTACTCGGGGAAGTCCTTGAAGATGGTCAGGAACTGGTCGGTGTAGGTGTTCAGGTAGTCAAGGTTGGTGGGCTGCGGTGCCGTGGCCATCATGAAGATGATGCCCTGGTCTTCGGCCGGGGCCAGCTCCGATTGGCTGAACTTCAGGAACACCGGAATCAGGCACAGCACGATCACCGCGAACACTATCACCACCGGCCGGGTCTGCAGGGTGGCGTGAAGCATGCGCTGGTAGCGTTGCTTGAGGCGTTCGAACACCTGGTCCAGGCGGTGGGCCAGGCCCTTGGCGTTGTGGTCGGGGCGCAGCAGCAGGGCGCACATCATCGGCGACAGGGTAAGGGCGACGATGCCGGAAATCACCACGGCGCCGGCCAGCGTCAGGGCAAACTCCTTGAACAGCGCGCCGGTCAACCCCTCCAGGAAGCCGATGGGGGCATACACTGCGGCCAGGGTGATGGTCATCGATACCACTGGCATGGCGATCTCCCGGGCGCCTTGCAGGGCAGCGTCGAAAGGCGTGCGGCCTTCCTCGATGTGGCGGTGGATGTTTTCCACCACCACGATGGCATCGTCCACCACCAGGCCGATGGCCAGTACCATCGCCAGCAATGTCAGCAAGTTGATGGAATACCCCATCAGTTGCATGAAGAACAGCACGCCGATCATCGACAGCGGAATGGTCACCACCGGGATGATCACCGAGCGCAAGGCGCCGAGGAACAGGAACACCACGACGATGACGATCAGTACGGCCTCGAACAGGGTCTTGACCACCTCGTCGATGGACGCCTGGATGAACAGCGTGGCGTCGTAGGCAATGGATGCCTTGAGGTTGGGCGGCAACTGCGACTCAAGGTCCGGCATGATCTTGCGCACCTCGCGAATCACGTCCAGCGGGTTGGCCCCCGGAGTGCCCTTGATGCCGATGTACACCGATGGGGTGCCGTTGAACGAGCTGACGGTGTCGTAGTTTTCCGCGCCCATCTGTACCCGTGCCACATCGCCCAGCAGCACGCGACTGTCGCCGTCTGTCTTGAGGGGGATGGCGGCGAAGCCCTCGGTGGATTTCAGGTCGGTGCTGGCATTGATGCTGGTGACGATGTATTCGCCCTTCACCTCGCCGGCGGCCGAGAGAAAGTTGTAACGGCGCACGGCATCGGTGACGTCATTGGCGCTGAGGCCGTAGCCGGCCAGTTTCACCGGGTCGAGCCACAGGCGCATGGCGAATACCTGGTTGCCGAGGATCTCGGCCTGGGCCATGCCCGGCAGGGTCGCCAGCTTGGGCTGGATAACCCGTGACAGGTAGTCGGTGATCTGTGGGTTATTAAGCTGGTCGCTGTAGAAGCTGATGTACATCAGCGCCGAGGCGTCTGCCGCTTCCTTGCTCAGCACCGGGTCTTCGGCGTCCTGGGGCAGCTTGTTCTTCACCTCGTTGGCCTTGGCCAGCAGCTCGGTGAACAGCCGGTCGCTGTCGGCGCCGATGCGCGCGTAAATGGAAATCACCGAGAAGTTCTGGCGGCTCACCGAGGTCATGTAGTCGATGCCTTCGGCGCTGGCCAGGCTCTGCTGCAAGGGCTGGGTGATATAGCCCTGGATGGTCTCGGCATTGGCTCCCGGGTAGGCGGTGGTGACCGTGATCAGCGCATTTTCCATCTGCGGGTATTGGCGGATGGTCAGCTTGCTCCACGCCTGGAAGCCCAGCAGCACGATCAGCAGGCTGATCACCGTGGCCAGCACGGGCCGGCGGATGAACGGGTCGGTAAAGGCCATGGCCGTTCTCCTGGGTCAGTGCTTCACGGTCTGGTCGGGGGTGACGCTGACGGCGGCGCCGCTGGTGAGCTTCAGCTGGCCGCCAGTGACCACCTGCTCGCCGGCCGTGAGCCCCTTGCTGACCACTACCAGGCCGTCACGGCGCTCGCCAGTGTCGACGAAGCGCCGTTCGGCGACCCGCACCGGTTTGCCGTCGCTGCCGTTGACCGGCTTGCCCTCGGCGTCGTGCTTGTCGCCCACCACGTACACCGAGTTGCCGTACAGGGTGTAGGCCACAGCGCTTTCAGGTACCACCACTTGGTTTTTCGGCTGCGGCAGCACCACCTGCAGGTTGGCGAACATGCCGGGCAGCAATTTGCCCTGGGGATTGGCCAGGGTGGCGCGGATGAGAATGTTGCGGGTGCTGTCCTCGACCTTGGGGTTGAGGGCGCTGATGACGCCTTCGAACGTCTGCCCCGGGTAGGCGGCGACCGTGACCAGCAGCGCCTGGCCCAGATGGATCTGCGGAATGGCCTGTTCGGCGACGTAGAAGTCCACATACAGGCTGCTGAGGTCTTGAAGGGTGGCGATCACCGTGCCGCTGGCCAGGTAATCACCGACATCGACCTTGCGGATGCCGATGGTGCCACTGAACGGCGCGATGATGTTTTTCTTCGCCAGGCTGGCCTTGAGCTGGGCCACGGTGGCCTTGTTCTTCAGCAGCACGGCGCTGAGGCGGTCGAACTCGCCCTTGGAGATGGCGCGGCTGTCCACCAACTGCGCGCCGCGGCCATAGTCCACCTGGGCCAGGCCCAAATCGGCCTGGGCGGTACCTAGCAGGGCGGTTTCGACGTCGCTGTCCAGTTGCAGCAGCGGTTGCCCGGCCTTGACCTGCTGCCCGGACTCGAACTGGATGGCGCGCACGGTGCCGGCCACTTCCAGGCTCAGGTTGATGCCTTGCAGGGCCTTGAGGCTGCCCACCGCCGGCAGCCGGGCTTGCCAGGCGCGCTCACTGGCCGTGGCCACGGCGACTGCCACCGGCGGCTTGGGCGCGGAGAACATCTGGATCTGCTGGTAGATCGCCCACGCCTTGTAACCACCGAGCACGAGGACGATGACCAACACGAGGCCCAACATGATCAGCATGCGGCGTCGCAGCATATTCCGTTTCCCTGGAAAGCGTGTCTGAGAGTCGGTGCACATTATTCTTGTGTGGCACAGGATGCCACCGTGCTGTGTTGCTGGATATTACGCCTTTGCGATGCGGTGCAGGTGGTTGTCCCAGTACCCGGCCGGCAACGCCAGCGGCGTGCCGAGCGGGGGCTGCGTGCGGCAGTTAAACAGGCGGCAGCGCCCTTGTCCGGACGTCACCACGAACCCCTGGGGCACTGCGGCCACGCCAGCGCAATCGGGCAGGTGCACTTCCAGGCGTTCGGCACCGCTGTCCAGGTCCCAGATGAAAAAGCGGTTGGCGCGCGGCGCGGTCAGGGCCACCAGGCGCAAGCGGTCGTGCACGGCAACACTGGCGCTGTAGTGGGCCATGCGTTGCACTTGCTCGACACTGATCGGGAAAGGCTGCAACACCTGGCCGGGGCGCTTGATTGCCAACAGTGGCGCGCTTTCCTCGGCGTCGCCCATGAATTGCTGACAGGCCAGCACGGTGCCGTCGGAGGCGATGGCCAGATGGCGGATGCTGTTCATGCTCTGCTCCAGCCACTCCTGGCTCAACAGCGTGCCGTCGCGCTGCATCAGTACCAGGCTCGGCTGCATGGCGTGCAGGTTCATCTCCACTCGGCTTTCGGCTTCGGTACGGATACCGCCGTTGGCCACCACCAGGGTCTCGCCATCGGGCATCCAGGCCAGCTCGTGGGGGCCGATGCCGTGGCTCGGCAGCTCTGCGGCGTGCACCAGGCGCTCGCGGTCGAAGCGGTACACGCCAATCACGCCACGGCCCGGGTCGCGGGTGTCGTTCTCGGTGGTGTACAGCCACTCGCCGCTGGCGTGAATCACCGCGTGGCCATAGAAGTGCCGGTGCGGCTGTGACGCCAGTGTTTGCAGCAGCCGGCCGTCGCGCAGATCGATCAGGTAGCTTTCAGTGCCCGGCCGGCGTGCCACGAACAAGGCCAGCGGCAGGTACGGGTGTTCGACCACGGCGTGGCAGCGCTGGCTGACCCGGGTGGCGAACACCTGCTGGCCATCGGCACGGCAACCGACGGCGTAGTGGCCGCCGTCGGCATCATCGCGGGCCGACAGCAGCAGGTCATGATCGCCCGACGAGGCGAGCAGGGTGCGTAGCCAGTGCGTCAGGCCCATGCTCAATCACCGTCGTTGGCGTTGAAGCCCAGGGGGATGCCCAACGCCTTGGCCAGTTCGCCTTCGGTCAGGCGGTGCACGCTGTCAAGCCGGTCGTAGAGCATTTCCAGCTGCTGGCGCCCCGCGGCATCGTTGAGCAGCTCGGCCAATGGCCGCGAGTTTTCGGCCAGGCTCTTCTGCGCATCGGCGTAGGCACGGTCGATGCGCTCGGCCAGGGCCTTGTGCTCGCTGCCCAGTAGTCCGCGCAGGCCCTTGTCATCTACGCCCGTCCAGATCGCCTGGGCGGCACTGAGGCTGGCCTGAAGGCTTTGCAGCGACGCCTGGCTGCGCCATGCCTCGGCCTGCAGGGGCTGGGCGATGCCCTTGCCTTGGCGGCCCATGGGGGTGCCGAGTTTCTTCTTCAGGGTATCCAGGGCGGTGACCTGGGCGCGCAGCAGGTCAGCGATGGCCTCGTGGGCATCGGCGTAGCGCGGGTTGGGAAAGTGGCTCATCTGCCAGAGCATGCCTTCGTGACTGTTCCATTGGCCGAGAATGCCTTCGGCCAGGGTCTTCTGATGCTCACCGATGGCCACCAGCAGGGGGCAGTAGCGTGCCTTCACGCCCGTGTCGGTGAGGTCCAGGCGCGCATCGAAGAGGATGTATTCATAGGCCGACAGCCCTTGCACCACCACGCTGGCCTTGGCCAGACTGGCGGCGTCGATGGGCGCATCGGCATTGACCAGTTGCTCGACCTGGCGCCCCACCAGGTTTTTCCTGTCAGGCCAGAACTGCACCTGCCAGGTGCGATTTCCTTCGGCCAGGGGGCCGATCAGCAGCGGCTGCAATTGCGCCCAGGCACGCTGCGCATGGAGGAAGTCGGCGCGGGCGGTGGCCAGGGTTTCGGTGCCCTGGCAGTAGGCGAGTGCGCTGATGGCCAATTGGCGGTCGGCTTCCACCCAGCGGTTGTACGTGGGCAGTATCACCTGTTCGGCGATGGCCGCGCTGGTGACCGCCTGCCGGTCCTGGGGCGTGCAGCCCAGAAGCAAGGCGGCAAAGCTGGTGAACAACAGCGTGGGACGAAACATGCAGGGCTCCGGCAGAACTTTAGAGTGAATTCAGAAAGGCCAGCAACGCGGCGCGTTGCCCGGCATTGAACGACAGCACGCGACGTTGCGCGACCGCGGCTTCGCCACCGTGCCAGAGCACGGCTTCCATGATGTTGCGGGCACGGCCGTCGTGCAGGTATTGGGTATGGCCGCTGACGGTCTCGTTCAGGCCTATGCCCCACAGCGGTGGCGTGCGCCAATCCTGGCCGCCGGCGGCGAACTCGCTACGCCCATCGGCCAGGCCCGGGCCCATGTCATGCAGCAGCAGGTCGGTGTAGGGGCGGATGCGCTGGTTGGCCTGTTCCGGCTCGGCGCTGTCGGCGGTGGTGGTGTACAGCGGCACATGGCAGGCCTGGCAGCCCGCCTGGTGGAACAGCTGCTTGCCGACCAGTACCTGGGGGGCGCTGACATCGCGGCGTGCGGGCACGGCCAGGTTGCGTGAGTAGAACGTCACCAGGCGCAGGATGTTGTCGCTGACTTCCGGTTCGCCGCCGTGGGCAGCGTTGAGGCAGTCAACCTGGGTGGGGGTGCAGTTGTCCCGGGGCTGCAGCGAGGTGGTCAGGCCCATGTCGTTGGCAAAGGCGTGGGCGTTTTGCTGGTTGAGGGTCGGTTGCCCGGCCTTCCAGCCGAAGCGGCCGATCACGGTCTTGCCCTGGGCGTCGTCCCAGACCAGGTTGGGGCGGCCACGCACGCCATCATCGGTGGCGGCTTGCGCCTGGGCATTGGCCAGGATGGCCGCCTCGGGGATGGCTTCCAGCAGACCCAGGCCGATCATGGGCGGGGCGACCCTGGCCGACAATTGCGCCTGGGGATGCAGCGGGCCATAGCCCAGTTGGCTGATGCGCAGCCGTGGCTTGCGCAGTTGCGCCGTGGCGCCATCGTCGAAGGTGACCGTCAGCAGGTCGTAGTCCACACGCACCTTGGCTTCTGGCCGCACGCCGGGCACGGCCATGTCCTGCAACTGAGTGCCGTACACCGGCTCCGGGTTGACGCCCAGGCGCTCGATCACGGCCGCCTGTTCGGTGCTGTCGGGGATCGACAGGCGCACCAGCATCGACACGGCGTTGGTCGAGTCGGGTGCGGGCGGGTGGCCGCGGCCGTCCTTGATGTGGCAGTTCTGGCAGGCATTGGTGTTGAACAGCGGCCCCAGGCCGTCGCGGGCCGTGGTGGTGGCCGGCGCGATGACCCAGGCGTTGCGGAAGAAGCTGTTGCCGGCGCTGAAGTCGACCTTGCGTTGGGTGGTGAGGTTGGCCGATGGCTGGGCGAAGGCATTGACGTCGTCACGCCACACCGTGGCGGTGCCCCCGGATAGCGCTTCGTCGCTTTCCGTCTCGCCCAGGCGCACGCCGTCGTCGCAACCACCCAGGCACAGGGCGAACAGCGTGGCGCTTAGGCGTGGGGTGAGGAGCGACATCGACAATCCGGTGGTGAGAGGGGCGGCGGCCAAGCTTAGCAGGCAGTCGCCCGGCAAAAGGCCGGGGTCAACCTTTGAAACAAATTACCCGCGATAGCGCGGTGCCTGGTTCAGAAGGTGTGATCAGCGGTTTCCGGGTTGAGGTCGGTGATGCCCAGCTTGCCGGCTGCCTGTTCGATGGTGCCGGTCTGTTTGACCAGCGCGGCGATGGCGTCGCGGACCACTTGGTGGCCGGCGTCGTTGCCCACGGCGATCAACTGGTCGTAATGCTCGCCCTGGTTGGCGCGGTCGACCATCACCTGCATCTTCGCTTCGGTGGCCGCCAGATCGGCGCGCAAGGTGGCGTCGGTGGCCGGGTCGGCCTTGGCCACCAGCGCGGACAGGCTCGGGCCGCTCAGGCGGCTGCCATCCAGGCGCGTGTACTCGCCCAGGTAGACATTGCGAATGCCCTTGGCGTCATAGAAATGCGAGTGGTGGGTATTGTCGCTGAAGCAGTCGTGTTCATCTTCCGGCGAGTTGGCTTCCAGCGACACCTTCATGCGCTCGCCCGCCAGTTCGCCCAGCGACAGGCTGCCCATGCCGAACAGCATCTTGCGCAAGCCATTCTGGCCAGGTTCTGCCTGCAGGCTGGCGCGGTAGTTGTCGGGATCCTCTGGCTGCCAGTGCCCGGTCATGTCCTCCAGGTCGCTGACCAGCAGTTGCGTCACGGCGCTCAGGTAGGCGCGGCGGCGCTCGTTGTGCCCGCCGGTGGCACCGGGGCCTTCAAGGTAGTCCGAGGCGGGACGGTTGCCAGCACCGGGGCCGGTGCCGTTGAGATCCTGCCCCCACAGCAGGAATTCGATGGCGTGGTAACCGGTGGCGACGTTGGCTTCCGAGCCACCCAGCTCGTTGAGGCTGGCCAACGCCTCGGGGGTGATCTCGGTCACGTTGACCTGGTCTTCGCCGATCTGGATTTTCTGGTTGGCAATGATATTGGCTTTCGCCGCCGGGTTGCCGAGCGCCGGCTCGTAGTTGTCATCGACATAGTCGATCAGGCCTTCGTCCAGCGGCCAGGCATTCACCTGGCCCTCCCAGTCGTCGATGATCGGATTGCCGAAGCGGAACACTTCACTCTGCAGGTACGGCACGCGGGCGGCGACCCAGGCGTCGCGGGCCGCTTTCAGGGTGATGTCATCGGGCTTGGCCAGGAATGCATCGATGGCCTTCTGCAAGGCCAGGGCGCTGGTGTGGGCGTCGCTGTAGACGGCCAGCACCATGTCGGCGTAATGCGCTACCACCGCCTTCGCCGCTGCCTCGTCCACCCCGTTGTTGCCTGCGGCGGTCGCGCTGGCCGCAGCGCTCGGCGCCTGGGCCGCATTCGTTCGGTCGTCCTTGCTGTCGTCGCAACCGGCGAGCGAGACGGCGATAGCCAGCAGACCGGCGGTGGCCAGGGGCATATGAGTCATGGCGAAATCCTGCGTCGAGAGAGGAAGGCGGGCGAGGGGCCACGCACAAATCGGCGCAATCATGCGAAGGATATGCATTTGCTGTAAACAATGAAGATGTAAGCAAATTCAACAGGCCGCCACGCGGCCGGTCAGAGGCTTACGGCCTGGCTGCGTTGCGCCTGCTTGAGGAAAATCGTCAGTTCGCGGGCCGGCAGCGGCTTGCTGTACAGGTAACCCTGGCCCTCGTGGCAGCCTTCGGAAATGATGTAGGTTTCCTGCTCCAGGGTCTCCACGCCCTCGGCGATCACCTGCATGCCCAGGCTTTTGCCCAGCTGGATGATAGCCCGCACGATGGTGGCATCGTCGTCGTCCTCGAGCAGGTCCTGGACGAAGCTCTTGTCGATCTTGATCTTGTCCAGCGGCAACGATTTCAGGTAGCTGAGCGACGAATAGCCGGTACCAAAGTCATCGATGGCGATCAGCGCGCCGGAACGCCGCAGGCTCAACAAGTGCTGGGCTGCAGTGCTGATGTCTTCCATCAGGCCGGTCTCGGTGACCTCCAGTTCCAGCGAACGCGGCGGCAGGCGGTAGATCTGCAGGAAATTGCTGACCACCCGTGGCAGTTCGGCGTGGTGCAGCTGCACGGTGGAGAGGTTGACGGCCATGCGCAATTCGCTGAAGCCCTGGTCCAACCATTCGCGCAACTGCCGGCACGCCTGGTCCATGACCCACTCGCCGATGGCGATGATGCTGCCGTTCTGTTCGGCCAGGGGGATGAATTGATCGGGCGGCACCAGGCCGTGTTCAGGGTGTTGCCAGCGCAGCAGCGCCTCCACGCCCACCACTTGATGGTCGCGGTAGCTGACTTGCGGCTGGTAAACCAGGAACAGTTGGCCGCGGGCGATGGCCTCGCGCAGGTCCTTCTCCAATTCGCGGCGGCGGCGCATCTCGCTGTCGACGCTGGCGATGTAGAACTGGTAGCGGTTGCGCGAGCGCAACTTGGCCAGGGTCATGGTCTGCTCGGCTTTTTGCAGCAGCTTTTCGGTGCTGTCGCCGTCCTCGGGGAACAGGGTGATGCCGATGGTGGCGCGCAGGCGAATTTCCTGCAGGTCGCGGCCAAAGGGGGCTTCCAGGTCATCGAGAATGCTTTGCGCCAGTTCCGCTGCCTGGTAGGGCTGGTCGATGTCGGCCTGCACCAGGGCGAACTGGTCGCCGCCCAGGCGTGCCAGGGCCCCCAGGCGGCCGCTGTGGGCGCGCAGGCGGTCGGCCAGTGCCAGCAGCAACTGGTCGCCGGTCTGGTAGGTGTACTGTTCGTTGATGCCCTTGAAGTCATCCAGGCCCACGCACAGCACTGCCACGCGACGTTGCAGGCGGCCGGCATCGACGAGAATCTTGTCCAGTTGCGACTGCAGTTGCTGGCGGCTGGGCAGGCCGGTAAGGAAGTCATATTGGGCCATGCGCAGCAGGCTGTTCTCGGCCTCGTGGCGCAAGTGCGTGTTGCGCTCGATCGACTCCAGCAACTGGTTGGCGGTGTTGATCCACAGCCCCAGTTCGTTTTTCTCGTGGCCCTTGAGCAGCGGCAGCTTGTGCTGGCTGGGGCGGTCGGGGTTGATCTGGGTCAGGTGCTCCATGATCTGCTTGAGCGGCTTGGTCAGCAGCCAGTGATAGACCAGGTACAACGCCAGGCCCATGGCCAGGGCGCGCAGCACCCCGGAAATGAAAATGATCACTGAACTCATGATGAAGCCCTGGCCGTAGGGCGCGGTGTCCAGGGTGATGCTCAGGTCGCCGTAGTATTCGCTATAGGGCCCGCGGCCGACCAATTGCGTGGTGAAGGTCTTTTCTTCACCCAGGATCGGGTCGGTGAGCCAGCGCGCGGACGTTTGCAGGGGGGGCCGGGTTTTCTCGGCCAGCATCGGTTCGTTCGGGTGGCCAATGGAGGCGATGCGCACGGCGTTGTCCTGGAACAGCCCTTCAATCACCTGCATGCCCATTTCCCGGTCCAGGCTGTACACGGCCTGGGTTGACGGGTCGCGGAACATGTCGAGGATGCGCGCGGCGTCAGTGGCCACCGCCTGGCGGGTTTTGTAGGCATCGAACACAATTTGCGCGCAACTGAGCACCACCCCGACGATCAACGCGGAGAGCAGCACCACACGTAGCAACTTCACCGACAAGCTGTTCTTGAGTTCCAGCTTCAAAGGGCCATTCCTTGTTGCGTGCAAGTGGCATCAAAGTGCCATTATCGTTGGCTATCCCGGTGGGCAGTCAAGGGGGAGCGCTCAGAACGTCCGGCGGCTGCGGCAGGCGCCCTTTATTATGTCGGTTGGACCTCGCCTGCACTTGAGTGCCGTCCGGCGATTTCCTTACTTAAGATCTTAGCCGTATCCCGGATCCAGGCAAGCCCCGTGGGTGCGGCAGACGTGCCACAGATCGCATCCGCGCACAAAAAACCCGGCCGGAGCCGGGTTTTTCAGCAAGCGCGAGGCTTAGGCAGTGAAGGTCTTGCCTTCGAACTGCTCAGCCACGAACTTCCAGTTGACCAGGTTCCAGAACGCCTCGACGTATTTCGGGCGCACGTTACGGTAGTCAATGTAGTAAGCGTGTTCCCACACGTCGCAGGTCAGCAGCGGGGTGTCGCCGCTGGTCAGCGGGTTGCCGGCGCCGATGGTGCTGGCCAGGGCCAGGGAACCGTCAGCCTTCTTCACCAGCCAGCCCCAGCCGGAGCCGAAAGTGCCGATGGAAGTCTTGCTGAACTCTTCCTTGAACTTGTCGAAGGAACCGAAAGCCTTGTTGATGGCCTCAGCCAGGGCACCGGTCGGCTGGCCACCAGCGTTAGGCGCCAGGCAGTTCCAGTAGAAGGTGTGGTTCCAGACCTGGGCGGCGTTGTTGAAGATGCCACCGGAGGAAGTCTTGACGATTTCTTCCAGAGTCTTGCCTTCGAACTCGGTGCCTGGCACCAGGTTGTTCAGGTTCACGACATAGGTGTTGTGGTGCTTGTCGTGGTGGTATTCCAGAGTCTCTTTGGAGATGTGCGGCTGCAGCGCATCGTGGGCGTAGGGCAGCGGCGGCAATTCAAAAGCCATGGTGATTCTCCTAATCAGGTCTGTTGCGGTGAGCGCAAGGCCGATCACGGGCGGCCAGAGGTACGCCGGCGAGTTTTTACTCTTTGCGGCGCAAGCTTTGGATCATAGCACCGGGACCCAGGCATAACCACGCAACAACTGTGTGGAATAGAGGTTCCAGAGCACTTGCGTGTCACGGACCGGTGGCGCTCAGGCCACGATCAGTTGCGCCGCCACGGCGAACATCATTACCGCCACCATCAGGTCCAGCACCCGCCAGGTGGCCGGCCGTGCCAGCCACGGGGCCAGCCAGGCCGCGCCCAGGGCCAGGGTGAAGAACCACAGCAGCGACGCGCTGGCGGCACCGGCCACGTAGGCGCTGGGCATGCTTTGCTGGGCGCCGAGCGAGCCGATCAGCAGCACCGTGTCCAAATACACATGGGGGTTGAGCAGGGTCACCGCCAGGGCACTGAGCAACACCGCCCGGCGCGAACGCTGGCCGTTGCCTTCACCCTGTTGCAGCGCCTGCCGCGAGCAGGCACGGCGCAGGGCCTTGGCGCCGTACCACAGCAAGAACAGCGCACCGCCCCAGCGCGCCACTTCCAGCAGCAGCGGGCTGTGCACCAGCACGTTGGCCAGGCCGAACACGCCCAGGGTCACCAGCACTGCGTCGCACAGCACGCACAGCGCTGCCACCGGCAAATGATGTTCGCGGCGCAGGCTCTGGGCCAGCACGAAGGCATTCTGGGTGCCGATCGCCATGATCAAACCCGCCGCGACCAACAGGCCGTTTATATAGCTGTGCCACATGGTGTCGAACTCCTCTGTCAGGCGTTGGAGTGTGCGGGGCATTGCTGTATAAGAAAAACCAATAATGCTGATCGCCCATTAGGAAAAGTGATGTTCGATTACAAGTTGCTATCGGCCCTGGCGGCAGTCACCGAACAGGGCGGTTTCGACCGCGCCGCGCAGGTGCTGGGCCTTTCGCAGTCAGCCATCTCCCAGCGCATCAAACTTCTGGAAGCGCGCATCGGCCAGCCGGTGCTGGTGCGCGCCACGCCGCCCAGCCCGACTGAAATCGGTCGGCGGCTGCTCAACCATGTGCAGCAGGTGCGGCTACTGGAGCGCGACCTTCAGGGCCAAGTGCCGGCCCTGGACGAAGAAGGGCTGCCGGAGCGCCTGCGCATTGCCCTGAATGCTGACAGTCTGGCGACCTGGTGGGCTTCAGCTGTAGGGCGGTTTTGCGCTGAACGTGGGCTTTTGCTGGATTTGGTGGTGGAAGATCAGGACGTAGGCCTCAAGCGCATGCGTGCCGGCGAGGTCGCGGCCTGCCTGTGCGGCAGCGAACGGCCGGTGGCCGGGGCGCGCAGTCTGTTGCTGGGGGCCATGCGCTACCGGGCCTTGGCCAGCCCGGGGTTTTTCGCCAGGCATTTCCCTGCGGGCTTCGATGCGGGACAATTGGCCCGCGTCCCGGCGCTGGTGTTCGGCCCGGACGACCTGCTGCAGCATCGCTACCTGGCCGCACTCGGCATCGACGGCGGCTTCATGCACCATCTGTGTCCTTCCTCCGAGGGTTTCCTGCGCATGGCCGAGGCCGGCCTGGGCTGGGGGCTGGTGCCCGAGTTGCAGGCGCAGGCGCAGTTGGCCGAAGGCAGCCTGGTGGAATTGAGCCCCGAGCGCTGTATCGATGTACCGCTGTACTGGCACCACTGGCGCCATGGTGGGCAGTTGCTGACCGACCTCACCGACCACCTGGCGCGCGAGGCCGGCCAGTGGCTGGTGGCGTAAGGCTTATTAATTGATGAAACAGATGCGGAGCGCTTCATGAAAATTCTGGTGACCGGCGCGAGTGGCTTCATTGGCGGGCGTTTTGCCCGCCATGCGCTGGAACAGGGCCTGGAGGTGCGCGTCAGTGGCCGCCGGGCCGAGGGCGTCGAGCACCTGGTGCGCCGTGGCGCGCAGTTCGTCCAGGGCGACCTGACCGACCCCGACCTGGTGCGTCGCCTGTGCATCGGCGTCGAGGCCGTGGTGCACTGCGCCGGGGCCGTGGGCAATTGGGGCCGCTATCAGGATTTCCACCGGGGCAACGTCGAGGTCACCGAGAACGTGGTCGAGTCATGCCTGAAAGAGCAGGTGCGGCGCCTGGTGCATTTGTCATCCCCGTCGATTTATTTCGACGGCCGCTCGCACCTTGGCCTGCGCGAAGAGCAGGTGCCGCGGCGCTTCCATGATCATTACGCCAAGACCAAGTTCCTGGCCGAGCAGAAGGTGTTCGGCGCGGCGGAGTTCGGCATGGAGGTACTGGCCCTGCGCCCGCGCTTCGTCACCGGTGCCGGTGACGTGAGCATTTTTCCGCGGCTGTTGCAGATGCAGAAAAAGAACCGCCTGAAGATCATCGGCAACGGCCTCAACAAGGTCGATTTTACCAGCGTGCAGAACCTCAACGAGGCGCTGATGAGTGCTCTGCTGGCCGACGAGTCGGCGCTGGGCAAGGCCTACAACATCAGCAACGGTACGCCGGTGCCGATCTGGGACGTGGTCAACTACGTGATGCGCCAGATGAACCTGCCCCAGGTGACGCGCTACCGCTCCTATGGCCTGGGTTATGCAGCGGCAACGCTCAACGAAGGCGCCTGCCTGCTGTGGCCGGGGCGCCCGCAACCAACGCTGTCGCGCCTGGGCATGCAAATCATGAACAAGGATTTCACCCTCGACATCAGCCGGGCCAGGCATTATCTGAACTACGAGCCCACGGTCAGCCTGTGGGCTGCATTGGATGAATTCTGTGGCTGGTGGAAAGCCCAGGACCGCTCAGGCAGTCGTTGAACCGGCCGCAGTTTTGGCGGTCGATCACAGCGGCCCGGCGGCGGGTATACTCGCACCATTATTTGGCCATTACCGCGCTTTATAAAAGGTTTTCTCATGCGTAACGACGCCCGCGACGACGATTTCGACAATGTGCCGCGCCTCAGCGCCAAGGACGGCGATGACGATGACTTTGCCCCGGCCTCGCCTGCGGAGCGCGAGCGCACCACGGTGTATTCGCGCACCACGCCGGTGGTCAAGGTCAAAGGCCCGAGCACCGGGCCGCTGTGGGCACTGGTCGGCGCCCTGTGCATTGCCCTGGCGGGTTTGGGGTGGTGGAGCTTTCAGCAGATCTCGCTGATGGAGCAGCAACTGGTGGCCACCCAGGAAAGCTTCGCGCGCATCAGCGAGGAAGCAGCGGGGCGCCTGCAGGACATCAGCGGCAAGGTGGTTGCCACGCAATCCAGCGCCAACAGTGGCAGTGAACAACTGAAACTGCAGATCAAGCAGTTACAGACGCAACTGCAGGATCAGGGCCGTGAACAGCAGGGCGTGGCTGGCCTGCAAGGGGATTTGGGCAAGCGTGTGGACCAGGCGTTGGCCCAGGCCAGTGCCCAGCAGGCAGCCAATGAACAGGTGCAGGCGCAGTTGAAAAGCCTGAGCGCCGACCTGGCAACCCTTAAAGGCAGCCAGGCCGATGCCGGCAAGCTCGACGGCCAGCTCAAGGCCCTGGCCAGCGACGTGGCAGCGTTGAAGAAACAAGGCAACGTCACCGGCCGCCTGGACAGTGTCGAGCAGGACGTGGTGGTGCTCAAGAGCGAAGTGGAGAACCGCCCAGCGGCTGCGGCAGGCGCCAACACGGCCGAGTTCGACTCGTTCCGTGGGCAGACCACGCGTAACATCACCACCTTGCAGAGCCAGATCCAGAACCTGCAGCAGCAGATCAATAGCCGGCAGTAAGCTGACCCACCGCGTTCGCCTGTGACGCGGCCTGGCGGCCGCTGCTACAAAGGGTCTGTAGCCGCTGCCGAGGGCTGCGTCCCGGCGTTACAGTGTTGGGTAGTCCAGGTAACCCACCGGGCCTTTGCCATAGAAAGTTTCCGGATGCGCATCGTTCAGCGGTGCATCGGCGGCCAGGCGGGCCACCAGGTCCGGGTTGGCGATGAACGGTACGCCGAAGGCCACGGCGTCGGCGGTGCCGGCGGCCAGGGCGGCATTGGCGCTCGCCTTGGTGAAGCGTTCGTTGGCGATGTACGGGCCGCCGAAGGCGTCTTTCAACGCGGCACCGATGCTATCGTCCGCCTGCTTCTCACGTGCGCAGATGAACGCCACGCCGCGCTTGCCCAGTTCACGGGCAACATAGCTGAAGGTTTCCAAACGATTTTCGTCGCCCATGTCGTGGGAGTCGGCGCGCGGTGCCAAGTGCACACCCACGCGGCCAGCGCCCCAGACGTCGATGCAGGCATCGGTCACTTCCAGCAGCAGGCGCGCGCGGTTTTCCAGCGAGCCGCCGTACTGGTCGGTGCGGGTGTTGGTGCTGCTCTGCAGGAACTGGTCGAGCAGGTAGCCGTTGGCACCGTGCACTTCAACGCCGTCGAAACCGGCGGCCTTGGCGTTTTCCGCGCCCTGGCGGTAGGCCTCGACGACATCGGCGATTTCAGCGGTTTCCAGTGCGCGTGGGGTCGGGAATTCAGTGATCGGGCGCACCAGGCTGACGTGGCCGGCCGGCTTGATGGCGCTCGGCGCCACCGGGGTTTCGCCGTTCAGGTAGCTTTCATGGGAAATACGGCCCACGTGCCACAGTTGCAGGAAAATGCGCCCGCCGGCGGCGTGCACGGCCTTGGTGACGTTGGTCCAGCCGCGTACCTGGTCATTGGACCAGATGCCGGGGGTGTCCGGGTAGCCCACGCCCAGCGGGGTCACCGAGGTGGCTTCGCTGAGGATCAGGCCGGCACTGGCGCGCTGCACGTAGTATTCGGCCATCAGCGCGTTTGGCACGCGGCCTTCGTCGGCGCGGCAGCGTGTCAGCGGCGCCATGATGATGCGGTTCGGCAGCTCGAGGTCGCCAAGGGTGATCGGGTCGAAAATCGTGGTCATGAAGGTTGCCTCATAGGGGTGAAAGGGGGTTAGAGTTCTTGGCTCATTTGCTTGAGGAACGCCTGGATGGTGTCCTCGTTACGCTGGAAAAAATTCCACTGGCCGACTTTGCGGCTGCTGATCAGCCCGGCGCGTTGCAGTGTCGCCAGATGGGCTGACACCGTGGACTGCGACAGGCCGCAGCGTTGGTCAATCTGCCCGGCGCACACACCCAGGTCGGTGCTGTGGTGCAGTTGTTCGGGAAATTCGGTTTCAGGGTTTTTCAGCCAGTTGAGGATTTCTCGCCGTACTGGGTGGGCCAGGGCTTTTATTATTTCGTCGAGATCGAGTGGCATGGCAGCATGGGCTCAGTGGGTGATGCGGTATATCGGGATAGGGCGAAATATATATCTGTAAATCGCGATATACAAATATGATCGAGTACTATGCTTGGGCTGAATCGGTATATCGAGTTATAACGATATGGTGCGCAGGTGTTACGCTGAAGCCATGAACTATCTCGCGCATTTGCACCTGGGCGGCCAGGAACCGGAACAACTGCTGGGCAGCCTGTATGGCGATTTCGTCAAAGGCCGCCTGGAAGGGCGCTTTTCGCCGAGCTTGCAGGCGGCCATCCAACTGCACCGGCAGATTGATGCGTTTACCGACAGCCATCCGTTGGTGCTGAAGGCGCTGGCGCGCTTTCCCGGCGAGCGCCGGCGCTATGCGGGGATTATTGTCGACGTGTTCTTCGACCACTGCCTGGCGCGGCACTGGGCGAATTATTCGAACGTGCCGCTCAAGCACTACACAGCGGGCGTGTACCGGGTGCTGGCCGCCGAACCGGAACTGCCGGGGCGGCTGGCGCGCATGGCGCCGTACATGATTGCCGATGACTGGCTGGGTTCCTACCGGGATGTCGAGGTGCTCGAACAGGTGTTCAACGGCATAGCACGGCGGCTGTCGAAGCCGGAAGGGATACTGGGGGCCATGGACGAAGTGCGCCAGCTCTACGAACCCTTGAGCGAAGATTTTCGCGCGTTTTACCCCATCGTGCAGGCGTTCGCCCGCTCTAACTTGTAGCCGGCTCCCAAAGGGCGGCCACTATTACAGAATTACGCAGCCTTCGATCGGGGTGTTGCCGCAGGCGTACCGAACAGCGCCACTCGCACCGCTTCCTGCGCCTGGAACGCCAGCGCCGCGCGCTCCATGCCAGCGCTGGCAATGGGCGGCAGCAGATGGATGTGCACGTCGCCCACATCGTTGCTGAACAGGCGCATCAAATGCGACAGCAGGTCGTCGTCGCCAATGAACGGTGCCAGCGGGTCGATGGCGCCATTGCGCACGTAGCGGATGGCCACCGGCTGCAACGGCACGTGCGCCTCGATGGCGCTGGCCAGCAGGCGACCGTGGAACGTTCGTAGTTGTTGGCCGTCGGTGGTGGTGCCTTCGGGGAAGATCATCAGCGAGCACTGGTTGCCCAGGTGCTGGGTCATTTGCCGGCGGATCAATTGGCTGTCGCCCGAGCCGCGGCGAATGAACAGGGTGCCGGCCTTCAGGGCCAGCCAGCCGGCAATCGGCCAGGTGCGCACCTCGGCCTTGGAGAGGAATGACAGCGGTGCCAGTTGGCCCAGCAGGGCGATGTCGGTCCAGGACACATGGTTGCACACCCACAGCATCGGCTGCTGGGGCAGCTCGCCGTGCACGGTCACGCGAAAGGGCAGGGCATGGCTCAAGCGACGCATGAAAAACCGCGACCAGCGCTGGCGCCGGGCCATGGAATGCTGAATGCGCAGGCGTTCGTAGAGGGTGAACAGCGTGGCCATGCTCAGGCCCAGGGCGACTACCAGCAGCACCCGGGCGATGCGCCCGTAGACGCGAGCGCGGGCCATCAGACCGCCGCCTTGAAGTGGCGGGCATAGCGCGGGCAGAGGTTCTCGCGCTTGAGCAGGATAAACACGTCGGCCACCTGGAATTCCTCGTCCCAGCAAGGCTCGCCGCACACCTTGGCACCCAGGCGCATGTAGGCCTTGAGCAGCGGCGGCATTTCGGCGATGACGTTGTGCGGCACGTCCAGTTCAGGCAATGGTTTCTTCGGTTCGGCGCGCAGGTGCTCGGTGCACAGGTAGCGTTCGCGCAAGCGCTGCATGATGGCCTTGGCCTGTATACCGCCGTCCTGCATCGGAATGCTGGCACAGCCCATCAGGTAGCTGTAGCCACCTTCGTTGAGCACTTCGGCCAGCTCGCCCCAGAGCACGGCGATGGTGCCGCCGTTGCGGTAGTCGGGGGCCACGCAGGTGCGGCCGATTTCCAGGATCGGGCCTTGCAGGCCGCCCAGGCCGTGCAGGCTGAATTCTTCTTCGCTGTAGAAGCGGCCCAGGCCGTGGGCTGCCGTGTGGTCGAGCAGGCGGGTGGTGGCCACCAGCTCGCCGGTCGTCAGGTCACGCACGCCGATATGGCGGCAGTGGGCGTCATAGTCGTCCATGTCCAGGCCCAGCTCGGCGCCCTTGAGCTTGGCATTGAACTCGCCACTGAACACGTCGAAGCGCAGGCTCTGGGCTTCGCGCAGGGCATCGGGGCCGGTCAGGCGTTCGGCTTGCAGGCGACGTTCGGTGCGAGTAACGCCAGATAGAGCGATCTGAGTCATTGCGAGTCTCCAAAAGCCAGCCATGGGGTTGCGGCCGGTCGACTTTGTTGTGCAAGCTCAGCCTAGGTAGGCCCGGTGTCATCACCATTAAGCTTTGGTGATGCTTGTATGACAGCCCCGAGGAGTGCGTTATGTCCTGGCTCAAGTTGCTTAATGTGCGTGAACGGTTGCCATCGTCGGGAAAGTTGAGTGATACCTATGGGGCCTTGCTCGAGCGCCTGGGGCCGGTGTCGCCGTTCGACCTGGCCGTGCTGGGCGGCCAAGCGGTGGATAGCCCGGGCATGGCGTTCCTGGTGGGGTACCAGGCAGCGCTGCGGGTGTTGTGGCCCAGCGCCCCGGCGAGCCTGGGGGCTATTTGCGCCACCGAACAGCACAGCCTGCGCCCGGCGGACCTGCAAACGCGCCTGAGCGGTTTACGCCTCAATGGCCGCAAGGATTTTGTCACGGCTGGTGATGACGCCGACTGGCTGCTGGTGGCCGCGCGCAGCGAAGAGCCCGGCCAGGCGCCACGCCTCAGCTTGGTGGTGGTCTACCCGGGCGAACCGGGCGTGCGCCTGGAGCCGCTGCCGGCGATCGCGCTGATGCCGGAAATCAGCCACAGCCGGTTGTTCCTGGATAACGCCCTGTGCGAGCGCTTGGCCGGTGATGGCTGGGATGCCTACGTGAAACCCTTTCGCAGCCTGGAAGACTTGTACGTGCTCAGTGCCATGCTGGCCTGGCTGTACGCCTGCGGCCAGGACCACGGCTGGCCGCAGGTGCTGCAGTTGCGCCTGGTAGGCTTGCTGGGCAGTTGCGCCGAGGCCACCCGCCAGTGCCCGGATGCCGCTACCAGCCATGTGTTGCTGGGGGGCGTGTTCGAACAGTTCAAGGCATTGGACGGCGACCTGGAACAAGCCTTCGCGGCCGGCCCGGCTGAGCTGGCCGATGTGTGGCGGCGGGACCGAGGCCTGCTGACCCTCGCCAGTGGCGCGCGCAACAAACGCCTGGAAAAGGCGCGCGAAAGCCTGGGGCTCGAACCCTGAAACACGGGCTGTCACATTGCTGATCTAGACTACGGCGCATGCTCAAACCCTGGCTGTGGCTCATCACCTTTCTCGCCCTGCCAGCCCTCGCCGAGGACTGGCCCGGCGAGCAGTGGATGCAGGACCTGCAGCCACCTGGTCCGGCGGTCCAGGCCCTCACCGACTACGCCTTCCCGGCGCGGGACGACGATACCCGCAAGGGCATTCGTACCGACGCGCTGGTGGTCATTCGCGATGGCCGCTTGGTGTATGAACGCTATGCGGCGCCGTTCACTGCCAATTCCCTGCACACCACCTGGTCGATCAGCAAAAGCCTGATGGCCTGCGTACTTGGCGTCGCGTTCGGCGAGGGCCGTTTCCGGCTGGACGATCCGGTGGCCGAGTATTACCCACCCATGTCGCGCCATCCGGATATTCGCCTGGCTGATCTGCTCCACTGGGCCTCGGGGCTGGACTGGCAGGAAGACTATGAATACGCGCCACTGTATTCCTCCGTGGTGGCCATGCTCTACACACGCGGTCGCCGCGACATGGCGGCGTTCACGGCCGGCCTCGACACCTACGCCGCACCGGACCAGGTGTTCCGTTATTCCAGTGGCGACAGCAACCTGCTGTCGGCGGCCCTGGAACATATGGTGGGCGCCCACGATTACCAGAATTATCCCTGGCAGGCGCTGTTCCAGCCGCTGGGCATCGAGCAGGGCGTGTGGGAAACCGACACCCATGGCACGTTTGTCGCCTCGTCCTACGCCTACCTGCGCGCCCGCGACCTGGCCCGCGTGGGTTTGTTGATGCTGCGCGATGGCCGCTGGCACGGCCGACAACTGCTGCCCAAGGCGTGGGTCGATTTCAATCGGCAGCCGTTCGCGCACGCAGTGGCCGAGCCTGGCGAAGCCACGGGTGGCGGCCAATGGTGGCTCAACGTACCCGTGGGCAATGCCCCCCGGCCGTGGCCCGACGCCCCGGCGCAGACCTTCGCGGCGCTGGGCCATTGGGGCCAGGCACTGTACGTGGTGCCCGACCAGAAACTGGTGATCGTGCGCTACGGCGACGACCGCGATGGCAGCTACCAGCACAACGAACTGCTCAAGCGCGCCTTGGCCGCCTTCGCCCCGGCGGTGCAACCGTGAAACGCGGCGTCGCCGTGGTGATGCTGCTGGCCATCGGCCTGGCCGTATGGCACGAGCGCACCGCGCTCCTGGCCTTCCCAGGCATTCTCAGCGCCTACAGCGCCAAGGAATATTGCTCATGCCGCTACGTCATGGCGCAGTCCGCGCCGTACTGCCGCGCCTACATCAAGCAGTACTTGCCCCTCAGCGCCCTGGACGATGATGCCTCCCGCGCCCGCGTCACTGCCCGTGGCCTGGGCCAAAGCGCAACCGCCGCCTGGACAGGGCCGCGGCAGGGGTGTCGGTTGTTGCCTTGAAGCATCGGTTTGTTAATCAGTTTCTAAGGGCGGCGGCTGAACTCCAGCCAGTTGGAAATATAGCCCAGCACCCTTTCGAAGCCTGCCGGGGTAGCGAGCAGCTCCATTGGCGTTTGATTTTCGAGGCGATCATTAATTGCTTCCAGCCACCGGAATGCGGCCCCTCGACTACCTGTTATAGGGATGATGAGGCTGAAAATGTGTTTGAGCTCCTGTGGATGGGCATACCATGACTCAGGTTTGAGGGTAGCTTGTCGTCCTCCGTTGATAATTCGCGGTAGCTGAGAGGCGGCCAGTTCGTCCCAGGATACTCTGCTCCTTACCCAATGGGCATGGTTTGCCAGCTCGGTATTCGCGTGGCGGTGATGGCTAGTAGCCGGAACTACAAGCCCGATTCGCACATTGGTATGCCTGCGAATCATCTCCAGTGCAGGTGCCAAATCGGTGTCGTTGGTCGCGATCACCACATGATCCACGTTGTCGGTTATGGCATCGTGATAGGCGTGGAGCGCGAGGTTGACGTCTGACTGCTTTTCCTCAACTTTCCAGGCCATTCCCATTTCGCACTCCCTGGGTGGGAGTTTTGGAGTGGAGGGAGACAGCAGTCGAACTTTCATCGGGTTTACGGCGTAGTAGCCCTCTATCAACTCGACCTGCGCCCCGTAAAATTTACGTAGCGCGGTGTGATAGCGAGCTTGAGATGCAACGGAGTCCACATCCTTGGCGACGCTTTCTACGATTCGGGCGGTAAAAAATTTGATTGCCGGGCTCGCCAATAACCTACAACTGCGCACGCGCCCAATGTGGTCAGTCACCGTGATGGAGGGAATAATCTGGTGCTCGAACAATGCGAGTGGGTCAAGCCATTTGAATGCCGTGTTTCGCAGGCAACCGTAGTAAAAATTGTAACCATCGATATAGATTCGGGTGCGCAGGGGTTCCAGCGGCGCCGGTCCTTGCATTGGCAATGCTCCAGAAACGAAAAAACCGGCTTTCGCCGGCTTTTTCCCCCTCAAGCCAGATGGTCATGCCACACCGGTTTC
Organism: uncultured Gammaproteobacteria bacterium; assembly: GCA_963816515.1. Classification (GTDB taxonomy): domain Bacteria; phylum Pseudomonadota; class Gammaproteobacteria; order Pseudomonadales; family Pseudomonadaceae; genus Aquipseudomonas. The sequence continues at coordinate 1,367,748 of CAWFKX010000001.1, read as the reverse complement.
GAGGGTTAGTTGTTGGGACGGATTATTACGCAGCGAGGCGTTCTGGGCAAGATCATAAAGTGCAATGTGCTGTCGTTGGTTCATGGTTTTGTATTCATATGAAACCGCGCTGGGCCACGCAGTTCAGTGGTCAAGCTGGGCAGCCGTTTTCCGGTGTTTGCCATGCACGCACTCCCGCCGGTTAAGGTTGGGCTTCCGTCTGTAACAGGAGGTTGCATGCACGCTCTGTCCACTGCGCGGCCTCGCTGACATGGCCGGCCCGATCTTTCCCTGGCGCCCCGACAACCATTTCGAACTGCTGATCGACGGGCCGGTGTTTTTTCCGCGCATGCTCGAGGTGATCGCCGCCGCCCGCGAGCAGGTCGACCTGGAGTTGTACCTGGTGGAGTCAGGACGCTGCGCCGAGGTGGTGATTGAGGCGCTGGCCGCTGCCGCCGCGCGGGGCGTGGTGGTGCGTTGCCTGTTCGATCATTACGGCTCGCTGGCGCTGAGCGCCGGCCTGCGCCAGGTGTTGATCGACGCCGGGGTTGAGCTGCGTTGGTATAACCCTATGCGGCTGCGGCGCGGGCTGCGCAACCTCTACCGCGACCATCGCAAGGTGCTGATCGTCGACCAGCAGTGGGCGGCGATCGGAGGCACCGGCCTGACGGATCAGTTCTGGCAGCCCGACCAGGCCAGCAGCGAATGGCACGAAGTGATGGTGCAGATCGAAGGGCCGCTGGTGGCTGACTGGCAAATGCTGTTCGACCGCCAGTGGCGGGCCAACCTGCGCCGCACGGCGTGGCGACCGGCTACCCATTTCGGTTTGCCGCGCCTGCCGCGGTTGCCCGCCAGCGGCGATGGCCTGGGCCGCGTGGCGTATGCCGACGCCCGCCAGCACCGCGACATCCTGCGTTCGCTGGTGCGCGCCATCAACAGCGGCAAACAGCGCATCTGGCTGGCTACCCCGTACTTCCTGCCCACCTGGAAAGTCCGCCGCTCGCTGCGCCGCGCGGCCTCACGGGGCGTCGATGTGCGCCTGCTGCTGACTGGGCCGCGCACCGATCACCCGTCGGTACGCTATGCCGGGCACAACTATTACCCGCGCCTGCTCAGGGCCGGGGTGACCATCTTCGAATACCAGCCGTGCTTCTCGCATTTGAAGATGGTGCTGATCGACGACTGGGTCAGCGTTGGCTCGTGCAACTTCGACCACTGGAACCTGCGTTTCAACCTGGAAGCCAACGTCGAGGCGCTGGACCCCGGGCTGACTGCCGACGTGGCGCGCAGCTTCGAGCACGACTTCGCCGCCAGCGTCAGGATCAACCTGGACAAGTGGCACATGCGCCCACTGTGGTGGCGTGTGCAGCAACGCCTGTGGGGCTGGCTGGACCGGCTGGTGATCAACCTGCTCGACCGGCGCAATTAAGCGTCTCACGGCGTAGGCGACGGTCGGAAAAACTGCCGCGTAGTAGCTGACTATTACCCGCGCCATGGCGTAAGGACTACTGTTAACGGTAGTTTTTCCATCATTGAAGAGAAGGGCAGAGCATGGCCGCGAAGAAGATTCTGATGTTGGTCGGCGATTATGTAGAAGACTATGAAGTGATGGTGCCGTTTCAGGCGCTGCAGATGGTCGGCCATGTGGTACATGCGGTGTGCCCCGACAAGAAAGCCGGGCAAAGCGTGCGCACGGCCATCCACGATTTCGAAGGTGACCAGACCTACAGTGAGAAACCGGGCCACAACTTTGCCCTGAATTTCGATTTCGCCCAGGTGAGCGCCGCCGATTACGACGCACTGGTGATCCCCGGAGGCCGAGCCCCCGAGTACCTGCGCCTGAACGCCAAGGTGCTGGAACTGGTGCAAGCCTTTGACCAGAGCGCCAAGCCCATTGCCGCCGTGTGCCACGGTGCGCAGCTGCTGGCCGCCGCCGGCGTGCTGGAAGGCCGCGAATGCAGCGCTTACCCGGCCTGCGCGCCGGAAGTGAAGCTGGCGGGCGGCCGCTACATCGACATCGAGGTCAACCAGGCCCACGTCCAGGGCAACCTGGCCAGCGCGCCGGCCTGGCCTGCCCACCCCGCCTGGCTGGCCGGCTTCCTCGGCTTGCTGGGCACTCAAATTATTCTGTGAGGGTTTGTGTATGTGCGAACTCTATGTAAAAGCCGACCCCATCCTCTACGAATCGCGCTCGCGTTCACTGCGCATCCGTGGCGTGGTCACCACCTTGCGCCTGGAAAACCAGTTCTGGGACATTCTCAGCGAAATCGCCGACGCCGACGGCATGAGCACCAACCAGCTGATCACCAAGTTGTATGAAGAGGTGATGGACTACCGTGGCGAGGTGGTGAATTTCGCATCGTTTCTGCGGGTGAGCTGCATGCGCTATCTGAGCCAGCGGCGAACGGTGGCGTCAGTGCCGCGCGCTTCATCGGTAGTACCCATGGCGGCCCACGCCTAACCCGGTAGTGCGCGAAATCTGCAGCGGCCATGGGCCGCGTCACTCACGTGGCGCTTTTCCTGGCCCGCCGCGGCCACAAAAAAGCCCGGCATTGAGGCCGGGCTTTTTTCACAGCAAGGTACGTGACCTTACTTCACTTCCACCGCCAGGCTCTCGCTGATCTTCTTCTGCCAGATCGCAGGGCCGGTGATGTGCACCGACTCACCCTTGCTGTCCACCGCCACGGTGACCGGCATGTCCTTGACGTCGAACTCGTAGATGGCTTCCATGCCCAGTTCTTCGAAGGCCACTACGCGGGATTTCTTGATGGCCTGGGCCACCAGGTAGGCCGCGCCGCCCACTGCCATCAGGTAGACGGCCTTGTAGTCCTTGATCGCTTCGATGGCCACCGGGCCACGCTCGGACTTGCCGATCATGCCCAGCAGACCGGTCTGGTCAAGGATCTGGCGGGTGAACTTGTCCATGCGGGTCGCGGTGGTCGGGCCGGCCGGGCCAACCACTTCTTCACGTACCGGGTCGACCGGGCCGACGTAGTAGATGAAGCGGCCCTTGAGGTCCACCGGCAGGGTTTCGCCGCGGTTGAGCATTTCCACCATGCGCTTGTGCGCGGCGTCGCGGCCGGTGAGCATCTTGCCGTTGAGCAGGATGGTCTCGCCCGGTTGCCAGCTTTGCACTTCTTCCGGCGTCAGGGTATCGAGGTTGACGCGGCGGGCCGACGGGCCGGCTTCCCAGACGATTTCCGGGTAGGCGTCCAGGTCCGGTGCTTCCAGCTCCGCCGGGCCGGAGCCGTCCAGCACGAAGTGGGCATGACGGGTGGCGGCGCAGTTGGGGATCATGCACACCGGCAACGACGCGGCGTGGGTCGGGTAGTCCATGATCTTCACGTCGAGCACGGTGGTCAGGCCGCCCAGGCCCTGGGCACCGATGCCCAGCTGGTTGACCTTCTCGAACAGCTCCAGGCGAATCTCTTCCAGGCGGTTCTGCGGGCCACGGGCTTTCAGCTCGTGGATGTCGATGGACTCCATCAACACTTCCTTGGCCATCACCGCGGCTTTTTCGGCGGTGCCGCCGATGCCGATGCCCAGCATGCCCGGTGGGCACCAGCCGGCGCCCATGGTCGGAACGGTCTTGAGCACCCAGTCCACGATCGAGTCGGACGGGTTGAGCATGGCCATCTTCGACTTGTTCTCGGAGCCGCCGCCCTTGGCTGCCACGTCCACTTCCACGGTGTTGCCGGGAACGATGGAGTAGTGGATGACCGCCGGGGTGTTGTCCTTGGTGTTCTTGCGCGCACCGGCCGGGTCGGCCAGGATCGAGGCGCGCAGCACGTTCTCGGGCAGGTTATAGGCGCGGCGCACGCCTTCGTTGATCATGTCGTCCAGGCTCATGGTGGCGCCATCCCAGCGCACGTCCATGCCCACGCGCACGAACACGGTGACGATGCCGGTGTCCTGGCAGATCGGCCGGTGGCCGGTGGCGCACATGCGCGAGTTGATCAGGATCTGGGCGATGGAGTCACGGGCCGCCGGCGACTCTTCGCGCAGGTAGGCTTCGTGCATGGCCTGGATGAAATCTACCGGATGGTAGTAGGAAATGAACTGTAGGGCGTCAGCGACGCTCTGAATCAGGTCGTCTTGCTTGATCACGGTCATGCGGCGCGCTCCTCTTAAAGACGGGAACATTCGTTAAGGTATTTCGACACGTCGGGCGACCATCGAAACGACCTTTCAGGACGCGCCGGCTTGGTTCTACCGACGCAAAAAAGGCGCGGCAGTATACCGCACCTGTCGCTCGCCGACACACGCCGATAGTCAAAGGCGGGGCGGTTATCGGCGTGCCAATGCGGTAAAAGCTGTACAGCACAGTTATACAGCGCTTTCAAAATTGAATAGTTATTTTTGACGTGTAGCACTAAAGTGGCATCTGGCCATAGCGCCGTTCGGTGCCAGGACGGGAAGGAATCCCTTTGAGCACGGTGAGTCAACGAGTGACCGACAAACTCCTACAAAAACTGCTGATCAAGCGGTTCATGCTTGCCGCTGGCACCTACGCGCTGGTGCTGGGGCTGACCTGGGTGGCGACGCTCAGCGACTACTTTCGCGCCTCACTTGGCACGGCCGTGCTGACCTCGGTGCTGGTGGTTGCCAGCCAGGGAGCACTGGCCCTGGTGTTCCACAAGGGCTGGAACCGACGTTTGCGCGACCCCAGCCTCACCGAATTCCAGGTGCTGCTGGCGCTGGTCTGGCAGACGTGGCTGATGGCCAACCTGGAGGGCGCGCGCGGTACCTTCCTGGTGTTGTACCTGCTGATTCTGCTGTTCGGCCTGTTTCACCTCACGCGCCGGGTGTTTGTGCGCTGTGCCGTGTTGGTGTTCTTCAGCTTCGCCGGGCTGAACCTCTATGAAGGCTACCAGATGCAGTTGGCCGACCCCGGCCTGGCGGCGATCCAGGTGTGCGTGCTGTTCGTGGTGCTGGTGTGGCTGTGCCTGTACGCCAGCTACGTGCAGGCCTCGCGCCAGCGCATGCGCCAGCGCCGCTATGCGTTGCAGGCGCATCAGGATACCCTGCGCGGTATGATGCGCCAGCTTGAAGACCTGGTGGCCACCGACGAACTGACCGGGCTGTACAACCGCCGGCATTTCCTCAGCCTGGCCGGCCGTGAACTGCTGTCCATGGGCAGTGGGTCGCAACATGGCCTGGCATTGATCGACCTCGATCATTTCAAGCGCATCAACGATGTGCATGGTCACGCCGCCGGTGACCAGGTGTTGCAGATGTTTGCCCAGGTCGCAGGCGCCTGCCTGCGCGAAGGTGATGTGTTGGCCCGTTACGGTGGCGAGGAGTTTGTGTTGTTATTGCCCGATGCGACTGCCGAGCGTCTCAGCGTTTGCTGTGAGCGCCTGCGCCTGGCGTTCGCCACGGCCGAGCCGCAGGGCCTTGAATTGCAGGGCCTGAGTCTGTCGGTGGGCATGACCCTGCTGCTGGAAGGCGATGACCTGGACGACGCCCTGCACCGTGCCGACCAGGCGCTTTACCGCGCCAAGCGCAGTGGCCGCAACCAATGCGCGGCGGCCTGGGAAGCGGCCGATGCCTGAACTGATCGTCGGCCAGCAGCGCTGGTCGGTGGCGTCCGGGAAGAACCTGCTGGATGCCCTGAACGCCCAAGGCCTCAACGTCCCCTACAGCTGCCGCGCCGGCAGTTGCCATGCCTGCCTGGTGCATTGCCTGCGTGGTGAACCCCACGACCGGCTTCCTGATGCCCTGGACGCCGGCAAGCGTGCCGAGGGCTGGCGCCTGGCATGCCAGTGCGACGTGATCGATGATCTCACCGTGGCGGTGTTCGACCCACGGTTGGATGGCGTGCCTGCCACGGTCCAGGCCAGCGACTGGCCCAGCCCCGGCGTGTTGCGCCTGCGCTTGAAACCGGCCAGGCCGTTGCGCTACCAGGCTGGGCAGCACCTGGTGCTATGGACCGAGTCTGGCGTTGCTCGCCCGTATTCATTGGCCAGCCTGCCGCAGGAAGACCCCTTCCTGGAGTTCCACATCGACTGTCGCCAGCGCGGTGCATTCGTCGATGCCGCTCGCCTGCTGGCGCCGGGTGATGTAATCCGCCTGGGTGAGCTGCGTGGTGGGGCGTTGCACTATGACCCGGACTGGCAGGACAAGCCGCTGTGGCTACTGGCCGCGGGCACCGGGCTGGCGCCACTCTTCGCTATCCTGCGCGAAGCCTTGCGCCAGGGGCACCAGGGCAGCATCCGCGTGCTGCACCTGGCGTCCGATCCGCAAGAGCACTACCTGGCTGACGCGCTCGCTGAACTCGCCCGGCAGCACGCCCACCTGCAGGTGCAATTGCTTGTCCCGGAACAACTGTCGGCCGCGCTGGCCGCGTTGCAGGTGGTGTCGCGTCAGACCTGGGCACTGGTTTGCGGCGGGCCGGCCAGTGTCGAGACTTACGCCAGGCGCTTGTTCCTGGCAGGGATGGCGCGCAACCAGATTCTGGCGGATGTTTTCGTGCCCCGGTCATGACACGCAGCGGCATGACCATCGATCAGTCGGGGCATGCCACGCGTTTTGACAGCATGCGGGCGCGCCTCGAGCGGAGGGTGGTGGAGGGAGCACGCTGACTTCCTGCTGGCAGGCCATCGCGGTGGAAACGCTGGACCCAGCCGTAGTAGCCGCCGTGGTACAAGTAGCCGCCCACCACAATGGCGCCATCGGCTTTGGTGTCCAGCGCCAGGTATTCGGATTCGCGCCCGGCAATCAGGTAGCCCGTGCCGCCGGCGAAACGTGGGTCCAGTGAGCCGTCTGCCGTTATGCGAATCAGCGCGCCGCGCGATTCGCGTTCTTCGATGCCTGCGGCAATCAGCACACCGCCCTGGGGCTGCTGGGTCATGGCCTTTACCGTCCGTAGCGCAAAAGGCAACGCGACCAGCAACGGCATGCCCTGGTTGAAGGCTGGGTCGGGCATGCCGCTGTTGCAGCGGCGGTTCACCAGCAATTCGTTGCCGCAGGTACCCACAGCCAACACGGCGCCTTGGTCGTCCACATGCACCGCTGTCAGTAAGGTGGCGACGCCAGGCGAACCGATCACCGCCCAACCGTTATCGTTGAAGCTGGGATCAAGATGCCCGCGGCCGTCGAACCGGCTGATCAGCGCGTAGCTGCCGCCCTGCTTGTCGGGTTGTGTGGCGCCGTAAACCAGCAGGTTGTCGCCGTGCAGGGCAACGCCCCGGGGGGTTATTTCCTGCCCGTCGTAGGTCAATCGAGCGAAGCCCAGCTGATTGAAACCGGGGTCCAGCCGGCCATCGGGCGTGAGGCACACCAGCATCGCGCGGCCATCGGGGTGCTGGTCATCGACTTCGAGGAAAAATAGCACCAGGCTGCCATCGGCCCGCACCAGCGGTGCCAGGGGGTTGCACAGCGCCGAGTGGATAGCCCCTGCGCGTTTCCTGCCGAAGCGGCGGGGCGAATGCGGCAGTTCCACAATGCATTTGCCGCCGTTGTTGAAGCCGGTGTCGGGGCGGCCATCGGCGTGGTAGCGGGCGACGGCGACGCGGTCAACGTCGAAATCGAAAAACACGCCGCTCACCAGGATCTTGCCGTCCACCCAGGCCAGGTGGTTGATAGCGGTCAAGCCGCCTTCGTGGTCGTCGAAGTTGTCGTAGAAAAAGCCTTCACCACAGCTGCCGAATGATTCGTCCAGGCTCAAGTCGGCATTCAGGCGTGCCAGGCAAAAATTGAACCCGGTGTCCAAGGCCACCAGCCATTGCTGGCTACCCGGCACCTGGATGATTGCCTTGACGTCACCATCAATGTCCAGCACGTGTTGATCAAGCGCCTGCGGCAACGGAACGGTAGTTGGACTCGAGTGCATGGGGCACCTCCCTGTGGGGTTGAAGTGACCGGCACGAGGTGGCCGGGTGGCTATTGCACCCCAAGAGGGGCGGCGCGCGGACCTGTCATTTCTATCAGTAGCGACCTTGGCACCTCGCGCGCACGCTGCTCACTCCCTCAAATGACTGTGGAGTAGAACAATGACAAAGTCCCCTGAAAAAAACCCGCGTCGGCCAGGCGACCAGGACGATGATTTTGGCGATGCCGGCCAGTTGGCCCTGCAAACCGGTGTGTTCGGTGATTTCCTGGCAGCCCAGGGCACCAAGACCATCATCCTCGCCCGCAAGGGCCGCGCCTTTGTCCTTAGCCGCTTCGATGCACAGGGCACCATCGACCCCACCTTTGGTGTGAACGGTTACGTCGAGGACACCTTTGACCCGAACGGTGATTCCACGCCTTCGGCATTGGTGGTCGAGGACAACGGCATCGCCGTGTGCGGGCGGGTGCGTCTGGACAATGTCTGGAAGCCAGCCATTGTTCGCTACAGCGCGGATGGCCGCCTTGTGCCGCCTGCCGCGGCGCCGGGGCGCATCGTTTTTCCGTTCTACCGCCAATCAACGGAAACCACGCCTGCGGAATCCTTCCTGTATGCGGTGACAGCGGACAACCAGCCGGACCCCTCCTTCAATTTCACCGGTTCGCTGCAACTGAGGTACCGTGGCGCGCCCGTCGCCATTCGCAGCCTGATCACCACGCCCTTGGGGTACTGCTTCACCGCCGCCCAGGACGACGTGGCGCTGGTCGGCCGGGTGACCGAGGATGGCCGCCTGGACAGCACCTTCGGCACCGAAGGGTATGCCGCGCACGCCGTTACCGGTTCCCTCTGCGTGTTCGACACCTTGCTGTGGTGCGAGAATCAGTTGATTGCCTACGGTACAGAGTCGGTGTCGGGCGTCAGCGGCGACGTCATCACCTGGCGGCTGAGCGCTCGGGGGCAACCCGTGGAAGACGGTTTGAAAAAACTCGATCTACCGCTGCAATACCCACGTCCATGGGCCTGCGCCTTGACCCCCGAGGGCCAGGCGGTGCTGGCGGGCGCGGCGCAAGTGGGCGGCTACGAGCGTTACGGCGTTCTGATGCGCTTCAGCGCCAACGATGGTCAAACACTGGACCGCAACTTCGGCAATGGCGGGCTGGTTGTAACGGCCCCCTACCGCGAATTCCTCGCCGTGCTGCCCCGGGCCAATGGTGACCTGCAAGTGGCCGGGCACGAAATGGACGACGACTTCAATTCTGTGGCCATTGTGCGCAGCTACGAGGGCGGGGCGTTCACGCCTAGCCCTGGCACCACACCCGAGCTGGACCCGAGTTTCGGCCAGGGCCACGACGGCATCGTCGTGTGCGATGAGGCTTTACTCGGCGATGGCATCAATGCCCGGGCACTCTACGACCTCAATCTCGGCGACGACGGCTCCCTGCTGATGGCCGGGTCCGACGAGCAGGACCAGGGCCTGATCATTGGCCTGACCGCCGGAGGTGACCTGGATACTCGCCTGCTCGGCGCCGGGGTGATTCAAGTCGCTTTTCCCGACCATCTGGTCGAGGAAGGCGTGGGCATCCAGCGCATGCCCGATGGCCGACTGCTGTTCACCGCCTGGCTGGCGGGGGAGGACGAAGCGCTGTGGGAGCCCGGTTTCGCCATGTTCAAGGCGGATGGTTCGGTGGACACCGACTTCGGTACAGGTGGCATCACCGTGGTGCCGCTGGCCAGTGCGAAACGCTCGCGACATGGCGACGGCGGGAGCCGCGCACGCGCGGGCAGCCCAATCATCAGCCCAGACGGCCATATCATCATTCCGTTCGTGACGATGATCGATGAAGAGCAGACGTTCATCATCCGCCTCACGCCCACGGGCGAGGTGGACACCGAGTACCATGGCCGTGGCTATCAGGAAATCACCTATGCCGGCGCGCCCTGCGAGCTGGAGGCCGTGACCACGCTGCACGACCAGCGCATTCTGCTGGCCGGCCAGCCCAATAGCGGGGGCGCGGCATTGTTGCTGGTCCTCACCGCCCATGGCGAAGTGGACAGCGATTACGGTACGCATGGCTTCCAGGAAATTCACGGTGCCGTCGGGGTCAAGCTGCTGACGGTTTTCGAAACTGTTGATCAGCAACTGATGGCCGGTGGTTTTCTGGGCGCGCAAGGGTGGGTTGCCAAGGTGATGCTCAACGGCGACCTGGCACCGTCGTTCAACGGCGGCGTGGCACGCTTGCTGCCGCCGCCGGCTGGCGAAGGGCGCATCCGCGTGGCAGCCCTGGCGTCACGCCTCGATGGCCGCGTGTGTGGTGTGGGCCAGCAGGTACTCGATCAGTCGCGCAGCGTGTTGATCGGCTTCGAGCCTGACGGCATGCCCGTCGAAGGCTTTGGCCCTGACGGGCTCATTGTAGAACCCGATGGCTTCGGCTTCTGGTGCCTGCAACTGCAGCCGGACGGCAAATGGCTGGTCACCGGTGCGCAGCGGCAGTCGCCGCGCATCGACGCTGTGCGCCGCTACAGCCTGGCCTGAGGTGCCTTGCCCCAATGCCGGCGCAGCCAGTGAATGAAACCTTCCCAGGCACTGGTCAACCCGGCATGGGCTCCCGGCAGGTAGCGCCTTACGGCGATACCTGCCGAGGAACTGCTGACACTTAACAGCATTCTGTCGTTGTGCTGCACGGCAAACCCGCGCAGTTCCTCGACGGCCGGCAGGTCGGGTGAATACATTCGGCCACCGTCGCCAAACGCCGGGTCATAGGCACCGGTGTCCGGCAGCAGGCGGGCGAGCATGAAGGATTTCACCGGCTCGCTGTTGCCGGCTACCAGAATCAAGCCGTTGGCGTTGAAATGGCCACGCAGAACTTGGCACGCCACCGGCGTGTTCGCGCTCGGCAGGTACAGGCTGAGCAAACGCAGGTTATTGAATGTGGGGTGGTGGCTGCCATCTTCGCGCAGGCGAACCAGCATGCCTTGTGGCCCGGTGACTGTACCTTGCCGCCGGTTCAGGCGACCCATGCCCAGCACGCTGCGATCCACCGGGCTGATGGCCAGGTCCTGAATCTGCACGCTGTCGGCCTCTTCGGCCGTACCGCTGATGACCGTGAACCCCTGTTCGCCAAAGCCGGTATCCACCTCACCGCTGGCGTGCAGTTGGCAAAACAGCGCCTGGCCATCGGCGCTGCCGCCCACCAGCAGGCGTCCGCCCGCCTGTACCGCGATGCTGGCGCTGTAGCTGGCGGTATCGCGGTAGCGCAGCACCGTGATCCCTTCATCGCCGAAGTCATCGTCCAGGCGTCCCTGGGGCGTCACCTTCAACACCATCATCTGGTCCACCCAATTGCCGTTTCCCGGGTTGGTGAACGCCAGCACCAAGCCGCCATCGGCCAACAGCACCGCGCGTGGGGAGGGATTATCGCCCACCCAGCTGTTGGCCTTGCGCGGTGCGTGGGTGTGAAAGTCATCGACCTCCCTGATCAGGCAGGTGCCACGTTCGCCGAACTGGCGGTCCAGCTCGCCGTTGGGCAGCACCCTGACAACCAGCGGGTAGCCGAAATTGTCGTAGTCGTGCAGCCGGGCGATCAGCAGAACGCAGCGGTCGGGCTGCACGATCAGGTCGGTCAGGACCACATTGGACTCATCGTCGATGTCCAGCTCCAGCAAGATCGACTCGCCCTCGGCAAAGCTCATGTCGGGCGCGCCGCGCGAGGTCAGGCCGGCGAGTTGGGCGACATTGGCAAAGGCCGCGCCCAGCAGGATGCGCTGTTCCTTGCTCACCGGTTCCAGGGCGATCAGTGGCAGGAAAAAGGAAGCGGGCAGGGGGCGCATGCCGTCGCCGCTGAATTCCGGGTCCGGCAGCCCGTCCGCCGCCAGCGTCCGCCGGCCATCGCCCCGGGACCGCACCGGGCGCAACCGTTGCAGCGTGTGCGTGCTGGTGCTCAGCAGCAGGCTGCCATCGGGCTGCGGCGCGGGCGGGCAGAGTGCGTCGAACCACTGGATGCCAGTGCCCTGGCCGAAGCGGCCATCGAAACGGCCGCTGGCCAACAAGCAGGCAACGAATACGTGCTGGCTGACCTTGCCGCCGCTAGCGCGGTGCGCCACCCCGGTGATGAACGCCGCGCCGTGGCTGTTCGGTTGAATGGCTCGGATAGTCACCGCTGTACAGGCCAGAGGCAGCAGCCCGGTATAACCAGGGTACACGTAGCCATCGGCGTCCAGGGTGTTGACGGTCAGCAGGCAACTGTCGCCGTCGCCGCTGGCGGCGCACCCCAGCAGCCAGCGACTGTCGTCGTCATGGCTCGCCCCCAGGCAGGTGAAGCCGCTGGCGCGCTTGATGCCGCGCGCGGGCGCAAACCCGTCGTCGCCGAAGCTGGCGTCGAGCTGGCCGTCGCGCCCCAGCCGGGCGATGAAACCGTGTCGCGCGCCGCCGTTGGCCCAGCGCACCCCGGTCGCCAGGGTCTCGCCGCCGGGCAACAGGGCGATGTCGCTCAGCAAGGTGTGCATGCCTGGGAACTGAAACTCGCAATAGCCTTGCCGGTTGATATGAAAATCCAGGCTGCCCCGGGCATCCAGGCGCAGCACCAGCGCCCGCCACTGGCGGGCAGGGTGCGGCTGGCAGGACAGGCCGATGACAATCTGCTCGCCATCGCTGTCCACGCGAATGCGCACCGGCAGCGCCGGCTCGCTGTCTGGCGTCGGCGCGGGCCCCACGCCCAGGCGCACGGTGCCTTGGTCGCCAAAGTGGCTGAGCAGCGTGCCATCGGCGCTCAGCAGCGTGGCGAACAGCTGCCATTCGCGGCTGGCCTCGTCAATTCTCAGGGCGGTAAGCAACAACTCACCATTGGGCAACACCGCCAGGTAGGCGGTCAGGGCATGGACCTTGAGGCTGAAGTAGCCCTGGTCACCGAAGTGGGTGTCAAGTTTGCCCTGGGTGTCCACGCGTATCAGGCCGACGGCCGCGTCACCTCGGGTGCACACAACCACCTTGTCATCCTTGAGCAGGGGGCTGCCGGCGACCGGTTCGCTGGGCCAGCCGTCGGGCAGCGGCAGCTTCAGCAAGCCCTCTTGACCAAAGGCCGGGTCCGCTTCGCAGGCAAAGTGTTCGGGCGGGGCTGGAAGCGATGGCTGATTCATGGCGGCGTTCCTGTGGGCGGGCCAAGCAGCAGCGTGCGCCTGAAGCAGGCGGCTTGCCTACTGTCAGAAATACCGGTTTTTAACTATTCAAAATACGTCTTTGTGTAAACGATTAATCACCGCTGACAAGTCAGGGGCCCGACGTCATACGTGGGGGCCCCTGGCGCCTTCAGGTCAATTCGCAACCTGGACGGTCACGCTTTCGATCAACGCCTGATGCCGCTCGCCGTTGATGCCGAATCGGCGTATCCACGGCCAGTAGCCGCGCTGGTAGACATAGCCCGCGGCGATGATGGCGCCGCTGGCTTCCAGTTGCAGCGCCTTGTATTCGGATTCCCGCTCCGCCATCAAGAAGCCGGTACCCGCGCCAAAGCTGCCGTCCAGCGTGCCTGCAAGGTTGACACGAACCAGTGTCGCGTACACGTCGCCCGTATCGGCGTTGACGGCTACCAGCACAGCCGGGCGCGGCAGGTCGTTCTGCAACACCATGGCTTTGACGGCATCGACCTCAAATGGCAGCGGCACCAGCTTGACCGCGCCATCGTTGAAGGACGGGTCAGCAGCCCCCTCGGGCAGGCGTGCGGTCATGAGCAGCGCGCTGCCATGGGTGCCGGTGGCAATGATTCGTGCGGCGCCGTCCAACGCCAGCGCCACAATACGGGTCACAAGGCCCGGGTTGCCGATGACCACCAAACCACTGTTGTTGAAGCTTGTGTCCAGGTCGCCGGTGCCGGTAAACCGCGCGATGAACCCATAGGCGGTGCCCTCGGCGTTTTTATGGGTGCCGCCGCATACCAGAATGTTCGACGATTGCAGCATCAGCGCACTGGGGTTCACCTGCGCGCCATCAACCTGTACATGCACGAAGCCCTGTTGGTTGAAGGTGGTGTCCAGCTGGCCCTCGGCGCTCAGGCGGATCAGGAAGGCCCGGCCGTCGCGGTGGTCGTTGTCCACTTCCAGGAAGAAAAACAACAGCGCGCCGTCCGCTTGCAGCAGCGGCGGCTGTTCGATACGGATGGCCGAATGGGCCATGGCGCTGCGGCGCATAGGCCGGTTGCGGCGCGAATGGGGCAGCTCGACCACCAGCCTGCCGGTGCCGTTGAACGAGGTGTCGAGGCTGCCGTCGGCATGGTAGCGGGCCACGGCGACACGGTCGGTGACATCGAGAAAATCAAAGAATGAACCGAGTACCAGAATCTTGTCACCGACGACGGTGACCTGGTTTGCCGCGTTGAAGCCAAATCCGTCCGGGTCGAAGGTATCGAACACGTAACCGGTGCCCTGATGACCGAATGAGGTATCCACGCTGAGGTCGGCGTTCAGGCGGGCAAGGGCGAAGCCCCTGTCGGAGTCGATAGCGACGATTTTCTGATCGCTGCCCGGCACCTGGGCAATCGATTTGATATCGCCGTCGATGTCGAGAATCTGGTCGTGCAGGGCTTTGCTGCAGATGTGCGGTGTCATGGGTGTGTCCTGTGAAAAGCGCAAGGGCCGCGGCGGCGCCGCGGGTGGAAGGCTCATTTCACAGGCTGGCGAGGGGGCTCGAAACTGTGGGAACTGCGGGGTTGTGCTGGGTGCCCATGAAAAAGCCCCCGGCGCTCGCACGCCGGGGGCTTTTTTTCGTGAAGCGCAGGCCTTAGACCAGCGGATCACCGACATGCAGGATCTTCATGCCGTTGGTGCCACCGATGGTGTGGTAGCTGTCGCCCTTGGTCAGGATCACCCAATCGCCTTGCTCGACCACGCCCAATTTCAGCAGCTCGTCGACGGCAGCCTGGCTGACCTTGTCGGCCGGCAGTGCGGCCGGGTCGAAGGCTACCGGTACCACGCCACGGAACATGGCGGCGCGGGCCTGGGTTTCGCGGTGCGGGGAGAACGCGAAAATCGGCACCGAGGAACGCAGGCGGGACATGATCAGCGGGGTGTAGCCGCTTTCGGTCAGGGCAATGATCGCCTTCACGCCAGGGAAGTGGTTGGCGGTGTACATCGCCGCCAGGGCGATGCTCTCGTCGCAACGTTCGAACTGGGTGTGCAGACGGTGGCTGGACTTCATGCTCATCGGGTGCTTTTCAGCGCCCTTGCAGATGCGGTCCATGGCCTGCACGGCCTCGATCGGGTAGGAGCCGGCAGCGCTTTCGGCCGACAGCATCACCGCATCGGTATAGTCCAGCACGGCGTTGGCCACGTCGGATACTTCGGCACGGGTAGGCATGGGGTTCTGGATCATCGACTCCATCATCTGGGTCGCGACGATCACTGCCTTGTTGTTGCGGCGGGCGTGCTGGATGATCTTTTTCTGGATCGCGATAAGCTCGGCATCGCCGATTTCCACACCCAGGTCACCACGGGCAACCATGACGGCGTCGCTGGCGCGGATCAAGCCGTCCAGGGTCTCGTCGTCGGCCACGGCTTCGGCGCGTTCGATCTTGGCGACCAGCCAGGCGGTACCGCCGGACTCGTCACGCAGGCGACGGGCGTATTCCATGTCGGAAGCGTCACGCGGGAAGGACACGGCCAGGTAGTCCAGGTCCATTTCCGCAGCCAGCTTGATGTCGGCCTTGTCCTTTTCGGTCAGGGCCGGGGCGGTCAGGCCGCCACCGCGGCGGTTGATGCCCTTGTGGTCCGACAGCGGGCCGCCGATCAGCACCGAGCAGTGCAGGGCGTCATCGGTGGCGGTCTCCACGCGCATCACCACGCGGCCGTCGTCGAGCAGCAGCTCGTCGCCGACACCGCAGTCCTTGACCAGGTCGGGGTAGTCGATACCGACGATTTCCTGGTTGCCTTCGGTCAGCGGATGGCTGGTGGAGAAGGTGAACGGGTCACCGACTTTCAGCTCGATACGCTTGTTGGTGAATTTCGCGATGCGAATCTTTGGACCTTGCAGGTCGCCCAACAACGCGACATGGCGGCCTTGCTTGGCTGCGATCTCGCGGATCAGGCGGGCGCGAGCCTTGTGCTCGTCCGGTGTGCCGTGGGAGAAGTTCAACCGGGCAACATCCAGGCCGGCCTTGATCAATTGCTCGATCACTTCCGGCGAGTTGCTGGCAGGGCCAAGGGTGGCGACGATTTTGGTACGGCGAACGGTCATGCACTGACTCCTTTATTGAAGCGCAGCGAAAGGCTACTCCTCAAACGCGCTGTAGTCATTGTTCCTCTGCACTACCTTGGTGGCAGGCAGGTGGGCGATACTCACGTTGCCCGTGGTCAGTTGTCACTGAAGATTTCTGCGGCCTGGTCGATAAACCGCTCAGGACAGGAGATACCCATGCGAATCCTTATCGTTTTAGCGCTGGCGGCCAGTGTCGTCGGTTGTACCCGCTGGTCCATGGACCATCATTTGAATGAAGCGTACCGCCAGTACAACTACGGCAACTGCAACAAGGTGATGCTGGAGTTGTCCCAGGTCGACCGCACCAGCCGTTCGCGCCCCTACGTGCAGCCTGAGGTGTCGATGCTGCGCGGCCAGTGCCTGGAGCGCGAGAACCTGTTCCTGGATGCCGGGCAGACCTACGAGTTCATCATCACCCAATACCCTTATAGCGAATACGCCTATCGGGCCCGCGCGCGCCTGGACACGCTGGAGCAGCTGGGGCACTACCGCAGCGCCACCGCCGTTGCCCAGCCTCGGCCTGCACAGCTGTAACGTTCGTCGGGTACGGGCACGCTTGGTCGTTCTTCACTTTGAGCGTGAACGCGCCGGTGCGACCATAGACGATGATCTTTAAACTGCGATGAGAACATGTTTACCGAGCGCCGCATCGAGCGTCACCAGCTGCCGTGTTATCTGAAAGTCTTCAACCGTTTCACGGGTCAGCCCATTGGATTCCTGGGCAATGTCGACGAAGAGGGATTGATGCTGATCAGCAACCTGCCGTTGCTGGTTGGCCCGGATTTCGAACTGCAGATCAAACTTCCCGATCAGGTTCTCAACCTGACCGCCGCCTGCCTGTGGTGCCACGAAGACGTGACGCCTGGGCACTACGACGCCGGCTTCCAGTTGGTGCAGGCCCACCCGGAGTATGAGCAGCTGGTGGTGGCGCTGCGTGATTATTTCAGTTTCCCGATGAACGAATCGGCCTGAGGACTCTGCTACAGGCCGCGTCGCGTCACAACGTTCCGGCTTTTTTCCAGCTCAGGTAGCGAGTCACCAGTTGCGCCCCCAGTTCCCCTGGCCGTGCGTCCAGCACCGGCACGCCATGGGCGCTCAGGCGTTCGTGCAGTTGGGCGCGGGCGTTGAGGTAGTCGATGGTGCCGCAGTAGCTCAGTGCCTGTTGCCAGGTTTGCACTGGCGCCTGACGCAACTCGTCCAGTACTTCCTCGCGCAGGCTGGCCACCAGCACCCGGTGGTGACGGCCCAGGCGTTTTACCGCCGCCAGCAGCTGTTCATCGTCCTCGTCGCGCAGGTTGGTCACCAGCACCACCAGCGCCCGACGCTTCTGCCGCGCCAGCAGGCGCTCGGCGGCGGCCACGTAGTCGGCCGGGCGCTGGCTGCTGTCCAGGTCGTACACGGCGTTGAGCAGCACATTGAGCTGGGCCTGGCCCTTCACCGGCGCCAGGTAGCGCTGTTGCTCGCTGGCGAACGTCGCCAGGCCCACCGCATCGCCCTGACGCAGGGCCACGTAGCTGAGCAGCAGGCAAGCGTTGAGGGCATGGTCGAAGTGCGCCAGGTCGCCGTCCTGGCTGCGCAGGCGGCGACCGCAGTCGATCAGGAAGACGATCTGCTGGTCGCGCTCATCCTGGTATTCGCGGGTAATGGGCGTGCGCTGGCGGGCCGAGGCCTTCCAGTCGATCTGGCGCAGGCTGTCGCCCTCGCGAAACTCACGCAGCTGGTTGAACTCCAGCCCCTGGCCGCGCCGGGGCCGCTGGCGCACGCCCAGCTGGCTCAGCCAGTTTTCCACCGCCAGCAACCGCGCCCCATACAGACGGGCGAAATCCGGGTACACGCGGGTGGCATCGCTGCTCGCGCTGAAGCGCCGTTGTTGCCACAGCCCCAATGGGCTGGGCAGCAGGTACTCGACCTGATCCCATTCGAAATGACCGCGCCGCAGGGGTCGCAGGCGGTAGCCCAGTTGGCTGTCGTGGCCGGGCACCAACTCGATGGTCTGCGGCAGGTCGTCGAAACCCAGGCCATCGGGCACATGGTCGAACACTTGCAGCGTCACCGGCCGGTCGTAGTCATGGCTGATCTGCAGCCGAACCTCGTTCCAGCGCCCTAGTGCCAGGCTGCCCGGCACGTGGCGGCGCAGTTGCAGCGCGGGCATTCGGCGAACCTGCCAGGCGTCCAGGATGGCCAGCAGTACCAGCGCCAGCAGCATGCCCCAGGCCACCGCGAACACGGCCGGTGGCAGCCCCACGCCAAGGGCGTCAAGGCTGCCCAGTACCAGGTTGGCCACCAGCAGCGCGCCTAGCCAGGCCAGCATCAGCCGTGCAGGCTTGATCACAGGCGCGGCGCCGGAACTTGATCGAGGACCTGGCGCAGCACCTGGTCCACCGACAGCCCTTCAATATCCAGCTCGGGCGCCAACCGCACACGGTGGCGCAGCACCGCCAGCGCACAGCCCTTGATGTCATCGGGAATGACGAAGTCGCCGCCGCGCAGCAGTGCCCGGGCGCGGCCGCCGCGTACCAGGGCAATGGACGCGCGCGGCCCGGCGCCGATCGACAGGCCTGGCCAGCTGCGCGTGGTACGGGCCAGGCGCACGGCGTAGTCCAGCACCTGGTCGTCCAGTGGCAGTTCGCCGGCGATGCGTTGCAGCGCCACCACGTCCTTGGCCTGCAGCAGGGTGCGCAGCGGTTGCACATCGAGCATGTCGGCGCGTACCGAGCGGCTCACTTGGCGCACCATTTCCAATTCCTGCTCGGCGTCGGGGTAGTCCAGGCGCAGCTTGAGCATGAAGCGGTCGAGCTCGGCTTCCGGTAGCGGATACGTGCCTTCCTGCTCCAGCGGGTTCTGGGTGGCCAACACCATGAACGGTTGGGCGATGGGCAGGGCACGGCCCTCCAGGGTCACCTGGCGTTCCTGCATGGCCTCCAGCAGGGCGGCCTGGGTCTTGGCCGGGGCGCGGTTGATTTCATCGGCCAGCAGCATATGGGTGAACAACGGCCCCTTGCGCAGCTTGAACTGCTCGGTCTGCATGTCATACACAGCGTGCCCGGTGATGTCACTGGGCATCAGGTCAGGGGTGAATTGGATACGTGTGAACTCACCGCCGAAACAGCGCGCCAAGGCCCGCACCAGCAGGGTCTTGCCCAGCCCCGGTACCCCTTCGAGCAGCACGTGGCCGCCGGCGATCAACGCGGTGAGCACATCTTCGATCACGGCCGGCTGGCCGATCACCGCCTTGCCCAGCTCTGTGCGCAGTGCCTGGGCCAGCAGGCTGGCGCGGTGCCGCTGTTGGGCCAGGTGCTCGGGGGTCTGGCTGGCCGCTGGCACGGTGGTGCCGGCATCGTCGGGCGTTTCGTGGGTCGGGTCGCTCATAGGGCATTCCTGAGAGTTTGCAGATGGGCCACCTGACGGCTGAATTCGGCCGCGCTGAGGCGCTGGTTCAAGGGCGGGCGCAGGGCCTGGCCGATGGCCGCGGTGGGCTGGCGAGTCAGGCGTGACAGCACTTGCCATTGTTCGGCCACGGCCAGGCGTTCGAAGCCGGGGTGGCGGCGCCGCGCGCGGCGCAGAATGTCCAGTTGCAAGGCACGCAGCAGGCGGCCCTGGCCAGCGTTGCGCAGCAGGAACGCCGCCGTTGCCCGCAAGTGTTCGCGCAGTTGGCGGCGCGCCAGCGACGGTTCCGGCTCGATCGGGCCATGGCGCAACGCCAAGTGCCAGAGGCCAAGCGCCAGCAGCAGCGCCAGGCTGGCGAGCGCTTGCGGATAATGGCGCCAGAGCAGGGTGGCGAGGCTGTCGCGAGCACTGCGGAACACCAGCGTCACCTGGGTATCCTGGTGCAGGTACCAGAGTAGCCAGGCGTTGTCGTACCGGCGGATGGCGTCGTTGGTCCACAGGTCGGCATCGGTGACCACCGTGATCAGGCCTTCACCATACTTGAGTTGCATCAGGTGCGTGGCATTGCTGCTGTTGGCCCAGGATTGCGCCTTGTTCGCCGGGTCTTCGAGGTGAAAGTCCGGGGCGAAACTGAAGTAGGCCGGCGCTTGCTCGTTTTCCAGGTAAAGCTTGGTCAACTGTGGGAAATCGTCCGGCTCGGCGTCGGGCAGGGCCGGCAGGTCCTTGGCCAGAAACTGCCGCAGTTGCAGGCGGTCGAGCAGCAGGTCGCCGCTCATGGCCTTGTCGTCGTCCCACAGCGCCTGGGCCACGAACAACAGCCGGCCACCGGCGCGCACCCAGGCCAGCACGTCTTCGGTCTGGCGCGCGGTCATGGTCTGCCGGTCACCCAGCAGTAACAGGCTCTGGCCCTTGGCGGGCAACTGTTGCAGCACCTCCACGCCATCGGCCTGTTGCACGCTCAAGCCACGCTGGCGCAGGAAGGCTTCAGCTGCCAGCCACGGGTTGGACCGGGCTTGCGGAGAAGGGCCGTGGTCGATCACCTCATCATAAGGGTGCAGGTGACGCATCAGGTACAGGCCGCCGGCGATCAG
Source organism: uncultured Gammaproteobacteria bacterium (assembly GCA_963816515.1). Lineage (GTDB taxonomy): Bacteria > Pseudomonadota > Gammaproteobacteria > Pseudomonadales > Pseudomonadaceae > Aquipseudomonas. Next base: position 1,347,218 of record CAWFKX010000001.1, on the reverse strand, counting down.
CAGCACCACGGCCAGCAGCGCCAACAGCCAGCGCCCGCGACGGCTCATGGGCGTGCTCCGGCGCCGCCGAACAGCGCGTTCCAGTCGCTGCACAACTGCATGGCCAGGGCCTCGCTGGGCAGCCGATGGCCGTAGGCCAGGGCTTGCCAATGGCGGGTCAGCACCACGCTGAAGGCTTCAAGCGCCGGGTCTTGCAGGCCGGCGACCTTTTCCAGCACCTGGCCCTCGGTGTCGGCCTCGTGCAGGGGTAACCGGTAGTCATGCAGCAAGCGGCTGAGCAGGCCACGGTACAGCAGGCTCAAGGCTTCACGCGGGTTGTCGGCCCAGAGGCGGCGCGCCTGGCCGGCGATGTCATCGGGCAGGCTCTGGGTGCTGACCGCCAGCCCCCACAGTTGCGCCGGGGCCTCTGGCTGGGGCGCGGCCGCGGGATGGCGACGGTTGACGAAGGTCCGCAGCCATTGCCGATAGCGCCAGGCCACCAGCACCAGCAGGGCGATGCCCGCGCCCCACAGCAGCATCTCCAGCAGGCGGGCCAGCAGCTTGACCCAGGGCTGCTCCAGCAGCCGGGCGAGGTCGGCGGGCTTGGCGGGGGCCTCGTCGGCGTGGTCCAGGCGCCAGCGGTGCAAGGTTTCCTTATTGCTGAACGGCGGTTGTTCCAGGATCGACTTGATGTCGTGGCGTGCCGCCTGGCTGGTCAACGGCTGGTGCACCAGGCGCGGCTGGTCGAAGGGGTTGGGCGGCACCTGCGCGGCTTCGCTGGGGCGCGCCATGCTGCTCAGGCCTACGCCCACCGCCAGCATCAGCACGGCGACGCCGGTCAGGCGCTGGCGCAGGCCGCGCAGCACCAGTTCGATGTCCCAGGCTTCCAGTTCGGTGCGCCGGTTCAGGTACAGGGTGAAACCGCACGCCACGTAGATCGGTTCCCACAGGATCAGCACCAGCGCGTAGAAGGCGTTGGTCAGGTGCTCCACCCACAGCCATTGGCCGTTGGCCGCTTCGATCAGGCGCCGCCAGCTCCATTCCACTTCCACTTGCTGGGGCACCATGAGGTAGAACAGGGTAATCAGGCCCAGCCACAGCGCGCCCTCAAGGTGCACCCCCACCAGGGTCAACCAGCGTGCCGCGCTGCCGCTGCGCTGGTTGAGGATGGCCAGGCGCCGCTGCCGGTCGGGGCCGGCCAGGCCTTCAAGCTGCTGCACGGGCAGGCTGAAACTGCGGCTCAGGCTGAAGCGCCGCCACAGCAGGCTGGGCAGCAGTTGCACCGTGAGCAGGCGCGGCCACTGGCGCAGGGCCTGGCCCAGGGTGGGTGGCTCGGCGAACAGTGCCTGGGACAGAATGTGCAGCGGCAGGCGATCGAAAGCCGGTTTCAGCCACCAGAACAGCAGCATGGCCGTGGACGGTGAATGCCACAGCACCAGGCTGAGCAGGGTGAACACGGGCAAGGTCAGTGCGGCCCAACTGAGCATCAGCAGACGTCGGTGCCGGCGGGCCAGCAGCACGCCCAGGTCGATGGCTTCCCAGGACGAGCGCGGGCGAATGGCGATGCTGGCGTCAGTCAGGCGCATACTGACGCCCACCCAGGGTCAGGTAGGTGCCGACCAGCCCCCACAATGCCGCCCCCACCGCGTATTTGACCTCGGGGCCGAAGCTGGTCTTCGACGACCAGTAGGCTTCGATGAATGCCGCGATTACCAGCAAGGCAATCACTCCGTAAACCAGTTGCACCGCCACCTTGGCCGCCTCGCGCAAGGCCTGGCCACGGCTCAGGCGCCCTGGGGCGACAAGGGCCCAGCCCAACTTGAGGCCGGCGGCACCGGACAGGGCGATGGCGCTCAGCTCGAAGGCACCGTGGCCGATGACAAACGGCCAGAACGTCTCGATGTAGCCAATATCGGTCAAATGGCCTGCTGCCGCGCCAATCATCAAACCGTTGAACAGCAGGAAGAACAGGCTGCCCAGCCCCAGCAGCAGCCCGCTGGCGAAGGTCTGGAAGGCGATGCCGATGTTGTTCATGATGTAATAGCCGAACATCATCCAGTCCTGATCCGGCAGACGCTGCGCCGCCGGGCCCAGGCGAGTCTGGTCCGGGTCATACATGGACTCCATCTGCGCCACCTGTTGCGGGTCCATCACGCTGTAGACCAGGTCGGGAAAGCTGTACACCAGCAGGCCGGTCACCACCAGGCTGCCGAAGAACAGCAGGCAGGCCAGGGCAACGAAGCGCCACTGCTGGCGTACCAGGCGCGGGAAACCACCCAGTGCGAAGGCAAGGATACTGGCGCCTACCGCATGGCGGCGTCGATAAAGCTGTTGATGGCCGCGCATGGCCAGTTGCTGCAGGCTGTCGACCAGGTGGCTGCTGTAGCCGCGCTGCTGTGCCAGCGCCAGGTGCTGGCACAGGCGACGGTAGTCCTGGGCGAAGGTTTCGCTGGCTTCGGCGCGCGACCTGCCGTTTTCCAGCAGCACCAGCAGGTGCTCGAACGCGAGCCATTGGCCTTGGTGCTGGCTTTCGAACTGGCTCTGCTTCATGTGGGCCCCAGCAGCCCGCGGGCAATACCGTTGATGCGCGCCATGGCCATGGCCGGGGTGACGTTGAGGGCCGGCGCGGCGATGCCGGCCAATTCCGCCAGGCGCTCGGCTGACAATTCGTCCTGGCGCTCGGCCAGGCTGAGCAGCGCCCGCTGTTCCTGCAGGGTCAGTGCAAACGGCACGGCGATGGGCTCGGCGGCCGGCAGTCGTGGGCGCTGATGAGGCAGGTCGCGATACACCACCAGGGTGCCGGCCGCCAGGTCGCCCAGGCGCTTGAACGCCGGGTGCTGCAGGCAACTGATGGCGCCCAGGAAGTAGCCGAACGGCAGCATGTCGGCAAAACGCAGCAAGTTGCGCAGCACCGAGGCCGACCAGCCCACCGGCGTCCCGTCGTCCTCGATCACGCGCAGGCCCATGGCCTGCTTGCCAGGCGAGCGTCCCTGGTTGAACACCTCGAACAGCACCATGTACCACCAGTTGACCAGGAACATCAGGATCAACGCCAGGCCAACCCCCAGCCGGCCCAGCCAGGTCAGCACCATGAACACCAGCCCCAGCAGGATGGCGCGCAGGGCCATGTCGATGGCGAATGCCAGGCTGCGTACCACCAGGCCCGCCGGGCGCAGGCTGAGGTCGATGCCTTCGGGTGTTTCGATCTGGTAGCGGGTGTCCACCGGCGGGACCAGCACTGCATTCCGTCGCGTCGCTGAGGTCTGGGACATGAATACCTGATAGTCAAAAGGTCGCCAGCCGATCCTAGCCACCCCAGGTGCGTGAAGCAACCGTCCATTAATGCAAGGCAATTAATCGGCGCCATTGCTGGTCCCGCCTGCCTGCAACGCCTAGACTTTGCCGACTTTGTGTACAGGAACGCCCCGTGACTTCCAGCATCTTCTGGTACGACTACGAAACCACCGGCATCAACCCGCGCAACGACCGGGCCCTGCAGGTCGCCGGTATTCGCACCGATGCCGATCTCAATGAGATCGAAGAACCCATCAACCTCTATTGCCAGCCCAGCGACGATATTCTGCCGCACCCCGCGGCGTGTGTGATCACCGGCATTACCCCCGAGCGCCTGGCAGAACGCGGGCTGTGCGAAGCCGACTTCATGACCCGGGTGCACGCGCAGATGTCGCGCCCCAATACTTGCAGCGCCGGCTACAACACCTTGCGTTTCGACGATGAGGTGACCCGCTACAGTCTTTACCGCAACTTTTTCGACCCCTATGCCCGCGAGTGGCAAGGCGGTAACAGCCGCTGGGACTTGATCGACGTAGTGCGCACAGCGTATGCGCTGCGCCCTGAAGGTATTGAATGGCCCCAGGTCGATGGCCGGGTGAGCATGAAGCTGGAATTGTTGACCGCGGCCAACGGCATTGACCATGGCCAGGCGCACGATGCGCTATCGGACGTACGGGCGACCATCGCCTTGGCGCGGCTACTGCGAGATCGCCAGCCAAAACTCTATAACTGGTTGTACCAGTTGCGCAGCAAGCAGAGAGTGCTGGACCAGATAAGATTATTGCAGCCATTGGTGCATATCTCCGGACGTTTTTCTGCGCAGCGTAATTATCTGGGGGTGGTGCTGCCATTGGCCTGGCACCCGCGAAATCGAAATGCGCTGATTGTATGCGATCTGCATGTTGACCCTCGGCCGTTGTTCGAGGAGAGCGCCGAAGTGTTGCGCCAACGGATGTACACGCGCCGTGACCCATTGTCCGAAGGGCAATTACCGGTGCCGTTGAAGCTGATTCATGTCAATCGTTGTCCGGTGCTGGCACCCGTGGGTGTATTGCGCGAGGAAGATCGCCAGCGTTTGCAGTTGGATATGGCGCTTTATCAGCAACGTGCCGATCAGCTGAAGCAAGGCCAGGTGCACTGGCAGGAAAAATTACCGGCCCTGTATGCAGATGAAGCGTTCGGCGAGGTGAGCGACCCTGAACAACAGTTATACGATGGCTTTATAGGCGATCGTGACCGGCGTTTATGTGAGCAGGTACGCACGCTCGACCCGCAACAGCTGGGGCGGGAAACCTGGATGTTCGATGATGAGCGTTTGCCGGAGTTATTGTTTCGATACCGCGCTCGTAACTTTCCGGATACGTTGGATGAACAAGAGCGAAGCGCGTGGCACGCGTTTTGTTGCCAGCGCCTTACGGATCCTGCCATGGGCGCGCCGAATACCCTGTCAGGTTTCGCCGAGGCACTGGGCCAATGGCAGGCCCAGGCCACGCCTGCACAGGCTCAGGTGCTGGCGCAGTGGCAGGCCCATGTGACACAACTCAGGCAACGCCTGGGCCTGTAGTCCGCTTTATCGCAGCCATAAAAAAACGCCAGCAATGTGCTGGCGTTTTTTAGGCGGGCGTGAAAGGCGCGGGGCCGTTCAATTAACCCAGCAGAGTTGCCCAGCCTTCAACGACGTCGCCGCCCCACTTGGCTTTCCACTCTTTCAGAGTCTTGTGGTTGCCGCCTTTGGTTTCGATGACTTCGCCGTTGTGCGGGTTTTTGTACTGCTTAACTTTACGAGCACGCTTGGTGCCGGTGGTTTTTACTGCGCCGCCGCGGGGCGCCTTGTTCAGCTTGGCTTCCGGATCCAGCAGCGCGATGATGTCGCGCAGGGATTTCTGGTACTCGCCCATCAGGGTGCGCAGTTTGCCTTCGAATTCCAGCTCGGTTTGCAGTTTGTCGTCTTGCGACAGGTTCTTCAAACGGGCTTGCAGTTCTTTGATTGCTTCTTCTGTGGCGCGGTATTCGTTGATCAGGGACATGAGCAGGACCTTATGAATGCTGTGTGTCGGGGAACAGTTGAGTCAATAATAGTCATAGCGCATGTTCAAGTAAACATTAAATAGCCAAACAGTGTGCAAATGACGTTATTTTAATCGTGACCGACGGCAGTGATTTAAGTTTGAACGGTCGTTATTTTTGGGCTATTGGCAGGTAGCACGACGTTCGCGCGTTAGCCCGCCTGGCTGATAACCCTGAACAGTGCAGGGTTTTGAACCCACTGGCCGCCCGGAATGCAAGGATTACTGCAGTTTTGCCGAGTTGCCGCTAGAATAGCGGCCTTTGCGAAGTCTTGGAGTTTTCTCATATGCGCACTTTTCGGCTGGTTATCGCTTGCCCGGACCGCGTTGGCATTGTCGCCAAAGTCAGTAATTTCCTGGCTTCCCATAACGGCTGGATCAATGAGGCAAGCCACCACTCCGATGATCAGAGTGGTTGGTTCTTCATGCGTCACGAGATTCGTGCCGACACGCTGCCATTCGGTATCGAGGCGTTTCGCGAGGCGTTTGCCCCGATTGCCGAAGAATTCTCCATGGTGTGGCGCATCACTGACACCGAGCAGAAAAAACGCGTGGTACTGATGGCCAGTCGCGAGTCTCACTGCCTGGCTGACTTGCTGCATCGCTGGCACTCCAATGAACTGGATTGCGAGATCGCCTGCGTCATTTCCAACCACGATGACCTGCGCAGCATGGTCGAGTGGCACGGTATCCCGTACTTCCACGTACCGGTTGATCCAAAAGACAAGCAGCCGGCCTTCGCTGAAGTTTCGCGCCTGGTCAGCCAGCATCAAGCCGATGTCGTGGTGCTGGCGCGCTATATGCAAATCCTGCCACCGCAGTTGTGCCAGGAATACGCGCAGAAGGTCATCAACATTCACCACAGCTTCCTGCCGTCGTTCGTTGGCGCCAAGCCTTACCATCAGGCGTCGTTGCGGGGGGTGAAGTTGATCGGTGCCACCTGTCACTATGTGACCGAAGAGTTGGATGCCGGGCCTATCATCGAACAGGACGTGGTGCGCGTGAGCCACAGCGACAGCATCGAAGACATGGTGCGTTTCGGCCGTGACGTCGAGAAGATGGTGCTGGCCCGTGGTCTTCGTTACCACCTGGAAGACCGCGTGCTGGTGCACGGCAACAAGACGGTCGTGTTCAACTGATAACGCCACCGGGCCCGCGCAATGCGGGCCCGGACAGTCAGGCGTCTAACCGTGAGGAACTGCCATGAGCGACCCCCGCGACAAGGCTGCCGCCACACCGCCGCCCACCTTGGGCGAAGGCTGCCTGAGCCGTTACGACCCCGATGAACTGAGCGATGAGCACGGCACCGATTTCCCGGAGGCCGAGGCGCTGTGGCGCGATACTCATCCTGACGAATCCGACACGCCGTGACCCCGCAGTGCGATCGGACGCCGCCTGGCGGCAACTACTGCGCGGATCATGACACCACCCCCAACTTGCGCAGCAACGGCTTGCCCAGCATCACTGCGAACACCGGGCCGCCAGCCAACAGGTAGAAGTAATAGGTCACCACCCGCCAGATCAGGATCGCCGCCGCCGCAGTAGAGGTTCCGACCATGGGCGCCAGCAGCGCCGCCGAGGTCAGTTCCGCCGCGCCCGCGCCGCCGGGCAGCAGGCTGAATTGCCCGGCGCTGAGCGAAAGCATCTGGATCAGGAAGGTCCAGGCCCATTGCACGTCACTGCCCAGCCCACGCAACGCCAGGTACAGCACGCTGTAGCGCACGGCCCAATGCAGGCAGGTCAGCAGGAATACCTTGACCAGCGTGCGCCGGGGCAACGCGCAGGTGTCGCTGAAGGCCTCGAGGAAGTGCAATAGCTTGCGCGCCCAGCGCCTGCGGGTGTGGCCCGTGACGCCCAGCAGGCGCAGCACCCGACCGTTGAAGCGCAGCACCCGGCGGTGCCAGCGCACCACGGCGACACCGGCCACCAGACCGCCGATCATCAACAGCGCGCTGAGCGTCAGCAGCCATTGCAGGCTGTGATTGAGGTGATGGGACAAGGCGTACACAAAGATACCGGCCAGGGCGAACAGGAAAAAAACCAGATCACTGAGCTGGTCCATGGCGAACACCGCGCTGGCCCGCGCCGGGCGGATGCCCTGGCGGCCAAGCAGGGCCAGAAGGGTCAGCGGCCCGCCGGTGCCGCCGGGGGTGGCGCAAATGGCGAATTCGGTGGCCATCACCGTGCCCAGGCAATGTCGCAGGCTCAAACGATCAGCCATGGCCCCTAGCAACAGGCGCAGGCGCAGGGCATTGATGCACCAGCACAGGCCAATCATGGCGAACATGGCCGGCCACAGCGGCGCGGGAAACTGTTGCAGCCGCCCGAGCATGTCGTTGCCGCCCAGGCATAACGGGATCAGCACCGCCAACAGGATGCCAATGGCCAGCCACGGCCAGCGTTTCATGCCGCGCTGCGGGCCTGCGCCTGGCGTTGCAGCCAGGCCAGTTTGGTCAGCGGTTCGCGGCCTTGTTCCAACAGGCGGGTCAGGGTGTCCAGCCAATACTGGCGCGAATAGTCATGGCGCATGTCCACCGGGTGCAGGCCCAGGCGGATGCAGGGGGCCTGCTGCCATTGCTGCTGGCGCCAGTCGCTGATCACTTTCGACAGCCCGCGGCGCCAGGCGCTGCCCGCACTCCACACCAGCCCGGGCACGTCGATCTCGGTGAACTCCGGCAAGCGGTACAGGTGCTGCGGGCCGCTGGTGTAACTCAGCGGCAGGCGTTGCAGGGCGCGGCGCGTGCCTTCGCTCATCAACCACGCCGGGGCCACGAAGCCGTGCACCGGCCAGTCATTGCGGGCGAACACCTCGAGGCCGGCTTCCAGGCGCATCAGTGCGTCGGCCTCGGATAATTGGTAGAACTCGCCCTCCCAGGTGTAGACCCGGCGCATGAAGTACTCGCGCGGCGTATGGGGCACCGGGCCATCGTCCGCGTGATAGAAACCGTGCAGCGCCAACTCGTCGCCCCGGGCCACGCGGCTATCCAGCAGGCGGCGGAACGCCGGAAAGTTGTGCAGGTGGTTATGGTGATGGAAGTCAGGCACCACCAGCAGGGTCATGGGCACGTCGCCCAGGGCATCGACCGCGTCGACGAAGGGTTTGTAGTCTTCCCAGCTCTCGGGGGACACGTCATGCAACACCAATAGCACTTCAGCCATGCCGAATCACCTTGTGGGCGCTGGTGCCGAGCACCGCACGGTAATGTTCCAGAAGCCCCGACACTACCGTGTCCCAGGCGTAATGCTGTTCAGCGTGCGCGCGAGCGCGCCGCCCCAGGTCGCCGCCATGGGCAAACAGCTCGCGCACGGCCTCGGCCATGGCCAATGGGTCGTTGGCGCGGCACAGCAGCCCGCAGTCAGGCTGGACAATTTCAGTGAAAGCGCCGGCAGCCACGGCCACCACCGGAATACCGCTGGCCATGGCTTCCAGAATGACCAGGCCGAAGGTTTCCTGGTCGCCGGCATGCAGCAGCGCATCGGCGCTGGCCAGCAGTCGCGCCAGTTCGGCGGCCGGTCGGAACTGGTCCATTACCGTGACATTGCGCGGCACGTTGGCGGGCATGTGCGAGCCCACCAGAAGCAGATGATATTTGCCCCCCAGTCGCTTCATGCACTGCAGCAGCACCGGCAGGTTCTTCTCCCGCGAGCCACGGCCGGCGAAGATCAGCAAATGCGTGTCCTCAGCAATACCCAGCTCGGCGCGTAGCTCCGGGTCGCGACGTGCCGGGTTGAAGGTGCTGAGGTCCACGCCCAGGCGCTGCACGTGGACGTTGGCGATGCCCAGGCCGCGCAGCTTGTCCGCCATCACCTGGCTGGGCGCCAGTACCCGGTCGAAGTTGCCATACAGCTTGCTGACGTAAGCCTCGACGTTGGGCGTGAACCAGTTGCCCATGCGGTTGCTCACCAGTAGCGGCAGGTCGGAGTGGTAGAAACCGATGACCGGTACGTCCAGCTGGCGCCGCGCGTCCAGCGCCGCCCAGGCGGTCAGGTAGGGGTCGCCTACCTCGATCAGGTCCGGTTGCAGGTCTTTGAGCACATTGCGCCAAGGGGCCAGGCGCAGGGGGAAGCGATAACCATTGCCGAAGGGCAGGGCGGGGGCAGGTACTTGATACACGCCATTGTCTTCATTCAACGCCGGGCCTGGTATCAACAGGCTATGACGCACACCGGGCGTGAGTTTCAGGCGACGGTGTTTGGCATCAAGATAGGTTCTCACGCCGCCGCTGGCGGGGGCATAGAACATGGTGATGTCAGCGATATGCACGATCGGTATCCCTGCGCAGTGTCATTCCATAAGGTTGACCATGGGCAGGGACAGTTGTTCGATCCGATCACGCCCCCAGGGCGGGGGCGCGATTGGCGGGGCGTCAGATGCGGAAGCTGCCAACCAGCTGTTTCAGGCGGGTGGCCTGCTGTTCCAGGTCGGAACAGGCGCGCAGGGTGGAGTGCAGGTTTTCAATGCCTTCCTGGTTGAGGGTGTTGATCTCGTTGATGTCCATGTTGATAGAGTCGACCACGGCGGTCTGCTCCTCGGTAGCGGTGGCCACCGACTGGTTCATGCCGTCGATTTCGCCGATGCGCACGGTCACGCTGCCCAGGCGCTCGCCGGCCTGGTTGGCGATGGACACGCTGTCCTGACTGTGGCGCTGGCTTTCACCCATGGTGTTGACGGACTCGCGGGCGCCTACCTGCAGCTCTTCGATCATGCTCTGCACCTGCTGCGCCGACTCCTGCGTGCGGTGCGCCAGGTTGCGCACCTCGTCGGCCACCACCGCGAAGCCGCGTCCGGCCTCGCCTGCACGGGCCGCTTCGATGGCGGCGTTGAGGGCCAGCAGGTTGGTCTGCTGGGAAATGCTGGTAATCACTTCCAGGATCTGACCGATGTTCACGGTCTTGCTGTTCAGCGTCTCGATGTGGCCGCTGGAGGTGCTGATCAAGTCCGACAGTCGGTTCATCGCCTGAATGCTGTTTTCCACCACCTGCTGGCCTTCCTCGGCCAAGCGTCGTGCGCTGGTGGCCTGCTGCGAGGCCTGGGCGGCGTTGTGGGCGATCTCCTGGGCGGCGGCGCCGAGCTCGTTGATGGCCGCGGCCACGCTGTTGGTGCGGTTGGCCTGCTCATCGGAATTGAGCATCGACGAGTTGGAGGCGGCGACCACGCGCAGGGCTACTTCGTTGACCTGCTCGGTGGCTGACGACACTTCGCGAATCGAGCCGTGGATGCGTTCCACGAAGCGGTCGAAGGCGCGGCCAAGCATGCCAAACTCGTCCTGGCTGTTGATCTGCAGGCGGCGGGTGAGGTCGCCTTCGCCTTCGGCGATGTTTTCCATGGCGCGGATCATGGTGTGCAGCGGGCCCATCAGCACGCGGATGAGCATGCCCAGCAGGGCGATGATAATGACCACGGCAACCACGGTGGCAATCATGGCCGAGGTGCGGAACTGGCTGAGCATGGCGTAGGCCTTGTCCTTGTCCACCGACAGGCCGATGTACCAGTTCACCGAAGGCAGGCCTTTGACCTGGGCAAAGGTGACAATGCGGGTCTTGCCGCCGATCTGCACGTCATGCAGCTTGTCGTCGATCACCAGGTTGGCGTCGGGTGCCATGTCCTTGAGGGTTTTCATCACCAGGTCGCGATCGGGGTGGACCAGGATCTTGCCGTCCGAGCTGACCAGGAAGGCGTGGCCCATGCCGCCGAAGTCCAGCGAGCGGATGATTTTGTCCATGGTGTCCAGGCTCAGGTCGCCCCCGACCACGCCCAGGGTGGTGTTGCCTTGACTGGCTGCCTGAACGATCGAAATCACCAGCTTGCCGGTGCTCATGTCGATATAGGGTTCAGTCAGGAACGCGCCATTGGTGGCCAGGCCGCTCTTGTACCAAGGGCGTACGCGTGGGTCATAACCCGCCGGCATGGTTGTGACCGGCTTGTTGTAGAAATGGCCTTCGGGATCACCCAGGTAGATGTTCAGGAAGTTGTTGAGCAGGGTCGGTTGTTCCAGCACGTGATAAACGTTGGCCGGGTCCGGGTTGAGCTGAATATTTTCAGCCACGTTCTGCACCAGCAGAATCCGCCCGCCCAGCCAGGCACTGATGTTCGTCGACGTTACATCGCCCATTTCGTGAAGGTAGCTTTCCAGGTCCTTGCGAATCGCATTGCGTTGCAGGTAGTCGTTATACAGGGTGAACAACGCAAAGGCGGCCAGCACGATCAGTGAGGCAGCGATGAGAATCTTGTGGCTGAATCTCAGGTTTTTATTCATGAGGGATACGATCCGCTAAGGTCTTAATTCGGGGCAGGTGATTAAGCAGTGCCTTCATCCCTAAAAGGCGGGGCGAACGTTTTATAGAGTCTGGTCTTTCATCTGTTCTATCGACCGGGTTGGGGAAAAACTTAAGCGAGGTGACGAAATGTCAGACGCAGCGCAATTGCTCATCGGTGCCGACCTGTCCGGCCAACCCGTGGCGCAGGACCTGCGCCTGGCCAACCGTCACGGGCTGATCGCCGGGGCTACTGGCACCGGCAAGACCGTCACCTTGCAACGCCTGGCCGAGGGCTTCAGTGACGCCGGCGTGGCGGTGTTCGCTGCCGACATCAAGGGTGACCTGTGCGGCCTGGGCGCCGCCGGCGCGCCCAGCGGCAAGGTGGCCGAGCGCATCGCCAGCATGGCCTGGCTGCCGCACCGGCCCCAGGCCTACCCGGTGGCGTTGTGGGATGTGCACGGCCACAGCGGGCACCCGCTGCGCACCACCATCAGCGAAATGGGGCCGTTGCTGCTGGGCAGCCTGCTGGAGTTGACCGACAGCCAGCAGGCCGCGTTGTATGCAGCGTTCAAGGTGGCCGACCGTGAGGGCCTGTTGTTGCTCGACCTCAAGGACTTGAAGGCACTGCTCGGTTACCTGCGTGACAACCCGCAAGTGCTGGGCGACGACAGCGCGCTGATGACCACCGGCTCCAGCCAGGCCCTGTTGCGGCGCCTGGCAACCTTGGAACAGCAAGGCGCCGAGGCGCTGTTCGGCGAGCCGGCGCTGCAGTTGCAGGACCTGTTGACCCCGGCCGCTGACGGTCGTGGGCGCATTCACCTGCTGGATGCCAGCCGCTTGGTGCATGAGGCGCCGAAGGTCTACGCGACGTTCCTGCTGTGGCTGTTGGCCGAACTGTTCGAGCAATTGCCCGAGCGCGGCGATGCCGACAAACCGCTGCTGGCGCTGTTCTTCGATGAGGCCCACCTGCTGTTCGCCGGCACGCCCAAGGCGCTGCAGGACCGCCTTGAGCAGGTGGTACGCCTGATCCGTTCCAAGGGCGTGGGGGTGTACTTCGTCACCCAGTCACCGGCCGACCTACCCGACAACGTGCTGGCGCAACTGGGCCTGCGGGTGCAGCACGGCTTGCGTGCGTTCACCGCCAAGGAGCAAAAGTCGCTGAAAGCCGTGGCCGACGGCTTCCGCCCGAACCCGGCGTTCGACAGCCTGGCGGTGCTCACTGAGTTGGGCATTGGTGAAGCGTTGGTGGGCACCTTGCAGGACAAGGGCACGCCGGCCATGGTCCAGCGGGTGCTGGTAGCGCCGCCGCAATCGCGCATCGGGCCGTTGAGCACCGAGGAGCGCGCGGCAATCATTGCCGCCTCGCCGTTGGCGGGGCGTTACGACAAGCCCATCGACCGTGAATCGGCCTATGAAATGCTGCTGGCGCGCAAACTGCCCCCCGTTGACGAAGGCGCCGCACCTGTGCCCGGCGAGCCGAGCCTGGCCGACAGGGCAGGGGAGTTGCTGGGTGGGGTAGCGGGGCAGGCCATCAAGTCGGCCGTGCGCCAGGCGGCCAACCAACTGGGGCGCGAGTTGGTACGCGGCTTGATGGGCTCATTGCTGGGCAAAAAGAAACGCTGATCCCACGCCTGCAGCGGCCGCCAGGCGGCGTCACAGGCGCCACGCTCAATCAGGCAGTGCGCGTGATGGCCGGACGCAGCCTGGCGGCGGCTACCGGGTGGGTCAGTTGCAGGCATGAAAAAGGCGCCCGCAGGCGCCTTTTTCAATCGCGGGGCAACTCAGGCCACGAACTTCGAGGACAGCCAGAACAGGCCCGCCGCCAAGGCCATCGAGGCGGGCAGAGTAAGTACCCAGGCCAGCATGATGGTCTTGATGGTGCCGCCTTGCAGGCCACTTTTATTCGCCACCATGGTCCCGGCCACACCCGAGGACAGCACGTGGGTGGTCGACACCGGCAGGCTGAAGACGTTGGCCAGGCCGATCGACAGGGCGGCAGTGATCTGCGCCGACATGCCCTGGGCGTACGTCATGCCCTGCTTGCCGATTTTCTCGCCGATGGTCAGCACCACGCGTTTCCAGCCAATCATGGTGCCCAGGCCCAACGCCAGCGCCACGGCGACCACAACCCAGAAGGGCGCGTATTCAGTGGTGGTGGTCAGGTCCTTGCGCAGTTTTTCCAGGTCCGACTTCTCACGCGAATCCAGCGCTGGCAGCTTGCCCACCTGGCGCGCGGTGTCGTCCAGGCACAGCAGGTAGCGGCGCACTTCAATGCGCTTTTCCGGTGCCAGCGAGTGGTAGTCCGACACGCCGTTCAGCGTGCCCAGCAAGGCATTGATGGTTGGCTCGGTCTGCTGCGGCTCGCAACGGAACTGGTCCGGCAGGTCGCCGCTGCTGGACTTGCCCAGGGCCAGGTATTCACCCAGGCTCGCTTCGTTGCGCTGGTAGAACTGGCTCAGGTGCAGGGTGGCGTCGCGGGTGCGTTCGATCTGGTAGGTGGTGCTGCTCAGGTCCAGTACGAACTGCGCCGGGACGATGCCGATCAGCACCAGCATGATCAGGCCGATGCCTTTTTGACCGTCGTTGGAGCCGTGCACAAAGCTCACGGCCATGGCCGAAACCACCAGTACCAGGCGGTTCCAGAACGGCGGGTGCTTCTTGGAATCGGTCTGTTTACGCACCTCGGGGGTCTTGTGCATGTTCGACAGCGGGCGCCACCACTTCAGGGCGATCAGCACCAGCGCGGCCACGAAGAAGCCGACGATGGGCGACACCACCAGCGAGGCGCCGATGTCGATTGCCTTCTGCCAGTTCACCCCATTGGCCAGCGGAATGTGGTTGAGCATGGCGTTGGCCAGGCCCACGCCCAGGATCGAACCGATCAGGGTGTGCGAGCTGGAAGACGGAATACCGAAGTACCAGGTGCCCAGGTTCCACGCGATGGCCGCGGCCAGCAACGAGAAGACCATGGCCAGGCCCTGACCGGTATTGACGTTGATCAGCAGTTCGACCGGCAACAGGTGGACGATGGCGTAGGCCACCCCGACTCCGCCAAACAACACCCCCAGAAAGTTGAAGGCACCGGAAAAAAACACGGCCAGGTGGGGGGGCATGGCTTTGGTATAAATGACTGTAGCGACCGCGTTGGCGGTGTCATGAAAGCCATTGATGAACTCGAAAGCCAGGACAAAGGCGAGAGCGAAGAAAAGGCTCACCAGTACCCAGGCGTCGACTCCGTGGAATAAATCAATCATGAAGGTTTTCTGACCCGGTCATAAGGGGGCGCGATTATGCCAGAAAACCCCGGAAATCGATGCCCTCGCTGCCGGTCGGTAACAAATTTCGACAATTTGGTCAGGTCGGCAGCTGGCTGCCTGCCTGGGGTGGCAGGCGCGCGGGAGCCGCGAAATAGCGGGCTTTGCTCGGGAATAAGCCTCGATACAGGCCGGTTTTCCAGCCCTCAAACGGGCGTATGAAATTTCCCCGACATCGGACATTCATCAAGCTGTAACGCTGATTACGCCCATGGCGCACGCCATCAGAGTGCAATCAGCGATCAAGGTTCCTCGCCCTTGAGGTCCTTTTCGATTTTCTGCAGTTCCTGGGCGAAGGCCTGGTCGAGCAGGCTGGCACGCTTGCGCCATGGCTTGCGTTCCGGCTCGGGTTGCGCGGCGTAAGTGGTGACTTCTCCGCCGTAAACATCCTTGTAACGTTGTTCCTGGCGCTCAAGTTCCGCGCGCAGTTCATCTTTCGTCACATTGTTACCTAATTGTTTCGTTGCATTCCGGTGTTTGCGCACTGCCATTCATGGCGGGCGGCCACGTCACCAGAACGGGGGCTGTCGTAGCAACAGTCTGGTTATTGGTCAGGGAGGGTCGGCGGTGGTGCGCCTGGCCTCGTAGCGGCGCGGGATAGTTGGCCGATACAGGGTGTGGGCCAGCATCAACTAAACTGTGACTAGGCTCACGAACTTATTATAGCAACCCTTTTGAATAACACTATCGGCAGGACGCGCGTGGCGTATCAACTTCAAAGTGTTTTTGTTACCGAACAAGAACGCGAATGAAAAAACGCCGCTCTGTAACTTGGCAAAGCGTGCTGCGTGGCGGGCGAAAAATAAAAAACGGCCTCGCCCCAGGGCAAGGCCGTGCCTGGGACTTCTTTGGTGGGTACCTGACCAGTCTCTCCAAGAAGCCACATGGTGGCAGTGGAAAGGTATAAGCAAGCCGCCGAATGGTCAATTGCGATTATCGGTCGATGGTTCGATAATCGCCCTTGAGGACGTCCTTGCCGCTCGGGCAAGGACGGGCCCCGCGTACAGATTGACCATGCAAAGGACCCGGAATGAACGATCAACTGCGCAATTCATTCACCTCATTGGCGCCGCCGATCGTGGCGTCACCGGCCAAGCGTATCCAGGCGTTCGCCGGCGATCCGGACTTCATGACCTCGCTGGCCCGCGGCCTGGCCGTGGTGCAGGCGTTCCAGGAACGCAAGCGCCACCTGACCATCGCCCAGATCAGCCACCGCACCGAAATCCCTCGCGCCGCCGTGCGCCGCTGCCTGCACACGCTGATCAAGCTGGGTTACGCCACCACCGACGGGCGCACCTATTCGCTGCTGCCCAAGGTGCTGACCCTGGGTCACGCCTACCTGTCCTCGACGCCGTTGGCGGTGACCGCCCAGCCGTACCTGGACAGCATGAGCGAGCAATTGCACGAGGCGTGCAACATGGCCACCCTGGAAGGCGATGACATTCTCTACATTGCCCGCTCAGCCACCACCCAGCGCCTGATTTCGGTGGACCTGGCGGTCGGTGGACGGCTGCCGGCCTACTGCACGTCCATGGGCCGCATCCTCCTGGCGGCGCTGGATGACGTGACGCTCAAGGACTACCTGGACCATGTCGACCTGCAGCCCAAGACCAGCCGTACCTTGACCAGCCGCGAGGCACTGCTGGAATGCCTGCAACTGGTGCGCCAGCAGGGTTGGTGCATCGTCGACCAGGAACTGGAGCAGGGGCTGCGTTCCATCGCGGTACCGGTGTACGACGCCTCGGGCCAGGTGCTGGCCGCGCTCAACGTCAGTACCCACGCCGGTCGTGCGAGCCGCACGGAGCTTGAGCAACGCATCCTGCCGATCATGCTCAACGCCAGCCGCGACCTCAGCGCCCAACTGTTCGCCTGATGCCGGCGGGCGGTTGCTGTTCGATAAACGCACAGATCTACGTTTATCGAATTGCGCGGCCGTGCGCTGCTGATTAATGTCGCCCGCACAGGCCGAGCCATGCTCGGCCTTCCAATAATAAAGTGCAGAGGTTGACCCCCCATGACCCTATCCCTTCCCGCAGCCCCCCAGCACCGCCCCTGCGGAGCCTGATCTCCGGCAGCCAACTACCCTTGAGTATGCAGGTCCGGTACCGGCATACGCGCTCCTGCGCGCCTTTTGCGGAATAAAAATAATGAATCGTCCCCAAGCTGCTGTAGGGAACTGCCTTGATGTGCAGTCCTTCATCAATTCCCAACCCCTGTCGCGTTACCAATGGCGGGTGGTGATCCTGTGTTTTCTGATTGTCTTCCTCGATGGCCTGGACACCGCGGCCATGGGCTTCATCGCCCCGGCGCTGTCCCAGGACTGGGGCATCGACCGCGCCAGCCTGGGCCCGGTGATGAGCGCAGCGTTGATCGGCATGGTCTTCGGTGCGCTGGGTTCCGGGCCGCTGGCTGACCGTTTCGGCCGCAAGGTGGTGCTGGTGGGTGCCGTGCTGCTGTTCGGCGCGTTCAGCCTGGCCTCGGCTTACAGCGGCAACGTCGACCAGTTGCTGGTGCTGCGTTTCCTCACCGGCCTGGGCCTGGGCGCCGGCATGCCCAATGCCACCACGCTGCTGTCCGAATACACCCCTGAGCGCTTTCGTTCGCTGCTGGTCACCAGCATGTTCTGCGGGTTCAACCTGGGCATGGCCGGCGGCGGCTTCATTTCCGCCAAGCTGATTCCGGCCTACGGCTGGCATAGCCTGCTGTTGGTGGGCGGCCTGCTGCCGATAGTGCTGGGCGTGGTGCTGTTCATCTGGCTGCCGGAGTCGGCGCGGTTCCTAGTGGTGCGCAACCGTGGCACCGACCGCATCCGCCGCACCCTTGCGCCCATCGCCCCGGCCGTGGTGGCCGAGGCGGGCAGCTTCAGCGTGCCCGAGCAGAACACCGTCAAGGGTCGCAACGTGCTGGCGGTGATTTTCTCCGGTACTTACAGCGTCGGCACCCTGTTGCTGTGGCTGACGTATTTCATGGGCCTGGTGATCGTGTACCTGTTGACCAGCTGGTTGCCGACGCTGATGCGCGACAGCGGCGCCAGCATGGAACAGGCCGCTTTCATCGGCGCGCTGTTCCAGTTCGGCGGCGTACTGAGCGCAGTAGGCGTGGGCTGGGCCATGGACCGTTTCAACCCGCACAAAGTGATTGGTACGTTCTACCTGCTGGCCGGCGTGTTCGCCTACGCCGTGGGCCAGAGCCTGGGCCACATTACCCTGCTGGCCACCCTGGTGCTGGTGGCAGGCATGTGCGTGAACGGCGCGCAATCGGCGATGCCGTCCCTGGCCGCGCGTTTCTACCCCACCCAGGGTCGCGCCACCGGCGTATCGTGGATGCTGGGCATCGGTCGCTTCGGAGCTATTCTGGGTGCCTGGATGGGCGCGACGTTGTTGGGCCTGGGCTGGAATTTCGAGCAGGTACTGACGGCGCTGGTGATCCCGGCGGCACTGGCCACCGCGGCGGTGATCATCAAAGGCATGGTCAGCCACGCTGACGCCACGTAAATAGCCCCGTGGCAGCGGTCGCCCGGTCGAGTCCGAATTGACTCGGCCTGGCGGCCGCTGCCTAAAGGACGATTGTTAGGCAGGTAAGGATTGGTTCGGTGATCGCCCACAAGGTCGATTATCGGATTGTTTCGCAAAATTCGGCAGCTTAATCTGCTACCCATTCCGGCGTGCCCCTCGCGCCTTTTTTATTCTGAGCTGCCACCGCTCACGGCCCTTGTCAGGAGAAGATTGATGCGTGAAGTATTCATCTGCGATGCGATTCGCACCCCCATCGGCCGTTTCGGCGGCGGCCTGTCCACCGTGCGTGCCGATGACCTGGCGGCGGCTCCGATCAAGGCGCTGATCGAACGCAACCCGCAAGTCGACTGGAACGCGGTGGACGAAGTATTCCTGGGTTGCGCCAACCAGGCCGGTGAAGACAACCGTAACGTGGCGCGCATGGCGCTGCTGCTGGCCGGCCTGCCGGAAAGCATCCCCGGCGTCACCCTGAACCGCCTGTGCGCCTCGGGCATGGACGCCATCGGCACGGCATTTCGCGCCATCGCCAGCGGCGAGATGGAGCTGGCCATCGCCGGCGGCGTCGAGTCCATGTCCCGCGCGCCATTCGTGATGGGCAAGGCCGACACCGCGTTCTCGCGCAACATGAAGCTGGAAGACACCACCATCGGCTGGCGCTTCATCAACCCGCTGATGAAGGCCCAGTATGGTGTCGACGCCATGCCACAGACCGCCGATAACGTGGCTGACGACTATAAAGTGTCGCGCGAAGACCAGGACGCCTTTGCCCTGCGCAGCCAGCAGCGCACCGCCGCAGCCCAGGCCGCCGGTTTCTTCGCCGAAGAAATCGTGCCGGTGCGCGTGGCTCACAAGAAGGGTGAGACCATTGTCGAGCAGGACGAGCATCCACGTGCCGATACCACTATCGAGACCCTGGCCAAGCTCAAGCCTGTCAATGGCGCCGACAAGACGGTCACCGCCGGCAATGCCTCGGGCGTCAATGACGGCGCTGCCGCGCTGATCCTGGCTTCCGCTGAAGCTGTGAAAAAACACGGCCTCAAGCCACGTGCCCGGGTTCTGGGCATGGCCAGCGCCGGCGTGGCGCCGCGCGTGATGGGCATCGGCCCGGTACCGGCCGTGCGCAAACTGACCGAGCGCCTGGGCGTGGCGGTGAATGATTTCGATGTGATCGAGCTGAACGAAGCCTTCGCCAGCCAAGGCCTGGCCGTGCTGCGCGAACTGGGCCTGGCCGACGACGCCCCGCAAGTGAACCCCAATGGCGGCGCCATCGCCCTGGGTCACCCACTGGGCATGAGTGGCGCGCGCCTGGTGCTGACCGCCTTGCACCACCTGGAAAAAACCGGTGGCAAAAAAGGCCTGGCGACCATGTGCGTGGGTGTCGGCCAAGGCCTGGCACTGGCCATCGAACGCGTCTGATACAGAGCAGTCCGGTTACCCGAAACGCCCCTCGGCCTCCACGCAAGGCTGTTGGGCTTTCGGGTAATTGTTTTGTCGGAGGGGGTTGTTACGGTATATGTCTAGGCTGTACCAACCTTAACGAGTGATAAGAATATGACAACAACTCACTACACCGGCGAAGAGCGCAGCAAGCGCATCTTTGCGATCGTCGGCGCTTCCTCGGGCAACCTGGTCGAATGGTTCGACTTCTATGTGTATGCCTTCTGCGCAATCTACTTTGCGCCGCACTTCTTCCCGTCCGCCGATGCCACGGTGCAGTTGCTCAACACCGCAGGCGTGTTCGCCGCCGGGTTCCTGATGCGTCCTATTGGCGGCTGGCTGTTCGGCCGCGTCGCTGACCGTCACGGTCGCAAGAATTCGATGATGATCTCGGTGCTGATGATGTGCGCCGGCTCCCTGGTCATCGCCTGCTTGCCAGGCTATGAAAGCATTGGCGTGTGGGCACCGATTCTGCTGTTACTGGCGCGCCTGTTCCAGGGCCTGTCGGTAGGCGGCGAATACGGCACCACGGCCACCTACATGAGTGAAGTGGCCCTGCGCGGTCAGCGC
Organism: uncultured Gammaproteobacteria bacterium; assembly: GCA_963816515.1. Classification (GTDB taxonomy): domain Bacteria; phylum Pseudomonadota; class Gammaproteobacteria; order Pseudomonadales; family Pseudomonadaceae; genus Aquipseudomonas. Next base: position 1,326,785 of record CAWFKX010000001.1, on the reverse strand, counting down.
GGCTTCTTCGCTTCGTTCCAGTACGTGACCCTGATTGGCGGCCAGTTGCTGGCCGTACTGGTGGTGGTGATCCTGCAACAAGTGCTCAGCGATGACGAATTGCGCGCCTGGGGCTGGCGCATCCCGTTCGTGGTCGGTGCCATTGCGGCGGTGATCTCTCTGCTGCTGCGTCGCTCGCTGAAGGAAACCACTAGCGCCGAGACCCGCCAGGACAAGGACGCCGGCAGCATCGTCAGCCTGTTCAAAAATCACACTCCGGCCTTCATCACGGTGCTGGGCTACACCGCCGGCGGCTCGCTGATTTTCTACACCTTCACCACCTACATGCAGAAATATCTGGTGAACACCGCAGGCATGAGCGCCAAGACCTCCAGCTTCGTCATGACCGGTGCGCTGTTCCTGTACATGTGCATGCAGCCGCTGTTCGGCATGCTGGCCGACAAGATCGGCCGCCGCGCCTCCATGCTGTGGTTCGGCGCCCTGGGCACATTGTTCACCCTGCCGATCCTGCTGGTGCTCAAGACCATCACCAGCCCGTTCCTGGCGTTCGTGCTGATCACCCTGGCCCTGGCCATCGTCAGCTTCTACACCTCGATCAGCGGTCTGGTGAAAGCCGAGATGTTCCCGCCGCAAGTACGTGCACTGGGCGTGGGCCTGGCCTACGCGGTGGCCAACGCTATTTTCGGTGGCTCGGCGGAATTCGTGGCCTTGAGCTTCAAGACCGCAGGTAACGAAAACGCATTCTACTGGTACGTGACGATCATGATGGCCATCGCCTTCCTGTTCAGCCTGCGCTTGCCTAAACAACCGTCGTACCTGCATCACGATCACTGATCCAGCCAGCGCGCGCCCACTGTCGGGCGCGCCTTTAAGGAAGGTTTATGAGCGAGAGACCGAGCAACCAATTGTTCGATGCCTATTTCAGCGCCGACGCCATGCGCGACATCTTCTCCGACCGGGGGCGGGTGCAGGGCATGCTGGATTTCGAAGCGGGCCTGGCCCGTGCCGAAGCCCGCGCCGGGGTGATCCCTGGCACAGCGGTGGCCCCGATCGAGGCAGCTTGCCAGGCCTCTCGTTACGATTACCAGGCGCTGGGCCAGGCCATTTGCAGCGCGGGCAACTCGGCGATTCCGCTGGTGAAAATGCTCGGCAAGCAAATCGCCTGCCAGGCGCCGGAAGCCGAACGCTATGTGCACCTGGGCGCCACCAGCCAGGACGTGATGGACACCGGCCTGGTGCTGCAACTGCGCGATGCCGTGCAGCTGCTGGAAGCGCGCTTGGCCACCCTGGGTAACTCGCTGGCGCGCCAGGCCGAACGCTACAAGGCCACGCCCCTGGCGGGCCGTACCTGGCTGCAGCACGCCACGCCAGTCACCCTGGGCATGAAAATCGCCGGCTGGCTGGGCGCGGTCACCCGCAACCGCCAGCGCCTGGCCGAGCTCAAGCCGCGCCTGCTGGTGCTGCAATTCGGCGGGGCTTCCGGTTCACTGGCGGCACTGGGCGACAACGCCCTGCCGGTGGCCGAAGCGCTGGCTCAGGAACTGCACCTGACACTCCCCGAACAACCCTGGCACACCCAGCGCGACCGCTTGGTGGAGTTCGCCTCGGTACTGGGCCTGATCGCCGGCAGCCTGGGCAAGCTGGGCCGTGACGTCAGCCTGTTGATGCAAACCGAAGCGGCCGAAGTGTTCGAGCCTTCGGCCCCGGGCAAGGGCGGTTCATCAACCATGCCGCACAAGCGCAACCCTGTGGGGGCTGCGGTGCTGATCGGCGCCGCTACCCGCGTGCCGGGCCTGGTGTCGACCATGTTCGCCGCCATGCCGCAGGAACACGAGCGCAGCCTGGGCCTGTGGCACGCCGAGTGGGACACCCTGCCGGAAATCTGCTGCCTGGTGGCGGGTGCGCTGGAGCAGGCGCAGTTGTTCGCCGACGGCCTGGAAGTGGACGCGGCGCGCATGCTCAAGAACCTCGACCTGACCCAGGGCCTGGTGCTGGCAGAAGCCGTGAGCATCGTCCTGGCCCAGCGCCTGGGCCGCGATGCCGCCCACCACCTGCTGGAACAATGCTGCAAGCGCGCCGTTGCCGAGCACCGGCACCTGCGCGCCGTGCTGGGCGATGAGCCCAAGGTGACTGCCGAACTGAGCGCGGACGAACTCGATCGTCTGCTCGACCCCGCGAACTACCTTGGCCAGGCGACTGCCTGGGTCGAGCGTGCCGTGGCTGAACATTCGCATTTTAGTGCCTGAGGAGAACTGCTGTGGGCTGCATACAACTTGCCGATGGTGAACTGAACTACCAGATTGACGGCCCGGAAGACGCGCCGGTACTGGTGATGTCCAACTCGCTGGGCACTGACCTGCGCATGTGGGACACCCAGATCGAAGGCCTGACCCAGCATTTTCGTGTGTTGCGCTACGACACCCGTGGCCACGGCAAATCCCTGGTCAGCGAAGGGCCGTACAGCATCGAGCAGCTGGGCGGCGACGTGCTCGCCCTGCTGGACGCGCTGCACATTGAGCGGGCGCATTTCTGCGGCCTGTCCATGGGCGGCCTGATCGGCCAGTGGCTGGGCATCAACGCCGGCGAGCGCCTGCGCAAGCTGATCATCTGCAACACTGCGGCCAAGATCGGCAACCCGGATGTGTGGAACCCACGCATCGAGACCGTGCTGCGTGACGGCCAGGCCGCCATGGTGGCCCTGCGCGACGCTTCCATCGCCCGCTGGTTCACCCCGGACTACGCCGAGGCCCACCCGGCCGAAGCCAAGCGCATCACCGACATGCTGGCCGCCACCTCGCCACAAGGCTACGCCGCCAACTGTGCTGCCGTGCGTGACGCCGATTACCGCGAGCAACTGGGCGCCATCAAGGTTCCCACCCTGGTCATCGCCGGCACCGGCGATGCGGTCACTACCCCGGCGGACGGGCGCTTTCTACAAGCGCACATCAAGGGGGCCGAGTACGCCGAGTTCTACGCGGCGCACCTGTCCAACGTACAGGTAGGCCAACCCTTCACCCAGCGCGTGCTGGATTTCCTGCTGGCCAAACACTGATCCCGAGGAGCCATCCGTGGACGAGAAAGAACGCTACAACGAAGGCATGAAAGTACGCCGCGCGGTATTGGGCGACGCCCATGTGGACCGCAGCCTGACCAACATCACCGAGTTCAACGGTGAGTTCCAGGAAATGATCACCCGCCACGCCTGGGGTGACATCTGGACCCGTCCAGGCCTGCCGCGCCACACCCGCAGCTTGATCACCATTGCCATGCTGATCGGCATGAACCGCAATGAAGAGTTGAAGCTGCACCTGCGCGCCGCCGCCAACAACGGCGTCACCCGTGCCGAGATCAAGGAAGTGCTGATGCAGAGCGCGATCTACTGCGGCATTCCGGCGGCCAACGCCACGTTCCACCTGGCCGAGTCGGTGTGGGACGAGCTGGGCGTCGAATCGCGCGAATGATCCATTTGCGCTGAAACGAAAAAGGGCGATGAGAAATCATCGCCCTTTTTTTTATTCTTGTATCAGCGGCCGTCAGGCCGCGTCAGGGGGTCAGAGAATACTGATCGGGTACGAAACGATCAGGCGGTTCTCGTTGAACTGGCTGGTGCCGAAGTCACGACGCATGGTCGAGTTGCGCCACCGCAGGTTCAGGTCTTTCAGGGTACCGTCCTGGAAGGTGTAGGCCAGTTCCGACTCGCGGCCCCACTCGCTGCCACCATCGATGGTGGCGGTATGGATGTTGTCACCGTGGATGTAGCGGTTCATCACGGTCAGGCCCGGCACGCCCAGGGCGGCGAAGTTGTAATCGTGGCGCAGCTGCCAGGAGTGTTCCTGGGCGTTGTCGTAGCTGTTGTTGTAGCTGTCGTTGGCCAGGGTGCCACCGCTGGTGCCGTTGACGCGCATCCAGTTGCTGTCACCGGTCAGCTTCTGCAGGCCGACGTAGAAGGTGCTGCCACCGTAACGGGCCGAGAGCATCGCCGAGTAGGTGTTGTTATCCAGTTTGCCGTCGATGGCGCTGCCGTCATCGGAGCCGTGGAAATAACCCAGGTTGGCGCCCAGGGTCCAGTCGCCCACCGGCTGCGAGTGCAACAGTTGCACGTATTGCTGGTGGTAGATGTCTTCCAGTTGCGAGTACCACACGCCCACCAGGGTGCGCTTGTCGTTGAAGGTGTACTCGGCACCGGCGAAGTTGAAGCGGTCAGATTCGTGGCTGGTGTTCCCCTGCATCTGCATGGGCAGCATGCTCGCGTCGTTGCGCGGGCTGTTGTCACGGAACTGACCGCCATACAGGGTCACGTTGGTGATTTCCTTGGAGGTGACCTGCGCGCCGCGGAAGGTCTGCGGCAGCGAGCGGCCGTCGTCAGAGCGCAGGATCGGCAGCACCGGCATCCACTCGCCCACTTTCAATTCAGTGTTGGAAATTTTCGCTTTCAGCGCCACGCCCAGTCGGCCGAAGTTGTCCACTGCCTTGCCGCTGCTGTCCAGTGGCAGCAACTGGGTGCCGCTGGTACCGCCACCGCCGTCGAGCTTTTGCGAGTACAGGCCCAGCACGTCGACACCAAAGCCCACCACGCCCTGGGTGAAGCCCGATTTGGCATCGAGGATGAAGTTCTGTGTCCATTCGGCCTGGGTGCCCTGTGGTGCGGCACTGTCGGTGAAGTTGCGGCCGAAGTAGAAGTTGCGCAGGGTGAGGTTGACCTTGGCGTCTTCAACGAAGCCCCCCGATTCGTCTGCCATGACCGGCAGGGAGGAGCCAGCGATGGCCAGGGCGATGAGGCTGCGGGTGCAGGACGAGCGAGTGATGGCTTTCATTATTGTTGTGGTCTCTCTAATTATTAGGCAACAGGATGCCGTCGCGACGGTTGTTCAGGTCGTCGTGATTTCATGCAGCGTTTAAGCGGGGACTGTCAGCTGTGCAACGAAGGAGTGATGAGCATGGTGGCGGTACCTGTTGTTATTGTGTTTTTTTGGTGTTCGGGATCTGGCGAATCCTTCACCGGTCCTGTTGAGCGGATGGTGCTTGGTCGCAAGGGGTGAATCAATCTGTCGCACCTTAAAACGGGCGATAAACGAACACTAACTAACTTGTTAGTTCCGCACAACCCCCCTGATTTTGTAAGCGCGTGTGTTTTATAGCACCAATTCTGACAGAAATGACAGAAATTCATCAGTTATCGTACCTCTTTTTGGGGCTGCCAAGGCTGCGATAATTCAGAACCTGGGCCCGCTGCGCGCCAGGCCGCGTGTGGTGCACCGCGAACAATCAGGCACAAGAAAGCCCGCCAAGCGGCGGGCTTCTTCGTACTCCAGCTCAATCAGCTTTTCGGCGTCTCGGGCTGGTCTTCCTTGGCTTGCGCTTGACCGGTCTGCTGATACCAGCCGCCGCCCAGGGCCTTGTACAGGTTGACCTCGCTGGTCAGTTGCGACAGGCGATCGCTGATGGCCGATTGCTGGGCGCTGAACAGCGAGCGCTGGGCGTCCAGGAACGTCAGGTTGCTGTCCACGCCAATGCGGTAGCGGCGCTCGGCCAGGCGGTAGTAGTCCTGGTTGGCTTGCACCAGGTCTTTCTGCGCCTGCAGCTGCTCTTTGTAGGTCTTGCGCGCCGCCAGGCCATCGGAGACTTCCTGGAAGGCCGTCTGGATGGATTTTTCGTAGTTGGCGACGTTGATGTCCTTCTGGATCTTCGCGTAGTCCAGGCTGGCCCGCAGGCTGCCGGCGTTGAAGATCGGCAGGTTGATGGACGGGGCGAAGGTCCAGGCGCCCTGGCCACCCTTGAACAGGTTGCCCAGCTCCGAGCTGGCACTGCCCGCCGAGGCGGTCAGGGTGATGCTCGGGAAGAACGCTGCGCGTGCCGCGCCGATGTTGGCGTTGGCGGCCTTCAGCGCGTGCTCGGCTTCAAGAATGTCCGGGCGACGCTGCAGCAGGTCGGACGGCAGGCCGGCCGGCACTTCGGTCAGCAAGTCGCCATCCAGCGGCTTGGGCTTGGCCAACGCGGTCGGCAGCGGGCCGCCGAGCAGCAGCACCAAAGCGTTTTCGTCCTGGGCCACCTGGCGTTGGTATTTGGACAGGCTGACGCGCGCGGTTTCCACCGACGTGCGGGCCTGGGCCAGGTCCAGTGCCGAGGACACGCCTACTTCACTGCTGCGCGAGGTCAGCCGGTAGCTTTCCTCGTAGGCCTTGAGGGTGTCTTCAGTCAGCTTCAGCAGGTTCTGGTCGGCCTGCCAGGTGTAGTAAGCGTTGGCGACGCTGGCCACCAGGCTGATCTGCGTGGAGCGACGGGCCTCTTCGCTCGACAGGTAGGTTTCCAGGGCCTGTTGGCTGAGACTGCGCACGCGGCCCCACAGGTCCAGCTCGTACGAGCTGATCCCCAGGTTGGCAGTGTACTCGCCACCCACCGCGACCTTGCCGGTTGCACTCAGGTCGGCCGGGGTGCGCGCCCGGGTGCCAGTGGCGTTGGCGCTGACCGCCGGGAACAGGTCCGCACGCTGGATGCGGTACTGCGCCTGGTAGGCCTGCACGTTGAGGATCGCGACTTTCAGGTCACGGTTGTTGACCAGCGACTCCTGGATCAACTGCTGCAACGCCTGGTCATGGAAAAACTGCTGCCAGCCTTGCTCGGCAGCGGCCATGCTCGCCGCCTGGGTCGGCGAATACGCCTGGCCCTGCGGGTACTGGGCCGGCACCGGGGCGGCGGGCTGCTTGTAATCCGGGATCAGCGAGCAGCCGCTGAGGATGGCCGCGGCGACCGCGATGGACACTAGGGACTTGCTCATTGCCCAGCCTCGTTACGTGGAAGTTCAGTCGAACCCTGCGGTTCATCCGCCTGGTGCTCGTCCTTTTTGCGCTTGTCGCCGAACAGGGTCGACACCGACACGAAGAACAGCGGTACCCAGAACAGCGCCAGTGTAGTGGCCGTGAGCATGCCGCCGATCACGCCAGTACCAATGGCGTGCTGGCTGCCGGAGCCTGCGCCATGGGAGATGGCCAGCGGAACCACGCCGAGGATGAACGCCAGGGACGTCATGATGATCGGGCGCAGACGCATCCGGCAAGCCTCGATGGCGGCTTCCGTATAAGTACGGCCCTGCTCGTGCAGTTCCTTGGCGAACTCGACGATCAGAATGGCGTTTTTCGCCGCCAGACCAATGGTGGTCAACAGGCCCACCTGGAAGTACACGTCGTTGGACAGGCCGCGCAGGCTGGTAGCCAGCAGGGCACCGATGATACCCAGCGGCACCACCAGCATGACCGCGATCGGAATCGACCAGCTTTCATACAGGGCGGCCAGGCAGAGGAATACCATCAGCATCGAGATCGCGTACAAGGCCGGTGCCTGGGAGCCCGACAGGCGCTCTTCGTACGACAGACCGGTCCAGGAGATGCCCACGCCTTTTGGCAGCTTGGCGGCAATGCGCTCGACCTCGGCCATGGCTTCACCGGTACTGTAGCCTGGGGCCGGGGCACCGAGGATCTCCATACCTTCCACGCCATTGTAACGGGCCAGTTTCGGCGAACCGTACACCCACTTGCCGCTGGCAAAGGCCGAGAACGGCACCATGGTGCCGGCGCTGTTGCGCACGTACCACTTGTTCAGGTCTTCCGGAGTCATGCGCGACTTGGCTTCACCTTGCACGTACACCTTCTTCACCCGACCGCGGTCGATGAAGTCGTTGACGTAGCTGCCACCCAGCGCCACCGAGAGGGTGGTGTTGATGCTGGCGATGGTCACGCCCTGGGCGCTGGCGCGCTCGTCGTCGATTTCCAGTTGGAACTGTGGCTCGTCATTCAGACCGTTGGGACGGGTCTGCGAGAGGATCTTGCTCTGCGCGGCCATGCCCAGGAACTGGTTGCGCGCTTCCATCAGCTTGTCGTGACCGATACCGGCACGGTCCTGGATGTAGATGTCGAAACCGGTGGCGTTACCCAGCTCCAGTACCGCAGGCGGTACGAAGGCGAACACCATGGCATCGCGGAAGCTGAAGAAGTGCTGTTGGGCACGTGCAGCGATAGCGGCAGCCGTGTTGTCTTCGTTACGCTGGTCCCATGGCTTGAGCATGATGAACGCCAGGCCCGAGCTCTGGCCGCGGCCGGCGAAGTTGAAGCCGTTCACCGTGAACACCGAGCTCACACCGTCTTTCTCGCCGTCCAGCAGGTAGGCGCGCATGTCGTCGATGACTTTCTGCGTGCGTTCGGCGGTGGAGCCGGGTGGGGTTTGCACCTGGGCGAAGATCACCCCCTGGTCTTCTTCCGGCAGGAAGGAGGTCGGGATGCGGGTGAACAGCCAGGCCATGCCGACCACGATCAGCACGTAGGCCAACAGGTATGGCACCTTGCGGCGCAACACGTGGCCCACGCCCGACTCGTACTTCTTCACGCCGCTGTCGAACGTGCGGTTGAACCAGTTGAAGAAACGACCGTGCTTATGGTGGTCCTCGCCCTTCTTGATTGGCGACAGCATGGTGGCGCACAGCGCCGGGGTGAAAATCAGCGCTACCATCACCGACAGGGCCATGGCCGAGACGATGGTGATGGAGAACTGACGATAGATCACACCGGTGGAGCCGCCGAAGAACGCCATAGGCAGCAGTACCGCCGACAGCACCATCGCGATACCCACCAGGGCGCCCTGGATCTGGACCATGGACTTCTTGGTTGCTTCCTTGGGTGACAGGCCTTCCTCGGCCATCACCCGCTCCACGTTTTCCACCACCACGATGGCGTCGTCCACCAGCAAGCCGATGGCCAGCACCATGCCGAACATGGTCAGGGTGTTGATGGTGAAGCCCGCGGCGGCCAGGATGCCGAAGGTACCCAGCAGTACCACCGGCACCGTCATGGTGGTGATGATGGTGGCGCGGAAGTTTTGCAGGAACAGGTACATCACCAGGAACACGAGGACGATCGCCTCGACCAGGGTTTCCACCACGTTATGAATCGAGGTGGTCACCACTGGCGTGGTGTCATACGGGAACACAGCCTTCACGCCAGGCGGGAAGAAGGGCTCCAGGTCGGCGATGGTCTGGCGGATCGCCTTGGCGGTGTCCAGCGCGTTGGCGCCGGTGGCCAGCTTGATCGCCAGGCCCGAGGCCGGGGCACCGTTGAACTGCGCATTGATACTGTAGTTCTCACCACCCAGGCCTACTTCGGCGACATCGCCTACGCGCACCTGGGACCCGTCGGTGTTGACCTTCAGGAAGATGTTGCGGAACTGCTCGGCGGTCTGCAGGCGCGTCTTGCCGATGATGGTGGCGTTCAATTCCTGACCCGCCACGGCAGGCAAACCGCCCAGTTGGCCGGAGGACACCTGCACGTTCTGCGCGGAGATGGCGGTGGACACGTCGCCCGGGGTCAGCTGGTACTTGTTCAGCTTTGCCGGGTCCAGCCAGATACGCATGGCGTATTGGGCACCGAACACCTGGAAGTCACCCACGCCGGCAGTACGCGAAATGGGGTCCTGCATGTTGGAGACGATGTAGTTGCTGAGGTCGTCCTTGGTCATGCTGCCGTCGGTGGATACCAGGCCCACCACCATCAGGAAGTTCTTCACCGCCTTGGTCACGCGGATACCCTGTTGCTGCACTTCTTGGGGCAGCAGCGGGGTGGCCAGGTTGAGCTTGTTCTGCACTTGCACCTGGGCGATGTCAGGGTTGGTGCCCTGGTTGAACGTCGCGGTGATGGTCATGCTGCCGTCGGAGTTACTTTCCGAGGCCACATAGCGCAGGTTGTCGATACCGTTGAGCTGTTGCTCGATCACCTGAACCACGGTGTCCTGCACGGTCTGTGCGGAAGCACCTGGGTAGGTCACCTGGATAGCAATGGCGGGTGGCGCGATCGCCGGGTACTGGTTGATCGGCAGGCTGAGGATCGATAGAGCACCGACCAGCATGATCACCAGGGCAATTACCCAGGCGAAAATCGGACGGTCGATAAAGAACTTGGACATGGTTTACTCCCCTTTGCCGCCTGCGGACGCATTGGCGGGGGCAGGGTTCGCAGGTTTGACGTTGGTCGCTTCGGCTGCCTTGACCTCGATGCCTGGCTTGACGTACTGCAGGCCTTCGGTGATCACGCGGTCGCCGGCTTTCAGGCCGTCTTCGACCAGCCATTGGGTACCGACAGTACGGCTGGCTTTCAACTCGCGCAGCTCGACCTTGTTATCGGCGTTGACGATCAGTGCGGTCGGCGTGCCTTTCAGGTCACGGGTCACGCCTTGCTGCGGCGCCAGGATGGCTTGGGCTGCGACACCGGCTTCCAGCTTGGCGTGCACGAACATGCCCGGCAGCAGGGTGTGGTCAGGGTTCGGGAACACGGCGCGCAGGGTCACGGAACCGGTGGTTTCATCCACCGACACTTCCGAGAACTCCAGCTTGCCTTCCTTGCCATAGTTGGTGCCGTCTTCCAGCGTCAGCTGCACCTTGGCGGCATTGTCACCGGCTTTCTGCAGCGCACCGCTGGCCAGGTCGCGACGCAGCTTGAGGATCTCGGCCGAGGACTGGGTCACGTCCACGTAGATCGGGTCCAGTTGCTGAATGGTCGCCATGGCGTCGGTCTGGCCGCTGGTCACCAGGGCACCCTCGGTCACGCTGGAGCGGCCGATGCGGCCAGTGATCGGGGCGTATACCTTGGTATAGCGCATGTTGATCTGCGCGGTCATCAGCGCTGCTTCATTCTGCAGCTGCGTGGAGCGGGCGTTGTCGTATTCCTGACGGCTGACCGCCTGTTCGTTGATCAGCTGCTTGTAGCGATCAGCCAGCGACTTGGACGCTTGCAGGGTGGCCTGGGCGTTGGCCAGGGCAGCCTCGTAGACGGCCGGGTCGATCTGGTACAGCTGCTGGCCGGCCTTGACGTCCGAACCTTCCGTGAACAAACGTTTAAGAATAATGCCATTGACCTGAGGACGGACTTCAGCCACGCGATAAGCAGTGGTGCGGCCCGGCAGTTCGTTGGTCAGTGTGTAGGCTTGTGGTTGCAGGGTAACGACGCCGACCTGAGGAGTTTGCGGGGCAGGGGCCGCTTCTTCCTTTTTACAGCCGCTGAGCAAGGAGGCCAGGGCGACGGCGGAAACCAGAGCGGTAACAGCTGGCTTGAATTGCATGAAAATCCTCGGGTCAGGAGCACAAGGGAATGCTCAAGAATAGTGGAATGGCAAAAAAGAGTTACTACTAGATAAGTAGCTTACTAACGAATATACTTACATTCATGGTTGTTTGTAAACACCCGAAGCGACCCGCAAATGGATCGCCGGACATAAACTAGCAAAGCACGGGAGCAGGCATTACAAGCGCCGCACCGTCCGCCCACCCCAGCTGCCCCGAGCAGCGGGGCCCCCGAAAGAGGTTTTACTGCCATGGTCCGACGTACGAAAGAGGAAGCCCAGGAGACCCGCAACCAGATTCTCGAAGCGGCGCAAAAGGCCTTCTATGAGCGCGGCGTGGCCCGTACCACGCTGGCGGATATCGCAGCCTTGGCGGGTGTGACCCGTGGCGCCATCTACTGGCACTTCAGCAACAAGGCCGATCTGGTCCAGGCGATGCTTGATTCCCTTCATGAGCCGTTGGACGAACTGGCGCGTGCCAGTGAAAGCGAAGAAGAACTGGACCCGTTGGGCTGCATGCACAAATTGCTGGTGCATTTGTTTCAGCAGGTTGCACTGGATCCCAGTACGCGGCGCATCAACGAGATCATGTTCCATAAATGCGAGTTCACCGACGAAATGTGTGACATTCGGCGCCAGCGTCAAGCCGCTAGCCTGGACTGCAACGTAAGAATCGATCTCTCCTTGCGCAACGCCGTCAACCGCGGGCAATTGCCCGAAAACCTGGATACCGCTCGCGCCGCGGTGGTTTTGCATGCCTATATCGACGGCATGCTGGGGCAGTGGTTGTTGGTGCCTGACAGTTTCGACTTGAACCTGCAGGCCGAAAAGTGGGTTGACGCATGTTTCGATATGCTGCGCTTGAGCCCAGCGCTCCGCAAATGAAAGTGTGATTCCAGTTGTATCAACGTATAAGCTGATAACAGAATTACTGCTGATTGGCTGTTTGCCATTATCCACGTGGCGTGGCGGTTTGAATAGGTAGTGAGCTAAGTATTTTTGTTTTTTGCGCCGAGCGTGTGAATGACTTCGCAGCCCCATCTGCTTAATGGCAATGACCAGCCCCTCAAAGGCATCGGCTTGATATGCCTGGCCGTGTTGTTGTTCGCCAGCCACGATGCATTGTCCAAGTTTCTTTCGGGTATTTATCCTATTGTCATGGTGGTGTGGGCGCGTTATGTCGTGCATACCTTATTAATGTTGGTGGTATTTGTGCCACGCAGTGGCATTTCCAGCATCGTGCGCACCAAACGCCCGGGTTTGCAGTTGGTGCGCGCGGTGTGCCTGATTGGCACCAGCCTGCTGTTTACTACCGGGCTGCGCTATATCCCCCTGGCGGAAGCCACGGCGGTCAACTTTCTTGCGCCGTTGCTGGTCACGGCGCTGTCGGTGGTGGTGCTGGGCGAGCACGTCACGCGCGGGCAGTGGCTGGCGGTGCTTACCGGATTTATCGGTGTGTTGATCGTGGTGCGCCCGGGTGGCGCGCTGTTCACCCCGGCCATTCTGTTTCCCCTGGGCTCGGCATTATGTTTCGGCTTTTATCAGTTGATCACCCGCAAGCTCAGTGACATCGACAGCCCCACCACCAGCAACTTCCTGGCGGGCATATTCAACAGCCTGATCATGTCGGCGTTGCTGCCTTTTTTCTGGCAGCGCCCCGATTGGCTGCACGCGCTGTTCATGGTTGGCCTCGGCACCTGCGGTATGCTCGGCCACTTGCTGCTTACCCAGGCATTTCGCCACGCCGCGCCGGCCATGCTGGCGCCCTTCAGCTATGGGCAAATCCTGTTTGCCGGCCTGTACGGCTACCTGATTTTCGACCACACCCCGGACAGTTGGGCCCTGGCTGGCATCGCCGTGATCTGCCTCAGTGGCCTGGCGGTGGCTTGGGTACAACGCAAACGCTGATCGGCGGCTACGCTCTGTTGAAATTAAAACAACAAGAGGGTGTGGCCCATGAAGGATATTGTGCGCAGGTGCTGGGCGTTGATGCTGTTGGTGGTGCTGTCGCCAGCGTTGCAGGCAGCCGGTACCGACGATGGCAAGGAAGCGACGGCGGCCAAGGCGCTGCTGGAAAAGGCCCTGGCTTACTATCATGACAATGGCGACAAGGCCTTTGCCGCGTTCAGCCGCCAGGGGCAGTTTATCGATGACGACCGCTATGTGTTCGTGGTCGACACCAAGGGCGTGATGCTGGCGAGCGGCGGGCCGTCGGCGGCGCTCATTGGCCGCAACGTCAACGACGTGATCGGCCCGGACCTGCAACAGGCGTTCAAGCAGGCAGTGAACATCCCGGAAGCAAACGGCATCCAGCAGACCGAATACAAGTGGCAGAACTGGCAGGACGGCCGGGTAGAGCGCAAGCGCGTGTTCTATCAGCGCATCGGCGAGCGCATCATTGCCGTGGGCTACTACCTGCCTCGCGCCTCGCCGCAGCAAGCCCAGGCGCTGCTGGACAAGGCCGTGGCGGCGATCAAGGCCGACCAGAAACAGGCGTTGCAGGACATCAATAACCTCAAGGGCGGTTTCCTGCAGGATGACCTCTATGTATTCGTGGTCGACCTGAGCAGCCACCGCTACTTGGCCCATGGCACCAACCAGCGGTTGGTGAATGTCGATTTCAACACGGTGAAAGACCCGGACGGCAAGCCGGTGGGTGAACCGATACTGGCGATGATGGCCAAGCAGGACAGCGGTGAATACGAATACCGCTGGCGCAACCCGGTGACCAGCCATGTGGAAGACAAGCACGTGTATGTGCGCAAGGTGGGCGGGGTGATGGTGGCGGTCGGTTATTACAGCCGGTAATTGCGTCATGGCCGGACGCGGCCTGGCGGCCGCTGCTACAAATCGCGCAGGAGTTGCCGGCAGGCTGCGAGGGCGCGCGCAGCGTGCCCAAGGTCCGGACAAGCGCTGAAAGCCCTTCGGCCTTTATCGCAGCCTATCGGCCGTCAGGCGATGTTCAACGGCCGCGCAACTGGTTATTGGGCATCGCCAGCGCCGCACCCAACCCCAGCAATGACACCGCCGTGCTACCCAGCAGCAACAGCCGGAAGGTTGCCAGCAACTTTTCGCGCAGCGCCTCCTGGGCCGCCCCGGTGGTCGCGTTCAGGCTCGCCAGCAGGGCATTGCCCGATGCTCCTTCAGGGCCCAGGTCCAGGCCATGCAGCAACGTCAGCAGCAGCGCCGACATGCACGCAACGCCCATGGCCCCGCCCAGTGAGCGGAACAGGTTCGTGGTGCTGGTCCCCACGCCAATGTCTTGCTGTTGCACAGCGTTCTGCGCGCCCACCAGCGACGTCGGGAATTGCAGGCCGGCAGCGACGCCGGTCAACAGCATGAACAGGCCGCTGAGCAGCAACCACTGCGGCGGGGTGAATGCCAGGCCGAGCACGCCCAGTGGCATCAGCACCGCGCCAGCGAGAATCACTGGTTTGTAGCGCCCGGTGCGCGCGGTGGCGCGGCCGCCGAAGAACGCGCCAATCGGTAGGCCGATGGCCAGTGGCAGCACGTCCAGCGCGGCGCTGTCGGCGCCAGCGCCGGTCACGGTCTGGAAGCGCAGCGGGATCAGCACCGACAGCGAAATGGCCTGGAAGGCGGTGAAGAACACCGTGCACCAGCACAGCACCGCTGGGCGGATGCTGAATAAATGCATGGGCAGTAGCGGCTCGGGGGCGCGGTGCTCATGGCGCACGAACAGGCACAGGGCGATCACCGCCAGCAGCAAGGTGGCCCACACCGCCGGGTCATTCCAGGCACGGCCTTGGCCCAGCTCGGTGATGCTCAGCAACAGCGAGGTCAGGCCCAGGATCAACAACACCGTGCCCAAGTAGTCGATGATCGGCTGCCGGCGCTTCACGGCCAGCCCCACCAGGGTGTGCCGCGCATACAGCCAGGCGCCCAGGCCGAGCGGCAGGTTCAAGAGGAAAATCCAGCGCCACGACAGGTACTCAGTCATGTAGCCACCCAGCACAGGCCCGGCGACGCTGGCCGCTGCGTACATGCTGCTGAAGTAACCCTGGTAGCGCCCACGCTCACGCGGTGGCACGAAGTCGCCGATGATCGCCTGGCTCACCGAGACCATGCCGCCAGCGCCGATGCCTTGTACCACCCGTGCCAGCACCAGCTGCGGCATGCTCTGGGCCATGGCGCAGAACAGCGAGGCCAGCGTGAACAAGCCCAGGCCGATCAGAATCATGCGTCGGCGACCGTACAGGTCCCCGAACTTGCCATAGATAGGCACGGCCACGGTCATGGCCACCATGTAGCCGGAAATCACCCAGGCCAGCAGGTTGATGTCGTGGAACTGCGTGGAAATCGCCGGCATGGACACCGCGACAATGGTCTGGTCCAGGGCGCCAAGAAAGATCGCCAGCATCAGCGAGGTCAGCACGCTGCGCAGGGCGGGTTGCGGTTGGTTGAGGTTGGTCACGGGGGCAGGCCTGCAAGGCAGAGAAACCCCCGGGCAGTACCGAGGGGGGAAGTCCCCTCAGTCTACTCGATAGCTAGCTATGTGTTCTATTCGATTGTTTCATAGGGCAAACCGACGTAATTCTCGGCGATGGTCTTGCGCCCCGCCTCGGAGCCCACGTAGTAGTCCAGTTCGGTCTGCTGGATGCGCTGGCTGAAGTCGTCGTTGTCGGGGAATTTGTGCAGTACCGAGGTCATCCACCAGGAGAATCGCTCGGCCTTCCACACGCGGCGCAGGCATACCTCGGAATAACGCGCTAGCAGGTCGGTGCGGCCTTCTTCATAGACCTTGCGCAGAATGTCGAACAGGGTGCTGACGTCGCTTGCGGCCAGGTTCAGGCCCTTGGCGCCGGTGGGCGGAACAATGTGCGCGGCATCGCCAACCAGGAACAGGCGGCCGTACTGCATGGGTTCGACCACGAAGCTGCGCAGTGGCGCGATGCTTTTCTCGATCGAGGGGCCGGTCACCAGGCGCTGGGCCAGGTCGGCCGGCAGGCGCGCCTTGAGTTCGTTCCAGAAGCGTTCGTCGGACCAGTCTTCGACCTTTTCCTCGGCGCCCACCTGCACGTAGTAACGGGTGCGGGTTTGCGATCGCATGCTGCACAGGGCGAAACCACGCTCGTGGTTGGCGTACACCAGTTCTTCGTTGACCGGCGGCGTGTCGGCGAGAATGCCCAGCCAGCCGAACGGGTACACCCGTTCGAAGGCCTTGATCGAATCAGCCGGAATTGACTGGCGCGCCACACCGTGGAAACCGTCGCAGCCTGCAATGTAGTCGCAGTCCAGGCGGTGGGTCTGGCCGTCCTTTTCGTAGGTCAGGTATGGCTGTTCGCTTTTCATGTCGTGGGGGCGCACGTTACCCGCCTCGTACACGGTCTGCGCGCCGCTGGCTTCACGGGCCGCCATCAGGTCACGGGTGACTTCGGTCTGGCCGTAGATCATCACGGTTTTGCCGCCGGTCAGGGTCTTGAGGTCGATGTGCGCGCGGCGGCCGTTGAAGGCCAGTTCGAAGCCGGTGTGCACCAGGCCTTCGGCGTCCATGCGGGCGCTGACACCGGCCTTGCGCAGCAGGTCGACCATGCCTTGCTCCAGCACGCCTGCACGGATGCGGCTGAGCACGTAGTCGGGGGATTGACGTTCGAGGACGACGTTGGAAATACCGGCCTTGTGCAGCAGTTGGCCGAGCAGCAGACCGGACGGACCGGCCCCGATAATCGCGACTTGAGTCTTCATTGTTGTTATCCCAGGCAAATTTCGCAGGGCCCGAAAGCACGTGCGAATATGTTTTTATGATTGGAGTGCCTGCATTTTTCGCTTGATCAACGGGGCTTGTAAGGTGATTTTCGCTGGTTATTTTGTACTTTTCGACAATCAGTGCGATTATCGGGCAGTGTTGTTCCCCCGTCAGGAGCGCCCACCGTCATGTCCCGCCCCGTATCCCCACCCATTCCGGTGTTCAAGCTCTATGGCGAAGGCCAGGACTGGCTGACCCCGGATTTGCTGCACTGCGAGACCATTCCCAAGCGCAGCCGCCTGTACCATTGGGAGATTCAACCGCATCGCCACGCCGACCTGTGCCAGTTGTTGTACGTGCATGCCGGCCAGGCCGAAATCGAGGTGGAAGGCCAGCGTCGGCTGATCACCGAGTCGGCGCTGCAGGTGGTGCCGGCGCTGTATGTGCATGGCTTTCGCTTCTCTGAAAACATCGACGGCTATGTCCTGACCCTGTCGGCGCCGCTGGTCAGCGAACTGAAAACGCTGCTGGGTGCAGCGGGCTCGGTGCTGGCCAGCCCGGCCAACTTTCCGGCGGGGGCGGACCGCGATTACCTCAATAGCCTGGTCGCGGCGTTGCAGCGCGAATATTCTCAGGACTTGCCTGGCCGCGACCTGGCCCTGCATTCATTGATCAATGTGGTGGTGGTGTGGCTCAGTCGGCAGATGATCCAGCGCAGCAGCGCCGCCCAGTCGGTTGAGCGTGGGCGCGAATACCTCAATGTTTTTACTCGGCAGGTGGAAGCGCAGTTCCGTCAGCAGCCCAGCGTCGAGGCGCTGGCGCATGCCACTGGCATTTCCGTCGCCCATTTGAACAATGTGTGCCGCGACCTGGCGGGCCAGTCGGCCTTGCAAATTATCCATCAGCGGTTATTGCTGGAAGCCAAACGCAACCTCATCTACACCAGCATGACCGTCAGCCAGGTATCGGACAGCCTGGGCTTTGCCGACCCGGCCTATTTCTCGCGCTTTTTCCGCCGCCTGGCCGGGGTGTCGCCCCGCGCATTTCGACAGGCTGGCAGCCTTGCGCCGCAGATCAGCGCAGGGCGTTGAACGCGCCGGAGTGTGGCAGGCACATGGTGGTGCTGCAGCTCAGTTCCAGGCGCGGCGCATTGCGGGCCTGCTCTACCCGCCAGGCTGCGGTGGCGTAGAGGGCGGTTACCATGATGATCAAAAAGGTCATCGCGTATTTTCTTGTTGTGATGATCATGACGCTCACCTTTGGCATGAAGGGAGAGGTAGCTACTTTCAGTCTAGATCAAGGCTTCCAGCAGGGGGCGAATTAGTGCGAGAAGGGCGCGCGCGGTCAATTTGATACAAAATGTTTCATTATTGCGCGCGTCTTTTATAGTCCTAAAAGTAATGTCAAAAAATAATATTCAATTAAATCAAACATTTAATTTATATGGCGGGGTCATCACAATCTTTTCACTTTAAATTGACGTAGAGGGGGATTCTCTGGAACTATCAGTTCATGGCTATGAGCCTTCTCCTGATAGCCGTTCGCTTCATGTCCGATTTGCCCAGCCCGTTCTTTGTTCGCTTCCAGAGCCTTTCTGTGCGGTAGCTTTGCCGCACCAATCGGTTCGTCCCGCGCTCTGTCGCGTCGCGTTTTCACACCTTTAGAACTCGATCTTCTGCCGCCGGCATGCGTGCCGGCCTGGCGACGTTCGTTCCTGTCCTGTCCACGAGAGTTCTCTCACCGATTGCATGCGTGCGCCTGGCGCCATCCCATGCTGGGGGTCATCTATGTACGGAAAATTCCTCGAAACGTCCACCGGCTGCGTAGTGGGGGGCGCGGGGCCCGCAGGCATGGGGCTGCTGTTCAATGCCTTGCGCACTGGCAGCATCGCCGAGCTTGCCCACTATGGCCTGATCATCGTCGATGCCAGCCCCACCCCCGGTATTGGCCGCCTGGGCGAGTACCAGATCACCGCCAACTCGGTGGGCGACGTGTTCCTGGACTGCCTGCGCGACCCGGCCATGGCCGAGGTGTTCGCACCGCTGCAGGCGTCGCCGGCGTACTGGCGCATCCGCGACCAGGCGCAACAGGCACCGCTGTTGTCCGAAGTCGGCGAGTTGCTGCTGGAAGCCTCGCAGCTGGTGCTGGACCATATCGTCGCGCACTACAGTGTGCAGTTGTGGAGTGAGACGCTGATCAGCGAAGTGATCTGCGACAACGATGAGTACCATATCTGGGTCGAGCACCGCGGGCAGATGCAGCGCATTCGCAGCCGCACCCTGGTGCTCAACCTGGGCGGGCGCCAGGACCCGCAGTGCCTAGTCGCCAGCCTCAAGGCCCAGGGCCTGCTGCCGCCGCCACTCACCGCCATCCGCAGCGCTGACAGCCTGCTGCGCCTGTCGCCACAAGCCTTGCGCGACGCCTTCGCGCCGGTGCTGGCCCAAGGTGGCAGCTTCACCGTGATCGGTGGTTCCCACAGTGCCTTTTCGATGCTGGAAAACATCGCCGTGGCGCTTGAGCCCATTGGTCTGGAAGAGGTGAACCTGATTCACCGCTCGCCCATCCGCCTGTTCTACGAGAACGTCGAGCAGGCCCGCGCCAACGGCTACCTGTTCGACCCGGTGGCCGACGTGTGCCCCATCTCCGGCCGCGTCAACCGCTCCGGCGGGCTGCGCTACCGAGCGCTGGACGTGGGACGGGAAGTGTTGGAGCGCGGCTATGTCGGTACCACCTCGGTGCGCGCTCGACTGCTGCAAACCGACGGCGCCGACCCGGCGCAGATGGAAGCCGCCAGCCACCTGCTGCAGCGGGCGGCGGTGGTGATGCAGTGCACCGGTTACCAGCCGCTGCTGCCCAAGTTGCGGCGTACCGACGGCACGGCCATCAGCCTGCGACAGGTGACCGGCGGCCTGGATTCGGACGCCAGCGGCTGCCCCTGCGAGGACAATGGTCGGCGCATGCGCGGCCTGCACCTGTTCGGCCTCGGCTCAGGCTTGGGCGTGGACCCGTTGTTGGGCAGCGAGCCGTCGTTCAGCGGGCGTATCTACGGCGTTTGGCAATTCCACCATGACGCCAGCCGCGTGGTGATCGATTCGGTGCTTCAGCGTCTTGCCGACCTGGCCAGCCGACCGGCGGCGGTGGTGCACATGGAAATGGAAGTGGCCCATGGTTGGCCGGACGTGTCGTCGGGCAGCGACTGGATTGAAGCAGCAACGTGAGAAAAAGGGCGAACCCACCGGGTTCGCTTTTTTTTTGCCTTAGGTCCTGCTTTTGATCCTGCCAAAGCCAAAGCCAAAGCCAAAGCCAAAGGCAATGTGTGTCTGCTCCATCCAACCGGCGTTCTGGCCGCCTGGCCGCGTTCAGCGTTTCACCGCTGGCTCGCCTGCCGCGCCAGCCAATCGATAAACGCCAAGGTGCCGTCGGTCGCCGTGCTGCGTGGCGGCTGCACCAGATAATAGGCCAGCCCCGTGCGCACCTTCAGTTCGAACGGCATGGCCAAGCGCTGCTGTTCCAGGTCCTCGGCAATCAACGCCCAGTCGCCAATCGCCACGCCAGTGCCCTGGGTGGCCACCGACATGGCCAGGTCCAAGGTCTCGAAATGCTGGCCCTGGCTCAGGTTGGGCAAGGTCACCCCGGCAGCGGCGAGCCAGGTTTCCCAGTCCTGCTCATCGCGCGTGGGGTGCAGCAGCATGTGCTGGCGCAGGTCACCGGGCTGGGCCAACGGCACCGGCCCGCGCAGCAAGGCAGGGGCGCACACTGGGGTCAACTGTTCGTCGAACAGGTGGCGCGGGCTTTGCCCGGCGGCAGGTTCGGGGCCATAGATAATCGCCGCATCGAAGCTCTCATGGCGAAAGTCCACGCCGTGCTGCACGGTGGTGGTCAGCTCCACGGGGATGTCCGGGCGCTCGGCCTGCCAGCGCATCAGCCGTGGCCACAGCCACCGCATCACGCAGGTTGGGGCCTTGAGCTGTAGCGCCTGGCGCTGGCCGCCGGCCACCTGCACGGCTTCCTCGATCAGGCCGAACACCTGCTGAATACGCGGAAACAGCTCGCGCCCCTGCTGCGTCAGGCTCAGACCACGGGCCTGGCGCATGAACAGCGGGTAGCCCAGGTGGCTTTCCAGCCCGGCGATCTGCCGGCTGACAGCGCCCTGGGTGATATGCAATTGCTGGGCGGCCCGGGTGAAATTGCAGCACTGGGCGGTAATCAGGAAGGTGTGCAGCGCGGGCAGCGGGGGCAGGCGTTTCATCAGCAACAAGCCATGATCTGGGAACATGGCTAGTATGACTATTTTTGCCTTGTGCGCACCAGCCGCCAGCCGCTGAAATGCACCCTGTTCACGAATAACAAACAGGCAGCGGAACAATGGCGACGTGCGGCGAAGTATTGGTCAAACTCCTCGAAGGCTACGGCGTGGAGCAGGTTTTCGGTATTCCCGGGGTGCATACCGTGGAGCTGTATCGCGGGCTGGCGTGTTCGCCCATCGAACACGTGACCCCGCGTCATGAGCAAGGCGCTGGCTTCATGGCTGACGGCTATGCGCGCACCCGTGGCAAGCCAGGCGTGTGCTTCATCATCACTGGCCCTGGCATGACCAATATCACAACGGCCATGGGCCAGGCCTACGCTGATTCGATCCCCATGCTGGTGATTTCCAGCGTACAGTCGCGCGGGCAACTGGGCGGCGGGCGCGGCAAACTGCACGAGCTGCCCAACCAGAGCGCCCTGGTGGCCGGGGTGTGCGCGTTTTCCCACACGCTGATGGCGGCCGCTGACCTGCCTGCGGTACTGGCCCGTGCCTTTGCGGTGTTCGATGGCGCGCGGCCGCGTCCGGTGCACATCGAGATCCCGCTGGACGTGCTGGTCGAAGACGCTGACGCCTTGCTGGCCTGCGAACCGGTGCGCGTGCAGCGTGCCGGTGCCGCGCCGGCGGCGGTCGAGCAGATGGCGCGCTGGCTGCGCAGGGCGCGCAAGCCGCTGATTCTCGCCGGCGGTGGCGCCATCGACGCCGCGCCGGCGCTGGCGCAATTGGCCGAACGCCTGCAGGCGCCCGTCGCCCTGACCATCAACGCCAAGGGCCTGCTGCCGGCGGCTCACCCGTTGCTGATCGGTTCGACCCAGTCACTGCCGGCCACCCGCGAGCTGATTGATGAAGCCGACGTGGTCCTGGCGATCGGCACCGAGCTGGCGGAAACCGACTACGACATCACCTTCAAGGGGGCCTTCAGGATCCCCGGCACGCTGCTGCGGGTCGACATCGACCCCGACCAGACGGTGCGCAACTTCCTGCCCAAGGTCGCCCTGGTCGCTGATGCCGACAGCGCGGCCCAGGCGTTGCTGAGCGCCTTGCCTGCCGACGCGTTGTGCGCCCGGGACGAGCAGTGGGGCGCGGCGCGGGTCAGCCGCCTGCGCGAAGTGTTGGCCGTGGAGTGGGACGCACCCACTCGCGCGCAAACACTGATGCTCAACACGCTGCTGGAGGTGCTGCCGGAAGCGGTGCTGGTCGGCGACTCGACCCAACCGGTGTACACCGGCAACCTCACCCTGGACATGGACCACCCGCGCCGCTGGTTCAATGCCTCCACCGGCTACGGCACCCTCGGCTACGCGTTGCCGGCGGCCCTGGGCGCCTGGCTGGGCGGCGGCTCGCGCCGCGAAGAGCGGCGCCCGGTGGTGTGCCTGATTGGTGATGGCGGCCTGCAGTTCACCCTGCCGGAGCTGGCCAGCGCCGTGGAAGCACGTATTCCGGTGATTGTGCTGCTGTGGAATAACCAGGGCTACGAAGAGATCAAGAAGTACATGGTCAACCGCGCCATCGAGCCGGTGGGCGTGGACATTCATACCCCGGATTTCGTCGCCATCGCTCGCGCCATGGGCTGCCATGGGCACGCCGTGGGCGGTGTGACGGCCCTGCGCGAGGCGCTGCAACGCGCCAGCCGTGAAGCGTTGCCCTCCCTGATCGAAATTGACCAGACCACTTGGATGAGCGAATTCCACCCATGCTGAATGTTCCCCACAACCTGCCCGGCCTCTATATCGATGGCCAATGGCACCACGGCACGCAGGCCTTGACTGTGATCAATCCGGCCACCGAGCAAACGCTGGCGCAGGTTGACGGTGCCGATGAAACCGCCGTGGACCTGGCCGTGGCGGCCGCGCAGCGGGCCTTCGCCGGCTGGTCGCAAACGCCGGCCAGCGTGCGTGGCAGTTTCCTGCGAGCCATCGCCGAGGGTGTAGCCGCGCGCCGCGAGCGCCTGATCCAGTTGCAGGTAAGCAACAATGGCAAACCGTTGTTCGAAGCCGGCATCGACGTCGACGACGTCATCGGTACGTTCAACTATTACGCCGCGCTGGCCGAGGGCCTGGAGGCCCATCAGGACGCCGCGGTGCCGCTACCCACCGACGCGTTCAGTGCCCGTGTGCGGCGCGAGCCGTGTGGCGTGGTCGGGTTGATCGTGCCGTGGAACTTCCCCATGGTCACCACCGCCTGGAAACTCGCCCCGGCGTTGGCGGCCGGTTGCTGCGTGGTGCTGAAACCTTCGGAAGTCACGCCATTGGCTGAGCTTGAGCTGGCGTCAATCATTGCCGAGTGCGGCCTGCCTCAGGGCGTGTTCAACCTGGTGTGCGGTACCGGCCTGGCGGTGGGCGCGCCGCTGGCGAGCGCACCGGCGCATCGCCAAGATTTCCTTCACCGGCAGCAACGCCGTGGGTGTGCAGGTGATGCAACGCGCCGCTGAAACCGTGAAGGGCGTGAGCCTGGAGCTGGGCGGTAAATCGGCGCTGCTGGTGCTGGAAGATGCCGACCTGGACCAGGCGGTCGAGCTGGCCAGTGGCGGCGGTTATTTCAACGCCGGGCAGATGTGTTCCGCCACCAGCCGGGTGCTGGTCGCCGCACCGTTGTATGACGAATTCCTGCAACGCTTGAAAGCGCGCGCCGAAGCCATCGTCCAGGGCGACCCCTTCGAACCGAACACCGAAATGGGCGCGCTGGTCAACCGCGCGCAGTACCAGCGGGTGCTGGGGCATATCCAGGCCGGTATCGCGGCCGGTGCCACCCTGGTGACCGGCGGTGCGCGGCCGGCGGCCTTGCCGGTGGGCTATTTCGTGCAACCCACGGTGTTTACCGACGTGCCGCTGGACAGCGCGCTGTGGAACGAGGAAATCTTCGGGCCGGTGCTGTGCGTGCGCGCGTTTGCCAGCGAGGAAGAAGCCATCGCCCTGGCCAATGACAGTGATTTCGGCCTGGTGGCCAGCGTGGTCAGTGGCGATGCCGCGCGCGCCGAGCAGGTGGCGAATGCGTTGCAGGCGGGGCTGGTGTGGATCAACGCTGCGCAGGTGATCTTCCCGCAGACCGCCTGGGGTGGCTACAAGCAGAGCAGCCTGGGCCGCGAGCTGGGGCCATGGGGGTTGCAGGCGTTCCAGGAAATCAAGCACGTGGTGCGGGCGAACTGACGCTGACGAGCAGTATTGTACGCTTGTGTGGGAGCGGGCTCTGCCCGCGAAGGCGGCACCGCGGTGTATCTGTTTCTACGCGGCGCATGTTTCGCGGGCAGAGCCCGCTCCCACAGGTTCTATCTCAAACGCTCATGCGCAACCGCTGCAAATCCCGCGCTGGCGGCGCGCCAAATAACCGGCTGTATTCGCGGCTGAACTGCGAGGGGCTTTCATAGCCCACGCGGTATCCGGCCGCACAGGCATCCAGGCCATCGCTGAGCATCAGCCGCCGGGCTTCCTGCAAGCGCAATTGCTTCTGGTACTGCAACGGGCTCATGGAGGTCATGGCCTTGAAACGGTGGTGCAGGGTCGACACGCTGAGGTTGACCTCGCGGGCCAGGTCTTCCATGCGCAGCGGGTGGTCGAAGTGGTTGTTCAACCAGTCGATGGCTTGGGTCACCCGGTGCATCTGGCTGTTGCCCATGGCAAGTTCATACAGCCGGTGGCCCTGGGGGCTACGCAGCAGGCGGTAGAAAATCTCCCGACGCACCAGCGGCGCCAGCATGGCGATGTCCTTTGGTGTATCCAGCAACCGCACCAGGCGCACCACCGCGTCCAGCAGCGGCGTGTCCAACTGCTCCACGTACAGGCCTCGTTCGGTGGGCCGCGCAGGCACGCCAATGGGGCCGGCAGCGGCGATCAGCGCGTTGATTTCCGCCGGGTCGATGTCCAGTCGCAACGACAGGCACGGGCTTTGCGGGGAGGCTTCGAGAATGGCGCCGCTGATCGGCATGGCCACCGACACCACCATGTAGTTGAGCGGGTCGTACAGATAGTCCTCGTCGCCCAAGCGCACGCGCTTGCTGCCGTTGGCCAAGATGCACAGGGCCGGGCGCATCAGTGCCGGGAACGATTGGCTGCAGTAGTCCTGGCGGCTGAGGAACAGCGCTGGCACGGCCGAGGCGAAACTGCCATTGCCATCGGTGTGGCGGCTGATCAGTTCGGCGAGGGTGGCGCGCTGGCTTTCCATGAAAGGATCCAGCGGGGCGTGGAGACGCTCGATATCGGTCATGGCAAGGCCTCTGGGGCGAATGAGCCGAGGATAGGTTTGTGCAAGCGATTCGGCCAGTTCATTCCTGCCGGATGCTTGCCTGATCCTGCCGAAGTTGCCGAACGGCCCCATGGCCATGGGGCCATTTGCCAGGCGCCGGTCGTCGGTAAAAGATGCCCGCTTTGCGTAGGTTTTCGACTTCCCTGCAGGATCAGGCAAGCCACGCGCAGGAATCGACTAACGCCAGGTGACGCCAGCCCGTAATCTCTGTTCCTGTACCACCAGAATCAGTCGATCACGGAGAAGCGCCCCATGTCTTTATCCACTACCGTCAGCCACTGTGCCTTCATTCGTGCCCGCGCCGGCCGTTCGATCGAGCTGGGACAGCGCCTGGAGCGCCTGCTGGAGCCTTCGCGCCACACCCCCGGTTGCCTGCATTTCGCGCTGCAGCATTCTCAGTGCGACCAGGACCTGTGGCTGATCAGCGGCTTCTGGGCCAGCCAGCAGGCCATGGCCGTGTGGTTCGATTCGCCGGTGATGCAGGTGTTCGACGCACTGGTCAACGACATGCTGGTGACCAGCCTGGATTTCCACACCTTCAGCGATGTCGAGGCTCGTACTTGCTCGATGCTGCACAAACTCGCCAGCTGAAACGCTAGAATGCCCGGCTTTGATCAACCGCCGGGGCACTGACAATGGCACGCAGGGAATTCGAACACTTCGAGGCCGTTTCGGCCGTGGTACCGGGCGAGGGCGGCTACAGCGCAGCCATCGCCGTCAAGGCACTGGGCGCCGGCGGCGCGCCGCGCTTCCACAAAGTGCTGCCGGACAGCACCTTCACCACCGCACTCAGCGCCGATGACGCGGCCTGCGCCGAGCTGGCCAGGCTGGCCAACGTCGACGCCGACGGCGAGCTGGTCTGGTAAGGGCTTACTGCGGCCGGTACATCTTGAACAGCGCCTCGGGGCCTATCTGGAAGTAGTCGGCCGGGCCGCCACCGCGCAATATCGGTTGGGCCGCAGCGGTGTCGTACACGCCGTCCTTGAGCAACGACCTGGCGATGTGTACGGCCACCACTTCCCCCAGAATCAACCAGCTCGGTACCAGCTGCTTGTCAGCCCGCTGCAGTTGGATGATCTGCGTCACCTTGCATTCGAACGACACCGGGCTTTCCAGCACTCGTGGCACTGCGATGACGTTGGACGCCACTGGCGTAAGCCCGCTGAGGGCGAACTCGTCCACTTCCGGGCCCACTGCCGCGCAACTCTGATTCATCTGCTCGGCCAGCGGCCGAGTCGCCAGGTTCCAGGCGAACTCGCCGGTCTTCTCGATATTGTTCAGGCTGTCTTTGCGGCCAATACTGGAGAAGCCGACGATCGGCGGTATGTAGTTAAAGGCGTTGAAGAAACTGTAGGGCGCCAGGTTCAGCCGACCCTGTTCGTCGTGGGAAGACACCCAGCCGATGGGCCGCGGGCCGACGATGGCGTTGAACGGGTCATGGGGCAGGCCGTGGCCCTTGGAAGGTTCGTAGAAATGAATGTCGTCGGGCATTGCACGATCCTGGCGGTCGGTGAGGACCGCCAGTGTGCCGCTGACCCGCTTACCGCCGCAAGCCTGCGGCGCTCCCTCAGTCGGTGTCGATGCGCGAATGGGTGCGGGTGTCCTTCATGAACACGTACACCAGCAGCGAGCAGGCGATGCACGCCGTCACGTACCAGTAGTAGCCGGTTTCCATGCCGATGCTCTTGAACCACAGCGCGATGAACTCGGCGGTGCCGCCAAAAATCGATACCGTCAGCGCATAGGGCAAGCCCACGCCCAGGGCGCGGATTTCAGTCGGAAACAGTTCGGCCTTCACCACGGCGTTGATCGAGGTGTAGCCGCTGACGATGATCAGTGCCGCCATGATCAGGAAGAACGCGCCCCACCAGCTCTGGATGGTGTGCAGGGTGGTCAGGATCGGCACGGTGCACAGGGTGCCCAGCACGCCGAAGGCGATCAGAATCGGGCGCCGGCCGATCTTGTCCGACAGTGCGCCGATCACCGGCTGCAGGCACATGAACAGGAACAGCGTGGCCGCCGAGATCAGGGTCGAGTCGGTCTTGCTCATGCCCACCGTGTTCACCAGGTATTTCTGCATGTAGGTGGTGTAGGTATAGAACGCCAATGTACCGCCCATGGTCAGGCCGACCACGGTCAGCAGCTCCTTGGGGTGGCGCATCAGGGTGCGCATCAGGCTTTCTTTCGGCGCTTCCTTCTTCTGCGTGAACGATGCAGTTTCTTCCATGCCCCGGCGCAGCCACAGGGCGACCACCGCGCACAGCGCGCCAATCACGAACGGCACGCGCCAGCCCCAGGCCAGCAGTTGCTCCTCGCTGAGGGTCTGCTGCAGCACGATCAGCACCGCCAGGGCGATGAGCTGGCCGGAGATCAGCGTCACGTACTGGAAGCTGGAGAAGAAACCACGGCGCTCCCTGGTCGCCATCTCGCTCAGGTAGGTGGCGGAGGTGCCGTACTCGCCGCCCACCGACAGTCCCTGCATCAGGCGCGCGATCACCAGCAGGATCGGCGCACCGACGCCGATGGTTTCATAGCTGGGGGTGAGGGCGATGACCAGGGAGCCGAAGCACATCAGCAGCACCGAGGCCATCAGCGCTGCCTTGCGGCCTTTGCGGTCGGCGTACAGGCCCATCAGCCAGCCGCCGATGGGGCGCATCAGGAAGCCGACGGCGAAGATCGCCGCGGTGTTGAGCAACTGTGCGGTGAGGTCGTCCTTGGGGAAGAACACCTGGGCGAAATACAGGGAAAACGCGGCGTAGACGTACCAGTCGTACCACTCGACCATGTTGCCGACCGAACCGCTGAAGATCGACTTCAGGCGGCTGCTCGTGGTCTTGGGTGCGGCCTGGGCCCCGGCGGGCAGGGTAGGGGAGATTTCCATGACGGATCCTTCTAGTTGTTGTTGTATGGCAACGAACTACGTGCCTTGCCAGGGCTATAGCAGGTGCCGTGCCAGGTGAGCGAGGCCCGGCCCAGAAGGGTTTTCGAGGTCCGATAGGCAAAAATCCGCTCATGGTCCCCACCCCTATAAGCGGATTCCCGCCGATACCCCGCAGCTGCCGAAGGCTGCGTCCGGATGTTGTCCGTGTGGTGTTATGCGGTGCCTGTGACACGGCCTGGCAGCCGGTGTCACAGGGGGCGGGGAGTGAAGGCTTCGCGTAGCAGGCCGTGGCGCTGCATTTTTTCGTTGAGGGTGCGGCGCGGCAGTTGCAGTTCGTTGAGCACGGCCTTGATGTCGCCCTGGTGGCGAGTCAGCGCCGCGCGCAGGCACTGGGCTTCGAAGGCCTCCTGCAACGCGGCCAGCGACGTGCCGGCAGCGTCATCGGGAACTGCCGCCTCGGGTGCCTCAAGCCCCAGGGCATGACGTTCGGCAGCGTTGGCCAGTTCACGGACGTTACCGGGCCAGTCATGGCTCAACAACTGCGCCAGGCGTGTCGCGCTCAGCCGTGGCGCCTCGCGGCCGACCCGTGCGGCGCTGAGCCGGGCGAAATGTTCGAACAGCTGCAGGATATCTTCACGCCGTTCGCGCAGCGGTGCCAGGCGTAGCTCGGCAACGTTCAGCCGATAGGCCAGGTCTTCGCGGAAGCGCCCGGCGCGCGCTTCCTGCAGCAGGTCTGGCTTGGTGGCCGCGACAAAGCGCACATCAATGGCAATGCTCTGGTTGGAGCCCAGGCGCTCCACGGTCTGCTCCTGAATCACCCGCAACAGCTTGGCTTGCTGGGCCAGCGGCAGGCTCTCGATTTCGTCGAGGAACAGCGTGCCACCATGGGCGTGCTCCAGCTTGCCGATGCGCCGGCCCTGGGCACCGGTAAAGGCACCGCTTTCATGGCCGAACAGTTCAGCCTCGAACAACGCCTCGGGAATCGCCGCGCAGTTCAGCGCCACGAAGGGCTTGGCGGCCCGTGGCCCGCATTCGTGCAGGCAGCGGGCCACGCGCTCCTTGCCGCTGCCCGTGTCACCCCGGATCAGCACATTCACCGGCAGGCTGGCCAGGTCGATGATCTGCCGACGCAGCTGCTGCATGCCCGGCGAGTTGCCCAGCAGGTCGGCCTGCAGCCGGTCCTGATGCGTGGCACGGGCCTGCAGGCGGCGGTTCTCCAGCACCAGCGCACGTTTTTCCAGGGCCCGGTGCAGGCTGCCCATCAGCGCCTCGGGGCCGAAGGGCTTTTCCAGGAAGTCGTAGGCGCCGCCCTGCAACGCCTGCACGGCCATGGGCACATCACCATGGCCGGTGAGCAGGATCAGCGGCAGTTGTGCGTCACGCGCCTGCACGGCCTCCAGCAGTTGCAGCCCGTCGATGCCCGGCATGCGCACATCACTGAGGATCACCCCGGGAAATTCAGGCGTCAGCGCCGCCAGGCAGTCTTCGCCGCGCTCATAGGTACTGACGCTGAAGCCCGACAGTCCAAGCCATTGCTGCACCGCCTCACGGATGCTGGCTTCGTCATCGACCACCATGACCTGCTGCATGAGCGGTTTCACCGGCCATCCTCCTTCGCAGCGGGCAACACCAGTGTCAGGATCGCGCCGTTGCCCTGGTTGGCGGCGCTCAGATGGCCGCCGGTTTCATGAACAATGGCGTAGGAAACCGCCAGCCCCAACCCCAGGCCATCGCCCACCGGCTTGGTGGTGAAGAAGGGGTCGAACACCGTCGCCAGGTGTTCGGGGGCGATGCCGCCACCGCTGTCGGCCACTGACAGGCGCCAGCCACCGGGGTCGCTTTCAAGTCGCACTTCAAGGCGGCGCTGGGGCTTCTGGCTCATGGCATCGAGGGCGTTGCGCAGCACGTTGATCAGCACCTGTTCAAGACGAATCGCATCGCCACGCACCCACGCCGCACGCGTCAGGTGCAGCACCGTGCTGACCCGCTCCTGGCGAATGCGCGGTTCCAGCAGTTGCAGGGCCTGGTCCACCACCTCGGCCAGGTCGAGGCGTTCGCGCAGCCCGGCAGGGCTTTTGCGCGCGAAGGTCTTCAGGTGCCCGGTCAGCGCGGCCATGCGCGTCAGCATCTGCTCCAGCGGCGCCAGCGCCTGATAGGCGTCATCGACCCGGCCATGGTCGAGCAGCAGGCGCAGGGTGGCCAGTTGCATGCGCTGGGCGGTCAGTGGCTGGTTGATCTCGTGGGCCAGGGCGGCGGACATTTGCCCCAGTGCCGCCAGCTTGGCGGCCTGCACCAGGCCATCCTGGGCCGTTTGCAAATCGCGGGTACGCACTTGCACCAGCGCTTCCAGTTCTTCGCGGCTGCGCTGGCGCACGCGGCCCAGGCGCCAGCGCTGGTAAAGAAACAGGGCCAGGAACACCAGGCTCAACCACACGCCTGCGGCGGCCAGGGCGGCGTTGCGCACGTCTTCGGCGGCGACGGCGGGTTTTCGCAGCAGGTGCAGGGTCCAGCCCTCGCTGGTCAGCGGCAGTGACTCCCACAGGTAGTCTGCGCTGCCGTCAGGCCCGTCCACCCGTGCCAGTTGATTATCACCGTCGAACTGTCGAAGCGACTGAACCGTCAATGGCGTCAGCGGTTGCCGGTCGTACTGGCGGGTACTGGCCAGGTCGGCACGGTCGGCGTCGCTCAGCGGTCGCAATTGCCGATAACGCCAGCCGGGCTGGTTGGCGATGAAGACAATGCCACGGGCGTCGCTGACCAGCAGCGTGTCGCTGCCCTGGCGCCATTCGCGCTCAAGCTCGGGAAACTCCAGCTTGACCACCATGGCGCCGAGGAAGGTACCGTGTTCGTCCTTTACCGCACTGGCCAAGAAGTACCCCGGCACGCCGCTGGTCACGCCCACGGCATAGAAACGACCACTGCCCTGGCTGCGGGCTTGCAGGAAATAGGGACGAAAGCCGTAGTTCTGCCCCACATAACTGGTGGGCAAGCGCCAGTTGCTGGCGGCCACGGCCAGGCCATCCTTGTCGAGCAGTTCCAGCGTCGAGGACTGCGCCGCCACGTTGACCTGTTCCAGCTTGCGGTTGAGCAGGTCACGGGTGCCCGCGCTGACCTTGCCCTTGAGCGCGTCGATCAGCTGCGGGTCGAGGGCCAGAACGGCGGGCAGGCTGCGGTAGCGCTCGATCAGGGTGTGCAGCGAATTGGCGTACAGGCCCAGTTGCTGATGGGCGCGTGCGGCCTCATCGACCATGGCCAGGCGCTCGGCATGGCGCATCGCCCACAGCGCCGATGCGGCCGTGCCGGCGGTGATCAGCAGTGCTATCAGGGGCAGGCGCAAACGGCGAAGGCTGGAGCGCATGGGCAGTGGCCAGTGGGGTGGGGGGCAAAAACATAGCACGATGGGCGGCGCACGATGGCGCCGCACATTTGCGGTAATACTTTGCCGGCGCCGCGGTTACAGCAACGTAAAGCTCTGTTGCTTGACGTTCTGCGAGTCCAGCCCGATCTGTACCTGAAATTCGCCAGGTTCGGCCGCGTATTTCAGCTGCGGGTTGTAGAACTTCAAATCATCCTCGGTGAGGGTAAAGCGCACCACTTTCTCCTCGCCCGGCTGCAGGGTGACCTTCTCGAAGTTCTTCAGCTCCTTGATCGGCCGTGCCATCGACGCTACCACGTCATGCACATACAGCTGCACCACTGTGGCCCCGGCGACCTTGCCGGTGTTCTTCACCGTCACGCTGGCAACCACGTTGCCACCTTTCTTCAGCGTCGGGCTGGAGAGGGTCACGTCCGACAGGTCGAAATCGGTGTAGCTCAGGCCATAGCCGAAGCTGTACAGCGGCCCGGTCTCCTCGTCGAAATACTGCGAGGTGTAGTTGCCTGGCTGGCCTGGGGTGAACGGCCGGCCGATGGTCAGGTGGCTGTAGTACACCGGAATCTGGCCCACCGAGCGTGGGAAGCTGATCGGCAGCTTGCCCGATGGGTTGTAGTCCCCGAACAGCACGTCGGCGATGGCATTGCCGCCCTCGGTGCCGGAGAACCAGGTTTCCAGCATCGCGTCGGCCTGCTTCTGCTCTTGCACCAGCGACAGTGGCCGGCCATTCATCAGCACCAGTACCAGCGGCTTGCCGGTGGCCTTCAGCGCTTTGATCAGGGCTTTTTGCGTATCCGGCAGGGCCAGGGTGGTACGGCTGGCGGACTCGTGGGACATGCCTCGCGCCTCGCCCACGGCCGCGACGATGACATCGGCCTGTTCGGCGGCTTTCACTGCTTCGGCGATGATCTGCTCGGCCGGGCGCTTGTCGATGTGCACCTCCTCGCGGTCGAAGATGATGCGGTTGAGGAAGGCAATGGCGTCCTGGTTGTCGGTGACGTTGGCGCCCTTGGCGTAGATCACCTTGGCGCGGTCGCCCACGGCGTTCTGCAGGCCTTGCAGCAGGGTCACCGACTGATCGGGCTTACCGGCGGCCGACCAACTGCCCATCATGTCGATAGGCGCGTCGGCCAACGGCCCGACCAGGGCAATGGTGCCCTGTTTTTTCAGGGGCAGGGTGTGGTCATGGTTTTCCAGCAAGACCATGCTGGTGCGCGCCACTTCACGGGCCTGCTGGCGGTGCAGGCGGCTGTCGGCGTAGGTATCGGCCGGGTCATCGGCGGCCTTGCCGATGCGGCGGTAAGGGTCCTGGAACAACCCCAGGTCATACTTGGCGCCCAGCACCTCGCGCACCGCGTTGTCGACATCGGACAGCGGTACTTCACCGGACTTCACCAGGCCCGGCAGTTCCTTGCCGTACACCTGGTCGTTCATGCTCATGTCAATGCCGGCCTTGATCGCCAGGCGCGCGGCGTCGCGGTCGTCGCGGGCCACGCCGTGCTTGATCAGCTCGTGAATGGCACCGTGGTCGCTGATGGTCACGCCCTTGAAGCCCCAGTCCTTGCGCAGCAGGTCCTGCATCAGCCAGGTGTTGGAGGTGGCGGGCACGCCGTTGATCGAGTTCAACGCCACCATCACGCCGCCGGCACCGGCGTCGAGCGCGGCACGATAGGGCGGCAGGTAATCCTGGTACATGCGCGTGGGGCTCATGTCCACGGTGTTGTAGTCGCGGCCACCTTCCACGCCGCCGTACAGGGCGAAGTGCTTGACCGCCGCCATCAGGCTGTCGGGCGCGGCGACGTTGTCGCCCTGGTAGCCCTTGACCATCACCTTGGCAATGCGCGACACCAGGTAGGTGTCCTCGCCGAACCCTTCACTGGTGCGGCCCCAGCGCGGGTCGCGGGCGATGTCGACCATGGGCCCGTAGGTCATGTCGATGCCGTCGGCGGCGGCTTCGGCGGCTGCCGTGCGCGCGCTCAGGGCAATGGCGCTCATGTCCCAGCTCGACGCCAGGGCCAGGCTGATGGGGAATATGGTGCGGTGGCCGTGGATCACGTCATAGGCGAAGAACATCGGGATCTTCAGGCGGCTGCGCTGGATCGCGGCGTCCTGCATGGGCCGGTTCTCGGCACGGGTCACCGAGTTGAAGGTGCCGCCAATGCGCCCGGCAGCGATCTCGTCGCGGATCTGCTCGTGGGTCATCTCGGGGCCGATGGAAATCAGCCGCAGTTGGCCGATTTTCTCGTCCAGCGTCATGCGCTTCATCAGGTCGGCGATGAACGCTTCCTTGGTCTTGAGCGGCGAGGGGGCAGTGGCCGCCATCACCGGTTGGAAGGCCAGGCTCGCAAAAATGCCCAGCAAAAACAGCTTATTCATGAATTGCTCTCGGTATGGCTTGCAACGGTTCGCGAGGGGAACAGGCCGGCCTAAAGGGTGGAACGAATAATTTTTTTTAATGTGCGCGCCTCTTTTAGCCCATCAGGTCGCCGCAATCCAGACTTGTTTTGCCTGCGGTCGTTTTTTTGCCACGCCGTTGTCGGTCGGGGTGGCAGTGGCACGAGTGTGTAGGAAGTGTCTTCGGTTACTTATATTCGGGTAGGAATTAACTTACGTTCTGACGGATTTCTTCGTAGGTCTCTGTAACTTAATTCGCATGTTTTTGTGCGTTTTATCTGGCTGTCTTGAATGTCAATGGCACGTTTCCGGCAGTTTCATAAACAAGTGTTTCCAGTCATTGTTTTTCCCTGCGTGGCTGCTTATGGTGCCGGCTTGCGAAGGTCGCGAGCAGGGCTCAATCCCGGCCATCGCGCCATTGCACCGCTGCGCAGGTAACGCACCATGTATTTGACCCCGCGGGAGAAGGAGGTACTCGGCCTCCTGTTGTCAGGCCATACCAACAAGGAAATCGCCGAGTTGTTGCGCATCAGTGCCTTCACAGTGCGGGACCATGTGTCGCGGCTATTGCGCAAGGGGCGGGCGAGGAACCGCACTGAACTCCTCAGTTCACCGCTGTCGCCGCAGTGGCTGGACAGGCTGGCGATGAAAGACAGGCCGCCTGTTCACGAATTCGTATATCAGTGCAGTACTAAGGGGCTGACGGGATGCAGATGATATTGATGGCGGAGTTGCTACTGGCCATTGCCGTGGTCGGGTTGTGTGTGTTTCGCCTGGGCGCGACGTCTCGCCATGGTCGCGAGGCGTTGCTGCGCCGCGTGGTGCTGTTCTACTCGGCGGTGTTGCTGGGGTTGGGCGGCGTGGCCGCGGCGGCGTGGTGAAACAAGTCCGTGCCCTGGCAGGGCAAAGCCCCGTAAAATGCTCCGCATTCCTCTTTTCAGGCCTTTGTCGATGTCTGCCACCGCTGCAAGCCCCAAGACCGCGCCAGACCCGCGCGCCACCTTTCTCGAACTGCTGGACGCCAGCCTCGCGCAGAACGCGCTGGTCAAGCTGGTGCTGGCACGCCACGTGGGTGCCGAGGTGCAGCTGCAGCGGGTGATCATCAAGCCGGTACTGGTCAAGGAGCAGCCGTGCCTGAGCTTCGTTTACCGCTACCAGACCCGCGACATCACCAAGAACCTGCCGCTGGCCGAGGCGCAGGCGCTGATCGCCGAGCTGCTGCCGGCCACCTTCAAGAATGCCCACTTGCTGACCCTCACCGACGAAGTACAACTGGAGTTCAGCAAGAAGAACAAGCCGATGCTGCACCGCAATGCCGCGCAACAGCCGCGCCAGGTCGCCTCGGCCGAGCACGACCGGGAGAAGAAACGCTACCTGGAGCTGACCCGGCCCTTCCTCGTCGACCTGGGCGTGACCAATAAACAGCACGAGCTGATTCCGGCGATGTCACGCAAGTGGAAGCAGATCAACAAGTTCATCGAGGTGTTTTCCCACGCTTTCGCCGGTGCGCCCATCGCCGGCGGGCAGGCCGTGCGCGTGGCCGACTTCGGTTCCGGCAAGGGCTACCTGACGTTCGCCATCCATGACTACCTGCGCAACACCCTGGCCCGTGAGGCCCAGGTCACCGGGGTGGAACTGCGCGAGGACATGGTCACCCTGTGCAACACCGCCGCCGCGCGCCTGGAGCACCCGGGCCTGGTGTTCGAGCATGGCGATGTGCGCACCGTGGTGCCCAGCGCCATTGACGTGATGATTGCACTGCACGCCTGCGACATCGCTACTGACTACGCCATTCATACTGGCATTCGCACGGGCGCGGCGATCATCATGTGCTCGCCGTGCTGCCACAAGCAGATCCGCCTGCAGATCCAGAGCCCCGGCCTGCTCAAGCCCATGCTGCAATACGGCCTGCACCTGGGCCAGCAGGCCGAGATGGTCACCGACAGCCTGCGTGCGCTGTACCTGGAAGCCTGCGGCTACGACACCAAGGTGTTCGAGTTCATCTCGCTGGAGCACACCAACAAGAACAAGATGATTCTGGCGGTCAAGCGAGCCGAGCCCCAGGATCCCCGCGCCTTGCTGGAAAAAATCGAAGCGCTCAAGGCGTTCTATGCCATCCAGGAGCACTGCCTGGAAACCTTGCTCAAGGCCGATGGGCTGATCTGAACCAGACCGATCCGACGCCGCTGTAGGACTCGTCTATTTAGCCGCTGACGGGTAGGCAAGGGGCATTTACGGGGCAAGACTTACCCTTCAATTCAAGGGTGAGTCCTCCACGTGAAAGCTGTCATTTTCTGCCTGCTGGCTGTCCTGTTGGTGTCGGGCCAGGCAAGGGCACAAGAGCCGCCCGGCGACCCCGATTACCCGCTGCAGACTTACCTGCACCAGGCCAACGTGCCACCGGTGTGGGCCCGGTACACGGGCCTGGGGGTGCGTATCGGCCAGTTCGAGGCCCACGGCAAGGGCCACAAGGTGGCCTTCGCGTACCGCCATGAAGACCTGCTGCCCAATGTCGACCCGCAGTGGCTGGAGCACTCGGTGCCGTGGCTGATGGCCGACAAGGCCAGTGTCGACCGCCATGCCCGGCACGCCAGCAGCGTGGCGGCGGTGATGGTGGCTGCACGTAACGATCGCGGCACGGTGGGCGTTGCCCATCAGGCAACCATTGGCGGCCATTGGGTGGGCGGTACGCTGGACGGCCTGGTGGCGCTCAAGCGCTATGACGTGGCCAATCTCAGTTTCGGTGCCTTGGCGCGGTTCGAGCCGATGCTGAAGGTGCCAGCCATTGGCGCGGTGCCCCGGGCGTATCGCCAGGCCCTGAGCGAGGGCCGCGCTGGGCTGGGCACGGTGATCGTGATGAGCGCCGGCAACGCTCGCCAGGCCGGTGGCAACGCCAACTACGCCAGCCTGACCAACATGCGCGGCAATATCATGGTGGCGGCGACCTGCCCGCCGCTCAACGAAGCCTGCGCGGCGCCCGGTTTCTCGAACCCCGGCGCCAACCTGCTGGTCAGTGCCCCGGGTGTCGGTGTCTTCACCCGCGCCGGCCTGCCCCAGGCCGGCACCAGCCTGGCGGCGCCCATTGTCAGCGGCGTCGTTGCGCTGATGCTGCAGGCCAATCCGCGGCTGGGTTATCGCGATGTACAAGAGATCCTGGCGTTGACCGCGCGCCAGGTGCGTGATTCCTCGAGTCAGTGGCAGTACAACGCCAGCCGCTACTGGAATGGCGGTGGCATGCATGTCAGCCATGATTATGGTTACGGCGAGGTGGACGGCCTGGCGGCGGTGCGCCTGGCCCAGGATTGGCCAGGCCGCCAGGGCTTCGGCAACGAGGCGCTGCTGGAGCGGCCGCTGGCCAGCAGCAAGGGCGAATTCGCCATTCCTGATAACGACCCCACCGGGTTGCAGTACAGCATGGGGCTGGATGACGCGCAGCTGCGCGTCGAACACGTGCTGGTGCAGGTCGAGCTGCGTCATGAACGGCCGGGGGACTTGCAACTGGTGCTGGTGTCGCCGTCAGGCACGCGCTCGGTGCTGATGGATCGGCCGGGCAAGCCGCCGGCAAGCGATGACAGCCAGGCAGGCGACAAGCGCTTCCACAGGCAGGGGCGCCTGGACTTCATCTTCAACACCGCGCGCCTGCGGGGTGAGCCGGCGATGGGGCAGTGGCAGTTGCAGGTCATCGATTGGGCGGCGGGCAAGACCGGCACGCTCGAGCGCTGGAGCTTGAATATTTTCGGGCGTCAGGACAATGGCAATGATCACTACGTGTACAGCAATGAGTTCGCCCAGCTGGACGAGCCGGTACGGCGCAGCTTGCGTGACGACAACGGCGGCATCGACACGCTCAACGCCGCGGCGATCAGCAGTGCCTCGGTGATTGACCTGGCCAGCGGCCAGGCGCGGCTGGCCGGGGTGGCACTGCGCCTGGAGAACCCAGCGCACATCGAACACCTGATCGGTGGCGACTATGCCGACATGCTCACCGGCAACGCCGCAGCCAATGCGCTGATCGGTGGCCACGCCAATGATCACCTGGACGGCGGACCCGGTGATGACTGGCTGGATGGCGGCGGTGGCAGTGACACCCTGATAGGTGGCCCGGGGCGTGATCGTTTCGTGATTCAGGCACGGGCCCAGGAGGGGGATACCGTTCTGGATTTCCAGCCGGGCGTCGACCGCTTGCTGTTCAGTGGTTTTGCCGAGGGCACGCGCCCGGTGCTGACACCTAGCGGCCCGCACACCCTGCTCACCCTGCCGCAAGGGCAGGTGCTCAGTTTGCGCGGTGTAGCCCCGGAGCAGTTGCAGGACCGCGATTGGCACTGGGCCGCTCAACCCCTGGGCCTAGACCTGCTGAACGAGGGCTTGCCCACCCTTTAGCGCTTGCGTTTCAC
Organism: uncultured Gammaproteobacteria bacterium; assembly: GCA_963816515.1. GTDB lineage: Bacteria > Pseudomonadota > Gammaproteobacteria > Pseudomonadales > Pseudomonadaceae > Aquipseudomonas. The sequence goes on along the minus strand of CAWFKX010000001.1, from coordinate 1,288,397 downwards.
CGCTGGCTTGGGCACCGGCACATTCAAGCTGGGTGCCCCGAGCGGATGGCTGGTGGCATCGAAAAACTGAATCTCGCAGCCCGGGAAACGGCTGCTGAAGTAATGCTTCTGGCTGATGACCCAAGCGTCGCTCAACGGGAAAATCGACACCGCCAGCTGCTGTACACCGGCCAGTTCGATGGCTTCCACCAGGTGCCGGTCTTGCTCGCCCAGGCTATGGCCAAACACGCACAGCGGGCCCTGGTGACGAGCCAGTTGGCCGAGGCTCCAGCTCAGGTAGTCGGACTGGCGAATAGCGCGCAGCTTGTCCTCGCAGCGGCCTTCGTTGACGAACAGCGGCACTTCGCCGGGCTGGTTGATGGCGAACCCGTCAAGCAACGCGCTGCCCATCGCATTGCGCTTGCGCGTGGTGCCGTCGACCTGGCGAATCAGGTGCACGCCCCCGTGCAGGTGCAGCACCCGGGTCGCTTCGTTGCGGGTGCGGCGCACATCGAAGCCTGAGTCGACGTCGAACAGGTCGTCAAAGCCTTCGGGGGCTTGTTCGATGGCCCAACTGAGCAGCAAGTCGTAGTTGCTCGAGTACACCGTGGCGTAGTCGCGCAGGTGCCGGGCAATAGCCTGCAGGCCGTCCACCGGTACCAGCCGGAAAGGAATGTGCACGCTGCGCATGGCGTGGATCAGCGCTTCCTTGATTGCGTAGTAGCGGTTCAGGGGCGCGGAGGCGCTGATGGCCAGCGCGGCATTGACCCGGGTGGTGGTGTTGAGCGCGCCGAGCACCTGTTCGAAGTTCTCGGTGGCCATGGACTTGAACAGCGCCAGGTCAGTCTGGCCTAGCGGCTTGTTGCGCACCTTCTGCGCGCGCTCGAATAGCGAATCGTAGGCGAAGTTGCGCCACATGGCCCGGCTGGCGCCATTGCCCAGCAGCAGGCCGGTGCAGTGGAAGGGCAGCCCGGGCCATTGGCCGAGGGTGGCATCGAAAGCGTCGAGTTCCATGAAGTGCGTCTTGCTCGGCATCAGTAACAGGGCGCGACTGTACCATGCTGGGGAGAGCACGAAACCGTCTTGTCATGTTCATCGCGGACTATGCTGGGTTTTCGTCTGCGTACAGACCCGAGAGCACGCAAGGAGCAAGCATGTCGTTAGGTTGGTGCAGTACCGTTGTTCCCCTCGCCCTATGGCTGGCAACCGCTGGCGTGGCCCACGCCCAGGCCCCTGACGGCCAGGCACTGGCGAAGGCTGCGGGCATTCCCTGGCCGGCGGTGATCGCCCATCGCGGCGCCTCGTTCGACGCGCCGGAATCCACCCGTGCGTCGTACCTGCTGGCCCGTGACCTGGGCGCCGATTACCTGGAAATGGACCTGCAACGCACCCTCGATGGCCAGCTGATTGCCCTGCATGACACCAATCTGGGGCGCACCACCGACATCGCCAGCAAGTTTGCCGTGCAGAAAGACCAGCCCGTGAACCAGTTCACCCTGGCGCAACTGAAAACCCTGGATGCCGGCAGTTGGTTCAATCAAGCGCATCAGGATCGTGCCCGGCCGGCATTCGCTGGCCTGAAGATACTCACCCTCGACGAGATCATCGACATCGCCGAGCAGGCGCCTGGTCATCGCCCCGGTTTGTACATCGAGACCAAGGCGCCGTTGCTGTTTCCCGGCATCGAAAAAGACCTCAAGGCCAAGCTGGTCCAACGCGGCTGGCTCACCGCCGACGGCGAGGTTGCCCCGGGCCACAAGGTGGTACTCCAGACCTTCGAAAAAGGCAGCCTGACACTGCTCAACCAGTACATGCCCAAGGTGCCGAAAGTGTTGTTGCTGTGGGTGGGCGAGGGCAGCATCGAGCCGCTGTCCAAAGTCGCCTATGACCCGGCAGCGGGCGAAGACAAGGCGGCTTACTACGCCCGTCAGCAACCCCGCGACCGCGCCGAATTCGAGCGCTGGCTGGACTTCGCCAAGGCCAACGGCGCTGTCGGCACAGGCCCCTCGGCGGCATTGACCCAAGGCGGCGAGCAAAGCTACATGGACTTGGTGCAGCCCTGGATGAACCAGCTGACCCATGCCAAGGGCCTGCTGGCGCACGTCTATACCGTCGATGACCCGGTGGACTACCAGAAAGTCATGTCGGCTGGCGTGGATGGCATCTTCACCAACCGCAGCAGCGAGTTGCTGAAGTTCTTCAAGCGCCCGGCGGGGCGCAGCGTGGATCAGATCCTCACGGGTGATGGTTATTGAGTGCCGGCCATCCGGTTCTACCCGCCAAGAGCGCGCCGCGAAGAGTCTGACACGCCGCGGTGCCTGCTTCGCGGGTAGAACCCGCTCCCACGAGAGCAGGTAGCAGCAACTGTCTTGACGCGGCCTCGTAGGCCGGGCACGCATGGATCTACTGCCCAGCCACCTTGATGTTGGGCGGCGTCCACCCGCCGCCCAGCGCCTTGTACAGGTTCACTTGGTTGATCTCGCGCGCCAGTTCCAGTTGCAGCCATTGCTGTTGGGCGCCGAACAGCGAGCGTTGGGCGTCCATGGTGGAGAAGTAGCTGTCCAGGCCGGCTTCGAAGCGCAGCCGGGATTGGCGATAGGCTTCCTGGTAATCGGTGACCAGCCGTTGCTGCGCGGCGACCTGCGTCAGCATTTCCTGGCGCGCGTTGAGGGCGTCGGCGGCTTCGCGGAAGGCGTTGAGCACGGTTTCCTCGTAGGCCGCGCTGCGCTCGTCGAAGCGGGCGTGGCTGGCATCGACGCCAGCCCGGCGGGCGCCACCGTCCAGCAAGGTCAGCGAGCCGGCAGCCGCCAGGTTCCAGAATTGCGCGGGGCCGGTGAGTAGTCGGGAGAAGTCGCCACTCAGGCTGCCCAGCGCGCCAGTCAACGAGAAACTAGGGAAATACGCGGCACGGGCGGTGCCGATCTCGGCGTTGGCCGCGCGCATCTGTGCCTCGGCGCTCATGATGTCCGGTCGCCTGGCCACCAGGCTTGAGGGCAGGCCCGCCGGTACATCCGCGGTTGCCAACTGCTTGCCCAGGTCGCCCTTGGGCAGCAAGGCCTCCGGCACCGGTTGCCCCACCAGCACGCGCAGTGCGTTGAGGTTCTGCGCCACCTGCATGCGGTAGGTGTTCACCTGCACCGCAGCTGTATTGGTCATGGCATCGCCCTGGTGCACGTCAATGCGCGCGGTGGAGCCCAGGTTGTAGCTGGAGCGCAGCAGATCGCCATAGTGGCGTTGCGATTCGTAGGTACTCTGCGCCAGGTCCAGCAGGGTCTGGTTGGCCTTGAGCGTCAGCCAGGTGCTGGCCACCTCACCGATCAGCGTCAAGCGCGCGGTCTGGTAGTCGGCCTGGCTGGCTTCAAAGCGCGCGCCGGCAGCGTGTTGCTGGCTGCGCACGCGGCCAAAGAAGTCCAGCTCGTAGGAGGTGAAACCCGCCGTGGCCTGGAAGGTGTTGGCAATGCTGCCGGTGCTGGAGCCGCCGCCCGGCGTCTGCACCAATGCTGGCAATTTGCTGCGCCCGGCGTAGGTGTCGATACCGATGCTGGGATAGAGCGCGGCGCTGGCGCCGTTGAACGACGCGCGGGACTCGTCGACATTGGCGGCGAACTGGCGCAGGCCGCGGTTGTTGGCCAGCGCCAGCTCGATCAGCTGGCGCAGCCGCTCATCGCTGATAAAGGTGTGCCAGTCCTGCTCGAAGGCCTGGCGCCCCACGCAGCAGGCGCCATTGGTGTTGCTCGGCCACGCCTGGTCGATGGGCGGGTCGGGCGGCTGATAAGCCGGTTCCAGCGAGCAGCCGCTGACCATCAGCAGCGAGGCGAGGCACGTGCCGGGCAAGCAATTTTTCATGGTTGCCTCCTACAGGCGGGGGCCGAGCAGGGCGCGCAATTGGGAAAACAGCAGGCTCAGCAAACTGCTTTTTCCGTGGCTGGCCTGCATCAATTGCAAGGGTTGGCGCCGGGCCGGCAAGGTCGGAAAGTGGCTGCTGGCGGTACTGCGCCGTGGTCGCCGCGCAGGCAGCGGGGTCAGGCGTTTTTCACCCAGCAAGGCGCGGCGCAGCAAGCTGCCGAAGGCAATGCCGGGGTGCGCTTTGCCAGCGACGTTGGCGTTGGCGTCGCTGAACAGCCGGCCGATCAGTTTGTGCCGCAGCGCCTCGTCCATGTCGACGAAGCGCAACCCCAATTGCACACCTTGACGCTGGCGCATCACTTCCACGCCGACCCAGCCCACCTTGTTGACCCAGATTTCCCCACGCGCATTGCAGCGGATGGTGCCAGCGTGCCGACAGGCGAATGCCGCGCCCGTGATGGAAATATCCACCAGGCGCCCGGTCAGGGTACGCCCGCCAATGCGAAATCCCGCTGGCCGGTCGAACGGAAAACGTTCCTCGCCATGCAGGCGCGGGCGGTCGACGCAGGCCACCAGCGTGGCCAGGTTGTAGACCAGCGCCACCACTGTCCAGCACAGGTTGAACGTCATGTTGGCGTCGAGGCTGTCGGCGGTGATGATGGCCGTGAAGGCGCCGACCTGCGACAGGGTGGTCAGGGCCAGGAAAAAGCCGAACAGCTTCCAGTGCACCATGGTCTTGGAGCGGTCCATGCCCTTGGCCGTGACTTTGAACGGCCGCCCGAACGGCCGCAGTGCGGCGCTGGCCAGGGTGGCGGTCACGGCCAGCGAAGCGACGATCTGCGTCACTTCGGTGAAGATCGGCAGCGTGCGCCGGTCGGTCACCCAAGTGCCATACCCCCAGAAAGCAATGAGCGCCGGCATGCCGAACGCCAGGAAGTCCATGGGCTTGGCGTAGAAACCGGCGATGCCGAAGTACCAGTACAGCACGGGTGACACCAGCATCATCAGAATGAACGGCTTTGAAAACCAGTGCAGCAGGCCATGCACGTAATGCAGGCGATCGTTGAGGGTGTAGCCGCGCCCGCGCAGCGGCCCGTCCTTGAGCAGCGCCACTTGCACCGTGCCCAGGCACCAGCGCCCGCGCTGGTTGATGTACTCGGTCAGGCCCTCGGCGGACAGTCCGATGGACAGCCGTTCGTTGAGCCAGCGGGTAACGTAACCCTTCTGCAGCAGGCGGTAGGTGGTGTAGATGTCCTCGCACACCGAGCCGGTGGGAAAGCCGCCGAGGTCTTCAATCAGGTCACGCCGCACCACGAACGAAGTGCCCACGCAGAATGCCGCGTCCCAGCCGTCCTTGGCCGGTTGGAACACGTCGAAGAACACCCGCTGTTCGTCGACCCAGCAGGTGGCCGAGCCCAGGTTATGCTGGATGGGGTCGGGGTTGTAGTAGAACTGCGGCGTTTGCACCAGGCCCACTTTCGGGTCCTGGAACAGCCCCAGGGTGCGCATCAGGATGGGTTGCTGGGGCGCGAAGTCGGCGTCCAGCACGAGGATGTAAGGCGCGTTGCTGCGGGCCGCCGACTGGCGCAGGCCGTTGTTGAGGTTGCCGGCCTTGGCGTGCAGGTTGTCGTCGCGGCGCGCGTACTCCACGCCCATGCGCTGGCAGTAGTCGCGCAGCCAGTCGCGGCGGGTGTCGTCGAGTACCCAGATGGTGAAGTTGGGGTAGTCCATGGCCTGCGCGGCAATGATGGTTTTCTCCAGCACCTCCAGCCCTTCGTTATAGGTGCAGATAAACACATCCACCGCCGGCGCCTCATGGCCCATGGCGCGCAGCCGCTTCTCGCCGGCGTCGGCGCTGAGGCGGTGATCGCTGCGCAACAGCATCACCAGGATGGAAAACAGCGTGTAGCTGATGGCAAGCATTTCGAAGAACAGAAAGCTGTAGGACCACACCGTGGCGAAGCCCGAGTGGCTGTCGGGCAGGGTGTCGTGGATGCGCCACAGCAGGTAGTTGACCAGCAGCACGGCGGTCATGCCGCCGAACAATGCGCGGGCGGCCCATTGGTCGCGGTGGGTCAGGCAACTGAACAGCACCACCATGGCCAGGGTCCAGACGTTGATCTGCAACAGTTGCATCGAGTCGAGTGCATGCATGTCAGTTCGCCTCTTGAGCACCGGTGAAGGGGTTGACGCCGGTGGCGGCGATGGCCGCCCATGCCGTGGCGCCCAGGTGGGGCAGGTGGTAATAGAAAAAGTCGTTGGTCGTGGACGTGGGGCCAATGGCCAGGCCCGTGCTGATGTGGGCTTGTGGGGTGGCGAACAACCAGCCATCACCGGCCTGCTGCGCTACTAGTACCGCCCACAGCGGCTGGGCCTGCTGGGTGGCGCCGCTGAGCTGGGCGACGGCGGCCGCCTGGGCGGTGCCTTCGGTCCACAGGCCGTCGGGGGCGCGGTTGAAGCCGTAGCCGTTGGCGAAACGGTGGGCATGGTCGATGAAGGCCAGGCTGCGCAGCCAGTCATCGGGCCGGTCGCCCAGGGCAATCAGCGGCCAGATTTGCGCGTCCAGTCCGGATTTTTCCCGCTCCTGGGTGTGGCCATCGGGTAGGGTACCGATCAGAAAGCGGCCTTGCTCGGCATCCCATTGGCTGTCGACAAAGCGCCGGGCGATCAGCGCCTGGCTGGCGGCATTGGCGTTGGCGTGCAAGCGGTCCAGGGCGCTCCAGGCGGCGGCCAGGTCGACGTTGTGTTCGGTGGATTTCCAGCCCTGGCGCTGCGGGCTTGGCGGGTAACCGTAGAAGCCACCGATAAAGCCGGGCGGGCTCTGGCTGTCGTACGTATTGGCCTGGGCCCAATCGAGAATTTTCTGCGCGGCCTGCAGGTATGTTTCATCGTTGCTCTGGCGGTAGGCTTCCAGCAACGCCAAGGCTGCCCAGGCCTGATTGCCGGTAGCGCTGCCGACCTGGTAAGCGTCCTGATTCCAGGCACCGCGCTCGCTGCTCCAGTAGCCGGGCAGGGTGATTGCACCATGCTTGACGGGGCCTGCGGCGTAGGCGTTGCGCAGGCGGCCATCGTGGTAGTCAGGGTCATGGTCGGTGGCGTAGGCCAGGGCGTCAGCGATCTGCCGCGCGGCGCCGGCGTTACCACAGCCGAACAGGGCAATACTCGCCAGGGCGTTGTCGTAGGTGAATGCCACACCGCGCAGGGCAAGAATGGCCGGCGGCTGGCCGTTGAGCGGCGGGTAGCTGACCAGCAGCACCGGGCCGCTGCCCAGCGCCTGCACGGCCTGGCCCAGCGCCGCGCAGGTCATCTGTGCCAAGTGCGGGCGCGCCTCATCGGCACTGGCCTGGCTCAGCCACAGCAACGCCATGAACAACAGCGCTCTCATCGCGACACCGTCGCGGTGACCCAGTTGCCGGGGTTGCAGGTCAGCGCACGTTCGTTGTCGGGCAGGTCGCCGTCAAACGCGGCTACCACGTACACCGAATTCTGTTCGGCGTAGGGGAAGGGCACGCTGTAGCTGCTGGCCTGGATATCCGTGGGGCTGGACAACAACTGCACCACCTTGGCCTTGAGTGGCTGGTCCAGGCCGTGGATCGACACCTCCAGCTCGCTGTCGCGGGTGATCTTGCTGGCCATGCGCTCGGGGAACACGGCAATCACATAGTTCTGGCTGCAATTGGTGGCCCGCAACAGCGTTGCACCGGCCCGCACCAGGGTACCTTGAGGCGCGACCAGCTCTTGCACGGTGCCAGGGGAATAGGCAACGACCTCGTAGCTGGCCATCATCTTCACCCGGTTCTGCTCGGTGTCGATCAACTGGTTGAGGTTATCCAGTTCCTGCTGCTGGGTGGCGCGGTTTTTCGCCAGGTTTGCCAGGCTCAGTTGCAGGGTGGTCATCTGCGCCTTGAGGTCGAACATGCGCAACTGGTCCGGGTCCAGGTACACCTGGTCCTTGGCCGCGGACAGGTCGCCGCTGTTGATGCGCAAGCGCGAGCGCACCGATTCGGCAGCCCCTTGCAGCGAGGCCAGTTGCGCCTTGGAGCTGGCTACCACAGCCTCACTGATCGCGCCCTGCACAAACAGCTCCATGTTGCGATCAACGGTTTGCTGGGCATCCACCAACCGCGCGCTGGCGGCACTGCTTTCAGCCTGCAGAGCCTTCTGTGCATACATCTGGCGGGTCTGGTAGGCGCTCTGGTACTGCTGGCTGGTCTTGTCCAGGGCGTCATAGAACTGCTGGTCATGTTCGGCCTGGCTGGCCAGCGAGGCAATTTCCTGTTGCAGGGTCAGCTGCCGGGTTTGCAAGGTCAGCAGGGTTTCCTGGTTGGCGCGCGGGTTTTCGATGGTGGCGATGTCCTGCCCGGTGGTGAAGGTGCTGCCCGGTTGGATGCTCAGGGTGCGTACCACGCCATCGATGGGGGTGGTCAGCAGAATCACTGGCGCGTTGAGAATGGCCCGGGTGGCCGACGACGACATCAACGGCATGAACAGGGTGGAAAACAATAACCAGATAATGAACGACAGTACGCCAAAACCCACCAGGCGCGGCAGCAGCGATAACGAAAAACGCTTTGCTTCTACTTCGGCCATTTTCCAGCACTCCCGAGTCGTGCGTTTACGGAAAGCCGGCAGGCGGGCACACAATGCCCATCACTGCATCGGATCGCGGCAGTCAGCAGGCAAATGAAGAAACGCGTAAAGGGTACTTCGTTATGGTTAAAGCGAACTGCGGGCGTGACGCCCGTCTTGTTGGAAGGGTGAACCTGAAAGGCATATCGAAGGGTTCACTGAGTCAAGAAACTATGACTGAAGTCATTTGCTGTCAATGACCTGCGCTGGCTGCTTCATTGGCGCTTGATTCTTGACAGCGTGCATTTCACTGATCAGCGGATAACGGCGGGAGGGAACTTTCCAGAGGCAATTGTTTTTAAGCGGTTTTTTAAGTGTAATCGTTAGCTGAACATGCACTTTTTATTATTTTAGCGCATTCAAGCAAGCAAAAATAATATATGTACAATCGATTTTCCTGCCGCAAAGACTGAACCCTTACACCCTCAGCGGCAGGCATCATTACTCCAGCCAGTTTTCCGGCGCACCATGTTCGCCTGCTGTCGCGACGTTACAGATCGGCCCGTTCCTTGCGCAACGTGGCGATGGACCGGTTGATGTAATCGGCGTTGCGATCCAGCGTCTCCAGCGCGCTGCGCACATTCTCGGCAATGTCCTCCGCCTCCCAACGCACCTCCACCCACAGCGCCAGCTCCTCGACGGCAGCCGCAATCGCCAGCTGATTCTCATACAGCTTGTCCAAGAGCATCGGTTGCAGCAGTTGATCCGTCATGTTGGGCTCCTTGTGCGCACACCGCGCGATAGTCATTAACGGTACTGACCAGTGGCCACTTCAATCGTTCTGTATTTTTTCATCACGGCACGCGGCGCGCTGATAACCATCGTTAAAGACCTCTGCAAGCCTACGTAGCTGCGAATTTGGTATTTGTGTCGAATGTCCCTCTTCATTTATAAATAGCTGCCTATCCAGTTTCCACCACGCCCGCACAATAACAATGACCACCGCCAACGAAACCCTACCCGCGCACGAAGCGCCCCTGTCCGATCGCTCGTTGCGCCGCCGCTCCTTGCTGGCCGCCTGCAGCGCCCATGCCGTTCACGACGGCCTCACCGACCTTATCTACGTGTTGCTGCCCATCTGGCAGGCGCAGTTCGGCCTGAGCTTCGCCCAGGTGGGGCTTTTGCGAGGGGCTTATTCAGGGACCATGGCGGGGTTGCAGTTGCTCGCTAGCCGTGCGGCACGCCGCTGGGGCCGCGAGCGGTTGCTGGTGGGTGGCACCGCGCTGGCCGGGCTGGCGTACTTGCTGGTGGGGCAGGCCGGTGGCCTGACCGTGCTGATGCTGGCCTTGATGCTTGGCGGGCTGGGGGCCAGTACCCAGCACCCGCTGGCGTCGTCGCTGGTCACCGATACCCATGAGGCCGGTGGTGGCGTGAAGGAAGCACTGTCGCAGTACAACTTCGCTGGTGACATTGGCAAAACCCTGATTCCCGGGCTGGTGGGCCTGTTGCTCACCGTCATCAGCTGGCGCGCGAGCGCCACGCTCATGGGCGTGCTTGGCCTCGCTGCGGCCGGCCTGCTCTGGTGGCTGGTGCCCAGCCGCGCGGTGGCAGCAGCGCACACCGGCAAAAAGGCCCAGGCTGCCATCGGCCAGGGTTCGCCCCGTGGGCTGCGCGCTTTGCTCATGACCGGCACCCTGGACAGCGCCGCGCGCATGGGCTTTCTCACCTTCCTGCCGTTCCTGCTGCAAAGCAAGGGCGCCGGCACCGCCGGCATCGGCCTGGCGCTGATGCTGCTGTTCATCGGAGGCGCCTTCGGCAAACTGCTGTGCGGCTACCTGGGCGCGCGCATCGGCATGATGAAAACCGTATGGCTGACCGAATCCACCACGTCGGTACTGATCGTGCTCGCCGTGTTCCTGCCTCAACTGGGCCTGATGATCATGTTGCCGCTGTTGGGTCTGGCACTCAACGGCACCTCCTCGGTGCTCTACGGCGCCGTGCCGGAACTGGCCGCGCCTGGCAAGCGCGAGCAGGCCTTCGCCCTGTTCTACACCGGCACCATCGGCGCGGGCGCGCTGGCGCCAGTGCTGTTCGGGCGGCTGGGCGACGCCACCGGGATCGCAGTGGCAGTGATGACATTGGCGGGGTTGTTATTGCTGACGTTGCCGTTGGCGTGGGTGGTGGAGCGAGAGGTGGAAAGGTCGGTCTCCCACTGAGTGTGGGGGCAAAACAAGGAAGGAAAAACGAAGCAGCTCAGTGGCTGCGCTTCATAGGTCAGGGCGATCTACGAAGCAGAAGAAGTTGGAGCGGGTGAAGGGAATCGAACCCTCGTTATCAGCTTGGGAAGCTGGAGTAATGCCATTATACGACACCCGCTGAACGCGGTTCACTTTTTACCAGAAGTCGCCGGCCAATTGAAGCCTTTCTTGCACGCAAGGCTGTTTTGTTGGCCGGCCGCTGCGGTTGTCCATCTTCTGTACCGTGTCATCGGGCGTCGATGGGCAAGCGCAGCAGTCGGCTCGCGAGCAGGTCAGATGGCCAGCGCATGGTGGCCGTCGAACGGGCGGTAGCGGATGCGGGTTTTGTGCGCGCCGGGCTGGAGGAAATCCATCAATGCCAGGCGGGTGTCGCGGCAGGCGGCCTTGTGCTCCATGTCCAGGAAGTGACCGGTGCTCTGGATGGTGGCGAACTCCGTGCGCGCGACGTGTTTGGCGAAGTGCCGGGCTTCGTGGGCGGTGGTGTATTCGTCCCATTCACCGTTCATGAACAGCACGGGTACGTTGATCTTGGCGGCCGCGTGCAGGGCGTTGCCCAGGTCGTGCTGCAGCACTTCGCTGATGTGGAAGTGCATCTGCGCGTACTCGTGGTCGTCCAGGCTGCTGACGTGACGGTAGTTGAAGCGCTTGAACAGCGACGGCAGGTGCTTGCCGATGGTGTCGTTCACCAGGTGCCCGACCTTGTGCCGATCACAACGGCCCAGGTACTGCTTGCCGCGCTCCAGGTAGTCGCGCATGGGCTCGTTGAGCACTGGCGAGAACGAGCTGATCACGGCCTTCTCAATGCGTTTTGGCTGGTGCGCCAGTGCCAGCAGCGCGCAGGCGCCACCCCACGAGAAAGACATGATGTGTTCGGCGTTGAAGTGATCGATCAGTTCCACCAGGATCAGGCCTTCCTCTTCCTTGGTCAGCGAGCGGTGGTGCAGGTTGTGTGGCTTGGACTTGCCGGCGTAGGGCTGGTCGTACAGCACTACGTTGAACTGAGGATGCAGATTACGCACTGTCTGGGCGAAAGACGCAGTGGTTGCCAACGACCCATTAACCAGAATGATGGTTTTTTCAGCCGCTTCTGCGCGATAGAACTCCGTGTAAACCCGATACTCACCCTGTATATCCAGCACAGCGATTTCTGGCCTCATGTCGTAAGACTCCTGGCAAAAAAAACGGGTACTCGCGCAGTCGACTCTGCACGCAGTTTGTGACAGGTAGGCAAACGCCTTGGAATTTTTTGCCCATGTCGATCCGTACAAGCTGGTCGACGGGTATTGTTGTTTGGCGGGCGATTCGCCGGTCTCGGTCCGTGGGAAGCTACCGATGGCCGACAAAAAGGTTTCTTAGAATGTGATGGTGACTGCCGAGTCACATGTGGACCGACGATTGGATTCAAGCAGGCCAAACAGGTCTGCGCAAGTACCGTTGGCGCTTTGTCATGCAGCTTTCTGCCCGGCGGTCCCGTGGCTAGATTTGCTGAATCTCTTCAGCGGTCAGGGCCCGGTACTGGCCCGGCGACAGCTCTGGATCAAGGGTCAGCGGACCCATTTGCTCACGATGCAGCCGTAACACCTTGTTTTGAAAGTGACCGAACATTCGCTTCACCTGGTGGTAGCGGCCTTCGATGATGGTCAGCCGAGCGCTACGGGGGCCCAGCAGCACCAGATCGGCTGGCTGCGTGGTCAGGTCTTCGAATGAAAAATAAATGCCGCGGGCGAAGGTCTCGATGTACTGCGCGTCGATCAACTGCTCGGTTTCCACATAATAGACCTTGCCCAGTTTGGTCTGCGGTTGGGTCAGGCGGCGCGACCACTGGCCGTCGTTGGTGATCAGCATCAGCCCCGAGGTGTTGTAGTCCAGCCGACCGGCGATGTGCAGGTCGTGCTTGTCGGGTTCGTCGATCAGGTCGAGCACGGTGGGGTGGTGCGGGTCGACCGTGGCGCTGACGCAGCCCATGGGCTTGTGCAGCATGAAGTAGCGGGCCGGGCGGCCAGCTTGCAGCACCTGATCGTCGAGCGTTACCTGGCTGAACTCGCGTACTTCGTGGTGAGGGTCGCTGACCCGCTCGCCATCCACCCGCACGCGCCGCTCCACCAGCAGCAGGCGCACTTGTTTGCGGTTGAGCTGGGGCAGGTTGCTCAGGAATCGGTCGAGGCGCATGCCGGCTCGTCGGGTGGCAGCTGGTCAAGGACCTGGGCGCAGCGCGGGCACAGGCAGGCCTTGTTGCGCAGGGCTTCGGGCAAGGCGGTCAATACACTGGCGTCTATGCTGACGCCATAGCACCAGCAGGGCTGGGTGGCGGTCAGCGGGTCGGCCAGCGTGCAGGCGTTGGCGGCGCCGCAGGCCGGGCACAGGCTGGTTTCATTCATGGCAGGACTGGGGCAACTCGCTGCGCACGCAATTGCGTCCGCTCTGTTTGGCGCGATACAGCGCATGGTCGGCGCGGTTGAGCAGGCTGTGCAGGGTATCGTCGGCCTGCAGGCCGGTGACACCGACGCTGGTGGTGATTTTCAGCGATTTGCCGGCGTAGGGGAAGGCGTATTCCTCGGTGTGGCGGCGAATTTTCTCGGCGATCTGCAGGGCATCGGCACCGGGAGTGGCACGCAACAGCACAATGAACTCTTCGCCGCCCCAGCGGCACAGAATGTCGGACTGGCGCAGGCTGTCGCGCAGCACTTGGGCGAAGCCCTTGAGCACCTCGTCGCCGGCCAGGTGGCCGTGGCTGTCATTGAGCTGCTTGAAGTGGTCCAGGTCGAGCAGCATGGCGGCCAGCGGCTGGGTGTCGCGTTCGGCTTCGTTGATGGCCTGGCTGGCCAGCAGGTCGAAGCCGCGGCGGTTGGGCAGGTCGGTGAGGGTGTCGCGGGTGGCCAGCAGCTCCAGGCGCTGCTGGTAGCGGTTGACCACGCGTTTGAGCAGCGCCAGTACCAGCGCTGTCACCAGCAGGCAGATCAACAGGTTCAGGTACAGCGAATGGCGGATGTCGCCCAGGGCGTTATCTTCGCGCTTGTCGACGAACAGGTACCAGTCCAGCTCCGGAATGAAGCGCACGTTGAGGTAGTGCTTCTTGCGCAGGGAGGTGTATTCGTAACTGCCGGTGCGCGGCGTGGGCATCTGCGCCAACAGGCCTTGCAAGCCCGCCACGGCTTGCAGCGCCTCGCCGCTGCGGGCGCCTTGCGGGCCACCCTGGGAGCCGGTCAGCACCACGCGGCCCTGTTGGTCGACGAAGTACACCCGCCGCTGGTAGCGCTGTTCGTAGTCCTCGATCAGCTTGACCACGGCGTTGACGGTCAGCCCCACGCCGGCGGCGCCGATGAAACGGTCCTGGTAGTCGAAGACCTTGTAGTTGATGAAGATGGTCAGCGCGTCGTGGTTGGCCATGTCGACATCGACGTTGATCTCGTAGGGCGTCTTCATGTCGCGCACCCGGAAATACCAGGCGTCGCGTGGCTCGCTGGCACTGACTTTCTTCAGCACGCCCTTGGCCTGGTAGTAGGTCAGGCTGGTGTCGGAAACAAAAAACGCGGTGTAGGCCCCATAGTGACTCATGACTTCCTGCAGGTAGCGGGTCATCTGTTGCGGGTCGCGTTCACCTGCCATCACCCAGTCGCGCATGAAGGTGTCGCGCGACATCATCGACGAGATGAGCACGGGGCGTACCAGGTCCTTCTGGATTTCCGAGTACACGGTGTCGCTGGTCAGTGGCAGTTCGGTGTTGACGATGTTGTCGCGTATCGAGCTGCGCGAGGCGTAGTAACTGAGCAGCGAGGTCAGCACGAACCCGCTGGCCAGCAATGCCACCAGGGTGAGGATGAGGGAGCGCTGCGACAAGGACGTGAGGCGGGGCGGCATAGCAAATCCATTGGCTGTTGACCGGTGCGTCATTCTAGGGAAAAGCGCTGGCCAACGGGGGCCGTGCGACGAAAGAAAGTGTCGGCATGAATGAGAGTGTTTCGATGTTGTAGCAAATTGTTTCGATGGTGGCACTGAGTCGGTGTTCCGCGGTCTGAATCTATGCCGATCGCTATATTTTGTTCGGCGCCGACCAGCGTCGCTGGTTCGAGCTTTCCAGCGGTCCGGGAGGCCGCCATGAAATCAAGACTTTTGCTGATAGTGTTGCTGGGTCTGTTGACGACTGCCTGTGCACCGTACGAGGGGCCGGCCTACTACCGAACCGATGTGTATGCCGGTGGTGCTTATCCGTACGGCTATTACCCTTACGGGCCGGGGTATTACAGCTCGGGTTACTACATTCGCTCGCCGCGCTACTACGCGCCGCCACCGCATTATTACCGGCCGCCGCCGGGCCCAGGTTACCGGCCAGGCGGCTGGGGCAACCGGCCGCCTCCGCCGCCGGGGCGCGGACCTGGCCATGGTTGGCAGGGCCATGGCAATGGAAATTACAACCATGGCGGCGGCCCGGGCGGCGGTGGTTTCCACGGCGGTGGTCATCGTTGAAACGAAAGGCGCCCCTTGATGGGGGCGCTTTTTTATCATGAGTGCTTATCATAGGACCTGCGGAGCGGCCATCCGCCGCAGGCTGTGATAGGGGTCGCAGGACCTTCAACGCCATAGTGCATTTTTGGGCACGCTCCGCGTGCCATCGCAGCCTTCGGCATCTCCTACGTCGAACTCGTTGCCTTTCAATAATTCGACAAATCCGCCAGCGGGTGGCGGCCTTCCCAGGCCTTGCTGAAGTGCGCCTCCACCACTGCCGGCGGGATGGCGGCGATGTCGGGCCAGTGCCAGCGGGGTTTCTGGTCCTTGTCGATCAACCGCGCACGCACGCCTTCGCTGAATTCGGGGTGGCGGCAGCAGTTCAGGCTCAGGGTGTACTCCATCTGGAATACCTGGGCCAGGGACATGTACGTGGCGCGCGCGATCTGTTCCCACACCAGGTGCGCGGTCAGCGGGCAACCTTCGCTCAGGGTATGCGCGGCCTTGGCCAGCAGCACGTCATCGCTGTGGCGCAGGTGCGCCAGCGCGCGCCAGGCGGCACTGACGTCGCTGACGTCGAGCAGGGCGTCGATCTGCTTGCGGCGCGGCAGCCACTGGGCTTCGGGCAGCTCGCCAATGGCTTCCTGTTGCAGGGCCTTGAGCAGGCTGTTGAGCTGTACGGGCGTCTGTTCCTGCCAGTTCAGTTGCAGCAGGCCTTCGATCAGCGCCGGCTGCTGGTCATCGCGCAGGAAACGGTCAGCCAGGCCCAGGTCGAGGGCATCGCGGCCGTTGATGTGCGACCCGGTGAGGCCCAGAAACAGGCCCAGTTTGCCCGGCAGGCGCGACAGGAACCAGCTGGCGCCCACGTCGGGGTACAGGCCGATGCTGATTTCCGGCATGGCCAGGCGGCTGCTGGGGGTGACGATGCGGATGTTGGCACCCTGCAGCAGGCCCAGGCCCCCGCCCAGCACATAGCCGTGGCCCCAGCAGATCAGTGGCTTGGGAAAGGTGTGCAGGCGGTAGTCCAGGCGGTACTCGCCGGCGAAGAAGTGCGCGGCCAGCGGTGGCACCTCACCCGGGTGGGCGCGGCAGGCCTGCACCAGGCTGCGCACGTCGCCGCCGGCGCAGAAGGCCTTGGCACCGCTGCCGCGCAGCAGCACGCACACCACCTGGTCGTCCTGCTCCCAGCGTTCCAGCTGGTCGTTGAGGGCCTCGACCATGGGCAACGACAACGCGTTGAGGGATTTTTCGGCGTCCAGGGTGGCAATGCCAATGCGGGCGCCATCGACACCGACAAGCTCTTCGAATTGCAGATTCATCCTGACCTCTTGGGTGACACGAATTGGGCAGTGGTTGATCAACCAGTATGGCTCGCTGTCGCCCAGGCGTCAGTCTTCGGTTACATCGATTGACAATCGGGGTCGGCTTTCCTAGTGTCCGCCCCATTGTTTTCCGGGCAACGCCAATGACCACCGACGACCGTATCAAACTAGAACCCAGCTGGAAGCACGCCCTGCGCGCCGAATTCGACCAGCCGTACATGACCCAGTTGCGCGAATTCCTGCGCCAGGAGCACGCTGCCGGCAAGGAAATCTACCCACCCGGCCCGCTGATCTTCAATGCCCTGAACTTGACGCCATTGGAGCAGGTGAAGGTGGTGATCCTCGGCCAGGACCCTTACCACGGCCCGGGCCAGGCCCATGGCCTGTGCTTCTCGGTACAGCCGGGCGTCGCCACGCCGCCGTCGCTGGTGAACATCTACAAGGAGCTCAAGCGCGACCTGAACATCGACATCGCGCCCCACGGCTGCCTGCAGCACTGGGCCGAGCAGGGCGTGTTGCTGCTCAACACCACCATGACGGTGGAGCGCGCCAACGCCGCTTCCCATGCGAAGAAGGGCTGGGAGTCGTTCACCGACCGCATCATCCAGACGGTCAGCGAGCAGCAGCCCAGCGTGGTGTTTTTGTTGTGGGGCGCCCATGCGCAGAGCAAGCAGAAGCTGATCGACGCCACCAAGCACTTGGTGCTGACGTCAGTGCACCCGTCGCCCTTGTCAGCCTACCGGGGCTTCATCGGCAACGGGCATTTCAGCCGCACCAACAAGTTTCTGCAACAGAGCGGGCTGGCGCCGATCGACTGGCAGCTGCCGCCGCTCTGAGCGGTGCAGCACTGCTACAAGGCCAACGCGCGGCGGGCCTGCTGGCGTTTGCGCCACAGGCGCAGCAGCGGCAGCATCAGCATGATCGCCGTTAGCACCCACACGCCAAGGGTGATGGGGCTGGACCACAGAATCTCCAGCGCGCCGTTAGAAATCGACAGCGCCCGGCGCAGGTTCTGCTCCATCAGGCCGCCGAGGATGAAGCCCAGCAGCACCGGCGACAATGGAAAGTCGAGCTTGCGCAGGATGTAGCCGAAAATACCAATGCCGACCATCAGGAACAGGTCGAACGTGGTGGCATGCACAGCGTATACGCCGATCGCGGTGATGATGGCGATCACTGGCACCAGCGCCCAGTTGGGCACCGACAGGATGCGCGTGAAAATGCGGATCATCGGGATGTTGAGGATCACCAGCATGATGTTGGCGACGAACAACGACGCGATCAGGCCCCAGACAATGTCCGGTTGCTGCTGGAACAGCAGTGGCCCCGGGGTGATGTTGTACAGCGACAGGGCACCGATCATCACCGCTGTGGTGCCTGAACCGGGCACACCCAAGGTCAGCATCGGCACCAAAGCGCCGCAGGCCGAGGCGCCGATGGCGGTTTCCGGTGCGGCCAGGCCGCGCTTGTCACCCTGGCCGAAGGTGCCGCTGGCACCGGCCATGCGCTTTTCGGTCATGTAGGCCACGGCGCTGGCCAAGGTCGCTCCGGCGCCGGGCAGCACGCCCATGATGAAGCCCAGCAGCCCGCAGCGAATGTTCACGGCGAACACCGAGGCCGCTTCCTTGACGTTGAACATCATCCGCCCGGTGGCCTTCACCGCTTCCTGGCCGCGGTGGGTTTTTTCCAGCAGCAACAGGATTTCGCTGATGGAGAACAGCCCCAGCACCAGCACCACGAACTGGATGCCGTCGGCCAGGTGCACGTTGTCACCCGTGAACCGGTACACGCCGCTGTTGGCGTCGATGCCGATGCTGGACAGGAACAGCCCGATCAGCGCGGCAATGAAGGTTTTCAGTGGCCGGTCGCCGGCCATGCCGCCCAGGCAGACGATGGCGAATACCATCAGCACGAAATACTCTGCCGGGCCGAAGGCAATTGCCCACTGGGCCAGCAATGGCGCGAACAACACCATGCCGCAGGTGGCGATCAGCGCGCCGATGAACGAACTCCAGGCGGACAGCGACAGGGCCACCCCCGCCAGGCCCTGGCGGGCCATGGGGTAGCCGTCCAGCGTGGTCATCACCGTCGAGGCTTCGCCGGGAATGTTCAGCAAGATCGAGCTGATGCGCCCGCCGTACTCGCAGCCCAGGTACACCGCCGCCAGCAGGATCAGCGCCGACTCCGGCGGCAGGCCCAGGGCGAAGGCGATGGGGATCAGCAGTGCCACGCCGTTGATCGGGCCCAGGCCCGGCAGCAGGCCGACCACGGTGCCGATCAGCGTGCCGCACAGGGCAGTGA
This sequence comes from uncultured Gammaproteobacteria bacterium, assembly GCA_963816515.1. Lineage (GTDB taxonomy): Bacteria > Pseudomonadota > Gammaproteobacteria > Pseudomonadales > Pseudomonadaceae > Aquipseudomonas. Next base: position 1,269,679 of record CAWFKX010000001.1, on the reverse strand, counting down.
CCAGGTTATACGGGCTCAGGGCAACGCCGAAACCCTGGCCCAGGTAGCTGAAAGTGTCCATGTCAGTTCTCCAGTACGTCGAGCAGGCCCAGGGGTAACGGTACGTCCATGCCCTTGTCGAACAGCAGGTACAGACCCACGCTCATCAGGCTGATGATCACCGCGCTGGGCAGCCAGCGGCCGCCATACAGGCGCGCCAGGGGAATGCCCGCCAGTACACTGCTGAGCACGAAACCCAGCGGTTCGAAGGTGGCGGCGAACACCAGCAGCAACACCACGCAGGCGATGATCTTGCCCAGCGTGACGCAGTCCAGCGGCGGTTCGTCATCGCTGTGGGCAATGGCGGTGGGGCGGATGCTCAGGTACAGCAGGGCGGCGGCCATCAGGCCAAGCATCAGTAGTGGGTAGGCCCTGGGGCCCACGGGTTCGTAGGAAAAGGCGGCCTGGTAGGGCCAGGCCATCGCGGCCAGCGCGGCGCAGGCCAGCAGCAGGGCGACGGCGAACAGGCGTTGCAGGATCATGATCGGCACTCCTTGGCGCGGTTGCCCCGGGGCTGGGGCAGCCCGTGGGTCACTGGATCAGGCCGAATTCCTTGGCCAGGGTCTTGTACTCGCTCACCTGCTTCTTCACGTAGGCGTCCAGTTCCTGGCCGGTCATGGCGAACGGGAACAGCGAGCGCTGGGTGCGCAGCGTGGCGAACTCTTCGGAAGCCAGCAGGCGGTCGAAGGCGGCTTTCCACCAGTCATAATCGGCGTCGCTGACTTTCGGTCCCAGGTAGAAACCGCGCACCACCGGCCAGACGATGTCGTAGCCCTGTTCGCGGGCAGTGGGGATGTTTTTCATGTCCGGGTCGTCGATGCGCTGCTCGGCGAACACTGCGAGCATGCGCATGTCGCCGCTCTGAATGTGCGGCATGGAATCGGAGATGTCGGTGCTGCCCACCTGGATATGCCCGCCGAGCAGCGCAGTGGCGATCTCGCCGCCGCCTTCCAGGGCCACGTAGCGCAACTCGCGCGGGTTGATGCCGGCGGCCTTGGCGATCAGCGCGGTCTGCATCCAGTCCTGGCTGCCCACGGTGCCGCTGGCGCCGATCACCACCTTGCTGGGGTCTTTCTTCAGCGCCTTCACCAGGTCATCGAGGTTCTTGTAGGGCGAATCGCTTTTCACCGCGATGGCGCCGTAGCTGGTGCCTACCGCCGCCAGCCAGCGCACGGCGTGCTCGTCGAACCGGCCGAACTTGCCCTGGGCCAGGTTCAGCAGCGAGCCACTGGACCAGGCCACCAGCGAGCCACCATCCGCCGGGCGCTGGGCGACCACGGCGTTATAGGCCACGGCGCCGACGCCGCCGGGCATGTAGGTGACGCGCATCGGTTTGGTGAGGATTTTCTCGTTGACCAGGGCGCTCTGCGCCAGCTTGCAGGTCAGGTCGAAACCGCCGCCGGGGGAGGCCGGGGCAATGCACTCGGGGCGCTTGGGTTCGGCGGCCGTGGCAGCCAGAGGAAGCAGCAGGCAACTGGCGGCCAGGGCCAGGCGGCGCAAGGTAGGGCTCATGGTGATGTCTCCGTATGCTTGTTATTAGGGTTACCAAAGTGCCACGGTGTAGCTCACCAGCAGCCGGACCTCGTCGGCATCACGGGCGAAGTTGGAGCGGTAGGTGGCGTTGCGCAGGCGCACGGCCACGTCCTTCAGCGGGCCGCTTTGCACCACGTAGCGGATCTCGCTGTTGCGCTCCCATTCCTTGCCTTCGCGGCCGTTGGCCAGGGCGACATTATCGCCGCTGATGTAGCGGTTCATGAACATCAGGCCGGGAATGCCCAGGGCCGCGAAGTCGTAGTCATAGCGCAGTTGCCAGGAATGCTCCTGGGCGCCGGCGAAGTCGTTGATCTGCACGAAGTTGACCAGGTAAGGGTCACTGCCGTCCACGTAGGGGAAGGCGCTGTCGCCGGACAGATGCTGGTAGCCGGCGCTGAGTTTGTGGGCCTTGAAGGTGTAGCTGAGCAGGCCGTTGAGCGCGGTGTTGTCGATGTTGCCGCCACGGGCCTGGCCATCGTCGTCGCTCACCGCCAGGCGCAGGTCGCCGGCCAGCTTGCCGGGGCCCACGGGTTGGCTGGCCAGCAGGCCAAGAAAATGCTGGCGGTAGACATTTTCCAGCTGCGCATAGTGGTAGCTGCCCACCAGGCGTTCGCTGAAGCGGTAGTCGACGCCGGCCAGGTCGAAATGGTCGCCCTCGGCATTGCCGCTGAAGCGGCTGTTCTTGTTGGCCAGGCGGATGTCCTGGTTGGCCGTGGCGTCGCGGTCGCGGCTCTGGTTCAGGCGGCCGCCGGTGAAAGTCAGGTTGCTGATGTCCTTGGTGGTCAGCAGGCCGCCCTGAAAGGTCTGCGGCAGGATGCGGCCATCATTGGGGCGCAGGGTCGGCAGCTCGGGGATGAGCGTGCCGACTTTCAATTCCGTGGCGCTGACCTTGACCTTGGCCGTAAGCCCCAGCTTGGAATATTCATCGGCGGCACGGCCGTCGTCGTGGGTTGGCAGCAAGCCAGTGCCGGTGCGGTCGGGGCTGGAGTCCAGCTTGACCCCGAGCATGCCCAGGGCATCGACACCAAAGCCCACGGTGCCAGCGGTATAGCCTGACTGCACGTTGAGCATGAAGCCCTGAGCCCACTCGTCGCGCTTGGATTGCTGGGCGCTGGTGCCGTCGCGAAAGTCGCGGTTGAAGTACATGTTGCGGGTTTCGAAGGTGGCGCGGCTGTCGTCGATGAAATCAGCCAGGCCCAGGGGGCTGAAGCCTGCCAAGGCAGTGGCGCCGGCCAGGGCAAGGGAGCGATGGCGGACAGGCAGGCAGGCCTGCGCACGGGGAGAAGGCATAAGGGTGACTCCGTTTATTGTTCTTGTTCTGGTGAAAACGCATCGTGGCGTTTTTCATGACGGCGGGTGGTGCAGACCTGCCGTGGAGCGATCCTAGAGCCTCAACCTTTCACCAGCCTTTCAGGTAAAAATCCAGGCCAACGGGGCTTCACACGCGCCGGTGCGGCGGTACACTGCGCGCCACGAGCCCCCTCCAAGCCCGGGATGCGGCCACTTATAACAAGGGGAAACGCCATGCGCGTACTGTTAGCCGAAGACCACCTGCCGCTGGCCGAAAGCGTCGCCCAGGCCTTGCGCAATAGCGGCCTGACGGTGGACGTGCTGCACGATGGCGTGGCCGCCGACCTGGCGCTGGGCAGTGAAGACTACGCCCTGGCGATATTGGACGTGGGCTTGCCGCGCTTGGACGGTTTCGAGGTGTTGTCACGCTTGCGCGATCGCGGCAGGAACGTGCCAGTGCTGATGCTGACCGCCCGCAGTGAGGTCAAGGACCGCGTGCATGGCCTCAACCTGGGGGCCGACGATTACCTGGCCAAGCCCTTCGAACTCAGTGAACTGGAAGCGCGGATCAAGGCCCTGCTGCGTCGCAGCGTGCTGGGCGGCGAGCGCCAGCAGCGTTGCGGTGCCCTGGTATACGACCTCGATACCCGGCGCTTTACCCTCGGCACTGAACGGCTGACCTTGACGTCCCGCGAGCAGGCCGTGCTGGAGGCGCTGATTGCCCGCCCGGGCCGGGTCATGAGTAAGGAGCAACTGGCGGCCCAGGTGTTCGGCCTGGACGAGGAGGCCAGCGCCGACGCCATCGAAATCTACGTGCACCGCCTGCGCAAGAAGCTCGATGGCCAGGCCGTGGCCATCGTCACGTTCCGAGGCCTGGGTTATCTGCTTGAAGGCCGCGATGCTTAACCTCGATAGCCTGCGCTGGCGCCTGCTGTGGAACCTGGCGGCATTGCTGGTGGTATTGATGCTGGCCAGCGGCCTGAGCGCTTACTGGAATGGCCGCGAAGCCGCCGACACGGCTTACGACCGCACGTTGCTGGCCTCGGCGCGCAGCATCGCCGCCGGCCTGTCCCAGCGTGATGGCAGCCTCAGCGCCGACGTGCCCTACGTGGCGCTGGACACCTTTGCCTACGACAGTGCGGGGCGTATCTATTACCAGGTCAATGACATTCACCAGCAGTTGATTTCCGGCTACGAGAACCTGCCCGCGCCGCCGGCCGGCACTCCGCGCACCGATGACTACCCGGCCCTGGCGCGCTTCTACAACGGTCGTTACCTGGGCCAGGACGTGCGCGTGGTCAGCCTGCTCAAGGCCGTGAGCGAGCCGGAGATGAACGGCATGGCCGAGATTCGCGTGGCCGAGACCGAGGAGGCACGTATTCGCATGGCCCGTGGCCTGATGGCCGATACCTTGCTGCGCCTGGGCCTGCTCGGCCTTGGCGCGTTGCTGCTGGTGTGGTTTGCCGTCAGCGGCGCGCTGCGCCCGCTGGAGCGCCTGCGTGGGGAAGTGGAAGCGCGTGAGCCCGATGACCTGCGGCCGTTGCCGGTGGTCAGTGTGCAGCGCGAACTGGTACCACTGGTGCTGTCCCTGAACCACTTCACCGAGCGCCTGCGCGGGCAGTTCCAGCGCCAGGCGCAATTCATCGCCGATGCCGCCCACGAACTGCGCACGCCGTTGGCGGCACTCAAGGCGCGTATTGCCCTGGGCCTGCGGGCCGAACAGGGCCAGGTGTGGCGGCAGACGCTGGAAGCGGCGGGGCAGGATGCCGACCGCCTGACGCACCTGGCCAACCAATTGCTGTCCATGGCCCGGGTGGAGAACGGCGCACGGGCCATTGCCGAGGGTGGCGCACAGCGCCTGGACCTCAGCCAGCTGGCACGCGAGCTGGGCATGGCCATGGCGCCCCTGGCCCATGCCCGAGGCGTGGCCCTGGCGCTGGAAGCCGATGAGCCGGTGTGGCTGCGCGGCGAGCCGACTCTGCTCAACGAACTGCTCAGCAACCTGCTGGACAATGCCCTGGCGCATACCCCGGTGGGCGGTAATGTGATTCTGCGCGTCAGCGCCCCGGCGATCCTGGAAGTGGAGGACGACGGCCCGGGCATTCCCGAGGCTGAGCGTGAGCGCGTGTTTGAGCGGTTTTACCGGCGCGGGGCCACGGGGACCGGCCTGGGGCTGGCCATCGTCGGCGAAATCTGCAAGGCGCATCGGGCGCAGATCAGCCTGCACGATGGCGCCAGTGGTGGCTTGAAAGTGCGCGTCAGTTTTGTCGGCGACTAACGGAACATGCCCAGGGCCGCGATCAACTCATCGTTCGACAGCGGCATGTCTTCGCCCAGGTGCAAGTGCTTGTAGGCCGGCAGGTCAGGCAAGCGATGGAAGTCGCGCTGACGCACCAGGCGAGCGATCTGCACAATGTCGGTATAGTCGACCTGCTCGGTGCGCCGCGTCAGGTCCAGGTACTGCCCGGGCACGGGCACCAGTTGCGGGGAGAACTCCCAGGTGCTCAGGATCTTCACCCCCAGCAGCGGCTGGATGCGTTCGATCACATGGTTCAGGCACACGGGGTCTGCCAACAGCTCGTTATGATCCTGGGCGTAGGTGAGGATAGGCAGTACGCCGATCTGGTGCACCAACCCGGCCAGCGCCGCCTGGTCGGGCTTGAGCGCGGTGTAGCGGCGGCACAGTTCATAGCTGACGCCGGCCACTTCCAGGCTGTGGCACCACACTTCCTGCAATTTGGCCTGCACCACTGGCGAACGGGCGTGGAAGATCTGCTCGATCACCAAACCAATCGCCAGGTTGCTGCTGTAGTTGATGCCCAGCCGGTTGATGGCGCCGTTCAGGTCGATGACTTCCTGGGTGGCGCGCAGCATGGGGCTGTTCACCACCTTGATCAAGCGCGCCGCCAACGCCGGGTCGCGGCCGATCACCTTGCTCAGCGCGGGCACGCTGATGTCATGGTCCTCGGCGGCTTCGCGGATGCGCAGGGCGACTTCAGGGAGCGTCGGCAGCACCAGGTCATCGTTTTCGATGGCCGTCAGCAAATGTCGTTGGACCATTTCGGCCAGTTCGCTCATATCGACTTCCTGGAACGCTGTCGCGGTGGGCGTCTGCCGGCGTGGGCGCCGGCAGGCGGCAAGGCAATCCTGCCTAGCGCTGGATCTCGCGGTCGCGATCCAGTTCATAGGGCAGGTCCAGCACCGTCAGGCGCGGCCCCTCGAGGCTGCCCAGGTGCAGGTGGCCATCTTCGACGGCCTCGGCCTGCAACACGGCCAGCAGCTCGATGCCCTGGTCAGCGCGGGCGGCCAGGGCGATTTCGCCGATGGAACTGGCGTGGCTGGGCGAGAACAGTGTGGTGCCGGGGGGCGGCAGTTGCTCGTCGGCCAGCGACAGGCGGTACAGGCGACGCTTGAGCTTGCCCAGGTACTGCATGCGCGCAACGATTTCCTGTCCGGTGTAGCAGCCTTTCTTGAAGCTGACCCCGCCCACGGCTTGCAGGTTGAGCATTTGCGGGATGAAGGTTTCGCGGGTTTCGGCCATCACCTGGGCAATGCCGGCGCGGACCTGGCCCAGCAGCCAGCCATTGAGTTCGCCTTCAGGCAGGTGCTCGGCCAGCTGTTGGCGCACGGTGCTGGCCTGATCGGCAGGGACCCACAGTTCGGCACGCTGGGGCGACACGCGCACGGCAATCAACGCCTCGTGGCGGGCGGCCCCATTGCTGTCCTCGCCCAACTCCAGCCCTAGCGCTTGCAGGGCGGCCTGGCCATTGGCCACGCCGAAACGTACCCAGGCAGCGCTTTCATCGGTGAGTTTGGATTTGGAAAACACCGCGTATTTCTTCAGGTCCGCCAACTGCGGCTCGACCAGCTCGCGGGCCATGGCCAGCAACACACCGTCGCCTTGCAGCACGATGCGGAAACTCGACTGCATGCGGCCTTTCTGGGTGCAGCGCGCGCCCAGGCTGGCGTAATGCTCGTTGAGGTAATTGATGTTGCAGGTCAACTGACCCTGCAGGAACTTGCCGGCATCGGAGCCGCGAACGGCAAGAACACCTTCGTGGGACAGCACGCAGAAGAAAGCGGAATCGGCCATGGGACATCGCAAAGGCAAAAGACTGGTTCACATCATAGAGCAAGCTACGAGCTACAAGCTACAGCTCGATAACGTGCGGCTTGTAGCTTGCAGCTACGTTAGTGCAAGTGCCGCGCGGCGCCAGCCTCTGTATACTGGCCGCCTATTTGAGGAGCGCTCCATGGTCGAAGATATTGAACTCAACCGGCTCTACTGGCATAGCCGCCGCGGCATGCTGGAGCTGGACGTCTTGCTGGTGCCTTTCGTCAAGGAGGTGTACCCAAACCTCAATGACGTGGACCGCGAATGCTACCGCCGCCTGTTGGAATGCGAAGACCAGGACATGTTCGGCTGGTTCATGGAGCGCGCCGAGTCCGAAGACCCGGAACTGCAGCGCATGGTTCGCATGATCCTGGACCGTGTCCAGCCCAAGTAAGGTCTTCCAGTGCCGCTGGCGCGCCTCTCGGCGCCTGCTGGCGGCCTACCTCGCGGCACAGGGGCTGGCGCTTGCCGGCCTGCTGATGCTCGATGCCCCCTTCGCGTGGCGTTGCCTGGGCGTGTTGCTATGCCTCATCCACGCTGCGTGGCACCTGCCCCGGTCCATCCTCCTGAATCACCCTGATGCCTGGCAAGGCCTGCGCCGCGACAGCGGCGGTTGGGCGCTGTGGAACCGCGCCCGGGGCTGGCAGCCAGTACGCCTGCTGCCCGACAGCATGGCGTTGCCGGGGCTGGTGGTGCTGCGTTTTCGCCTGGCCGGGCAATGGTGGGCGCGCAGCGTCTGCGTGCCGAGCGACGCGCAAAGCGCCGACGAGCACCGGCGGCTGCGCGTGCGGCTCAAGTTCAGTCGTCGTAGGTGGGCGGCACCAGAATAGTGTCCAGCGCCTCGGGCAGCAGGTCCGGGTAGTCCAGGGTGTAATGCAGCCCACGGCTCTCCTTGCGCTGCATGGCCGAGCGAATCATCAGTTCCGCCACTTGGGCCAGATTGCGCAGCTCGATCAGGTCGCGGCTGACTTTGTAGTTGCTGTAGAACTCATCGATTTCGTCCAGCAGCAGGCGTACCCGGTGCTCGGCCCGCTGCAGGCGCTTGGTGGTGCGCACGATGCCCACGTAGTCCCACATGAACCGCCGCAGTTCATCCCAGTTGTGGGCGATGATCACGTCTTCATCCGAATCGGTCACCTGGCTGGCGTCCCACGCCGGCAGTTGTTCCGGCAGGGCGGTGTGCGGCAGTTGCTGGACGATGTGGGCCGCGGCGGAGCGGCCGTACACGAAGCATTCCAGCAGCGAGTTGCTGGCCATGCGGTTGGCACCATGCAGGCCGGTGAAGGTGGTTTCGCCGATGGCGTACAGCCCCGGCACATCCGTGAGGCCGTGCTGGTCGATCATCACACCGCCACAGGTGTAGTGTGCCGCCGGCACCACCGGGATGGGTTGGCGGGTAATGTCGATGCCGAACGTCAGGCAGCGCTCATACACGGTGGGGAAGTGCGTGGTGATGAACTCGGCCGGCTTGTGGCTGATGTCCAGATACACGCAGTCCACGCCCAGGCGCTTCATTTCGTGGTCGATGGCGCGGGCGACGATGTCCCGCGGCGCCAGTTCGGCGCGTGGGTCGAAGCGCGGCATGAAGCGCTCGCCGTTGGGCAGCTTCAGCAACGCGCCTTCGCCGCGCAGGGCCTCGGTGACCAAAAAGCTCTTGGCCTGCGGGTGATAGAGGCAGGTGGGGTGGAACTGGTTGAATTCCAGGTTGGCCACCCGGCAGCCGGCGCGCCAGGCCATGGCGATGCCATCGCCGCAGGCGCCGTCGGGGTTGCTGGTATACAGGTAGACCTTGGCTGCGCCGCCGGTGGCGAGGATGGTGAAACGCGCGCCGAAGGTGTCCACTTCGCCGGTGCTGCGGTCCAGCACATAGGCGCCCAGGCAGCGATCGCCGCTCAGGCCCAGGCGCCGCTCGGTGATCAGGTCGACCGCCACGCGCTGTTCCAGCAATTCGATGTTGGGGCGCAGGCGCGCCTGGGCCAGCAGCGTGGTGAAGATCGCAGCGCCGGTGGCGTCGGCGGCGTGGATGATGCGCCGGTGGCTGTGGCCGCCTTCACGGGTCAGGTGGAATTCGAAACCGGTGTCGACGTGGCCGGGCTCATCGTCACGGGTGAAGGGCACGCCTTGGTCGATCAGCCACTGGATGGCTTCGCGGCTGTGCTCCACGGTGAAGCGCACCGCGTCTTCGTGGCACAGGCCGCCGCCGGCATTGAGGGTGTCCTCGACGTGGGACTGCACGGTGTCGGTGTCATCGAGCACCGCGGCGACGCCGCCCTGGGCCCAGAAGGTCGAGCCGTTGGACAGGTCGCCCTTGCTCAGTACCGCAATGCGCAAATGGCCCGGCAGGGTCAGGGCCAGGCTCAGCCCGGCGGCACCGCTGCCAATCACTAGAACGTCGTGTTGATACTGCTGGCTCATGTCTGGTTTCCGCGAGGGCGACTATTGTTTTCGCCGCAGTTTCGGGCAACGCCACGGCCAGCGCAATCCTCACTTGGTCGCAAGCCCGCGCACGGTGGCAGCGGCTGCCAGGCCACATCCAACGCACGCGCGGCCAGACGCTTTTATCCACTAGTATATAGAGGGGCCTGGCGGCACAATAGCCACGCCTTCATGGCGTTGTGGAACTATACCGTTGGTCGGTATATCAGATGCATGGACCGACGGATGGAGCAATCGCGCCCTGGCCACCGGGCTTGAGCCTTGTTTCATGGCTGAAACACCGAGCCAAGGGTGAAATCGCGCAACGTCCGTGGGTGATCCCTGCAAATACCGGGAACTTTATGCAACAGCCCGGTATCCATAGACGGTCGCCCATGAGAAGGGAAACGGCGTCGGCTTTATGTGGGGCTGAGGTCGCTGGCCACTGCAAGCGGATTCGACGACAAGATTATTGACGCAGCCGGCCATGACCGCGCTGCGGTTTTCGTGCAAGCCAAATTATGGTTCGCAGGAAACTTGCTTGGAGGGGAGAACTTTTGCGAAAAGCCCGAGTCTATGATTGCAAGCCTGAACGATGGCTTAAGCAATGCTCCTCCAGGAACAACGAGGAGTGTTCATGCTAACCCAGGAAGAGGATCAGCAACTGGTCGAGCGTGTCCAACGCGGCGACCGGCGAGCTTTCGATCTGTTGGTGCTGAAATATCAGCACAAGATTCTCGGGTTGATCGTGCGTTTCGTGCACGACACCCATGAAGCCCAGGATGTGGCGCAAGAAGCCTTTATCAAGGCTTATCGAGCGCTTGGAAATTTTCGCGGAGACAGTGCCTTTTACACCTGGCTGTACCGCATCGCCATCAACACGGCGAAAAACTACCTGGTATCCCGCGGTCGCAGGCCACCAGATAGTGATGTGAGTTCCGAGGATGCCGAGTTCTACGACGGCGATCATGGCCTCAAGGATCTGGAGTCTCCGGAGCGCTCCCTGTTACGCGATGAGATCGAGGGCACCGTCCACCGGACCATCCAGCAACTGCCAGAAGATTTGCGTACGGCGTTAACTTTACGTGAATTCGACGGTCTGAGTTACGAGGACATTGCCAGCGTCATGCAATGCCCGGTGGGTACCGTGCGATCTCGGATTTTCCGCGCTCGGGAGGCCATAGATAAAGCCCTGCAGCCTTTGTTGCAGGAAACCTGAGACAGCGGCGACAGCCAAGAGAGGAACCGCCATGAGTCGTGAAGCTTTGCAGGAATCGCTGTCCGCGGTGATGGATAACGAAGCGGACGAACTGGAATTACGCCGGGTCATCAATGCCCTTGAAGACCCGGAGACACGTGCAACCTGGAATCGCTACCAGATTGCCCGTGCCGTGATGCACAAGGATTTGCTCGACCCACGCCTGGACCTGGCAACCGCCGTGTCGGCTGCCATCGCCGACGAGATCGCGCCGGTCAAGGCCTCGCGTGGCCCATGGCGCAGCATTGGTCGCCTGGCCGTTGCCGCCTCGGTGACTGTCGCCGTGCTGGCAGGTGTTCGCCTGTACAACCAGGACGAAATCGCCGGCAACCAACTGGCCCAGCAGCAGCCCGCTGCGCAGCAGGCGCCTTCGGTACCTCAGGTACAAGGCCCGGCCGTGCTGGCTGGTTACACTGAAAGCACCGACCAGAGCACCGGCCCCATGGCCAATGGCGTTCTGCAAGGTCAGGCTGGCATGCATGACCAGCGTCTGCCCGGTTACCTGCGCCAGCACGCCCAGGAAGCCGCGTTGAAAGGGACTGAAAGCGCGCTGCCTTATGCACGTGCCGCGAGTCTTGAAAACCGCTAAGGAATTGCATGCGCGCCTTACCGCTACTACCGCTATTGCTCGGTTCCTGCCTGAGCGTCCCGGCCTTCGCGGCCAACGACGCTTCACAATGGCTTAACCGCCTGGCCCAGGCCGAGCAACAGCAGAGTTTCCAGGGTACTTTCGTCTACGAACGCAACGACAGCTTTTCCACCCACGATATCTGGCATCGCGCCCAGAACGGCAAGGTCACCGAGCGGCTTTTGCAGCTTGACGGCTCGGCCCAGGAAGTCGTGCGCGTGGATGGTCGTACTCAATGCGTGAGTGGCACCCTGGTGCCGGGCGTGAGCGAGACGCCCGACTCGTCGGGGCGTGTGCTCGACCCGCTGAAACTGATGTCCTGGTACGACCTGGCCGTTGCCGGTCAGTCCCGGGTGGCCGGGCGTGACGCTACCATCGTCACCCTGACGCCCAAGGATCAGCACCGATACGGTTTCGAATTGCATCTGGACAGCAAGACTGGCTTGCCGCTCAAGTCGTTGTTGCTAGACGACAAGGGCCGCCTGCTGGAACGCTTCCAGTTCACCCGTCTGGACACCGACGTACCCACCGATGCAGCGCTTGCGGCCAGTGACAACTGCAAACCGCTGGGCCCCGCTGTGGTCGCCCAGGCACCCAGCAATGCCGCCAGCCACTGGCATTCCGACTGGATGCCGCCAGGCTTCGAGCTGGCTGGCAGTTCGGTGCGCAAGGACCCTGACAGCAAGACCACCGTCACCAGCCTGATGTATGACGATGGCCTGGCGCGCTTTTCGGTGTTCCTGGAGCCGCTCAACGGCACGGTGGGCGCCGACACCCGCACTCAGCTTGGCCCGACCGCTGCCGTGTCGCGGCGCCTGACCACGCCCAAGGGCGATGTGATGGTGACCGTGGTGGGCGAGATCCCGATCGGTACTGCCGAGCGCATTGCCTTGTCGATGCGGTCCCAAGACGCTCAGGCGAAGAATTGAGGCGCCAATGCTGACGGGAATCAGGCGTGCAGGGAGTGCGCCACGGCATCCGTTACAAAGGATGTCGAAATGAAACTTCTGTTAGTCGGGTTGCAAAAAGCCCTGATTTTTTCTATAGGTCAGACCCTCAAGGGTCTGGCCTTGTCTGCTGTTTCAGGATCGCCACTGCTGACACCCCGGACCCGGACATTGCCCCGCGCAGTGCCCGGGTTTTGTGCGTCTGGCGAACCCCATTGCAAAACCTTGCTCGTGACCAACGGGAGCCGTATGTCGATACTACGCTTGAAAAACTACCTGACCCTGTGCGCCGCCGTGCTGATGCTCGGCCAGGTCGTCACTGCCCAGGCTGAAGCGCTGCCTGACTTCACCAACCTGGTGGAGCAGGCCTCGCCGGCCGTCGTCAACATCAGTACCACGCAGAAATTGCCCGACCGTGCCACGGCCGGCGGCGACATGCCGGACCTGGACGACCTGCCGCCAGCGTTTCGCGATTTCTTCCGCAACATGCCGCGCTCGCCACGCGGCCCCAAGGGCGGTGATCGCCAGCGCGAAGCGCAGTCCCTGGGCTCGGGCTTCATCATTTCCGATGACGGCTACGTGTTGACCAACAACCACGTGATCGCCGACGCCGATGAAATCATCGTGCGCCTGTCCGACCGCAGCGAGCTGAAAGCCAAGCTGGTGGGCACCGACCCGCGCACCGACGTGGCCCTGCTGAAAATCGACGGCAAGAACCTGCCCACGGTGAAACTGGGTGATTCCGACAAGCTGAAGGTCGGTGAGTGGGTGCTGGCCATCGGTTCGCCGTTCGGCTTCGACCACTCGGTAACCAAGGGCATCGTCAGCGCCAAGGGCCGTACGCTGCCCAATGACGCCTACGTGCCGTTCATCCAGACTGACGTGGCTATCAACCCGGGCAACTCCGGCGGCCCGCTGTTCAACATGAGCGGCGAGGTGGTGGGCATCAACTCGCAGATCTTCACCCGTTCCGGCGGGTTCATGGGCCTGTCGTTCGCCATCCCGATCGATGTGGCCATGGACGTGGCCAACCAGCTGAAGAAAGACGGCAAGGTCAGCCGTGGCTGGTTGGGCGTGGTCATTCAGGAAGTGAACAAGGACCTGGCTGAATCCTTCGGCCTCGACAAGCCGGCCGGCGCCCTGGTGGCCCAGCTGGTGGAAGATGGCCCGGCGGCCAAGTCCGGCCTGCAAGTGGGGGACGTGATCCTGAGCATGAACGGCCAGCCGATCGTCATGTCCGCCGATCTGCCGCACCTGGTGGGTGGCCTCAAGGCCGGTGCCAAGGCCAGCCTGGAAGTGATCCGCGACGGCAAGCGCAAAACCATTGACGTGACCGTCGGCGCGATGCCAGCCAATGACGACGACATCATGGCCGGTACCGGCGAAAAGGCTCAGGCCGAGAGCAACAGCAACCGCCTGGGCGTTTCCGTGGCCGACCTGACCGCTGATCAGAAAAAGTCGCTGGACCTGCAGAGCGGCGTGGTCATCAAGGACGTGCAGGACGGCCCGGCCGCCCTGATCGGCCTGCAGCCGGGTGATGTCATCACCCACCTGAACAACCAGGCCATCGATTCGGCGAAGCAGTTCACCGGCATCGCCAAGGGCCTGCCGAAGAACCGTTCGGTATCCATGCGCGTGCTGCGCCAAGGCCGTGCGAGCTTCATCACCTTCAAGTTGAGCGAGTGATCGCCAGGGCTTGAATAGGGGAGGGCGGCCATCGGGCCGCCCTTTTTTGTGCCAGGGGATGTCACGGGTCTGTGTGGGAGCTGGCTTGCCAGCGAGCTTTTCGGGGGGCTGCAAGGCAAAAGCGCGCTGGCAAGCCGGCTCCCACAGGATCTTCATGATCAACCGTCTCCCACACAACCCCGTTATTCAGGTACAATTCCCGGCTATTTTTCGTTGGGCGTCCAGCCCGCAGCCTTTTCGAGTGTTGATCCGTGAGTGATTTGAGTCATATCCGCAATTTCTCCATCATCGCCCACATTGACCATGGCAAGTCGACGCTGGCCGATCGGTTCATCCAGATGTGCGGCGGCCTTGCCGATCGCGAGATGGAAGCGCAGGTACTGGACTCCATGGACCTGGAGCGCGAGCGTGGGATCACCATCAAGGCCCACAGCGTCACGCTGCACTACAAGGCTCAGGACGGTAAAACCTACCGGCTGAACTTCATCGACACCCCCGGCCACGTTGACTTCACCTACGAAGTCAGCCGCTCGCTGGCCGCCTGTGAAGGCGCGCTGCTGGTGGTCGATGCCGGCCAGGGCGTTGAAGCCCAGTCGGTCGCCAACTGCTACACCGCCATCGAGCAGGGCCTGGAAGTCATGCCGGTCCTGAACAAGATGGACCTGCCCCAGGCCGACCCCGATCGCGTCAAGGACGAGATCGAGAAGGTCATCGGCATCGACGCCACCGACGCGGTGGCCTGCAGTGCCAAGAGCGGCATGGGCGTGATCGACGTGCTCGAGCGCCTGGTACAGACCATTCCAGCCCCTACCGGCAACATCGAAGATCCGCTGCAAGCGTTGATCATCGACTCCTGGTTCGACAACTACCTGGGCGTCGTGTCCCTGGTACGCGTGCGCCACGGCCGTGTGAAGAAGGGCGACAAGATTCTGGTCAAGTCCACCGGCAAGGTGCACCTGGTCGACAGCGTCGGCGTGTTCACCCCCAAGCACACTGCCACCGCGGACCTGAAAGCCGGCGAAGTGGGCTTCATCATCGCCAGCATCAAGGACATTCATGGTGCGCCGGTGGGTGACACCCTGACCCTGAACACCACCCCCGACGTGGAAGTGCTGCCAGGCTTCAAGCGCATTCAGCCACAAGTGTACGCCGGCCTGTTCCCGGTCAGCTCCGATGACTTCGAGGACTTCCGCGACGCCCTGTCGAAGCTGACCCTCAACGACTCGTCGCTGCAGTACCTGCCGGAAAGCTCCGACGCGCTGGGCTTCGGCTTCCGTTGCGGGTTCCTGGGCATGTTGCACATGGAGATCATCCAGGAGCGCCTGGAGCGCGAATACGACCTGGACCTGATCACCACTGCCCCGAGCGTGATCTTCGAGGTGGTGCTCAAGACCGGCGAAACCATTTACGTGGACAACCCGTCGAAACTGCCGGACGTGTCCTCGGTCGAAGACTTCCGCGAGCCGATCGTCTCGGCCACCATCCTTGTGCCTCAAGAGCACCTGGGCAACGTCATTACCCTGTGCATCGAGAAGCGTGGCGTGCAGCGCGACATGCAATTCCTCGGCAGCCAGGTGCAGGTGCGCTACGACCTGCCGATGAACGAGGTGGTGCTGGACTTCTTCGATCGCCTGAAATCCACCAGCCGCGGCTATGCTTCCCTGGACTACCATTTCGATCGCTACCAGTCGGCCAACCTGGTCAAGCTGGACGTGCTGATCAACGGTGACAAGGTTGACGCCCTGGCCCTGATCGTTCACCGCGACAACGCCCACTACAAGGGCCGCGCGCTGACCGAGAAGATGAAAGAACTGATTCCTCGGCAGATGTTCGACGTTGCGATCCAGGCCGCCATCGGCGGGCAGATCGTGGCCCGGACCACTGTCAAGGCGCTCAGAAAGAACGTACTGGCCAAATGCTACGGCGGTGACGTAAGCCGTAAGCGCAAGCTGTTGGAAAAGCAGAAGGCCGGTAAGAAACGCATGAAACAGGTCGGCAACGTGGAAATTCCACAAGAAGCCTTCCTCGCCGTGCTCAGGTTGGATAGTTAGGTCCTATGTCTCTAAATTTCCCGCTGTTGTTGGTTATCGCTGTAGCCGTCTGCGGTTTGCTGGCCCTGTTCGATCTGGTCTTCCTGGCGTCGCGCCGCAAGGCCGCGATCACCACGTACCAGGGCAGTGTCAGCGAGCCGGACCCGGTGGTGCTCGAGCAGTTGAACAAGGAACCGACGCTGGTCGAATACGGCAAGTCGTTCTTTCCGGTATTGTTCATCGTGCTGGTGCTGCGTTCGTTCCTGGTGGAACCCTTCCAGATCCCGTCGGGTTCCATGAAGCCGACCCTGGAAGTGGGCGATTTCATCCTGGTGAACAAGTTCTCCTACGGTATTCGCCTGCCGGTGATCGACCAGAAGGTCATCCAGATCGGTGACCCGCAGCGCGGCGATGTGATGGTGTTCCGCTACCCAAGCGACCCGAACGTCAACTACATCAAGCGTGTGATCGGCCTGCCAGGCGACAAGATCAGCTATACCAATGACAAGCGCCTGTACGTCAATGGCCAGCTGGTTGCCGAGAAACTGCTGGGCGAAGAGCCCAACAGCCTGGGTACCGCCGAGCTGTATCAGGAAAAACTCGGCGATGTCGAGCACCTGATCCGCAAGGAAATGGGCCGTTACCACATGCCGCCGGACAATCAGTGGACCGTGCCTGCCGGGCACTACTTCATGATGGGCGACAACCGTGACAACTCCAATGACAGCCGCTACTGGGATGATCCGCGTATTCCCAAGGAGCTGCTGGGCATGGTTCCGGACCGCAATATCGTCGGCAAGGCCTTCGCGGTCTGGATGAGCTGGCCGGAACCGAAGATGAGCCACTTGCCGAACTTCTCGCGAGTCGGGCTGATCAAGTAACACCAGGCGGCGCTGTCCAATGGACGGCGCCGAATGCTTTTCAGGCGTCTGCAGGGACGAGGAGCTTGGGATGAGAAACGCCGCTTCACAGAAGGGCATTTCGCTGCTGGGAGGGCTGGTGCTCCTGGCGTTGCTGGGCTTCTTGGCCAGCACGGCGTTCAAGGTGCTGCCACACTATTTCGATTACTGGACGATGAAGAAGATCATCGAGTCGGTGTCGAGTGACAAGGCGCAGCAGATCGACACGGTGGGCAGTTTCTATAGCCATGTGGAGGCCGGTATGCAGGTCAACAACATTCGCGACCTGGATGCGCGCAAGATCTTGAACGTGACACTGGACGGCGATGTGTTCGCCGCCCATTTGCAATACGAACAGCGTGAGCCACTGATCGGCAATGCCGACCTGGTGGTGAAATTTGACCACGAATTCAGCGTGCGTAAACCGTGAGTGTTTCCTTGAGCCGTCTCGAGCGTCAGCTCGGCTATACCTTTAAAGATCAGGAACTGATGGTCCTGGCCTTGACTCACCGCAGCTTCGCCGGGCGCAACAATGAGCGCCTGGAGTTCCTCGGTGATGCCATCCTCAATTTCGTGGCCGGTGAATCGTTGTTCGAACGGTTCCCGCAGGCCCGCGAAGGCCAGCTGTCGCGCCTGCGTGCCCGGCTGGTGAAAGGCGAGACCCTGGCCGTGCTGGCCCGTGGTTTCGACCTGGGCGAATACCTGCGCCTGGGCAGCGGTGAGTTGAAGAGCGGCGGTTTTCGTCGTGAATCGATCCTGGCCGATGCCCTGGAAGCACTGATTGGTGCCATCTACCTGGATTCGGGCATGGAAGCGGCCCGCGAGCGCGTGCTGTCCTGGCTGACCAGCGAGTTCGACAGCCTCACGCTGGTGGACACCAACAAGGACCCCAAGACCCGCCTGCAGGAATTCCTGCAATCACGGGCCTGTGAACTGCCGCGTTACGAAGTGGTGGATATCCAGGGCGAGCCGCATTGCCGGACGTTTTTCGTCGAATGTGAAATCACCCTTTTGAACGAAAAAAGCCGGGGTCAGGGTGTGAGCCGTCGCATTGCCGAACAGGTAGCGGCCGCCGCAGCACTGATCGCCCTGGGCGTGGAGAATGGCAATGACTGATACAACCCCAACCCGCTGTGGCTATGTCGCAATCGTCGGCCGCCCGAACGTGGGCAAGTCCACGCTGCTCAACCACATCCTGGGCCAGAAGCTGGCGATCACCTCGCGCAAGCCGCAGACCACCCGCCACAATATGCTGGGCATCAAGACCGAAGGCGAGATCCAGGCCATCTACGTCGACACCCCCGGCATGCACAAGAGCAACGAAAAGGCGCTCAACCGCTACATGAACAAGACCGCCTCGGCGGCCTTGAAAGACGTGGACGTGGTGATTTTCGTGGTCGACCGCACCAAGTGGACCGACGAAGACCAGTTGGTGCTGGAGCGCGTGCAGTACGTGCAGGGCCCGGTGATCCTGGCCATCAACAAGACCGACCGCATCGAGGACAAGGCCGAGCTGATGCCGCACCTGACCTGGTTGCAGGAGCAGCTGCCCAACGCCGAGATTGTCCCGGTGTCGGCCCAGCAGGGTCACAACCTCGACGCGCTGGAAGGCCTGATCGCCAAGCACCTGCCGGAAAACGATCACTTCTTCCCCGAAGACCAGATCACCGACCGCAGCAGCCGCTTCCTGGCCGCCGAACTGGTGCGCGAGAAGATCATGCGCCAGCTGGGTGCTGAGCTGCCGTACCAGATCACCGTCGAGATCGAAGAATTCAAGCAGCAAGGCAAAACCTTGCACATTCACGCCCTGATCCTGGTGGAGCGTGATGGCCAGAAGAAAATCATCATCGGCGACAAGGGTGAGCGCATCAAGCGCATCGGCATGGAAGCGCGCAAGGACATGGAGCTGCTGTTCGACTCCAAGGTCATGCTCAACCTGTGGGTGAAGGTCAAGGGCGGCTGGTCCGA
The DNA here is from genome assembly GCA_963816515.1 of uncultured Gammaproteobacteria bacterium. Lineage (GTDB taxonomy): Bacteria > Pseudomonadota > Gammaproteobacteria > Pseudomonadales > Pseudomonadaceae > Aquipseudomonas. Next base: position 1,250,872 of record CAWFKX010000001.1, on the reverse strand, counting down.
CGACGAACGCGCCCTGCGCTCGCTGGGTTACGGCGACATCTGATCGAATGCCGTTCCCTGCGGGAACGGTTTTTTGTGGGAGCGGGCTCTGCCCGCGAACAGGGCACCGCGGTGTTCTTTTCGCGGGCAGAGCCCGCTCCCACAATTGCTTCCTCGACCTGAAGATCTGACTGCTCATGTCCAACCCGCCGATCCTGCAACCCGCCTATGTCCTGCACTCGCGCCCCTACCGCGAGAACAGCGCCCTGGTCGACTTCCTCACGCCCCAGGGCCGTCTGCGCGCGGTGCTGCGCAGCGCGCGCAGCAAGGCCGGCACCCAGGCGCGGCCGTTCGTGCCGCTGGAAGCGGAATTTCGGGGAAAGGGTGAATTGAAGACCGTGGGCCGCATGGAAACCGTGGGCGTGGCGGCCTGGATGGTCGGTGATGCGCTGTTCAGTGGCCTGTACCTCAATGAGTTGTTGATCCGCCTGCTCCCATCGGAAGACCCGCACCCCGGCGTATTCGACCACTATGCCGCCACTTTGCAGGCACTGGCCGCCGGTCGGCCGCTGGAGCCCTTGCTGCGTGCCTTCGAGTGGCGCCTGCTGGATGACCTGGGCTACGGATTCGCTTTGGCCACCGACATCAACGGCGACGCGGTGGCGGCCGAAGGCCTGTACCGCCTGCAAGTGGACGCCGGCCTTGAGCGGGTGTGGCTGCTGCAGCCCGGCGTGTTCAACGGCACCGAGCTGCTGGCCATGGCCGAAGCCGACTGGAGCGCGCCCGGTGCACTGGCCGCCGCCAAGCGCCTGATGCGCCAGGCATTGGCCGTGCACCTGGGCGGTCGTCCGCTGGTAAGCCGGGAACTGTTTCGCAAGCCGTGAGCAAGACGTATCCTTGGCGTCTCAATTCCAAGGAGCGCTCCCGTGACCACCAGCAATCGCATTCTTCTCGGCGTTAACATCGACCACGTCGCTACCCTGCGTCAGGCCCGCGGCACCCGCTACCCTGACCCGGTCAAGGCCGCGCTGGACGCCGAGGAAGCGGGTGCCGACGGCATCACCGTGCACCTGCGCGAAGACCGCCGGCACATACAGGAGCGCGACGTGCTGCTGCTCAAGGATGTGCTGCAGACGCGCATGAACTTCGAAATGGGCGTGACCGAGGAAATGCTCGCCTTTGCCGAACGCATTCGCCCGGCTCACGTCTGCCTGGTACCGGAAACCCGTCAGGAGCTGACCACTGAAGGCGGCCTGGACGTGGCCGGCCAGGAAGCGCGCATTCAGGCGGCGGTAGAGCGCCTGAGCAAGATGGGTTGCGAAGTGTCGCTGTTCATCGACGCCGACGAGCGCCAGATCGCGGCGTCCAAGCGCGTGGGCGCACCGGCCATCGAGCTGCACACCGGCCGTTATGCCGATGCCGAGACGCCGGCTGAAGTGGCGCAAGAGCTGCAGCGCATCGCTGACGGCGTGGCCTTTGGCGTGGCCCAGGGCCTGATCGTCAATGCCGGCCATGGCCTGCATTACCACAACGTCGAAGCGGTGGCGGCGATCAAGGGGATCAATGAATTGAACATCGGCCACGCGCTGGTGGCCCATGCGCTGTTCGTCGGCTTCAAGGCAGCCGTGGCTGAAATGAAACAGCTGATCGTGGCGGCGGCGCGCTGATCCGCGGCGCTTGCTGACGCGGCCTTGCGGCCGCTGCTACGGGGAATTTCCTGTAGCAGCGGCCGACACCAGCCTCACGCCTTTAGGTAACCCTCCACCAACCCCACCCAACACGCCGCACCCAGCGGGATCACCGCGTCGTTGAAGTCGTAGTGATCGTTGTGCACCGAGCAGCCCACGAACTCACCGGTGCCGTTGCCCAGCACGAAATAGCACCCAGGTTTCTCATGGAGCATCCAGGCGAAGTCTTCGCTGCCCATGATCCGCACCGGCATTTTCTCCAGCACGTTCTCTGTACCCAGCACATCGCGGGCCACGGCCAGCATGCGCTCGGTTTCCGTCACACTGTTGACCAGCACCGGAGCCAGCAGTTGGTAGTCAATGTCAGCCTTCACGCCAAAGCTCGCCGCCTGGCCTTCGACGATTTCACGAATGCGCTTTTCCACGCGCTCGCGCACAGCCGGGTCGGCGGTACGTACGCTGAGCATCACTGTCGCCGTTTCCGGAATGATGTTGTACGCCGTGCCCGCCTGCACCACGCCCACGCTCAACACCACGGCATCATCGGTGGACAGGTTGCGCGAAATCACCGTCTGCAACGCCATGATGATGCTTGCCAGCGCCGGCACCGGGTCGATGGCGCGCTCGGGCATGGCACCGTGGCCGCCGCGCCCGGTCAGGGTAATGGTTACCCGCTCGGAGGAGGCCATGAAGCCGCCCGCCTGCACTACCGCCTGGCCCACCGGCACGCCGGGCATGTTGTGGTAGGCGTACACGGCGTCGCAGGGAAAGCGGCTGAACAGGCCATCGTCGATCATCTGCTTGGCCCCGGACAGGCCTTCCTCATCCGGCTGGAAGATCAAGTTCAGGGTGCCATCGAACTCAGCATGCAGGGCCAACTGCTCGGCGGCAGCCAGCAGCGTGGCGGTGTGGCCGTCATGGCCACAGGCGTGCATGCGCCCCTGGTACTGGCTGGCCCAGGGCAGGCCGTTCTTTTCCAGAATCGGCAGCGCGTCCATGTCGGCGCGGATGCCCAGGGTGCGGCTGCCGGTGCCGCGCTTGAGCACGCCCACCACGCCATGCCCGCCCACCCCGGTGTGCACTTCATAGCCCCAGGCACCAAGCATCTCGGCCACCAACCCAGCGGTGCGCGGTACGTCGCCGCCCAGTTCCGGAAAGGTATGAATGTCACGGCGGATGGTCGCGAAATGTTCCGCGCTGGCCTGCAATTTCTGGTTGATGATCAGGTTGCTCATGATTGCTTCCTTTTCTGGCAGTAATGGGAAATCAGGCGCGGCCCGGGTGTTCAGGGAACAGGCGCAGGGCGATCAGGGCCAGCACCAGGGTGCTGATCAGGTAGAGGGCTGGCGTCAGGGGGTTGCCGGTCAGGCCGATCAGCCAGGTCACCAGCAGCGGCGAGAAGCCGCCGAACAAGGTCACGCCAAAGCTGTAGATCATCGACAGGCCGGTGACACGCTGCTCCCGGGGGAAGGCTTCCATCAGCATCGCGAAGCTGGCACCCACGCCCACGGCCATGGGCATGATCAACAGGGTGATGGCCAGCATGCACAGCCAGGTGCTTTGCAAGCCCAGCAGCAGGAATGACGGGTAGGCAATCACCAGCGACAGGCCCACTACCCAGTAAAGCAGCGGCTTGCGTCGGCTGAAGCGGTCGGCGTAGCGCGCGGCGATCGGCGGGATCACCGCCAGCAGGGCGCTGGCCAGGCCCACCAGGGCAAAGGCGAAGCTGCCTGGATAGTGCAGGGTCTGCACCAGGTAGGTGGGCATGTAGAACACCACCATGTACATGGCCACGGTGGAGCTCGACATCCACATGATCCCCAGCAGCAGGGTACGTTTTTGTTCGCGCAGCAGTTGCCCCAGGGACGGTGCCGCAGCGGTTTCGGTGTGGGTTTCCTCAAGGTGCTGGCGAATGAACCAACCCACCGGTCCGATCAGCAGGCCGATCACGAACGGCACGCGCCAGCCCCAGCTCTGCAGCGCCTCGGGGCTGAGAGTGCTGCTCAGCACCAGGCCGGTCAGCGCGCCCAGCAATGCCGCCGCGCCCTGGCTGGCGCCTTGCCAGCTGACCATGAAGCAACGGTTGTCGGTGCGCCCCGACTCCATCAGGAACGCCGAGGCGCTGCCGACTTCGCCGCCCGCCGACAGGCCCTGCAGCAGGCGGCCGAACACCAGCAGCAGAGTGGCGGCGATGCCGATGCTCGAATAGGTGGGAGTAAAGGCGATGATGCCGGTGCCGATGGTCATCAACGCGATGGTCAACGACAAGGCCGCCTTGCGCCCGCGGCGGTCAGCGACGCGGCCGATCAGCACGGCGCCCAGCGGGCGCATCAGAAAGCCGACGGCGAAGGTCGCCAGCGACATCAGCAGCGAGGCCACGGCTGACTCGCCGGGGAAGAACAGCTTGCCGATGATCACCGCGAAAAAGCTGTACACGGTGAAGTCGTAGATCTCCAGGCCATTGCCCAGCGACGAAGCAATGACCACGCGGCGCATGCTGCGCGCTTGCGGCGTGGCCACGGCCGGGCTGGGCACGTGGGGCATTTCACTGATGGGGGTAGTCTTCATGGCGATGTTCCTGAACCCGGGATCGTGGTGTCCGGCAGTGTTGAACAGCGCCCGGCAAACTGCACATCGCTTTTATGCAAGCCCCCAACCGTTGGTGCGGGTGAACAGGGGTGAGGGGAAAGCCTGATGCACCATGTGGGCATTTTCGACTCGCGATGCGCGAATGTGGTGCCGAAGGGATGGGCAGATGGGTAACGGCGGGGGGGTGTGGGCGAGGAGGCGTGGGTGGGTCGCAGGGCCTGGGCCCCTGCGTAGGGCCGATGGGGCCGTTATCGCGCGTACCGGTTAACCCCTTGCGCAACATGCAACCAGTGTGGGGAATTATGAAGCTGTAACAGCGGCCGTCAGGCCGCGTCTTCTGGCACCACGGTGCAACACCTAAATCACCGCAGGTTTGCCCGCCAATTGCTCCTGCAACTGCCCGAACAACTGCCCGGCCGTCTTGGTCAGGTACGCGCGGTTCACGCACACCAGGTTCACCGAATACTCGGGCACCGGTTCCTGAATGTCGATTTTCTGCAGGTACTTGGACATGTCGCTCATGCCCACCAGGTCGTGGCCCAGCGCCGGCTGGCTCATGATCATCACCGCGTCGCTGTCGATGAGCATCTTGATGGCCAGGTTCATGGCCGTGCATTCGAAGACCTTGCGCGGCCTCCCCAGGGCGCTGCCTTCGAACAGCTGGTTGAACTGCGACTGGCTGTCGGTGAGCGGGTCCACGCTGATCCAGTGCGCCTGTTGCAGTAAACGCAGGGAACGTACGTTGCGCATGGGGTGATCCTTGCGCACCACCACCACGCCCGGAATCCGGCACAGCGGCTGCCAGTCCAGGCCCACGGCGTTGGTCGGTACCTGGGAGGTGAGGGCGAAATCCAGCAGCCCATCGCGCAGGTGCTGCAGCAACTGCGTGGGGCGCATTTCCAGCACCTTCAGGGTGGCTTGCGGGTAGCTTTGCTGAAAGCTCAGCAGCGTTTGCTTGAGGGGTTGCAGCAGGGCGGTAACCGGCGTCACGCCAATGGTGATCTCACTCACCACCAGGCCCTTCATGTCTTCGATTTCCTGACGCGCCCGGCGCACGCTTTCCAGCGCCTGGCGGGCATGGCCGAGCATGCGCTGGCCGTATTCGGTCAGGGTCATGCCTTTGTTGGAACGCACCAGCAAGGTAATGCCCAGTTCGTTTTCCAGCTCCTTGATGGCCCGGCTGAGGGCCGACTGGGTCAAATGCAGCACTTGCGAGGCGTCTTGCAGGCTGCCTGTTTCATGGATGGAGACTAAAGCACGAAGTTGATGCAGTTTCATTGTTATTCCCGACAGCGGCCAGTGGCCTGTTAGGTCGCCCTGCTGGGCACACTTCTCAAAACGTGCGCGAAGTGTGCCAGAGGGCGGGCCGGGGCGACTAGCGGCCGTACACCGGGAAGTCGCGACCCAGTGCCGCAACCTGGGCGGCCACCTCGGCTTCGACGTCGGCATCGCCTAGGTGGTCGAGCACGTCGCAGATCCAGCCCGCCAGGCGTGTGCACTCGGCTTTGCCGAAGCCGCGGGTGGTCACCGCTGGGGTGCCGATGCGCAGGCCCGAGGTCACGAAGGGCGATTGTGGGTCGTTGGGCACGGCGTTCTTGTTGACGGTGATGTGCACCCGGCCCAGGGCGGCATCGGCCTCTTTGCCGGTGATGCCGCGGCGGATCAGGCTGACCAGGAACAAGTGGTTGTCGGTGCCGCCCGAGACCACGTCGTAGCCGCGCTGCACGAACACCTCGGCCATGGCCCGGGCGTTATCGATCACCTGTTGCTGATAGGCCTTGAATTCAGGCGCCAGGGCTTCCTTGAAGCACACCGCCTTGGCCGCGATCACGTGCATCAGCGGCCCGCCCTGGCCGCCGGGGAACACCGCCGAGTCCAGCTTCTTCTCCAGCGCCGGGTTGCTGCGCGCCAGGATCAGGCCGCCACGTGGGCCGCGCAGGGTCTTGTGGGTCGTGGTGGTGACCACGTCGGCGTACGGCAGCGGGTTGGGGTACAGGCCGGCAGCGACCAGGCCCGCGACGTGGGCCATGTCGACGAACAGGAACGCCCCGACCTTGTCGGCAATGGCACGGAAACGGGCGAAATCCAGGGTGCGCGAATAGGCCGAGAAACCGGCGATCAGCATCTTCGGCTGGTGCTCCACGGCCAGGCGCTCCACCTCGTCGTAGTCGATCAGGCCCTGATCATCGATACCGTACTGCACGGCGTTGTACAGGCGCCCGGAAAAGCTCACCTTGGCGCCATGGGTCAGGTGCCCGCCGTGGGCCAGGCTCATGCCCAGCACGGTGTCGCCGGGTTGCAGCAGGGCCAGGAACACCGCAGCGTTGGCCTGAGAGCCGGAGTGCGGTTGCACGTTGGCGTAATCGGCGCCAAACAGTGCCTTGGCCCGGTCGATGGCCAGTTGCTCGACCACGTCCACGTACTCGCAGCCACCGTAGTAGCGCTTGCCCGGGTAGCCTTCGGCGTATTTGTTGGTCAGCACCGAGCCCTGCGCCTGCATCACGGCGGGGCTGGTGTAGTTCTCGGAAGCGATCAGCTCGATGTGCTGCTCCTGGCGCCGGGCTTCCAGGCCAATGGCGTCATTCAGTGCAGGGTCGAAGTCGGCGAGGGTGAGGCTTTTGGAGAACATGGTGCGGTCCTTGTGTTCGGTGTGGGATGCACTGAACAGAGCAAGGGTGGTGCCACATTGATAACCCAATGGAATCAAGGGTTTGACCGATTTTGCAAGAACCTGTATGGAACGAATTCGCTACAGATACCACCAAACCTGTGCTGGTTTTGCGAACAAAGCTGGACGGATGACCTTGTTCGTATTGATATCAATACAGCGTATCGAAACCAATCCATGCAGGTGCGCCACCCGCCACGCCGACAGCGCGCACAGCACAATCAGCAGCAGCGAGCCGCTGATCCTCGCCGGCCGCCAACGTGTTGCTGGCCCTGCTCAAGGAGCGCGGCCAGCACTTGCTCGGGGCTCAAGGCGCGAACGGTAGTTCGCGTTTGTGCTGGCTGTTGTCGTAGGTGCGCACGATGATCGCGTAGGCCTCGTCGCTGACCTGCTCGCCATGCAGGAAAGCGTCGATCTGCGCGTAGGTGACGCCGTGGGACTCCTCATCCGGCTTCCCGGGGCGCAGCTCTTCGAGGTCGGCGGTGGGCACCTTTTCCACCAGGTTCTGTGGGGCGCCCAGGTGCCGGGCGATGGCACGTACCTGGTTTTTCACCAGGCCGCTGAGTGGCGCCAGGTCGCAGGCGCCGTCGCCGAACTTGGTGAAGAAGCCCATCACCGCTTCGGCGGCATGGTCAGTGCCGATCACCAGGCCATTGTTGGCGTTGGCGATGGTGTACTGCGCCACCATACGGATGCGCGCCTTGGCGTTGCCGATGACAAAGTCGCGGCGGGCATCGGTGAGGCCGTGCAGGTGGGCGACCTGTTCGCTCAGGCCCAGCACGGCGCCGGCGATGTTGACGGTGTCTTCGACGTCGGCGCGGATAAACTGCATGGACGCAGCGGCATCGTGTTCATCGTGCTGCACGTTGTAGGGCAGGCGCACGGCGATGAATTTATAGTCGGCGTCACCGGTTTCGGCGCGCAATTCTTCCACCGACAGCTGGGCCAGGCGGCCGGCGGTCAGCGAGTCCACGCCGCCGCTGATGCCCAGCACCAGCACTTTCACGTGGGCGTTGCGCAGGCACTGCTTGATGAACGCCTTGCGCCGCTCGACTTCAGCCACCAGCGCGGCGGTGTCGGCGAAAGGGGGAACCACGTTGAGGGCCGCGGCGATCTCGATTTGACGATTGCTCATGTCGAACTCCTGAGGGTGCAATTCAGACGCGAAATACATGTTTGAGGTAGGCGACGAAGTTTTCGTCCAGGCACTGGGTCTTGCCTGGGGTGTCGGAAATCTTCGCCACCGGATGGCCGTTGCAGGCGGTCATCTTGATCACGATGTTCATGGGCTCGACCCCTGGGATGTCGCACGTCAGGTTGGTGCCGATGCCGAAGCTTACATTGATCCGCCCATGCAGCGCTCTATACAGTTCCAGCGCCTTGGGCATATTCAGGCCGTCGGAGAAGATCAGGGTCTTGCTCAGCGGGTCGATGCCCAGGCTTTCATAATGGCGTATAGCCTTTTCCGCCCACTGCAGCGGGTCGCCGGAGTCGTGGCGCAAGCCATCGAAAAGCTTGGCGAAGTACAGGTCGAAGTCCTTGAGAAAGGCGTCCATGGTGATGCAGTCGGTCAGGGCAATACCCAGCAGGCCGCGGTACTCGCGTACCCAGCAGTCGAGGGCGGCGATCTGGCTGTCGATCAGCCGCGGGCCCAGTTGCTGGTGGGCCATGAACCACTCGTGGGCCATGGTGCCAATGGGCTTCACGTCCAGTTCGCGGGCCAGGTGCACGTTGCTGGTACCAACGAAACGCCCGGGGAAATCACGCTTGAGGATGTGCACCACTTCTTCCTGCACCCGGTAGGAAAAGCGCCGGCGGGTGCCGAAGTCGGCCAGCTGGAAGCCGCTCAGCTCGCTGGCACTGGCCTCGCCCTTGAGCCAGTCAAGTTTCTTGTACAACTGCTCGCTGGCCTGCTCGAGCACGATGTGCGGGTAACGGTAGCGGTTGCGCACCTCGCTGATGATCGCCAGCAACGGGATTTCGTAGAGGATCACGTGCAGCCAAGGCCCGCGCAGGCGGATGCACAGCTGGCCGTCCTCGACGCTGGTGTGCACGTAGCGCAGGTTGAAGCGGAACAGGCTGAGGAAACGGATGAAGTCCGGCTTCATGAACGCAATGCGCTCCAGGAAGCCGAGCTGGTCGTGGGTGATGGAAATCTCGGCCAGGCGCTCGATCTGGTGGCGGATCTCGGCCAGGTAGGGGGTCAGGTCCTCGGCGTTGCGGCACCGGAACTCCCACTCCACCTCGGCATTGGGGTAGTTGTGCAGCACGGCCTGCATCATGGTCAACTTGTAGAAGTCGGTGTCCAGCAGGTTCTGCACGATACGGTCGGCGAATACGCTTTCGGCCATGGTCAGGCCTCCTTGTTCACGGCGGCGGCCAGTTCGGCGGCGCTGGCGTAGAGTTCGATGCCCGCACCCTGCAGTTGTGCACATGCGGCCTGGGCGGTGGCTTGAGCGATGGCGCGGCAGGCGGGCAGGTACACGCCGACGCGAAAGCCGGCGTTGCGCAATTGCAGGGCGGTGGTCTTGACGCAGTAGTCCAGGGCCAGGCCGCCCACCAGCACGTAGTCCACGTGCTGCTGGCGCAGGAATTCGATGGCGCCGGTGCTGCGGGTGTCGGCCAGGTCGTGGTAGCAGGCGCCGTAGGGGTGCAGGTCCGGCTCCACGCCTTTCCACACGAAATAGTCGTAGTCCAGCGGCGCGGGCAGGTCGTCCAGCAGTTCGAAGCCGGCGGTGCCGGGCACGCAGTGGCTGACCCAGGTGATGTCGGCGTTGGGCAGGGCCAGCGGTTGCAGCATTTTTTCCGGGCTGTCGACTACCCAGGCGGCCTGGGGCGAGTGGGCGTCCTTGCTGCCCAGGCGCAGGCTGGCGAAGCTGGCCAGGTGGTTGAGCGCCGCGCCAATCAGATGGCCTTCAGGCACCGGCAGCTCGGCCGGGCAGAGGGGGGTGAAGCCCTTTTGGGCGTCGACGTCGAAACTGGCGATCATCATGGGGCAACTCCTTGTGTCGCTGTGCGTGACTACATATTCCACCTGATGTAATATGTGGTCAAGTAGAAATTTGCAGTCAGGCAGTCCAAAAGGAACTGATGTTCATGACCACAGCCCAGATCCTCGCCAGCGTCGACATCGTCGCCCTGCGCCTCACGTCGCAACAGCGCCTGGAGTTGTTGCTGATCCGCCGTGCCCGCGAGCCGTTCATTGACCAATGGGCGCTGCCGGGCGTGCTGGTCAATGGCCGCTGCGCCGATGCCAGTCTGGACGCCGCCGCTACTCGTGCGCTGAATGAAAAGGCCCGCGTGCTGCCGCGTCACCTCGAACAGGTGGCCACCGTGGGCAGCGCCAGCCGTGACCCGCGGGGCTGGTCCATGAGCACCATCTACCTGGCGCTGTTGTGCCCGACCACGGCACTTGAGGGCGATGACCTGCGTTTCTTTGCGCTGGACGAGGTGTTGGGGGGCACTCTGGCGTTGCCTTTCGATCATACCGAGCTGGTGGCCCAGGCCCACGCGCGGTTGGCGGCCAAGGCGGTGTACACGGCGTTGCCGCTGCACCTGTTGCAGCCACGCTTCACCGTCACCGAGGCGCTGGGCGCGTTCGAGGCCAGCCTTGGCCAGGCAGTGCAGCACACCACCTTGCGCGGGCGTCTGGAGCGCATGAAGCACAAGGGCTGGATCATCGACACCGGCGACAAGAACCGCCCGCCCATGGGCCGCCCGCAAACCCTGCTGGAGCATCGTCCGGAGCCGGGCAGGGTATTTGTGTTCGACCGCAGCGTGCTGGTCTGATGAAGTATCTGTCATAGGTTTCACGTTGTTGGGAATGATTTCCAGTTAAAATCGCCAGCGATTTTCATTGCCCACACCGAGGTTCCCGATGCGTTGCCGTGCAAACCGCTCCCTCCGTGCTACCGGCTGGCTAGCCGCCGTGGCGTTCAGCCTGTTCAGCCCCCTGTTGCTGGCCCAGACGGTCACCGACATCGCCGGGCGTACCGTGCAAGTGCCGGACAACCCCCAGCATGTGCTGCTGGGCGAGGGGCGGATGATCTACGCCATGGCCCTGCTGGACGGCAAGCAGCCGTTCAAGCGCGTAGCCGGCTGGCAGGGTGAGCTGAGCTCGGTGGACAAACCCGGCTACGACGCCTTCAAAGCCATTTACCCGGACATCGGCAAGGTGCCCACCATCGGCACCACCTCTGAAGCCAGCGTCAGCCCCGAGAAGGTCCTGGCGTTGAACCCTGACGTGGCTATTTTCGGCGTGGCCGGCCACGGCCCGGGCCTGGACAACCCCATCGTCAAGCAACTGCAGGACGCCGGCATTCCGGTGGTGTTCATCGACTTCCGCCAGCACCCACTGCAGAACACCGTGCCGAGCATGCGCCTGCTGGGCAAAGTGCTGCACCGCGAGCCGCAGGCCCAGGCCTACATCGATTTCTACCAGCAGCACCTCAAGCGTGTGCAGGACGTGGTCGGCAAGATCCCGCAGAACCAGCGCCCCAGCGTGTTCATCGAAATGATCGCCGGCGTCGGCAAGGGCGGTATTCCCTGCTGCCACACCGCCGGCAACGGCAACATGGGCGACTTCATCGAAGCCGCCGGCGGCAACAACATCGCCGCCGGGCTATTGCCGGGCGTGATCGGTGACATCAACCTGGAAAAACTGATCGCCGCCGACCCGCGCTTCTACCTGGTCAGCGGTACTCGCGACAATACCTCCACCGACGCGGGCTTCAAGGCCGGCGGCGGAGTGAGCGAAGCCAATGCCCGCGCCAGCCTGGAAAAGCTGGTATCGCGTGACGGCATCAATACCCTCACCGCCGTGCGCGAAGGTCGCGTGCATGGCGTGTGGCACAACTTCTACAACTCGCCGCTGAACATTCTGGCCGTGGAAGCCATGGCCAAGTGGTTCTACCCCCAGCAGTTCAAGGACCTGGACCCGCAGCAGAGCAAGGCTGAGCTGCAGAAGATGCTGCCGGAAGACATCAGCGGCGCGTTCTGGGCCGACCTCAAGGCCACGCCGTGAATTCGCCGGTTGACCAGGCGCTGTTGCAGGCCACCCAGCACCAGGTGATGCTCGATGACTACCAGCGCGTGCTGCGCCGGCGCCTGCTGTTGCTTGGCCTGTTCATGGTGGCCATCGTTGCCTCGCTGATCCTGGACTTCACCCTGGGCCCGTCGGGGCTGACCTTGCCCGAGCTGTGGCAGACCCTGCTGCACAAGGCCTCGGTCAGCCCGGGCCAGCAGGTCATCGTCTGGAGCATTCGCCTGCCCCAGGCGCTGATGGCCGTGCTGGTGGGCGCGGCACTGGGCCTGGCCGGTGCCGAGATGCAGACCATCCTCAACAATCCGCTGGCCAGCCCCTTCACCCTGGGCGTGTCCCATGCCGCGGCGTTTGGCGCGGCGCTGGCGATTGTGCTCAACCTGGGCATTCCCGGGGTGCCGGGCGAGTGGCTGGTGGCGATCAATGCCTTCATCTTCGCCCTGATCGCCACCTTGTTGCTGGACCTGCTGGCGCGTTGGCGCAAGGCGGACACCAGCGTGGTGGTGCTGTTCGGCATCGCGCTGGGGTTCACCTTCGGCGCGCTGGTGTCGCTGATCCAGTTCGTCGCCACCGAGGACTCGCTGCAGGCCTTGGTGTTCTGGACCCTGGGCAGCCTGGCCCGCGCCACTTGGTTGAAGGTCGCGCTGTTGGCGGTGGCAGTGGCTGTGGCCTTGCCGTTGGCGCTGCGCCGGGCCTGGCAACTGACTGCCCTGCGCCTGGGCGAGGACCGTGCCGCCAGCTTTGGCATCGACGTCAAGCGCCTGCGGCTGGGTACTCTGCTGCGGGTCAGCGTGCTGTCGGCGCTGGCCGTGGCCTTTGTCGGCACCATTGGTTTCATCGGCCTGGTGGGCCCGCACATTGCGCGCCTGCTGTTCGGTGAAGACCACCGCTTCTACCTGCCCGGCAGCGCCCTGGCCGGTGCGTTGATTCTGTCGCTGGCGTCGGTGGCGTCGAAGAACATTATCCCCGGGGTGCTGATCCCGGTGGGTATCGTCACCTCGCTGGTGGGCATTCCGTTTTTCCTGTCGATTGTGCTGCGCCGCAATGGAGGCCATTGATGAGTGCCCATGAACTGCAGGTGCGCCAGCTGGCCGTCAGCTACGGCAAGCGCACCATCATCGACCAGTTGTCGCTGGCCGGCATCGGTCATGGCCAGGTCACGGCGCTGCTGGGACCCAACGGCAGCGGCAAGTCGACCCTGCTCAAGGCCATCGCCGGCCTGACCCCGGCTCAGGGCCAGGTGCTGCTGGACGGTGCCGACCTGCTCACGGCCAGCTATGCCAGCCGTGCCGAGCGCGTGGTGTACCTGCCCCAGAGCCTGCCGGCCAGCGTGCACCTGCGGGTGTTCGAGTCTTTGCTGGTGGCCCGCCGGGCCAGCGGCAATACCCCACGCCAGCAGGACATCGATGAAGCGCGCGTGCTGCTGGAACGCCTGGGCATCGCCCACCTGGCCATGAGCTTTCTCGATCAGTTGTCGGGCGGCCAGAAGCAGTTGGTGGGCCTGGCCCAGGCGCTGATCCGCAAGCCAGTGCTGTTGTTGCTGGACGAGCCGTTGAGCGCGTTGGACCTGAACTACCAGTTCCACGTAATGGAAGTGATTGGCCAGGAAACCCGCGAGCGCAACATGGTGACCCTGATCGTGCTGCACGACATCAACATCAGCCTGCGTCAGACCGACCGCGTGTTGATGCTCAAGGGCGGCCAACTGATCGCCCAAGGCGTCCCCGCCGATGTCATCGACAGCCAGACCCTGGCCCAGGTGTACGGCGTGCGCGGCCGCGTGGAGCGCTGCTCGCAAGGCAGCGCCCAAGTGATGATCGACGGGCTGGTGTAGGCATTCAGGGCCTCATCGCGACCCACGGCGTTACAGGTATACACCTGTGGGAGCAAAGCTTGCTCGCGATAAGGCCCGTAGCCCCACTGCTTACTTGCGCGCCTTGAGCACCGCGCGCATTGGCGCCGGCAGCCCTTCAATGGTGCGGCTGTGGTCGTTGGGGTCGAGGAAATCGCCCAGCGACTGGTACTTCATCCACTCGGTGCTGCGCTGTTCCTGCACCGTGGTGATGCTCACGTCCACGCATTCGATGTCACTGAAGCCGGCGCGGCGCAGCCACAACTCCAGCGCGGCCACCGAGGGCAGGAACCACACGTTGCGCATCTGCGCATAGCGGTCCTCGGGCACCAGCACCTGGTGCTTGTCGCCCGGCACCACCAGGGTTTCCAGCACCAATTCGCCGCCTTTCACCAGGCAGTCCTTGAGCGCCAGCAGGTGCTCGATGGGCGAGCGGCGGTGGTAGAACACGCCCATGGAAAACACCGTGTCGAAACCTTCCAGGTTCGCCGGCAAATCTTCCAGGGCGAAGGGCAGGTGCCAGGCCGGCAGCTCGGGCAGGAAGCGTTGCACCGCCTGGAACTGGCAGAAGAACAGCCAGTTGGGGTCCACGCCGATGACGCTGTCGGCGCCGGCGCCGAGCATGCGCCACTGGTAGTAGCCGTTGCCACAGCCCACGTCCAGCACGCGCTTGCCCTTGAGGTTCAGGTGCGGGGCAACCCGCGACCATTTCCAGTCCGAGCGCCATTCGGTGTCCACGTGCACGCCGAACAGGTTGAACGGGCCCTTGCGCCAGGGCGACAGGCCCATCAGCGCGTCGCGCATCTGCGCGCGGGTGGCGTCGTCGCAGGCGCAGTCCAGGGTCAGGCTGTCGGCCAATTCCACTTCGGTGGGCTGTACCGCCGGCAGGGCGTCGAGGGCCGCTTGCCAGCGCTCCAGGTCACCGTGGCCTTTTTCCATCTTGGCGTCGAGCTGGGCTTGCAGGCCCTCGCTCCACGTGGCCAGGGGCGTACCCGCCATGCGGCGGACCAGGGGGGCTAGATCAATCATGGCAGGGCAATCAACGAGGCAAAGTTAAGGCATTGGAACCAGGGCACTACCTTGGAGAAACCAGCAGCCAGCAGGCGCTCGCGGTTTTCCTCCAGGCTGTCGGGCTTCATCACGTTTTCAATGGCGCTGCGCTTCTGGGCGATTTCCAGTTCGCTGTAGCCATTGGCCCGCTTGAAGGCGATGTGCAGGTCGGTGAGCAACTGGTGTTCCTCGGCATCGGCGAAGCGCAGCTTCTCCGACAGAATCAGCGCGCCGCCCGGCACCAGGGCCTGGCGGATACGTTGCAGCAGGCCCAGGCGTTGGTCCGGGGCAATGAACTGCAGGGTGAAGTTCATGGCGATGACCGACGCCGGCTGCAGCGCCAGGGTGAGGATGTCGCCGTCGATCACCTGCACCGGCAGCAGCTCCTGGAACATCGAGTCCTGGGCGTTGAGGTATTCGCGGCAGCGCTCGACCATGGCGCTGGAGTTGTCCACGGCAATCACCCGGCAGTCATCGGTGCGCACGTGTCGGCGCAGCGATTGGGTGACCGCGCCCAGCGAGCTGCCCAGGTCGTACAGCGCGGTGTGCGGCTGGGCGAACTGCGCGGCCAGCACGCCGAGGTTCTCGACAATGGTCGGGTAGCCGGGCACCGAGCGCTTGATCATGTCCGGGAACACGCGCACCACGTCTTCATTGAAGACAAAGTCGGGTACCTGGGCCAGGGGCTGGGCGAAAATGCGGTCGGGTTCTTTGCTCACGGCGGTTCCGGCGGGTCGGGTGAAAACGAGGGGCGGCATTTTACCGGGAATGGCGGTTTATTGCAGGCCTCACGGATGAACCGCCCCAAGGCTCACTTTACGCTGATGGCGCAATCGAACACCTGTACCGGTTTCACCTCGGGTGCCCACGGCTGTTGCAGCACCAGCAGCAATTGCCCGTCGCCCGCGGCCTTGGCCTGGAAGCGCCACACCGACTGCCCCGCGGCACCGACCAGGCCGGCGTCTTCGGGGTTGCTGTAGACCTCGGGGCTCAACACGCGCAATACGCTGTTGGCCGGGTTCTGCACCAGCCAGCGGTAGCCGGTGGTGGGGTTGCTGGGCAGGGTCAGGGTCAGGGTCTGGCCGTTGACCAGTTTCAGCGGGCATTCGCTTTGCTTGGCCAGGTCGACGTTGTGCGCCGGCTGCTGGGCGCAGGCGGCCAGCAGGGCGATGCTGGCGGGCAGGAGAAGGCGGGCAGCAGTCATGGGCGGCTCCATGGGATGAACGGGAGGCCGCCAGCATAACCGAAGATGAGGCGTGTGACGCAGCCTGGCGGCCGCTGCCGCAGCAGCGGCCGCCAGGCCGAGTCGCTCAGAACAACACTTTGGCCACGTCGGCGAAGCGTTTGGCGAAGTGCACCGTCATGCCCTGCTTGAGGTAGTCGGGCAGTTCTTCAAAGTGGCCGCGGTTGGCCTCCGGCAAAATCAGTTCGTTGATTTTCTGCCGCCGCGCCGCGATGACTTTCTCGCGCACCCCGCCAATGGGCAGCACATGTCCGGTCAGGGTCAGCTCGCCGGTCATGGCCACGCCTTTCTTCGGCGCCTGGTCACGGGCCAGGGACAGCAGGGCGCTGGCCATGGTTACCCCAGCGCTGGGGCCGTCCTTGGGCGTGGCGCCCTCGGGCACGTGCAAGTGCACGAAGGCTTCGTCGAAGAAGGCAGGATCGGCACCATACTGCTTGAGGTTGGAACTGATGTAGCTGTGGGCGATTTCCGCCGACTCCTTCATCACCTCGCCCAGTTGCCCGGTCAGCTTGAAACCGCGGTTGTGGGTGTGAATGCGCGTGGCTTCGATGGGCAGGGTGGCGCCGCCCATGCTGGTCCAGGCAAGGCCAGTGATCACGCCCTTGCCCGACAGCACCTGCTCGCTGCGGAAAACCGGCATGCCCAGCGACGCTTCCAGGTCCTTGGGGCCGATCTTGATGATCGCCTCGGGGTTGTCGAGCAACTGCACCACGGCCTTGCGCACCAGTTTGCCCAGCTGTTTCTCCAGCTGGCGTACCCCGGCCTCGCGCGCATAGCCCTCGATCACCGCGCGCAGGGCGCTGTCGCTGATGCTCAGCTTGCTCTTGTCGACACCGGCCTTTTCCAGTTGCTTGGGCCACAGGTGGCGCTTGGCGATGGCCAGCTTTTCCTCGGTGATGTAGCCCGACAGGCGAATCACTTCCATGCGGTCCAGCAGCGGGCCCGGAATCGAATCAAGCGTGTTGGCGGTGCACACGAACAGCACCTTGGACAGGTCCAGGCGCAGATCCAGGTAATGGTCGAGGAAGTCGACGTTCTGTTCCGGGTCCAGGGTTTCCAGCAGCGCCGAAGCGGGGTCGCCCTGGTAGCTCTGGCCCATCTTGTCGATCTCGTCGAGCATGATCACCGGGTTCATCACCTCCACGTCCTTCAACGCCTGCACCAGTTTGCCCGGCTGGGCGCCGATGTAGGTGCGGCGGTGGCCCTTGATCTCGGCCTCGTCACGCATGCCGCCAACGCTGAAGCGGTAGAACGGCCGGCCCAGGGACTCGGCGATGGACTTGCCGACACTGGTCTTGCCCACGCCCGGCGGGCCCACCAGCAGCACGATGGAGCCGCTGATCTCGCCCTTGTAGGCGCCCACGGCGAGGAATTCGAGGATGCGGCTCTTGATGTCATCCAGGCCGGCATGGTGCTGGTCCATGACCTTGCGGGCGAACTTGAGGTCCAGCTTGTCCTTGCCGTACACGCCCCAGGGCAGGGCGGTGGCCCATTCCAGGTAGTTGCGGGTGACGGCGTATTCCGGCGAACCGGTTTCCAGTATCGCCAGCTTGCCCATTTCCTCGTCCACGCGCTTTTTGGCCTGGGCGGGCAGGGTCTTGCCTTCAAGGCGTTGCTGGAACTGTTCAAGGTCGGCACTGCGGTCGTCCTTGGTCAGGCCCAGCTCCTGCTGGATCACCTTGAGCTGTTCCTTGAGGAAGAACTCGCGCTGGTGCTCGCCGATCTGCCGGTTGACCTCGGCCGAGATCTCTTTCTGCAGGCGCGCCACTTCCACTTCCTTGCGCAGCATGGGCAGCACTTTTTCCATGCGCTTGAGCATGGGCACGCAGTCCAGCACCTGCTGCAACTCGGCACCGGTGGCGGAGGTAAGCGCGGCGGCGAAGTCGGTGAGTGGCGACGGGTCGTTGGGGCTGAAGCGGTTGAGATAGTTCTTCAGTTCTTCGCTGTACAACGGGTTCAGCGGCAGCAGTTCCTTGATCGCGTTGATCAGGGCCATGCCGTAGGCCTTCACCTCGTCGGTGGGCTCGGCGGGCTGGTGCGGGTATTCGACTTCCACCAGATACGGCGGGCGATGGTGCTTGAGCCAGGAGCGAATGCGCACCCGCGACAGGCCCTGGGCCACGAACTGCAACTTGCCGTTCTCGCGGCTGGCGTGGTGGATTTTCACCAGGGTGCCGTACAGCGGCAGGTTGGAGGTGTCCAGGTGGCGAGTGTCCTGGGGTGTCTCCATGAAGAACAGCGCCAGCGAATGGTGCGCCTCCTTGGCCACCAGGTCCAGGGTCTCGGCCCAGGGCTCTTCGTTGACGATGACGGGCAGCACCTGCGCCGGGAAGAACGGCCGGTTATGGATGGGAATGATGTAGACCTTGTCCGGCAGGTTCTGGCCGGGCAATGCCAGCTCGGTGCTGGAGTGGGTCGAATGCTCGATGTGATCGTTTTCCAGGGTGTCGCTCGGATGTTCAGGGAAATCCTGCTGGTCGCTCATGGGGCACCTGCGCAAATGACTATGGCGGTTAGATGGGGCAGTTACCGGGTGGTTTCAATGGCGGCACTCCAGCTTTACCAAAAGCTGACGATAACCTTCATACAGGCACCGGCCTGGCAGGGTGGAAAACGCGGGATAGAGCGTTGGCTGCTATTCTTGCGGCCTTGGTTCGCCACCTTTCGTCGGGAAAACAGCATGATGGCTATTTGCCTCGTCTTTCCCCGTGATCTCTCTGGCGTGTGCGTTTACTCTGCCAGAGCGCGTAATGCCAAGGCTGGCAAAACTGTTTTCTGACCTTGGGTGCCGGTATGGCGAAACTGTATCTCCACGTTGCTGCAACCATGCTCGGCCTGTGTGCCGCGGCCCTCTGCGCCGCCGCGCCGCTGAACGTGCAGGTGCTCGACCCTCAGGGCAAACCTCTGGCTGGCGCGGTGCTCAGCCTGCAGGGCGAAGGGCGTGGCAGTGCGGTGCCCACCGCCGACATGGACCAGGTCAAGCAGGAATTCGTGCCCCACGTGCTGGCCGTGCACACTGGCACCAACATCCGTTTCCCCAACAGCGACAACATCCGCCACCAGGTGTATTCGTTCTCGGCGCCCAAGCGTTTCGAGCTACGCTTGTACGAAGGGACGCCAGCCAACCCACTGCTGTTCGACAAGCCGGGCGTGGTGGTGCTGGGTTGCAATATTCATGACTGGATGCTGGGTTATATCTACGTGACCGATGATCCATGGTTTGCCGTCAGTGGTGCCGACGGCAGCCTGCGCCTGGATGTACCGCCAGGCCATTATCAGGTCACCCTGTGGCACCCGCAGTTGCCCGACATGCAAACCGTCAGCGGTGGCGCCATCGACGTCGCCGCCAGCGGCCTGCAGCGTTCCTGGAACCTCACGGTGGAGCCGCTGGCGGCTGACACCCCCCATGCGCCTGAAACGAGTGGCTTCGGCGATGCCTTCAATAAAGCTGTCCGTGAAACTGAGAAGTAGTTTCCAGGCACGCATCGCCTGCGTCCTGATCCTGCTGCTGCTCGTGGTGATCGCCGCCCTGACCCTGTCGGTCAAGGTGGCGACCACCGACGCCGTGCGGGTGCAGGCTACCGACCAGTTGCAGGTGGGCGCGCGGGTGTTCGAGCGCTTGCTGGACGCGCGCGGTAAACGCCTGAAGGACGCCGCGCAGTTGCTGGCGGCCGACTTCGGCTTTCGTGACGCCGTCGCCAGCGGTGATTCGGCCACCATCCGTTCGGCCCTGGCCAACCATGGCTCGCGCATTGGCGCCAGTGACATGATTCTGCTGGGCATGGACGGCAAGGTCATGGCCAGCACCGTCGCCGAATTGCAGGACGGCAGCCAATTTCATTACGACCAGGCCCTGCGCGATGCCCGTCGGCAGAACCAGTCCATGTTGATTGTGCCCCTGCGCGGCGAACCGCACCTGCTGGTGGAAGCCCCGGTGATGGCGCCGTTGCCCATTGGCCGGGTGGTGGTCGGCTTTGTCATGGACGCGGCGCTGGCCCGGGAACTGCACGCGTTGACCAACCTGCAGGTGTCGTTCCTGTCCCGCGAAGACGGGCAACTGGGCCAGTTGGTGAGCACCCAGCCGGCGGACCTGCAAGCGTCTATCACCGACTGGATGTTGGCCAACGGCAGCAGCCGCCAGGTGTCGCTGGCCACCCACGACCACCGCCGGTACCTAAGCCAGCCGCTGATGCTTGCCGACACCGACGGCGGCCAGGTCATTGCCCTGCTGCAAAGCCCGCTGGATGAAGCCCTGCACGCTTTTTCGGCGCTGGACAACACCATTCTGGTCATCGCCCTGGCGGCCCTGGCCGCGTCGCTGGCCGGTGCCTTGCTGCTGGCGCGCAGCGTCTCGCAGCCCGTGCAGGTGCTGGCGCAGGCGGCCGAGCGCATCGGCGACGGTGACTACAAGACCCCGGTGGACCTCAACCGCGGTGACGAACTGGGCGTGCTGGCCAAGGCGTTCAACCACATGCGCGAAGGCATTGCCGAGCGCGAGCAGCAATTGGCGCACAATGCCCTGCACGACAGCCTGACCGGGCTGCCCAACCGCACGCTGGCCATGGAACGCCTGAGCAGTGCCATCGCCGCCGGCCGGCCGATGGCGCTGGTGTACCTGGGCGTGGATAACCTGCGAACGCTGAGCGAGGGGGCAGGGCCGGCGTTCGTCGACGGCCTGTTGCAGCAGATGGCTCAGCGCCTGCAAGCTACGCTGAGTCCCGGCGACACCCTGGCGCACCTGATTGCCGATGAGTTCCTGCTGCTGTTGGAACACACCGACAGCGACAGCGCGGTGGCCCGCGCCGACAAACTTCAACAACTGTTGCTCAAGCCGCATCGCTTCGGCGGCCACGATGTAGCCCTGGACTGCCGCATCGGCATCGCCGCTTACCCCGCCGACGGCAGCAACGCCGAGGAGCTGCTGGGCCGCGCCGCCGTGGCCCTCAAGGACGCCTCGCTGATGCCGGGGCGCCTGCAGGTTTACGAACACGGCCGCGACCTTGCGCACCAGCGCCAGATCCGCCTGATCCGCGACCTGCGCCGGGCCGCCGACAACGGCGAGCTGCTGCTCAACTACCAGCCCAAGCTGGACATTCGCCAGGGCGAGGTGCGCCAGGCCGAGGCCTTGCTGCGCTGGCACCACCCGCAACTGGGCATTGTCTCGCCGGGTGAATTCATTGAACTGGCCGAGCGCACCGGCAGCATCCAGCTGCTGACCCGCTGGGTGATTGAGGAAGGCATCCGCCAGCTCGGCGAATGGAACGGGCGCGGCATGCGCGTACAGCTGTCGCTGAACATTTCTGCCGACGACCTGCTGGGCCAGGACCTGGCCGAGCGGGTCACGCGCCTGCTGGCGCTGTATGGGGTACCGGCCGGGCAGCTGATTTTCGAGATCACCGAAAGCGCGGTGATGCGTGAACCCGAGTCGGCGCTCAAGGTGCTCAACCGCCTGCGCGAGGTGGGCATCAGCCTGTCGGTGGACGACTTCGGCACCGGCTACTCGTCGCTGGCGCACCTCAAGCGTTTGCCGGTGCAGGAACTGAAAATCGACCAATCGTTCGTGCGCAACCTGGACGAGACCAGCGAAGATGCGGTCATCGTCCGCTCCACCATCGAGATGAGCCACAACCTGGGCCTGAAAGTGGTGGCCGAAGGCGTGGAATACGCTCACAGCCTGCGCCTGCTCGAGCGTTGGCACTGCGACACGGCCCAGGGCTACCTGATCAGTCGCCCACTCACTGCCGCGGCCTTCGAGGCCTGGCTCAAGCAACCCCTGCATTCACTGTCGGCGATGGTTCACTGAGATATGACGCGTAACTTGTCCTTGCTGCTCTGTTCATTGTGTCTGTCCTCGGTCGCCTTGGCTGACCAGGGGCGTTTACTGGCCACGGGCGGGGCGTCCAGCCTGGATGGCCCGGCGGGGGGCGGTATCAACCCATGGGCGGTGCTGGCTGGCTACGGCGAGCAGGGCGAGTGGGGTGCCACGGCGTTCGGCACCCACGTCGATTTGCCCGACTACAACCTGGACGTGGTCGGCCTGGCGGCCAGCTATGACAACCGCGTGGAAGTGTCCTACGCGCACCAGCGCTTCGACCTGGGCAGCCTGGTGCGCAAGTTCGGCCTGCCGGAAGACAGCCTGGGCCAGGACATTTTCGGGGTGAAGGTACGGCTGTTCGGTGACCTGATCTACGACCAACTGCCCCAGGTGTCCCTGGGCCTTGAATACAAGCACGACAACAATTTCGAGATCCCGCAATTGGTGGGGGCCAAGCGCGACTCCGACGTGGAGGGCTACCTGGCGGCCAGCCGCCTGTTCATCGGCGGCGCCTTCGGCTACGACCTGTTGCTCAACGGCAACTTGCGCTACAGCCGTGCCAACGAACTGGGCGTGCTTGGCTTTGGTGGTGACCGTCGTGACACCCGCAGCGTGCTCAAGGAGGGTTCGCTGGCGGTGCTGTTCAACCCGCGCTGGGCGGTGGGCCTGGAATACAAGGAGAAGCCTGACAACCTGTCGTTCTCCGGCGAGAGCGACTGGGCGGATCTGTTCGTCGGCTGGTTCCCCAACAAGCACGTGGCTGTGGTGCTGGCTTACGCACGCCTTGGCGAAATCGCCACGCTGGATAATCAGAACGGCACGTACCTGTCGATCCAGGGGAGCTACTGAACATGCGTCGTCTGGTTTTCGCGTCGCTGTTGCTGCTCGGTGCCTGCACCGCCAGCACCCAACCGCCCAAGGATGACAGCCTGTTCCAGGACCTGGGCGCCAAGCCCGGCATCAGTAAAATCGTCGAGGGCATGCTGCTGCATATTGCCCACGACGATCGCATCGTCGAGCATTTTCGCAACGTCAACATCACGCGCCTGCGCGACAAGCTGGTGGAGCAGTTCTGCGTCGAGGCCGGTGGCCCATGCACATACACCGGCGACACCATGGCCGAGTCCCACAAGGGGCAGCACTTGACCCGCAGTGACTTCAACGCGCTGGTGGAGGATTTGATCAAGGCCATGGAAGACCAGAACGTGCCGGTGACGGCGCAGAACCGGTTGATCGCCCGGCTGGCACCGATGCGCGGCCAGGTGATCGAGAAATAACCCGGCAGGCACACAACGCCCGAAAAAAAACGGCTCCCCGAGGGAAGCCGTTTTTCGTTACGTCAAACGCTTACTTGGACAGCTTGTAGGCGATGATGTAGTCGTCCATCTTGGTGCCCAGCGAGCCGTGGCCACCCACGACCGACAGCACGTACTGGTCGCCGTCTTTACCGGTGTAGGACATCGGTGTCGACTGGCCGCCAGCAGGCAGGCGGCTTTCCCACAGTTTCTTGCCGGTTTTCACGTCATAGGCGCGAATGTACTGGTCAAGGGTGCCGCTCAGGAAGCCAACGCCACCGGCGGTGACCATCGAGCCGCCCATGCTTGGAACGCCCAGGGTCAGGTTCAGCGGGATCGGCGAGCTGTCACGGCTGGTGCCGTTCTTGTGCTTCCAGATCACCTTGGAGGTGGTCAGGTCGACACCGGCCACGTAGCCCCAGGCCGGAGCCTGGCACGGTACGCCGAACGGCGACATCAGTGGGTGCATGATCACCGCGTAAGGAGCACCGGTGTTCGGCTGCACGCCGCTGGTTTCGCTTTCACGCTTGCTGCCGGCTTCCACTTGGGCGCGAGGCACCAGCTTGGAAACGAAAGCCATGTAGTTCGGGCTGGCGAACAGCATCTGGCGAACCGGGTCGATGGATACGGCGCCCCAGTTGAAGACACCGACGTTGCCTGGGTAGACAATGCTGCCTTGGACCGACGGAGGGGTGTACTGGCCTTCATAACGCAGCGACTTGAACTGGATGCGGCACAGCAGTTGGTCGAACGGAGTGACACCCCACATGGCCTTTTCATTCAGCTCAGGTGGCAGCATGTTCAGTTCCGAACGAGCCTGGGTTGGCGACGAGTGATCGCCCTCGACTGCGCCTTTCGGTGCGTCGACTTCCTGGATCGGCACGATCGGCTGGCCAGTGGCACGGTCCAGCACGTACAGGCTGCCTTGCTTGGTCGGCTGGATCAGCGCGTGTTTCACGCCTTCAGCGGTCTTGATGTCGATCAGGCTAGGCTGGGCAGGTACGTCCATGTCCCACAGGTCGTGGTGCGTGAACTGGTAGTTCCACTTCAGCTTGCCGGTGTCGATATCCAGGGCCACGGTGCCGGCGCTGAATTTCTCGGACTCGGGGGTACGGTTGCCGCCCCACTGGTCAGGCATCTGGTTGCCCAGCGGCAGGTAGACCAGGCCCAGCTTCTCGTCGACGCTGGCCAGCGACCACATGTTCGGCGAGTTGCGGGTGTACATCTTGCCTTCGGCGATCGGAGCGGTTTCGTCCGGGTTGCCGGCGTCCCAGTTCCACACCAGGTGACCGTCGTGCACGTCGAACGCACGGATCACGCCCGAAGGCTCGTCGGTGGATTCGTTGTCGGTCACGTGGCCGCCGATGATCACCAGGTTACGGGTGATGGCGGCAGGCGAGGTGGCGTAGTAACCGCCTGGGGTGAACTTGCCGATGTTGGCGCGCAGGTCAACCACACCTTTGTTGCCGAAGTCTTCGCAGACCTTGCCGGTGTCGGCGTTCAGCGCGATCAGGCGAGCGTCGGCGGTCGGCAGGAACAGGCGGCGAGGGCAGCTGGTGGCCACGGCCTGGCCAGCGGTCGACAGGGCAGCCGGGGTGCTGATGGCGTCCGACTTGCTGTAGGCGGCTTCGTCGTAGTACGAAACGCCACGGCAGGTCATGTGCGCCCAGCCACGGAAGTCATTGTCGTTAGGACCGGTCAGTTGCGGGTCATAACGCCAGATTTCCTTGCCAGTGTCCGGGTCCAGGGCCAACACCTTGCTGTGAGCGGTACAGGCATAGACCATGCCGTTGACCTTCAGCGGGGTGTTTTCGTTGGTCAGTTCCACCGGGTCCTTGGCCGTCGGCAGGTCGCCAGTACGGATGCGCCAGGCTTCAGTCAGCTTGCCGACGTTTTCCGGGGTGATCTGCTTGAGGGGCGAGTAACGCTCGCCGAACTCGGTGCGGCCATACGACTGCCAGTCGCCATCAGGCTGGGCAGGGGCGGCGCTGGTCACGTCGGTGGTGTCGCGACCCAGGTCGCCACTCACGTCACCGTAGCTGGTGAATTGCGCGGCAACGGCGCAGGCGCCCGCCAGCACAACAGCAACACCCAGTACCGAAGTGGCCTTGGGAGCAGGCTCACGCAGTACCAGCGGCTTGCGGAACCATGGCAGCCACAGCAGCAGGCCGAGCACGAACCACAGCGACAGGCGGGGCACCAACTGCCACCAGTCCAGGCCGGTTTCAGCCAGCGACCAGACGGTGCTGCCCAGCAGGAACACGGCGTAGACGCCGATGGCGATGGAGCGCCCCGTCAACAGCAGGATGCCCGATACCAGGACGAAAAGCCCGGCGATCACGTAGTAAAGCGAACCGCCCAGAGTGGCGAGTTTTACGCCCCCGGCCAGCAGGGCGAGGCCCATTAGCAGCATCACCAGGCCGAGCAAGCTCGGCGCCAGGCGAGACCGACTGAAAGCACTGTCAGTGCTCATAGTGTGGTTTCTCCGTTACGTTGGGGTAATCGAGCATAGTGCAGACGTCCTATGCTCGAGTTCGAGTGAACTTCTTCCGTAAAGTTGAATTGTTGTTAGAAAGAACTTTGTACCTTGATGCCCGCGACCAGCGCGTTGTCGACTTGGTCGACGCCACCTGGGTGCTTGATGTATTGCAGGTTCGGGCGCACGGTCAGCCAGTTGGTGACGTGCACGCCGTAGTTCAGTTCGGCGCTGGTTTCGGTGCGCTGGATTGGCATGTAGGCCGGATCGTTGTAGTCGGTCACGCCGTTGGCTTCGTTGGTCGCTTCTTCGTTCTTGCGATACGCCGGGTTGACGTGGATACGCGCCAGGGCAATACCGATGTCATCTTTCGGACGGGCATCGAACAGGCCTTTGTAGACCACACCGGCCTGGACATAGTTGTCGACCATATTGGTCTTCTTGTCGTGCACGGTGACGTTGCCGAACACGCTCAGGCCGCGCGAGTTGTCGCTGGCCTGGGCGGTCAGTTGCTGGTTCAGGGTCAGCCAGTAGCCATGCTTGCTGGAGCTGGAACGGTAGTCGTCACCGCTCAGGGCAGCCGGCTGGCCGTTGCTGTCCTTGTACACGTCCTTGGCGTTGGCGGTGCTGTAGTAGTAACCGACGCGGTATTCGCCTGGCAGGCCGTTGACATGCGGGGTCCACACCAGCTCGACTGGGAGGACGGCGCCTTCGTTGCCCGCGTTGTTCAACTTGAAACCGTTACCATTTTCCAGGTTGGACGGGTTCAGCGCGTAGGCGCCGATCTGTGCGTAGACGTCGTCGTTCAGGTGGTATTTGACGCGCGCAGCCCATTGGCTGACAGGCCAGTTGTACCAGATGCCAGTGGCCCAGTTACCCACTTGCGAACCGCAGAACGCCAGGTTCTGGAAGTCGCACTGGAAGCTGTTGAAGTCTTCGCCTTCGCCGAAACGGCCGACCTTGATGTCCAGTTTCTGGTCGAAGAATTTCTGCTCGTAGTACATCTGCGTGATCCGCACGATGCTGCCACGGCCGTAGACTTCCTGGGATGAGCTGATACCGCCGGTGCGCGGGTCGGCCACGCGGTCGTTGGTGATGTTGTCACCGTTACGGTCGGTCAGGGTCAGCTGGAACTCGGCGTCGTGCCAGCCCAGGATCTTCTGCAGATCCATGTGCATGCCCAGGGCGAACTGGTCGCTGTAACGGGTGGCGTGGTCATGGTTGTAGCCACCGTGCAGGTTCGAACCCGACTCACCGACGTACTCCATTTTGAAGTCGTAGCCCAGGTCATGCAGGTGGGTGCGTTCGCCGCCCCAGTCACCCAACATGTAGGGAGAGTCAGCGTCGAACGCCGGCGCTGCCTGGGCACAGGATGCCAATCCAATGGCGGTCACGCCCCCCAGCATGCGCAGGGTTGGCGATACGGTGAAGCGGCCGGCGGCACGAGCGCGGCGAAGTTCGAATTTTGGCATTTATAAGGATCTTAATTATTAACCAAACGGTACATTTCACTAATGACTTTAAAGTCACTTGAAAATGTAGGTTTTATTACGCAAAAAAATCGGTTCAGTTGCGGGTGGCGGAGGATATAGAGGTTTTTTTGTTATTAAAAGATGCAAGTGCAACATGCATAGTTACTAATGGCGTAACAATAGCCAATCCCTTTGCCGCCGCCTGAATACCGACCTTTCGCAGCCATGAAAATTTCTTCAGTTGCCTGAATAGAACGCTGAGGGATGTGTAATGTTTACTCGACACCGTTGCAGCGCCTGCCAGGCCGCGTCAGGAACCGTCGCGTGGTAAATTTAGGAAAAGTCCTACATGGTACGCAGCAAATGCTGATGCGCCGGCGCGGGGTGGGGCGTTAAGGTCTTCCCGCTGCCGGATGGCTCCGCTATGGTGCGCACCCCTCACACGGCTGGAGCCTGGCATGACCGCACCGAACACCAACCCGCTGCACGGCATCACCCTGGAGCAGATTCTCACCGCGCTGGTGGCCCACTACACCTGGGAAGGGTTGGCCGAGCGCATCGATATCCGCTGCTTCAAGAGTGACCCCAGCATCAAGTCGAGCTTGACGTTCCTGCGCAAGACCCCCTGGGCACGGGAAAAGGTCGAGCGCCTGTACGTGAAGCTGGCCCGTACCAAACGACCTGTCGAGGACTGACACCCATGCCCCACCCCCTGCCATCGCGCCCCTTGCGTACCTTCGTTGCGGCTTCGGCCTGGGTGGCCTGGCTGGCCCTCACGGTGCAATTGCTGCTGATTCTGCAGGGGCGGCTGGCCGACCAGGCAAGCCTGATGGGCGGGCTGCTGCATTTCTTCAGTTATTTCACCATTCTCACCAACACCCTGGTGGCCATCGTGCTGACCACGGCGGCCCGGCGGCGCGAGGCTGGTGCGGTGCCGTTCTGGCTCAAGCCGTGGGTCAGTTCGGGGGTGACGGCCAGCATCATCCTGGTGGGCCTGGCCTACAGCCTGTTGCTGCGCAATGCCTGGCACCCGCAGGGCGTGCAATGGGTGGTGAACGAACTGCTGCACGACATTCTGCCGCCGGTGTTCGTGGGGTTCTGGTGGTGGTGTGTGCCGAAAGGGACCTTGCAGGCCCGGCATGTGCTGGCGTGGATGGTCTACCCCATCCTGTACTTCGGCTATTGCCTGCTGCGCGGCAATGCGATTGGCGTGTACCCGTACCCGTTCATTGATGTGAGCAGCCTGGGCTATGGCCGGGTGCTGATCAATGCGCTGGTGATTCTGCTGGGCTTCGTGGTCATTTCCCTGGCCCTGGTCGGCCTGGACCGCTGGCAGGGCAGGCGCCAGGGTCAGGCCGTGGGTTGAGGGCGATCAGCCCTCGTCGTTCTCGTCCAGGCGCCAGTAGCCCACGGCCTTGATCTGGCCTTCGCTGAGCTGGTGTTCCTGCAGCAGCACCTTGCGTACTTGGCGCGACAGCGCCGCTTCGGTGGCGACCCAGGCATACAGCTCGCCTTCAGGCACGTTCAGGTCGGCCACCGCTGCCAGCAGCGCGTTACCTGTGCTGTGGCGCTCTACCCAGATCACTTCCACCTGCGCGGCGCTATTGAGCACCTGCTGTTCCTGAGCGTCTTCGATCTCGATCACCACCAGTGCCTTGCGGTTGGCCGGCAATTCTTCCAGGCGTCGGGCGATGGCGGGAATCGCGGTTTCATCACCGATCAGCAGGTAGCTGTCGAAGATGTCGGGCACGATCGTCGAGCTGCGCGGGCCACCGATGTACAGGTGCTGGCCGGGGGCGGCTTGCTCGGCCCAGGTCGAGGCAGGGCCGTCGCCGTGGATCACGAAGTCGATGTCCAGCTCGCCAGCGGCCAGGTCGATGCGCCGGGGGGTGTAGTCGCGCATGGCCGGTTTCGCCCCGCCTTCGTTGGGGGCGCCGAGCTTGAGGGTTTCCAGCGCCGCCTGCTCTTCGGCATTGCGGGCAAACATCAGCTTGATATGGTCATCGGCGCCCTGGCTGAGGAAACCGGCCAGTTCCGGGCCGCCGAGAGTGATGCGGCGCATGCGCGGGGTCAGGTCGGTGACGCGCAGCACGTCCAGGCGGCGACGTTTGATTTCGTGCATCACGCGGTGTACGCCTTGGGTGTTCTCAGCCTTCATACGGACTTCTCCTGAGTGGTGTAAGCAGGGGCAGGGCCATCGGCGATGGCCTTGGCGGTACTGTTGAGCAGGTCACGGACCCGCACGATCTCATCAGGGCTCCAGCGGCCATGGTGCAGTTGCAGGGCATGGCGCAGGTTGTGCACGGCTTCGTGGATTTCGGCCGGGCGGTCGTGGCCGCGCAGCGAACGCTTGCTGACGTCGATGCGCGCACGCACGCCTTCCACGGCGATGGCCTGTTCGGCCAGCGAGGCGCGGCCGGCGTCGGTCACGGTGTAGAGCTTCTTGCCGCCTTGGGCGTCGCCTACTACCAGCTCACTTTCTTCCAGGAAAGTCAGTGTCGGGTAGATGACACCGGGGCTGGGGCTGTAGGCGCCATCGAACATGCCTTCAATCTGGCGAATCAGGTCATAGCCGTGGCAGGGCTGCTCGGCTACCAGGGCCAGCAGCAGCAATTTCAGGTCGCCGGGGGCAAACACACGGGGGCCGCGGCCACCGCGTTCGCGGCCAGGGCGGCGTTCCAGGCCGTCATGGCCATCGCCCATTTCGCGGCGGGGGTGGGCGTGATGGTGGTCTCTCATCGTCTTCTTCTCTCTTCGCTTGGTTTCTTAAGATATACCTTAAGATATATCTTGTGTGTTGCGCAAGCGGAAAAGACGAATGGTTCTCATCTGGCATGCCAGGCGCGGGCTGCCTGGTTCACCGCGGCGCCTGTGATGCGCGGGCGGTTCAGCGCGCGGCGGTGGTCTGTTCGGGCACCTTGCATTCGGTGGCTGCGCCCGGTTGCACATACGGCGTCAGCATCGGCGCCATGCCCTTGAGCACCTGCACCGGCAATGCCGAGGTGAAGCGGAAGCCCTCGGCCGCGCGGCCGGGGACGAAGGCGGTGAGGGTGCCGAAGTGGTTTTCACCGATGTAGAACACAAAGGTCGCCGTGCGGTTGATGGCTTTGGAACCCAGCACCCGGCCACGGGCGCCGAAGCTTTCGATACGGTTGTCACCGGTACCGGTCTTGCCGCCCATCACCAGCACCGTGCCGTCGGGGGTCTTGAAGCTGCCGGACACGCGCCGTGCGGTACCGGCCTCCACCACTTGCGACAGCGCTTCGCGCATGGCCTGGGCGATTTCCGGCTTGAGTACCTGCCGAGCCTTGTCGGGCGCTGCGACCACCTGCGTTTCGTACGGCGTGCCGGCGGCGAAATGCAGGCTGTCGATGCGCAGCACCGGCAGGCGGATGCCGTTGTTCTGGATGATGCCGATCAGCTCGGCCAAGGCAGCGGGGCGGTCGCCGGAGCTGCCGATGGCGGTGGCCAGCGACGGTACCAGGTGGTCGAAGGGGTAGCCCAGCCGCGCCCAGCGGCGGTGAATGTCGAGGAACGCCTCGATCTCCAGCATGGTGCGGATGCGGCTGTCGCGGGCGCTCTTGTGCCGGCTTTTGAACAGCCAGCCATAAACTTCCTGGCGCTCGAAATGGCTGGCGGTCACGGCCTCGCTGAACTTGGCGTCGGGATGCTGCATCAGGTAGCCCACCAGCCACAGGTCCAGCGGGTGCACGCGGGCAATGTAGCCCTGGTCGGGCAGGTCCCAGTGGCCGGGGCCGTAGCTGTCGTAGTACTCGCCCAGGCGTTTTTCGGTGACGGTTTCGCTCTTGCCCAGGTGCGAGCGCACGAAGCTTTCGAAATTGGCCTGGCTGGCGGTGGGGTACAAGTAGCGGTGCACGGCCGCCAGGTGCGAGGCGGTCGGGTGCAGGCCGTCGAGGAAGGTGTCCAGGCGCTCCTGTTGGGTCTTGCCCTGGTAGCGTTTGTAGAAGCGCAGCAGAAAGTCGCTGCCTTCCTTGTCGGCGAACCGCGCCAGGTACTCCTGCCGACGTGGGTCGCTGTCGTCCTTGAGCAGTTCGGCGCTGTTGCTCGGGCCGTTGTAGGTGGTGTAGCGGACCACGTCACGCATCAGGCGAATGAACGGCAGGTTGATGGATTCGCGCAGCGCTTCCTTGAGCGTCGGAATGCGCCCGTTGTCTTCGTTGCGGAAGTTCTTGAACGTGTGCATGCCGCCGCCGGTGAAAAAACTTTCGCCGGGGCTGGCCGAATATTTACGCTCCAGCGCCGCGTCGAGCATGGGCTTGAGGCTCTGATCCTTGTTCTGGATCAGGTAATCCACGGCCCAGCGGCTCAGGCGGTCCTGTTCGTTGATGTCGACCTTCTTGAGGTCGGCGGGGGCCTGGCCGGCGAAGCGGTCGTGCAGCTCGCTGATGATTTCCAGGTAGCTGGTCAGCACGCGCATTTTCGCGGTAGAGCCCAGCTCCAGCTTGCTGCCTTCGTTGATGTCGAAAGGCTGGTCGGTGTTGTCGGTCTGCACGCGCACACGTGAACCATCGGGGGTGCGCTCCATCAGGGTGAAGCTGTATTTCACCTCCGGCGTGCTGGCAGGGGTCAGCAGGTGTTCGCCGATCAGCCCCAGCTGCTGGGCATACGCGGGGTCGGCCAGGTGCTTGAGGTAGTCGGTGACCTGGGTTTGCAGGTCATTCTGCAAGGTGCTGGTGGCGGACAGGTCGAGGCGGTCCAGGTCATATAACGGCCGGTTTAGCAGGGTCGACAGGCGACTGCGCGCCACGCTGATGCCTTTGTTCGATTCCACCGGTTGCAGGGTCGGGTCCTGCACCCAGTCGCGGTAGCTGACCTTGCTCGCCAGGGCGGCATCGGCCAGCAGCTTGGGGATGACATTGTTGGCAGCCAGCAGGCGGATGTGGCTGTCGGTGAGCTGCGCCAGTTCGTCGTGGCCCTTGGACAGGAAGTGCGAGGGCCGCCGCTGGGCGATCATCAGTGACAGCACTTCGCGCAAGGCCAGGCCGCGCTCGGCGAGTATTTTCGGACTGTTGTCATTGGACGACAACACCTGATTGACCCGGTGGAAGTCGGCGCCGTACCACACCCGCAGGCCCTCGGCCATGCCATGCACTTCGCCATGGCCCGGCACCGCCGACAGCGGCACGCTGTTGAGGTAGTCGCGCACGATGCGTTCGCGCGCCTCCATGGTTTGCGGGCCGTCCTGATAGGCGCGCACGCTGGCCGAGATCATCTGGCGGATTTTTTCGCCGCCGGACACGGTCAGTCCGTCCGGTGAGTGGCGGTATTTTTCCAGTTGGGTGGCCAGGGTGCTGCCGCCAGCGGACTGCCCCGGCAGTGAGAACACCTTCGCCACTTGGGTGTAGGCCGCCTTGCCGAAGCGCGGCCAGTCCACGGCGGGGTTGAGCAACGGTTCGCGGCTGTCCAGCAGGCTGCGGTTTTCCACGAACAGCAGGCTGTTGACCACCACCGGCGGGATGTCCTGGAACTGCGCGTACAACTGCTGCGGGTAATGGAACTGGTAGAGCACGTCGGCCTTGCAGTCGGTGATAGACAAGCCGGCCTGGATCTTCTCTGAATAGGGAATGAACAGGCCGCGATCGTAGTAGGCCATCAGCGACGGCGAAAACCGCGTCTGCGCCTGTATCACGTATTCACGCTTGATCAACCGGGGCAGGAACTGGCCCAGGTCGCTGTAGCCCAGGCGCTTGTCGAACGGGCCTTCGCCGGGGTAGGCAATGGAATCGCTGGGGCCGGGCTGCAGGGTGTAGGTGAGGTCCTTGGCGTAGCGGCTGAATTCGCGCGACTGCAGTTTGGACGTGCGCATTTCCGCGCGCATGGCGAACGCCAGGGCCACCAGGGCAATGATCACCAGCAGCCAGAACAGGCGCCGCCACAAATGGCGCTGGCGCGGGCTTTTCGGGGACGGGGGTTCAGCCGGACTGTCGGTGGGTACCGCAGTCTTGGTGGGTTCGTTTTGCCACAAAGCGCCCATAGTCGTCAGCCCGATCAGGTAAATTCACCGTACCTGCCTGAAGCTTAGACGCTGACCGTCACTGGTGAAAAATTTGTCGAACGTGCAACGAAAAAAACCGTTGACGTCGCTAACTCCTTCCCGGGCGGGGAAAAAAGTATAGTCGAAGAGTCAGCCGCGCATCATTTCCTTGACCATGCGCTCCTGCTCTTCCAGGTCTTTCTGCCGTGCGTCGATGCGCGAGGCCAGCTGGAAGTTGTTGGCCGCGCGGCGTTTGGCGAAGTCCAGCTGCTGCTGGGCCTGGCGGAAATCGCCTTCCAGGGCGAAGTACTCGGCGCGCGCCTGGTGCAGGCCGATGATGTTGCCGTTGGCGCCGCGGGTATCGGCCACCTGGTTCCATACATCCGGATCGTTGGGGCGCGATTTCAGCAGGTCTTCCAGGGCTTTCTCGGCATCGGCGGTGCGGCTCTGCTTGATCAGCAAGTCGACCCGCACCTGGTTGAGCGGGAAATTGTCGGGGTACATCACCAGCAGGCGATCAACCCGCGACTGGGCGTCGGTCAGTTTGTTGCTGGCCATGTCCAGGTCCACCGCTGCCAGGTTATAGGTGATGTCGTTCGGAGCCTTGGCCAGCAATGGCTTGAGGCTTTCCCGGGCATCGTTGAACTGGCTGGCCTTGATCTGGGCAATGGCCAGCCCGTAGCGGGCCGGGTCGGACTTGGGGTTTTCTTCCAGCAGGGCGCGGAAACGCTTGGCGGCCATGCCGGGGGTGTCTTCGTAAATCAGCTCCACGCGTTTCTTGATCAGCTGGAAGCGCAGGCTGTCTTCAATACCACCCGCAGGGTACTGTTCCGCCCGGTTGCGGGTGTCGGCGATTCGCGACTCGGTGACGGGGTGGGTGAGCAGGAACTCCGGCGGCTTGGCGTCGAAGCGGTACTCGCGCATCAATTTTTCGAACATGTCGGGCATGTTGCGCGGGTCATAGCCGGCCCGTTGCAAGGTGACCAAGCCGATGCGGTCGGCCTCGGCCTCGTTCTCGCGGGAAAACGCGCGCTGTGACTGGATGGCGGCGGCCTGGCTGCCCATGATGGTGGCGATGCCGGCTTCGCCGCCGCCGGTGGCGGCCAATACGATGCCGGCCAGCAACGCGGCCATCACCGGCATCTGCATGCGCTTCTGTTCTTCCACCCCGCGGGCGAAATGGCGCTGCGACAAGTGAGACAGTTCGTGGGCCATCACGCCGGCGTACTGGCCTTCGGTGTCGGCATTCAGGAACAGGCCGCCGTTGACCCCGACAATGCCACCTGGCGCGGCGAAGGCATTGAGCTCCTTGCTGTCGATCAGGATGAATTCCAGGCGGTGGTCCTGCAGTTGGCTGCTTTCGGCCAGGCGGTAAACGGTGCTTTCGACGTAATCCTTGAGCTGCGGGTCGGACAACTGGCCGACCTGGCTGCGCAGCATGCCCAGCCACGCGCGGCCCAGGTCATGTTCCTGTTGGGGCGAGACAATGGCCGAACTGGCATCGCCAAGCGACGGCAGATCGTCGGCGTGGCCAGGCATGGCCAGCAGGCAGGCAAGCGTCAGCAGGGTGGGGCGCAATAAAGACATGCACTGGGCTCTGAGTCGAGAAAGACCTTACTGTAGCCGGGTCATCAGCAGACGACCAGAGGGGGCCCGGCTTGAGGTATTCTAGGCGGCTGACCCGCCGGCCCGCCGCGCCCAGGAGAAAAAAGCCCATGACCGACGCTGTACAGTGTGACGCCGAACTCGATGCCAGCGGTCTCAATTGCCCGCTGCCATTGCTCAAGGCCAAGCTGGAGCTCAACCGCCTGGCCGCCGGAGCGGTGCTCAAGGTGATCGCCACCGATGCTGGTTCGCAGCGTGATTTTCATACGTTTGCCCGGTTGGCAGGTCATGCCCTGTTACAGGAAACTGTCCTGGACGGCGTCTACACCTACTGGCTGAAGAAAGCCTGAGCGGCGCGCGTGTCCGCTTTTCATAACAAGGAAACCTGATGTTCAAAGTGCTTCGCGACTGGATACAGCGCTACTTCTCGGACGAGGAGGCGGTGGTGCTCACGGTGCTGTTGGTGCTGGCGTTCACCGCCGTGCTGACCCTGGGTGGCATGCTGGCGCCGGTATTGGCGGGCATGGTGCTGGCGTTCCTGATGCAGGGGCTGGTCAGCGGCCTGGAGCGCCTGCGGGTGCCGTCGGGCATGGCCGTGGGCCTGGTGTTCGCCCTGTTCATGGGCGCCCTGGCGGTGTTCATGCTGGTGCTGGTGCCGCTGTTGTGGCACCAGTTGATCACCCTGTTCAACGAACTGCCGGGCATGCTCGGCAAGTGGCAGTCGCTGCTGTTGCTGCTGCCTGAGCGCTACCCGCACCTGGTCTCCGACGAACAGGTGCTGCAGGCCATCGAGGCCGCGCGCGGGGAAATCGGCAAGTTCGGCCAGTGGGCGTTGACGTTCTCGTTGTCGAGCCTGCCGTTGCTGGTGAACATCATGATCTATTTCGTGCTGGTGCCGATCCTGGTGTTCTTCTTCCTCAAGGACCGGGTGATGATCGCCCGCTGGGTCAAGGGCTACCTGCCGCGTGAACGGGCGCTGATCACCCGCGTGGGGCAGGAAATGAACCGCCAGATCGCCAACTATATTCGCGGCAAGGTGATCGAGATCATCATCTGCGGCGTTGCCACTTATATTGCCTTCGTCGCCCTGGGCCTGAACTACGCCGCGCTGCTGGCGCTGCTGGTGGGCCTGTCGGTGGTGGTGCCCTACGTGGGCGCGGTGGTGGTGACGGTGCCGGTGACCCTCATCGCCCTGTTCCAGTGGGGCTGGGGGGACCAGTTCATTTACCTGATGGTGGTGTACGGCATCATCCAGACGCTGGACGGCAACGTGCTGGTGCCACTGCTGTTCGCCGGCGCGGTGAACCTGCACCCGGTGGCGATCATTTGCGCGGTATTGCTGTTCGGTGGGCTGTGGGGCTTCTGGGGGATCTTCTTCGCGATCCCGCTGGCGACCCTGTTCAAGGCCGTGCTGGACGCCTGGCCACGCAACGAGCCGCAGGTGTCGCCGATCCTTTGACGGGAGACCGCGTTAGGGCGGCCAGGTGTTTCACTTGGTGCATGCAGTGCCCTTGAGATCGAGCGCCGCGCGGGCGGCGCGCGATTGCATGAACACATAAAACCACCGGCGAACACCTGGCCGCCATAAACGCGATCAGGCGCTTTGCAGGGCCTGCGCGGCAGCCAGCACCGCGTCCACATGCCCTGGCACCTTCACGCCACGCCACTCTTGGCGCAGCACACCGTCCTTGTCGATCAGGAAGGTGCTGCGGTCAACGCCCAGGTATTCCTTGCCGTACAGCTTCTTCAGCTTGATCACGTCGAACAGCTGGCACAGGGCTTCGTCCTTGTCGCTGATCAGGTCGAAGGTGAAGGCCTGCTTGCCCTTGAAGTTTTCGTGGGACTTGAGGCTGTCGCGTGACACGCCGAACACCTCGGTGTTGGCAGCCTTGAAGGCCTCGTGCTGGTCGCGGAAGCCCTGGCCCTGGGTGGTACAGCCCGGGGTGCTGTCCTTGGGGTAGAAATAGATCACCACCTGGCGACCCTTGAGCGCGCTCAGGCTGACCGACTGCCCGCCGGTGGCCGGTGCTTCGAAGTCCGCGACTGGCTTGCCGATTTCAACTGCCATGGGGGAATGTCCTTATCAGATAGGGTTGGTCGGGCGCCACGGCTCGATCAGGGCGTCCAGGTTCAGGGCGTCGGCAAAGTCCAGGAACTGGTCGCGCAGCCAGCTGATCTGCACGCCGGCCGGCAGGGTCACGGTGAACGTGGCGTTGAGCATGGTGCCGCCGGTCTGCGGGGCCTGGTAGGTATCGCAGGTCAGGTTCTCCAGTTCCACGTGGTGGTCGATGAAGAACTGGCACAGCTCGTTGATGATGTCGGAACGGTACACCGAGCTGACGTAGGCCACGTAGGGCAGCGACAGCGGGCGGGTCTCCAGGGTGGCGCTGCGCACCAGGTTGACGGTGAAACCGTGCTTCTTGGCCAGCGAGCCGAGGCTGGTTTCCAGGCGCGCCAGGGCGTCCCAGTTGCCGGACACCTGCAGGACCAGCGCGCTGCACTCGCCGTGGCGGGTCAGGCGCGAGGTCACCACCGAGCAACGGCTGTCGTGGCTGGCACGGCACAGGACGTTGGTCAGCTCCATGGGGTTAGGGCCAAGGGCACTGATGACAAGGAATTGTTCGCGAACTGTGGGGGTGGACATGCAGCATTCCTAAAGCGATGAGCGGTCGGTACCGAAACTGGACATGGTGGCTGGGCCTGAAGACCCCGTGACGCCCGGGCAATATGCCGGCAACGGTACGAAAACGCCCGTTGGCAGGGGATCGGCGGCTCAGGAACAGGGGTTTGCAGTGCCTCATGGCGCTTACAAACCGGTCAAACACACCCACCGGTACCGATCAAAGTCTGAAGGGTAGCGAAAACCAGCGCCAAGGGGAATGCTCGCAACGTGGTACTTCGCTTGTGCAAGGCACATGGCCCCAGTACCATTACCGCTCTCTTTTTCCGGCAGGAGCGGTTGCATGATTGCGGGCAGTATGGTGGCACTGGTCACACCCATGGACGCAGAAGGTCGTCTCGACTGGGACAGCCTCAGCAAACTCGTGGACTTCCACCTGAAGGAAGGCACTGACGCCATCGTCGCCGTGGGAACCACCGGCGAGTCCGCGACCCTGGACTACAAGGAACACATCGATGTGATCCATCGTGTGGTCGAGCAGGTCGCGGGCCGTATCCCGGTGATCGCCGGTACCGGTGCCAATTCCACCCGCGAGGCGGTCGAACTGACCCGCAACGCCAAGGACGCCGGCGCCGACGCTTGCCTGCTGGTAACCCCGTACTACAACAAGCCGACCCAGGAAGGCCTGTACCAGCACTTCAAGCACGTGGCCGAGGCCGTGGACATCCCGCAGATCCTCTACAACGTGCCAGGCCGCACCGCCTGCGACATGAAGGCCGAGACCGTGATCCGCCTGTCCACTGTCAAGAACATCATCGGCATCAAGGAAGCCACCGGCGACCTGCAGCGCGCCAAGGACATCCTCGCCGGTGTTTCCAGCGACTTCCTGCTGCTGTCCGGTGATGACCCGACGGCTGTCGAGCTGATCCTGCTGGGCGGCAAGGGCAATATCTCGGTCACCGCCAACGTTGCGCCGCGCGCCATGCACGACCTGTGCGCCGCCGCCCTGCGTGGCGATGCCGCCGAAGCCCGCGCCATCAACGAAAAACTCATGCCGTTGCACAAAAACCTGTTCCTGGAAGCAAACCCGATTCCCGTGAAATGGGCACTGCACGAAATGGGCCTGATGCCTGAAGGCATTCGCCTGCCGCTCACCTGGTTGAGCGCCCCTTATCACGAAACGCTGCGTCAGGCCCTGCGCCAGACCGGCGTCCTGGTCTAATTGAGGAAGTACAACGCATGAAGCGATTGGCCGGTCTTTCTGCCCTTGCCCTGGTGATTTCGAGCACCAGCGGCTGTAGTTGGCTGTGGGGCGAGAATGGTTACTTCCGTGACCGTGGCAGTGATTACCTGGAGGCCCGTCAGACGGCGCCCATGCAAACCCCGCAGGGCGTGGCCGTGGACAAGCGCCTGGACCCGCTGTTGCCGATCCCGCGCAACGTGGCCGATGAAGCCCAGCGCAGCGGCGAGTACGAAGTACCGCGCCCGCTGCCGTTGCAGGCTTCCCAGGAAACCACCGACTACACCCTGCAGAAGAATGGCGAGGCCCACTGGATTCTCTCCGAGCATCCGCCAGCCGAAACCTGGCCGGTGGCCCACCAGTTCTTTGAAGACAACGGCTTCCGCATCGCCGACGAGCGCCCGCAGACCGGTGAGTTCACCACCAGCTGGCAGCGCTACGACGAATTGTCCGCCTCCATGGCCAAGCGCCTGCAGGGCTCTGCCGCCAGTGGCGACGGTGAAACCCGCGTGCGTGTGCGCATCGAGCCAGGCGTGCAGCGCAACACCAGCGAAGTCTACGTGACCACTGTCGGCCGTCCGGCGGGCAGCAGCGCCGACGTCGACTTCCCGAAAATGCCGAGCAATACCGGTACCGACCTGGCCCTGGTCGACGAAATGCTCGCCAGCATGACCCGCAGCGCCCAGAAGGGTGGTTCGGTGTCGCTGTTGGCCGCGCGTGACTTCGACGCCCCGAGCCGTGTGGCCTTGAGCGAAGACGGCAGCGGCAACCCGGTGCTCAACGTCGGCACCGACCTGGACCGCGCCTGGTCCAGCGTGGGTCGCGCCCTGGATCACGGCCAGTGGAAAGTTGAAGACATCAACCGCAGCCTGGGCCTGTACTACATCAACCTGGCGGAAAAACCGACCAAGAAGGATGACCAGCCTGGCTTCTTCAGCCGCCTGTTCGGCAGCGAGCCGAGCAAGGAAGAGATCGAAGCCCGTGCCGAGCGCTACCAGGTCCGCCTGAGCAAGGTGGGTGAGAACGTGCAGGTCACCGTCGAGAAGAACATCAATACCGTGGCACCGGCTGACGTCAGCCGCCGCGTGTTGAGCGTGATCCAGGACAACCTGGGTTAAGTGCGCTTCGCCATTCTCGGTAGCGGTAGCCAAGGGAATGGCACGCTGGTGGTCCACCAGGACACGTACGTGCTGGTCGATTGCGGTTTCTCCCTGCGTGAAACCGAACGTCGACTGGCCCGCCTGGGCGTGCGCCCCGAACAGTTGAGCGCCATTCTGGTAACCCACGAACATGCCGACCACGTGCATGGCGTGGGTTTGCTGTCCCGGCGCTACAATATCCCGGTGTACCTGAGTCGCGGCACCCTGCGCGCGCTGCGCAAGCCATTGGAACCCGCGGGTTTCGTGGCCTGTGGCGACGTGCTGGACGTGGGGGCGCTGGCGATCAACGTGGTGGGCGTGGCGCACGATGCGCTGGAGCCGACCCAGTACGTGTTCGGCAACGGCCAGCGGCGCCTGGGCGTGCTGACCGACCTGGGTTCGTACTGCGGGCGTGTCATGGACAGTTATCAGGACCTCGATGCCTTGGTCATCGAGTCCAATCATTGCCGCGACCTGCTGGCGCGGGGGCATTACCCCTATTTTCTCAAGCAGCGGGTCGGTGGCGAGCTGGGACATTTGAACAATCACCAGGCCGCGAACCTGGTGTCGGAGCTGGGCTGGCAAAACCTGCAACACCTGGTGCTGGCCCACCTGAGCAGCAAGAACAACCTGCCGCAGCTGGCCCGGAAATGTTTTGTCGACACCTTGGGGTGCGACCCGGACTGGCTGCAACTGGCCGATCAAGATTCAGGGCTCGACTGGCGCGAAATCGCCTAGCCCATCTACTTAGCAAGCGGAGCCCATCATGGAAAAACGTGAAGAACTCTACCGTGGCAAAGCCAAATCGGTATACAAGACCGACGACGCCGACCGCCTGATCCTGCTGTTTCGCAACGACACCTCGGCGTTCGACGGCAAGCGCATCGAACAGCTGGACCGCAAGGGCATGGTGAACAACAAGTTCAATGCCTTCATCATGCAGAAGCTGGAAGAAGCGGGCATCCCGACCCAGTTCGACAAGCTGCTGGGCGACAACGAGTGCCTGGTGAAGAAGCTGGACATGATTCCGGTCGAATGCGTGGTTCGCAACTACGCTGCCGGCAGCCTGGTCAAGCGCCTGGGCGTGGAAGAAGGCCTGAAGCTGAACCCGTACACCTTCGAGCTGTTCCTGAAGGACGACGCCAAGGGCGACCCGTTCATCAACGAATCCCACGTGGTGGCCTTCGGCTGGGGCACCGCCGAGCAACTGGCGAAAATGAAAGAGCTGTCGCTGAAGGTCAACGAAGTGCTGAGCAAGCTCTTCGACGACGCCGGCCTGCTGCTGGTGGACTTCAAGCTTGAATTCGGCCTGTTCCACGGCCAGATCGTCCTGGGCGACGAATTCAGCCCCGACGGCTGCCGCCTGTGGGACAAGGACACCAAGAAAAAAATGGACAAGGACCGCTTCCGCCAGGGTCTGGGCGATGTGATCGAAGCCTACGAAGAAGTCGCCAAGCGCCTGGGCGTGCCGCTGTAAACCGGCGCCCCCACGCAAGCGTTTGATACCACGCGAATTTTTTTCACAAAAGGCTTCGCCTTTTCAAAAAGTGCTGGTATCATGCGCGCCACTGGAGAGATGCCGGAGTGGCCGAACGGGACGGATTCGAAATCCGTTGTACTGGCGACAGTACCTAGGGTTCAAATCCCTATCTCTCCGCCATATATCGAAGAGCCCCGCAGCTGAGAAGCTGCGGGGTTTTTTGTTTGTGTTTAGAAAAGCCGCGCGCGCTACTGCCAGGCGGAGAAGGCTGGCAACGCTGATTTTCCAGGCCATGGAAGTTGCAAATGTAGAAGGTGCCGACAGCCGGCGCTCGATTTCAAGCGCGCCGCCTAAACTCCCGACGTGCCCACAACACTCCACCCCGTAGCCGCTGCCGCAGGCTGTGTTGGCCATCGTATGCAGTGTAGATTTCCATTGTACTCGCGGCCCAGCGCAGCCTGACGGCAGCGATTACGTTCGAAAATATCCTGAAATGGGATAATGGCGGACCTGATTTACCATGGGGTTGCAGTCAATTTTCCCAAGGTAAGGAGCTTAAGGTCATGGACCGTCAACCACCCCGATTCACTCGCGCCCCCGGTCGATTCAAACGCCCAGCCAGCGCCCGCTCCATCAGGCGCAAACCCGGCACCCGAATGTCCCCCCGCTGCTTCAATTCCCGCCAACGCATTGTCGATGCGCTGCACAGCTACTTGCTGGATGGTTGGAAACAACTGCCCGAACGAAATCGTCGACTGCTGGGGCTCGACCCACAGGGGAGTGATATTCACGATGAGCAGGCCCTGACCTACCTGGCGTATATCTTCATCGATTGCGCCAACCTGACATTGGACAGGGCGGTGGCCGCGAAGCGAGCACGGATGATGAATGGATAACGGCCTGTAGCCGCTGCCGCCAGGCTGCGCTGGCCCCTAAATGCACTGGAAATTTGCTGTGAGGCACAGGGCCAGCGCAGCCTTCGGCAGCGGCTACAGCGTGCGGTCACGAATCTTACGGCGACTGCGTCATTCCCTTGGCCTTGGCTATTTGCGCCAAGGCGTTCAGGAATGCGTTTGGATCTGTTTCATGGAGGCTGGCGGAAAGGTAAGCGCTGATGGTTTCAGCGTTATCCAGGTAGCGGTGTGCTTTGAATGAAACCGTTGTGGATTCATCGATTTTGATAATCGGCATCGCTTCGGGATTGAAAAGCTGAGCTTTAGCCATGTGGCTGGTCCTTGGTCGAGATGGACAGGACCTTTGGCGGGGCCCTGCAGGGCTAGCGCCTTGCGCACAAGGCTGGCGACGCAGATCTCACAGGCCATGGTACGTTGCAACCAATGTGGGACCGGGCTCTGCCCGGTCCCACATTGGTTGCAACGTACCATGGCCTGTCAGATTGGCGTTGCCCGCCTTTGGTGTTCCACTCCGGCCCCGCAGCGGCCTGCCGTTTTTTTCAGGCCCGGCGGTAAACCCCCATTTTTTCGCCTACCTTTTTCGAAGCCTCACGATAATCGAACACAATCCACGCATTAGTGGCTAAATAATGGCATCCGGAGTGTGACCCGCCCCCGCTTCCCACGGTCCCACACCATGGTGCAAAGGCACGTATTTCATGGGGTGCACACCTCTAGAAATTTCACCCCATGCCGATAGCCCACGTATTGGAAAGCCTGCACAGGCTCATATTCATTCCCCTGACGGGATCGCGCATGCTGGCGTACAACCAAAAATCGTTTCTTATCGTCGATGACTTCTCCGA
This sequence comes from uncultured Gammaproteobacteria bacterium, assembly GCA_963816515.1. Taxonomy (GTDB): domain Bacteria; phylum Pseudomonadota; class Gammaproteobacteria; order Pseudomonadales; family Pseudomonadaceae; genus Aquipseudomonas. The sequence goes on along the minus strand of CAWFKX010000001.1, from coordinate 1,207,866 downwards.
CTTCCGCAGTTCGGTGCGCTCCATGTTGCGTGACCTGGGCGTGAAGGACGTGGACACGGCAGACACCGGCGAACAGGCGCTGAAGGCGTGCGCGCAGAAGCGCTATGACTTTGTGCTGCACGATTTCAACCTGGGCGATGGCAAGAAGAACGGCCAGCAGGTGCTCGAAGACCTGATGCTGGACAAGCTGCTCAGCCATGAAAGCGTGTTCATCATGGTGACTGCCGAGAACAGCCAGGCCATGGTGATGAGTGCGCTGGAATGGGAGCCCGACGCTTACCTGACCAAGCCGTTCAACCGTGCCGGCCTGGCCCAGCGTCTGGAGAAGCTGGTGCAGCGCAAGACGTTGCTCAAGCCGATTCTGCAGGCGCTGGACAAGAACCTGCCGATGGAGGTGCTGGCTGCCTGCACGCGCCTGACCCAGGAAGATGCCCGCTACGCGCCGCTGTGCCATCGCTACAAGGCCGAGGCCCTGCGCGACCTCAATCAACACGAGCCGCTGGAAGCCTTCCTCAAGACCATCCTCGCCGACCGCCCCACGCCCTGGGCCTTCGGTGCGCTGGGCAGCCTGTTGTTCAAACGCAAGAAACTGGCCGAAGCGCAGGATGTTTACGAGCGCGCGCTGAAGACATTCCCGATGCTGCCGGCGCTCTACGATGGCCTGGCCGAAGTGCTGGTGGCACGCAATGACGGCAAGCGTGCGCAGCAGGTGCTGGAAGAGGCGGTGAAGCTGTCGCCGCTGGCGGTGCGTCGGCAAAGCCTGCTGGGCAAGCTGGCGTTCGAGAACGAGGACTTCGACAGTTCTTCCCGCGCCTATCGCCAGGCAGTCAACCAGGGCCAGTATTCGCGCTTCAAGAACCCTGAGACCAACCTGGGTTTCGCCCAGGCGCTGATCAGCAAGGGCGGCGATGCCGGCCTGGATGCCCGCAGCCGGGTCGAGCTGAATCAGACCCTGACCGATGTGGCCAAGGACAACAATGACGACCAGGGCATTCAGGTGCGCACGCGCCTGATCAAGGCCACCAGCCTGCAGCGCACCGACCCCGAGGCCGCCGCCAAGCTGGCCGAGGAGGCTGTGAGCCGCCTGCAGGGCATGGACCAGTTCCTCAGCGCCGAAGCCGCCTTGTCGGTGGCCGCGCAGTTGCAGAGCCTGGGGCAGGAAGAGGCGGGCGTGGGCGTGCTCAAGAGCTGCGCGGAAATTTACGGTGATGACCCGGCGGTGATGCAGAACATCGCCAAGCACACCGACGACCCGGAGATTCTGGGTTCGAACAAGATTGCCGTCGACCTCAACCAGCAGGGCGTGCGCGCGTACCGTGAAGGCCAGTTCGCCGAAGCCCAGGACATGTTCCGGCGCGCCCTGGCGCTGCAGCCGAAAAACATCAGTATTGCCTTGAACCTGGCCCAGGGCCTGCTGCACGCCAAGGGCGTGCCGATCACCGCTGCGGGCCTGGCCGAGTGCCGTGAGGCGCTGAAAACCGTGGGCCACATGCCCGAAAGCGATGCACGCTTCGAGCGCTATCAGAAACTGCGGAACAGGGCGTTTGGCGCATGAGTGACGACAACGCAGGTCTGGATTTCTCCATGGTCATCGCTTCGACCGTGCACGACATGAAAAACTCGCTGGCGTCGGTCATGACGGCCCATGGCAAATGGTCCGAAAGCCTGCCGCCGGAGCAGCGCAACACCGCTGAACGCGGGGTTATCGATTACGAGTTCGCCAACCTCAACGGCATGATGGTGCAACTGCTGGGCCTGTACAAGCTGGGCGTCAACCAGCTGCCCCTGCGCCCCGAATACCATGAGATGGACGATTTCATCGAGTCGCAGCTGGCGTGGCACCAGGAAGTGCTCAACAGCCGTGGCATCAGTGCCAGCCACGATGTGGACGTGTTGTGCCCGCTGGGCTTTTTCGACCGCGAACTGGTGGGCTCGGTGATTGCCAACGTGATCATCAACGCCATCCGCTTTGCCCGCGAAACCATTCTGGTGAGTGCGGGCGAGGAAGACGGCCAACTGGTGATCAGCGTCAATGATGACGGCCCCGGGTACCCGCCGGCCCTGATCGAGTCGCAGACGGCCTACGTGCAGGGCATCAACCCGGTCAGCGGCAGCACCGGCCTGGGCCTGTATTTTGCCGCGCGCATTGCCGAGCGTCATGCGCGCAACGGCGTGCCCGGGCATGTGCGCCTGAGCAATGGCGGCAGTCTGGGCGGCGGGCTGTTCAAACTGTACCTGCCCTGATCAAGGGCGTTCGTACAGCCGCGCTTCGGTGTCGCCGACCACTTTCTGGTCAACCTTGTGCCACTGCGCCGGTATCGAAGCGAAATCATCGGTCTCGCCGGTGCCGCTGATCAACCACACCCGCTGGTGGTCGGCGGGCAGGTCGCGCAGCGCGTCGACGTAGATGTGGTCGGCGCGCTCGTCCACCAGGTTGCCGAAACCGTAGTCGGTGGGGCGGCCGGTGCTGCCATCGGGCTTGTCCGGGGTATACAGCAGCGGCTCGGCGCCAGTGGTGTTGTAGTACAGGTAGCCGAAATACCAGAACAGATCGCTGACCACGATGCGATCGCCCGGCTGGTAGCGCTGGTTGACGAAGTCCACCATCTTGTCGAACTGATCGTCGTCCACGTCGTAGTTGCGCTGCAGGCCCACGCCCTGAATGGTGAGGTACACCAGCACCGCCACCATGGCCAGCGGCGGCGAGTGGTACGCCAGCCGGTCGGCCGCCACGCCCAGCACCAGCGGCAGGCCCAAGGCGGAAAACATCATGTAGCGGTCCACCAGCAGCGGCGTCTTGAACGAGATCAGGAAGATCAGCAGTAGCGGCAGCACGCAGTAAATCACCAGCATCGACGGCAGCCGCAGGGCGTGACGGTCGCTGAACAGCACCCAGGCGACGATGACGCCCAGCAGCACCGGCACGCTGACGAACAACGCCACCGGCAGGTCGAAACCGTCGCTCAGAATCAGGTACTGCCACACCATGGATGGCAACGAACCCAGGCTGACCGCGCCGATCCAGCCCACGTCATTGCCAGCTTCCAGCTCCGGCAGGTGCTGCACCAGGCCGATCAGGCTCGGCACCCACGGCAGGTACATCACCACGATGGCGACGTTGGCCAGCCACCAGGCCGGGCGCAGCACCAGGCGGTTGCCGCGGCGGTACAGCAGCGTCAGCCAGGCCCAATGGGCCAGCACGCAAAGGCTGGTGAAGTAATGGGTGTAGAAGCTGGCGGTCATCAGCAGGGCGTAAATGACCAGGTAGCGGTGCTGCGAAGGCTGTTTCGCCCAATGCACCAGCGCCACGGTGGCGCCCATCAGCCACATGCCCATCAGCGGGTACATGCGAATTTCCTGACTGTAATGCACGGCGATGGGCAACAGCGCCAGCATGATCCCGCCCAGCAGCGCCGCGCGGCGCCCGGCGGTGATCTGCACCAGCCACACCCCCAGGCCGACGCTGATGATGCCGGGCAGGGCGCTGATCACCCGGATGGAAAACAGGCCATTGCCGAACAGCGTCATCCAGCCATGCAATATCAAGTAATAAAGCGGCGGATGCACGTCATGGGCCGCGTGCAGCCAGATCTGCGCCGGGCCGTACTGGCTGATCACCAGGCTGGAGCCCTCGTCGCACCAGATCGCCGACGCGGTCAGCTGATACAGGCGGGCCACCGTGGCCAGCAGCATGATGGGCCAGAACCACAGGCCCGCCGGGGCGCTGGCCAGCGTCCGCAGCCAGGCCTGGTGCGGCAGGCGCTGCAGTTCGGTCAAGGACGGCTCTTTCTGGGCGTTCATCTTTCCTCCATCCGGGAGACTACAAAGATCGCGCCGGTTTTGTTCTTTTGATGGTCGATATCCTAGCAGTCGGCACGGGTTGTGTAAGTGCCTGTGGTGGTACAAACAGACAGTCTTTGGGGGTGGGGGTGCCTTGTCAGATGAAATTGATTCGATCCTTTCGAGGAAAGGTCAATTCATCCTTCTACTACCAAAGCACCCCCTTCATCCCCCCCAAAGCACCATTCTTCCCCTGCCACCCCGCGCCTAGCATTGACCTCGCAACACGCTCGCCTGATGAACCGCACCTCGGCCCGCCCCTGGGCCCACCACAATAAAAGAGGATCAATCATGAGCAGCACGTTCTTCATTCCCTCCGTGAACATGATGGGTATCGGCAGCCTCGACGAGGCGGTGGTCGCTATTCGCAAATACGGCTTTCGCAGCGCCTTGATCGTCACCGACGCGGGCCTGGCCAAGGCCGGGGTGGCCGACAAGGTGGCCAGACTGCTGGCCGAGCAGGATATCAATGCCACGATTTTCGACGGTGCCAAGCCCAACCCTACCGTAAGCAACGTCGAGAACGGCCTGGCCGCGCTGAAGCAGGCGCGCAGTGATTTCATCATTTCCCTGGGCGGCGGCTCGCCCCATGACTGCGCCAAGGGCATTGCGCTGTGCGCCACCAACGGCGGGCACATCAGTGAATACGAAGGGGTGGACCAGTCGGCGAAGCCGCAGCTGCCGCTGATCGCCATCAACACCACGGCCGGCACGGCCAGTGAAATGACCCGTTTCTGCATTATCACCGACGAAACCCGCCACGTGAAAATGGCCATCGTCGACCGTAACGTCACGCCGCTGCTGTCGGTGAACGACCCGGCGCTGATGGCCAAGATGCCCAAGGGCCTGACCGCCGCCACCGGCATGGACGCCCTGACCCACGCGGTCGAGGCCTATGTGTCCACCGCTGCCACGCCGATTACCGACGCCTGCGCCCTCAAGGCAGTGGAATTGATTTCCGCTAACCTGCGCCAGGCCGTGGCCCAGGGCGATGACATGGCGGCCCGCGAGAACATGGCCTACGCGCAGTTCCTGGCCGGCATGGCCTTCAACAACGCTTCGCTGGGGTACGTGCACGCCATGGCCCACCAGTTGGGTGGCTTCTACGACCTGCCCCACGGCGTGTGCAACGCCGTGTTGCTGCCCCATGTGGAAAGCTTCAATGCCAGCGTTTGCCCTGCCCGCCTGAAAGACGTGGCCACTGCCATGGGCGTCGACACCCAGCGGCTGGACAACGAGAAGGGCGCCGCCGCTGCCATCGCCGCTATCCGCCAGCTGTCGTCCGACATTGGTATTCCCGGCGGCCTCGGTGAACTGGGCGCCAAGGCCGACGACATCCCGACGCTGGCGGCCAACGCCATGAAAGACGCCTGCGGCTTCACCAACCCGCGCACGGCGACCCAAGGGGAAATCGAAGAGATTTTCCGTACGGCGATGTAACTATCGCCCCTCGCTTGCCAGAATCAGAAAAGGCCCAAGGTGCTCGCACCCTGGGCCTTCATTCACCGCCTGCGGCAGCCACTGCCTATTGGCAAGGCCTGCCACGTCACTTGTCGAAATCTTTTCCCACACCCTGGGTGCCCGGGTATTCCAGTTGCTGCACGATCTTGTCTTTGGCGATCAGGCGCGCCTCCTTGAGTTTCTTGACCTCGTCGTCAGCGGCGGCAGCTTTTTCGGCTTCGACCACTTCTCTGTCGATGCCATCGTAGTGGTCCAGCAGCCGACTGAGCGTGGGATCGGCTTCTCTGCGTTTTTTCACCTCGTCGCACGTGAGTTTCAAGTCCGCGTACAGATCGTGTTTGACCGGCATTCTCTTCACCTCTGCTGGGTTTGTGGGCCTAGGTTGAGACTATTGAGGATAGCCCCGTTTCCACGCTTGGACCCCCGCGAAACACCTTGTGTTTCATTCAGGCTACAAACTGCGGTTTTTCACGAAATATTGATGGCCCGCCACTTACAGTGCACCGCCTGTGGCGCGTCGGCCGGGGTTGCCGGTGGCGATGCGGATTTTCCTTCCTGGCGGGTTTCCATGGTTGACGCAAGGCCGAATGTTCTCAAGGTGGTGGCCTGGATCGCTGCGTTATGGCTGCTGCTGGGCGCTGCGGCGCCGCTGCACGGCGCGGGCGAGGATGCGCGCAAGGCGCCGGCCTGGAGCAGCCATGGGCATAAATCGCTGACGGTGCTGGTGGTGGGCGAGAGCGCCCGCGCGCAAAGTTTCGGCATTCTGGGCTATGCGCGCGATACCACTCCGCAACTGAAGATCCAGGACGGCCTGATTGCCTTCAGCGATGTTCAGGCCTGCGGCACACAGACGGCCATCGCGCTACCGTGCATGTTTTCCAGCCAGGGCCGCGACACCTTCAGCCCCGGTGACCACGAAGGCCTGCTGGATGTCTTGCGCCACGCTGGCATGCAAGTGGTGTGGTGGGACAACCAGGGCGGCTGCGCCGCCGCCTGTGACGCGGCGACGATGCGTGACCTCAGTCACCTGCAGGACCCCGGCCTGTGCGCTGACGGCCAGTGCAGTGACGAGATCCTGCTGGACGGCCTGCAGGGGTTCATCGACCGCTTGCACCAGGACACGGTGTTGGTGCTGCACCAGCGCGGCAGCAATGGGCCGGACTACTACCGGCGCTACCCCAAGGCCTACGAGCACTTCACCCCGGCCTGCCAGGACGCGGCGCTGAACCGTTGTACCCCGGCCAGCGTGGTCAATGCCTATGACAACACCCTGGTGTACACCGACCACGTGCTGTCGGCACTGATCGACGTGCTGCGCAAGAACCAGGACCGTGTCGACACCGCCATGGTGTACCTCTCCGACCACGGCGAGTCACTGGGCGAATACAACCAGTACCTGCACGGCTCACCGTGGCTGCTGGCGCCCGATCAGCAGAAACGCGTGCCGTTGCTGGCCTGGTTCTCTGAAGGCTACAAGCGGGCATTCTCGGTCGACACCCATTGCCTGCAGCAGGAGCGCAACCGGCCCCTGAGCCAGGATTACCTGTTCCACTCGATGATTGGCCTGCTGCAAGTCGACACCCAGGTCTACGAGCGCCGCCTGGACCTGTTTGCCGAATGCCGCGGGTCGGCCTTGCAAGGGGCGTGGGTTGATGAGTGAGCAGCGTTCATGACGATTTTTTCACAATGGGTTGACCGGTCTTTAACTGCACTAGCGTTAACCTCACCCCTCAATTTGCCCCGTCGGGAAGCTGTGCCTCATGCCTTTGCCACCGTCAACATCCGCTGAGCGCGACCTGTCCAGGGCGCCTGACGGTTTGCACCTGGATAGCTTCGGCGCGCGCCTGGCCTACTGGCGCGAAGCGCAATTGGTGCGCCATTCCCTGCATTCGGCGGGCGAACCCGGCCTGGTGCTGGACCTGCCCTGTGGCGCCGGGCGCTTCTGGCCGGTGCTGGCCGAGCGCGCCAACCGGGTTATTCTGGCCGCCGACCGCAGCGCCGAGCAGCTCGACCTGGCGATGAGCGGCTTCGCGCCCACCCTGGCTGCGCGGGTCACGCCGCTGGAGGCCTCGGTGGATGCCATCACCCTGGGCAGCAACGCCGTGGACTGCATCTTCTGCATGCGCCTGTTCCATCGCGTGGCCGACAGCGAGCAGCGCCTGGGCATCCTGCGCGAATTCCACCGGGTCAGCCGTGACACGGTGATCATTTCCCTGTGGGTGGATGGCAACTACCGCGCCTGGCGTCGGCGCCGCCTGGAACAGCGGCGCGCCGGGCACGAGCGGCTCAACCGCTTCGTGGTGCCCCGTGCGCTGATCGAAGACGAGTTTCGCCAGGCGGGTTTCGAAATCGTCGACCATCATGACCTGATCCCCGGTTACGCCATGTGGCGCACCTACGTGCTGCGCAAGGGTTGATAAGCTTCACCTTTGTCGATGGAATGCCCAGTAACTGTCGGGGTCGATATATACTGCGCGCCATTCTTCAGGGGAGAGCCTTGTGGCCATCGATATTCACTGGATTCGCGACGACGAAAGCCTGGCTCGGCAATGCGCCGAGTGGCAGCGTCTGCCGTACGTTGCACTCGACACCGAGTTCATGCGGGTCGACACCTTTTACCCGATAGCCGGCTTGATCCAGATCGGCGATGGCGCGTGTGCGTGGCTGATTGACCCGTTGACCATCCAGCAGTGGCAGCCTTTGGCGCAGTTGCTGGAAAACCCTGATGTGATCAAGGTGGTACACGCCTGCAGCGAAGACCTGGAAGTGCTGCTGCGCCTGACCGGCAGCCTGCCCACGCCGCTGTTCGACACGCAATTGGCCGCCGCCTACCTCAACCTCGGTTTCTCCATGGGCTACTCGCGCCTGGTGCAGGCCGTGCTCGACATCGAGCTGCCCAAGGGCGAGACCCGCTCCGACTGGCTGCAGCGGCCGTTGTCCGATACCCAGGTCAGTTACGCCGCCGAAGACGCCGTGCACCTGGCGGAAGTCTACGAAAAACTGCGCCCGCAACTGTCGGACGACAAGTACGCCTGGGTGCTGGAGGACGGCGGCGAGCTGGTGGCCCAGCTGCGCCGCGAGGTCGACCCTTACGAGGTGTACCGCGAGGCCAAGCTGGCCTGGAAGCTGTCGCGCCAGCAACTGGCGGTGCTGCGCGAGCTGTGCGCCTGGCGCGAGCACGAGGCCCGTGCCCGTGACCTGCCGCGCAACCGCATCGTGCGCGAACACTCGTTGTGGCCCCTGGCCCGTACCCAGCCGGATAACCTGGCAGCACTGGCCAAGATCGAAGACATGCACCCGCGCACGGTGCGCCAGGACGGTGAGTTCCTGCTCAAGCTGATCCAGCAGGCCGGCAGCGTGCCGCCCGAGCAATGGCCGCCGGCCTTGCCCGAGCCGTTGCCCATCGAGGCCGCTGGAGTGCTCAAACAGCTGCGCGCCATCGGCCAGGCCGAAGGCGAGCGACTGGGCATAGCGCCCGAGGTGATGCTGCGCAAGAAAACCCTGGAAGCGCTGCTCAAGAGCGGCTACCCCGACGGTCCCTATCAATTGCCCGACACACTGCGTGGCTGGCGCCGCGAGCTCATGGGCCCAGCCCTGCTCAAGGCTCTAGGCAACGCAGGAGAGACTGCATGAAACGCATTTGCTCCATCTACAAAAGCCCGCGCAAAAACGAAATGTACCTGTACGTGCTCAAGAGCGACGCCCTGGCGCGCGTGCCTGAAGGCCTGCTGACCGTGTTCGGCAAGCCAATGCATGCCTTCGACCTGGTGTTGAGCCCCGAGCGTGCCCTGGCGCGTGAAGACATCCATCAGGTGTTGGCCAACCTCGACAGCCAGGGTTACCACCTGCAGATGCCGCCGCCCGAAGAGGAATACATCGAGCACCTGCCCGAAGAGTTGTTGCGTCGCAACGATCCGATCTGACCGTCACACCCGGCAGTCGCGCGTCGCGCAGGCGGGGTTTCAAAGGGTTTTTCAAGCATGCGCGTTCTGATTGCAGAACAGGATTACGCCCTTTACGCACAGCTGTTGCGTGAAGCGGCGCCGGACGTGGACGTCCTGACCAGTGGTGACTCTGCCGAACTGTCGAAGCTGGCGGCCGACTGCCCGGTGTGGCTGGGCCAGCCGGACCTGCTGGCGACGTTGCTGCGCCAGGGCCACACCCCGCAGTGGCTGCAATCGACCTGGGCCGGCATTACCCCGCTGCTGGCGCCCGGCCTGCCGCGCGATTACCGCCTGACCCGGGCCGTGGGCATCTTCGGCCAGGTGATGGCCGAGTACATGCTGACCTACATGCTCGGCCACGAGCGTGAGGTACTGGCGCGGCTGGTGAGCCAGGTGGAGCGCAAGTGGGACAACCGCCCAGGCCGCAGCCTGGAAGGCCGCCGGGTGCTGATCGTGGGTACGGGTGACATTGGCCAGCGCGTGGCGCAGTTCCTGCTACCGTTTGGTGTCACGCTCTACGGCATCGCCAGCAGCCCGCGCCAGCAGGCGCCGTTTGTCGAGGTGCTGGGGCTGGAGGCGTTGGGCGACAAGGTCGGTGAAGTGGATTACGTGATCAACCTGCTGCCCGATACCCCGGCCACCCACGATATCTACAACGCTGCGCTGTTCGCGCGCTTCAAGCCCGAGGCGTTGTTCATCAATGCCGGGCGCGGCGTGGCCGTGGTTGATGCCGATCTGGTGGAGGCGTTGAAACAGGGCCACCTGGCCGGTGCGGTGATTGACGTGTGCCGTCAGGAACCGCTGCCGCAGCGTCATCCGTTCTGGACCGCATGGGGCTTGCTGCTGACCGGGCACAGTTCGGCACCCACCTCGCCGCAGGCGATGGTGCGCTTGTTCGTGGAAAACCTGAACGCTTACGCTGGCAAGCAGCCGCTGCGTGGTGAAGTGGATTTCACTCGCGGGTATTGAGCCCCTTTGGCGGTTCAAGCGACAAGCTGCAAGAAGTGGCGCCAGGTTTGAAGACTGAGCCCTTGCAGCTTGCGAGCGTCAGCCTTAGAGGCTGAAATCACCCTCGGCCGCCAGTTCGCTCAGCGGGCGGCGCGGGCTTGGGGTTTCGCGGGCTTGCAGGTATTCGGCCAGCGTGGCCTTGTCGCCCAGCTTGCCGATGGCGATGGCCGCGTGCAGCTCGTAACCGTCCGGCACTTTCAATTCCTTGCGGGTCAGTTCCTTGTCGAAACCGGCCATGCCGTGGGTGTGCCAGCCGCTCAGGCTGGCTTGCAGCGCCAGGTGGCCCCAGGCGGAACCGGTGTCGAAGGTGTGCCACAAGGCCGGGGTTTCTTCAGTGGCGCCAGGGGCGGTGAAAGTGGTCTTGGACAGGATGATCACCAGCGCCGAGGCGTGCTGCGCCCAGCTGCGGTTGAACTCGTTGAGCAGGCCCAGGTAGCGTTCCCAGTTTGGCGTACCGCGGCGCGCGTACAGGAAGCGCCAGGGCTGGGAGTTATAGGCCGATGGCGCCCAGCGCGCGGCTTCCAGGAAGCTCAGCAGGGTTTCTTCGGAAATGGTCTCGTCGCTGAAGGCGCGCGGCGACCAGCGGTTGATGAACTGCTCGTGGATGCCGAGCTCGGCAATGCGGGGGTTGGCACTCATGGACGCTTCCTGTGGAGTGGGCGGAAAACGTCGAAACTACTGCGCTTGAGGCCGTCCTGACAAGTGAAGTGTTGACCGGATGTCGCACGCGCTTGGCCTGGCGCCCGCGCAGCACTAGACTGGCGGGCTTCGAAACAGGATGCACGCCCCATGCCCGCACCCGTTGATCGCTTCTGGATCACCAAGACCCTCGACCAGCTCAACCCCGTCGAATGGGAGTCGCTGTGCGACGGCTGCGGCCTGTGCTGCTTGCAGAAACTTGAAGATGAGGAAGACAACAGCGTCTATTACACGCGTGTTGCCTGCCAGCTGCTGGACCTCAAGACCTGCCAATGCACCGATTACCCTAACCGCAAGGCCAAGGTGCCGGACTGTATTCAGCTCACCCCCGGCCAGGCGGATCAGTTCAAATGGCTGCCGCCCACGTGCGGCTACCGCCTTGTGAGTGAGCGCAAGGACTTGCCCAACTGGCACCACCTGGTCAGCGGCGATCGAAAGAAGGTGCACAAGAAGCACATTTCCCAATCGGGGCGCATGGTCAGCGAAAAGGACGTGGACGAAGATGACTGGGAAGATTACCTGATCTTCCGCGCTGGCTGATCCGGCGTACTGCGTCGCGGCTGAAGCGGCCTGGCGGCCGCTGCTACGGGGGGCATCGGGTGACACCGCGCACCCCCGAGGTCATCACGCCTTGGGCGAGGTCAACGCATCGTTGCCGGTAACGGTCACGGTCTTGGTTGCCTTGACAGCGTTTTCCTGCAACTTGCTCAGCTCTTCACCGGCCCGTTCGATCTTGGCTTTCACGCCATCGAACTCTTGGCGGCTGTGCTCGATCAACGCCTTGGTGGCGCTGTGGCCGGTCAGGCCACGGGCCAGGGCCACGCCGCCGATGGCGATCTGGATCAGGCCGAAAAAGCCGCCGCGGCGCAGTCCCTTGCCTACCATGACGATGCCGGTGGCCACCGAGCCTGCGCGCTCCCAGCCGTGCACGTTGTGACCGTCGGGCGAGGCGGGGCGGGCGATGGTGTCGAACACTTCCAGGTGCTGGTTGTCGCTCATGATCATTCTCCTGATGGGCAGTGTGGTTCAGTAGCTGACTGCCAAAGCCCGTGGCTGTTCCATCGGCCTACTTGAATTTCGGCCCAGAGCGGGTGTTCAGGCCCTTGGCCATGCGGTCGTACAGCACCACGTTGACCGTGGCCGCCAGGTTCATGCAGCCCTCGGTCGGGATGTAGATGGTGTCTTCGCACCAGTCGCGCACGCTCTGGTCCAGCGAGCCGTCTTCGGGGCCGAAAATATAGATCGCACGGTCCGGGTGAGTGTATTCGGGCAACGGCCGCGCGCCTTCCACCAGTTCCACCGCCACCGGCGTGCAGCCCAGGGGGATGATTTTCTGCAGGTCGTCGATGCCGATCAGCGGAATATCGTAGTGAATGCGCTTGGTGTCGGTAACGAAGTCCCGAGCGCGCTCATAGCGCTTGCCGGTGTAGAACACCGAATTGACGCCGTAGCAGCCGGCGGCTCGCATGACCGAGCCGACGTTTTCCGGGGACTTGGGGTTGAACAGACCGATGCAGCTGTAACGCTTGTTGGCCACGCCGGATCAGTCCTTTTTCAACAGGCCGGCCAGGGCCGCGAAAGGGTTGTGGGTGGCCTTGGCGATAGTCGGGCTGCTCAACGAGCCTTCACCGAAATACTGCTGGTCGGTGTAGCGCGCGTGCTCGTTGTCGTGGCAGTACAGGCACAGCAACTCCCAGTTGGAACCGTCCTGGGGGTTGTTGTCGTGGTTATGGTCACGGTGGTGCACGGTCAGCTCGCTCAGGCGCTTGCCGGAGAACTCACGGGCGCAGCGGCCGCACACATGCGGGTACATTTTCAGGGCCTTGTCGCGGTAGCCGCTTTCGCGCTCGCGCTGGGCATCGGCCAGGATGCGGTCCAGTTTTGCGGTATGGGGGGTGGACGAACTCATGGGTTCACCTCAGGAATAATGACGGTCAGCCCTCATTCTACCTGAAGGTGCGAGGGTGCATGTACCGGCCTCATCGCGAGCTAGCATTGCTCCCACAGGTGCACACGCTGTGGGAGCAATGCTTGCTCGCGATGAGGCCATTGACAGCACCCTCAGGCCTTGAGCTTTTCGCAGATCCAGATGGTGTGCCGCGTGCCGCGGTTGCCGTGGGCGAATACCTGCACTTCCTCGGCCTTGAAGCCGGCCTTGCGCAGGCGCTCGTTGAACTGCCGGTCGGCGCTGGCCGACCAGACCGCCAGAATGCCCTTGGGCCGCAGCGCGCGGGCACAAGCGGCCAGGCCGCCGCTGGAGTACAGCCATGAGTTGGCTTTCTGGGTCAGGCCTTCGGGGCCGTTGTCGACGTCGAGCATGATCGCGTCAAAGCCCTGGGGCTCGGCCTGCAGCACCTTGGCCACGTCTTCCTGGATGATGGTGGTACGCGGGTCGAGCACCGGCTTGCCGGCCTTTTCGCCCAGCGGCCCGTGGTTCCACTCGACCACGCCAGGGACCAGCTCGGCCACCACCACTTCGGCAGTCTTGCCCAGGTGCTTGAGCGCCGAGGCCAGGGTGAAGCCCATGCCCAGGCCGCCAATCAATACTCGCGAATCGGGCCGGCCCGCTACCTTGCGGCAGGGGATCTCGGCCAAGGCATCCTCGGAACCGTGCATGCGCGTGTTCATCAGCTGGCCGCCGTCACCGCCCTGGATCTTGATGACGAAATCCTCGCCGTACTCGAACAGGCACAGGGCACCGCCATTGTCGGGAATCGGCGTGGTGTCCAGCAGTACAAAACGTTTCATGGGGATCTCGCAGGGGGAGGGGACAGGCGTCGCGACAGGGAGTAGCCTTGGGGCCATAACAGGCCTCAGGCAGCGGAGCCGTCGATGAAGTCGCTTATTGTATCGGGCATTGTCGCCCTTGCGCTCGCTATTGGCAGCGCGCAGGCAGTGGAAACCCAGGCCAACGTCATCAGCCCCAGCAGCGGCGCGCCCGGTACGCCCACGCCCACGCCTTATCCGCAGGTCAGTACTCGCATTGCGCCCAAGGCCGCAGGCGTGGATGGCAGTTCGCCGCTGTTGCCGCCGATCAAGGTGCCGGGGCCACCGAAGGATGAGCCGTTGCCGGGAGTTGAGGATTCTTCCCACAACAAAGCGCCCGCCAACTGAGCTGGGAGCTGCCTTCAGGGGTGTTGTGACAACAACTGGCCATCGACCATGCGCAAGCGGCGCGACATGGACACGGCCAGGGCGCGGATGATCTTGGCAGCGATTTTCGGTGCGTCGTTGAGCATCTTTTCCAGCGAGTCCTTGCCCAGGTTCAGCAACTGGCAGTCGCTGGCCGCCACGCAGGTGGCCGAGCGCCGCTCGCCGTCCAGCACGGCCATCTCGCCAAAGGCCCGGCCCTTGCGCAGGCTGGCGACGTCCACCGGGCGGTCGTCGTTGCCGGTTTTCTGTACCGTCACGGTGCCACGGTGGATGATGCACATGAACGTGCCGGCATCGCCCTCGTGGAAGATTTCCTCGCCCTGCTTGATGCTGGTGATGATGAAATAGCCGGCAGCGGCGCTGAAGTCGGCCGGCAGCAACTGGTTGAACAACCCGCAGTCCATGAGCATGTCGCGGATTTCGTTATTCAGGTAGGTCGGATCTGGCATGGCATCACAGTCTTGTTATACGCACGGTTCCCGCCCCAGAGTGTAGGCGGCGGGCACCGGCAAGTGTGTGAAAACAGTGTCAATCAGACATCAGCTCGTCGCTAAGTTCCCTCAGGCCAGGCCCAGCACCTTGAACACGAAGCCGTATTCCAGTGCCACGTCGCGCAGGCCCTGGTAGCGGCCGCTCATGCCGCCGTGGCCGGCCCCCAGCTCGGTCTTGAGCAGCAGCAGGTTGTCGTCGGTCCTGGTGGCCCGCAGGCGTGCCACCCACTTGGCCGCCTCCCAGTACTGCACGCGGCTGTCGTTGTAGCCGGCCACCACCAGGGTGGCCGGGTAGGCCTGGGCGCTGACGTTCTCGTAGGGCGCGTAGCCCTTGATGCGCGCAAACACCTCGGGCTCCTCGGGGTTGCCCCATTCGTCGTATTCGGTGACGGTCAGCGGCAGCTCCGGGTCGAGCATGGTGTTGAGCACGTCTACGAACGGCACTTCGGCAATGGCCGCCTTGAACAGCTCCGGACGCTGGTTCAGCACCGCGCCAATCAGCAGCCCGCCGGCGCTGCCGCCGCTGATGGCCAACTGGTTGCTGGTGGTCAGGCCCTCGGCAATCAGGTGTTCGGCACAGGCGATGAAGTCGCTGAAGGTGTTGCCCTTGTGTTCCTGTTTGCCGGCACGGTACCAGGCCTCGCCCAGCTCGCCGCCACCACGCACGTGGGCGATAGCGAAGGCCACGCCGCGGTCCAGCAGGCTCAGGCGTGCGTGGGAGAACCACGGGTCCAGGCTTTCGCCATAGGCGCCATAGCCGTACAGGTACAACGGCGTCGGTTGGCCCAAGGCTTCGCGTTTCACCACCAGGCTGATGGGAATGCGCGTGCCGTCGGTCGCGGTGGCCCACAGGCGCTGGCTGACGTAGGCGTCGGCGTCGAAGGGGCCGAGCACCGGGGTTTCCTTCAGCACCGTCTGCGCGCCATCGGCCAGCACCAGCTGGCGCACCTGGGCCGGGCGGTTCAGGGCTTCGTAACGCAGGCGGATGCGCGTGCTGACGAATTCCAGGCTGTCGGACACGTGCAGGCTGTAGGCCGCGTCCGGCAGTTGCACGCGGTAGCTCGGTAGGCCTTGCGGGTGCACCTCGATGATCGGCAGGCCGCCTTCGCGCAGGCTCAGGGTGAACGCCTGGGCGTTGAGCGTCGCGCCTTCCAGCATCACATCGTCGCGGTGGCCGATCAGCGGCTGCCAGCGCTCGCGGGTCGGCACCTGGCCGTCGTCAGGGCACTGCAGCAGGGCGAAGTTGATGCCGTGCTGGTTGCTGCGGATAAACCAGGTCCACTGGCCGTCGAGCTGGCCATGGTCGGGGTAGTACTCGTGGTCTTCTACCCGCGGGGCCAGGCACTGGAACGCCTGCTCGGGGTGTTCGGCGTCCAGCACCCAGGCTTCGCTGGTGGTCTTGCTGTTCAGCAGCAGGATCAACTGGCGCTCGGAGCTGGCGCGGTAGCAGTGCAGGAAGAAGCGCCCGTCGCTTTCCTCGAACACCAGGTCGGCGCCTTCATTGCCCAGGCGGTGGCGATAGAGCTTGTGGGGGCGGTGGGTGTCGTCCAACTCGCCAAAGAACAGGGTCTGGCTGTCGTTGGCCCAGGTCATGCTGCCGTCGCAGTCGTCGAACGGCAGCTCGCTGACGTTACCGTTGGTCAGGTCCTTCACGTACAGGCGGTAGATTTCGTCGCCGCTGGTATCCAGGCTGTAGGCGAGCAGGCGGTGGTCGGGGCTGATGTTGAAGGCGCCCAGCGACAGGAAACCGCCGGCGGCCAGCGCGTTGGGGTCCAGCAGCAGTTCTTCGCGGCTTTCGTCCACGGTGGGGCTGTCATCGGCCGGGCGCGGGCAGCGGTAATGGCGGGCATATTCGTCGCCGGCGGTGGTGCGGGTGTAGTACAGGTACGGGCCCCAGGGCGATGCCAGGGACAGGTCGGTCTCGCGGATGCGGCCCTTGATCTCTTCGAACAGCTGCTCGCGCAACTCGGCCTGGTCGGCCAGTTGCGCTTCCTGGTAGGCGTTTTCGGCTTTCAGGTAGTCGAGCACCTCGTCGCTGTCGCGTTCCTGCAGCCAGGCGTACGGGTCGGCGCCGTCGGCCTTGCGGGCGATCGGGGCGCGTGGGGCGGTGGCTGATGGGGGCATGGGCGGCTCACTCGGCAAATGAAATTTGGCGGCGCCCGACGGGCCATTTGGCATGGGGGGCGCCTGCACGGCGAAAAGTCGTTATCATAAGCGCCTATTTGCCTGCCTTGCCACGGACACCATGACCGAGAACGACTATTTCCTCGCCTGGGGTATTTACGCCTTCGCCGCCTTCGGTTGCCTGATGGTATGGCTGCGCCTGACTACCTGGATCTGGCGCTGGCTGCGCCAACCCTTGCGCCTGGTGATGGCAGTGGTGCTGTTCACCCCCACCATCGTCGACCCGGGCAAGGACATGTTCGCCCCGGCCGTGGCCATGACCGGCCTGGACATCCTGTTCAAGGATGCCGGCCACGCCTTGCCGGCCATGTCCGACCTGGCCATGTACAGCCTGGTCGCGCTGGTGCTGTACGTGATCTATGCCCTGATCCGCTGGCCCATCGAGCGCAGCAGCCAGGCCCGCCGCGCCGAGCAGGCCGCCCGTGACGAAGCCCAGGCCAAGGCCGACGCCCAGCGTCGCGACGAGCCGGACGAACCCTTCGGTGCCGGTGACCGCTACGGCCGTACGCCGCCAGCGCCGCCGCCTAGCCCGGCCGGGCGCATGCGGGTCGAACCGCGCCTGTAACCCGCCGAGAGAGCCACGATGTGTGAATTGCTGGGCATGAGCGCCAATGTGCCGACCGATATCGTCTTCAGCTTCACCGGGCTGATGCAGCGCGGTGGCCGCACCGGCCCCCACCGTGACGGTTGGGGTATCGCCTTCTATGAAGGCCGTGGCCTGCGCCTGTTCCAGGACCCGGCCGCGAGCAGCGAATCCCAGGTGGCCGAACTGGTGCAGCGCTACCCGATCAAGAGCGAAGTAGTGATCGGCCACATTCGCCAGGCCAACGTTGGCAAGGTCTGCCTGTCCAACACCCATCCGTTCGTGCGCGAACTGTGGGGCCGCAACTGGTGCTTCGCACACAACGGCCAGCTGGCCGACTTCAACCCGGCGGCCACGTTCTACCGACCGGTGGGCGATACCGACAGCGAAGCAGCGTTCTGCGACCTGCTGAACCGCGTGCGCGAAGCTTTCCCCGAGCCGGTGGACATCGAGCAACTGCTGCCTACCCTGGTGGACGCGTGCTCACACTATCGCTCCAAGGGCGTGTTCAACGGCCTGCTCAGCGATGGCGACTGGCTGTTCTGCTTCTGCTCGACCAAACTGGCGCATATCACCCGGCGCGCGCCGTTTGGCCCGGCTCGGCTCAAGGACGTGGACGTGACCGTGGATTTTCAGGCCGAGACCACGCCCAACGACGTGGTGTCGGTGATCACCACCGAGCCGTTGACCGAAAACGAAACCTGGAACTGCTACGAGCCCGGCCAATGGGCCCTGTGGCGCCGTGGCGAATGCGTGCTTCAAGGCACCACCGACTAGGAAGCCCTACATGCTGCGAAGTTACCTGCGATTGGTGTTGTTCGCTGTCGGATTGTTGCTGGGCGTCCAGGTGCCCGGGCTGATCAACGACTACGCCCACCGCGTGGAAGCCCACCTGATGGAGGCGCAGCAAAGCTTGCGCGGCTTCCAGGACACCGCCGACAAATTCTTCAACGGCGACCTGCAGGCGCTGATCGCCCACTATCGCGAGAGCACCGACCCGGTGTTCCAGAGCGACAGCCAGAGCCTGGGCACCTTGATCAACCGCCATCAGGTACTGGACGCCGAGTGGATGGCCTTGCAAGGCCCCTGGTGGGTGCGTGACTGGCACGTGATCACCGCTGCCGACCCACAGATCAGCCAGGAAACCCTCAACGGCTACACCTACCAAGTGCTGCTGGTGCCGGAAGCCATCGGCTGGGGCGTGGCGGTGGCGTTCATTCTGGCGCTGGTGCTCGAATGCCTGATCATGTTACCGGCGTGGACGCTATACGGTGTGCGCCGTTATAAGGGCGAAGTGCCCGAGCACTGGCGCTAGGCTCTGTCGAAATACATCCCAGCTCGCCCATGCTGCGTTGAAAACAGGCTCGGAATGCTCATTTACAACACGTAAACTCCGCTTCCTCGCCTGTTTTCGCCTTGCCTGGCCTTCGCTGGAATGCATTTCGTCCAGAGCCGAGGACTGGACTCGACAGGGGCATTGGCTCAAGAATGCGGTATTGACCGTACCGGAGCCGCCCCCGTGAGCCGCCTGCTTCTGAACTGCGACATCGGCGAAAGCTTTGGCAACTGGACCATGGGTCTGGACGCCGAAGTGATGCCTTTCATCGACTGCGCCAACATCGCCTGCGGTTTCCATGCCGGTGACCCCGGCGTGATGCGCCGTACCGTGGGCCTGGCCCTCGAACACGGGGTGATGATCGGCGCGCACCCGGCGTACCCCGACCTGGTGGGCTTCGGGCGCCGCTCCATGGCCTGCTCCGAGCAGGAAATCGAAGACATGCTGCACTACCAGATCGGCGCGCTGGACGGCATCTGCCGGGCCCAGGGCGGCCGTGTGCGCTACGTCAAACCCCACGGTGCGATGTACAACGACATGATGGCCGACCCCCGCAAGTTGCGTGCGGTGATTCGTGCGGTGGCCGCCTACGACGCCGATCTGCCGCTGATGCTCATGGCCACCCGCGACAACAGCGCGGCCCAGGCCCTGGGCGACGAGTTGGGCCTGACCCTGTGGTTCGAGGCCTTCGCCGACCGCGCCTACGACAGCGCCGGCAAGCTGGTCTCGCGCAGCCTGCCGGGCGCCGTGCATCACGACGCGCACACCGTGATCGATCAAGCCCTGCGCTTGTCCCGCGGTGAGGCGCTGACCGCCAGCGACGGCAGCCCGCTGCGCCTGCAGGCCCACACCCTGTGTGTGCATGGCGACAACGCCAGCTCGGTGGCGGCGGTGCAACAGATCCGCCAGGCCCTGGGCGCATGACCCCGCGCATCGAAGTGGCCGCCATCGACACCCTGATGGTCCGCCTGTTCGACAGCATCGATGAAGCCCACATGCCCTGGATGCTCGCCGCCAGCCAGCGC
The DNA here is from genome assembly GCA_963816515.1 of uncultured Gammaproteobacteria bacterium. Lineage (GTDB taxonomy): Bacteria > Pseudomonadota > Gammaproteobacteria > Pseudomonadales > Pseudomonadaceae > Aquipseudomonas. The sequence goes on along the minus strand of CAWFKX010000001.1, from coordinate 1,188,142 downwards.
CTGCGCGACGCCTTCGCCAGTGCCCTGGTGGAACTGGTGCCGTCCTATACCACGGTGATGGTGCAGTTCGACCCGCTGCAACTGGCCCCACGCGACGCTCGCGCCCTGATCGGCCAAGCCCTGCACAACTTGGCGCCGGACTCGGCGGCCGTGGGCCAGCGTCACGAAATTCCGGTGTGGTATGACGCCAGCGTCGGCCCGGAACTGTCCCTGGTGGCCCAGCGCGCCGGTGTCGACAGCACCGAAGTCGTGCGCTGCCACAGCGGTCGCGAGTACCAGGTGTTCGCCTTGGGCTTCGCGCCGGGGTTCGCCTTCATGGGCCTGGTGCACGAAAGCCTCGCCAGCCCGCGCCTGGCCACACCGCGCCAGCGTGTGGCGGCCGGCAGCGTGGGGATTGCCGAGCGCCAGACGGCGGCTTACCCGGCGGTGTCCCCTGGCGGTTGGAACCTGATCGGCCGTACGCCCAGCCGCCTGTTCGACCGCGAGCGCGAAGGCTTCAGCCTGCTGCAACCCGGCGACCGCGTGCAGTACGTGGCTGTGGACCGCGCCGAGTTCTTGCGCCTGGGCGGTGACGATACGCCGCTGGAGGTGCGGCCATGATGCGCGTGGAACGCAGCACGCCGCTGTGCCAGTTGCAGGACGCCGGGCGTTTCGGCGTGCGCCACCTGGGCGTGACCCAAGGCGGGGCGCTGGACTGGCTGGCCATGAGCTGGGCCAACTGGCTGCTGGGCAACCCGCCGGGCGCCTGCGTGGTGGAAGTCACTCTCGGCGGTTTCAGCCTGGTTGCCGAAGCCGATAGCCACCTGGCGCTGGCCGGCGCCGACCTGGATGCGCGCATAGACGACGAGCCGCTGAAGCCATGGCGCAATTTCATTCTGCGCCGGGGCCAGCGCCTGGATTTACGCACGCCGCTGCAGGGGGCCCGTGCCTACTTGGCCGCGCCCCACGGTTTCCTGGCCCCTGTGGTGCTGGGCAGCCGCGCCACCGTGGTGCGCGAGCAACTGGGCGGCCCGGACGGGCAGGGCAGGGCACTGGCCACCGGCGACCGCCTGGCGTACGCCGGTGAAGTGATTCAGGCCCGTGGTATGCCTTACGGCCTGACGCCGGTATGGGCGCCCGCGTGCCTGGACCTGGTGCTGGGCGCGCAAGTCGGCGACTTCAGCGGCCAAAGCCTATTCGACGCGTTCAACCGGCCCTGGACCCTGGACAGCCGTGGCGACCGCATGGGCATTCGCCTGCTGGGGCCGGTGCTGGACTACCTGGGGCGGCCGATGATTTCCGAAGGCATCGCCCTGGGCGCGGTGCAGGTGCCACCAGACGGCCAGCCGATCGTGCTGCTCAACGATCGGCAGACCATCGGCGGTTACCCACGGCTGGGGGCGCTGACGCCGTTGGCGTTAGCGCGGCTGGCGCAGTGCTTGCCGGGGGAGCCGGTAAGCTTGAAGCCGGTGGTGCAGGACGAGGCGTTTGAGCACTACCGAAACGTCATCCGCCATTTTTGTTAACGGCACAACGCAAAGCTTACTTGGACAGGAAGCGCATCCCTTCTTCCAGCCCGCGCAGGGTCAGCGGGTACATCTGGTCCTCGATCAATTCGCGCACGATGTTGGTCGAGGCGGTATAGCCCCAGGTGTCCTTCGGGTAGGGGTTGATCCAGATAAGCTTTTTGTACTTTTCCATGAAGCGCTGCATCCACACATAGCCGGCTTCTTCGTTCCAGTGCTCGACGCTGCCACCCGGCTGGGTGATTTCATACGGCGCCATGGCCGCGTCGCCGACGAAAATCACCTTCCAGTCCGGGCCGTACTTGTGCAGCAGGTCCTGGGTGGAGGTGCGCTCGGAGGTGCGGCGCATGTTGTTCTTCCACACCGACTCATAGACGAAGTTGTGGAAGTAGAAGTACTCCAGGTGTTTGAACTCGGTCTTGCAGGCCGAGAACAGCTCTTCGCAGATTTTCACGTGGGCGTCCATCGAGCCACCGATGTCGAACAACAGCAGCAGCTTGACGGTGTTGCGACGCTCGGGGCGCATCTGGATATTCAGCAGGCCGGCGTCGCGGGCGGTGTGGTCGATGGTGCCATCGATGTCCAGCTCCTCGGCGGCGCCCTGGCGGGCGAATTTGCGCAGGCGGCGCAGGGCCACTTTGATGTTGCGGGTGCCCAGCTCCACCTGATCGTCGAGGTTCTTGTACTCGCGCTGGTCCCATACCTTCACGGCTTTGCCCTGGCGCTTGCCCGCGTCGCCCACGCGGATGCCCTCGGGGTTGAAACCGCCGGACCCGAACGGGCTGGTGCCACCGGTGCCGATCCACTTGTTGCCGCCGGCGTGGCGCTCCTTCTGTTCTTCCAGGCGCTTTTTGAATTCCTCGATCAGCTTGTCCAGGCCGCCCAGGGATTGGATCTGCGCGCGCTCCTCGTCGCTCAGCGAGCGCTCGAACTCCTTGCGCAGCCAATCCTCGGGGATCAGCGCCTGCAAGTGATCGTCGAGCTTTTCCAGGCCATTGAAGTAGGCGGCGAAGGCACGGTCGAATTTGTCGAAATGGCGCTCGTCCTTGACCAGGATGGCGCGCGACAAATAGTAGAATTCGTCCATGTCGGCGAACGTCACCCGCGCCTGCAGGGCGTGGATCAGGTCCAGCAGTTCACGCACCGAGACGGGCACCTTGGCGGCGCGCATCTCGTTGAACAGGTTGAGCAGCATGGCAGGCCCCTCAGCGATTACCGCGACGGCTCATGAACGCCAGGCGTTCCAGCAATTGCACGTCCTGTTCGTTCTTCACCAGGGCGCCGGCCAGCGGCGGAATGGCCTTGGTGGGGTCGCGCTCGCGCAGCACCGCTTCGCCGATGTTGTCAGCCATCAGCAGCTTGAGCCAGTCGACCAGCTCGGACGTGGAAGGCTTTTTCTTCAGGCCCGGGACCTTGCGCACATCGAAGAACACGTCCAGCGCCTCGCTCACCAATTCCTTCTTGATGTTGGGGTAGTGCACGTCGACGATTTTCTGCAGGGTGGTGCGGTCGGGGAAGGCGATGTAGTGGAAGAAGCAACGGCGCAGGAAGGCGTCCGGCAATTCTTTCTCGTTGTTGGAGGTAATGATGATGATCGGGCGCTGCTTGGCCTTGATGGTCTCGTCGATTTCGTAGACATAGAACTCCATCTTGTCGAGTTCCTGCAACAGGTCGTTGGGGAACTCGATGTCGGCCTTGTCGATTTCGTCGATCAGCAGAATCACCCGCTCTTCGGACTCGAAGGCTTCCCACAGCTTGCCTTTCTTCAGGTAGTTGCGCACATCGTGCACCTTGTCCACGCCCAGCTGCGAGTCGCGCAGGCGGCTCACCGCGTCGTACTCGTACAGGCCTTGGTGGGCCTTGGTGGTGGACTTGATGTGCCAGGTGATCAGGCGGGCGCCGAAGGACTCGGCCAGTTGCTCGGCGAGCATGGTCTTGCCGGTGCCCGGTTCACCTTTGACCAACAGGGGGCGTTGCAGGGTGATGGCCGCGTTCACCGCCAGTTTCAGGTCGTCTGTGGCGACATATGCCGCGGTGCCTTCGAACTTCATGTCTGCTTTCCCTCGATCTGAGCGATTTGTTATGAATGCGACTATAACGCGCCCCTCGGTCGAATGTGAACGCAGCGCTGCCATTCAGTCGCTGAATGAACATTGTGGCAGCCAGCCCCCAGTTATCAGCCCTCCTTGGGCGGCGCCTGCTCGTACTTGGCGTTGAACGCCTGCACGAAGCCATTGCGCAGGATTTCCCAGAACGCCTCCAGGGCACTGATGTCCTGGCGATGCACGCTGCCGCTGAGGTCCACGCGAGTGGCGAACTGGTTCTTGCGCTGGTTCTTGAGCAGCGTCTGGGTGCCGCCGACAATGGCTTCCCACACCGAGCGGAAGAAGCTCTTGTCCTTGTTTTCCACGTCCTGCTGCCAGTTGAACACTTCCACGTTGTGCAGCAGCGGCTTGATGTAGCCGGTGAGTTGGCCCTTGGTGGCATTGGCCTCGATCACCACGTCACCGGTGCCGGCGTTGAAGTCGAACTTGCCGTAGGCGCTGGAGAAGTCGTTGACCTTGCGCAACTCGATGCCGGTGGTGCGCAGGCGGAACTGGAAGTCTTCGAAGTTGCTGAAGGGGTCGAAGGTGGCGGTGGCCTCCAGCGGCGCCTGGCCGAACAGCTGGGCACGGCCTTCGAAGCGGGCGTCGCGCTTGCCTTGTTTGTCTTCGACGTTGGTGAGGTTATAGAGGCTGGCGTTGACGTGGTTGGCCGACAGGTGCACCGGCGGCTTGGAACTGAAATTGCGGAAGGTGATGGTGCCGTCGTCCACCCGCACTTCGTCGAGGGTGAAGGGCACCAGCTTGTTCAACTGAGCGCGCCAGTCGGTACCGGCACCGGTCTGCGACGCCTGCTTGTTGGGGCCGCCGTCGACGAAGTTGAGCTCGGGGTTGGCGAACTCCACCTTGGCCACCACCGCATGGTCGTACCACAGCGAGTGCCAGCTCACCGAGAGGTCGATCAGCGGCGCGCTGAGCAGGGGCACCGGCACCTTGCCGTCGACCTTGACGATGTTCAGGCCGTTGATCTTGTAGGCGCCACGCCACAGTGCCAGGTCGACGTCCTCCACATGGCCGCGGTAGGCGCCCATGTCGGCGAGTTTGTCGTTGAGGTAATTGCGCACCACGTAGGGCAGCGCGACGTGCACCACAATCAGCAGCAGTACGATGACCGCCACCGTCCACAAGGGCCAGCTGTAGCGAGATTTCATGATGCCAATGTCCAGGACGTTATAAAGACATTGACCGGCGCGCGCGGCATCCGTTCGCCATGACTGGACTCACCCGGCTGCCAGGCTTACCCTTGAATTTTCAAGCTGGTGCATAAGGACCTCTTGCCATGAGCCGTATTTTTGCTGACAACGCGCATTCCATCGGCAACACGCCGCTGGTGCAGATCAATCGCATCGCCCCGCGTGGCGTGACCGTGCTGGCCAAGATCGAAGGCCGCAACCCCGGTTACTCGGTCAAATGCCGCATCGGTGCCAACATGATCTGGGACGCTGAAAGCAGCGGCAAGCTCAAACCCGGCATGACCATCATCGAGCCCACCTCGGGCAACACCGGCATCGGCCTGGCCTTCGTCGCCGCTGCCCGTGGCTACAAGCTGGTGCTGACCATGCCGGCGTCGATGAGCATCGAGCGCCGCAAGGTGCTGAAGGCACTGGGCGCCGAGCTGGTGCTGACCGAGCCTGCCAAGGGCATGAAGGGCGCCATCGAGAAGGCCGAGGAACTGGCCAACGCCCACCCCGACACCTATTTCATGCCCCAGCAGTTCAGCAACCCGGCCAACCCCGCCATTCACGAGAAAACCACCGGCCCCGAGATCTGGAACGACACCGACGGTGCGGTCGACGTGCTGGTGGCGGGCGTGGGCACCGGCGGCACCATCACCGGAATCTCGCGCTACATCAAGCACACCCAGGGCAAATCGATTCTGTCGGTGGCGGTGGAGCCCATTGGCTCGCCGGTGATCACCCAGGCGCTGGCCGGTGAAGAGATCAAGCCCAGCCCCCACAAGATCCAGGGCATTGGGGCCGGCTTCGTGCCGAAGAACCTCGACTTGTCACTGGTCGACCGTGTCGAACTGGTGAGCGACGACGAAGCCAAGGCCATGGCGCTGCGCCTGATGCAGGAAGAGGGCATCCTCTGCGGCATTTCCTGCGGTGCGGCGATGGCCGCGGCGGTGCGCCTGGCTGAAAAGCCCGAGATGCAGGGCAAGACCATCGTCGTCATCCTGCCGGATTCGGGCGAGCGCTACCTGTCGAGCATGCTCTTCGCCGACCTGTTCACCGAGGCCGAAAACCAGCAATAGCTTCGCCGTCGACTCAGCGTGTGGGAGCGGCCTCTGCCCGCTCCCACAGGTGTTTCAGATCGTTGATCTGCCTCAAGGCCCGTCGTTGCCCTCCGCGTCATAATGAATGTCGTCCGGAATGGCTGCCCAGGCAGCCTTCCAGGGTTTATCATGGCGGACTGCCCATTCAAGGAGTTGTTGCATGACCCTTTCACTCGCCGTCAAGGTTGCCGTGCTGATGCTGTTCGTCTGCAGCATCCTCTACGTGCATCTGCGCGGCAAGGCGCGCCTGCCGGTGCTGCGCCAGTTCGTCAACCACTCCGCGTTTTTCGCGCCGTACAACGCGCTGATGTACCTGTTCTCCGCCGTGCCGTCCAAGCCTTACCTGGACCGCAGCAAGTTCCCCGAGCTGGACCTGCTGAAGAACAACTGGGAAACCATCCGCGAAGAGGCCATGCACCTGTTCGACGAGGGCTACATCCGCGCCGCCGAGAAGAACAACGACGCCGGCTTCGGTTCGTTCTTCAAGAAGGGCTGGAAGCGTTTCTACCTCAAGTGGTACGACCAACCGTTGCCATCGGCCGTGGCCCTGTGCCCCAAGACCGTGGAACTGGTCAGCCAGATCCCTAACGTCAAGGGCGCCATGTTTGCCCTGTTGCCGGGCGGCAGCCACCTGAACCCGCACCGCGACCCGTTCGCCGGTTCGCTGCGCTATCACCTGGGGCTGTCCACGCCGAACTCCGACGCCTGCCGCATTTTCGTCGACGGCCAGGAATATGCCTGGCGCGATGGCGAGGACGTGATGTTCGACGAGACCTACGTGCACTGGGTCAAGAACGAAACCGACTTCACCCGCGTGATCCTGTTCTGCGACGTCGAACGCCCGCTCAGCAGCCGCCTGATGGGCCGCGTCAACCGCAGCGTCAGCGCCTTCCTGGGCCGCGCCACGGCACCCCAGAACGTCGATGAAGAACGCGTGGGCGGCATCAACCAGGCCTACGCCTGGAGCAAGCGCTTCAGCGACGGCATCGCCGGCAAGGTGAAGAAGTTCAAGCGCGCCAACCCCAAGGCCTACCGCGTGTTGCGGCCGGTGCTGGCAGTGGTGGTGCTGACCGCCCTGGGCTATTGGCTGTTCGGCTAAGCCTTGTGCCCCGGCCGTTCGGCCGGGGCCTCTTTGCTCACCCCAGCACGGCGACGCCGGCGCGGGCGATCTGAGCGTCAAACTCCGATTTCACCCCTGACACGCCGACCGCGCCGATGACCTGGCCGTCATGGATGATCGGTACCGCGCCTTCCAGGCAGGTCATGATGTCCACCGACAGGAACGAGGTACGGCCGTTGTTGACCAGCTCTTCGTAGTACTTCGACTCGCGACCGCTGATGGCCGAGGTGCGGGCCTTTTCCGGGGCCAGGTAGGCAGTGCTGGCCGAGGCGCCATCCAGGCGTTCCAGGGCCAGCAGATGGCCGCCGTCGTCGACGATGGCAATGCTCACGGCCCAATGGTTCTGCAGTGCTTCGGCGCGGGCGGCGGCCAGGATACGAGTGGTTTCGGTGTGGCCCAGTACGGCTTTGGTGCGCATCGTTCAGTCCTTTTTAGTGGGGGCATGGGCCCTATCTTCACACGGCGCGGGATGCTTTGTCCCATGCGTGGCCACTTATCAACGCGGCGCCAATGGCCTAGGCTAGAGCCATCGCCTTGAAGGATTCGGACCCATGACGCTGCGTACGTTCACCGAGCTGCAACAAGATCCCGCCTCTGCCTTGAAGTACCGGCTGAGCCCGGCCAGCGGGCCGTCTCGTGGGCGCCTGCTGCTGTTGCACGGCGTGGGCAGCAACGAGCGCGGCATGGTCGCCCTGGGCGAGCACATGCCTGAGGGGGTGGAAGTGCTGGCGGTGCAGGGGCCGCTGGCGATCGGCCCGGAGCAGTTTGCCTGGTTCAACGTGCAGTTCGGCCCCCAGGGCCCGGTGATCAACGCCGAGCAGGCCGACGCCAGCCGCCTGCAATTGCTGGCGCTGGTCCAGGCGCTGGCCCCGGTACCGACCGTGATCGCCGGCTTCAGCCAGGGCGGCATCATGAGCGCTGGCGCCGGCCTGACCGCGCCGCAGCTGTTCAAGGGCTTCGGCCTGTTGAGCGGGCGCATCCTCCCGGAAATAACCCCGCAGGTGGCCAGCCCGGTAGCGTTGGCCAGCCTCAAGGCTTTTGTTGCCCATGGCATCCACGACAACAAGCTGCCGGTGAGCTGGGCCGAAAAGGCCGACCAGTGGCTGAATGAGCTGGGCGTGCGCCATGAGCTGAAGCTGTACCCCATTGGCCATGAGCTGAGCGGGGCGGTGGTGGCGGATTTCATTGAATGGCTCAATGCCCTGTTGCCGGTGTGATCGCTGACGCGGCCTGTGGCCGCTACAGCAGATCCTGCAGCAACTGTCTGTGTGGGAGCGGGTTCTACCCGCGAAAAGAGCGCCGGGAAGAATCTGATACACCGCAGTGCCTGCTTCGCGGGTAGAACCCGCTCCCACGCAATCGCGAAGCTGCCGAACGCCGTGCTTGTATTCCAGCGCCACCCCTGGTTATAGTCAGCCCACCACCTGATCCCGAGCTTCCCATGCCCGACGCCTGCTTCCCCATCCGCAACACCCGCACAGCCCATGCTGTCGGCGTGCCGCGCGCGGATCAGCAGCCGGCCATGATCAGCTACTACCCCCCACCTGTCGTTCAGACGCCAGTGTGCGCAGTCGTTGCGCCCCCAAGCGGCGTTGTCCCTGCGGTTTAACCCCCGCACGCACACACATACTGAACCCGGCTTTTTGCCGATCTGGTCTTGATTGACCCGAATGACAGGTGCATTCCATGTTTGCCTTTTCGAAAGAATCCGTGGCCTCGGCGGCCTCGACCGTGCTGTTCGTCCTGCTGTGGAGCAGTGGCGCCATTTTCTCCAAGTGGGGCCTGGCCCACGCCTCGGCCTTCGCCTTCCTGCTGTGCCGTTTTGCCATCGCCCTGGTGGCTCTGGTGTTGCTCATCCCTCTGCTCAAACTGCGCTTGCCCACCACCCGCAAGGGCCTGGGCTATGCCATCGCCACAGGGCTGGTGCTGCTGGGCGCCTACCAGATCTTCTACATTTTGGCCTTGAGCCTGAAGGTCACCCCCGGGGTCATGGCCACGGTCATGGGCGTGCAGCCCATTCTCACCGCCGTGTTGGTGGAGCGCCGGCATTCGCTGACGCGCCTGTTCGGCCTGTGCCTGGGGCTGGCAGGGCTGGTACTGGTGGTGTTCCAGAGCATCGGCATCGCCGGCATGTCCCTGGTGGGGATGTGCTTCGCCATACTGGCCATGCTGAGCATGACCCTGGGCTCGATCATGCAGAAGCGCATCAGCACCGACCCGCTGGGTACCCTGCCGGTGCAGTACGCGGCGGGCATGCTGCTGTGTGCGCTGTTCGTGCCCAGCCAGCCGTTTCACCTGGAGCACCGCCTGGCGTTCTACGTGCCGGTGCTCTACATGGGCCTGGTGGTGTCGGTGCTGGCGACCTTGCTGTTGTACCGCCTGATCGCCCGCGGCAACCTGGTCAACGTCACCAGCCTGTTCTACCTGGTGCCGGCGGTCACGGCGGTGATGGACTGGTTGATCTTCGGTAACCGCCTGGCGTTGCTCAGCGTGGCCGGCATGGGCCTGATCGTACTAGGCCTTGCGTTTGTCTTCCGCACGCCCAAGGCCGAGCGGAAAATCAGCGCTTGCGCTTGAGCGTCTCGCTGGGCAGTTCGTCGAACAGCGCCCGGTAGCTGCTGGAGAACCGCCCCAAGTGCCAGAATGACCAGTGCATCGCCACCTCCGCCACGGTGGTGGCGTTGCCGTGGGCCTTGAGCAACTCCCGGTGGGCGTTGTTCAGGCGCTTGAGCCGCAGCCACTGCGCCGGCGCCATGCCGGTGTAGGCCTTGAACGCCTGCTGCAACTGGCGCAGCGACACTTCGGCGACGCTGGCCAGTTCCACCAGGTTAAGGGTTTCGTCCGGCACGTCGGCGGCCCATTCGAATACGCGCTTCATGATGCGTCGCTCGACGGCCCGGCGCTGCAGGGCGCTGCCTTGCAGGCCCGGGGTAGCGCTGTCGAGGATATACAGGCAATCGTCCAGCAACTGCGCGGTCAATGCTTCGCAACTGGGGGCATCGGTGGCATTGCCCAGGCGAGTCAGGGTGCTGCTCAGCCAGCCAGTGAACAGGGTATTCTGGCCGCCGGTGAGCGGGGCCATGAACAGGCCTTCCAGACGCGCGCTGTCCAGGCCGTGTTCGCGCACGAACTGCGGGCCGAACACCACGGCCACCTCGCGGTAGTTTTCCGGGGTGATCCAGATGTTGCGGCTTTCGCCGTTTAGCAGGTACAGCGATTGCTCGCTCAGGTCGAAGCAGAACGTCAGTGAGCCCTTGGGCGCATTGAAGTGCTGCTCCACGCGGGTGTTCATGCCTTCTTCGTAGATCTCTACGCCCTGCAGGTCCAGGTAACGAATCTGGCCGCGAAAATGCCCGGGGGACATCTGCTGGTAATCCTGCACCCACCCAGGGGTGGCCTGAATCTGTTCGGCAAAGCTGCCGGTCTGGTAGGCCTGGACGTTAAGCGGAAAAGGCTCTTTCATGCGAGGACCTTGGCGCACCATGATGGTGCATTTAGGCGTGCGTAAAGTGGATAGATGGTTATAAGCTGCATGCGCAAGATATAAGGGAACGCGCCCGAGGGGAAGAGATGCCCCATGCCTCATTTACGTCAGGCAGAAAACATGCAATACCGGCGCTAACAAAACTCACTACGAGGTTTTTATGAATGCCCCCTTCGACCAACTGTCCAGTTGGCTGAAAGATCACAAGATTACCGAGGTTGAATGTGTGGTCAGCGACCTGACCGGCATCGCCCGCGGCAAAATAGCACCCACCAACAAATTCCTGCATGAGCGAGGCATGCGCCTGCCGGAAAGTGTGCTGTTGCAAACGGTAACCGGGGATTTTGTCGACGACGACATTTACTACGACCTGCTGGACCCGGCCGACATCGACATGATCTGCCGCCCTGACCCGTCGTCGATCTACGTCATTCCGTGGGCCATCGAACCAACGGCAATCGTCATTCACGATACCTTCGACAAACACGGCAACCCGATCGAGCTGTCGCCGCGCAACGTGCTGAAGAAAGTCCTCAAGCTCTACAGCGACAAGGGCTGGCAGCCCATCGTCGCACCCGAGATGGAGTTCTACCTCACCCAGCGCTGTGAAGACCCGGACCTGCCGCTGCGTGCCCCGCTGGGCCGCTCGGGCCGCGCTGAAAGCGGCCGGCAGTCATTCTCCATCGACGCCGCCAACGAATTCGACCCGCTGTTCGAAGACGTCTACGACTGGTGCGAAGCCCAGGGCCTGGACCTGGACACGCTGATCCACGAAGACGGCCCGGCGCAGATGGAAATCAACTTCCGCCACGGCGACGCCCTGGACCTGGCTGACCAGATCACCATCTTCAAGCGCACCATGCGTGAGGCGGCGCTCAAGCACAACGTCACGGCCACGTTCATGGCCAAGCCGGTGGGCGACGAGCCTGGCAGCGCCATGCACTTGCACCAGAGCGTGATCGACATCGCCACCGGCAAGCCGATCTTCGTCGACGACAACGGCCATAAGAGCCAGCTGTTCCTGCACCACATCGGTGGCCTGCAGAAATACATTCCCAAGCTGCTGCCGATGTTCGCGCCTAACGTCAACTCGTTCCGCCGCTTCCTGCCGGACACCTCGGCACCGGTGAACGTGGAGTGGGGCGAAGAAAACCGCACCGTGGGCCTGCGCGTGCCGGACGCCAGCCCCGAAGCCATGCGCGTGGAAAACCGCCTGCCGGGCGCCGACGCCAACCCTTACCTGGCCATTGCCGCCAGCCTGCTGTGCGGCTACCTGGGCATGGTCGAGGGCATCGAGCCGAGCGCGCCGGTGGAAGGCCGTGCCTATGAACGCCGCAACCTGCGCCTGCCGATCACCATCGAAGACGCCTTGGCGCATATGGAAGAGTGCGACACCGTCATCCGATACCTGGGCGAGAAGTTCGTCCGTGGCTACGTGGCGGTGAAACGTGCCGAGCATGAAAACTTCAAGCGAGTCATCAGCTCGTGGGAACGCGAGTTCCTGCTGCTGAGCGTGTAACCACAACCATTAGAAAAGACCAACGGGGTGAGTCGAATGCGTTTACTGAAATCCATGTTACCTGCGGCATTGGCGTTGTTGTGTGCCACCGGCGCACAGGCCGAAGGCAGCGTCAGCGTGTACAACTGGACCGACTACATTGGTGACACGACCCTGGCGGACTTCACCGCCAAGACCGGCATCAAAGTGGTGTATGACGTATTCGACTCCAACGAAACCCTGGAGGGCAAGTTGCTGGCCGGGCACACCGGCTACGACGTGGTGGTGCCCTCCAACCACTTCCTCGGGCGCCAGGTGAAGGCCGGGGCGTTCCTGAAACTGGACCGCTCGCAACTGCCGAACTGGAAGAATCTGGACCCCAAATTGATGGCGTTGCTGGAAAAGAACGACCCTGGCAACGAACACTCGGTGCCGTACCTGTGGGGCACCAACGGCATCGGCTATAACGTCGATAAAGTCAAAGAAGTACTGGGTGTCGACCACATCGACTCGTGGGCGGTGCTGTTCGAACCGGAGAACATGAAAAAGCTCTCCAAGTGCGGCGTGTCGATGATGGACTCGGCCGACGAAGTGATGCCGGCGGTGCTCAACTACATGGGCATGGACCCACGCAGCAACAAGCCGGAAGACTACGCCAAGGTGAAGGCCAAGTTGAAGGCAGTGCGCCCGTATGTGACCTACTTCCATTCGTCCAAGTACGTGTCGGACCTGGCCAACGGCAACATCTGCGTGGCCTTCGGTTATTCGGGTGATGTGTTCCAGGCCGCCAACCGCGCCAAGGAAGCCAAGAACGGCATCCATATCGCCTACGCCATTCCCAAGGAAGGCGCCAACCTGTGGTTCGACCTGCTGGCCATCCCGGCCGACGCGGCTGACGTGAAAGAGGCCCACGCCTTCATCAACAACCTGCTCGACCCGCAGGTAATCGCCAAGGTCAGTGCCACCGTGGGTTATGCCAACCCCAACGTCGAGGCCAAGCAGTACATGGACCCTGACCTGTTGAGCAACCCCGAGGTGTACCCGCCTCAGGAAGTGCTGGACAAGTTGTACATTTCCACCGCGCCAACGCCGGCCATCATGCGCTTGATGACCCGCGACTGGACCGACATCAAGTCAAACCGCTAACAGCGAGAAGTGTGATGGTGATGCAATCAGAACATGCCCGGTCGTATTACGCGGCAACCGCCGGCCAGATGCCTGACTACCCCTGCCTGGGGGAGGACCTGGTCGCCGATGTGTGCGTGATCGGCGGTGGCTTCACCGGCGTCAACACGGCCCTGGAACTGGCCGGGCGTGGGCTGTCGGTGGTGCTGCTGGAAGGGCGGCGAATCGGCTGGGGCGCCAGTGGCCGCAACGGCGGGCAGTTGATCCGTGGCATAGGCCACGCGGTCGACGGCTTTGCCCGCTACGTGGGCCAGGAGGGCGTTCGCTACCTGGAGCAGGCCGGCATCGAGTCCGTGGGCCTGGTGCGTCAGCGCATCGAAGCCAACGGCATCGATTGCGACCTGCGCTGGGGCTTCTGCGAGCTGGCGAACACGCCGGCGCAGTTTGCGGCGTTCACCGAGGAACAGCGCTGGCTGGGGGAAATCGGCTACGGCCACGAAACGCGTATCGTCGGCCCGGAGCAGATGAACCAGGTGGTGGCCTCGGACCAGTACGCCGGTGGCTTGATCGACATGGGCTCGGGGCATTTGCACCCGTTGCGCCTGGTGCTGGGCGAAGCGCGCCTGGCGGCGGCGCAGGGCGTGCGCATTTTCGAGCACAGCCCGGCGCTGGAGATCATCCACGGTTCCACCGTGCAGGTGCGCTGTGCCGGTGGCACGGTGCGCGCTGGCCACCTGGTGCTGGGGTGCAACGCGCACCTGGATGACCTGGAACCGCGCCTGAGCGGCAAGGTGCTGCCCGCCGGCAGCTACATCATCACCACCGAACCACTGGGCCGCGAGCTGGCGCAGAGCCTGATTCCCCAGGACCTGGCCCTGTGTGACCAGAAAGTGGGCCTGGACTATTACCGCCTCACGGCCGACCGCCGCCTGCTGTTTGGCGGCGCCTGCCACTACTCCGGCAAAGACCCGGCCGACATCGGCGCCTACATGCGGCCGAAGATGCTCAAGGTGTTTCCGCAATTGGCCAACGTCAAGCTGGATTACCAATGGGGCGGCATGATCGGTATCACCGCCAACCGTTTCCCGCAGGTGGGCCGGCTAAGCCAGCAGCCTAACGTCTACTATGCCCAGGGCTACAGCGGGCATGGGGTGAACGTCACTCACTGGACCGCGAAACTGCTGGCCGAGGCCATTCACGCCGGCCACAGCCACGGTTTCGATGTATTCAGTAAAGTGCCGCACATGACATTTCCGGGCGGCAAGGCCCTGCGCTCGCCGCTGCTGGCGCTGGGCATGGCGTGGTACCGGTTGAAGGAAATAGTGGGTTGATCCGTTGCGGCCCTGACGCCGCCTGCGGCAGTCAGGGCCGGTCAATGGTCAAGCGGCCTTGCTCGGCCGCAGCACCAAATACAACGCCACCCCGATCAACACCCCGCCATACAGGTGCGCCCATGACAAGGGCTCGCCCAGCAGCAACGCTCCCCACAACACGCCGAACGCCGGGATCATGAAGGTCACGGTGCTGGACTTCACCGGGCCGATGTCGGTCAGCAGGCGGAAGTACAGGATGTAGGCGAAGGCCGTGCACACCAGGCCCAGGCCCAGCAGCGACCCCCACACCTCCCAGCCGCCCCAGCGAGCGGGCGGGGCGATGGCGACGCTGGCGGCGAACAGCGGGATCAGCAATAACGTGGCGCCGAGCATGCTGCCCAAGGCCGACAGGCGCGGATCAAGGCCGCCTTGCTGGTCCAGCCAGCGCCGGGCGAGGAAGCCGGCGAAACCGTAGCAGGTGGTGGCCAGCAGGCAGGAGAGGGCGCCCACGGCCAGTTGCAAGTCGAAGGCCACCGGGCCGGCGCGGGTGAGAATACCGACGCCAAACAGCCCGGCGAATACCCCCATCAGCTTGATCGGCGTCAGCCGCTCATGGAAGAACAGGCCGCCGATCAGCACGCCCATCAGTGGCGTGGTGGCGTTGAAAATCGCCGAATAGCCGGCGGGCAGCACCTGGGCGGCCACCGAATACAAGGTGGCAGGCATGCCGGAGTTGATCATGCCCAGCAGCAGGCAGGTCTTGAGCTTGCCTTTGAAGTCCCACTTCACCCGCATCAGGCCCAGAATCACCAGCAGGCCGGTCGCAGCAATGGCTACGCGGAAAAACGCGGTAGGGAAAGCCCCCAGCACCGGGGCGATGACGCGCATGAACAGAAAGCTGGCGCCCCAGACGGCGGCCAGCACCAACATGTTCATGAGGGAGGCGGGTTTCAAGGGGGATCTCCTGATCCGGTTGGCAGGGGCGCAAGTCTCCTTGAGCGCCACTGCCTTGGCAACCGCTGCTACGCTTGGGGTTTTCAGACGCCCTTGCAGAGGCTCGACCCCCATGGCGCATCAATGGCCGGCCGCCGACATCGCCCGCACCATCCTCGATGGTTTCGATGATTATCGTGAACACTTTCGCCTGATCACCGATGGCGCCCGCGCCCGGTTCGAGCAGGCACACTGGCAGGAAACCCAGCAGGCGTCGGCCGCGCGCATCAACCTGTATGAAGAGAAGGTCAGCCAGACGGTCGGCCAGCTGCGCGAAGATTTCGACGCCACCGCCTTGATGGACGTCAGTTTGTGGCCGCTGGTGAAAAGCGCCTACATCAGCCTGATCGACCTGCGTTTTGACGATGAGCTGGCGGAAACCTGGTACAACTCGATTTTCTGCGGCCTGTTCAGTCACGACCTGATCACTGACGGTTGCATGTTCATTCACACCACGCGCCCGTCCCTGCGCGGCGAGCGGGCAGCGCAGACGCGCACTTACAAGCCCAACGGTCAGTTGGCGACCATGCTCGGCCAGGTGTTCGGCGATTACCGCTTCGACGTGCCGTTCGCCGACCTGGAGGGTGACATCGCCCGGCTGGAGCAGCACGTGCGCGAGCACCTGCCCGACTGGGTGTGCAAGGACAGCGAGCTGCGCCTGGAGCTGTTTTCTTCGGTGCTGTACCGCAACAAGGGGGCCTATCTGGTGGGCCGCTTGTACACCCAGGACGAACAGTGGCCGGTGGCGATTCCCTTCCTGCACCGTGAGGGGCACGGCATTCGCATCGATGCGCTGATCACCGACGAGGCCGAGGTGTCGATCATCTTTTCCTTCACCCGCTCCTACTTCATGGTCGATGTGCCGGTGCCGGCCGAATTCATCGGCTTCCTCACGCGCATCCTGCCGGGCAAGCACATCGCCGAGCTGTACACCTCCATCGGCTTTTACAAGCACGGCAAGTCAGAATTCTACCGCGCGCTGATCCGCCACCTGGCCAAGACCGATGATCGCTTCATCATGGCCCCGGGCGTGCGCGGCATGGTGATGTCGGTGTTCACCCTGCCGGGCTTCAACACTGTATTCAAGATCATCAAGGACCGCTTCTCGCCCTCCAAGAACGTCGACCGCAACACGGTGATCGAGAAATACCGCTTGGTGAAAAGCGTCGACCGCGTCGGGCGCATGGCCGATACCCAGGAATTCGCTGACTTTCGGTTCCCCAAAAGCAAGTTTGACCCCGACTGCCTGGCCGAACTGTTGGAAGTGGCGGCTTCGACCGTGGAGGTCAACGGTGACACGGTACTGATCCGCCACTGCTGGACCGAACGGCGCATGACGCCCCTGAACCTCTACCTGGAAAGCGCTAACGAGCCGCAGGTACGCGAGGCGCTGGAGGATTACGGCCTGGCCATCAAGCAG
The DNA here is from genome assembly GCA_963816515.1 of uncultured Gammaproteobacteria bacterium. Lineage (GTDB taxonomy): Bacteria > Pseudomonadota > Gammaproteobacteria > Pseudomonadales > Pseudomonadaceae > Aquipseudomonas. The sequence continues at coordinate 1,171,307 of CAWFKX010000001.1, read as the reverse complement.
CTGGCGGCGGCGAATATCTTCCCCGGTGACATGCTGCTGAAGAACTTTGGCGTTACCCGCCATGGCCGGGTGGTGTTCTACGACTACGACGAAATCAGCTTCCTCACCGAGGTCAATTTCCGTTATATCCCGCCGCCGCGCTTTCCCGAGGACGAGATGTCGTCCGAGCCCTGGTATTCCATCGGGCCCCATGATGTGTTTCCGGAAGAGTTTCCACCGTTCCTGTTCGCCGACGCCGGCCAGCGCAAGCTGTTCAGCCAGTTGCATGGCGAGCTGTATGACGCCGACTACTGGAAGGGCCTGCAGGGCGCGATTCTGGATGGCAAGGTGATTGATGTATTCCCGTACCGCCGGCAGCAGCGCGATAACGAATAGCGGGTCAGAACAGCGAGCGCTGTGCCTGCAACACCAGGGTGCCGTCGCACGCGCTGTTCTGGCCAGAATACGCTTCGCAGGCGGCGCCGCTGAGGCTGGAACCGCTGTAGATCAGGTTCAGGTCGACGCCCATGAAGGCTCGCGACAGCTGCAGCGACCAGTCGCTGAAGCCGCGCACTTCGCTGCCGTCGCCAATGGTGTAGGGGGTATCGAGCTGGTGGTCGCCGACCTTTACGCGCACGCCGAAGTCCAGCAGGGGCAGGCGGCCGAAGTCGGCGAACAGCGTGCTGTCGTGACGCCCTGGATCATCGCTGAAGGCGGCACCGAAGCGGGTGTCGAGGATGGTCAGGCCGGCGTACACCTCATGGCTGTCATTGGTGGCCAGGTCCGGGAAGGTATAGTGGATGACCCCGACCTCGTAGCCCAGGCGCGGCGTGAGCGAGCTCTTGAAACCGGTGTAGGTGTCGATTTCCATGCTGGTGGCTGCCGTGAGCCCCATGCTGGGTGTCCACTGGCCGAAGTACCAGCCGCTGTTGCTGCTCAGGTCGACGCCGCCGTGCACGGTATCGGACGTGGCAGGTTTCACCAGGCCCTGGGCCATGGTGCGGGGCGGGGTGGTGCCGATCTGCAGGTTGTAGTCGCCCACATCACGCTGCAACAACTGTGCGCTGACGTTCTGGGTGGCCAACAAGGTGGCAATGGCGAGAAGGCTGGGCTTGAGCATCATGCTCCTCCCGGGCTGGAAGGCCTGATCTAGAGGGGCAAGCATACCGATGAAACGATTCAGGCTGATGCCGTTCGTCGGTTTTATGAGCGCCGATTGGCAGAAAAATTCAACGAAGGGGTATGGCGGAGGCGGTGGGCCGGGCGGCCCACAAGCCTCAGGAACGCAACGCTGGTTACTTCTTGCCCAGGCTGATGTGACGCGATGGCGTGAAGGTCTGACCGCTGACGCCCTTGGCGATCTGCTGGATTTCACCACCGGACTTGAGGAACGCGGCGATCTGATCGTTGATCGATTCGCTGGTTTCCACCGCCGGAGCGGGCTTGGCTTTGCTGTTGGAGGCTTTAACACGCATGGCTGCCATTCACCTGTGCAATTACAATACGGCCAGTGATTATACCGTAAAAGCCTTTTAATTGTTGGGTTAATATTGTTGCGAAAGGCCGTGAATGTCACGTTGTCAATCACTTGTTCTGTTTTTAATAAACCGACCTAACCTGCTGTTTTATCTGGAAAGTTTGCCTCTGGGGCGAGCCTGTTTACCGTGCTGCGGAGGTTTGCGCGACCAGTGGCCTGACGAACGGGGCGCCAAGCCCTTGAAAATCAAGGGGTGGCGCGTCGGGGCAGCGGCAGGCGGCGATCTCGGGTAGAATGCGCGCACGTAACGAGGGTTTTTTGAAATGGCTTTAGTCGGGCGCTACAACAGTTTGCAAGTGGTTAAACATACGGACTTCGGTTTATACCTGGACGGCGGTGCCGACGGTGAAATACTGTTGCCCAACCGGTATATTCCCAAAGACATTCCCAGTGATGATGAAGACTGGTTGAATGTGTTTGTGTACCTGGACAGTGAAGACAAGTTACTGGCCACTACCGAAAAGCCGAAAGTTCAGGTGGGTGAATTCGCCAGCCTGAAAGTCGTCGAAATCAACAGTATCGGCGTGTTCCTCGACTGGGGCCTGCCCAAGGACCTGCTGCTGCCGTATTCGGAAGAAAAGCGCGAGCTCAAGCAGGGCGACTACTGCGTGGTACACGTGTACCTGGACAAGCGCACCAAGCGCATCACCGCTACTGCGCGGCTGGACCGCTACCTGGACAAGTTGCCAGCCAACTACAGCGTCGGCCAGGAAGTCGACCTGCTGGTGGCGGAAGAAACCGACATGGGTTTCAAGGCCATCATCAACAACAAGCATTGGGGCCTGATTCACAAGAACGAAGTGTTCAAGTTTTTGCGCTCCGGCAAACAGGAAAAGGGCTTTATCAAGGAACTGCGCAGCGACGGCAAGATTGCCCTCAGCCTGCAGCCGGTGGGTGAACAACTGGTCAGCAGCCTGCACAGCAAGATCCTCGATACATTGCGCGAGAACAATGGTGTGCTGCCCGTCAGCGACAAGAGCGACCCGGCGGTAATCAGCGGGCTGTTCGGCGTGAGCAAGGGCAACTTCAAGAAGGCCATTGGCGCGCTGTACAAGGAAGGCAAGCTGGTGATTCACGCGGACCGCATCGAACTGGCCTGAAACCTTTGAGCCAGACACCCCGGTGAACTTTTCTCGCCGGGGACGGGCCTACTGTTCGAACCCCTTTCGAGGCAGTGTCCCGATGAAAAAAGCCCTGATCGCCTATGTCAGCACTCTTCTGGTCATCCTGGTACTCGACGCCCTGTGGCTGGGCGTGCTGATGAGCCCTACCTACAAACAGCTGCTCGGCTCGTTGATGCGCGACAAGCCGCTGCTGGCGCCTGCCGCTGCGTTTTACGTGCTGTATGCACTGGGGGTGGTGGTGCTGGCCGTGTGGCCCGGGGTGGCCACTGGCGGCGTATGGCGCAGCCTGGGCTACGGCGCGATGCTGGGCCTGGTGGCCTACGGCACCTATGACCTGAGCAACTGGGCAACCCTGGTGGGCTGGCCGCCCTTGCTGGTGTTCATCGACATTTTCTGGGGCGTCTTCCTGACGGCCATCGCTGCCGCGGTGGGCACCTGGGCTACCAGCAAATGGGCGTAACGGCCGAGCGCCGCCTTGGCCCGCTGCTCCGTGAGTATTTCGTAGAAGCAGCGGGGCGGCCATCCGCCGTCAGGCCGCGATGGCGCTCTCAGCCCTGCAGAAACTGCGCGAACCCCACGCCCGCACCGGTCGGGCGCACGTCCTTGAGGAACGAATCCTTGTCGGCGCTCAGCTCCAGGCTCACGGTCGATTTACGCTTGCCCGCGTTACGCACCACCAACCCTTCCATTTTTTCGCGGAAATAGGCGGTCGGCACTTTCAGGTGCAGCAGTTGGTCGGTGCTCGGCGTGTGCATGAGCATGTGAATCCATTCGTACTGCCCGATGGCCAGGCGGCCGACCGGAATGTCGAACCAGAAAATGTTGCGACGGGCATCGTGCAGGGTGAAATGGCAGTTGTTGACACCAAGCACCGCGCCGCCGAGTTCTTTGTTGCGGCGCGCGATGGCCAGGGGTTTGTCGAGTTTCATAAAAGTCCTACGCAAATGAAGCGTCAGCGCCGTGGCTGAATACGCGGTGCATTCTCGTGGTAAAACGCGCAAACATAAAGGCAAACCTGACGCCCTGCCGCCGAAAGCGGGCAGGGCGCCGGTCAATCAGCGTGGCAGGGCCTTGCTCAGCTCGGACGTGGCGCCGTCCGGGCTGGTGGCGGTGGCGGTGAAGGAACGGTTGGGTTCCTTGACGTCCAGCGGGAAGCTGAAGTTGGCGACGCCACGGCCGTTGGTGGATACGTACACCTCGCCGAGGAAGTTCGCCGCTTCGGTTTCGGTGGGCTTGGCGTTGCCGAACACTTCCACGCGGTAGCGGCTGTTAGGCTCGCCGCTGACTTCGCCGTGCAGGCGGCCGGCCGCAATGGCGCGCAGCTTGGGCGCCGGCTGGTTGTGGTTGGGCAGTTGCTGGCAATCAGCAACGGCCGGGCCCTTGGTGGCGCAGATCACGGCCTTGCCGGCTTCGACGCCGCCACCGCGGTTGCCCACGTAGGTGGCGTTGTCCACGCCCGGTACGCCGAACACGATGGCGCCGGTGCGCTGGGTGGGGGCGCAGGCGCCGCCGCTCTGGCAACGACGAATGTCCTGGCTGTTGTCCCAGATGCGGTTGGCGGTGAGGCGGGTGTTGTGGCTCACGGCCTCGGGGCGCAGGGCCACGCCGATGCGGTTGCTGTGGATCAGGTTACCGTCCAGCAGGTTGTCGCTGCCGGTGACGCTGATGCCCACCGAGTTGCCGCTCAGGATGTTGCCGCTGAGGAAGTTGCGGTCGCCGGCGGTGATCTGCACACCGTCCGAGTAGTTCTCGATACGGTTGTGGGTCAGCGCGTTGTCGCTGGCCTGGGTGATCTCGATGCCCTGGGACACTTCGGGGGTGGTCTTGGTGGCGCGCAGCAGGTTGTCGGCGATCAGGTTGAACGCCGCGCCGCGGCTCAGTTCCAGGCCGTCGCCGTTGTCGATCAGCTGGTTGCGCAGGACGCGGTTATTGCTGGTGCTGCCCGCAGTGGCGTTGCCCTGGCCGTCGTCGCCAGTCAGCATGATGCCAGCGCCGCCTTTGTTGGCGACGATACGGTTGTCGTGCACATTGTTGGCCGAGGCGCGGTTGACCAGGATGCCGATGCAGAAATTGCGTACTTCCAGGCCGCTGATGTCCACGCCCTGGGTGTCACGCACCGTCAGGCCAGGGTTGCTGAGGGTGCGCACGTTGGCGCCGAACTGGCCGGCCACCGCGCCTGGGCAGGCCTTGGCCGCGTCGCCTTGCACATAGGCCGAGCCGTCGATGGCGATGAAATCACCGCTGTGTTTCCAGGCCGAACCCTCGATGGTCACCGGGCCCTTGATGTCCGGCAGCGGCGTGGCCGGCTTGATCACGAACGGCGCGCTGCCCACCGCCTGGATCTCGATGCGGTAATGGCCGGGGTTCTGGTTGTTCTGTTCGATGGCCCAGCGCAGGGTGCCATCCTTGCCGTCGTCGGCGTAGCTATTGACCACCAGGGTCTGCGGCGCATCCGCAGGCGGGGTTGGCTCGTCCGCGTGGGCGGTGACCACGGGCAGGGCCAGCAGCAGGGCTGCCAGTACAGGAGAAACACGCATGGGTATCGATTCCGGGAAAAACTGTTGTTTTTTCGCGCTCGCCGGCTCGGTGGCGAAAACGCGGCACGATTCTAGTAGATGCAAAACGCGGTTGGCGGAGGGTGCGGGTGATTCCGGTCGATGTTCGCCCAGTGCAGTTCATCGGGTAAAGACATTTACCGTCAAAAAAATTTGAAACTCTGGTGCAAAGCGGTCAGTCAACCTTATGTCGACTTTAGACACCTGTACTTTCCTGGAAGGAGAAATACCATGAGTGGCACTAAAGACAAAGTGAAAGGCACCGCCAACGAAGCACTGGGTAGCGTTAAAGAAGGCGCTGGCAAGCTGGTAGGCAGCGACAAACTGCGTGCCGAAGGCGCCGCTGACAAAGCCAAGGGCAAAATTCAGAAAACCGTCGGTGAAGCGAAGGACAAGCTCAGCAAGCACTAAGTGACGTGTGAGTGGTCTGATCCAGTACAGCGGTCATCCTCGGATGGCCGCTGTGCTGTCTGGACACCGCTGGTAACCGTTACAGGTTCGTGTTACCGGCTACATTGAGGTAAAACCTGCGCCCGAACGTGCGGCCAGGTCCCAGCGTTTCACTCGTTGTATACCCCCCCACAATGGCGGCGAAAGGAGACGCTATGATTTTCCAGGAATTGCGCGAACTGCCCCTGCATAAAGTGCTGGTGCGTACGGTGAAGGAGTTCATCGACGATGAAATGTCGACGTACGCCTCGGCCCTGGCCTACCAGATGCTGTTCTCGCTGTTTCCCTTCATCCTGTTCCTGATCGCGCTGATCGGCTTCCTGCACCTGCCGGATTTCTTCTCCTGGCTACGCTTGCAGGCCGGGCTGGTGCTGCCGCCCCAGGCGCTGGATTCAGTGAACCCGGTGATCGACCAACTGCAGCAATCCAAGGGCGGGCTGCTGTCGTTCGGTATCGTGATTGCGCTGTGGACGGCCTCGGCCGGCGTGCGGTTGATGATGAGCGCCATGAACGCCGCCTACGACGTGGTCGAGGAGCGCCCGGTGTGGAAGCGCATCCCGTTGTCGATTTTCTACACCGTGGGCATCGCCGGCATGCTGCTGGCCGCCGCCGCGCTGATGGTGCTGGGCCCGCAGGTGATGGGTTGGCTGGCGGGGCAGATCGGCCTCGAAGACTTCATCGTGACGCTGTGGACCGTGGCGCGCTGGCCGGTGATCGTGATTCTGATGATGGTGGCTGTGGCATTGATCTATTACGTGATGCCCGACGTGAAGCAAAAATTTCGCTTCATTACCCCAGGCTCGGTACTGGCGGTGGTGGTGTGGATCATCGCTTCCCTGGGCTTCGCCTTCTACGTGAAGACTTTCGCTAACTACAACGCCATGTACGGCAGCATCGGCGCGATCATTGTGCTGCTGCTGTATTTCTACATTTCGTCGGCGGTGCTGTTGCTGGGTGCCGAGATGAATGCGGTGATCGAGCACATGTCCGAGGAGGGCAAGGAGCCGGGGCACAAGGAATTTCCCGAAGACGAGGCCGAAAATGATAAAAAGCATGTTTCGGGCCTGGGACGCGATCATTCGATCAAGCCCGACCCTGAGCAGCCTGATCGGGAAACAGCCTCGCCATGATTCGTGACATTCTGAAAATGGGCGATGACCGCCTGTTGCGTGTGGCCCAGCCGGTGCCCGCTGACATGTTCGGCACCACTGAACTGGATCAACTGATCGCCGACATGTTCCAGACCATGGAACATGTGGGTGGCGTCGGGCTGGCCGCGCCGCAGATCGGGATCGACCTGCAGCTGGTGATTTTCGGTTTCGAGCGCAGCGAGCGCTACCCGGACGCCGAGGCCGTGCCGCAGACCATCCTCATCAACCCACTGATCACGCCGTTGAACCCGGCTACCGAAGAGGGCTGGGAAGGTTGCCTGTCGGTACCAGGGCTGCGTGGGGTGGTGGACCGCTATTCGCACATCCGCTACGAGGGTTTCGACCCCCAGGGCCAGCCGATCCAGCGCGTGGCCCAGGGTTTCCATGCGCGGGTTGTGCAGCATGAATGCGACCACCTGATCGGGCGGTTGTACCCGTCGCGCATCACCGACTTCAGCCGCTTCGGTTTTACCGAGATCCTGTTCCCGGGCCTCGACCCCAACGCCGACGAATGATCATCCTGCAGCAGCACAGCGGCCACCAGGCCGCTGCCACGGGACGGGTTATTCCTTGGCTACGGCCACCGGCTTGATGAAGCGCAAGGTCATGCGGTCGGATTCGCCGATGGCCTGATACTTGGGCCGATCCTGGTCGCCCAGTTTGTAGGTGGGCGGCAAGGTCCACACGCCTTGTGCGTAGTCCTTGGTGTCTTTCGCGTTGGCGTTGATTTCGCTTTGGCCCACCAGGGTGAACCCGGCGTCGGTGGCCAGCTTGATCACATAGTCGGTGGGCAGGTACCCGCTGCTCTTGATCTGGTCGACGCTTTCGCCCGGTTTGCCTCGATGGTCCACCACGCCCAGCGTGCCGCCTGGTTTGAGCACCTGGTAAAAGCCCTGAAACATGGCCTTCGCGTTGTCGGCCATCACCCAGTTGTGCACGTTGCGGAAGGTCAGCAGGGCGTCGGCGGAGTCGTCCGGGCCGAATTTGGGTGCCTTGGGGTCGAAGGTCACCAGGCTGGCCTTGGCGTACTCGGCCGGGGTGGCGGCGAATTTCTGCTTGAGGACGTCGGCGCTTTTGGCTGACTGCACCGCAGCCACGTAATGGCCGTGGTCCTTGAGCAACGGCGCCAGCAGTTCGCTGTACCAGCCATTGCCGGGGGTGATCTCGATCACCGTCTGGTCCTGGCGCAGGCCGAAGAACTGCAGCGTCTGACGGGGGTGGCGGTAGCCGTCGCGGGCACTGTTCGCCGCTTCACGCCAGGGGCCCTTGAGCACGCTGTCGAAGGCTTGGTCGCTGACCGTGGACGACGGCGCCACGGCGGCCAGGGTGAGGGCAAAGGCGGGGGTGGCGCAGGCCAGGGCCAGGGCCGCAAAAAGCTGACGTTTCATGACAATCCTTGTGGGCGAGAGCGATTATTTCAGGCTAGCACGCCCGCGCCAGAGCCCGCCTGCACATTTGCAAAGGGCGCCTGAGCGCTTGGTTATAAGCGCGCCATGGCAATCAGCGCCTTGTTGCGTTGGTAACGCACCAGGCGTTCATTCAGCACCTGAGGCAGCTGGTAGTGCTCGACGAAGCCCAGGCGTTGGTAGAACCCGGCCAGTTGTGGGTCGCAGAACAGCCAAATCGGCCCGGCAGCGCTGGCCAGCGCCTGGCCGATCAACGTGCGGGCCACGCCTTGGCCCCGGCAGGCTTCAGCCACCAGCAAACCGGTCAGCCAATGACCCTCGGCCACCGGCGTGAGGTTCAAGGCGGCGATGATCTCGCCCTGGCGCGCCACCCAGGCGCGGGCGCCTTTGTCACCGCGCATGGAAGAACGCTGTTGGCGATAGAACTTGTTCAGCAGCGGCCACAATTGCGCGTCCAGCACGGCGTAGTCAATGTTCACGCAAGGGGAGAGGGATGGCGACACGACTCATGTCCAGAACGGTAAGCCGGTGATTATCGCATGGGCACAGCCTCCCGTGCGGGCGCATTATTGCAGGTTCTGCAAGGGTGCATGTGCCAGTCTGCACTTTATTGTCGCTGCCGAAGTTGTATCATTAATGTGTCCCCGCTGAAATATAAAACAGCCGGGACACGGTACTTCGTGTTACGTCATAAGTTCCAGCACGTAACAACTTCTTCCAGCCTCATCACGGCAAATGAAGTCAATCAGCGTGATTGCTTTAAAGGCCTTCTACCATGAAAACTCTTGTGATTGCCGCATTGGTCGCCTTTTCGACCGTTGCCGGTGCTGCCAGCCTGCCCGCGCAGAATAATAGCGTTCAGGAATATACCTACGGTACTCATCTGGATATCGCCAAGGTCATCAGCATGACCGACATCCCCGATGTCTGCGAAGTGGTGCCGGCGAAAATGACCTACCTGGATCACCAGGGCGAACGCCATACCATCGAGTACCGGGTGATGGGCAACGGTTGCCAGAACAACTGAGGCGCATCGTACCCCTCGGGCAGTGCAAGCCGTGACGTGGCCATGGCGGTTGTAGTAAGGTCCACGGCAATTACTGCCCGCGGAGTGTTCGCTTGAAATCGTTACCGTTGAAACCGCTGTATGTGGCCGGCGTGGCCATTCCTTTCTGGTTGGCAGTTTCGCTGCTGATCCTGGGCAGCCTGTATCCTGACTACAGCCAATTTGAACAGTCAATGAGTGTATTGGGGGCGGTGGACGCGCCTACACACTTCATTGCACCACTTATTAATAACTTTCCGCTTGGCCTGTTATTCATTTTGTTTGGGGTAGGTGTTTACAAAACATTTCCGCACTCGGGATTGGCGCGTGCCAGCGGCCTGTTGATCATGGTGCATGGCCTGGCCAGTTTTGTTACCGGAGATTTCGCCTGTGACGCAGGTTGTAGCCTGGATGCACCGTCCACCGCCCAGCAGGTTCATCACGTGGCTGGCTGGGTGATGGCCTGGAGCCTGATCGTTGCCAGCGGCATCTGGGTATGGCTGGGGCTGCGCCTTAACGGCTTCCGCGGCCTGGCGTTCTTGTCCATGGCGTTGACCCTGGCGGCACTGGTGACCTTGCCGATGGTCAGTATTTCGGCGAAAAACCTGGTGGGGCATGGCTTGTATGAGCGCGTGAACTACTTTGTCTCGGCGATCTGGGTCGCGATTTTTGCCGTGGTTTTGTTGCGGCGCAAGGCCTGAGCCCGCCTGGCTCCAAGGTCAGTTGCCGCAGCAACTGGCCTTGTGGGAGCGGGCACGACGCGTCACAGGCATCCCATACGTTTCAACCAATCGCCGCCAGCGCCTGCCGTATATCCCGCTCCAGGTCCTCCACATCCTCGATTCCCACGCTCAACCGTACCAATCCCTCGGTTACCCCATACTGCCGCCGGATGTCCTCGGCCACTGCGCTGTGGGTGGTGGAGGCCGGGTGGCAGGCCAATGAGTCGGTGTCGCCCAGCGACACGGCCTGGGTCACCAGCGTCAGGCTGTCGAGGAAGGTGCGCGCCGCAGGCCTGCCACCTTTCAGCTCAAACGCCATCAGCGCGCCGAAGCGGCTCATCTGCCGCCGTGCTACGTCGTGGCCCGGATGACTGGGTAGCCCGGGGTAGAACACCGTAGACACCGCCGGGTGTTCATCCAGCAGGCGGGCGATGCGTTCGGCGCTCAATGAAGCTGCCTCCACACGCAACGGCAAGGTTTTCAACCCGCGAATCAGCAATGAGGCTTCGAACGGGCTCAGGCAGCCACCGAATTGCTTGAGGCCGACACTGCGAATCTTGTCCGCCAGCGCTCGACTGGCCACCACCACCCCGCCGGTGGCGTCGCCATGGCCGCCGATGAATTTGGTCGCCGAATGCACCACCACATCAATGCCCAGTTCCAGGGGCCGGGTCAGGCAAGGTGTGGCGAAGGTGTTGTCGGCCACGGTCAGCACCTGGTGGGCGCGGGCGATGCGCGCCGTTTGCGCCAGGTCCACGACGCCGAGCATGGGGTTGTCCGGTGTTTCGGCAAAGATCAGCCGCGTTTTCGCCGTGATCGCCGCTTCCAGCTGCTGCACGCCAGCCACATGGATGGATCGCACGCCAAAGCGTGGCAATAAGGTGCGCATGACCCCTTCCGTGCCGCCATACAGGGTGCCGACGTGAATCAGCTCATCGCCGCTGGATACCAGCGCCAGCACCGTCGCGCAGATGGCCGACATGCCGCTGGCAAAGGCTACCGCGCTTTCGCCACCTTCCAATGCCGCCATCTTGCCTTCCAGCGCCGCCACGGTCGGGTTGCCGAAGCGGCCGTACACGTAACCGGGTCTTTCACCATTGAAGCGTTGCTCGCCGCTGTCGAAATCACCGTAGGAGTACGCCGACGCGGTGCTGATGGGCGTGGCGATGGCGCCAGTGGCAGGGTCCGGTGCTTGCCCAGCGTGTACGGCGAGGGTGCGAATCCCCAGGGTGTGCGCAGTGTCCTTGGCCATGTCTGGCTCCTTCAAGACGTCGTCCTGTCAGAGAGTAGACCGTGCCGCGTGGTATTCGTCTTCGAGCAGCGCCAACAGTTCGGCGGCTGGCAGGCTGCGCGCTCGGGCGGCACCCGTGCCGGCCCAGTGCGCGGCGAACTCGGGGCTGCCGGCCTTGGCGGCCGCTTCGATGAGCTTTTTCCCGGCGTTGTAGGCAATGCCGAACCCCGGCACGCGCGGGTGGCCAGCGGCGCCGACCTCGCTCATGAAGCGGTTGACGATGCCGCGCGCTGGCCGCCCGGAGATCACCGTGGTGAACGCTGTGCGCCGGGCGCGCTCGCTGCCCAGCATCTGCCGGTAGGCCGGGTTGGCCGCCGATTCCGGGCATAACACGAAAGCGGTACCCAGTTGCGCGGCGACCGCGCCCAGCGCCAGCACGTCGGCTATGTCGGCGCCGTCCATCAGACCGCCAGCGGCAATGATCGGGATATTCAGATGTTGGCGAAACAGGGTCACCAGCTCGCGCGTGGTCAGTTGCTCGTCGGCGCCGTGCTCATCAAAAATACCCCGGTGCCCGCCGGCCTCGCTCCCTTGGGCCACCACCGCATCAATGCCGGCCGCCTGCACCCGGCGGGCCTCTTCCAGGGAGGTGGCGCTGGCCAATAACAGGATGCCGGCCTGTTTCAGCGCATCGATGCGCGTCTGGGGCGGCAGGCCCAGGTGCAGGCTGACGATGGGCGGGCGTTCTTCCAGCAACACTTGCAACTGCGCCTCGTCGTCGTACAGGCTTGAATAAATATCATGCAGCGCGGCGGGCGCCTGCGCGTCGAATGCCTGGAAAAACGGCTGCAAATGCCGCAACCAGGCTGCTTCCACCGCTTCATCCGGGCGGGAAGGACGGTTGCAGAACACATTGATGTTGAACGGCTGGTCGGTCAGCTCGCGCAACTGGCGAATCATCGCCCGACCGGCCTCGGCACCTACCGCCGCGATGGAGATGGACCCCAACCCGCCGGCATTGCTGACCTCGGCGGCCAACTTCGGCGTGGCAGTGCCCGCCATCGGCGCCTGGATAATGGGAATGCGGATGCCCAGCAACGTGCGTGCGTCAATCATGATGCGGCCCTCAAGCCCGTGTGGATGACCGCATCGTAAAAGCGACGCGGTTATTAATAAACCCGCTCGGCGCACTAACTGAGATGAGCCGGGTGAATATCAGCGGCTTTTCATGCGCAGCGCAATTTCATCCAATACACCCCCATACCCCTCAGGCCCAATACCGCCACGTGTTCCCCACCTTCGGATGCTTCACATGCAGTTCTCCAGCGGTTTCCTCTTGAGTCTTTCCCTGTGCCTGGACATTGGCGTGGCCAATATCGCGATGATCACCCTGGCCATGCAGCGTGGCTATCTGCAGGGGTTCTGGTTGGGCTTGGGCACGTGTTTCGGTGACCTGGCCTACGCGATTCTGGCGTTGGTGGGCATGACGGTGTTGCTCCAGTACACCTGGGTGCGCTGGGTGTTGTGGGTGGGCGGATCACTGTTGCTGGTGTATTTCGCGGTGAAGATGCTGCTCAGTGCCTGGCGCCACAGCAGTGCGGTGCAAACCGGTGAGCCGGTGGCGGCGGGGTCGGGGGTGAAGGAGTTCTTGCGCGGTATTTTCCTGGCCATGTCCTCGCCCAGCGCGATCCTGTGGTTCGCGGCAGTGGGCGGTACGCTGATTTCCCGTTCGGGCGGCGGTGGGCTGGTGGGCGCCAGTGTGTTCCTGGCCGGGTTTTTCTGTGCTGGCGTGTTGTGGTGCGTGGCCATTTGTGCGGCGGCCAGCCAGGGCGGCAAGTTGCTGGGCGACCGCTTGCTGCGTTATTCCTACCTGGCGTCGGCGGGCATTTTCACCTGGTTCGCGGTGTACGTGATCGGCTCCGGTTATCAGGAGTTCATCCTGGGCCAGGCGCCGGCCATGGCCGGCCTGTAAATAGTCCGGCGGGGGCGGTGACAGGTGTTATACCTAATAGAACCATCCACCCCGCAGGGGAGTTATCGTCATGAAAGGTATGAACGCGAAAAAAGCCGCGAAGAAGAAGCCGACGCGCACCGCCAAGGAAAAACGTGCGAAAAAGCACGATAAGCACCTTAACGTGCTTGGCCTGTGAGGCCTTGGCTGCCGACAAAAGCCCGCCTAGCCGCGGGCTTTTGTCTTGAAGGCCTGGGCATACGCCTGCGGCGTCACGCCCATGACGCGGCGAAAGGCGTTGATGAAGTGGCTCTGGTCGTAGAAGCCCAACTCCGCGACGATCTCCAGTGAGTGCTGCTGGCGGCGCAGGCGCTTGCGTGCTTCCAGCAGGCGCAGCTGCATCTGGTACTGCAATGGGCCCAGCCCGGTGTGCTTCTTGAAACAGCGCACGAAGTGATACTTGCTCAGCCCCGCTACGGCGGCCAGGGCCTCAAGGTCGACCTTTTCCCCCAGGCAATCGCGCAAATACTCGGTGGCCCGAAGCACGGCGGCGTTCTGCTCACCGGGGCGCCCCGGCCCGCGTTCCAGCCACTGACACAGAATGCCCACGAATGCTTCTTCGTGTTCGGCACGGTGGTCCGCCGGCGTGCGGGCGAACTCGAGAATGGCGCGGTACAGCCCGGCGTGTTCGAACACCCCTTGCTCAAAGGCGCCGCCCACCAGGTTGTTGTCGCGCATGACCTGGTCAATGGCCTGCGGGGCCAGGTGCAGGCTGATGTATTCCACGCCTTGCGGGCCGAACTCCGAGGCCTGCATGGCGTGCGGGTTGTACAGGGTGATGGCGCCGGGCGCGGCAGTCAGCGTGCGGCCGTCCAGCCAGATATGCTCGGTGCCGGTCAGGTTGGTGCCCAGCACGTACTCGTCATGGGTATGGCGCGGAAAGCTTGTTGCGCTGGCGCGCACCCACGACGCCTCGACCACGGCGCCGGCCTGCCAATCTTCGGTAATCAGGGCCATGGCGACTTTTCCGGCTGACGAGAGGTCTGAACAGTAATGTACGGCCCCAAGGGGCTGCAAGTTCGTTTGCAGTCGCCTAAGGTAACCAGACCCTTATCAGGACGCGAGGTAGACATGACAGGTATTGAACCCACCGGCATCGAACCGGTGCGCTACGAAGCAGGGCGGGCGATGATCATCGCGGGCCTGTCCGACCGCTATACCCAGGACACCACCAGCGGCATTGAAGCCCTGTGGCGCGAGTTCGCGCCGTTCCTGGGCAAGGTGCCCGGCCAGACAGGGCATGAAAGCTATGGGGTGTGCTGCAACCCGGACGGCGTCGGCGGTTTTGAATACGTCGCCGGGGTCGAAGTGGAAACCGAGCAGGAATTGCCGCAGGATTTTCGCTGGATCAAGTTGGCGCCGCAGCGCTATGCGGTGTTCGAACACCATGGGCATATTTCCGGGCTGGGCCAGACCTTCCAGGCCATCTGGCAGGTGTGGTTGCCCAACTCGGGCCTGGAAGCCGCCGATGCGCCCGAGTTCGAGCGCTACAGCGATGACTACGACCCGAGCACCAGCAGCGGCACACTGGAAATCTGGCTGCCGATCAAGGACTGACCGGCAGCACGGTTCACTGGCTGGCGGTCAGCGACCGGCGGCAATCGTGGAACATGTCCAGGCCGGACTGGTACACGCCAGTCTGGATCTGGAACAGGCCCAACACTGAGTGGAAGATGTTGTCGTGGCTCAGGTCGCCTTCGTCCTGCTTGGCCTTCAGGCACGTGCGGTCGATGCCTTCCTGGGCCAGGGTGTCCTGGCCGAACCACATCACCATCGGCACGTGAGTCTGCGCCTCGGGAGCGATGGCGTACGGCGCGGCGTGCAGGTACATGCCGTTTTCGCCCAGTGATTCACCGTGGTCAGACACGTAGATCATCGAGGTGTCGTATTTGTCCTGGTTCTTCTTCAGCAGGTCCACCACTTTGGACAGGAAGAAGTCGGTGTACAGGATGGTGTTGTCGTACACGTTCACCAGTTCCTCATGGCTGCAACTGCCCAACTGGTTGGTGCGGCACACGGGCTGGAACTGTTCCTTGTCCTTCGGATAGCGATCGTAGTACTCAGGGCCGTGGCTGCCGTCGGCGTGCAGGACGATGATGGCGTTGTCCTTCAGGCCGTCGATGTAGTCCTGCAGGCCCACCAGCAAGGATTCATCCAGGCAGTTGGTACCGTCGCAGAACGGGCTCTTCTGGTCCTTGGGAATGTCGTGGTGCGGAATGCGCAGGCAGGTGCCTTTGCAGTCACTGTTGTTGTCCAGCCACACGGTTTGCACGCCGGCACGCTGGAGAATGTCCAGCAGGCCTTCGTAGGTCTTGCCCTTCTTGTCGCTGTAGTCGCTGCGCGGGAACTGGGAGAACATGCACGGCACCGACACGGCGGTGGAGGTGCCGCAGGACGCCACGCGGGTGAAGTTCAGCACGTCCAGTTTCTTCAGTTCCGGGTTGGTTTCGCGGTTGTAGCCGTTGAGTGAGAAGTGGTCGGCACGGGCGGTTTCACCCACCACGAAAATCATCAGGTTCTTCTTCGGCCGGGCCTTGGCCTCGGCGCTCATCACCGCGTCGGTGCCCACCGGTTGCACCACCACGTTCTGCTTCACCGAGTAGCGCGACTTGGCCAGCTTGGTCACGGCGTAGATGTAGTTGGTGGGGTTGATGAAGTGGGTCAGCTTGTCTTCCTGGCGGAAGATCGGCGCGTAGGTCGAATAGAACGCCCCGACCGAAGCCGCCACGATCAGCAGGCAGCCGACGATCACCAGCACCTTGTTCACAAGGCCCGGGAAGAAACGCCGGTACTGCACCGGCAACCACCACACCAGCGCGGAAGGCAGCACGCCCAGTACCAGCAGGTAGCCGAACAGCTTGGGGCTGAGCAGCGCCTTGGCTTCACCGGGGTTGGTCTCGATGACGTTCTGGATCATCACCGTGTCGATGGCGATGCCGTAGTTGTTCATGAAGTACGCCGCCGCCGCCGAACTCAGGGCTACCACGGTGATGACCGGCTTGAGCAGCGGGCGGAACGACACCAGGGTGAGCAACACCGTGAACGTGGCCCACAGGAACAACGCGAAGGACAGGTCAAAGCCCAGCCGCTTGGCGCCTTCCAGGGTTACCAGGTTGCCCAGCGCCTCCCAGGTTGCCAGGTTGTACAGCACCACCAGTGCCAATGAACACAGCAACACCAGGCGTGTTGAACTGAGCTGAAACCGTCTGCCCTGACTTGCCATTATCTTCACTGCTCCTCGCCTTCCACTGCTGATACGAAACGTGTGCCCATGCGGGCGGGAAAATCTAGCTTCTGGACCGTCAAAAAATCGTGAACTAAGTAACATAGTTCAGGGTGCGCACAGCGCCAGGCGCAACCGCCGTTCAAAGCCCACGCGTCCGCGATAGGCGGTGCCACAGTCCAGCCAGCCCAGGCGAGCGTACAGGGCCCGCGCGGGGGCGTTGTCGGTGTCCACCGACAGCATTAGCTGGCGCAGGCCTGGCCAGGCCTGCCGCGCGGCAGCGGGCACGGCGGCGAGGCAAGCCGTGCCCAGCCCGCGGCCTTGCAGGCGGTGATCCACCTGCAAGGCATGCAGGGTGGCGGCGTCTTCGGCGGCCCACGGCGGCAGGAACGGCGGCCGCTTGAGCAACAGGAAGGCCACCGGCCGCTCATCGTGCAGCAGGGCAAAACCGCGCACGCTGGGGCTGGGGCGGTGCAGCAGGGTGTGCAGGGCGCTTTCCATGTCACCGCAAAAGGGCGTTTGCGCGGGCAATACCTGAATGTCCAGCAACTGCGCGCGCTGGGCATCGGTGAGCTGGGCATGGCAAACCAGGCGGGTGGGCACGGAAAGGAGTTCTCTCTAGGACGAGCGATTGGCGGCGGCTATCGTCGTCGATTATGCGCGTTTGTGCAGTGTCGGATCTTAGGATCTGCGACTTTATTCCTATTTGCGCTTTCGTGATTGGGCAGTTTTGTGGCCATAGTTGCGGATTACCGCGCCACATCCCGTCCCGAAGGAGAATAATAAAATGAGCCTTCATTCCCTCGACACGCCACCCTGCGAGTTCGAGCTGTCGATTACCCGCCTGATCGATGCGCCACCCAGCGCCGTGTTTCGCGCCTGGGTTGAGCCTGAGTTGCTGTGCCAATGGTGGGGGCCGCACGGCATGACCACTCCCATCTGCGAGATGCAACTGTGGGTGGGCGGGCTGTTTCGCACGGTCATGCGTGCCCCGGACGGCAGCGAGTACCCAAGCCAGGGGGTGTTCCTGGATATTCAGGCGCCGCGGCGCATTGTCTTCACCGATGCCTACGGCCCCGGCTGGGCACCCTCGGCGCGGCCCTTCATGACAGCAGTGATCAGCCTGGAGGATGTTGACGGCAAGACCCGCTACACCGCGCGGGCCCTGCACTGGAATGCGGCCGACTGCCAGGCCCATGACGAAATGGGCTTTCACGACGGCTGGGGGCAAAGCCTGGATCGCCTGGTGGAACTGGTAACGCGTCAGCTCAAGGCGTGAGGCGCGGCGCGGTGCCTGGCTGCAACGGCAAGCGGAAGCTGAAGCGGGTGCCGGCTTGCTCGGTCGACACCACGTCCATGCTGCCGCCGTGGGCCAGGGCGATCTGGTTGGCGATGTACAACCCCAGGCCCAGGCCACTTTGCGGCGAGCCGCCCGCCCGGCGCGTGAAGGGCTGAAACAGTTGGGCCTGAATAGTGGGGTCGATGGGCGTGCCCTGGTTCAGCACGCTGAGCACGAACACCTCGTCGCGGGTGTCGGCGCAGACTTCCACCGGGCCGTCTTCGGCGCCGTGATGAATGGCGTTGGCCACCAGGTTGGACAACAACTGCGCCACACGCTCGCGGTCGCAGTGAATGCCCTGCAGGTTGCCAAGGTGCAGGTTGATCTCGCGCAGCGGGAACACCCGTTGTACCTCGCTGACCACGTGGCGCAGCGCTTCGTCCAGGTCCGGGGTGTGCGCCATTACCACGGTAATGCCGCCACCCAGGCGTCCGCGAGCGAAATCCAGTACGTCCTCGACCAGTTGAGTGGCACGGCGCCCGGCGGTCAGGATGTGCTGCAGGATGCCGCGGCTCTTGTCGTCGGGCGCCTTGCGCAGCAGCAGTTCGGCGCCCGCACTGATGGCGAACAGCGGGTTGCGCAGGTCGTGGCCGAGCACGGCGATGAACTGCTCGCGCACGTCGGCGATTTCCCGTTCCTGGGTCAGGGCGGCGGCGGTGATCTGGTGGCTTTCCTCGGATTCCATCTGGATGGCCAGCACCCGCGCGAAGGATTCCATCATCGGTTGGATGGGGCTGTGCTTGAGGTTCGCCGGGCGCGGGTCGAGGGCGCAGATGGTGCCGAAAAAGCTGCCGTCGGTGCGGAACACCGGCACCGAGATATAGCTTTCGAACTGGTAGAGGCGGGGCGTGTGGTGATCGTGGTACAGCTCGTCTTCACTGGCCTTGTCGATCACCACCGTCTGGTGGCTGGAGCGAATTTCGTGGCACAGGGTGGTGGTCAGGTCCAGCTCGCCGCCCACGCCCAGGCCGAAGGCCAGGTTGTCGAGCACGGCGCAGGCGGTCCAGTGGCTGTCGGTCACTCGGGCAACGGCGGCGAAGCGCATGCCAGTGGTCTCGCAGATAACCTGGAGAATGGCGGGCACGGCATTGATGCGGCCAATCGTGGCGATGTCGTCGGCAATTGAATTGCCCATGGAGGTTCCACTGCTGGGTGAGAAGGAGGGACGAGTGGGGAATTTCCCAAAGTATGGCGAGCAAGTCGAGCGGTTGTTGAAAATAGTTGCCCAACGCCGCCGTCTTCTACCTGCTGCTACGAGGTTTCGTAGGCAGGGACGGCGGGTTTGGCCAGCAGCCGGGTCAGGGCCTGCCGGTCGATGGGGCGGCTCATGAAATAACCTTGCACCTCATGGCAGCGGTCGTCGCTCAAGGTCTGCAACTGCTGCTCGGTTTCCACCCCTTCGGCCGTCACCGTCAAGCCCATGGCCTTGCCCAGGTTGATGATGGCCTGCACCACTGCGCGGTCGCTGTCGGTGCTGTCCAGGGCGGCGATGAAGCGTTTGTCGATCTTGATGCTGTCAAACGGGTAGGTGCGCAGGTAACCCAGCGAGGAGTAACCGGTGCCGAAGTCATCCATATTCAGCTTCACCCCCAGTTCCTTCAGCGCGGTGAGGGTACTGAGCGCGTTGTCGATGTCATGCATCATCACGTTTTCCGTCACTTCCAGCTCCAGCCGGTGGGCCGGCAACTGCGTTTGCACCAGCACATCACGCACATCGCGCACCACGTCGCTGCGGGCAAACTGCGCCGGCGACAGGTTGACCGACACCACCAGCGGCATCGGCCACTGGCGGGCTGCCTCGCACGCCTCGCGCAGCACCCAGGCGCCGATCGGCACGATCAGCCTGGTCTGCTCGGCCAGCGCAATGAAGGTATCAGGCGCCAGCAAGCCGTGGACCGGGTGCAGCCAGCGCACCAGCGCCTCCACCGAGACAATCTCCATGCTGCTGACCCGGTAACGCGGCTGGTAGTGCAGCACGAACTCCTGGTTCTTCACCGCCAGGCGCAGGTCCTGTTCCAACTGGCGCCGGTGCTGGATTTGCTCGTGCATCTGCGCGGAGAAATAACGCCAGGTGTTCTTGCCGTCGGCCTTGGCCTGGTACAGGGCGATGTCGGCGCAGCGTATCAACTCATCAGGGTTCATGCCCTGCAACGCCGACTGGGCGATGCCCAGGCTGGCACCCACATGCAGGGGCTGTTGCTGGTACTCGATGGGTTGGTGCAGGCTGTCGATCAGCCGCGCGCAGAACCGTTCGATCTCCAGGTGATTGTCCATGCCGCACAGCACCAGCACGAATTCGTCGCCACCCAGGCGCACCACCAGGTCCTTGGCGCGGGTGGACTCGCGCAGTCGCGCCGCGACTTCCAGCAGCACTGCGTCGCCGGCCGGGTGGCCCAGGGCGTCGTTGATCGGCTTGAAGCTGTCCAGGTCGAGCACGATGAGCGTCAGCGCCGGCGGCTGCGCTTGCTGGCGCAGTTGCTCGAAAAAGTGCGTCAGTTGATGACGGTTGGCCAACCCGGTCAACGCGTCGTGCATCGACAGGTGCTGGATCTGCGCATGGGCCGCCACTTCGTCAGTAATATCGCTGGCGGTGCCGCGGTACCCCACCATCTGGCCGTCGCCAAGGATAGGCCGCGCCGATACGCGGCAATAGCGCAATTGCCCGCCGTGGTCGCGGTAGGCGCAGCGCAGGCTGGTGGGGCTGTGGTTTTCGGCGACGCTGCGCAACCAGCCTTGCAGCGGCGTGGTTTCGCATTGCAGCAACTGGTCGATGGGTTTGCCCACCCAGTCCTGGCTGGTGTAACCCGTGACCGTGGCGAAGCGTCCCGACAGATAATTGAGGCGGTACTGCGCGTCGGTTTCCCAGATCCAGTCCGACGCCGCCTCGGCCACGGCGCGAAAGCGCTCTTCGCTGGCCTCCAGGGCCCGGGTGCTCTGGCGCAACTTGCTGTAGCTTTCTTCGATCTGGCGCGCGGTGCGCAGTGCGTAGCGAAAGAACCAGGCCATCAGCAGCGCCAGTACCACAAAGGCCGCCACCAGGGTGGGTAACACTTGCCACAGCAGTTGGTTGCCAGGCCGGGGCGAGGTCCAGGTCAGGTCATAACCGCTGTCGCCCAGCGCCAGCCTGGGTTGGTCAGGCGCGCCGGTGGCGTGGCTCTGGATGGCCAGGTCGCGCAGGCCGTAACCCTGCCCGAGCGTCTGCAGCTTGGCCGGGGTCAGCAGGTCGGCGAACACCAGCACGGAGGTGTCGGCGGGCGCCGGTTGCGGACCGTCGTCATCCGGCAGTATGGGCGAGGCGGTAATCAGCGCCGGCCAGCCGTTGAACAGCCCGACCTGGCTGACCGGCGGTGCGCCCGCCATGGTCGCCTGGGCGGCTTCGATCAGTGGGCGCAGCGGTGTGGAGATAAAGTCGTTGATCTGGGCGTTGCTCAACTGGCCCTGGTACAGGCTGTATTTGGTGCGGCCGCTGTCCACCACGAATACCCCGTCATAGCCGCTCTGCGCATACAGCGCCGGGCCCAGGTTGCGCTGGCTGAAGGCCCACTGCAGGTCGACCGGGCCATTGAGGTGCTGGAACGCGGTGTTCCATACGCCGTAGTTGCTGACCAGGTGGGCGGAATTGGCCTGGCGGGTTTCCAGGGCCTTGCGGGCGTAGAAGGTAGACTTGACCTGCTCATCGGCATTCAGGCCGTTGGCGATCTGCACCAGCATGGCCATGGCCGCCAGCAGGCTCAGGGCGAACAGGCAGGCCAGAATGCTGAGCAGCTTGCGGGTAAATACCAGGTGGCGCGGCGCAGCGGGAGTGATGTCCATGGATCAGGCGCATCCTTGTGGCACATGCCGTAGGCGAAGGGCGCACAGCAAGAGACGTCCTGATCAATAGAAGCATCTGGATCCTAATTGGTTCGTGCCGGTCGTCCGAATCTTCGCTCAGGTGAGCAACAGTAGGTCCGCAGCACAGATGTTGACGCGATTGCGCCCGGTGTTCTTGGCCACGTACAGCGCCTTGTCCGCCTCATCCAGCCAGGCCGAAGGGTCTCCCAATTCCAGGCGGCAGGCGGCCAGGCCGATACTCAGGCTCACGCGCAGAGGCTCGACCTGGTGATGACGGTAGTCGCCGAACACCAGGCGCAGGCGCTCCATCACGTCGCTCGCCTGGCCGATGCTCAGGCCTGGCAGGATCACGCAGAACTCGTCACCGCCGTAGCGCCCCGCCAGATCAGTGTCGCGCAAGTTGCGTCGCAGCTGGAAGCTGAGGTGGCGCAGCACTTCGTCGCCGACAATGTGGCCGAAGGTGTCGTTGATTTCCTTGAAATGGTCGATGTCGATCAACGCCAGTACAGCATGGCTCTGCTCCCGGCGGCATGTGCGGAACTTGCTGTTGAGCGCGTCTTTCCAGGCGCCGTGGTTGAGCAGGCCGGTGAGGCTGTCGGTACGGCTGAGGGTGCTGAGGGTGCGTTTGTGTTCCGACAATTGTATGGCCAGGCGGTAGCACACCCAGCCCACCGCCAGCGGGTACAGGGTCAGCATCGGCAAGCAGGCCAGCACTTGCGCCGGGGTGGATTGCGGTGCCCAGCCCAGGCCAAACAGGGTGATGGCGATGAGCACGCCCACCAGTTGCGCGCCCAGGCCATGCAGGAACAGGCGCGGTCCGCCACCGGCAATGTTGTTCATGGTGACCATGGACAGCAAAGTAATCGACGGCAGTGGGTTGAAATGCACCACCGCGACCCAAAATCCACAGAACAGGGCGTCACACAGCAGGTTGCGACGCTCGGCTTCAAACGGCGCGGGCGAGCGCCGGGCCAGTTGGTAAGCCACGTGTGGCCACACCAGGCCATTGATGGCCAGCAGGCCCAACAACCACTCGGGGGGTGACAGGGGGAAAACCCCTGCCAATACGCTGATCAGGCATAGGGCGGTACCCAGTACTCGTGGTGCGTAAATGCGTTTGGCAAATGACAGCCCCTTGCCCGTGCGGTTTTCCATAATGTCGAGTTACCAGGCTGTGCACAGCCGCGTTCTTGTACAGGGTTGGCTAATTTATAGAGATCGTGCCGTTTATCGCATAAATAATGTGGACAGTGGCAGTGGCCTTGCAAGCCATTTCAACGGTTATTCGGTCCCATGATGTCATAAGGACATGCCTTGTCACACGTAAGGGCTTTCCCGGGGGTGGAGCAAGGGTATTCTCTATGCTCACTGCACACCTGAACGGCGGCGCGTTAGCGCTGCCTTGTTCCTTGGAGTACTGGTCAACATGAGTCAATCGTCAGTGAACGCCGCCGAAGTATCGGCAGTCGATGGGCCGTCCGCGTCCCGACAGGTCGAGGGTCAATTTCGCAACCAGGTCGTGCTGCCCAAGGACGGCTTCCTCAAAAAACTGCGTATCGGGGTCAAATACCTGCTGCTGCGCAAGCCCCCGGGCACCCGTCCGCAGCGGGAAATACCTGTACAAAAACTGCAGCGTGAACAGCTTCTTTCGGCACCCGATGACAGCCTGTGGCGCCTGGGTCATTCGACCTTGCTGCTCAAACTGCGCGGGCGCTTCTTCATCACCGACCCCGTGTTCGCCGAGCGTGCCTCGCCCGTGCAGTGGGCCGGGCCCAAGCGCTTTCACCAGCCGCCATTGGGTATCGACCAGTTGCCGCCGATCACGGCGGTCATCCTGTCCCATGACCATTACGACCACCTGGACGAAGGCGCCATCCGCCAGTTGGCCGACAAGACCGAGGTGTTCCTCACCACCCTGGGCGTCGGCGACCGCCTGATCGCGTGGGGCATTGCCGCGGACAAAGTGCGGCAACTGGACTGGTGGGAGGAAACCGAGGTCGCCGGCACGCGTTTCGCCGCCACGCCCACCCAGCACTTTTCCGGACGCAGCCTGTTCGACAGCAACAGCACGCTGTGGGCCTCGTGGGTAATCATGGAGCCGAACCTGCGGGTGTTTTTCAGTGGGGACTCAGGCTACTTCGAGGGTTTCAAGGCCATCGGCGAACGCTATGGGCCATTCGATTTGACCTTGATGGAAACCGGTGCCTACAACGTCAACTGGCCCAGCGTGCACATGCAGCCGGAAGAAAGCCTGCAAGCCCACCTGGACGTACGCGGGCGCTGCCTGCTGCCGATCCATAACGGCACCTTTGACCTGTCTTCGCACAATTGGGAAGAGCCGTTCCAGCGCATCGTCGCCCTGGCCCATGCCCGTGGCGTGCCAGTGAGCACGCCGCAGATGGGCGAGCGCGTCAACCTGCGCGCGCCGCAGCAGGGCGCCGAGTGGTGGCACGCCGGCGCTGAGGCCGGTGCCACCGGCGAGGTCACCGCGCCTTAGCGTTTTTCGGCGGCGACGGCGGCGGGGTGTCGCTGTCGCTGCGGATTTGCGCGTGGCTGATCAGCGCGAAAATGAAGCTGCCGCCGATGATATTGCCCGCCAGGGTCGGGCCAGCGAAGGTCTGCAGGAAGTCTTTCCAGCCCAGCTCGCCAGCCCACACCAGGTAGGAGACTTCCGCCGAGCCGACCACGATGTGGGTGAAGTCGCCCAGGGCCATCAGGTAGGTGATGAGGATGATGATCCACATCTTCGCGCTTTCCTGGGAGGGGATCATCCACACCATGGTGGCGATCATCCAGCCGGAGACGATGCCCTTGGAGAACATCTGCGAAGCGTTGTTTTCCATGACCTTGCGGCCGATGTCGAGAAAGGCCGCGTCGGTCTTGGGGTCGAAGATCGGCAAATGCAGCATCACGTACGACACCAGCAGCACGCCCACCAGGTTGCCTGCCAGCACCACTGCCCACAATCGCAGCAAGCGCCCGGCGTTGGCCAGGGTAGGGTGGCTCATCAGCGGCAACACGGCGGTCAGGGTGTTTTCGGTGAACAGTTGCTGGCGCGCCAGAATCACCGCCAGGAAACCGGCCGAATAGCCCAGGCTGGCGATTACCTTGCTGGCCTCGGTGTCGGGCAGGCGCGAGTTGAACAGCCCCATGGCCATCAACGACAGGCCCATGGTCAGGCCGGCGGCCAGTGCCGACCACCACAGCGCGGCCACATTGCGCGCCAGTTCGTGCTCGCCCTGGGTGCGAATGATTTCGTGCAGCACCGCGGCGCGCGGTGGCTGGTTCTCATGGACTTCCTGTTCTTCATCGGGCGACAGGCCCGGGGTTTTGCCTTGCTGAGTGTCCATGGGGCTCCTGACAGCTTGCTGGGGAGGGCGGATGCCTATGGAAATGACCCCGCGCGCCCTGCAAAAGTTGCGTCAGCCCGCGCCCTGCACGGCTTTGAGACCAAACAGCTGGTGCAGCGCCCGGGCGTAGTCAGCGCTGCCCAGGGTCATGCTGTTCAGGTGGGTGCCGCCGGGTACCAGCAACAATTGCTTGGGCCCGTGAGCAGCGTCGTACAGCGCCTGGCTGAAGCGCGGCGGTACGTAGCGATCGTCCGTGCCGTGGACGATCAGCACCGGCATGCCGACGGCACCGATCTTGTCGATGGAGTCGTATTTCTCGGCCATGATCCAGCGCACGGGCAGCGAGGTGTGAATCACGGCTGCAGCGGCATCCCCGAGGTCGGTAAAGGTTGACTCGATGATCAGGCCCGCGCCCTGGGGCTTCTCACCCTGGGCCAGGCGCTGGGCCAGATCGATGGCAATCGCCCCGCCCAGGGAGTGACCGTAGATGAAGCGCTTGCCGGCGTCGGGCTGCAACTGGGTCAGGCGCTGCCAGGCGACCTGGGCGTCCTCATACACGCTGGACTCGGACGGCAGGCCACCCGGGCTGTCGCCAAAGCCGCGGTAATCGATGGCCAGTACCGAGAAGCCCAGATTGCGCAACTCGGTGATGCGCCGCACCTGGGCGGTCAGGTTCCAGCGCGTGCCGTGCAGGTACAGCACGCTGGGGGCATTCTTTTGCGCAGCCGGCCACCACCAGGCATGCAGGTGCTGGGCGTTGTCCAAGGGGATGTTCATTTGCTGCACGCCCGCCGGCACGCCGTTGAACCAGCTGGCGGTACCCGGTTCGATGCTGTACAGCAACTCGCGCTCTTTGTAGGCCAGGCGTGAGCAACCAAAGGGCAGGGCGAGCAATATCAGCAGCATCACGCTCAGGGCGCGCCAGCGGCGGCGGATCAGCGAAGTCATGGCGCCTCCTTGGCCAGGGTCGCAGCGAGAACGACAGTGTACTCAGTGGCAGCATTTCCCGGTAATGTCGGTCTATTTCCAGTCATTGCGAGGCTGTCCCATGTTGTATGACGCGCGTGGCAATCGCTACGTAGTGAGTTCCCCTGAACACCTGCGTGCCTTGGGCATCGCTGTGCCCGCCGATGCCGCCCAGGCTGCCCGCCAACGCGACCAGTGGAGCCTGGCGGCCGTGGCCGCGCTGTGCGACTGGCCCGCCGGCAGCCGCCCGGCCGGCGCCAAGGCGCATCTCAGCGACGGCTTGCTGGTGGGCCCGTTCCAGGCACAGGCACCGTTCGACCTGCTGATCGTCAACACCGACGGCACCCTGGCCGAACGCAGCGGCAATGGCCTGACGATTTTTTCCCAGGCGCTGACTGACCAAGGCCACGTCACGGGCGAGCAGGGCTTCATCCTCAACGTGCACCATGACAAAACCGACGCCCCCTCGCCAGTACCGGTCAGCGTTGAACCGGCGCGGGTCGACGGGGTGCAGGGTTTCTGGCTGGATCTGGGCAGGCCGGCGTTTGGTGCCGAGGCGGTGGGCGCCGTGCAGGTCGAACGTGCCCGCTTCAATGAACATCCGGTGTGTCGGGTACCGAGCCTGGTGGCGATTGACCAGCAATGGCAGCGCAGCGTGTTCGTGCGCATCGGCAACCCCCATTGCGTGACCTGGCTTGACGGCGTCGAGGCGCTGCCGAGCATGGCCGAGCTGCGTGCGCCCGCGCTTGAGGCGGCGCTGACCCGCGTGGCCTTCGCCCACAGCGATGGCCAAGGCAGCGGCGTACCGTGCCCGGCCGGGGTCAACCTGCAATGGGCGGCGTGGCGGGCGCCGCAAACGCTGCATGTGCGAGTGTTCGAGCGTGGCGAGGGTGCCACCGCGTCTTCCGGTACCAGCGCCACCGCCGTGGCGTGCGCGGCGTGGCACGTTGGCCTGGTGCAGGCCGGGCAGGTCAGTGTGCAGATGCCCGGCGGCACGGCGCCCCTGAAGCTGTTGGAGCGCGAGGGCGAATTGATTGCCGTGCAACTGTTCGGTACCGCCAGCCTTCAGCCATAATCGGCGTATCACCCTGTAAGGATTTTCTCCATGACCAATGGATGGCTGCGCCCGTGTGTGTTGTCGCTGAGCTTGCTGGCCAGCGCGGTACAGGCCGATGTGTACACCGGCACCCTCGGCTCGATGCCGGTGGTGGTGGACTTGGACATGAGCAACCCCGACCAGGTCAGCGGCCGCTATTTCTACGAGAAATACCACCGCGACCTGGCGCTGTCCGGCACCCTGGCCGACGACCAGCTGACGCTGAATGAAGGCCTGGACGACAACAGCGACACCCCGCGCCCGCAGCTGACCCTGCGCCACCGCGGCGATGATGGTTGGGAGGGCGAGTGGCAGAAGGCCGACGGCAAGGCGCTGAAGGTCGTGCTGGAGCCCGCGCAGATCCCCGCCACCGCCACGGGAGCCGACCCATTCTGGGTGCAGTTGCACGACAACGCGCCCTACGACTACCTGCGCCTGTTGCAGCTGCCGCTGGTTAACGGCAAGCACGACACGTTCATGGGTTACCCCCTGCAATGGCGCGGCGAGCCCGGGTCGAAAATCCAGCTGTTCGAAGTCGAGTCCGGCTACCCGGAGCCGCAGCTCACCCGGGTCAACCAGGCCCTGCGCGCACGGCTGTGGAGCGAGGTGGTCAGCTTCCACGAGTGCATGCTGGGCAGCACCCGCTTCGGCGAGGGCGAGTATGACCAGACTGTCACACCCACCTTCCTGTCGCCAGCGGTGGTCAGTGTCAGCGTCTACACCAGCTACTACTGCGGCGGTGCCCACCCGGACTTCGGCGACGCACCGATCAACTTCGACGTGGCCCACGGCAAGCCGCTGTCGCTGGAAGACGTGATGTGGGTGGGTGAGGGCCCGGCTTTCCACTACGACGACCGTGACGGCGCGCAGCAGTCGGAAGAAGCTGACGTGGATTTCGAGAAATTCTCCAGTTACCGGGAGAAATTCCTGGCACCGTGGCTGGTACAGCAGTTCACCCAGCTGTACCCCAACGAGATGAAAAAGCCTGCGGACGAAAACGACTGCGACTACAGCGACCCCCAGGTGTGGAACTTCCCCACCTGGCACTTCACTGCCAAGGGCATCGCCTTCGGCCCCAGTTTTGCCCGGGTGGCGCGCATGTGCGAAGGCACCGAGTGGTCGGTGCTGCCCTATAGCGTGATCGCTCAACACCCGGGCGGGGTGAAGCTGGCGTTGCCGAGCAACTGACGGCGGTCTACAGGGAAAACCGCGCCAACATCCCATCCAGCTCCGACGCCAGGCGCCCTAGCTCCTGGCTGGCGGTGCTGGTCTGGGCGGCGCCGCTGGCGGTCTGCATCGACAGGTCGCGAATGCGCACCAGGTTGCGGTCCACCTCGCGAGCCACCTGGGCCTGCTGTTCGGCGGCGGTGGCGATCACCTGGTTGCGTTCGTCGATACCCGCCACCGATTTGGAAATACTGCCCAGCACATCCTTGGTCACCTGCGCGCGCTGGCGCGTACGGCCGGCCTGGGCGGCGCTTTCGGCCAGGGCTTCGACAGTCTGCCCGGTACCCTGATGAATGCCGGCCATCATCTGTTCAATCTCCCGGGTCGACGCCCCGGTGCGGTGTGCCAAGCCGCGTACTTCATCGGCCACTACGGCAAACCCGCGTCCCGCTTCGCCGGCCCGCGCGGCCTCGATGGCGGCGTTGAGCGCCAGCAGGTTGGTCTGGTCGGCGACGTTGCGGATCACCTCCAGCACCTTGCTGATGCCCTGGGTTTCGGTGGCCAGCGCCTGGGCGCGCAGGCTGGCCTGCTCCACCTGGTCGGCCAGGGTGCCGATGTCGGCCATGGTCTCGTCCAGCTGCTGCTGGCCCTCGCGCACGGCCGTGCTGGAGCTGCGCGACTCGGTGGAGGTCTCCACGGCATTGCCGGCCACCTCTTCCACGGCCTGGCTCATCTGCGTCACGGCCGTGGCCGCTTGCTCTATCTCGCTGTACTGCTGCTGCAGGCCCTGGGCGCTGTCGTGCATGATCGCGCCCATTTCCTGGGTCGCTGAATTCAACCGGCCTACGGCACCGCCAATCTGCTGGATGACCGCATGCAACTGGTCGCGCATGTGCCCGAGCATCTGCAGCAGTTGCGCCACTTCATCCTGGCCGTGGGCGACCACCGGCTGGCTGAGGTCACCGGCGGCCACGGTCTTGGCCACGTGCAGTGCCTGGCGCAGCGGGCGGGTGATGCTCACGCTCAGGCGCCAGGCAGAAAACAGCATCAACGTCAGGGCCACGGCGATGGCGATGGGCAGCAGCACTTGCACCTTGGCGAAGGTGGCGGCGGTGTTATCCAGCGCCTGGGCACTGGTCTGCTTGTTCAGTTCGCGCAGCAACTGCACCTGCATGTCCATCAGCGCGCCCTGGTTGGCCAGATCGTTGTTGGACAGGTTGGTGGCCTCGCTCAGTTGCTTGTGCTCCACCAGGTCGATGGCTTGCTTGAACAGGCTGACAAACTGCTGGGAAGCGTCCTGCAGCAATTTGATCGAATCATGCTCGGTGCCTTCCGGCACCTTCGCCAGGTACTGACTGAAGCCTTGGTCCACTTCGCCGCTGAGTTGTTGCAGGTTGATCTTGCGGTTCACCAGCTCTGCCGGATCGTTGGCGTACACCAGCAACAGCGCCGCTTCGGTGCGCATTTTCGCCAGGTCAATGGCAATGGCGTCGGCCTGGGCGATGCTGGACAGCGGCCCCTGCTCGATCAATTCACCCTGGTGGCGAATATGCTGCATCGCCGCCAGGCACACGCCACCGAGGGCGGCCAGCAGCAGCGCGCACAGGCCGAAACTGGCCAGCAGGCGCTTGCCGATGCTCATGCGGCGCAGCAAGGCGGGGCGGTTAGAGGGCGTGCGGCGGAAGGTAAAACGAAGGTTCACGGCGGCGGGCTCTTATTAAAACTACGCCAGCGGTTGTAACAGCGCTGCATGATGGCTTTGTGACACTTTGCTGATATCGCGAAATAAATTTCCGAATCGTGACAAGCCACCGGCGACGAACCTTCATAATGACGCCATCGCCATGCCCAACGGACTACGCTGGGCGGTAATTCGACTTACACTGTTATCACCTCCCCACGGCCCTATTCAATGAACATTCCAAGCGATGCACCCCTGACCGACGCCCAATGGGACTTCCTCGAGTCGATGCTTGAGCTGCACAAAAGCGAAACTTCCATCTGGAACACCTCGGAGCTGGACGGCTACCTGACCGCCCTGGTGTCCGGGCCCGTGGTCATTCCGTTCGAGGAATGGTTCGCGGCGTTGTGGGGCGGTGAAGAATTCCTGCCCAAGTGGGAAAGCGACCAGCAGCTGGAGCGCTTCATTGGGCTGGTCATCCAGCACATGAACGAAATCGCCGGCAAGCTGATGGAGAACCACGAAGAGTTCTCGCCCATCTTCATGGAAGACGAACACGAAAATGGCCACTTCACCCTCAGCGTCGAAGACTGGTGCTTCGGCTACGAGCGCGGCGTGGTCATGGGGGACGGCTGGCCTGGCCTGCCGGAAGAGGAACAGGAACTGCTGGCCGGCATCCTGGTGCACACCTACGACGACGAAGTCGAAGAGGAAGAAATCGACGTGGAAGAAGCGGCCGAAATGGTCTGCGTCGGCGCCCTGAACCTGCACGCCTACTGGCTGCAGCAACGCACCCCCAGCGAGCCGGTGCGGGTGGGTGACAAGGTAGGGCGCAACGACCCTTGCCCGTGCGGCAGCGGGAAGAAATTCAAGCAGTGCTGTTTGCATTGATAACAGGCGCGCTTTTGGGAAATTGCCCACACCACCTTGGGAAATGCTGAACCGACTTTGATGGTTGAATGAGGGATCTTCGGACACCGCTCGTTCAGTGGGTGCTGGAGGCTCGTCTGGCTTGTCGGCAAGTCAGGAGGTTCAACATGGTCAAGGTGATACAGGTGAGTATTCAAGAGGCGAAGAACCAACTGCCGCAACTGGCCGCCAGTGCCTGGCAAGGCAATAAAGTGGTCATTCTCAAAGACGGGGTTCCTTATTTGGACCTCGTCCCCCACGTCATTCGGGATACCCCACGCAAGCCTGGGCGGTTAAAAGGCAAACTGGTGGTATCAAAAGACTTCGATGGGGATTCCGACGAGATCATCAGTGATTTTGAAGGCCCGCTGTGAGGCGGGTTTTGCTCGATACAGGTGGGCCGATTGCCGCTCATCCACAAGGACCCGTTCGACCGGATGTTGATTGCTCAAGCCCAGGCCGAAGGGTGTGAATTGGTGACCGCCGACAAAATCATTCCGTTGTACGGTGTGAGAGTGCTCAACGCGCGTAGTTGATCAACGTCCTACTGGCCGGCAACGATTTTCTTCACCAGCGCGTCATGGCCTTTCTGGTCATCTGCCCGCGAGATCACCTGCACGATCGCCATGCTGGTGCCGGAACCCGCCAGGAAGGTGGTCGACAGGGTAGGGCCGCCGCCCTGGGTGGCGGTGCTGTCGATTTCGCGCACGCCCAGGCCTTTAATGGTGAATTCCTTCTCGCCGGTTTTCTTGAAGTCCGGCAAGCCCGCGCTTTGTTGCTTGACGTAATCTTTCACCGCCGCGTCAAGGAAGTCGGCATCATAGTCGCCGACCTTGGCTTGCCCGGGCGTGGGGCCTTCGCTGGCCATTACCACGCGCTTTTCCTTCTCGCTCTGGTACAGGGTGCCCTTGGCGCCGCTGGTGCCGTCTTTTTCGTCACCGGCGTCCATGGCGCTGGCCACGTAGCCCACTGGCAGGGTGAAGCCGAACTTGCCCGTGAGCAGCGCGACCTTCGGCCCGCTGGCCGGTTTTTTCGCCGGCGTGCTGTGCTTGCTGGCGTGGGTGTGGGTTTGCGCCATGGCCGGTGCGGCCAGCGCCAGGGCCGCGGCGAACAGGGCTGCGTGGGAAAGCGTGCGGAACATCGAATACTCCTGACCAGCCGCGCCACAAGGGGCCGGGCGCGGCGCGAGGGGCAAGCGTGCTGCAACTGCCGTTGGCGTGCAAGTGCGATGCGTCAGTTCTCGGGGCAGAGGTTTTCCTTGGCGCAGTCGGCAGCCTTGCGCACGGCGGCGCACCAGTCGTTGTCGTTCTGCTGACCGGCCGGCATGGCCGCGCACTTGGCGCGCGCGTCTTGCACCTTGGCCGGGTCCAGCTGGTGGTCAGCGGTGAGCAGGGTGCGATAGTCAACCTTTGGAGCATTGGGGTCGGGAGAGCAGGCGCATAGCGCAAAAAAGGTGGAGAAAAGGGCAAGTGAGGCCATTGTTTTTTTCACGAGACAGCTCCCTGATTCAGCATTCCAGGTTGTCAGTGTAGCCCCCTGGCCCTGGGCATTGTCACAATTGCGCAAACCTGTGTTGACAGCCTCCCGTAAATCCGTAGAATGCCGCCCCACAGCAGGCACGTAGCTCAGTTGGTTAGAGCACCACCTTGACATGGTGGGGGTCGTTGGTTCGAGTCCAATCGCGCCTACCAAACAAAATCCGCTCTGCTGGGCGGTGAGAAAAGGGCGATCCGAAAGGGTCGCCCTTTTTTGTTGCCTGCTGTTTCCCCCTTATATTCTTGAATGTGCCCCTCGCCCTTACAGGACACCCGCCATGGCCTACACCATCAGCAACGACCCTCTGACCCCTGAGCAGTTTGATTTTATCCAGGACCAGCTGGACGCGTTCGCCTTCGAATCCGGCGTGCGCACGGTGTCGGAAATGGACGGTTTCTTCACCGCCGTGGTGTCCTACAAGGACGTGATCCCGTTCGACGCCTGGTACCTGTCGTTCTGGGGCGGTGGTGACCTGCCGAAGTGGAAAAGCGAGCAGGCCTACCAGACCTTCTTCGACGCCCTGATCCAGCACATGAACCAGATCTCCATGCTGCTGGTGGACCACCCCGAGGATTACCACCCTATCTTCAACCAGAGCAAAGACGGCGAGTCCCTGGATTGCCTGGACTGGTGCGTGGGCTACCTGCGTGGCGCCACCACCCTGGTCAGCGGCTGGAGCCAGATGCCTGAAGCGCCCACCGCCGCCCTGAACTTCATTTTCAGCCAACTGGACCCCGACAAGAACCCGACCGCCGACGAACTGCCCCATGCCCTAGCCAACGCCGCACGCGAACTGCACGCCTACTGGGCCGAGCAGCGCACCGACGACGAGCCAGCCGATTCGCAAACCGTGCGCATCGAACAGAAAGTCGGCCGCAACGACCCGTGCATCTGCGGCAGCGGCAAAAAGTACAAGCAGTGCTGCGGCCGCTGATTCCACTGAAAACCCGTACAAGCTGCCGCCAGGCTGCGATGGCGCGCACAGCGCGCCCCGGTCCCACGAAGAAATACTCGCGTTTACGCCATCTATAGCCAAACGCTTACACGCGCTACCCACGATCTCCTCTATTGCCACCCCGGCCAAAGCCCTAATCTAGCTACACAGGTGAAGCGCAGGAAGCGCCTCAGTCACGGATGACAGGTCAGCACGGACGCACTTCGACAGGACGTTGAAGGACCACAAAGAACCCGCTTCGGCGGGTTTTTTATTGCCTGCCGTCCAGGTTGTTGCACGCCTGCCACTTGGCTTTCAGCAAGTGCATCACAAGCCACCCAGCGCAAAATCATCCCAATCCCGCATCCCCTTCAGCCCGTGTTACGAAATCTATAGCCAAAGGCTTACACGCCCACGCAGCGATCTCCTCTTTTGCCCAACCCTCTTCAGCAGTATTCTGGATCCAACAACTGAAGCCAAGGAGGCGCTTCAGGGCCACGGATGGTTGGCCATTGAAAGGATGCAGCCCGACACGGATGTTGGAATGGCCAGGACAATAAACCCGCTTCGGCGGGTTTTTTGTTGCCTCAGGTTTTCAGGCGCATAAAAGTGCAGCCGCTGCTGTCACGCAGCGGCCACGCGATGCAACCGAATCGCCTACGCGGTCAGTTGATACGGCCAGGCGGGGTGGCCGGTACTTGCTGCCACGGCACGTTGCATGTGCGTACGTTGGGGTAGTACGCCTGGGTGGAGCGGCAGTAATACCAATCCGAACTGGCCTGTGACGGTGGCGGTGGCGCGGCCGACGTTTGCACGGGCGCGGCCTGGTACACAGGCGCCGGTGCCGGGGCATAGTAGGTAGGGGCCGGGTAGTAGTACGTGGTGGCCGGGTAGTAATAGCTCGGCGGGTAATAATAGGAGCTGGACACTACCGCAGCGGTGTAGCCAAGGCCCAGGCCCAAGCCCAGCCCCCAGCCCCAGCCACCCCAACCGCCGCCATGCCAACCGCCACCGTGGTAACCACCACCATGGTAGTAGCCGCCGCCATGGGGACCGGCGAACGCCGGGGCCGACAGCCCGGTTGCAGCAGCGAGTACGCCAATAAGCACACTGCGTTTGATCCGTTTGATGTTCATGATGCCTGCCAGATGAAAAGTCCTACGGCGGTTATTCGCGTGGGCGGTTGAGCTTCGCTCCCGCTGGGGGAATGGACGTTTCGCATCCAGGGAATCCGGTCGCCGCGGTGGCCGGAAAACACCCGTACATCCCACTTCATAATAGCCCAAGTGCGACGCACAAGCCGCGTGGGCGCCGAATGGCAAACGCGCCGCCGTCGCCCGGGCCCCCGCCACGAACGAGGGCATGATTCAACAATAAGCCAATTCACCTGTCCGCAACATGAATGCGTGTACCGCCGCGAATACGCTGGCAGGCGCGGTTTATGCATCCAAACGTCGGTGAACATGCAAACTGGGAAAGGTCGTACAACCATTCCGGAAAGGGCCGGTTTTTACATCGGGATGATTGGTTTTTCATGGTCGACCCATCCAGGTGAGTGATAACAGCCATGTCAACCGACGCCCTCAACCCCACGCTGCCGCCACCCCCTCGCACCGTGCTCTACTTGCTTTTGGCCGTGGCCGCCCTGAGCTTCGTCAGCGGCCTGTTTCTGTCCCACGGCCTGGTGCTGGAAAGCCAGTGGCCCAGCTACGCCGACCTGGTCGGCAACCTCGACCTGCCCGGCGCCTGGCTGCGCTGGGTGATCGGCGACATCAGCGAATTTGCTTTCTACAAACACGAATTCGCCGCCATCGGCCTGCTGGCCGGTGCCGGGCTGGCCTGGTGGGCCGGCAACAGCGGCAAACGCTGGCAGGGCTTCGCCTTGAGCCACGGCAGCGGCCTGTGGCCTTGGCTGGTGACCAGCTCGCTGTTGGGCCTGCTGCTGAGCAACCTGGTGTGGGGCTGGACCCTGGACGTCGACACCTGGCAACCCACCTTCGTCACCTTCGTCTCGCTGCCGGCGGCCATGGTGCTGCTGTACGGCCCAGGCTGGAAAGTCGCCATCACCGGCGCCGTGCTCGGCGCACTGTTGGTCACGCCTGCCAGCGTGCTGCTGGTCAATTACGTCTGCGTGCCCTGGAAAATCCCCGCAGTAGTCGGCGCCGTTTCCGGCATGGCACTGGGCAGCGCCGTGGCGTTTACCCTGTGCAAATGGTTCCCCCTGCTGATCACCTCCCACCACACCGCCGTCACCCCGCCGCCGCCGCAGCAGGCGCGCACCTATGGGCTGGTGTGGGGCATGCGCCGTGTACTCGCCGACTTCTCCGAAGCCCCCTTCTTCGGCAACGAACTGGCCAGCCTCGGCCTGCTCGCCGGCGTGCTGCTGGCCTGGTACCTCAACCCGCAAAGCCCCGTGTACGGCACCGGCCTGCTGCTGCCCATCCTCGCCGGGCAAGGCCTCAGCTCGGCCATCGGCATCTACCTGTGGCGCGGCCACTGGATGACCAAGGGCTGGTACCCCACCTACATTCCCATCGTATCCGTGGTACCCGCCGCCGTACTCACCCATGGCGGCAGCGCCCTGGTAGTGGCCTTGAGCGCGGTGCTCGGCGCCCTCGTTGCGCCGCCGCTGGCCAGTGGGCTGGCGCAGAAACTGCCGGCATGGATGCATCCGTTCGTGGCCAATTTCGTTGCCATGGCGGTGAGTACGCTGTTGATCGTGCCGTTTATTGGGTTGTTGATTGTGGCTAGTGCGTGTACTCAGGGGTATTTGTGAAACTGGCAACGCATGCTTTCACTCTTGCACTCGGGGGAGCGTGATGGACCCGTGAGGGCGCGCGCGTCTTCGCCGAAAACACCTTAGCGGTTGAAACGACAGCCGTTTAGTTTGATAGCAAGCATTGTGTCTTTATTCCAAAGCTGCCAAGGTTCCACTCCGCTAAAATGCTGACAGGGAGTTTCGGCAAATGATGGTTAACGACTTTTTAGTTCGACGTCTATCCTTAGTGATTGTGGCTACCGTTCGCCTCCTGTATGGCGGTTTGTGATGAACTGGAAAACAGTGCTGATCCTGATTGCGATGGTATGCGGCGGCTGCGAGCCGTGATCCTGGAAGGCCTCAAGCGCAACTTTTCTATCAGAATTTTGAATATGTGCGTAATCAATTATACATTCTTCACTATACTGCCGATAGGGACCTGCTGAAAATTTATCATAAGGATAAGGGTGAGGTCAAAATCGCGACATTTCTTTATTGCTCGCTGGACGGAGATCAGGTTTTTTCTCGCAAGCGTGTAATTGAAAAGAAATTTGTTAGTGCGCTAGGAGTAGATTTCGACTCTAACAAATGGTTAACGGAAACACCCGGGCCGCCTTACATCTACGCCACGGTTGGAATGTTGCGATATACCTCGGACGGTGGTGGTACGTAACGCAGCCTTAGTCCGATGGAAGTACGTGAGTTGTTGAAAGGTCGTGATTACGTTCTCTGTAAAGTGATAGTCAAGGCCTCGATGTTCAATGGGTATTACAGCAAGCCGATGTTGGTGCCTGCTGCTGATATAATTCATGAAGTGCACAAGGAGGCGGTGGAGTCGGCGAGAGAGAGTGGTGGGTGATCTTTGGGTCGGCGGAATATTTGGCTGGGGGAGAGCGGATGTGGGAGGAGGGTGAGGATATTAAAAGGCCATCACTTCCTAGCATAATTCTACCGGTGTGGCCTGGAAAGTGTTCCCCTATATTTTGAATTGTTACTTGCTAATATCCCCTCGAATGGTGGAGTCCGTCGAGCGGGGGACGGCAATATACGCATTAGAGATTGCATGAGCCTCTGCTATTTGGCATGGTGCGCTCCATGAAAAAAATGCTGATAAGGAGTTTCGGCACAATGTCCGGCAAACCTGCTGCGCGCAAGACTGACACACTCAATTGTCCTAAATGCGGTATCACGACGATCGCGTCGGGCTCACCAGACGTCATCATTGAAGGTCTAGCGGCGGCGCGAGTGAGCGATTGCACCAGTTGCGGCAGCCAATTGAGTACCGGGTTCAGCTCAACCGTTTTTATAAACGGCTTGAATGCAATGACCACCGAGGCGCAGGGTACTCATGGGGATACTGTCATCTCGGGGTCACCTACGTTCATCATTGGCGACACCCATACGCCAGCGCCTATTTCACCTGTAAGCGCGATGCCTGCGCATTTGTTGCTGGCGCCCACGCCCGTCACGGTCGCGACCGACGAAGCATCCAAGGCTTTTGATTCGACTTTGGAGGAAGAGGAAGAAGAGGAAGAGATTGGCGAGAAGGAAGACGATGTTTCGGTGGAGGTAACTCTGCGTATCGGTGTGTTCTTTGATGGGACGGGGAATAATGCTGGGAATAGTCAGCTGGGGGTGAAATGTGGCGCTACCCACCCCATCCAGCCTGAAGACTTAGACGCTACCTGTAAGCCCTACATGGCCGATCCCGACAGTAGCTACGCAAATGATATGTCCAATGTCAAAAAATTGTTTGACTATTATTATGTTTCACAAGCGGTTGAAGGGAGCGGTGCAAAAGCTGAGTGTTTTAGAGCTATTTATGTAGATGGTATTGGTACTGTGTTCTCCCAGCCAGATAATCTCCTAGGGGCTGGGATGGGGCGTGGTACTACAGGTGTAGTGGCAAAAGTAGAGAGTGCCTTTGCTAAAATAAAAAGGCTAATGGTTGATCTGTCTCTGCAAGATCCCTCGATTAAAGTTAAAGGTATTAATTTCGATTGTTTCGGTTTTAGTCGAGGCGCTGCAGCAGTTCGGCACTTCGCGAACCAGATTGCACTTGGTTCGCAGGGGCCGTTAGGTCAGTTGCTTTCACTGTCGAGGGATTCGTTTTCTGATGGTTTTAAATGTAAATACAATGCTGACGTTAACGTGAATTTTGTCGGGCTCTTTGATACAGTTGCTTCCATAGGAGGGGTCGAAAACTTAGGGTATGTTCGTAGCGCTACTGCACCGGGTATAAAACTTTATCTGTCTAGAAGGCTATTTCCTAATGTGATCCAAATAGCAGCTCGTGATGAGCGCCGCGCGAATTTTCCGTTGTCTAGGGTTAAACCTGATCATATGGAAATTACCGTTCCAGGTGCACACTCCGATATCGGAGGTGGGTATGGCCCTGAATCAAGGGAAGTTTTGTTGGTTACTCCGATGCAGGCATTGATAGTGTCGATCGGAACGGATGTGACCACCACATCCATCTATCAAGACGCCGTTAGCGCAAAAGCCGAATGGCTCGCTAAAGGATGGCCCGCAAGCATGCTGGAGATAGTTACTCCAAATCCGGTTCGTCTTCCTGGAGAGCGTGGTCGCTACACGTTAAAACGAGTATATGCCGCTCTTCAGTTGACGCGAGCGGTTAGAGGCGAGCTATCGCGTGTATACCTCCGGCTGATGTATGAACTTGCGAAACGTAAGGGCGTGCGATTCATTTCGTTCAACGAAAATGACGCGGCGTCTCGTATTCCCGATGATTTGGTAATCCTACGCGATCGGTTTGTATCAGGGGTGTATTCGACGACTGCCGACGAGGAAACGATGCTGCGTACCAAATATATCCACTTATCTGCTAATTGGAATCCTCCTACAGCTCTCCAGGGAAACCGTCCGAGAATTGCCGCAGACATTTTGTACTTGAACGCGCCTGCCAGTGGCGGCATTCGAGTTCAACACCCACATGTACCGGACTAAGGCATACACTATGAAAGCTTTGCAACGTGCACTGATGGTTTTTTTATTTGTCCCCGTTTTTACATTTCAAGTTTACGCTGGTGATCGGCCGTGGACATTGGGCTTCACCGAGCCTTATTTCATGAGCGTTTGGGTTGAAGACAGTAGTGCAGTAGACAGGACGGGCACATTATATCGCAGCATCGCCCGTGGTGGGGCGACAGGTGGAGAACCCGAAAATATCAAGAACGCAGGTGAGGGTTGGCATGGCGTCGGGTCAAAAGAGATGCCAGTCACGGGGGCAGACTTGCCTATGCGGATTTACGTGCGCTGGCAATCGTTGGTAGAAAGAAAAACGTATAGCGCTTGGGTCGAGCTACCTGATAACGCACGCCAAGTGATGGAGGATGCATTGAAAAAGCCTTGTCCGTCGATCCCTCTCTTGGCAGGCTTAGAGCCAGTAGCATCCGTGCAACTCGGGTTGGCACCTGGTGGGGTAATTCAAGTGTGGGTTCGTGATGAGTGCCGTCGTCCTATCAAGGTCGCGCGTGGACAAGCCACGCTTGAACCATTGAAAGATGGCGATGGTGAGTCCAATAATTACCCTGAACTATCTGAGCGTTCAAAAAGATACGTTAAGGAACATGGGATTCCCTTTGGAAGCTGGTAGGGAGTGGTGGCTACCCAGGGGGTGGCATTTTGGCGATCGCAGGATGCTTGATGGAGTGCTCGGGATCCTGCGATTCGAGTCCACATATTTTATGTGAACACCATCGCCCCTTAAGGCTGGGATTGGATAGGTGAGTTCACCGGACGCTTATTTCCCATCGGGTAGCGGGCGCCATGATGCATAGTGTAGGTATCTGTTTAAGCAACTAGTGTTGGATGCTATCGCCCAAGTAGGTAAATCAGTGACTTTGTTCTTCCATGTTTTTGGCAAGTCGCAGTCTGGATTTCTATTGATAGTGACGGGTTTTAGCGGTTTTCGTACAACTTTGCTATTTGAGGTGCTTAGACAGAATTGGGTATATTTTATTAGATCCTTTCTTTTTAATACTATGAGGTCAGTAGGGCAGATAAGTAAGACTTCGCCAAAAGAGTAGAGCTGGAATCCCGTGATTTCTAACCTGTT
The DNA here is from genome assembly GCA_963816515.1 of uncultured Gammaproteobacteria bacterium. GTDB lineage: Bacteria > Pseudomonadota > Gammaproteobacteria > Pseudomonadales > Pseudomonadaceae > Aquipseudomonas. The sequence continues at coordinate 1,131,225 of CAWFKX010000001.1, read as the reverse complement.
TTTTTCGGTTAGTCGAGTCTTCCAGATGGTCGCATCAAAATCTTTTAGTGATAAATCGTCAAGTAACATAAAGCGTTCTGGATCTTGTCTGCGGACGTCAAGATTTCCAGAAACTGTGTAGGTCATGTTGACTAGCGCCCCAGGCGACATGATAAGGGACAAAATCAGAATGAATGCGGATGCTAACACCGCATAGAAAACCCGTTTGTATATGTCTCCGTTGGCCCAGTAAAATATTATAACCGGGCAGATGGTCAGGAGCATATTTATGGTGGTTAGTATCGCGATGTAGAAAACGGCCGCTTCAGTGTCTTCCCCGTTGTATGCATGGAGAGTTAGCAGGGCGGGAAAAACGCCAGTTGTAACGCACACGAATACTAGTATTGCGAGGAGAGAGATGAACAAGGCCTCATCCCAAATGCCTGGTGCGTTACCTTGGGAGCTAAGATTTTCTCTAACTAATTGACGGAATTTTGGGAATTCGGCGAGTACGAAGCAAATAACTATTACTGTTAGTGCGACTATTAATACTGAGCACAGCGGTGGGATTTTTCCAACCGCAAAAAAATTTAAGCCGACGAATGCGAAAAAACCCAAGAGTACGGGGGGCAGTAGCCACGTTGCGACGTATTTTTGTTTGTCTGGTATCTGTGTGAAGAGAGATACAGACATTCCAAACATCCATGTCGTTACAGTCAGAACGAATAGATAGGCGATGATTGAGCCTAGTACTAGCAAAATCCAAATGGAAAGTGAGGTTTTTATGTCTATCGACGTCATAAAAAGGTCAAGCCTGTTGATGGCTTGCGTGTAGGAATACAGTACCAAAAAACCAAGCGCTGTTGCGCTAAGTCCGAGAATAACACTGATTTGGGTCCAATAATTAAGGACCCGTCTTAAGTTTTTTTTAAAAACTTCCGAGAAGCTGCGTTGGGTTGTGCTCACGGTTTCATCCTTGATTGACTTAGCGAATTAGAAGGCGAATTGGCAGTTTGAGTCACCAACCTTGTTAAGAAGCCAGCGGGGTTGGTGTGGGAGATTAAATGGCGCTATCGTTTATTAGTTGATCTCAGTGGTCACTCCGCGGGGCATACGGCTCCTCCGTCATTTGTCTTTACGAATACTGGCGATTTGGCTACCGTGCTAGGAATTTTCCTACAAGGACGTTCCGCAATGGCCTCGCTCAACCAAATTTTCTTCGGTCCCCCAGGCACCGGAAAAACCTACGCGACCATTGAAGCCGCCCTTGAGATCCTCGATCCTAGCTACCTCCAAGCCAATTCTGCTAGCCGCGAGGCCTTGAAAAAGCGCTTCGACCACTTCGTCGCCCAGGGCGACATCCGCTTCGTCACCTTCCACCAAAGCTTCAGCTACGAAGACTTCGTCGAAGGCCTGCGAGCTGAGAGCGACGAGGATGGCCAGCTTCGATACAGCGTGGTACCCGGTGTATTCAAAACCCTGTGCCAGACGGAACAGCCGAAATATCGAGCGTTTCGAGTCGGCGACACCTACGGTACGGGTTACAAGGTCATCTATGCATCTGCGGACGTTGTCGAACTAGAAAAGCCCAAGGGTAATCATCTCGAAATCGGCATGGGCATGCTCAGAGGCCTCGCTAACGCGGTAACCGCTAAGCACCTGACGATCAATGACCTCCGTGACCAGTCCTGGGACAGCAAACTGCCCAACTCCACGTTCGATCCGTTTCTGGTTAATGGTTACAAAAACTTCTTGCCATCCATGGTCGAGCACATGATCGGTGGTGAGGGAGGTGGGCTTTTCAAGCATGAAGAAGTCAAAGGTAGCGGTAAGCCCAAAGTGCTCATCATCGACGAAATCAACCGCGGAAACGTATCGCGTATTTTCGGCGAACTCATCACGCTGATCGAGCCTTCCAAGCGTGCCGGCGCCGATGAAGCCTTGGAGGTGACCCTCCCATATTCCAAAGACCGTTTCAGCGTTCCGGACAACGTCTACCTCATCGGCACCATGAACACCGCCGACCGTTCGCTCGCCTCGATGGATATCGCACTCCGCCGTCGTTTCAGCTTCATCGAAGTGCCGCCGAATCCAGGCCTGCTGGAGAACGTACAGGTTGAAGGTGTCGCCATCGACGAGCTTCTGGACGTCATGAACGCGCGTATTGCCGCGCTGCTGGATCGGGATCATTGCCTCGGCCACGCCTACTTCATGCCGCTGAAGCAGAGCGCCACCCTTGAGGCGCTGGCAAGTATCTTCAAACAGCAAATCCTGCCATTGCTGCAGGAATACTTCTTCGAGGATTGGCAGCGCATCCAGTGGGTGCTCAATGATCAACGCAAGGCTTCTGAATATCGCTTCGTGGTGCAGCCGGCTCAAGATATCAATCATCTGTTTGGTGATGCAGTGGTCGTCCCTCAAGGCGGCGAACGGTGGGAGATCAATACACCAGCATTCGAGCGCATTGAGTCGTACCTGGGCATTCTCGACCACACGCTCAAAGTGCCTGCGCCGGTCCAGCACGGTGCTCAGGAAGTGCAATGGCAAGACCTGACGCTGCGGCAGCTAGCATCAGGCACCATCGAGATAGACCGCGACGGGCAACCGGTTAAACCAGTGCTTCCGTTGTTGCGCGAGCTGGCGCAGAAGCATGACGTACCTACCCTGTGGTCATCGGGTGCTGCCTACAACACCCGCCATTTAGGGAGGAAGGTAATTAAGTTGTTGAGTGAGCAACAGGGGTGAGCATCACCCTGACGGTTCGGGAGTACGCGCGGCTGACCACCAGTCATGTCGCGCATCCCGACCTAGATATAGCCCAGGTCAGCCCGGCTGTTTTTGACTGGCTATGCGATCTTAACGCCTCATTCAGTCAAGCAGGCGCAGCGCTAGTGCAAGTCCAGGATCGCCGCTGGCTCAAGCTTGATAACTATGTCGGTGCCCTGGAGAGCCCTTGCGGCACGTGTATCGAAATCTTGCCCAAGCATTTCGAGCAAGGCGACTGCATTCAACAGAGCCGAGCGTTGCTCCGGCGCATGATCCAGGCATCGTTGAAGTTGCCAACCCGCGAAGTGGGTGCAGCATCGTTGCAGCGCTTCGATGCCCCGTTGACGGAATGGGTGATGGCCCGCTTCCTTGAGGCGCTGGATCACCTCATCAAGCGCGGCATTCGGTTCGACTACCACCGTGTCGAGGAAGAACAACCATACCTGCGCGGCCAACTCAACACCGTCCGACAAATGCGTCAGCCGCCGAGTCGTCGCCATCAGTTCCAAATTCGTCACGACGTATTCCTGCCTGATCGTCCCGAGAATCGGCTGTTGAAGACAGCGTTGGACAGGGTCTGCAAGGCAACCCAAGACCCAAGCAACTGGCGCCTTGCTCATGAGCTTCGCTCGGTGCTGCAGGATGTGCCCGTCAGCCGCCATATCGCACAGGATCTAAAGCAGTGGCAGCACGATCGCCTGATGGCGCACTACCAACCGGTGAAGCCGTGGGTCGAGCTGATTCTCCAGCGGGAGGCACCTCTCGCGGTTGCGGGAGAGTGGCGAGGGATGAGCTTGCTGTTTCCCATGGAGCGGTTGTTTGAGAATTATGTGGCGGCTTGCCTGCGGGAGACGCTGGCATCAGGTGCAACCGTGAGTGCCCAGGTCAGCGGTGAGCATTTGTGCATTCATCGGGACAAGCAGGTGTTTCAGTTGAGGCCTGACTTGTTGGTTGAGCACAATGGGAAACGTTGGGTGATGGACACCAAATGGAAGCGCCTAGATAGCGAGATGAAAGGCAAACACTATGGACTGGGCCAGGCGGATTTTTATCAGATGTTCGCGTACGGGCATAAGTACCTGGGCGGCGAGGGGGATTTGGTGTTGATCTACCCCCGGCGCGCTCGGTTTCAGAATGCGTGCCGGTATTTGAGTACGCGCCCGGAATGAGGCTGTGGGTGGTGCCGTTTGATTTGGAGTTGGGGCGGTTGGTAGCCGGGGATTCGTCTCGTTGTCGTTTTGTTCGAAGCATGCAGACGGGGGAGTTTGATTTGGTGCGGCATGGAGGCTGGGACTCTAACCTCATGCTGGCTAGGCTAGCGGTGCATCAACCTGGCAAGCATCCGCCGCCAACTTGATAGCTTTGGACTTGGACCAGGCTGCGCGAGATGCGGATGCGTTAGGATCTCTGGAACGTCACGTAACCGAATCCACGGTTCGTTTTGCCAATGCAGCATGCTCAATGAAAGCTGTGCCCAGCGAAGAAGGCTGAGGCTTGGAAGCTGAGCGTTGTGGTGGGCGTGCTCGTCAGGATGACGGTGATGACTTCATTGGTGAGCCAGCGTCTGAGGCTACGATTCTCGGGGATGAAATGGTGGACTAGAGTCATGTATGCGGCTGACTCGTTGATCATCACTGTTTGCTGCACTTCGCCGTTGTAGAGCAACGGTAGAGTGCGGGTTTGGTCGGGGTCGAGCTTGCGCAGGGCGTGAGACTCGAGGTGCCGACCAATGAGACGGCCGAGGTCGCGGGCTGAGAACCAGGCTTGGGATTCGAGCCAGAGGGTGTGGAGAGGGCGGTTATGGCGGGTGAAGCTTAGCGGAATGTGGCACGTATCTTCGACTGCCTCCGTGGCTGATCTGGGGGCCTTCGGTCGAACGGTTTCACAGGTTGGCATGTCCATCTACCTCTACTTGATAGCTTTCTTAGGGCTAGGTGTCGGGGGTTAAGAAACCTCAAGTAGAAGGCCGGACGTATTCCCCTGCGGGTCTTGTATTAGTCCACTCCCGACGTAGCAGAGCTTTTGAGACGTGCAGCCGGGGGCTGCAGGCACAAAATGCCGCATTTTCGGGAGCGGGTGGGCCGCTACTTGAGGCGTTTCTTAGGCGCGGTAATACCATAAGCCGAAAAGGGCCATTGCATCAACACCACCTTTGAGGGAAGACTCGCCAGATAGTTTTTTTTTGTAATTGAATGTGCCATATTTTGCTTGTGCGGTCTTTTTAGGAAAATGTCCATGGAAGAAACATTTCAGGCTGTCAACGGCATTTACAATGAAACAAAGAATTTTTTAATAATAGGGTTGACTGGTCGGACTGGTTCTGGATGTACAACCGCTGCAAGAAAATTAAGCGAAAATTCATTTCCGATTCCCGAGTCCTATGAGGGGCTAACAGTTAACGAGAAGAAAAAACATCGAATCATTAAGCGTTATTTGGATGGTGAGCAGTGGGTCCCATTTTATAGGATAGAAGCGCGAGCTATAATCACATACCATTTGTGTCTGCTCGATGAATCCAGTCTAAATGGTTTTGCATTGAATACAGCTGCGCCGGAAATGTCGAAGACTGCCTTTAAGGAATTTGCAGAGACTTTGCGGTCGATGCACGCAGATGTCCGCGACATTGAGAATCTAAGGGTTGTTGGTGATCTGGGAGATGTAGATAAAGTTGGCGAGCTGTATTTTGAGAGGCTCCCGCGACTAACCGAAGAGTTAAAGCGTGTGCTTGGAGGGGCAAGATTCACTGCGTTTTATCAGGCTGCAGGTGATAATATTCGAGCTTCAGGCGCTGCGAATGTATCGGATTTTAATCCACTAAAAATCTTTAACTTTTCCAAGCATATTAATTATATTATTAAGGTTGCGAATAGGCTATCAAAAGAGAAGGGTTTAGCTTGTCGTATCGTCATTGACGCTATTAGAAATCCGTACGAGGCGTTTTATCTCAAGCGACGATACGCGAATTTTTATCTAATGTCCATAAATACGTCTGAGGCTCAACGTGTAAAAAGTCTAAGGGAAGTACGGAAATTCGAGCTTTCGGATATTGAGCGATTAGACAATAAAGAATATCCCCATAAGCTTACAGGAGGCGGGAAATTTATTGCGCAAAATATTCAGGAGTGTATAGAGAACTCTGATATACATATCCATAACTCAAAGATTAACCCATTTGTAAATAATGATTTGGTTAGTCAGTTGGCTTGGTATCTCGCATTGATGATGCACCCTGGGCTAGTGATGCCGACCTCTATTGAAAACTGTATGCAAATTGCCTACACCGCGAAAAAAAGTTCAGGTTGTATTTCTAGGCAAGTTGGAGCGGTCGTTACTGATAGTGGATACAGCATCAAATCAGTGGGTTGGAACAGCACTCCGCAGGGACAAACTCCTTGCTTATTGCGAAACGCCGAGGATTTGTTAAGAGGGGCAAATGAAAGCGATTATAGTGACTATGAAAGGAATGATCATAAATTCAGAAAGGCTTTGAGCGATAAGTACTCGCAAGTGATATTTAAAAGCGGATCAAGCAATCGAAATCTCTCTTTTTGCTTTAAGGGGGTGCAGAACGAAATTGAGGGGGAAAAGAATCAGGTACACACCCGCGCGCTTCATGCAGAAGAAAACGCATTTCTCCAAATCGCTAAGTATGGGGGGCAGCACCTCGCAGGTGGGGTTTTGTTCACTACGGCCAGCCCGTGTGAGCTCTGTGCAAAAAAAGCTTACCAACTAGGTATATCGAAGATTGTTTATATAGATCCCTATCCTGGGATCGCGACTGAACATATACTTTCTGTGGGAGCGCAAAAGCCGGCCCTCGAGCTTTTTCGAGGTGCAGTGGGGCGCGCATTTTATCAGCTATATCAACCTCTCATGCCTTATAAGGATGAATTGGAACTTATGTTTGATCTGCCAAAATTCTCTGATCCTTTAAAGCCTAGTCGTGAAGTTTTAAAAGCGGAAAATGCAGAGTTAACACGGAAAAACAAAGACTTGGAGTTGAAGGTAGAAGAATTGGAGCGAATGCTCCAAGCAAAAGCATGAGGTTTTGGATGATTTGGTTTTTGGGGCTATGTTTACAGGTTTTTACTGGTTCTTTACATGGCTTAAAAAATCTTGAAGAAGGTGAATGCCACGGCTCGCCACCAGTTCTAGCTAGGTGACGGACCTAGGTTTTTGACTTATTAAACTTACCAGTATAGATAACTGCGTAAGCTCACGATTCTCACGTGCTGGTGTCCAGCTAGGTTGGCGATTCGCTTTGATAAGCTATGCAGGCGGGGGCAGGATTGCACGTTAAAAAGCCATCTCAGCTTTTGACACTGAGATGGCTTTGGTTCGATGCGTTATGAATTTCAGGCTTATCTGATAAAAATTTAGTCGAACATGAAAACCTAAGTGCTAGAGCATCAATCCCAGCTCAACGCCCCACCAGTCTGATACTCAATAACCCGAGTCTCAAAGAAGTTCTTCTCCTTCTTCAAGTCCATGATCTCGCTCATCCAAGGGAACGGGTTAGTAGTACCTGGGTACTCTTCCTTCAGACCAATCTGCGACAGGCGACGGTTTGCGATGAACTTGAGGTAGTCCTCCATCATCGCCGCGTTCATGCCCAGTACGCCGCGAGGCATGGTGTCGCGGGCGTATTCGATCTCCAGCTGCGTGCCCTGCAGAATCATCTGCGAAGCCTCTTCCTTCAGTTCAGCATCCCACAAGTGCGGGTTTTCGATTTTGATCTGGTTGATCACGTCGATGCCGAAGTTCAGGTGCATGGACTCGTCGCGCAGGATGTACTGGAACTGCTCGGCGACGCCGGTCATTTTGTTGCGGCGGCCCATGGAGAGGATTTGGGTGAAGCCGCAGTAGAAGAAGATGCCTTCCAGTACGCAGTAGTAGGCGATCAGGTTGCGCAGCAGTTCTTTGTCGGTTTCCGGGGTGCCGGTGTTGAATTCCGGGTCGGAGATGGCGCGGGTGTATTTCAGGCCCCAGGCTGCCTTTTTGGCGACCGATGGGATCTCGTGGTACATGTTGAAGATTTCGCCTTCGTCCATGCCCAGCGATTCGATGCAGTACTGGTAGGCGTGGGTGTGGATCGCTTCTTCGAAGGCCTGGCGCAGGATGTACTGGCGGCACTCCGGGTTGGTGATCAGGCGGTACACGGCCAGGGCCAGGTTGTTGGCGACCAGGGAGTCGGCGGTGCTGAAGAAGCCCAGGTTGCGCATGACGATGCGGCGCTCGTCGTCGGTCAGGCCTTCCGGGTTACGCCAGGTGGCGATGTCGGCGGTCATGTTGACTTCTTGCGGCATCCAGTGGTTTGCGCAGCCGTCCAGGTACTTCTGCCAGGCCCAGTCGTACTTGAAAGGCACGAGCTGGTTGAGGTCGGCGCGGCAGTTGATCATGCGCTTTTCGTCGACCGCGACGCGGGCGGCGGAGCCTTCCAGTTCAGCCAGGCCTTCGGCGACGTCGAGCTTGTCGAGGGCGGCCTTGGCGCGGGCTACGGCGGCGGAGTCGTTGGCGGTGACGGCGCGGGCTTCCTGGGCAGCACCGGCACCGGCGCTGTCGAGTTTGTCCATGGCCGCTTCCGCTGCGTGGCCGGCGTTAGCGCCTTTGGCGGGTTGTTCGCCGTCTTCTTTGTCGAATTCGTCCCAGCTCAGCATGGTGATGAGGCTCCTGCTCGAGGGCCGCCCGCGGGCGACCGGATGGATTTTAAGATGAGGTTGCCATTGGCCGTTTAGCGCACGAAGGCTGGACGGACGGCATTTGTAATGTATTCGGATTGCCCGGTTGCTACGTTTCGTGGCGACCGCTGCGGATGATCGAAATCAGCAGTGACGCTTGCGGTGAATGGCGGGGTTGAGGCCGAAATCAGGTACGCAAGTCATCATGGTTTTTGCCCTGTGTTGGGGGACGCGATTATACGGAATATTGCAGCGTCCGTGTTCATCGTAGCGCAATCAATTCGCTATTTAGGGTAGGGCTTTTCGTGAGCCCTTGGTTTGCAAACGGTTTTGGCCAGATACGGGGGTTAATCGCGTATGTGGTGTTTGGTTTCGTTTGCAGGCACTAAATATAGTGTTTTAGGTGAGGGTGTGCAAGGTGGTTTTCGGGGATGTTTCGGGGGCGTGTGGCTACGTGTCACGGCTTGTTGAGGTGGGGTAGGGGGTGGCCTGTTCCAAAGCTCCGCCCGGTCCTACAGGGCTAAGGCAGGGCTCACTGACGCATGGTGAGCAGTAAGCAAAACCGTCGTGATCGCGCCCACGCCCGATCTACCTGGCGCCCGTATCAATCAGCTTTTGGACGATAACGGTTTATGACGGATTCGCGGGTCGGCAACGGCCGATTGGCATCTTCGGGTGACACCTCAAAACCTGCCAAACGCAGACTGGCCAGGTAGTTGGATCGACGCACTTTGGCGTAGTAGGCCTTTTTGGCCTGAAATGATGCGGATTGCATTGTACCTCCCGTGGAAGGGGGTGATTTTAAGGAAGGGTAACAGAGGTTTTTTCCATTTTGTGGGGTATAAAAAAACCAACCTGCACCATGAGGTGAGGTTGGTTTTTTTGAGGCTGGCGGGCTGCCTGGTGTCAGGCAGCTCGGTCAGGCCTTATTGGCACGCTTCGCAATCCGGCTCGTCGATGGCGCAGGCCTTTGGCACTGGCGCTGGGCCAGCAGCCTGCACCGGGGCGCTGTCGCCACCGCTGGACACGGCGTTGAGTTTGCCGGTGTTGATGGTCGACTTCTCGGTGCTGGTGGCGGCCAGGGCGCGGAGGTAGTAGGTGGTTTTCAGGCCACGGTACCACGCCATGCGGTAGGTCACGTCCAGCTTCTTGCCCGAGGCGCCGGCGATGTACAAGTTCAGCGATTGAGCCTGGTCGATCCACTTCTGGCGACGGCTGGCGGCGTCGACGATCCACTTGGTTTCCACTTCGAAGGCAGTCGCGTAGAGGTCTTTGAGCTCTTGCGGGATGCGCTCGATCTGCTGCACGGAACCGTCGTAGTACTTCAGGTCGTTGATCATGACCGCGTCCCACAGGCCGCGGGCCTTCAGGTCGCGTACCAGGTACGGGTTGATCACGGTGAATTCGCCCGACAGGTTCGATTTCACGTACAGGTTCTGGTAGGTCGGTTCGATCGACTGCGACACGCCCGTGATGTTGGCGATGGTGGCGGTCGGTGCGATGGCCATGATGTTCGAGTTACGGATGCCTTTCTGTACGCGGGCACGGACCGGGGCCCAGTCCAGGGTTTCGTTCAGGTCGACGTCGATGTACTTCTGGCCACGGGCTTCGATCAGGATCTGTTGCGAGTCCAGTGGCAGGATGCCTTTGGACCACAGCGAACCCTGGAACGTCTCGTAGGCGCCGCGCTCGTCGGCCAGGTCGCAGGAAGCCTGGATGGCGAAGTAGCTGACCGCTTCCATCGACTTGTCGGCGAATTCCACGGCGGCGTCGGAGCCGTACGCGATGTGCTGCAGGTACAGTGCGTCCTGGAAGCCCATGATGCCCAGGCCCACTGGACGGTGCTTGAAGTTGGAGTTCTTGGCCTGTGGCACCGAGTAGTAGTTGATGTCGATAACGTTATCGAGCATGCGAACCGCGGTGTTGACCGTGCGCTCCAGCTTGGCGGTGTCCAGCTTGCCGTTGACGATGTGGTTCGGCAGGTTGATCGAGCCCAGGTTGCAGACCGCGATCTCGTCCTTGTTGGTGTTCAGGGTGATCTCGGTGCACAGGTTCGAGCTGTGGACCACGCCCACGTGCTGCTGTGGCGAACGCAGGTTGCATGGGTCCTTGAAGGTCAACCATGGGTGGCCGGTTTCGAACAGCATCGACAGCATCTTGCGCCACAGGTCTTTGGCCTGGATGGTCTTGAACACCTTGATCTTGTTGTACTCGGTCAGGGCTTCGTAGTACTCGTAGCGCTCTTCGAAGGCCTTGCCGGTCAGGTCGTGCAGGTCTGGCACTTCGTTCGGCGAGAACAGGGTCCACTTGCCGTCATCGAAGACGCGCTTCATGAACAGGTCAGGGATCCAGTTGGCGGTGTTCATGTCGTGGGTACGACGACGGTCATCACCGGTGTTCTTGCGCAGCTCGATGAATTCTTCGATGTCCAGGTGCCAGGTTTCCAGGTAGGCACACACAGCGCCTTTGCGCTTGCCACCCTGGTTGACCGCGACGGCGGTGTCGTTGACCACTTTCAGGAACGGCACGACGCCTTGCGACTTGCCGTTGGTGCCCTTGATGTACGAACCCAGCGCACGGACCGGGGTCCAGTCGTTGCCCAGGCCACCGGCGAATTTGGACAGCATGGCGTTGTCGTGGATCGCGTGGTAGATGCCCGACAGGTCATCCGGCACGGTGGTCAGGTAGCAGCTCGACAGTTGCGGGCGCAGGGTACCGGCGTTGAACAGGGTCGGGGTCGACGCCATGTAGTCGAAGGACGACAGCAGGTTGTAGAACTCGATGGCGCGGTCTTCGCGTTGCTTCTCTTCGATGGCCAGGCCCATGGCCACGCGCATGAAGAAGATCTGCGGCAGTTCGAAACGCACGCCATCCTTGTGGATGAAGTAGCGGTCGTACAGGGTTTGCAGGCCCAGGTAGGTGAACTGCTGGTCGCGCTCGTGGTTGATGGCCTTGCCCAGTTTTTCCAGGTCGAAGTCGGCCAGCACAGGGTTCAGCAGTTCGAACTGGATGCCTTTGGCCACGTAGGCCGGCAGGGCCTTGGCGTACAGGTCGGCCATTTCGTGGTGGGTGGCGCTCTCGGCCACTTCCAGGAAGCCCAGGCCTTCGGCGCGCAGGGTGTCCATCAGCAGGCGGGCGGTAACGAACGAGTAGTTCGGCTCACGCTCTACCAGGGTGCGGGCGGTCATCACCAGGGCGGTGTTGACGTCTTTCAGGGCCACGCCGTCGTACAGGTTCTTCAGGGTTTCGCGCTGGATCAGGTCGCCGTCGACTTCTTCCAGGCCTTCACACGCTTCGGTGATGATGGTGTTCAGGCGGCCCATGTCCAGCGGCGCCAGGTTGCCGTCGGCCAGGGTGATGCGGATGCTTGGGTGGGCATCGACCGGGGCTTCGGCGGTGGTGCGCACGGCGCGTTCCTTGGAACGGGCATCGCGGTAGATGACGTAGTCGCGGGCCACTTTCTGCTCGCCGGCACGCATCAGGGCCAATTCGACCTGGTCCTGGATTTCTTCGATGTGGATGGTGCCGCCCGACGGCATGCGACGCTTGAAGGTCGCGGTGACCTGTTCGGTCAGGCGCGCCACGGTGTCGTGGATGCGCGACGAAGCGGCAGCGGTGCCGCCTTCAACTGCGAGGAAAGCCTTGGTGATGGCGACGGTAATCTTGTCGTCGGTATAAGGGACGACGGTCCCGTTACGCTTGATCACGCGCAGCTGGCCCGGCGCGGTGGCGTTCAGGTCCAGGTGGGACTCTGCTGCCTGGGGCGCCTTGCCTTGCGGGTTCTCGCGAGTTGTGTCGGTCTGCATCTGTGTCTCCACATTCTTAATGTTTGTTTAGGCACCGTTTGGGGTGCCTACCGTTCCATTCCGGGGCAGCGCGCCGGGCGACCTGTGATGGGAAACGTGGCAACGGGGCCGCCATCGATTGGGGCCCTGTGTTGCGCAACGTTGTCACACCCCCCGGGTCACCGGGTGTTCATGCAACGGAATAGGGGAAGGGCTTCGAAGAGTCCCGTCCCTGGTGAATATCGCTGGGTCGTGCGTTGATTCTGTTACCGCTTGTAGCAACACCCGTACCGCTTTTAGTACAGCCCTGCGTGAACTGGACCGCTCGCGGCAGGGCGTGGACAACGACCTCTCGCGTGTGCGCCAAGGCCATGAAATAAAGTCGCTTGGTCGGAATTAAAAAGGCCGAGTCAAGACTTGAGTTTTGCGCCGGAGTTGTGCTTGGTTTTTCGACCGAAACCCAACATGTAGTGGTTTCCGGCGCCGGGGATACAAGATAGTGCGGTATGGGGCTTATTGCAACATGGTGTTCTGTGGATAACTTGTGGGTAATTTGTGCGTGAAAATGGCCGCCGCTTTGTAGGCCGCGTCCTACCGGCCTGGGGCCTGTTTTTGCCCTTTTCGGTGCGCTGAAAACGCCTGTCGGTTTTTTGCGGGCGCGCACCCTAACACAAAAAAACACAGGCACCGAGGCGTTTTTGGCATGCTGTTGCACGGTGCGTCCATCTGCCTCCCCGGACGCCTTCTGGAGCGTCGATGAACCAAGAGTGGGCCACTGGGCCCTATGCCAGTTTCCTGCAAGGGCTGTTGCCTGTGGACGACCCGCGCCCGGCGCAAGCGCTGCACGCTGCCCTGCAGCCGGTGCACCTGGATGCGGCGCTGTTGCGCATCTATGGGCCGCAATTGTTCGATGAGCAGAAGCCGGTGCTGGTGTCGCAGTGGTCCAAGTACTTTTTCATGCATTGGTTGCCGGCGATTCTGGTGACCCAGCTGGCGTATGGCTGGTACCTGCCGTTGCAGTTGGACCAGGTGGGCCTGGTGCTGAATGAGCGCGGCCTGCCGTTGGCGGTGAAGCTGCTGGAAGAGGGCGAGCCCGGCGATGCCGACGAATCCCTGGAGCCGGTGGTGCAGGCTAGCCTGCGGCCCTTCATCGAGCGCTTGAGCGCCTATGGCGAGGTGCCGACGGCGGTGTTGTGGGGCAATGCCGGGGATTACCTGGAGCAGGCCTCGGTGCGCTTGCAGGCGCTGGGGCTGGGTGTGGGGCCGGCGTTGGCGTTGTTGCATTCGCGCAAGTCGGCGGACGGGCGCAGTAACCCTTTATTTGAGCCGGTGCGGTATTTGCCCGATGGCAAGCGGCAGCGGCGCAGTTGCTGCCTGGCGTACAAGGTGGAGTGGGTGGGGCATTGTGAGCATTGCCCGTTGTTGGCGGGGTGAGCTGCGTGGCGGTTGCTGTTACGCGCCGACTATAGCGATCAGGCTCAGCAGGTGCTCGCCCTCCACGGCGAACTGGCCTTCGAGCTCGCTGCCATGGCCCCAGCGCTCCGACAGGTCGGTCAATAGCCGCATCCGCACCCGCCCCGACGCGTCCCATTCCAGCACCTCGGCATGCTCGAAATAGAAGCGCTTGCCCACGATCGGGTACAGCGCCTTGAACAGGCTTTCCTTGATAGAGAAGGTCAGGGTCACGGTCAGCGACACCTGGGCCGGGTCCATGCGCGCCAGTTCGTCGGCGGTGAGGATTTCGCCGGCCAGGCGGGTGGCGCGGTCTTCGCCCAACAGGGTTTCCATGTCCAGGCCAAGGCCTTGCCACAGGTTGCTGCGGGCGACGATGGCGCCGGCCCAGCCGGTGCCGTGGCTGATGGAGCCGCTGATGCCGGCAGGCCACAGGGGCGCACGGTCGTCGCCGATGGCGGGCACGTGGTCGATGCCGGCCAGTTGCTGCAAGGCGGCGCGTGCGCACAGGCGCCCGGCCAGGAATTCGGCCTGGCGCTTGGCTACCGAGCGCTGGATGGTGGCGGGCGCGGCGATGCCGGCGTGCTGGAAGTCATCGGCGGCCAGGGCCTTGGGGTCGAAACGGTTGCTGACCAGTACCACGCCGGGCAGGGCGAAGGGCAGGGGCCAGTGGGCACGGGGGGCGGTGCAGCAGGCGATGGGCGAATTCATGGCGGTAGTGTGCCATAAGTTCGGTGTGGCGGCAGGACGCGGCCTCGGCCGCTGCTACGTGTGGGTACAGGTAGCCGCGGCCTTCAGGCGCGTCAGGGTCAGCTGAATACTTTCTTCAGGAACGCCTGCATGTCCGCCCACGATTTCTCGTCGGCTGCCTTGTTGTAGCCAATGTCCGGCCCGCCATGGTCGCCATGGGCCAGGCGGTCGGCGTCAGGGTTGGTGAAGCCATGCTTGGCCCCCGGCTGTACCACGAACTGGTAGTTCACGCCGGCAGTGGACATCTCGGTCTTGAAGTCGGCCACGTCCTTGGGCGTGCTCATGCTGTCCAGTTCGCCGTGCTCCACCAGGATCGGCGTTTTCACGCTGCCCTTGGTGGCGCGGGTCTTGGCGGCCAGGCCGCCGTGGAAGCTGACCACGCCGGCCAGCGTGGCGCCATGGCGGGCGGCGTTGAGCACCACGGTGCCGCCGAAGCAGTAGCCGATGGCGGCGATTTTCGCCGGGTTGGTCTGAGGCTGCTGTTTAAGCAGCTGCACGCCAGCGTCGAAGCGCGCGCTGGACACTGCGGCGTTGGCCGAGGCCTCCTGCATGAACGCCATGGCGTCCTTGGGGTGCTCGGTGTTCTTGCCTTCGCCGTACATGTCGATGGCCAGGGCGCTATAGCCCAAGGCGGCGAGGGCGCGGGCGCGGCCCTTGGCGTAGTCGTTCAGGCCCCACCACTCATGCACCACCACCACGCCTGGCCGCGGGCCCTGGATGGCGTCGTCGTAGGCGAAGTAACCCACCAGCGGGGTGCCGTTCAAATCCTTGTAATGCAATTCCTGGGTCTTGATTTCGGCCTGGGCCAGGCCGCTGGCCGCCAGCAACAGGCACATCAACAGTACACGCATGTCCGCGTCTCCATGGGGTGGGCAGTCAGCTCAGCCTAGCCCATCCGGTTCAGTTGGGGTTCAGCGCTGCCTGACTAAGCTTGTTGCAGGTACACTCTTTGGCGCCGGGGCTTGTCGAACAAGCGCCCGGTGCCGCCATTCAGATGAGGTAACACGGGGTCCCGCACACACAGGGCACCGCTCGGGGAGCACTATGAAACTGCTGGTGGTAGAAGATGAGGCGTTGTTGCGGCACCACTTGTATACCCGCTTGACCGAAAGCGGCCATGTGGTGGAGGCGGTGGCCAACGCCGAGGAAGCCTTGTACCAGGCCTCGCAGTACAACCACGACCTGGCCGTGGTTGACCTGGGCCTGCCGGGCATGGGCGGCCTGGAGCTGATTCGCCGCCTGCGTGCCGACGGCAAGGCGTTCCCGGTGCTGATCCTGACCGCGCGCGGCAACTGGCAGGATAAAGTTGAAGGCCTGGCCACCGGCGCCGACGACTATGTGGTAAAACCCTTCCAGTTCGAAGAGCTGGAGGCGCGCCTCAACGCCTTGCTGCGCCGCTCCAGTGGTTTCATCCAGTCGACCATCGTCGCCGGCCCCCTGCTGCTGGACCTCAACCGCAAGCAGGCGAGCCTGGACGAACAGCCGCTGGCGCTGACCGCCTACGAATACCGCATCCTCGAATTCCTCATGCGTCATCACCAGCAGGTGGTGGCCAAGGACCGCCTGATGGAACAGCTGTACCCGGACGACGACGAGCGCGATCCAAACGTCATCGAAGTGCTGGTCGGCCGCCTGCGCCGCAAGCTCGAAGGCACCAACGGCTTCAAGCCGATCGAGACCGTGCGCGGCCTCGGCTATCTGTTCACTGAGCGGTGTAAATGATTCGATCGCTGCGCGTAAGGTTGATGCTGGCCGCCTTTATCCTGGCGGTGCTGTTCATGCTCGGCCTGCTGCCAGCGTTGCAAAGTACCTTCAGCCTGGCGTTGCGCGAGTCCATCGAGCAGCGCCTGGCGTCCGACGTGACCACGCTGATCTCCGCCGCCCGGGTGGAGAACGGCAAGCTGCAGATGCCCGACCTGCTGCCTGATGAGCGCTTCAACCTGCCCGACAGCCGCCTGCTGGGCTACATCTACAACCGTCAGGGCGACCTGGTGTGGCGCTCCCGGGCCACCACCGAGCAGAGCATCAACTACACCCCGCGCTACGATGGCCTGGGTGCGCAGTTCGCGCACATTCATGAGTCCAACGGCGAGGAGTACTTCGTCTACGACGTGGAAGTGAAGCTGCTGGGCGGCAAGAGCGCCGCTTACAGCATCGTCGCCCTGCAGCCGGTGCGCGAGTACAAGGCGATTCTTTCCGGCCTGCGCGAGAAGCTGTTCCTGGGCTTCGGCGCGGCGCTGCTGGCGTTGCTGGTGCTGCTGTGGGCGGGCCTGACGTGGGGCCTGCGCGCGTTGCGCCAGTTGAGTTCGGAGCTGGACGAAATCGAGTCCGGCGAACGTGAAAGCCTCAGCGAAACCCACCCCCGCGAACTGCTGCGCCTGACCGGCTCACTGAACCGCCTGCTGAGCAGTGAGCGCGAACAGCGTGGCCGTTATCGCGATTCCCTGGGCGACCTGGCCCACAGCCTGAAAACCCCGCTGGCGGTGTTGCAGGGCGTCAGCGAGACCATCGCTCAGCGCCCCGAGAACATTGAGCAGGCGCGCATCCTGCAAAGCCAGATCGAGCGCATGAGCCAGCAGATCGGCTACCAGTTGCAGCGCGCCAGCCTGCGCAAGAGCGGCCTGGTGCGCCACCAGGTGTTGCTCAAGCCGTTGCTGGACAGCCTGTGCAGCACCCTGGCCAAGGTCTACCGCGACAAGCGCGTGAACGTGACCTTCAACATTCCCGAGCTGGCCCAGGTGCCGATGGAGGAGGGCGCGTTGCTGGAGATGCTCGGCAACCTGCTGGAAAACGCCTACCGGCTGTGCCTGAGCGAGGTGAAGGTGAGCCTGGCGTTCGGCGAGTTTGGCACCCGCCTCAGCGTCGAGGACGACGGCCCCGGGGTGCCCGAGAGCCAGCGGGCGCGCATCCTGCAACGGGGTGAGCGCCTGGACCGGCAGAACCCGGGGCAGGGCATTGGCCTGGCGGTGGTCAAGGACATCATCGAAAGCTATGACGCGCAGCTTACGCTCGACGATTCGCCCCTGGGCGGGGCTGCTTTCCGGGTACGCTTCAAACCCCTCTGATTTGCGCTATACCTCAACTGTGCAGCGACGGTGACGGGGCCTTGCGGCCGCTCCCTCTGTATCAGCTGCCGCAGGCTGCGTCTGGCCGTTGCGCGACGCACGGGCGGCGGATATCCGCCATGTGGCGGAGGTTGTCCGGCCTAAGTGGCGGAATTCCGCCATGCAAGATTTCCAATAGTGGCTAACATGATGGCACCCAACCCCCGTAATCATTGATCATCAGCCTGTGCGTGCGACCTGGCACGCCCCTTGCGATACCAGCGCAAGGTCTGCCACACGCAGCTCGACAATAAATCCCTCCAGTGCAGGAGGGTTCGTGTTCAGGTGTCGTATGCATCACAGGAATGGATGCCAGGCGATGCGCTTGAGGAATTTGCAATGACGACTCGTCAGCCACTGTACAAATCGCTGTATTTCCAGGTGATCGTCGCGATCATCATCGGTATCGCGTTAGGGCACTTCTACCCTGACACCGCCGTGTCCCTGAAGCCGCTCGGCGACGGGTTCATCAAACTGATCAAAATGGTCATCGCCCCCATCATCTTCTGCACCGTGGTCAGCGGCATCGCCGGCATGGAAAGCATGAAGGCCGTGGGCAAGACGGGCGGCTACGCGCTGCTGTACTTCGAAATCGTCTCCACCATCGCCCTGCTGATCGGCCTGGTCGTGGTCAACGTGGTTGGCCCGGGTAATGGCATGCACATCGACCCCGCCACCCTGGACGCCTCCAAGGTCGCCACCTACGTGGCCGCTGGTAAAGACCAGAGCGTGATCGCGTTCTTCCTGAACATCATCCCCAACACCATCGTCGGTGCCTTCGCCACCGGTGACATCCTGCAAGTGCTGATGTTCGCCGTGTTGTTCGGTTTCGCCCTGCACCGCCTGGGCGCCTACGGCAAACCGCTGCTGGAGCTGATTGACCGCTTCGCCCACGTCATGTTCAACATCATCAACATGATCATGAAGCTGGCGCCGCTGGGCGCGCTGGGTGCCATGGCCTTCACCATCGGCGCCTACGGCGTGAGCTCGCTGGTGCAACTGGGCCAGCTGATGCTGTGCTTCTACATCACCTGCATCCTGTTCGTGCTGCTGGTGCTGGGTTCGATTGCCCGCGCTCACGGTTTCAGCATTCTCAAGCTGGTGCGCTACATCCGTGAAGAGCTGCTGATTGTGCTGGGTACCTCGTCGTCGGAATCGGCCCTGCCACGCATGCTGGTCAAGCTGGAGCGCCTGGGTGCACAGAAATCGGTGGTGGGCCTGGTGATCCCGACCGGTTACTCGTTCAACCTGGACGGTACCGCCATCTACCTGACCATGGCCGCCGTGTTCATCGCCCAGGCCACTGACACGCACATGGACCTGTTCCACCAGATCACCCTGCTGGCCGTGCTGCTGATCTCCTCCAAGGGCGCCGCAGGCGTTACCGGCAGCGGCTTCATCGTGCTGGCCGCGACCCTGTCGGCGGTGGGCCACCTGCCGGTGGCTGGCCTGGCGCTGATCCTGGGTATCGACCGCTTCATGTCCGAAGCCCGCGCCCTGACCAACTTGGTCGGCAACGCCGTGGCCACCCTGGTGGTTGCCAAGTGGGTGGGCGAGCTGGACGAAGACACCATGAAAGCGCAGTTGGCCGCAGGCCCTACCGCGATCGAAGTGGCTGAAGCCCACGAAGCCGTGGTAGCCGATACCCCGCGCTGATCGCTGGCTGAAATGAAAAAACCCATCTTCGGATGGGTTTTTTCATGGGGGCGAACCTTACTCCACCCGGGTTTCGCCGCTGAACACCAGGGTGTGTCGGCACCGTCGGCACAAGTAGCGCCGGCCCTGGCGCACCAGGCTGTGGCGCTGGGCGCTGAACGGGAAGTCGCTGTCAGCGCACGGGCAGCGGTAGATGTAGCGCATCACCCGCCGGCGCTTGACCTCGTAGGTGTGGCAGCGGTTGGGCGGCAGCTCGTACACGCCGCGCATGATCAGTTGCCATTCCTCGCCATGGGGCGCGATGCGGTCACCGAACAGTTGGTGCGCTACCAGGTGCGCCACTTCGTGCGGTACGGTCTGGCGCAGGAAGTCCTCGCTGTTTTCGCGGTACAGCTGGGGGTTGAAGCGCAGCAGGTTCTCGTGCAGGTGGGCGACGCCGGCCTTCTGCCCACGCAGCTTGAAACTGACCTGGGGGCGGTCGAAGGAACGTTTGAAAAAGGCTTCGGCTTGCTGGAAACAGGATTCAACGCGGGAATTGAGTAACTCGGGCATGCTAGACGACACTCCATATCCCCCGATTATGCCGCAAGCGCGGGCCAGCGCCGAGCCGCCCGTCGCCAGGCGCACGGCAAAAGGCCGCCCGCAGGCGGCCCTGGCCACGGGGTGCGGCTAGTTGGTGTACACCGGGCCTACGCCCAGCCCCCAGATGATCACGGTAAAGGCCATGATGGCCACCAGCACCACCAGGCCCACCGCCAGCACCGAGCTTGAAAACAGGAAGCCTTCGTCGGCATGGATGTTCATGAACGTCGGCAACCCCACGTACAGCAGGTACACCGTGTAGCAGATGGCTGCGGTGCCGACCATCATGCCCAGCCACAAGTGCGGGTACAGCGCCGACAGGCCGCCGATGAACAGCGGCGTGGCGGTGTAGGTGGCAAAGGCGATGCAGCGCGCCAGGCTGGGGCTGGCGTCGTAGGTGCGGGCCATCCAGTGAATGAACGCGCCCATCACCGCCACGCCGGCCAGCATGGCGACGTACGACATCAATGTCATCCAGATGGCGCTGTCGGTGGTCAGCATCACCGGCGCACGATGGCCAATGACCCAGCCCACCCGCGTGGTGCCGATGAACGCCGAAACGGCGGGGATCGCCGCCAGAATCAACGTGTGGGTGAGGTACATGTGGCTGATGGTTTCTTCTTCGCCACGGATCTGATGCCATTCCTGATCGGGATGGGTGAACAACCCCACGACGTGATGGATCATGCCGCTCACTCCTCTGGTGGTAATCGACCTCACTCGGGAGTATAGGGCGCAGATCCCTGCACTTTTAGAGCAAATCGCGCTCTAGAGGCCCCCTGTAATCACTTTGCAGTATTTACCCCGGTGGCCACGCGAGTTGACCAGATACCGTACCGCCGCGCCGGCTTTACAGGTAAAATGCCCGGCTTTTCGTCTCACCACGCGGATTTCAAGCGCCATGGGCACCCTTTCGGTCAACCAGAACAAACTGCAGAAACGCCTTCGCCGGCTGGCCGGTGAAGCCGTCGCCGACTACAACATGATCGAGGACGGTGACAAGGTCATGGTCTGCCTGTCGGGCGGCAAGGACAGCTACACCATGCTCGACGTGCTGATGCACCTGCAGAAAGTGGCGCCGATCAAGTTCGACATCGTCGCTGTGAACATGGATCAGAAACAGCCTGGCTTCCCCGAGCACGTGCTGCCGGCTTACCTCGAAGAGCTGGGCGTGGAATATCACATCGTCGAGAAAGACACCTACTCGGTGGTCAAGGAACTGATCCCGGAAGGCAAGACCACCTGCTCGCTGTGCTCGCGCCTGCGCCGGGGCACGCTGTACACCTTCGCCGACGAGATCGGTGCCACCAAGATGGCCCTGGGGCACCACCGCGACGACATCGTCGAGACGTTCTTCCTGAACATGTTCTTCAACGGCAGCATGAAGGCGATGCCGCCCAAGCTGCGCGCCGACGACGGCCGCAACGTAGTGATCCGCCCGCTGGCCTACTGCAACGAGAAGGACATCCAGGCCTACTCCGACCTCAAGCAGTTCCCGATCATCCCGTGCAACCTCTGTGGTTCGCAGGAAAACCTGCAGCGCCAGGTGGTCAAGGACATGCTGGTGGAGTGGGAGCGCAAGCACCCGGGGCGTACCGAGAGCATCTTCCGTGGCCTGCAGAACGTGGTGCCCTCGCAGCTGGCGGACCGCAACCTGTTCGATTTCGTCAACCTGGCGATCGACGAAAGCGCGCCTTCGCGGGTGCTTAACGTGTTGAATATCTAACACCGCGTCACGTTCATCGCGAGCAAGCTTTGCTCCCACAGCTGTTTGCACCGTGGGAGCAAAGCTTGCTCGCGATGAGGCCAGTCGCTAAGGCGCTGCCTTCAACTCGATCACCCGGTCCCGGCCACCCTCGGCCAGCAGGTAGGTGTTGTCACCGGTGGGCAGCAACTCCTGCGGCGCGCGCAGGTGCGACAGAATCACCTGCGACTTGCCGTCCGGCGTGCGCAGCCACAGGCGTGCCAGGTGGGTCTGGTCTTCGACAATCCACAACCCGCGCTTGTCGCACAGGATGAAGGTGGGGTTGGTGATGCCGTCCACTACCACCGGGTCTTTGCCCGATGGATCCAGCTGGCGGATCACGCCTTCCTTCTTCACCGTGTACAGCAACCTGTCGCCCGGGCAGATTTCCACCGATTCGGTTTCCGACAGGTTGTCGCGCAGCACTGTCAGCGAGCCATCGGCGGCGTCGTAACGCATCAACCGGCCGTGGTCGTGCCGGTCCTCGATGGCGTACAGCGTGTCGCCATCGGGTTTCAGGCCTTGCACGTCGGTACCCATGAACAGCGTCGTCAACTTGCCATCCTTGAGCAACTGCACCGGGCTGTTTTCCCACTCCTGGCTGAATGCATGCCCACCCAGGAACGGTGCCATGCCGTCAGGTTTGCTCAGGTTGTCGAGCAGCGTGGTGCGGGTACCGTCAGGGGCGATGCTGAGCAGGCGGCCTTTGGCGTTGCGCAGTTCTTCGGTGACCAGCACATTGCGGCCATCAAAGCTCAGGGCGGCGGCCTTCTTCACGTCGTCGTAGACCAGACGGGTACTCCAGCCCGACGCCGCTTGCACCGGCCAGTAGTGTTGCCAGGCCATAAAGCCCAGGCCGCCGATGATCGGCAGGCTGGCCAGCAACAGTAGCGGTTTGAGTTTCATCGGCGTTCCATGCGGTTAGTGGTTGACGGTGTAGGCCAGCATCGCCGAGAGCTGGCACAGCGGCCGTCCACTTTCGGCCTGCCATTGGTTGAACACTTCCTGGACCTTCGCCTGGTCGCGCTTGCTGCTGGGCACCTTGTCAACAATACCCTGGGCGTTGAGCGCGGCCACCACGTCCCAGGTGGGAATGAAGGTGTCCTTGCCGATCATGCGCAGGAACCGCGGGGAGGAAAGACCGCCCATCTGGTTGCCGTGCTTGGCCAGGTACTGCCACAGGCCGACGATGTCGGTCACCGGCCAGTCGGCGATGAACGCGCCGAAGCTTTTATGCTCGTGTTCGATGTCGAGCATCATTTGCGCGTTGCGCGGCACGCTCTTGAGTTTGCCCAGGTGGCGGATGATGCGGGTGTCCTGCATCAGGCGCTCCAGGTGCTCGGCGCCCATCAACACGACTTTTTCCGGGTCGAAGCCGAAGAACACCTGCTCGAACGCTGGCCACTTGGCGTCCACCAGGCTGTGCTTGAGGCCGGCGCGAAACACCCGCAGGGCCATGGTCGACAGGTAGCGGTCAGTGGGGATCTTGCGCAGTTGCGCGGCGGTTTTCGGTTCAGGCAGATGGTCTTCCAGTGCCTTCGCCGAGCCAAAGCGATTGAGACAGTATTCGTTGAGCCACTTGTAATCCTGCATTCACGCCAGGCCCTCTCCGGCCAGTTTCCGATTCAATTGAAAGCGCCAGCGCACATACAGCAGGGCACTGGTGAACACCGCCAGGCTGGCGGCCATTTCCAGCAGGCCGAACAGGTGACGGTTGGGGTCGTAGGCGGCCAGTGCACCCTTGATGAAGTACAGGTTGACGGCAAAGCAGGTCCACGAATGGCCGCGCGGGCTGCCCAGCAGCATGCCCGGGGTGAGCAGCAGCAGGGGCACCAGCTCGATCAGCAGGATCACCCACGGCCGGGCGCCGTGGAGGTCGGCCACCAGCAGGTAGTAGCCGCACAGCAAGGCCATGAAACCGAAGAAGCACGCCAGGCTCAGCCAACGCGCCAGTCGCACCCGGGGTTGCAGCCATTGCACACTGGGCAGCACCTTGGGGCGTTTAGCCACGCGGTGCCTCCAGTTTTTGCGCGATGTTGCCCAGGCGTTGGCCCAGGGCACGGCACAGGGCAATCTCGTGCTCGTCCAGGGCGCGCTTGCTGTCGGCGCCCGCATGGTGGCTGGCGCCGTAGGGCGTGCCACCACCACGGGTGTCCAGCAGCGCCGACTCGCTGTAGGGAATGCCGCTGATCAGCATGCCGTGGTGCAGCAGCGGCATCATCATCGACAGCAGCGTGGTTTCCTGGCCGCCGTGCAGGCTGGCGGTGGAGGTGAACACCGAGGCCGGCTTGCCCACCAGGGCGCCGCTCAGCCACAGGCTGCTGGTGCCGTCCAGGAAGTACTTGAGCGGCGCCGCCATGTTGCCGTAGCGGGTCGGGCTGCCCATGGCCAGGCCGGCGCAGTTCTTCAGGTCATCGATGCTGGCGTAGGGCGCGCCATGGTCGGGAATGCTCGGGCCGGTGGCCTCGTGGTCGGCCGACACCGGCGGCACGGTGCGCAGGCGCGCCTCGATGCCGCTCAGTTCCACGCCGCGGGCAATGTGCCTGGCCATCTGCGCGGTGGCGCCACTGCGGCTGTAGTACAGCACCAGGATGTACGGTTGGCTCACGGCAGAATCTCCAGCACTTTCTCGGGCGGGCGGCCGATGGCGGCCTTGTCGCCGGCGATCAGGATTGGTCGCTCGATCAGTTTCGGGTGCTGGGCCATGGCGGCGATCAACTGGTCTTCGCCCAGGGTCGCGTCGGCCAGGTTCAGCGCCTTGTATTCGTCTTCGCCGGTGCGCAACAGGGCGCGGGCGTGCAGGCCCAGCTTGGCCAGCACGGCCTTGAGGGTGGCGGCGTCGGGCGGCGTGTCCAGGTAGCGCACCACGGTAGGCTCCAGGCCGCGGGCCTGCAGCAATTCCAACGCGGCACGGGATTTGGAGCAGCGCGGGTTGTGATAAAGCGTCAGGTCGGTCATTGGGGGTCGCACCTTGGTGGAAGGGGGGGCTATTCTAACCCCGTGGCGGGCACATTTTGGAAGGTGGCAATCATGGCATGGCGGGTGGCGGTGTGTCTGGTATTGGCGTTGCTGAGCGGTTGCGGCGCTGACTATGGCGTGGACCAGAACGGTAAGGTGGTGAAGGCGCGACAGCTGGATGACCAGTGGCTGGTGGTGAACTACTGGGCCGACTGGTGCGGCCCGTGCCGTACCGAGGTGCCGCAGCTCAACGCCTTGGCCGACCAGTTGAAGGGGCAGGGCGTGGCGGTGGTGGGGGTCAATTTCGATGGCTTGCAGGGCGACGACCTGAAAAAGGCCGTGCAGGCACTGGGCATCAATTTCACCGTGCTGGCCAATGACCCGGGCCCGCGCTTCGATCTGCCGCAGAACGATGCGTTGCCCATTACCTACATCATCGATGCCAAGGGCAAGGTGCGTGAGCAGTTGGTGGGTGAACAGACGGCCGAGGGGATCAGCGCCAAGCTGGCCAGGTTGAAGAGCTCCTGACGGCCAGGAAGCGCTTGTGGGAGCGGGCTCTGCTGGCTCCCACAAGCGCTATCGGCGACGCTGAAGCCTCAGCCTTCGTCAGGCCACAGGCGCAGCGGCTTGCCTTCTTCCGGCCACAGGCGGATCTGGCCTTCCTTGGACACGCTCCAGCGCTGCACACCGCTCAGGGCCTGCAGGAAGCGTTGTTCCTGCTCCATGGTGGCCGGGTCGCACATGCGGCGGGTGCTGCCTACGGGGCCGAACGTCAGGTGATGACGCTTGAGCGTGTAGGGTGCGAACCAGTGATTGCAGCCGGCGTTGCCATAGGCGCGGCCGTCATCGCCCAGGGTCAGGCTGATATGGCTGTAGTCCATCAGCGGTCGATCGCCGATCCACTCCAGCGTGTACGCCTGTTCCTGTTGCAGCTTGGGCCCGGATGCGCAGCCCGCGAGGGTGGCGGTCAGGGCCGCCAGCAGCAGGGCTTTTTTCACGGACGCGGCTCCTGGCAGGTGCGGCACAGGTGCTTGTCGCCCACGGTGCTCCAGCCCAGCTCGGCGATGCGGGCCACGGCGGCCGGTTTCTGCGCCTTGGTGCCCAGCTTGGCGTCCACCGCAAATTCGAACTCCAGGTCCGCGTTGCAAGCGTCGCACTGCACGTGCCACTGGTGAATGGCCAGCTCGCCGAACACCGGGCCACGGGCAACCGCTACCCATTGGCCGGGCGGGTTGATCAGGTGGCGGACTTTTTCGATGGTCAGGCGCATGGACAGGGTTTTGCTGCCCTTGAGGGTCACCAGCAAAACGTCGTCATTGTGAATCGAACCACCGTTGCCGGTGACCTGATAACGGCCTGGCGCCAGCGCGCGGCATTCAATCAGGGTGTGGTGCGGGTTGAGCAGGCTGTAGCGAAAATCGTGTTCGACCATGGGTCCTCCAAATCTGCGCGACATGCTAGCACGCCCGCCCGCCTAAGCCTCGACCAGATTCTGCGGTGAACCACGCCCCCAGTCGGAAATATTGCGCAGGGTGGTGCTGGCGATCGCGGCCAGGGCTTCGCGGGTCAGAAACGCCTGGTGAGCGGTGATGATCACGTTGGGGAAGGTCAGCAACCGGGCCAGCACGTCGTCCTGCAACGGCAGGTCGCTGCGGTCCTCGAAAAACAGCTGCGCTTCCTCTTCATACACGTCCAGCCCGAGGTACCCGAGTTGGCCGCTTTTCAGCGCGTCGATCAGTGCCGGGGTATCCACCAGCGCGCCACGGCCAGTATTGATGAGCATGGCGCCGGGTTGCAGGCGTGCCAGGCTGCGGGCGTTGATCAGGTGGTGGCTGGCGCTGGTGAGGGGGCAGTGCAGGCTGATGATGTGCGCCTGGGCCAGTACCTCGTCCAGCGGCAGGTAGCGCGCGCCCAAGGCGCTGACGGCGTCGTTGGGGTAGGGGTCATGGGCCAGCAGCTGGCAGCCGAAGCCGTGCATGATGCGCGCGAAGGTGGCGCCGATCTGCCCGGTGCCGATCACGCCGACGGTTTTGCCCGCCAAGTCGAAGCCGGTCAGCCCGTGCAGGGTGAAGTCGCCGTCGCGGGTGCGGTTGTAGGCGCGGTGCAGGTGGCGGTTGAGCGCCAGCACCAGCGCCACGGCATGCTCGGCCACGGCGTGGGGCGAGTAGGCCGGCACCCGCACCACGGCCAGCCCCAGGCGCCGGGCGGCGGCCAGGTCGACATGGTTGTAGCCGGCCGAGCGCAGGGCGATCAGCCGCGTGCCCCCGGCGGCCAATTGCGTGAGCACCGGTTCGCTGAGGTCGTCATTGATGAAGGCGCACACCACCTCATGGCCGGCGGCCAGTGGCGCGGTGTCCTCGGTCAGGCGCGCGGGCTGGAAGTGCAGCTCGATGGCCGGGTCCTGGGGCACGGCCAGGAAACTGTCCTGGTCGTAGTGTTGGCTGCTGAACAGGAGGGTGCGCATGGTCGGGCGTCCTTGTGGGTGGCACGGTCATGCAGTGTAGTGGATGGGGAGCGCGCGGTTATTGCGCCGCATCAAGCGGCGCTTACGCAGAAATCCGCGCATGCTCGGCCAGCCGCTGAATGGCGGTATCGAGCTCGTCCAGGGCTTCCTGTGCGCTGGCATCGTTCTGCTTGAGCAAGGTTTCGCTGCGCTGGCAGGCGGCTCGCAATTGCGGCACGCCGCAGTAGCGGGTGGCGCCGTGCAGGCGGTGCACGCGCTCGATGGTCAGGGTGTGATCGTCGGCCTCGCGGGCGGCCTGAATGGCCTTGCGCTCGTCGTCCAGCGATGCCAGCAGCATGGCCAGCATGTCGGCGGCCAGGTCTTCCTTGCCGGCGGCCAGGCGCAGCCCCTCTTCAGGGTCGAGCACGTGCAGCACGTCGTCTTCAGGGGCCCATTCCGCGCGCTCGGTGGTGCGCGTGCGCAGCACCAGGCCGGTCCATTTCAGTACCACCTGGGCCAGCTGGCGGTCACTGATCGGCTTGGTCAGGTAGTCGTCCATGCCGCTTTGCAGCAGGGCACGTTTCTCATTGGCCATGGCATGCGCGGTCAGCGCCACGATGGGCAGCGCCGGGCCCGGCTGGGCCGCTTCCCACAGGCGAATGCGCTCGGTGGTTTCGCGCCCGTCCATGCCCGGCATCTGCACGTCCATCAGCACCAGGTCGAAGCGCTCGTCCTGCACCGCCTTGATCGCCGTGATGCCGCTGTCCACGGCCAGTACCTCGGCGCCCAGGTCTTCGAGCAGGGTCTGCACCAACAGCAGGTTGGCCGGGTTGTCGTCCACGCACAGCACCCGTGGCGCACGGTTGGCCAGCGGTTCGTTGCTGTCGTGGCGCAGGCGCTTGGGGTTGACCAGGTCACTGAGGCCGCGGCGCAGCTTGCGCATGCACGCAGGCTTGGGCTGCAACTGGCTGTGGGGGTTGGGCACCGCGGCGTGGAACAGCGTCTGTTCGGTGGTGGGGCACAGCACCAGCACGTGGCAGGCGAACTGCTCGATGTCACGTACCTGTTGCGCCAGGCGGTCGGGGCCAACGTCGTAGCTGGTCAGGCCCAGTACCGCCAGATCGATGGGCTGGCCGGCCAATTGCGCGGCGCTCACGGCGCCGATCAGTTTCTCCACCGAGGCGAAGGTGCTGACCTCCAGACCCAAGTCCTCCAGTTGATGCTGCAGGGCCTGGCGCGCCAGTTCGTGGTGCTCGACGATCGCGATGCGCCGGCCGTTGAGCGGCTCGCCCGGCTGGTCCTCGGCATCGTCGCGGGCCTTGGGCAGGCGCAGGCTGATCCAGAACTCCGAGCCCTCGCCCGGGGTGCTGTCGACGCCGATCTCGCCACCCATCTGCTCGATCAGGCGCTTGGAAATCACCAGCCCCAGGCCGGTGCCACCGGGCTGGCGCGACAGCGAGTTGTCCGCCTGGCTGAAGGCCTGGAACAACGCGCGCACGTCCTGGCTGGACAGGCCGATGCCGGTGTCCTGCACGCTGATGCGCAGCTGCACGCCGTCATCGTTTTCATCTTCGAGCATGGCGCGGGCAACGATGGTGCCTTCGCGGGTGAACTTGATGGCGTTGCTCACCAGGTTGGTGAGGATCTGTTTCAGCCGCAGCGGGTCGCCGATCAGCGACAGCGGCGTGTCGCGGTACACCAGGCTCACCAGTTCCAGCTGCTTGGCGTGGGCAGCCGGGGCGAGGATGTTGAGGGTGTCCTGAAGCAGGTCTCGTAAATTGAAAGGGATGCTGTCGAGCACCAGTTTGCCGGCTTCGATCTTGGAGAAATCGAGGATCTCGTTGATGATCCCCAGCAGGCTGTCGGCCGATTTTTCGATCGTGCCCAGGTAGTCGAGCTGGCGCGGGGTAAGCTCGCTTTTTTGCAGCAGGTGGGTGAAACCGAGAATGCCGTTGAGCGGCGTGCGAATCTCGTGGCTCATGTTGGCCAGGAACTCGGACTTGATGCGGCTGGCTTCCAGGGCCTCCTTGCGCGCCAGGTCGAGTTCGATGTTCTGGATCTCGATGGTCTCCAGGTTTTGGCGGACGTCTTCGGTGGCCTGGTCGACGCTGTGCTGCAATTCTTCCTGAGCGCCCTGCAGGGTCTCGGCCATGCGGTTGATGCCGGCGGCCAGTTCGTCCAGTTCGTGGCTGCCCAGGGCCGGCAGGCGCGCTTCCAGGTTGCCGTCCTTGAGTTGCAGCACGGTCTGCTTGATCTGGCTGATGGGGCCGTTGATGCCGCGGCTCATGCGCATGGCCAGCAGGCCCGTGCCCAGCAGCCCGCAGGCAATCAGCATGAGGCTGGCGAACAGGCCGCGGTACACCCGCAGCAAGGTGCCGTCGTGGGACAGCTCCAACTCCACCCAGCCCAGCAGGCGGTCGGCTTCGCCCGGCACCATGTCGCCGGCCAGGTCGCGGTGGTGGCCGAACACCGGCAGCAGGTAGCGCGTGGCGTCGTTGCCGCTACGCTGCAACAGGTGGGTGCTGTTGCCGATCGGCACCGGGTTGAGCATGCTCGGCCCGGCATGGGCCAGGGGCGAACGGTCGGCGGCCAGGAACGACACGGCGCGCACGTCGGCCTGCTCCAGCGCCTGGGCGGCGATGCGCTCCAGCAGCGGCGAGTCGTTGCGGGCCATGCCATGGGCCACCAACGGCGCCAGCTGTTCGGCGATCATCTGCCCGCGGCGCAGCAATTGCGCCTGCAGCTCGGCCTGTTGCATCCAGCTGAAGTAACCGCCCAGCAACACCGCCATCAAGGTGGCGGGCAGCAGCGCCAGCAGGAGCACGCGGCCCCGGATCCCGAGTCGTTTCAGCACACTGGTTTCTCCGTCGAATCGGGTGAGGGTGTCATGCGGGGAAAATACCCCGATGGCGGCACTAATGCACCCGCTACGTAACGCTGCGTCGGACAACGGTTGCCAGAAAGATAAAACTTCCTGAATAATTAATTAATTGATAATCAGTCACAGACGCCAATGAATCCTGTAAGCAGTTGTGTCGCCAACATCCTGGCCATCGAGGACGATCCGGTGCTGGGCGCCTACATGCATGCAGAACTGGGGCGCTGCGGCTTCCAGGTGACCTGGTGCCAGAATGGCCGCGACGGTCTGGCCCTGGCCCGGGGTGAAGACTACGACGTGGTGCTGATGGATATCCTGCTGCCGGGCATGAACGGCCTGGACGTGCTGCAGCACCTGCGCGAGCAATCTTCGACCCCGGTGATACTGATGTCGGCCCTGGGCGCCGAGGCCGACCGCATCAGCGGCTTTCGCCGCGGTGCCGATGATTACCTGCCCAAGCCGTTCAGCGTGGACGAGCTGCAGGTGCGGGTCGAAGCCATTCTGCGTCGAGTGGCGCTGGAACGGCGGCGCAGCCAGCCACCGGCACCGCTGGAAGCCGATGAGCTGCGGTTCGATGACCTGCACGCAGACGTGAATTTCGCCGGCCGAGCCGCAGGCCTTACCCGCAGTGAATTCCGCCTGCTCGACACCCTTAACCGCCACAGTGATGAAGTACTGAGCAAAGCCTTCCTTTATCAGCATGTGTTGCAGCGCGGCTACGTGCAGCACGACCGCAGCCTGGACATGCACATCAGCCAGATCCGTCGCAAACTCAAGGCCGTGGGTTACCTGGCCCGCGAAGTGCGCACGGTGTGGGGCAAGGGTTATGTGCTCAGCGCCAGCGAGGCGGGCTGAGGTGCCGGGGCGTCATTCGCTGTTCTGGAAACTGGTGGTGCTGCTGGTCGGCTTCTGCCTGCTGATGATCTGGCTGAGCTGGTCGTGGGGCCGCTACATGGAGACCCAGAACGCTTTCCTGTCCCATGAAGCGCGCCAGCAACTGAGTGCCTATGCCGAGCAGGCCGAAGCCGCCTGGGAGCAGGGCGGTAGTGCTGGCGTCGACACCTGGCTGGATGCCTTGGCGCAGCGCGAGGCGAGCTCGGCGGTGGTGGTCGGCCATGACCTGCAGCCGTTGGGTAGCCGGCCCCTGACTGACGTGCAGCTGCAACACATGACATTTTTGCGTGGCCCGGACTGGCCCGTCAGCCACCGCGCGCAAAGCCTGCCCTGGCTGCGCATTCCCTTTGTGCAACACCCGGCCGCGGGCAGCCTGGTTCTCGAGTTGCCGGCGCGCTTGATGCCTGGCCGCTATGCGCTGCTCTGGCACCTGACCATCACCGGCATCATCCCCGGGGTGTTCACCTTTCTCTTGTGCATGGGCCTGTACCGCCTGTTGATCGCGCCCCTGAACCGCCTGCGTGAGCAGGCCAACGCCTGGCGTGCCGACCCGTTGCAAGGGCGGCTGACCCTGCAGACCACCGGCCGTCCCGATGAACTGGGCGAGCTGGGCCGCGCCTTTGATCACATGGCCGAGCGGCTGCAAAGCACCGTGGCCCTGCAGCGCCAATTGTTGCGCGACTTGTCCCATGAACTGCGCACGCCCCTGAGCCGCCTGCAGGTGGCGAGCGATAGCGAGCAAGACTGCGCGCGCCTGCGTGACCGGGTGCAGCGCGAAGTGCTGGGCATGCAGCGGCTGGTGGACGACACCCTGCAACTGGCCTGGCTCGACACCGAGCGCAATGCGGCGGCACTGGAGCCCATTCAGGTGCAGGCGCTGTGGGACATGCTGGCGGAGAATGCCTGCTATGAGAGCGGCTGGCCCAGCAGCCAATTGAGCTGCGCGGTGAGCGCCGATTGCTGGGTGCAGGGCAATCTCAACGCGCTGGCCCAGGCGCTGGAAAATATCCTGCGCAATGCCATTCGTCATTCGCCACCAGGGGGCGTTGTCAGTCTGGGCGGCCGCCGTGATGGCGACCAGTGGTTGCTGTGGCTGGATGACCAGGGCGGTGGCGTGGCCGAGGGCGACCTTGAACGCATTTTTCATCCGTTTATTCGCCTGGACGGCGCGCGCCCCGGCGATGGCGGTTTTGGCCTGGGCCTGAGCATCGCGCGCAACGCTCTGGCCCGTCAGGGTGGGGCCTTGTGGGCGCAGAACACGGGCAGCGGCCTGCGACTGAACCTGCGTGTGACGGCTGCTTATAGCTGAATGGAATTAGGCGCGCACTTTGCGTGATATGGCGTTGGGGCGTTTGCCGGTATGATAGGCGGCCCCGCAGTCCGGATTGCGAATACGCCATGACCCTGCAGTACCCAACCATCGCCGACTGCGTCGGCAACACGCCGCTGGTGCGCTTGCAGCGCCTGGCCGGCGACACCAGCAATACCCTTTTGCTCAAGCTCGAAGGCAACAACCCGGCGGGTTCCGTGAAGGATCGCCCGGCGCTGTCGATGATCACCCGTGCCGAAGCGCGCGGGCAGATCCAGCCCGGCGACACCCTGATCGAAGCCACCTCCGGCAACACCGGTATTGCCCTGGCCATGGCGGCAGCGATCAAGGGCTACAAGATGATCCTGATCATGCCTGACAACTCCACCGCCGAACGCAAGGCGGCCATGACCGCCTATGGCGCCGAGTTGATCCTGGTGACCAAGGAACAGGGCATGGAAGGCGCCCGCGACCTGGCCGAGCGCATGCAGGCCGAAGGCCGCGGCAAGGTGCTGGACCAGTTCGCCAACGGCGACAACCCCGAGGCGCACTACGTGAGCACCGGCCCGGAAATCTGGCGGCAGACCGAGGGCACCATCACCCATTTCGTCAGCTCCATGGGCACCACCGGTACCATCATGGGCGTGTCGCGCTACCTCAAGGAGCAGAACCCGGCGGTGCAGATCGTCGGCCTGCAACCGATGGAAGGCTCGGCCATTCCCGGCATCCGCCGCTGGCCCCATGAGTACCTGCCCAAGATCTACCAGGCCGACCGCGTCGACCGTATCGTCGACATGGCCCAGGCCGAGGCCGAGGAGGTCACCCGCCGCCTGGCGCGCGAGGAAGGCATCTTCTGCGGCGTGTCCTCGGGCGGTGCCGTGGCGGCCATGCTGCGCCTGTCCCGCGAGCTGCAGAACGCGACCATCGTCGCCATCATCTGCGACCGTGGTGACCGTTACCTGTCCAGCGGCATTTTCGATGCGTCCAACTGATGGCTAAGAAGAACGTCGGCCTGCGCTTTCAGCCCACGGGCGGTCAGCGCGCCGTGCAAGTGCCCACGGGCAAGAAACAGCGCCTGGACATCGAACGCCTGAGCAACGATGGCCGTGGCATTGCCTTTCTTGAAGGCCGCACCTGGTTCGTGCTCGGCGCCCTGGCTGGCGAGCAGGTGGAAGCGCGGGTGCTCAACGCCCATGGCAAAGTGGTAGAGGCACGCACTGAAAAGGTGCTCAAGGCCAGCGCCATGCGTCGCCCCGCACCCTGTGCCCACGCCGACCGCTGCGGCGGTTGCAGCGTGCAGCACGTGCCCCGTGAAGAACAACTGGCCCTGAAACAGCGCATGCTCGCCGAGCACCTGCAGCGTGCCGGCAACGTCGCGCCCCAACAGTGGGACGTCGCGCTCACCGGCCCTGAATTCGGCTACCGTCGCCGTGCCCGCGTGGCCGTGCGCTGGGACATCAAGGCACGCAAGCTGGAGGTGGGCTTTCGCGCCGCGGCCAGCCAGGACATCGTCGCCATCGCCGAGTGCCCGGTGCTGGTACAGCCCTTGCAATCGATCATGAGTGGCCTGCCGGCATTGCTGGGCGGCCTGGGCAAACCCCAGGCCATTGGCCACGTGGAGTTGTTCGCCGGCACCGCGTTGTGCGTGCTGGTGCGCCACACCGCTGCGCTGCCCGAAGCTGACCTGCAGGCGCTGCTGGCGTTTACCCGCCAGCACGATGCACAGCTGTGGTTGCAGGGTGAAGGTGAGCCGCAGCCGGTGGACGCCGATGGGCCACTGGGCTTCGCCCTGGCGCCCTGGCAACTGACGCTGGCCTACCGCCCCGGGGACTTCGTGCAGGTCAACGAAGCGGTGAACACGGCGATGATCGAACAGGCCCTGGCCTGGCTCGACCCGCAACCCCAGGAACGTGTACTGGATCTATTCTGTGGCTTGGGCAACTTTGCCTTGCCACTGGCCACCCGGGTGAAGGAAGTGGTGGCGGTCGAAGGCGTGCAGGCCATGGTCGACCGGGCGGCAGCCAATGCGCTCAGCAACAATCTGCATAACGTAAAGGTTTTTCAGGCCGATTTGTCCCAGCCACTGGCAGGGGCGGATTGGGCCGCCGGGGGCTTTTCTGCGGTACTCTTGGACCCACCGCGCGACGGTGCTTTCGAGGTGGTCAGGAACCTCCCGGCATTGGGTGCCAAGCGATTGGTGTATGTGTCCTGCAACCCGGCAACTTTGGCTCGCGACGCGGTCGAATTGATCAAGCAGGGTTACCGGTTAAAACGTGCCGCAATCCTCGACATGTTTCCCCAGACAGCGCATGTCGAGGCGATGGCGTTATTTGAAGCGGACCAGGACGGTCCGTCTAATCCGACTGGTGCTTGAATGCATGGCCTTCGCCGGCCCAGCGAAGGCCAAAGCCAGCGATCTGTTGACGCGTTAGCAACGCGTCGTAGGGAAGGTAAACAAGATGGTACAGGTGAGAGCACACCAGCCGATCAACACTGACGGCAGTATCAATCTCGATGCATGGCTCGATCACATTGTCAGCGTCGACCTGGCGCTGGACCGCGAGGCCCTGAAGGCGGCGTGCGAATTCGCCCTGCAGGCCGAGCAGCAAGGCAACATGGCCAAGCATTCCTGGGCCGACGGGACATCGTGTTTCCAGGCAGGCCTGGAAATCGCCGAAATCCTCGCCGACCTCAAGCTGGACCAGGACACCCTGGTGGCGGCAGTCATCTACCGCGCCGTGCGTGAAGGCCGGGTGACCGTGGCCGAGGTCAGCCAACGCTTCGGCGCGCTGGTGGCCAAGCTGATCGACGGCGTGCTGCGCATGGCCGCCATCAGCGCCAGCCTCAGCCCGCGCCAATCGCTGGTGCTGGGTAGCCAGGGCCAGGTGGAAAACCTGCGCAAGATGCTGGTGGCGATGGTCGACGACGTGCGCGTGGCGCTGATCAAGCTGGCCGAACGCACGTGCGCCATTCGCGCGGTGAAGAACGCCGACGAGGAAAAGCGCAACCGCGTGGCCCGCGAGGTGTTCGACATCTACGCGCCGCTGGCCCACCGCCTGGGCATCGGCCATATCAAGTGGGAGCTGGAGGACCTGTCCTTCCGCTACCTGGAGCCCGACCAGTACAAACAGATCGCCAAGCTGCTGCACGAGCGCCGGCTGGACCGCGAGCGCTTCATCAGCGACGTGATGACCCAACTGCAGAACGAGCTGCTGGCCACCGGCGTCAAGGCTGACATCAGCGGCCGAGCCAAGCACATCTACTCCATCTGGCGCAAAATGCAGCGCAAGGGCCTGGAGTTCAGCCAGATCTACGACGTACGCGCGGTGCGTGTGCTGGTGCCGGAAATGCGCGATTGCTATACCGCGCTGGGCATCGTCCATACCCTGTGGCGGCACATCCCCAAGGAGTTCGACGACTACATCGCCAACCCCAAGGAAAACGGCTACCGCTCGCTGCACACCGCCGTGATCGGCCCCGAGGGCAAGGTGCTGGAGGTGCAGATCCGTACCCACGCCATGCACGAGGAAGCCGAGCTGGGCGTGTGTGCGCACTGGCGCTACAAGGGCACCGACGTGAAGTCGGGGTCCAACCACTACGAAGAGAAAATCTCGTGGTTGCGCCAGGTGCTGGAATGGCACGAGGAACTGGGTGACATCGGTGGCCTGGCCGAACAGCTGCGCGTGGACATCGAGCCCGACCGGGTCTATGTGTTCACCCCGGACGGCCACGCCATCGACCTGCCCAAGGGCGCCACGCCGCTGGACTTCGCCTACCGCGTGCACACCGAGATCGGCCACAACTGCCGTGGCGCCAAGATCAACGGCCGCATCGTGCCGCTCAACTACAGCCTCAATACCGGCGAGCAGGTCGAGATCATCACCAGCAAGCACGGCACGCCGAGCCGCGACTGGCTGAACTCCAACCTGGGCTACGTGACCACGTCGCGGGCGCGGGCCAAGATCGTCCACTGGTTCAAGCTGCAGGCCCGCGACCAGAACGTGGCGGCCGGCAAGACCTTGCTGGAGCGCGAACTCAACCGTCTGGGCCTGCCGCAGGTGGACTTCGAGCAGTTGGCCGAGAAGGCCAACCACAAGACCGCCGAGGACATGTTCGCGGCCCTGGGCGCCGGCGACCTGCGCCTGGCGCACCTGGTCAATTCGGCGCAGCAGCTGGTTGAGCCGGAGCGTGGCAACGAGCAGCTGGAACTGATACCGCGCAAGTCCAGCACTGGTTACAAGCCGGGCAAGCGCGGCGATATCCAGATTCAGGGCGTGGGCAACCTGATGACGCAGATGGCTGGCTGCTGCCAGCCGCTGCCGGGCGACGCCATCGTCGGCTACATCACCCAAGGGCGCGGGGTGAGCATTCACCGCCAGGACTGCGCCTCGGTGCTGCAGCTGGCCGGCCGCGAGCCGGAACGCATCATCCAGGTCAGCTGGGGGCCGGTGCCGGTGCTCACCTACCCGGTGGACATCATGATCCGCGCCTACGACCGTTCCGGCCTGCTGCGTGACGTGTCCCAGGTGCTGCTCAACGAGCGCATCAACGTGCTGGCGGTCAACACCCGCTCGAACAAGGAAGACAACACCGCGCTGATGTCGCTGACCATCGAGATCCCAGGGCTTGACGCCCTGGGGCGCTTGCTGGGGCGCATCTCGCAGTTGCCCAACATCATCGAGACCCGCCGCAACCGTACGCCTTGAGGCGTAGCTGCAAGCTGCAAGCCGAGCGCGTACTGCTTGCAGCTTGCAGCTGCGACCCAAAGGAGCCCCATGTACCAACTCAACGATTTGCTGAGCCTTATGGCCCGCTTGCGCGACCCGCAATACGGTTGCCCGTGGGACATCAAACAGACCTACGCCACCATCGTGCCCTACACCCTGGAAGAGGCCTACGAGGTCGCCGACGCCATCGAGCGCAGTGACTTCGAGCACCTGCAGGGCGAACTCGGCGATTTGCTCTTCCAGGTGGTGTACTACAGCCAGCTGGCCCGCGAGGAAGGGCGGTTCGAGTTCGACGGCGTGGTCGACAGCATCACCCGCAAGCTGATCCGTCGCCACCCCCATGTATTCCCCACCGGCGACCTCTACGCGCCGCTGGACACTCCGCGCCTGAGCGAAGAACAGGTCAAGCTGCGCTGGGACGAGATCAAGGCCCAGGAGCGCGCCGAGAAGGCCGTGGCCTCCGAGCAGGTGTCGCTGCTCGACGACGTGCCCCAAGCGTTGCCAGCGCTGGCCCGTTCGGCCAAGCTGCAGAAGCGCGCGGCCGGCGTCGGTTTTGACTGGCCGGCGGCGTTGCCGGTGCTGGACAAGGTGCGCGAGGAGCTGGACGAAGTGCTGGAAGCCATGGCCGGTGACGACCAGGCGGCGGTGGCCGAGGAGGTCGGTGACCTGCTGTTCAGTGTGGTCAACCTGGCCCGCCACCTCAAGGTCGACCCGGAAAACGCCCTGCGTGGCGCCAATGGCAAATTTGAGCGACGCTTCCGTTTTATCGAACAGGCATTGCGCGACACCCACCGTCCCATTGAAGATTGCACCCTCGACGA
The DNA here is from genome assembly GCA_963816515.1 of uncultured Gammaproteobacteria bacterium. Taxonomy (GTDB): domain Bacteria; phylum Pseudomonadota; class Gammaproteobacteria; order Pseudomonadales; family Pseudomonadaceae; genus Aquipseudomonas. The sequence goes on along the minus strand of CAWFKX010000001.1, from coordinate 1,093,699 downwards.
GTTGGACGCCCTGTGGGGTGAAGCCAAACGCCAGGAAAAGAACCTGCCCAGCTGTGGCTGAGCCCGTTGCATAAGTGAGCACGTACTATGAGTCTTTCCCTTCGTGACCAATTGCTGAAAGCCGGTCTGGTCAACCAGAAGCAGGTCAAGCAAGTCAGCAAAGATAAGCAGAAACAGAAGCGCCTGGAGCAAAAAGGCCAGGTGGAAGTCGATGACACCCAGCAGCGCCTGGCCCAGGAAGCGATGGCCGAGAAGGTCAAGCGTGACCAGGAGCTCAATCGCCAGCAGCAGGAGAAGGTCGAGCAGAAAGCCCGTGCGGCCCAGGTCAAGCAGTTGATCGAGGCGTCGCGCCTGCCCAAGCTGACCACCGAGGATTATTACAACTTCGTCGACGACAAGAAGGTCAAGCGCCTGTCGGTCAACGCCCTGATGCGCGCCAAGCTGAGCTCCGGCTCCCTGGCCATCGTGCACCATGGCGGCGGCTATGAGGTGATCCCTCGCGAGGCGGCTGTGAAGATCCAGGAGCGCGCTCCGGAGCGTATTGTGCTGCTCAATGTGGTGACCGAGGAACCGGACGCTGATGATCCGTACGCGGCCTACAAGATCCCTGATGATCTGATGTGGTAAGCGTGCCACGCGCATAGAAAAACCCCGCCTAGGCGGGGTTTTTTACTGAAGGCAGTAAAACAGTGAAAAGATGACTTACCGCTGGGAGCGCTTCTCTTCGAGTATTTCCAGCTCGGCCTTATAGCTGTGGGCATCGTTCTCGTTGTGGAACATGCCGACCAGCAGGTCTTGTTGGTAAACGTCCCAGATGCGGATGCCGGCGGCCACGCCTTCGTGAGACATATGTGAATCGTCGCGTTCGGTTACTTTAACAGTCATTTGAAAGCTCCAATTTCTCAAGTTCTGCAGCAAGGCTCTGCAGGACTCTTTTATAAGTTTTGTTAGCTTCCTAAGTAAACAGCTCATTTTTGCAAGGGTTTTTTGCGAAAAACGCGCAAATGGCTGAAAGCCGCGTGCTTGGCGGTCTGCGGCGGTTTGTCGCACCCTGCCCGGGGTACATGAAAGTATCTTCATTTTTAGCGCGGGAACCCCGCGCCCCCGAATTCGCATGCCGTTGCCGTTGCCGTTGCCGTTGCCTTTGCCTTTGATCCTGCCAGATCAAAAGCAGGATCAACGGCAGGATCAAAAGCTGGGCCAAGTGCAGCAGCAAAAACAAAAAAGCCCCGCAGTGCGGGGCCTTTTTGGTGGCAGGGGGACTTTTACTCGTCCTCGCCCATGCCCGACTGCAGGTAATTCTCCAAGCCCACCTTGTCGATCAACCCCAACTGCGTTTCCAGCCAGTCGATGTGCTCTTCCTGGTCTTCCAGAATATCTTCCAGCAAGTCACGGCTACCGTAGTCACCCGTGGTTTCACAGTGGGCAATGGCGGCCTTGATGTCGGTGTGCGCCTTGCGCTCGATCTTCAGGTCGCATTCCAGCATTTCGCGGGTGTGTTCGCCGATCAGGATCTTGCCCAGTTCCTGCAGGTTCGGAATGCCTTCCAGGAACAGGATGCGCTTGATCAGTTTGTCAGCGTCCTTCATGGCCTGGATGGACTCTTTGTACTCGAGTTTGCCCAGCTTGTTCAGACCCCAGTCTTCGTACATGCGCGCATGGAGGAAGTATTGGTTGATGGCGATGAGCTCGTTCCCGAGGATCTTGTTGAGATGCTGGATGACGCTGATATCGCCTTTCATGTTGGGGTCCTGTCCTGATTGAATAATGCCAATGACGGAAGTTTGAGCCCGACAACTTCCGCTGTCAAACCTAAGTTATTGAATAATATATGAAAATTAATCGGAATAAGAATGTTTGAGTTCTGCATCCAGCGCGTAACTGATTGAATTACAGGCATAAAAAAACCGGACGCAAGGTCCGGTTCTTCGAAAACGGTGGTTTCAGGCGGCGGTAAATTCTACCGGGTAGGGCAGGGCGGCCTGGGTGGTTTGCAGCTCGGTGAGCGTTTCGCGTACCACTTGCTTGGCAAGGCAGGCACATTTGCCGCATTGGCTGGCCACGCCCAGGGTCTGGCGGACGTCCTTGTAGCTGCAGCATCCTTCATAGATCGCGTCACGGATCTGACCGTCGGTCACACCTTGGCAGAGGCAAACATACATAGGGAGTCACACCGTCGCTGTGTCTTCTTGATGCGGTGAGACTAATCGTAATGAGAATGCTTGTCAAAACAACTTCGCTAACCGTTGATGCAGAGCGATGGGCGGTTGTTCGGGTGGCATGAAAAACGGCGCCCGAAGGCGCCGTTGGCAATGCGCAGGCATCGATCAATGATCGAAATCTTCCCAGCCGCCCATTTCCTTCCAGCGGTTGACGATGCCGCAGAACAGCTCGGCCGTCTTCTCGGTGTCGTAGCGCGCCGAGTGAGCCTCGCGGCCATCGAAGTCGATGTCGGCGGCCTGGCACGCCTTGGCCAGCACAGTCTGGCCGTAGGCCAGGCCCGCAAGCGTGGCGGTGTCGAAGCTGGAGAAAGGGTGGAACGGGTTGCGCTTGAGGTCGTTGCGCGCCACCGCGGCATTGAGGAAGCCCAGGTCAAAGCTGGCGTTGTGGCCGACCAGCACCGCGCGCTTGCAGCCGTTGGACTTCAACGATTTGCGGATGCTGCGGAAGATTTCCGTCAGTGCCGACTCCTCGCTAACCGCCATGCGCAGCGGATGGTCCAGCTTGATGCCGGTGAACTCCAGCGCTGCCGGTTCGATGTTGGCACCCTCGAACGGTTCCACGCGGAAGAACAGCGTGTGCTCGGGGTACAGGAAGCCCATCTCGTCCATGCCGATGATGGTCGCGGCGATCTCCAGCAGCGCGTCGGTGGCGCTGTTGAAGCCGCCGGTCTCGACATCGACCACCACCGGCAGGTAACCGCGAAAGCGCGCTGCCATGGGGTGGCGTGGGCCGCCACCGCCGGTGTCCTGGTCTTCGTCGAAGTTGTCGTCACTCACGCGGTTTTCTCCAGCAGGCGCCAGCGCAGTTTTTCACCGGCGCGCAGAGGGATGACGGACAGCTCGCCGAACGGCAGGCTGGCCGGGGCAGTCCACTCTTCGCGGACCAGGGTGATGCGGTCGGTGTTCACCGGCAGGCCATAGAAGGCAGGGCCGTGCAGGCTGGCGAAGCCTTCAAGCTTGTCCAGCGCATTGCGCTGCTCGAACGCCTCGGCATACAGCTCGATCGCCGCGTAGGCGGTGTAGCAGCCGGCGCAGCCACAGGCGGCTTCCTTGGCGTGTTGGGCGTGGGGCGCCGAATCGGTGCCCAGGAAGAATTTGCTGCTACCACTGGTGGCCGCGTCCAGCAGCGCCACCTGGTGGGTGTTGCGCTTGAGGATCGGCAGGCAATAGAAGTGCGGACGAATACCACCCACCAACATGTGGTTGCGGTTGTACAGCAGGTGGTGCGCGGTGATGGTCGCGGCAACGTTGGCCGAGGCCTCGTTGACAAACTGCACGGCGTCGCCGGTGGTGATGTGTTCGAACACCACTTTCAGGTTCGGGAAACGTTCCACCACGCGGCGCATGTGCTCGTCGATGAACTGCTTCTCGCGGTCGAACACGTCGACTTCGCCACGGGTCACTTCACCGTGCACCAGCAGCGGCATGCCCGCTTCGGCCATGGCTTCGAGCACCGGAAAGATCTTGTCGATGCTGGTCACGCCCGAGTCGGAGTTGGTGGTGGCACCGGCCGGGTACAGCTTGGCCGCGTGGACGAACCCGCTGGCCTTGGCCGATTGGATGTCGGCCGGCGTGGTCAGGTCAGTGAGGTACAGCACCATCAGTGGCTCGAAACGGCTGCCGGCCGGGCGCGCGGCGAGGATGCGCTGACGGTAGGCGTCGGCTTCCTGGGCGTTGCGAACAGGCGGTACCAGGTTGGGCATGATGATCGCGCGGCCAAAGGTGCGCGCGACGTCGCCGACGGTGTGGGGCAGCACGGCGCCATCACGAAGATGGATGTGCCAGTCATCGGGACGCAGGAGGGTCAGGCGGTCGGACATTGGGGGGGTTCCAGGCGGTTCGAACTCGGGGGAATGCTACCGCAAATGGCCGATGCAGGCACTCGCTATCAAGTTTTCCCGACGCCTACCGATAGCCCGAGGGTATGCCGTACAATCTGTGGAGCCTCCCGTGCGCCAGCGTTATCTAGCCCTGCTCAGTATGTTTGCCACCTTGCCTGCGATGGCGATCACTTTCCAGACCCGTCTGGAAAACGTTGAGTGGAAGGTCGAAGGCGATCAGTTCGAGTGCCGCCTGGTGCAGCCGATCGCCGATTTCGGCAGCGGCGAATTCGTTCAGCGCGCCGGTGAGGGCGCGGTGTTCAGCCTCAAGTCCACCAGCCTGTTGCTGGGCCGCGGCTCGGCCACTTTGCTGGCTGCCGCCGCGCCGTGGCAGCCGGGGCGTGGCGACATCAACCTGGGTTCGGTGCGCATGGGCGGCGGCGGCACGTTGTTGAGCAGCTCCCAGGGCCAGGCCAGCCGCCTGATCGGTGGCCTGATTGAAGGCCGCAGCACCGTCATCCGCACGTTCTCCGGCGAAACCGGGCGGCCTACCGAGGTGCGCCTGCTGCCGGTCAAGTTCAGCCAGGGCTATAGCGACTTCCAGGCCTGCACCACCAAACTGCTGCCGATGAACTTCGACCAGGTCAGCCACACGCAAGTGGGCTTTCCCGGTGGCGGCAATGACCTGGACGCGGCGGCCAAACGGCGCCTGGATACTATTCTGGCGTACATGAAAGCCGACCCGTCGGTGAACCATGTGGAACTCGATGGCCACTCCGACAACAGCGGCAACCGCCTGACCAACCGCGACATGTCGCGCCGCCGTGCACTGGCGGTGCAAGATTACCTGAAGGCCGCCGGCGTGCCAGAGTCCGAGATTGTCATGCGCTTTCATGGCGAACAGTACCCGGTGGCGCCCAACACCAATGCCGCCAACCGCGCGGCGAACCGCCGGGTGAACATCCAGCTGTCGCGCGTGGCACCGGCCGAGCAGCCCGCCGTGCCGCCCCAGGCCGCGCAACAACCGCCCGTGCCGGCTTCCCAGCAGGCCCCCTCGCAGCCTGGCCCTGCACAACCCAAGCCGCCCGCCCAGCTGTAACCCGTGCAACCGAGGGCTGCGTCACTTCGCGGGTCGCGCGGGCGAAAGTTATTGTCGCTTCATCGTCATTTGCTGTCGCGCCTCTGTAAATTTTCAGGTTTGAACGGTAGACTAATCGGCTTTCCGTACAACCCCGTGGAGTGATGGCATGGCGGACGTAAACAAGGTCGTTCTGGCGTATTCCGGCGGCCTGGACACTTCGGTGATCCTCAAGTGGCTGCAGGACACTTATAACTGCGAAGTGGTGACCTTCACCGCTGACCTGGGTCAGGGCGAAGAGGTCGAGCCGGCACGTGCCAAGGCACAGGCCATGGGCGTCAAAGAGATCTACATCGACGACCTGCGCGAAGAATTCGTGCGTGACTTCGTGTTCCCGATGTTCCGCGCCAACACCGTCTATGAAGGCGAGTACCTGCTGGGTACGTCCATCGCCCGTCCGCTGATCGCCAAGCGCCTGATCGAGATCGCCAACGAAACCGGCGCCGACGCCATTTCCCATGGCGCCACCGGCAAGGGCAACGACCAGGTGCGTTTCGAACTGGGCGCCTATGCCCTCAAGCCAGGTGTGAAAGTCATCGCCCCATGGCGTGAGTGGGACCTGCTGTCGCGCGAGAAGCTGATGGACTACGCCGAGAAGCACGCGATCCCGATCGAGCGCCACGGCAAGAAGAAGTCCCCGTACTCGATGGACGCCAACCTGCTGCACATCTCCTATGAAGGCGGCGTGCTGGAAGACACCTGGACCGAGCACGAAGAAGACATGTGGCGCTGGACCGTCTCGCCAGAGAACGCCCCAGACACCGCGCAGTACCTGGAACTGACCTACCGCAACGGTGACATCGTGGCGCTGGACGGCGTCGAGATGAGCCCGGCCACCGTACTGGCGACCCTGAACAAGATCGGCGGCGCCCATGGCATCGGCCGTCTGGACATCGTCGAGAACCGTTACGTAGGCATGAAGTCCCGTGGCTGCTACGAGACCCCTGGCGGCACCATCATGCTGCGCGCCCACCGTGCCATCGAGTCCATCACCCTGGACCGCGAAGTCGCTCACCTGAAAGACGAGCTGATGGCCAAGTACGCCAGCCTGATCTACACCGGCTACTGGTGGAGCCCTGAGCGCCTGATGCTGCAACAGATGATCGACGCTTCCCAGGTCAACGTGAACGGCGTGGTACGCCTGAAATTGTACAAGGGCAACGTTATCGTCACCGGCCGCAAGTCCGATGACTCGCTGTTTGACGCCAACATCGCCACCTTTGAAGAAGACGGCGGCGCGTACAACCAGGCCGACGCGGCGGGCTTCATCAAGCTCAACGCGCTGCGCATGCGCATCGCTGCCAACAAGGGCCGCAAGCTGTTCTGATTGCCCCCTGGTTGACCCAAAAAGCCCCGGCCTTGCCGGGGCTTTTTGCTGTGTGGGCCGCCACGGTCAGGCAGGCGCCAACGGTTTGCCCGGTGGCGAGGTGAGCCGCCGGGTGAGGGTGGTCAGGGCGGCGTGGTCCAGGTCGTAGGCACTGATGGTGCAGTCCAAGTCCTGTTCGAAGGCCTTGCCCATCACGTGGTTCAACAGCACGTTCACCGGGCTGCGCAGCAGGGGTGGCCGGTACAGGATGATCAGCTGGCGTTCGGCGGCCCCGTGTGGGCGCAGGATGTCGTCCAGGGTACTGGCCAGTTGTTCGTCAGTGGCGAAGTGCTGGCAGTCAAGAATATAGAGCGCGCGCGACTCTGCCGGCCGCTCCTGGCGTGTGGGTGGCGGCACCTTTTTTGGCGGCGCCTGGGCCGGGGTGGCAGTCGGTGGTTCGGCGGGACGAGCCGGCGTGTCGTTGGAAACGGTTTCCTGCACAGTCGGCTGGCCCTTGGCTATTTCCAGAAAGTCATTCTCGTTGCTGAAATCCGAGGGGGAATACAACACTTTGTAATTGAAGTTTAGTGTTACAAAAAACAACAAAGTGAGGAACGGCGGAAAACCAATCAGGAACCACGTATACAAATCCTGGCTGTCATCCTTGAGAAAGGGCAGTGACGCCAATGCAGAGGCTTCGACGATCGCTGCGAATATCGCAATGATCGTCAAAGGGTTCTTGGTATGCCTGGGGGGGGTGGACATCGAAACTCCTTGGCACGGCATTTTGATAAGCCGGCATTTGTCTTCGGAATCTTAGAGTTTCTGCGGCACAGGGTGTCCAATGCATAGGTATTTTTGTTTGATGATATGACCGAAATACCGGTTCAGTCAGGCAGTGCCCCGCGCCGCATGGAACTGCTGTCCTTGCTCATCACCTCCGCAAGCCCGCGTTGATTAGGCCTTTGCAGGATCTGCCAGGTGTACGGTTATTTACAGTTGGATATAAATAGAAGCAATGACGCGGTGGGGGTATACCCGCACAGTGATATGAGGCTTTAGGCGATTATCCCCGTCGCCGAGTTCGACACAGGTTGATTGGCTTGTAAGCGAATACTCAATTGCTGTGGATAAATCAATGTGCAATGCTCTTTGTCGTCAGATAATTACCAATGTAGGGCTACCAATTGTCGGAAAAATCTGGAGAGAACTTCATGGAGTGAGGTTTTCTGTAGGAAATGTCTCTCTTGGCTGTGGGTTTTGTCTTTGCTGCTAGGTCGCTGGCGGCGATGCAATGCAAAGAGCCAGACGACTAGGCTATTGTGCGGGCTCTAAAAATTCGAACAGCGAAAATTGGATTTGCCCATGAATAAAGTGCTGATCGTGGATGATCACCCCGTCGTTCGCCTTGCTGTGCGCATGCTGATGGAGCGCCACTGCTATGAGGTGGTCGGGGAGACGGACAATGGCGTGGACGCCCTGCAACTGGCTCGTGAGCATGAACCGGACATCGTCATACTCGACATCGCCATTCCCAAGCTCGATGGCCTGGAAGTCATTGCCCGTCTGACCAGTGAAAAGTGCTCGGCGAAAGTGCTGGTGCTGACGTCCCAGGCACCCGGGCATTTTTCCATGCGCTGCATGCAGACGGGCGCGGCGGGCTATGTGTGCAAGCAACAGGAACTGACAGAATTGCTCAGTGCCATCAAGGCGGTGTTGTCCGGCTACAGTTATTTCCCCAACCAGGCGCTGCATTCGGTGCGCTCAAGCCTGGGCAACGCCTCGGAGGCACAGATGATCGAGCGCCTGTCGGGGCGCGAAATGATGGTGTTGCAGCAATTGGCGCGCGGCAAGAGCAACAAGGAAATCGCCGACGGCATGTTCCTCAGCAACAAGACGGTCAGCACCTACAAGACGCGCCTGCTGCTCAAGCTCAATGCGCGCTCGCTGGTGGACCTGATCGAGCTGGCCCAGCGCAACGGGCTGGCGTGAGAGTGGCGGGCGGGGTGGGTGCTGGCAGGCGGGAGAGGGCCCGGCCATCACCCACGGCGGGTCAGAGATCGAAGTCGTAATCGGCCAACTGCTTCTGCAGCCGGCGCTCTTCCAGCAGGTTATCGATGGTGCGGCGCTTGCTCAGGTTGGTCTTGGCCGTTTCTACCGGCGTGTCCGCGTCATCGCTGTCGACAGGGGCAAACTCGTCTTCCACATCCAGTTCTTCTTTACCGGTGCTCATAAAGTCAACTCCAGGCTTGGAATGCCATTGGCGCACCTTATATCGGTAATTCTGCAGCGCGTAAAAAAGATTTTTTCAATCGAGCGATTGGTTTTTTAAATAGTGGATCAATCGTCAGATGTCTTGTGTTTGTAATCGCACAAATCCTCTATGCGGCAACTGCCGCAGCGTGGCTTGCGCGCCACGCACACGTAGCGGCCGTGCAGGATCAGCCAGTGGTGCGAATCCAACAGGTACTCCTTGGGCACGAACTTGAGCAGGTTCTTCTCCACCTCCACCACGTTCTTGCCGGGCGCAATGCCGGTGCGGTTGCTGACGCGGAAAATGTGCGTGTCCACCGCCATGGTCAGTTGCCGAAACGCGGTGTTGAGGACCACGTTGGCGGTCTTGCGGCCCACTCCGGGCAAGGCTTCCAGCGCCTCGCGGGTTTGCGGGACCTCACCGCCGTGCAGCTCCACCAGCATGCGGCACGCTTCGATGACGTTGCGGGCCTTGCTGTTGTACAGGCCGATGGTCTTGATGTACTCGGACAGGCCTTCGACACCCAAGGCATAAATGGCTGCAGGGGTGTTGGCCACCGGGAACAGCTTGGCGGTGGCCTTGTTCACGCCGACGTCGGTGGACTGCGCCGACAGGATCACCGCGATCAGCAATTCGAAAGCCGAGTTGTAGGCCAATTCGGTCTTGGGTTCGGGATTGTCTTCATGCAGGCGGCGGAAAATTTCCCGGCGTTTAACATTGTTCATCGGTCACGGTGTCCTGTTCGGCATGGGGTCATGGCTGGGTGGGTTGCAGCCTGGCCAGGCGCGCCTCTGCTTCCCGGGCTTCTTCGTCCAGGGCGTGCAGGCGTTGAAACTGTTCAAGGGTGGGCGGCGTGGCGTAGGCGCGCAGGGTCTTGCTCCACTGGGCGCGGGTCATGGCCACGGCGATCTTGGCTTGCTTGAGCTCGGTGTCGGCACTGGCGGCTTTCTGCGCCTTCACTCTGGCCAAGGCAGCCTGTACGGGGTCGAGGGCCGGGGCGGCGGGGGCCTCCACCGGCGCGGCCGCTGCGGCGCGCTGGCTGTCGCGACGAGCCTGCAGGCGCGCCAGGCGCGCGTTGCGTTGCTCGAAGCGGCGGCGCGCGCGATCGCGTTTGAGTGCGCGTGCCTGCAGTTCGGTGTCGGTGCGCGCCAGGCCGCCGATGATTGCCACATCATGGGCAGCAGGCAGCGGGCGCAACTCGATGCAATCCACCGGGCAAGGCGCCACGCACAGGTCGCAGCCGGTGCATTCGTCTGCGATCACGGTGTGCATCTGCTTGGCAGCGCCCAGGATCGCGTCGACCGGGCAGGCCTGGATGCACTTGGTGCAGCCGATGCATTCGGCTTCACGGATATAGGCCACCTGGGGCGGCGCACTGCCGCGGCTGGTGTCCAGGGCAATCACCGGCACGTGCAGCAGGTGTGCCAGCGCCGCGAGGGTTTCGGTGCCGCCGGGAGGGCATTTGTTGATCGCTTCGCCCGCCGCGATGCCTTTGGCGTAAGGCAGGCAGCCGCCGTGGCCGCATTTGCCACATTGGGTCTGGGGCAGCAGGGCGTCGATGCGTTGAATAAGGCTCATGAGAAGTGTCCGGCCGTGCCTGAAGTAAAGATGGGAGCGGGCATGCCGGCGAGCTTCCGGTTCCCCGGAAAAGCTCGCTGGCACGCCAGCTCCCACACTGCCGTCAGGCGTTTGCCTTGCGGTTGTTACTTGATGCGCTGGCCCGGCTTGGCGCCGCTGTCAGGGCTCAACAGGTAGATCTCTTCACCGCCAGGGCCCGCGGCCATGACCATGCCCTCGGAGATACCGAAGCGCATTTTGCGCGGCTTGAGGTTGGCGATCATCATGGTCAGGCGACCTTCCAGCTCCGACGGGTTAGGGTAGGCGCTCTTGATGCCCGAGAACACATTGCGCTGCTGGTCGCCAATGTCCAGCGTCAGGCGCAGCAGTTTGTCGGCGCCTTCCACGTGCTCGGCCTTGACGATCAGTGCCACGCGCAGGTCAACGGCCGCAAAGGCGTCGAACTCGATCTCGTCAGCCAGGGGCTCCTTGACCAGCTCGCCGTTGCCGACGGGGGCGGCTGGGGCCTGGCTGGCTTCCAGGTCGTCCCGGGAGGCATCGACCATGGCTTGTACCTTGACCGGGTCGATACGGCTCATCAGCGCCTGGAACGGGTTCAACTGATGATTGGCCAGCAGGGTCGCGTGATCATTCCAGGTCAGGGGCGCGACGTTGAGGAACGCTTCGGCGTCGGCGGCCAGTTGTGGCAGCACCGGCTTGAGGAAGATCACCAGCTGGCGGAACAGGTTCACGCCCAGGGCGCACACGGCCTGTACTTCGGCCTGCTTGCCTTCCTGCTTGGCCAGGGCCCAGGGTGCCTTGTCGGCGATGAAGGCGTTGGCGCGGTCGGCCAGTGCCATGATTTCGCGCATGGCGCGGGCGAAGTCACGGTTTTCGTAGGCTTCGGCAATGCTCGGGGCAGCGGCCAGGAACGCGTCGGTCAGTTCCGGCGCGGCGTTCTCGGCCACCATCACGCCGTTGTTGCCTTTGTGGATGAACCCGGCGCAGCGGCTGGCGATGTTGACTACCTTGCCCACCAGGTCCGAGTTGACCTTCTGCACGAAGTCGTCGAGGTTCAGGTCCATGTCGTCCACGCCACGGCCCAGCTTGGAGGCGTAGTAGTAGCGCAGGTATTCCGGCGACAGGTGGTCCAGGTAGGTGCGCGCCTTGACGAAGGTGCCGCGCGACTTGGACATTTTCTGGCCGTTGACGGTCAGGTAGCCGTGCACGTTCACCGCAGTAGGCTTGCGGTAGCCGGCGCCTTCGAGCATGGCGGGCCAGAACAGGGCGTGGAAGTTGATGATGTCCTTGCCGATGAAGTGGTACAGCTCGGCGGTGGAGTCCTTGGCCCAGTAGGCGTCGAAATCCAGGTCCGGGCGGCGCGCGCACAGGTTCTTGAAGCTGGCCATGTAGCCGATCGGGGCGTCCAGCCACACGTAGAAGTATTTGCCGGGCTCACCTGGAATCTCGAAGCCGAAATACGGCGCGTCGCGGGAGATGTCCCACTCCTGCAGGCCGCTGTCCAGCCACTCGGCCAGCTTGTTGGCGACGGCGTCCTGCAGGGTGCCGCTGCGGGTCCAGGCCTTGAGCATGTCCTGGAAGTCGGGCAGCTTGAAGAAGAAGTGCTGGGAGTCGCGCAGCACTGGCGTGGCGCCGGAAATGGCCGACTTGGGGTTCTTCAGTTCGGTGGGCGCGTAGGTGGCACCGCATTTCTCGCAGTTGTCGCCGTACTGGTCTTCGGCCGCGCACTTGGGGCAGGTGCCCTTGATGAAGCGGTCGGCCAGGAACATCTGCTTGTCCGGGTCGAAGTATTGGGTCACCGAACGCTGGGAGATGTGCCCGGCATCACGCAGCTTGAGGTAGATCTGCGAGGACAGCTCGCGGTTCTCTTCGGCGTGGGTGGAGTGGAAGTTGTCGAACTCCACCAGGAAATCGGCGAAGTCGGTGCTGTGTTCCACTTGCACATTGGCGATCAACTGCTCGGGCGTGATGCCTTCCTTCTCGGCGCGCAGCATGATGGCCGAACCGTGGGCGTCGTCGGCGCAGACATAGGTGCACTGGTTGCCACGATGCTTCTGGAAGCGCACCCACATGTCGGTCTGGATGTACTCCACCATATGGCCAAGGTGGATCGAACCGTTGGCGTAGGGCAGGGCGCTGGTGACGAGAATCTTGCGGGGCTCGGACATGGGGCTCGGCTACTTAGAAGTGAAACGGAGATCGGCCACTATAAAGGCCCGGCGGATTTTTTTCACCCCGTGATGCTGCTCACGTGCCCCTTTGGCGCCTGGCGCAGCCATCACAAGCCCTGACGTCGCGCCTGCGCATAGTTTTTCCATTCACCGGGGTGGACGCGCTAGGATAGCCACCTGTCTTGCTCTGCATTGAATATAACGGGAGAACCCATGGGCGCCGTCAACCGCGCAGCCGTCGAAGCCGTGCTTCGCCAGTACACCGACCCCTATCTGAACCAGGACCCGGTCAGCGCCGGGTGCGTGCGTGCCATTGATATCAGCGGCGACCAGGTCAGTGTCACCCTGCAGCTGGGCTACGCCGCCGGCCTGTTCAAGAATGGCTTCGCGCAAATGCTGCAGCTGGCCATCGAGGGCCTGGAAGGCGTAACCCGCGCCAGCGTGCGCATCGACTGCGTGATCGCTGCCCACAAGGCCCAGGCCCAGGTGCCGGGCATGGCCAATGTGAAGAACATCGTGGCCGTGGCGTCCGGCAAGGGCGGCGTGGGCAAGTCCACCACCGCCGCCAACCTGGCGCTGGCGCTGGCCCGCGAAGGTGCGCGGGTAGGCATGCTCGACGCCGATATCTATGGCCCCAGCCAGGGCGTGATGTTCGGTATTCCCGAGCGAACCCGGCCGCAGGTCAAGGACCAGAAGTGGTTCGTGCCGCTCAAGGCCCATGGCGTGGAAGTGATGTCCATGGCCTTTCTCACTGATGACAACACGCCGATGGTGTGGCGCGGGCCGATGGTCTCGGGCGCGCTGCTGCAACTGATCACCCAGACCGCCTGGGATGACCTGGATTACCTGGTCATCGACATGCCGCCCGGCACCGGCGATATCCAGCTGACCCTGGCGCAGAAAGTGCCGGTGGCCGGGGCGGTAATCGTCACCACCCCGCAGGACCTGGCCCTGCTGGATGCACGCAAGGGCGTGGAGATGTTCCGCAAGGTGAACATCCCGGTGCTGGGCGTGGTCGAGAACATGGCCGTGCATATCTGCTCCAACTGCGGCCATGCCGAACACCTGTTCGGTGAAGGCGGCGGTGAGAAACTGGCGAGCCAGTACGGTGTGGAGCTGCTGGCATCGCTGCCATTGTCGATGCTGATTCGCGAGCAGGCCGACGCGGGCAAGCCAACGGCCATTGCCGAGCCGGAAAGCCAGATCGCCATGGTTTACCAGGAACTGGCCCGCCATGTGGGCGCGCGCATCGTGATGCAGGAAGCGGCGGCGCCGGCCATGCCGAACATTACCGTTAGCGACGATTGACAGTCTGTGGGAGCTGGCAAGCCAGCTCCCACAATGTCTCTAGCAAAACCAATGTGTTTCTTTCAGGCATAAAAAAACCCGCTCGAGAGCGGGTTTTTTCGAACTGTTCAGTACAAGTTAGATAACTTGAACTTCTTCAGCTTGCATGCCTTTCTGGCCGCGGGTAGCGACGAAAGAAACTTGCTGGCCTTCTTTCAGGCTTTTGAAGCCGTCAGCCTGGATGGCTTTGAAGTGTACGAACAGGTCGTCACCGGATTGTGGGGTGATGAAGCCGAAGCCTTTTTCATCGTTGAACCACTTGACGGTACCGGTTTGGCGATTGGACATGGTAAATCTCCTTGGACAAAGTTAACTGCGGCTCAAGAAATGCCTTGGCCGAGACTGAGTGCAAAGAGCAGGAAAATTCATGAAGATGTAAAACATCGGGTAGAGATTCTCAGTGACACAAGCAACACAGTGACGCCACCTTAACCCTTTTTTAGGGGGCTGCCAATGCCCATTGGAAGGAAAACCACAAATCATGACTGACGGCGCCGGCAAGTGACGAAAAGTCGCAGTTTTCGCGGCCTGCAGCTGGCCGATTACCGCCCGTTTTCACACGTTGGGCAGGAAATCGGTGCTTCACTTTGAACCCGGCCCCCGGGACCGGTAAGATGCGGGCAACATTTTCACCACCTCGCTATTTCAGGACACCCCCGCCATGAGCATCAAATCGGACAAGTGGATTCGCCGCATGGCGCAAGAGCACGGCATGATCGAGCCTTTCGTCGAGCGCCAGATGCGCGGTGAGGGCGCCGACCGGCTGATCTCCTTCGGTGTGTCCAGCTACGGCTACGACGTGCGCTGCGCCGACGAGTTCAAGGTGTTCACCAACATCAACTCGGCCACCGTGGACCCGAAGAACTTCGACGAGAAGAGCTTCGTCGACGTCAAGAGCGACGTGTGCATCATCCCGCCGAACTCCTTCGCCCTGGCGCGCACCGTGGAATACTTCCGTATTCCGCGCAACGTGCTGACCATCTGCCTGGGCAAGAGCACCTACGCGCGTTGCGGCATCATCGTCAACGTCACGCCGCTGGAACCGGAGTGGGAAGGCCACGTGACGCTGGAGTTCTCCAACACCACCACACTGCCGGCCAAGATCTACGCCAACGAGGGCGTGGCGCAAATGCTGTTCCTGGAGTCGGACGAAGAGTGTGAAGTGTCCTACAAGGACCGCGGCGGCAAGTACCAAGGCCAGCGCGGCGTTACCCTGCCGCGTACATAAACCGACCAGCGCAAGGAATTTGTCGGGAAAAAGGCACTCTATCGAGGTGAACTGTTCCGTTTCGCGTCAGGCGCAGCGGACCATTGCCCAGGGAGTGCCTATGAAAATCGACCCGACCATCAGTGCCGAACTGGCCAGGCTTGAGCCCAATCAGATTGGTGTGCTTGCCTGGACCTTGCTGGCCAACCCCATGGCGCAGCACGCCGGGGGCGTACCGGGCCAACCCGACCCCGACACCCCGAACTACCCACAGCCGTCGGAGCCCGGTGAGCCGACCATCCCCGATGAACCCCCACCTGCCCCCGTAGCCTGATTCCCCAGCGGCCAGACCTGGCCGTCGCCGATCACGAACACGCTGTCGTCACGGCCAGGTTGCACCGCATACCCCCCTGTGAAGGCGCCGAATGCCGGAAGCAGGCTGATGTCCCCACCCATCCTGAAACAGGGCAGGCGCAGGCTTTGCCGGCCTTTGCCGCGCAAGCGATAGACCGGATGCACATGCCCCGCCAGCACGGGCGCGTGCGCGTGCGGCTCGGGCTCGTGCTGCAGGGCGAAGGGCCCCAGCAGCAGCGGTTCGGCCACTACCTCGAAATTCAGCGCAGCCGGTGGGTCGCCCGCGCGGCGGTCATGGTTACCGCGAATAAGGGTGATGTGCAGCGCTGGGTAGCGTTCGCGCCACTGCTGCAATGCCGCCAGGGTTGCCGGCCCTTGCGAGCCGGGGGCGTGCAGGAAGTCGCCGAGAAAGATCAGCCGCTGGCACGCGTGGCTGGCCAGCAAGTGGTCAAGCACCGCCAGGTTGCTGGCCGTGGTGCCATGGGGCACCGGCTGGCCGAGGCGCCGGTAGGCGGCGGCCTTGCCGAAGTGCGCGTCGGCGATCAGCAGCGCCTGCTGTTGCGGCCAGTAAATGGCTTTCTCTGGCAGTAGCCACAGCGAGGTGTGGTGCCAGGCCAGCACGTGATGCGCGCTCATGGCCCGGCCGCCGTTTCCAGGTCATTGACCATGCGCGCGATGCGGTCGGCGAGCTTCTCCGAACTCAGGCTTTCGCGAAAGCGCTCCACCATCAACGGGAAAGCCAGGGGCGTTGCGCGCTTGAGCGCGTGCAGGTCCAGGCGCAGGTGCTGCATGTGGCTGAGGGTCTGTTCCAGCCGCTGCACGTCCAATTCCTGGCGCAGTACTTCTTCCTGGGCCTGGGTCAGCAGCAGGTTGCCGGCGTCATACTGCTTGAACACTTCGAAGAACAGGCTGCTGGAGGCTTGCACCTGGCGGGTACTTTTCTGTGAACCGGGGTAGCCGCCGAACACCAGGCCGGAAATGCGCGCGATCTCGCGAAAACGGCGCAGGGCCAGTTCCCCGGCGTTGAGGCTGGCCAGTACGTCGGCCAGCAGGTTGTCGGGGCTCAGCAGGGCCTCGTCGAGCCAGTGGCCCCAGTCCACGGCGGTGGCGCTGAGCAGTTCGAAACCGTAGTCGTTGACGGCGATGGAAAACGTCAGCGGCTGGCGCTGGCTCATGCGCGAGGCCAGCAGGCTGCCCAGGCCCAGGTGCACCTGGCGGCCGGCGAAGGGGTAAAGGAACAGGTGCCAGCCTTCCCGCGACTTGAGGGTTTCGGCCAGCAAAGTGTGCGGGGTGGGCAGGGCGGACCAGTATTGCTGTACTTCCAGCAGTGGCTGCACGGCTCGCATGGGCGGGCTGTGGTACTCGCCTTGGGCGGCCAGACCAAGTTGGCGCACCAGGGCTGCGGCCAACTCGCTGGACAGCGGCATGCGCCCGCCATTCCAGCGCGGCACCGCGGCCTTTTTCGCCGTGCTGCGCTTGACGTAGGCGGTCATGTTTTCCACCCGCACCAGTTCCAGCTGGCGCCCGGCGAACAGGAACCCATCGCCAGGGCGCAGCCGCGCAATGAAGCCTTCCTCGACACTGCCCAGCGAACGCCCGCCACCGCCCTTGCTCCAGAACTTCAGTTGCAGGCTGGCGTCGCTGACGATGGTGCCAATGCCCATGCGGTGACGGCGCGCCAGGCGTGCATCGGGAACGCGCCAGTAACCGTGCTCGTCGGGCTCGACCCGCCGGTAGTCGGGGTAGGCGGTCAGCGAGTGGCCGCCATGGCGCACGAACGCCAGGGCCCAGGCCCATTCGTCGTCGCTGAGGTCGCGATAAGCCCAGGCGCTGCGCACTTCCTGCAGCAGCTCGGCAGGGTCGAAACCGCCGCCCAGCGCCATGCTGACCAGGTGCTGCACCAACACGTCCAGAGGTTTGTGCGGCGACTCGCGCGGCTCTATCTGCCGCGCGGCCACCGCCTGTTCGGCAGCGGCTGCTTCCACCAATTCCAGGCTATGAGTCGGTACCAGCGTGACCCGTGAAGCGCGGCCCGGCGCGTGGCCCGAGCGGCCGGCGCGCTGCATCAGGCGCGCCACGCCCTTGGCTGAACCGATCTGCAGCACCCGCTCCACAGGCAGGAAGTCAACGCCCAGGTCGAGGCTGGAGGTGCAAATCACGGCCTTGAGCTGGCCGTCCTTGAGCGCGCGCTCGACCCAGTCGCGGGTTTCGCGGGCCAGCGAGCTGTGGTGCAGAGCGATGATGCCGGCCCAGTCGGGGCGGGCGTCGAGGATGGACTGGAACCAGATCTCGGCCTGGGAGCGGGTGTTGGTGAACACCAGGCAGCTGCTGCTGGTGTCGATTTCGTTGACGACCTGCTGGAGCATGCGCAGGCCCATGTGGCCGCCCCACGGGAAGCGCTCGATGGCGGCCGGCAGCAGGGTGTCGACTTCGATGCGCTTGGATTCGGCGCCCTGCACGGTAACGCCGCGGCCGGTTCCCAACAGCACGTCCTGCGCATGGGCCTGGTTGCCCAGCGTGGCCGAAATGCCCCACGCGATCAATGCCGGCTGCCAACGGCGCAGGCGTGCCAGGGCCAGTTGCAGTTGCACGCCGCGCTTATTGCCGATCAGCTCGTGCCATTCGTCCACCACTACCATGCCCAAGCTGGCGAAGTCTTTTTCGGCGTTGTCGCGGGCCAGCAGCAGGGTCAGGCTTTCGGGGGTGGTGATCAGTGTGGTGGGCAGGCGCCGGCCCTGGCGGGCGCGCTCGGCGCTGCTGGTGTCTCCGGTGCGCAGGCCCACGGTCCAGGGCAGCCCCAGGTCATCGATGGGGGCTTGCAGGGCGCGGTGGGTGTCGGCGGCCAGGGCGCGCATGGGGGTGATCCACAGCACCGTCAGGGGGGCAGTGCGGTTGCCCGCCTTGGCGAACCGATTGAGGGCGCCGAACCACACCGCGTAGGTTTTGCCGGCGCCGGTGCTGGCATGCAGCAGCCCTGATTCGCCTGCCTTGACCGCCGCCCAGACCTGCTTCTGGAACGGGAAGGGTTTCCAGTGGCGGTCGGCGAACCAATGGCGGGCGTGGTCGGGCATGGGCGCTGTCCGTGGGGGTTAAACCAATGACAGCGCGGGGGCGGGGTTAGTTTAAAAACACCTGTGGCAGATGATTATTTCAGGTTGCCGCTCAGGAACTGGCGCAGTCGGTCGCTTTTCGGATTGCCCAGTACGTCGGCCGGCACGCCTTCCTCTTCCACCAGGCCCTTGTGCAGGAACATCACCTGGCTGGACACCTGCCGGGCGAAGCTCATTTCATGGGTGACCATGATCATGGTGCGGCCTTCCTCGGCCAGGCCCTGGATCACCTTCAGCACTTCGCCCACCAGCTCCGGGTCCAGCGCCGAGGTGGGCTCGTCGAACAGCATCACTTCCGGTTCCATGGCCAACGCCCGGGCAATGGCCACGCGCTGTTGCTGGCCGCCGGAGAGAAAGGCCGGGTATTGGTCGGCAACCCGCGCCGGCAGGCCGACCTTGTCCAGGTAGCGACGTGCGCGCTCCTCGGCCTCGTGCTTGCTCACGCCCAGCACCCGCCGCGGGGCCATGGTCACGTTTTCCAGCACGCTCATGTGGCTCCACAGGTTGAAGTGCTGGAACACCATGGCCAGGCGCGTGCGAATGCGCTGCAGTTCGTCCGGGTCGGCCACGCGCATGCCGTGGTGGTCCTGCACCATGCGGATCTGCTTGCCGTCCAGGCTCATGGCGCCGTCGTTCGGGGTTTCCAGAAAATTGATGCAGCGCAGGAAGGTGCTCTTGCCCGAGCCGCTGGCGCCGATCAGGCTGATGACGTCGCCGGTCTTGGCCTTGAGCGAAACACCTTTGAGCACTTCGTTGTCGCCGTAGCGTTTGTGCAGGCCATCGATGGTCAGTTTGTACATGGGCAATCAGGTCTCAAGGCGAAAGAAGGTAGCCGCTGCGATACGCTTCACGGCCGGCAACATGGGCAACCACCATGCCGGCGGTGGCCATGCGCCGCAGCGAGCGGGCGTAGAGCAGGCCCGGCTGGGCACAGCGTACCGGGGTGATGCGGTCGTTGATGGGGTCGATGACGTCGGCGATCAGCTGGCCGGCGCTCATCATTTCGCCCGGCAGCACGTGGAACACCAGCAGGCCCCCGGCCGTGGTCACGACCGGCTCCACGGCCGCCAGCGGCGTGGCCGGGTAGGGCAGGTCGGGCAGCGGCGCGGCGTTGCCGGCGATGGCGCCGAACGCGGTGAGGTAGTCGATGATGGCCTGGCTGTCGCGGCTGGCCAGGTGGTGGTCAACGTCACCCTGGCCGCGCAATTCCACGGTCACCGAGAAGCTGCCCTGGGGGATCTCGAAACGGTGGTCGAAGCGCTGCTGCAATTCCCACCACACCAGGGTGAAGCACTCGTCGAACGACTGCCCGCCCGAGTCGGTGGCCAGCAGGCTGGCCTCGGCGCCCAGGTAGCGCGACAGCGGTTCCACCTTGGGCCAGGCCTCCGGCGTGGTGTAGAGGTGCGCCACGGCTTCGAAGTCGCAGTGCAGGTCCAGCACCATGTCGGCGTCGCAGGCCAGGCGTTGCAAGGTCAGGCGCTGGGACTGCAACTGAGTCACCGGCACCTGCGCTTCCAGGGCACGGCGTAGGCTGGCGCGGATCAGCCGCACGTTCTGGCGCGGGTCATCGCTCAGGTGCGGTTCGACGTCGGTTCCCACTTCATCGCTGAGGTCGATGAAGGAACGGTTGAAGTTCTGCCCGCTTTCCAGCTCGTAGCGGCCCAGGGGCACGTCCATCAGTACCTGCTCGAGGCCCACTGGGTTGGCCACCGGCACCAGGACGATTTCGCTGTTCAGGCGCCCGGCTTTGTCCAGCTCCGCCAGGCGTTGCTTGAGGTGCCAGGCCACCAGCATGCCGGGCAGTTCGTCGGCGTGCAGCGAGGCCTGGATATAGATTTTGCCGGCGCCGTCCGTGGGGCCGTAGTGGAAACTGTGGATCTGCCGGGTCGTGCCCGGGACCGGGCTGATCAGGTCATGGGTGCGATGATGCATGGTTGCGTCCTAGTGCGCGGGGCCGAGGAAGGCCAGCCAGCGGCGTTCAGCCAGGCGGAACAGGCCCACCAGCGTGAAGGTGATGGTCAGGTAGATCAGCGCCGCGATCCCGAACGACTGGAAGGTCAGGAACGTCGCCGAGTTGGCATCGCGGGCCACCTTGAGGATGTCGGGCACGGTCGCGGTGAACGCCACGGTGGTCGAGTGCAGCATCAGGATCACTTCGTTGCTGTAGAAGGGCAGCGAGCGGCGCAGGGCCGACGGCATGATCACGTAAGTGTAGAGCTTCCAGCCGGTCAGGCCGTAGGCTTTGGCCGCCTCGACCTCGCCATGGTTCATGCTGCGGATGGCACCGGCGAAAATCTCGGTGGTGTAGGCGCAGGTGTTCAGGGCGAAGGCCAGGATGGTGCAGTTCATGGCGTCGCGGAAGAACGCATTCAGCTCTGGCTGGTTGCGCACCGCCTCGATGCTGTAGATGCCCGTGTAGCAGATCAGCAGCTGGATATACAGGGGCGTGCCACGGAACAGGTAGGTGTAGAACTGCACCGGCCAGCGCACCCAGAAGTGCGTGGAAACGCGGGCGATGGACAGCGGGATGGATGCCACGAAACCGATGGCGATGGAGGCGCTGAGCAGCCACATCGTCATGGCCAGGCCAGTGATGTGCTGGCCGTCGGAATACAGGAACGGGCGCCAGTACTGTTGCAAGAGTTCAATCATCGCACGGCCTCCCGGCTGCCTGCGCTGTAACGCCGTTCGGCCCAGCGCAACGCCACGTTGGAGGCACTGGTGATCAGCAGGTAGATGATGGCCGCCAGGACCAGGAAGTAGAACAGCTGGTAGGTGCTCTTGCCGGCGTCCTGCGCGGCCTTGACCACGTCTGCCAGGCCGATGATGGACACCAGCGCGGTGGCCTTGAGCATCACCATCCAGTTATTGCCGATGCCGGGCAGGGCGAAGCGCATCATTTGCGGGAACACCACGTAGCGGAAGCGCTGGCCGCGCTTGAGCCCGTAGGCGGTGGCCGCTTCCACCTGGCCGCGCGGCACGGCGAGAATCGCGCCTCGGAAGGTTTCGGTGAAGTAGGCGCCATAGATGAAGCCCAGCGTGATAACCCCGGAGACGAAAGGGTCGATCTCGATGTAGTCCCAGTCCATGGCATCAGTGAAATTGGTCAGCCAGGTTTGCAGGCTGTAGAAGATCAGCAGCATCAGCACCAGGTCGGGCACGCCGCGGATCAGGGTGGTGTAGCACTGCGCCGGAATGCGCAGCAGTTTGACGCTGGACAGCTTGGCGGTGGCGCCCAGCAGGCCGAGGCAAACGCTGACCAGCAACGACAGCACGGCCAGCTTGATGGTCATCCAGGTGCCTTCCAGCAGGATCGGGCCAAAGCCCTTCAAGCTGAATGCTGAAAGCCCCAGGTTTTGTAATAGGTTGTCGAACATGGATCAGACCTGTGCCGGTAGAAAAAACGCCTTCCCCCGGGAGGGGGAAGGCGTCGTTACCAAATGTTACTTGCCGCTGTACAGGTTCAGGTCACCGAAGTGCTTCTTCTGAATGGCGTCGTAGGTGCCATCCTTGTGTAACGCTTCGATACCTTTATCCAACAGGGCCTTGAGGTCTTTGTTACCCTTTTTGATACCGACGGCGGTCTTGGCCGGCAGCAGCGGGTCATTGACTGGCTTGCTGACTTCATAGTCGGCACCTTGAGGCGACTTCAGGAAGCCCAGCTCGGCTTGCAGCATGTCCTGGATCGACGCGTCCAGGCGGCCGTTGGTCAAGTCGGCATAGACTTGGTCCTGGTTGGCGTACGGCTGGATTTTCACCCCGGCCGGTTCCAGTTTGGCCTTGGCATAGGCTTCCTGGATGGTGCCTTGCTCGTAGCCCACGGTTTTGCCTTTGAGCGATTCAGGCGTGCTATAGGCTGCACCCTTTTTGAACACCAGCGCGGTCGGGCCGGAGAACAGTTCGGCGGAGAAGTCGATGACCTTCTCACGGGCCTCGGTCACGGTCATGGACGAGATCACGCCGTCGAACTTGCCAGCGTTGAGGCCCGGTACCATGCCGTCGAAGTCGTTCTCAACCCACTTGCACTGAACCTTCAGTTCTTTACAGATGGCATTGCCCAGGTCGATGTCGAAACCTACCAGGCTGCCGTCGGCGGCCTTGGATTCAAAAGGTGCGTACGAAGGGTCTACGCCAAAACGCAGGACCTTGTAATCCTTGGCCATCGCGGCGCCAGCAGACAAACATAAGGCCAGTGCAGAAAGGGTCAGCAATGCTTTTTTCATTGTGCAGTCCTTAGAACCTGAGAAGAGCGTACAGGTGTACGCGACATTCGTTACCGGCGGATGCCAGACATCATTCTGATAGCAATTTTCGCACCACAGTCCACGAACAAGCGTTTAAATGGGGCGGGTGCGAGGGCTCTGGATCAGTGCCGTGCACGAAAATGGGCGCGCTTGAAAACGCGCACCAGAATCGTGCGGTCAGCCCAGCAGATCCTGTAGCGTAGCGAGACTATCGGCCTCTTCAACCGGCTTGTCATGTCGCCAGCGCAACATGCGCGGAAAACGTACGGCAATGCCGCTTTTATGACGTTTTGACAGGGCAATACCCTCGAAACCGAGCTCGAACACCAGGGTCGGGCGCACGCTGCGCACGGGGCCGAACTTTTCGACGGTGGTCTTGCGCACGATGGCGTCCACCTGGCGCATTTCTTCGTCGGTCAGCCCTGAATAGGCCTTGGCGAAGGGCACCAGGTTGCGCTCGCTGGCGCCGGGCGGTCCGTCCCACACGGCGAAGGTGTAGTCGGTGTACAGGCTGGCGCGACGGCCATGGCCGGCCTGGGCGTAGATCAGCACGGCGTCGACGCTGAACGGGTCGACCTTCCATTTCCACCACACGCCCATGTCCTTGGTGCGGCCCACGCCATACAGGGCGTCACGGGCCTTGAGCATCATGCCTTCCACGCCCAGTCGCCGCGAGTGCTCGCGCTGGGCCGCCAGGTCGGCCCAGTCCGTGCCCTCGACCACAGGCGAGAGGCGCAGCACGGGCAAGGCGGCGCCGGCCACCACGCCCTCCAGTTGCGCGCGGCGCTGCACCTGGGTGTGGTTGCGCCAGTCGTGGCCCTGCCATTCCAGCAGGTCATAGGCGAGCACCACCACCGGCACTTCATCGAGCAGTTTCTTGCCCAGGGTCTTGCGGCCGATGCGTTGCTGCAGCAGGGCGAAGGGCTGCACGCTGTCCTCCTTCCACACCACGATTTCACCGTCGATGACTGTGCCGTCGGGTAAAGCGGCCTCCAGGGCCTGCAACTCCGGAAAGCGCTCGGTCACCAGCTCTTCGCCGCGCGACCACACCCACAGGCGGCCATCGCGCTTGACCAACTGGGCGCGGATGCCGTCCCACTTCCATTCCACCTGCCAGGCGCTGGGCGGCCCCAGCAAGGCCTCAAACTGCTCGACCGGTTGCTGCAGTGCGTGGGCCAGGAAAAACGGGTAGGGCTGGCCGCCGCGCTGGGCATGTTCATCAGCGGACTCGGCGGCGATCAGTCGTTGATAGCTGTCAGCAGTAGGACGGTGTGACAGGTCGGTGTAGCCCACCAGCCGCTGGGCCACGCGTTTGCTGTCGATGTCGGCCAGCTGCGCCAGCGCCCGGGTAACCAGCAGTTTCGACACGCCGACGCGAAAGCTGCCGGTGATCAGTTTCAGGCACACCATCAGGCTTTGCCGGTCCAGTTGCGCCCACAGCGGCGGCAGCCGTTCAGCCAGGGTTTCCGGGGGCAGGCCGCGCAAGGGCAGCAGGGCTTCTTCCACCCACCAGGCCAGGCCGTGTTCGCTGCTGTGGGCGCTTTCGGGCAGCAGCAGGGAAAAGGTCTCGGCCAGGTCGCCGACCGCCTGGTAGCTTTCTTCGAACAGCCAGTCGGGCAGGCCGCTGGTGCGCACCGCGATATCACGCAGCACGCGGCTGGGCACCAGTTGGCGCGGACGCCCGCCGGACAGGAAATACACGGCCCAGGCGGCGTCAGCGGCGCTCGCGTGGCTGAAATAGTCCTGCAGGGCGTCGCGCTTGGCGTTGGTGGAAGTGGTTTCATCCAGGCGTGCGTACAGTTCGGCGAAAGCTTTCATGGCGTGGCCTGCGGTTCGGGCTTTTCGTCGTCTTCATCGCCGTATTCGGTGGTGAAGCCTTGGGCATCCAGGCCGGCCTCGCGCAGGTAGCGCACCAGCACAGCCACCGAACCATGGGTGACCATGACGCGCTCGGCACCGGTCTGCTCGATGGCCCACAGCAACCCCGGCCAGTCGGCGTGGTCGGACAGCACGAAGCCACGGTCCACACCGCGGCGCCGACGCGTGCCGCGCAGGCGCATCCAGCCGCTGGCGAAGGCATCGCTGTATTCACCAAAACGGCGCATCCAGGTGCTGCCACCGGCCGACGGCGGCGCCAGGATCAGCGCCTGGCGCAGGGCCGGGTCGGTTTTCTTGAAGTCGCCGGCGTAATGGGTCTCGGGGATGTGCACGCCGCCTTCGCGGTACACTCGGTTCAGCGGCTCGACCGCACCATGCACCAGTATCGGACCAATGCTGGCGTCGATGCCGTGCAGAATGCGCTGGGCCTTGCCGAACGCGTAGGCAAACAGCACGCTGGCTTTGTCGGCCTGGGCGTTGGCGCGCCACCAACTATCGATTTCGCTGAAGATTTCCTGCTGCGGTTGCCAGCGGTAGATCGGCAGGCCAAAGGTCGATTCGGTAATGAAGGTATGGCAGCGCACCGGTTCGAAGGGGGCGCAGGTGCCGTCGGCTTCCACCTTGTAATCACCGGACGCCACCCACACTTCGCCCTGGTATTCCAGGCGTACCTGGGCCGAGCCCAGCACATGGCCGGCCGGGTGAAAGCTGAGGGTGACGCCGTGGTGCACCAGGCGCTCGCCGTAGGCCAGGGTTTGCAGGTTGATGTCGGCGCCCAGCCGCGCGCGCAGGATGCCGGCGCCGGGGCTGGCGGCCAGGTAGTGCTGGTTACCGGTGCGTGCGTGGTCACCGTGGCCGTGGGTGATGACCGAGCGCGACACGGGCCGCCAGGGGTCGATGTAGAAGTCACCGGGGGGGCAATAGAGGCCTTCGGGGCGGGCGATGACAAGGTCCATGGGCGCGGCCTGCGGCAGTGGGCTTACAGGTCAGAGGGGCCTGCGAGGAAGGAAGTTCGACTAGGATTACTATTCACCGAATGAGGAGGTAGCCATGAACCTGCGCTGGATGACGGTCCCGCTGTTGTTGCTCGCCGCAAGCACCCAGGCCTTCGCCGCCGACTGCCCGGAGCTGTTGCAGGGGCAGATGACCCAGCTGCGCAGCAAGCAATCCATCGACCTGTGCCAGCGCTTTGCTGGCAAGCCACTGGTGGTGGTCAACACCGCCAGTTACTGCGGCTTCGCCCCGCAGTTCAGCGGGTTGCAAGGTTTGTATGTGCGCTATAAAGACCGGGGCCTTGAAATGCTGGGCGTGCCGTCCAATGACTTCAAGCAGGAAGCCCAGGACACGGCCGAGACCGCCAAGGTGTGTTACGCCAATTACGGCGTGACCTTCACCATGACCCAGCCGACCGCTGTGCGCGGTTCCGATGCCACGCACCTGTTCAAGGTGCTGGCCGAGCAGAGCAGTGCGCCGAAGTGGAATTTCTACAAATACGTGGTGGACCGGCAAGGCAATGTGATCGCCAGTTTTTCCAGTATCACCAAACCTGATGATCCGGACCTGATTGCGGCGGTGGAGAAAGCCATTGCCTCGAAGCCCTGATCTGCCAGGCATTGTGTAGCAGCGGCCGCCACGGAGCACCATGAAAAAACCCGCCGAAGCGGGTTTTTTTGTGCTGCAAGGGCAGGATCAGAAGCGGTAGGTAATCGAGGTACCGAAACCGCTGGCGCTGTTCTTGTACTTGGAGCTGTAGGCCAGTTTGGTGGCCGACACTTCGTTGATTTTCACGCTTTCTTCCCACAGGTAAGAGTACGCGAAGTCGACGGTGATGTTGCTGACCGGGGTCCAGCCCGCACCGAAGCTGACCGCCTGGCGGTCGCCGGTCGGAATGCGTGGCGAACGGTCAACGTTGTTGGTCGGCGACTGGTCCACGGAGTAACCGGTGCGCAGTACCCATTCCTTGTTCAGCTGGTAGGCGGCACCAATGGCGTGGGCCCAGGTGTCGTGCCAGTTCTGTTCTTCGGTAATGGTACCCAGCGACGCTTGCAGCGCGGCAGGCACGCCCGAGTTCTCGACGGTGATGTTCTTCAGGCGGCTCCAGCGGGTCCAGGTGCTACCGGCGTAGACGGTCCAGTCGTCACCGATTTTCTGGGTAACCGAAAAGTCCACCGACTCTGGCAAGTCCAGGTCCAGGGAGGCATCGTAGCTCTTGCCGCTCAGGCCGAGCAGGCTGAAGGTGCCGCCGCTGACTTTGGTGTCGCCGTCCAGGTGGTAATCCACTTTGGAATGGTAGGTCAGGCCCAGGCTGGTGGTCGGCGTGGCCTGTACCAGGATACCGGCGTTGAAACCGATCGCGGTGTCGTTACCGTTGATTTTCACCTTGCCGTCGTTGGTGCCGGGCGTGAAGGCGTTCGGCACCATGGAGCTCAGTTCACCGTCGATACGGTTGATGGTCGGGCCGAAACCGATCGACACGATATCGTTGAACGCGTAGCTGACCGTTGGCTGGAAGGTGATGACCGATACCTTGCTCTTGTTGGCGTAGTAACGGCCGGCGAAGTCGCTGTGGTAGTCGGTGATCAGACCGTACGGCACGTAGAAACCAACACCGAAAGCCCAGTGGTCATCGATTGGCTTGACGTAGTAGCCCATGGGAACGGTAGTGACCGGCACCATGTCGCCACCCTGCTTGCCCCCCAGGGTGCTCTTGGTGTCGCTGATGTCGGATTTCGCATCGAGTACGGCGGCCCCCACGGTCACCTGTTCCGATTTGAGACGGGACATGCCGGCAGGGTTGCCATAAATCGTGCTGGCGTCGTCGGCAGACGAGGAGCGGCCGGCAAAGCCGGTGCCCATGCCGCTGATGCTGGTTTCGTTGATGGCAAAGCCACTGGCGAACAGCTGGGTGGAAGCGACTGTAACGGCGATGCTGAGTGTGGTCTTGAGCATTACTTTTTTCATTATTAGAACTCCATGTGATCACCGAAGCGAAAACTACCAACATTTTCGTCGCGGCGCTATAGCCCGTATCGCTGGAGATAGAGCGGTTTTGTAGGACAATCCGACCAGATTGGCGGCTTATAAGCTGGCGTTATGCCATGTTCTTCAGCTGGCTAATCTGTCAGTTACCGTGATACAGGTTGCCCAGGCGGCGGTGAAATCCCTTAAACGCCCCTGCGGCTGGAAGGTTTGGCGCCATATTCTGGCCATGCCGATGAGGTCATCGGCCTGTGGCAAGGGCGTTTTCTGCTCTTCGATCAACAGCCATGCGATAGCGGTGGCGTATCGCAGGTTGACGGTCAATTCCTGATGCGGGCCACTTAGAAAAGCGTGTTGGCTGGCGAGCCCCCTTACGAGGCTGGCCAGTTCCGGGTCCAGGGCCAAGTAACGATCCCACAGCGCCTGGTGGCGCAGGGCGCCGATACGATAGAGGCCGTGACCGCGCCGGCCATGCAATGCGGTGCCCAGGGCCGACTGGCTGGCGGCCACGCCGAGCAACAATGCTTCGGCATTCACGCAATGACGGCCCAGGTAGAGCAATGTCGGGCGTATCACGTACTGGCTCAATTCCCGTGCGGCGATCCCCATAAACCCTGCGACCTCTCCTGTCTGGCCGACGGAACCTGGGTGCTTGGCAGCAGTGAATCGGATGGCTCCGCCGGAAGCGGCGTGGGGCCGCTTGAATTGAAGTGTAGTGTCATATTTGTGCTGTAAAGGGCTGTTTTTAAATTATTTGCCCTGCGGTGGATCCGCGCGATATGCCGGGAGGTGATAAGAACAACGCGCCGTCGGCTTGTTGCCGTTGCTGTTGCTGTTGCTGTGAGCTTTTGATCTTGCTTTTGATTGTGTGCCGCATAAAGCGCCAGGGCCGACTGGAGGTGTCGATCAACGGGCAGCCCGAAGGGCCGAGGCCGTAGGCCGAAGAGACGGTAGCCCGCAAGCTTCTATAGCGGGTGCCGTCTGCCCGTTGATCGGCGCCGGAAGGAGGGGACCCGTAGCGCAGCGGAGGGCCCAAGCAGCGGCAAGCCTTTTTTGCTTACTTTTTGGGGCGTTTGCCAAAAAGTGAGCCGCCGTAAGGGCGGAAAGGTGACTGCGTAGCGTCCTAAATTCAGGATATGTACTCGGCTGTAGAATCCCGCTTTTGAGGTTTTCGGGCATATCCGTTATTGGCGGTGCGACCACCGACTGTTTCGGCCTTACGCCGAGTCACTTTTTGGCAGTCGCCCCAAAAAGTAACCAAAAAAGTCTCGCCCCTGCTTGGGCCCTCCGCTGCGCTACGGGTCCCCTCCTTCCGGCGTCGCCCAGGGGGCAAACGGCCCCGGCTAATAAAGCGGGCCGGGGCCGTCCCTCGGCTACGCCTCGGGCCCTTCGGGCAGCCCCCTGGTCAACACCTCCAGTCGGCCCTGGCGCTTTATGGGGCATACAATCAAAAGCAAGATCAAAAGCCACATCAAAAGCAGGATCAAAAGCGGTCGACTGCGGATCAAACGCCAACGCAGGTGGGTGGCTGCGATGTGTTCACGCATAAAAAAGCCCCGCTCTGGGGCGGGGCCTTGGGTGTTGCCTGGGTGCCTCAGGCAACCAGCGCCTGGCGCGTACGATCGATAACAGCCTGCAGCGGTTCAGCGCTGGAGTATTGCTCCGGATACAGACGTTCGCTGTGGCGGGCAATACCGTGCTCGTTGACGATCGTGAAGCTGAAGCAGCCTTTGCGAGCGGCCATGATCAGGCAGTTCATCGGTGCAAACGCGTGGGTCAGGGTGCGAATGGCATCTTGAGTATGGATAGTGTTCATAGTTATTGGATGTTCCTGCATAAGACACGGATAAGATCCGTGCGCACTAAAAACGTTCCAGTAACGCGGGCCACCATTGGCCGAGCGAAGAACCTGACTGGAACAAATGCAGCCAGTGCGAGCGCATTAAGTATGTGGCGCTTGGGCTGACCGGTAGGTACTTAGGAGGACAGGCAACACACCGGGGCAAAGGTTCGCTGCCCGTGGGTGGAGATCCTGATCAATCAGCAGGTTGGTTAGGTCAGAGTAAAGAGGCTTGTCAGCGATGCCCGGCAATGGCCGCAGCTCGTGAAGTGTTTACCTGGAAACCATCGAGTAGGTCGGTCCACTGTGTCAGCAGGAGTTCGCTTTGCTGCGAACGACGTGCTGGAGGACTGCTTCGACCAAAAATTGACTTTCAGCTTGGTACTAACGCTGACAAGGCTAATCGATAGCGTGGGTAACTTGCAAGCGTTTTTTTAATTCGTTGCCTGTATCGCTGTGTTCGATCGCCAGCAGGCCAGTTTGCCCGGTTGTGCACGGGTTGGGAAGCCCCCGAAAGTGATGATTTTGCCGCATAACTTGACATCAAGTGCGAAAATGGTGCGGCCCGTTGCCTTGATTCGGGGCGGTTGTGCACACACTGCCTTGCAATTGTCATGTGCCTGCAAAGGTCTTGCCTAACCACCCCCTATGCTCCGTTGAAAATTTAAGTCAATGAAAAAAAACGCTTTTTTTTACTGGTGAAAAAATCGACAGTTTGACTGGAGGCCCTATTCTACAAGGGTTTGCGGGCATTGGAGGGCGGTTGTCCACTGAGTTATCCACAGGTTCTGTGGATTGTCCCGAGCGCTTGCTCTAGCACGGGCGTACTCGGTTATTTCATGTTTCTTACAAAGTCTTCATCCGATTCTGTCAACCGGTTGTTGAGAGTTTTTTCATCCTGAGGGGGGGCGTATATTTTTTTCCTGGCACGCTCAAAAATGTGCGGCTATCGCCCGACAGGAGGTGAACCGGTCGGCCTGTTTGCCGCCAGTCGTCGCTTCGCTCAGACTGTGGCCTTTGTACGAACGCGGTGGAAATGGAAATGGCATTGGACATCACCAGCCTGTTGCTTGGCCTGTTGCTGGCGGGGGCACCAAGCCTGGCGCTGGCCTGGCGGATACAACGGCGCCTGAGTGCCTTGAGCGCCGAGTCGGCGTTGATGCAGGAGCGCCTGGCGACCGCGCAGCTTGCCCAGGACGGCCTGAGCGCGCAACTGGATGCCTGCCGCGATGAGATCAGCGACCTGGGCCAGGCCAACACCGTCAAGCAAGCGGAGCTGGCGGCCCAGGGGCGCGAACTGGATTTGTTGCAGATAGAGCGCGACAACGCCCGCGATGCCGCCCATGCCTGGAGCCTGGAGCGTAACAACAAGGAAGCGGAGTTGCGCCGTCTGGACGTGCAGTGTGCCGGCCTGCAGGCCGAATTGCGCGAGCAACAGGAAAGCCACCAGCAGCGCCTGAGCGACTTGCAAGGCTCGCGCGATGAGCTGCGCGCGCAGTTTGCCGAATTGGCGGGCAAAATCTTCGATGAACGCGAACAGCGCTTCGCCGAGACCAGCCAGCAGCGCCTGGGGCAACTGCTGGACCCGCTGAAAGAGCGCATTCAATCGTTCGAAAAGCGTGTGGAAGAAAGTTACCAGCAGGAAGCCCGCGAACGCTTCTCCCTGGGCAAGGAACTGGAGCGCCTGCAACAGCTCAACCAGCGCTTGAGCACCGAGGCCACCAACCTCACCCAGGCCTTGAAGGGGCAGAAAACCCAGGGCAACTGGGGTGAGTTGATTTTGGAGCGGGTGCTGGAACATGCGGGGCTGGAGAAGGGCCGCGAGTACCAGACCCAGGTCAGCCTGAAGGGCCCTGACGGCGAGCGCTTCCAGCCGGATGTGCTGATCATGCTGCCCGGTGATAAGCAGGTAGTGGTCGACTCCAAGGTGAGCCTCACGGCCTACCAGCAATACATCAGTGCCGACGACCCGGCAGTGTCGCAAGCGGCGCTCAAGCAGCACGTGCTGTCGCTGCGCAACCACGTCAAGGGCCTGTCGGGCAAGGACTACAACCGCCTGGAAGGGCTGCACAGCCTCGATTTCGTGCTGTTGTTCGTGCCCATCGAAGCGGCGTTTTCGGCAGCGTTGCAGGCCGAGCCCAACCTGTTTCAGGAGGCGTTCGACAAGCAGATCGTCATCGTCAGCCCAACCACCCTGTTGGCCACGCTGCGGGTGATCGACAGTTTGTGGAAGCAGGAGCGCCAGAGTCAGAACGCGCGGGAAATCGCCGAACGGGCTGGTTGGCTGTACGACAAGTTCGTGCTGTTCATCCAGGACCTGGACGAGGTGGGCAACCGCTTGCAGCAGCTGGACAAGGCCTACAGTTCGGCACGTAACAAGCTGGTGGACGGCCGCGGCAACCTGGTCAGCCGCACCGAGCAGCTCAAGCTGCTGGGCGCCCGCGCCAGCAAGAGCCTGCCCAGCGAATTGCTGGAGCGTGCCCTGACCGACGCCGAGGGTGCCTCACTGCCGGCTGAGGTGCCGGTTCAGTAGGGCGCGCAACGCCGCCGGCTTCACTGGCTTGGCCAGGTAGTCGAGGCCGGCGGCGTGCACCTGGGCCAATACCTCAGGGCGCCCGTCGGCGCTGATGACCATGCCGGGTATCGGCGCATTCAGGTGCGTGCGCAACCAGGCCATCAACTGCGGGCCGGTGTCGCCTTCGTCCAGGTGGAAGTCCACCAGCGCCAGGTTCGGGCGCATGCCCTGTTCCAGCAGGCGGCTGCAGTCTTCCCGGTCACGCGCTGTATACACCTGGCAGCCCCAGCGGCTGAGCAGGCTGTTCATGCCGATCAGGATGCTGTCTTCGTTGTCCACGCACAGCACCTGCAGGCCGCTGAGGTCCTGGCTCTTGCTGGCGCTGGCGGTGACCGGCGCGCTGGCCTGGGCGCCGGCCAGTGGCACACAGACGCTGAACACGCTGCCCCTGTCGGGCCACGAGCGCACTTGCAGGCTGTGGCCCAATACCCGGCACAGGCCGTCGGCGATCGCCAGGCCCAGGCCCAGGCCTTTTTCGGCGCGAGTCTGGTGGCTGTCCAGGCGTTTGAACTCCTCGAAAATCACCTGCAGCTTGTTGTCCGGAATGCCCGGGCCGCGGTCCCACACTTCCAGGTTCAGGGCGCCGGGCTTGCGGCGCACGCCGAGCACGATCGGGCCCTTGCCGTAGCGGAACGCATTGGTGAGGAAATTCTGCAGGATGCGCCGCAGCAGTTTGATGTCGCTGTCGATGCGCAGGTGGGAGGAGTGCAGGTGGAATTCCAGGCCCTGTTCCTGAGCCAGGGCCTTGAACTCGGCGCCCAGGGTGTCATACAGGTCGCTGAGGGCGAACGGCTTGCGGTCGGGGGTGACTTTGCCGTTTTCCAGGCGGGAAATGTCCAGCAGGTCGCTGATCAAGTCTTCGGCCGAACGCAGCGAACTGTCCATGTGTTGCACCAGTTGCTGGGCCTCGGGCGAGAGGCCGTCACCCTGGTGTGAAAGTGCGGCGGAAAACAGTCGCGCGGCGTTCAGTGGCTGCATCAGGTCATGGCTGACGGCGGCGAGAAAGCGTGTTTTCGACTGGTTAGCCGCCTCGGCGGTGCTCTTGGCGTCGGTGAGCGCCTGGTTGAGCTGGGACAGTTCATGGGTGCGCTCGGCCACGCGCTGCTCCAGGCCTTCATTGGCAGCGGTCAAGGCCTGCTCGGCCTCGCGGAACGCGGTGATGTCGGTGAAGCTCATGACGAAACCGCCGCCGGGCATGGGGTTGCCGATCAGCTCGATGACCCGGCCGTTGGGGAACAGGCGCTCGGAGGTATGCGCGCGGCCCTGGCGCATCCAGTGCAAGCGTCGGGCCACGTGCACTTCGGACTCGCCGGGGCCACACAGGCCACGTTCGGCGTTGTAGCGAATGATGTCGGCGATGGGCCGACCGACGCTGATCAGGCCGTCGGGGTAGTTGAACAGTTCCAGGTAGCGGCGGTTCCAGGCCACCAGGTGCAGCGACTGGTCGACCACGCTGACACCCTGGCTGATGTTCTCGATCGCGCCCTGCAGCAGTGCGCGGTTGAACTGGAGCACTTCGCTGGCTTCGTCGGCGATCTTGACCACATCTTCCAGCTGCATGTCACGGCCTTCGATGGCTGCGCGCACCACCGCGCGGGTCGAAGAGCTGCCCAGTACGCCGGCCAGCAGGCGCTCGGTGTGCGCGATCCACTCGTTGTCGGCGTTCTCGTTGGGGTTGAAGCCGATGCCCTGGCGGTAGGCGAAACGGATGAAGCTCTGGCGCGCACGTTCTTCGCCGACGAAGCGCGAAGCCAGGGTGAGCAGGTCTTCGATCTGCACCGACAGCGGCAAGCGCCCCGGGCGCGCGCTGGTTTCCTGGCCAATGAAGCGCCCGGCCTGCCAATGTTCCGAGACCCGCGTGCGCGACAGCGCCGACACCCATGCGAACAGAATGAAGTTGCCCGCCAGCGACAGCACCACGCCCTGGGTCAGCGCGGTGATCGGCAGGCCCAGGGGGTTGCTGTGCAGCCAGGTGAGGCCCGGGAACAGGTGCAGCGACAGGCCCAGGCTGTGGGCCGACATCGGCAGAATCAGGGTGTAGAACCACAGGAAGGTGCCGGCGGCGAGGCCGGCGAACACGCCTCGGCGGTTGGCTTTTTTCCAGTACAGCGCGCCCAGCATGGCCGGCGCCAGCTGGGCGATGGCGGCAAAGGCGATCTGGCCGATGGTGGCCAGGCTGGCCGTGCTGCCCAGCAGCCGATAGCTGACATAGGCCAGCAGCAGGATGACCACGATGCTGATGCGCCGCACTGAGAGCATCCAGTGGCGGAACACTTCGAACGGCCGTTCGGCGCTTTGCCGGCGCAACAGCCAGGGCAGCAGCATGTCGTTGGAGACCATGGTCGACAGCGCCACACTGGCGACGATGACCATGCCGGTGGCAGCGCTGGCGCCGCCCACGAACGCCAGCAGCGCCAGGGCAGGGTGGGCCTCGGCCAGCGGCAGGCTGATGACGAACGAATCGGGAATCACCGAGCTGGGCAGCCGCAGTTGGCCGGCCAGGGCGATAGGCACCACGAACAGCGCGGCCAGAATCAGGTAGGCGGGGAACACCCAGCGCGCCAGGCGCAGGTCCTGGGGCTCGATGTTTTCCACCACGGTGACGTGGAATTGCCGGGGCAGGCAGATCATCGCCGTCATCGCCACGCCGGTCTGCACCACCATGGAAGGCCAGTTGATGGTCTCCTGCCAATAGCTTTGCAGGCGAGGCGCCAGGCTGGCCTGGCTGACCAGGTCACCGAAGCCGTTGTACAGGCCGTAGGTAATGAAGGCGCCCACGCCGAGAAAGGCAACCAGCTTGACCAGCGCTTCAAAGGCGATGGCCAATACCATTCCGCGATGGTGTTCGGTAACGTCCAGGCTGCGGGTGCCGAAGACAATGGTGAACAGTGCCAGCACCAGTGATACCACCAGGGCGGTGTCCTGCACGCGGGTACCGGTGGCGTCGGCGCCGGCGCCGATCAGCAGGTTGACCCCCAGCACGATGCCTTTCAATTGCAGGGCGATGTAGGGCAGCACGCCCACCAGGCAGATCAGCGCCACCACCACCGCCAGGGCCTGGGACTTGCCGTAGCGGGCAGCGATGAAGTCGGCGATAGAGGTGATGTTCTCCTGTTTGCTGATCAGGATGATCTTCTGCTGCACCCACGGCGCGAACACCATCAGCAGCACCGGCCCCAGGTAAATGGGCAGGAACGCCCACAGCTGTTCGGCCGCCTGGCCGACGGCGCCGAAGAACGTCCAGCTGGTGCAATACACGGCCAGCGACAGGCTGTACACCCAGGCGCGCAGGCGCGGTGACAGCGGCGCGCTACGGCGGTCACCGTAGAAGGCAATGGCGAACATCACGGCCATATAGGCCAGGGCAACCGCGGCGATCAGCCCGCTGGACAGCGACATCAAAGGCTCCGATGCGAAGAGGTATGGCGACTATGGACTGTTGTTGTGGGGGCGGGCACCGCGGTGTGCTTTTCGCGGGCAGAGCCCGCTCCACGGATGCCTGGGCCTTCACAGTCTCGCATGGCGACGGCCGGCGCGTCAGCGCCGACCAAGGTAGAACCTAGCGCGTGAGGCTCAGGTCCACCAGTTCATGCATCTGGGCGATGCTGGGCGCCGACTCGGCGAACAGGATGCGGTACACCACCGGGGCGACGATCAGGTTCAGCAGGTGGTCGGCGCTGGGCGCCGGTTCGCCGCGCTCGGCGGCGCGGGCGAGGATAATGTTCAGCTGGCCGCGCAACACCGAGGCGCACTGGAACGAGCAGCCGCTGGCGATGAAGTCGCGCATCATGTTGCGGCCCGGTTCGGAGTTCATTTCATCCAGGTACTGCTCGGCCCAGGCCTGCAGGTCGCCGCGCAGGCTGGCGGTGTCGGCCGGCTCGCTGTCGGGTCGCAGGCGTGCCAGGCTGACATCGGCCAGCAGCGCGGCCAGCTCGCCCCAGCGTCGGTAGATGGTCGACGGGGTGACGCCGGCACGGCCGGCAATCAGCGGCACGGTCAGGGAATCGCGCTCTTGCTCTTGCAGCAGGGCGCGCACGGCCGCGTGTACAGACTCTTGCACACGGGCACTGCGGCCGCCCGTGCGAATACCTTCTTTGATAGCCATTGAGTGACCTTAACACAAAGCGTTTGCTTTAAGCGTGAAGCAGGTGCAGACTCCACTAATGCAATAAATTAGCTTTTGCGGAGCGTGCCATGCCCAACCTCCTGTCTGCAAGAAACAGCCTGGCCTACCTGTCGGTGGTGCTGCTGACCTTCCTGGCCGCTTCCAGCGCGCCGACCCCCTTGTACCACCTGTATCAGGACACCTGGCAGTTCTCGCCGGGCATGCTGACGATGATCTTCGGCGTCTACGCCTTGAGCCTGCTGGCCGCACTGCTGACCGTTGGCTCGTTGTCCGATTATATCGGACGGCGCCCGGTGCTGCGGGCGGCGTTGCTGCTGAACATGGTATCGATGCTGCTGTTTATCTATGCGCGTGATGTCAACTGGCTGCTGGCCGCGCGCATCCTGCAGGGGTTCGCCACGGGCATGGCCACCAGTTCGGTGGGCGCGGCGCTGCTGGACACCGACCGCATCAAGGGCCCGTTGCTCAATAGCCTGGCGCCATTGCTGGGCATGGCCCTGGGGGCGTTGGGCAGCGGTCTGCTGGTGCAGTTCGCGCCCTATCCGTTGAGCCTGGTGTACACCGTGCTATTGGTGTTGCTGGTGGGGCAGGCGTTGTTGCTGCTGTGGTTGCCCGAGAGTGTCAGCGCCCAGCCGGGCGCCCTGGCGTCGCTGCGCCCGCACCTGAGTGTGCCGGTGCAGGCGCGGGCCGCCGTGTGGCGCATGCTGCCGGTGAACACGGCGGTGTGGATGACCGGGGGCTTCTTCCTGTCGCTGGCGCCGTCGCTGGTGCGCGCGGCCACCGGTTCCACCTCTAACCTGATCGGCGGGGCGCTGGTGGCTACGCTGACGCTCAGTGGTGCGGCCGCTATCTATGCACTGCGAACCACCGCTGCCGAGAAAGTGTTGCGCTTGGGCACCGTGCTGTTGGCCGTGGGGATTGTGTTGGTGCTGTTGGCCGCCAACCAGCGCCTGCTGTTGCTGTTCTTCATCGGTGCGGTGACGGCCGGTGCCGGCTTTGGCAGCGGCTTCCTGGGTTCGGTGCGCAGCGTGCTGCCGCTGGCTCACGCCCATGAGCGGGCGGGCTTGATGGCCACCTATTATGTGCTTAGTTACCTGGCCTTTTGCGTGCCGGCCATTCTCGCCGGGTTCCTGGTGCGCAGCGTCGGCCTGCTGGCCACCAGCGATGGCTATGGCCTGCTGCAGATTGCCCTGTGCGCCGTGGCCTTGGTGGGCATGTGGTTGCGCCGTGGAACGCAGGCTATATCTGCGTAATCGATGACCTATAGCGAAACTACCCGTTTAGCAGATAAGGCAAAGGCGGCTAGCATGGCCTCACCTCACACGAGGACAGGAGACCACCATGCACCGCCCCAATCCCTTGGCCACCCGGCCATTCAGTGCCTTGCAGCACCCCCGCGAAGTGATTCGCCAATTCACTCCCAACTGGTTTGCCGCTGTCATGGGCACCGGCGTGCTGGCGCTGGCCTTGGCGCAATTGCCCGCCGGCTGGCCAGTGGTGCACGGCCTGGCCCACGGCCTGTGGCTGCTGGCGGCGCTGCTGTTCTGTGTGTTCACGGGCCTGTACGCAGCCCGCTGGCTGCTGTTTTTCGATGAGGCCCGGCGCATTTTCGGGCATTCCACGGTATCGATGTTCATCGGCACCATCCCCATGGCCCTGGCCACCTTGATCAATGGTTTCGTGCTGTTTGCCCTGCCCGACGTCGGCCCTGGCGCGCTGCCTTGGTTGCAGGCCATATGGTGGATGGACGTGGCGCTGTCGTTGCTGTGTGGCGTGGGCATTCCCTTCCTGATGTTCACCCGCCAGCAGCACAGCATCGACCAGATGACCGCCGTGTGGCTGTTGCCGGTGGTAGCCGCCGAAGTCGCGGCCGCCAGCGGTGGCCTGCTGGCGCCGCACCTGCTGGACCCGGCGGCGCAATTCGGCATGCTGATCACCAGTTATGTGTTGTGGGCGTTCTCGGTGCCGGTGGCCTTCGCCATCCTCACTATCCTGATGCTGCGCATGGCCCTGCACAAACTGCCCCATGAAAGCATGGCAGCGTCGAGTTGGCTGGCGTTGGGGCCGATCGGTACCGGGGCGCTGGGCATGTTGCTGCTGGGCAGTGATGCCCCCGGCATTTTCGCCGTGGCCGGGGTGCTGCCTGGTGTGGGCAGCATGATTGATGGCTTGGGTGTGCTCAGTGCCGTCATCCTGTGGGGCATGGGCCTGTGGTGGATGCTGCTGGCGCTGCTGATCACTGTGCGTTACCTGCGCAGCGGCATGCCGTTCAACCTCGGTTGGTGGGGGTTCATTTTCCCTTTGGGCGTTTACACCCTGGCCACCTTGCGCCTGGGCAGCGTGTTGCACCTGGCGTTCTTCACGTGGAGCGGCCAGGGCCTGGTGGCGTGCCTGGCCATGCTCTGGGCGGTGGTGATGACCCGCACCCTGCGCGGGGCCTGGCGCGGCGAGCTTTTTGTGTCGCCTTGTATCGCGGCGGCACGGGGGCAGTGAAAAGTCCGCTGGTTTAGGTAATCTATGGCGCGGGATGTGGCTTGCACGGCTGCTGGCCACATCCAACAAGAAAGCCTATGCCGCTATCGGCGCCACCAAGGTGCAAGGACGATGAGTCACCCGTCGCAATTCAGTCTGTTGGGCAGGCGGCGTTTCCTGCCGTTTTTCGTGACCCAGTCCCTGGGGGCCTTCAACGACAACGTCTTCAAGCAGTCGCTGATCCTGGCGATTCTCTACAAATTGGCCATCGGTGGTGACCGCACCATCTGGGTCAACCTGTGCGCGCTGCTGTTTATCCTGCCGTTCTTCCTGTTCTCGGCCTTGGCCGGGCAGCTCGGCGAGAAATTCAACAAGGACGCCTTGATTCGCGTGATCAAGATCGGCGAGATCGTGATCATGGCCGTGGGCGCCACCGGCTTCATGTTCGACCACCTGTGGATGATGCTCGCGGCGTTGTTCGCCATGGGCACTCATTCGGCGTTGTTCGGGCCGGTGAAGTACTCGATCATGCCCCAGGCATTGCGCGAAGAGGAATTGGTGGGCGGCAACGGCCTGGTGGAAATGGGCACCTTCCTGGCCATTCTGGCCGGCACCATCAGTGCCGGGGTGATGATGTCGCAAACCCATTACGCGCCCATCGTCAGCACCGCCATCGTGCTGGTGGCGGTGCTGGGCTACCTGGCCAGCCGCGCCATCCCCCGTGCCGCCGCCGACACCCCGGGCATCAAGCTGGACTGGAACATTTTCCGGCAGTCCTGGGCCACGCTGAAGCTCGGCCTGGGGCAGACGCCGGCCGTGTCGCGCTCGGTAGTGGGCAACTCATGGTTCTGGTTTGTCGGGGCTATCTACCTGACGCAGATCCCGGCCTACGCCAAGGACTGGCTTAACGGTGATGAAACCGTCGTCACGCTGATTCTCACGGTATTTTCCGTGGGCATCGCCTTGGGCTCGGTGCTGTGCGAGAAGCTCTCGGGGCGCAAGGTGGAAATCGGCCTGGTGCCGTTCGGGTCCTTCGGCCTGACCTTGTTCGGATTGTTGCTGTGGTGGCATTCCGGTGATTTCGCCCAGGGGCCCCAGGCCCACGACTGGCTGGGCCTGCTGGGCATCAGTCACACCTGGTGGGTGTTGGTGGATATTCTGGGGCTGGGCATGTTTGGTGGCTTCTATATTGTGCCGCTGTACGCCTTGATCCAGTCGCGCACGGCGGAGAACGAGCGGGCGCGGGTAATTGCTGCCAACAACATTCTCAACGCGCTGTTCATGGTGGTCTCGGCCATCGTGTCCATTGTGTTGCTCAGCGTGGTGAAACTGTCGATTCCGCAGTTGTTCCTGGTGGTGTCGCTGATGAACATCGCCGTGAACACCTACATCTTCAAGATCGTCCCCGAGTTCACCATGCGCTTCATGATCTGGCTGCTCAGCCATTCCATGTACCGCGTGGAGCATCGCGGCCTGGACCAGATTCCCGATGAAGGCGCGGCCTTGCTGGTGTGCAACCATGTGTCGTTCGTTGATGCCTTGCTGATCAGCGGTGCCGTGCGGCGGCCGATTCGCTTCGTGATGTACTACAAGATCTTCCGCCTGCCAGTGCTCAATTTCATTTTCCGTACCGCCGGTGCCATTCCCATCGCCGGGCGCAACGAAGACCTGCTGATTTATGACCAGGCCTTCAAGCGCATCGCCGCGTGCCTGGACGCGGGCGAACTGGTGTGTATCTTCCCTGAGGGCAAACTGACCAGCGACGGCGAGATCGACGAATTCAAGGGGGGCGTGACCAAGGTGCTGGAACAAACCCCGGTGCCGGTGATTCCTTTGGCACTGCGTGGCCTGTGGGGCAGTTTCTTCAGCCGTGACCCGGCCAAGGGCTTTTTGCGGCGGCTGTGGTCGCGGGTGACGGTGGTGGCGGGGCAGCCGCTGCTGGCAGACGAGGCAGTGCCAGCGCAGTTGCGTGCACGGGTGAGCGAACTGCGCGGCGAGGGGCGTTGAAGAAAGGGGGCCTCAGGCGGTTGCCTTGAGGCCCACTAATCCGGCGATGATCAACCCGACACTGGCGATGCGCACCAGCGCCATGGATTCGCCGAACAGCACGATACCGGCAATGACGGTGCCCACGGCGCCTACCCCGGTCCAGATGGCGTAGGCAGTGCCCAGCGGCAGGTCACGCATGGCCAGCCCCAGCAAGCCAAGGCTGGCGGCCATGGCGGCTATCGTGAGGGCGGTGGGTAGGGGGCGGGTAAAGCCTTCGGTGTATTTGAGGCCGACGGCCCAGCCCACTTCGAACAGGCCGGCGAAGAACAGAATCAACCAGGACATGGTAAACCTCCATCATCCAATCACGTGATGGGGCCGTCCCCGAAGCAAAAAAACGCACCGGCGGGTCGTCCCGTCGGTGCGCATTATAGTGCACAAAATCCGCTGTTTGGGCAAGGTGCCCCTACGGGCGGTCTTCCATTTTGCGGAAGGTGGTGGCCAGCAGCGCCCCGGAAATGTTGTGCCATACACTGAATAGCGCACTGGGCACGGCCGCCAGTGGCGAGAAGTGCGCGCTGGCCAGGGCAGCGCCCAGCCCTGAATTCTGCATGCCCACTTCCAGCGCCAGGGATTTGCGCTGGGCCAGCGGCAGCTTGAACAGCTTGCCGGTGACATAGCCCAGCACGAAGCCGAAGCTGTTGTGCAAAATGACCACGGCCATGATCAACAGGCCCGATTCGGCGATTTTCGCCTGGCTGGCGGCCACCACGGCGCAGACGATCATGACGATGCTGACCACCGACACCAGTGGCAACACTTCCTCCACGTAGCTGACCCGAGCCCCCAGCAGGCGCTGGGCAATGACCCCAAGCACGATCGGCAGCATCACCAGCTGCAGAATCGACCAGAACATGTCCATGAACGAAACCGGCAGCCAGGCCGAGGCCAGCAACCAGATCAGTGCAGGGGTCAGCAGCGGTGCCAGCAGGGTAGTGACGGCGGCGATGGCCACCGACAGGGCCAGGTCGCCCTTGGCCAGCCAGGTCATGACGTTGGACGCGGTGCCGCTGGGGCAGCAGCCCACCAGAATCACGCCCACGGCAATCTCGGCGGGCAGGTGGAACAACTGGCACAGCAGCCAGGCCATGCCCGGCATGATCACGAAATGCGCGACCACGCCCAGCAGTACTCGCCAGGGGTGGCGGCTGAGTTCGGCGAAGTCGTCGAGCTTGAGCGTCAGGCCCATGCCGAACATCACCAGGCCCAGCAGCGGCACGATCAGCACCTTGAGGGCGATGAACCATTGCGGGGCCAGGAACGCCAGCACGGCGAACAGCAGGACCCAGT
Organism: uncultured Gammaproteobacteria bacterium; assembly: GCA_963816515.1. Lineage (GTDB taxonomy): Bacteria > Pseudomonadota > Gammaproteobacteria > Pseudomonadales > Pseudomonadaceae > Aquipseudomonas. The sequence goes on along the minus strand of CAWFKX010000001.1, from coordinate 1,051,739 downwards.
AGGCAAACGTGTTGCCGACGAAGCGGCTCAGGGCGGCCAGGGCACGCATGGGGGTGTTTCCTTCTTATTGATGCGTGGGAGCGGGCTCTGCCCGCGAAAAGGCCACCACCGTTAATCAGTTACGCAGTGTCGCCTTCGCGGGTAAAACCCACTCCCACAGGAGCGGTTTAGCGGGGGTGGGGCATCAGATACCCTGCGGAAGCTCTTCACCGCCCAGCGCTTCGAACAGCGCCGGCAGGAATTCGCCGAAGGTCAGCATCATCAGAGTGAAGCTGGCGTCCAGCTGGCCCAGGGCCTCGTCGCCGCCGTCTTCTTCAGCCTGGTCCTGCAGCAGTTCTTCGAACCGCAGGCGCTTGACCACCATCTTGTCGTCCAGCACGAACGACAGCTTGTCCTGCCAGGCCAGCGACAGTTGGGTCACTACCTTGCCGGTGTTGAGGTGCAGCTGAATCTCGTCGCTGGTCAGGTCCTGGCGCTTGCAACGCACAATCCCGCCATCTTCCTGCACGTCGCGCAGTTCGCATTCGTCCAGTACATAGAAGTCGGCGGCGGCTTGCTGGGTCTTGACCCAGTCGGTCATCACCGCGGTCGGCGCGGTTTTCACGGTCAGCGGGCGCACTGGCAGGGTGCCCAGCACTTCGCGCAGGGTCGACAGCAGGTCTTCGGCGCGCTTGGGGCTGGCCGAGTTCACCAGGATCAAGCCCTGCTTGGGGGCGATGGCGGCGAAGGTCGACGAGCGACGAATAAAGGCACGAGGCAGGAAGGCCTGGATGATCTCGTCCTTGATCTGGTCGCGCTCCTTCTTATAGACCTTGCGCATTTGTTCGGCTTCGATTTCCTCGACCTTCTCCTTGACCGCGTCGCGCACGACGCTGCCCGGCAGGATGCGTTCTTCCTTGCGGGCGGAGACCAGCAGGAAATCACCGCTGACGTGGACGAGGGGGGCGTCTTCACCTTTGCCAAAGGGCGCGACGAAACCGTAGGTGGTCAGTTCCTGGCTTGCACACGGGCGGGCAGGCTTGGTGGCCAGCGCGGTTTCCAGGGCTTCGGCGTCGAAGGGGATATCTTGGGTCAGGCGGTAGACAAGCAGGTTTTTGAACCACATGGGGTGAATCACTCCTCAACACATAAGGGGGGCATTAAACTCTGTGTCGGGGGCTGAGGCCAACCCTGTGCTAAGTGTTTGGAAGGCCTCGAAAAATATTTTAAAAAAGTGCTTGCCAGAGTGTTGGGCCATCCGTAGAATGCGCGCCACACCGAGAGACAAAGGGTGATTAGCTCAGCTGGGAGAGCATCTGCCTTACAAGCAGAGGGTCGGCGGTTCGATCCCGTCATCACCCACCATTCTCTCTAAGTGTATCGCGCAGCGGTAGTTCAGTCGGTTAGAATACCGGCCTGTCACGCCGGGGGTCGCGGGTTCGAGTCCCGTCCGCTGCGCCATATTAGGAACCAGGAACACTGAACGCCTGGTACCAAAAAGAAGCCTGCCTAGTGCAGGCTTTTTTTCGTCTGCAGTTTTCATGCTCCCCGTAGCAACGGCCACCAGGCCGCGTCACCGCCACCGCGGTGTGCCAGGTAACGCCCGTAATGTGTCCGGGCGCTACCTTGGCGCCGAGTTATTTCCCGGGTGTCAGCGTCAGGCGCTTGGTGCCGTAGGTCTTGTCGAAGTTCTGCGGCTGCATCGGGAACGACACATACTGCCCTTTCAGCCATCCCTCAACACCGTCCACATAATGTGCGCTGGCCGGGTTGCCGGACTGCCCCGGGCTGTTCTGGCCCAGCATCGGCTCGGCCAGCGAGAAGTCGACGATCAAGCGCATGGACGGCACGCGCCAGGCATCGAAGTTCTCGCCCCATGGGTACGCCGAGGTGTTCAGCGTGGTGTGGTCACCACCCGCTTGGCGCGGCGCAACCTTGCCGCCCTGGCTCGGCCACTTGTACTGGTGCAGGTTGCCCCACTGCCAGGCCTTGTGGTCGGCACCCAGTTGCCGGTCGCCTTCGCTGATGGCAGACGCCAGGCTGCGTGCCAGGATAGTTGGCTTGTCTTCCTTCTGCGGCGTGCGGATGTCGTCCCAGAACGGGCTGTCCTCGCGGGCCAGCAGGTGGTCGGCCTGGGCCGAGTACGACAGGTTGCCGGCGGCGACGAAGGCTTTCCAGGCAGGGCTGTCCTCGGGGCCCAGTTCGTCGAGGAAGATTTGCTTGGTGCTTTCCTGCAGAAACAGTTCATACAGCGCGGCATCCGCCGACTGCGGGCTGAGGTTGCCGTTGAACGCCAGTAGGCGGGCCAGGGCTTCCTGGGCCTTGGCGCGGTCGGCGGCGGGCAGGGCGTCGATCGCCTGTTTCAGCGGTAGCGCCATGCCCGGGGCCTGGAACATCGCCTTCAGCTTGGGCGCGAAGGTGGTGGTCTGATCGTACTGCATGGCAATCGTGCTGCGCGTGTCCTGCTTGCCGGCACCGGCCAGTGCCGCCAGGCGTTCGCTGCGCTCCGGGTAATACCAGGAGTTGGACAGCTGCATACCGTAGCCATGGGGCACGGTGCGCTGGTTGGCGGTGCCCAGCCAGCCTTGCGGCGGGTCCTGGTCATACGGATGCAACATGGCGTCGGCGAAACCATCCCAGTCATAACGACCGTCCCAGCCCGGCGACGGCACCAGGCCGCGGCCATCGCGGCGGTTGGGGAAGCGCCCGGTGACCTGCCAGCCGATATGCTGGGCGTCGGCGAAGATCAGGTTCACGGCCATGGCGCGGATTTCGCGGCTGGCGTCGGAAGCGGCTTCCACCGATTGCGCGCGGGACAGGTCGAACAGCGCGTCCAGGCTCTTGTCGTCCTTGAAGTCCGGCGTCTGCAGGGCCAGGCCCAGGCCGCCGTTGAGCGCGCTGTTGAGCAGCGGGCCGTGGCGGGTTTCGTAGATAGCCTCGCGCACCGGGCGCCCGCCCTTGATAAAGAAGGTTTCCTCGCGCACGGCCACCGGCCGCCACTTGCCGTCGGCCAGGTACTGCAACTGGTTGCCCTGGCGCTGCACTTTTTCCAGGAACACGTCCTGGTTGTCGCCCATGGTCATGGTCATGCCCCAGGCCACCTTGCCGTTGAAACCGGCGATGACCCCCGGGATACCGGCGATGGACACACCCGCAGCCTGATACTTCGGTGCGCGAATCTGCACGTAGTTCCACAGCGCCGGGGTGGCGATGGCCTGGTGGGTGTCGTTGGCAAACAGGCTCTTGCCGTTGCGCGCGTGGGACGGGCTGATGGCCCAGTTGTTCGAACCGGCGATGCCCAGCCCATTCAACTCGGCCACCTGACCGGCGACTTTGCCCACGGCGTCCAGGCCAGGCAGTTGCGTGCTCAGGTTGAGACCCTTGAGCTTCTCGGCCTCGTCGAACGCCAGCGGCTCATCCGGGTAGGTGGGGATCAGCCACGCCAATTTGTCCGCACCGACTTTCTGCGCCATCACCAGCGAAGCCAGCTCTTCCTGCAGGTTTGACGACAGGCTGAAGTTGAACAGGCTGAAAATCAGCGCCGAATCTTCCGGCTTCCAGTACTCGGGCTTGTAGCCGGATTCGGCCAGGTCCGCCGGCAGCTTGTCGCGGTAGCGGAACAGGTAGGCGTTGACGCCGCGCGCGTACACCTCGAAGAAGCGTTTGAGGCGTGGCGATGCGGCGGCATACAGCTCGTCGGCGTTCTTCTTCAGGTTCACCGTGCGCATGAAGCGGTCGATGTCCAAGGCGCTGGCACCTTGCATTTCGGCCAGGCGTCCCTGAGCCAGCAGGCGCATGCCGACCATCTGGCTGATGCGGTCGCTGGCGTTGATGTAGCCCTGGGCAAACAGCGCGTCATGGAAGCTGTTGCTTTCAATCAGCGGCATGCCGTAGGCGTTGCGGCGTACCGAAACGTTCTGGGCCAGCCCCTTGAGTGGCTGCACGCCGACATCCGGCGGCACGCTGTCAGCGTAGCGGCCGTCGAGCCAGGCCTGGCAACCGCTCAGGCTGATCAGTCCGGCCATGGTCGCGGCGGCGCCGAACCGGGGAATAAAGTGTGTGAAGGCTGGCGAGGCCATGGTGAGGCTCCTGCGGGGCTGGCGTATAAAAGGCGCTACGTTAGTGAGCGCCTGCACGCCACGCAAGCGGGCGGCAGCCTTTATTTGCAGCACAGGACGGCCGGTGCCGCGGGGCTTGCACGCAAGTCCCCGCAGCGCCTGAAAAATCAGGCGGTGGGCGGGTTGATTTTGTCGACCCAGGCATAGGCCCGTTCGGTGGCCGGGCGCGCCTTGATGGCGTGGAACCAGCGCTTGAGGTGGGGGAAATCGTCGAGGTTCTGGCTTTGCCGCTCGTAGGGCACTACCCACGGGTAGATGGCCATGTCGGCGATGCTGTAGTCATCGCCGGCCACGAAGGCGCGGTCGGCCAGGCGCTTGTCGAGCACGCCGTACAAGCGGGCGGTCTCGTCAATGTAGCGCTTCATCGCGTAGGGGATTTTTTCCGGGGCAAACACATTGAAGTGGTGGTTTTGCCCGGCCATCGGCCCCAGGCCGCCCATCTGCCAGAACAGCCACTGCAGCACTTGCTCGCGGCCGCGCAGGTCGTGGGGGATGAACTGCCCGGTCTTTTCCGCCAGGTACAGCAGGATGGCGCCGGATTCGAACAGCGAAATCGGCTCGCCGCCATCGGCAGGCTGGGTGTCGACGATGGCCGGAATGCGGTTGTTGGGGGAAATCTTCAGGAAGGCTGGCGCGAACTGCTCGTTCTTGCCGATGTTGACTGGGTGGATACGGTACTCAAGCCCGGCTTCTTCCAGAAACAGGGTGATCTTGTGGCCGTTGGGGGTGGTCCAGTAATGCAGATCGATCATGAAACGCTCCGAGGTCTCAGAAGGCTTTACGAATCGACTGTTTTACGCTCCTGCGGTTTTGTTTCAAAGCATTTCAATATCCCGCGGCCATCACCCGGTGGGCCGGCCGCGGGGCGATTCAATCAGGCGCCGTGGCACTTCTTGAATTTCTTGCTGCTGCCGCACGGGCACGGATCGTTGCGGCCAACGTCCTTCAGGGCGTTGCGCACGGGCTCCTGGGGCTCGTGGTTGCAGTGCGGACCGTGTACATGGCCGTGGTCGTGGTGGTGATCATGGTCGTGATCGTGGTTGCAGTCAGGGCCATGGACATGGGGTTGCTGGGTCATCTGGGTGTCTCCGAATTAGATCGGGGCAATTATCTCATTGCTGGTGGGGGGAGTGGAGGGCCGGGGGAAAAGAAATGTCCTGCGTGCGTATCGGAATGGGCGGATGGTCGTTTTGCGCTTGACCTCATAAGCTTTTTGTACGCCAATGACGCAGCAAGGTTTAGGATGATTTTCATAGAAACCCGGGTGTTCACTGAAGACCTGCCTAAATACCTCAGCGACGATCAATACCGTGATTTTCAGCAATTCCTTGCCTGTAATCCTGAGGCAGGTGACCGAGTTCCAGGTACTGGAGGGTTGAGAAAGATTCGCTGGTGCGTTGAGGCGCGAGGAAAGAGTGGCGGTGTTCGGGTCATCTATTATTACCTGACGGCCTTGAGCCAATTACGCATGATATTGATCTACCGCAAAGGCATGAAAGACGATCTGGCTGCGGATGAAAAACGCTAGCTCAAAGCGCTGAACCGAGGGTGGACGTAAATGGAAAAAGGGCTGTTTAACCGGCTTCTCGAAAGCATGGCGCAAATGGATGAGATACATCACGGCACGCGGGAACCTTCTCGGGTATTTCACGTCGATGCCTTGAAGGTAAAGGAAATAAGGCAGGCGACCGGTCTGTCTCAGGAAGGGTTCGCACGGACTATCGATGTTGCGGTGGGCACATTGCGCAATTGGGAGCAAGGGCGTCGTGAGCCTGAAGGGCCTGCCCGAGCGCTTTTACGTGCCATTCATAACGATCCTGAGCATGTGTTGGCGGCATTGCGGCGTTAGCGAGCCTCACCGCCGCATCAACGCCCCCGGCATCACCTCGCCATTGCGCCGCAGCACCACCTCGCGCCCGAACATCAGTCCGGTCTTGAGCTCGCCTTCCAGCCTGTAGGGAATCGGCCGGTCGGGGTGGCGCAGCAGCTTGACCACGTCGCGCAGGTGTTCCCACAGGTTGGTACGGATCGGCACGTTGAAGCGTGCGCTGCCGTGGGCGTCGACGCTCAACCATTCGTCGTATTCGCCTTCGGCCAGTAGAATGTCGGCCAGGTGCACGCGGTAGTGCAGGCCGCGCACGGTCAGGCTGCTGTCGTTGGGGTTGTCGATGCGAAAGTGCAGCACGAATTTCTGCTCCACCAGCTTCGCGCGCACCACCTGCACGTCCAGCAGGTGCACCTGGGGGTCTTTGCTGTCGTCGGCAAACCAGCTGGCACAGCCGCTGAGCCCCAGTAGCAGGCCTAGGGTAATCAGTCGCACTCTCCATTTATTATGCATAGTTGCCCCCTCGCAATACCCTGAGTCTACCAACGGCACGCCTGGCTTGTTGGTAAAAACCTACATGAGCCATACTGATGCCATTACTCTCGATGGGCCAGTGCCCGGCAGGCAGGAGGCGCACGTATGGGGCTGTTCGAAATTGTGTTTCGCGGTGAGCTGGTCCCCGGCGCGCAATTGGCGTTGGTGAAGGCCAACCTGGCCAAGCTGTTCCAGTCCGATGGCGCGCGCATCGAGGCCCTGTTCACCGGCCGACGGCTGGTGCTCAAGAGCGACCTGGACCCCCAGGCCGCCGAGAAATACCGTTCCACCCTGGAGCGTGCGGGCATTGTCGTGACCATCGAGCCGGTGCCGGTACAGGTCGAGGAAATCGAGATGGCGCCGCCGCCCGACGAGCCTGGCTTCGTGCGCAGGCCCACGAAGATGGCTGAGCCCTGGGTGCCGCGTGACTGCTACATGGCAGCCTTTGTCGAGGTGCAGGCGCCTGCCTATGAGGTGGCCGAGGCGGGCAGTGACCTGCAGCCGCAGAAACCGGCCATGGCCGCGCCGCGCCTGAATCTGGATCAGTTCAGCCTGGCACCGGCGGGCAGCGACATGGGCCAGGCCCCCCGGCCTTCAGCACCGCCAGCGCCGGATACCGACCACCTTACCGTCATGCCGTGACGTAGGCGGCGCAGCACTTCTTGAATTTCTGCCCACTGGCGCACGGGCAAGCGTCGTTGCGCCCGGCCTTGAGGGGCACGGTGGGGTCAATGAAGTACCAGCGGCCAGCGTTCTGCACGAATGATGAGCGCTCGCGGTGGCTGTGCTCGCCGCTTGCGTCGTGCCAGCGCGCCACGAAGGTGACGAAGGCATGTTCGGGCTGGCCACCGAACACCTCGGCATTTTCTACCGTCAAGCCCAACCAGGTGCTGTGTGCGCTCCAGTCGCTGATGGCCTGACGGTCCAGGCCGGGCTGTTGCACGGGCAGCGTGGTGTCCACCAGGTAATCGATCAGGCCCAGCACATAGGCGCTGTAGCGCGAGCGCATCAGGGCCTGGGCGTCAGGCGCGGGCAAGCCGGCGTGGTAGTGGCCGCAGCAGGCATCGAGCAAGTTACCGCTGCCGCAAGGGCAAATGCTTGTACTCATCGGGTTTACCACCAGTACTTCCCAAAGTTTTCCGGGTTGGCCCAGAACCGCGCATTCAGCCAGTCGGGCACTTGTTTGTATTCACGCAGATCGTAGGTGAACAGGGTCAATACCTGTTCGTCGCGCTGAAAGCGCTCGCTGGCCTGCAGGGCCAGGGCATAGAAGTCGGTCTCGCGCCAGTCGCTGGCCGCCAGGTCGACCAGCACGGCAATGCGGCTGGCATTGAGGTTGCGAATGCCGCCCAGCAGTTCCAGGGCTGTGCGCTTGGGCAGGTGCTCCAGGCAATCAACCACTACCGCCAGGTCGAAGCGCCGGCTGGCGAGCTCGGCGGGCAGCGGCCCTGGCGCGGCCTGGGCCACGTTGGTCTGCGGGTGCGCGGCCTTGAAGGCGGTCAGCGCCGGAAAATCATCGGCCCCCACCACCAGCAGATTCTGCGGTGCGTAACGGTCCAGCAAGGCCGCGAGGGCCTGTTGTGGTGTACGCGAAGAGTAGCTTTCAGTCATTGAACGTCCTCGATCAGTAGCGCAAAGATAGCGTTGTTCGCGCATCCGGCCTAGCGATATGGCTTATTGCTGGCGCATCTGCAAACTGCCGTCTTTACTCCCAATGCATCGGTTGTCCGCCGATTCCCCCCTTAGGAGAGAGACCTGATGAGCATAGTGAGTAAGGCATTACCTTTGGTACTGCTAACCAGTGTGTTGACTGGTTGCGCAGGGTTGCAGAAAACCGATTGGCCCAAATGCGCCGCCGTCGGCGGTGTTACCGGTGCGGCCCTGGGTTCTATCCAGAACTCGACCTGGGCGGGCTGGGGTGTGCTGGTCGGCGGCGGTGTGGCGGCGGCTTATTGCTGGGTGCATGGCGATGGCGACGAAGACGGTGATGGTGTGCCGGACAGCCGCGACAAGTGCCCGCATACCCCTCATGGCACACCGGTGGATGCCACCGGTTGCCCATTCCCACCCCCTGCGCCGGCGCCAGTGGCTGAGCCAGCACCGTTGCCCAAGCAGGAAGTCATTGTCATCCGTGACGTGCACTTCCAGTTCGACTCGGCGAAGCTGACCGCGGCCGACAAGGTGCAACTGGACAAGGTGGCCACCAAGCTCAAGCCTGAGGCTTCTACCACGCAACTGACAGTCACCGGTCACACCGACAGCGTCGGCCGTCCTGGCTACAACCAGAAGTTGTCCGAACGCCGCGCCCACTCGGTGGTGGACTACCTGATCAGTGTCGGTATTCCGCGCGCCAGCTTCGTCTCGGTCAGCGGTGCGGGCGAGACCCAGCCAGTCGCCGATAACAAGACGGCCGATGGCCGTGCCCAGAACCGTCGCGTGGAAATCCGCATCGACCGCTGAAAACCTCGCCGCACATGGCTTGTGAAGTTCCACAGGCCGGTCTTTACTCCTGTGTTACCGGCACTGGCCGGTGACACAGGAGCATTTCATATGAGTTCAATCTGGCGGGCAGTACTCCCCGTTCTTCTGGTCAGCAGTGTTCTCTCCGGTTGCGCCACTACCAGCGATGGCAGTGCCCCGCTCAATCAAAGGAACTGGCCTATCTGCAGCCTCATCGGTGGTGTGGTGGGTGGCGGCCTCGGCGCCATCAAGAGTTCGTCCTGGGCCGGTGGCCTGGGGGTACTGGGCGCGATCACCGGCGGCCTGATCTGTTTCGCGCAAGATGGCGACGAGGACGGCGATGGCGTGTTCGACCGCCGCGATCATTGCCCTCACACCCCACCCAATACCCCGGTCGACGATGTGGGCTGCCCGCTGCCGCAGTACCCGGCCACGGCCAAGACGCCCGAACCCACCCCGCCGCCGGAAGAAGTGATCACCCTGAGCGATGCCGGTGACGTGCTGTTCGCGTTCAACTCGGCGCAGCTGACCCAGGCTGCGCATGGCCAGTTGCAGGCGTTGCTGCCCAAGCTCAAAAGTGCGGACGTTGCGAGTATCAAGGTGGTCGGCAATACCGACAGCGTGGGCAGCGATGCCTACAACCAGAAATTGTCGGAGCGGCGCGCTGACAGCGTTGCCCGGTTCCTGATTGACCAGGGTATCCCGGCCAACAAGGTCACTAGCGAAGGCGATGGCAAGCGCAAGCCGGTGGCGGACAACAGCACCGACGAAGGCCGCGCGAAAAACCGCCGCGTGGAACTGCACATCAACCGTTAACCTCTTGTAGCAGCGGCCGCCAGACCGCGTCCCACGCGCCGCAGCACTCCCTGCCCCAGCGCGTGTACCCGGACGCGACCTGGCGGCCGCTGCCACGAGGTACAAAGACTGTCATTTTTTGTTCACGCAGATATGGCACAAACACCACCCCGGCGTTACTGTGCTGGGAATAAAAAAAGCATGGGGGCGGGCATGGCGTGGTTTTGGACCCTGGGCAAGGCCTTGACGGTGTTGTTCTGGTGGGTGGTCCTGGTGAATCTGTTCATGCCCATGACGCATCCGTTCCGATCGTTGATCAACGTCGCGGGCGCTTCGCTGATGCTGCTGCATCTGCTTGAAGTACTGCTGTTCCACGCCAGTTTACGTGGCCGCACCCATCCCTGGTTCGACCGCCTGCAGATTCTGCTGGTGGGTATATTTCATGTGCGTTCAATTCCGACCCGGTCGGTGCAGGAGAGCAACAATGCGTAGGCTGTGTCTGGTAGCGGCGTTGTTCACGCCTTTGGCGATGGCCGAAAGCCTGAGTGTCGAACCCCATTCGTTGATGCGCTTGCCCGGCAAGGACGGCGTGCTCACGCTCGATCGCCTGGTGGTGGAGGACTACGCCACCTTGCTGGTGCCCGATAACCTGGTGGCGCTGAACGTTGGTGAACTGCGCCTTGGTCATGAGGCGCGCATCGCCATTGTCCCCGGTTCGCAGGAGCTGCGCATCGAAGCCCGCCACGCCGAATTGGGCGAAGGCAGCCAGATCCTGGCCCGGGGTGCCCCGGGGACGTACGAAAAAGAAGCCCTGCCGGGGCGCAACCTGGTGTTGCAGCTACAATCGCTGCAAGGTCCGTTGCTGTCGGTGGATGCCCGTGGTGGCGCTGGCGCCCCTGGCTACTTTGGCCTGGATGGCGCCAATGGCGCGGCTCCGGGTTGCCTGTGGGGCGACGCCGGGCGCGGTGCCGATGGCCTCAACGGCGGCAATGGCCACGATGGCGCCGCCGGGGCTCAGGTTCGCCTGCAAGTGCCGCAGAGCTACCCGGCCGCGGCCATCAAGGTGCAGCTCGACGGCGGTGCGGGTGGGTTGGCCGGTGCTGCCGGCAAGGCCGGTGCGGGTGGCAAGTCCAAGGGATGCTTCATCTATAGCACCGCTGGCGCCAAGGCCGGTCATCCTGGCCAGCCGGGCGAAGCGGGCGTCGCCGGCCAGCCCGGTGCGCTGACGGTACAGCGCCTGTAACAGGCGTTACAGGGGTGGTCGCGCCGCGGCCACCGCCACCAGCAGGAAACCAATGATCAGGTTGATGCCTACCAGCCGGCGTATCTGCGCCAGGCTGGCGCCGCCGCTTGCCCAGTCCTCGGCCTGCACCGCCTTGGTGAAGGCCGGCAGTTGCAGCGTGGTGATGCGCAGGAACAGCGCCACCATCACCAGGTACAAGCCCATCATTACTTGCACGTAGCGTGGCGCGGTCTCGAAACCGCTGAAGCTGATCTGGATCATGCCGATGCCGCTTATCGGAAGAATCAGCACAGCCACCCAGACATAGATAAAAAAGCGTCGGAAAACTTCCGCCCACAGCTTTAGCCGCGCGGGCGCCTCCAGCGCTGTGGCCGCCGCCGGGCGCAGCACCATCCAGGCAAAGAACATTCCGCCCACCCAGACGAACGCCGCCCAGACATGCAAAGTGTAGAGGGGGGCAAATGCAGCCATGTCGATCTCCGTTCAGCGCGAGAGGGTTTAGCGGGGTATGATAGCGGCCCTTAATGAAACACTGAAAATTTATCCAGGCTTTCATGCCCCAGAACCATGATCAGTAACGAACTCAAATCCCAGATCCAGGGCGCCTATTCGCGTTTCCTCGAAGCCAAGAGCCTCAAGCCTCGCTATGGCCAGCGCTTGATGATCGCCGAAGTCGCCAAGGTGCTGGGCGACATCGAGTGCGATGACGAGGGGCGCCGCTCGGGTGACTGCGCCGTGGTCGCCGTCGAGGCCGGCACCGGTACCGGCAAGACAGTGGCCTACAGCCTGGCGGCGATCCCGGCGGCCAAGGCGGCGGGCAAGCGCCTGGTCATTGCCACGGCCACCGTCGCGCTGCAGGAGCAGATTGTCTACAAGGACCTGCCCGACCTGATGAAGAACAGCGGGCTGAGCTTCACCTTCTCGCTGGCCAAGGGCCGTGGGCGCTACCTGTGCCTGTCCAAGCTCGACGTGCTGTTGCAGGAGGGCCATGCGCAGACGGCCACGGCCCAGCTGTTCGAGGAGGAGGGCTTTCGCATCGAGGTCGACGAGGCGAGCCAGAAGCTGTTCACCAGCATGATCGAGAAGCTGGCCGGCAACAAATGGGACGGCGACCGCGACAGTTGGGCCACCGCCCTGGAAGACAAGGACTGGGCACGGGTAACCACCGACCACAGCCAGTGCACCAACCGTCATTGCCCCAATTTCCAGCAGTGTGCTTTCTATAAGGCGCGCGAGGGCATGGGCAAGGTCGACGTGATCGTCACCAACCACGACATGGTGCTGGCCGACCTGGCACTGGGTGGCGGCGCCGTGCTGCCTGACCCGCGCGACACCGTATACGTGTTCGACGAAGGCCACCACCTGCCGGACAAGGCCATCGGCCACTTCGCCCATTACACGCGCCTGCGCTCCACGGCCGATTGGCTGGAGAGCACGGCCAAGAACCTGACCAAGCTGCTGGCCCAGCACCCGCTGCCCGGCGACCTGGGCAAGCTGATCGAGCAGGTGCCGGAACTGGCCCGCGAGATCAAGACCCACCAGCAGTTCATGTTCGCGGCGTGCGAGCAGCTCGCCGACTTCCGCGCCGGCGAAGACATGGAAGGCCGCGAGCGCCCGCGCCACCGCTTCGTCGGTGGCGTGGTGCCCGAGCACATGCGCGAGATGGGCATCGAGCTGAAGAAAGGTTTCGCCCGCCTCAACGACCTGTTCACCCGCCTCACCGAGTTGTTGAAGGACGGCATGGACGGCGAGGTCAACATCGGCATCGCCAGTCATCAGGCCGAGGAATGGTACCCGCTGTTCGGCAGCCTGCTGTCGCGCGCCCAGGGCAACTGGGAACTGTGGACCGCCTTTACCGCCGAAGACCCGGAAGACAGCCCGCCCATGGCGCGCTGGTTGACCCTGGCCGAAACCGGCGCCATGTTCGACATCGAGGTCAACGCCAGCCCGATCCTGGCCGCCGAAATGCTGCGGCGCAACCTGTGGAACGTCGCCCACGGCGCCCTGGTGACCTCGGCGACGCTGACGGCACTGGGCAAGTTCGACCGGTTCCGCATGCGTGCCGGCCTGCCCAAGGCGGCGGTCACCGCTGTGGTGCCGAGCCCGTTCCACCATGCCGACGCCGGCGTGCTGCGCGTGCCCGACCTGCGTGCCGACCCTCGCGATGCTGCCGCGCACACTGCCGCCATCATCCGCGAATTGCCGGGACTGGTGGAAGGCTCGCGCGGCACCCTGGTGCTGTTCTCGTCGCGCAAGCAGATGCAGGATGTATTCGATGGCCTGGAGCGTGACTGGCGCAAGCAGGTGTTCATTCAGGGCAACCTGTCCAAGCAGGAAACCCTCAACAAGCACAAGGCGCGGGTGGACGGCGGTGATTCCAGCGTGCTGTTCGGCCTCGCCAGCTTTGCCGAAGGCGTCGACTTGCCCGGGGCGTATTGCGAGCACGTGGTCATCGCCAAGATTCCCTTCGCGGTGCCGGATGACCCGGTGGAAGCGGCCCTGGCCGAGTGGATCGAGGCCCGTGGCGGCAATCCGTTCATGGAAATCGCCGTGCCCGACGCATCCCTGCGCCTGATCCAGGCCTGCGGTCGCCTGCTGCGTACCGAGCAGGACCGCGGCACCATCACCCTGCTGGATCGTCGCGTGGTGACCCAGCGTTACGGCAAGGCGATCCTCAACGCCCTTCCGCCGTTTCGTCGCGAAATTTCCTGAAGGGGGAGGGCACATTGCCCTCTCTCGTTGTCTATAAGACCTACCGAGGCCGATATCGGCCATCAAGGAGAGCTGGAACCCCATGATTCGCCGTTCGTTACCCGCTGTATTCGCACTGTTGTTCACCACCCCGCTGCTGGCGGCGCCCGGTGCGCAGCAGACGCTGTTCAACTTCGTCCGTCCCGCCGACGTGGTGCAGGTGACGGTCGCAGATGCCAGCCTGCCGCAGTACAACGCCGAACAGACGGCCGAAGGTGAAGTGCTGCGAAGGGTGACGTTCAACCCGGTGCCCGCGCCCAGCCTGACCCTCAAACCACAGACCGGGGCCTGGGACTGGTCCACCGACAGCGCCATGACCTTGCGCGCCCAGAGCGCCATGGACTGGGCTGTGACCCTGTACGTGAAAATTCAGAGCAACGACGGCAAGACCCTCACCAGCCGCATCGACCTGCCGGCCGGGCCGGCGCAGACACTGGTGATCCCGCTCAGCGCCAACTCGCCGCTCAGCCAGGGCATGCGTGCCGGCCCGCCGATGCCGTGGATGCACGACGGCCAGCGCACCTTGCTGGCCAGCAGCGAAGGTGAACTGACCGCCAGCCAAGTGGTGTCGGTGACCTTGTCGATGGACAAGCCGGCGGTGGCCCAGAACATTCTGCTGGAGCGCTTTGGCGTGGTCGAAGGCGACGTCATGCAGAAGGCCGCCTATGCCGACATCGTCGACGAATACGGCCAGTTCAACCGTGGCCGGTGGCCGGAAAAGATCAACAGTGACGATCAGCTCAAGGCTGCCGCCAACCGCGAACAGCAGCAGCTCAAGGGCTGGCTGGCCGAGCGCGAGAAAGCGCCGCTGGACAAGTTCGGCGGCGTGGTCCAGGGCCCGGCATTCACAGCCAGTGGCTTCTTCCGCACTGAAAAGCGCGATGGTCGCTGGTACCTGGTGACCCCTGAAGGGCATCCGTTCTACTCGCTGGGCGTGAACGCCGTGGCCGCCGATAACGACCGCACCTACGTGCAGGGGCGTGAATGGATGTTTGCCCAGTTGCCCAAGGCTGATGACCCCGAGGCGCTGTATTACGGGCAGAGCAATAACCAGGACGGCAACGGCTCTTCCGTTGGCCGTGGTTTCGCCAGTGGCCGCTGGTTCGATTTCTATGGCGCCAACCTGCAGCGCACCTACGCCGCGCCGTGCACGCCGACCGCCCAGGCGCCGTGCAAGGGCCAGCCGTTCGATGCCATCCGCTGGCAGAAGCATACCCTGGACCGCCTCCAGGCCTGGGGCTTCAACACGGTTGGCAACTGGAGCGCGCCCTCGCTGGAAGGCAACCAACGGGTGCCTTACGTGCTGCCGCTGTCGATCGTCGGTGATTACGCCAGCATCAGCACCGGCATGGACTGGTGGGGGCGCATGCCTGACCCGTTCGACCCGCGTTTCGCGATGGCCACCGAGCGCGCCGTGGCCATCGCGGCCCGCGATCACCGCGATGACCCGTGGCTGATCGGCTACTTCGCCGACAACGAACTGGCCTGGGCCGGCCCCGGCAATGACCCTAAGGCACGCTACGCCCTGGCCTACGGCACCCTGCGCCAGACCACCGACGTGCCGGCCAAGCGCGCGTTCCTCAAGCAGCTGCGCGACAAGTACCGTAACCAGGAAGGCCTGTCCAAGGCCTGGGGCATCAACCTGCCGGCCTGGGAGCTGATGGAAGACCCCGGTTTCGAGGCGCCGTTGCCCAACCCCGAGCACCCGGAAATCGAGGCAGACCTCAAGTACTTCCAGCGCGTGTTTGCCGACACCTATTTCAAGACCATCGCCGATGCGCTGAAGTGGCATGCCCCCAACCACCTGCTGCTGGGCGGCCGCTACGCCGTGTCGAGCCCCGAGGCGGTGGAATCCTGCGCGCAATACTGTGATGTGTTGAGCTTCAATTTCTACACGCCCAAGCCTCAGGACGGCTACGACTTTGCTCGCCTGCGCCAGCTGGACAAGCCGGTGCTGGTCTCCGAGTTCACCTTCGGCTCCCGCGACCGCGGGCCGTTCTGGCCAGGGCCGATGGAAGTGGCCAAGGAAGAGGATCGCGGCGCAGCCTACGCCACCTTCCTCAAGGCCGCGCTGCAGGAGCCGACGATTGTCGGCGTGCACTGGTTCCAGTATCTGGACCAGCCGGTGACCGGCCGCCTGCTGGATGGCGAGAACGGCCACTTCGGCCTGGTGGGCATCACCGACGTGCCGTATCAGGGCTTCATCGGCGCGGTGCGCAAGAGCAACCAGGACACCCTCGATCAGTTGGCCAAGACACTGGCGACGTCGACGGCCACCGAAGGCGGCGACAAGGGCGCCGGCCACGCCAAGGGCGGCTCCGCGCACAAATAAGACACCGCGGCGCGCACAAAAGCGCCGCGTTGTCACACGCTGTATGCAGAAAGATACCTACCGCCCGGCATGGATGTGTTCACAAATGCTTCAAGGGCTGGAACAATGCCCGCCACTTTGGTCAATGCTGTGCAGGGAGTGGGTGGGTGCAGATACAGGGTCATTACGAGCTTCAGTTCGAGGCAGTGCGCGAAGCATTCGCCGCCTTGTTCGACGATCCCCAGGAGCGCGGCGCTGCCCTGTGCATTCAGGTGGGCGGGCGCACCGTCATCGACCTGTGGGCCGGTACGGCTGACAAGGACGGCCAGCAAGCTTGGCACAGCGATACCATCGCCAACCTGTTCTCCTGCACCAAGACCTTCGCCGCCGTCACCGCCCTGCAACTGGTCGGTGAAGGCAAGCTCGACCTCGACGTTCCCGTGGCCCGCTACTGGCCGGAATTCGCCGCGGCAGGCAAGGAAAGCGTCACCCTGCGCCAGTTGCTCTGCCACCAGGCCGGTTTGCCGGCGCTGCGCGAACTGCTGCCGCCTGAAGCCCTGTACGACTGGCAGGTGATGGTCGACGCCTTGGCCGCCGAAGCGCCCTGGTGGACGCCCGGCACGGGCCACGGCTACGCCGCCATCACCTATGGCTGGCTGATCGGCGAACTGTTGCGCCGCGCCGACGGCCGTGGCCCAGGCGACGCCATTGTCGCTCGTGTCGCGCGCCCCCTGGGCCTGGACTTCCACGTCGGCTTGGCCGATTCCGAGTTTCATCGCGTCGCCCACATTGCCCGTGGCAAAGGCAACATGGGTGACGAAGCTGCCCGGCGCCTGCTGCAGGTGACCATGCGCGAGCCCACGGCCATGAGCACCCGTGCGTTTACCAACCCGCCATCAGTGCTCACCAGCACCAACAAGCCAGAGTGGCGGCGCATGCAGCAACCGGCGGCCAACGGCCATGGCAATGCTCGCAGCCTGGCGGGTTTCTACGCCGGCCTGCTCGATGGCAGCCTGCTGGAGCCGGAACTGCTCAGCGAATTGACCCGTGAGCACAGCATCGGCGACGACAAGACACTGCTCACCCCGACCCGTTTTGGCCTGGGCTGCATGCTCGACCAGCCTACCCTGGCCAACGCCACGTTCGGCCTCGGCGCCAAGGCGTTCGGCCACCCTGGCGCGGGCGGCTCGGTCGGTTTCGCCGACCCCGAACACGACGTTGCCTTCGGTTTTGTCACCAACACCTTGGGGCCGTACATATTGATGGATCCGCGCGCACAGAATCTCGTGCGTGTGCTTGCCACTTGTCTATAAAATGATCGAATCGACCGACGGGCTGTCGGAACCGGCCGATTCAACTACTATCCAATCAACGGTTTAAACGGGTTTTCTAACCCGATTTGTATCAACCTCCTTTTGTGGAACGAATATGTACTCCAATAAATCCATCGCGTTAGCCCTGTGCCTGGCTGTAACCGGCTGCGCTCAGACTCCACAGAACAATACGGCCGATAACAGCAGCTTCCACTGGTGGCCGTTCGGGAGCAGCGATCACGCGGTAGACAAGGATGTAGCTGGCGCGATCAACGACAAGGTTGCCAAGGACGATGCCAAATCCGCAGCGCCCGCGCCGGTCGCCGTCGCCGCCACCAAGCCGGCTGACAGCGAGAAACACTGGTGGTGGCCGTTTGCAAGCAGCCCTGCCACCCCAGCCACTGCCGCCGCCCCCGCCGTTGCCGTGGTGCCCAAGATCGACGCCAAGATGACCCAGGCCTGGCTGGACAGCTACGAGCCGAAAGTGCGCGAAGCAGTTAAGGGCAGCAATTTCCAGGTTGAGCGCCGTGAAGACGTGTTGGTGGTGGTGGCACCCATCGATACTAGCTTCAACGCCAAGCGTCCTGAGCTGCTGCTGCCAGTAACCCTGAGCCCGATCACCAACATCGCCAAGGCCGTGGAAACCGACCCCAAGACCGCCGTATTGGTCCTGGGCCACGCTGACGCCAGCGGTGCACCCGACGTGCAAGCCATCAGCCAGCAGCGCGCCCAGGCCGTTGCAGCCATCTTCCACCTCAGCGGCCTGGACCGTAAGCGCCTGGCCATGCGCGGCATGGGCTCGCTGATGCCTCGCGCCGCCAACGACAGCGCCCAGGGCCGTGCCCTGAACCGCCGTATCGAAATTGTGCTGACCCCGCAGGAAACCATGGTTGCCCTGGTAGCCAAGTACAACTCGCCGACCCCACCGGTTGCCGAGATGGTTGCCGTGCAGGACGTCAAGCCGACCCCGGCCGCCACCACCGGCAAGAAAGCTGCCGCCAAGAAAGCGCCGGCCTCGAAAAAGGCCCCGGCCAAGCCAGTGGCGAAGAAGAAGGTCACTCCGGCCAAGGCAGCCGCGCCGGCCAAGAAGAAAGTTGACGCCGTCGCTCAGACGCAAAACTGATCGTAAGGGAAACGCGCAATGACCCAGGCTTTGGCCGATATGCGCCGCGATTACACCCGTGACGGCCTGACCGAGGCAAACGCCCCGGTCGAGCCGTTCGAGTTGTTCAACCGCTGGTTCGAAGAAGCGGTGAAGACCGAGCAACCACCGGTGGAGGCCAACGCGATGACGCTGGCCACCGTCGATGAGCAGGGCCGGCCGCATTGCCGCGTACTGCTGCTCAAGGCCCTGGACACTCAGGGCTTTACCTTCTTCACCAACTACGAAAGCGACAAGGGCCGGCAGCTGGCTGCCAACCCGTTCGCGGCCATGACCTTCTTCTGGCCTACCCTGGAGCGCCAGGTGCGCATAGAAGGGCGGGTCAGCAAGGTCAGCCATGCCGAGTCCGATGCTTACTTCCAGGTGCGCCCGCTGGGCAGCCGCCTGGGCGCCTGGGCCTCACCGCAAAGCCGGGTGATTGCTGACCGCGCTGAACTCGAGGGCCTGCTCAGGGCCACCGAGCAGCGTTTCAGCGACAGCCAGCCCGATTGCCCCGAGCACTGGGGCGGCTATCGCCTGGTGCCCGAGCGCATCGAGTTCTGGCAAGGCCGCTCCAGCCGCCTGCACGATCGCCTCAATTACCGCCGGGTTGAGCAGGCCTGGCAGCGTGAGCGCCTGGCCCCCTGATCAGGGCGGTCGACTTTTTCCTCTCCTCTGTTGTCCAGACGATGTGGCATCATTAGCCAGTGAGCGTGCCATGTCGTCGGCCTTTCCGGCCGTTCTGGAACGGCTGTACTACAGCTGAATGGACGCAATTTATTACAGCTGGTGTCGTGACAGCCTGCGATGGCCAGCGTCTAATGGGCATATACGCCCGACGGAGAACATTCATGCGTAAATCTGCACTGCTTCTTGCCTGCTTCACGACCACGTCCCTGTTCCTGGGCGGTTGTGTCTCCAACCTGTCCGGTGATACCTATTCGCGTGATGAAGCACGCCGTGTGCAGACCGTGCGCATGGGCACCATCGAGTCCCTGCGCCCAGTCAAGATCGAAGGCACCAAGACCCCAATCGGCGCTGGCGCCGGTGCCGTGGTCGGCGGCGTCGCCGGCAGCGCCATTGGTGGCGGCCGTGGCAGCATCATCACCGCCGTGATCGGCGCCGTGGCCGGTGGCCTGGTTGGCTCCGCCGCGGAAGAAGGCCTGACCCGCGCCCAAGGCGTGGAAATCACCGTGCGTGAAGATGACGGCAGCATGCGCGCCTACGTTCAGCAGGTTCAGGAAAACGAGATTTTCCGTGTCGGCGAACGTGTCCGCATCATGACGGTGGATGGCACCAGCCGCGTTTCGCACTGATCGCCACTGCAATGAAAAAACCCGGCCATGGCCGGGTTTTTTTATGCCTTGCGCGCGCGGGCTAGCGCCCCTTGCGGCTGGCCATTGCTGTCACCGCGTAACCGATGAACGCCGCCAGTATCGACCCGGTCAGGATGCCCATGCGGTCTTCACCGGCAAACGGGCTTTCTCCCGGTACGTACGCCAGTGACCCCACGAACAGGCTCATGGTGAAGCCGATGCCGCACAGTATCGACACCCCCAGCAGCTGCGTCCAACTGGCACCGGTGGGCAGCTTCGCCAGGCCCAGCTTGATTGCCAGCCACGTCAGGCCGAACACGCCGAGGGTCTTGCCCACCAGCAGGCCGCTGGCGATGCCCAGGGGGACGTGGTGGGTGAAGCTTTCCAGGGTCACGCCCGCCAGCGGTACGCCGGCGTTGGCGAAGGCGAACAGCGGCAGAATGGCGTACGCCACCCAGGGGTGCAGGGCATGCTCCAGGGTGCGCGAAGGGGACGCCTCGGCATGGCGCGTGCGCAGCGGAATGCAGAACGCCAAGGTGACGCCCGCCAGTGTGGCGTGCACACCACTCTTGAGTACGCACACCCACAGAATCGCGCCAATGATCAGGTAGGGCGCCAGCTTGACCACACCCAGCCGGTTCATGGCGATCAGTGCCACCAGGCAGGCCGCGGCCAGCATCAAGGCCAGGCTGGAAAGGGTGCCTGAGTAGAACAGCGCGATGACGATGATGGCCCCCAGGTCATCGATGATCGCCAGGGTCATCAGGAACAGCTTCAGCGACACCGGCACACGCTTGCCCAGCAGCGCCAGCACGCCGAGGGCGAAGGCGATGTCGGTGGCCATGGGAATGGCCCAGCCGCTCAGGGCCGCAGAGTTGTCATGGTTGAGGGCGACGAAGATCAGCGCCGGCACCAGCATGCCGCCAATCGCCGCGGCGCCGGGCAACGCCACTTGGGACACGCTGGACAGCTGCCCTTCCAGTACTTCGCGCTTGACCTCAAGGCCAATGATCAGGAAAAACAGAGCCATCAGGCCGTCGTTGATCCACAGCAGCAGCGGCTTGGCGATTTGCAGCGCACCCACCTGAGCTACCACGGGTGTGTCGAGGAAGCTGTTGTACAGCGCGGACAACGGTGAATTGTTGATGATCAGTGCCAGCACGGCAGCAGCAATCAGCAATAAGCCACTGGCGGCTTCCAGCTGAAAAAAACGTGTCAAGGTTCTACGCAGAGGCACGGTCGCTCTCCATCCTGGTGTTCGAGGGGGACACCCTAACCCGTACCGTCAGTTGTTAAAACAAAAGTTATATTCTTTTTTGTTATAACGAATTTGATGGGTTTGGCAGGGGCGAGGACACTAGCGGGGGGAGGGGGCAAGCGGGGATAGGACAAGTCTGATTCGAGCGTAGGATGTTTCTTTATTCGGCAAAACCTCCCTGAACGCGTAGCAGCTGCCGCCTGGCGGCAGCTGCTACAGACTGTCAGGCATCGAGACCGAGCATGCTGCGCGCGACCGCTTCGGCAATGCGAATGCCATCGACACCGGCGGACAGAATACCGCCTGCGTAGCCCGCGCCTTCACCTGCCGGAAACAGGCCCTTGAGGTTCAGGCTCTGGTAATCGGCGCCGCGGGTGATACGCAGCGGCGACGAGGTGCGGGTCTCGATGCCGGTGAGGATCGCGTCAGGGCGGGCGAAGCCGCGGATCTGCTTGTCGAAGGCTGGCAGCGCTTCGCGAATGGCCTCAATGGCGAACGCCGGCAGCGACAGCGCCAGGTCACCCAGGGACACACCCGGCTTGTAGGACGGTTCCACATCACCCAGCGCCGTGGACGGCGTGTTGGCGATGAAGTCGCCAACCAGCTGCGCGGGGGCCTGGTAGTTGCTGCCACCCAGCAGGTACGCAGTGGACTCCAATTGTTCCTGCAACTCGATACCCGCCAGCGGGCCGCCCGGGTAGTCCACTTCCGGGGTAATGCCGACGACGATGCCCGAGTTGGCATTGCGCTCGTTACGCGAATACTGGCTCATGCCGTTGGTGACTACGCGGCCCGGCTCCGAAGTCGCCGCCACCACGGTGCCGCCCGGGCACATGCAGAAGCTGTACACCGAACGGCCGTTCTTGGCGTGGTGCACCAGCTTGTAGTCGGCCGCGCCCAGTTTCGGGTGGCCGGCGTACTTGCCCAGGCGCGCCTGGTCGATCAGGCCTTGCGGGTGCTCGATACGGAAACCGATGGAGAACGGCTTGGCTTCCATGAACACGCCACGGGCGTGGAGCATGCGGAAGGTGTCGCGGGCGCTGTGGCCCAGGGCCATGACCACGTGGCGGGACAGGATCTGCTCACCGTTTTCCAGCACCACGCCTTGCAGCTGTTCGTTGTCGAGCAGCAGGTCGGTGACCTTGTGCTCGAACCGGATCTCGCCGCCCAAGGCTTCGATTTCCTTACGCATGGTCTCGACCATGCCGGTGAGGCGGAAGGTGCCGATGTGCGGCTTGCTGACGTAGAGGATCTCTTCCGGCGCGCCGGCTTTGACGAACTCGTGCAACACCTTGCGGCCGTGGTGCAGCGGGTCCTTGATCTGGCTGTACAGCTTGCCGTCGGAGAACGTGCCCGCGCCGCCTTCGCCGAACTGCACGTTGGACTCGGGGTTGAGCACGTTTTTACGCCACAGGCCCCAGGTGTCCTTGGTGCGCTGGCGCACTTCCTTGCCGCGCTCCAGCACGATTGGCTTGAAGCCCATCTGCGCCAACAGCAGGGCGGCGAAGATGCCGCACGGGCCGAAGCCGACCACCAGCGGGCGTTCGGTGAGGCCTGCGGGGGCGTGGCCCACCACTTTGTAGCTGACGTCCGGTGCCGGGCCGACATTGCGGTCCTCGGCGAAGCGGGCGAGCACGGCGGCTTCGTCGCTTACTTGCAGGTCGATGGTGTAGATGAACTGCAGTTCGCTGTTCTTTTTGCGCGCGTCATAGCTGCGCTTGAACAGGGTGAAGTCCAGCAGGTCGGCGTCGCTGATCCCCAGGCGCTGCACGATGGCCGGGCGCAGGGCCTCGTCGGCGTGGTCCAGGGGCAATTTGAGTTCGGTGATTCGTAACATGACAGGGTCCAATATCCGGGCCACAGGGTTGACCCGGCAGCTTTGCACTAACCGGCCATTATAAGCGTTCACAAGGGGTTGCCGTCAGGTTTTAACTGCCCGACGGCTGAACATCAGTCGTTGCGCGCGCCACCGAAGTAGGCGCAGCCCCGGTAAGGCTGGTCATTGACGCGCAATTCGGCGGTCATCTGTTGCACGCTGCCGGTGCGCGGGTCCACGCAACGCTGGGGCGCGACCCACAGTTCCACGCGCAGGCCATTGGCCTCGGTGCTGAGGTTCAGGCGGCCATCGGGCAGTTGTTCTTCAACGAACGGCACGGCCAACGGCGGCTGGTCTGCGCGGCTCAGTTCCAGGCCCTTGCCGCTGGCGCGCAGTTCCCACTGGCTCGGGTCGGTACCGGCGGCGCGCAGGGTCAGCAGCTTGAAGTTGGGGTCGTTGCAGGCAGCACTCGAACGCTCCAGGCGGTAGAACTGGTGCAGGTCGATGGTGCCGTCCATGCCGCCGCTCTTGCTGGCTTCGAAGCGGCCACGCACGTCCGCGTAGACCTGCCCCGACTTGCCGACTATGGCGTCGGCTTCCTGCAGCACGCCGGTGTGGCCGATGTCGGTCACGGTGTAGTGGCGCTGTTCACCGCAGGGCTGGAACAGCAACTGGCCGTTCTTGCCCATCAGCACGCCTTGCATGCGCGTGAGGCCGGCGTTGGAAGGCAGGCTGGGGGCCGAGTCGAACATCTGGCAACCGGCGAACAGTGGCAGCAGGGCAAAACACAGCAGAGAACGGGTAACGCGCATCGGGGGCCTCCTGGTAAGTGGGCGCACCGTAGCACAGCAGAAGTGAAAATTGTGCGCCCGCTCTCGCAGGGTCAGCCGACGATAAACACCTGTCCGGTCTGCAGGCCTTCCACGCTCTTGGCGTAGGCCAGTGCCACATCGGCGGCCGGCACCGGTTTGTAGCCACGGAAATACGGCGCGTAGCTGCCCATGGCTTCCACCAGCACCGTGGGGCTGACCGCGTTGATGCGCAGGCCGCGGGGCAGTTCGATGGCCGCCGCGCGGACGAAACCGTCCAGCGCGCCGTTGACCAGCGCCGCCGATGCACCCGTGCGGATAGGGTCGCGGTTGAGGATGCCGGAGGTCAGGGTGAAGGAGGCACCGTCATTGGCAAACTCGCGGCCAATCAACAGCAGGTTGACCTGCCCCATCAACTTGTTTTGCAGGCCGAGGCTGAAATCGGCGTCAGTCATTTCCACGAGCGGTTTGAAGGTGACACTGCCCACGGCGCTGACCAGCGCATCGAAGCGCCCGGTCTGTTCGAACAGCTGGCGGATGGAGGTTGGGTCGCTGATGTCCACCTGGAAATCGCCGCGGGCGCGGCCGACTCGGATCACTTCGTGACGTTGGGCAAGTTCGCTGGCGACGGCAGAACCGACGGTGCCGCTGGCACCGATCAAAAGGATTTTCATGGCGCTTTTCTCTGTGGGTGGGGTACGCCATCAGTGTAGGGATTTGCTTTTGCGCGATAATCCCACTAATAGGCAACCTTTGGTTTTCACTGGGAAACAATCCATGAGCGAACTCGACGACCTGGCCGCCTTCGCCTTGCTGATCGAGAGGGGCAGTTTCACTCGCGCCGCCGAGCAGCTCGGCTGGAGCAAGGGGCAACTGTCCAAGCGCATCAGCGGCCTGGAAGCGGCCCATGGTGTGCAGTTGTTGCACCGCAGCACGCGGCGCCTGAGCCTGACGGCGGCGGGCGCGGCGTTATTGCCCGAAGCCCAGGCGCTGGTGGCGCAGATGGGCCGCGCACGCCAGGCCCTGGCGCTGCTCAAGGACGAGCTGTCCGGGCCGGTGCGGTTGACGGTGCCGGTGTCCCTGGGTGAGGCGCTTTTCGAAGCGTTGCTGAGCGTGCTTGCCCGTGACTACCCGCAGGTCAACCTGGAGCTGGACCTGAGCAATGCCTACCGTGACCTGGCGCGGGAAGGGTTCGATCTGGCCATTCGCGAGACGGTGGCCGTCGATGAGCGTCTGGTGGCGCGGCCGTTGCTGACCATGCAGGAAGTCACCTGCGCCAGCCCGGCTTACCTGGCGCGCCATTCGGCGCCTGCCACGCCGTGGGACTTGGGCCAGCATGCGTGCCTGCTCAACAGCCATTATCGGGGGCGCGAGGAGTGGCGTTACCACCAGCAGCACGAACTGATCCGTGTCGCCGTGGCCGGGCCGTTCGCCAGCAATCACTACAGCCTGTTGAAAAAGGCCGCCCTGGCGGGCGCGGGTGTGGCGAGGCTGCCGTCGTACCTGTTGCACGCGGAGCTGGAAGAGGGGAGGTTGGTGGCGTTGCTGCGTGAATACCAGACGTCCAGCGCGCCATTGTATCTGGTGCATCCCTACCAAGGCGCAATGCCGCGGAGGGTGCAGGTGGTGGCTGATTGTTTGAGCGTGTGGGCGGCGCGGTTGCAGGGCGTTGTGTCAGGTGCTTAGCGGTGTGTGGGAGCGGGTAGAACCCGTTCCCACACCAGGCATTCGACATTACGTCAGCCGCCCAGGTACGCCTCGCGCACTTTAGGGTCCACCAGCAGGGCTTCGCCCGTGCCTTGCATCACTACCCGGCCGTTTTCCAGCACGTAGGCGCGGTCGGCGATTTTCAGCGCCTGATTGGCGTTCTGCTCCACCAGGAACACCGTCACGCCATCCTTGCGCAGCTGTTCGATGATGTCGAAGATCTGCTGGATGATGATCGGCGCCAGGCCCAGCGACGGCTCGTCCAGCAGCAGCAGCTTGGGCTTGCTCATCAGCGCGCGGCCAATGGCGAGCATTTGCTGTTCGCCACCGGACATGGTGCCGCCGCGCTGGTTGAAGCGTTCCTTGAGCCGCGGGAATAGCTGCAGCACCTTGTCCATCTGCTCGTCATAGTCGCCCTTGTCGGTGAAGAACCCGCCCATGGCCAGGTTTTCTTCCACGGTCAGGCGCGCGAACACACGGCGGCCCTCGGGTACCACGGCGATGCTCTTGCGCATTATTTGCGAGGACTCCTGGCCCACCAGCTCCTCACCCAGGTAACGGATGCTGCCGGAGTGGGCGCGCGGCGAACCGCACAAGGTCATCAGCAGGGTCGACTTGCCGGCGCCATTGGCACCGATCAGCGTCACGATCTCGCCCTGCTTTACCTCGACGTTGACGCTGTGCAGCGCCTGGATCTTGCCGAAGAACGTGGAAACGTTTTCGAACTGCAGCATTTACGCTTCCCCCAGGTAGGCTTTGATCACTTCAGGATTGTCGCGGATCTGCTCGGGCGTGCCGTCGGCCAGGGGCGTGCCCTGGTTGATCACCACGATATGGTCGGAAATGCTCATGACCAGTTTCATGTCGTGCTCGATCAGCAGCACCGTGGCGTTGTGTTCCTGGCGCAGGGTGGCGATCAGCGCCTTGAGGTCGTCGGTTTCGCGCGGGTTGAGGCCGGCGGCCGGTTCGTCGAGCATGAGAATGCGCGGGCGCGTCATCATGCAGCGGGCGATCTCCAGGCGGCGCTGTTGTCCGTAGGCCAGGGTGCCGGCGGGGCGGTTGGCAAACTCGGTGAGGTTGACCTTGTCCAGCCAGAAGGCGGCGTAGTCCATGGCCTCGCGTTCGCTGCGGCGGAACGCCGGGGTCTTGAACAGGCCCGACAGGAAGTTGGTGTTCAAGTGCCGGTGCTGGGCGATCAGCAGGTTTTCCACGGCGGTCATGTCCTTGAACAGCCGCACGTTCTGGAAGGTGCGCACCACGCCCTTGCGGGCGATCTGATGGCCGGGCATGCCCTGGATGGGCTGACCGTCCAGCAGGATGCTGCCGCCGGTGGGCTTGTAGAAACCGGTCAGGCAGTTGAATACCGTGGTCTTGCCGGCGCCGTTAGGGCCGATCAGGGCCACCACCTGCTTTTCCTTGACGCTCAGGCCCACGCCGTTGACGGCCAACAGGCCGCCGAAACGCATGCTCAGGCCGGATACTTCGAGAATGTTCTGCGTCATTTACGCAACTCCATATGGGGACGTTGCATGGGAAGCAGGCCTTGCGGACGCCAGATCATCATCAGCACCATCATGGCGCCGAACATCAACATGCGGTAATCGCTGAACTCACGCATCATTTCCGGCAGCAGGATCATCACGATCGCGGCCAGGATCACGCCCAGCTGAGAGCCCATGCCACCCAGCACGACGATGGCCAGGATGATGGCCGACTCGATGAAGGTGAACGACTCCGGCGTTACCAGGCCCTGGCGGGCGGCGAAGAAGCTGCCGGCGAAACCGGCGAAGCTGGCGCCCAGGGTGAAGGCCGAAAGCTTGATGATGGTGGGGTTCAGGCCCAGCGCGCGGCAGGCGATCTCGTCTTCACGCAGCGCTTCCCAGGCACGGCCGATGGGCATGCGCAGCAGGCGGTTGATGATGAACAGCGCGGCCAACGCCAGCAGCAACGCCACCAGGTACAGGAAGATCACCTTGCCCACCGGGTTGTAGGGCATGCCGAAGTACTCGTAGAACGTCTGCGCGCCCTCTGCCGCCGAACGCTCGAACGTCAGGCCGAACAGGGTTGGCTTGGGAATGTTGCTGATCCCGTTCGGGCCGCCGGTAAGGTCCGTGAGGTTACGCAGGAACAGACGAATGATTTCGCCGAAGCCCAGGGTCACGATGGCCAGGTAGTCACCGCGCAGGCGCAGTACCGGGAAGCCCAGCAGGAAGCCGAACGTGGCCGCCGCGAGGCCCGCCAGCGGCAGGCAGATCCAGAAGCTGAAGCCGTAGTAGTGCGACAGCATGGCGTAAGTGTAGGCACCTACCGCGTAGAAGCCCACGTAGCCCAGGTCGAGCAGGCCGGCCAGGCCCACGACGATGTTCAGGCCCAGGCCCAGCATCACGTAGATCAGCACCAGGGTGGCCAGGTCGACCGCGCCGCGCGAACCGTAGAACGGCCAGATGAAGGCCACCACGATCAGGCCGAGGATGATCCAGCGCTGGGTCTTGGGCTGGGTCAGGAAATCACCGGCCTTGGCCGGCACCAGCGGTACCTTGGGCGAAGCTTTCCACGCCGAGGTTATCTGCGTGTTGAACAGCACCCGCAGGAACATCAGCACCGAGCAGGCGGCGATGATCAGCAGGGTGGTGGTGCTGGCACCTTCGACGATCAGGTTGATGCCGTCGATGCTCAGTTTCAGCCCCAGCACCGGGTAGGCCACGGCCCACACCAGCAGGGCGCTGAAGAACGCCGAATTGAGAGTCTTGTTCATACTTTTTCAACCTCCGGGCGGCCCAGAATGCCGGTCGGCCGGAATAACAGCACCAGAACCAAAAGACCGAACGCCACCACGTCCTTGTACTGGTCACCGAACACGTCGGCGCCAAAGGCTTCGGCCACGCCCAATACCAGCCCGCCGAGCATCGCGCCCGGAATGCTGCCGATACCGCCCAGCACGGCCGCGGTGAAGGCTTTCAAGCCCACCAGGAAGCCGGCGTTGGGGTTGATGACCCCGTATTGCATGCTCAACAGCACCGCGGCGATCGCGGCCAGGGCCGCGCCGATGACAAAGGTCAGGGCGATAATGTTGTTGGTATTGATGCCCAGCAGGTTGGCCATCTTCATGTCCTCGGCGCAGGCGCGGCAGGCGCGGCCCAGGCGGGAGCGGGAGATGAACAGGGTAAGGCCGAGCATGGCGATCAGGGTCACCACGAATACCACGATCTGCATGTAGGAGATCAGCACTTCCTGTGCCCCCCCTGGCCCGAAGCTGATGCTGCCCGGGATCAGGTTGGGAATCGATTTGTCCTTGGAGTCTTGCGCCTGCAGCACCATGTTCTGCAGGAAGATCGACATGCCGATGGCCGAGATCAGCGGAATCAGACGGTTGCTGCCGCGCAGGGGGCGGTAGGCGATCCGTTCGATGCTGTAACCGTAGGCGCTGGTGACGACGATGCTGGCGCAGAACGCCGCGGTCATCAGCAGGGGTACGTTGTCCAGGCCCAGCATGGCCAGCCCGGCGATGGCGATGAACGCCACGTACGAGCCAATCATGTACACCTCGCCGTGGGCGAAGTTGATCATTCCAATGATGCCGTAGACCATTGTGTAGCCAATGGCGATAAGGGCATACGTGCTGCCAACGGTCAGGCCGTTAACCAGCTGTTGGAAGAAGTGATAGATGTCAGGCATTACCGCGCGCTCCTAAAAACCTGATACGCATTTCACTGGTGGAGTCATTTTCCCGCTCGCGCACAGGGCCAGGCCCGGGTGCGAAGCTTTATGCCAGCGAACCGCTGGTGACGGTTTTGAGATTTTCAGGCGAACCGGCTTCCGGATCACGGAAGGCGGCCCGATACCTCGTAAAACAAAGCCCACTGCTCGCGCAGTGGGCTTGATGGCGTGTCAGGCAGCGTTTACTGAGGGCTTACTTCGGTTTTCGGCTTGCCGAAGTGCCATTCGTAGACCACGAACTTGAAGTCCTTCAGGTCGCCCTTGGCATCGAAGCTCAGGTCGCCGGTCGGGGTCTTGAAGGTACCGGCGTGGATGGCTGCGGCCACCTTGGCGGTGTCTTCGCTCTTGGCGGCCTTGATGCCCTCGGCGATCACTTCAACAGCGGAGTACGCCGGGAACACGAACGGGCCGCTCGGGTCCTTGCCATCTGCCTTGAAGGCCTCGGCCAGCGCTTGGTTGGCGGGGTCCTGGTCGAAGGATTTCGGCAAGGTCACCAGCAGGCCTTCGGAAGCGCCCTGGGCGATTTGCGAGATGGAGTCGTTACCCACGCCTTCAGGGCCCATGAACTTGGCATTCAGGCCTTTTTCCTTGGCCTGGCGCAGGATCAGGCCCAGCTCCGGGTGGTAGCCGCCGTAGTAGACGAAGTCGACGTTGGCTTGTTTGAGCTTGGAAATCAGCGACGAGAAGTCCTTGTCGCCGGCGTTGATGCCTTCGAACACTGGAACCTTGATGCCGTCTTTTTCCAGGGTGGCCTTCACGGCGGTCGCGATGCCCTCACCGTACTGCTGCTTGTCATGGATGACGGCAACCAGCTTGGGTTTCACGAACTTGGCAATGTAGTTGCCGGCCGCAGGGCCCTGGGCGCTGTCCAGGCCGATGGTACGGAATACCATCTTGTAGCCGCGCGCGGTGATTTCCGGGCTGGTGGCCGCCGGGGTGATCATGATCACGCCTTCGTCTTCGTAGATGTCCGAAGCCGGCTGGGTGGAGCTGGAGCACAGGTGGCCGACCACGAACTTGACGCCGTCGTTGACCACTTTGTTGGCGACCGCGACCGCTTGTTTCGGGTCGCAGGCATCATCGTACTCGACCGCTTCGAGCTGCTTGCCATCGACGCCGCCCTTGGCGTTGATTTGCTTGATGGCCATTTTCGCGCCCATGAACTGCATGTCGCCGTACTGGGTCACAGGGCCGGTCTTGGGACCTGCGATGCCGATCTTGATGGTGTCGGCCGCGAACGAATGGCTGGCAACCCCCGCCAGCACCAATGCAGCGAACAGCTTGGAAATCTGCTTAGTCATAATGCTCCACTCTAACTGTTGTATTTTTTATAGTCTTGCGGCGAAAGCTGCAGGACCGGGTCATGTCGACGCGGGTGTCGCGTGTTTCCACGACTGCCCGAGCGAACGGCAAACACCCCGATCAGCCCCCGGTAACTGTACCGGTACAGTGTAGAGCGCCGCTTGTTCCATTGAAAAGCTGGCGCCTGGGGGCAAATGGCCAGGATGTCGCTTTATTGACAGGAAATTACAGAATAACGGCGGCGCTAACCTGTGCAGCAGGTCGTCATCCTTGGCTTTTCCGAACTCGCCAATCAATCACTTAATTGAAACCGGGTTTTTCCAAGGCAATCCGGGCGTTATCATTGGCCCAGATTTTCTTTTTGGTGAAACCCATGACTGAACAACCTAGCACCCTCTATGCCAAGCTGCTCGGCGAGACCGCCGTTATCGGATGGCAGGAGCTGCAACCGTTTTTTGCCCGCGGTGCCCTGTTGTGGGTCGAGCCTGCGCTGGATTTGGTCGCTGCCGCCGAGGCCGTGGCCACGGATGATGGTGCCAAAGTGAAGGCGTGGATGGACGAAGGATTGCTCGGCAAGGTCTCTGAGTCGCAGGCGCTGGACTGTGTGGAGCGTGAGCCGACCCTGTGGGCGGTGGTGGTATCGCCGTGGGTGCTGATCCAGGAAAGGGCAGCGGAAAAATAACCGCACCATGATGGTGCTTGAAATCCACGCCCGTAGCAGTGGCCACCAGGCCGCGTCCGGCCTTGGCACCTTGGTGGGGTTGCACGCGGCCTGGCGGCCGCTGCGGGTGGGGCTTATTCGCTGTAGTCGGTTCTGCCGGTGTGGTTGTTCAGCGAGATCACCCGGGTCTTGCCAATACGGTGACGGTAGATTTCGCGCAAATACTTCACCGCTTTCTTCACGCATTCGCGCGACAGGCGAATGTCATTGATCGACACAAACTTGCTCTTGTCGTTGATCAACTCCCGGTACTTCTTCTCATACATCGGTTTGATCGCATACCAGTTGGTGTCGAGGATCTTCGCCGGGTTTTCAAACTCGTTGAGCAATTCATCGATAGGCGCTTCGTCGAACTCATCGCTGACGATGTAGTCGAGGATGGCGTTATCGAGGGTGTCGTCGAACCGATAGTCGTTACGCGCGAAACAGCGTTTGATGAACGCCACGATCAGGGTCAGGAAATCATCCGACAGGCATGGGCTCTTGGCGATCAGGGTAGTCAGCGACAAGTTGGCCGAGGCGCCGATCACCAGCGCGTAACGCTTGAGCGTGGTGTTGGGGAACAGGCTGTTGAGGTGAGTCTTGAGCCGGTTGAGGTCCATGTAGGACAGCTTGTA
Organism: uncultured Gammaproteobacteria bacterium; assembly: GCA_963816515.1. GTDB lineage: Bacteria > Pseudomonadota > Gammaproteobacteria > Pseudomonadales > Pseudomonadaceae > Aquipseudomonas. The sequence goes on along the minus strand of CAWFKX010000001.1, from coordinate 1,020,006 downwards.
GTCCTTGGGCAGCGAAACGATCGACACCACCGAGGAACAATTCTTGAAGAAATGCAGGTCGTGCAGCGCCGCCGCGTCGTATCCCGAGGCCTTGTATTGCTCCAAAGCCGCGCGGTAGCGGCGTGACTCGATGGGCAGCAGGCTGATGCCTTCGATGGCCTGGGTGACCTTGTTGAAATGGGGCAAGTCGATGGAGCGGAAAAACAGGTCATCGATGTCCAGGCGTGGCTGGTCCTTCTCGAACACCTTGAACTTGTCGCCGCTGGACACCGGCGTTTCCGGCACCACCGACTCGGCGTAGGCGATGGCCACAGGGCCGGCCAGGCTCATGAACAGGTCGTTGGCGTCCAGGCGGATGGTTTCGCCGATGTCGATGCCGGCGCGGCGGAAGTAGTTCTGGTCGTAGTCGGTAGTCACTGCCTGGGCGGTCAGGATGTTGAAGATCTGCTGGGAGATGTACTGGTTGGCGTGCTTCTCCATGGCGTTGACGTCGATGTTCTGAATGTTGCCATCATCGCTTTCTTCGGCGTAGCGCATGATGTCGTTGGAAATCAGCATCATCGCGTTCCACGGGCGAATGCGGCCCATGACGCTGGCTTCGCTGCTGTCTTCGTTGTCGAAGTTGTAGGAGAAGTCCCATTCCTCTGACAGGTATTTACACAACAGTCGTCCGGCATTGATGTGCAGGGCTTCGGACATTTCGCTGCGATGATCGGAGATGTTCGGCAGCACGCAGATGCCGCTGGTAAAGATCGGCTCGAACACGAAGGAGTGGCCGCTTTTGCTGTCGTTCTCGTCGGCCGGCTTGGTGTCGAACGTCTTGTTCATGTACGAATATTGCTGGGCCAGGCCGAACTCCGAAGCCATGCCCGAGCCGGTACCGCCACCGGCGCTGAAAATGTAGAAATACAGGCGCGATTGGTTGGCCTTGATGCCGCAGGAATCGATCAGGTACGAGTGAATCAGCTTCCAGTCGGCGCTGGAAAAGCGCTGGGTCTCCTTGTTGAGGATGATCTTGGCCAGGTACTGGCCCAGGATCGGCGCGTTGCCGGCGCCACCGGCGTGAACCTCCGAGAGGTCCATGATCTTCATTTTGCTGTAGTCGCGAATGAAGCCGCTTTTCTCGCCCTTGCGCGAAAAACGGATGCGCCCGGCGATATCCTTGTCCAGGTCGCCAAGCATCACCAGCGGCTCCACCAGGAACACCGGCTTGCTGGCCTTGCTGCCGCCCAGGCGCAGGTTGTGCTGAATCCACCGCGCGGGGCTGTAGGTTTTCTCCGCCTCACGGTCTTGGTTGTTGAACTCGTTGAGGTAGAACTTGCGCGCGTTGTACACCAGTTCTGCAACGTCCAGCGCGATGTTCGAGCCGCAACGGCCCAGGCCGATCAGGCACACCGAAGGAAATTCCTGGTCGCGGCGCGGCTGGCCGTCATCCTCCTGCAGCACGGCGTGGGGGAAGACCAGGTCGCGCAAGCCGTCGAGGTTGTCGAGGATACGCTGGGTGTCGGTCTCGGTGTAGTACAGGTACTGCTGCTGGGGGCGCGGCAGGTAGCTGCCGTGGCTCACCGGCACGGTTTCGACGTGGGCAGGGGTGGTCGGCTCGGCGGTCGCTGTGGCAGCGTTATTCTTGGCGTTCATGGGGCAGGTCGGCCTGGACTGTCGGCGCGTACAATCAATATCAACGCGCCATCACGGAATGAGAAGGCGCGACTTTACAGCGCACCTTCGCTCCCAGCGATAGGGCTTTGCCTGAGCGTGGTCTAGGGGGTTACCTGGCGGGGCGGGCCATGGGGTGGGGCGCCGGGCTGTCGGCGAACAGGTCGCGCACCACGCGCTCATCATTGGCGCGCGCCGGCACCGGGTAGTTGAATTCGGCACCGCTGGTGCTGCGGTGCTCATTGAGCAGGTCGAGAATCGGCCGCAGCTCGCCCAAGGCGACCGGACGGCTGAGCAGGTAGCCCTGCACGTAGTCGCAACCGTAGCTGTTGAGAAATTCATATTGCGCTACGGTTTCCACGCCTTCGGTCACCACTTGCAGGTGCAGGGTGTGGGCCATGACGATGATCGCCTGCACAATCTCCATGTCGGCGGCCGAGCGGGGGATGTCCTGAATGAACGAGCGGTCGATCTTCAGCGTGTCCAGCGGCAGGCGCTTGAGGTAGGCCAGCGACGAGTAGCCGGTGCCGAAGTCATCGATCGACAGCGACACGCCCAGTGCGCGGATCTGCGACAGCAGGCTGATAGTGGTGGCGATATTGCCCATCAGCGCGTTTTCCGTCACTTCCAGTTCCAGTCGCTGTGGCGCCACACCGGCGGTGGCCAGTGCGGTGCGGATCTCGCCCACCAGTTCCTCGCGCGCCAGGTTCAAGGCCGAGCAGTTGACGGTGATCTTCAATTGCTCGCAGCCGTTGTGGGCAAGGTGGGCCAGGTCGCGGCAGGCGCGCTGCAGCACCCAGTGGTCCAGTTCGGCGATCAGGCCATTGGTTTCGGCAATGGCGATGAAACGGTCGGGGCTAAGCAGGCCGTGCTGGGGGTGGCGCCAGCGAATCAATGCTTCCAGCTTGGCCACCTGGCCACTGCGCAGGTCGAAAATCGGCTGGTAGAACAGCTCCAGCTCGTTGCCCGAGCGCAGGGCGTTGCGCAATTCCTCTTCCAACTGCAGTTCCAGGGTCGCCTTGGTGCGCAGGTTGGCGCTGAAGAAGTGCAGGGCGTTGCGCCCGGCGCCCTTGGATTGGTACAGCGCCAGGTCGGCGTGCTTGAGCAGCTCTTCGCAGGTGTCGCCGTCATCGGGAAACACGCTGATGCCGATGCTGGTGGTCATCACCATGCGCCGCCCGGCCAGGTCGATGGGCTCTTTCATTTTGTGCATGATGCGCTGGGCCATATGCCGCGCTTCATCGCGGTTGTTCATGGCAATGAGAATGCAGAACTCGTCGCCGCCGAAGCGCGCCACCACGTCGGCATGGCTGCGGGTGGCGCTCTTGATGTGCCCGGCGATGACTTTCAGCAGGTCGTCGCCGGCGTCATGGCCGAGGCTGTCGTTAATGCGTTTGAAGTGGTCGATGTCGAGGAACATCACCGCCAGCATGCCGCCGTTGAGCTTCTGCTCGATCAGTTTTTCGCCGAACAGCTGGTTGAAGCCGCGGCGGTTGATCAGGTTGGTCAGGGCGTCGTAGTGGGCCACCTGTTGCAGTGACACCCGCGCCTGGTCCAGTTGGCTGAGCAGGGCGTTGACGCGGCGCAGGTCATGCTCCTTGCTTTGCAGTTTTTTGTCGGCCAACGCGGCGCTGAGGCTGCTGGCGATGATCAGCAGGGTGATGAACGCCACGGTCAGGCCCAGCTCCAGGCTGTTGTCCACCATGGGCGCATGCAGCGCGCTGCCCTGGGGCACGGCCAGCACCAGCGACCACATGCCCAGGAAATGGGTGGTGACAATGCCGGCGCCCATCAGCAGGCTGGCGCTGTATTTGAGTAGCTGGTGAAAGGTTCCGCTGCCGGTGCGAAAATGCCGGGCCAGCATCAACGCAGCGAAGCTGGCGACGATCGCCACGATGATGGACAAGGCGAACAACCCGGGCGTGAAGTACTGCGTGGCGTTGGAGCGCATGGCGATCATGCCGACGTAGTGCATGCCGGCGATGCTCAGGCCAATGCCTGTTGAGCTCTTGAGGTAGTCGGCGAGGGTGATCGACTCGCGGCTGAGGGTGTTCATGGCCAGCAGGCCGGCCACCAGGGCGATCAGCAGCGACACCACCGTTACTGGCAGGTCAAAATGCATCTCGATGGGCGTTTCGAACGCCAGCATGCTGATGAAATGCATGGCCCAGATGCCACCGGCCAGGCACAGCGCGCCGATCCAGCGCCATTGATGGCGGGCGCCGGGCCGTTCCACGTGGCTGATGCGTTCAGCCATGTCGAGGGTAGCGAAGCTGCCGGCGCAGGCTACCAGATAAGCCAGCAGCACCAGGAACGGGTTATGGCTGCAGTTGAGCAGGATTTGCCCGCTCTCGGGCAGATCACCGATGAAATGTAAGCCGAGCCAATCCATAGCGTGCCTCTGGACAAACGCCCCCATGCCACCCCGAAGGTGGCGAGTCAGGAACAGTATAGAAGGGGGCATTTCGCTAGCTGGCAAAGTGATGCCAATCATTTCGGAATCACTTTAATAGCCAACCGCGATACTCCAGCCCGACCGAATCAATGGCCTACCATCACGCTAGCTGATTCAGCGGACATTTGCCCATTCACCTTCTAGATTTCATCTGGCCCTCAACAACAATAACAGCGAGTGCCCACCATGCTTTCATCCGCCCAGGCGCCCCATGCGTGGCGTATCTTGTTTCTGCTGTTCCTGGCCAACCTGTTCAACTTCTTCGACCGCACCATCCCGGCAATCATCATCGAGCCGCTGCGCATGGAGTGGCACTTGAGCGACTTTGAGCTGGGCATCGCCGGCACGGCGTTCACGCTGATCTACGCCGTGGCTGGCATTCCCCTGGGCCGCATGGCCGACCGTGGTTCGCGGCGCAAGATGATGGGCTGGGGCCTGGCAGTGTGGAGTGCGCTGACGGCGGTGAATGGTTTTGTTGGCGGCTTCTGGACATTCCTGCTGGTGCGCATGGGCATCGGCATTGGCGAGGCCAGCTATGCGCCTGCGGCCAACTCGCTGATCGGCGACCTGTTCCCGCCCCAGCGTCGCGGGCGGGCCATGGGCATTTTCATGCTGGGCCTGCCGTTGGGGTTGCTGCTGGCGTTCTTTACCATCGGCGCCATGGTCGAGTTTTTCGGCAACTGGCGCGCGCCCTTCTTCGTGGCCGCGGTGCCCGGCCTGATGCTGGCGTTGTTCATGTTCACCATCCGTGAACCGGCTCGCGGCGCCGCCGAAGCCGAGCCGGTGTCCCAGGATCGCCTCGACCGGCCGCTGCGTCGCCTGCTGGCGATCCCGACCTTCTGCTGGCTGGTGCTGGCCGGCCTGGCGTTTAACTTTGCCACCTACGCGTGCAACAGTTTCATGGTGCCCTTGCTGCAGCGCTACTTCCAATTGCCACTGCACCAAGCGGCCGTGGCCACCGGCCTGATCGTCGGCGTCACAGGCCTGGTGGGCTTGACCCTCGGCGGCTGGGTGGCGGACAAAGTGCAACAGCGTATGGCCAACGGCCGCCTGGTGCTGGCGGCCAGCTGCATGCTGGTCGCGGCCTGCGCCACCACCTGGGCGCTAGCGGCAGGGCGCGTTGAAATAGCCGTGTTCGTCGCAGTGTTCGGCCTGGGCTGGTTTTTCAGTTACGCCTTTTATACCTGTGCCTACACCGCCATCCTGGAAGTGGTGCACCCGCGCATGCGCGCCACGGCCATGGCCCTGTTCTTCGCCGGGCTGTACCTGTTGGGTGGTTCGTTGGGGCCGGTGGTAGCGGGGCTGCTGAGCGACCGCTTCGCCCGCCAGGCCATGACTGCCGCCGGCGCCACCGAGATGAGCGAACCGTTCAAGGCCGTGGGGCTGCACGACGCCATGTTTTCGATACCAGTGGCGTTGGTATTGACGTTGGTGTTCCTGGGGCTGGCGGCGCGCAGCTTCACGCAGGATGCGCAGCGGATGCGGGAGGGGATGGCGGTGCCAGTGCCGACAGCTCAGCCGTTAGGCGATCACGTAGCGGCCGCGAGGCTGCAATAAGGGTAGAAAGCCCTTCAGCGGCCCGGGCACGCTTCGCGCGCCATCGCAGCCTTGCGGCAGCTTACAGGGAATAAAAAAGGTTCTTCGCGGAATCCCGGGCCAGACAGAAATTGGAACGCCGGCTTGATGGATGAAGTTCACAAGCAAACACACCGGCTTTGACGGCTTTGGCCTGCCTGTGACACAGAGACAGTGGCTGGCACCCGCTATAGAAGCGGGCGGGCTACCGTCTCTTCGGCCTGCGGTCTCGGCCCTGCGGGCTGCCCGTTGATCGACGCCTACAGTCGGCCCTGGCGCTTTATGCGGCACACAATCAAGATCAAAAAAAAGTCAAAAGCAACGGCACGGCACGCGCAGAAACCTGGGGGACTGTCGGTTTTTGAAAGGCAAAAAAGGCCCGCGTATGCGAGCCTTTTTTTGCGGCAGAGCGGTTAGCCTGCTACCAGCACCCGGATGGCTTCCAGGCGCAGCGCCGCCTTCTCGAACATGGCCAGGCCCTGTTCGCGCTGCTTGCGCAGGGCGTCCAGTTCGCTGTCGCGTACGGTGGGGTTGACGGCTTGCAGGGCGGTCAGGCGCGCCAGTTCTTCTTCGGTCTCGGCGGCCAGGCGACGCTTGGCTTCGGCGACACGCTCCAGGTGGCGCGGCAGCACTTTGGTTTCCCCGGCATTGATGCGCGGGGTCAGCACGTCGCGCTGGGCCTGGATGAATTTGTTGGCGCTGGCCTTTGGCACGCTTTCCAGCTGGTCGTTGAGGGTCTCGAAGGATACCCGCGACGACAGGTCGTTGCCGTTGGTGTCGAGCAGGCAGCGCAGGGCCTGCGGTGGGAGGTAGCGGCCCAGTTGCAGGGCTCGCGGGGCAACCACTTCGCTCACGTACAGCAGTTCCAGCAGCACGGTGCCAGGCTTGAGCGCCTTGTTCTTGATCAGCGCCACGGCGGTGTTGCCCATGGAACCGGACAGCACCAGGTCCATGCCGCCCTGCACCATGGGGTGTTCCCAGGTGATGAACTGCATGTCTTCACGCGACAGCGCCTGGTGGCGGTCGTAGGTAATGGTCACGCCTTCTTCGTCGCCCAGCGGGAAGCTGGCGTCGAGCATCTTTTCGCTCGGCTTGAGGATCAGGGCGTTGTCGGAGTGGTCCTCGCTGTCAATGCCGAAAGCGTCGAACAGGGTTTCCATGTAGATCGGCAGGGCGAACTGGTCGTCCTGCTCCTCGATGGCCGCTACCAGCGCCTTGCCTTCGCCGCCACCACCGGAGTTGAGTTCCAGCAGGCGGTCACGGCCGGTGTGCAGCTCGCTTTCCAGGCGCTCGCGCTCGGTGCGGGCCTCGGCCACCAGGGCGTCCCAATTGTCGTCATCGCCACCTTCGAGCAGCGGCAGCAGGCGTGGGCCGAACTGGTGCTGCAGGGCGTTGCCGGTCGGGCAGGTGTTGAGGAAGGCGTTCAGCGCTTGGTGGTACCACTGGAACAGGCGTTCTTGCGGGCTGTCCTGCAGGTACGGCACATGCAGCTCGATGATGTGCTTCTGGCCGATTCGGTCCAGGCGGCCGATACGCTGTTCCAGCAGGTCCGGGTGGGCCGGCAGGTCGAACATCACCAGGTGATGGGCGAACTGGAAGTTGCGGCCTTCACTGCCGATTTCCGAACAGATCAGCACCTGGGCACCGAATTCTTCGTCGGCGAAGTAGGCGGCGGCGCGGTCACGTTCCAGGATATTCATGCCTTCATGGAACACCGTGGCCGGAATGCCGGAGCGCACGCGCAGGGCGTCTTCCAGATCCATGGCTGTTTCGGCGTGGGCGCAGATCACCAGCACCTTGGTGCGCTTGAGCATCTTCAGCTGGTCGATCAGCCACTCCACCCGTGGGTCGAAGCGCCACCAGCGGTTTTCCTCGTCGGTGTCGGCTTGCGCCTGGAAGGCCACTTCCGGGTACAGCTCGGCGTGTTCGCCCAGCGGCAGTTCCATGTACTCGTCAGGGTTGGCCAGCGGGTAGGGGTGCAGCTTGCGCTCCGGGAACCCTTGCACGGCGGCGCGGGTGTTACGGAACAGCACGCGGCCGGTGCCGTGGCGGTCCAGCAGTTCGCGGATCAGGCGCGCGGCGGCTTCGTTATCGCCATCGTTGACGGCGGTCAGCAGCGCTTCGCCTTCGGCGCCCAGGAAACCGTGGATGGTCTCGTGGGCCTTGGGCGACAGGCGGCCCTGGTCCAGCAGTTCCTGCACGGCTTCGGCCACCGGGCGATAATGCTCGCTCTCGGCGCGGAAGGCGGCCAGGTCGTGGAAACGGTTCGGGTCCAGCAGGCGCAGGCGCGCGAAGTGACTGTCCTGGCCCAGCTGTTCCGGGGTGGCGGTGAGCAGCAGCACGCCGGGGATGACTTCAGCCAGTTGCTCCACCAGCGAGTACTGCGGGCTGGCCTTGGTTTCGTGCCACACCAGGTGGTGGGCCTCGTCGACCACCAGCAGGTCCCAGCCAGCGGCGAACAGCGCGTCCTGGGCCTTTTCATCTTCGGTCAGCCATTCCAGCGAGACCAGCGCCAGTTGCGCGTCCTCGAAGGGGTTGCCGGCATCGCTTTCGATGAAGCGTTCGTTGTCGAACAGGGCGACCTGCAGGTTGAAGCGGCGGCGCATTTCCACCAGCCACTGGTGCTGCAGGTTCTCCGGCACCAGGATCAGCACGCGGCTGGCACGGCCCGACAGCAGCTGGCGGTGGATGACCAGGCCGGCCTCGATGGTCTTGCCCAGGCCCACTTCGTCGGCGAGCAATACGCGCGGGGCGATGCGGTCGGCGACTTCACGGGCAATGTGCAGTTGGTGGGCAATGGGCTGGGCGCGCACGCCCCCCAGGCCCCACAGCGACGACTGCAGCTGCTTGCTGGTGTGCTCCAAAGTGTTGTAGCGCAGCGAGAACCAAGGCAGCGGGTCGATCTGGCCGGCGAACAGGCGGTCGCTGGCCAGGCGGAACTGGATGAAGTTCGACAGCTGCGTTTCGGGCAGGCTGCATGGCTGGTTCTGGGCGTCCAGGCCGTGGTACACCAGCAGGCCGTCGACGTCCTCGACCTCCTGCACGGTCAATTTCCAGCCTTCGAAGTGGGTGATCTGGTCACCTGGAGAGAACCGCACCCGGGTCAGCGGCGCGTTGCGCAAGGCGTACTGGCGGGTGTCGCCAGTGGCCGGGTAGAGCACGGTCAACAAGCGACCGTCCTGTGCCAGAACGGTGCCTAGACCTAGCTCTGCTTCGCTGTCGCTAATCCAGCGTTGCCCCGGTTGATACTGCTGCGCCATGCTGCCTGACTCCCGCCATGAAAAAGCCGACTATGGTACCGGATGATGGGCGTCAGGGCCAAAGAGTCTCGTCGGTTAACTGTAGCTTCACGCTTCGAGCAGAAAGCCGCAACCGAGAGCCCCGCCCCCGCGCTCTTGCAGCTTGAGGCTTGTAGCGTGCAACTATACTTAATGTGACGGAGTCGATACTTCAAGGAGAAACCTTTCAAGCCGCCCCACCTGCCGCCGTTACCCCGGCAACAGGAGAGTCCCCCACATGTTGCCACCTATCCTTCCCTTGAGCGTAGTCCCCGTGACATCGCAGCTCGACCCGGTCAGGCCGGCGCCCACGGTCATCGCGCCGGTCACCCCGACCCAGCCGACCTCGGACGAAAGCGAGATCGACCTGCGCCAGCGCGATCAGGAAACCGCCGCCCTGTTGCTGCGTGAGGAAGAGCAGCGCCAACGCCGCCGGCAACGCCAGCGCGAAGAGGCCGAGGATGACCCGCAGGCGCACCTGCCGGTGCCAGGCCATGAATTGAACGCCGACAACACCGTGCCCGTGGCACCGTTGATCGACGACGAGCCGCGCCAGGGCCTGTGGGTGGACATACAGGTTTGATCCGGGGCGCGTCTGCCCGCATTATGAAGCCTGACCATCGCCCACATCTGACGTAGTGACCATGAGCCAGGACGATAAGCTGATCGACTTCTCCGCCGAACGCGCCAAGCGCGTCCACGACCTCAATGACAAGCGCCTGAACGACATGCGCCAACAGTTCGAACAGGCCATGCCACTGGGCAGCGGCAAGAAAAAACCCAAGAAGAAGCCCAAGAAGCGTTGAAACCTTGACCTGAGTCAGTTTCCGCCAAGGCGCCCTTGGTTATCTTTGCTCCATCGAACGCAAGCGGGGCTTGCGCTTCAACAGAGCACGCAAGGCATTTAGGGCGACTTCGGTCGCCCATTTTTTTGCCTGCGGTTTGGCAGGCAGCCTGTTGCCGCCGACTGGCGGCAGCGGCTATACATCATCAGCCGATGGTAATTGCCGGCGGGCTGACCAGGTTTACGGTCTGCCCTTTACGCGGCGCCAGGATCTCGGCCTCGCCGTCCACCACCATCTCGTCACGCTGGTTGTACACCTGGGTAGCGATGCGCACGCGGAATTTCGGCAGCTTTTCCAGGATTTCCAGGCGCACGGTCAGGGTATCGCCGATTTTCACCGGTTTCTGGAAGCTCATTTTCTGGCCCAGGTAGATGGTGCCCGGCCCAGGCAGTTCGCAGGCCACGGCGGCGCTGATCAGCGCACCGCTGAACATGCCGTGGGCAATGCGCTCCTTGAACATGGTGGCGGCGGCGAATTCCGCGTCCAGGTGCACGGGGTTGTGGTCGCCGGACATGGCGGCGAACAGCTGGATGTCGCGCTCTTCCACGGTCTTGCTGAAGGTGGCTTTCTGGCCGACTTCAAGGGCTTCGTACGGCGTGTTGGTAACCTGAGTCATGGGTGACTGTTCCTTCTCTTCGTCAATGTAAGCAGCTATTCGCTGCGGGCCGGCCGTTCGATGGCCAGGGCCTGCTGCAGCCAGGTGAGCAGGTCGGTGGTGACCTGCTCACGGTTGATTTCGTTGAGCACTTCATGGCGGGCCTGGGGGTAGAGAATCAATTCGACCCGACGGTTGCCATTGCGCCCCAATGCCTGTGCCAGATCAGTGAGACGCTTGCCCTGGCTCACCGGATCACATGAACCGCCAATAACCAGCAACGGCAGGCTACGATCGATCTGTGCCAGGGTGCCGGGTTGGCTGATCCGGGCCAGCCCCGCCAGCAGGTCCAGCCATAATTGGTTGGTACAGCGAAAGCCGCACAGCGGGTCACTGATGTAGCCGTCGACTTCGGCCGGGTCGCGGCTGAGCCAGTCAAATGCGGTGCGTGTCGGCTTGAACGCCTTGTTGAACGAGCCGAATGACAGCCATTCAATCAGTGCGCTGCGTCCGCGTGGCCCCTGGCGCCAGCTTTCCAGGCGGGCGATCAGCCGCGCGACGCGGTAGAGCATCGCCGGTTGGTAGTTGGAACCACTGAGAATGGCGCCCTGCAGGCTGGCGCTGTGGTGCTGCAGGTAACCCTGCGCCAGGTAGCTGCCCATGCTGTGACCCAGCAGGAACAGTGGCGTGGAGGGGTGGGCCTGGCGAATATGCCGGGTGAGCAGCGCCAGGTCATCCAGCACCCGATTCCAGCCGCCCTGGTCGGCGTAATGGCCCAGGGTGCCACCCTCGGCGGTACGGCCGTGGCCGCGCAGGTCGGGCGCATACAGTGCCACCCCGGCGTCGGTCAGTGCCTGGCCCAGTCGGGCATAGCGGCCGCCGTGCTCGGCCATGCCGTGGGCCAGCAGCACCACGGCCCGGGGTGGGGCAGCGGGTAGCCAGGCATGAACGTAAAGCTGGCAGTGATCACTGGCTTCAAGCCAGAACGCCTCGGCGGGCATGGCGGTTCCTTGCGCGGTGGGTGGGTCGCACCATTGTATAGCCCATGGCGCGAATCCAGCGCGGCACAGCATTTAGATTCACGATGTTAATGACACCGCCTGGCGTGTTTGCCAGGGCTTGCTTAACTGCTAACGTCGCGAGTGTGCTGTTTGCAAAACAGGAAACAGGCTGTACCAAACAGGACCCCAGACCACCGCCATGATCCATGGAGCAGGCGGCTCGAATCGGCTCAGGCAAGAGGACAATAATAATGCATGCTGAATTCTGGAACGATAAACGCCCTGCCGGGGTGCCCACCGGGTTGGACCTGGGGGCGTACAAGTCGGTGGTGGAAGTGTTCGAGCGTTCCTGCAAGAAGTTCGCTGATCGCCCGGCCTTCAGCAACCTGGGCGTGACCCTGACCTATGCGGAACTGGAACGCCACAGCGCCGATTTCGCTGCCTACCTGCAAAATGAGACGGACCTGGTGCCTGGCGACCGCATCGCCGTGCAGTTGCCCAACGTGCTGCAGTACCCCATCGTCGTGTTCGGCGCCCTGCGCGCCGGCCTGATCGTGGTCAACACCAACCCGCTGTACACCGCGCGGGAAATGCGCCACCAGTTCAAGGACTCTGGCGCCCGCGCCCTGGTGTACCTGAACATGTTCGGCAAGCTGGTGCAGGAAGTGCTGCCCGACACCGACATCAGCTACCTGATCGAAGCGCGCATGGGCGACCTGATGCCCGCCGCCAAGGGCTGGTTGGTGAACACCTTGGTCGACAAAGTGAAGAAAAAGGTTCCGGCCTTCGACTTGCCTGAAGCGATTCCCTTCAAGCGCGCCCTGGGCCTGGGGCGCGGTCAGGCGCCAAAACCGGTGCCGCTGACGCTGGACCATATCGCCGTGCTGCAGTACACCGGCGGCACCACGGGCTTGTCCAAGGGCGCCATGCTGACCCATGGCAACCTTGTGGCGAACATGCAGCAAGTGCTGTGCTGTTTCGAGCAGACCGACGAGCATGGCATGAAAATACTGCGCGAAGGCCAGGAAGTGATGATCGCGCCGCTGCCGCTCTACCATATCTATGCCTTCACGGCGAACTGCATGGGCATGATGGTCACCGGCAACCACAACGTGCTGATCAGCAACCCGCGGGACATCCCGGCGTTCGTCAAGGAGCTCAAGCAGTGGCAGTTCACCGGGCTGCTGGGGCTCAACACGCTGTTTGTGGCGCTGATGGAACACCCCGACTTCAAGACCCTGGATTTTTCCCACCTCAAGGTCACCAATTCCGGCGGCACGGCGCTGGTAAAGGCCACCGCCGACCGCTGGGAGAAGCTCACGGGCTGCCGCATTGTCGAAGGCTACGGCCTGACGGAAACCTCGCCTGTGGTCAGTACCAACCCCTACGGCGAGGCCGCGCGGCTGGGCACCGTGGGGCTGCCGGTGGTGGGCACGCAATTGAAAATTGTCGACGACCAGGGCGACGAGCTGCCGGTGGGCGAGCGTGGCGAGTTGTGCGTGAAGGGCCCGCAGGTGATGAAGGGCTACTGGCAGCGCCCGGACGCCACCGCCGAGGCGCTGGACGCCGAGGGCTGGCTGCGCACTGGTGACATCGGGGTGATCGACCCTGACGGCTTTGTGCGTATCGTTGACCGCAAGAAAGACATGATCATTGTCTCGGGCTTCAACGTGTACCCCAACGAAATCGAAGACGTGGTCATGGCCCACCCCAAGGTCGCCAATTGCGCCTGCATCGGCATACCCGACGAGCGCTCCGGTGAAGCGGTGAAGCTGTTCGTGGTGCCGCGTGAAAGTGGCGTGAGCCTTGAAGAGTTGAAGGCTTACTGCAAGGAAAACTTCACCGGCTACAAAGTGCCCAAGCACATTGTGCTGCGTGAATCGCTGCCGATGACGGCGGTGGGCAAGATCCTGCGGCGCGAGTTGCGCGATATTGCCTGATGCGTGGTGAACGCTGACGCGGCTTGGCGGCCACTGCCACGATGGTACCGTATCGGTGGCCGTCAGGCCGCGTCGTTCGCGGAAATAGGTTTTTTACTCTAAAAATGACTACTGCTATTCATAGAGTCATTTACGTGACCGGTCAGGCCAATTCGGCCTCTATGCGACCTATTCCAAAGCTGCTACTCTCGGCGCGCTTTCGATCGATCGGTGCTTCACGCACCTTGATCACATATCAATAATAATCGCATATGAAGCGGTGATGAATTCGCTGTGCTGGAGGAGTGGGCTTCCATGATCGAAAATTTCTGGAAGGATAAGTACCCAGCGGGTATTGCTGCGGACATCAATCCTGACGAGTATCCGAATATCCAGGCTGTGTTGAAGCAGTCCTGCCAGCGTTTCGCGGACAAGCCGGCGTTCAGCAACCTGGGCAAGACGCTCACCTACGGCCAGCTGTACGAATTGTCGGGCGCCTTCGCGGCGTACCTGCAACAGCATACCGACTTGCAGCCCGGCGATCGAATCGCCGTGCAACTGCCAAACGTTTTACAGTACCCAGTGGTGGTGTTCGGCGCGATCCGCGCCGGCCTGATCGTGGTCAACACGAACCCGCTGTACACCGCGCGGGAAATGGAACACCAGTTCAACGACTCCGGCGCCAAGGCCCTGGTGTGCCTGGCCAACATGGCGCATCTGGCGCAGCACGTGGTGCCCAAGACCTCGGTCAAGCATGTCATCGTCACCCAGGTCGCGGACCTGCTGCCGCCGCTCAAGCGCGTGCTGGTCAACAGCGTGATCAAGTACGTGAAGAAGATGGTGCCACCGTACCACCTGCCCAATGCGGTGAAGTTCAACGACGTGCTGAGCAAGGGCCACGGCCAGCCAGTGCGCGAAGCCAACCCCGATGCCAATGACGTGGCCGTGCTGCAGTACACCGGCGGCACCACGGGCGTGGCCAAGGGCGCCATGCTCACCCACCGCAACCTGATCGCCAACATGCTGCAGTGCAAGGCACTGATGGGCTCCAACCTCAACGAAGGTTGCGAGATCCTGATCACGCCGCTGCCGCTGTACCACATCTACGCCTTCACCTTTCACTGCATGGCGATGATGCTGATTGGCAACCACAACATCCTGATCAGTAACCCGCGCGACCTGCCGGCCATGGTCAAGGAGCTGTCGAAGTGGAAGTTCAGCGGCTTCGTGGGCCTGAACACGCTGTTCGTGGCGCTGTGCAACAACGCTGAGTTCCGCAACCTCGACTTCTCGGCCCTGAAAGTTACCCTGTCGGGCGGCATGGCCTTGCAGTTGGCCGCTGCCGATCGCTGGAAAAGCGTGACCGGCTGCGCCATCTGCGAAGGCTACGGCATGACTGAAACCAGCCCGGTGGCCTCGGTGAACCCGATCCAGAACATCCAGGTGGGCACCATCGGCATTCCGGTGCCGTCGACCCGCTGCAAGGTCACCGACGACACTGGCCGCGACCTGGGACTGGGTGAAGTGGGCGAACTGTGCGTGAAGGGCCCGCAGGTGATGAAGGGCTACTGGCAGCGCCAGGAAGCCACCGACGAGATCCTCGATGCCGATGGCTGGTTGAAGACCGGTGACATCGCGGTGATTCAGGACGACGGCTACATGCGCATCGTCGACCGCAAGAAAGACATGATTCTGGTCTCGGGTTTCAACGTGTACCCCAACGAACTGGAAGACGTGCTGGTGACCCTGCCGGGCGTGCTGCAGTGCGCGGCCATCGGCGTGCCGGACGAAAAATCCGGCGAGGCGATCAAGGTGTTCATCGTCGCCAAGCCTGGCGTGACGCTGACCAAGGACCAGGTCATGGAGCACATGCGCGCCAACGTCACCGGCTACAAGGTGCCGCGTTCGGTGGAGTTTCGCGAAGCGCTGCCGACCACCAACGTCGGCAAGATCCTGCGTCGCGAACTGCGTGATGAAGAGCTGAAGAAGCTGGGCCTGAAGAAGATCGCTTGAAGTCAGCTGCAAGCTGCAAGAGGTCATACTCCTTGCAGCTTGACGCTTGCAGCTATCGCAGCCTTTCGAGCATCCCGTAGTACCACATCCCCACGGCCAGCAGCGGGTTGCCCAGCACGTCGCCCATGGGCACCTTGATGTGTGTGCAGCCGGCGAAGGTATCGAACTGCCCCAAGGTGCCGGTCATGGCGTTGGCCATGATCTCACCCATGATGTGGCTGGTGGCGATGCCGTGCCCTGAGTAGCCTTGGCAATACCACACGTTGTCCGACAGCTTGCCCAGTTGCGGAATGCGGTTGACCACGATGCCCATGGCGCAACTCCACTCGAACTCTATGTCTACGCCCTGCAGGCGCGGGAAGGTGCGCTCGATGCACGGCCGCAGCTCGGCGGCGATGTCCCGTGAATCCTTGCCTGAATAGTTGGCGCCGCCGCCGAACAGCAAGCGGCCGTCGGCCGTCATGCGGTAGTAATCGAGCACGAAACGGCAGTCATACACCGCCAGGTCCTGGGGGTTGAGCTGGCGCGCCAGCTCGCCCAGCGGCCGGGTGGTGACGATGCCGCCCATGGCCGGGAAGATCTTGCCCTTGAGCTGGCCGGGCTCCAGCCTGTGATAGACATCGCCGGCCAGCAGCACCTGTTTCGCCTCTATCCGCCCCTGAGCGGTGATCACGGCGGGGCGTGGCCCGTGGACAATCTCCAGCACTTCGCTGTGCTCGAACAGCAACGCCCCCAGCGACTGTGCCGCCCGCGCTTCACCCAGGCACAGGTTGAGCGGGTGCAGGTGCAGGTTGCGGGTATTTTTCAGGGCGCCGAGGTACAACGGGCTGTCCAGCTGCTCGCGCACGCCGGCGCGGTCCAGCAGGCTGACTTCATCGCCCATGCCGCGGGCCTGGGCTTCTTCCAGCGCGGCGCGCAGTTCGGTCATATGCACCGGTTTCATCGCCGCGTGCAAATGGCCGTGCTTGAGGTCGCAGTCGATGGCGTACTTCGCCACCCGCCGTTCAATGATCTGGTGCCCGCGCCAACGCAGGTGCCAGATGAAATCGTCCACCTCGTCGCCCAGGCGCTTGCGCATCTGCTTGCGCATGGCCTCGTCGCCGGACAGGCTGCCGGTGACCTGGCCGCCATTACGGCCACTGGCGCCCCAGCCGATCTTGTGGCTGTCGAGCAGGGCCACTTTCAAGCCCTTTTCCGCCAACTCCACGGCGGTGGCGACACCGGTGAAACCACCGCCGATGATGGCCACGTCGACAGTGTGGCTGCCTTGCAGCACCGGGAAGTCGGTTTCCTGGTT
The DNA here is from genome assembly GCA_963816515.1 of uncultured Gammaproteobacteria bacterium. GTDB lineage: Bacteria > Pseudomonadota > Gammaproteobacteria > Pseudomonadales > Pseudomonadaceae > Aquipseudomonas. Next base: position 1,003,372 of record CAWFKX010000001.1, on the reverse strand, counting down.
GAGGGTAGCGGTGTAATACGAGTTGATGCGCTGATTCATGGGATTCAAGCCTTCGATGTGGGAGCTGGCTCGCCAGCGAGCGTTTGAGGCCCTGAGAAGCTCGCTGGCATGCCAGCTCCCACCGTTGATATTCAGTGAGGGGCGGTTGGCGGTATCAGGCGTTGGTCAAGTACCAGCGCCAGTCCTGCTCGCCCACCTGCGCCATGAACTGCCGGTATTCGGCACGCTTGACCGCCAGGTAAACCTTGAGGAAACCGTCGCCCAGCGCCTCCCGAGCCCATTCTGAGTGAGCCAGGGCGTTGAGCGAGGTCAGCCAGTCGGTGGGCAGCAAGCGGGTGGCCTGGTCATAGCCGTTGCCTTGCACCGGTTCGCCCGGATCGAGCCGTTGGCGAATGCCGGTATGAATGGCCGCCAGGATCGCCGCGGCCGCCAGGTAGGGGTTGGCATCGGCGCCGCAGATGCGGTGTTCGATATGCCGGGTATGGGCCGGGCCGCCGGGTACGCGCAGGCTGACCGTGCGGTTGTCCACGCCCCAGGTCGGCGCCAGCGGCGCGTAGCTGTTGGCCTGGAAACGCCGGTACGAGTTGGCGTTGGGGCAGAACAGCAACAGGCTGTCGAGCAGGCAATCAAGCATGCCACCCACCGACTGGCGCAGCAGCGGCGTGCCGGCCTTGTCGTCGCTGGCGTACAGGTTGTGACCGTGGGCGTCGGCAAGGCTGACGTGCATGTGCATGCCGGTGCCCGCCAAGTCGTCGAACGGTTTGGCCATGAAACAGGCCTGCATGCCATGCCGGTGGGCCACGCCCTTGACCAGGCGCTTGTAGCGTACCGCCTGGTCCATGGCCAGCAGCGCATCACCGTGCTCCAGGGTTATTTCCACCTGGCCGGGGGCGTATTCGGAAATCGCTGTGCGCGCCGGTATGCCTTGCTGGTTGCAGGCCGCGTACAGGTCAGCGAGGAACGGCTCGATCTGTTCCAGCTCGCGCAGGCCGTACACCTGGGTAGCGCGCGGCCTGGCGCCGTCGACGTCCAGCGCTGGTTGCGGGCGGCCGTGGGCGTCGCGCCGGGCATCGAGCAGGTAGAACTCCAACTCACAGGCCATCACCGGGTGAAAGCCATCGGCCTTGAGCCCATCGATCATCTTGGCCAGCAGGTGCCGCGGGTCGGCGACGGTGGCTGGCATGCCTTCGGTGGGGTGCATGCTCACCTGCACGGCAGCGGTGGGAATAAGGCGCCAGGGCATCGGCACCAGGCTGCCTTCCAGCGGGTAGGCGCGGCAGTCGATGTCGCCGACGTCCCACACCAGCCCGGAGTTCTCGACATCGTCGCCGTTGAGGGTCAAACCAAGAATGGTGCTGGGCAGCGGGCGGCCGCTTTCATACACCGCCAGCAGTTCATCACGGTGCAGCAGCTTGCCGCGTGGCACGCCATTGGCGTCGAGGATGAACAGTTCGAACATCTCGATCTGCGGGTGTTGGTCCAGGAACGCCTGGGCCTGATGCACGGGGGCAAAATTCATGGGGCTCTCGCTAGCGCCGCGCGGGCGCACGGGTGAACGGCCCGTCTTCAGACGGGAGGGTAAAAGGGTTCAGGCAGCGAGAGCGGTGTCCGGCGGGCGTGCATGGCGGCAATGCCACAATGCCCAGAAGGCGAGGATGACGTTGAACAGCGGGTTTTCCCCGGGGCGCAGGCACACGGCACGGCGCGGCGGGCGCGGTGGCGTGATGGCTGGGGACGGCGGTACGCGATTCATGGCCATGGAGGTTAGCATGGTGATCCGGGCGCTGGTTCGGGATTGTCGTAACTTCAGGTGTGCGCCGGCTAAACATTGATGGCGCCCAGCGGGTATTAGGAATGAGGCGGCCAAATCTGCGACAATCGCGACCATTCTTTTTGCCGCGTAGCCATTTGCGTACCTGATGACTGACCAGAACCCCGTTATCGACACACTGTTCAAGAACCTCGACCAGGCCATGATTGCCGACCGCCATCGCCTGCGTCGGCAATTGCACGAGCTGCGCAAGAAGCCCGACGAGGTCAAGCTGGCGCAGTGGGTCGAGCGGGCGCAGGCGTCCATGGCTCAGGTCACGGCGCGGCGCCAGAGCGTGCCGACGATTCGCTACGACGATAGCCTGCCGATTGCCGCCAAGCGTGACGAGATCAAGAAGATCCTTGCCGAGCACCAGGTGCTGATCATCGCCGGCGAGACCGGTTCAGGGAAAACCACCCAGTTGCCGAAGATCTGCCTGGAGCTGGGCCGCGGCCAGCACGGCCTGATCGCCCATACCCAGCCCCGGCGTATTGCCGCGCGCAGCGTGGCTACCCGCGTCGCCGAGGAGCTGGCCACACCCTTGGGCGCGCTGGTGGGCTACCAGGTACGTTTTGAAGACCAGAGCGATGCCAATACCCTGGTGAAGCTGATGACCGACGGTATTCTGCTGGCCGAAACCCAGCATGATCGCTTCCTGGAACGCTACGACACCATCATCGTCGACGAAGCCCACGAACGCAGCCTCAACATCGACTTCCTGCTGGGCTACCTCAAGACCCTGCTGCCGCGGCGCCCGGACCTGAAGGTGATCATCACCTCGGCGACCATCGACCTGGAGCGCTTCTCCCAGCACTTCGACGACGCGCCGATCATTGAAGTGTCGGGTCGCACCTACCCGGTGGACGTCTGGTACCGGCCGCTGACCAGCGAGCAGGACGAGGAGGGCAACAGCGTCGAGGACGACCTGACGGTCGACCAGGCCATCATCGCTACCCTTGATGAAATCGCCTCGTTCGAGCGCAGTGAAGGCAAGCGCCCCGGCGATGTGCTGGTGTTCCTGCCCGGCGAGCGCGAGATCCGCGATGCCGCGGAAATGCTGCGCAAGGCCCAGCTAAAGCACACCGAGATTCTGCCGCTGTACGCGCGCCTGTCACCGGCCGAACAACAAAAGATTTTCCAGAGCCACCCGGGCCGCCGCGTGGTGCTGGCGACCAACGTCGCCGAAACCTCGCTCACCGTGCCGGGCATCCGCTACGTGATCGACAGTGGCACCGCGCGCATCAGCCGCTACAGCTACCGCGCCAAGGTTCAGCGCCTGCCCATCGAGGCGGTGTCCCAGGCCAGCGCCAACCAGCGCAAGGGCCGCTGCGGTCGGGTGGAGCCGGGTATCTGCATTCGCTTGTACAGCGAAGAGGATTTCATCAGCCGGCCGGAATTCACCGACCCTGAGATTCTGCGCACCAACCTGGCCGCGGTGATCCTGCAGATGCTGCACCTGCGCCTGGGCGAGATTGATCAGTTCCCGTTTATCGAGCCGCCAGATGGCAAGGCCATCACCGACGGTTTCAACCTGCTGCAAGAGTTGTCGGCGGTGAACCGCGAGAACCAGCTGACGCCCATCGGCCGCCAGCTGGCGCGGCTGCCGGTGGACCCGCGCATGGGCCGCATGCTGCTGGAGGCAGCCAAACAGGGCAGCCTGCAGGAAGTGCTGATCATCGCCAGCGCGCTGTCGGTGCAGGACGTGCGCGAGCGCCCGCCCGAGCGCCAGCAGGCCGCCGACCAGGCCCATGCCCAGTGGAAGGACGCCGACTCGGACTTCGCCGCCCTGGTGAACCTGTGGCGCGGCTTCGAGGAGCAGCGCCAGGCGCTGACTGCCAGCCCGCTGCGCAACTGGTGCCGCAAAAACTTCCTGAACTACCTGCGCCTGCGCGAATGGCGTGATGCCCACCGCCAGTTGAGCCTGATTTGCCGCGACCTGCAGTTGACCATCAACAAGGAACCGGCCGACTTCCCGAAATTCCACAAGGCGATTCTGTCCGGCCTGCTCAGCCAGATTGGCCAGAAAACCGAGGAAGGCGACTACCTGGGCGCGCGTCAGCGGCGCTTCTGGATTCACCCGTCCTCAGGCATTGGCAAGAAACGCCCGCAGTGGCTGATGACCGCCGAGCTGATGGAAACCACCAAGCTCTACGCGCGCATGGTGGCCAAGATCGACGCCGACTGGATCGAGCCGCTGGCCGGCCACCTGATCAAGAAAAACCACTTCGAGCCCCATTGGGAGAAGAAGCGCGGCCAGGTGGTGGCCTATGAGCAGATCACTCTGTTCGGCCTGATCGTGGTCGGCCGCCGCCCGGTGCATTACGGCCCGGTGGACCCGGTGGTGTCGCGCGAGCTGTTTATCCGCGAAGGCCTGGTGCGTGGCGAGATTCAGTCGCGGGCCAAGTGCCTGGTGGCCAACCGCGAGCTGTTGGAGCAGCTCGACGCCCTGGAAGCCAAGGCGCGGCGCCGCGATATTCTCGCCGACGAGGAAACCCTGTACGCCTACTACGACGCGCGGGTGCCGGCCGAGATCCATCAGACCGCGACGTTCGACCAGTGGTACAAGACTGAAAGCCAGAAGAACTCGAAGTTGCTGATCATGCGCGAGGAGGACGTGCTGGCCCGCGAGGCCAGTGAAGTCACGGCCGGCCAGTACCCGGACACCCTGCGCCTGGGCGAGTTGACCCTGGCCCTGAGCTACCACTTCGAGCCCAATCACCCGCGCGACGGCGTCACCGTCAGCGTGCCGGCGCCGCTGTTGCCGGCGTTGCCGAATGAGCGCCTGGAATGGCTGGTGCCGGGCCTGCTGGAAGCCAAGTGCATTGCCTTGGTGCGCAACCTGCCCAAGGCCATCCGCAAGAACTTCGTGCCGGTGCCGGACTTTGTCCGCGCCGCCCTGCAACGCATCACCTTTGGCGACGGCTCGCTGCCCCAGGCACTGGGCCGCGAACTGCTGCGCATGACCGGCGCGCGGGTCAGCGATGAGGCCTGGGCTGAATCCGAGCAACAGGTGGACAGCCACCTGCGCATGAACATTGAAGTGCTGGACGGCGAGGGCAAATTCCTCGGTGAAGGCCGTGACCTGGCCGAGCTGACCGCGCGTTTCGTGCAGGCCAGCCAGGCTGCGCTGGCAGCGCCGCAGTCGGCGAAAAGCCAGCAGCCGGTGGAGGCCAAGGCGTTCGCCGCCGTGGCCGAGACCACCCAGCAGAAGATCGCCGGGTTGTCGATGACGGTCTACCCGGCGCTGGTGGAAGAGAACGGCACCGTCAAGGAAGGCCGTTTTTCCACCGCCGCCGAAGCCGAATTCCAGCACCGTCGCGCCTTGCAGCGCCTGTTGCTGCAGCAGTTGGCGGAACCGGCCAAATTCCTGCGCGGCAAGCTGCCGGGCCAGACTGAGCTGGGGCTGATGTACCGCGAGCTGGGGCGCATCGAGGCGTTGGTGGAAGACATTCTGCTGGCCAGCCTGGACGCCTGCATTCTTGAAGGCGAAACCAGCCTGCCGCGCGACGGCGCCGGCCTGGCGGCCCTGGCCGAACGCAAGCGCGGTGCCTGGGCCGAGCACGCTGAACGCCTGGCGCGCCAGGCGCTGGACATTCTCAAGCTGTGGCATGGCCTGCAGAAGCGCTTCAAGGGCAAGATCGACCTGGCCCAGGCCGTGGCCCTCAATGACATCAAGCAGCAGTTGGGCAACCTGGTGTACCCGGGCTTCGTGCGCAACACCCCCAGTGCCTGGCTCAAGGAGTTGCCGCGTTACCTCAAGGCCATCGAGATGCGCCTGGAGAAACTCGGCAGCCAGGTGCAGAAGGACCGGGTGTGGAGCATCGAGCTGGGCAACGTCTGGACGCAGTACCAGGCGCGCCAGGCCAAGCATGCGCAGGAAGGCAAGCGCGACCCGGAGCTGGAGTTGTACCGCTGGCTGATCGAGGAATACCGGGTGTCGCTGTTCGCCCAGCAGTTGGGCACCAAGGTGCCGATTTCCGACAAGCGCCTGGCCAAGCAGTGGGCCCAGGTGGAGGCATGACTGGCAAAGTGCCCTTTATCGTGTAAAGGGCACTTTTTCGGCAAATCTGGCACAATTGGCCACCGATTCACCCGCGAAGCGTTGGTTGCCTGCCCCTTCGCGCCGTGACTATGCTTTTTTCAAGTTGGTACGGTCGTGCCAGCTTGCTGCGACTCACTCTGCCGCTGCCTGGCAACGGCCACTTATAATAGAGGAACGAGCGTGCATAACGTCGTCATCAGCGGCACTGGCCTGTACACCCCGGCCGACAGCATCTCCAACGAAGAGCTGGTGCAGTCCTTCAACACTTGGGCGCAGCAGTTCAACGCCGACAACGCGGCGGCCATCGAACGGGGCGAGCTGGCGGCGCAGACCGAGTCCAGCGCGGCCTTCATCGAGAAGGCCTCGGGTATCAAGAGCCGCTTTGTCATGGACAAGGCCGGCATTCTCGACCCGCAGCGCATGAAGCCGCGCCTGCCCGAGCGCTCCAACGACGAGCAGTCGATTCTCTGCCAGATGGCCGTGGCCGCCGCCGAGCAGGCACTGCAACGGGCGGGCAAGACCGCTGCCGACATCGACGCGGTGATCGTCGCCTGCTCGAACCTGCAGCGCCCCTATCCGGCCGTGGCCATCGAGGTGCAGGAGGCGCTGGGCATCCAGGGCTTCGGTTTCGACATGAACGTGGCCTGCTCCTCGGCCACCTTCGGCATCCAGACCGCCTACAACAGCGTGGCCCTGGGCCAGGCGCGCGCGGTGCTGGTGGTGGACCCGGAGATCTGCACCGGGCACCTGAACTTCCGTGACCGCGACAGCCACTTCATCTTCGGCGACGCGGCCACCGCGGTGATTGTCGAGCGTGCCGACCTGGCGACGTCGGTGCACCAGTTCGAAATTGTCAGCACCAAACTGCTGACTCAGTTCTCCAATAACATTCGCAACAACTTCGGCTTCCTCAACCGTGCGGCGGAAGAGGGCGTGGACGCGGCGGACAAGCTGTTCGTGCAGGAAGGCCGCAAGGTGTTCCGTGAAGTGTGCCCGATGGTCGCCGAGCTGATCGGCCAGCACCTCAGCGAAAACCGCATCGAGGTGCATGACGTCTCGCGGTTCTGGCTGCACCAGGCCAACCTGAGCATGAACCACCTGATCGTCAAGAAACTCCTGGGCCGTGAAGCCACGGTGGAAGAGGCGCCGGTGATTCTCGACACCTATGCCAACACCAGTTCGGCCGGCTCGGTGATTGCCTTCCACCGCTACCAGGACGACCTGGGCAAGGGTTCGCTGGGCGTGCTCAGCTCCTTTGGTGCCGGCTACTCCATCGGCAGCGTGATCCTGCGCAAGCTGTAAGCTCTGCCAGTTACACAAAACGCCACCGCAACGGTGGCGTTTTCATTTCCAGCCTTTTTCGATCATGAACCATCTTTCATGGTTGGCTGCGGTTAAACGCTCCGAAGGCCCCGTTCCTGTGCTTGAAGATTAACTAAACTTCATTTCAAAAAGTTCCGCTGTCATCAAATCTTAATAAACGAGCCACCTCGCTGAAATATCCGCTGTTCAAGATGCCCTCCCATAAAGCTTGCCGGACGTGCGTTCGCATACCAGGCAGCGCCGCTGAAAAAACTTAAAAAAGCAGTACTCAAAGGAGTAAATCAATGAACAAGTCCACCGTGGCCCTGACCATGGCCCTGGGCGTCATGGCACAGCAGGCTATGGCCGAAGGCTTTCTTGACGACAGCAAGGCGACCCTGAAGCTGCGCAACTACTACATCAACACCGACAACCGCGATTCTGGCGCGGCGAAGAATGCCAACTACCAGGCCGAATGGGGCCAGGCGTTCGTGGTGGACTTCCAGTCGGGCTACACCGCAGGCACCGTGGGCTTTGGCGTGGACGCCCTGGCCATGCTGGGCGTGAAGCTGGACTCCAGCCCCTACAAGCACGGCAACCCTACCGGTACCCTGGACGGCGGTACTGTGTTCCCGAGCGACGGCAACAAGGCCGTGGATGACTTCGGCAACGTCGGCCTTACCGCCAAGGCGAAGATCTCCAAGACTGAGTTGAAAATCGGTACCCTGATGCCGAAACTGCCGGTCATCCAGTACAACGACGGTCGCCTGCTGCCACAGACTTTCGAAGGTGGCCAGATCACCTCGAACGACATCAAGGACGTGACCTTGATCGCCGGTCAGATCGACCAGGCCAAGGGCCGTAACTCCAGCAACTACGAAAACCTGTCGATCAGCGGCGCCAACGGCAGCGGCAACAGCAACGCGGGTGAGCGCAGCAACAAGTTCTACTACGGCGGTGCTGACTACAAGGTCACTAAAGACCTGTTGCTGCAGTACTACTACGGTGAGCTGAACGATTTCTACAAACAGCACTTCCTGGGCCTGACTCACAACTGGGCCATTGGCCCGGGCGTGTTGAAGTCCGACCTGCGTGCGTTCCACAGCACCGACGACGGCGCCAACGGCAACGACTCGGCCTACTACACCACCGGTCGCTACGACGGTTCGGCCAGCGGTAAAGGCGCGGTGGACAACAACCTGTACAGCGGCCTGTTCCTGTACACCGTGGCCGGCCACACCTTCGGTGGCGGTTACCAGGTCAGCAACGGCAGCTCCGACTTCCCGTGGCTGAACCAGGGTGACGGTTCCTCCAACGGCACCATCACCGACATGCAGATCCAGAAGTTCGGCCGCGCCGGCGAACGTACCTGGCAAGGTCGCTACTCGTATGACTTCGCTGCCATCGGCTTCCCTGGCGCCACCGCCGGTATCGTCTACCTGCGTGGCGATAACATCGACACCGTGGGGACCAACGGCGTCAGGAACGGCACCAACCAGTCCGAATGGGAGCGCGACATCACCCTGGCCTACGTTGTGCCGGAAGGTACCTTCAAGGGCGTGGGCTTTACCTGGAAAAACGCCATGTGGCGCAACGACATTGTTGGCCAGCGTGAACAGGACGAAAACCGTGTAATCCTCAGCTACACCTTGCCACTGCTGTAATGCGCTTGATGTGACACCGCTTTTTCTCATCCGTTAAAGCTCATTCGCCCCGCCTTAGTGCGGGGCTTTTTTTTATGGCATGCTGGCACCTTCACAGGGGGAATCTGCCATGCCATTGCACGTATCGCACAGCCTGGGCGAGGTATCGGCCAGCGATTGGGACGCGCTGTTGCCGGTTGACCAGCCCTTCCTGCGCCATGCTTTTCTCAGCGCCCTGGAAGACAGCGGCAGCCTGGGCAAGCACTCCGGCTGGCGTGCCGAACACCTGCTGCACATTGAAGGCGGCCGCTTGATCGCGGCCATTCCGGCTTACCGCAAATGGCATTCCTACGGCGAATACGTGTTTGACCACGGCTGGGCCGATGCCTGCCGGCGAGCCGGTATTGATTACTACCCCAAGCTGCTGTGCGCCGTGCCGTTCAGCCCGGTCAGCGGCCCACGGCTGCTGGGTGACGGGCTGGCGCTGTTGCAGGCGCTGCCGGGGTATGTGGAGGCTGAGCAACTGTCCGGCGTCCATATCAATTTCACCGACCCGGGCCTGGACGCGTTGATCGGCCAGGAGCCCGGCTGGCTGGAGCGCCTGGGTTGCCAGTACCACTGGCATAACCGTGGTTACCGCGATTTTCAGGACTTTCTCGACAGCCTCAGCTCGCGCAAGCGCAAGCAAATGCGCAAGGAGCGCGAGCAAGTGGCGGCCCAAGGTTTCGAGTTTGACTGGCGCCAGGGCCATGCGCTGAGTGAGGCCGAGTGGGATTTTGTCTACGCCTGTTACGCCAATACCTACGCCGTGCGCGGTCAGTCACCGTACCTGACGCGCAGCTTTTTCAGCCTGCTGGCCGAGCGCATGCCCGAGGCCATCCGCGTGGTGTTCGCACGGCAAGGCGGCCGGGCCGTGGCCATGGCCTTCAGCCTGGTGGGCGGGGACAGTTTCTATGGGCGTTACTGGGGATGCCTGGCGGAGTTCGACCGCCTGCATTTCGAGACCTGTTTCTACCAGGGCATGGATTACGCCATTGCCCAGGGGATTCAGCGCTTCGACGCAGGCGCCCAAGGGGAACACAAGCTGATCCGAGGTTTCGAACCGGTAATCACCCGTTCCTGGCATTACCTCAGCCACCCTGGGTTGAAAAATGCCGTGGCCGAGTTCCTTCATGAAGAGCGTGCGGGGGTGCGGGCGTACGCCGAAGAGGCGCGGGCGGCATTGCCGTATCGGCAGGTTGACGGGCCCTGACGCGGCCGCAGCTGCGTAAGCTGCCGACAGGCTGCGATAAAGGCCGAGGGACTTTCAGCGGTTGCCAGGACCTTGGGCACGCTGCGCGCGCCATCGCAGCCTTACGGCAGCTCCCACGAAATATTCACGTAACAGCTGCCGAAGGCGGCGTCAGCGGTCAATCGATACCCACGAACCCGCCGGTCTGGTGATGCCACAACCGCGCATACAGGCCCTGGTGCGCCAGCAGTTCCCTGTGGCTGCCCAGTTCGACGATGCGGCCTTGTTCCAGCACCACCAGGCGGTCCATTTTGGCAATGGTGGACAGGCGGTGGGCGATGGCGATCACTGTCTTGCCCTGCATCAGGGTTTCCAGGCTCTCCTGGATGGCCGCCTCGACTTCCGAGTCCAGCGCCGAGGTGGCTTCGTCCATGATCAGGATCGGTGCGTTCTTGAGCAGTACCCGGGCGATGGCGATGCGCTGGCGCTGGCCACCGGACAGCTTCACGCCGCGCTCGCCCACGTGCGCGTCGAGGCCCATGCGGCCCTGGGCGTCGGACAGGTGCGGAATGAACTCGTCAGCGCGGGCCTTCACCACCGCGTCCCACAGTTGCGCCTCGCTGGCACCGGGGCGGCCGTAGAGCAGGTTCTCGCGAATGGAACGGTGCAGCAGCGAGGTGTCCTGGGTGATCATGCCGATCTGCGCGCGCAGGCTTTCCTGGCTGACGTGAGCGATGTCCTGGCCGTCGATGAGAATGCGCCCGCCGGGAAGGTCGTACAGGCGCAGCAGCAGGTTGACCAGGGTCGACTTGCCGGCGCCGGATGGGCCGATCAGGCCGATTTTTTCACCGGGGCGAATGTCCAGCGTCAGGCTTTCGATGATCTTGCTGCTTTTGCCGTAGTGGAAATCGACGTTGTCGAAACGCACCGCGCCACGATCCACTTTCAGCTTCGGCGCGCTTTTCACGTCGTTGACACTGACCGGCTGGGCGATGGTCTGCAGGCCGTCCTGGACCATGCCGATGTTTTCGAAAATGCCGTTCACCACCCACATGATCCAGCCGGACATGTTGACGATGCGAATCACCAGGCCGGTGGCCAGGGCGATGGCGCCCACCGAGATCAATGACTGGGTCCACAGCCACAAGGCCAGCCCGGTGGTGCCGACGATCAGCAGGCCGTTGAGCGTGGTGATGGCCACGTCCATGCTGGTGATCACGCGGCTGGCCAGCTGGGATTTCTCGGTCTGTTCGGTGATGGCTTCGCGGGCATAGCGCTGTTCCATGTTGGTGTGCGCGAACAGCTTCAGCGTGGCGATGTTGGTGTAGCCGTCGACAATGCGGCCCATGAGCTTGGAGCCGGCGTCGGAGGAGACCACCGAGCGTTCCTTGACCCGCGGCACGAAGTAGTACAAGGCGATGATGTAGGCGACGATCCAGGAAACCAGCGGGATCATCAGCCGCCAGTCCGCCTCGGCGAACAGGATCAATGCGCTGATCGCGTAGATCAGCACGTGCCAGAGCGCGTCCACCGCCTGCACCGCCGAGTCGCGCAGGGCGTTGCCGGTCTGCATGATGCGCTGGGCGATGCGCCCGGCGAAATCGCTCTGAAAGAAATTCAGGCTCTGCTTGAGCACGTAGTTGTGGTTTTGCCAGCGAATCATGCTGGTCATGCCGGGGCTGATGGTCTGGTGCACCAGCAGGTCGTGCAGGCCGACGAAAATCGGCCGCAGCACCAGGGCCACCACGGCCATCCAGGCCAATTCAGCAGCGTGTTCACTGAAGAAGTGCACGTTGGGCGTGCCCTGGGCCAGGTCGATGATGCGGCTCAGGTAGTTGAACAGCGCCACCTCGATCAGCGCGCCGACCAGCCCCACCACCAGCAGGGTGGCGAAGCTGGGCCAGACCTGGCGCAGGTAGTACACGTAGAAGGCCAGCACCTTGTTGGGCGGCGACTCGGTGGGCGCCTCACGGAAGATATCGATCCATTTTTCAAAACGGCGGAACAACATGGGGGCGAAAACTCCTGTGTGGGGGCCGGCCTTCAGGCCGTCAGTCGATGCGTTTGGCCGACTTGATCAGTACGGGATCGGTAGGCACGTCCTGCATGCCACCTTTGCTGGTGGTTGGCGAGTGAACGATCTGGTCCACCACGTCCATGCCGCTGACCACCTTGCCGAACACGGCGTAGCCGAAGTCGCGGTTGCCGTGGTCGAGGATCTCGTTGTCGTTGACGTTGATGAAGAACTGGCTGGTGGCCGAGTTGACGTTGCTGGTACGTGCCATCGACAGGGTGCCACGCACGTTTTTCAGGCCATTGTCAGCCTCGTTCTTGATCGGGTCGCGGGTTTCCTTCTCCTGCATTTGCTGGGTAAAGCCGCCGCCCTGGACCATGAAGCCCGGGATCACGCGGTGGAAGATGGTGTTGTTGTAGAACCCGCTGTCCACGTAGGCCAGGAAGTTCTTGCTGCTGATCGGGGCCTTGACCATGTCCAGTTCGATTTCGACTTTACCGAAGCTGGTGTCCATCAACACGTGCGGGTGCTGGGCGTCGGCAGCCATCAACTGGCTGGCGAACATCAGGGAGCAGGCGGCGAGGGCGATTTTTTTCAGCATGGGACTCGTTGATCCTTGGGGGTGGAGGACACGGCGGCGAGGAAGTCCTTGAGTGTCCGGTTGAAGTGTTCGGGTTGATCCAGGGGCGTAGCGTGCCGCGAATTGGCGATGACTGCCAGTTTTGCGTTCGGAATCAGTCGCACGTACTGCTCCTTGAGGGACACCGGGGTGTAGTCGTGGTCCGCGCTGACGATCAAGGTGGGACAGCGAATCTGCCCGATGCGTTCCTGCACGCCCCAGCCGACGATGGCGTTGAAGCTGGCGATGTAGGCGTGCTTGTCGTTGCGGGCCCAGCGCTCGCTGATCTTGCGCCGCAGCTCGGCCTGTTCCGGCAAGGGGAACAGCGACTTGCCCAGGCCCTTGCCGATTGCGCCCATGCTTACCACGTGCATCAGGCTCCAGCGCTTGAACCACTGCCAGTAGTCATCGGGCTTGCGTACCTTGACCTCGGGCGTGCTGTTGACGATGGTCAGGCTGCGCAGCAGCGCCGGATGGTCCACGGCCAACTGGAAGCCAGTCATGCCGCCCATGGACAGGCCCACGTAGTGCACGGGGCCGGTGCCCAGGCGTTCGAGCAGGGCGGCGAGATCGGCGGCGAAGCCGGCGATGCTGTAGCGTTCGCGCGGTTTGTCCGAGCGGCCATGGCCGCGCAGGTCGACCACGATCAGGCGGTAGTCGGCGGCCAGCGCCGGTATCTGGTATTCCCAGTCCTCGGCGCTGGAACCGAGGCCGTGGACCAGCAGCAGGGGGGCGCCCTGGCCGTATTCTTCGTAGTGCAACGCGCAACCGTCATGTTCGAAAAAGGCCATGGGCGACGTTCCTGTCAGGCTTGTTGAGGGGCGGCGAAGGGCGCATCCAGGGGCGCGGTGTCAAACTGGCGCAGCAGCTCCACGAGGATCTGCGTGGCCGGGCCCAAGGGTTTGTCCTTGTTGGAGTAAAGGTAGAACACTGGGTGGCGGCTGCCGCCCTGTTCCAGCACCAGGGGCTTGAGCACGCCCTCGCGCAATTCACGTTCGATCAGGTGGCGCGGTAGCCAGGCGAAGCCCAGGCCGCTGCCCACGAAGGTGGCGGCGGTGGCCAGGCTGCCCACCGTCCAGCGTTGCTCGGCGCCCAGCCAGCCGACGTCGCGCGGCTGGTGCCGGCCGCTGTCGCGGATCACCACCTGCAGTTGGCTTTCCAGGTCCTGGAAGCTCAGTTCGCGGTTGAGCCGGTGCAGGGCGTGGTCGGGGTGGGCGACGGCGACGAATTCCACGGCGCTCATTTCCGTGCCCAGGTAGCCGGGAATGCTGTAGCCGCTGATGGCCAGGTCGGCGATGCCTTCGGTCAGTACCTCATCCACCCCCGACAGCACCTCTTCGCGCAAGCGCACGCGGCAGCCGCGGCTCTGCGGCATGAAGGCGGTCAGGGCGCGGACCAGGCGGGCACTGGGGTAGGCAGCGTCCACCACCAGGCGTACCTCGGCTTCCCAGCCTTGTTCCATGTGGTGGGCCAGGTCTTCCAGCTGGCTGGCGTTTTTCACCAGTTGCCGCGAGCGGCGCAGCAGCACGCCGCCGGCTTCGGTGAGCACGGCCTTGCGGCCATCGATGCGCAGCAGCGGTACGCCCAACTGGTCTTGCATGCGCGCCACGGTGTAGCTGACCGACGACTGGGAACGGTGCAGGGCTTCGGCGGCCTGGGCGAAACCGCCATGGTCGACCACCGCCTGCAGGGTTCGCCACTGATCCAGGGTAACGCGGGGCGCTTTCATCATCGGCTCCTGATGTCCTAAGCTGGCAGTTCCCTATTGGAGGCTGCCGAATGAAAAGTTGCTGTGCGCTCTTGCTGACGCTGTTGCCATTGTCTGCCTTTGCCTACCCCATACAGGTGGAAAAGCATGTGGCGGGTACCGACATCTCCTACACCACCGATGACACCGCCGGCGACATGGGCTCCATCACCCTGCGCAACGACGGGCCGCAGGCGGCAGAGTGCGTGGTGGTGTTCCAGAACGGTCCGGAAAGCCCGCGCACGCGCAAAGTCAGCGTTCAGCCAGGCAAGACTGTCAGCACCCTGCAGCGCTTCAACCGGGACATTCTCACGCTGCGGTTGAAGCTGACCTGCGAGCCTGCCTGAGCACACCTCAGAGTAGAGGAATGGCCCTATAAATCAACTTAATTGATGGTTTGTAGCGGTTTTTTCCGCTTTTTAATCAACTATCCGTTGCCTACCATGGCCTCCATCGAATTACAGCGCCTTGATGGAGGTCATGTTCATGTCCCGCGTACAGATCATTGAAAGCAGCGCCCGCAAAGACGGTTCCATCTCGCGTCAACTGACCGAGCAATTCATCGCTCAATGGCGCGGCGCGCACCCTGCCGACGCCATTCATGTGCGTGACCTGGCCTTGGACCCCGTGCCCCACCTGGACGGCGACCTGCTGGGCGGCTGGATGAAGCCCGAAGGCCAACGCAGTGCCCAGGAAGTGCAGGCCCTGGACCGTTCCAACGAACTGACCGAAGAAGTACTGGCCGCCGACGTGCTGGTGCTGGCCGCGCCGATGTACAACTTCGCCATCCCCAGCACCCTCAAGGCCTGGCTCGACCATGTGCTGCGCGCCGGGGTGACTTTCAAATACACCGACACCGGCCCCCAGGGCTTGCTGACGGGCAAGCGTGCCATCGTGCTGACCGCGCGCGGCGGTATCTACGCTGGCAGCAGCGCCGACCATCAGGAACCCTACCTGCGCCAGGTGCTGGCATTCATCGGCATCCACGACGTGCAGTTCATTCATGCCGAGGGCATGAACTTGGGCGGTGACTTCAGCGAGAAAGGCCTCAACCAGGCCAAGGCGCTGTTGGCCCAGGTGGCCTGATTTTCCGCTTCAACGCTCCTTTTCTGCACTTCCCGCTCCTTGGTGCTTGAACCCGGCCGCGTCCCCCGCGCAGGCCGGGTTTTTTTATCCTGTGCCGAGATATTGCCCGTGCGTGGCCAACCCGTTATGGTCGCCGCCTCACGCAAGGGGTACCCATGTTCTATCTACTGCTGGTTACATTGATTCAGGCATTTTCCTTCAACCTTATCGGCGTTTACCTGGCTGGCCATGTGGACAGCTACTTCGCGGTGCTGGCACGGGTGATCATTGCCGGCCTGGTGTTCATCCCGCTGAGCCGCTGGCGGGGCATGGCGCCAGCGTTCGTACGCTCGATGCTGTTGATCGGCGCCTTGCAGTTCGGAATCACCTACGTGTGCCTGTACTTGAGTTTCCGCGTGCTGACGGTGCCCGAAGTGTTGCTGTTCACCATTCTCACGCCGCTGCACGTGACCCTCATCGAAGACGCCCTGAACCGGCGTTTCAACGCCTGGGCCTTGCTGGCCGCGCTGGTGGCGGTGGCCGGGGCGGCGATCATCCGCTTTGACCGCATCGCCCCCAACTTTCTGGGCGGCTTCCTGCTGTTGCAACTGGCCAACTTCACCTACGCCGCCGGGCAGGTGCTGTACAAGCGCCTGGTGGCGCGCTTCCCCAGCGACGAGCCGCAGTACCGGCGCTTCGGTTACTTCTTCGTTGGAGCCTTGCTGGTGGCGCTGCCGGCCTTCCTGGCCTTCGGCAACCCGCAGCACCTGCCCGAAACGTCTACCCAGTGGGGCGTGCTGATATTCCTCGGCCTGGTGGCCACCGCGTTGGGCATGTACGTCTGGAACAAGGGCGCCAGCCAGGTCAGCGCCGCCACCCTGGCGGTGATGAACAACCTGCACATTCCCACTGGCCTGCTGATGAACCTGCTGATCTGGAACCAGAGCGAACCTTTGGGCCGCCTGGCCTTGGGCGGCCTGGTGATTCTGGCGTCGTTGTGGATCAGCCGGCGGGGTAGCGTCGGTAGCGTTCGCAGCGCCTGAGACGCGGCCTGGCGGCCGCTGCGGGGTTAGCGTTTTGCGGTGAGCAGACCGCGCAGGTCGTTGCCGCTAGGCTGCTGATACAGGCTCAAGCCAAACTCCGGCAGCAGCGCCAGCAGGTAGTCGAACACATCGCCCTGAATCCGTTCGTACTCGGCCCACACCGTGGTGCGGGTGAAGCAGTAGATTTCCAGAGGCACGCCTTGGGCGTCGCTTTGCATCTGGCGGACCATGCAGGTCATGTTCGGCTGGATGTCGGGGTGGCTTTTCAGGTAGGCCAGGGCGAAGGCGCGAAAGGTGCCCAGGTTGGTCAGGCGTCGGCGGTTGGCGGCCAGGTCGGCGACTTCGCCCTGGGCCTGGTTCCAGCTGGAGACTTCGGCCTGCTTTCGGCCCACGTAGTCGGTCAGCAGGCGTACCTGGCTCAGGCGCTGCTGTTCCTCATCGCTGAGAAAACGCACGCCGCTGGCGTCGATGTTGAGGCTGCGCTTGATGCGCCGGCCGCCGGCCTGTTGCATGCCGCGCCAGTTCTTGAACGACTCGGACATCAACCGCCAGGTGGGAATGCTGACGATGGTCTTGTCGAATCCTGCTAATAGTGAGCTTCTTAGAATATGGACAGCATTCAGCCCAGTACAACCGGGCTTAGGGCGAAAATGAAGCTGTCTGGATTTTTATAGGTGGAAACGGACAGCCACCATTGCTGGTTAAGCGTAGCATTCCCGGCGCGTCTCATCCTCTCAGCAAAGGTCGCCATTGGAATCCCCTGAGACCCGGCAAATCAATAAGGCAAGATGGTCTCAGTAACTCCAGACATGGCCTTCATTGCTTCTAGCCACTCCGCGACAGATCGCATCCCCAGACCTGAATGCCGCGTTAGATATCAAGGGCAATGTGTCGTCCGATGCGGCGCTGATGATTAGTCTTTCGATACCTGATGCCAGAACCGACGCAAAGTAGATTCAGGCATTTCTAGCTGTTTAGCAGCCTCACTTTGCGTAAGCCCTTTTCCCTTCAGTTCCTGTACGGCCTGCCATTTCCTCCGCGCCGAGGTGACGTTTGGCGGAACCTTGTTTTCAGGTGCCGAGGGATGATTGATATCAGCCAAACCGAGGGCTTCGATCTCGGCCAGAGCAGCGAGAAGGAGTTCTCGAGGTGTGCGATTGCTGTCGCGAGAAACCGTCAGAGCAATCAGGGCCGTCAGTTCAAGATCAAGCGCCGAAGCCAATTTTTGGCTCATATCCAAGGTCACCGAGTGCTTACCGCTCTCCACCTTGCTGATCGTCGTTTGATCCAGGCTGGAGGCCATGGAGCGCTGCGTATTCCCTTTGCTTTGGCGCAGCGTTTGGAGCACTTCTGCAAAGGATTGGCGGAGCGACATGGCAAGTCCCCAAAAACAAAGATGTATGCCGCGTTTGCCTATCGCCAAACAAACGAATATATTCCTCAATGTGGCGGTAAGGCCTTTGTGCCTGCAATTTATGGGAAATTAAATGCGAGGTTGTGTGATGGAAAGCCCATTAAAGGAAGGGCTGCTGGGGGAGGGGATCGATCTAGTCGGTTCCGAGCTAGACCTAGAGCGTGTGATCCTTTCAGCCAGGAAACACTATAAGTACCTGCCTCTTTGCGTCGTCGAAGAGTGGATCATCCTAGACGCAATAGTGACGGACGCCGAACGAGCCAAGGTGATCGCAGCCGGCTGCCAGCCAATGTTCCTGTTTGCCCACAAGGTAGTGCATGACGAGCAGAGAAGATTCGCACCTGGCCATTGGGTGCGTTCCAGCCTCGGCACCACCTTTAACGAGAGTTTTCTTTTTGCCACACGGAACACCGCTTACGTGTTGCTTGGCCCAGGCCATCGCAAGTCCTCCTCCATCGAAGCGATATTTTCCCTTTTTTGATAACAACTGGTTTCTGCTGGGCAACTGATGTGCTCCAGCAGTTGAGGCGACACATGTTCAGAACCATAGACAACGATCTGATAGGCGTCCCAGGACTGTTCGGGCAGGGCTGTAGTGGTCTAATGAAACCGGACACTCATTTAGGCGAGAATGCTCGCCATAGAGAGGTGTCTGATGACCAAGCAACGTCGTACCTTTACCCCTGAGTTCAAGCGCGAGGCTGCGTGCCTGGTGCTCGACCAAGGCTACAGCCATATCGAAGCCGCCCGTTCGCTCGGATTGGTCGAATCGGCGCTTCGTCGATGGGTGAGCCAGCTTCAGCAAGAACGTGGCGGTGTTACTCCCACCAGCAAGGCTCTGACGCCAGAGCAGCAAAAAATCCAGGAACTCGAAGCCCGTATCAATCGGCTAGAACGGGAAAAATCGATCTTAAAAAAGGCCACCGCGCTCTTGATGGCCGAGGAACACGAGCGTTCGCGTTAATCGATCAACTGCGGGCTCAAGAGCCTGTTGATCGTAAGCGCCCGGTGAACACACCTACCGAACTCCAGCATTAAGGACGATGGTGTCCGTCTATTTTTTAGCGGACGCGATCACCCTTATCGCCAGGATTTCCATGCGCCAACGAAGCTCTTACCCGAAGCCCTTCAAAGCCCAGGTCGTGCAGGAATGCCTGCAACCCGGAGCCTCAGTTTCCAGTGTCGCCATCAGCCACGGTATCAACGCCAACGTCATCCGCAAGTGGCTGCCCATATACCGCGACAAGGCGGTTGCGCCACTTCCGGCATTCGTACCACTGCAAACCATGCCCAAGCGGCATGCTGACGAGGCGGTGGTGATCGCATTGCCGCTGGGCGCTCAAACCATCACGGTCAAATGGCCCGTCTCCGACCCGGATGGCTGCGCACGCTTCATCCGCAGCCTTTCGCAATGATTCGCATCGACACCATCTGGCTTGCCACCGAGCCAATGGACATGCGCGCCGGCACAGACACAGCGCTGGCCCGCGTGGTCGCGGTATTCGGTGCGGCGAAGCCGCACTGCGCTTATCTGTTCGCCAATCGCCGCGCCAATCGGATGAAAGTACTGGTGCACGATGGCGTGGGTATCTGGCTGGCAGCGCGCCGCCTGAACCAAGGTAAGTTTCATTGGCCGGGCACGCATCGAAGCCACGAAATTGAACTCGACGCAGAGCAACTTCAGGCGCTGTTGCTGGGCCTGCCTTGGCAGCGGGTCGGTGCTAACGGCGTAATTACGTTGCTCTGAATCGGGTCTTTTAGCTGTTTCGGATGGGCGGCTTTGGTAAAATCCCTCGGCATGACCTCCTCGCCCAATCTCGACCAAATGACGTCCGATCAACTGCGCGCACTCGCTGCGCAGTTGTTGTCGAAAGTCGACACCATGGGCCGAGAGAGCCGCCGCGACAAGACCGTCATCGAGCAGCTCTCTCACGAGATCGCCATCCTTAAACGCCACAAGTTTGCCAAGCGCAGTGAGCAGATCAGCCCGGCGCAAGGCAGTTTGCTGGATGACTTGCTCAGCACCGATCTCGAAGCCATTGATGCCGAGTTGAAAGCACTTCGTCCCGCCCCGGCACTGGACGAGCCACGCCAACAACCCAAGCGTGCAGCGTTGCCACCGCAGTTTCCTCGTACCGTGATTCATCACGAGCCAGAGAGCACTCAGTGCTCCTGCGGCTGCCAACTTCAGCGCATCGGCGAAGACGTCAGTGAGAAGCTGGATTACACGCCGGGCGTGTTCACTGTTGAGCAACATGTACGTGGCAAATGGGCCTGCCGTCAGTGCGAAACACTGACTCAAGCGCCGGTACCGGCACAGGTGATCGACAAGGGCATCCCCACTGCCGGCTTGTTGGCCCACGTGATGGTGGCCAAGTTCGCCGACCATCTTCCGCTGTACCGGCAGGAAAAGATCTTTGGCCGTGCCGGCCTGGCGATCCCGCGCTCGACGCTGGCTCAGTGGGTCGGCCAAACCGGCGTACAACTGCAACCGCTGGTAGATGCACTGCGCGAAGCCGTACTGGCTCAGCAAGTCGTCCATGCCGATGAAACACCGGTGCAGATGTTGGCACCGGGCGAAAAGAAAACGCATCGAGCATACGTCTGGGCCTACTGCACGACACCGTTCTGCGCACTGAACGCGGTGGTGTACGACTTCAGCCCCGGCCGTGCAGGCGAACATGCGCGCAACTTCCTGGGCACCTGGAACGGCAAGCTGGTGTGCGATGACTTCGCAGGCTACAAAGCTGGCTTCGAGCAGGGCATCACCGAAATCGGCTGCATGGCCCATGCTCGGCGCAAGTTTTTCGACCTGCATGTGGCGAACAAAAGCCAGTTGGCCGAACAGGCGCTGCACTCCATTGGCGGCTTGTACGAAGTCGAACGGCAGGCCAAGGACATGAGCGATGAAGATCGCTGGCGATTACGCCAGGAAATGGCGGTGCCCATCGCGGAAAAGTTGCATGAGTGGATGATCGCTCAACGCGCGCTTGTACCCGAGGGATCGGCCACAGCCAAGGCACTGGATTACAGCTTGAAACGCTGGGTAGCGCTGACGCGCTACCTGGATGATGGTGCTGTGCCCATTGATAACAATGCCGTGGAAAACCAGATCAGGCCGTGGGCGCTCGGTAGGTCGAACTGGCTCTTCGCTGGATCGCTGCGCAGCGGTAAACGGGCGGCGGCGATCATGAGCCTGATCCAGTCGGCGCGCATGAACGGGCATGATCCGTATGCGTATCTCAAGGATGTTCTGATGCGGTTGCCGACGCAGAAAGCCAGCGAGATCGAGCAACTGCTGCCGCATCAGTGGATGCTTAGCTGACCTACGCAAAGCGTATTCCCCGTCCGCTTACTGTTGATCTGTTGTGCTCGGTATTTGATGTCACCCGATCTTGCTACTACGCGTACTGCCGGAAACGTCGGTATCCGGATGCCGAACGAGTAGTCTTGCGTAGTCGCGTGAACGAGTTGTTTACGCAAAGCCGAAGCGCTGCGGGCAGCCGGAGCATCATGCTGATGATGAAAGAGGACGGCATGCAGATCGGGCGATTCAAGGTACGTAGGTTGATGCGCGAGATGAACTTGATCAGCAAACAGCCGGGCTCCCATGCCTACAAAAAGGCTACCGTGGAGCGGCCTGATATCCCGAACGTGCTTGATCGCGGGTTCAGCGTGGCATCCCCGAACAAGGTCTGGTGCGGTGACATTACGTACGTCTGGGCTGAAGGCCAATGGCACTATCTGGCGGCTGTCATCGACCTTTGTGCCCGCCGTGTTGTAGGTTGGGCGTTCTCAGCCAAGCCTGATGCCGACCTAGTGATCAAGGCATTGGATATGGCCTATGAGCAGCGTGGCCGGCCTCAGAATGTGCTGTTTCACAGCGACCAGGGCAGCCAATACGGCAGCCGGAGTTTCCGACAGAGACTATGGAGATACCGCTTCACGCAGAGCATGAGTCGGCGCGGCAACTGCCACGACAACGCGCCGATGGAGCGGCTATTTCGCAGCCTGAAGACTGAATGGATACCGACGGTGGGCTACATGAGCGCTGTGCTGGCACAGCAAGATATCAGTCGGTTTTTGATGCAGCGGTACAACTGGCGGCGACCGCATCAATTCAACGAAGGGCTACCGCCTGCGGTCGCAGAGGAAAAACTCAATTCAGTGTCCGGGATCAGTTGACCACTACAGTGCATATCAACAACCAGTGTTGCGCGTGCGATGAGGCTAAGCATCTACGAAACCCGATGCGATTCTTCCTGTCTCAGCTGCTCCCAAGCGCTGCATGGAATATCCTTGCACCCCCCAATCAACCTTCGAGCAGTGAATATAACGATGGGTTTTGAACAATTAGCTGAGCTCCGTGACCGCTTGCGGGCTGAAAAAGAGCCGCAAAAGGCGGATAGCGCGGAGCAGCCTAAGCGCAAGATCTCCTCGCAGGTTAAGCCTCGTATCCAAGATCCTGCGGTAGAAGCGATATGGCCGTTGCAGAAGCATTTTCCACTGGCGTTCCCTGTCAACCCTGCCCCAAAGGTTCCGCTCAAGGAGGGTATTCTCAAGGATGCTGAGCAGCATTTGGAGCTACTCGGATTGACCCGTGAGCAACTGAAGTTAGGTATCTCAACGTGGTGCCGGGGAACTCGGTACTGGGCAAGCATGGTGGAGAATGCTCCGCGCTTGGACTTGAGCGGGGAACCAGCCGGCGTTGTAACCGCGACCCAAGCCATGCATGCCAAGCGCCAAGCCTCGCGGAAACGCGGTCAAGACCGACGACATCGTGCGAATCTGAAAGACGTCGCCCAGGCTCACGCTACCGTTGCCGCAGTGGAGCGGGATACGGACTGAATCTTGTCTAGGTGCGACGGGGAGCTGAAATCTCGACGAGACACTTGGCTATCATCAGCATGGCCCCTCTCAGCAGCATGTGGCCGAGGAAGGAGGGCTAGGTCAATGCTTGGGCCGCTTTCGCGGGCGGCTGTCGGGAACCAAACCTGCAGAGCACCGCTTCGTCGGGGCCCTAAGCTGTGCTAGCGATGATTGACCCTGCGTCTCCAGCCCCTAGGCGAGACAGTAATGAGCTTTGATCGTAGTGGCCGCCCGCACCTGACTGCGACGACTGGACGGGGCACCATCCAGCGATTCAATCGTCGAGCCACCCCTCTCGCATGCTCAGGCGCAAGCACGAATGTGTTCCGGTCATGATGCATAGCATGGTCGGCTTCCTCGCTGCCGTTATGATGACGGATCCATAGCGCTCATCTGGTTCCAGGATCTGGTTCACCTAGCCAGACCGGTGAAGAACATCGGGAGAATGTTTACAGAGTTGTATTCAGCAAACCATTTCTTCCAAGCTCTCTCAGTTATCTGGCTTCAACATTAGAATACTATCCACCTGAATGCAGTTTAGACCGAGGGCTCCAATGGCTAGAAAATCTCTTCCCGTGAACGTCACACGTCAGCTTTGGGCCCAATGTGGAGGCTTTTGTCAAAACCCTCATTGCAATAAGCCTCTCTTTGCAAATATTGGTGATGATGTCGTCAGCCTTGTAAACGTCGCGCATATCATCGGTCATGGTGCTGACGGCCCCCGCAGCGAGCACCAGCTAGCTAATGCCATTGAGAGGGACGGCATCGATAATTTGATAATGCTGTGCCTAGACTGTCATAAGATTGTTGATGAGTTGGAGGCACGGTTCTCAGTCGAGCTGATGCAGCATTGGAAGCATGACCATGCATCCCGGATACGTTCTCTGTTCCAGATCGCTCGTTTCACCGACGAGCAAAGGCTTTTGAGGGCGGTGAATGACCTCTTGGACGAGAATCACCTCATCTTTACTGAGTGCGGCCCATATTCGGCTGCAGTTGTTGAAGGGGAATCTGGTGATGCCTTGGTCATGTGGCGACGTCGGTGCCTGGACACAATCCTTCCGAATAATAAAATGATCGTGGATTTGATTAAGACGAATAAAAGTAATTTTGCTTACCCTTGGGAAGTATATACTCGAATGCTGATGTACAAGCTGCATGCTGAGGCATTTCAGGATAATTGTCTGAGCGGGAGGAGAGTGAATGACTATAAGCAGTTTCCGAGAGAGTTCGACCATTTTGTGAAGACAAAGTTAGAGATATCTGTTCCTTCGCTTGACGTGATTAAAAATGAAGAGCTTGAATATAGAAGGGGGCAGATCGAAACTTACATCAATAGGTTTTTGAAAGACCATGGCTCAATTGCGCGACTTCAGGAGCTTAATCGAGCTACCATGGTGGTTGAGCTAAATGATGGAAGAAGTTTGCGAGTGTTTGTTACGAATACTTACTACTTTACGAATCATACCCTTGATAGGGTGCTAGAGATTGACCCTTCGGTAGATGCGATCATTTGCTCCTGCCCTGCCGGTGAATATGTCGAATCTGCGAAAGCGGAGTGCATTCAGCAAGGCATCGGTCTCTTCATGCTAGGCGAGTTCATGGGAGCGATCCGGCTCGAGGGGGAAGCGTACCTGAACTTTTTAGTGAGGGCTGACAAGGAGCAGCGCGTTCGCCATTTAGGGCGACTGATTACTGAGCTACGACCAGCGCTAGGTGTCTCTGTATACGCATTTGGATCGTACCTCCGGAGAAAGGTATACAACGACATTGATTTAATTATTGTCTATAGAGATGCAGCGTCCAAGGTAGGGGCTGGGAGTTTGGAAGGTGAATTAGTACGAAAGCTTCAAACGGAGGGTGGATCTGTAGACATTACTGTGGCATCTGCGGCTGAGTATGCGTCGCTCACGTTCGATCAGGATAACCGAACCAAAGTCTTTCCTCTCAGCCCGTCCAGATAGTTTTGCGCTAATAGATTGGTGAAGTAATAGACCCTCAGAGTGGGCTTTATCATATAACTTGGCGTTATAATCCCTCGCACTTACTGACGCCACCTTGAGTTGATTAAGGGTAATGCGAGGGACAGGGCTTTGGTGCAGCTATTGATCAAGAGACTCAATGAAAGCCGTCGACCCTAACCGGTTGAAAGTCTGGCAAGCGCTATCCCCGTTTTTCTTGGATACCGAGATCGATCAGGCGACCTATGATTAGGTGGCCAAGTCGATTGTAGACAGCGGTTACCACCCCGCGCATGTGCAATGCATTCTCTGGAATGAGGTTTTCGCTGTACCCAATCTGGGTTTGAAATCGATAGCCGGTGATTGGGCTGGCTGGTCAGATGAATGGTTGCTCCATTAGAGATGACGCCTTGGCCAAACCTGGACGAGGCTGGATAACGAAATCGTTAGGCATTAGGTTGAGGTCGTAGCCAGGATTGAGCCAGCAAGGGCCCACGTATACCATCGTTGGCTATTAAATTTGGCCAATTGCGCGATCAATCTGATCTAGCTGTTCAGGCTCCATCGGTCAGCTCGCCTAACGCGTTATGACCTAGCTTTCACGATATTCGCGAGAGGGTGGACGTGAGCTCCGAGCCTGGTCATCAGAGTTTACTAACCAACAGCTCGAGGCGCTTTAGACGTGAGTCGTCCTCACCTGTTATTTGCGAGGCGATTTAATATTGTCCTAGCGACCACTAGGGTTATATGGAGACGCATGGTGGAATGATCCTCATCCGAAAGTCCTTTATGCGAACCATCGGAGTGCAACATCTTCATCAGCCCGTTCAACATACCTTTCGCATCCTGGTTCCATTCGGAACGGCTCTCGGATAGAAACCCGCACTTGGTCAAGGCTTGAAAGCCGTTGTTCAAACCAGGGTTCGGAGATAGGTCAGCGGAGGCAATCCGTGTTGCGATCTCCAGAATGAGGCTCTCCAGGAATGTCCTGATCTGAGCATTAGCAGCTGCCCAGTCGCCTCTGGTATGCGCGTCAATCGCCTGATCGAGATGACCGCACGATCTCACGAACCCGAAATGCTGTAGGTGCTGATGAACCTGATCATCCCCAGCAGACAAATCCACATTTGCTGGCAAGCTTCGTCTCAGCCAAGGTGGGTTGCCTTGTCCGCAATCCCCTGCATCCCATGAGACGACGAACCCATCCCTTGCTAGGCAGCGTTCGAACGGCAATTGCTGCGCGTGCCTAGAGGGGCAGTGCATGAGCCGAACTGCTTCACGAACAAGTGCTTCACCAAGTGTCATCTGACCCTCCCTGGCCCAGAAAACAAGCTCTGCCCGTTCTAGAAGTACCTTGTTGAATATCACTCTTTTTTTGGCAACCGACAGCTCGCTCCCCGACGGTACCCACTGATCCAGTTCTAGACGTTGCACCATATGGTCAAAACCGGCGCTTGTTCCTGCTTTCTCAATAAAATCTGATGCAGCCAGTAAAGTCTGACGAGTGAAATGCAGTTGATCAGACATCATGTGCTCCAGTATTCATTAGGTACGCCGCGAGCGAAGTCAGGATGTGGTTTTGGATTCACCGCAAAGCTGCTTGCTGATGGCTTGGACAACGCTTGAGTGGTCACGCTGCCGCTCGTTGACCGAGTTCGTCATCGCGCGGCGATTTGAAAAGTCACCTAGACAGCCGAACCCGCAGTCGGCGAGCACGCTCCTTAAACGCGGTCTCACCACCTTCGAGAATCTCGCATACCCGCTCCCGGATAAGCCTGTCCTCCAGTCCGCCCGACAAATAGGTAATAGGAGGCAACTGCCCGTTACCATGAGGGCCGCATTCAGCGATGATGATTTGGTCGGCATCCGTGTTCACGACCAGGTTGGCATTGTGGGTCACCATGATGACTTGTCGAGTCGACTTGGCGGCCATGAACAGTGGGACGAGATCGTTGTAGATTGACTTGGGGTCGAGGTTTTCTTCTGGCTGATCAATAATCAGTGGCCGGCTGTCTTTCGCATCAAGCGAAAGGTAAAGCAGCAACAGCACAATTCCTCTGGTGCCAGGAGAGAGTTTCTGGATTTCGACGCCGTCGTAATTTATGGCGTAACGTACAGAGATGTGGTCAGTACCGTAGAGCCATTGGGCTAAGCGTTTCGTCCACCGCCGATACTCTGCCAGATCCGATGTGGCTACTGGCGCATGCTCAACGAGCTGTTCATGGTAGTTCCTAATAAACTCTCTCAGCGCAGCTAGCACGGTCTCGTCATCTCCGTAGAGCCAGGGAGTATTCAGCGACTCGAGCACTTTTTCGCGCAAGGTACCCCGGCCTCTGAAAGGGCCCTTTTTAGAGAGGTTGAGCAAGGACTCACCCTCGGCTGACCATGCCTCAATGTCGACAGTTCGGGCTACCGAGAAAGAAAGCTTGTTGAGAGTTCCTTGGGCGCTTTCCAGGCGCTGTTTGATGGGCGAGTAGAGCTCCTGGAGAACTTGCTCCTCAGCAATGAGGGCCGAGAAAACGCGCTTGTATGAATCGCACCGCTCACTCACCAAGACTTCGAGACGTTGGGAGGCACCCACATGGTCGGTTAACTTCTCCCTGCTGGCCCGCAATAGTTCAGTTTCCGTGGTTATTTTTGTTGATAGCTCTTTGAATCGCTTCGCGGTGTCTTGGTCGACGCTGACTAACTGCTGGAGTCGATCAATTTCTGCGTGCAGCAACGAGAGATTGCATTCTTCAAGCTTGGCGTCTTCAGCGATAAACGCCTGTTGAGTGTCTTCGTTCGGAGCCGGTGGGGTTCCTATCCATGCGTCTCTGCTCTTTTGAGCCTTGAGTAGCATCTTCGATAGGATGGCTCCGACGTCGCCTTCGTAGTCCCTGAAAAAAGCACTCCACTCATCATTCCCCAGACCACTTTTGGTATGGCGTGCTTGGATGTCTCTAAGATCACTGGGCGCCACGACTTGGCGAACATTGTTGACCTCATCCTGCATCAGAAGAATCTGCTGCTCTTGGGCTTTGTAATACCTCACATAGCCGGCAACCTTTTCTGAGGCGGCGGTCAGTAACTGCAGTCTGGACAGCCTGACTTCTGAGCCCTTCGCGACAAGCTTGCTTCTGTCTTCGGTTAACCGTTTGACCAGCGAATCTTTATCCTGCACCTGCATAGTCAGCTGGGGCACGAGGCTGCGTTTTTCGAGTTCGGTGTTGATTCTCTCTGACAGACTGCCGAGTGATTCCTCCTCCCGCCGCCTAGCCTCTCGATATCGCTCAGAACGGATGTCTCTCAGGTCATTGAAGCTGATAGCCCCCTCACGCTCGGTGGGGGAGTGCGACTCGTAAATTACCCGCTCGACCTCTGCCAGGAGGCCGTCCGTCATACCATCGGCGGAGCAAAGTTCCTCCACGAACTGCTGCGACAGATACCGAGCTCTTGGGTACACGAACTCATCGTCAGTCGTCTGGTTTAGCGGGCTGGCCTGCGTGTCACCGTTGCACCAGGTGATATTCACTTCAGCATTTTGTAGGTGGTCTTGGGCCCTCACCAAGAACGAGTGCCCTGTAATTGCGTTGCCTCGAGCGTCACAGCCTGCCGCCAAGATGTCAGCCAGCGCGGTCTTTCCTGAGCCTCTTGCGCCTACCACGGCAATCAGGCCTGGGTTCAGAGCCAGGACTGGTGTCTTGAGCCAAGGTGCATTGGTTATATCGACTTGGGAGATGACCTCGGAAGCATTCCCGTAAGGCGGTGGTTCCTCTCCAATGAAAGCTCTACCTGCCGGATCAATACAAGCCTGTCGAAGCGTGTCGAAGGTAGGACTTCCCTTGAGCCAGCTATATCTTTTCCCATCAGGCACTCCAGTCTTGGCAGTTTGATGGGCATCGCTGCCATGCAAGCACGGCTTCAGGCCGTTGTACCGCTCAACCAGGTTCTCTGCGGATAAAGCTTTTCTACCTAGCCAAAAATCCCTTTGGTTCGGGTTGGAGGCAAA
The DNA here is from genome assembly GCA_963816515.1 of uncultured Gammaproteobacteria bacterium. GTDB lineage: Bacteria > Pseudomonadota > Gammaproteobacteria > Pseudomonadales > Pseudomonadaceae > Aquipseudomonas. The sequence continues at coordinate 974,621 of CAWFKX010000001.1, read as the reverse complement.
AATGACATGCGCAAACCGTTCGATTTCCTGCCGCAATACTTCATCGGCACCCTCTTTCAGTGCGGAGGTACCGTCATTCTCTTTCGCCGCGACTGCGATTATCAGGTTGGCTTGTGCCCACTGGCTGTTTTTGTGCTTGTCTTTTAACTCTTGAAACGAAACCTTGAAGCGCTCAGCGCCATGTCGCAGGGCAGCCTGGTCATCTTGGATGTCAGGGTTCGCTCGCTTTCCAAGCCTTCTCAAATCGCTTGAGGTGCACCTAAACTCGTCATCAAAGGCCTTGAAGGTGAGCGAGGCAAGAAAGCGCTCAAGCTCTTCCAGGTGATTTTCTTCGTCGGGGCACACCAATAGGTGGGCGTTGATCCACGATTTTGCAGTTCCTACATCGAAGCGAATTTCGACATTGGGAAAGAGAAGTTCGCAGCGTGCAAGTCTGCCCGCCTGCTTGTGCTCAATCAGCTGTCTGTAGGTATCAAGCAGGTAATAATCTGTCACCGCAATCGCGCTGATCGCCGGAGAAGCCTCTTCCAGAGCTTTGAGATAACCTTCCCAGTCCCCCTTGAATTGGTCGTTGAACAACGTGCCTGGCGCGTGCACGTGGGGATCCCATCGAAGCCAACGGGATCCAGAGGACAAAGGCTTTGGTTCAGTCTGCATATTACGTCCCAGTAGGCAGAAAAAGAGGTGCACTGCGGTCGCGCCGTCCGGGTAAGCAGACGCGAGAGCAGGCTGTCATCGTGCCACTATTTGGGATTCATCCAGTGGTGTCAATCTGAAGCCGATGGGTCGAGAGCCTTGCCTACGGGGTAGGCATATTGCCGCCAATCCATTTGAGTGAATGAGGAGGGCAGATATATCCAAAAGGTGACATCAGTGTTTGCTATGGGATGGTTGGGTAGCTCGAGCTGGCTGTCAGGAGAATGGGCGAAGATGGGGCTCAAAACCTTTAGTGGGCGGTGATATCCGAAATCGGCTGATCGCTAGAAGCAAGCGGAGCGCGCAGGCCGTGAGGCCGAGGCGCGAGGATGGAAGCCCTCCGGGCCGAGACGCAGCCAGTGGCTCGGTTCACGACAGCCGTCCCGAAGGGCGCGCACAGCACCAAGGATCAAAATCTCTAGCTTTTAGGCATTAGAAGCTAGCTATTCTGTACGAAGAAGTAGCATCCCAAACCACATCGGAGAATCCATGACCCGAGACACGAAAGACACTGTCTACTGCAACATCCAGATGCCGATCACCCAAGGGCAAGAACTCCTGCAGCTCATCTCTGAGTTGAGAGCCTCAGGTACTCATCCAGCACTTGAGCCGGTATTCGATGAGATCCAGAGCGAACTGGGAGGCTCGATTGAGTTCGTCGAGGAAATGCTTCAGGGCTCTGGCGGGATCGGTCGTCGCCGACCATGACTCGTTGGGTCGGCCTTGGGAGTGCAGCGTCGTACCCCGGCGATGAGGGAGTCGAAGCTATCACCGGCTACATGGCATCGACATTCACGATGAGCGCTATGCACAGGCAGTGAGCGGCTCACCGTGGGCAACTAACTACGCGGCAGGTGCTTTATGCCCCATCCGGATTGCCATGTTTCTTTGAGAGGATGACAGCGCCGGCCAGATCATTTGCACGCGCTGTAGCTCCATCGCCTGAAGATCTTGCTGGTATTTGAGGCGCTTCAGATTGACCTTGAAGAAAGAAGGGCTGTGATCGATTTGGTTGGCTTTGAGCCTCCAGAAGACCACGAACGCAAATTTCGGCGAGAGGTTTTTATTGAGCTGATAGTAGGCCAGTGCCTTCGAGAGAATTGGATTTTGTTCCGATATCGCTAAGCGCTGCAGAGCCTTCACGCATGACTCCCCTCGCATTTTTTCGGTGAGTCGCTCCAGCTTTTTCTTGGTGTCGGATGCAGAGAGGCGCTGACCCGCTTCAAATACCGATACGCCGAATCTAAGTATGCATTGCGAGCCGACCCACAGAATACTTGCCGTGAGGGCATTCCGGATCTCGAACTGGTATCGGAGAGATTCTTGATCACATAGCTCGCAAGTCTCAGTTGGATGCTCATGATCGCGGATGACCTCAGTGAAAGACCATTCCTCAAAAGCTTTTGGCAAGGTATCGCCTACAGAGAGCGGAATGATGTTGTCCCAGACACGCTTTGGATAATCGTTCATGGCCATAGCAGCTCCGATCCTTGGCTGGTTCCTACCGCAGCATAACTGGTCAGACTTATTCTGCGATAGCGAGTCGCTGGCACATGAAGGATCAAACAGGTGGTCATCAAGACAAGTCAGCGGCGTGTCAGAGGCTTGCATCCCAGCCATCCATGGCAGCCGGGAGAGAACTAAGCCATTCCAGCGGCTTCCCGCTATCCGACATGACCAAGCGCTCGGCAACCAGAATCATCCAGGCGACGATTGGATGCTGCCCGCAAAGCAGTTCTGATTGAGCGCCACAGCACCGGTATCAGCATTGTGCGCAAGGCAGGTATTCCCCTGCCATGGCGTGAGCGCTTTCTGCAAGCGAGCAACGGCTCGACGCGTCTATTCGATGGCCCGTACGCCTATAACTGGGACAAATTTCTGACTCAATGGCAGGCTGAAATGCGGCGTTTAGATGCACATAGGGCTGCTAAACGACCGAGACATGATGAGCCGTAGCATTAGCCAGCTTCTGGAGATAAAGGCCTAAATCCTGAAATCCAGCCTCACGCAGTACCTCAGATACCTTCCCAGCGCGCTTCTCCGCTTTAGGCAGGAAAATCGCCGCCTGGTCAGTGTATGGACGTGGGAGATCCTTCCAGTAGTAGGTTGCCTCAAATCTCTGCATGGCTCTGTGAAAGTCCATTTGCATCCGCCGAGCCCCCATAATCCATCCACCATCCTCTCTCCACTCCTCGTCAGTAATCGCTAGGGTGATGTTGAACTGAGGGTTGGATAGATGTGTTGCTTGTTCCGGAATGAATAACCCACGTTGGGATCACCACGTCCGCCCCGACACACCCACCGGTGATGTTGTTCAGAAAATCACTCTAGCTCCTCTCAGTCTTTGCTTAGGGAGAGGGCTTCAGGAGGGAGCACTGCAAGGCTTGAGGTAGGAAAGCAGGGTCAGGTCGCCTCGCCTGCATTCCCTTGGAGGAGGCTTGTTGCTGTCAAGATTGCTGGGAGCTCACGATACGTCGAAGTAGGCTTCAACTCACGCGTAATTCTGCACCTTCACCGTGTGCAAGGTGATGTCCACCACGTCGCCGTCGGCGCCCACCTGGGGCATTTCTATCCAGTCGCCCACGCGCAGCATGTCGTTGCTGGTCAGCTGCACGCTGGCCACGAATGACAGCAGGGTGTCCTTGTACACCAGCAGAATGACCGCCGACATGGCGCCCAGCCCCGACAGCAGCAACAACGGCGAGCGGTCGATCAGGGTGGCGACGATGATGATGGCGGCGAAGATGTACAGAATCATTTTCGCCAGTTGCACGTAGCCCTTGATCGAGCGGGTGCGGGCATGTTCGGTGCGCGCGTAGATGTCCAGCAGGGCATTGAGCAGGGCGCCCAGCATTAGGGTCTGGCACAGGATGGTGACGGCCATCGCCAGGTTGCCGATGAAATGCGCCACCTTGTCGCTCAGTTCCGGCACCAGCGCCAGGCCGAACTGAATGACCAGCGAGGGCACTACCTGCGCCAGGCGATGAAACACCTTGTTGCGCAGGAAATCGTCAAGCCAGTGCAGCGCCGGCTGGCGGGCCAGCACGCGCATGGCGTACAGCAGCACCAGGCGTGACAGGCGGCCCAGGCCCAGGGCGATGGCCAGCAGCAGGGTCAGGCCGAGGCCGGCGCGCAATAACGGATGGTGCTCCAGGGCGTCCCAGAAGCCCTGCGCCTGAAGCCAGAAAGGGTGGATATCCATGGGTTACAGCCAGTGTCCAGTGTCGTGTGGACTGACTATTAGAGCCCATTGGCATGAAGAATTGGCAATAACTACGTAACCGCACGTAAAGAAATTCGGCTTATTGCCGCGCAAACCGTTACGCTATGCAGTTGAATTTATGTACTTCGCCGAGGTAACACCCGTGTTTTCCCAATTCGCCTTGCATGAACGCCTGCTCAAAGCCGTGGCCGAGCTGAATTTCGTCGAGCCCACCCCGGTGCAGGTAGCGGCCATCCCGCTGGCAGTGCAAGGGCGTGACCTGCGGGTGACGGCGCAGACCGGCAGCGGCAAGACCGCTGCCTTCGTGCTGCCGATCCTCAACCGCCTGATCGGCCCGGCCAAGGTGCGCGTCGACATTCGTGCCATCATCCTGCTGCCGACCCGCGAGCTGGCCCAGCAGACCCTGAAGGAAGTAGAGCGCTTCTCGCAATTCACCTTCATCAAGTCCGGCCTGATCACCGGCGGCGAAGACTTCAAGGTGCAGGCCGCCATGCTGCGCAAGGTGCCGGATATCCTCATCGGTACCCCGGGCCGCCTGCTGGAACACCTCAACGCCGGCAACCTGGACCTGAGCAAGGTCGAAGTGATGGTGCTGGACGAAGCCGACCGCATGCTGGACATGGGCTTCGCCGAAGACGTCACGCGCCTGAGCGAGGAGTGCAAGCACCGCGAGCAGACCCTGCTGTTCTCCGCCACTACCGGCGGCGCCGGCCTGCGCGACATGATGAGCAAAGTGCTGAAGGACCCTGAGCACTTGCTGATCAACAACGTCAGCCAACTGGCCGAAGGCACCCGTCAGCAGATCGTCACCGCTGACCACAACGTGCACAAGGAACAGATCCTCAACTGGCTGCTGGCCAACGAGACCTACCAGAAGGCCATCGTCTTCACCAACACCCGTGCCATGGCCGACCGCATCTACGGCCGCCTGGTGGCCCAGGACTACAAAGCGTTCGTGCTGCACGGCGACAAGGACCAGAAAGACCGCAAGCTGGCCATCGACCGCCTGAAGCAGGGCGGCGTGAAGATTCTGGTGGCCACCGACGTCGCGGCCCGTGGCCTGGACGTGGACGGCCTGGACCTGGTGGTGAACTTCGACATGCCGCGCAGCGGCGACGAGTACGTGCACCGCATCGGCCGCACCGGCCGTGCCGGCAACGAAGGCCTGGCCATTTCGCTGATCTGCCATGGCGACTGGAACCTGATGTCCAGCATCGAGCGCTACCTGAAGCAGAAATTCGAGCGCCGGGTGATCAAGGAAGTCAAAGGCACCTACGCCGGTCCCAAGAAGGTCAAGGCTTCGGGCAAGGCCGTGGGCGTGAAGAAGAAAAAGACCGACGTCAAGAAGGGCGACAAGAAAACCGCCGCCAAGGGCCCGACCAAGCGCAAGACCGTCAACAAGCCCAAGAGCGACCAACTGGTGAGCGCCGACGGCCTGGCGCCGCTCAAGCGCCGCAAGCCAGCCCCCGCCGCGGAATAACCCGCCCCCGTAACAGCGCCGCCCCGCGTAGCAATGATGTACCGGGGTGTGTCGTACGCGGCCTGGCGGCCGCTGCTACAGGACTGCTCAGGAATCGGCTTTCTTGCCCGCCTGATCCAGTTCCTGCAAGCGCTTGTCGATCAACTGGCACTTGTCCGGCAAGTCCTCGCTGGCGGTGTCCAGTTGCATGCCTTGCAGCTCGGCATTGATCTCTTTCGCCCGCTGCGGGTTCTGCTGGGTGATCTTCGCCACTTCCTGCGCCAACTGCTCACGCTTGGCCGTGGCTTCTTCCGGTGTGCAGGCCATGCTGTTCATGCTCAACAGCAACATGCACACGCCGGTGACACTCAACACAGTGTTCATGGTTCAACCTCCTGCTGCCTTGTTCGGTGGAGCCTGTACGCCTGGCGAAAGTTCAGCGTGAACGGCTGCGCGGCATACGGGTCACAACTGTGTAGACCCTTTCACTGTGTGTTGGAGGTTGCTCAGGATGACAACGTATAACTGGGACTTGATCGAACGCCTGCTGCGCGAGGTGCAGAACAGCGCGGGGCACAGTTTCACGCCGCGCCCCTACGCCGAGCAGCATGCGGCGCAAAAGGCCGCTGAAGGTGAGGCGCCAGGCGACCTCGACCACCTGAAGGCATTGGCCAGCGACTACGAAAAGTTGCTGCTGAAACACGGCTATATTGCTTCGCGCCCGCTAGCGGAGGGCGGCAATGGCGAGAACTTCGTGCTGACGCCGCGCGGTTCCAGCCTGCTGAGCCTGATCGACAGCAGTATTCCGGGCCAGGAACACCCGCGCCAAGTGCTCGACGAGCAGGAAGATGCTCTGTTGCCGGAGACTTTCGATGAGGTGGCCAACAAGCCGCAGATCGCCGGTGGCTCGGTGTGAAACCGCTGGTCGGTGGGCATTCGTCGGTTGCTGGATGAAATTGGCCGGGCCTGAGACCTTTTGCCGCACATTAGCCGGTGCGCAGGGTGGCAATCAGGACTATGATCTGCTTGAGACGACGAAACTATTGACCCGTCGCTCAGGTTTACCCTAAGGGGGGCTCTATGAACCGCACTCTGTACAACTGGCTCCATGACCTTGGCGTTGCCTTGGGCCTGATCCCGCCACCACTGCAGCCAATCCCGATTCCTGCCGAAGACAACGACCGCCGCCGTCAACCGCGCCGTTGATCCGGGGCTGGTCCGCCAGCCCCCCTCCAGTACCTCAATGCCGGGCGATTTCGCGCAGGAATCGCCACAGGTCATTGGCTGTCACCGCTTGCTCCAGCAGCCTGTCTTCCTCGATGGTAAAGGCGGTCAGCCCGTACTCGTCTTCCAGGCGGGTGATCAGCTCCATGATGTCCTTCTTGTCCAGCCCCAGCGATTCCAGGCTGATGTCGTCATCGAAATCACCGTCGCCCAGGTAGTCACTGATGAAGTTGTGCACGGTCTTACGGATACCGAATCGCGGCATGGCCAGGCCCTTACGCGCATGAGCAGTCATGGAGGGTCATTCGCTGAATCACGCGGCTCAGGTCGTTGATGGTGCTGACCTGAGGCAGAACCCGGTCCGGGTCCAGGGGAACGCCGAACAGATGTTCCAGGCGCTGGAACAGTTCAGCCAAGTCAAGGCGTGGCGCATCGCATCGTTGCGCGGCCAGTTGTTGCTCGATGGTACTGTGGATATAGAGTTGGATATCTGTCCTGTTCATGGCAGACCTCGAATCGAATGCGTGCGCGCTCCGTTCGGCAATTCGTTTGCGGTACTGTCAGAACAACAGCGGCCCATCCTTTGGGTGTGCCGCATCCTCATGGGGATGCGGCGTTTTTCAACAGCTTAGGCCAAATTCGCCGCCAGTGCAGGGCGACGTGACAAAAGGCTGACTAGCACGAAGCTCACCAGGCCCACTGCCAGGCTGTAGTAGATGGGCGTATTGGCGTCCAGGCCGTCCTTGAACATGAACACCAGCGCGGTGACGAAACCCAGGGCCATGCTGCAGATGGCACCACTGGTGGTCGCGCGCTTCCAGAAGATCGCACCGATCAGCGGGATCAGCATGCCGCCCACCAGCAGGTTGTAGGCCAGGGTCAGGGCGCTGATCACGTCGTTCACCACCAGGGCGATGCCCAGTACCACGATGCCGGTCAGCAGGGTGAACAAGCGGTTGATGCCCAGGCTCGACTGCTTGCCGCCGCGCAGCTTGGGCAGCAGGTCTTCGGTCAGCACCGTGGAGGCGGCCAGCAGGCCGGCGCTGGCGGTGGACATCATGGCCGCCAGGGCGGCGGCGATCACCAGGCCACGGATGCCGTCCGGCAGGCTGGCTTTGACGATGGCGGCGAAGGCGTTGTTGACGTTGTCCAGGTCAGGCAGCAGCACGTGCGCGGCCATGCCGATCAGTGCGCAGGCCAAGCCGTAGATGATGCAGTACAGGCCCGCGGTGGTGCCGGCGTACACGGCCACTTTCTCGTTCTTGGCGGTGAACACCCGTTGCCAGATATCCTGGCCAATGAGAATGCCGAAGAAGTAGATCATGAAGTAGGTGATGATGGTGTCCCAGCCGATGGTGGTGAAGCTGAAGCTGGATGCCGGCAGCTTGGCCACCAGTTGGTCCCAGCCGCCCACGCGGTACAGGCAGATGGGCAACAGGATGAACATCAGGCCCACGGTCTTGATCACGAACTGGACGATGTCGGTCAGGGTCAGGGACCACATGCCACCGATGGTCGAATACACCACCACCACGCCACCGCCGGCCAGCACTGACAACCAGAATGGCAGGCCGAACAGCACTTGCAGCACGGTGCCGATGGCCAGAATCGAGGTCACGCCGATCATCAGCGCGTAGGCCAGCATGATCACGGCGCTGGCCTGGCGGGCCATGGGGTTGTAACGCTTTTCCAGCACCTGGGTGACGGTAAAGATCTTCAGTTTCAGCAACGGCTTGGCCAGGAACAGGTTCAGGGCAACGATGCCCAGGCCCAGCGCGGCGCACAGCCAGAAACCGGAAATGCCGTGCACGTAGCCCAGGCGCACGGTGCCGACGGTGGACGCACCGCCCAATACGGTGGCGGCCATGGTGCCCATGTACAGCGACGGGCCCAGGTTGCGGCCGGCCACCAGGTAGTCTTCATGGGTCTTTGCCTTGCGCATGCCGTACCAGCCAAGCAGCAGCATGCCAGCCGCGTAGATCGCGACGACGAAAATATCCAATGCCATGGGAAAACTTCTCCGCGTTGTTTCTTATTAGTTGGGTCAGATTGTGCGGTGGTGCTTCTGGCTTCATCGCGAGCAAGCGTTGCTCCCACCATGCCAAGCCATACCACAGTGGTTGGTTTCACACTGTGGGAGCCAAGCGTGCTCGCGAGGGGCCAGTGGCTATTCAGTCAATCAAGCGGTTGCGCCGCCTGGGATTGCCGCGCTACCGCGCACACCGTTTGGGCCGTAGACGGCGGCCGGTTCCGGTACCAGCTTGAGCAGCACCAGGTACACCACGGCGGCCAGCCCCAGGGTCACGGGCAGGCTGATGTCGATACCGCCGGCCAGGTTGCCCAGTGGGCCCACGAACTGCCCGGGCAGGTTGACGAAGCACAGGCCCACCAGTGCGCTGGGAATCCAGGCCCCCAGGCCGCGCCAGTTCCAGCCATGGTGGAACCAGTAGCGCCCGCCTTGTTCACCTCGGGTGAACACTTGCAGGTCGTCGGGGCAGTACCAGCCGCGACGGACCAGCAGGCCGATCAACATGATTACCATCCACGGCGTGGTGCAGGTAATGATCAGCACCACGAAGGTCGACACGCTCTGCACCAGGTTGAAGGCGAAACGGCCGATGAAGATGAAAGCAATCGACATCAGGCCGATCAGCAGCGTGGCCTGCACCCGTGACAGCAGGCGCGGGAATACGCTGGACATGTCCAGGCCCGTGCCGTACAGCGACGTGGTGCCAGTGGACATGCCGCCGATCACCGCCAACAGGCACACCGGCAGGAAGAACCAGCCTGGCGATACCGCCAGCAGGCCGCCGACGTAGTTGTTGTTGGCGATGTAGTCCGGTGCCTGGGTAGCGACGATGGTCGCCGTGGCCAGGCCGAACAGCAGCGGCAGCAGGGTGGCCATCTGGGCGAAAATCACCGCGGCCATGATTCGTGACCGGGAGGTGCTGCGGGGAATGTAGCGTGACCAGTCACCCAGGAACGCACCGAAGGAAATCGGGTTGCTCATGGCCACTAGCGAAGCGCCGATGAATGCGGCCCAGAAGCCGGCCTGGCCGTGGCTGACGGTGCCGGCATAGTTCACGTCGAAGGCACTGGCGAACGCGGCGATGCCCGACAGGAACAGAATGCTGGCGGTCCACACGGCGATCTTGTTGACCCACAGCATGAAGCGAAAGCCATAGATGCACACGGCCAGTACCAGCACCGCGAACAGCCCGTAGGTCAGGCCCAGGGTCAGGTCGGTTTCCGGCAGGCCGATCAGGCGCTTGGCGCCGCCGACCAGCGCGTCACCCGAGCTCCATACCGACAGCGAGAAGAACGCGATGGCGGTGAGCAGCGACAGGAATGAACCGACGATACGCCCGTGCACACCGAAGTGGGCGCCGGAAGACACGGCGTTGTTGGTGCCGTTGATGGCACCGAACAGGCCCATGGGGGCCAAGATCAGCGCACCCACCAACGTACCCAGCAGCACGGCCACCAGGCCTGCCTGGAACGACAGCCCGAACAGCACTGGAAAGCTGCCCAGCACGGCGGTGGAAAAGGTATTGGCGCCGCCGAAAATCAGGCGGAACAGGTCAAGGGGCTTGGCATTCCTTTCATGATCCGGGATCTGTTCGACCCCGAAGGTTTCTATCTGGCTGATGCTGGCTGTGCTGTTGTTATTGTTCATGATCTGCTCCGATCATTGCGTGGCGCCCGTCTTCGCGGGCGGCGCGGCGGCTAAGGGGAGGGCAGTGTCGTGGGTGCAGCGGATAAATGTTCGTGGCAGGCCAGCCAATGGCCTTCTTGTTGTTGGCGAAACACAATGGTTTCGCGCTCCTGGCTAAAGCACATCTCCCCTTGCATGCGCAGCTGCGTGGCCACGTCATGCATGAATATCGCCACGTCACCCTGCAGGCTGACGACAGCGTTGCTTGAAGTGCATTCGATCACTTCGAAGCCATCCTCGCGCCGCCAGCCGTCCCACACCTCACGATAGGCATCGCGGGTCAGCAACGGTTGCTCGAGGGTGTAGAACACAAAGGTGGCATCGGCCGTGAACGCACCGAAATAGGCCTCACGGTCGTTGCTGGCGAAAGCGCTGACCAGGTCACGAGCGGCGTTTAGTACTTGTTCTTGTCTGTTCATGACCTTGTCCTTAGCGGTGGACCACGCCTGGCAGTACGCAGAGCATTTCGTACAGCAGGTTGGCGCCCAGCAGCGAGGTGTTGCCGGTGGTGTCGTAAGGCGGCGAGACTTCTACCAGATCGCAGCCAATCAGGTCCAGGCCCTGGCAGCCGCGCACGATCTCGATGGCCTGGATGGTGGTCAGGCCTCCGATTTCCGGGGTTCCGGTGCCCGGTGCCCAGGCCGGGTCGATGCCGTCGATGTCGAAGCTCAAGTACACCGGGCCGTCACCGACCTTGGCGCGTACTTCTTCCATCAACGGTGCCAACGACTTGTGCCAGCATTCTTCGGCCTGAACCACGCGGAAGCCCTGGTTGCGGCTCCAGTTGAAGTCTTCGGCGGTGTAGCCCTGGGCGCGCAGGCCGATCTGCACCACGCGGTCGCAGTCCAGCAGGCCTTCTTCCACGGCGCGGCGGAAGGTGGTGCCGTGGGCGATTTTCTCGCCGAACATGTGGTCGTTGACGTCAGCGTGGGCGTCGATGTGCACCAGGCCGACCTTGCCATGCTTCTTGTGGATGGCGCGCAGAATCGGCAGGGTCACGGTGTGATCACCGCCCAGGGTCAACGGGATGACGTTGTGCTCGAGGATTTCGTCGTAGGCTTCTTCGATGATGCGCACGGCGTCCAGCAGGTTGAAGGTGTTGATCGCCACGTCACCGATATCGGCCACCGACAGCGAGTCGAAGGGGGCGGCACCGGTGGCCATGTTGTAAGGGCGGATCATCACCGATTCGGCGCGGATTTCGCGCGGGCCGAAGCGGGTGCCGGAGCGTAGCGAGGTACCGATGTCCAGTGGAATCCCGACGAAGGCCGCGTCCAGGCCGGCTGCGGTTTGCAGGTGCGGCAGGCGCATCATGGTGGCGATGCCGCCAAAACGCGGCATTTCGTTACCGCCCAGTGGTTGGTGAAGAATCTTGTCCACGGGTTACCTCATCGTTTGTCTTTTTTCTGTGCGCACGGCCAATGGCCGGCAGGGTGAAGCGGAGTCTGCATAAAGGTAGTGAGGCTGAAGAATCGCTACAGAGAAATACTTAGTTCAGATTTTTCTGAACTAATGGCGATACAATCATTCCCACACCCTCGTGATGTGATGCCATGGCCAATGCACTCCCCGACCTGAAACTGCTGCGTATCTTCGTCAGCGTCGTCCGCCACCAGGGCTTCGCCAACGCCCAGCAGGAGCTGAACCTGTCGACCTCGGCGATCAGCACCTACATGAGCCAGCTCGAGGCGGCGCTCGGTATTGTGCTGTGCCACCGCGGCCGCGGCGGCTTCAGCCTGACCAGCAAGGGCGAGCTGTTCCACCAGGAAACCCTGCGCCTGATGGCCGAAATGGAGGGCTTCGAGCAGTACGCCGCGGCGCTCAAGGGCGAACTGCGCGGCACGTTGAACCTGGGGGTGATCGACTCCACGGTGAGTGACCGTGCCTTGCCCTTCGCCGAGGCCATTGGCGCCTACTGCCAGGAACACCCGGCCGTGCACCTGCACCTGTCGGTGTCCAGCCCCTACGAGTTGCAGCTGGGGGTACAGGAAAATCGCCTGGACCTGGCCATCGGCGCTTTTTCCACGCGCATGAGCGGGTTGGTGTACCAGCCGCTGTACCGCGAGCAGCACTGGCTGTATTGCAGCAACCGGCACCCGTTGTATGCCGAGCGGCGCATTCCTGAGCAGGTCATCACCCAGCAGCGCATGGTCGGCCGCGGCTACTGGAGCCAGGCGGAACTGGCTCGTCATGGCTTCAAGCACAGCGCCGCGACCGTGGAGAGTATGGAGGCGCAGCTGATTTTGGTACTGTCCGGCGCCTACATTGGCTACCTGCCCGAGCACTATGCCCAGCCGTGGGCCGATAAAGGCGATCTGCGGGTGCTATCCCCGGCGACGTTCGGTTATCAGGCGCCATTTTCCATGATCACCCGCCGGGGTCGCAGCCGCGAACCCTTGATCCAGACCTTCCGCGACCTGCTCAAAGCGCAGCTCACCCCGGTGTGAACACAGCGGTGCGATGCTGTGTCGCACCAGCAAAACGCCAGTATTTGTGCGGTTTGCGTTACTTCGTGCGTCGAACGGCCCTACAACCCTGAAACGGTCTGCTACACCTTTCAGGGCTTGATGACTCTTTACGTCTACAGCAGGGACGCCCCAATGCGCATGAACATGCCCGTTACCGAACGCGAACGCACCTTTTCAGGCGACCAGCGGTTGATCTCCACCACTGACCTGAACAGCCACATCACCTATTGCAACGAGGCGTTCGTGAACATCAGCGGCTTCACCTACGACGAGCTGGTGGGCAAGCCGCATAACCTGGTGCGCCACCCGGACATGCCGCCAGCGGTGTTTGCGCAGATGTGGGAAACCATCAAACTGGGCAAACCGTGGATGGGGGTGGTGAAGAACCGCGCCAAGAACGGCGATTTCTACTGGGTGAGCGCCTACGTCACGGCCATTTACGAAAACGGCCGTATCAGCGGTTTCGAGTCGGTGCGCTCGGTGCCGAGCCGCGAGCAGATCCGCCGTGCCAGTGCCTTGTATGCGCGCATGCGTGCCGGCAAGTCGCCGGTGGCGCCGGCGGCACGGCTGGGCAAGGCGTTCCTGCGCGGCTGGCCGATTCTGGCCGCCGCTGCGGTTTCGGTGCTCAGCCACTTCTTTCTGCAGGGTTACCCGGCATTGCTGGTGGTGCTGGCCAGCCTGGTCGGCGCCTGGGCACTGACCGAGCGTCGTCAGGTGCGCGACATCGAACGCACCCTGGACGAGCATCCGAAATCCTTCACCAGCCCGCTGGTGGCCTTGACCTACAGTGACACGCCGGGCGCCCAAGGGCGTCTGGACCTGGCCATGTTCAGTGAAGAAGCGCGGCTGCAGACAGCGCTGACTCGCTTGGTGGACGCCGGTGTCAGCGTGCGTGAGCGGGCCTCGCAGTCGTCGGGGCTGTCCGGTGCCCAGGCCGACCTGCTGGACCGCCAGCGCAGTGAAACCGACCAGTCGGCCACGGCCATTGCCGAAATGGCCGCCACCATTCAGGAAGTCGCGCACAACGTGCAGAACACCGCTGTGGCGGCTGCCGATGCCGACCAGTTGGCCCAGCAGGGCAGCGCCCTGGCCGAGCAGAGCCTGCAGGCCATGGGGCTGATGAGCACAGCGGTGAGTGAAATTGGCCAGGCGGTGAATGCCCTGGCTGAGGAAACCCAGTCCATCGGCAGCGTCGCCGACGTGATCACGGCCATTGCCGAGCAGACCAACCTCCTGGCCCTCAACGCCGCCATCGAGGCGGCACGGGCGGGCGAGCAGGGCCGTGGTTTCGCGGTGGTTGCCGATGAAGTGCGTTCGCTGGCGATGCGCACCCGCAGCTCGACCGAGCAGATCCACCAGATCATCACCTCCCTGCAATCGGGCGCCGACCGTGCGGTGCACACCGCCACGCGGGGCGAGCAGATTTCCCGGGACAGTGTGCACAGTGTCCAGGCGGTGCAGTCCGCGTTGGTAGGCATCACCCAGGCGGTCAGCCGCATCACTGGCATGAGCCAGCAGATGGCAACGGCCTCGGAACAGCAAAGCCATGTGGCCGAGGACATCAACCAGCAGATCACCCGCATCGCGCAACTGTGCGACCGCAGTGCCACCCAGGCGCGCGAAGGCGCGCAGATCAGCCAGGACCTGGAGCGTATGGCCGAGTACCTGCACGACCTCGCCGAGCGATTCAGCCGCTAAACCTGGATAAACGGCGGCGCCTATGGACGCGACCTGGCGGCCGCTGCTACACGAAATTCCCGTAGCTGCCGAAGGCGGCGTCGGGGTTTTGTGGCAGAATGGGCGATGCCTCGAATCACCTGCCCCCGTTGCCATCGCCCGGAATCCCGTTGCCTGTGCGCGCTGATCACCAGCCTGCCCAGCCGTACGCGCGTGCTCATCCTGCAGCACCCCAGCGAGGTCAATCATGCGCTCAACACCGCGCGGTTGGCGGCGCTGGGGCTGATGAATGCCGAGTTGGTGGTGGGCGAGGTGTTCGAGCACTCGCCATGGCAGCAGCCGGGCTACCGCGCCTGCCTGCTGTTCCCCGGCGATGATGCACAGTCGCTGGCGCCGTGCGCGGCGCACGAGCAACCCTGCCTGCTGGTGGTGCCCGACGGCACTTGGCGCAAGGCACGCAAGATGTTGCACCTTAACCCTGGCCTGGCCGCGTTGCCGCGGGTCACCCTGGACGGCGCGCCGCCCTCACGCTATCGCCTGCGCAAGGCCCCGGCACCGGGGGCGCTGTCGACCATCGAGGCGATCACCCAGGCGCTGGAAGTCCTTGAAGCACCGGCCTCGTTCCAACCGTTGCTGGTGCCCTTCGACGCCTTGATCGAAGGTCAGATCGCCGCCATGGGCGAGGATGTCTACCGGCGCAATCACACCCAGTGATGAATCGGCCAGCCGGCCTTCTCCGCGTGTTCGCGCAGTACCGGGTCGGGGTTGACCACATGCGGGTGGTCGACTTTGAGCAGCAGCGGCAGGTCATTGCGTGAGTCGGAATAGAACGTCGCGCCTTCCAGGTTCTCTTCTTCCTGGTCCAGCCATTCCAGCAGGCGGGTGATCTTGCCTTCGCGGTAGGTCAGGGTGCCGATGGTGGCACCGCTGTACACGCCATGTTGCACGTCCAGTTCGATAGCCAGAATCTCGTCGACGCCCAGGCGCTCGGCAATGGGCCCGACCAGGTGGGTGCCGGAGGCCGAAATGATGAGAATGCGGTCGCCGGCCTGACGGTGCTGGGCGATGGTTTTGGTGGCGTCGCTGAAAATGATCGGCTCGATGAAGTCCTCGACCCAGGGTTCCACCAAGTGCTGCACTTCTTCCGGGGTGCGGCCGATCATCGGTTCCAGGCTGAACGCCATGAAGTCTTCCATGGCGAGTTTGCCTTGGCTGTAGGCGTCCATCAGTTCGTTGTTCTTGCGCATGAACGACTCGGGGTCGACCCAGCCCAGGCGGCCCATCTGTTCGCTCCACAGGGTGGCGCAATCGCCGTGGATGAGGGTTTCGTCCAGGTCGAAAATTGCTAAAGCCATTGATACTGCTCCTTTGAAAAAAACAAATCCGCATACCCACGCATACTGCTTCTGCTGTTGATCCTGCCGTTGCCGTTGCCGTTGCCGTTGCTGTTGCTGTTGCTGTTGCTGTTGCTGTTGCTGTGAGCTTTTGATTTTGATCTTGCTTTTGATTGTGTGCCGCATAAAGCGCCAGGGCCGACTGTAGGCGTCGATCAACGGGCAGCCCGAAGGGCCGAGGCCGTAGGCCGAAGAGACGGTAGCCCGCCCGCTTCTATAGCGGGTGCCGTCTGCCTGTTGATCGGCGCCGGAAGGAGGGGACCCGTAGCGCAGCGGAGGGCCCAAGCAGCGGCAAGCGTTTTTTGGTTACTTTTTTTGGCGTTTGAAAAAAAGTGACCCGCCGTAAGGGCGGAAAGGTGATTGTGCATCGACCTAATTAGGATATGTCCCCGAACATTTGTATCGCGCTTTTGAGGTCTGAGGGCATATCCATTGCCGCCGGTGCGACCACTTTCCGTTTCCGCCCTTACGCGCGGGTCACTTTTTGGCAGTCGCCCCGGTGTGCCGGCCCAGCAAAAAGTAACCAAAAAAGTCTCGCCCCTGCTTGGGCCCTCCGCTTCGCTACGGGTCCCCTCCTTCCGGTGCCGATCAAGGGGCAGACGGCACCCGCTATAGAAGCTTGCGGGCTACCGTCTCTTCGGCCTGCGGCCTCGGCCCTTCGGGCAGCCCCTTGATCGACACCTCCAGTCGGCCCTGGCGCTTTATGGGGCATACAATCAAAAGCAAAATCAAAAGCCAAGCAACAGCAAAGCAACAGCAAAGCAACAGCACCAGTACAGACCATCACAATCTCTTATGTTCCTCAGGCTACCTCACAAAGCGCCTGCGGATCGATAGCCAGCGACACCCGTTGCCCATTCGGCAACAAATCCGTCGCCGAACGATTCAACACATCCACCACCAACTCCACCCCCCGTGCATGCACGCGATAACGAATAACGTTACCCAGCAAGCTGTGGCTGCGAATCTCACCTTCCAACTCGCCACTCAAGCTCAACCCGATAGCCTCCGGACGAATGGCCAGGCGGGTGTTTATCGGCCGTTGCAGCAGCTTGCCGGCCTGTTCGCTGTCCAGCAGGTTGTAGTTGCCGATGAAGCCGGCGGCGAAGGCATCGGTGGGGGCGGTATACAGGCTTTGGGCATCGCCGCTCTGGACAATCCGACCCTTGTTCATCAGGAAAATACGGTCGCTCATGGTCAGCGCCTCTTCCTGGTCGTGGGTGACGAAAATGGTGGTCAGGCCCAGTTCCTGCTGGATGGCGCGGATCTGCTCGCGCAGGTGCTTGCGAATGCGCGCATCCAAGGCCGACAGCGGTTCGTCGAGCAGCAGCAGGCGCGGGCGGGTGACCAGCGAGCGGGCCAGGGCCACCCGTTGGCACTGGCCACCGGAAAGCTGGTGCGGGTAACGGTTGGCCAGGTCGTGCAACTCGACCATGCGCAGCACCTCGTCGACCCGCTGCAGGCTTTGCTCCTTGGCCACTTTCTGCATGCGCAGGCCGAAGGCGACGTTCTGTTGCACCGTCATGTTGGGAAACAGCGCGTAGCTCTGGAACACCATGCCGATGTCGCGTTTCTGCGGGCTGAGCGGCACCAGGTCGTGGCCGTCCAGCAGGATACGGCCGCTGTTCACCGGGGTCAGCCCGGCGATGCAGCGCAGCAGGGTCGACTTGCCGCAGCCGGAAGGGCCCAGCAGGGTGACGAACTCGCCGCGGGCGATGCTGAAGTTGATGTCGCTGAACACCGGGGTGTCGCCGTAGTGCTTCTGCAGTTGTTCGACGCTGACGAAGCTCATATCAGTCTTTGTCCTTGTTCAAGCGGTTGGCGGCCCAGGTCAGCACCAGCACAAACAGGAAATAGGAAATCACCAGCGCACTGTTGAAGTGCCCGCTGCTGTTGCGCATGTTGTTGAGGTACACCTGCAGGGTTTCATAACGCGTGCCCACCAGCAGGTTGGCAAACACGAACTCGCCGAACAGGAAGGAGAACGACAGCAGCA
This sequence comes from uncultured Gammaproteobacteria bacterium, assembly GCA_963816515.1. Classification (GTDB taxonomy): domain Bacteria; phylum Pseudomonadota; class Gammaproteobacteria; order Pseudomonadales; family Pseudomonadaceae; genus Aquipseudomonas. The sequence goes on along the minus strand of CAWFKX010000001.1, from coordinate 956,769 downwards.
ACGCCACCAGCAGGCCCTTGCGCAGGTTGGGCAGCACCACCAGCAGCGCCGCCTTGAAGGTGCTGGCGCCCAGCAGATGGGCGGCGTCCATCAGGTCGCGCAGGTTGATGGCCTGCAGGTTGTTGGTGATGGCCCGGTACATGAACGGCAGCGCTACGGTGAAGTAGCAGCCGATCAATATCCACGGTGTGCCGACCATGGCCAGCGGCCCCGAGCCGTACAGTTGCAACAGGCCCACCGAAGACACCACCGGCGGCACCGCGAACGGCAGCAGGATAAGGATGTTCATCAGCCCGTCCAGGCGCGGGAAGTGGTAATGCACCACGAACAGCAACGGCAGGATCAGCACCACCGACAGCGCCAGCGAGCCCACGCACACCACCAGCGACTGGCCGAAGGCGTGCAGGAAGCGCGGGTCGCTCCACAGTTGCAGGTACCAGTCGAAGGTCAGGCCGCTGGGCAGGATGGTCGCCGACCAGCTGGTGGCCAGGGAATACAGCAGGGTGCCGGCCAGCGGCAACAGCAGAATCAGGAACAGCAGCCACACCACGATACGGTGGTAGAGGCTGGCCGGCCCGTTTTCAGCGCGCGACATGGTAGCTCCTCTTCAGCAGCCACTGATGGACCACGGTGACCAGGGTCATCATGCCCACCAGGATGATCGCCAGGGCGGCGGCCAGGTTGGGGTTCAGGCTGATGTCGCCGGCCACCATGGCGGCGATGCGGATGGGCAGCACGTTGAAGTTGCCGGTGGTCAGCGCATACACCGTGGCGTAGGCGCCCAGGGCATTGGCCAGCAGGATCACGAAGGTGCCCAGCAGCGCCGGGGTCAGCACCGGCAGGCCGATGTGCCGCCAGTACTGCCAGGCACTGGCGCCCAGCAGCGCCGAGGACTCGCGCCAGTCTTCGCGCAGGGCGTCGAAGGCCGGGTACAGCAGCAGTACGCCCAGGGGAATCTGGAAGTAGGTGTAGAGAATGATCAACCCGGTCTTGGAGTACAGGTTGAAGTCTTCGATGATGCCGGCCTGCTTGAGGATAATGGTCAGGCAGCCGTTGAAACCCAGCAGGATGATGAAGGCGAAGGCCAGCGGCACCCCGGCGAAGTTGCTGGTCATGTTGGCGAAGGCGCTGACGAAGTCGCGCAGCCTGGAGTCCACCCGGCGCAAGGAATAGCTGCCGAGGATGGCGATGATGATGCCGAACAGGCTCGACCAGAAGCTGATTTCCAGGCTGAACTGCATGGCCTGGCGGTAGAAGCGCGAGCTGAAGGCGCTGATGAAGTTGTCCAGGCTCCAGCCGCTGTCGGTCTGCAGGCTGTGGATGGCCACCCAGGCCAACGGGGCGATCTGGAATGCGATGAAAACGACGGCGAAGGGGATCAGGCACACAATGGCCCAGCCCCGGCCTCTGGTTGGCTGGCTCACGTCAGCAACTCCCTGCACAGCGGTTTGTCGTGGGGCACGCCCAGCAGTTCGCACAGGGTGCCGCACAGTTCGACCTGGCGCGGGCGCGCCGTGGCGTCGAGGCTGAAGGCGTCGCCCAGTACGAACAAGGGCACCTGCCGTTCTTCGGGCAGCAGGCCGTTGTGGGAGCGGTCGTTGTTCATGCCGTGGTCGGCGGTGACCATCACCTGGTAGCCTGCATCCAACCAGCCTTGCAGGTAATCGGCCAGGATCACGTCGGCGCTGCGTGCGCTGTTGCGGTACTGGGCGCTGTCCAGGCCGTGCTTGTGGCCAGCGTCATCGATGTTCATGGGGTGGATCAGCAAAAAGTCCGGCTCGTGGCGCAGGCGCAGGTCCTCGCCGTCGGCGAACAGGTGCGAATCGGGATAGTGATCGGACCAGTAGAAGTGACCGAACTGGATCGGCTGGTGCGGCGCCACCGTGTGGCGGTCGCGGGCGGCGTTGAAAGGCGAGCGGTTGTACAGCTCGCTGACCCAGTGGTACGCGGCCGCGGCAGTGACCTTGCCGGCCTCGCTGGCGTAGTGGAACACGCTGCGCTGGTTGGACAGGCGCGTGACGTTGTTGTGCACGATGCCGCTGTCGATGGGCGCGACACCGGTAAGGATGCATTCGTACAGCGGCCGCGACAGCGCCGGCAGCTCGCATTCAAGCTGGTACAGCGCGGCCTTGCGGGCACCGACGTAGGCCTGCAGGTGGCCCATGGCGTGCTCGGCGACCTGGTAGCTGAGGCCGTCAAGCAGGACCAGGAGGGTTTTATGGGACATGGATTAGCCTCTGAAATCGTTGTTGCCAGGGCTGGTGCAGGATGTGGGAGCTGGCAAGCCAGCTCCCACACGATCAGTTCATATCGATGAGCACCTGCTCGTTCCACTGTTGGGGAAGGGCCTTGGAGCTCTTCTCCCAATCGTCCGCATTTTCGATTTGCTTGATTGTGTTGGTGTACTGCGAGTTTGGCAGCAGCTTCGCGGCGGCGTCGTCAGGCAGCTTCACGTGATCGGCGCGAATCGGCCGTGCATGGCCGCGCGCCAGGTTGATCTGGCCTTCGTCGCTGAAGATGTACTCGCGCGCCAGCTTGGCTGCATTCGGGTGCTTGGCGTACTTGTTGATGATGGTGGTGTAACCGGATCTCACCGATCCGTCGGATGGGATCAGTACGGTGAAGCGGGTAGGGTCGATTTTTTCGCGGTAGCTCAGGCCGTTGAAGTCCCAGACCACGCCCACTTCGATCTCACCCTTTTCCAGGGTCTGGATGGTCGGGTTGGCGAGCGACAGGCGTTTCTGCTTTGCCAGCTCGTCGAAGAACTTCAGGCCGGGGGTCAGATCCTTTTCGTTACCGCCATTGGCGATGGTGGCAGCCAGTACGCCGTTGGCCGCCTGCGCTGCGGTGCTGACGTCACCGATGGCCACTTTGTACTTGCCGTTCTTCAGGTCGGCCCAGCTTTTCGGGATGTCTTTTTCCGCGACCAGCTTATTGTTGATGATGAACGCGATGGTGCCGGTGTAGGCCAGCGCCCAATGGCCATCCTTGTCCTTCGCCCAGTCGGGAATCTGCTCCCAGGTGGTGGGCTTGTACGGCTGGGTCACGCCCTGTTTCTCGGCAATGGGGCCGAAGGCCGCGCCCACGTCGCCGATGTCGGCGCTGGCGTTGTCTTTCTCGGCCGCGAACTTGGCCACTTCCTGGGCCGAGCTCATGTCGGTGTCCATGTGCGTCAGCCCGTACTTGGCCAGCAGCCCCGCCCAGGTGCCTTTCCAGTTGGCCCAGTCATCGGGCATGCCGACGCTGTTGACCGCGCCTTCGGCCTTGGCGGCCGCTTCCAGGGTGTTCAAATCGACGTCGGCGGCCATGGCGTTGATGCTCATGGTGATGCCCATGCCTACCAGTGATGCCAGGAAAAGCTTTTTCATCCGAAGCTCCTTGGGCGCGTTCAGGGAACGCTGGTTTTTATCTGGACGGTGTTGCGGGTGTGGTCTAGATCAGCAAGACCTGAGCCAATCTAGGTTGGGGTGATGACAATTTGATGTACGGGCGGCTGGCGCGCGCCTTGCAACGCACATGGCAGGCCCCGTGGGCAATAAGCGTAGTTGAGATTTAACTGCCTGATCTGCAACGGCTTGCGCCGCGTTGTGTAGGGCTTTTCCGAGGTATTTGTCATCCCGCTGTCATTCGCTGCGCCTAGGCTGCAGGCATGACCCACCGGCGGCGCCGGTGCCCCATTTTGTCTCTGGTCTAGTCCAGACAGGTTGAAATGATGCGTAACAGTGCACCCCGGGCCGTGACGGCTATCTGCCAGGCCCTGCAGGAACAGATTCAGCACGGGCTGCTGGCACCCGGCTGCAAGCTGCCGGCCGAACGCAAGCTCAGCGAGGTGTTCGACACCACGCGCATTACCTTGCGCGAGGCACTGGTGCAGCTGGAAGCGCGAGGGCTGATCTACCGCGAGGAGCGGCGGGGCTGGTTCATTTCGCCGCCGCGCCTGACCTACGACCTGATGAAGCGTAGCCACTTCCACGCCATGGTTCGCGAACAGGGCCGCGAGCCTTCCACGCAACTGCTATCGGGGCGCCTGGTACCGGCGTCGGCAGCCATCTGCGCCAGCCTGCAGTTACCGCCGTTGTCCAGCGTCATCCAGTTGTGTCGCACGCGGCGTATCGATGAACGACTGGTGCTGTACGTGGAGCACTACCTGAACCCGCAGTATTTTCCGGGCATTCTCGACCTTGACCTGAGCCAGCCGCTGACCGAAATCTACGCGCGTCACTACGCTATCGAATACGGGCGGGTGCGGTTCGAGATGGCGCCGACTGCACTGCGCGCCGAGGCGGCCAGCGCCTTGAAAGTGTCACTGGGCAGCCCGGGCCTGCGCATTGTGCGGGTCAACCATGACCAGCACGGGCGGTTGATAGACTGCGACCTGGAGTACTGGCGGCACGACGCCATTCGCCTCAGTGCCGATGTCTCGCCTTCTTGATTTCCACTTCGGTCAGCCAGAACAGTGATGCCTGGCCGGCGCGCACCAAGGTGCCCGGGGGTGACAGTTCCCAGATTTCGCCATCGTAGATCTGGAACGTCTGACCGCTGCGCGAATAGCGCTGGCCCTGGTAGTTGAAGCTGTAGCCCGCACGACGCACGCGGTCCAGGTAGTGCTGGCGCGCGGTGCGTTGGTTGGGCGGCGAGCTGAGTTCCGAGACCATGCCGATGAAGTCTTCCAGCGGGTAGTCGAAGCAGCGCTGAGCCTGTTCATTGGCGTAGATGAATCGCGGGTTGTCGCTGCCGTCATGGGCCAGCAGGCCGTAGGGCGCTCGTTCGTGCACCCATTGCAGGTCGACGGGAGCGCCCGGTATGGCCATGGGCAGGTGCTTGCCGGTATGCCTGAAATAGGCCTCGTCTATGTCCTTCAACTGGCTCGCAAGGTCGGGGCCAAGCATTGTTCTCTTCCTCTACTGCCTTCACAGAAGTCGAAGTCACCACGCTAGCGCGCGCGACGTCCAAGGTCTATTGCCAGATCGGACACACATCAGGACGATACCGCATTTGCTTCTGCTGACACGCTGCCACCGGCGCTGGTCACCACCTGCACGCTCAGGCGCGGGGTGGCCAGGTCCAGGCCTGATTCGTCCAGCTGACGCTTGAGCGCCAGGTTGAACGCCCGTGACACTTCCCATTGCTTGATGGGAGCAGTCTTGAACCGCGCACGCAGGATGGCCGTGCCGGATTCGAAACTTTCAACGCCCTGGATCTCCAGCGGCGACCAGATATTGCGCCGCTGCAGCGGGTCGGTGCGCATTTTCTGGCCCACGTCGCGCATCAACTTGATGGCGGTGTCGATGTCCATGGTATGCGGCACGTTGACGCGGAAAATGGCATAGCCGAATTCGCGCGAGTAGTTCTTGATGCTCTTGATCTCGCTGAACGGAATGGTGTGCACGATGCCATCGATGTCGCGCAGGCGCACGGTACGAATGGTCAGGCCTTCCACCGTGCCCAGGTGACCGCCCACGTCGACGTAGTCGTCGATGGCCAGGGAGTCCTCGATGATGATGAACAGGCCGGTGATCAGGTCGGCCACCAGCGACTGGGCACCGAAACCGATGGCCAGGCCGATGACACCGGCACCAGCCAGCAGCGGAGTGACGTTCATGCCCATGTTCGCCAGGGCGACGATGGCTGCGATGATGAAGATGGCGATGAACAGCACGTTGCGGATCAGCGGCATCATGGTTTGCGCGCGGGCGTTGGCCAGGCCCTTGCGCGAGTGAGTGAGGGCATGGTGCACGGCGGTGTCGGCCAGTATCCACACCAGCCAGGCCAGAATCAGCGTGCCGGCCAGGCTGAACAGCTTGACGCTGATGTCGTGGCCATCGCCTTCGGTGAAGCGGATCAGCGACATGCCCCATACCCGCAGGCCCAGCTCGATGAAGCACAGCCAGATGGCCAGGTGCACCAGGGTGTAGCCGAAATTGCGCAGGCGCTCGGAATACACCGCCTGGCGCTTGATGCGTTTTTTCGGCCGCACCGCGTGGCGGCGTACGAGGCCGTTGCACACCATGCACAGCACCAGCAGCACTGTGCACACCAGCGACTGGCGCAGCACGGTGCTGGTGTCGCCGGCATCGATGAACGTGGCGATCAGCGAAATAGCCACCAGCACCAGTGCCGGCAAGTACCAGAAGGTGCCGAGGATCTCGATGGTGTCGCTCAGGGCACGGCGGGTCAGGCGCCGGGACAGCGGCTGGTTGCGGATCAGGTGGGCGATGGGGCGGCGGAAGCGCAGGATGAACATGCCGGTGCACAGGGCCGCGAGCATGTTGGCCAGGGTCGCCGCCATGTGCGCCAGGTGCGTGCCCAGGCTGGCGACCAGGCGCGGGTCGTTGAGCGCCTCGCCGAAGGCGGCGAAGCTGCCGATCAGCCACAGCGGGCGGAAAGCCTGGTGGCGCAGGATGTACAGGGCGCGGTGGCGGTGCGGGCCGTCCAGCAGCGAGAAGGCCACCACGCAGATGGCCGAGAAACAGGTGCCTACCACCAGGGCATAGGCCAGCACCATGGCCAGGTCCTTGCCCAGCGACGAGGGCAGGGCATAGCCCACCCATACGGTGATGATCAGCGCCACCAGCCACGGCCCCAGCTTGCGCAAGGCAAAGCGCAGCAAGTCGAGGGTGCGCGGGAGTTGCGGCAGCTCCTCGCTGAGGCCGAAGCGCATGCGAATGTGGTGGCTGATCCAGTTCAGGGCGTAGGCCAGCAGGCTCCACACCAGCATGATCAACACAAAGCCGAAGATGATCGGCGGCCACTGGCTGATGGGCAGCATCAGCGCCGACAGTTCCTGGCCGGCCAGGTCGAACTCGTCGGACCAGCGGCTGAAGGGGCTGTCATCGCCGGAGAACTGTTTCTCCAACTGCCCCAACGTGCTGCCGATCAGGCCCAGCACGCCTTCTTCACTGGCGGGCTGGGCTTTTTTGGTGGTGTCGCGCAGGCGTTTGAGATCAGCCAGCAGCTTGGTGCGCTGCTGGTCGTTTTCCAGGGCGTTGATGACCTGGTCCAGTGACTGGCCCAGCGGTTCGGTGGGTTCGGGTTGGGCTTTCTGCGTGCTGCTGAGCAGGCTCGGCAAGCCGGCCGCCTGGGCCGTCGGCAAGGTGGCCAACAGGCACATCAGCAGCAGGGTGAACAGGGCAGGCAGACGGAAAAAGGCAAGCACTCGACGATAAACCCAGGGTAGTTCTTGATCGAGGGAGTGTACGAGGCGATCCCGGCCATGGCGAGCGCTTATGCGCCGATTCGGACGAGGATTTTATACAGAACGAGTCCCAGCAGGCAGAGCATGCCGATCCAGATCATCAGCACGCCGATATTGCGTTCGCGCAGGCTGAAGCCGAACGTCAGCAGGCCGAGGCTGGCCATGACTTGTACAAGCAGGGTGGTGAATTCGTCCATGATTCGCGTCCTTCAGGAGGGGCTCTATTGAAGTCTAGGCCTGAAAACGCGGCGGGGTTTGATCCGGATCATGAAATGTGAAGCGGTGGAGCCGGCCACGCTGTGGGCGCGGGCAAAGCCCGCTCCCACAGGGTGTTCTACGGCACTTCGCGGCTGCGGTAGAAGGCTTCCAGCACCTTCACCAGATGCGCCAGGTCGTGGCTGCCGCACAGTTCGCGGATCGAGTGCATGGCGAAGGTCGGCAGGCCGATGTCCACGGTGCGCACGCCCAGGTGGCTGGCGGTGATCGGGCCGATGGTGGAGCCGCAGCCCATGTCGCTGCGCACCACGAAGCTCTGCACCGGCACTTCCTCGGCCATGCACAGGTGGCGGAAGAAACCGGCGGTTTCGCTGTTGGTGGCGTAGCGCTGGTTGCTGTTGACCTTGATCACCGGGCCGGCGTTGAGTTTCGGGCCGTGGTTGGCGTCGTGCTTCTCCGCGTAGTTGGGGTGCACGCCGTGGGCGTTGTCGGCCGACACCAGCAGCGAGCGCTGGATGGTGCGCACGAAGTCATCGCCGTCGGGCAGCAGGCGGCGCAGGGTCTGCTCCAGCATCGGGCCGTCGGCACCGCAGGCCGAGCACGAGCCGATCTCTTCGTGGTCGTTGGCCACGAACACGCAGGTTTCCTCGCTGTCGGCATTGAGCAACGCCTGCAACGCGGCGTAGCACGACAGCAGGTTGTCCAGGCGCGCACCGGCGATGAACTCGCCGTGCAGGCCTACCACGGCCGCGCTCTGGGTGTCGTAGAAGCTCAGCTCGTAGTCCAGCACCACGTCGGCGTTCAGGCTGTGCTCGCGGGCCAGTTGGTCGGTGAGCAGGGCGCGGAAGTCCGGGCGCTCGTCACCGGCCACCTGGGCCAGGATCGGCGGCAGTTCGGTCTGGGCGTTGATGGCCCAGCCCTGATTGGCCTCACGGTTGAGGTGAATGGCCAGGTTGGGGATCACCGCGATCGGCAGCTTGAAGTCGATCAGCTGGCTTTCCACCTTGCCGTCGCGGCGGAAGGTGACGCGGCCGGCCAGCGACAGGTCGCGGTCGAACCACGGCGCCAGCAGCGCGCCGCCGTACACTTCCACGCCCAGTTGCCAAAAGCCCTGGCGTTGCAGCTCGGGTTGCGGTTTAACGCGCAGGCAGGGGCTGTCGGTGTGGGCGCCGACCAGGCGAATACCGCCAATGAGCGGCGAATGGCGGCCTAGCTTGAAGGCAATGATGGAGGAGTCGTTGCGGGTCAGGTAATAACGCCCGCCGGCAACGGTCGCCCAGGTGTCGCGCTCATCGAGGCGCTGGTAACCGGCCGCTTCCAGGCGCATGGCCAGGCTGGCGGTGGCATGGAACGGCGTGGGGGAGGCCTTGAGGAAGTCGATCAGGCCCTGGTTCAAAGCTTCGCGCATAAGTGGCTCCAGACAGCAATGGCGCGAGTTTAACGTATTGCAGCCCGCTTGGGGGCCTCGTGCCCTCGACCTGTGGGAGCGGGCTCTGCCCGCGAAGAACACACTGCGAATAACCTGCATTACGCGGTGCGCTTTTCGCGGGCAGAGCCCGCTCCCACGGGGAGAGCAGGCGCCGTCAGAACGGGGCGGGGCACTCGAAGCGCACGCGTTCGCCCGTGGCCGGGTGGGTGAAGCTGAGCATGCTGGCGTGCAGGCACAGGCGCGGGTAGGCGGCCAGTGCCTCGGGGTGGGCGTACAGGCCGTCACCCAGCAGCGGGTGACCGATGGACAGCATGTGCACGCGCAACTGGTGGGAACGGCCGGTGATCGGCGTCAGTTCCACGCGGCACCAGTCGCCACAGCGCTCCAGCACCTTCCAGAAGGTCAGGGCATGCTTGCCCTGTTCATGGTCGACCACGTGGCGCGGCTTGGTGGGTGGATCGTAGCGCAGCGGCAAATCGATACTGCCACTGTCCAGCTCCGGCTGGCCCCAGGCCAGGGCGGTGTAGGCCTTTTCGGTTTCCCGGTCGTGAAACTGACGCGACAGCTCGCGGTGCGTGTCGGCATCGCGGGCCAGCAGGATGATGCCCGAGGTTTCCCAGTCCAGGCGGTGCACGATGCGTGCTTCCGGGTAGCCGTTTTCCTGCAGGCGGGTGATCAGGCAATCCTTGTTGTCTTCGGCCCGGCCCGGCACGGACAGCAGCAGGGTCGGCTTGTTGATCACCAGGAGGGCGTCATCCTGGTGCAGGATGTGGATGTTGGACAGCGGCATTGAAGTTGTCTCGGTAAAAACGCCAACGGCGATTGCCGGTGTTTCCCCAGGGAAAGACCGGCAATCGCCGCGGGTGCCGCCAGACCGGGTTAACGGTCGGGCAGGGTGATGTTGAGTTCCAGGATCGAGCAACTGCCCTGGTTTTCCAGCGCGACCTGCACATCCTCGTTGCCGATGTTGACGTACTTGCGAATGACCTCGACCAGTTCCTTCTGCAAGGCTGGCAGGTAGTCCGGGGTACTGCGCTGGCCACGCTCGTGCGCCACGATGATCTGTAGACGCTCTTTCGCTACCGACGCGGTATTGACCTTTTTGGAACGAAAGAAGTCAAAAATGCTCATCAGTTGCCTCCAAAGAGCCGCTCAAAGAATCCTTTCTTCTGCATGGCGAGGAAGCGATGTTCCACGTTCTTGCCCAGCAGTCGGTCCACGGCATCGCTGTAGGCCTGACCCGCGTCGCTCTGGTCATCGAGGATGACCGGCACGCCCTGGTTGGAGGCCTTGAGCACTGCCTGGGATTCCGGAATCACGCCCAGCAGGGTCACCGACAGGATCTCCTTGACGTCTTCCACGCCCAGCATCTCGCCCTTGCTCACGCGCTCGGGGTTGTAGCGGGTCAGCAGCAGGTGCTCCTTGATCGGGTCTTCATTGCGCTCGGCGCGGCGCGATTTGCTGGCCAGCAGGCCCAGCATGCGGTCCGAGTCACGTACCGAGGACACTTCGGGGTTGGTCACCACGATGGCTTCGTCGGCGAAATACATGGCCAGGTGGGCGCCGGTCTCGATGCCCGCTGGCGAATCGCAGACCACGAACTCGAAGGTTTCCTTGAGTTCCATCAGCACTTTTTCCACGCCTTCCTTGGTCAGCGCGTCCTTGTCACGGGTCTGGCTGGCGGCCAGCACGTACAGGTTCTCAAGGCGCTTGTCCTTGATCAGGGCCTGTTGCAGGTTGGCTTCGCCGTTGACCACGTTGACGAAGTCGTACACCACGCGGCGTTCACAGCCCATGATCAGGTCGAGGTTGCGCAGGCCCACGTCGAAGTCGACGATGACTGTCTTGTGGCCACGCAGGGCCAGACCGGTACCGATGGCGGCGCTGGTGGTGGTCTTGCCCACACCACCTTTGCCGGATGTAACCACGAGAATCTTGGACAAGGTGTATCACCCCTAATGAAAAAGGATTGCTAGTCCCTGAATGAAAGCATGACTTGTAAACAACTGCAGTCGGCCGCCAGATGATGGCTATGCGCCGCCAAGTTTAAAAGTTGTACGGAAAATGGCGGCAGTATCCGTTAAAGACGGGTGATGTTCAACACATCACCAGACAAGCTGACCTGTACCGAGGCTCCCCACAGCGGGTCGCGACGCAGGTCTTCGGAGACCTTGTACTGGCCGGCGATGGACAGCAGTTCGGCGCCCAGGTGCTGGCAGAAAATACGCGCCTTGGTGTCACCCTTGATACCGGCCAGGGCGCGCCCGCGCATCTGGCCGTACACATGGATGTTGCCATCGGCGAGAAGTTCCGCGCCCGAGCTGACCGTGGCCATGACCACCAGGTCGCCCCCGGGAGCATACACCTGCTGGCCACTGCGCACCGGCAAGGTGATGATCTTGGTCGGATTGACCACCGGCGCCGGCGGTTTTTCCGGCGGTTTCGGTGGCTCGATGTCGATTGGCCGCTCGCGGGCGCCCGAGGGTGGCAGCACCGGCAGGTCGATGGCGATGGCGGCGGCGATGTCTTCGATACGGCTGGCGCGAATGGCCAGGGTGCGCAGGCCGTGCTGGCGGCATACGCGCATCAGGCCCGGCAGGTCGACCGCGCCTTCGCCGGCCGGCAGCTTGTCCAGCGCCAGCACCAACGGCGTGTTGCTGAAGAAGTTGGGGGCCTGGGCGACCTTGGCCGCCAGCTGGCGATCCAGCCCTTCAAGGTTGTTGCGGGCCAGTTCCAGCACGGTGATGGCGAGCATGCTGCCCTTCAGCTGGAACACGTTTTCCTGGTCTAGCGGTTCGGTCTGGCTCATGGTCGGCAAAGAGGCGCCTTGTAACGAAAAGTGCCGAGACTTATAACGAGAACGCCCGCCAGCCGCAAGCCGGGCGAACCCATGTAGAATGCGCGGCCTTGTTGTCTGTCCGGAATCTGTAATGGATCGCCCGCGTTTTAACCGAACCTTTCTTCACCCGCGTTTCTGGCCGCTGCTGCTGGGCCTGGGGCTGTTGTGGCTGGTGGTGCAGCTGCCGTACCGCGCGCTGCTGGTCATTGGCCGCCTGCTGGGCCTGGGCATGCACCGTATTGCCGGCGAGCGCCGCCGTATCGCGGCGCGTAACCTGGAACTGTGTTTCCCCGAACTACCGCTCGTCGAAAGGGAGCGTTTGCTCAAGGAAAATTTCGCTTCCACCGGCATCGCCTTCTTCGAAATGGCCATGAGCTGGTGGTGGCCAAAGGCCCGTCTGGCGCGGCTTGCGCACATTGAAGGGCTGGAGCATTTGCAGGCAGCGCAACAGGCCGGCGAGGGCGCCATCCTCATGGCCCTGCACTTCACCACCCTGGAAATCGGCGCCGCCTTGCTCGGCCAGCGTCACACCATCGACGGCATGTACCGCGAGCATGGCAATCCGCTGTTCGACTTCGTCCAGCGCCAGGGCCGCGAGCGCCACAACCTCGACTCCCTGGCCGTGGAACGCGAGGACGTGCGCGGCATGCTCAAGTTGCTGCGCAAGGGCCGCGCCATCTGGTACGCACCCGACCAGGACTACGGCGCCAAGCAGGGCATTTTCGTGCCGTTGTTCGGCATTCCGGCCGCCACGGTCACGGCCACCACCAAGTTCGCGCGCCTGGGCAAGGCGCGGGTGATTCCCTTCACCCAGCAGCGCCTGGCCGATGGCAGCGGCTACCGGCTGGTGATCCACCCGCCGCTGGAGGATTTCCCGGGCGAGAGCGAAGAGGCCGATTGCCTGCGCATCAACCAGTGGGTGGAAGCGTCGATCCGCGAATGCCCCGAGCAGTACCTGTGGGCTCATCGCCGCTTCAAGTCGCGGCCGCCAGGCTCGCCTAAGCTGTACGAAAAGCGCCGCCGCTGAACCATCCGCAGCAGCGGCCGGGGGAAGGAGGCGACATGCAGGGATCGGCACCCATCACCGGCTTGATCCTATCCGGTGGCGGCGCCCGCGCCGCTTACCAGGTAGGGGTGCTGGCCGGCATCGCCCAGCTGTTGCCCGCCGACGCCGCCAATCCCTTTCCCGTTATCGTCGGCACCTCGGCCGGCGCTATCAATGCGGTGACCCTGGCCAGTGGCGCGCAGCAGTTCGTGGCCACCGTCGCGCGCCTGGACGCTTTCTGGCGCAGCTTCGCCAGCCATCAAGTGGTGCGCAGCGATTGGCCGGGGGTGGTACGCCAGGCCCTGCGGTTCATTCGCCACAGCCTGCTGGGCATCGGTGGCGCCGTACCGGTGGCGCTGGTGGACAACGCACCGCTGGGCGAACTGCTGCGCGCGCGCCTGGACCTCAGTGGCATCGATGCCGCCCTGGCCGCCGGGCAGCTGCGCGCGGTGGCCGTTACCGCTTTTGGCTATGCCAGTGGCCAAGGCGTGACGTTCTACCAAGGCAGTGACGGCATTCAGCCGTGGTTGCGCCATCGCCGGGTGGGCGTGCCCACTCGCTTGGGCGTGGAGCACCTGCTGGCCAGCGCTTCGATTCCGTTGTTGTTCCCGCCAGTGCGCCTGGGTGAGGACTTCTACGGTGACGGCGCTATGCGCCAATCGGCGCCGATCAGCCCGGCGCTGCACCTGGGCGCGGATCGAGTGCTGGTGGTGGGCGTCAGCGGTAACCCGCGCGGTCCCTCGACCGCGGTCGGCGCCGTGGGCAGCGAACCGCAGCCGAGCCTGGCGCAGATCGGCGGGCATCTGCTCAACAGCGCGTTTATCGACAGCCTGGAGGATGACCTGGAGTTGCTGCAGCGGCTCAACCAGTTGGGGCGGCTGTTGCCGGCTCACGTGCACAGCGCGCCATTGGGCTTGAGCCCGGTGGAGGTGATGGTGGTGTCGCCCAGCCAGCCGCTGGACGAGATTGCCGCGCGCCACCGGCACGAACTGCCCCCGGCCTTGCGCCTGTTCCTGCGCGGGCCGGGGGCAACGAAAACCAGTGGCGCGGGGTTGCTCAGTTATTTGCTGTTCGAGGCGGGGTATTGCACGGAACTGATCGAACTGGGCCGGCGTGATGCGCTGGCCAAGAAAGCCGAGATTCTCGCGTTTCTGCAGTACCCGTAGCCGCTGCCGAAGGCTGCGGCTACAGGGCAAGCGTGATCACTCGGCAATCTGCAGCTTGCGCGACTCGGTGTAGATGTAGCGCACCTTCTCGTACTCGAACGGCGTGTTCAGCGAGCCATAGCGGAAGCTGGTGGTGTAGCGCTTGTCCACCGCGCGCAGGGCCCAGATTTCCGGATGACGGCTGCTTTCCTGAGACACATTGAGGAAGTTGATCTGCGACTCGGCACCGTAGTCGAACAGCAGGCCGGTGGCGTCCCGCAGGTTCGACGGGCCGAAGATCGGCAGCACCAGGTAGGCACCGCCCGGCACGCCATAGAAGCCCAGGGTCTGGCCGAAGTCTTCGCTCTGGTGCTGCAGGCCCATCTTCGTCGCCGGGTCCCACAGGCCGGCGATGCCGATGGTGGTGTTGAGCAGCAGTCGCCCGGTGATTTCCAGCGAGCGCTTGCCCTTGAGCTGCAACAGGCTGTTGAGCAGGTTCGGCACGTCGCCCAGGTTACTGAAGAAGTTGCTTACGCCGGTGCGCAGGAAGCTGGGGGTGACGTAGCGGTAGCCATTGACCACCGGCAGGAACACCCACTCGTCGAACCGGTAGTTGAAGTGGTACACGTGCCGGTTCCAGTTCTCCAGCGGGTCGTACACGTTCAGCGCGGTCAGGCTGGAACGCTCGAATTCACGCTGGTCCAGGCCCGGGTTGAACTTGAGCTGCTTGAGCGGCTCGGTGAAACCGTCCGCGTCGGCCTGGGTCGGTTTGTCATCGGCATGGGCCACGCCGGCACACAGCAGTGCGGCGGCCAGGAGGAAGGTCTTAGCCACGGAAGAACTCCAGCATGGCGTCGGCGTTGACGCGGTAATTGAGGTTGCCGCAATGGCCACCGTGGGGGTAGACGGTCAGGCGGTCGCCAAAGGTCTTGCGCAGGAAGCCCAGGTCGCCAGGGCCGAGGATGATGTCGTCGGCGTTGTGCATCACGGCGATTTTCGGGCTGTCGTGCAGGTAGTCCTTGAGGGCGTACAGGCTCACTTCGTCCACCAGTTGCAGCAGGCTGCCACCGTCGGTACGGGCGCGCCACATGGGGATGACCTGGTCGGTCAGGTAGCAGTCGAAGTCGCACTGCAGCGCCCGCTTGAGGAACGGTGTGAGGCTGGTGCCCTCGGTGATCGGGAACTTGGGCGGGGTGATCAGCCCGCGGCGGTTGATCAGGTCCGAGGTGAAGGCGATGTCGGCCGCCGAGAAGCGGAACGAGGTGCCGATCAGCATGGCCATCTGTTCGTTGGACAGGTGCTGCTTGGACTGCTGGATGTCATACAGCAGCGCATCGTTGAGGTCGATGTAGCCTTTCTGCTGGAAGTAGCGGGTCAGCTTCTGCAGCACCACTTCGTAGAACGTGGTGGTGTTGTTGATGCCCTTGACCTGGGCCTGCACCAGCTTGTCGAGGTTGCTGATGGAGGTGTACAGGTTCACCGGCGGGTTGAGCAGCAGCACTTTCTTGAAGTTGAAGCTGCGGCGGGTTTCGTCCAGGTGGCTGACGAAGGCCGCGTCCAGGGCGCCCAGGCTGTAGCCGGTCAGGTAGAAGTCGGTGACCGGCAGTTTCGGGTTCTGCGCCCGCACGGCCTGCATCACCCGGTAAAGGTCTTCGGCGTCTTCCTTGCTCACCCCGGGCGTGGCGAAGCGCGAGGCGGCGCTCATGAAGTCGTAGCTGGTAGGCGAGGACAATTGCACCACGTGGAAACCGGCCTGGTAGTACAGTTTCTTCAGGTACTCGGCGAGGCTGGCGGTGTAGGGCGCGCCGGTGCCGGCGATGATGAAGATCAGCGGCGCAGCGTGGTCCTGGTAGGCCAGGCGATAGTGCAGTTTTTTCACCGCCCAGAAGTTGTCGGGCAGGGTGAAATCGCGGTCGGGGCGCAGGTTCAACGTGTGGTCGGCCTGCTTGATGTCATCGTCGGCCGGCAGCTTGGGCCGCAGGTCTGGCGGGGTCGAGGCAATGGTCGCTTCGAACGGGTTGGTCAGCGGGAAGCCGTAGGTGGCGGGGTCCACATCCTTGGCCAGCGCGGACGCACTCAAAATGAGGCCGCCCAGCAAGGCAGCGAAGTGCAATATTCGAAGCATGACGGTGTCCCTAAAAAGGCGAAAGCTAAGTGAAGTACGCAGGCTCTGACCACCGCGTTGGTGGCAAGTTGCCAAGTATGACCGCTTTTGGCACGCAAAATATTGTACGGACGTGATACGCCAACAGACACAATAGCCGCCGCTGCGGTTTTCGCCTTGCATAACGAGGCGCGCCCGTTATTCTTGGCGCCGTTTTTCCTTTCCGGAGTGTGTCATGTCCCGCCGTACGTCACTGATCGTGCTTTTCGTCCTGGTCGCCCTGAGCCTGGCTGCCAGCTATGGCGTGCGCTACGGATTGATGGAGGATGCCCGCTGGGTGGGGCTGTGCAGCGACGAGGCCAGCCGCTGGGAATGCCAACTGCGATCGGGGTTGGGTTACCTGATTCACTTTCGCATGATTTCCATTGCCGCCCTGGTGGCCGCGGTGGTCGGCTTCTTCGTGCCGCGCTGCCTGGGCTGGTGGATTGCCGTGCTGGCACTGGTGATCGGCATTCCCGGACTGGTGCTGTACAGCGCCAGCCTGGCGGTGTTTGCAGTGGTGATCGCAGGGCTGCGCCTGGTTCGCCGATAGCGCTATCGCGCTTGAGGCTGTGGGAGCGGGTTCTACCCGCGAAGCTGGCAACGAGGTGTCTTCGACTCAATTGCGCTTGAGGCTGCGCAGCAGCGCGCCCACCATCAGCACGCTAACCACCGCCCAGGTCCACGCCTGCTGATTCTGCAACCCTTCAATGGCCAACTGCACTGGGATACCCACGCCGACGATCGCCGTCAGCAGCAGGGTTTCCGCACGGCGCACGTTCACCGGGCGCAGCAGGTAGACCAGCGCCGGCAACACCAGCGCGGCGCTGGGGAAGCTGCGGTAGCGGGCGTCGAACACCAGCGCCAGCATCATCACCGCCGCCGCGAAGCCCGCGGCCATGAGCCATGTGCCGGCGCGCCGGTCCAGCCAGCCGAACAGGCGTTCGCGCCAGCCGCTGCGCTGGGCCAGCGCCAGCGCACCGTAGGCCAGCACGATGACGTTCAAGCCGGCCAGCAGCACGGCCCAGATCCATTCCTCGGCGAAGCGCGCGTTGATTCGCACCAGCTCTCCCCAGGCGCCCAGGCTGCCGGCGCCAACGGCGGCCAGCAGCGGTAACAGCAGGGCGCTGCGACGGTTGTCGACGCGCCCGGCGAAGGCCAGGGTTGCCAGCCACAGCACCACGCCGGTGCCCAGCCATTGTGGCCAGAACGGCACGTTGGTCACGGGGCCCTGGAGTATGCCCTTGTCCTGGCGGTCGGCGTCGAACAGGCCCCAATAGCCGCCCACGGCGCCTTCGCTGGCACGCTTCCAGGGCTGGTCGAAGGCCTCGATCAGGTTGTAGTGCCAGCCGTGCTGCTCGGCCATGGTCACCACGCCGCGGATAAACCGCGCTTCGTTGACGCGGCTGGGCAGGGCGGTCTCGCGCTGGCGGCCTTCGCTCGGCCAGCCGGTTTCACCGATCAGGATGTCCTTGGGCGCGAACTTGCGGGCGAATTCGTCGTGCACCTTCGCCACGTGGGCCAGAGCGTCGTCGATGCCGGTGGGGTTGTCTTCCCAGTAGGGCAGCAGGTGAATGGTCAGGAAGTCGACCTCAGGCGCCACCTCCGGGTACTGCAGCCAGAAATCCCAGACGTCGGCATAGGTGACCGGCTGCTTGACCTGGCTTTTCACTTCGCGAATCAAGTGTGCCAACTGCTTGCCGGTGACTTCCTTGCGCAGCAGCGTCTCGTTACCCACGATCACGGCTTTCACCACGTCGGGGTTGGTGTTGGCGCTGGCGATCAGGGCCTTGATCTCCTTGTCGGTATCCACCGGGTTGCCGTTGACCCACGCACCGATCATCAGCTTCAGGCCGTGCTTGCGCGCCAGCGCCGGAATGCCTTCCAGGCCGGTCATGGAATAGGTGCGGATGCACTCGAAGCGAGTGGCCAGCAACGCGAGGTCGGCGTCCATGCGCTCGGGGCGCAGCTTGAACGGTTGGTCGAAGGGCGACTGGTCTTTATCGAACGGCGTGTACGAGGCGCATTGCAGCTTATGCGTGGCGCTGGCTGCATCGGGCAGCACCACGGGCTTGCCCAGCCCGTACCAGAAACCGGCGAGGGCGAGCAGACCGAGTACACAGGCAAACAGATAGGGCAGCAAGGTTGAGCGGAACGTGGCGGGCATTGTCTATTTTCGTCAGGCAACAAAGCCGCGCATGTTACCTGCATTTCTGTGAAGCCTGAGCATTTGCCATGCAAAGTTCGGGCAGACGACCAACGGTCGATGTCGCTGCTGGCACCGTGATGTCGTTTCTCGCTGCCTCAAGGTCGCAGCCAGAGCAGGATGCTCGCCCGGCGAGGTTGATCATCAGGGGGCAGTCAAGGCGATTTGCCAGCGCCGTGCACCCGAACCACACACGATCGATGCTCGACACCCGTCGAGCGCAGCCTTTTGGGGAAGTCTGGATGAATAAGCGAAAAATCCTGGGAGCGGCCGCCGCTCTGGTACTTGCGGCAAGTTCGACCCTGGCCAGCGCCGAGAGTAAGCCTGAGTTGAGCATCGGCTATGTCGATGGCTGGTCCGACAGCGTCGCCACCACCAACGTGGCGGCACAAGTGATCGAGCAGAAGCTTGGCTATAAAGTGAAACTGCAGGCGGTGGCGACCGGCATCATGTGGCAGGGCGTGGCCACCGGTAAACTCGACGCCATGCTCTCGGCCTGGCTGCCGGTGACCCATGGCGAATACTGGGCCAAGAACAAGGACAAGGTGGTCGACTACGGCCCCAACTTCAAGGACGCCAAGATCGGCCTGATCGTGCCTGATTACGTGACGGCCAAATCCATCGCCGACCTCAAGACCGACACCAGCTTCAAGAACAAGATCGTCGGCATCGACGCCGGCTCGGGCGTGATGCTCAAGACTGATCAGGCGATCAAGGACTACGAGCTGACCGGCTACAAACTGCAAGCCAGTTCCGGCGCCGCGATGATTGCGGAGCTGACCCGGGCCGAGGAGAAACATGAGTCCATTGCGGTCACCGGCTGGGTGCCGCACTGGATGTTCGCCAAGTGGAAACTGAGTTTCCTCGACGACCCGAAAGGTGTGTATGGCGCCGCCGAAACCGTGGACAGCGTCGGCAGCAAGGAACTGGACACCAAGGCACCGGACGTCGCTGCCTTCCTGAAAAAATTCCAGTGGAACTCCAAGGACGAAATTGGCGAAGTCATGCTCGCCATTCAGGACGGCGCCAAGCCGGAAGCCGCTGCCAAGGACTGGGTGGCCAAACACCCTGAGCGTGTGGCGCAGTGGACCGCTAAATAAACAGCTGACCGCTCTATTACGCAACTTCCAGAGCCGCCGGGGTTAAATGCCCCGGCGGCTTTTTATTGTGCTGATTGTCTTGCAGTTGTCATAAGTTAGCTATGCAACTAAGTGGGGTGGCGAAAGCGTAATGTCGATCTAATACTAAGGTCGTCTGGAGGCTGTCGCAAAGCCGCCTAAAGTGCAAGTGTTACCCCATCTGTGCTGCGAGGACAAAAACAATGAACGACAGCATTTACCTCTCGATTCAAAACAGCCCGCGCTTCAAGGAGCTGGTGCAAAAAAGGGAACGATTCGCCTGGATACTCTCGGCGATCATGCTCGGGCTTTATTCGGCGTTCATTCTTTTGATCGCTTATGGACCCCATGTATTGGGCGCCAAGTTGACCCCCGAATCGTCCATCACCTGGGGCATTCCCATTGGTGTCGGGCTGATTCTCAGTGCTTTCATTCTCACGGCCATCTATGTGCGACGGGCCAACGGTGAGTTCGATGACCTGAACAAAGAGATTCTTCGGGAGGCACAACAATGATCAAGCGATTATTGGCCAGCCTCGGCCTCGCGGCATTCGCCCCGGCCCTGTTCGCCGCCGACGCCATCACCGGCGCGGTGCAGAAGCAGCCGCTCAACGTGTCCGCCATCGTCATGTTCGTGGTGTTCGTCGGTGCCACCCTGTGCATCACCTACTGGGCCTCCAAACGTAACAAGTCCGCCGCCGATTACTACGCGGCTGGCGGGCGCATCACCGGTTTTCAGAACGGCCTGGCGATCGCCGGTGACTACATGTCGGCCGCGTCTTTCCTGGGTATTTCCGCACTGGTGTTCACCTCCGGGTACGATGGCCTGATCTACTCCATCGGCTTCCTGGTGGGCTGGCCGATCATTCTG
The DNA here is from genome assembly GCA_963816515.1 of uncultured Gammaproteobacteria bacterium. Classification (GTDB taxonomy): domain Bacteria; phylum Pseudomonadota; class Gammaproteobacteria; order Pseudomonadales; family Pseudomonadaceae; genus Aquipseudomonas. Next base: position 936,562 of record CAWFKX010000001.1, on the reverse strand, counting down.
TTCCTGATCGCCGAGCGCCTGCGCAACCTGGGCAAGTACACCTTTGCCGACGTGGCGTCGTACCGCCTCAAGCAGACCGAAATCCGTACCCTGTCGGCCTGTGGCTCGCTGGTGGTGGTGGCGTTCTACCTGATCGCGCAGATGGTCGGCGCGGGCAAGCTGATCCAGCTGTTGTTCGGCCTGGACTACCACGTGGCCGTGGTGCTGGTGGGTATCCTGATGTGCCTGTATGTGTTGTTCGGCGGCATGCTGGCGACCACCTGGGTGCAGATCATCAAGGCGGTGTTGCTACTGTCGGGGGCTACCTTCATGGCGCTGATGGTGATGAAGCACGTCAATTTCGATTTCAACACGCTGTTCAGCGAAGCCATCAAGGTACACCCAAAAGGCGAGGCCATCATGAGCCCCGGTGGCCTGGTGAAAGACCCGATCTCGGCGTTCTCCCTGGGCCTGGCGTTGATGTTCGGTACCGCTGGCCTGCCGCATATTTTGATGCGCTTCTTCACCGTGTCTGACGCCAAGGAAGCGCGCAAGAGCGTGCTGTATGCTACCGGGTTCATTGGCTACTTCTACATCCTGACCTTTATCATCGGCTTCGGCGCCATCCTGCTGGTCAGCACCAACCCGGCGTTCAAAGACGCGGCAGGCGCGCTGCTGGGCGGTAACAACATGGCGGCGGTGCACCTGGCCGATGCCGTGGGTGGCAGCGTTTTCCTGGGCTTCATCTCGGCGGTGGCCTTCGCCACCATCCTGGCGGTGGTAGCCGGGTTGACCCTGGCCGGTGCCTCGGCGGTGTCTCATGACCTGTTCGCCAGCGTGATCAAGAAGGGCAAGGCCAACGAGAAGGAAGAAATCCGCGTCTCGAAAATCACCACCATCGCCCTGGGGATCCTGGCCATTGGCCTGGGTATTCTGTTCGAGAATCAGAACATCGCGTTCATGGTGGGCCTGGCCTTCTCGATCGCGGCGAGCTGCAACTTCCCGGTGCTGTTCCTATCCATGTACTGGAAACGCCTGACCACCCGCGGGGCGATGATTGGTGGCTGGCTGGGGCTGATCAGTGCCGTGGGCCTGATGATTCTAGGGCCAACCATCTGGGTGCAGATCCTGGGGCATGAGAAAGCCATCTACCCCTATGAGTACCCGGCGCTGTTCTCGATGATCATTGCCTTTGCCGGCATCTGGTTCTTCTCGATCACCGACAAGTCCAAGGCAGCCGAGAACGAGCGGGCGTTGTTCCTGCCACAATTCGTGCGCTCGCAAACCGGCCTTGGCGCCAGCGGTGCCGTCGCCCACTGAGTGATTGCACGGCAATAAAAAAGGCAGCCCATGGCGGGCTGCCTTTTTTTATTTCCGTTTTATTCCCTAGATTCTGCCGAGCAATACCAATATCAACAGAACCACCAGCACCACGCCGATAATGCCGGACGGCCCGTAACCCCAACTTCTGGAGTGCGGGAATACAGGAAGACCACCGATCAATAGCAGGATAAGAATGATGATAAGTATGGTGCCCATGGCGTTTTCCTTTCTTCGACTTTTGGGGTGCAGGCTTTTAGCGTCAGTGAAAAGCGTGACGGCTTATTAAGTCCGACTGCGGCGTTCTGAAAAAAGTCCGAAATATTTTTCGACACATTCGCGCCCCCCGTAAATCGTCAGAATCCCTGCAGCAGTGGCCGCAGGGGTCAGGGGTCAGGGCGCCGGCTGGCCCAGCGCCGCGTTGCGCGCATGGCGGTACTCGCTCACCGCTTCATACACGGCCTTGCGCAACCGGTTGATGCCGCCAATGGGCCGGTGCGCCTCGATGCTGTGCCACGGGTTGAACGACAGGTTATCGCACATCAGGTTCTGCGCCGGGGTGTCGAAGTCCTGCGGCGGCACACGGATCATGGCCACGGTCTGGAAGGGGGCATCGCTTTCCTGCCATTGCACGCTGGTGTCTTCGATGGGCATGTACTTGCGTGGGTCCTGGCGCTGGATCTGCAGCATGAAGCACGCCGGTTGCTGGTCGGTGGTCAGTTGCTGGTGCAGGGCCGTGCGCAGGAAGTTGGGCAAGTCCTGGTTCTGCTTGGCCACCGTGTAGGGCGGGCAGCTGTTGAGGTCCGGCACCACACGGAACTTGGCGTTGGCGCTGCCGAACTTGTACGGCGATACCGAGTAGTAGGTGGCCAGTGTCGGGCTGAGCGGCGCCTTGGCCAGCGTGGCCTTGGCAATCAGCAGGTGGCGCAGTTGCCAGCTGCGCGGGTCCCAACTGGGGAAGAAAGCCATGGCCTGCTTGCCATCGGCCTGGGCGCTGATGTTCTGCCGGTACTCGGCCACGTCGCTGACGAAGAAGTTGGCATGGTTGAACATCACGAAGTCCTGCTCGTGATGGTCGGCCTGGTCGGCCATCAACTGCTTGCCGGGTACGTTGAGCAGTTTGATGGCCATGCCGCGGGCGTCTTGCAACTGGTCGAACTGTGGGTAGGCGTTGCCGTTGGACAGGCGAATCCACGCCTGCCAGGTTTTTCCCGGTTCGGCGAACACGCCCTGGCGCAGGTCGGCGGGCAAGTTCTGCGGCACGCTGACTTCGGCCGTGACGCAGCCATGGGCCTTGGCGTGGGCATCGCGCAAGTAGCGGGTAGGCTCGCGATGTTGGTCGACGATGCGAATGGCGGTCTGGATGATGTCCTGGGTCATGGCTGCTTCGCCGGGCGGCACCTGTTCTTCAGCCGACACAGGGCCGGAAAACTTCCAGGCGTAGTAGGCATAACCGATACCAAACCCCAAGGCGCCGAGCACCGCCATGATCACCAGCAGCGTGAGCAGCCAGCGGCCGAGGCGCAACCACAGGCGACCGAAGAATCCCGGCAGGCGCGCCGAATCACTGAACATCATGGCAATTTCTCCTCGAGCGGGCCGCCCAGTACTTTCAGGTATTCAATCAGGGCGCGGCGTTCCTCAGGTTTCAGGTAGCGGCCGATCACCCCGCGTTCACGGGGGCCGTCGCGGAATTCATGACCGCTGTTGTGGTTGCCGGTAACGGCAGTGTCGTACAGGAAGGCGCCGTCGAAGCCTTCGGTACGGTAGCCGAGGTTGACCGGGTCGTACTCGAAATTGCCGCGGTGGAAAGTGCGCTGGCGTTCGTCCTGGGGCGACAGCAGTTGGTACACGCTGGGCACCGAACCGTTGTGCAGGAACGGCGGCGTGGCCCACACGCCCGCCAGTGGCCGGGCCTTGTAGGCCAATACCTCGAGCACGCTGATGTTCAGGCCGAAACCGTTGTAGCGGGCCTGTTCAGCGGGGCTGATGCCGGCGGCACGGTAGGCGTGGCGTTCGACGAACGCCGTGACGTAGGCCAGGCCCTGGGCGACCGAGACCTTGGTCAGGTCCAGCGTGCCGGGGTCAGGGTTGATGTCCACGTTCAGGCTTTTCAGGTCCTCGGCGGTCCACTTCAGGCTGCTGACGTCGTAGCGGTAGGTGGCGATGTTGTTCGCGGCCGTGGGGTCGGTGCCGATCTGTTCGGTGGGCACCAGCACCATGTGGCGTACCGGGCGCGTGCCTTCCAGGTGCACCGGTGGCACGTGGCAGCCCGCGCAGTTGGCGGCGAACAGCGCACGGCCGGCGGCGGCTTTGTGCAGGTCGACCTTGCCGAAGATGTCCTCGGGCCAGGTGGGTGGCTTGAGGCGCTGCAGCGTCTCTTCGATGGTGTACAGGTCCTTGACCCGCACGCTGGAGGCATAGCGATCGTCGCCGGCCAATGGCTGGCCGTGGTCGTCGAAGAAATTCAGGGTGGCGCCCACGCCCAGCGATTCGCCGACGTTGCGCGCCATGGGCTGGCGGGCCGAGCCGGTCCACTGCACCCAGTCGAAGGTCCAGATATCCCACAGCTGCGGGTAATCCACCGGCGCATTGGCGACGCGGTAGTTGGCCGGGGCAATGGCATCGCCGAAGGTGGCGTTGGCAATGCGCCCGAACGCGTCGGTGCGCCCCGGGCCTTCCTGGGTGGGGTAGAGGCCGCGGTGCCAATCGTTCCAGGCGGTGTGGGCGAAGGTGTCCAGCGAGGCCTTGAACTGCTTGCGCAGGGTGTCCTTGTCGCTGTCATAGCGTTCCCCCAGCACCCGGTGGGCGAAGCGGCTCCACTTCCACGGGATGTAGTAGGTGGCCGCCAGGCTCGACACCAGCGCCTGGCCAAAGCTGCCACCCTTGAGGGTCGGCACGCTGGAAGGCAGCACGTGCTGGGCGGTGCCGCCATCAATGCGCACGGCCTGGCCGTTCATCCGCAGCTCTCCGGTGTGGCAGGCGGCGCAAGTGATGTCCAGGTACTCGGTGCTGTCACCGTCATTGCGGTGACGGGTGAAGCCCACGGGCAGGTTGCCCGGGTTGGCGGCGCTCGCCTGTTGGTGCGGTTCAGTCAGGAAACCGAAACGCGCCATGTACTCGGGGGCGGCGAAGCGGTCCTGGGAGAACGGCAGTTCCAGGGTGGTGAACCAGTCGTAATGCAGGCCCTTGACCTGGGTACCCTGGGGCGTGAAGTAGTACAGCTCGCGGTCAGCAGGACTCCACTGGTCCAGGTAGCGCAAGGTCTGCACGGGTTCGTAATGGGGCAGGTTGGGCCGAGCGGTGTAGTACAGCACCACGGCCAACACGACAAAAATGACAAAGAGCAGCACCAGAAGGCTGCGATAGATAAAACGCACGTTGGACATCCATGTAGGGGAACGAATTCCCTGTTATGCCTGATTATATATACAGCAGGCAAGTGGCTATCTCCTTACTTTTTGTAGTTTTTTTAACACGAAAAATGTCGAGCGCACGCTAGCGGTTGCCACAGCCTGGCGGCAGCGGCTTCGACGAAGCGGTCGCAGGCGAGGTTGGTGGTAACATCACTGCCATGAACCTCGACACTCGCATCAAATTCCGCCACCTGTTGTGCTTCCTCGAGATCGCTCGCCAAGGCAGTTTCGCCAAGGCCGCCGATGCGGTTGCCATCAGCCAGCCGGCCATTTCCAAGACCCTCAAGGAGCTTGAGGAATTGCTGCAGACGCGCCTGTTCGAGCGCGACAAGAGCGGCGTCGAACTGACCCCGGCGGGGGTACGTTTCATGCGCTACGCGGCGCCGTGCGTGCAGGCCTTGCGCGATGGTGTCAGCACCCTGCGCACCGAAGAGCATGAGCCACCGCACGTGAAGGTTGGGGTGTTGTCCACGGTTGAAAGCCTGTTGATGCCCGAAGTGTTATGCCGCCTCAACGAGCGCCATGCCGCCTTGATTGTCAGCGTGGCCACCGGGCCTGGCGCGCACCTGCTGTCGCAGTTGCACGTGGGGGAGCTGGACCTGGTGATCGGGCGCATGACCGACAGCCCGCAGATTCAGGGGCTGATGTTCGAGCACCTGTACAGCGAGTCGATGACCCTGGTAGTGCGCCCTGGCCACCCGTTGCTGGGCCAGGTGCCCACCGACCGCGCACGGGTCAATCGCTACCCGCTAGTGCTGCCGCTGGCAGGCACCACCATTCGCAAGCACGCCGACAGCCTGTTCGTGCAGTGCGCCATCGAGATGCCGGCGCAGCGCCTGGAAACCCTGTCGCCTACCCTCAGCCGCCGGTATGTGCTGAGCAGCGACGCGATCTGGGTGGCGCCGCGGGACGCGGTGCTGCTCGACATCCGCGAGCATGAACTGTTCGAACTCGACCTGGGCGTGCGCGAACCAGGGGGCTCGGTGGGCATTTGCAGCAACGCTTCGTTGCCGTTGCCGCTACCGGCGCAGTGGCTGTGCGACGTGGTGCGCGAAGTGGCGGCCGGGTACCGGGAAAGCTGACTGTGTGGATGCTGGATTGTCAGCGAGATTGCCAGGGCATCGAAAAGCTCGTCGGCGAGCCAGCGCCCACAATGTAAGGAATTGGTAAGGATGGCCATCATTCAGATGAAACCCTTCCACCACCTGAACTTATCTGTATTTTCGGGCTCTCATGCCGGTAGCCATTGGTCGTGGCCGCCTGATAAGCTCGCGGCTTTACTCGATTGCCCATTTGGCGCATGAACAAGGAAATAGCATGAAACAGCATCGGTTGGCGGCGGCGGTTGCCTTGGTCACTCTGGTACTCGCAGGTTGCGACAATCATTCCAGCGTGGAACTGAAAACCCCGGCGCAGAAAGCTTCCTACGGCATCGGCCTGAACATGGGCAAGAGCCTGGCACAGGAAGGCATGGACGATCTGGACTCCAAGGCCGTCGCCCAAGGCATCGAAGATGCTGTCGGCAAGAAACCTCAGAAGCTCAAGGACGATGAACTGGTCGAAGCCTTCGCTGCACTGCAGAAGCGTGCCGAAGAACGCATGACCAAAATGAATGCCGAAGCTGAAGCCTCGGGCAAGAAATTCCTGGAAGAAAACGGCAAGAAGGATGGCGTGGTCACTACCGCTTCCGGCCTGCAGTACCAAGTCATCAAGAAAGCCGACGGCCCACAGCCCAAGCCGACTGATGTCGTGACTGTCCACTACGAAGGCAAGCTGACTGACGGCACCGTTTTCGACAGCTCCATCGAGCGCGGTAGCCCGATCGACCTGCCAGTGAGCGGCGTGATTCCGGGTTGGGTCGAAGGCCTGCAACTGATGCACGTTGGCGAGAAGATCAAGCTGTTCATCCCGGCTGACCTGGCCTACGGTGCCCAGAGCCCAAGCCCGAAAATCCCGGCCAACTCGGTACTGGTTTTCGACCTGGAGCTGCTGGCCATCAAGGACCCGGCCAAGGCCGACCAGGAGCCAGCTGCCGCGTCTGACGACGACAAGGCTGACACCAACAAGGCTGCGTCGAAGTAATTCACGGCCGTGTGAAAAAACGCTCCGCCTTGCGGGGCGTTTTTTTTTGCCCGTGGAAACCTGCCTACGGCCCTGTCGAACCTGGGCCCGCTGCGCGCGCCATCGCAGCCTGCCGGCAGGTCCTACGAGGCATGATGAACTGTCGCGGGTGGGCGAAGTCTCATGTGCAACCCCTGCCAAATCAGGGCCGCAAACGTTCTCGTGCCGCTGGCGCGAGGGGTGTCGATGTGTGTAAAAAACGCCCGATCTAAGTGCGACCCTTGAAAAACGTGGCTTTCAGCCAGTAAAACCGCCGCTGTTCACAAGGTTATCCACAATAACTGTGGATAACCTGACGGCTCATTTCCCGTGGAGAGGCCATGAAAGCACCTTGGAGTTTTGCTCGTTTTCTTCCGCTCGCCGAGCGCCTGCTCAGTCGTGGTCGGCTGCCGGTTTTGATCTTCGCTGTGGTGCGCAAAAGCCAGGGGCCGGCCAGCGGCTTCAAACAGTTGAAGGCCAACGCCAAACTGCTTCAGGAGCTGTGCCTGGCTTACTGGCGCGGTGAGTACCGGCAGATCAACCCCCGCGCGCTGGTGATGATCGTTGCCGGCCTGCTGTATTTCGTCAGCCCCATCGATGCCATCCCCGACTGGATACCCGGCATCGGCCTGCTCGATGACATTGCCGTGCTGGCCTGGGTAGTCAACAGCCTGGAGAAGGAACTGAACGCTTTCAAGGCCTGGCGTGACAGCCTGCGGCCAGAAAAGCTGCGCGTTGTCGAACGTCTGCCAGCCACGCCGCGTGCCCTGCAACTTGAACACAACAGCGGCGAAAACCCGAGTTTGTAAGCGAGTTGAAATAGAAAATCCCGTTCTCCCCCGGCGACTGTTACTATATTTGGCATAAGGATTATGCCTACAGATTACATATGGTGATCCTACAGGGGGTTGTAATGGGTGTTCAGGTCATCAGTCGCGATGGCAAGCCGGAGTATGCCGTGCTGCCGTGGGAGCAATACCAGGCATTGCTGGCCGCTGCCGGGCAGCCGGCCGCCGTGCAACCGGTGGCGTCGGTCGTGTCGCCGCAGCCGGCAGACGAGGCCTTGCCGCCCCTGTCGCGCCTGGGCGAACTGCGCGAGGCCAAGGGGCTGGCGCTGGACAAGCTGGCGCGCACCGTGGGCATCAGCCCTTCATACCTGGCCATGATCGAGTCAGGTGAGCGCGAACCCGATGCCGCCATCCGACGAAGCCTGGCGTGGGAGCTGGGGGTTCCCGGCTGGGGAGAGGTGTCGTGAGCGTGCGCATCAGCCGTCAGCAGTGGGATGGTCTGCTGAGCGAACTGGACCATGCCCGCCGCCAACGCCACCTGCTCACCTACCGTGCCTTGCTCGAACGCCTGCAACTGCCCAGCCCGGCCATGCAGACCCTCACCGCTGCCCTCGAATACCTGGCCGTGATCGACGCCCGTGCCGAACAGCCACTGCGCAGCTCCCTGGTGATCAGCCAGGGCGCCAGCCGCCTGCCGCGCACCGGTTTCTTTGAGTGCGTGGAACGTCTGGGGCGTTTTTCCGGGCCCTCCGACGGGGTAGCCGCCGCGTCATGGCACGCCTCGGAAGTGGTGCGGGTTTTCGAATTCAGCTACCCGGAAGAATGCACATCGTGAAACCAGCGCTGTGGCTGCTCCGCGCGCGGATCGGCTACTGGGTAGCCCGCCACCTGTTCCATTGGCCTTGGTTTGTGCGTCAGCCCCGTGGGTGGGAATGGCTGCAAGGGCAATTCTCGCGCATGGCCAACCTCGGTGACCTCAACGCCATGGGCTTCTACGGCCACGTGTTGATGTTCCGGGGCAAGGGCCTGGCGGCGCGCGAGGAAGGCCTGCGCCTGTTGCGCCTGGCGGCCGAGCGTGGCGACCCCAAGGCGGCCTATCAGATGGGCGTGACCAGCCTCGCTGGCACCCTGCGCAGCGCGCCGGATGCGGTAGCGGCGTTACACTGGTGGGAGCGGGCCTTGGCCGGTGGCCACCCGCTGGCGGCGTTCAAGCTTGAGCAGTTGTACCGTCAGGGTGGCCCTGGCCTTGCCCCGGACCCTGAGCGCGCGGCTCACTATGGGCGCCTTCGCGGGTGAGGCTGTGCGCCTCGGCGGTATCGATCACCTGAATGCTGTAGCCCGGCACCACCTTGGCCTGGTGCTTGGCCTGCGATGCCAGTTCGGCCAGCAGGCTGGCGTCCAGCCCGGCGCAGGCCTGCGGGTGCAGGTGCACCACGCCGATCGACAGTGACAGCAAGGCAAACTCCTGCCGCTGACCCTGGCGGTTATGGGCCACGAAGCAGCCTTCCTCCAAGTGTTCGGCGCGGTAGAAACGCCGGCACTGGGCCTGGAAATCCTCGAGCAATTCAGTCAACCGCTTGCGCCAGTCGGGCGAGCCCAGCACCAGCATGAAATCATCGCCGCCAATGTGGCCGACGAAGTCGCGCGCCGGGTCTACCCGTTCGTTCAGGCACTGGGCCAGGCACAGCAACACCTCGTCGCCGCGACCATAGCCGTAGATGTCATTGAAGGGCTTGAAACTGTCGATGTCGACGTAGCAGATGGCCGCTTCACGGCCCTGTTGCAGCACCCGCGTGAGGCACTGCTGGATGGGCACGTTACCCGGCAGCAGGGTCAGCGGGTTGGCATAGCGCGCCTGCTGGATCTTCATCTCGGTGATCAGCTTGAGCACATCGATTACGCGGCCCAGGCCCAGGTAGCGGCCGTCCAGGGTGATGATGAAATCTTCTTCCATGCGCTGGCGGGCGCGACTGGTGAGCAGGCGGCTGACCTGTTGCAGCGACTGGCTAAGCTCCACGGCAAGAAAATCCTCGCTCATCAGCCGGCTGATCGGCTTGCGCGCGAACAGGTCGGTGGCAAACGGCTTGAGCAGTGCCTCGGACAGTGAATGGCGGTGGACGATGCCACAGGGTTGCTGCTGGGCGTCAAGCACCGCCAGTGAGTTGAGGTTGGCCTGGCTGCGGAACGCTTCCAGCACTGCGGCGGTGGGCATGTCCTGCTGCACCGCCAGTTGTTCGATCAGCAGGGCACTGAGGTCGCTGCCTTCCTCACCCAGCGGCGCGGCCGCGGCGTCGAGCTTGGGCAACAGCGTGCGGGCATCGTGGGGCGGCTGCTCCTGCGGGCGGCACAGCAGGTAGCCCTGCACCAGGTCGACGCCCATCTCCGCCAGCACGGCCAGCTCCTCGGGCAGTTCGATGCCCTCGGCGATCACTTGCGCGCGGGAGGCCTTGGCGATCTGCAGAATGGAACCGACGAACTCGCGTTTCACGGCGTCCTGGTGGATGCCGTCGATGAAGTGCCGGTCGATCTTCACGTAATCGGGGCGCAACTCCGACCACAGGCGCAGGCTGGAATAACCGGCGCCCAAATCATCCAGCGCGATCGAGAAGCCCATGGCGCGGTAATGGTGCAGCGCGTTGTAGAGCAGCTGGAAATCGTCGGTGGGGGTCTGTTCGGTGAGTTCGATGACCACGTCGCTGGGGGGTATGCCGTGGGCCTGCAACACCCTGAGGGTCATGCCGGGCTGATGGTGCGCCTCCAGCAACGACTCGGGGGACACGTTGAGGAACAGCTTGCCCGCCAGCTTCTGCTCGCTGAAGCGCTGGCAGGCACTGCCGCGGCAGGCGATCTCCAGCTCGCTCAGGCGCCCGGCCTGGCGCGCCACGGCGAACAGGTTGATGGGCGAGTGCAGAGGGCTGTTGGACGGCCCGCGGCTGAGCGCCTCATAGCCCAGTATGCGCCGCTCCGACAGCGAGACGATGGGCTGGAACAGGGTGTGCAGGCTGCCCTGGGCCAGGATGTTGGCCAATGCGCCCAGCTGTTCGGTGATGGTCATGGTTTATCGCAACCTTGTGGGGGCTGGCTTGCCAGCGAGCTTTTGAGGGCAATGAAAAAAACTCGCTGGCACGCCAGCGCCCACAGAAGCTTGAGGCAAAAAAAAGGCCGGGCACCTACTACAGTGCCCAGCCCTTTATTTCACGACAGATGGATGACCATTTGATGACAATTGGCCATCAATTCATCAATGCTTTGCCACCGTCGAGTTCAACTTCAGGTAGTCCAGCAGGATGCGACCGGTCTCGGCCAGGTAGGCGTCGTCTTCCGGCTTGGTCTTGTCCGGCTCGGCCGCCATGGCGTCCTCGTCTTCCTTCTTCATTTCCTTGAGCGGCGCTTCACCCTTGGCTTTGCGACGGGCGTTTTCCAGCGCCAGCTGCTTGGCTTCGATGTCGGCGTGCTGGGCACGGCGGTCGGCTTCGTTGAGGCTGACAGTCTTCTCGTTCATCAGCTTCTCGGCCAGTGCCAGGCGATCGCGGATGTAGATGAACTCGGCATCCTTGTCGGTGCGTGCGTCGTGGTCAGCCTTGAGCTGGGCAATGAACGGCTTGAACGGGTCGGCCGTCGGCTTGATCGAAGGACGGATGGTGTCCCACGGCATGGCTTCGGGCAGGGCGCTTTCGCCGATTTCCTTGGTGTCGATGATCGACGGGAAGGCCACGTCAGGCAGCACGCCCTGGTGCTGGGTGCTCTGGCCGGAAACCCGGTAGAACTTGGCCAGGGTCAATTTCAGCTCGCCGTGGTTGAGCGGCTGGATGGTCTGCACGGTGCCCTTGCCGAAGGTCTGGCCACCGATGATCAGCGCGCGGTGGTAGTCCTGCATGGCACCGGCGAAAATCTCCGACGCCGAGGCCGACAGGCGGTTGACCAGTAGCGCCATCGGGCCTTTGTAGAACGCGCCTGGGTTCTCGTCCTCGAGCACATCCACACGGCCGTCGGCGTTACGCACCAGAACGGTCGGGCCTTTCTCGATGAACAGGCTGGTCAGTTCGGTGGCTTCCTGCAGCGAGCCGCCACCGTTGTTGCGCAGGTCGATGACCACGCCGTCGACTTTTTCAGCCTGCAGTTCGGTCAGCAGTTTCTTCACGTCGCGGGTGGTGGACTTGTAGTCCGGGTCGCCGGCACGGAAGGCCTTGAAGTCCAGATAGAAGGCCGGGATGTCGATGACGCCCAGCTTGTATTCCTTGCCGTTCTCGGTCAGGTGCAGGATCGATTTCTTCGCGGCCTGCTCTTCCAGTTTCACCGCTTCACGGGTGATGGACACGATCTTGCTGGTCTGGTCGTTCGGCGCATTGGTGTGCGGGATCACTTCCAGGCGCACCACGGAACCCTTGGCGCCGCGGATCAGCTTGACCACCTCGTCCAGGCGCCAGCCCACCACGTCGACCATTTCCTTGTCGCCCTGGGCGACGCCGATGATTTTGTCGGACGGGGCGATCTGCTTGGTCTTGTCGGCAGGACCTGCCGGCACCAGGCGCACGACCTTGACCTGGTCGTTGTCGCTTTGCAGCACGGCGCCGATACCTTCGAGCGACAGGCTCATGTTGATATCGAAGTTTTCCGCGCTGTCGGGCGACAGGTAGTTGGTGTGCGGGTCATACGACTGGGCGAAGGTGTTGATGTACGCCTGGAAGATGTCCTCGCTGCGGGTCTGGTCCAGGCGCGCCAATTGGTTCTTGTAGCGCTTGGTCAGGGTGTCCTGGATCTGCTTGTTGTCCTTGCCGGCAATTTTCATGCGCAGCACTTCGTCCATGACGCGCTTGCGCCACAGGTTGTCCAGGTCCGCTTCACTGGTGACCCATGGTGCGTCCTTGCGGTCGATCAGCATGGTCTCGTGGGTGGTGAAGTCCATCTTGTCGACACCCTTGGCCAGTTCGGCCAGGGCGAAGTCCAGGCGCGATTTCACCCGGTCCAGGTAGCGCTTGTAGATGGTGAAGCCGGGGTCCAGGTCACCGCTCTTGAGGAAGTCGTCGAACTGCGTCTTCCACTTGTCGAACTCGGTGATGTCGCTGGCCAGGAAGTAGCTGCGCGACGGGTCGAGCAGCTTCAGGTAGCTGTCGTAGATGATGACCGAACGCTTGTCGTCCAGTGGTGGCTTGCTGTAGTGATGACGCTTGAGCAACTCGACGATGTTGAGGCTGGCGATCACCTCGTCACGGTCAGGCTGAAGGTTATCCCAGCTGTTGGCTGCGAAAGTGCGGGCGGACATCGACAGAGCGCCGAGGCCGATGCACAGTGCAAGGGCGGAGCTGGGCAGTAGATGCTTCATGCTGATTCGACGTGGGGACAATTGATCACGCATATTAGGCCGTCTTTGAATTCGCCGGTTCCAGTGAAACCGGTCGCATAATGCAAAAAGCCCGGCACCTACGCACCGGGCTCAGTCATGAGTCAACTATGGAGGCACTGTGAAGGCATTGCAAGGCGTTGAAGGACATGTGGAGTGGCAAGACCATCCGAGCGCGGTTTGCGACGTGGGTCAAGTGAAAATTCGGACAGCTGCCGCGGGCCTGAATCGTGCCGACCTGTTGCAACGCGCGGGGCTGTACCCGCCACCGCCAGGTGCCAGTCCCGTGCTGGGCCTGGAGTGTTCCGGGGTGATCATTGAGGTGGGGCCGGGTTCGTCGTGGCAGGTGGGTGACCGCGTGTGCGCACTGCTGGCCGGTGGCGGCATGGCCGAGGAAGTGGTGGTGGATGCGCGTCACGTGCTGCCGGTGCCGGCCGGCCTGTCGCTGGTGGAGGCCGCGGCGATCCCCGAGGTGTACGCCACGGTGTGGTTGAACCTGTTCCAGCTGGCGGGCCTCAAGCCCGGTGAAAAAGTGCTGCTGCACGCTGGTGCCAGCGGCATTGGCTCGGCGGCTATCCAGCTGTGCAAGGCGTTTGGCAACCCGACCTGGGTCAGCGTCGGTTCGGCCGAGCGCCTGGCCTACTGCGAAGGCCTGGGGGCCCAGGGTGGGGTGGTGCGCGGCGATGGCCTGGAGGCGCTGAGCGACTTCGGCCCGTTCGACGTGATCCTTGATCCGGTAGGTGCCAATTACGCCGACCTCAACCTCAAGGTGGCGGCGGTGGATGCGCGCTGGGTGCTGATCGGTCTGATGGGCGGCACCAAGGCCAACATCGACCTGGCCAAGGTGCTGGGCAAGCGTGTGCAGTTGCTGGGCTCGACCTTGCGCAGTCGCAGCGACCCGTTCAAGGCCGACCTGCTCAGCGACCTGGGCCAGCACGTGTGGCCGCTGTTCGAGGAAGGGCGGTTGAAGCCGCAGGTGGCTCGCACCTTCGCCATTGGTGATGCCGAAGCGGCGTTCGCCGAGTTGGCCAGCAACCAGGTGGCGGGCAAGGTGGTGTTGATCGTCGATCCGTCCCTGGTTTAATGCTGGAGTCGTCCTTTTCGCGGGCAGAACCCGCTCCCACAGGTGTCGAACCGGGCGCTGTCATTGTGGGAGCGGGCTCTGCCCGCGAAGGGCGCAACGCGGTCTACCTTTCGCGCAACGCCTCCGTGCGTGCCTTCAGCACCGGCTTGAGCAGGTAATCGAGCACGCTCTTCTCGCCGGTGATGATGTCCACCGTGGCTGTCATGCCGGGGATGATCACCAGCGGCTTGGTATCGCCCCCCAGGTGGTTGGCGTCGGTGCGGACCTGGATCAGGTAGAAACTGTTGCCCTTGTCATCGGTGATGGTGTCGGCGCTGATCAATTCCAGCTTGGCCTTCAGGCCACCGTAGATGGTGTAGTCGTAGGCGCTGAACTTGACCATCGCCGGTTGCCCCGGGTGCAAGAAGGCCACGTCCTGGGGGCGCACCTTGGCTTCGATCAGCAGGTTGTCTTCCAGCGGCACGATCTCGACCATGTCACTGCCCGGCTGTACCACGCCGCCAATGGTGTTGACCTTCAGCGTCTTGATGATGCCGTGCACCGGCGACACCACGGTGGTGCGGCTCACGCGGTCGTCGATGGCGATGCTGGTGGCGGTGATTTTCGACAGGTCGGTGCGCTTGGCGTTGAGGTCCTTGGCAGCGTCCGAGCGGAACTGCTGGTTGGACTCGTTCATCTTGCTTTTGATTTCGTTGATCGCCGCTTCAGCCCGTGGAATCGCCAGGGTGGTGGCGTCCATCTGCCCGCGTGCTTCCACCGCGCTGCGCTTGAGGCGCAGAATTTCCACCGGCGAAATCGCCCCGGTGCCCACCAGCGGCGTCGACATGTTCAGCTCTTGCTGCAGCAGCCCCAGGCTGGAACGGTACTGGTCCTGTTTGGAGCGAAACTCCGCCAGCTCCTGGGTCTTCTGGCGCAGCTGTTCGTTCAGCGTCTGCTGCTCGCTGGCCAGGCGCCGTTGCCGTGACTGGTACAGCGACATCTCGTCCTCGGCCACCTGCGGCGCCTTGGTGCGCACTTCATCGGACACGGTGAATGGCTTGCCGTCGGTTTCCGCCTGCAGGCGTTCCACCTGGGCCATCAGCGCGTAGCGGTCGGCTTCGCTTTCGCCCTTGTTGGACAGGAAGCGCGTGTCGTCCAGGCGCAGCAGGGTATCGCCCTTGTTCACCACCTGGCCTTCGCGCACGTAGATCTCAGTGACAATGCCACCCTCCAGGTTCTGGATGACCTGCACCTTGCTCGACGGAATCGCCTTGCCTTCGCCCATGGTGACTTCCTGCAGCACCGCGAACTTGGCCCACACCAGGGCCGCCAGCAGCAGGGCGGCGCACAGCCACACGGTAATGCGCGTCAGGCGCGGTGAATCCTGCAGGGCGGCGCTGGCCAGTTCCGGCATGAATTCGCTTTCGGCGGTTTTGCCGAAGCTGCTGAAATAACCCCGCAAGCCTTGGGAAGCTGACATCAATACCACTCCTAAACAGGCGTCTGGCCGACGCGGCCTTTGCGCAGGGCTTCAATTACCGCGTCCTTCGGTCCGTCGGCCACGATGCGGCCGTTGTCCAATACCAGCAGGCGGTCAACCAGGCTGAGCATCGAGGTGCGGTGGGTGACCAGCAGCAGGGTCTTGCCGGCCACCCAGTTGTGCAGGCGCAAGCGCAGCGCATCTTCGCTGGCGTTGTCCATGTGGCTGGTGGGTTCGTCGAGCACCATGATCGGCGGGTCGAGCAACAGCGACCGCGCCAGCAGCACGGCCTGGCGCTGGCCACCGCTGAGCAGCTGGCCGCGTTCGCCGACCGGGCGGTCGAAGCCTTGCGGGTGCTGGCGGGCCAGCTCGGTGACGCCGGTCATTTCGGCCACTTCGAGCATGCGCGCATCGCTGACGTAGCGCGCGCCCATGGTCAGGTTGTCGCGCAGGCTGCCGGCCAGCAGCGGCAGGTCGTGGGCCACGTAGCCGATCTGCTGGCGCAGGTCGGCCACGTCCAGTTGCCGCAGGTCGAGGTTGTCCAGCAGGATCTGGCCTTCCTCGGGTTCGTAGAAGCCCATTACCAATCGCGACAGCGTGCTTTTGCCCGAGCCGCTGCGGCCAATGATGCCGATGCGTTCACCCGCGCGCATGCTGAAGCTGATGTTGGCCAGCGCCGGGGCGTTCTGCCCGGCATAGCGGAAGGTCACCTGGCTGACCGCCAGGGCGCCCTGCAGTTGCGTGCGTTCCAGTGGGCGCTGGCGCGGGTCGCGTTCCTGGGGCAGGGCCATCAGCGCGTCGGTGCTGATCATGGTCAATTGCGCTTGCTGGTAGCGGGTGATCAGCCCGGCGATCTGCCCCAGGGGCGCCAGCACCCGGCTGCTGAGCATGTAGCTGGCCACCAGGGCACCGACGCTGAGGTTGCCGGCGATGATGGTGTACACCCCGGCGACGATCACCGCCATGCCGGCGAACTGCTGGATGAACAGCGTGCCGTTGGTGGCCAGGGCGGCCAGGTTGCGCGCGTGGCTGTCCAGGCGGGTGAGGGCGCCGTGGGTCGATTCCCACTGGTACTGGCGCTCGCTTTCGGCGCTGCAGGCCTTGATGCTCTCCAGGCCACTGAGCGTCTCGATCAGCAGGGCCTGGCGTTCGGCCCCCAGGCTCAGGCTTTTCTGCACGGTGTCGCGCAGGCGCGCCTGAATGATCAAGGCGAAGCCGATGGTCAGCGGAAAGGCGACGATGGGTACCAGCACCAGCCAGCCGCCCAGCAGGCCGATCACCGCCAGCATCAGCACGGCGAAGGGCAGGTCGATGATGCTGGTCAGGGTCACCGCGGTGAGGAATTCGCGCAGGCCCTGGAAGTCATGGATGCTCTGGGCGAAGCCGCCGATGGTGGCCGGCTTGGCCTTCATGGCCATGCCGGTGATGCGCTCGAACAGGGTGGCGGACAGAATCAGGTCGGTTTTCTTGCCGGCGGTGTCCAGCAGGTGCGCGCGCAGCACGCGCAACACCAGTTCGAACAGCGTGCCCACCAGCAGGCCGATGGCCAGAACCCACAGGGTGGAGGTGGCCTGGTTGGGCACCACGCGGTCGTAGGTCTGCATCACGAACAGCGGCACCATCAGGCCCAGCAGGTTGATCATCAGGCTGGCGAGGATGGCGTCGCTGTACAGCCAGCGCGACAGTTTCAGGGTGTCGCGAAACCACGCATGCACCCGCGGCATCAGCGGCTGGCGCAGGTCTTCGAGTTCATGGCGCGGGCGCGCGAACAGCGCCTCGCCAGTGTATTCGGCGGCCAGTTCTTGCAGGCTCACCCACTGTTCGCCGCCTTCGGCCTCGCTGGGCAGAATCAGCGCCCGGCCGTCCTCGCCCAGGCGGCGCAACACCGCGCAGCGGCCGTCCTTGAGCAACAGCAGCACGGGCAGGTTGAGCGCCGAAATAGCCCCCAGCTCACGACGCAGCAGGCGCGCCGACAGGCTGGCGCGGGCTGCGGCACGGGCCAGCAGCTCGGCGCTCATGCGTTGTTGCGCCAGGGGCAGGCCGGCACTCAGGCTGGCGCGGCTGACCGCGCAGCCATGCAGCTTGCACAGAATCAGCAAACCATCCAGCAACGGGTCATCGAAACTCAGGCGCGGGTCCGTTGCCGGCCCCGCTGGTTGCATGCTGGTCACGTGCGTTACTCCACAAGCAAAAGGGCAATCACTTCATTTCCGGAAGGCGTGCTTCGTTTTTCACTTCCGATTGGGCCACTGCCTCGTTGGGGAGTACCACGCGTTCTTTCTCCAGCAGCACGCCCATGTTGGCCAGCACGCGGTACATCGAGAACTCCTCGGTGTAGCGCACTTCGGTGTAGCGGCTATTGGCGGTGTACAGCTCGTTTTCGCTGTCCAGCAGGTCGAGCAGGGTGCGCTGGCCCAGGCCGAACTGGTCCTGGTAAGCCGCGCGCACCTTGGTGGTGGTCTCGGCGTACTCACGGGCGTATGGGGTCTGCACGTGGGCGTTGTCCATGGCATGCCAGGCCAGCGCCAGGTTCTCGTTGAGCATGCGCAGGGCGTTGTTGCGGATGTCCATGGCCTGGTTGATCTTGTGCGCGTCGGACTGCAGGCGGGCCTTGTCGCTGCCGCCCTTGAACAGGTTGTAGTTCATCACCACGCCGGCGCGCCATTCGTTGTCGCGGCCCTGTTCGCCGGAGATGTTGTTGTTGGCGTCCACCGCCAGCTCGGCGTCGAAGCGTGGGTAGAACGGCGACTTGGCCACTTCGTATTGGCTTTCGGCAGCCAGCACGTCGGCCTGGGCCGATTTCAGGTAGGGGTTGTTTTCCAGCATGGTCTGGCGTGCCGCGATGATGTCGGTGGGCACTTCGCCACGGATGCTGGGCGGCGCTTCCAGTTCGTCGGGCATGCGCCCTACGGTGCTGAAGAAGTTCGCTTCGGCGTCGGCGAGGTTGACCTGGGCGGTGTACAGGTTGTTCTCGGCCAGGGCGCGACGGGCACGGGATTGATCGACGTCGGCGGTACTGCCCACGCCGCGCTCACTGCGCAGGCCGATCTGGTCGTTGACGCGCAGGTGGGCCTGCAGGTTGTTCTTGGCCAGGTTCACCAGGTCGCGCTGCTTGAGCACGTTCAGGTACACCTCGATGGCGCGCAGGGCCTGGGTTTCGGCCGTACCGCGCAAGTAGTACGCACGCGAGTTGACCACTTCCTTGGTGCGGTTCACTTCGTTCGGGGTGTTGAAACCGTCGAAGAGCATTTGCCGCAGGCGCAATTCCGACTGCGTGTAGTTCAGGGTCTCGGGGTTGTTGCCCTCGATGGCGCGGGTGGTGGGGCTGTCGGTGCGGGCGCGCCCGTATGCGGCCACGAGGTCGACGGTTGGGTAGTAACCACCCTTCGCGACTTTCTCGTCCTCATCTGCGGACAGGCGGTTGTTCAGATTCGACTGGACCTCGGGGTGGTAATTGATCGTGCTCTGAATCGCCTCTGTCAGCGTCATGCCTTGGGCTTGGGCGCAGGCCATCGCGATCAAGACCGCGCTACAGATGGGGGTGAAAACGCGCATGGGGTAAATCTCCCTGGAGTCCTAAGTGGTGCAGTAATCGCCAAAAAAATGGCGAAAAATATGATGCAAACCGTTTCAGGCTTGTAACATGAGAGCTAAGAACATCCTTAGCGAAATCTAAGAACTTTTTGGCATAACAGTTATGCTAAAAAAAACTTATGCAGTGTTCCGAATTCGAGACATTGTTCTCCTTAGGCCACCCGGCTGAACCAGCAAAACCGAAGTGTTCCGGGCGGAAAACAAAAGTTCAACAAAATTTTGCAGCATTGGGCGGGGACGTAGCGAAGGGGAGGAAACAAGAGAAATTATGGCGACAAATTATTGTCACTTGCCGTGCCGCAGTCTCTCTTGCCACTTCACTGGTACAAGTTTTTCATGCAATACCTTGATTTCATTCAGGTAATGTTCAGCGTGAAAAGCTTTTTCCAGGAGTCAGGTAGGGCTTGAACTCTAGCGCCGGGCAGTGCTCCTCATGGGAGCCCTCAGCAGACAATCAGCCACACCGTTACGCGAAGCCGATAGCACTTTTTCTGCAAAACCCCATGCCCAGAGCGGCAGATGAGGAGTGCATATGGCCACGTTGATAGGTGTAGTCAGTCAGGTAATCGGACACGTTTTCGCGATCAGTGCCGACGGCAACCGCCGCGAGGTGCATCAGGGCGACCGCTTGTTCGCCGGCGAACAACTGGACACCGGCGCCGATGGCGCGGTGTCGGTGCACTTGCAGAACGGCAAGGAACTGACCCTCGGGCGCGGCAGTGAGGTCACCCTCAATCAGAACATGCTGGGTGACATGGCGCCCCACGTGGCCACTCAGGAAGCCACGGCGCCCAGCCAGGCGGACCTGACCGATGTGCAGAAAATCCAGCAGGCCATCGCCGCCGGTGCTGACCCCACCCAAAACGCTGAAGCCACTGCGGCCGGCCCGGCTGCAGCCGGTACTCCGGGGCAGGGCGGCGAAGCCGGTGGCAGCCACAGCTTCGTGCTGCTGACCGAGACCGGTGGCAGCGTCGACCCGGTGGTCGGTTACCCCACTGCCGGTTTCAACGGCGTGCCCGAATTCGCCGTGCCGCAGGTACTGGGCGCGACAAACGGCAACACCGCTACCCTGGTGGCGGTGGACAACGAGGTAACCCTGACCGGCTTGGGCAATGGCGTCAGTGTCAACGAGGCCAACCTGGCGGACGGTTCCGACCCGCTGCCCGCGTCCTTGACCCAGGGCAACAGCTTCACCGTCTCGGCCCCCGATGGCCTGAGCAGCCTTACCGTGGGCGGCATCACCGTGGTCAACAACGGTGTGGTCGTGGGCGTTGGCACGTCGATCACCACGGGCCTGGGCAACACCCTGACCATCACGGGCTACAACCCCACCACCGGTCAGGTCAGCTACAGCTACACGCTGACCGGCCCGGACACTCAGCCACCGGGCAACGGCGCCAACACCGTCAGTGAAAACCTGGGTGTCACCGCCACTGACAGCAACGGTTCCACCAGCAGTGGTTCGGTGGTGGTCAGCGTGATCGACGATGTGCCCCACGCCATCAACGACAACCCGGTCACGCCGGCCACCGAGCAGAACCTGGTGCTGACCGGCAACGTGCTGACCAATGACATCCAGGGTGCCGACCGTATTCCCATCACCGCCACCAGCGGCCCGATCACCGCCGGCACCTACACCGGGACCTACGGCACCCTGGTGCTGGCGTCCGACGGCACCTACACCTACACCCTCAACGCCGCGGGCCAGGCTTTCAACGACCTGCACGGGGGTGGCAAGGGTACCGACTCGTTCACCTACACCCTCAACGATGCCGATGGCGACACCAGCACGGCGGTGCTGACCCTCAACATCACCAATATCAACGACGCGGTCACCATCACTGCGCCGGCCGTGGGTGGCCTGACCACCACGGTCAACGAAGCCAACCTGGTCAACGGCAGCTCCCCCGAAGCCGCGGCTCTGACCCAGAACGGCCAGTTCACCGTGACCGCCCCTGATGGCCTGCAGACGCTGACCGTGGGCGGCATCGCCGTGGTCACCAACGGCGTGGGCATCAGTTCGCCGGTGAGCATCGTCACACAGTTGGGCACCCTGACCATCAGCAGCTATAACGCCGTCACCGGCGTGGTCAGCTACAGCTACACGCTGACCCATGCCGATACCCACCCGGATATCCAGGGCCCCAACACCATCACCGACACCTTCGCCGTGGTGGCCACCGACACCGACGGCAGCACCGCCACGTCGCAGCTGACCACCACCATCGTCGACGACGTGCCCAAGGCCGTGGCCGACACCGAGGCGGTGACCGAAGGCGTGACCCTGCAAGGCAACGTGCTGACCAACGACGTCTCCGGCGCCGATGGCTTCGGCGGCGTGGTTGGCGTGCGCGCCGGCAGCAACACCTCCACGGCCGTCAGCGGCGGCGTGGGCGTGGCCATCGACGGCACCTACGGCACCCTGACCATCAACGCCGACGGCAGCAGCAGCTACCACGCCAACGCCAACGTGACCAAGGACGGTGCCGTCAGTGACACCTTCACCTATTCGGTGACGGACAAGGACGGTGACATCAGCACCACCACCGTCACCATCACCATCAACGACGCGGGCCTGAAAGCCACCAACGTCGATGGCGCCACCGTGTTCGAAGCCGCGCTGCCCACCGGCAGCCACCCCGACTCTACCGCGGAAGTGGGCACCGGTACCGTGGCCGGCTCGGTCAGCGGCGGCGTCGGTGCACTGACCTACAGCCTGGCGGGCGCCGATGCCAACGGTAACGTCAGCAGCCAATACGGCACGTTGCACCTCAATGCCGACGGCACCTACACCTACACCCTCACCGTGGCCCCCCACGTACCGGGCATCGGCACCCTCGACACCTTCACCCTGGTGACCACCGACAGTGTCGGCAACCAGGTGACCAGTGAAGTCAACATCAAGATTGTCGATGACACGCCGACGGCGGTGCCGGACGCGATCACCATGGTCGAAGGCCAACTGGCCCAGGGCAATGTGTTGGCTAATGACGTCTCCGGTGCCGACGGCTTCGCCGGCGTGGTCGGTGTCAAGGCGGGCAGTGACACCTCGTCGCCAGTCAGTGGCGGCGTGGGGACGGTGATCGCCGGTACCTATGGCAGCCTGATCATCCAGGTTGACGGCACCAGTGCCTACTACGCCAACCCCAACTCTGTGGGCCACGCTGGCGCCACGGATGTATTCACCTACTCGGTGATGGACAAGGACGGTGACATCAGCACCACCACCGTCACCATAACCATCACCGACGCGGGCCTGGTGGCCAAGAACGTCGATGGCGTCACCGTGTTCGAAGCGGCGCTGGACACCGTCAAAGGTGGTAATGACCTGGCCGCCGGCACCTCCACCGGCAGCCACCCGGACTCGCCGCTGGAAACCGCCAGCGGCACGGTGGCAGGTTCCGTGACCGGCGGCGTCGGCGCACTGACCTACAGCGTCTACGGTTCCGACAGTAACGGCGACATGAAGGGCCAGTACGGCATCATTCACATGAACGCCGATGGCACCTACACCTACACCCTGGTGACCGCACCGCACGTGGCCGGTATCGGTACCACGGAAACCTTCACCCTGGTGACCACTGACAGCCTTGGCAACCATGTTGCCAGCACGCTGACCGTCAAGATTGTCGACGATCAGCCCCACGCGTACCCGGACTTCGCGCACATCAGCGAAGGCCAGACCATCCAGGGCAACGTGCTGGCCAACGACGTCTCCGGCGCTGATGGTTTCGCCGGCGTGGTGGGCGTGAAAGCGGGTGCCGACACCAGCAAAGCCGTCACCACTGGTGTCGGCATGGTGATCCAGGGCCAATACGGCGAGCTGTTCATCGGTGCCGACGGCTCCAGCACCTATCACGCCAACGCCAACGCAGTGGGTCACAACGGCGCCATCGACGTGTTCACCTACTCGGTGGCCGACAACGATGGCGACATCAGCACCACGACCCTGACCATCAAGATCGATGACTCGCACCTCAAGGCCACCAACGTTGATGGCGTGACGGTGTTCGAAGCGGCGTTGGACACCGTCAAGGGCGGTAACGACCTGGCCGCCGGCACCTCCACCGGCAGCCATCCGGACTCGCCGCTGGAAACCGCCAGCGGCACGGTGGCAGGTTCCGTGACCGGCGGCGTCGGCGCACTGACCTACAGCGTCTACGGTTCCGACAGCAACGGCGACATGAAGGGCCAGTACGGCATCATTCACATGAACGCCGATGGCACCTACACCTACACCCTGGTGACCGCACCGCACGTGGCCGGTATCGGTACCACCGATACCTTCACCCTGGTGACCACGGACAGCCTCGGCAACCATGTCGCCAGCACGCTGACCGTCAAGATTGTCGACGACCAGCCCCAGGCCCATGCCGACTACGCGCACATCATCGAAGGCCAGACCATCCAGGGTAACGTGCTGGCCAATGACGTCTCCGGCGCCGACGGCTTTGCCGGCGTAGTGGGTGTGAAAGCCGGTGGCGATACCAGCAAGCCCGTGACCACCGGTGTCGGTACCGTGATCCAGGGCCAGTACGGCGAGCTGTTCATCGGCGCCGACGGCAGCAGCACCTACCACGCCAACGCCAACTCGGTCGGCCATGTCGGCGTGGACGTGTTCACCTACTCGGTGGCGGACAACGACGGCGATATCAGCACCACCACGCTGACCATCAAGATTGGCGACGCGCAACTGTGTGCGACCAACGTCGATGGCGTGACCGTGTTCGAAGCGGCGCTCGATACCGTCAAGGGCGGCAACGACCTGGCCCCCGGCAACACCACCGGCAGCCACCCGGACTGGACCTCGGAAACCGCCAGCGGCACCGTCGCCGGGTCAGTGACCGGTGGCGTTGGCGCCTTGAACTACAGCCTGTACGGCTCCAATGGCAATGGCGATCTGCAAGGGCAGTACGGCGTTATTCACATGAATGCCGACGGCACCTACACCTACACCCTGACCAGCGCGCCCAAGGTGGCGGGCATCGGTACTACCGAACACTTCACCCTGGTGACCACCGACAGTGTCGGCAATCACGTGGCCAGCGAACTGACCATCAAGATCGTCGATGACAAGCCGCACGCGTTCCCGGATACCGCGCACATCATCGAAGGCCAGACCATCCAGGGTAACGTGCTGGCCAACGACGTTTCCGGCGCCGACGGTTTCGCCGGCGTGGTGGGCGTGGCCGCCGGTGACAGCGGCGGCAAAAATGTACTGGGCGGCGTCGGCAGCATCATCCAGGGCCAATATGGCCAACTGGTGATTGGCGTCGACGGCACCAGCTACTACCACGCCAACCCCAATGCCGCAGCGAACGGTGACGTCTCCGACACCTTCACCTACTCGGTGGCCGACAAGGATGGCGACATCAGCACCACCACGGTGACCATCGACGTCAGCAATGCCGGCCTGCACATTGTGCCGGGCAACGGCGCGGCCGTGACCGTGGCGGAGGCAGCGCTGGACCTGAACCAGGATGGCAAGGACCTGGCCGCCGGTACGGTGACTGGCAGCGACCCCGATTCTACCGCTGAAACCGGCACCGGCTCGGTGGCCGGCTCCGTGGCCGGTGGCGTAGGGGCCATCACGTACAGCATCGACGGCGCCACAAACGGCCTGTTCACCACCGCCCACGGGGTGATCCAGCTCAACGGCGACGGCAGCTACACCTACACCCTGACCTCGGCACCCAAGACCGACCCTGCCGCCAACAACGGCAACGACACCACCACCGACACCATCACCTACCGGGCCACGGACAGCCAGGGCAACACCATTACCAACCAGTTGGTCATCGATATCACCGACGACGTGCCCCACGCGGGTGCCGTCGACCGGGCGGTGATCGCGCCGGAGGTCAACTCCAACGTGCTGCTGGTCATCGACGTGTCGGGCAGCATGGACGATCCGTCCGGGGTGGGGAACCTCTCGCGCCTGGATTTGGCCAAGCAGTCGATCAACACGCTGCTGGACAAGTACGAAGGCATGGGCGATGTCAAAGTCCAGGTGGTGACCTTCAACAATGGCACCGAGACCCCGAGCAACGTCTGGGTCGACGTGGCCACCGCCAAAGCCTACATAGCGGCCCTGCACGCCAATGGTGGCACCAACTACGACTACGCCCTGAGCGCTGCCGAAAACGCTTTCACGACCAACGGCAAGCTGGTGGGCGGTCAAAACGTCGCCTACTTCTTCTCCGACGGTAACCCGACCCTGTCCAGCACCCACCCGACCTCGGGCGGCGCGCAATCGGGCAGCGAAACCAACCCCAACCTGGGCGATGGCATCGACACCACCGAGGAGAAGGCCTGGACCGACTTCCTCAATGCCAACGACATCAAGGCCTACGCCATCGGCCTGGGCAATGGCGTCGACAGCCAGTACCTGAACCCGATCGCCTACGACGGCACCACCGGCACCAACACCAACGCCAACGTGGTCACTAACCTCAACAACCTCGACAACGTATTGAGCAGCACCGTGCAGAGCGTGGCGCTGACCGGCAGCCTGTTGACCAACGGCACCTTTGGCGCCGACGGTGGCTTCGTCAAGTCGATCACCGTGGATGGCATCACCTACACCTACGACCCGAAAGCCAACAATGGCGACGGCGGCATGACCAGCACCGGTGGCACCAGCCACGGTACCTTCGACACCAGCACCAACAGCATCAGCGTGGCCAGCAGCCACGGCGGTACCGTGGTGGTGGACATGGACACTGGCGCCTACAGCTACACGGCAGCGTCCAGCGGTACCACGGCGTTCACCGACAAGGTCACCTTCGTGCTGGCCGACAACGACGGCGACCTGTCCAACCCGGCGAACCTGAGCGTGACCGTGACGCCGAACTCGCCACCGGTGGCAGTGGCCGACCACGTGATCACCAACATCCTGTCCTCGACCATCATCGTGCCCAGCGAGGCACTGACGGCCAACGACACCGATGCCAATGGCGACCCGCTGACGGTGGCCAACACCGGCTTCGACACCGGCTGGGCACCCAAAGGCGCGGACTTCGTCGCCACCACGCTGCAGACCATTCAGTTCAATGGCACCAGCAACACCAGCGCCAACCAGATCAGGTCCATTGACCGCAGTGACTTCAACGCCAACACCAACAACATGACCGCGCTGCTGGTGGTCAGTGGTTTCCTTGGCGCGGTCAGCGGCGGCAGCGCCAATGCCAGCGACACCCTGACCGTGCACCTGAAAGCCGGTGAAAGCCTGAACCTGACCGACGCCAGCAACAGTCACCTGAACATGACCTGGCAGTTGGGCAGTGGCAGTACTACCACCCTGGGCGACGGCGGCGTGCTGACGGCCACCACCGAGGGGGACTACACCATCCACGTCAGCCATGCCGCCAACCACAGCGGGCAGACGGCCTACACCCTGGACATGAGCATCAACTACGCGGGTGCCATCAACACGCCAGACCTGCCGGCGACCTACACCGTCACCGACAACCACGGCGGCAGCGACACCGCGGCGGCGACCATCACCTATCAGGACGGCCATACCCTCACGGGTACGGCGGGCGATGACATCCTCATCAGCAACGACAGTGGCAGCACCTTGCTGGGCCTGGCGGGCAATGACTTCATGATTGGCGGCGCCGGCAATGACAAGTTCGATGGCGGCGCGGGCATCAACACCGTCAGCTACCACAACGCCAAGGGCCCGGTGACGGTGGACCTGAGCATCACCACCGCCCAGGACACGGGCAGTGCCGGCCATGACACGCTGGTCAACATCCAGAACCTGATCGGCTCGGACTTTGGCGACCACCTGACCGGCAACAGCCAGGCCAACGTCATCACCGGCGGCGCGGGTAACGACGTGATCAACGGCGGCGGCGGCAACGACACCCTCATCGGCGGCTTGGGCAACAACACCCTGACCGGCGGCGACGGTGCCGATACCTTCAAGTACCTGGCGGGCAACACCGGGCACGACACCATCACCGACTTCACCGTGGGCACCGACAAGCTGGACCTGTCGCAACTGCTGCAAGGTGACGGTGCCACGGCGTCCACCCTGGATGACTACCTGCACTTCAAGGTCACCGGCACGGGCAGCGGGCTGGTCTCCAGCATCGACGTCAGCGCCACCGCTGGCGGCGCGACCACCCAGACCATCGACCTGCAAGGGGTCAACCTGGCCAACCACTACGGCATTACCCCGGGCGCCGGTGGCACCATCTCGTCCCATGACACTTCGACGATCATCAGCGGCATGCTGGGGGATCATTCGTTGAAGGTTGATGTGGCGTGACAGTGGCTGTTGAATAAAAAATCCCGCCTTCGTGGCGGGATTTTTTATGCCGGGTTCAGGCGGCGTCCGGGCGTTACGCGGTCACGCTAGATCTGCGCGGTCGGCGCGCCGATCAGGCGGCCCATGGCGCCGTGCAGGCCCAGTTCCTTGAGTACTTCCAACTCGCCAGCGGTCTCGACCATCTCCGCGATCAGCGGCATGTCGATGCTGTTGGTGGCGCGGTAGATGGCTTCGATGAACAGGCGCTTGTCGCTCTGCTGGTCGATGGCACGGATATAGCTGCCGTCGATTTTCAAGTACGCCAGGCCCAGGTGGGTGAAGTTGCCGATCTGGCTGAAGCGTCCGCCGAAATGCTGCAGGCCGAAGCGGTAACCGGCATCGCGGATGGCCTGGCTCAGCGCCTGCAGCTGCTCGGGCGGCGGCAGGTGGTGTTCGTCCGCCTCCAGGGTCAACAGGTGCGCCTGCCCGGGGCTGGCCCTGAGCAGTTCGAGGATCGGCTTCAGGTGTTCCTCGCGGCGCAAGGTGCTGCCCGACAGGCTCAAGGCCAGCGGGTGAGGGTGCTCCTGCAGGTACTCCAGGGTGTGTTCCAGCATGGCCAGGTCGAAGCGGGCCGACCACCCCAGGCGCTCGATCCAGGGTAGGAAGTGCGCCGCGGCCACAGCCTCGCCCGCGGGGTCGAGCAGGCGGGCCAGTACCTTGTGATGGAGGATCTGGCCGGGCTCGGCGCACGGCACCACCGGCTGGAAATACAGCTTGAGCTTGCGTTGCTGCAGCGCTTCGTCGATCCACGCGCGCCATTGGCTGGGGTTCTGGATAGGCGCGCCATTGAAATGGGCCAGCACCGCCCACGGCCGCTGCTCGTGATTCTGGGCTTCGGTCAGCGCCTGGTCCAGGTGCATGTACACGGTGTTCAGCGCTTCGCCCGGCTTGTAGGCGGCGATGCCGATGTGCGCCACCGGCGTGCGGTCGCTGGCGCCGGTGAGGTAGAAGTTTTCCAGCTGGCGGCTGAGGTCTTCGGCCAGGCGCTCGGCGTCCTCGCTGGTGATTGCCGGCGCCAACAGGCTGAACTCGCCACCGCGGTTGCGTGCCGCTGTCCAGCGGCTGCGACGCGGGTCATTGAGCTGTTTGGCGAGCATTTCGCCAATTTCGGCAATCAGGGCGTCGGTACGCTGGCCGCCCATGCGCTGGTTCAGGCCGGCCAGGTCGTTGACCCGCAGCATCAGCACAAAACCTTCGCTGTTCTGCTCGGTCACCATCAGCAGGTTGGTCAACTGGGTGTCGAACAGGCGGCGGTTGGCCAGGCCCGTGAGGCTGTCCTGGTACGACTCTTCACGCAGCTTCTCGCTGCGCGCCGCTTCTTCGGCAAACAGTGCCTTGAGCTTCTCCACCATCTGGTTCATGGCCAGCACTACCCGGCGCAGTTCAGGGGTACGGGGGATTTTCGGGAGGGTGAGGAATTCCCGGTGGCTGATGGCATTGGCCTGGTTGACCATGCTGTCCAGTGGCCGCAGTTGCTTGCGCAGCAGCCAGCCGCCGAACACCGCACTCAGTAGACCGCACAGGGCCAGCCAGGCCAGGCTGCCGATGGCGGTTTCCCACAACTTGGCCAGGGCGAACTGCGGGTTGCTCAGCACCTCCACCCGCGCGGCCTGCTCCCAGCCGCGCATCACCAGGGCGTCGCCGCCCTGGGCGCGCAGGTTGACCAGGTTCACGAACCAGCCGGGTACCTCGCCGGTGCTCGACTCGGCCGTGCGTTCCACCATGGTGCTGTTGTCTGCCAGGTTGACCACGCGGATACGGGAAAAATAGCCGCTGTCGAAAATCGACGACACCATCAGCTCGACCATGGCCGGGTCATCCACGTGCGGCGCCAGCGACAGCCCCAGGGCCGTGGCCGCGTCCTGGGCATGGGAGCGCAACTGGCTGACCAGTTGCTCGCGCGAGTTCTCCAGGCCAACGAAAAAACTGCCGCTGAAGGCCACCACCAGAAACAGGCAGATCGCCAGGAACAGTTGCTTGAGTAATGACATCGGTGGCTCCTATCCTTCGCCGATGGTAAAGCCTTCGGCTTTCATTTTTTGCAACACATCCTGCCACCGGGACAGTTTCTTGCTGTCGCTGGTGCGGGCATTGGCCGAGGCGCCGGGCAAATAAACGCCTTCGGCATTGAAGGCATACACCGGCAGCAGGTCCTTGCGTTGGGACGCGGGCTTGATTTCGGGTATCAGGTTGTCGAGCACCAGCGGGTCGGCGCGGTCGGTGGCGTAGTAGGTCAACACCATGTGCGCCTGGTTCAGGGTCAGCGCCTTGACGTAGGTGATGCGCAGCTTGTCCGCCGGCACACCCAGGCGGCGCAGGCTGAAGTATTTGGCAATGGCATAGTCTTCGCAGTCACCGGCGCCTTTCCACAAGGCTTCCAGGGGCGTGGCCCAGTAATCTTCGACGTGCCACACGGTCATGTCGTCCTTGAACGCCATCTCCCGGTTGAAGAAGCTGTTGACGATGGCCAGCTTTTCCAGCTCCGGCTTGTCGCCGCTGGTTTGCAGCAGTCTGGCCCAGGCTTCCATGCGCTCGCGTGCAGAGCCCAGCCCGCCGTAATGCTGGTCGGCGCGGTTGATGATTTGGGTGAAGTCCCACTCCGGCCAGTTTTCCCCGGCCACGGTGAGCGACAGGCACAGCGCGACCCAGCCAAACAGGCGCCACAGCCTGGGCGAAAGCCATCCATGTCGACGCGGGCGGTGGGGCATGCCGGGGAACTCTGTGATCAGTCGACAGAGTTTAGGAGATGGCGAACAGACAGCACAGGGGAGGGGGATATATATTTTTGTTCAGCAGTGGAAGCGGCGGGCCGGCCCCCCGCTCCCACGGGTACAGGGAACGGGATATCAGTGCGGGCGCGGCTTGAGGATCGCCGGCTTTTCGTCCGGTGCGTTGCACAGCAGGTACAGGGCGGTCAGCGCCTCGGGGATCTGCACGATCATGTCATCCTGCAGGTTGGCGTCGGCGGCGATGTCGGCGAACTCCGGCTGCTCGTCGAACAGGCCAGAACCGACCATGATCGGCAGCAGCATTTCGCTGACTTCGTCCTCGGCGGTCTCGAACCAGGCGGCTTCGCGCATGAACACGCCTTCCATGAAGCCGATGCACCAGCCGCGCAGCTCGGAGTCGTCCGGCTCTTCGGTCAGGTCCAGGTCGCAGGGCAACTCGAATTCCTCGTCGCTGGCCAGTTGGCGGGCGATGTGGGCCTTGAGCGCCACCAGCGTGCTTTCGATCTCTTCACGCTGGGCGGCATCGGTATAATGCGGCTCTTCAGCGAACAGGGCGTCGATCCATTCGCGGTCCGGCACGGACTCGGAACACACTGACAGCGCAGTCAGATAGCCGTGAGCGGCCACGTAGTCCAGCGCTTCCTCGTGCAGCTCATCGGCGTCGAGGAAGGCTTGCAGGCGGTTCAGTTGCTCAGCGAAGGACATTAAAAGGCTACCTTGAAGAATTTACGATAGTGAATTCTAGGCCTTGTTACCCCCGGCGCGCCACCCAAGCCTGCAAAACATGGCCTTATCAGTGGTGCCCTGCGCAGGCGGGCGCTCGGGTATAATGCGCCGCTTTGGCCGTTTCACGCCCTGAATGGTTGCCCCGGCAAAGGGCGCTTACGCATTTTTGCGTGAAACGCGCGCGATTTTCATCCAGCCTGGGGGCCGGATGGTTCTGCGATTTTTGGAGTTCTTATGCTCGAACAGGCTCAACGCGTCCTTAAGGACATCTTCGGCTATGACAGTTTTCGGGGTCGCCAGGGTGCCATTATCGAACGCGTGGCCAGCGGTGGCGATGCCCTGGTCCTGATGCCCACCGGTGGCGGCAAGTCCTTGTGCTTCCAGGTGCCTGCGCTGCTGCGCCCGGGCCTGGCGGTGGTGGTGTCGCCGCTGATCGCGCTGATGGACGACCAGGTCGCCACCCTGGAAGAGCTGGGCGTGGCCGCCGCATCGTTGAACTCCACCCTCAGCGCCGAGCAGCAGCGCGACCTGGCTGCGCGCATTCGTCGCGGCGAAGTGAAGATGCTCTACCTGGCCCCCGAGCGCCTGGTGCAGCCACGCATGCTGGATTTCCTGCGCAGCCTGGACATCGCCCTGTTCGCCATCGACGAAGCCCACTGCGTATCGCAATGGGGCCATGACTTCCGCCCCGAATACCTGCAACTGGGGCAACTGGCCGAGCAATTCCCCCATGTACCGCGCATTGCCCTGACCGCGACGGCCGACAAGCGCACCCGTGAGGAAATCGTCAACCGCCTGCACCTGCAGGATGCCGAGCGCTTCCTGTCCAGCTTCGACCGGCCGAACATCTTCTACCGCATCGTGCCCAAGGAGAACCCGCGCAAGCAGTTGATGACCTTCCTGGCTGAGCGGCGCAGCGACGCCGGCATCGTCTATTGCCTGTCGCGCAAGAAGGTCGACGAAACCGCCGCCTTCCTGTGCGAGCAGGGCTTCCCGGCGTTGTCCTACCACGCCGGCCTGCCGTCGGACGTACGGGCCCAGAACCAGAAGCGCTTCCTCAACGAGGAAGGCCTGATCATGGTCGCCACTATTGCCTTCGGCATGGGCATCGACAAGCCTAACGTGCGCTTCGTGGCGCACATGGACCTGCCCAAGTCGCTGGAAGCCTACTACCAGGAAACCGGCCGCGGCGGCCGTGATGGCCTGCCCGCCGACGCCTGGATGGCCTACGGCCTGCAAGACGTGCTGATGCTCAAGCAGATGCTGCAGAACTCCGAGGGCGACGAGCGCCACAAACGCGTGGAGCAGCACAAGCTCGACGCCATGCTGGCCCTGTGCGAGGAAACCCGTTGCCGCCGCCAGGCGCTGCTGGGCTACTTCGACGAGGACATGCCCAACCCGTGCGGGCACTGCGACAACTGCATTGACGGCGTGCAAACCTGGGACGCCACCGAACCGGCGCGCCAGGCGCTGTCGGCGATTTTCCGCACTGGCCAGCGCTACGGCGTCGGCCACCTGGTGGACGTGTTGCTGGGCAAGGACACCGAAAAGGTACGCAGCTTCGGCCACGAGAAACTCTCGGTGTTCGGCGTCGGCAAGGCGCGCAGCGAGCATGAGTGGCGCTCGCTGTTCCGCCAGCTGGTGGCCCGCGGCCTGGCCGACATCGACCTGGAAGGCTACGGCGGCCTGCGCCTGAGCGACACCTGCCGGCCACTGTTGCGTGGGGAAGTCGCCCTGCACCTGCGCCTGGAACCCAAACCACAGAAGGGCAGCAGCACCCGCAGCGGTTCCGGCAGCCCGGCCAGCCAGCTGGTGCGCGGCGAAGAGCGCGAACAGTGGGAAGCCCTGCGCACCCTGCGGCGCAAGCTGGCCGAGGAGCACAGCGTGCCGCCGTACGTCATCTTCCCCGACTCCACCCTGCTGGAAATGCTGCGCAGCCAACCCGGCAGCATGGCCGAGATGGCCCGTGTCAGCGGCGTCGGCGCGCGCAAGCTGGAGCGTTACGGCGAAGCCTTCCTGGCCGTGCTCAATGGTGGCGAGCAGGAAGCGCCGCGGGCGGTCGCCGACATTCGTCACGAGCTCATCAGCCTGGCCCGTGCCGGCATGACCCCCTTGCAGATCGCCGGCCAGTTGCAGTGCAGTGAGAAGAATGTCTACACCTTGCTGGCCGAGGCCATCGGTGCGCAGCAACTGTCGCTGGAGCAGGCGCTGGACCTGCCGGAAGAACTGATGGCCGAAGTGCAGGACGCGTTCCTCGATGGCGAAGGTGAACTACCGCCGGTCAGCGAGATAGCCCCGTTGTTCACCGGTCGGGTGCCTGAAGGTGTCCTGTATTGTGTCAGGGCGGCGTTGCAGTCCGAGTTTGAAATGTGAGCGGTTTCAGGTGTCCAGATGTTCACAACACAATACACATTCGTTCCGGCATGAGTCTTGCCTCTTGGTGACGGTCATGATTAGCTCACTAATTATTAGATTTCGTCCTTTACCCATGAGTCCCTTATGCCGTTGACTGATCAACACCGTTTCGGAATGCAACTGGCCCAGATGTCCCGCGGCTGGCGCGCTGAACTGGACCGCCGCCTGGCAGGCCTGGGCCTGTCCCAGGCGCGCTGGCTGGTGCTGTTGCACCTGGCACGGTTTGAAGAGACCCCCACCCAGCGTGAATTGGCGCAGAGCGTGGGCGTTGAAGGCCCGACGCTTGCGCGTCTGCTCGACAGCCTGGAATCCCAGGGCCTGGTGCAGCGTCAGGCGGTGCTGGAAGACCGCCGGGCGAAAAAGATCCTGCTGTGCGAGCCGGCCTTGCCGCTGATCGAACAGATTGAAACCATCGCCAACGCCCTGCGTGCCGAGCTGTTCGTGGGCGTGGACGACGACGAGATGCGCGTGTGCATGCGCGTGCACCAGCAGATTCTGGACAACCTCGAGAAAAAATCCTGAACACGTCTGTGCCAGGTGCTTTGAGAAAGGCTGGTTCGCAGTCTATAACCAGAAAGACAGGAAGCAGGTTCCTCAAGGGATTCTCATGCTAGAGCGTTCACGGTCCATTTTCGCGGCCTTCTCCACATCCACCGCCGCCAGCCTGCTGGCCGTATTGCTGACCACTCTGTCGGGGCAAGCCCAAGCGTTGGGGCTGGGTGACATCACCCTGCATTCCTCCCTGGGCCAGCCGCTGAATGCCGACATTGCGCTGGTGGATGCCCAGGGGCTGGACCAGGCCGACCTGTCGGTGGGCTTGGCCACGGCGGATGAATTCGCTCGCTCCGGGGTCGACCGGGTATTCTTCCTCAATGACCTGCATTTCACCCCGGTATTGAGTGGCGAGCGCAAGTTCATTCATGTCACCAGCACCAAGGCGGTGACCGAACCGTATCTGGATTTCCTCGTGCAGTTGAACCGCCCCAGCGGCCAACTGCTGCGCGAGTTCACCGTGTTGCTCGACCCGCCCGGTACCGTGACCCTGGCGCCGGCGCCGCCGTTCGACAACGCCCCGGTCAGTACCATCGCCAGTGCTGCCAGCAGCCCCAGTGTGCCGGCCGCCGGCCCCCGTGCTGCTGTACCACGGGCGCCGGTGGCGCTGCCGCCGACCACTGAGAACAAACGTCTCGACGTGCAGAAGGGCGATACCCTGTGGAGCATTGGCAAGCGTTTGCAGGCCGCCGGCACGCCGACGCCGGCCAACACCCTGGCGCGCCAGCTCAAGGCCCTCAACCCGGGCCCGTTGAAAGCCGGGCAGAGCCTGTTGCTGCCTGACAGCGCGGTGTTGCCCAGCGCGACGCCAGCCGTGGCGCCTGCCGCGGCCGCTGTTGCGCCAGCGGCCCCTGCGCCCGCGCCGGACACCCCGGCCGTACCGGTGCCTGAAGCGCCGCCCGCTGTCACCCCGCAAAGCCAGGAACTGCACAAGGACGTCGACGAGCTCAACGCCAAGCTGCAGACCCTGCAGGCGCAAATGAGCAGCAAGGACGAGCAGTTGCAGCAATTGCAGCAGCAACTGGCCCAGGCCCGCGCCGCCGCTCGCCCAGCGGCACCGGTCGTGCCCGTGGTGCCGCCGATGATCGATGACAGCAGCGATGTTCCCTGGCTGCCGATCCTCGGCGTGGTGCTGATCCTGCTGCTGGTGGGCGGCCTGGTGTGGAATCGTCGTCGTCAACAGACGGCGTTAGCGGCACCTGCCATGACTTACCCGCTGCAGGACAGCGATGCGCTGATAAAGCCCGCCCAGGGTGGTCTGGCACCGACGGCGGAACTCGCCGAAGACGAGCCCGAGCCCGAACCCTTGGTCAGCAGTGCGCCACGGCGTGAAAGCGGTCCGGCTACCGATGCGTTGGACGGCGCCAGCATTTATATCGCCTATGGCCGTTTCAACGAAGCGTCTGCCATTCTGCGTGAAGGTCTGCAAAAAGAGCCGCAACGCACCGACTTGCGCCTGCGCCTTCTGGAAGTGCTGGGGCAGCAGGGTGACGTCGCCGGTTTCGCCGAAGAAGAGCGGGCGCTGCTGGCGCAGGATTTCAGCGCCGAGAAAATCGACGCCATACGCGAGCATTACCCCAAGCTGCAGCCGGCACCCGCTCCGGTGCAGCCACCGGCGGTGCCCGTGGCCCTTGCCGCTGTTGCCGCCGTTGCCCCGGCGATCGTCGAGCCGGCGCCTACGGCGGTGGAGCCGCTGGATGATTTCCAGCTCAACCTCGACGACCTGTCCATGGACGCTGACTGGGACCTGGTCAGCCCCTTCGACCCGGCCCCCGCGCGCAAGGGCGGCGAGCCGCTGGCCGACGCCGACGCGCCGGTGGACGAGGAATTGACCAGCAACCTGCGCGAATTTCCAGACGTCTTCGAAATGCCGGACGAGCAGTTTCTCAGCGATTTTGCCGAAGAGCCTGAACCGGCGCAGGATGGTTTGGACGACGCGTTCCTCGACAGCTTCGTGGCCGGTGCCGATCTGCCGGAGCTGGATGCCCTGACCGTCGATTTCGACGCGGTGGACGACCTGGAGGCGTCGGCGCACAAGCTTGAACAGGCACAGAGTTGCATCGACCAGGGCGACCTGCGCAGCGCCGCCGACCTGTTGCACGAAGTGCTGCGCGAAGGCGACGAGGCCTACAAACAGGCAGCCCGCCAACTGCTGGCCAAGATCGCCTGAGGTGCCCCATGACCGACCACCGCCCGCACATCGTCATCACCTACTGCACCCAATGCCAATGGTTGCTGCGCGCCGCCTGGCTGGCCCAGGAACTGCTCAGCACCTTCGCTGACGACCTGGGCCGGGTGAGCCTGGAGCCGGGCACCGGAGGCGTGTTTCGCATCACCTGCGACGACGTGCAGATCTGGGAGCGCAAGGCCGACGGCGGCTTCCCCGAAGCCAAAGTGCTGAAACAGCGCGTGCGTGACCGCATCGACCCACAACGCGACCTGGGTCATAACGATCGCTGAGGCGTAATGGCCGGACGCCGCCTTCGCAAGCTTGCTATCCGTATCCACACGTAGCAGCTGTGGGGCAGCGTCAAGACAGTTGCTGCTACCGTTGCCCCACCAGCGTATCCACCGCTGGCACCCGGGTTTCGCTTTCCATCTGCGCATCATGCTCCAACTGATGACTGAACCGCTCCAGCGACCCGTGCGCCGGTTTGGCGTCGCTGGCGAATACCGGTGGGCTGAGTATATAGGCGGCCAGTATGCGGCTCAGCGCCTGCAGGCTGTCGATGTGCGTGCGCTCGTAGCCATGGGTGGCGTCGCAGCCGAAGGCCAGTAGCGCGGTGCGAATGTCGTGGCCAGCGGTCACGGCCGAATGGGCGTCGCTGAAGTAGTAGCGGAACAGGTCGCGGCGCACCGGCAGGTCGTGTTCACGCGCCAGGTTGAGCAGGTGGCGGGACAGGTGGTAGTCGTACGGGCCGCTGGAGTCCTGCATGGCCACGCTGACCGCATGCTCGCTGGAATGTTGACCCGGGGCGACCGGAGCGATGTCGATGCCGACGAACTCACTCACGTCCCAGGGCAGCGCGCCGGCTGCGCCGGAGCCGGTTTCTTCGGTAATGGTGAATAGCGGGTGGCAATCGATCGGCGGCTGCTGGCCGCTTTCGACAATGGCCTTGAGGCTGGCCAGCAGGGCCGCGACACCGGCCTTGTCGTCCAAGTGGCGGGCGCTGATGTGGCCGCTGTCGGTGAACTCGGGCAATGGGTCGAAGGCCACGAAGTCACCGATGTTGATGCCCAGGCTTTCGCAGTCGGCGCGGGTTGCGCAGTAGGCGTCCAGGCGCAGTTCGACATGATCCCAGCTGACCGGCAGCTGATCCACGGCTGTATTGAAGGCATGCCCCGAGGCCATCAGTGGCAGCACGCTGCCGCGTATCACCCCGTTGTCGGTGAACACGCTGACCCGGCTGCCTTCGGCGAAGCGGCTGGACCAGCAACCGACAGGCGCCAATGACAGGCGGCCGTTGTCCTGCACGGCGCGCACGCTGGCGCCAATGGTGTCCAGGTGCGCCGACACGGCGCGGTCGGGCGAGCTCTGCTGGCCCTTGAGGGTCGCGCGGATAGTGCCGCGACGGGTCAGTTCGAAGGGAATGCCCAGTTCTTCCAGGCGCTCGGCCACGTAGCGCACGATGGTGTCGGTGAAGCCGGTGGGGCTGGGAATGGCGAGCATTTCCAGCAGTACCTTTTGCAGGTACTGGGTGTCGGGTTCGGGGATGTGGGTGGTCATGGGACCTCCTGGGGAAGTGTAGGGCAGTGCGGGCGCCTGGCGACCAGGCCCCCGCAAGGTCAGCTCAGGACCTGGCAATGCGGAAACAGCAGGTCAATAAACTTCTGTGCAGTGGGTTGCGGCTCATGGTTGGCCAGGCCGACGCGTTCGTTGGCTTCGATGAACACGTAGTCCGGCTGGTCGGCGGCCGGCACCAGCAGGTCCAGGCCCACCACCGGAATGTTCAGGGCCCGCGCCGCGCGCACGGCAGCATCGGCTAGGGTAGGGTGGAGAATGTCGGTGACGTCCTCCAGGTGGCCACCGGTGTGCAGGTTGGCGGTGCGGCGCACGGCCAGCACCTGGCCCGCTGGCAGTACCGTGTCGTAGTCCACACCCGCGGCGTGCAGCGTGCGTTGGGTTTCATGGTCCAGCGGAATGCGGCTCTCGCCACTGGTGGCTGCCTGGCGGCGCCGGCTCTGGGCTTCGATCAGCGCACCAATGGCGTGATGGCCGTCACCGGTGACCTGCGCCGGGCGCCGGATAGCGGCAGCAACCACTTCGAAGCCGATGACCACGATGCGCAGGTCCGCGCCTTCGTGGAAGCTTTCCAGCAATACCCGGCTGTCGAAGCGGTGGGCGTTTTCAATGGCATGCTGCACCTCGTCCAGGGTGTCGAGGTCGACAGCCACGCCCTGGCCTTGTTCGCCATCCACCGGCTTGACCACGATGCGCCCGTGCTCCTGCAAGAAGTCCTCGTTGTCGTCGGCGCTGCCGGCCAACTGCTGCGCGGGCAGTTTCAGCCCGGCGGCGCTGAGCACCTTGTGGGTCAGGCTCTTGTCCTGGCACAGGTTCATGCTGATGGCGCTGGTCAGGTCGCACAGTGATTCACGGCAGCGAATGCGTCGGCCGCCATGGTTGAGGGTAAACAGGCCGGCGTCGGCGTCGTCGATCTGCACCTCGATGCCGCGGCGCAGCGCTTCGTCGACGATGATGCGCGCATAGGGGTTGAGCTCGGCCTGGGGGCCGGGCCCGAGGAACAGGGTCTGGTTGATGCCGTTCTTGCGCTTGATGGCGAAGGTCGGCAGGGTGCGGAAGTCTAGCTTGGCGTAGAGGTTCTTGGCCAGGCGGTTATCGTGCAGCACCGACAGGTCCAGGTAGCTCAGGCCTCGGCTCATGAAGTGCTCGATAAGGTGGCGCACCAGCACTTCGCCCACGCCGGGGCGGGTGCAGCGCGGGTCCACGGCCAGGCACCAGAGGCTGCTGCCGTTTTCCGGGTCGTGGAAGGCTTTCTGGTGGTTCAGGCCCATCACGCTGCCGATCACCTGGCCGCTGTCCTCGTCTTCGGCCAGCCAGTACACCGGGCCACCCTGGTGACGCGGGGTCAGGCGGGCGGGGTCGATGGGCAGCATGCGGCGCTTGAGGTAGAGCTGGTTGATGGCCTCCCAGTCGCCTTCGGTCTGTGCCCGGCGCACCCTAAAGCCACGGAACACCCGCTGTGCCGGGCGGTAGTCGGTGAACCACAGGCGCAGGGTGTCGGAGGGGTCGAGGAACAAGTGCTGCGGGGCCTGGGCCAGCACTTGCTGGGGGGCGGCCACGTACAAGGCGATGTCGCGTTCGCCCGGTTGTTCGTTGACCAGCTCCGCCGCCAGGCTGGCCGGGTCCGGAAAGGTGTGGCCAATCAACAGCCGGCCCCAGCCGCAATGCACGGCGTGGGGCTGCTCGTCAGGCACGCTGCCATCCTCGGCGAAGCGCGCCTGCAGGCGTTCATAGGTAGGCGACTGACCGCGCAACAAACGCTGGTTATAAGCGGTGACGTGGGGTTTCATCGGTCAGATTCCTTGTTCGCTGAGCCACAGGTTCAGCGCTGCCAGCTGCCACAGCTTGGAGCCGCGCAGCGGCGTCAATTGGCCTTGGGGGTTGGTCAGCAATTGGTCGAGCATGGCGGGCTTGAACAGGCCACGGTCCTGGCTGGGATCCAGCAGCAGTTCGCGTACCCAGTTCAGGGTCTGGCCTTCCAGGTGCTTGAGGCCGGGCACCGGGAAGTAGCCTTTCTTGCGGTCGATGACTTCGCTGGGGATAACCAGGCGCGCGGCTTCCTTGAGCACCTGCTTGCCGCCGTCAGGCAGCTTGAAGCGCGCCGGCACCCGTGCCGACAGTTCCACCAGGCGGTAATCCAGGAACGGCGTGCGGGCTTCCAGGCCCCAGGCCATGGTCATGTTGTCCACACGCTTGACCGGGTCGTCCACCAGCATCACCGTGCTGTCCAGGCGCAGGGCTTTGTCCACCGCCGCGTCGGCGCCGGGCATGGCAAAGTGTTCGCGCACGAAATCGCCGGCGGCGTCGTTGGCGGTCAGCCATGCGGGCTGCACGGTGGCGGCGTAGTCGTCGTAGCTGCGGTCGAAGAACGCTTCACGGTATGCCGCATAAGGGTCGCTGGCGCCATCCACCTGCGGGTACCAGTGGTAACCGGCGAACAGTTCATCGGCGCCCTGGCCGCTTTGCACCACCTTGCAGTGCTTGGCCACTTCCCGCGACAGCAGGTAGAAGGCGATACAGTCGTGGCTGACCATGGGTTCGCTCATGGCACGGAATGCCGCGGGCAACTGTTCAATGATCTCGGCTTCATTGATGCGCAACTGGTGGTGGCGGGTGCCGTAATGCTTGGCGATCAGGTCGGAATACTGGAATTCATCACCGCGCTCGCCGCCGGCATCCTGGAAGCCGATGGAGAAGGTCGACAAGTCTTCCACGCCCACTTCGCGCAGCAGGCCCACCAGCAGGCTGGAGTCGACGCCGCCGGATAGCAGCACGCCCACGTCCACGGCCGCGCGCTGACGAATAGCCACGGCTTCGCGGGTGCTGTCCAGCACGCGGTCGCGCCAGTCTTCCAGGGTCAGGTTGGCT
Source organism: uncultured Gammaproteobacteria bacterium (assembly GCA_963816515.1). GTDB lineage: Bacteria > Pseudomonadota > Gammaproteobacteria > Pseudomonadales > Pseudomonadaceae > Aquipseudomonas. The sequence goes on along the minus strand of CAWFKX010000001.1, from coordinate 896,132 downwards.
TCGTCGGCGTGGGGGCCGAAGGGCAGCGTCCACCAGGTTTTCTGTTCGCTGTGGCCGTTGGCGTCAATGCGCAGCCAAGTGGCCGGCGGCAGTTTTTCGATGCCTGCCAGCAGGGTACGCGGGGCGGGCACCACGGCATGGAAGTTCAGATAATGGTTGAGCGCCACCGGGTCGAGGATAGGGTTGATGTCGCCACCCTTGAGCAACGCCGGCAAGGTCGAGGCGAAGCGCAGGCGGCTGCCGGTGCGCGACAGGTACAGGGGCTTCACGCCCAGGCGGTCGCGGGCGATGAACAGGCGCTGGGTGTCGCGCTCCCAGATGGCGAAGGCAAACATGCCGTTGAGCTTGGGCAGCAGGGCTTCGCCCCAGGCATGGTAGCCCTTGAGCAGCACTTCGGTATCACCGCCGGAATAGAAGGCATAGCCCAGCGCTTCCAACTCGCTGCGCAACTCCGGGAAGTTGTAGATGGCGCCATTGAAGGCCAGCGACAGGCCCAGTTGTTGGTCGATCATCGGCTGCGCCGAGCCGTCCGACAGGTCCATGATTTTCAGCCGTCGGTGCCCCAGGGCGATAGGGCCCTGGCTATGGAAGCCCCAGGCATCCGGGCCTCGAGGGACCAGGTGGTGGGTGATGCGTTCAACGGCCGCGAGGTCGGCCGGTTGATGGTCAAAACGAAGTTCACCTGCTAATCCGCACATAATTCCTTACCGGTTGTTCCGTTGGGGAGGGGCGCCGTGAGTGGCGCGCTTAAGGAACTGACCGGAGAGAATTGCAGGAGTTTTAGAACGATATGTTATAAGAGGCAGGGCACTGTCAAGTTCGTTGATGAAACTTTGTCGGTTTTCATCACCCACATGAAAATCTGGAACCATCGAAGATCATCTTGAAGTTCCAGCAGCATCTGTAACGCACTCATCGCGATTGGTTATTGGGCGTGCACCAAATAGTGACCTATATTCACTCGGATGAAATTGGGATCCCATTTTCTTGAGTAGGTCACGCAAGGTATGCAGTGGACATTGCGGTCGTTGGAACGGTTTTCCCCCGAACATTCCGAGGACGGGCTGTTCGAGGCGCTGCTATGGGTCAGCCGAGAACTGGGCTACGAATATTGCAGCATCAATATTTTTGTTCGAAGGCCGCTTGGCCAAAATAAAGTTTACAAACGTAATAATTATCCAGCGGCCTGGAACCTCTATTATCAGGAACATATGTGTGCCCAATTCGATCCGTTGCTAGCGCAGAGTCTCCAGTCCCAACTGCCCCTGTTATGGAGTGATGAACTCTTTGCTGGCCATACGGAATTACGGCGCCAATATCAACGTCATGGGCTGGCCCATGGCGTTAGCCAGACGGTTCACGGCGGTGCCGGGGTCAGCAGCTTGCTCAGCCTGGCGCGCAGCCAGGACCCGATCACCATTGCCGAGTTCTACGACAAAGCCGGTGATGTGCTGTGGCTGGCGAACCTGCTGCACAATGCCTTGGTGCCACGTATTGAAGAAGAGGCGCAGAAACAGATCGTCGACAGCGGGCTCGACGCCGGCCTGTCCAGCCGCGAACTGGAAGTGCTGAGGTGGACCGCGCAGGGCCTCACCTCGGTGGACGTGGCCAATGTGCTGCAACTAAGCGAGCGCACGGTCAACTTCCACATTGCGCGTTGTATCGAGAAACTTGGGGTCTGCAACAAGCTGTCCGCGGTGGTGAAAGCGGTGCTCGCGGGGCTTATCTGAGACCTCAGTAGCCGGTCATTTCCAAGTACCCCTGCCCGGCATGCGAGCCTTCCATGCGGATCGGGCCTTCCCAGTACGGTGGCGTCACATCCATCCAGGCGTTGGCGTTCAGGGCGTGCAGTTCCACATCCACCCCGTGTTTTGCGATACGTAGGTGCCAACGGGCCGGCGCGGTATGGCCGGCAAGGGTGGTGGTGGGCGACAAGGGCTGCAACTGAATTTGATCGCTGCCCAGGGCCTCGCCGTGGCCGTCGGCGGTTATCCAGTTGCCACTGACGAAATCGCCACCACCCTGCTGGCGCAGGCGGAACAGCATGATCTGGCTGCCGTCCTCCAGATGCAGCGCAAACCAGTCCCAGCCGTGCTGGTTGGCCGCCAGCGGCTGGCTGCTCCACTCTCGGTCCAGCCACGCCTGGCCATTGACGTGCCATTGTTTGCCCTGGGCCCGCACCTCGCCGCTGGCCTGGTAGAACGGTTGGCTGTAATACCAGGAGGCCTGGCCCTGTTGCGACTTGCGACTGTAGCCCTGGTCGCCTTGCAGCACCAGCGGTTGGTCCGTGCGCAAGGTCAGGTCATAGCTGAAGTCGGCACCGTGCGCGGTCATGTGCAGTTCGCCCAGGTTATCCCGAGCCGGGCCAGGCGCCTGCAGTTGCCAGTCATCGATCCAGGCGGCGAAGGGGACGGCCTGCACCCCGGCCTGGCCGATGCCGCCGCGGGCCAGGCGTTGCGCACTGTGCTGGAAGCCGGTGCCGGTCAGGGCGGCATGCGCCAGCCAGAGGGTCTTGTGGCTCCAGCCGGGGGGCTCGGCGCCAGCGGCCAGGGCGCTGCGGAACAGCGTCCATTGGACGCCGAAGGCGGTGCCGTCAGTGGCGCTCAAGTTAGCGGTAACGTACCACCATTCGATTCGGTAGTCGGGGTGCGCACCATGGTCGCGCGGAAAGACCAGTGGCGCGCCAGGCTGTACCTGAGCGAAACCCTGGGCCTGCGCGCCCAGGCCGGCGAAGCCCTGTGGCGGCGGCGCGGGCGCATCGCAGCCGCTGGCCAGCAGGCAGAGCAACAGCCCCAGAAAGGCGTTAACGTTCATCGGCGAATACCCTTAGCAGGTCGGCGGGGCGGCTGCGCAGCAAGCGCACCAAGGGCCAGGCCGAGGCCAGCGCCGTGGCCAGCAGGGCCCAGCCCAGCAATCGCAGCAATTGGCCGGGGAACACTTGCAGCGGCAGGCGCCAGCCGAAGGCCTGCACGTTGACCACCGCCACCAGGCACCACGCCACCAACACGCCCAAGGGCACGGCCAACACCAGCGTCAGCAAGCTCAACAGCCAGGTCTGCGCCAGGTTCAGCGCGACCAGTTGGCGACGTCCCACGCCCAGTGCCCACAGCGGCGCCAGGTGGCCAAGGCGGTTGTCGCTCTGGGTCAGCAGGCTGATGAACAGCGCCACGGCCGCCACCGCCAGCGTCAGGCTGTCCAGCGCCGTGGTGGCGCTGAAGGTGCGCTCGAACACTTGTACGGCCCAGCGCTTGAGCTGGCCCTGGTCCACCACGCGACTGTCATCGAGTGCGAAGCGCGCCTGCAAGGCGGCTCGGAGCGCCGGTACGGCGGCGGGCGTCACGCGCAGCGCCAGCCGCGTCGGTTGCTCGGCAGGCCACACGCGTTGCCAGCGCTCAGCGCTGAGCAGCACGTGGCCCTTGGGGTTGCCGTAGTCGGCGTAGAGGCCGACCACGGTCAGCGGCGCGGTGCTACCCTGGCCCGGCAGCTCCAGCCGATCGCCCAGGCCGATCTTCAGGTGCCGGGCCAGCTGTTCGCTGAGCATCACGCTGTCGCTGTCGAACAGGCGGTCCCAAGGGTTACCGGTGCTGCCTTGCAGCAGCGGCCAGTGTTCGCGGTACAGCGGGTCGTCGATCACCCCGTGCACTTCTACGGGCCAGCCTTGCACCGTCACGTCCTGTTCGCGGCCCGGCAGCACTCGCTGCACGTCGCTGCGCTGGGCCAGCCACGCTTGCATCTGCGCGGTTTGCGCAGCATCCACGGGGCGCACGTACAGCTCGGCCACCAGTCGTTGTTCCAGCCAGTGGGTGAAGGTATGGCGAAAGCCCTCGGTCATGCTCGACGCGCCGATGTCGGTGGCCATGGCCAATAGCAGCGCCATCAACGCCTGGCTAAGGGCCGGCAATTGTTGGCGGCAATCGGCCAGGAACCACTGGCCGAGCACGGCCGCCGGACGCAGCCGCGCCAGCTGCGTCAACAGCCGGTCCAGCAGCACCGGCAAGGCCAGCGCCGCCGCCACCAGCACGCAGGCCAACAGGGCGAACCCGGCAGCCAGGCTGTCGCCCAGTGCCACCAGTGCCACCGCGAGCAGTGCGCTGAGCCCAGCCACCCAGCCTTGGCGCCGAAGCCATTGCCCATGGGCGCCCTGCCAGGCCTGAGGCACGCCCAGTGCCAACAACGGCAGGCGAGAGGCGCGCCATAGGCTCTGGCCGCCCGCCAGCAACGCGCCGCTCAGGCTCAGGCCGATAGCCCCCAACCACCACCCAGGCCCCAGGCTGAGCTGGCTGCCCACTTCGGCACCGTACAGGCCACGCAAACTGGCGGCTACGTCGGGCAGCAGGGCGCTGGCCAGCAGGTAGCCGCTGACCACGCCCGCCACCGCGCCCACCAGCGCCAACAGGCCCAGTTCCAGTAACAGCGCGGCGATCAAGGCGCGCAGGCCCACCCCGCAGGCACGCAAGGTGCGCAGCAGGCCGCGGCGCTGTTCCAGGGCCAGGCCGATGGCCGCCTGGGCGATGAACAGGCCGACCACAAAAGCCAGCAGGCCCAGGGCTGAGAGGTTCAGGTGCAGGGCTTCGGTGAGGCGCTGCATGTCCTGGCCGGGGTCGCTGTGTTGCCAGCGCAATTGGCCGGCCAGGGCGGCGGGCAGGTCGCCGCTGAAGTCGGGCGGCAGCAGCAGGCGGGACAGTTGCCCGGGCGCATTGAGCACGGCCTGGGCATGGCCGATGTCCATCAGCAATATGCCGGGGGCCATGTCGTCACGCCCGTACAGTGGCGGCAAGGTGTCGTTGAGCCTGGCGCCGTCGCGCAGGCCCAGGGCCGAGAGCGTCTGGCGCGCGACCCAGGTTTGTCCCGGCTCGCCAATGAACGCGTAGAGCTCATCCTCGGAGGGCGCCTGGCCAGCCAGCGGGGAATGTGCCGGCAGGCTGAGTGGGTCGATGCCGGTGACTTGCAGGCGCAGCGCCCTGACCTGCAGGTTGCCTTGCAGCAGCGGTGTCACGGGCCAGCCGAGGCGGCGCAGGTCGACGAACTGCGACTGGGGCAGCCGTTGCCCTTGGCTGGGGGCAAGGCTGGTCTGTGCGCGGCCGCCGATCAGCTCGCTGGCCTGGGCATAACTGGCGCGCGCCTGGCCGTTGAGGGCCTGCACGCCGATCAACAGCGCGGTGGCCAGCCACAGCCCGGCGAGCACGCTGGCCAATTGCACCGGGTGCTTGCGCCAGTGGCTGAGCAGCGCGCGCAGGGTCCACCACAGGCTGCGCATGTCAGTCGGCCCGTACGCGACCGGCCTGCAACACCACCCGGCGTTGCAGGCGGGCGGCGATGGCCGGGCTGTGGGTGACCATCAGCAGGCTGCAGCCACTGTCGGCCTGCAATTGCAGCATCAGGTCGAGCACCTGGGCGCTGGTGTGTTCGTCGAGGTTGCCGGTGGGCTCGTCGGCCAGCAGCAGCGGCGGGCGTGACGCCAGGGCGCGCCCCAGCGCGACGCGCTGCTGCTGCCCGCCGGAGAGCTGCTCGGGGTAGCGCGCCAGCAGCGCCGTCAGGCCCAGGCGCTCGCCCAGCTCGGCCTGCCAGGCCGGATCGTGGCGGCCGGCCAGGCGCGCCTGGAAGGCCAGGTTGTCGGCCACCGTGAGGCTGGTGATCAGGTTGAACTGCTGGAAAATCAGGCCGATACCGGTGCGGCGCCAGGCGGCGAGCTGCCGTTCGTTCATCTGTTCCAGCGCCTGGCCGTTGACGTTTATGTGGCCGCTGTCGACCCGGTCCAGGCCCGCCACCAGGTGCAGCAGCGTGCTCTTGCCGCTGCCGGATTCGCCCATCAGCGCCAGGCTCTGGCCTTGCTGCAGTTGCAGGTCGACGCCGGCCAGCACCGGCAGCGGGCCTTGCGGGGTGGCGTAGGTTTTGTGCAGCTGGGTGATGGTCAGCATGGGGTTTCCGAAGAACTGCGTGGGCAAAAAAAGGTGCAGCTACAGGGCAGCCACACAGCCTGCCTTATTTGTTCTTGACCAGGTTGCGTACCCAGAAGCGGTTTGGGTGGCAGGCCTCGGCTACGGCGCGTGGCAGCGGCAGGGCCTCGTTGTCCAGCCACGCGGCGATCAGTTCACCACTCAGCGGTGCGGTGATCAGGCCGCGCGAGCCGTGGCCGCTGTTGACGTACAGGCCTTGCCGCCACGGGCACGGCAGGTCGGGGACCTGGCGGGCATCGCGGCTGAGTATGGCGTAGGCCTGCGAAAACGCCTCGCGGTCAGCCACCGGGCCGACGATGGGCAGGTAGTCCGGGCTGGTGCAGCGAAACGCCGCGCGCCCCTGCAGCCGTTCACCGGCCAGTGAGTGGGTACCCAGGCGCGTGGCAAGGTCAGTGGAGATTTCGTCGAGCATCGCCAGGTTGCCTTGGTGTTCGGCCAGGGTAGGGGTGAGGTCGTCGTTGTGAAAATCGAAGCTGGCGCCCAAGGTATGTTCGCCCAACCGCGCGGGGGCCACGTAGCCTTCGGCGCACACTACGGTGGCCAGCTCGGCACTGGTGGGCGTGGCGGGCAGGCGCGTGATCTGCCCGCGGATACGCTTGAGTGGCAGCGCCGCGGTAGGCTCAAGGTCGCGCACGTTCGCAGCCGTGCACAGCACCACCACCGGTGCGTTGGCCAGCTGATGCTCGCCGTCCCAGGCCTGCCACTGGCCATCGACCTGCCTGAGTTCCAGTACGTCACGGTGCGTCAGCAGTTCAACGCCCGCTTGCCCGGCGTGCCACTGGCACAGGGCGGGTGGGTGCACCCAGCCACCCTCGGGAAAATACAAGCCACCGCTGGCCAGCGCCACGCCCGCCCGGGCCTGGGCCTGGTCGCGGTCCAGCACATGCAGCAGCTGAGGGTCGAAGGCTGCGGCCAACTGCGCCTGACGCTGGCTTTCTTTGTCATCGAAGGCCAGTTGCAGCACTCCACAGCTGTCCCAGTCACGTCCGCGCTGCAACTGTTCGAGCAGGCGACGGGTGTAGCCGAAACCGCTGACGATCAACTGCGAGAGGGCCGTGCCGTGGGCCGACAACTTCATGTACAGCACCCCCTGGGGGTTGCCCGAGGCCTCCTCGGCCACGCCGGCGTGACGCTCCAGCAGGCTGACCCGCCAGCCGCGCGCCGCCAGGCTGGCCGCAGTGGCGCAGCCGGCCAGGCCCGCACCGATGACCAGGGCGTGGCGTTCGCCCGCGGGCCGCGATGGGCGGGCGAACCAGGGCTTGCATGCCTGGGCAGGCGGCAACAGCGCGCCTTCGAACACACCGCGCAGCACCTCCCACTTTTTGCCGATGCCGGGGATGCGTTTCATCTTGTAGCCTACTGCGATCAGCCCGCGGCGCACCCAGCCGGTGCTGGTGAACGTGCCCAGGGTGGAGCCCGGGGCCGCCAGGCGGGCCAGCTCGGCGAACAGTTCAGGGGTCCACATTTCCGGGTTCTTGGCCGGCGCGAAACCGTCCAGGAACCAGGCATCGACCTGCGCGTCGAGCTGCGGCAGTTGTTCCAGCACGTCGCCGATCAACAACGTCAGGGTGACCCGGCCGCCGTCGAACACCAGGTGCTGGAAGCCTGGGTGAATGCCCACGTACTGCTGCAGCAATGGCTCAGTGAGCGGTGCCAACTCGGGCCACAGGCCTAGCGCGCGGCTCAGGTCGGCATGGCTGAGGGGGTATTTTTCCACGCTGATGAACTGCAAGCGCGCGCCCGGGGCGGCGCGTTCGTTGAACAGTTGCCAGGCGCAGAAGAAATTCAGCCCGGTGCCGAAGCCGGTTTCGCCGATCACCAGCCGCTGGCCATCGCCCAGGGCGCTGAAACGATCGGTCAGGTCGTTCTGGTCGATGAACACGTGGCGGGTTTCTTCCAGCCCCGACGCAGCGAAATAGACGTCGCCATAGTGACGCGACGTGGGGCGGCCCAGGTCGTCCCAGTCGATCTGGGCGTGCAGTGGTTCGGTACTCATGGTGCGCTCGACGACAGACAAGTGCCCATGATACCGGCGGGTGGTGTTTATTGCCGCTTTTCCGGGCAGGGCCGCTTGTTAGGGTGCTGGCTCGGATAACCTTCGCAAGGAGCGATGATGAACACCATTGAACAATTCATGCCGGCGTTCGCCCAGGGCGATCATGCGCCATCGCGCAATTACGCGCGCGTGGTGGCGTCCAGCCTACCGGCCTGGCTCACCCGTGCCCCGGCGCCCCTGCGCAAGGCGCTGCGCGACAGCCAGGCTGACAGCCACGCCGCGCGCCAGGCGCTCAAGGCCTGGCTGACGCCACTGCAGGGGCTTGATGCCTACGCCGAGCAGGCGCTGCGGGCCGCGCTGAAACCATTGGCAGGCACGGTCGATGTGCGCGCCACTGTGCTGGCGCGCCTGCGCAACATCGAGTCCATGAGCGTGCCGCGCTTGCACATGTCCCAGCAGAGCCTGTTGCACGCGGCGTTGCAGAACTTCGTCGAGGACGAGGTGTTCGAGGCCGGTTCCGGGCTATTGCCCGTCGGCGCCCTGAACATTGCCGACGGCGGGCGCACCTATCGCGTGGCGCCTGGCGCGGCGCTGCCCATCACCCCCTCGGCGTTTGCCGCGGCGTGCCGTGAGTTGGACATCGGCCAGGCCTACCAGACGCACCTGCAAGCGTTCTTCGCACCGGCCACTGACAATTCCCGTGTCGTGGCGCTGTTCACCGACAATGACCGCCACGCCCTGGCCGTGCACGCCCACATCGCACGGTTGCGGGGTGATGTCACCGAAGCGGCCTACCGCATGCTGCTCGACGTGGCCAGTGGCAAGCCGGCCACCTGGCAGGGGCAGGCAGTGCGGGTCAGCGCCTTGAGCCTGTTGCACAGCTCGCTGTTCAGTGGCGGCGACCTGCAAGGTCCGTTGCTGCTGGATACCGTGGGCCAAGAAGGCTGCGTGCTGTTCCTGCCCCAGGCACCCGGCCAGCCGCTCACGCAGTACCCATCGTTTCAGGCCCTGCACGATGCGCTGCGCGAGCGCTTGCGCGAGCCTGCCTGGCTGCGCTATTTCATGGGTTTCGTCAGCCAGCGCAGCGCCGTTGAGTTCACCGAGCACCTCAAGGATCGCCTGACCCCGCTCGTCACCACCTTCCCCAGCGCGCCACAGCGCGAACCCAACCCGCACGCCCATCTCAACCTGCAACGGATCGAATTGACGGGCGAGTTGTTCGCCGCGATTCACGTGCGTCGGGTTGCCCGGGTACTGGATGACGCCAAAGTGCTGGCCGTGCCCACGGCCGACATCGACGCCCGCGAGCGTGACCTGCGCAACGGTCGCTGGCTGTCAGCGGGCCTCGACCTGTTGGGCATGGCGGCATTCCTGGTGCCTGGCCTGGGCGAGGTGTTGCTGGCGTGCGCCGCGGTGCAACTGGTGAACGAGGTGTACACCGGCGTGCAGGATTGGCGCCTGGGTGACGATGATGCGGCTTTCACCCATGCCATGAGCGTGGCCGAAAACCTGGCGACCCTGGCGGTGATGACCGGCGCCAGCCAGCTGGCCCACATGCCTGCGCTGCCGCGCTGGCCGGCGGGGCAGGTGTTCGAGGAGCTGGTGCCGGTGCGCCTGCCCAATGGCCGTGAACGCCTGCACCGGCCGACGCTGGAGGGTTATGAGCGCGCGGTAGCGCTGCCGGCTGACCTGGTGGCCGAAAGCGATGGCCTGTATTTCCATGACGATCAGGACTACGCCCGCATCGATGACAAGGTCTACGCGGTACGCCATGATGGTCCCAGCCGCGCCTGGCGCGTGATGCACCCCGACGACCCGCTGGCCTTCGAGCCGCTGCTGGCGCGTACCACCGCTGGCCATTGGCAACTGGCGGCCAGCCAGCAGGTCGAGGTGCAGGGTCAGCGGCTGCGTGATCTGCTGCATGCGCCGCTGGCCTACCTGGACGAGGCCAGCATCGAGTTGGCCCTGCGTTGCACCGGCGCCGAGCCTGGCGAGCTGGAGCAGACCTACAGTGCGCGCAACCGGGTTTCGGCGCTGCTCAACGACACCCTGGTGCGCTTCGCCGTCGACCAGGCGCTTACCCAGCATCAAGCGGGAACGGTCATCAGCAACCCGAGCCTGGCGTTCAAGCTGGCCGAGCACCTGGCGGACGAAACTGCCGACACCAGCGACTCCGGCCTGTTCGAGGCGCTGTACCATGCGTCGCATTTTGGCAGCAGCGCGGCGTCGAAAGTGCTGCTGCGCGACTTTGCGCTGCTTCCTCCGCAACTGGCTGATGAAATCCTCAGCGCCCACGGCCCCAAGGCGCAGGCCGCCATCGTCAAGTCAGGGCGCTTGCCGCTGGACGTGGCGCAGCAAGCGCGGGCCAGCCAGCAGGCCTTGCGGCTAAACCGTGCGCTCGAAGGCTTGTGCCTGCCGAGGCAGATCAACCTTGACAGCGAACTGCTGACGGCCAAATGGCGCGAGCAACTGTCGGCCGACGCCAGTGACCTGCAGGTGCGCGAGGCAGCGTTGGCCGACCGGGAACAATGTGCACGTTGGTTGGAACAAAAGGCGCCAGAGCCGTTTTTCAGCGCCCCGACTCGCGACGAGCGCGGGCGCTGGGGCTACGCCATGGGGGGCAGGCGCGCGAGTTCCGTGCGTGTCACCAAGCTTGAATTGCAACGCAAGATCCGCAGCCTCTATCCGCGCTTCACCACGCGCGAAGCACTGGTTTACCTGCGCACGCTGATTGCCACAAGCGGCGACTACGCCCACGCGCTGGCTGTGCTTCAGGAGCGCGAGGCACAGTTCGCGGAACTGGAGCTAAGTCTGGATTACTGGGTTGATCTGCCCGGTTCGGCCACAGCGCTGTCGCGCGTCAATGGCGCCGTAGAAGAGTTGCGTGACCAGCGCAGTGAAGTGGCGTCGCGCTTGCGCGCGGCCTGGCGCCTCAACGGCCCGGAAGAGTATGACCGCAACATGGATGAATTCTTGCTGGACCTGCGTGGGTTGTCACTCATCGACTTGCCCCCGTTGCTCAATGGCTTCAACTTTCTGCGTTCAGTCGACCTGCGCGATTGTCACCTGCAGGCCCAGGGACTGGCCGACATGCTGTTCAACTTTCCCCGTCTGCGGTCGTTGCATCTCAACGGTACAGGCCTGGAAAGCCTGCCCGATTTCACGCGTCATGCCTCGACCCTGGAAACGCTGGACCTGAGCGGCAACCACCTGGTGATCGATCAGGGCGGCATCGACCACTTGGGCCAGTTGGCACGATTGCGTTCATTGTCGCTCAACGGCAACCTGATAATGGGGGTGAGCCATGTCAATGGCCTTGCCCAGTTGCAACGGCTGGACCTCGCCCATTGCGCCCTTGGTGCCTGGCCTGCCTGGGCGGAGCAGTTGCCGGCGTTGCAGGTGCTGGACCTCAGCCACGCAGGGTTGGCCAGCTTACCCTCCCACGTGATGACAGCATTGCACCCCGGCCCGACCGTTGAGGTGGAGCTACACGGCAACCCGCTCACCGTGCAAGCCCAGCGCGATGTGGAACTGGCCGCGAGCCTCGTGGGCCGTCGCTACCAGTTTTTTCGCACGCGCACTGACGTGGGTACCCTGCAGACCGACGCGCTCGCTACGCCGTGGCTGGTGGGGTTGGATGTGCTTCAACAGCAAATGCTGCGCGAGCACTTCTTCAACCTTAAGCAGCGCGTGGATGCGGAAGACTTTCTGCGCATGGTCGACGACCTCAGCCGTACGCCTGAGTACACCTTGAACCGTGCGGACGTGTCCCGGCGAGTGCGCCATGTGATGAGCCTGGCGAGCAGCCTGCGCCTTGTACGTCAACGCGTATTCGGGATCGCAACCGCTCGCTTCGCGGGGCCTGACGGCCTGCTGCTGGGTTTCAGCGACGCGGAAGTGGCTGTGTTTCGCCTGGAGCACCGGGTCTCCGACGCCATGGATGTGCGCGGCGCGCGGCTCTACAGCCGCTTGCGCTCAATGTTTCGCATCGATCGCCTGCGCAGTTACAGCGCCGATGCGCTGGTGGCTCGTGCATTGGCGAGGCAATGGACCGACCAGACCGCGTTTCGCCTGCACCTGCGCAGCGTGATAGGCGAACGCCTGGCGTTGCCGGGACAGCCGCTGGGGCTGCCAGTGGCAACGGAAAGCCTGGCCACCGATGCTGAATTGCTGGCGGCGCAGCGCTTCATTCAGGCTGAAGAACGCAGCGAGCGGTTCATTCATTACCTGGCCGAGCAGCGGGAGTGGCGCGAACACGTGCTCAGGCATCATCGCACTCGTATCGAGGCCGACCTCGCCCCGTTACTGGCTGGGCCGGGGCTTGTTCGTGCCCAAGTGGAAGACGAGCTTTACCTGCAACTGACCCGGGAGGAGCGCGAGCGTTTTGACCCACCGGCGCCCTGATGCGCTACGCTCTAGGCCTTATTGGTCAAGGAGTAGCTGCCATGTTCGAGTCTGCCGAAATCGGCCATGCCATTGATAAGGAAACGTTTGACGCTCAAGTTCCGGCACTGCGCGAAGCCTTGCTGGAGGCGCAGAATGAACTCAAGGCGCAGGCGCGCTTCCCGGTGATCATCCTGATCAATGGCATTGAAGGGGCAGGCAAAGGCGAGACGGTCAAGCTGCTCAACGAGTGGATGGACCCACGGCTGATCGAGGTGCGCTCCTTCGATCAGCAGACCGATGAGGAGTTGGCGCGGCCGCCAGCCTGGCGCTATTGGCGGCAGTTGCCGGCCAAGGGCAAGATCGGCGTGTTCTTTGGCAACTGGTACAGCCAGATGATCCAGGGCCGCGTGCACCGCGAGTTCAAGGACGCGGTGCTGGACCAGGCCATCAATAGCGCCCAGCGCCTGGAAGAGATGCTGTGCGATGAAGGTGCGCTGATCTTCAAGTTCTGGTTCCATCTGTCCAGGCATCAGATGAAAGCACGCCTCAAGGCGCTCAAGGACGACCCCCAGCACAGCTGGCGCATCAGCCCGCTGGACTGGCAGCAGTCCGAAACCTACGGGCGTTTCGTGCGCTACGGCGAGCGCGTGCTGCGCCGCACCAGTAGCGATTATGCACCCTGGCACATCATCGAAGGGGCGGACCCGCATTACCGCAGCCTCACCGTCGGCAAGATTCTGCTCGAGGGCCTGCAGGCCGCGCTGAAGGCACCCACCGAGCCGCTGCACCAGAGCATCGCGCCGCTGGGCGTGAGCCTGGATGGCAAGAGCCTGCTGGGCAGCCTGGACCTGAGCAAGCACCTGGACAAAGATGATTACCGCGAACAATTGGTGGCCGAGCAGGCGCGCCTGGCCGGCCTGCTGCGTGACAAGCGCATGCGCCGTCACGCGCTGGTGGCGGCCTTCGAAGGCAACGATGCCGCCGGCAAAGGCGGCGCCATTCGCCGCGTAGCGGCGGCGCTGGACCCGCGTCAGTACAACATCGTGCCCATCGCCGCGCCCAGTCAGGACGAACTGGCACAGCCTTACCTGTGGCGGTTCTGGCGGCAGATTCCGGCGCGAGGCAAGTTCACCATCTTCGACCGCTCGTGGTACGGGCGGGTGCTGGTGGAGCGCATCGAAGGGCTGTGCAGCGTCAGCGACTGGATGCGTGCCTACGGTGAAATCAACGATTTCGAGGAGCAATTGGCGAACGCCGGCGTGGTGCTAGTCAAGTTTTGGCTGGCGATTGACAAGGACACCCAGCTGGAACGGTTCCAGGCCCGCGAACAGGTGCCGTTCAAACGCTTCAAAATCACCGAGGATGACTGGCGCAACCGTGAGAAATGGGACCAGTATCGCGAAGCCGTGGGTGACATGGTCGACCGCACCAGCACCGAGGTAGCGCCGTGGACGCTGATCGAGGCCAACGACAAGCACTGGGCGCGGGTGAAGGTGCTGCGCACGATCAACGACGCGCTGGAGGCCGCCTTCAAGAAGGACAAGAAATCCGGATAAGCCGCCATCAGGCACCTCGATTATTGTCGCGATTGCCTGTGGGCTTACCTATGCTGGGGGCATCCCGACAACGACAACAACGAGGTGTGGCATGCGTGAAGTGGTGATCGTCGACAGCGTGCGGACCGGCCTGGCCAAGTCCTTTCGCGGCAAGTTCAACCAGACCCGCCCCGATGACATGGCGGCCCATTGCGTGAATGCGCTGCTGTCACGCAACGGCATCGACCCGGCCAGCGTCGAGGACTGCATTGTCGGCGCGGCGTCGAACGAGGGCGCCCAGGGTTTCAACATTGGCCGCAACGTGGCCGTGTTGTCGAAACTGGGCACCGGCACGGCCGGCATGACCCTCAACCGGTTCTGCTCCTCGGGCCTGCAGGCCATCGCCATTGCCGCCAACCAGATTGCCTCTGGCTTCAGCGACATCATCGTCGCCGGTGGCGTGGAATCCATCAGCCTGACCCTGCGCAGCGTCAACCAGGACCGCCTGCTCAACCCCACCTTGCAGGAAAGCTCGCCGGGCATCTACATGCCCATGGGCTTGACCGCCGAAGTGGTGGCCAAGCGTTACCAGGTCAGCCGCGAGGCCCAGGATGCGTATGCCCTGCAAAGCCAGCAGCGCACGGCCCAGGCCCAGGCCGACGGGCGTTTTGACGACGAGATCGTGCCCATGAACACCCGCTACCTGGTGGAAGACAAGGCCAGTGGTGAGCAGCAGTGGCTGGACGGCGTGGTCGACCGCGACGACTGCAACCGCCCCGACACCACCCTGCAAAGCCTGGCCAGCCTGAAGCCGGCCTTCAGCGAAGATGGATCGGTGACCGCCGGCAACGCCTCGCAGCTGTCAGACGGTGCGTCCATGACCCTGGTCATGAGCCTGGAGCGTGCCCAGGCGCTGGGGCTCAAGCCTCGGGCATTGTTCCGTGGTTTCACCGTGGCTGGCTGCGAGCCTGATGAAATGGGCATCGGCCCGGTGTTCGCGGTGCCCAAGCTGCTGAAGGCAGCCGGGGTGGCGCTACCGGACGTGGACCTGTGGGAACTCAACGAAGCGTTCGCCTCGCAGTGCCTGTACTGCCGTGACCGCCTGGAAATCGACAATGCCAAGTACAACGTCAACGGCGGCTCGATCGCCATTGGCCACCCGTTCGGCATGACCGGTTCACGGCAGGTGGGGCATATCGTCCGGGAATTGCAGCGCCAGCGACTGCGCTACGGTGTGGTGACCATGTGCGTGGGCGGCGGCATGGGCGCCGCAGGACTGTTCGAAGCGGTTTGAGTGAGGGGGAGGGGGCTGCGCCCGCGAAAGGTATGCCGCGATCTGTCAGTGAGTGCGCGGTGTTGGTTTCGCGGGCAGAGCCCGCTCCCACCTACTTACGCACACCCACACACAGCGAGAGAGCCTAGGCGCGCTGCTGCATGCGCTCGATGTAGGCCTGGGTCTCGCGCGCGGCGATTTCGCGACTGGGGTAGGGGCCTTCCTGGGTGTTCTCGCGGGTGGTGAAGAAGAACTCACCGTTGACCATGATCACCCGGTCGCTGCGGTAATGCACGGTGTCGGCCGGGTCTTGCGCGCGCTTGCCAAACATGGACGTTCTCCCAGGTTGCTGGAGTTTTATCTTATCGAGTTCTGACCGGCGTAGTGCCTACCGCCGGTCAGGCGCAGGGTTCAGCCGTTCTTGCCCGATTCCAGCATGTTTTCCGGCCGTACCCATTGGTCGAACTCGGCATCGCTCAGGTAGCCCAGGTCCAGCGCCGCCTGGCGCAGGGTGAGGTTCTCGGCGTAGGCCTTCTTGGCGATCTGCGCGGCCTTGTCGTAGCCGATGTGCGGGTTCAGCGCGGTCACCAGCATCAGTCCGCGCTCCAGGTGCTCGGCCATTTGCGCAGGGTCCGGTTCCAGCCCGGCGATGCAGTGGGCCTGGAAGTTGCTGCAGCCGTCGGCCAGCAGGCGGATCGATTGCAGCAGGTTGTGGATGATCACCGGCTTGTATACGTTCAGCTGCAGATGCCCTTGGCTGGCGGCGAAGCCGATGGCCACGTCGTTGCCCAGCACTTGGCAGGCCAGCATCGACAGGGCCTCGCACTGGGTAGGGTTGACCTTGCCGGGCATGATCGAGCTGCCGGGTTCGTTGGCCGGCAGTTTCACCTCGGCAATCCCCGCTCGCGGGCCCGAGCCCAGCAGACGCAGGTCGTTGGCCAGTTTCATCAGGGCCACGGCCAGGGTCTTCAGCGCGCCGCTGAGGCTGGTCAGCGGCTCGTGGCCGGCCAGCGCCGCGAACTTGTTCGGCGCGGTAATGAACGGCAGCCCCGACAGCGCCGCCAACTCGGCGGCGATGGCTTCGGAAAAACCGTGCGGCGCGTTCAGCCCGGTGCCCACGGCCGTGCCGCCCTGGGCCAGTTCGCACACCGCTGGCAGGGTGGCGCGAATGGCGCGCTGGGCGTAATCCAGTTGCGCCACGTAGGCCGAAAGCTCCTGGCCAAAGGTGATGGGCGTGGCGTCCATCATGTGCGTGCGGCCCGTCTTGACCAGGTGCATGTGCCGGGCGGACAACTCGGCCAACCCCGCCGACAGCTCGGCAATGGCTGGCAGCAGCTGCTGATGCACCGCTTGCACGGCAGCAATGTGCATGGCCGTCGGGAAGCAGTCGTTGGAGCTCTGGGAACGGTTGACGTGGTCGTTGGGGTGCACCGGCGCCTTGCCGCCACGGCCCTTGCCAGCCAGTTCGTTGGCACGCCCGGCAATCACCTCGTTGACGTTCATGTTGCTCTGGGTACCGCTGCCGGTCTGCCACACCACCAGGGGGAATTGGTCATCGTGTTCGCCGGCCAGCACTTCGTCGGCGGCCTGTTCGATCAGCCGGGCAATGTCGGCGGGCAGGTCGCCGTTGCGGTCATTGACCCGCGCCGCAGCCTTTTTCACCAGCGCCAGGGCGTGCAGCACCGCCAGGGGCATGCGCTGCTCGCCGATGGCGAAGTTGATCAGCGAGCGCTGGGTCTGCGCGCCCCAGTAAGCCTCGTCGGGAACTTCGATGGGTCCCAGGCTGTCAGTTTCTGTTCGGCTCATGCGATGGTCCTCCTTAACGGGCTGAATTCGCAGTTTAGGCTGTGGATCGGGTTCGCGGTTCCATCAGGTTTCATGTGCCGGAGCCTGCGCCGGGGTTGAGTGAAACGCTCGCTTGGGCGCAGAATGTTTGATTCCGGGGTATTACCTCGCCTGCTAACTTAAGGAAACTCGATGACCCGTCTTCGTGCCATCTGTACCGCGGTTGCTCTGGTCTGCGCCAGCGGCCAGGTCTTCGCCGACACCGCCAGCCATAACGCCAGTGCTGAATCGTTCCTGATGATGGCGCACGCCGACAAGCTGGGGACTCCGGTCTACATGCAAGTGCAGCAGATGTTCGCCCAGCGTTTCGAGCAGACCAAGGCTCCGGATTCCAAGCGCGCCGTACTGGAAACCTACCAGGCCAAGGCCAACGCCGCCCTGGACCAGGCCATCGGCTGGCCGAAGCTCAAGCCCGACATGATCAAGCTGTACACCGACACCTTCACCGAGCAGGAACTCAAGGATCTGGTCAAGTTCTACCAGTCGCCATTGGGCAAGAAAGTGCTGGAGAAGATGCCTTCGGTGACCCAGCAGTCGGCCCAGATCACCCAGCAGAAGCTGGAAAGCGCCGTGCCTGTGGTCAACAAGCTGCTGTCTGACATGACCAACGAGCTGGCACCGCCAAAAGCCGCGGCCCCGGCCGCCGCACCGGCCAAGAAGCCGTAAGCGGAGCTGATCATGTCGATGCAGCAACGCATTGAGCAGGCGCTGGGCGCCCTGCACCCGGATCATCTGCAGGTGCTCGACGAGAGCCACATGCACAGCCGCGGTCTGGAAACCCATTACAAGGTGGTGCTGGTCAGCGAGCAATTCGTGGGCCTGAGCCGCGTCAAGCGCCAGCAAATGGTCTATGCCACCCTGGGTGAGCTGATGGGGCAATTCCACGCCCTGGCCCAGCACACCTACACCCCCGAAGAGTGGGCGGCGGTCGGCGCAGCGCCGGCATCGCCTACCTGCGCGGGCGGGCATTGATCCAGAGCAATACGCGTCGGGCCTGTTTTTGATAGAATGGCCGCAGACGTAGCTGCCCTCCCTTGCGAGGGCTCTGTGGGAGCGGGCCCTGCCCGCGAAGCGTTCACCGTGGTGCATCAGGCACGGCGCGGTGAGCGCTTCGCGGGCGGAGCCCGCTCCCACAGTCATTTCCCGTCCCCCTGAATCGCAACCCGGTCCGTCCTTTGCGAGGTCGACCACCTGGAGTTTTCAACCATGACACAAGCCATTGTCGTGGCGGCACTGTACAAGTTCGTCACCCTGGAAAATTACGTTGACCTGCGCGAGCCCCTGCTCGCCGCCATGGTCGACAACGGCATCAAAGGCACCCTGCTGATCGCCGAGGAAGGCATCAACGGCACCGTCTCCGGCACCCGTGAAGGCATCGATGGCCTGCTGGCCTGGCTGCGCAACGACCCGCGCATGATCGACATCGACCACAAGGAATCGTACTGCGACGAGCAGCCGTTCTACCGCACCAAGGTCAAGCTCAAGAAAGAGATCGTGACCCTGGGCGTGCCCGGCGTGGACCCCAACCGCAAGGTGGGCACCTACGTGGAGCCCAAGGACTGGAACGCGCTGATCAACGACCCGGAGGTGCTGCTGATCGACACGCGCAACGATTACGAAGTGGCCATCGGCACCTTCGAAGGCGCTATCGACCCGAAAACCACCTCGTTCCGCGAGTTCCCCGAGTACATCAAGGCGAACTTCAACCCGGCCGTGCACAAAAAGGTCGCCATGTTCTGCACCGGCGGCATCCGTTGCGAAAAAGCCTCCAGCTACATGCTGGGCGAGGGCTACGGCGAGGTGTTCCACCTCAAGGGTGGCATTCTCAAGTACCTGGAAGAAGTGCCCCAGGACGAATCCAAGTGGCAGGGTGACTGCTTCGTGTTCGACAACCGCGTCACCGTGCGTCACGACCTGACCGAAGGCGACTACGACCAGTGCCACGCCTGCCGCACGCCGATCAGCGTCGAAGACCGTGCCAGTGAACACTACGCGCCCGGCATCAGCTGCCCCCACTGCTGGGACAGCCTGAGCGAGAAGACCCGCAAAAGCGCCATCGACCGCCAGAAACAAATTGAATTGGCCAAGGCGCGCAACCTTCCTCACCCAATAGGCCATAATTACCGCAAAGCCGCCCAGGATTGATGCCATGCAGACACGCCTGCTGTACGTGATGGACCCAATGTGTTCCTGGTGCTGGGGCTTTGCCCCGGTGGCGGATGCGTTGATCGAGCAGGCGAAGGCCGCGGGCGTGGGCGTGCACCTGGTCATGGGTGGCCTGCGTACCGGCGGCGGAGCGGCCCTGGAGCCCTCCCTGCGCAGCAGCATCCTGCACCACTGGCATGCGGTGCACGAGGCCACCGGCCAGCCGTTCCAGTTCGAGGGCGCGTTGCCCGAGGATTTCGTCTACGACACCGAGCCGGCCTGCCGGGCGGTGGTAGCGGTGCGCAGCCTCGATGAAGGCGCAGCCTGGGCCATGGCCAAACTCATCCAGCACGCCTTCTATGCCCAAGGGCGTGATGTGACCCAGGTGGCGGTGCTGGTGGAACTGGCCGAAGCGGCCGGTATTCCGCGCATCGAGTTCGCCGCCGCCTTTGACAGCGCCGAGCAACTGGCCGCCACTGCGGCGGACTTCAGTTGGGTGCGTGACCTCAATATCGCCGGTTTCCCTACCATGCTGGCCCAGCGTGGCGGCCAGATGGCCCTGCTGACCAACGGCTACCAGCCGCTGGACGAGCTGGCGCCGCTGTTTGCCCGTTGGCTGGAAAGGGCTGCCCATGCTTGACCTGCCCGGGCCGACCGAACTGCCCTTCCGGCCTGAGCCGGCCACCCCCGACCGGCTCAGTTGGGCGCACATTCGACAACTGGCCCTGCGGCACCGTAAATCCTTGTGGATAGCCAACGGCGTGGCCGTGCTGGCGACCCTGTGCAGCGTGCCTATTCCCCTGTTGCTGCCGTTGCTGGTGGACGAAGTGCTGCTGGGCCACGGCGACACGGCGCTGAAGGTAATGAACCACGCGCTGCCGGACGCCTGGCAGAAAGCCGCCGGCTACATCGGCCTGATGCTGCTGGTGACTTTCAGCCTGCGCTGCCTGGCGCTGGTGTTCAACGTGGTACAGGCCAAGTTGTTCGCCGGTCTCGCCAAGGACATCGTCTACCGGCTGCGCATCCGCTTGATCGAACGTCTCAAGCGCATTTCCCTCAGCGAGTACGAAAGCCTGGGCGGTGGCACCGTGACCACGCACCTGGTCACCGACCTGGACACCCTGGACAAGTTCGTGGGCGAGACCCTGAGCCGCTTCCTGGTGGCAGTGCTCACCCTGGTGGGCACCGCCACCATCCTGATGTGGATGAACTGGAAGCTGGCGTTGCTGATTCTGCTGTTCAACCCGCTGGTGATCTTCGCCACGGTGCAGCTGGGCAAGCGGGTCAAGCACCTGAAGAAGCTGGAGAACGACAGCACCGCACGCTTCACCCAGGCGCTGACCGAGACCCTGGATGCTATTCAGGAAGTGCGCGCAGGCAACCGCCAGGGCTTCTTCCTTGGGCGCCTGGGCCAGCGCGCCCGGGAAGTGCGGGATTTTGCCGTGGCCTCGCAGTGGAAAAGCGACGCGTCAGGGCGCGCCAGCGGCCTGCTGTTCCAGTTCGGCATCGACATTTTCCGTGCGGTGGCGATGCTCACCGTGCTGTTCTCCGACCTGTCCATCGGCCAGATGCTGGCGGTGTTCAGCTACCTGTGGTTCATGATCGGGCCGGTGGAGCAGTTGCTCAACCTGCAATACGCCTACTACGCGGCCGGCGGCGCGCTGACGCGCATCAACGAGTTGCTGGCGCGCGCCGACGAGCCGCAATACCCAGGCAGCGTAGACCCGTTCCGCAACCGTGACACGGTGGGCATCGAAGTTCGCGACCTGAGCTTTGGCTATGGCGAGGACACGGTGCTGGAGCACCTGGACCTGTCCATTGCCCCCGGCGAGAAGGTGGCCATCGTCGGCGCCAGCGGCGGCGGCAAGAGCACGCTGGTGCAACTGCTGCTGGGGCTGTACACGCCGCAAAGCGGCGTGATCCGTTTTGGCGGGTCGACCCAGCAGGACATCGGCCTGACCACCTTGCGGGAAAATGTCGCGGTGGTGCTGCAGCATCCCTCGCTGTTCAACGACACGGTGCGTGCCAACTTGACCATGGGCCGCGAGCGCAGCGACGAGGCCTGCTGGCAGGCGCTGGAGATCGCCCAGCTCGACGCCACCATCCGCGCCTTGCCCCAGGGCCTGGACAGCGTCGTCGGCCGCTCTGGCGTGCGCCTGTCCGGCGGCCAGCGGCAACGCCTGGCGATTGCCCGGATGATTCTGGCGCAACCCAAGGTGGTGATCCTCGATGAGGCCACCTCGGCGCTGGACGCCGCCACTGAATACAACCTGCACCAAGCCATGGCGCGCTTCCTGCGCGGGCGTACCACGTTGATCATCGCCCACCGCTTGTCAGCGGTGAAGCAGGCCGACCGGGTGCTGGTGTTCGATGGCGGGCGCATTGCCGAGGACGGCGATCACCAGCAGTTGATTGCCGATGGCGGCCTGTATGCGCGCTTGTATGGTCACTTGCAGCAGGTCTGAATCGTCCGGTTTTGGGTACATTTGTACCAAAGACAACGCTAGCCATTCGTTTGAATGGGCCTGTAAAGTGCCTGGCTGAACGAAATGTGACGCCTGGCCACCAACAATCCTCTAGTTTTCGCCGTTTTCGCCTAGGCTGAGCTGATGGGAGAGGAGTTTTACCCGGTGGTTGTCTGGCTCTGCTGATGCAAGGGACCTCATGAAGCAAAATCGGACTCTCGAAACGCCGAGATTATTGGGCATCGTCTGGCCATTTATCGCAGTTGTATTGTTTCAGGCATTGTTGGGCTGCATCAGCCTGTACGCCTTGTCAGCCGTGCGGGGCTATGTTGCCGGTGAGAGTCTGTGGTCCAAGGGCCAGAAAGACGCCATCTATTACCTGAACCTTTATGCGGACAGCCGCGACGAGCGCATTTTCGCCAAATACCAGGCCGCCATCGCCGTGCCTCAGGGTAGCCATGACCTGCGCGTGGCGCTGGACAGGCCCACCCCTGACCTGGTCGCGGCGCGCCAGGGCATCCTGCAAGGTGGCAACCACCCCGACGACGTCTCGAGCCTGATCTGGCTGTACCTCAATTTCCGTCATTTCAGTTACCTGGAACGGGCCATCGAACGCTGGACCGTGGGTGACAGTTACCTGGTGCAACTGGACTCGGTGGCCCGGCAGATGCACGCTGCCATCAGCGCCGGCAGCGCCACCGAACAGGACATCATGCGCTGGAAGGACCAGATCCTGGCCATCAACGACGGCGTGACACCTGCCGCCAAGGCCTTCAGCGATGCGCTGGGCGAGGGTTCGCGGTTTCTCTGGCGCCTGTTGATGGTGGTCAACCTGGGCACCGCGGTGCTGCTCATTGCCCTGGCGCTGTGGCGCGTGCATCGCCTGCTCAGCCAGCGCCACGCCTTCGCCAACGCCCTGGAGCTGGAAAAAGAGCGTGCCCAGGTGACGCTGGCTTCCATCGGTGACGGCGTGATCGCCACCGACTTCGAAGGCTGTATCGCCTACATGAACCCCGCTGCCGAGCAGCTGACCCACTGGAATGCCGAGCAGGCGGCCGGGTTGCCGCTGGCGTCGCTGTTCAATTTGCTCGACGAAAACGCCGAGAAAGACAGCTTCACGCTGATCGAGCACATTCTCGGCGGGCAACTGACCGGCGGCAGCGAGGACGCCAAGCTGATCCAGCGCCTGGACGGCAGCACCGTGTCAGTCACCCTGGTGGGCGCGCCGATCCGCACCGACGGGCGCATCAGCGGTACGGTGCTGGTGCTGCACGACATGACCCAGGAGCGGCAGTACATCGCCAACCTGTCCTGGCAGGCTACCCACGACGCCTTGACGGGGCTGGCCAACCGCCGCGAATTCGAATTCCGCCTGGAGCAGGCGCTGGGCAAGATCAACCGCACCCAGGCTCGGCATTCGCTGATGTTCCTGGACCTTGACCAATTCAAGCTGGTCAACGACACCTGTGGCCATGCGGCCGGCGACGAGCTGTTGCGGCATATCTGTACGCTGCTGCAATCCGGGCTGCGTGATGGCGACACCTTGGCGCGGCTGGGTGGCGACGAGTTCGGCATCCTCCTGGAAAACTGCCCGGCGGAAGTCGCCGAGCGCATCGCCGAGTCCTTGCGCCAGACCGTGCAGAACTTGCATTTTGTATGGAAGGGCCGGCCGTTCGTCACCACCGTGAGCATTGGCCTGGTGAACATCGCCCAGACGCCCACCACGCTTGAGGCTTCGCTGCGTGCCGCCGACATGGCCTGCTACATGGCCAAGGAGAAGGGTCGCAATCGGGTGCAGGTCTACCATGCCGACGACTCCGAGCTGTCCATGCGCTTCGGCGAAATGGCCTGGGTGCAACGGCTGCACATGGCCCTGGAAGAAAATCGCTTCGTGCTCTACGCCCAGGAAATCGCTTCGTTGGGGCGCACGGACGCGCACTCTGGCGGCCACATCGAGATTCTGCTGCGCCTGCATGATGAAGGCGGGCGGGTGATCCTGCCTGAAAGCTTCATTCCTGCCGCCGAGCGCTACGGATTGATGACCGCGCTGGACCGCTGGGTGGTGCAGAATGTCTTCAAGATCATCCAGCAGTGCATCAGCGAGGAGGCCAAGGGCCCGCTGGCCATTTGCGCGATCAACTTGTCGGGTACCAGCATCGGTGACGAGGCATTCCTGGAGTACCTGCGTGAGCAGTTCCAGCGCTTCGCCATTCCGCCCGAGCTGATTTGCTTCGAAATCACCGAAACCGCGGCCATCTCCAACCTGGGCAGCGCCATTCGCTTCATCAACGAGCTCAAAGGCCTGGGTTGCCGCTTCTCGCTGGATGATTTCTGCGCCGGCATGTCCTCGTTTGCCTACCTGAAACACTTGCCGGTGGACTACCTCAAAATCGACGGCAGTTTCGTCAAGGACATGCTTGATGACCCCATCAACCGTGCCATGGTCGAGGTGATCAACCACATCGGTCACGTCATGGGCAAGCAAACCATCGCCGAGTTCGTGGAAACGCCGTTGATCGAGCAGGCATTGCTGGAAATCGGGGTAGATTATGCCCAGGGTTATCTGATAGAACGTCCACAGGTATTCACCTGCGAAAGTCTGCAGCGGCGCGAGGTTCGGGGCCGGCCCCTGTTGTTCAAGGCGCCGGGTACGTTTCGTTGACGTGTGCAGCCGTGACCGTCACTCCATAAAGAAGGAATCTGAAAAGTGATAGAGGCGTTCGTCCGTACTGGCCCCCTCATGGAAGCCACCAGTTACCCGGTCTGGGCCCAGCAACTGATCCGCGATTGCAGCGAAAGCAAGCGCCGGGTGGTCGAGCATGAGCTGTACCGTGCCATGCGCGATGCCACGCTCAGCGCCAAGACCATGCGTCAGTACCTGATTGGTGGGTGGCCGGTCGTCGAGCAGTTTGCCCTGTACATGGCCCAGAGCCTGACCAAGACTCGTTTCGGTCGCCACCCTGGCGAAGACATGGCGCGTCGCTGGCTGATGCGCAACATTCGCGTCGAGCTCAACCATGCCGATTACTGGGTGCACTGGTGCAACGCCCATGGCGTCAGCCTGGAAGATCTGCAGGCGCAGGACGTGCCGGCCGAGCTGCTGGCGCTCAGCCACTGGTGCTGGCAGACCACGTCGGCAGATTCATTGATCGTCGGCATCGCCGCCACCAACTACGCCATCGAAGGCGCCACCGGCGAGTGGTCGGCGGTGGTCTGTGCCAACGATGTCTATGCCAACTCCTTCCCCGAGGAAGGCCGCAAGCGCGCCATGAAGTGGTTGAAGATGCACGCTCAGTACGACGATGCTCACCCGTGGGAAGCGTTGGAAATCATCTGCACCCTGGCCGGGCATAATCCGTCCAAGGCGCTGCAAGTCGAGCTGCGCCGTGCCATCTGCATGAGCTACGACTACATGTTCGGCTTCCTGGAGCGCTGCATGGCGCTGGAAGTGGAGCAGCGCAGCGTGCGCCGCGAACGCGTTGCGGCGGTGGCCCAGCACTGAGGCTTACTGGGCGTTGAAGGCCTGGCCGTTGACGCCCTTGCTGTCGGGACCCATCAAGTACAGATACACCGGCATGATCGCTTCCGGCAGCGGGTTCTTCTCCGGCGCTTCGGCCGGGTAGGCCTGGGCGCGCATGGCGGTGCGCGTGGCGCCCGGGTTGATGCTGTTGGCGCGCAGTGTGCCCATCCCATCCAGTTCGTCGGCCAGCGTCTGCATCAGCCCCTCGGTGGCGAACTTCGATACCCCATAGGCCCCCCAATAAGCCCGGCCCTTGCGTCCGACGCTGCTGGAGGTGAATACCAGCGAACCGTCCGTGGACAGCTTGAGCAGCGGCAGCAGCGTGCTGGTGAGCATGAAGGTGGCGTTGACGTTGACGTGCATCACCCGCATGAAGTGCTCGCCCGACAGCTGCTCGATGGGGGTGCGCGGGCCGATGATCGAGGCGTTGTGCAGCAGCCCGTCGAGGCGGCCGAATTCGTTTTCGATCATCACCGCCAGCTCGTCGTACTGGTGGGGCAGGGCGGTTTCCAGGTTGAACGGGATCACCACCGGCTGGGGGTGGCCGGCGGCTTCGATCTGGTCGTAGATCTCGCTCAGGTTGGCTTCGGTCTTGCCCAGCAGCAGCACCGTGGCACCGTGGGCGGCGTACGTCAGCGCAGCGGCAGCGCCAATGCCACGGCCGGCGCCGGTGACCAGGATAACCCGGTCCTTGAGCAGGGCGGGTGGAGCGGTGTAGTCGAACATGATGAGTGTCCTTGAATGAGTCCATCCCGCTACGGGGTGGTTAACAGCCGCAGAGCGCGCTGTCGAGTACCTTGCGCAAGTCCAGCGGGTGCTCCACCACCACGTCGGCGCCCCAGTGGCTGGGGTTGTCGTGGGGGTGGATGTAACCGTAGCGCACCGCGGCGGTACGGGTGCCGGCGTCGCGGCCCGACTCGATGTCACGCAGGTCATCGCCCACGAACAGCACGCTGGCCGGGTCCAGGTCGAGCATCTTGCAGGCCAGCGTCAAAGGCTCCGGGTGGGGCTTGCTGTGGGTCACGTGGTCAGGGCAGATCAGCAGCGCCGAGCGTTCGGCCAGGCCCAGCTGATGCATGATCGGCTCGGCGAAGCGCACCGGCTTGTTGGTGACCACGCCCCAGCGCAGCCCGGCCTTCTCAATGTCTTCCAGCAGCTCGGCCATGCCCTCGTACAGATGGCTGTGCACCGCGCAGCCCACCTGGTAGCGCTCCAGGAACTCCAGGCGCAGGGCCTCGAATTCCGGCGCCGACGGCGACAGGGCGAAGGTCGCCGAGACCATGGCCTTGGCGCCGCCCGAGACCACGTCGCGAATCAGCTGGTCATCGATGGCCGGCAAGTTGCGCTCGGCGAGCATGGCCTGGCAAATGGCGATGAAGTCCGGCGCCGTGTCGAGCAGGGTGCCGTCCATGTCGAAGAGAACCGCTCTCAAACGCATCGATCACTCCTCCCGCAGGGTCTGGACCATGTAGTTGACGTCGACGTCGGCGGCCAGCTTGTAGTGCTTGGTCAGCGGGTTGTAGGTCAGGCCGATGATGTCCTTCACCGACAGGCCGGCGGCACGCGCCCAGGCGCCTAGCTCGGAAGGGCGGATGAATTTCTTGAAGTCGTGGGTGCCGCGCGGCATCAGCTTGAGGATGTATTCGGCGCCGATGATGGCGAACAGGTACGACTTGGGGTTGCGGTTGATGGTGGAGAAGAACACCTG
Organism: uncultured Gammaproteobacteria bacterium; assembly: GCA_963816515.1. Lineage (GTDB taxonomy): Bacteria > Pseudomonadota > Gammaproteobacteria > Pseudomonadales > Pseudomonadaceae > Aquipseudomonas. The sequence continues at coordinate 869,302 of CAWFKX010000001.1, read as the reverse complement.
GCCGCCGGGCTTGACCATTTTGAAGCAGGCACGGATCACCGAGGACGGGTCAGGCACGTGCTCGAGCATTTCCAGGCACGTGACCACGTCGAACTGGCCCGGCATTTCTTCGGCCAGGGCTTCGGCGGTGATCTGCCGGTATTCCACCTGTACGCCGGATTCCAGCTGGTGCAGTTGGGCGACCGCCAGCGGCGCCTCGCCCATGTCGATACCGGTGACGGTGGCGCCACGCAAGGCCATGGCCTCGCTGAGAATGCCGCCGCCGCAGCCCACGTCCAGGACTTTCTTGCCGGACAGGTGGGCGCGCTCATCGATCCAGTTGACGCGCATCGGGTTGATATCGTGCAGCGGCTTGAACTCGCTTTCGCGGTCCCACCAGCGGTGCGCCAGGGCTTCGAATTTGGCGATTTCGGCGTGGTCGACGTTACTCATGGGGGTGTCCTCTGAAAACTTGCTTGAATTCGGTGGTAGGCCGGCGGCCTCGCGGCCACCGTGCTGTTTATTCGTGCCGGGCGCCAATGCGTTGGCCCCAGCTGGCGGCCGAGGTGGCCAGGCCCTGTTCGTCCAGGCGTGTCAGGCGCTTGTCGTCGAGCAAGGCCTTGCCCGCCACCCAGACATGCTTCACGCAGTCACGGCCGGTGGCGTAGATAAGCTGCGAGACCGGGTCGTACACCGGTTGCTGCGCCAGCCCGGAAAGGTCGAACGCGGTGATGTCCGCGGCCTTGCCCAGTTCCAGCGAGCCGATGCTCGCCTCCAGCCCCAAGGCGCGGGCGCCGTTGAGGGTGGCCATGCGCAAGGCGCGGTGGGCGTCCAGGGCGGTGGCGTTGCCGGCCACGGCCTTGGCCAGCAGCGCTGCGGTACGGGTTTCGCCCAGCAGGTCCAGGTCATTGTTGCTGGCGGCGCCGTCGGTGCCTACTGCCACATTGACGCCGGCCTGCCACAGGCGTTCCACCGGGCAGAAACCGCTGGCCAGTTTCAGGTTCGACTCGGGGCAGTGCACCACGCTGGTGTTGCTTTCTACCAGCAGGGCCAGGTCATCGTCGCTGATCTGGGTCATGTGCACGGCCTGGAAGCGTGGGCCCAGCAGGCCCAGGCGACCCAGGCGCGCCAGCGGGCGTTCGCGGCCATGGGCCAGGGCCTGTTCCACCTCGAAAGCGGTTTCGTGCACGTGCATCTGGATCGGCGCATCCAGTTCGTCGGCCAGCACGCGGATTTTCTCCAGGTTGGCGTCACCCACGGTATAAGGGGCGTGCGGGCCGAAGGCAATGGAGAGACGCGGGTGGTGCTTGAGGTCGCTGAACAGCTCGACACCCTGGTGCAGGGCCTCGTCGGCGCTGCGGGCGCCGGGAATGGGGAAATCCAGCACCGGGATGCTGATTTGCGCGCGCATGCCGCTGTGGTGAACCCGTTCGCTGGCCACGCGGGGGTAGAAGTACATGTCCGAGAAGCACGTGATGCCGCCGCGCAGCTGCTCGGCAATGGCCAGGTCGGTGCCGTCGCGGACGAAATCCTCATCCACCCAGCGGCCCTCGGCCGGCCAGATGTGGTTTTCCAGCCAGGTCATCAGCGGCAGGTCGTCGGCCAGGCCGCGAAACAGGGTCATGGCCGCGTGGCCATGGGCGTTGACCAGCCCGGGGGTCAGCAGCATGCCCGGCAGCTCGCGTACTTCGTGGGCTGCAAGCTTGAGGGCTTCCGCGCGCGGGCCAATGAACACTATATTGCCATCACGGATACCCAGGCCGTGTTCCTTGAGTACCACCCCGGCCGGCTCCACAGGCACCAGCCAGCTGGGCAGGAGCAACAGGTCAAGGGGCTGGGCAGCGTTGGGCATGGCGGGGAATCCAGTGCTTTCGGTCGATGATGGCGAAGTATACCCGAGCGTCTTGCACGGGGGCTCGCTATAATCGACCGCTTTTGATGTCAGCTTTCAGATCAGGGGTGGGCAATGCGCGAACGTCTATTGGCAGCAGAGAAAGTGAAAGCCATCGACTGGCGTGAAGACGCCCTGCATTTGCTCGATCAGCGCGTGCTGCCGCATGAGGAAACGTGGCTGGCGTACACCGACGCCGCCGGCGTCGCCGAGGCCATTCGCGCCATGGTGGTGCGCGGCGCACCGGCCATTGGTATCAGTGCGGCCTATGGCCTTGTGCTGGGCGCGCGCCAGCGTCACGCCCAAGGCGGGGACTGGGTGGCCGCCCTGGAGCAGGACTTCAGCGTGCTGGCCGGCTCGCGGCCGACCGCCGTGAACCTGTTCTGGGCTTTGAACCGCATGCGCGAACGCCTGGAGCGGGTCAAGGATCACCCGGACGCGCTGGCGCTGCTGGAGGCCGAGGCCCTGGCCATTCATGAAAGCGACCGCGAAGCCAACCTGACCATGGCCCAGCTGGGCGTCGACCTGATCCGCCGCCACCAGGGTAACGTCCAGGCGCTGTTGACCCACTGCAACACCGGCGCCCTGGCCACCGGCGGCTTCGGCACCGCGCTGGGGGTAATCCGCGGGGCCTTTATCGAAGGCATGGTAGAGCGCGTGTATGCCGACGAAACCCGGCCCTGGCTGCAAGGCTCGCGCCTGACTGCCTGGGAGCTGGCCAATGAAGGCATCCCGGTGACCGTCAACGCAGACTCCGCCGCTGCCCATCTGATGAAGACCAAGGGCATCACCTGGGTGATCGTTGGCGCCGACCGCATCACCGCCAACGGCGACGTGGCAAACAAGATCGGCACCTACGGCCTGGCCGTCACCGCCATGCACCATGGCGTGCGCTTCATGGTCGTGGCCCCCAGCTCCACCATCGACATGAGCCTGGCCAGCGGCGAGGACATTCCCATCGAGGAGCGCGATGGCCGCGAGTTGCTGGAAGTGGGTGGCCAGCGTGTGGGCGCCGATGTCGACGCATTCAACCCTGTGTTCGACGTGACCCCGGCCGACCTGATCGATGCCATCGTTACCGAGAAAGGCGTGGTGGAGCGCCCCGACACGGCGAAGCTGGCGCAGTTGATGTGCCGCAAACGGTTGCATTGAGGGCGAGGAGGGCTGCGACACTGATTCCAGCCCGAAAAACCCCCTCCCCAAAGGCCCTCATCCCGCCAAAAGGCCCTCAGACCCATCCTGAAGCGCGTTCGTCCATCAATTAATGGGTTTGCACGCCTCGGGGGGATAGGTCCCTGACGGCGATTGTGGTAACATCCGACGGTTTCCAGGGTCGCCCTTTGGTGCGGCCCCCACTGCGCAAATCCAGAGCATAACTCGTTGATTTGTCGTAAGTCGCCTCCCGGCAACGGCCGTCGGCGGCAAGCTTCGTTCGTCCCAGTGGATGTGACGGAGTTTCACCAGAAAAAGGAATCAGGCTTCTCATGGGCGAACTGGCCAAAGAAATCCTCCCGGTCAATATCGAAGACGAGCTGAGACAGTCCTACCTCGACTACGCGATGAGCGTCATCGTCGGGCGTGCACTGCCTGATGCGCGTGATGGCTTGAAGCCCGTGCATCGCCGCGTTCTGTTTGCGATGAGTGAACTGGGTAACGACTGGAACAAGCCGTACAAGAAATCCGCCCGTGTGGTCGGTGACGTGATCGGTAAGTACCACCCCCACGGTGACACCGCGGTCTACGACACCATCGTGCGTATGGCCCAGCCTTTCTCCATGCGTTACCTGCTGGTGGACGGCCAGGGCAACTTCGGGTCGGTGGACGGCGACAACGCCGCGGCCATGCGATACACCGAAGTGCGCATGACCAAGCTGGCCCACGAGCTGCTGGCCGACCTGCACAAGGAAACCGTGGACTGGGTGCCCAACTACGACGGCACCGAGCTGATCCCGGCGGTCATGCCGACCAAAATCCCGGCCCTGCTGGTCAACGGCTCCAGCGGTATCGCCGTGGGCATGGCCACCAACATTCCGCCGCACAACCTCGGTGAAGTCATCGACGGTTGCCTGGCGCTGATCGACAACGCCGACATCACGGTCGATGAGCTGATGCAGTTCATCCCGGGTCCGGACTTCCCGACTGCCGCCATCATCAACGGTCGCGCCGGCATCATCGAAGCCTACCGCACCGGTCGTGGCCGCATTTATATGCGCGCCCGCTCCACCGTCGAGGACATCGACAAGGTCGGCGGCCGCCAGCAGATCGTGGTCACCGAGCTGCCGTACCAGCTGAACAAGGCCCGCCTGATCGAGAAGATCGCCGAGCTGGTGAAAGAGAAGAAGCTGGAAGGCATCACCGAACTGCGCGATGAGTCCGACAAGGACGGCATGCGCATCGTCATCGAGCTGCGTCGCGGCGAAGTGCCTGAGGTGATCCTCAACAACCTCTACGCCCAGACCCAGATGCAGGCCGTGTTCGGCATCAACATCGTCGCCCTGATCGACGGTCGCCCGCGTATCCTCAACCTCAAGGACCTGCTGGAAGCCTTCGTTCGCCACCGCCGCGAAGTGGTCACCCGCCGTACCGTGTTCGAGCTGCGCAAGGCGCGTGAGCGTGGCCACATCCTGGAAGGCCAGGCCGTGGCGCTGTCGAACATCGACCCGGTCATCGCCCTGATCAAGGCTTCGCCGACGCCGTCCGAGGCCAAGGAAGCCTTGGTGAACACTGCCTGGGAATCCAGCGCCGTGGTGGCCATGGTGGAAGCGGCCGGTGCCCAGTCCTCGCGCCCCGAGAACCTGGACCCGCAATACGGCCTGCGCGAAGGCAAGTACTGGCTGTCGCCGGAACAGGCCCAGGCCATCCTCGACCTGCGCCTGCACCGCCTCACCGGCCTTGAACACGAGAAGCTGCTGGCCGAGTACCAGGAAATTCTCAACCAGATCGGCGAGCTGATCCGCATCCTCAACAGCGCCGAGCGCCTGATGGAAGTGATCCGCGAAGAGCTGGAAGTGATCCGCGCCGACTTCGGCGATGTGCGCCGCACCGAGATTCTCGACGCGCGCCTGGACCTGACCCTGGGTGACATGATCCCGGAAGAAGAGCGCGTGGTGACCATTTCCCACGGTGGTTACGCCAAGACCCAGCCACTGGCTGCCTACCAGGCCCAGCGCCGCGGCGGCAAGGGCAAGTCGGCGACCGGCGTGAAGGACGAAGACTACATCGCTCACCTGCTGGTAGCGAACAGCCACACCACCCTGCTGCTGTTCTCCAGCAAGGGCAAGGTGTACTGGCTCAAGACCTACGAGATCCCGGAGGCCTCCCGTGCCGCCCGTGGTCGCCCGCTGGTCAACCTGCTGCCACTGGACGATGGTGAATACATCACCACCATGCTGCCGGTGGAGGAGTACACCGAAGGTCACTTCATCTTCATGGCCACCGCCAACGGCACCGTGAAGAAGACCCCGCTGGAATCCTTCAGCCGTCAACGCAGCGTCGGCCTGATCGCGCTGGAACTGGACGAAGGCGACGTGCTGATCAGCGCGGCCATCACCGATGGCGAGCGTGAAGTGATGCTGTTCTCCGACGGCGGCAAGGTCACGCGCTTCAAGGAATCCGACGTGCGGGCCATGGGCCGTACCGCTCGCGGTGTGCGTGGCATGCGCCTGCCGGAAGGGCAGAAGCTGATTTCCATGCTGATCCCGGAAGAAGGCAGCCAGATCCTCACCGCTTCCGAGCGTGGCTATGGCAAGCGTACCGCCATCGACGAGTTCCCCGAGTACAAGCGTGGCGGCCAGGGCGTGATCGCCATGGTCAGCAACGAGCGTAACGGCCGTCTGGTCGGGGCTGTACAGGTGCTGGACGGTGAGGAGATCATGCTGATCTCCGACCAGGGCACCCTGGTGCGTACCCGTGTCGACGAAGTCTCCAGCCTGGGCCGCAATACCCAGGGCGTGACGCTGATCAAGCTGGCCAGCGACGAAACCCTGGTAGGCCTTGAGCGCGTGCAGGAGCCATCGGAAGTCGAAGGCGAGGAATTGCTCGAGGGTGAAGAAGGTTTCGAGGCGCCGGTCGAAGGCGCCGACGCGCCGGATGACGGCGCAGGCGACGATGAGTTGCCGCAGGAATAAATTGTCGTGATGGATCATGGGGGCACTTCGGTGCCCTCAATGATGTTTGGGTGGTGGCCTCTTCGCGGGCAGAGCCCGCTCCCACTTAGAGTCCGGTGTTGTCCTTGGCTCTGTGGGGCGGGCTCTGCCCGCGAAAGGGCCGCCGCCGATCTAACGAATTCAAGCAGAGCGAGAGTGGATGTGAGCAACCGAGCCTTTAACTTCTGCGCAGGTCCCGCTGCGCTCCCTGAAGCTGTTCTGCAGCGCGCCCAGGCCGAGATGCTGAACTGGCGCGGCAAGGGCCTCTCCGTCATGGAGATGAGCCACCGCAGCGAAGACTACACCGCCATCGCCGAGAAGGCCGAGCAGGACCTGCGTGACCTGCTGTCCATTCCGTCCAACTACAAGGTGCTGTTCCTGCAGGGCGGCGCCAGCCAGCAGTTCGCCGAGATCCCGCTGAACCTGCTGCCTGAAGGCGGTACCGCCGACTACATCGAGACCGGCATCTGGTCGAAGAAGGCCATTGAAGAAGCGCGTCGCTACGGCAACATCAATGTCGCCGCCAGCGCCAAGCCCTACGACTACCTGGCGATCCCGGGCCAGAACGAGTGGAAACTGACCCCAGGCGCCGCCTACGTTCACTACGCGTCCAACGAAACCATCGGCGGCCTGGAATTCGACTGGGTACCGCAGACCGGTGACGTGCCGCTGGTGGTGGACATGTCCTCCGACATTCTCTCGCGCCCCATCGACGTGTCGCAGTACGGCATGATCTACGCCGGTGCGCAGAAGAACATCGGCCCCAGCGGCCTGGTGGTGGTGATCATTCGTGAAGACCTGCTGGGCCGTGCCCGCAGCGCCTGCCCGACCATGCTCGACTACAAGATCGCAGCCGACAACGGCTCGATGTACAACACCCCGGCCACCTATTCCTGGTACTTGTCGGGCCTGGTGTTCGAGTGGCTGAAAGAGCAGGGCGGCGTGGCTGCCATGGAAGTGCGCAACCGCGCGAAGAAAGACCGCCTGTACGGTTTCATCGACAATAGCCACTTCTACACTAACCCTATCTCCCACAACGCCCGCTCGTGGATGAACGTGCCGTTCCGCCTGGCGGACGAGCGCCTGGACAAGGCCTTCCTGGCCGGTGCCGACGCCCGCGGCCTGCTCAACCTCAAAGGCCATCGTTCGGTCGGTGGCATGCGCGCCTCCATCTACAACGCCCTGGGCCTGGACGCGGTTGAAGCGCTGGTTGCCTACATGGCCGAGTTCGAGAAGGAAAACGCCTGATGTCCGACCAGGAGTTGAAGGCCCTGCGGGTTCGCATCGATGCGCTGGACGAGAAAATTCTCGAACTGATCAGCGACCGTGCCCGCTGCGCCGAAGAAGTGGCGCGCGTGAAAATGGCCTCCCTGGCCGAAGGCGAGGTGCCGGTGTTCTACCGGCCCGAGCGTGAAGCCCAGGTGCTCAAGCGCGTGATGGAGCGCAACAAAGGGCCACTGAGCAACGAAGAAATGGCGCGCTTGTTCCGCGAAGTCATGTCCTCGTGCCTGGCCCTGGAAAACCCGCTGAACGTCGCGTACCTGGGCCCGGAAGGCACCTTCACCCAGGCTGCGGCCATGAAACACTTCGGTCACGCCGTGATCAGCAAGCCGATGGCGGCCATCGACGAAGTGTTCCGTGAAGTGGTGGCCGGCGCGGTCAACTTCGGCGTAGTGCCGGTGGAGAACTCCACCGAGGGTGCGGTCAACCACACCCTGGACAGCTTCCTGGAACATGACATGGTCATCTGCGGGGAGGTGGAGCTGCGTATTCACCACCACCTGCTGATTGGTGAAAGCACCAAGACCGACGCGATCACGCGTATCTATTCCCACGCCCAGTCCCTGGCCCAGTGCCGCAAGTGGCTGGACGCCCATTACCCCAACGTCGAGCGCATTGCGGTGTCCAGCAACGCCGAGGCGGCCAAGCGGGTCAAGGGTGAGTGGAATTCGGCGGCCATCGCCGGCGACATGGCCGCCAGCCTCTACGGCTTGCAGCGCCTGGCCGAGAAGATTGAAGACCGCCCGGACAACTCCACCCGGTTTTTGATCATCGGCAACCAGGAAGTGCCGCCCACCGGCGACGACAAGACCTCGATCATCGTCTCGATGAGCAACCGTCCGGGGGCGCTGCACGAGTTGCTGGTGCCGTTCCACGACAACGGCATCGACCTGACCCGCATCGAGACCCGTCCGTCACGCAGCGGTAAATGGACCTACGTATTCTTCATTGACTTCGTCGGCCACCACCGTGATCCGCTGATCAAGGGCGTGCTGGAAAAAATCAGTCAGGAAGCCGTGGCACTCAAGGTGCTGGGCTCCTACCCGAAAGCTGTACTTTGAGGTCTGTCATGAGTGATTTTCTCGCCCTCGCGCAGTCGGGCGTACAAAAGCTGTCCCCTTACGTCCCCGGCAAGCCGGTGGATGAGTTGGCGCGCGAGTTGAATCTGGACCCGGCCAACATCGTCAAGCTGGCCAGCAATGAAAACCCGCTGGGCGCCAGCCCCAAGGTGCGCGAAGCCATCGCCAACGAACTGGCCGAGCTGACCCGCTACCCGGACGGCAACGGTTTCGAACTGAAGTCGCTGCTGGCCGAGCGTTGCCGTGTGCAGCTCAACCAAGTGACCCTGGGCAACGGTTCCAACGACATTCTCGAACTGGTCACCCGCGCCTACCTGGCGCCTGGCCAGAACGCGGTGTTCAGCGAGCACGCCTTCGCCGTGTACCCGATCGTCACCCAGGCCGTGAGCGCCGAGTCGCGCGTAGTCCCGGCGAAAGACTGGGGGCACGACCTGCCGGCCATGCTGGCGGCGATCGATGCCAATACCCGCATCGTTTTCATCGCCAACCCGAACAACCCGACCGGTACCTGGTTCAACGCCCAGGCGCTGGCGGACTTCCTGCGCGACGTGCCGTCGGACGTGCTGGTGGTGCTGGACGAGGCCTACATCGAATACGCCACGGGCGGTGAGCTGCCCGACGGCCTTGATTACCTGGCCCGCTTCCCCAACCTGCTGGTGTCGCGCACTTTCTCCAAAGCCTATGGCCTGGCCGCGCTGCGGGTAGGCTACGCGTTGTCGTCGCCGGTGATCGCTGACGTGCTCAACCGCGTGCGCCAGCCGTTCAATGTCAACAGCCTGGCCCTGGCGGCCGCCTGTGCGGCGCTGACCGACAGTGATTACCTGGCCAAGAGCCGCGAGCTGAACGAGTTCGGCATGCAACAGCTGCAAGATGGCTGCCGTGCGCTGGGCCTGGGCTGGATCCCGTCCAAGGGCAACTTCCTCTGCATCGACCTGGGCCGCGCCGCCGCGCCGGTGTTCCAGGGGTTGCTGCAGGAAGGCGTGATCGTGCGCCCGGTGGCCAACTACGGCATGCCCAACCACCTGCGGGTGACCATTGGCCTGCCGACCGAGAACGCTCGTTTCCTGGAAGCGCTGAGCAAGGTCTTGGCTCGTGGTTGATGTGTTTTCTGCAGTAATGCCGCAGCCATTGGTCGGTCGCCTGGTGGTGATCGGCCTGGGGCTGATCGGTGGTTCATTTGCCAAGGGGGTGCGTGAAAGCGGCCTGTGTGGCGAAGTGGTGGGCATGGACCTGGACCCGCAGTCGCGCAGGCTCGCCGTTGAGTTGGGCGTGGTCGACCGCTGTGAGGAAGACCTTGCGGCCGCCTGCCAGGGCGCTGATGTGATCCAGCTGGCGGTGCCGATCCTGGCCATGGAGAAATTGCTGGCCAAGTTGGCGGCGCTCGACCTGGGCGCGGCCATCCTCACCGATGTCGGCAGTGCCAAGGGCAATGTCGTGCGTGCGGCGCGCGAAGTCCTGGCGCCCCCACAGTTGCATCACTTCGTGCCCGGCCACCCGATCGCCGGCTCCGAGCAGAGCGGGGTGGAAGCCGCCAATGCCGAGCTGTTCCGTCGGCACAAGGTCATTCTCACGCCGCTGGAAGAGACCGCGCCGCGCGCGCTGCACATCGTTGACACGCTGTGGCGCGCCTTGGGCGCCGACGTCGAGCACATGGCCATTGAACGCCATGACGAGGTCCTGGCTGCTACCAGTCATCTGCCGCACTTGCTGGCATTCGGCCTGGTGGACTCGCTGGCCAAGCGCAACGAAAACCTGGACATCTTCCGCTACGCGGCGGGCGGTTTCCGCGACTTTACCCGCATTGCCGGCAGCGATCCGGTGATGTGGCATGACATCTTCCTGGCCAACCGCGAAGCGGTGTTGCGCACCCTGGACACGTTTCGCAGTGACCTGGATGCACTGCGCGATGCCGTCGATGCCGGTGATGGCCATCAGATGCTCGGGGTGTTTACCCGTGCCCGCGTGGCGCGCGAGCACTTCGGCAAGATCCTGGCCCGCCGTGCCTATGTCGACAAGCCCAAGGCCAAGGCGCTGAACTTCGTCGGTGCGCCGGGTGGCAGGGTGGTCGGCCGCGTGCGTGTGCCGGGCGACAAGTCCATTTCCCACCGTTCCATCATGCTCGGCTCGTTGGCAGAAGGCATCACCGAGGTTGAAGGCTTCCTGGAGGGCGAAGACGCGCTGGCGACCTTGCAGGCATTCCGCGACATGGGCGTGGTCATCGAAGGTCCGCACCACGGCCGCGTCACCGTCCACGGCGTGGGCCTGCATGGCCTGCAACCGCCGCCGGGGCCGATCTACGTCGGCAACTCGGGCACCACCATGCGCCTGCTGGCCGGCCTGTTGGCGGCCCAGCGCTTCGACAGCGTGCTGACCGGCGATGCCTCCCTGTCCAAGCGCCCCATGAGCCGCGTGGCCACGCCACTGCGGGCCATGGGGGGGCACATCGACACCGCTGCCGACGGCCTGCCGCCGCTGACCATTCGGGGCGGCCAAGCGCTGAAAGCACTGGACTACAGCCTGCCCATGGCCAGCGCCCAGGTGAAATCCTGCCTGCTGCTGGCCGGCCTGTATGCCGAGGGCGAGACCCGCATCACCGAGCCGGCGCCGACCCGCGACCACACCGAGCGCATGCTGCGCGGCTTCGGCTACCCGGTCAGCAGCCAGGGCGCCACGGTAGCGTTGACCTCTGGCCATGCGTTGCGCGCGACCCGCATCGAAGTCCCGGGGGATATTTCCTCGGCGGCGTTCTTCCTGGTGGCGGCGTCCATCGCCGAGGGCTCGGAACTGGTGCTTGAGCACGTCGGCATCAACCCGACCCGCACCGGTGTCATCGACATCCTGACGCTGATGGGGGCTGACATTCGCCTGGAAAACCGCCGCGAAGTCGGCGGCGAGCCAGTGGCCGACTTGCGCGTGCGTCACGCACCGCTCAACGGCATCGACATTCCGCAGGCCCTGGTGCCGCTGGCCATCGACGAATTCCCCGTGCTGTTCGTCGCCGCGGCCTGCGCCCAGGGGCGTACTGTGTTGCGCGGTGCCCAGGAGCTGCGGGTCAAGGAATCGGATCGCATCCAGGTCATGGCCGATGGCCTGGCCGCCCTGGGTGTAAACTGTCAGCCAACCGAGGACGGCATCATCATCGACGGTGGCGCCATCAGCGGCGGCGAAGTCCGGGCCCATGGCGACCATCGCATCGCCATGGCCTTCAGCGTCGCGGCGCTGCGGGCCAGCGCGCCGGTACGCATCCTTGACTGCGCCAACGTCGCCACTTCCTTTCCCAACTTCCTGGCGCTGTGTGGCCAGGTCGGGATCCGTGTAACAGAAGAGGGCAAGTCGTGATTTCCCACGCGCCAGTAATTACCATCGACGGCCCAAGTGGCTCCGGCAAAGGCACCGTGGCCGGCATCCTGGCCAAGCGCCTGGGCTGGAACCTGCTTGATTCGGGCGCCCTGTATCGCCTGCTGGCCTTTGCCGCCGGCAACCATGGCATCGCCCTGGACAACGAAGAGTCGCTGAAAAAACTCGCCGCTCATCTGGACGTGCAATTCATCGCCGCGACCGAAGGTCAGCTGCAGCGCATCATTCTGGAAGGTGACGAAGTCAGCACCGTGATCCGCACCGAAACCGCCGGCGCCGGCGCCTCGAAAGTAGCGGCCCTGCCCACTGTGCGCGAGGCGCTGCTGCAGCGCCAGCGCGACTTCCTTGAAGCCCCGGGCCTGATTGCCGACGGCCGCGACATGGGCACTGTGGTGTTCCCGCAAGCGCCGCTGAAAATCTTCCTCACCGCCAGTGCCGAGGAACGTGCTCGGCGTCGTTACTTGCAGTTGAAGGGCAAGGGCGAAGATGTTAGTCTGTCGAGTCTGCTAGATGAGATACGTGCGCGTGACGAACGCGACACCCAGCGAGCGGTGGCCCCGCTCAAGCCGGCGGCTGACGCCATACAGCTGGATTCCACGGAATTGTCCATCGAGCAGGTGTTGGAACGCATCATGAGCGAAATCGCACTCCGCGATATCGCCGGGTGACCAGAAAGCGCGCGGGAAACCAGTCCCTAGCCCGTGCGCCTTCTTTACTATGAACGAACCCGCATTGTCTGGAGTGCGGCTGATGGGCGTTTTCTCCGCCCAAATCTACAGGAATTAAAATGAGCGAAAGCTTTGCAGAACTCTTTGAAGAAAGCCTGAAAACCCTCAACCTTCAACCAGGTGCGATCATCACCGGTATCGTTGTCGATATCGACGGTGACTGGGTTACTGTCCACGCTGGTCTGAAGTCCGAGGGCGTCATCCCGCTCGAGCAGTTCTACAACGAAGCTGGCGAGCTGACCATCAAGGTCGGTGACGAAGTTCACGTTGCGCTGGACGCGGTCGAAGACGGCTTTGGCGAAACCAAGCTGTCCCGTGAAAAAGCCAAGCGCGCCGAGTGCTGGATTGTTCTGGAAGCAGCTTTCGCCGCCGAAGAAGTGGTCAAGGGCGTTATCAACGGTAAGGTTAAAGGCGGCTTCACTGTCGACGTTAACGGCATCCGTGCGTTCCTGCCTGGTTCCCTGGTTGACGTGCGTCCGGTTCGTGACACCACGCACCTGGAAGGCAAAGAGCTGGAATTCAAGGTCATCAAGCTGGACCAGAAGCGCAACAACGTTGTCGTTTCCCGTCGCAGCGTCCTGGAAGCAGAGAACTCGGCCGAGCGCGAAGCTCTGCTGGAATCCCTGCAGGAAGGCCAGCAAGTCAAAGGTATCGTCAAGAACCTCACCGACTACGGCGCCTTCGTGGACCTGGGCGGCGTGGACGGCCTGCTGCACATCACCGACATGGCCTGGAAGCGCATCAAGCACCCTTCCGAAGTGGTCAACGTTGGCGACGAGATCGACGTCAAGGTTCTGAAGTACGATCGCGAGCGCAACCGCGTTTCCCTGGGCTTCAAGCAACTGGGTGAAGACCCATGGGTTGCTATCAAGGCTCGTTACCCAGAGAACACCCGCGTCATGGCGCGCGTGACCAACCTGACCGACTACGGCTGCTTCGCTGAGCTGGAAGAAGGCGTTGAAGGTCTGGTACACGTTTCCGAAATGGACTGGACCAACAAGAACATCCACCCTTCGAAAGTCGTACAAGTCGGCGACGAAGTGGAAGTCATGGTTCTGGACATCGACGAAGAGCGTCGTCGTATCTCCCTGGGCATCAAGCAGTGCAAGTCGAACCCATGGGAAGACTTCTCTGGCCAGTTCAACAAGGGCGACGAAATCTCCGGCACCATCAAGTCGATCACCGATTTCGGTATCTTCATTGGTCTGGACGGCGGCATCGACGGTCTGGTTCACCTGTCCGACATCTCCTGGAACGAAGCTGGCGAAGAAGCAGTACGCCGCTACAAGAAAGGCGATGAGCTGAACACTGTGATCCTGTCGGTTGACCCAGAGCGTGAGCGCATCTCCCTGGGCATCAAGCAACTGGAAAGCGATCCGTTCTCCAACTACGTTGCTGTCAACGACAAAGGCGCTATCGTTCGCGGTACCGTTAAAGAAGTTGACGCCAAAGGCGCCATCATCACCCTGGCCGACGACATCGAAGCCACTCTGAAAGCTTCCGAAATCAGCCGTGACCGCGTTGAAGACGCGCGTAACGTCCTGAAGGAAGGCGAAGAAGTCGAAGCCAAGATCATCAGCGTTGACCGCAAGTCGCGCGTGATCAACTTGTCCATCAAGTCGAAAGACGTTGAAGACGAGAAAGAAGCAATCCAGAGCCTGCGCGACAAGCCAGCTGCTTCGGATATCGCAACCGGTCCAACCACCCTGGGTGACCTGCTGCGTGCTCAAATGGAAAAGCAGAACTGAGTTCTGACTGACCATTAAGAAAAAGGGCGACTTCGGTCGCCCTTTTTTGTGCCTGCGATGTGCCGATCCTTACCCCTGGGCGTCGGTGATTACATGCCTGACAATGCTCTTCCTACAGCGTCAATTCGCGCTGCCTTCGCCGTCTGCTTACCCCTCTCACAGTGTTCGTTTTTGCAACACTCTTGGCGTTGATCACGCTGCCATCTGTCACGCACTATCTTCGCAACTTGCCGGGATCCCCGCACGATCCAGCAGGAAGCGCGCAGGTTCGAGCAATCTGCATACAGATAGCCAAGGAGAAATTTCATGCCGACAGGCACCGTCAAATGGTTCAACAACGACAAGGGCTTCGGCTTCATATCCGCTGAAAGCGGCAGTGACCTCTTCGTCCACTACAAGGCCATCAAGGGCGATGGTTTCAAGAGTCTGGAGGAGGGGCAGAAAGTCAGGTTCAGCGTCGAGCGTACCGCTAAAGGCGAGCAAGCGATCGACGTGGAAATCGAGTGATCGACCATGGCAAAGCGCGCGATTGATCAGTTCGACTCTTCCAAGGCGGGTATCGGCTACATCACCAGTGATGCCGATGGTCGCGAGATCTTCTTCAAGGTCAGATCCAGCGTCGATGGAGGGCCAGTGTTCCAAGCGGGCCAGGCTGTCACGTATGAGGTCGAGGAAGGCCCTGATGGCCGCTTGTATGCCATTAACATCGAGGTAGTGGAGTAATTCCCCTCCTGGCCTCGCACCTTATTCATCACCCGCAGGAAACAAGCACATGGCAACCGGTAAAGTGAAGTGGTTCAACAATGACAAAGGCTTCGGCTTCATCACCGTCGACGGGGGAGGGCCGGATGTATTCGTGCACTTCAAGGAAATCGCCGTCGACGGGTTCAAGTCGTTGGCTGAAAACCAGGCCGTAAGTTTCGATATCGACGCCAAGGGGCCCAAAGGGCCGCAGGCCAAGAGCGTGAAGCCGCTTTGATTATGCTGAAGCAGGTCCCAGGACCTGCTTCTTGCACTTCCGCCATTCGGGCGAACAGTCCCCGCGCGTCCGACAATGCGAAAATCCCCAGCCTTGCTACATTAAACAGTCATATGCAGCCGCCACTCTGATGCTCCCCGCAGAAAAGCATCTCACTGTGGAGAATCTCCTGTGAAATCAGGTGTCTACCCAAAAGAGGGCGTTGAGCTACTCAATGAAATGGTTTCTGATCGTTTCAGGGGCAACACAAAGGGAGTGCGCATGAAAGGATGGTGGCCTCTGGCCTTGGCGGTAGCGTTGACCGGCTGTGACGCGACCCTGTCCACCCATACGGTGCGTGGCGTGTCCGCACTGCACATCAACTGCTCCGGGCTCACCTCGTCCTGGGACAAGTGCTACGAGAAGGCTGAGCAGGCTTGTGGAGCCCCAGGGTACAGCGTGCTCAGCAAGACCACCGATTTGAAGGACGACACGCCGGATTATCCGTTTGGTATCAATCCTGCAGGGTTATCCAGTCGTGCCCTGGTGATCAAGTGCCGGCAGTCATGAGGGTCAGGGGCGTTCTCGCCCTCCCACGTCGCCGCGTTGCTAGCTACCGTAAACCTTTGCAACAAGTCAATATCCGGGCTGTTCAAATGTCTCCAGCCATGCTAAAACCTTTCAAGCGATTGTCTAGCTTCTTGATAAAGAAGGGAAAAATATGACGAAATCTGAACTGATCGACCGTATTGTCACCCATCAAGGCTTGCTCTCATCCAAGGATGTGGAGCTGGCCATCAAGACCATGCTTGAACAGATGTCACAGTGCCTGGCCACCGGTGACCGCATCGAGATTCGCGGCTTTGGCAGCTTCTCCCTGCACTACCGCGCGCCGCGGGTGGGGCGTAACCCCAAGACTGGGCAATCGGTTAGCCTGGATGGGAAGTTTGTGCCGCACTTCAAGCCGGGCAAGGAACTCAGGGATCGGGTGAATGAGGATGAAGAGCATGAGCATGCTTGAGCGGGTGAGCCTTGGAGGGCGAGTCGTTGGGTAAGTTGAAGAAGCTGTTGCTGGGGTTGTTTGTCTTGGTCGCGGTTATAGCGGTAGTGGTATTTACTCTGGAAAACCAGCAGCCTGTTGGATTGGTTTTGCTGGGTTGGAGTGCCCCCCAGCTGCCAGTGTCAATATTGGTTATTGCTGCATTTCTAGCAGGCATGCTTATAGGTCCAGCAATTGGGCTTTATATAGCTAGCCAGAAGGTGCGCGCTTACCGCAGGCGCCCTGCTAGTTCCGGCTGACCGCGACGGTTACGGTCTATTTGACACATTAGGACCGGAAGCGTGTAGTTGAGCAGGTTCTCAGCCTCCAATGGCTTTCTCACCTGTCATCGAAAAATAAAATATCCAGTTCATTCATTCGATATATTTCATGTTCCGAAGGGAAATTTTACGTCTGTGATGACGAGTGATGTCATATTGATGTTGCGTAAGATCTCGTCTCAAAAAAATCAGGTATTGGCGGTCAATCTGTCATCTTGAACATAACCTTGCTCCTTTGTTCTCTGATACGCTACAAACCCTTCTTCTTGGGTGGGTAGCGCCCCGGTTGGATGTAAAAAATTGCTACGTCGTTTTGTGAGCATATGGGCCCCGCGTAGCATATTTGCGCTGGCTCGCCCGAAATAGGTCTCAAGCTCGCCCAGGCACGCAAGTCTCCAATAGCCTGCGGCGGCGGTGAAGGATTAGAAATATGGAATTGATTCCCGTTATTTTGTCTGGCGGTATTGGGAGTAGGTTGTGGCCAGTTTCACGGGAGGCTCATCCAAAACCATTCATGCAGCTCCCTGATGGGCAAAATCTCATTCAGAAGACCTTCATTCGCGCATCGCAGCTGGAAGGCGTGGGTGAAGTCGTTACAGTGACCAATCGGGAATTGCTGTTCAAGACGGAAGACGAATACCGCAAGATTGCCTCCGTGGTTCACCCGCTGGGTTACATCCTTGAGCCTTTTGGCCGCAATACAGCAGCAGCCGTTGCGGCCGCCGCGCTGCATCTTCAGCAGGTGCACGGCGACGATGCGCAAATGCTGGTCCTGGCTGCTGATCACCTCATCAAGGACCAGGCGGCCTTTGCGCAGGCTGTGGCTAAGGCTCGAAGCCTGGCAGGCCAAGGGTGGTTAGTGACTTTTGGTATCCAGCCCCAGTATGCCGAAACCGGCTTCGGGTACATCGAGGCACGCCCTGATCAAGGCCTGGTGGACGGGATGGCAGTCAGCCGCTTCGTCGAAAAGCCAAATTTCCAAACCGCGCAGACCTATCTTGAGCAAGGTAACTACTTCTGGAACTCCGGCATGTTCTGCTTCCGAGTGGGCAGTGTCATCGAGGAGCTCAAAAGGCACGCACCGGAGGTAATGGATCCCGTTATCCAGACGCTGGAGCTGTCCAGGATTACCAGTGCTAGCGATTATCGATGCCTATCGCTCGATAAGGATGCCTTTGCGAAGGTGCCGGATATTTCCATTGATTATGCGTTGATGGAGCGCTCCACCAAGGTCGCGGTGATCCCCTGTGATATTGGCTGGAGCGATATCGGTTCCTGGAATGCCGTTGCCGAACTGACCGACAAGGACACTGAAGGTAACCGTCTCGAGGGAGAGGTGTACACCCATGGGGCGCGCAACAACTATGTCAACAGCGAGGGGCGCTTGACTGCCTTGGTGGGCGTCGAGGATCTGCTGGTGATTGACACGCCGGACGCGTTGCTCATTTCCCATAAAGACCACGCCCAAGACGTGAAGCAGATCGTCAGCCGACTGAAGGCCAGCGGTCACGACGCACATCTGTTGCATCGTACTGTACACCGGCCTTGGGGTACCTATACCACCCTGGAGAACGGTGAGCGCTTCAAGATCAAGCGCATCGTGGTAAAGCCTCAGGCGTCGCTTTCCCTTCAGATGCATCATCACCGCAGCGAGCATTGGATCGTTGTCAGCGGCATGGCCATGGTGGTCAATGACCAGCAGGAGTTGATGCTGAACACCAACGAATCGACCTTCATCCGCGCAGGGCATCGCCATCGCCTCAAAAACCCTGGCGTTATCGACTTGGTGCTGATTGAGGTGCAGAGTGGGGATTACCTCGGGGAGGACGATATTGTGAGATTTGAAGACAACTACGGGCGCGTTGAGTGATGATCCGTAGGCAGACGGTCTGCCACGACTAGGGGTCGAGCGCAACGAGGCATTGATAAACAGCCTATAAGGAAAGTCGCTGTTAGGGTTTTCGATGACTCGAAGCAGATAAGAAATGGCTCCCCGAAACGGGGCGTCTTGTACTGATGATTATTATGCAATTGGTGAATACATGAGTAAGAAAAAGGTAGCGCTTATCACCGGTATTACTGGCCAGGATGGCGCCTATTTGGCGGAGTTTTTGCTGAAGAAGGGGTACTCGGTGCACGGCATCAAGCGCCGCAGCTCCCTGTTCAACACAGCTCGTATCGACCATCTGTACCACGACCCACATCAGCAAGGGTATGACCTAACCCTGCACCACGGGGACCTCACTGACTCCAGCAGCCTGATTCGTATCGTTCAGGAAGTTCAGCCAGATGAACTCTATAACTTGGCAGCCCAAAGCCACGTAGCGGTATCCTTTGAAGAGCCGGAATACACCGCCAACTCCGATGCTCTGGGTGCTTTGCGTCTGCTCGAAGCGATCAGAATCGCGGGTCTCGAGAAGAAGACGAAATTCTACCAGGCGTCGACTTCTGAATTGTACGGATTGGTTCAGGAAATTCCTCAGAAAGAAACCACGCCGTTCTATCCGCGTTCGCCCTATGCTGTGGCGAAGCTTTATGCTTACTGGATGACGGTCAACTATCGCGAGTCCTACGGGATCTATGCGTGCAACGGCATTCTGTTCAACCATGAGTCACCAGTTCGTGGCGAGACGTTTGTTACTCGTAAAATCACTCGCGCCCTTGCTCGCATCAAGCTGGGCCTTCAAGAGTGCCTGTATCTGGGTAATATGAACGCACTGCGCGATTGGGGACATGCCCGCGATTACGTCGAAATGCAGTGGCTGATGCTCCAGCAGGAGACGGCGGAAGATTACGTGATCGCTACCGGCGAGCAGCATTCGGTACGTGAGTTCGTAGAGCTTGCTGCCAAGGAAATCGGTATCAGCATCCGCTGGGAAGGCACTGGCGTCGAGGAAAAAGGCTATGACGTTGCCACCAACAAGTGCATCGTGGCCGTTGATCCTCGTTACTTCCGACCTGCCGAAGTAGAGACCCTACTTGGCGATCCGACCAAGGCGCGAGAAAAACTAGGTTGGGTCCCGACCACCACTTTTGCCGAACTGGTCGAAGAGATGATGCGCGAGGACATGCGCGAGGCTGAGCGTGATCAACTGGTCAAGGCGCACGGCTACAAGTACTTCAACTACCAGGAATGAGGGGCGAATGATGATTCCGGTGTACCAGCCCCATCTCGGTGGCCGCGAAAAAGAGTACGTGAATCAATGCTTGGATTCGACGTGGATTTCGTCTCGAGGCGAATTCATTTCACGGTTCGAAACCGAGTTTGCCAAGTACATTGGCTCGGATCATGCCACTACCGTTAGTAATGGTACGGTAGCGTTGCACTTGGCTATGGCTGCTTTGGGTCTCGGCGAGGGTGATGAAGTCATCGTTCCTACGCTTACGTACATCGCGTCGGTTAATACGATCATGCAAACCGGCGCTAGCGTCGTGTTTGCCGAATCACTGGCTGATACCTGGAACGTAAGTGTCGAGGATATCCGCAGCCGAATCACCGCTAAGACCAAGGCAATCATGGTCGTCCACCTTTATGGGTTGGCCTGCGACATGGATGCGGTCGTAGCGCTCTGCAAGGAGCATGGGTTGCTGTTGATCGAGGATTGCGCCGAAGCATTTGGTTCGTTGTACAACGGCCAGCATGTCGGTACATTCGGTGACGTGGCAACTTTCAGCTTTTTTGGTAACAAGACCATAACCACCGGCGAAGGGGGTATGGTTGTTTGCAAAGAAAAGGCTGTCCACGAGCGCGCCTGCCATTTGAAGAGCCAAGGCGTTTCCAAGACGCGGGAATATTGGCATGACGAGTTGGCGTTCAATTATCGAATGACCAATATCTGCGCGGCGATCGGATTGGCGCAATTGGAACAGGCCGATGCGACCATTGCCCGCAAGCGAGTTATTGCTGACTGGTACCGTGAGGCACTGATAGGGTTACCATTAGCACTTCATGCCGAGCAACCCGGTACTCGCCATTCCTACTGGATGTGCTCAATCCTGGTCGATGATCCGACTCAAAGAAAGGGGTTGCGAGATTATCTGAAAGAAAAGGGCGTGGAGACTCGCCCACTTTTCCCGCCAGCTCATACGATGCCCCACTGCAAGACGGAGCAAACATTCGTGGTGGCGGAAGATCTCAGTTCGCGAGGAGTCAACCTTCCGAGTTACCCGACCCTGACTCGAGAGCAAGTGCAGCAGGTGGCTGACGAAATTCGTCGTTACTTTGCCTGAAGCTTGGCGTGGGGCTGGATATTTCCAGTCCCGCTTCTTCGGGTCATCTGGAGGCCCTCCGGGTTCCAGGCTTAATGAATAACCAAGGTGAGCTGATGGTTTCTTATTTTTCCCGCGTGTGGGATGCACGGTTTTTCTGGATGCATCTGGCATTGGCAGATCTGAGGTCGAGGTGGCGTAGATCTTTTTTTGGAGTGTTGTGGTCGATCCTTCAGCCCTTGGGGTTGACACTCTTGCTGACGTTGGTGTTTAGTCGGCTTTTTAATTCTGATATTGTTACTTATGCACCTTATATATTGTCCGGGATAGTGGTGTGGGAATATATCTCGGCCAACACTGTTGGTGGGTCTTTGTCATTTGTACAGGCAGACTCTTATATTAAGCAATGCAACCATCCACTCGCTATCTATACTCTTAGAACTGTTATAGGCAGTGCAATTGTCATGATGCTCGCCAGTATTTCTTTGTATGGGTGGGTGGCTGTAGTACTGCCGCAAAATATTGGTTGGTGTTGGTTAGCTACGCTGACGATCTACCCCATCCTGTGTTTGATTGCGTGGCCGGTGTCCACGCTTCTTTCCTATATAAGTACTCGCTTCAGGGACGTTCCCCATGCGTTGGGGCTGGTGATGCAGTCCCTCTGGTTTGTTTCGCCCGTCTATTTTGAGGCGAAAATGTTCAGGAATGGCGGATTGCACGCGTTGGTCGATTACAACCCTATCTACCATATCTTGCAGTTGATCAGAGCGCCCCTGCTGCAAGGCCAGTGGCCGACGCTCGAGAATTATGCTTTCAGCTTTGGGACTGCGGCAGTATTTGGGTTCATTGCAATGGCGGTGGGATATAAAGCGGAGCGGAAGGTGATTTTTTATCTATGAAAAATAACAAAATTACACTGGAAGCTGTCAATCTTCATTACTCCTCAGTGGCCTATAAGGAGCGGTCATTAAAGTCGCTAATGGCGAGTGTGCTTTCCCGAAACGACCAAAGCGCGTCTGTTGCTGATATCCATGCTTTGAAAGACGTTACCGTTGAAATTTCAAGCGGCGAACGAGTTGGGCTGCTAGGACACAATGGCGCGGGTAAAAGTACTTTTCTGAAGACGGTTGCGGGCCTCTATCCGATTTCCAGTGGACGGCTTCAAGTAGAGGGCCAGGTGCGTTCGCTTTTCGATCTGAGCCTGGGTTTCGAGCCTGATGCTACTGGGCGTGAAAACATTCTTTACCGCGGATTGTTGTTGGGTTTGACGCCTCGTTTCATGAGGTCAATGGAAGCGGAAATTGTCGAGTTTGCTGGGCTTGGCGAGTTCATAGACTACCCGATAAAGACCTACTCCGCCGGCATGCAGGTCAGGCTGGCGTTCGCGATTTCCACTGCAGTTGGCGGGGATATTCTGCTACTGGACGAAGTCATTGGTGCGGGCGATGCTAATTTTATGGTCAAGGCAAAGGAGCGTATCACAAGCCTCATTGAGCGTGCAGAGATCCTGGTCCTTGCTTCCCATGACCTAGCCGCCCTGAAATCCATTTGTACAAGGGGTTTGGTATTTCATCACGGTGCGCTTGTGTTTGACGGTAGCTGCATTGAAGCGGTTGAAAAATACAAAACAGTAAATGGGTTAGATAAATGAGGCGCTCCAGAGTTCTTTGGCTGCTCAACCAGTCCGTGTTGAGGAAATCTGACCTTGTTCATTTATCGAATTGCGGCGTTCGCGAGTTTTTTCTGCCTAAGTCGTTTCCCCATACCGTCGATTCGCTGGACTGGACCGTCGATTCCACTCAGGACGCGAATCTGACGATCAGTCCTGCAGAGCTCGCAGTCCTCAATGCGCAGGATTGGTATGCTGATCCATCCGCTGAAGCGTGGGATATTGCGAATCGCCATTTCGACGTCGTATTTATAACGGGACTTCCGCAGCAGATAAAAACCGTGGTGTGGAATTTTTCCGGGGCGATCGTTTTGCGTGCTTCGGGATGTGCAGAGGGAAAAACCTACTCGGACGTCCTGCGTCTTGGCGTCGACGAAGCCACTATCTACAAGCTCAAGTCACTGGGTGATCGGTTTTGGTATGGCGCCACCCATGAGCACTTGGTTAACTATGAGCTCGAACTGTTCCAACGCCGCCTTTGCTATCTACCCGTCGAATATCCCCTGAGCGTCAGCCGTTGCGACGCAGTTAGTCAAGGTAAATTAGCGCTTCATTGTCCGAACATCGAGACCTCAAACCCCGCGAAGGATAAATACGAAGCATTCCTGAAGCGCTTCAATAAATCAGATTATATAGTGCTGGGTTGTCAACCAATTGATTGCGGTGACCCAAAGGTCATAGGTACTGTTCGACACGCCGGCCTTGAGCAATTGGAGACGGCTGCGGTGTTGTTCTACCCATCCAACGAATACTTTCAGATTGATGATACCTCAATCCTGGCTATGGCAGCCGGTGTGCCGGTGGTCTTTACGGTGCACGGGATGCTGGATGCCCTTGGCGGGCAGTACCTTGCAGGTCGCGCAGACGATATGGAAAGCGCCAGCAAGAAAATTACCAAACTTATGGCCAAGGACCGCAAAACGGTTCGGGATGTTTTGCTTTCCCAATCAAAGTTCCTCTCGAAATTTTCCGCCGAAACGGTGGGACAATGTTGGAGAGCGGCTTGGGTAAAAATTCAGCTATCGCTGGATATCATTCGCCATCAGGATAAATCCAGGACACCAAAGTCCAAGCGCGTTGCCGTAGTGGTCCCCTTGAGGCACCGAGGTAGTGATTTGCTGGAAGCGAAGTTGCTCGCTGAGGCTTTGTATCTGGGGGCGACGCAAGATGGTGGGGCTGTTGAGGTCGTGATTTTTCATCAGGAAGACAAGGCGCTTTACGCAGATGAAAACTTTCGCGATATGAATCCTGCTATCAAGCGTCGTCATTACAGGTGGCGAAACCTGGGCGCGGCAGAAGCACAGCGAGCGATGCGTTATTCCGGCCTAGAGGGGTGGGAAGCGTCGGCGGACTTGTACTGCGTACCTGACGACGATGTAAAGCAATTGATGGATTGTGATGTTTGGGTCGTTATTTCCGACAGGGTCAGTGCTCCCATATTACCCCTAAAGCCTGTTGTTTATATGCTTAACGATTACCTTCAGCGGTATGAGCCGATCCTAAAGCATGGGGCGGACCAGACGTATCTGAATGCCGTTCGGCTTGCCAGTCGGGTATTGGTAACGACGGATTTCACGCACAATGACGCGTTGCAGTACGGCGGTATTGATCGTAAAAAAATCGCGCGGCTTCCTATGCTGGTTCCTGACGTGTGGGACGTCGAGCCGACGAGGTCCCGCAGCAGTAGTCCCTACTTTGTCTGGGCTACAGATTTCCACCACCACGTGGAACACAAGAATGCATTCAGGGCGCTGAAAATTTATTATGAACACTTGGATGGGATATTGCCTTGTCGGGTAATTGGTCTACAAACCGATAAGTTTTTGAAAAGCCAAATGCCGCATTTGTTCTCATTTGTTGAGTTGGTGAAGGAAAGTGGCCAGTTGAGAAAAAGGCTTACATGGTTGGGTGATGTCTCATATGCAGATCGTTTTGATCTTTTTTCCGGCGCGGCCTTCCTGTGGCATGCACACAAAATAGACAGTGAAGCTCATGCGGTAGTCCAGGCCGCTAGCATGAGAGTGCCCTCCTTAAGTTGCGTCTATCCGGTGATGGAGGAAGTGGACCAGCAGTTTTCGCTCGGCCTTTCGTGGATGAGCGCAGACACACCGAGAGAAATGGCCGAGCGTCTCAAATACATGGAAGTCAATTACCATCATTTATCCTCGCAGTTGCCCAGCAAGGATTTGCTGGCAGTGAATGCTTTAAGCACTGTAGCTCTGCAGTATTGGAGTGAGGTTAAGCAATGTCTGTGAAGAGCTATGGTATCTATCTCTCTTATCCGCCGGGAGTGGACCTGCGCCATGAAGGGCTTGGTCGTTATCTTGCTGCATTCCTGAAAGGGACCGCTGGGCGCGATGACGTGCGATTTATCCTTGTCTGTCCTAGCTGGTCACGCAAGGGGTTGCAGGAATTGTTCGCAAGTGAGGGAGTGGAGGCGAGTCGGTTTGAAATAAAATCCCCTCCACGCGAACCTATGATGCTGCGCATTTATGAGGGGTATGCCGCGTATAAAAAACGTACCCGCAAGGTTGGTCTAGTCAAGCGTACGTTGGGCTCGGCGGTTGGTTGGGCGCATCGTATTGCTAGTCACGTGGAGCATAGGTTTGTCACGCTGGATACAGCATGGGATTTGCTGCCTTTGGTGCTCCTGGGCCTTTTGGCGCTTGTACTGGCTGTCGTGCTGAGCCCGACGCTTTTAGTTGTACTTGCGGCTATATTGCTGGTCAAGTGCAAACGGTTTGTAGTTTCCAAGCTGGCACCGTATTTCAATATGCTTTCTCGACTGAGTACGGCGGTTAGCCGTCCCAAGGACGACGCCTTTATTCTGCGGTTATATCAGGGTATGGAGCATGTTGAATCGGAACGTATGCTGGATATCGTAAAAAAACTTGATTTCGTTCGCGCTTGGTATAGTCCGACAGCCTTCTGGCCGGCCTTCAACAAGATCGATGCTCCACGGCTGATGTGTGTACCGGACGTTGTGCTGACCGATTTCCCTGTTGGATTCTCCGAAGTGGGGGGGGGGCGCTTCATGAAAGTGTTCGGCGCGGTTGAAAATGCGATCTACACGGGGCAGCACTTCGTCACCTATAGCGCAGCGGTAAAGTGGGATACATTGGTTGATCGCTACGCGGTCCATGCCGATAATGTTTCTGTCGTGCACCATGCTCCCAATAATCTAGATAAGCTAATCAATGTGGATTGCTCCGAAGGTGGAGAGGCCATCTCCGTTAATTATGCTCGAACACTATTCAAGTCAGCCTTGAAAAAGGCCTACAACAAATCCTATACCGCTACGTTTGCCAATGATGCGGTAAAATTCTTATTCTACGCCAGTCAGTTCCGCCCAAACAAGAATGTCCTGAGCTTGCTGCGTGCTTATGAATATTTACTTCGCAAGCGTTACGTCGGGCACAAGTTGATCATGACTGGTCACCCTGACATCATGCCCGCGATCAGAGATTTCATACATGCCCATCATTTGGAAAATGACGTGCTGTGCCTTCATGGCTTGAGCCTGAAAGAGTTGGCGGCGTGCTATAAACTCGCCGATTTGGCGGTCAATCCGACCTTAAGTGAGGGCGGATGTCCATTCACGTTTACCGAGGCACTGTCAGTAGGGACACCGGTCGTGATGTCGCGGATTCCGGTAGCTGAGGAGGTGCTCAATGATCGTGAATTACAACGCATAACTTTCTTTGATCCCTACGATTGGCGTGATATGGCCAACAAGATTGAAGGCGCGATCAACAGTCGCTCTTCGGTGCTGGCCGTGCAGAAGAAATTTTATGACAAACTAAATACTCGATCCTGGGTTGACGTGGTCAACGAGCATATTGAAGTCCTTGAACGAATTTCGCTGCAGCAGCATGAGCACGAGAAGGCATGAGCACCTTTATCGGATTGATCGTCCTTGGGTTTGGGGGGCATGCGAGAAGCGTCGCCGACGTTGCGCTTTCCGCGGGGATAGCCGATTTGATCTTCGTCGATGACAACGCGCGACCTGGCGAGGTATTTGGTCGCTTCCCCGTAGTTCGAGATTTTCCCGCCTCCCTGGTTGCGGGATGGGCGGTCATGCCGGCCTCGGGGGATAACCACACGAGAGCTGAACAATTGCGGCGGATCAATGCTAACGGCTGGCCCGTTGCATCCGTGGTTTCGAAATCGGCTTCGATCGGATTCGGGGCCATCCTGGGGCCAGGGTGTTTTATCGCACATCATGCGCACATCGGGCCTTTAGCTTCCGTCGGAGAAGGTGTGATCCTCAACACCGGTGCCGTGGTGGAGCATGATTGCAGGATTGGCGATTTCGTCCATGTCTCGGTTAACGCGACAGTGGCAGGCAAAACCAACATAGGAAATTATTGTTTTCTAGGCGCAGGCTCCACAGTGATAGATGGTGTGGTGGTGACTGCCGAGGTAACGGTGGGTGCTGGTGCATGTGTGCATCGGGATCTCAAAAGTCCTGGTACGTATGTAGGCGTGCCTGCGATCCCACTGCCCGGGTCGAAATGATGAAAGTCCTCCATTTCTTCAAAACGTATTACCCGGACACCATGGGGGGGGTAGAACAGCTAATTTTTCAGCTAGCGGAAGGGGGCAGGTGTCACGGCATCGAATCAGAGGTGTTGTCCTTGAGCAGCCGAGGCCGCACCCAGGGCGTGGTGCTGGGGCAGCATGTCATCCACACTGCCCCTCTGGATCTGCATGTTGCATCAACAAGTTTCTCTTTAGGGGTGTTCAAGGATTTCAGAGAGTTGGCGCGCGAGGCCGATATCATCCATTTCCATTTTCCGTGGCCTTTTATGGATGTCGTCCATCTGGTTGTCGGTTTTAATAAACCCTACGTGGTTACTTATCATTCCGATATCGTCAAACAGCGGCTACTTAAGCACCTGTACAAGCCGCTTATGTACCATTTCCTCAAGGGGGCTAGCGCAATAGTGGCTACATCGCCCAACTATCTGCATAGCAGCAAGGTATTAGGGCGATTTCGGAAAAAGGTCAAAATCGTGCCGATCGGTCTGGACCCATCTACTTACCCATCACCCCAAACGTCGGTTGCGACCAGATGGCGTTACGAACTTGGACCGCGGTTTTTTCTGTTCGTGGGTGCGTTGCGGTACTATAAGGGGATCAATTATCTACTTGCAGCAGCAGCGCAATGCCGTTACCCACTGGTCATTGTCGGTACCGGGCCGCTGGAGCAAAGCCTGAAAGAACAAGCACAAAAGCTGGATTTGAAGCATGTTCATTTCCTGGGCGCGTTGAGC
This sequence comes from uncultured Gammaproteobacteria bacterium, assembly GCA_963816515.1. Lineage (GTDB taxonomy): Bacteria > Pseudomonadota > Gammaproteobacteria > Pseudomonadales > Pseudomonadaceae > Aquipseudomonas. The sequence continues at coordinate 841,662 of CAWFKX010000001.1, read as the reverse complement.
GACGCCGATAAGGTCGAGCTTCTCAATCTGTGCGAAGCCCTGGTATTTCCCTCGTGTTTTCGATCAGAAGCTTTTGGGATTTCCCTATTGGAAGCCTCCATGTATGGCAAGCCAATGATTTCTTGCGAAATAGGCACCGGCACCACATTCGTCAATCTCGATCAAATTACAGGACTGGTCATCCCGCCAGCTTCGCCTCAAGCGATTGCTGATGCCATGACCTACCTCTGGGAGAATCCAGCAACCGCGGCGCAAATGGGGGAAAATGCCCGAATTCGCTTCGCTCAGCTATTCACGGCCGAGCAAATGCTTCGCGAGTATGCGTCTATCTATCGAGACTGTCTGCGATGATGGCGTCAGAATCAAGCGGTCCCCTAGGCAAGCGAATACTGGTTACTGGTGGGTCAGGTTTCGTCGGCCATCCGTTGGTGCGTTTCCTGAAGGATCAGGGCCATTCCGTCATTGCGCCAACAAGAAGAGCCACTGCTCTTGGCGAGCACCTTCCCCACGGGATTGATGCGTGCACCGACTGGGGAAGCTTTCTGCACGGCGTGGACTGCGTTGTGCATTGTGCCGGCTTGGCGCACGCTGGTCAGGAGGTACCTTCCAGCGCATTCGATATGATCAACATCCAAGGTACGCGAAAGCTGGCACAGGATGCAGTCAATGCTGGTGTCAGACGGTTTGTGTTCCTGAGTTCGGCTAAGGTCAACGGGGAGATTTCTCCAGAAGGAGTACCCTTCGATGCTGATGGTCCTGTGGAACCCAACGGACCGTATGCCCTAAGTAAATACCAGGCTGAGCAGGAGCTGCTGGCACTGGCTGCTGATAAGCAGATCGAGGTGGTTATTCTTCGTCCCGTATTGATCTACGGTGCGGGCGTCAAGGCAAACTTTCTGAAGTTGATAAAACTGGCGAGCTCGGGGCTGCCATTACCGATAGGTGGTATTCATAATAAGCGGAGTTTTCTCTACCTGGGAAACCTTCTCGAATTTGTTGAACTCTGTATCAGTCACCCGCGTGCCGCTAACCAACGTTTCATGGTAAGTGATGGTCAGGACATGTCAACAGCCGAAATGGTGCGCCTCTTGGCCCTGTCGACGGGGCGGCGAGCCTGGGTCTTTTGGTTTCCTCCAGCGATCCTGTCGTTCGCCGCCAGGTTATGCGGTCGAGAGGCTGCTTTGAGTAAGTTCGTCGGTTCTCTACAGGTGGATATTGAGAAAAATCATGAGCTGCTGGGGTGGAGTCCGCGTATTTCTACTTCGCAAGGTATCGTGGCGACCGCGCGGCACCACCAGGTAAAAGGACAAGCATGATTCCGGAAATCTCCTTGCTAGTGGTGCTGTGTCTGTCGTGGGGGCTGACGGGACTTGCTCTTCAATATGCTCGGCATCGTCAACTCATGGATGTACCAACGCAGCGCAGTTCCCACTCGGTTCCAACTCCTCGCGGAGGCGGAGTCGGTTTCGTCGTTACGTTCAGTCTGTACCTGTTGTGCGCGTGGATGTGGACTGGTCCCGATCATTTGATGCTTGGCACACTGCTATTCCCCGGCTTATTGATCGCTGGTATCGGCTTCGTCGACGATCATGGGCACGTGCCGGCGGGGTGGCGCCTGATAGGGCAAGGCATCGCTGCGGCGTTGGCGCTCGCATTTCTTCCAGACCTGCCGCCGTTGAACGTCGCCGGCATCCCGCTCAGTGGAGGTCCACTGTGGGCAGGGTTTTATTTTATCTATTTACTTTGGTTATTGAACCTCTACAACTTCATGGATGGCATCGATGGATTGGCTTCCGTCCAAGCGTTGACATGCTGCTTGTCAGCGTGCGCTGTGTATTGGGGGACTGGCCATGAAGCTCTCGTCATGGTCCCACTGGCGCTGGCAGTGGCAACTGCCGGGTTTATCGCCTGGAACTTCCCGCCCGCCAGAATTTTCATGGGCGATGTTGGCAGCGGCTATTTGGGTTTTTCGATAGGTGTTCTCTCCCTGCAAGCTAGTGCTGCCGACTCTCGTTTCTTCTGGGTATGGGCGATCTTGATGGGAAATTTCATCGTCGACGCAACGGTGACGCTGTTAAGGCGGCTGTTTAGGGGCGAGCGGGTTTATCAGGCTCACCGCAGCCATGCGTATCAGCATGCGGCAGCGCGGCTGTCGCATCGAACGGTGACGTTGGCCGTAGCGTCAGTCAACCTTGCCTGGTTGCTCCCGATAGCGTTCGCAGTTGCATATTTGAAGTTGGACGGCGCATCTGCATTATGCTTGGCTTACTTGCCTATTCTGATTTTGGTTTTGAAGTATGATGCGGGAAGGCGCGAAAACCGTAAGGAATGATGATGGCTAATAGATATCAATTAGTCACTGACGGAAGCCAGTGGTACGGATTATGGAGGGGCGAACAAGATGCATAACCTACGTACGCGATTGGTCAATTTGTCGCGAAAGCAGAAACGCCTGCTGCAGGTTACTGTAGATGTTTTCTTAGTGTGGATCGCACTCTGGTTGGCCTTCATCGTACGTCTGGGCATAGAGGATATGTACAACCCATTGCTGGTGCATACGTGGTTGTTCATATTTGCACCCTTGGTCGCGATCCCTTTATTTATTCGCTTTGGCATGTATCGCGCGGTCATGCGTTATTTCGGCAATGATGCATTGGTCGTAATTATCAAGGCGGTCAGTCTCTCCGCTCTCATTCTTGCTGTCATTGTTTATTGGTATAGCAATCATGAGGCTGTGGTGCCCCGTTCCATCATTTTTAATTACTGGTGGATAAGCCTTGTGATTGTGGGCGGACTACGCTTGGCTATGCGTCAATACTTCTTGGGGGACTGGTTTGCAGGCATTCCCCACGTTCCGTTCAGTCAGCGCGATGATGGCTTGACCAAGGTGGCGATCTACGGAGCGGGTGTGGCGGGAAATCAACTCGTAGCCGCACTGCGAATGGGGCGAATGATGCGCCCCGTCGCCTTCATTGACGATGACAGTGGTATTGCAGATCGCGTCATTGCAGGCCTTCAAGTCTTTAAGCCTCAGCATATTCAGCAAATGATAGAGTTGACAGGGGTTCAAGAAATACTGCTTGCACTTCCGTCCACTACCCGCACACGTCGTCGGGAGATTCTCTCTTTGCTCGAGGGATTCCCACTGCATGTACGCAGCGTGCCCAACTTCTCCGATCTGGCCAGCGGGCGAGTTAAAGTCGACGACATTCGAGAGGTGGACGTTGCGGACTTGCTAGGGCGTGACGCGGTACCGGCGCGATCGGACCTCCTTGAGCGCTGCATTACTGGCGAAGTAGTCATGGTGACAGGCGCCGGTGGTTCGATCGGATCCGAACTATGCAGGCAGATCATCGCGTTGCGTCCGCGAGTGCTGATTCTTTTCGATAGCTGCGAGTTCAATCTTTACAGCATTGCAGGCGAGCTGGAGGTTCACCTTAACCGGGAGTCGCTGAGCGTGCGCCTGATACCCATACTTGGCACTGTGCGGGACCAGCACAAATTGTTGAGCATCATGAAGGCCTGGCATGTGGGCACGGTCTATCACGCGGCTGCATACAAGCACGTACCCATGGTCGAGCATAATATTGCAGAAGGTGTTCTAAATAACGTTCTGGGCACGTTGAACGCTGCGCAGGCGGCGTTGCAAGCAGGCGTGGCGAATTTTGTCTTGATCTCTACCGATAAAGCGGTTCGCCCTACCAATGTCATGGGCAGTACTAAACGCTTGGCCGAAATGATACTGCAAGCGTTGAGCGCTGAAGTCGCGCCTGTGTTATTCAGTGAGCCCGCCAACGTCGCCAGGGTCAACAAGACGCGTTTCTCAATGGTGCGTTTTGGCAATGTGTTAGGGTCCTCGGGCTCGGTCATTCCTTTGTTTCACAAGCAAATCAAGGCTGGCGGCCCGCTCACGGTTACTCATCCGAAGATCACGCGCTATTTCATGACGATCCCCGAAGCAGCGCAACTAGTGATTCAGGCGGGCTCCATGGGGCGTGGTGGTGATGTTTTCGTACTCGATATGGGCGAGCCAGTACGAATTGCTCAGCTAGCTGAAAAAATGATCCACTTTTCGGGCTTGAGTGTTCGTTCCGACAGCAATCCACAAGGCGATATATCGATTCAGTTCACAGGGTTACGGCCGGGTGAGAAGCTCTATGAGGAGCTCTTGATTGGCGACAATGTAGCGCTCACCGAGCATCCAATGATCATGTCAGCCCATGAGGACAAAATAGGCTGGGACCTTCTCCGGCCGGCGCTGCAGGAGTTGTTTTCAGCTGTTGATCGGGATGATTACGCTCGGGTGCGTCAGTTACTTCGTGAGATGGTCAGTGGTTATGCTCCTGAAGGGGAGATTGTGGACTGGGTGTATTTACAGCACCGGGCGGATCCTTAGGATGCTCAGTATTTACTACCATCAGTTTTTCCAATGTTCCACCCCCATGCAAAAGGTGACGGACGGGAGGCGCGTCTCCAATGAGCCAGGTTAAGGCGTCAATTTGGATACGCGAAGCAGGTCGTATTCGCCCACTGGCTGCTCCAAATTCCTGTCCAGAAACAAAAAATCCTTAAAAATGTGTTATTTTCCCTCGTGGCTGTGGGAAATTTCAGCTGCACGCCGGTAGCTGTCAAGGACCATCTTGGATTTTTGTCGACTCAAGCCGTTCCGGCTTGCATTAAGGGATTGAGTTACATATGGTGGTTTGCACTAGGCCTTTGGTTGTTGATCTTGATGGCACGCTTCTTCGATCTGATCTACTATTTGAAACAGGGATGTCGTTTGTTCGGCATCATCCGGTTAGCCTGCTCAAACCCTTGAAGTGGTTGTTGGGAGGTAAGGCGTGCCTCAAACAAGGGCTGGCTTTAGGTACGGCTGTTGATGTAACGCTACTGCCTTACGATCAGCAGGTAATCGAGTTGATTGAGCGGGAGCGCTCTACCGGGCGCGAAATCATTTTGGCCACTGCAAGTGATGGTTTGTTGGCTGAACAGATAGCTGATCATTTGGGCTTGTTTGATCGGGTGTTTGCCAGCGATGGAAGTACTAATCTGTCGGCCCATCGCAAACGTGACCTACTGGTCGAGCAGTTTGGGGAAAAAGGGTTCGATTATATCGGTAATTCCTCCGATGACCTGAAGGTCTGGGCGTCGGCCGCTCAAGCGATCGTGGTGAACCCTGACCTAGGTGTGATGGGCAAAGCCAGACGGTTGGGGAACGTTACTCAGGTTATTAACTCCAATCGACCTTCGATCAACGTCTGGTTGAAAGCGCTTCGTTTGCACCAGTGGCTGAAAAACGGCCTTATTTTTGTGCCTCTCTTGGCTGCTCATCTTATTCTTGATATTCCCGCACTGCTTAACGGGATGTTGGCTTTCCTCCTGTTCGGCATGTGCGCTTCCAGCGTCTATGTATTGAATGACCTGCTGGACCTGGATGACGATCGCCATCACAAAAGTAAACGTCATCGCCCGTTTGCTTCCGGGCGCCTCTCTATCAAAAGTGGGCTTATAGTATTTCCGCTGTTGCTTGTAGGTGCTTTTGCGGGCGCGGTGTGGCTGTTGCCGTTATCCTTTCCGGCAGTGCTGCTGGTTTATTATATGTTGACACTCGCATACTCCTTGGCATTGAAGCGCCAGATGGCGGTGGACGTGATCGCCTTGGCGTTACTGTATACCCTTCGGATCATCGCAGGGTCTGCGGCTTTTGGCCTGCATATGACATTCTGGATGCTGTCGTTTTCAATGTTCATTTTCCTTAGCCTTGCATTGGTGAAGCGATACGCAGAGCTGCGGGAAGCCCGGAAAAACGGGCGTACGGGCAAAACTCGCGGGCGCGGGTATTATCCTGATGATTTGGAAATGATCTCTTCCTTGGGGGCTTCGTCTGGTTATCTTGCGGTGATGGTTCTAGCGCTATTCATCCACGATCCCGAGACGACCGTGTTGTATGCTCGACCGCAAGTAATCTGGCTGGCTTGCCCGCTATTATTGTTTTGGGTTAGCCGGGTCTGGATGCTGACACATCGAGGTCAAATGCATGATGACCCCGTGGTCTTCGCGATTCGTGACAAGGTCAGCCTGTGCGTCGGAATCTTGTTCTGTCTAGTCTTCTGGGTAGCAGCATGACGAAAGCGAATATCTACTCTTGGGGGAATTACCCCGCTCATCCCCAAACTCCTCATTACCCTCACTGGCGGGATGACGTCGCACAGGTATTAAAGAGTGTAACCGATGAATACGGCTCGACCTTGCCATTTGGTAACGGAAGAAGCTACGGAGACAGCTGTCTGGCCGCTAGCGGACAAGTGCTGCATAGCGGCTTTTTGAATAGATTCATTCGCGTTGATTGGGGCTTGGGCATCGTGACGGCGGAGGCTGGGGTATCTCTTGCAGAAATCCTTGCCGTGGCAATTCCGAACGGCTGGTTCTTGTCAGTATCTCCTGGTACACAATTTGTAACGCTCGGCGGCGCGATCGCCAATGATGTGCATGGTAAAAACCACCATGTTCGCGGTACTTTTGGATGCCATGTAAGGCGACTGGGTTTGATGCGCGGAGATGCTCCACCGATGGAGTGCAGTGCCCTCGAAAATCCAGACCTTTTTTCTGCCACAATTGGCGGGCTTGGGCTTACAGGAATGATTGCGTGGGCAGAAATTCAAATGATGCCCATAAAAAGTAGTCAGATCGATACACGAGTTCAGCGTTTCAATAATTTGGAAGAGTTTTTTTCGCTGTCAAGCGAATATGATACACGTCACGAATACAGCGTTGCCTGGATTGACTGCTTGGCCAAGGCAGAGCAGTCCGGGCGGGGTGTATTCATCGTTGGTGATCATGCATCCTATGGATCCTTGAAGGTTGAGTCTGGTGACAAGGTTCGGATGCCAGTAAAACCGCCTTTTTCTATGATCAACAATCTTTCATTGCGCGCTTTCAATAATCTTTATTGGCGGGTACACCCAGGCAAGGTCACTTATAAACGCTCAGGTTACCAGCCGTTTTTCTATCCACTGGACCGGGTCCTTTACTGGAACCGCATTTATGGTCGTAAAGGATTTCAGCAGTACCAATGCGTGATCCCGGAGGACAGCGCCCGTGATTGCATGGCGCAGATTCTTCGAATCATCGCTAAAGCCGGACAAGGGTCCTTTTTAGCAGTACTTAAACGCTGCGGTAACTTGGTGTCACCAGGATTACTCTCGTTTCCGATGCCAGGTGTTTCCCTTGCATTGGATTTCCCGCAGGGCCGGAAGCTATCAATATTGTTCGAACGGTTGGACCGGGTGGTCGATGAGGCTCGTGGGCGACTATATCCTGCGAAAGATGCCCATATGAGCGGTGAAATGTTTCGCCGCGCTTATCCTTCATGGGAGCGGCTGGAAAGCTACCGTGACCCATCCCTATCGTCGGAATTCTGGAATAGAGTGACAAAATGAAACGAGTCTTGATTATTGGTGCCAACTCGGCGATTGCGGTCGCATGTGCCCGATTATGGGCGAAGGAGGGGGCGACCTTTTTCCTGGTTGGGCGGGACGCTAGCCGACTGGCCCAAACTGGCGATGATCTCTTGGGGCGCGGGGCGAAGGGGTGCGGTAGTTACCAGCTGGATGTCCAGGATTTCTCCTGTCACGTACAAATGCTGGAGCAGTGTGTCGAGTTTTTGGGGCAAATAGATGTGGCGTTGATTGCCCATGGCACTCTGCCTGATCAACAGGTCTGTGAAGGGTCGGCCGTCGATACGGTAAGAGAGATCTCCATCAACGCGACTTCGATCATCGCCTTGCTGACTATTCTGGCGGAGCGTTTCGAAACTCAGCATTGCGGGACAATGGCAGTCATTTCCTCGGTTGCTGGGGATCGAGGGCGGCCTTCCAACTACGTGTATGGCGCTGCGAAAGCGGCGGTATCCACCTTCTGTGCTGGGCTGAGGGCAAGGATGTACAAGGTTGGCGTCAACGTACTTACCATCAAACCCGGGTTCGTCAAGACTCCCATGACGCAGCAGTTGAAGTTGCCCGCATTGCTAGTGGCTGAGCCCGATACTGTAGCGAAGAGGATTCTCAATGCTATCGAGCGAAAAGTAGGGGTGGTATACACCCCGGGTTTCTGGTGCTACATCATGATGATTATTCGCTCGATTCCTGATTTTGTTTTCAAGCGGCTAAGTATTTAATTCATAAAAAATTAATAGGGAGGTTTAACGTGTTGGCGGTGAACGAGTTTTTACGGAGGTTTGGCCGGCTGTCCATGCTTGAGCTAGGTTTGGCGGCGATAGTATTTAGTATTTTCTTTACCGTCTATATGGGTTTTCATTATTTGCCCGTTTATTCCGTAATGATCAATAGCGCGGATGTGTTGTTTATTGAAGATGTTGCGCGAGCGCTCAACGCAGGAGGGGATCTGTTTGACTGGCGTTTGACGCAGGCGCCCTATATTTTCCCCGATATTTTTGTGGCGCGGCTCCTGCTGTGGTTTAATCTCGGTGTGGGTACGGTGGCAGCGTACTACAGTGTGATTTTCGGTATTGCGCTGTTGTTACTTCTGTTTGTGTTGCTGAGAAAACAGACAGTGCCGCTAGTGGGCGTTCTGTGTTTTGCTGCGCTGCTTTATTCTCTTTCGTTTTACGGGAGACTAAGTAACGATACCATTTCCATGTATTTCGGTTTGATTGGGCATCATTCGGGCGTTGCGATACCTGTATTGTTAGGCATGATTGCGTCCGTCGGGTATTTTTTTTCGGAAAAGCAGTATGGCAATATCGCCTTGATGGGTCTTTTTCTCTCTGTTTTCCTGGGGATTATTTCTGATTCATCTGTCGCGGTGGGCTTTGCCCCCTTTGCATCTATTTTTGCTGCTCTTCTTTATCTGAAAAAGGAGGCCTCTTTAAAAGAGGCAGCTACATATTTTTGCGTTATTCTGTGGGCGGTCATTGCAGGAAAGCTATTCGGTTACATTAGCCCGTTTCCGCAGGACAGGGAGTTCATGGCGTTCGTCATGTCCAGGTTGCCTGCGGCTGCAGTTACCTCGCTGCAGATGTTTAGCTTGGATTTTTTCAGGTTTTTGACGTCAAGTCACGTGTCGGCCCTAATCGCGCTGCTGTTCTTGTTTTCCTACGTGATTGCCGTGCTCCACATTGTGGATGTCTTTCGTGGTCGATCTGCAACACGGTCAATTTCAACTTTTGTTGCGGTGTTTATACTCGTCAGTCCGGTGATGGCCATCGTTTCTCAGATCGCTTTGGGGCTGTACGGCAGCATTGATTCATCTCGACAGTGGGCTGCTGTTCTTTACTTATCGATTGTCTTCGGGGTTGTGCTCTTTTCTGTCAAAGGGCCTCGCTATTACCATCTGTTTGTCGCAATAACAGCTCTACTGGCCCTCTTCTTGCTGCTCCATGTTACTAAAGCGCTCACGATTAACCAGGGAAAAATTGCCCCCCAAAACCAGTATTCTGCTTTAATTGAATGTATGGAGGAAAGCAAACTGCCAGTTGGGCAGCATTATATTTCAGATTATTGGTTTGCTCGCCCAATCCGGATGTATTCCGGCGGTGCTTATGATGTCTCTCCATACGGACCGTTAATGCCATTCACTAATGCATCCAATATCAAGGCCGCACGTGCTGCGACTCCCGATTATGTTATCACTGGTGGTGCATTGGATTACGCTCAAGTTGTCGGCCGTTTTGGGCCTGCGAAAGCTGAGCTTTGTTCCATGAATGTAGGAATAGTCACGGTCAAGATTCTCGATTATAGCGAGAACGCCGAGGCAAAGGCTTATCTACGTAACAATGCTGTTCATACATATTGAGTTATTTCTCGGGTAAACAGGTTGGCTAATAAAATGACAGTGACATTGGATGCGCGAATTGTCATCCCCGGGGGGGCCGGGCTGGTGGGGCAGAACCTGGTCGCAAGGTTGATCGATGCCGGTTACAAGAACATTGTCGTGCTAGACAAGCACAAGAAAAATATTGAGGTTCTCCGTTCGTACCAACCTAGTGTTGCCGTACATTATGCCGATCTTGCCGAACCTGGTGACTGGGCAATGCACTTCCAGGGCGCTGATGTGGTGGTCATGCTCCAAGCGCAAATTGGTGGAGTCGATTACGAGGAGTTCGTCAGGAACAATGTTCGCTCGACCGAGATTATTTTGGACTTGATCAAGCAACACGGCGACCCCTACCTCGTTCACGTCAGCTCTTCAGTGGTCGAGTCGGTCGCGGACGACTTCTATACAAAAACAAAAAAACTGCAGGAAAACCTAGTGCTGGACAGCGGCATCGCTTGCCCAATACTTCGCCCCACCTTGATGTTTGGCTGGTTTGACAGGAAGCATCTGGGGTGGCTGTCGCGGTTCATGAAACGCGTGCCTGTATTTCCAATTCCCGGCGACGGCCGTTACATGCGGCAACCTCTCTACGTTGGGGATTTCAGTCGGATCATCCTGAGCTGCATTGAACGACGTACTCCAGGCGGCATTTTCAATATTTCCGGGCATGAAAAAATCGACTACATCGACATGATTCGTGAAATCAAACGAGCCACGCATGCTCGCGCCGCCATCGTTCGTGTGCCGTATAGGCTGTTCTATGCACTTATTTGGACGTGGAGCTGCTTTGATCGAAACCCGCCCTTTACGACCCAGCAGCTCGCAGCATTGAGTGCAAAGGACGAATTCGAGGTGATTGACTGGCCTGGTATTTTTGGCGTGCCCTATACGCCATTCAGACGCGCCATTGACGAGACGTTCAACGATCCGGTTTATAGCAAATACGTACTGGAGTTCTAAGATGGGGCAGCGTGTTGCAGTTATCGGTGCAGGGCCAATGGGATTGGCCGTTGCCTATCAATTGGCTCGGGACGGGCATCATCCCGTTGTATTCGAGGCAGATGATCGTGTTGGCGGTATGGCAGCGTCGTTCGATTTTTCTGGTCTGGATATCGAACGCTATTATCATTTTCATTGTATTTCCGACCACGCATTTATCAAGGTCTTGGGCGAACTCGGCCTCGCCGATAAATTGAAGTGGGTCGAGACCAAAATGGGCTATTGGTATCAGGATCGCCTGCAGGCTTGGGGCAACCCCGTAGCGCTGCTTAAGTTCAAAGGGCTGGGTCTAGTGGCCAAGTTCAGATACGGCCTCCACGCATTCTTGTGTACTCGCCGCAATGACTGGAAGCCTTTGGATAACGTCGAAGCCACCGGGTGGATCAAACGGTGGGTTGGCGCTGAAGCGTGGGAGGTCTTGTGGCGACGCCTTTTTGATTACAAGTTCTACGATTACTCTGATAATCTGTCCGCGGCCTGGATATGGAGCCGGATCCGCCGCATTGGTCGTTCCCGGTACAGTCTGTTTCGGGAAAAGTTGGGCTACTTGGAAGGTGGGTCGAAGACTCTGTTGGAGGCCATGAAACGTGATATCGAGCAACAGGGCGGAGAGGTTCGCCTGCACGCGCCAGTCTCGAAGGTACGTATTGAAAAAGGGCAAGTAAAAGGTGTTGAAAGTAACGGCGCGTTCTATGCGTTCGACAAGGTGGTGAGCACTATGCCACTCCCGTATGTGTCGCGCGTTATTCCCGACCTTCCCAAGAGTATCGTGGATCAGTTCGCCGCTATTAAGAACGTTGCGGTAGTATGTGTTATTGTGAAATTGCGAAAGCCGTTGACTGAAAATTTTTGGCTGAACACCAATGATCCTGAAATGGATATCCCGGGCCTGGTCGAATACTCAAACTTATGCCCACTTGGCCAAAGTGTAGTGTATGTTCCGTTCTACGTTCCCGGAGAACACCCTAAATTTTCCGAGCCAGATCAAGTTTTTCTGGATAAAGTCAGACGCTACTTGAAAAAAATAAACCCTGCCCTCAGTGATGACGATTTCCTTGACATGCGCGCCAGCCGGTACCGTTACGCGCAGCCAATCTGTGATCCGTCTTACCTCGATCGATTGCCGCCGGTTTCCTTACCGATCACCGGTTTATGGGTCGCTGATACGTCCTACTATTACCCGGAAGATCGCGGTATTTCCGAAAGCATTGACTTTGGTAGGCAGATGGCCAGGGACGCTGTACTGTGATCAGGCGTTTCATGAACCGTCAGTTTCTAGTGTTTCTGGTTACCGGTGGATTCGCCGCGCTCGTTAACTTTTCCTCGAGAATTGTGTTCAGCTTCTGGTTGAATTTTACCGTAGCGGTGGTGTTGGCCTACATCACAGGCATGATTACGGCTTTTATCTTGGCAAAGGCGTTCGTGTTTAAGGATAGCGTGCAGTCAGTAAGGCACTCCGCCATGTTTTTTGTGCTCGTCAATGTGGTCGCGGTGGCACAGACACTGGTAATAAGCGTTGGCCTAGCATCTTACGTACTGCCCGCTATTGGTATGACCAAGTATGTAAATGAGGTGGCTCATGCCTGTGGAGTGATATTTCCGGTTTTTACCAGTTATATTGGCCATAAACGCTGGTCGTTCCGGTGAAATAACGGTGGCGAGGTGCGCAAGGCTGGCGAGGGCCGGCCTGCACCTCGCACCAACCCTCTTTGAATTCAAGCGGAGCCAGTTCTCCAATGTTCATCCAGGCAGCGATGGATGCTAGCCACACAAGCTTGGATGGAGGCGGTACTGGTGTCCAGTTCCAATGTCGGCGATTGTGGGACGTCATAGGCGGCACTGATGCCCGTAAATTCCATTATTTCCCCTGCCCGAGCTTTTTTGTAAAGACCTTTAGGGTCGTTCCGCTCGCACACGGCAAGCGGGGTGCTCAAGTAAACCTCGATGAAGCGCTCGGCCCTGATAATCGACCTGGCCGCTTGTCGATCATTTGCACTTGGACTGATGCAGGCAGCGATCACGGTAACCCCTGACTCATTTAACAGCCGGGCAACTTCGGCTATTCGCCTGATGTTTTCCGAGCGGTCTTTCTGAGAAAATCCCAGGTCGCTGCATAACCCGGTACGCATCACATCGCCGTCGAGGATGCGCACAGGCAAGCTTCCCATCAGTTGCAAAGCCAAATGATGGGCAAGTGTTGACTTACCGGAACCGCTCAGACCAGTAAACCATACGGTCATGGCAGGTTGATTAAACATATGCAGGGGGGGATTCTTAACAGATGTGTTTTGTAGGCTTGTTGTTTGAGATGTATCGAACTCTCCGATTGTCTTCATCGTCTCATTCTGCCTATAGCCTGCCTTGAGTGAGGTGAGGTTAAGTCTTGCTATGTTCTGTCGAGCTCATTTTATCAGTTCGGGTCGGCGATGGTAGCGTTCATCCAGCGCATTCCTAATCGTCCATCCCACTGCCGACATGCAGCGGCACCAAATTCACCGATTAACTGGTTGTCGATAAAGAGTGTGACGGTGTCCTCGGTGGCTTCCGCTTTCAAATGACCGGACATAGGTAGTGGGTGACTGTTGACAGCGTCCTCGCATGTCCATTCGGTGCCTTCATGAGACCAGATCTCAAGGCGGGCCGCATCATCGCCTGATGCCTGAAGCAAGAACGCCTTCATGTCTGTATCCTGGCCCGTCCCCTTATAAAATATAATGGAAACATGGGATGCCCCCCCATTTTTTTCAAGCGCGTAGCGGAAGGATAAAGATCGGCTCCCGCGCTCGAACGCGCTACGTTGGATTAACAGGCAAAGGTGCTCAGGTGCCGCTTTTTTCTCCCCATTAGCAAGTGTTTCCGGTGAGCCAAAAACCGTTTCGAACCCACTCCATTGTTTTTTACTGCGGTCTAGATAGCTCGCTGCGGCAAGTCGCTGCGCTCTTGTCCGAGTGGCGACGTCCTGTGAAATAAGCGTGGTCATGCCTGAGAAAGTCTGGCCGTGATGAGCATGGTCCGGGATGTTAACCAGGCGAACGTCGTTGACAGCGCCGTAGGGGCCCAAATACACATAGTCCAAGGTCTTGAACGTCGTGGGCTCTACAATCCAGACAGCACTCGTTGAACTCTTTCGCAAATCGCGGCCCGTCATTTGGCTCTCACCTAGCACGAGGAAATCGTCCGCTGCCGCCAAGCCTCTCAGGTAAATATCGCTACCAGCTTCCCACACGACCTGATTGCAGTCGAGATCGACCAGTGCACCCTTGCTGCTATGGCATGAGAGCTTCTGTCCTTGGGCGGTCACCCAAATGTTGTGCAGCCCTGTCCGCCTTGATACAGGTTCAATACTCAACACGTCCAGTGTGGGATAAGTGAGGGTGGCGAGGCTGGACCCTTTGGTATGACCGTGGATGATGACATACAGCAGATTATTCGCGACAAACACCGAGTTGATATGATCGCCTGTAGGGCTGTCCAACGATAAGCGATCCCATCGTGAGGGTGACAGCCTTTTCTCCTGATAGAAATTGGGCTGATCGAGGTCAATAACGGTGATGCAGTTCCTGCCTGTGTTTGTGCAAATCAGCCTACCGTCAGGCGCGCACAGTATTTGGTGGGGCGCGGATAAGAAGGGATCTGATTTAACATGTCCTCTCGAAATATATCCAGTTTCAGAGTTTGCATAGGTTTCGACGTTTTTCAATAAAGCCGTATCAAGCCCTGAGTGGGACAGGATCAGCTCCGGGCGGTTAGGTTGCCAGGATATTCCATAATATTCAGGATGTTCGCTTTGGAGTACAGTGGTTTTTTTATTGTGTAGGTCCACTAGTAAAAGGTGTGACGTGGTCGCAACTAACGCAAGGGGCAACTTTTTGCGTGCTATTTCATGATAGGAATCCATCAAGTTCCCTGGCTCCTTCTTTACTTAAAAAATCGTAGGCTTTTATCTGAAAAAATTCATGATATCCATATCTTAGGCTAGTCGGTTTTTTTGGTTTTTTCTAGCATTCCGCATCGAAATGGCTAGATTTTCTATGTTGTATTGGTTTTGGTACATTTGGCTGTACTGAAAGAATCTACTCTCTGATTTAAAGGCAGACCCAAATGGTGGCAAGGAAGGACGAAATATCCCCTAACGCTTACACAGTGGAAGAAGTCCGTTGGTGAGCTAGGTTTTCAGAGGCAGCTCAGGAAAGCAGCCTAAAGAACCCACAGATGTCATGGAGCCTCACAAATGCGAAACTTCACCCTCTCGTCCCTTATCGCCGCCTTGCTGTTTACCGTGCCTTTTGCAGCAACCGCCACGACGGTCGCGGTACAACCCCAATCTTCCGCCGCTGTGCAAGTGATGAAGGTCAACCTCAATACCGCTGACGCCGAAACCCTCCAACGCGAGCTTGCCGGCATTGGATTGGCGAAGGCTCAGGCCATCGTCGCCCATCGCGATACCAGCGGTACGTTTGCTTCGATAGACGAGTTGCTGGAGGTCAAGGGGATCGGGAAGTCGCTGCTGGACAAGAATCGTGATCGCTTGACGGTGGAGTAAAGGATGGGCCTGGTTTCAGGCCTTTCCTGGGGCGCTGGCGCTGCATGAGCAGCGCCGGCGCATCCTTGGGCGGTGGCTACCGAATCTCGGGCCGCGCTAAACGGGCAGCGACCGTGGATCAGGTCTTTTCCGCGCCACCCGACACCGCCCCTAAAAACTGTATCAAGCCTTAACCAAATTACCCATCTCCTCCCGATACCGCCCGCGGCTATCCACCAACAACCGGGCATTCTCCCCAATCACCCCATAATCAAATCGATCATGGTCTGTCGCCAGCACCACAGCGTCATACCCCGCCACCACCTCTGCGTCCAGCGCCACGCTGTCCATCGCAAAGTCATATACCCCATGCCCATGAAACGCAGGAATATGGGGGTCGCTGTAGGACGCAATGGCCCCGCGCTCGCGAATCAGTTTGATGATCTCCAGCGCCGGCGATTCGCGCATGTCGTCGATGTTTTTTTTGTAGGCAATGCCCAGTACCAGCACTTTGCTGTTTTTCACGGCTTTGCCATGGTCGTTCAGGCCATCCACCAGTTTGCTCACCACGTACTCGGGCATGCCTTGGTTGATTTCGCCCGACAGTTCGATGAACCGGGTGTGCAGGCCGTAGGCCCGGGCTTTCCAGGTGAGGTAGAAGGGGTCGATGGGAATGCAGTGGCCGCCCAGGCCGGGGCCGGGATAGTAGGGGGTGAAGCCGAAGGGTTTGGTGGAGGCGGCGTCGACGACTTCGAAGATGTCGATGCCCATTTTGTCGGCGACGATTTTCATTTCGTTGACCAGGCCGATGTTGACGGCGCGGTGGATGTTTTCCAGCAGCTTGGTGAGTTCAGCGGCCTTGGTGGAGCTGACCGGGACGATGCGGTCGATGGCTTGTTCGTACAGGGCCACGCCCACTTCGAGGCAGGCCTTGGTGGCGCCGCCGACGACTTTGGGGATGGTCTGGGTGTCGAAGTGTTTGTTGCCTGGGTCTTCGCGTTCCGGGGAATAGATGACGAACACGTCCTGGCCGATGTTCAGTCCCTGATGAATGATGCGCGGGATGATTTCTTCGTCGGTGGTGCCGGGGTAGGTGGTGCTTTCCAGCGAAACGACCTGGCCTGGGCGCAGGAAGGGGGCGATGGCATCGGCGGTGCTGGTGACGTAGCTGATGTCGGGTTCGCGGTATTCGTTCAACGGGGTGGGCACGCACAGGATCAGCGCGTCGCATTCGCTCACTTCGCGAAACTGCAGGGTGGCGCGAAAGCCCGCTTCGCGTGCGCGGGCGATGTGTTCGCCCGGGATGTGTTCGATGTAGCTCAGGCCGTCGTTGAGTTGGTCGACCTTGTGCGCGTCGATGTCAAAGCCCAGCACGCGGAAGCCGGCGGCGATGTAGCGCAGCATCAGGGGCAGGCCGACATAGCCGAGGCCGACGATGCCGATCACGGCCTCGCGGCTCTTGAGGCGGGCGAGGAGTTGGGTTTGGGCGTTCATTTCTGGGTGTCCTGTTTCGGGTTGGGCTGTCAGGCGTGGGCGTTGGAGGCCTTGCCTGGCAGCCACTGAGCGATGCGTTGATACCAGTGCTGCGGTTGCGGGGGCAGCGGCCGTGCGGGCAGTTGCAGTAGGTGGGCGAAGGCCTGGGCACGCTGGGACAGGCGATGGCGATCGCGCACCAGGGCCAGGCCGTTGGCGGCGATGCGTTGGGCGTTGGCGGGATCGGCCTGTAGCAGGCGGAGCTTTTCCAGGGCCTCCTGCGGGGTGTCGTAGTGCACCACGTTGTGCAGGTCGACAAACCCGAGCGGCCCGTCCTCGGACGGTTGCCGTTTGGCCATCAACACGCATCCGCACGCCATGGCTTCGAAGTTTTTGGCCATGTACTCGTTGAAGCCGATGTCGGCGCTGAAAAACACCGCGATACGGTTGAGCAGTTGCAGGTATTCGTCCGGTGTCTGGGTGCGCAGGGCTTGCAGGCCGCCGTGTTCAGTCATGTGCTCCAACAGCTGGCGCCGCTCGTTGTAGACCTGGCTCTTGGTGCGACCAATAAAGCCCAGGCCGATATCGCGTGGGGTGCCCAGGGTATCGAGCTTGGCGTCGTCGTAGGCTTTGGCAATGCAGCTGGCATCGATGCCGCGGGCGCTGAAGTAGTCGCGCATGAAATAGCTGGTGACGATGATGCGGGCGTTGCTCAGTTGGGCAAAACCGCGCGCGAACTGTTGGCTGTATTTGCTTTCGGCCACCAGTTCCTGGCAAGCGTCTTCCTCGTAGAACACCAGCCCTTCAATGCCCCGCAGCAGTTTGCTGGCGTTGCCGATGCGGCGCAGGGGCACGTCGAACAGCACGCGGTCCCAAGCGCTGAAGTCGGTCTGCTTGAGGTAGGGCTTGATGTCGTGGACCTGGGTTTTGCTCAGTTTGTGGATCTCGACCTGGGCAAAATGGCCGGTGAGGGCGGCGAACAGTGTGTCGAAGGAGCGTGCGCGCTCCTGTCGGCTGACGATTAGCAGTTTGATTTCACTGTCCTCCGGTGAAAGGTGGTACGGGGTAGGCGTTGCTGGTAACCAGCTGCTGGTAGTACAGGGCTTCGGCGAGGTCGTCGGTGGTGTGCAGCCAATTATGTTTTTGCTGTGGGTGCGACAGGGTTCGGCGCAGTTCGGCCTTGATGACGTCGGCGGCCCCGGCGGGCAGCTGGCAGGTAATGAGGGTGTCGGGTGCGCTTTGGGCATAGTGCTTGCCGGCCAGCCAGTTGCCGCCGCGGGCCCACCAGAGGAATTGGCGCGTCTGCTCGGCGGTCAGTGGCTGGCGACGCAGGACTGTGCCGTGCCGCGCCAGGGCGTCGACAATGTACTGCTCGTGCTGGTGCTCACGGGTTTCCTGGCGGGTGACCAGTACCACCAGGTCCTGGGGGGCCGGGGCTGCCTTGGCCTGCAGGCGGGCAAGTTCGCTGGCGTACAGGTGGCCTAGCCATGCGTCCTGGTCGGGCAGGCGGCGGATCAGGTCGAAGGGCATGGCCCAGCCTTGTTGCTGCAGCCAGCGATGGGCCTCGGGCAAACTGGTCAGGGGCGGCAGTGCGACGCCTTCGCGCGTGGCTTCGTCGAGCAGGCGTTGATGGCAGTAGGTTCCCTGTGGCTGGCCGTTTCCATCGGTATCATGACGCGCCAGGGGCAAGCCGCTGACCAGGCGCTGGTGATAGACCAGGTGATAGACGAGCGCCGGCAGGTAAGCGTGCGCGGCAATGCGGTACCAGCCGCGCGGATCGAGGGTACGGCTATCCAGCAGGTAGCGGGCGCGAACGGGGGGGTAGTAGGGCATCTGTTGATACGAAAGCCCGCTACGGCCTGAGTCGCTATAGACGTTGAAGGTGACTTTGCCGCGCCGACGACCGACGTTGAATAGCGGCATGGCGGCGGCGATACGTGGCAATGAGCCGTGTTCTACCAGCAGGCTGATGCCATCCGCCGCGCAAGGGCTGCCGGGCTGCATGGACATGTCGCCATACCAGTGCAGCACCACGTAGCGCACCTGTTCACGGCCCAGGGCGCGCAAAAAGCCAGGTGCATTGCGCAGCGCCAGGTTGAAGCCTTGATCCGCCTTGAGTGCTTTGCGCCAACATGCCAAGCGCACTTGGACGAGCAGCCGAGTGACCAGATTCATGTAAACAGCCGATAGCGGCGCGCGCGGGACAGTTCTTGATGTTTGCCGATGCCGTAGTTGCTGGTGAGCACATAACTGGCCACGGGAAAAAGGCCTGCACGGCGCTGCAGGCACGCCTGGAACCAGTGATCGAAGGTGCTCTCGTCGATGCAGTGGCGTGCCCATTTCTGCCACAGGTATCCGAGGCAATAGGCGTAGATTTCGCCGACGCGCGACTGGTCCCAGGCCATGTATTCGAAATCGATGATGCGAACGTGGCCCTGAGTGTCGAGCATCACATTGCGCGTGTTGAGGTCCAGGTGGAACACGCCGGCCTGAGCCATTTGCAGAATGACGGGTTCAACCGCGTCCAGCGCCACCAGGCCCAAGTCCGGCAAGCAATCATGCAGCGTGCGAAACCCGTCAAGGTAGGGATAGGCGACTACTTGCTGACTGCACTGCAACAGTGTGCGTTTTTCCAAGTAGGCTCGTACACCCAATCCCGGAAGCCCCAATGCGCAAAAGCGCTCGGCATTGGCGCGCTCTGCCCAGCCATAGCGTTTGCCGTGCAGCGGACAGTCGTGTTTCCAGCGTGCGCGCCAGCGTTGTTTGACGCGGCGAATATGAAACACCTTGAATGCCAGCGCGTTGTTTTCACTCGCCCATACTTGCGTTGCCTCGCCGCGTGGGTTCAGCGCGTTGAAGCTGGCAGGGTGCTTGAGAAACTGGCCCAGGTCCTGTCGTTCGGAAGCAGACAGTTCTGGGTGAACAAAAATCGAGGTCAGCATTGAATCCATTCATCTACGCGAAGCGGTCGCAACGTCGGGCGATTCGCTGGAAAAGGCGGTAGGTCCCTACCTCAATGGTGTTTCTATTGTGTGACGAATTGTTACATTGTCCATGGCTAACAGATTGGCGTCAATTGGCCATCATCTGGCGCTTGGTCGGCAGACAATATGATGGACGTAATATAATTTGCATGGAATGATGGCCATAATTTAAATGATCGGCTCGTCTAGCGGGCCGGCCATGCCGGTAAAAGCCAACCAGCCAGCGTGTGTGGTGTGGCAGTCAATGTGTCAGAGAAGGAAAGGTCATGAACAACCACAGAATCGTTATCACCGGCATGGGCCTGGTGTCCCCACTGGGTACCGGTGTAGAGCACGTATGGCGGCGGTTGTTGGCCGGCCAGTCAGGCCTGCGTGAATTGCCTGAGGAGGTTGTGGCCGATCTGCCCGCTCGGGTGGGGGGCGTGGTGCCGGGCATCGAGGAGGATGCTGAAGCAGGCTTCGATCCAGATTTTGCCGCGCCGCCGAAGGAGCAGAAGAAGATGGACCGCTTCATCCAGTTCGCCCTGGCCGCTGCGCGCGAGGCCTTGGCCCAGGCTGGCTGGGCGCCGACGGACGAGCAGGCGCGCGAGCGTACCGCCACGGTGATCGGCTCTGGCATTGGCGGCTTTGGCACTATTGTCGACGCCGTGCGTACCACCGACAGCCGCGGCCCGCGCAAGCTGTCGCCGTTCACTATTCCGGCGTTCCTGGTCAACCTGGCGGCGGGGCACATTTCGATTCAGCATGGTTTCAAGGGGCCGTTGGGGGCGCCGGTCACAGCGTGTGCGGCCGGGGTCCAGGCCATCGGTGACGCAGCGCGCATGATTCGCGCGGGGGAAGTGGACGTTGCCGTGTGCGGCGGCGCCGAAGCGGCCATTGATCGGGTCAGCCTGGGCGGCTTCGCAGCCGCGCGGGCCTTGTCCAGCGGCTTCAATGCCACGCCGAGCAAGGCTTCGCGGCCGTTCGATCGTGACCGCGATGGCTTCGTGATGGGCGAGGGCGCGGGCGTGCTGGTGATCGAAACGTTGGAGCATGCGCTGGCGCGTGGGGCGACGCCGTTGGCGGAACTGGTGGGGTATGGCACCAGCGCTGACGCCTATCACCTCACGGCAGGGCCGGAGGACGGCAGCGGTGCCCGCCGCGCCATGACCCAGGCCTTGGCCCAGGGCGGCATCGCGCCTGCACAGGTGCAGCACCTGAATGCTCATGCCACCTCTACCCCAGTGGGTGACAAGGGCGAATTGGCGGCGATTCGTTCGGTGTTTGGCGCGGGCAGCGGGCCGGCTATCACCTCGACTAAATCGGCGACCGGGCACCTGCTGGGGGCCGCAGGCGGCATCGAGGCGATTTTCACGGTGCTGGCGCTACGCGATCAGATCGCGCCGGCGACCTTGAACCTTGAGCACCCGGATGAGTTGGCCGAAGGCCTGGACATCGTCAGTGGCCAGTCGCGCAAGATGGACATCGAATACGCCCTGTCCAACGGCTTCGGCTTTGGCGGGGTGAACGCCAGCGTGCTGTTCAAGCGCTGGGTGTGAGGACTCAGCAGGCTTCGTCGGCCTGCTGCTTGAGCGCCTTGCGCGCCGTATCGAGGATGCGCAGCGACAGTTGCGGGTCCTCGACACTGCGCGACAGCATCAGTGCGCCCACCAGCGTCGACAGCATCACCACGCTTTGCTCGTCGGCATCCGCGGCGTTCAACGCTGCGGCAATACGTGCCAGACGGTCTTCCACCCCGCGGTCGGTCACGGCGCTGGCCTGGCCGCGCTGCCCCAGTTCGGCCGCCATGGTCGGCAGCGGGCAGCCGCGCTCCGGGCCGTCGCGGTGGGCGGGGCTCAGGTAGGTGTCGATGAAGCTGTGCAGCGGCTTGTCCTTGGCGAAGGCTTTTTCGCACACTTCGGTCAACTCGTCGGTGGCCGCCTGCAGGGCGGTTTCCACCAGCTCATCCTTGGATTTGAAATGCGCGTAAAAGCCGCCGTGGGTCAGGCCCAATGCCTTCATCAACGGCTGCAGGCCAGTGGCGGCGATGCCGTCACGGCGAAAGCGCGCGGAGGCCTCCTTGACGATGCGCTCGTGGGTCTGGGCTTTATGGTCAGCGGAGTAACGCACGGACGATGCCCTCCGGGGCCGGGTATGAAATGTTGATCATCATTTTAACAGATTGCAAAAAAAGATGCGGAAGCCGCAGCGGCTCCCACAGAAGACAGTTGCTCCTACAGGGTGGACTCAACGGTTCTGAGCGTCCTTGGCGTCGGCCTCGGCGTTGCGCTGGGCGACTTTGCGGCGTTCTTCTTCCGTGAGCTCCACTTTGTCGGCGCTGTCGCGCAGCATCATCAGGCCGCCGACGATCGAGCCGATCGCCACCACCAATATCAACCAGGCATACCACGGCATGGCCATTCTCCTTGAGCGCCGAGCTCGCCGCCCCGGTGGCGGCGAAAGCAGGCTTGTACTCGTTGGAGACCAAGCGCCCGGCAGTGGTTCCATTATAGGGCGTGGGTCAGAGGCCCGTTAGCATGGCGTCGGCCGGTGCGCTGGCGCGGGCGGCGCCGGTGAGCAGGAAGTACACGAAGCCTATCAGCATGAACCCCAGGAAAATCAGGCCGATCAGCGCGTTGAACCAGGCCATGGCCACCAGGCATACCACTGCCAGCACCAAGGCGATGCCCGGCACGATGGGGTAGCCGGGGGCGCGGAAGCTGCGTTCCAGGTGCGGCTCGCTGCGGCGCAGCTTGAACAGGCTGAGCATGCTCATGATGTACATGACGATGGCGCCGAACACCGCCATGGTGATCATGGCGGCGGTCAGGCTCATGCCGCTCAGGTTGATCAGGCCGTCGCTGTAGATGGCGGCGATGCCAACCACGCCGCCGGCGATGATGGCGCGGTGCGGGGTTTGGAAGCGCGATAGCTTGGCCAGGCTCTTGGGCAGGTACCCGGCGCGGGCCAGGGCGAAGCACTGGCGCGAGTAGCCCAGGATAATGCCGTGGAAACTGGCTACCAGGCCGAACAGGCCGATCCACACCAGCATGTGCAGCCAGCCGGAGCCGGCGCCCACCACGGTTTTCATGGCTTGAGGCAGCGGGTCGTTGATGTTGGCCAGCGCACGCCAGTCACCGACACCGCCGGCGAATACCATCACGCCCAAGGCCAGCAGCACCAGGGTGAGAATGCCGCTGATATACGCCTTGGGGATGGTGCGCCGCGGGTCTTTGGCCTCTTCGGCGGCCATGGCCGCGCCTTCAATGGCCAGGAAAAACCAGATGGCGAAGGGGATGGCGGCAAACATGCCACTCACTGCGCCCAGGCTGAACGTGCTGTCGCCGGCCCAGCCATTGAGCACGAAGTTGCTGACGCTGAAACCCGGCGCCACCACGCCCATGAATACCAGCAGCTCGATTACCGCGAGAATGCACACCACCAGTTCGAAGGTCGCGGCCAGCTGCACGCCGAGGATGTTCAGCGCCATGAACACGATGTAGGCGCCCAGGGCGGCATGGCGCGGGTCAAGGGCCGGCCATTGCACATTCAGGTAGGCGCCGATGGCCAGGGCGATGGCGGGCGGGGCGAAGACGAATTCGATCAGCGTCGCCAGCCCGGCAATCAAGCCACCTTTTTCGCCAAAGGCGCGGCGGCTGTAGGCAAAGGGACCGCCTGCATGGGGAATGGCCGTGGTGAGCTCGGTGAAGCTGAAGATAAAGCAGGTGTACAGCGTGGCGACCATCAGCGAGGTCAACAGGAAGCCCAGTGTGCCCGCCACGCCCCAGCCATAGCTCCAGCCGAAATATTCACCGGAAATCACCAGCCCTACCGCAATGCCCCACAGGTGCAGCGTGCCCAAGGTGGGCTTGAGTTGCGTAGTCATGACGGCTCCCTCGTGTGGATTGGAACGTTCGTGCTGTTTGTGTGCAGCGGACGTGCCAGCGACTGAAAAGGCGTCGCAATGGTTGCAATTCGGTCGCGGATAGGGATGCGTGGTCTAGGCTGAGGGCGTGCACTGCCTGTTTTTGGGGCGCAATGGCCCCCAAAATCCGCTACAATGCGCGCCGATTTCGACTTGCCCCTGAGAGCCCGCCCATGTCCGCTTGCCAGACTCCTATCATCGTCGCCCTGGATTTCCCCACCCGCGACGCCGCCCTGAAACTGGCTGACCAGTTGGACCCCAAGCTGTGCCGCGTGAAGGTTGGCAAGGAGCTGTTCACCAGCAGCGCGTCGGGCATCGTCGAGACCCTGAACGACAAGGGCTTCGAAGTGTTCCTGGACCTGAAATTCCATGACATCCCCAACACTACCGCCATGGCGGTGAAGGCGGCGGCCGAGATGGGTGTGTGGATGGTCAACGTGCATTGCTCCGGTGGCCTGCGCATGATGGCGGCCTGCCGTGATGTGCTGGACCAGCGCACCGGGGCCAAGCCATTGCTGATCGGCGTGACCGTGCTGACCAGCATGGAGCGTGAAGACCTGGCGGGTATCGGCCTGGATATCGAACCGCAGGAGCAAGTACTGCGTCTGGCGGCCCTGGCGGCCAAGGCCGGTATGGACGGCCTGGTGTGCTCGGCCCTGGAAGCCCAGGCGTTGAAGGCGGCGCACCCGTCGCTGCAACTGGTGACCCCAGGCATTCGTCCGGCGGGCAGTGCCCAGGACGACCAGCGCCGCATCCTTACCCCGCGCCAGGCGCTGGACGCCGGTTCCGACTACCTGGTGATCGGCCGTCCGATCAGCCAGGCGAAAGACCCGGCCCAGGCCCTGGCCGACGTTGTGGCACAACTCAACGCCTGATTCCCACCGCAGGGCCTGTGGGAGTGGGCTCTGCCCACGAAAAGGCTATCGTGTGGCGTCAGACATCACGCAGTGGTCTTTTCGCGGGTAGAACCCGCTCCCACAGGGTCGCGACCTGCCAGCGGCTACGCGGTCAGACTTTTAGCACCAACTTGCCGAAATTCTCGCCGCTGAACAGCTTCTGCAGGGTTTCCGGGAAGGTTTCCAACCCCTCCACCACATGCTCCTTGCTCTTGAGCTGCCCCTTGGCCAGCCAGCCGGCGATTTCCTGCCCGGCCGCAGTGAACTTGGCAGCGTGGTCCATCACCACGAACCCCTCCATGCGCGCACGGTTGACCAATAGCGACAGGTAGTTGGCTGGGCCTTTGACCCCGGTCTTGCTGTTGTATTGGCTGATTGCCCCGCAGATCACCACCCGCGCATGCGGCGCCAGGCGGCTGAGCACGGCGTCGAGGATGTCGCCGCCGACGTTGTCGAAGTACACGTCCACGCCCTTGGGGCACTCGCGCTTGAGGCCGGCCACCACGTCTTCGTGCTTGTAATCGATCACCCCGTCGAAGCCCAACTCATCGACCAGCGACTGGCATTTCGCTGTGCCGCCGGCAATGCCGATCACCCGGCAGCCCTTGATCTTGGCGATTTGCCCGGCCACGCTGCCCACCGCGCCGGCGGCGCCGGAAATCACCACGGTGTCTCCGGCCTTCGGCGCACCGGTTTCCAGCAGGGCGAAATAGGCGGTCATGCCGGTCATGCCCAAGGCCGACAGGTACAAGGGCAGGGGGGCCAGTTTCGGATCGATCGTGTAGAAACCCTTGGGCTCGCCCTGGAAATAATCCTGCACGCCCACGGCGCCATTTACATAGTCGCCCACGGCAAACGCGGGGTTCTTTGACGCCACCACCTCACCGACGCCCAGGGCGCGCATCACCTCCCCCAGGCCCACCGGTGGGATATAGGATTTGCCCTCGTTCATCCAGCCGCGCATGGCCGGGTCCAGCGACAGGTAATGGTTGCGCACGCGGATCTGGCCGTCGCTCAGCTCGCCAAGGGGCACGGTCTGGTAGGTGAAGTCGTCGCGGCTGGCGGCGCCGGTGGGGCGGCGGGCCAGCAGGAATTGGCGGTTTGCTTCAGTCATGGCAGTTACTCGCAAAGTAGGCACGGTGCACTGTTGATAGGCCTGCGCGCTCGCGGTTGCAAGGGTAACGGCTGCGCCGAATACGCGCCGATACAGGGCGCCTATAGTCCTGCGTGGCGCCCGGGGGCTTTGGCTAGACTGCGCCTATTACTTCAACTTCGCAGGGGTTTGACCCATGGGCATGGCATTTTCCGGGCAAGTGGCACTGGTAACGGGCGCGGCGGCAGGCATTGGCCGCGCCACCGCCTTGGCGTTTGCCGCCGAAGGCTTGCAGGTAGTGGTGGTGGACCTGGACGTTCGTGGCGGCGAAGGCACCGTGGCGCAGATCCGCGATGCCGGCGGCCAGGCGCATTTCCTGCGCTGCGACGTAACCGTGGAGGCCCAGGTGCAGGCCATGGTCGAGCAGGCGGTGGCCCAGTACGGGCGCATTGACTATGCCTTCAACAATGCTGGTATCGAGATCGAGGATAGCAAGCTGGCCGAAGGTACCGAGGCGCAGTTCGATGCCATCATGGGCGTGAACGTCAAGGGCGTGTGGCTGTGCATGAAGTACCAGTTGCCCGTGATGCTGGCCCGGGGCGGCGGTGCCATCGTCAACACGGCCTCGGTGGCGGGCGTGGGGGCGGCGCCGAAGATGAGCATTTATGCGGCCTCCAAGCACGCGGTGATCGGCCTCACCCAGTCGGCGGCCATCGAGTACGCCAAGAAAAACATCCGCGTCAACGCCGTGTGCCCGGCTGTGATCGACACGGACATGTTCCGCCGCGCCCATGAAAGCGACCCGCGCAAGGGCGAGTTCGCGGCGGCCATGCACCCGGTGGGGCGCATCGGCAAGGTCGAGGAGGTTGCCAGCGCGGTGCTGTACCTGTGCAGCGATGGTGCAGCGTTCACGACTGGCCACTCGTTGCTGGTGGACGGAGGGGCCACGGCCATTTGACCTGTGGGAAAACGCCGCTGACGTAGCTGATAGCGACGCAAACATAGCTTTTTGCCATTATTCCGACGCCAGGATCTTGTGCCCAGCCCCCCGGCGTTGCGACTCTGCCGGTCTCGACTTCGGGGGGGAGCGCGCAATGACATCGGCCAGTAGTGGACGTTTTGCCAACCTGGGCATGGCGAAAAAGATGGGTCTGGGCTTTGCCCTGGTACTGATGCTGACGGTACTGGTGGCCGCCATCGGCATCTGGTCGCTGACCAGCATCAGCCAGCGGTTCGACACCCTCAAGCACACGTCAGCGCTCAACAGCAGCCTGCTGCGGGTGCGCCTGCTGGAGCAGGATTTCGCCCTGCACGCCGACCCCAAGACCGCCGAGCAACTGCGCAACAGCGTCGAAGCGCTGGCGGCCAGTGCCGCGGGCGTGGCGGGTGTGCCCGAGGCGCTGGCGGCCTACCGCAAGGCGTTCGACCAGTTCGTGGAAATCAGCCAGGCCAAGGACCTGGCACTGGACATGGCCAGCTGGTCGGTAAGCACCGTGGCCAACAACCTCGACGTGTTGCAGGCTGGCCTGTCGGATGACGGCACCTACGCGCTCAAGGACTCCAAGGGCGAGAAGGGTAGCGAGTTCATCACCCAGGCCAACGAAGTGGCGCAGGTGGCCAGGCTGATGCTGCAGGCCATGGACGCCGCGCGTGTGCGCCTGGACCAGAGCCGTAAGGGTGTCGAGGACGATGGCAGCGCCGGCAAGATCGAGCAGGCCTCCGACGCCCTCAAGCAGGCCAATGCCTTGAAGACCGAGGTGCAGGACGCCGGGTACCAGACGGTGCTCAACGAGGTCAGCGACCATATCGCCAGTTTCAGCGACAAGCTGGGCGAGTACACCGATTTGCTGGTCAAGGAGAAGCAGGTCTACGCCCAGCTCAAGGCCCGGGCCGACGAGGTGGTGAGCCGCGTCGATCAGGCGGCGACCGCCCAGGACCAGGCCATGCAGGCTGAACTGAAGAAAAATGCCGTGCTGATCATCGCCTCGTCGCTGCTGGCGCTGGTGGTCGGTACCCTGGCCGCGTGGGGCATTACCCGGTTGATCGTGCAGCCGTTGCGCCGGGTGATTGGCCGTGCCCGGCAGATTGCCGCCGGCGACCTCAGTGGTGGCATCGAGGTGGACCGCCGCGACGAAATCGGCCAGTTGCTGGCTGCCATGCAGCAGATGGGGGCTGGCCTCAGCACCATTGTCAGCGGCTTGCAGGCCGGGATTGAGCAGTTGTCCAGTTCGGCGCATTCATTGTCGGCCGTCACTGAGCAGACCAACCTGGAGGTCAGCAGCCAACAACAGGAAACCGAGCAGGTGGCCACTGCCATGAACCAGATGACCGCCACGGTGCACGACGTGGCGCGCAATGCCGAGCAGGCAGCGCTGGCGGCGCAGTCGGCCGACAGCAAGGTCGACAGCGGCCAGCAGGTAGTACGCCAGAGCATGCAGCGCATCGAGCAGTTGGCCGGCGCCGCCGAGTCGGCGAGCCAGAGCATCGAGCACTTGAGCGGCGAGATTCAGAACATCGGCAGTGTGGTGGCGGTGATCAAGAGCGTCGCCGAACAGACCAACCTGCTGGCGCTCAACGCCGCCATCGAGGCAGCGCGGGCGGGTGAGCAGGGCCGCGGCTTTGCCGTGGTGGCTGACGAAGTGCGAGCGCTGGCCAAACGCACCCAACAGTCCACTGCCGAAATCGAGCGACTGGTCAGCACCCTGCGCGCCAGTGCCGATTCGTCGGTGACGCAGATCCAGAGCAGCGGGCAGTTGGTCAAGCTGGCCGTCAGCGACGCCCTGCAAACCGAAAGCGCGTTGGGCAGCATCGCCAACGCGGTGTCGCAGATTCAGCAGATGAATCAGCAGATTGCGGCGGCGGCCGAACAGCAGAGCTCGGTGGCCGAAGAGATCAACCGCAGCGTCACCAGCATCCGCGCCAGCGCTGATCAGTCAGCGCTGGCCATGCGTGGCAATGCGGCTTCAAGCATCGAGCTGGCGCAGCTGGGCAGCGAGTTGCGCGGCATGGTCGGGCATTTCCGCCTGTAGCCGTGGCAGCGGCCGCAAGGCCGCGCCAATGCCGACGCTGCATTCGGCAGTTGCTACGGATTATTTCTTCCGCCAGTTGAGGATCAGCAAGGTCAACACCCCTGCCACGATCCCCCAGAACGCCGAGCCCACCGAAAACAACGTGAAGCCCGACGCGGTGACCATGAAGGTGATCAGTGCCGCTTCGCGCTCCTTGGGCTCGTTCATGGCGATGCTCAAGCCGTTGATGATCGAGCCGAACAGCGCCAGCGCCGCGATCGACAGCACCAGTTCCTTGGGCAGCGCGGCGAACAGCGCCGCCAGGGTGGCGCCGAACACGCCGGCGATGCCGTAGAAAATCCCGCACCACACCGCCGCGGTGTAGCGTTTGCTCGGGTCTTCATGGGCGTGCGGCCCGGTGCAGATGGCCGCACTGATGGCCGCCAGGTTAATGCCGTGGGAGCCGAACGGCGCCAGCAGCAGGGAGGCGAAGCCGGTCACCGAGATCAACGGCGAGGCGGGCACCTGGTAGCCATCGGCGCGCAGCACGGCGATGCCGGGCATGTTCTGCGAGGTCATGGCGACCACGAACAGCGGAATGCCGATGCTGATGGTGGCGGCCAGGGAGAAGGTCGGCGTGGTCCACACCGGGGTGGCCACTTCCAGGTGGAACTGGCTGAAGTCCAGCAGGCCCAGCAAGCCCGATACCAGGGTGCCCAGCACCAGCGCCGACAGCACTGCATAGCGCGGCGACACGCGCTTGACCAGCAGGTAGGTGAAGAACATGCCCAGCACCAGCAGCGTGCGGTGCTGGGCGGCGACGAAAATCTCACTGCCGATTTTGAACAGGATGCCGGCCAGCAGCGCGGCAGCCAGGGAGGAGGGCAGGCGCTTGACCAGTTTCTCGAAGCTGCCGGTCAGGCCGCAGATCAGCACCAGCACCGCGCAGGTGATGTAGGCGCCGATCGCTTCGCTGTAGTTGACGTGCCCCAGGCTGGTGATCAGCAGCGCCGCGCCGGGGGTGGACCAGGCCACGGTGATGGGTGTGCGGTAGCGCAGCGACAGGCCGATGCTGCACACCGCCATGCCGATGGACAGCGCCCAGATCCACGAGGAGATCTGTGCGGTGGTCAGGCCCGCGGCCTGGCCCGCCTGGAACATCAACACCAGGGAGCTGGTGTAGCCGGTCATCATCGCGATAAACCCGGCCACCACGGCGGAAGGGGACGTGTCGGCCAGCGGGCGCAGGTGCGCAGGGGAGGCGTCGGTCATGCTGCAAATCCTGTGAGCGGGTAAGGGCAGGGCTGAAACTCTAAACCCGGCGCCTGGATGGGTTGCAGTACAGCAACGGTAACATTTGGCCATACAGTGCAACTGTACCGATGTTGCGTGGGGCCACCACTCAACCTAAAGCGCCTGCCCCAAGGCCAGGTTCACCGCCAACCAGCCATCCACTGCCTGGGGGCCGGCCTCGGCGAACACGCGCTGCAACAGCTTGACCTGCTCCTTGCGCAACGCCTCTTCAAAGCGCAGCCCCTCAGCGGTCAACCCCAGCAGGCGCTTGCGCTTGTCACTGGCGGGCGCGGTGCTGGTCACCAGTTGCATCTCGATCAGCTGGCGTAACGGCATATTCAGCGCCTGCTTGCTCACCCCGAGTTTGTCCAGCAACTCGCTCACGCCGATCTCCGGGTAGCGGGCGATGAAAAACACAATGCGTTGATGCACCCGACTCAGGCCTCGGCGCGCGAGCATCTCGTCGGCCTTGGCGGTGAACGCCTGGTAGCCGAAGAAAAACGCTTCCATGGCGGTTTGCTGCGTGGCGGTATTTTTAAGGTCAAGCATATTGACGTATCCACGTCCGTCGTCGTAATTTCGGTCAAGCAGTTTGACGTATCTTCCTATGACTTTGCCAGTGGTGGTCCCATGGCTTTCTCTGAACGTGTCACGCGCCTCAAAAGTTCGCTGGTCCGCGAAATACTCGCTGCCGCCCAGCGTCCGGAAGTCATGTCGTTTGCCGGCGGCCTGCCTGCCGAGTCGATGTTGCCCACCCTGGAGTGGGCGGACTTGCCCGCTGGCCTGGGCCAATACGGCACCAGCGAGGGCGAGCCCGGCCTGCGCGACGTACTTGCGGCCGAGGCGCGCGCATTGGGCATTGATTGCCAAGCCAGCCAGGTGCTGGTACTCAGCGGTTCGCAACAGGCGCTGGACCTGGCCGCCAAGCTGTATATCGATAAAGGCACGGAAATTGTCATCGAGGGCCCCACCTACCTGGCGGCCCTGCAAACCTTCCAGCTGTTTGGTGCCGACTGCCTGAGCGTGCCGCTGGCCGCTGATGGTCCCGACTTGCCCGCTCTGCGCGCGCGCCTGGAACAGCATGCCCCGGCCTTTGCTTACCTGATCCCGACGTTCCAGAACCCGTCGGGTGTGCGCTACAGCGAAGCGGCCCGCCAGCAGGTTGCCGCGCTGCTGGACGAGTTCGCCGTCACCTTGATCGAGGACGAGCCCTACCGCGAGCTGACCTATGACGACGAGATGGCGCAGCCCATCGCCGGCCGCCTGCGCACAGCCAGCTGGATCTACACCGGCACGGTGTCGAAGACGTTGCTGCCGGGCCTGCGGGTCGGTTACCTGATTGCCAGCCCCGACCTGTTCCCGCATTTGCTGCGGCTGAAACAGGCGGCGGATCTGCACACCAACCGCCTGGGCCAGTGGCAGGCCATGCAGTGGCTGGGCACGGAGCGCTACCGCCAACACCTGGCCCGGTTGCGCGAATATTACCGCGCGCGCCGTGACGCCATGCAGGGGGCGCTGACCGAATATTTCAGCGACCTGGCCGATTGGCACGTTCCCCAAGGCGGCCTATTCTTTTGGCTGACCTTGAAACAGCCGATCGATACCCGCACCTTGTTGGCCGCGGCCATGGCCCAGGATGTGGCGTTCATGCCGGGCGAGCCGTTTTTCGCCGACCCGGCCGCCAACCCGGGTTGCCTGCGGTTGAATTTCAGTCACGTTGCCCCGCACCGCCTGCATGAAGGGCTGTCGCGGTTGGCGCATGTTATCCGTCAGGCTCAGGCCGCTCAGGCAGCGGCGTAAGGGGAGGGTGTTATGTACAAGGTTTACGGCGATTACCTGTCGGGCAACTGTTACAAGATCAAGCTGATGCTGCACCTGTTGGGGCTGCCGTATGAGTGGGTGGCCATCGATATTCTGCGTGGCGATACCGCCACCCCGGAGTTCCTTGCAAAGAACCCCAACGGCAAGATCCCGGTGCTGGAACTGGAGGATGGCACCTGCCTGTGGGAGTCCAACGCGATTCTCAACTTCCTGGCCGATGGCACGCGCTTCCTGCCCACCGAACCGCGGTTGCGCACCCAGGTGCTGCAGTGGCAATTCTTCGAACAGTACAGCCATGAGCCCTATATCGCCGTGGCGCGCTTTATTCAGTTTTACCTGAACATGCCCGAGGATCGCCTCAAGGAGTACGCCGATTGCCAGGCACGCGGCAAGAAGGCGCTGAAGGTGATGGAGCGTCAGTTGCAGTTGACGCCTTATCTGGTGGGCGATCAATACTCGATCGCCGACATCGCACTGTATGCCTACACGCACGTGGCGGACCAGGGAGGGTTCGATCTGTCGGCGTACCCGGGCATTCAGGCATGGCTGAAGCGGGTGGCGGCGCAGCCGGGGCATGTGACCATGCAGGGCTGATGTGAGGTGGCCTGCGGCCGCTGCTACGCCCTGTAGCAGCGGCCGCCAGGCCGCGTCAGGCTATTACGCGAACCGTTGCTGCAGGTACGCGATGATCACCTTGGACTCGTACATCCAGGTGGTCTGGCCGTTCTCTTCGATGCGCAGGCACGGCACCTTGATCCGCCCCCCTTCGGCGAGCAGCGCCTGGCGGTGCTGCTCGTCGTTCTTGGCGTCGCGCAGGGCCACCGGCACATTCAGCTTGTGCAGGGTGCGGCGGGTCTTGACGCAGAACGGGCAGGCGTGGAACTGGTAGAGGCTCAGGCCCTTGGCCTGCTGCTCGACGTCGGCCTGGGCCTGGGCGCTGCGTTTGCGTTTAGGGCCGCGGGTCAGCAGGTCGCCAATCACGATCAACTGGCCCAGCCCCACGCGCACTGCTTTCATCAACATGCCGGTGTCCTCGGGATCACTTGATCAGGCTGAGGAATTCGCTGCGGGTAGCGGCGTTTTCGCGGAATTCGCCGAGCATCACCGACGTGATCATGGACGAGTTCTGTTTCTCCACACCGCGCATCATCATGCACATGTGCTTGGCCTCGATCACCACCGCAACGCCCAGGGCGCCGGTGACTTGCTGGATCGCGTCGGCGATCTGGCGGCTGAGGTTTTCCTGGATCTGCAGGCGACGGGCGTACATGTCTACGATGCGCGCCACCTTGGACAGGCCCAGCACCTTGCCGCTCGGGATGTAGGCCACGTGAGCCTTGCCGATGAACGGCAGCAGGTGGTGTTCGCACAGCGAGTACAACTCGATGTCCTTGACCAGCACCATTTCGCTGTTGTCGGAGCTGAAGAGGGCACCGTTGGTGACGTCTTCCAGGGTTTGTTCATAACCGCGGCAGAGGTACTGCATGGCTTTGGCGGCACGCTTCGGCGTGTCGAGCAGGCCTTCGCGGGATACGTCCTCGCCGAGTTTGCCGAGAATCGCGGTGTAATGCTGTTCCAGGGACATGGATCTACCTGTGGGAATTTACGCAAACGCGAAGGGTACGGCGACGGCCGCGTCGCTGCAAGCGCAAGCTTTACTCGTCACGCCCTTCGAGCATGGTGCGCTTGAGCATCACATACACCGCGCCAGCGCCACCGTGGCGGGCCTGGCACGAGGTAAAGCCCAGCACTTGGGCATGTTGTCGCAGCCAGGTGTTGACGTGGCTTTTGATCATCGGTCGCTTGCCGTCCAGGCGCACGGCCTTGCCGTGGGTGACGCGCACGCAGCGGATTTCGAACCTGGCGGCCTCGGCCAGAAAGGCCCAGAGGGTTTCGCGAGCCTTTTCCACGGTCATGCCGTGCAAATCCAGGCTGCCCTCGAACGGGATCTGCCCGACCTTGAGCTTGCGCATCTGGCTTTCCTGCACACCGTCGCGGGCCCAGTGCAGTTCATCCTCGGGGCCGACGTCGATGACGAACTGGTCGGACAGGCCATCGACGGTGGTGGCGTCCTGGCGCACGGTCGCGGCCTGGCGCAGGGTGGCCAGGTGCTTGCGATCAGTCTTGGGTTTGCCTGTGTCGGCGCGGTCATGCTTGATCGGCTTCACGCCGCGCATTTCGCTTGTGAACAGGGAAAAATCGTCGTCTTGCATGTCAGCCTCCACTACGGAGGCCTAGTTTACGCAGTCAATCGTGTTTTTTCATCAGGTGCGGCGCCAGGTTCAGTTCGCGGTTACGCAGGCGGCTCAAGCGGCAGCGGCGCCACAGCCGCACGCCCAGGTACAGGGCCAGCAGGCCGAACACCACCAGCAGCGCGGCGCCGGTCTTGCTGGCGTTCAAGTCGCCCAGGGCCGGCGGGTGGCCCAGCAGGCTGGCGGCACCGGCCATGGCCAACAGGATGCCCAGGGCCGCCAGCACGGCGGCAAAGGCCTGGCCCAGGCG
This sequence comes from uncultured Gammaproteobacteria bacterium, assembly GCA_963816515.1. Classification (GTDB taxonomy): domain Bacteria; phylum Pseudomonadota; class Gammaproteobacteria; order Pseudomonadales; family Pseudomonadaceae; genus Aquipseudomonas. The sequence continues at coordinate 807,333 of CAWFKX010000001.1, read as the reverse complement.
GCTGCCCCAGTTGCGTTGGCCGCGTGGACGCAGGCGGCGAGCGTCAAAACCATCGGATAACTTCATTCCGATTTCCTCAGTGAATATCCGGCCTTCGACTCGCCTGGGGCGCCGGGGTTCCGACACACGGAGCAATTAAGGGGAATGAGTGCTTTTATCGGATGGGCGGCCGCAGGCTGGGCCGCCTTGTGATGACGCGGTGTGGGTCAGACCAGGTCGTTGGTCTGGGCCACGCAGGCGAAGTTGTCGTTCATGGTGGCCATGCCGACCTGCTTGACGGTAGCAGCCGGTACCACGCCGTCCTTGTAGGGCAGGTCGCGGGTGGCGCAGGCATCTTCCACCAAGGTGCTGCGGTAGCCGTAGTCTTTGGCTGCGCGCACGGTGGTGCTGATGCTGGAGTGGGTCATGAAGCCGCAGACGATCAGGTCGATCGGACCTTTTTCCTGCAGGGTCTGGTGCAGCTGCGTGTTGTTGAACGCGTTGGGCATGTTCTTTTCGATGATCGGCTCGTCACCCACCGGCTCCAGGCCCGGGATGAATTTGCCGCGGTCACCCTGAGGGTCGAACAGGCCGCCCACGGTACCCAGGTGGCGCACGTGCACGATGGGGCGGTGCGCAGCGCGCGCAGCCTTGAGCAGGCGGGCAATGTTGGCCACCGCTTCGTCAATGCCGGACAGGGCCAGGGGGCCCTTCAGGTATTCGCGCTGGGCGTCGATGATCACCAGGCTGGCACGGCTGAGATCGGCAGGGGGATGGCCGCGGCCAGTCAATTGGAACATCGTCTTTGTATCGGACATCGGGGGCTCCTTTGGATAGGGCTTTTGCCACATTCTCCACTGCTTGCGCCGTTCTGTGAATCGCTTCGCACGCAAGCCACGCAGATTCTGGGCGGTCAGCGAGTGTGACCACGGCGCAAAACGCCGGCAGGGCGCCCATTTGCCGGGCGTGGCTGTTAGAATGCGCGGCTGTATCTTTAGGAGTCTGCCGTGATCACTTCCCGCCTGCGCACCCTGCGCGACCACATTCGTTGGGCTGTCAGCCGTTTCCACGGGGAAGACCTGTATTTCGGCCACGGTACCGACAATGCCTGGGACGAAGCCCGCCAACTGGTGCTGGGTGCCGTGAACCTGCCCTACCAGATCGCCGACAGCTACCTGGATTGCGCGCTGGAGGAAGACGAGATCGTGCACATCCAGTCGCTGCTCAAGCGCCGCATCGAGGACCGCGTGCCGGTGCCGTACCTGCTGGGTGAGGCCTGGTTCTGCGGCATGTCGTTCATCGTCGACGAGCGCGTGCTGATTCCGCGTTCGCCCATTGGCGAACTGATCGAGAACGGCTTCGAGCCGTGGCTGGCCAACCCGCCGGCGCGCATTCTGGACCTGTGCACCGGCTCGGGCTGCATCGGCATTGCCTGCGCTGACGTGTTCCCGGACGCGGAGGTGGCGCTGGCGGACCTGTCCTTCGAGGCGTTGGAAGTGGCCAACCAGAACATCGAGCGCCACGGCCTGGAGGAGCGCGTGTACACTGTGCAGGGCGATGGCTTCGATGGCCTGCCGGGCCAGCGTTTCGACCTGATCGTGTCGAACCCGCCCTACGTGGATGCGGAAGATTTCGCCGACATGCCCGATGAGTACCAGCATGAGCCGGAGCTGGGCCTGGCCTGCGGCGACGATGGCCTGAACCTGGTGCGGCGCATGCTGGCCGAAGCGGGCGAACACCTGACAGAGAAGGGCCTGCTGATTGTCGAAGTGGGCAACAGCCAGGTGCACGTCGAGGCGCTGTACCCGGAAGTGGATTTCCACTGGCTGGAATTCCAGCGTGGCGGCCATGGCGTGTTCATGCTCAGCGCGGCGCAGTGCCGTGAGCACCAGGCGCTGTTCGCTTCGCGCGTATGACTGCCGCGTAACGGCCGGACGCGACCTGGCGTCCGGCTGTTTACCCGGTCACCGGTGGGTAGCGATCCAGATCAACAGCCCGGCCTGGAACACCGCGAACGCCACCAGGCAGGTGATGGTGAAGCGCAACCCGCTGTCTTCGCGCTTGAACTTGCTCACCCGCTCTTCCTGCTGGCGCAACTTCACCTCTTGCTCCTGCAGGTTCTGCTCGGCGAGTTGCAGCATGTTGGCCGCGTCGAGAATCTCCACCACCTGGATCTTCTCAGCGTTCCAGGTGGCAATCAGTTCACCCACCTGCACGTCGGCGTAGCTGCCCTTCAGGTGCTGGACGTCGGTGTAGCTGACGGTGAAACCCTGGCTTTTCAGCACGTGGTCGCGGCGCAGGCGGGTGTCCTCGTTGAGGCCATCCTTGCTCGCCAGCGCGGCACCTTCGACGCGGTAGTGCGCCCATTTACGCTGCGCCCAGATCACCCCCTGGGCCATCAGAAAGCGCCCCAGGCCACGGTTCAGTGGTTCCATGATCAAGCCGCTGTCGGGGCCGAAGCTGACCGTGCGGGTCTGGTGGTTGGCCCATATTTCCAGGCGGTTCTGGTCCTTGCGCACTTTCTGCGCCGGCAGCTGGATATCCATGCGCAGCAGGCTGTAATCCTTGCTGTGGCGCTCGGCACGGCCGAACTGCACGAAGCGCAACGGCCGCGCACCGGTGGCACGGTCCACCGGCAGGGGCACCAGACGCAGCATCTTGAAGTGCTCAGGCGCAACGTCCGCCCACGGCAACTCGACCGCCGCGGGGGCCTGCTCAGGTTCGACAGCCACTTGGGGTGACTCGGGGGTTTGCGTATCGGTCATCACGGCGATCCTCTTTCGCGCAGCCACGCGGGTATCAAAGTCGATACCTGCATCGGCGTATCGGCCGCAGTGGCCGATACTTGCGCGGTATTTGCGCGGATCAGTGAATCTTGCCGATAAAGCTCGTCAACGCCCCACCCAGGGCATCGGCCAGCGGCAGGTTGGGGTTGTTGTACGAGGCCACCTGGGCCTTGAGGTCGTCAGGAACGATGCGCAGCACATGGTTCATGCCGTCCACCAGCACCAGCTGGGCGTCGGGCTTGGCGGCCTTGAGCGCGCGGGCATCCTGGATGCCCACCTGGATATCATTGCGACCCTGGATGATCAGTGCCGGCACCTTCACGCGGCTGAAGGCGGCGGCGGGGTCCTGGCGCATCAGCGACACCAGGTAAGGCTGCACGCTGGGGCGAAACACCACTTGCAGCGGCGCCGGTACGTCGCTGTCGTACTGGCCGGCCTTGAGGCGCTCCAGCAACTGCCAGCTGCGCTGTTCCAGGTCCGGCGGCAAGCGCCCCTTGAGCTGCTCGCGAATCACCTGGTCCAGCGGGCGGCCGCTGCCGGCCACCGATATCACCGCGTCGGCGCCGGCCTGGGGCGCGGCCAGGGCGGCAATCAGCGCGCCCTCGCTGTGGCCCAGCACAATCACCGGTTTGAAGCGCGGGTCGGCCTTGAGCTGCTTGATCCACGCCTGGGCGTCGGCCACATAGCCCTCCACGCTCAGGTTGCGTTCGTCCGGCGCCAGCGCCAGGCCGCTGGCCACACCGCGCTTGTCGTAGCGCACGCTGGCGATGTTGTGCCGCGCCAGTAGCATCGCCACCTTGCGCAGGCTGTCGTTGTGGCCGCCCTCGGGGTTGTTGCCGTCGCGGTCGGTGGGCCCGGAGCCGGGGATGATCAGCACCATGGGCACCGGTTTGTGCAGTTCCGGCATCACCAGCGAGCCATGCAGTACGCCGTTGCCGGTGTCCAGGTCGATAGGGCGCTGGGCGATCACGGTGGCGGCTTGCAGTGGGGGGCAAACGAGAATAACGAGAAGGGCGATCAGGCGTAGCATCATCAAGCCAGTATCCGTGGGGGTGGCGGTTGGACTTATACCAACGGCGAAGGTTCGCATATCCAAGGATGAATCGGCGAGCGAGCGTGCGTATACTGGCCGTCTGATCTGATTTGGCTGAATTCGCGGAGCGTCCTGCATGTCCGGCAATACCTACGGCAAGCTGTTCACTGTCACCACCGCTGGCGAGAGCCATGGGCCGGCGTTGGTCGCCATTGTCGATGGCTGCCCGCCAGGCATGGAACTGTCGCTGCAAGACCTGCAGCGTGACCTGGACCGCCGCAAGCCCGGCACCAGCCGCCACACCACCCAGCGCCAGGAACCGGACGAGGTGGAAATCCTCTCCGGCGTGTTCGAGGGCCGCACCACCGGGTGCGCCATCGGCCTGCTGATCCGCAACACTGACCAGAAGTCCAAGGACTACTCGGCGATCAAGGACCTGTTCCGCCCGGCCCACGCCGATTACACCCTGCACCACAAGTTCGGCGAGCGCGACTACCGCGGCGGTGGCCGCAGCTCGGCCCGCGAGACTGCCATGCGCGTGGCGGCCGGTGCCATTGCCAAGAAGTACCTGGCCACCCAGGGCATCGTCATTCGCGGCTACATGAGCCAGCTGGGCCCGATCGAAATCCCGTTCAAGACCTGGGATTCGGTGGAAGAAAACGCCTTCTTCTGCCCCGACCCCGACAAGGTCCCCGAGCTGGAGGCCTACATGGACCAGTTGCGCCGTGACCAGGATTCGGTGGGCGCCAAGATCACCGTCATCGCCGAGGGCGTTAAGCCGGGCCTGGGCGAGCCGATCTTCGACCGCCTGGACGCTGAGCTGGCCCACGCGCTGATGAGCATCAACGCGGTCAAGGGCGTGGAAATCGGCGCCGGGTTCGCCTGTGTGTCCCAGCGCGGCACCGAGCACCGCGACGAGATGACCCCCGAGGGTTTCCTCAGCAACAACGCCGGCGGCATTCTCGGTGGCATTTCCTCGGGCCAGCCGATCGTCGCGCACCTGGCGCTCAAGCCCACCTCGAGCATCACCACCCCGGGCCGTTCGATCGACATTCACGGCAACCCGGTGGAAGTGATCACCAAAGGCCGCCACGACCCGTGCGTGGGCATCCGCGCCACACCGATCGCCGAGGCCATGATGGCCATCGTGCTGATGGACCACCTGCTGCGCAACCGTGGCCAGAACGCCGACGTTCGCGTCAGCACACCGGTGCTGGGCCAGCTGTAATGTCCGCCGCCCCCGGCGCCGCCGGGGTACCCTACTGGCGGCTCTCGGGGTTCTACCTGTTCTATTTCGCCTTGCTGGGCGCCACCGCGCCCTTCCTGGCGATGTACTTCGACCACCTGGGGTTCGCCAGCGCGCGCATCGGCGAATTGGTGGCCATCCCCATGATCATGCGCTGCATCGCGCCCAACCTGTGGGGTTGGCTGGGGGATCGTACCGGCAAGCGCCTGGCCATCGTGCGCTTCGGTGCGCTCTGCACCCTGGCGTGCTTCTCACTGATCTTCGTCAGCAAGACCTACGCCTGGCTGGCCATGGTCATGGCCTTGCACGCGTTCTTCTGGCACGCGGTGCTGCCACAGTTCGAAACCATCACGTTGGCGCACTTGCGCGATCAGCCGGCGCGTTACAGCCAGGTGCGGCTGTGGGGCTCGATCGGCTTCATCCTCACCGTGGTGATCATGGGCCGGCTGTATGAGTGGTGGAGCCTGGACGTGTACCCGTACGCGCTGGTGACCATCATGGCCGGTATCGTGGTCAGCAGTTTCTGGGTGCCCAACATTCAGCCGCAGTCGGATGCCCGGCGGCCCGCCGAGCAAGGCTTCCTCGGCCAGTTGCTGCGCCCCGGCGTGCTGGCCTTCTACGTGTGCGTGGCGCTGATGCAGGTCAGCCACGGGCCGTACTACACCTTCCTCAGCCTGCACCTGGAGCACCTGGGCTATAGCCGCGCGGTCATCGGCGTGCTGTGGGCGGTGGGGGTGGTGGCCGAAGTGTTGATGTTCCTGGCCATGAGCCGCATTCTGGGACGCTTTTCCGTGCGCCGGGTGCTGGCGGTGAGCTTCCTGCTGGCGGCCTTGCGCTGGTGGCTGCTGGGCAGTTTCGCCGATCATCTGGGCCTGCTGATCATTGCCCAGCTGCTGCATGCCGCCACCTTTGGCAGCTTTCACGCGTCGTGCATTCATTTTGTCCAGCGCACCTTCGGCGCTCGCCAGCAAGGCCAGGGCCAGGCACTGTATGCCGCATTGGCCGGCACTGGCGGGGCATTGGGCGCGCTGTATTCCGGCTACAGCTGGAACAGCCTGGGGCCCACCTGGACCTTCGCGCTGGCCAGCGTGGCTGCGTTGGCTGCGGCCGTTATCATTGTTACCCGCCTCAAGGAGGATGCGGCATGAGTGTTGACCGTGAACAGCTGGCCCGGCAGATCGTCGAGGCCGGACGCTTTCTGCATGGCCGTGGCTGGTCGCCCGCCACCAGTAGCAATTATTCCACGCGCCTCAGCGCCGACCAGGCGCTGCTGACGGTCTCCGGCAAGCACAAGGGCCAATTGAGCCTGGATGACGTGCTGGCCACCGATATGGCCGGCAACAGCCTGGAGCCGGGCAAGAAACCTTCGGCCGAAACCCTGTTGCACACCCAGCTGTACCGCTGGCAGCCGCAGATCGGCGCCGTGTTGCATACCCACTCGGTGAATGCCACGGTGTTGTCACGCCTGACGGCAGCCGACCACCTGGTATTCGAAGGTTATGAATTGCAAAAGGCCTTCAGCGGCATCACCACCCATGAAGCGCGCGTGCAGGTGCCGATCTTCGCCAATGATCAGGATATCGTGCGCCTCGCCGGCCAGGTGCAGCCGTGGCTGGACGCCCACCCCGACGGTGTCGGGTACCTGATCCGTGGCCATGGCCTGTACACCTGGGGCGCGCAGATGAGCGACGCGCTGCGCCAGGTGGAGGCCTTCGAGTTTTTGTTTGAGTGTGAATTGAAAGTGCGATCGGTCACCGGTCGCTAGGTCGCCAGAATAAGGAGTGCCCTGATGAGCAGCCTGAGCGTTTACCACGAATCCACCCCGAACCTGCCTAACAAGGTGCTGACCCACGTCGAGGACATCGCCGCCACCCTGGGCGAACATGGCGTGCGCTTCGAGCGCTGGCAGGCGGCGACGCCGATCACGCCGGGTGCCAGCCAGGAAGAGGTGATCGACGCCTACCGCGCCCAGATCGACCAGTTGATGACCGAATGCGGCTACCTCACCGTCGACGTCATCAGCCTGGACAGCGACCACCCGCAGAAGGCCCAGCTGCGCGCCAAGTTCCTGGACGAGCACCGCCATGGTGAGGACGAGGTGCGTTTCTTCGTCGCCGGGCGTGGCCTGTTCACCCTGCACATCGACGATTACGTGTACGCCGTGCTGTGCGAGAAGAACGACCTGATTTCGGTGCCGGCCGGCACGCCGCACTGGTTCGACATGGGCGAAAACCCGCATTTCGTCGCCATTCGCCTGTTCAATAACCAGGAAGGCTGGGTCGCGCAATTCACCGGCGAGGAAATCGCCAGCCGCTTCCCGCGGCTCGAAGACTGAACAGGAGTTGCGCATGCCCATCACTGCCATCCTCACCGACATTGAAGGTACCACCAGCGCGGTGAGCTTTGTTGTCGACGTGCTGTTTCCGTTCGCCGCCCGGCACCTGCCCGACTACGTGCGTGAGCACGCTGCCGAACCGGCTGTGGCTGAGCAGTTGGACGCCGTGCGCCGCGACAGCGGTGAAGCCGATGCCGATGTGGAACGCGTGATCGCCATCCTGCTGCAATGGCTGGCCGACGATCGCAAGGCCACGCCGCTCAAAGCCCTGCAAGGGATGGTCTGGGCCCAGGGCTACCAGGCCGGGCTGCTCAAGGGGCATGTCTATCCGGACGCCGTTGAAGCGCTGAAGCGCTGGCACCAGCAGGGGCTGAAGCTTTATGTGTACTCGTCGGGATCGATACAGGCGCAGAAACTGATCTTCGGCTGCTCCGAGGCAGGCGACCTGACGCCGCTGTTCAGCGGCTACTTCGACACCACGTCGGGCGGCAAGCGCGAGGCGCGGTCCTACCGCAGCATCAGCGCGGCCATGGGCGTAGCCGCCGCGCAGGTACTGTTCCTGTCGGACGTGGTCGAAGAACTGGATGCGGCGCGGCAGGCGGGGATGCAGACAACGGGACTGGTGCGCGAGGGCGGAACGCTGGGCGATCACCCATGCGTGACCACCTTCACCGACATCGACACCCCCCCGTAGGAGATTCACGAGCTGCCGTAGGCAGCGTCAGGCTCCCAATCAGAGGGGGCTTGGATGGGCTGTGGGTGTTCAGGCCGAATGGTAGGTCGGCAGGGCGAAGCGATTCTGGCTTTGCAGCATGTTGATCGCCGGCAGTTCGCTGGCCTGGCCAGCCAGGTCGCGGCGGATAGCGCTGATCACCCAGGTCAGTTGCTCGCCCGTGTGCAATTGAGCGTACGAGATCGACCTTCTGGTCACTTTCCCTTCGGTATCGCGCAAGGTCAGCAGCACCGCGCCGTCCGGGCGAGGTTGGGTGGTGACTTCGTAGCCGGCAAATACGGAAGCGAATTTTTCTTGAATGAAGTTCATGTCAGCTCCTGGCTCTTTGGTTGGCAAACCTGTGAGTAAGGAGTGCAGGGCCCGTGCCAGCTTTGCCACTACGGTTTGGTCCCGTAAAACCGGGGGTATCAGGCAAAAGGCAATTTTTGCTTTCGTGCAATTTGCATGAATGGTTATTTGTTGCACGGCATTTTGCGCGACGGGTTCGGGTGAACCGGGGGGAGGGGAGGACACTTTTCCTGTGTGCCTATGGTCTATGACAACGAATAGCCAATAAATTCCATTGGCCAGGCCCATAGGCAGGTTCTGTTGACCGCCTGTCGTCGCCACCGGACACTGATCGCCATTACCCAGCCAGGAGGTTCCCCCATGACCGAACAACGTGAAGCCCGCCAGATGAGCGCCGATGAAGCCGCCGAATTCGCCGCCCAGGTGTTCGATGTGGCGCGCAGCGGCGACGCCGACATGCTCGCGCGCCTGCTGGACAACGGCCTGCCGGTGAACCTGCGCAACCACAAGGGCGACACCTTGCTGATGCTGGCGGCCTACCATGGCCATCAGGACGCCGTGCGGGTGCTGCTGGCGCACCAGGCCGACCCCGAGATTCGCAACGACAACAATCAGAGCCCCATTGCCGGCGCGGCCTTCAAGGGCGACCTGGCGGTGGTCAAGCAATTGGTGGAAGGCGGCGCCAGCGTCGAAGGCGCTGGCGGCGATGGCCGTACCGCGTTGATGATGGCTGCCATGTTCAACCGCGTGGCCATTGTCGATTATCTGCTGGCCCAGGGCGCCGACCCCCAGGCCAAGGACGCCAACGGCGTGACCGCGCTGGCCGCGGCGCAGACCATGGGCGCCCAGGACACGGCGGCGCAGTTGGCGAAATTGTCGGCCTGATACCTTTGGGGCGCGAATGCGGCTATCCTTTGCGCCCTTTTTTCACCGCTACAGGCCCGCCCCATGAAAGACCAACTGATTGAACTCATTACCAAGATCAGCTCGGGGTGCATGGCCGAGCAGGACATCCTGCGCATCGCCGACGAGGCTGCCCAGGCTTACGCCGACCCTGCGGCGTTCCTGGCGGCCAACCCGGACATCAATTACGACGACACCTTCCCCATCGCCCTGGGCGAGTGGGTGGTGGTCGGCAGCTTGCCTGAGACGGTGCTGTTCCAGGCTGACAGTTACCAGGACCTGTTCCAGCAGATCACCGACTCTTTCGGCAAGCACGTGGCCTTCAACTTCAAGCCCAAGCAACTGGCCAAGGTTGAACCGCTCACCGCCCTCAACCGCATCCAGGTGCAGATGAGCAGCATGAGCAAGGAAGACGGCGGCTACACTTTGGTCGACATCAGCCAGCCGCTGGATGACGAGTTGCAGTGCGTGCTGGTGTTCGGCAAGGACGTGGAGCGTGTGGTGGAACTGTGCGCCGCCCTCGACATCGCCGCCGCGCCGTCCCTGGAAGCCCTGAAGATCGCCGTGCACGTATAACCCCGCAGGCTTCTTTGTGGCAGCGGGCTCCCACAAAGAAGCCTGCAGCGCCGTTGGTCTACGCTGAAGGGGGTATCCCTCTCGCGGAGTGTGCCCCATGGGTTCCACCTTCAACGGCCTGATCGGCCTGATCATTCTGGCGCTCGATATCTGGGCGATCATCAATGTGCTGAAAAGCAGCGCCGAAGTCGGCATGAAAGTGCTGTGGGTGCTATTGATTCTGCTGTTGCCGGTACTGGGCCTGATCATCTGGGCCATCGCCGGCCCACGGGGTGATGTGCGTCTCTAAATTGTTACATTCTACGTCCACCGCTCACCCGTAGCAGCTGCCGCCAGGCTGCGTTGGCCCGCAGGGCGGGCCTCCTGCGGCCGTCAACGCCGCCTGCGGCAGCGGCGACAGGGGGCTGTTCGCCCGCGCTTTTCACATCATCATGACGCCCCCCTTGGCAAAATTACCAGTGCATCCCCTGTCATCTTGATGCACCATTTGCCGCCTCGTGTTTCACGATTCCAATAAACCCATCCACGGATTCTCTATCGACATGGCCAACACGGACGCCTTGGGTCCGGCGCAGGCGTACAAACGCCGACAGCCGACCGTCAAATCTCACCTTGCCTACACGTTGCTCAGCGGCCTGGCCATCATGGTCCTGCTCAGCCTGCTGCGCCTGGCATTGCTGATCTATAACCGTGAAATGATCCTCGACACCCCGGCCTCGACCTTCGTCGAGGCGTTTTTCAACGGCCTGCGTTTCGACCTGCGCCTGGCGGTGTACACGCTGATCCCTCTGGTGCTGGCGCTGCTCAGCCCCTGGCTGATGGCCCGTCGTGGCCTGTGGCGCTTCTGGCTGACCATCAGCTCCAGCGTGATGATGTTCCTGGGCCTGATGGAACTGGACTTCTTCCGCGAATTCCACCAGCGCCTCAACGGCCTGGTGTTCCAGTACGTCAAGGAAGACCCCAAGACCGTGCTGAGCATGCTCTGGTACGGCTACCCGGTAGTGCGCTACCTGCTGGCCTGGGCCATTGTCACCTGGGTGCTGAGCCTGGTGTTCAAGGGCATCGACCTGGCCACCCGCCCGCGCGTGGACTACGTGGCCAGTGGCAAACGTGCCGTGGCACCGTGGTACACCCGCCTGGCGGTGTTCGTGGTGTTGCTGGCCGTGGCCGTGGTCGCCGCCCGTGGCACCCTGCGCCAGGGTCCGCCGCTGCGCTGGGGTGATGCCTACACCACCGACTCCAACTTCGCCAACCAGCTGGGCCTGAATGGCACCCTGAGCCTGATCGGCGCGGCCAAGAGCAGCTTCTCCGACGAGCGCGACAACATCTGGAAAGCCACCATCCCCGAGGATGACGCGCAACAGACCGTGCGCAACATGCTGCTGACCGGCAACGACAAGCTGGTGGACGCCGACACCGCCGCCGTGCGCCGTGATTTCACGCCGCCCGCGCAGAACGTGCTGGGTTACAAGAACGTCGTGGTGATCCTGATGGAAAGCTTCGCCGGTCACTCGGTGGGCGCGCTCGGTGCGCCAGGCAACATTACTCCTTACTTCGATAAGCTGGCCAAGCAAGGGGTGCTGTTCGACCACTTCTTCTCCAACGGCACCCATACCCACCAGGGCATGTTCGCCACCATGGGCTGCTTCCCCAACCTGCCAGGCTTCGAATACCTGATGCAGACCCCGGAAGGCGCACACAAGTTGTCGGGGCTGCCGGAGCTGCTCAGCGCCCGCAAGTATGACGACGTGTACGTTTACAACGGTGACTTCGCCTGGGACAACCAGTCCGGCTTCTTCGCCAACCAGGGCATGACCACCTTTATCGGCCGCAATGACTTCGTCAATCCGGTGTTCTCCGACCCTACGTGGGGCGTGTCCGACCAGGACATGTTCGACCGTGGCGCCGAGGAGCTGGCCAAGCGCGACAAGGCCGGCAAACCGTTCTATGCCCTGCTGCAGACCCTGTCCAACCATACGCCGTATGCGATTCCGTCGCCGTTGCCGGTACCGCAGGTGACCGACCGTGGCCCGCTGAACCAGCACCTCACGGCCATGCGCTACTCCGACTGGGCCTTGGGCCAGTTCTTCGAAAAAGCCAAGAAAGAGCCATACTTCAAAGACACCTTGTTCATCGTGGTCGGCGACCATGGCTTCGGCAACGAACAGCAAATCACCGAAATGGACCTGGGCCGCTTCAACGTGCCGATGCTGATGATCGGTGAAGGCCTGCAAGAGAAATTCGGCGCGGTCAACCACACCGTGGGCACGCAGATCGACATCGTGCCGACCATCATGGGCCGCCTGGGCGGCGAAACCCGCAACCAGTGCTGGGGCCGTGACCTGCTGAACCTGCCGGAAGGCGACAAGGGCTTCGGTGTGATCAAGCCTTCGGGCAACGAACAGACGGTGGCCATCATCACCGGCGACCGGATTCTGGTGCAGCCCAAGGACATGCCGCCGCGCATGTTCCGCTTCCAGTTGGGCAGCGACCCGAAAGCCGAGCCGATTGCCGATCAGCCCGACCAGGCCGACCTGCTGCACAAGCTCGACTCGTTCATCCAGACGGCCACCAAGAGCCTGCTGGACAACACCGCTGGTGTGGTGGAGTCCAAACCTTGAGTCAACCCTGAGGGGCAATGACTGAATAACCCGATGCCGGCGACGGCATCGGGTTTTTTATTGCCCTCACGCCTTTGCCTGCGGCCCGGCGACCGGCCATATCGCGTCGGTCTCCAGCACGCTCAGTTCACCCACCGCCGCCACGCGCTGAACGTATGTGGCCCGTCGCAGCCGACCCGCCATCAGGTCCTCCTCGATGGCCAGCGTGCGCTGCCACCAGCTCGCGCCCGGCGCACGCTGGCAGATCGCCCGCTCTTGCGCGCCACCGACGGGCGTGTAGCGCAGCAGGGCGCCCTCACGGGTAGCCAGGTAGAGTGCCTGTAGCGTGAACCCTTCGCTGATTTTGCCCAAGGCGAAACACAGGTCTGCCGGTTGGAAAAAAGCCAGGCGCAGAGGGTCTGGCCGGTTACCGAGAAATAGCCCGTGCAGGCGATAGCGCGGGGGCAACCGCGGCCTGGCGCAGTCGAGCCCCTGTTTGAGCGCGTTGGCGTACGAAAACAGCACCAGCCGCTGAGTATCAGGGCTGTCGATGCCGACGAAGGGTTCGGCAGCCAGATAGCTGTCTTCATCCAGGTGCTTGAGAATAAACCCGATCAAGGGCTTGTCGCTGCGTGCCGCGCTTTGCCGCTGGGCATAACGCGCAGCGTCATCAGCGCTGGCCATCGGCGGGCCGAACGCGGGGCGCTGGCTGGCGGTGGCCAGGTCGCAGGTTTGCGGCCCGAGGGCGCCGACTAGGGTAGCGGGGCGTGCAAAAGCGTGCCATTGGCCGTCCACCGGCCCCTGATTGCGCCAGATCGGGCTGGCGGCCACCACGCTCAGGCTGCCCAGTGCCGCCACCTGGCGAATGACCTGCACGGTGGTCAGCGCGCCATCGGCCACGGCGTCGCGCAAGTCCTCGGCGTCGTGCCAGCGGTCGCGGAAGGCGCGTTCGGCCTCGCGGTCGCGGGAGCGGTATTCCAGTAGCGCACCTTCTGCCGTGCACGCATACAGGGGCCAGTCCGAGCGCCGGGACCAGCATTCGAACAGGCGGTCCAGGTCGAAAAAGTCTCGCGCCAGTACCACGCCCGCGCCGTTGGCCGCGGGGGTGGCGTGGTAGTGCCCGGCCACCGCATAGCCCGCAGGCAGCGTGGGCTTGTCTGACGACGCTCTGGGCTCGGTGCAGGTATACAGGCGTGCATTGGGATTATGCAGCAGCACGCCGCTGGCCAGCGCGGGCAAGGACGCGGCGTGGATGCGCCGCTGTGCGTACAACACGGCGTCGTGCAGGTGGGTGAACACCGGACCCAGCGCGACGGAGTCAGTGGTTCGGCTGCCGGCTTCGGCTGGCGGCGCGGACCAGGCAGGGGTGAGCGCGCCCGTGGTACCCCACAGGTCGCCGGGCTCCACCACACGCAGGTCGCCTGCGGCTGCCACTTGCCGTATGAAGGCCAGGGGGGTGAGGGTGCCCGCCGCGAACTGCAGTTGCAGGGGGTTGCGGTCCTTGGCCGCGGGCTGGTCAGCGGGCGGCGACACACGTTCCAGCAGCGCGGCTTCCTGGGCCGAGCCGCTGGCGGTGTAGCGGAGCAGGCCACCGTCGGGGCCGGACACATAGCTGACAGCTGACAGCCCCTGATCTTTGATGGCCGCATGCATGTCGCTGGTTGAGAAGAAGTTGATGTACAGGCGCCGATCCAACCCAGACCACGGTGTGGGCACGTTACGGGGATGGGAATGGTACACGGCTTCGGCCACGTGGCCGTCAGGGTAGTCGCGGTAGTCGTCGAACACTTGGCTGAAGTCGAACGCCATGTGAAGGCCGGGCACCGGCTCGGTGGCAACGAACAGGCCGTCTTCGCGTTGCAGAATAAACCCGCCGTATTCACGGTCGCGGCGCGCTCCGATGCGTTCGTGCGCATAGCGCGCGGCGTCGTCGGCCCGTATGAAGGGCGGGCTCAGGGCTGGTACAGGGGACGTGGGCATGGGTTGGCTCCGCAGTCAGTTAGGGCGCTGCGCGTGTGGGCGCAGCGCTTGAGGTGCCGCCAGCGTAGGGCCAGCGGCACGGTCTGCGGTGCTATTGGGCTACGCCCCTGGAAGGCTGAAATGTGCCTTGATCAAGAAGATACGGGTTCTGGCCAGGGTTTCCCCCAGATCGAATGCGGCGATTACGGAAAACAGGCGACCCTGGGCTTCGGCTTGTTGAAGTTTGGGAAGCAGGTGGAAGGCGTCACGCGCTGGCATGTTGGCGAGTGCGCTCTCCCATGGCTTGGTGAGCTTGCCGACGAGGTTGTTTTGGATCATCAGCCTACCGGCCACGTTTTGGTACATCGCCCGAGTCAGCACGATATAAAAGGCCTGGGTTTGGGGGTGGCTGTACACCAGCACGGGCACTCTGTTGATGTGGAACGAGCCTTGCCGCAGATAGCCCAGGTCCGCCAGCAGTTCACTGACGAACGTATTCATATGCTTGCGCAATTCATGCCCATTTATCGTTCCGCCATAATGGCCGTCAATCGCGGCTTGCAGCGTCCGCGCGTGGCTCATCATGCGCTCGGTGGGCACGTGGTAAAAGTCGGACTCCCTTGACCGCAGATAATTACGATTCAGACCGACCTCACGCGTGGCCAGGGTGGTCGGCTCTACCTGCAAAGGCGCAAGGCCGAATAATTCATCGGTGTGCGCAAGCGCGGCGGGCGGTGCCGTGGGAGGCAGATGCGGGGGCTCGGCCAACCGGAAATTCTGCTGATCGAGCAAGTAGGCCGCTTCCTGGAATTGCCGACCGTCCTCTTCGCTCAGCCCGGCCTGGGCCAGTACCTGTGGGTCCAGCCACTGGGCCGGTTGGTCGGCGGCGCTCGCCGCAAGGGCATCCATGCCCTGGAGCGACTCCTCGGCTTGCGGGCGCGTTTCAATGACCGGGTCGGCGATCGTGACCCGCTGCGAAGCAGCAAGGGCGCGCCAGGCCAAGTGCTGATCGCGAACGATGGGTTGGCGCAAGGCGCCGGCCTGTGGGGTAATGGCCCGATAAGTGTCGTGCTCGCTGCTGTAGTCCACTTCCACCTGGCGGACCTGGGTGGGGCTGTCGATCTGCCGCACGTAGTGACGACCGTCGATATGAAACACGCCATCGTCGTCGGCGGCATGGTCGGCCAGGGATACGTCGGCGTTCGGCATCGGTGCCAGCGGCCAGGTGCCCGGCGGTGCCTCTACCTGCAGCGGGTGCAGTGCCTCGCCACCCTCTCGAAACAACACTACACCGCTGTGCTGCGGCCCGATCAAGGCGCGTGCCCCCCACAGGGTGCCCACCACGTTGGCCAGGGCGCCGCCCATCTGGTCGATGGCCTGTTCGTAATCACCGCGGCGTAGCGCTTGCACGCCGCCAACGATGTCGCTCACGCTCAACAAGCCGTTGATCGCCAGGCCTAACGCGGGGCTGATGGCGCTGGCCACGACGGTAATCATGGTGGCGCACAGCAACACGGCCGTGTGGATATTGCTTTCGCGGTCGCTGGTAGAGGCTTCGTCGGCCGCGGCCAGCAGGGCATCTATTTCGGCCTCGAACGCAGCGTCGAGCGTGGCGCGGGGCAGATGGCCGGCAAGCAGTGCCGCCGCCCAGGCCGGGTCGGCGGGCGCGCCCATGGCCGCCCGCTGGCGTTGCAAGGCCAGGCTGGCCTGCTGCAACTGGGCGAACACGCCGTGGAATTTCAGGTGTGGGGCATTATCGATCAGCGCGCGTACGTACACCGGGTAGGTGCCACCGATGTCTGCGTCGCGAACCACTGTGCGGATCAGGTTGGGGTCCAGGCCGGGCACTTCGCGCTGGTGCTCGTCGACGATCATCGCGGTTAACCAGTAATCGACGTCCAGTGCGCCGATGTTGGCCAGCGCCTTGTCGGTCAGCGAGGTGATATCGCGGCCATGCTTCACTTCGCTATAGATCAGCCAGGGCACGCCTTTCCACAGCTTGGGCAGCACGCCCAGCACCCGCGCTTCGCTGACGAATAACCGTTGGATGTCAATTCGCCGACCCAGCCGGCGGCGCAGTTGCCCTTCCACCTGCGCCTTGGCGAAGGCTCGCAGGCTGGGTATTTGGCTGACCAGATGGCGAAACTGCAGTGCGTAACGTGCCACCCGGCGTGCATGGTGCAACAGTGCCTGACGCGCCTGGGGCGGAGCGGCGGCCAGCCAGGCCGGCTCGGTGGCGGCCAGCAGGCGCGCGGTGCGGCGAGCCAGGAACCCGTGGGGGTCGAAAGCGTCGCGCAGATCCACGGCGCGGGTCAGGCCCACCACCCAGTCAAGCCCCTGCAAGGGGCTGAGGTCGCGATGCCGGAGGTGATAACTGTAATCGTCCAGCTGTTTTTGTTGCCAGGCGGACAACAGGCTGGCGAACACGTCGTCCTTCACTTCTTCGAAGGTCATGGCCAGGCGGGTGCGGCCGCCCAGGCGAACGGCGTCGCGCACGCGCAGGCCCGGGCGCAGCGCCTCGGCGACATCGGCCTGGGCGAACTGCTGGAGATTGTCGAACGGCTGCAGGCCTTCGCCAGGGGTGAACAACAGGAGTTTGCCCACATCTTCGGCCTGGTTGATGTCGGTCAGGGGCACCTTGGCTGATT
The DNA here is from genome assembly GCA_963816515.1 of uncultured Gammaproteobacteria bacterium. Classification (GTDB taxonomy): domain Bacteria; phylum Pseudomonadota; class Gammaproteobacteria; order Pseudomonadales; family Pseudomonadaceae; genus Aquipseudomonas. The sequence goes on along the minus strand of CAWFKX010000001.1, from coordinate 790,247 downwards.
GCACCAGCAACAGGCTGCCCACGCAGTCCAGCTGATGTTCGGCAGTCAGCAGGCGAATCGAATACACGGGCGTCATACCGCCAAAATAGTGGGCCCGGGTGGCCAGGTCGGGCCAGTGGTGCACGCTTCTGGCCATTATCCGGTGTTCGTCGCTCAGCAGGCCATCGGCGTGCAGCAGTTCAGCCTGGGCCAGCAGGTATTCGCCCAGTGCCGCCCGAAAGGCGCGCGCGGCAGCCTCACCCTGCGCCGTACGCTGGTACTCTCGCCAGCGCCCGGGGTAGGACTTGGGCAGTTTCAGCAAGGCCTCGCCGGGGGGATCGTTGGCGCCGTCCTGCGTCATGCGCCGGATCATGCGTTCGTACACCGATAACGGGGTGGGCGCCTGCGCCAGGGCCTCGATCACGTTGCGGTGCTGGGTGAGCACTTGGCGGTAGTGGTGCAATGCGGTTGCGTCGGTCATGGCCGTTCCTTGGCGGACAAAAGAGCGCCAGAGAACCATTTGAGCACCCACCCAGGGTATTAACTAAATGAATCATGACGGCCATCCGGCGATGCCCCGGAACGATGCCCCGCCAGGTGGGTCAAGTGAAGTAAGGCCGATGCCTTGTTTGATGACTCCGTTCTGCCGAGGAGATCTTGATGAAAAAGTGGCAAATCGCGTTTATCGATGAACATGGCCAGCAATTGAACCTGCAGATCGACGCCGAAGAGCGTCCCGACAAGGACGAGGCGGCCAGGCACGTGCGGGCCTACTACCGGCCGGTGTTGGAAAAGGCCGACCTCAATGATTTCGACAACCGCGCCGCGGAACCGGCGGCCAAGGCGCTCAAGGACATGAATGCCATGGAAATTGTCTCCGTGACCCCGGTGGACTGATTGACCTTTGCAGCGCCCGACCCTCTGGCACAGGCGCTGCCTTCGCGCTACTCTGCAACCGAGGGCGGCCAATCTGCTTGGTCGAACCTTGTCTTGTCAGCTCCATGCTTGTTTCCGGGTGGCCCCCTGGGCCGCGTATTCCCTTTGCAGTCGTCTCTGTCAACGGAGGTCCTGGAAGTACTGAAAGTCTATCCATCAATGATGAGGAGGACGATTCATGAGCACAGCCTATCAAGAAGACATCAGCACCCACGTGCTGCGCCGCATGAAAGAAGGCGGTTTCGATTTTGCCAGCATTCATCCCATCGAGTTCTACGCCGTGTTCCCGGACGAAAAACGTGCGCGCACGGCTGCGGGCAAGTTCCAGGGCGAGTCACTCAACGCCCAAGTCAGTGAACGTGACGATGGGGCCTGGTACCTGGAGTTGAGCAAGGTGATGTACGCCACCTATGGCGGCATTGGCGAGTTCGAGCAGGATTTCGAAGCCGTGATCGAACCGTTGGGCGGTGAGATGGAAGGCTGGGGCGTGAAGCACCAGGTACAACGCCTGCAGGCATAGAGGCAGCTGTGAGCTTCAAGCCCACGCTGCAAGTTCGGTATTTCACCTTCTTGGCGCTTGAAGCTTGAGGCTTGCAGCTATCCTTATGACCGCTTCGCAATGAAGCGTCCGGGAGCGGGTTGGAACCCATGACGCACAGGAATGGTGCGAGTTTGATCGCAGCGTTATCCAACCCGTTGTTTTTAATGCGTTTATGCCGCTGGCACGGGCCTTGCGATGGGCTTGGTGTCCGGGTGACAAGGAGTACGGCATGATCCGCACCTTTTATGATGAGATGTACGATGCCGGCGGTATTGTCCGCCCGCATTACCGGGAGTTCGCGCGCTGGCTGGCCGACACCCCGGAAGAGCTCCTGGCCCAGCGGCGCCGGGAAGCCGATCTGCTGTTCCACCGGGCGGGCATTACCTTTACGCTCTACGGCGATGAGCAGGGTACCGAGCGGCTGATTCCTTTCGATACCATCCCGCGCAGCATCCCGGCCAGCGAATGGCGGGTGGTGGAGCGCGGCTGTATCCAGCGGGTCAAGGCGTTGAACATGTTCCTCGCTGACCTGTATCACGACCAGCGCATCATCAAGGCCGGGATCATCCCCGCCGAGCAGGTGCTGGCCAACGAGCAGTATCAGTTGGCAATGCAGGGGCTGAACCTGCACCGCGACATCTACTCGCACATTTCCGGGGTCGACCTGGTGCGCGACGGCGATGGCAGTTACTACGTGCTGGAAGACAACCTGCGTACCCCCAGCGGCGTGAGCTACATGCTCGAAGACCGCAAGATGATGATGCGCCTGTTCCCCGAGCTGTTCGCGGCCCAGCGCATCGCCCCCATCGACCACTACCCCAGTATGCTGCTCGACACCCTGAAAAGCTCCAGCCCGCTGGATAACCCCAGCGTCGTGGTGCTGACGCCGGGGCGCTTCAACAGTGCATTCTTCGAACATGCTTTCCTGGCGCGGGAAATGGGCGTGGAACTGGTGGAAGGCGCCGACCTGTTTGTGCGCGACGACCGCGTGTTCATGCGCACCACCGACGGCCCGAAGGCGGTGGACGTGATCTACCGCCGCCTGGACGACGCTTTCCTCGACCCGCTGGCGTTCAACCCCGAGTCGATGCTGGGCGTGCCGGGCCTGCTGGCCGCCTACCGCTCGGGCAACGTGGTGCTGGCCAACGCCATCGGCACTGGCGTGGCGGACGACAAGTCGGTGTACCCCTATGTCACCGACATGATCCGCTTCTACCTCGATGAAGAGCCGATTCTCAAGAACGTGCCCACGTGGCAGTGCCGCAAGCCTGAGGAATTGTCCCACGTGCTGGCGCACTTGCCGGAGCTGGTGGTCAAGGAAACCCAGGGCTCCGGCGGCTACGGCATGCTGGTGGGCCCTGCGGCCACCGCCGCCGAGATCGAGAACTTCCGTGCCCGGCTCAAGGCCCGGCCCCATGCCTATATCGCGCAGCCGACGCTGTCGCTGTCGACCTGCCCGACCTTCGTCGAGAATGGCATTGCCCCGCGTCATATCGACCTGCGCCCGTTCGTGCTGGCCGGCCGTGAAACCCGTGTGGTACCGGGCGGCCTGACCCGCGTGGCGCTGCGCGAAGGTTCGCTGGTGGTCAACTCGTCACAGGGTGGCGGAACCAAGGACACCTGGGTGGTCGAGGATTAAGGATGCCTGCCAATGCTTAGTAGAACTGCCTCTGACCTGTATTGGATGTCGCGTTACCTGGAGCGGGCGGAAAACCTCGCACGGATGCTCGATGTCAGCTACTCCCTGTCCCTGATGCCCCAGGACGGCCGTGGCGATGGCCTTGACGAAATGGCCATGCCGCTGCTGATCACCGGCACCCTGGACGATTACCTGGAACGCCACGGCAAGCTGCACGCCGAGCGTCTGCTGCATTTTTTCGCGCTGGACGCCAGTAACCCGGCCAGCCTCTACAGCTGCCTGGGCGCCGCCCGTGCATGTGCCCATGCGGTGCGTGGGCGGATTACCGCGGACATGTGGGAAAACATCAACGCCACCTGGCTGGAAATTCGCGGCATCGCCGAACAGGGCCTCGGTCGCTACGGCCTGAGTCGTTTCTGCGAGTGGATCAAGGAGCGTTCGCACCTGTTCCGTGGCGCCACCTACGGCACCATCATGCGCAACGATGCGTTCCGCTTCATCCGCCTGGGCACTTTCATCGAGCGCGCCGACAACACGCTGCGCCTGGTGGATGCGCGCTACGAAATGCTCGGCGACGAAGCCGAGTCGGTGGATGAGAACTCGGCGCGCAGTTACTACCAGTGGAGCGCCTTGCTGCGCGCCCTGTCGTCGTTCGAGGCCTACACCGAGATTTACCGCGACGCTCCGTCGGCCCACAACGTGGCCGAGCTGTTGCTGTTGCGTGCCGACGTGCCGCGCTCGCTGCGTGCCTGCACCGAGGAGATCGACCAGATCCTGGCCTCGCTGCCGGGCCTTAACGGCCGGCCGGCTCAGCGCCTGGCCGCTGAACTGGACGCGCGCCTGCGCTACACCGGCATCGGCGAAATCCTCGACGAGGGCCTGCACGCCTGGTTGACCGAGTTCATCCCGCTGGTGGCCCAGCTGGGCAATGCCATTCACAGCTCTTACCTGGAGGCTGTATGAGACTCTCCATAAGCCACGAGACCGCGTACCACTACGACGACGAGGTGCGCGCCAGCATCCAGTACCTGCGCCTGACCCCGCATGACAGCGAGCGCCAGCATGTGCTGAGCTGGCAGCTGGACCTGCCGCGCCATGTGCGCGCGCAACTGGACCCGTTCGGCAATATCCTGCACGTATTGACCCTGGACGAACCGCACCACGACATCATCATCGGCGCCCGCGGCCAGGTCGATATCGATGAAACCCGCGAAGCCGAGCACGAGTCGCAGTCGGCGCTGCCGTTCCGCCGCTTCACGCGCCTGACCGAGGCCGACGAAGCGTTGCGCGCCTTCGCCCAGAAAGAGTGCCGGCAGCGCAACGACCGCACCGCCCTGATCGACCTGATGCAGGCGCTCAACCAGCACATGACCTACACCCCCGGGGCTACCGAAGTGGACACCAGCGCGGCCCAGGCCTTCGCTGCCCGCGCCGGGGTGTGCCAGGACCACACCCATGCCTTCCTGGCCTGCGCGCGCAGCCTGGGTGTGCCGGCGCGTTATGTGTCGGGCTACCTGTTCAGTGGTGACAGCGAGCACCTGGCCAGCCATGCCTGGGCCGAGGCCTGGCTCGATGACGCCTGGTACAGCTTCGACGTGACCAACCAGCTGGCGCGCCCGGAGCGGCACCTGAAGCTGGCCGTGGGCCTGGATTACCTGGACGCCTGCCCGGTACGCGGCATGCGCCGTGGCGGCGGTTTCGAGCAGATGCACGCCAAAGTGGTGGTCACGCCAACGCCGATGATCCAGGTGCAGGTGCAATGACACTTCCGTAGCAGCAACTGTCTTGACTCGGCCTCGCAGGAGCTGCCGAAGGCTGCGTCAAGGACGGCAGGCCCTTCAGAACCTGGGCCCGCTGCGCGCGCCATCGCAGCCTCGCGGCAGATCCTACGTGTTGATCCTGGTAGCTGCCGCCAGGCAGTGGCCGTCAGCAGAACCAGTATTCCTTTTGGCACAGGCGAAACAGCGCGGCTCTCAGGCCTTCATAGCTGCCGCCGTTGACGATGTTGACGAAACCCTCCTTTTTCAACGCATCCTCTGCCTTGGTCGCGTTCTCATCCGTGTCGCTGTAGATCACCACGGTCTGGCTCTTGTCGTCGATCACCCGGCGCAGCAGGTAGGGCATTCTGCGCTCATCGATCTCGCTGGACAGGGGGCGGATGGTCATGTCGACCTGCACGGAATTGTGCACGTTGCCAGCGGCGAAAGCGTCGTCGCCACGGGCGTCGAGAATCAGCACGCCATTTTCGATTTCATCCACGGCCCCATCCACGTCGACGTAGGCATCGACCTGTGTGCTGATCAGCAATAAAAGGGAAACGGGAGCGATCCATCTGCGCATTGGCCAATCTCCAGAGAGTTCTGTCTGGAAGATTGGCACAGATGCGCGAGGCCCGGTAGCAAGGGTGGGTAAATTTATGCGCGTGGCGGCACGTTTGTCAGCCGAACAGTCGGGTGAGGTTGGGGAGGATCAGCAACAGGGTGGTGATGGCGACGATAATGCCCGCCTGGCGTACTTTGTCGTGTTTGAACATGGTTGGCTGCCTTCTTGTTATTCTTCCTTTGCGCCGACTGCGGGCCCGTGTGGCCAGGCGAAGACGTGCACCTGTGCTGCGAATCGCAGGCTGGCTCGGAAATGGTCGAGTAGCTGAAGCGATATTTCTAACAGTAGGGCCCGCGCGGGCCGTGGCTTAGAACGCTTTAGTCTGTATTTATCGCGTTTCAATCGCCATTCCGTCTAGCACGCACGGGAACGCGCTAGCGATTCCCATGCTAGACACGCTGCTTGCCCCTGAAGTCAGCTTTGGCCGAGAATGACCGTTCGTCAGGCTCCGCCGAACGGTGCGAAGTACTGCCGCTCAACGGATGTGTACTTGCCAGCGCGCTTTGTTTCGCGCAGTCTCGGCGCCGTGCACTGTTGCCTCTAATCGTGTCGGGTATTCTTTCTATGTCGTTACGCATCTGCATCCTGGAAACCGATGTCCTGCGGCCCGAGCTGGTCGATCAATATCAGGGTTACGGCCGGATGTTCGAACAGTTGTTCGCGCGTCAGCCCGTGGCCGCGCAGTTCTCCGTCTATAACGTGTTGAACGGTGAATACCCGGCCGAAGGCGAGGTATTCGACGCCTACCTGGTCACCGGCAGCAAGGCGGATTCGTTTGGCACCGACCCCTGGATCCAGACGCTCAAGACCTTCCTGCTGGCCCGCTACAAGGCCGGAGACAAGCTGCTGGGCGTGTGCTTCGGCCATCAGTTGCTGGCGCTGTTGCTGGGCGGGCGTGCCGAGCGCGCCAGCCAGGGCTGGGGCGTGGGCGTGCACGATTATCAAGTCAATACCCAGGCGGCGTGGATGAACCCGCCGGCCAAGGAGCTGGCGCTGTTGATCAGCCACCAGGACCAGGTCACGGCCTTGCCGGAAGGCGCCACTGTGGTGGCGTCCAGCGCGTTCTGCCCGAACGCGGCCTATCACATTGGCGACCAGGTGCTGTGCTTCCAGGGCCACCCGGAGTTCCAGCACAGCTATTCGCGTGCCTTGCTCGACCTGCGCGTGCAAAGCCTTGGCGAAGCGTTGCACGGCCAGGCCGTGGCCAGCCTGGAGCGCGAGCACCAGGGCACCCTGGTGGGCGAGTGGATGATGCGCTTCGTCGCCCAGGGTCACTAAACCCCTGGCAGCAGCCAGGTCGCGTCCGGCCCCGACGCGGCCTGCTGGCCGCTGCAGGTCATAGCCAGCCGGAGCGCTTGAAGCTGGCATACAGGGCGCCGCAACCCACCGCGATCGCCCCCAGCACCACGAAGTAGCCGTACTGCCAGTGCAGTTCCGGCATGTTCTGGAAGTTCATCCCGTAAATACCCGCCACCGCCGTGGGGAACGCCAGTATCGCCGCCCACGCGGCAAACTTGCGCTGCACGATGCTTTGCCGTGACGACTCCAGCAGCATGCCCACCTCGATGGTCTGGCTGGCGATGTCGCGCATGGTTGCCAGGTCCTCCATCTGCCGGTTCACATGAATTTGCACATCGCGGAAGTAGGGGCGCATGTTCTTGTCGATGAACGGGAAATCCAGGCGCTGCAGTTCCTCGCTGATCTCCACCATCGGCCCCACGTAGCGGCGCAGGCGCAGCAATTCCCGGCGCAAGCTGTGCAACCGCTGCACGTCGGCTTCATGCAGGCAGTCGGCGAGTACGTTGGCTTCGATCTGTTCGATTTCGGCATGGATGGCTTCACTGACCGGCTGGTAGTTCTCGGTCACGAAGTCCAGCAGCGCGTACAGCACGAAATCCTCGCCGTGCTCCAACAGCAAAGGCCGCGCCTCGCAGCGCTGGCGCACCAGCGAGTAGGAGGCCGAGTGGCCATTGCGAGCAGTGATGATGTAGCCCTTGCCAGCGAAGATGTGGGTTTCGATGAACTCCAGCGTGCCGTTCAGGCGCACCGGTGAATAGGTGACGATGAACAGCGCATCGCCGAAGGTTTCCAGCTTTGGCCGGCTGTGTTTTTCCAGGGCGTCTTCGATGGCCAGTTCGTGCAGGCCGAATTGGCGTTGCAGGTTGGCCAGTTCCGTGGCATTGGGCTGTTCCAGCCCGATCCACACGAAGTGCCCGGGTTTCTTGGCCCACACGGCCCCTTCATCGAGGCTGATATCAGCGACTTTCTTCCCGGCGCTGTACACCGCCGCGGCAACGACTCGACCCATGGTTTGGCTTCTTGTTCTGGTGGCAGTGAATGCAGCTTGGTCCCAGTGTTGAGAGTCGGCAAGCTGCGTGGGGTTCAAGCGCGGTGCTGGTCGTTTTCCAGACCGTCGATGCACTGCTGCATCTGCTCGCGGCATTGGCGCATCAACTGCGTAATGTCCTTGCTGGTGAGGCCCTGGGTCGGGATCGGCGCCAGCGCGCGCACCGCCACGCGCCCGGCACGCCAGCGATTCAGGCGCAGGCTGCGGGTATAGCGGCTGACGCACAGCGGCACGATCGGCACGCCGGCATCGATGGCCATCTGGAACGCGCCTTTCTTGAACGGCAGCAGGTCATCGCCCTGATTGCGCGTACCTTCGGGGAACACCCAGATGGAGGTGTCACGCTGAAGGGTGCGGGTGGTGGTCTGCAAGGCGCGGCGGGCCTGGTAGGCGTTGTCGCGGTTGATCAGCACGTTGCCGCCCAGCCAGAACAACTGGCCGAAGAACGGCACCCACTTCAGGCTTTTCTTGCCGATGCACACGGTGCGCCTTGGCACCACCTTGCCCAGCAGGAACAGGTCATAGTTGGACTGGTGGTTGGCGATGATCACGCAGCCGGGTGGCTGATCGAACAACGCGCCGACGTCGGCATCCAGCTTCACCCCAAGGATCTTCATGGCCGGCCGCGAATACAGGCGGGCGAACACGCGGCTGTTATCCGGATGGAACGGGCGGCACAGCCCGATCACCAGGCCCAGGCCACCCACTGCAATGAAATGCAGCCCCATCAAGAACATGCGAACGATGTAAAGCATCCAGCGACTCACCTTTGGCAGAGCGCTGGAGTTTAAGGGCGCAGCCGCGATTGGATCAATTAACTAAAGCATGACGCTTCCGGCGTCGGCGGTTACGTGCAGAGCCTGAACACCTCTAGATCAGAGCGGATGTTCCTGGTCACGAATGATCGCGTCGTCCAGCAATTCCAGCAGCGCTTTGCGCACCTTGAGCTTGGTCTTGCGGTGGGCGCTCATGTTGATCTTCTTCAATTGCTGCGCAGCGGCCATTGCCTGTGGCAGCAGTTGCTCAGCGCTGACCACCACATCGAGGAAGCCGGCGTCCACGGCCGTGCTGGGCGTGAACATCTCACCATTGATCACCGAACGGTGGAAGGCAGCATTGCCCAGGCGGTCACGGGCCAGCTCGATGCCAGCGTGGTGCATGGTCATGCCGATCTGCACTTCGTTCAAGCCAATACTGAAAGGCCCATCCACGCCAATCCGGTAATCCACCGACAACAGCAGGAATGCCCCTTTGGCCACCGCATGGCCAGGGCAGGCGACGATGACGGGGAAGGGGTGCGACAACAGCCGGCGGGCCAGGGTCGAACCCGCCGTCACCAGGCCGATGGCCTGCTGTGGGCCAGCGGTCATGACCTTCAGGTCATAGCCCCCGGACAGAATGCCCGGCTGGCCGGTGATGATCACCACGGCGCGGTCCTGCTCGGCGCGGTCCAGCGCCGCGTTGAAGGCGGCGATCACGTCCGGGGAAATCGCGTTGACCTTACCGTTGCTCAGGGTCAACGTGGCGACGCCATCGTCCAGGTGGTAGTCGATCAACTCGCTCATGACGGTGTTCCTTGTTAGGGTTTTGCTGCTGACGTTACTCAGCGCAACCGTCCAGGTAAAGCGCCGTGACTGACCCACCGGTCACGCTCGCGCCCGCCGCCCTTGCCGGCCGGGCACGCGCCCCGCGCACTGGCCGGTTTGCCCTCAACACAGGCCGTTTTCGCCGAAGGGGCATAAGCGCATGAAAAATCTGAAAAAAATGTTTGCCATCGGAAAAGCTTTCGACTACATTAGCGCGCCTCGACAGACAGAACATGTTTGAAGAGATACGGTGAAGTGTCCGAGTGGCTGAAGGAGCACGCCTGGAAAGTGTGTATACAGGAAACTGTATCAAGGGTTCGAATCCCTTCTTCACCGCCATATTGTACCCAGAGAGCCCCGCACTGCGGGGCTTTCTGGTTTTTGGGTTTTGCGTTCCCCCAGTTGGTCCCCCACTGCCGTATCGCGTTCCACCCAATCCGAATGACTCACTGCATCGCTGAGCTGCGGAAGTTGGCATTGTTCTCGGTCGGGCTGCTCCTGGAGTTTATAAGGCTATGTAGGAGCTCCATCAGCACCGCGCAGCAAAACACAGCGAGTGCGACGTTGATCTTCAACGCTGCGACTAGGGGCGCAGAGTACAGGGCGACGGCGAGCGCGAGCACTGCCCATGCCGGTTTTGCGAGTCGGGCAATTGGCCAATACGTATCGCCACATCGATGGCGTTGAGGTGAAAGTCGATATAACGATCATCGTCGACGATTTCGACGTTTAGATTCGGGTGCTGCGCCACAAAGCTGTCCACGACATCCCCCATGGGCAAGGCGCCGAAGGTACGGGGTAGCGCGACGCGCAGATCGCCAGACACCTTGCGCCTTGCCGAATGATCCTGTGCGCTGCGCCGTCCTATTTGCGGCGCGCTGGCATGTCGGCCTCGGTCGATGACCTGAGGCTATCGCAAGCCAGGCCTGGCCACTGGTTGGCCCGCAAGGCCGGCGGTGAGTGATCGATGGGCCGCTGCATTTATATGCCAATGACATGCAACTGCTGTTGGCCTCGGCGATGGCTGGCGTAGGCATCGCCTACGGGCCCACGTTTGTCTTTGGTCCGGAAATCGCGTGCGTGCACCTGGTGCTCTTGTTGACGGACCATCAAGTGCCGGAGCTGACGATTCAGGCCTTGTACCCCACCACGCGCCACGTACTGGCAAAGGTGCGCAGTTTTTATTGATCACGTGCTGACTGTGTTTACCGGGCGGCCGGGGTGGGACAGATTGGATGCCTTGTAGGCCTGGGCCGCGGGGCGAACTACAGCGGGGGGGATTTTTCAATCCAGGTTCGGGCATTGGGCCATGCTCGATCGCGAGGCCGGCGCGGTGACGCCTTTGGGGAGTATCTGTCGCTGTTCTCGTTCCTTGGCCGCAGTGTGCCCACGCTCTGCCTTGAAGGCTCGACTGAAGGCATCTTCAGATCGAAAACCGACTTTGTAGGCGATTTCACCGATGCTCAAGGTCGTTTGAGTCAGCAACTGAGCAGCGATGCCCATGCGCCAGCGCATGAGGTAGCGAGACGGGGTTTCGCCCACGAAGTCGCGAAACTTTTGGGCGAAAACCGAACGCGACAACTGAGCCTCCTGCGCCAGGTTGTCCAGTGTCCAGCGGTGTTCCGGGCGTTCATGAATACCGGCCAATGCCCTGGATATGTGTGGGTTCTGCATGGCCGAAAACCACGCTTTGGCCTCGACACTTGGGGTTTCCGACCACTCCCTGAGTACATACGTGAACAGGGTCGCCAACAGGTGCCGGATGACGATCCGACTGCCCATTTGTTCGTTTTCGACCTCGGCGCGCAACTGCGCCAGGGTTTCAACGATCGCAGGCGAGAGGTTAGTAGCGTTTGCCCTGAATACTAGCGCCCTTGGCAGTGATCTGATTGCCGGGAGCACCATGTGACGGTCGATACCGAACGCCCCGCAGAGAAAACCGGTGCCTTGAGGGTCTCGGATCTTTAACCCGCTTGAATGCTTGGCAAAATGCCCGAGAGAAACAGTGGCGCTGTCCGGCTTTCGTTTGAGGGCGTGAGCAGTCCCCTGAGGAAGAACAATTAGATCGCCGGCGGCGAGGTACAGATCGTTTGCCCCCTCAAGACTGAAATACGCGCCGCCCTGCGCCACAAAGTGAAAGTACGAGCCATCGGTGCTGTCCATGTGCACGCCCCAGTCGCCTTTCAAATGACTCTGCGAGAGGATGATGCCCTCGGCTGCTATGTAATTTAACCAATGGTCAGCATTCATGCATTCTCCTCAGGTGTTTACCGGTAGCGACTTATCAAGGCCGATCATAGTCCTTGACAAGTCTCTGCACCACCTGTCAGGAGCGATGTCCGGCGGCCGCCTGTTCGATCAGGTGCGCGACCTCTTTGGCATGGGAAATATACGCGACATGGCTCGATTTGACCGCGACGGTGGTACTCCCCGCACGTTTGCTCATGAAGCGCTCAAGCTCGGGGTTGATGGCGCGGTCTGCAGTGGCGACCAGTGCCCAGCTCGGCTTGGTTTTCCAGGCCGCCGTGGTGATCGGCGTGCCGAATGCCTGAGCATTGGGCATCACTTGCGAGCTCGCCATGAACGCGGCTTCGGCAGCAGGAACGTCAGCTGCGAAATCGGCATGGAAATGCGCAGGGTCCAGGTATAGGAAACCGTCGGCGCTGGCCTTGATGGACTGACTGGCCGAGGGGGTCTTTTTCACCAGATCCATCGGGCTTTCACCGGCATCGGGAGCGAAGGCCGCGATGTATACCAGGCCTGCGACTTTGGCGTCGTTGCCCGCCTCGGTGATCACCGCACCGCCGTAACTGTGCCCGACCAGAATGCTTGGGCCGTCCTGGGCGTCAACGATCCGCATGGTCGCTTTCACGTCGTCGGCAAACGAAGTCTCAGGTTCTTGCACTACCGAGACTTTATAGCCGTCGTGCGTCAGGATGTCCGATACTCCTCGCCAGCCGGAACCGTCGGCAAAAAATCCGTGTACCAGGACGACATTCTTCACTGCTGGAGGCGTTGCGGCCTGAACTATTATACCTGTCGACAAAAACGCGACAGCAGCGGCAATGCGGAAGGGCCCAGACATTAAGTTCATGGTGATACTCCTAGTGGTGTTTGTTTTTTTCGCGGCTGGCAGCCAAGCGCAAGATGAACGGCGCTTATCAGCGATGTGATATCGAAGGGTTTGGGCAATATGCAGATAGCACCTTGGTCCGTCAGGTGTTGGCGCAGTTGTTCATCGTCGTACGCTGTAATGAATATGATGGGTAACTGCACCTTCTTGATCTGCAGGTACTTTTGCAGTTCGACTCCGCTCATTTCAGGCATTTGAACGTCAGCGATTAAACAGTCAACGGTCCTGGCATAGCCTGAGTCTATGAAGGCCTGCGCGCAGGCAAACACGAGACTGGTTCCGCCCAATGAGCGCACCAAGCTGCTGATAGAACGCCTGACAGACTCGTCGTCATCGACAATGGCAATGCGTTTGCAAGGTCGCAAGGTAGATACCTGCAGAAATAGGGGCTCAACGAGCGTTGTTCCACAGCTTAACTTTAGGTTTGCAAGACCGACACTATGCTCACGTATAGCAATTCTGCACTTGGGGGATGTTGCTATCGGTGCCTGGGGGCTGAAGGAATCAGAATCTTGAACTTGGCGCCCTGGCAGGCATTGTTGCTTGCCGAGATGACTCCGCCGTGCGCCTGGACGATAGATCGGCAAATCGACAAACCAAGTCCCATGCCTTCGTGTCTGGTGGTGAAGAATGCTTCGAAAAGCGATTCCATACTTTGCTGTGTCAGCCCCGGTCCAGTGTCCGATACCACTATTTTGGCCCAGCCGCGTCTGCTAAGACCGGTGGACACTGATATCGTTTTCAACGGTGAGGGAGCAGAGTCCATCGCCTGTGCTGCGTTGATGAGCAGGTTGACCAGCACCTGTTGCAATTGAATTTTATCGCCGAAGACCACTTGTGGCCTAGGATCGACTGAACAGTGAACGGTAATATTTTTTCTCGCCAAGTCGCGGCTAACTAGCGATAACGCTTCCTCGACCACTCCGTCCAGATCCAAGGGGGCCAACGTTACAGGGCTTTTTCTGGCCATTACTCGGATGCGCTGCAGAATCTTTCTAGCGCGCTCTGCATCGCGCTTGATTTCGGTAACTGCCAGGGCTACTTCCTCGACATTAGGTGGCGTGTGCTCGAGCCAATGCAGGCATGCGCCCCCGTAAGTCGATATGGCGGCTAGAGGTTGATTGATTTCATGAGCGATGGAGCCTACCAGTTCACCGAGCATGGTGATTCGCATCATGTGCGCCAGTTGTGCCTGAGCCTCCAGCAGCGCTTCTTCGGCCGCCTTGATGGCCGTCATATCGCTGCTGCTGCTTATGATTGCCTTGGGCTTGCCTTTGGCGTCACGCACTAGCGTCCAGCGGCTGTTGATGTGTACGGGATGACCCTCTTTGTGGCGAATAGTCTCTTCACCTTCCCATTCGTTGTTTTCGAACAATTCCTTCGCCGTTTGCTTGAGCGGTGCGCACCGAACAGTCTGAAAAAGTTCGTAGCATTTCTTGCCAATTACTTCGCTTTGCGTCCAGCCAGTTAGGTGACTGGCGCCTGGATTGAAGGCAGTTATCTGGTAGCTGAGGTTACGGACGATTATTGCCCCTTGCAAATGCTCGAAATAGATTACGTGCTCGGCCTGCTCCAGTTGCCTGACTTTCTTCGAAAGGGTGATGGCCAGCATGGTCAATGCAACAATGGCCGTGCCGCCGATAATGTAGCAGAGGTTATCCATGAATAGATCAGGCCTGATGAGGAAGGTAAAGAGGCGTGTCAGAAAAGTAACTTTTAAGAAAGGCTACCCAGGTTTTCACTTTGGCATCTACGTAACGCTTGGAAGGATAGATGGCGTAGTAGATGAGGGGGGCGGTTCGATAATTGTTCAATACGCGAATGATTCGTTTCTCAGCCAGCCCTTGCATCACGCTGGACGCTGCTTGCAGGCCGATGCCCATTCCGTTATCGACTGCATGCCTCAACGTGTCAGTGGTATTGACAGAAAAAAGCGTCGGCAAAGCAATGCGCGCCGTAGCGCTGTCTGACCCCAGCAATCGCCACTCGCTTGTTAACGCTAGTGGGCTGGACAAGGCAATGCAGGGGTGGCTACCGATATCTTGCGGTGTAGCAGGTATACCATATTTTATTAGATCGCTCGGAACCACGCATAACATGCCGTAGCTGCTGCCCAGTTGTTGCGAAACGAAGTTGCTGTCGCTCCGGGACGTGCTGGCGACCAGCAAAAAATAGAATCCCTCGCCGATCAGGTCGGGATGCTTAGCATCAAAGCTCACATTGAATTTTACCTCGGGATACAGAGTTTGATAGTCGCTGATCGCTGCAAGGATCGCATCCGACCCCCCGTAGAAATCGACATGGATCTTTATCGTTCCAGAGGGTGATCTGCGGGTCTCGGCGGCTTCGCGCTCGGCGGTTTTTATTTCTTCAAGAATGCAATCGCAGTAGCGCAGGCATTTATATCCGGCACTGGTTAGTGATAACGTTCGGGTGATCCTGTGCAACAGACGCGTGGATAACAACTGTTTGAGCTTGGCAATAGAGCGAGAAATACTGACCGGTGATAAATTAGCTCTGGCGGCTACGGGTGCGAATCCAACGCCCTTCGCAACACTGACAAAGCATTTCATCATCTGTAGTTTGTCCATCATGACAGGCCGCCTCTCGTGTATCAGTTACGGGACACCCGGCTAACGGAATGTAAGGCGGCGGCCCGCTATCCTGAGGTATAGGGCTACACCAAGTGCAACTCGTTGCCCATCTTTACGAGTTCAGCAAAATTCAGTGCACACATCTTGGTCATGACATTTTTGCGATGAACTTTTATGGTGATTTCTTGGAGATTTAGCCGCGTTGCAATTTGCTTGTTCATCAGTCCGGTAACCACCAAGTTCATGATTTGTTTTTCGCGCTGGGTCAACACTTGATAGCGAGCCTCGAGGCGAGTACGTGTCACCGCGTGCTCTCGGTAGGCTTTGCTATTGGCTAAGGCGAGGGTCACGGCATCCAGTAGATCCTGCTCCCGGAACGGCTTGGGCAAAAAATCCACGGCCCCCGCTTTCATGGCACGCACCGACATGGTGATGTCGCCGTGACCGGTCATTAAAATCATCGGAAGCTCATGCCGCACCTGCGCCAGGCGTTGTTGCAGGTCGAGTCCGCTGATGCCTTTCAAACGAACGTCGACCAATAGGCAACTCGGTACGTTAGGAAACGGCTGGCATAGTAACGCCTCAGCCGAGGCATAACTGCAACACTCGATACCTACCGAGCGTAACAGCATACTGACGGCGTTGCGGACAGAGTCATCGTCGTCGATTACATGGACAAGCGGCGCCGGTTCCACGCACTTGGTGGCCAAGGGTTTCATTCAGGTTATCCATGGTCTGTTATTCAGCGATATGAGCTTAGGAGGCTAACTAGTCGCTCGCAACGGAGAATCGTCTTCAAACGACGACGAATCGTCCAGAATCATGGGTGACCTGGCAATCGCAACCGCTTCGCATCTAGCTGCGTGGCGTTTGGCTGTTCGCGCGCCTTCGAGGGCGTTACGCCACGTGCGGCTTTGAAAGCCCGGGCGAAGGAGTCCTCTGATTGATACCCCACTTGAGCGGCGACTTCGCTGACGCTCAACTTCGTGTTCGACAGTAGTTGCGCGGCGACGCCGATGCGCCAGCGGGACAGATACGAATAGGGCGTCTCGCCTACCGCTTCGCGAAAGTGCCTGGCGAAAGCCGAGCGAGATAAACCGGCCTCCTGGGCCAATGTCGTCAAGGTCCAGGGGTTGGCGGGGGACTGATGGATCCCGGTCAGGGCTTTGCTGATCCGGCTGTTGTGCATGGCTGAAAACCAGTTGCGGGATTCGTGGGGCGTGAGAGTCACCCATTCTCTTAAAACGTAGATAAATAGAGTGGAAAGGAGGTGACGGATGATGACCTTGTCACCGACCCTGTTGCCCTCCAGTTCATTGCGGAGCTGTTTGAGTGTTTGCGCGATTGGGGTGCTGAACTTGGCGTCCGCTTGCAGGTGTAGCGCATGAGGTAAGGCTTGGATCGCCGGCAATACCATGTGCCGATCGATCCCGAACTGCCCGCACATGATCACCGAGGCGTCGTCTGCATCACTTTGGATGCTCTTGAGCTTGCGCGCAAACTCCAGCAAGGGGGTCACTTGGCTATGGTGAAGTCCTTTGAGGTGATGCGCTGCGCCTTGCGGCAAAATCAGCAGGTCACCGGGTTGTAGATTGATGTTTGGACCCCCAGCGACTGAGTAGCACGCGCTCCCCTGGGCCAGAAAATGGAAGTAGCTTCCCTCTGCCCGGTCCATCTGAATGCCCCAGTCACCTTCCAGCCGAGCTTGAGCGAGAACGACGCCATCTGCGCGTATGTAATTCAACCAAAGATCTACTCCGATCTCAGTCATCGATGCAGCTCCAAATGAAGATATATACCTGGGTATACCTGGTCAGTCTATTCGTATAACAACGGTAACTTTCTGCATAGCTGTGCCAGCACGCAGGGCGCGTTAGTTTGTGGACCCAGTAACGATACCAATATCGCAACCGTTGCTGGAGCCGTCATGACCGATAACGCTGACAAAAAAATCACCCACGCCACCGGAGCGCCGGTCGCAGACAATCTCAACATCCTAACGGCAGGGCGGCGAGGACCTGCATTACTGCAGGATCTCTGGTTGATCGAGAAACTTGCTCATTTTGATCGGGAGGTGATTCCCGAGCGCCGGATGCATGCCAAGGGTTCGGGTGCGCATGGCACCTTCGTCGTGACCCAGGACATCACCCGTTATACCAAAGCCGCCCTGTTCTCCGAGGTGGGAAAGCGAACTCCGATGTTCGTGCGTTTTTCCACCGTCGCGGGGGAACGTGGCGCAGCAGATGCCGAGCGTGATATACGCGGGTTTGCGGTGAAGTTCTACACCGAGCAAGGCAACTGGGACATCGTCGGCAACAATACTCCGGTGTTCTTTTTTCGCGACCCGCTGCGCTTCCCTGACCTCAATCGCGCGGTCAAGCGCGACCCCCGCACCAATCTGCGCAGCGCCAATATCAACTGGGATTTCTGGACCATGCTGCCTGAGGCGCTCCACCAAGTGACTATCGTCATGAGTGATCGGGGTATTCCCAGGACCTATCGGCACATGCACGGGTTCGGCAGCCACACCTTCAGCATGATCAACAAGGAAAACGTCCGGACTTGGGTCAAGTTCCACTTCCATACCCAGCAGGGTATTGAAAACCTATCGGACGAAGAGGCCCGTGACATTGTCGGGGGCGATCGGGAAAGCCATCAGCGCGATCTGTTCGAACACATCGAGGCCGGCGATTTCCCGCGTTGGACGCTGTTCATCCAGGTCATGACCGATGAGCAGGCGCGCCAGCACCGGCACAACCCGTTCGACGTTACCAAAGTCTGGCCCAAGGCCGAATTCCCGCTGATCGAAGTCGGTGTCATGGAGCTGAACAAGAACCCCGAAAGTTATTTTCAGGATGTCGAGCAGGCAGCGTTTTCCCCCGCTAACCTGGTGCCGGGCATCAGCGTGTCACCGGACAAAATGCTCCAAGCGCGCCTATTCTCCTACGGCGATGCCCAGCGTTACCGTCTGGGTGTCAATTTCAACCACATTCCTGTCAATGCCCCGGTCTGCCCCGTCCACAGCTACCACCGCGACGGCCACATGCGTCTGGATGGCAATGGCGATGGCAAGCCCACCTACTTCCCCAATAACCTGTCCGACTGGCAAGACCAGCCGGAGCTTTCCGAGCCGCCATTGCCCATTGATGGCGCGGCGGCCCACTGGGATCACCGCGTCGACGACGACCATTACGAACAGCCCGGTAACTTGTTCCGCCTGCTCAGCCCGCAGCGCCAGCAGTTGCTGTTTGACAACACAGCGCGGCAGATCGGCGGCGCCGACCTGCAGCACCAGCGCCGACATATCGAAAACTGCCTCAGGGCCGACCCCCAGTATGGTGCCGGCGTAGCCAAGGCCTTGGGCATTGCGCTGCCGCTGCTGGCGCTCTAGCAGTATGCGGATCTATCCACTCAAGAGAGAGAGCACACATGAGCGAAGTGATTGCAGGCATCACAATTCCCGACACGGCCTTGGTCAAAGACGCCACCGACCTGGTACGTGATGTCGAGCCGGATATTCTCTATCACCACTCCAGACGGGTGTTTCTGTTCGGCGCCTTGATCGGCAAGCGGCGTCAAATCGATTGCGACCTGGAGTTGGTGTACATCGGCGCCATGTTCCATGACATGGGCTTATGCGAGCAGTACTGGAGCGAGGACAAGCGCTTCGAAGTGGATGGCGCCAATAGTGCGGCGCAGTTCCTCAGGTCGCGACACATATCTGAGCGCGATGTCGAGGACGTCTGGCTGTCCATCGCCTTGCATACTACGCCGGGTATTCCCGAGTTCATGCGCCCCACCGTGGCGCTGGTAACCACCGGCGTGGAAATGGACGTGCTGGGACTGCGGTACCACGAATTCACCGACAAGGAGCGCGAAGAGGTGTGCGCCCGCCACCCTAGGGGGCATGACTTCAAGAACGGAATCATCGACTGCTTCTGCAAAGGCACGATTTTCAAGCCGCAGACTACGTTCGGCAACGTCAAGGCCGATGTACTGGCCCTGCGTGACCCGAACTACAACCGTGAAAACTTCACCGACATCATCCTCAACTCGCCCTGGCGAACTGAATAGGCGGTCAACCCCATGAGCCCTTCACGCGTGTTGATGGACAGGATCAAATTGGGTGGGCAGCGATGGATGCTGCTGCTGTGGCCGGCAGGAGCCGACTGCGAGCGGTACCTAGCCGAAATTAGTCTGGTGTATTGAGTCAGGGTCATTCCAAGCGCCGCCGCAGTCGAGTAACCGCGAAATCAAGGAAGACGCGCAGTTTTAAGGGCACTTGTCGGCGGCTGGAGTACACCAGATGCACGGGCACACTGGGCAGGGTAGAGCCTTCGAGTACGGTCACGAGGGCACCACTGTCGAGCCAGTCCTTCACCTGATAGGAGAGCAACCTGGCAATACCCGCGCCCTCACGGGCCGCGGCCGCGGCGCCTTCGATGGAGTTGACGCTCAGGCGCCCTGACACCTCTACCGTCTGGCCCTGAATCACCCAGCGGCTGCCGACATCCTGGCCTTCGTATTCGATGCAATTGTGCTCGGTCAGGTCATTCAGGGTGCGCGGTGTGCCATGCACCGCCAGGTAGGCAGGACTGGCACAAAGGATCTGACGAACCGCGCCGACACGCAGGGCTACAAGACTGCTGTCTGGCAATTCACCAGTGCGCAGAGCTACGTCGACGTTGTCTTCTAAGAGGTTGATATGTCGATCGCTCAGTTGTACGCGGGCGCTGATGTCCGGGTAGGCAAGGAGAAAATCGGTGACCACCGGCACGCCATGGAGACGCCCCATGACCTGAGGCAGGCTGATGACCAATTCCCCCTGAGGGGACTGGTATTCGCCAGTAGCGATGCGCTCTACCTCGTCGAGCTCCTCGATAAGCCGCCGGCACGAAGCGGCATAAGTGCGGCCGGTTTCCGTGAGCACCAGTTGTCGATTGCCCCGCAGCAGCAGGCCGGTCTTGAGGTAAGCCTCCAGTTCGCTGATCCGCCGGCTGACTGTGGCCAGCGGGATACCTAGATGTCGACTTGCGGCTGACAGGCTGCCACGGTCGATGGCCGCAAGGAAGATGGTCATGGCTTCGAGTCGGTTCACAGCCTTTCACCTATGGAAGGATAATTCCTGAATTTAACGGCTACTCAGCAAAATCGGAAGGGCATAGATTTCGTTCCGACAGGCCACCCCCATTAGCGACGGCGCCCCGTCTCGGAGATTCACCATGCAAATCTTTCAGTCGTACGAAACAATCGATGTTCAACGCGAAGGCGCAGTGCTCTTCGCCACCATGTCGGCACCGCCTATGAATCTGCTGGGTCCGGAGCTGGTCCGCGACCTGGTCTCATTGATTGCCCAGGCTGAAGGCGAGAAGAGCATCAGCGTGCTGGTGTTCAAAAGCGCCGACCCTGATTACTTCATTCCCCATGTCGACGTCACCCTCATCAAGGAGTACCGCGAAGAGGCCGCCAGACTCACCGGCGAGCCCTCAATCGCGTTACTGTTTCGCTATTTAAGCAGCAGCCGGCTGGTGAGCATCGCGCAGATTGAGGGGCGGGTCCGCGGTGCTGGCAGCGAATTCGTGTTGGGTTGCGACATGGCTTTCGCCGCCACCGAAACGGCCATTTTCAGCCAGATGGAAGCGGCCTTCGGAGTCATCCCCGGCGGCGGTGGGGCTCAAGGGCTGGTGCGCCTTATGGGGCGCCAGCGTGCCCTCGAAGTGCTGCTGGGTGCAGATGACTTCAATGCCGAACTGGCCGAGCGCTACGGCTGGATCAATCGCGCCCTGCCTGTCGCCGAGCTGGGCGGCTTCGTTCGCGCCCTAGCCCTGCGCGTATCGCGCATGCCGACTGGTGGCCATATTGCCGTCAAGCAGCTGGTCAACTCGATCGCGCTGGCCTCTGTCGAGGATTTTCGCCGTGACTCCGATGCATTCGGCGAAGGAGTCCAGGATCCAGCGGTCAGACAACGCATCCAGACAGCGGTCAAGCGTGGATTTCAGAACCGTGAAGCAGAACTCAACCTGCCGGCATTGATGGTCGGTTTGTCCGAATAACCCAATCTTTCAGGAGAGCACCATGTTCAGCAAAGAAGACGTTCGCATTCCCGCCGAGGGTGGCATCGAGTTGGCTGCTTGGTTGTATGTTCCAGAAGGGCGCCGCGAAGCGCTACCAGCGATCACTATGGCTCATGGTTTTGGTGGCACGCGTTACCACGGCATTGAGCCTATCGCCAAGGCATTCGCCAACGCCGGTTTCGTCGTGCTGCTGCATGATCATCGCGGCTTTGGCGACAGCGGAGGTCTGCCCCGCCAAGATATCAACCCCTGGCAGCAGATCGCTGACTGGCGCCGTGCTGTCTCCTGGCTCCAGGACCGCCCGGAGGTGGACGAAAATCGTGTCGGGCTGTGGGGCACCAGCTACGCTGGAGGCCATGCCATTGTACTGGGCGCTACGGACCGGCGCCTGAAGGCCATTGTGTCCCAGGTCCCCACGATCGACGGGCACATCGCTGGGCAACGGCGGGTGGCTCCGGATGCCATCGCCGAGCTGGAGGCCCGTTTCGCCGCTGATGAACGTGCACAACTTCGTGGCGAGCCGCTGGCGCGGCAGCAGATCGTCAGCGAAGACAGTCAGAAACCTTCCAACTATCGGGCGCCCGACGTGGTCAGTTTCTACTTGCAACCGATTCCGGCAGGCGTATGGGAAAACCAGGTCACGGTGCGTTCTATTCGCCTATCGCGGATGTACTCGCCCGGTGATTACGTAGATCGTGTCTCACCCACGCCATTGTTGATGCTGGTGGCAGAAAACGATACCACCGCAGTTACTGATCTGGCGCTCAAAGCTTATGAGCGTGCACTTCAACCCAAACGCTTGCAGATGATCAAGGGCGGCCATTTCGACCCTTACCTTGGAGAGTTGGAAGTGTCTACCCGGGCGGCTATCGAGTGGTTCACGGCCCATCTTTGATCGAACACACCAAGTGCTGTTTCTGACGGGGCATCAGCCCGTGAGAATCTTCATGGGGCGCTTGTCCGATCGTATTGGCCGGCGCAAGGTGCTTATTCCGGCAGTGCTGTTGTTCTCGCTCCTGGCAGGCGTGTCTGGCCTCGCAGGCGGGGTGGGGTTTGGGCTGATCGTCGCACTGGCGCTCAAGGAAACGGCTTCAGGCCGTCAGCGGGTGCTGCTCGAAAAGGCTTGAAAGTAGACGCTCTACTGTCTGCGGAACCTGCATCAGGTCGATGTCGGCCTGATTCAGCAGCCATTCGTAAACCGTCCCGGTGAGCAACGCCTTGACGGCCGTCGCGGCGGTCGGGATGTGGCGATGTGGGGTTCCATCGGCATTCCGATAGCGCCAGGTCAGTGCGGCGACAA
Source organism: uncultured Gammaproteobacteria bacterium (assembly GCA_963816515.1). GTDB lineage: Bacteria > Pseudomonadota > Gammaproteobacteria > Pseudomonadales > Pseudomonadaceae > Aquipseudomonas. The sequence goes on along the minus strand of CAWFKX010000001.1, from coordinate 767,736 downwards.
GGTAGTTCTTGATTCGGTCGAGAATCGCCGTGAGCCGGCAGTAAACCTGATAGTTATCGGTCACCAACTCCGTGCGATGCAGCAGGATCAAAGTGATCCGGTGCTGACTTGGATCATTGACGATCTCATGCAGCGCATCGCCGATGGCTTCGCTCAGTTCAGTCAGGGAGGGGACCTGCGCCAGTGAAGTGAAATGCTCCGGCAGTCGCTCCCACGGTAATTGCGTGCGCCGCAGCACCGCATCTAGCAACTGGTACTTGTCGCTGAAGTGCCAGTAAATCGCACCCCGCGTTAGCCCTGCCTGTTCGGCAATCTCGTGAAAGGTCGCATTGGCGTAGCCTTTCTGGCTGAACACCTGTTCAGTGCCTGCTTGAACTCGAATGAGCGGGTCTGGAAGCGCGAGGTCGGCGCCACCACCGCCACTGCGTGAGGGCCCATGAACGTCGGGATCAGAATCGCGCAGGCGCTGATGCCCACGGTGTGTTCCTGATGGTCGATGGCGAAGCCGCTGCTGCGAATCTGCGCCAGCTCCACCAGCAGCGAGTCGATGTCATGGGTGGCGTCTGTCAGGGGGGCGAGTTTGCTGCCCAGCCTTTCGCGCACTTGCTCGTCGCTGAGCGTGGACAATAGCGCCTTGCCGTCGGCCGTGGCGTACATCGGCAGCGACTGGCCCATTGGAAATACCACGCGTAACTCGCGCTCGGCAATGACCCGGTCGATGACCGCCGTTTGCTTGTCGCTGATGCAAGACAGCGTGACGCTCTCTTGCAGTTGATCGCACAACGCTTCGAGAGATTTGCGTGCGATGGAAATGATGTCTGTATGGGTCTGGTGAATCAACTGAGCCAGCGCCGGCCCCAGGCGAAAACCATTTCCGGGGCGCATGGCTTCCACCAGTTGTTCAGTTTCAAGCGCCGCGACAATGCGCTGCACGGTTGAGCGTGCCAGCCCGACTTCCTGGGCGATTGCCGCCAGGCTCAACCCCTGCGGATTGCGCCCAAGTGCGCGCATCACCGCACTGGCGCGGGCGATCACCTGAATGCCGCCCGAGCGCGCTTCGTCGATGTTGTTGCTGTCTTTCAGGTCGCTCATTGCCTTCCTCGATTCGGCTGTCCGCTGTCGATCCGGTCTGCGGGGGGCGGAACTCGCGCCGAAGTTTACAGAGTCCACAAATCAAAGAGCCATCAAAAGCTCGTTGCGCGTTTCCATCGACCGTGGCCGGGTCAAGAAAGTTTATGTACAGGGCATAGTGGATGGGCGCGTCGCGCCGGAAGACTTTGCCAAGTGGTACGTGCGCAATGCAGGGGGACAGATGGTCAGGTTCTCGGCTTTCGCCTCGGGCTACTGGACCTACGGATCGCCAAAGCTTGAGCGTTACAACGGTGTGCCGGCCGTGGAAATCATGGGCGAACCGGCGCCTGGCTACAGCTCCGGCGACGCCATGGCGGCAGTGGACCGCATTGCCCGCCAACTGCCTGATGGCGTAGGCGTGCGCTTCACCGGTATTTCCTATGAAGAACGCATGTCCGGCTCCCAGGCCCCGGCGCTGTACGCGATTTCCATCCTCATCGTGTTTCTCTGCCTGGCGGCGCTGTACGAGAGCTGGTCGGTGCCGGTCTCAGTAATCATGGTCGTCCCGCTCGGGGTGATCGGCGCAGTCATCGCGACCTTGCTGCGCGGCCTGTCCAACGACGTGTTTTTCCAGGTGGGCTTGCTGACTACTGTGGGGCTGTCGGCAAAGAACGCGATCCTGATTGTCGAGTTCGCCAAGGCCTTGCACGAAGAACAAGGCAAACCGTTGATGGAAGCCGCCGTTGAAGCTGCGCGTCTGCGCTTGCGGCCGATCATCATGACTTCGCTGGCGTTCATGCTCGGCGTGTTGCCGCTGGCGATCTCCAACGGCGCCGGTTCCGGCAGCCAGCACTCCATTGGCACCGGTGTAATCGGCGGCATGATCACGGCCACGTTCCTGGCAGTGTTCTTCGTGCCGATGTTCTTCGTGGTGATCTGCAACTTGTTTGGCAAAAAGACTGCGGACGCGCCTGAAACCCACTCACACATGTCGGGAGAACAGCCATGAACACCTGTCGTCTGAGCGCTGCCGTGGTGGCGGCGCTGATCGGCCTGAGCGGCTGCTCACTGATCCCGGATTACGTACGCCCCGAGGCACCGGTTGACCAGACCTGGGACATGCCTGCTGCCGCGCAGGCAAACGCCCGTCGGGTGAGCTGGCAGCAGTTCTTCCAGAGTGCGGTGCTCAAAGACCTGATCAACCAGTCGTTGAGCAACAATCGCGACCTTCGAGTCGCCGCACTCAACATCGAGGAAGCCCAGGCGCAATATCGGATTTCCCGGGCTGACCTGCTCCCGACCATCAATGCCTCCGGTGCCGGGGACAGCCAGCGTGTACCGCGCGACCTCAGTACCACGGGTGATAACCAGGTCACCCATCAATACAATGCCGGATTGGGGTTCACCGCCTATGAGCTGGATTTCTTCGGTCGGGTGCGCAGCCTGAATCAGCAGGCCCTGGAAGCCTACTTTTCCACTGTGGAAGCTCAACGCAGCGTCAAGGTCGCGTTGATAGCCGAAGTGGCCAGCGCGTACTTCCAGTTGCAGGCCGATCAGCAATTGCTGGTAATCTCCCGCCAGACCCTGACCAGCCAACAGGAAAGCTATGGGCTGGTGAAAAGCAGTTACGACCAGCAGGTCGCGACCGAGCTTGACCTGAGTCAGGCCGAAAGTACCGTGCGTACCGCCGAGGCGGCACAGGCGCGCTACGAGCGTCAGGTGGCACAGGACAAGAACGCCCTGGTGTTGTTGGTGGGCAAACCGCTGGCGCCGGAATATTTCGCGGCGGTCGGGCTGGATGGGTTGCGGGTCGATGAACAATTGCCCGTGGGGCTGCCCTCGGATCTGTTGATGTATCGACCGGACATTCTGGTGGCCGAGCACGACCTCAAAGCCGCCAACGCCAACATCGGCGCGGCGCGTGCGGCGTTCTTTCCGAGCATCACGCTGACGGCGTCTGCGGGGTCGGCCAGCGCGGACCTCGGGCAACTGTTCGCAGGCGGACAGGGGACCTGGAGTTTCGTGCCGTCGATCAACATCCCGATCTTCAATGCGGGGCGTAATCAGGCCAATCTAGACGTCGCCCAGGTGCAGAAATCCATCGAGGTCGCCAACTATGAGAAGGCGATTCAGGTGGCGTTCCGCGAAGTGGCTGACAGCCTGGCAGCGCGGGATTCCCTGAACACGCAGGTGATCGCCGAAACCCGGCTGGTGCAAGCCAATCAGCGCAATTACATGCTGGCGGAAAGCCGCTATCAAGAGGGCGTTGATACCTACCTGAACTCGCTGGACGCCCAGCGCAATCTATTCAGTTCCCAGCAGAGCCTGGTCAACACCAAGCTCACACGGATCAACAATCTGGTGTCGTTGTACAAGGCGCTCGGTGGTGGGGAGGGTGCGGACAGCACGCTGTAAAATCAGAATCCCCCGCAATTTTCGTCTAGTGTTTCCTCCCTTGGGCTCTCACATCTAGCTGGTGCGAGCCCTTTTTTATCCAGTGCTTCCCATGAAGTGCCGGGCACGGTTTGCATGCTCGTAACAAAAGACGTGTGTAAGAAGCGCGTGCGGCGTTGCCCGGTAATCAAGCAGTGGCTATCTGGCCGACTTTGAAATGGACGCGTCCGGTGGCGCGGCAGGTCAATTATCCAGAGCGATGCTGTCGTCCAAAATAGTCGGCGTCGAATATGAGAAAACATCGTTTGAAACCCCGGATACGCTGACAAAATGGGATGAGCCGATGGCGAACTTCTTCACCGCCATATTCGATACGCTAAAAGCCCCCAGCAACCTCAGGTTCCGGGGGTTTTTGTTTCCGCAGCATTCTGCCCTCAAGCAGACTTCTGCAACCTCCCATTCAACTTGGAAAACGTGCGGCTGTCCGCCACGGCGGTCAGTTTGCGGCCGTCTTTCAAGGTGGCGATAAAGGTCACCTGTTCTTCCTTGCCGCCCAGCCACAGGCCGGCTACCAGCCCCAGCGGGCCCAGGACCAAGGCACCGGCCATGCCCCAGCCGATGGCGCCGCCCAGGCTGCGGTTGATTTCCTGGTTGGCGACGGTGATGTTCTTGATACGGCTCAGGGGTATCCGTTCGCCGGGTGAGGGATGGTTGGCAGTCTTGAGCGTGAGCGATCCATTGCTGTATTCGCCTTCACACTGCAAGAAATCACCGGCTTTTATTGTGAGCTTCATGGTGGGATTTCCAAGTTGAATGCAGTGAATTCCAAACCTTCGGAATAGCTCATTGGCGCGGCAAGTCAATGTCGTGCGACGGGAGGCAGGCGTCTTGCCCGGGCTTTTCCGGCTGCGCGCGAGTACGCGTGAGCCACATGCCCAACGCTAACAGGCTAATGGCTGCGCCGGCGGTAACGATGCCGGGCCAGGCGAAGCGTGCGAACAGCTGGGTGCCCAGGGTTGAACCCAAGGCGCCGCCGATGAAGTAGCAGGTGATGTAGCCGGCGTTGAGGCGGTTGCGCGCTTCGGGACGCAGGGCGTAGACGGCGTTCTGGTTGCTGACGTGGCTCAGTTGCACGGCCAGGTCCAGTATCAGCACCCCCGCCAATAGCGCCCACAAGGACTGGTTGGCGAAGGCCAGTGGCAGCCAGGCGGCAAGCAGCGCGCCGAGGCCGAGCAGGGTAGCGAGATTGCCTTGGCCGCGGTCGGCCAGGCGCCCGGCAGCGCTGGCAGCCAGGGCGCCGGCGGCACCCGCCAGGCCGAACAGGCCGATGACGCCGTCCGAGTAGCCATAGGGCGGCGCGGCCAGCAGAAAGGCCAGGGGCGTCCAGAACAGCCCGAACAGGCAGAATGACACCAGCCCCAGCAGTGCGCGCAGGCGCAGCACCGGTTCTTCGACAAACAGGCGCAGTACCGAGCCCAGCAGCTGTGGATAGCTGAGCCCCACGGCCTGGTGCCGGCGGGGCAGCGACAGCGCCAGGGCGATGGCGCACAGGGTCAACAGCGCGGCGGCCAGCAGGTAAATGGCGCGCCAGTCGGCCAGCGACGAGGCCAGGCCCGCAGCGGTGCGGGCCAGCAGAATCCCCAGCAGCAGGCCGCTCATCAGGGTGCCTACCACGCGTCCGCGGTGTTCGGGCCTGGCCAGGCTGGCGGCCATGGGCACCAGCACCTGGGCAACCACCGAGAACAGGCCGGTCAGCGCGGTGCCCAGCAACAGCAATGGCAGGCTGTGGGCAAAGGCGCTGATCAGCAGGCCGGTGGCACTGAGCAGGGTCATGCTGACGATCAGTCGGCGTTGTTCCAGCAGGTCGCCCAGGGGCACCAGCAGAAACAGCCCGGCGCCGTAACTCAGTTGCGCCGTGATGACAATGGTGCCGGCGCTGCCGGTGCTCAAGCCCAATTGCGCGGCAATGGTGTGCAGTAACGGCTGGGCGTAATAGTTGCTCGCTACTGTAAGGCCGGTGGCGATGGCCATCAGCAAAATCAGCGCGCGGCTCAGGGGTGGGGCGGCGGAGGTGGGCATAGCGGGCTTTCCCGGCAGTGGTCAGGTCGTCAGTATCGTGACCGCTTATTCATGACACCAATGTATTGTTGTCATTGAACTGATCGTGAAACGAGATAGATGGATGAACCTCAAACAGATCGAGTACGCCTTGGCCGTGGCCGAGGAGGGCAGCTTCACCCGTGCGGCCGAACGTTGCCATACCGTGCAGTCGGCCCTCAGCCATCAGATCGCGCGGTTGGAACGCCAGCTTGGTGCACAGTTGTTCGAGCGCACCTCGCGGCGGGTGGCGCTGACGCCGGCGGGCGAGGCGTTCGTGCGCAGCGCCCGCACCGCCCTGGACGCAACTCGACAGATCAGTGATGACGTTGCCGCCGCCTGCGGGCGGGTGCGCGGCCGCTTGAGCCTGGGGATGATTTCCTCCTTGACCGAGCTTGATCTGGTGGAGCGCATCAGTGCGTTCCATCACCGGTATGCCGAGGTGGATATTGGCCTGAGCGTGGGCCGCAGCGAATGGTTGCTGGAGCAAGTGCGCGGGCGGCGCATGGACGTGGCCCTGATCGGCGTGTGGCCGGGCGACCCCGTGCAGGGGGTGGCGCAACGCGCGCTGGTGGAGGAGGAGCTGGTGGCAGTGTTGCCGCCGCAGCATCCGTTGGCCGGGAGCGCGCAACTGCGCCTGGCGCAGTTGGCGGATCAGCCACTGGTTGACTTCGCCGCCGGCAGCGGGGCCCGGCGCCAGACCGATGAAGCCTTCGCCGCCGCGCGCCTGAGCCACCGGGTGCAGTTTGAAATCACCGACATGCACTTGGTCGAGCAATTCGTGCGGCGCGGGCTGGCCGTTGGCCTGGTGCCGGCAGCGGTCGCGCGTGGCTTCAGCGGGGTGACCGCAGTGCCCGTCAGCGATGCGCCGGTGCGCCGTGTCTACCTCATCTGGTCGCACACGCCGACCCCGGCTGCTCGGGCATTTATCGAGATGCTCGAGCAGTCGCTGGCCGATCAGGCGCCGAAGCCCCCGTCGATGGTCAAGCTTGCGCCGGTGATATAGCCTGCTTCCGGGCCTGCCAGGTAGCTGACGAAACCGGCGATTTCCTCGGCATGGCCGTAGCGTTTCACCGCCATGAAACCCATCAGGCTGTCGGCAAATTCACTGTCGGCAGGGTTCATGTCGGTGTCCACCGGGCCGGGCTGCACGTTGTTGATGGTGATGCCCTGGGGGCCGAGGTCGCGGGCCAGGCCCTTGACCAGGCCCACCAGTGCCGACTTGCTCATGGCGTAGGGGCCGCCACCGGCGAATGGCATGCGCTCGGCGTTGGTGCTGCCGATGTTGATGATACGGCCACCCTCGCCCATGTGCCGCGCGGCGGCCTGGCTGGCGATGAACACGCTGCGCACATTGATGGCGTAGGTGCGGTCGAAGTCTTCCAGGCTGAACTCGGCCAACGGCCCGATGGCCAGCACACCGGCGTTGTTGACCAGGATGTCCAGGCGGCCAAAACGGTCGACCGTGGTTTGCACGGCGGTGCGAATGGCGTCGGCATCGGCGCTGTCGGCCTTGATGGCCAGGGCCTTGCCGCCCTGGGCGTTGATGCGTTCGGCCAGCGCCTCGGCCGGGCCTTGGGAGCTGACGTAAGTGAAGGCCACGGCGGCGCCTTCTTCGGCCAGGCGCGTGACGATCGCCGCGCCGATGCCCCGTGAACCGCCCTGCACAAGGGCGACTTTGCCGTTGAATCTATCGTGGTTCGACATGGGAGTACTCCAGTTGTCCGGGGCGGGATGCCCGGGTTTGATGGGCCCCAGTATCGGCCGATGATTATGTGCTCGGTAGGCCATGATTGGGATAGTCTGGGTAAACCACAGGTATCGAATCAGTCACCATGGAAACCTTTAGCAGCATTGAATGCTTCGTTCGCAGCGCCGAGGTCGGCAGCTTTGCCGAGGCTGCCCGGCGCCTCAGCCTGACCCCGGCTGCCGTGGGCAAGAATGTGGCGCGGCTGGAAGCGCGCATGGGCGTGCGCCTGTTCCTGCGCAGCACGCGGCGCTTGACGCTGACCGAGGCGGGCCAGCGCTTTCTCGAAGAGGTGAGTGGTAGCTTCGCGGTGATCCAGAACGCCGTGGCCAACCTTGCCAGCGTGCAGGGGCAGCCTGCGGGCACCTTGCGGGTGAGCATGGGCACCGTGTTCGGTCGCTTGTACGTGGTGCCGCTGCTGGGCGAGTTCCTGCGCCGCTATCCGGATATTTCCCCTGACTGGCATTTCGACAATCGCCAGGTGGACCTGATGGGTCAGGGTTTCGACGCGGCCATCGGTGGTGGCTTCGACCTGCCACAGGGCGTGGTGGCGCGCAAGTTGGCGCCGGCCCATCGCGTGCTGGTGGCCTCGGCGCAGTACCTGGCCAGCCACCCGCCGATTCACGTGCCGGCCGACCTGGTGGCCCAGCACGGCATCCTGATCCGCTCGCCGCAGACGGGCCGCGTGCGCGCCTGGCCGTTGACCGGGCCCGGGCAGGCCCACGCCGAATTGCGCCTGCCGGCGCGCATCACGCTCAGTGATTCCGATGCGGCCTGTGCGGCGGCCTTGCAGGGCTTGGGTGTGGCGCTGGTGAGCATGCCGTTCGCGGTGCCTTACCTGGCGCAAGGCAGCTTGGTGCGGGTGTTGCCCGAGTGGTACGTGGATGACGGCAACATCTGGTTGTACTACGCCGAGCACAAACTGTTGCCGGGCAAGACACGGGTCTTCATCGACTACCTGATCGAGCAGTTCGCTGCCCAGGGCCTGGCCCGGCGCTTCACGGCTTAAAGGGCGGCGGTGATGGTGAACGTCTGGTGAATCGCGTTCACCACGATCGCCACCTCATCGTCCTCGAACTTGCCCAGCAGGGTCTGGCCCAGCGGCGAGCGAGGGGTGATGACCGTGATCAGGCGCTCGCCCAGGTGTACTTTCAGGCCCGCGGCCTCGGGGCCCAGGAACAACCATTGCACCTGGCCGTCCTCGGTTTCCAGAGAAACCAGGGTGCCGACCTGTATGCCGCGCTGCTCGTCGTAGTCACGCAAGGTCAGTTGCTGGTAGAGCCCCAGTGCCTGGCGGATTTCTTCCATGCGCCGCGCCTGGCCGGTGGCCAGGTACGAGGCTTCCAGGCCCAGCGTGTCGTACTTGTTCTCGGCGACATTCTCTTCGTGGGTGGCGGTTTCGTAGGCGGTTTGCGCGGCCCGCTGCAGCACGTCGAAGTCTTCGGCCAGGCGGTCCACGATCAGCTGGCGCAGGGCGTGCTTGTCCATCTCAATTGCAGAACTTGAGTACATTGGTGCGGCTCTTGTCGGTGGGTGCCGTGCGGTCCTGTTGCAGCCAGAACTGGCATTTGGGATCTTGATTGTGGCTTTGCACGTCGCCTTGGGCCTGGCCTTGTTCCTGGCGGCGCAGGTTGTCCTTGTATTGGTCGAACATCGCCGAGCCATCGTCAGGCGCGGTCATGGCAGGCGGGGGTGGCGCAGGGGCAAGCACGGGCAGCGTCGCATTGAAAAACAGTTTGTAGCCCACCCAGCACGACAGGGCGATGGCCAGGAAACCCAGCCAGATCCCCAAGGCAATGCAGCCCACCAGCTGCGCTGGGTTGAGGGTGACGAACAGCGGGCGATGGTTGGGGCGGTAGGGCATGGCAGCCTCCTGGCGGGCGTGGGCAGGTTTATGATTGTCTCATGAGTGTGGCCGCCGCCGGCGACTTTGCCTCTACAATGGCCGATTTTGCCCGGAGGGCGTGATGCAAGCGAACCGGAAAGCCGCCTGGGACATTTTTTGCTGCGTGGTCGACAACTACGGCGATATTGGCGTGACCTGGCGCCTGGCGCGCCAACTGGTGGCCGAGCACGAGCTGACGGTGCGCTTGTGGGTCGATGACCTGAAATCTTTCGAGCGCCTGTGGCCGGCGGTGCAGCCGAGCCTCGCCAGCCAGTGGCAGGAAGGCGTGGAGATCTGCCAGTGGCCGGTCGAGTGGCCGGCGGTGCAGGCCGCTGACGTGGTGATCGAAGCGTTCGCTTGCAAGTTGCCTGAGGCCTACCGCCAGGCCATGGCGGCGCGAGCGACGCCGGCCTTGTGGCTCAACCTGGAATACTTGAGCGCGGAAGACTGGGTATCGGGTTGCCATGGCCTGCCGTCGCCGCAGCCCGACCGGCTGCAGAAGTATTTCTTTTTCCCCGGCTTCGTCGACACGACCGGCGGGCTGTTGCGCGAGCAAGGCTTGCTGGCCCAGCGCCAAGCGTTCCAGGCCGACGCCCGAGCGCGCAGCGATTTTCTCGCCACCCTGGGCGTGAAGGTGGAGGCGGGCGAGCGGCTGATGTCGCTCTTCGCCTACGAAAACGCGAGCCTGGGAGGATGGCTGGATACCCTGGCCGCAGAGACCAAGGCCACGCGCCTGCTGGTGCCCCAGGGGCGCATTTTGGCTGATGTGCAGGCGTGGCTGGACGCAGACGAACTGTTGCCGGGTGCCGTTCATCGGCGCGGCGCATTGTTCGTCCACGTGGTGCCGTTCGTTCGTCAGGATCAATACGACCTGCTGCTGTGGTGCTGCGACTTCAATGCCGTGCGCGGCGAGGACTCGTTCGTGCGTGCGCAATGGGCCGGCGCGCCGCTGTTGTGGCACATCTATGAGCAGGAAGAAAACGCCCACTGGGAAAAGCTCGATGCGTTTTTGGCCCTCTATGTCGCGGGCCTGAGTGCCGACGCGGGGCAGGCGCTGACCGGTTTGTGGCGGGCGTGGAATCAAGGCCTGGCCATGGGCGACCACTGGAAACAGGTGCTGGCGCACTGGGATGAGCTGAGCGCGAATGCCGACCAATGGTGCGCAAAACAAGCCGCTCAGCCTGATCTTGCATCGGCGCTGGTGCAGTTTTACCGAAATTGGATATGATACGCGGCCTAGATTTTTGTAAATCCATCCAAATTCGGATATTCGCAATGAAAACTGGTAAAGAACTGAAACCGGGTACCGTGATCAAGATTGATAACGATCCGTGGCTGGTGCAAAAGGCTGAGTTCACTAAGTCGGGCCGTAACAGCGCGATCATGAAGACCAAGCTGAAGAACCTGCTGACCGGCTACAAGACTGAAACTGTCTACAGCGCCGACGACAAGCTGGAAGACGTGATCCTGGACCGTAAGGAAGCCTCGCTGTCGTTCATCAGCGGTGATTCCTACACGTTCATGGACACCACTGACTACACCATGTACGAGCTGAACGCCGAAGATATCGAAGCGGTTCTGCCGTTCGTCGAAGAAGGCATGACCGACATCTGTGAAGCCGTGTTCTTCGAAGGCCGCCTGGTTTCCGTAGAGCTGCCGACCACCATCGTGCGTCAGGTTGACTACACCGAAGGTTCGGCTCGTGGCGACACTTCCGGCAAGGTCATGAAGCCTGCCAAACTGAAGAACGGCACCGAGCTCAGCGTTGCTGACTTCATCGAAATCGGCGACATGATCGAGATCGATACCCGCGAAGGCGGTTCCTACAAAGGTCGCGCCAAGTAATTCTGGCCCGTCCCGCGTAATGAAAAAGCCCGACCTTGAGTCGGGCTTTTTTGTGCCTGCGATTTACCGCAGGGGGCGTCAGACGCTGACGTGCAGGCGTACATCTACGTTGCCGCGGGTGGCGTTGGAGTACGGGCACACCAGGTGGGCAGCGTCTACCAGGGACTTGGCGTCGGATTGTTCCAGGCCCGGCAGGCTGATGCGCAGGTCGATGTCCAGGCCAAAACCGCCGGGAATCTGGCCAATGCCTACTTCGGCGGTGATCTGGGTGTCGGTGGGCAGGGTGCGCTTGGCCTGGCCGGCGACGAATTTCAGGGCGCCGATGAAGCAGGCCGAGTAACCGGCAGCGAACAGCTGCTCAGGGTTGGTGGCTTCACCGCCAGCGCCGCCCAATGCCTTGGGGGTGGCCAGTTTCACGTCCAGGATGTTGTCGCTGGAAACAGCGCGGCCATCGCGGCCACCGGTGGCGGTAACGGTAGCGGTGTAGAGAGTTTGCATGATGACACCTCGTTCTGCTGGATAGGGTTGGCGCCGAAGGGCGCGCTGTCTGGGTACGAAATTAGATTAGTGCGTTAATAGTTTGTGCGCAAGATAAATGTTCGAAGGCGACGACGAACGGTTGCGCCGTGGTCGTCAGCGTGGGTCGGGAGGGCCCGGGATCAGAGGCTTTCGTGCAGGTTGCCGCGCAGTTGCAGCAGGTCGCCCTGCAGCTGGCGCAGGCGCTCCACCGAGTTGCCCGTGGCTGCCAGAATGCAGCCGGGAATGCTTTTGGCCTTTTCGCGCAGGGCACGGCCCTGGTCGGTGAGCTCGACAATCACCACGCGCTCATCCTCGCGGCTGCGGGTGCGGCTGAGCAGGCCTTCGGCCTCCAGGCGCTTGAGCAGGGGGGTGAGGGAGCCGGGATCGGTCAGCAGGCGTGTGCTGATTTCGCCCACGGTCAGCCCATCCTTTTCCCACAGCACCATCATGGTCAGGTACTGCGGGTAGGTCAGGTCCAGCGCCTGGAGCAGCGGCTTGTAGACCTTGGTCATGAGCAGGGAGGTGGAATACAGGGCAAAGCACAATTGGCTGTCGAGCAGCAGATCGTCGCAATGGCCTTCGGCAGCGCTTGAAGTAGGGCGGTCGGCGTTCATGCTGATCCTTGATTCAATAAGTGCCGGCGAATTTAGCGTCAAGGTGTTTAACGCGCCAGCTAATCCGTCATGGCCGTGTTCGCGGCTTCTTGAAAGGTTTGAGCATTGAAGGTTGCCGAGAGTTCGTTAAATCGTTACAGCTTGAAACCCTCGGCGATATGGTCGGCCAGGCAATCGGTGATCGCACTCTGGGTGCTTTCGTTGCGCAGCAGCATCACGCTGGCCATGGGCAACTGCGGCAGCCCCTCGGTTTCGCCCAGAATGCGCAAGTCCGGGGTGATCAGGCTTTGCAGCTGCGCGGTCACTGCCAGCCCGGCGCTGACCACGGCCATGATCGCCGCCAGGCTGGGGCTGGTGTAGGCGACCCGGTAGGGTTTTTGCCGGGCATCCAGAGCGTTGCAGGCCCATAAGCGGCAGAAACAGTCGTTGTTGAACATCGCCAGCGGCACCGGGCTTTGCTCGTGGGGGCTGAAGCCCTGGGCCTGGGCCCAGACAAAGCGCTCGTGGCGCAACATCTGGCCAATCTCGCTGCCGGGCTCGCGGGTGACGATGGTCAGGTCCAGGTCCTGGCGCATCAGCAGTTGTTTCGAGCTTTCGCAATGTACTTCCACCTGGACCAGCGGGTAGGCCTGGGCGAACTGCGAGAGGATGCCGGGCAAAAAACGCATGGCGTAGTCATCCGGCGTGCCGATGCGCACGGTGCCGACCATGTGCGGCTGGCGCAGGGTAGTGAACACTTCGCTGTGCAGCTTGAGAATGCGCCGCGCGTACCCAGCAGAATCTGCCCCTCAGCGGTCAGGCGCACCTGGCGGCCGTCACGCTCGAACAGCTGGCGCTGGAGGATATCTTCCTCCAGGCGTTTCATCTGCATGCTCACCGCGGACTGCGTGCGGTTGACGCGTTCGCCGGCGCGGGTGAAGCCGCCTTCATCGGCGATGGCGACAAAGGTGCGGAGCACCTCCGAGTCGATGCTTTGATACTGGGACATACATCAATCTCCGAGATGCGAGGCATAAGAAACATTCGTTGGATTGATCATAGGCCCGGCAGGACACTGAGTCATCCCCAACTGGAGGGCAGGATGATGAAAAGTCAAAAGGGTTATGTGCTGGTGGCGCGGGTGCCGTTTCACGGCTTGTCCATCAAGGGTGTGTGGCAGCGTGTGGCTGCTCGCGTTCGGCGCTGGCGACAACTGGCGTGGGAGCGTCATCAACTCGCGGCGATGAGTGACGACATGCTCAAGGATATCGGCATGAGCCGGGCGGATGTCTCGCGGGAAATGGAGCGGCATTTCTGGGACGATCCATTGAAAAAATGAAGGGTGGCAAGCGCCTGGGCGCAGGGCTACTGTAGGGCGTGCCCACAAGGAGTCGCGCATGCCCCCACCATTGTCCCTGTCGCTCGCCCAGGCGCGGCGTCTCAGCCTGGCGGCCCAGGGCTTCGCTGCCCGCGCCCGGCGCGCGCCGTTGGCCCCCGCGCACTTGTTGCAGATGGTCCAGCGCCTGGGCGTGTTGCAGATCGATTCGGTGAACGCGCTGGTGCGTTCCCACTACCTGCCGCTGTTCTCGCGCCTGGGTGATTACCCGCGCAGCATGCTCGACGACCTGGCCTGGGGCCGTGGGCGGCAGCGCAAGCTGTTCGAGTACTGGGGGCACGAAGCCTCGCTGTTGCCCCTGGAGCTTTACCCGGCCATGGCCTGGCGCATGGCCCGCGCCGCGCAGGGCAAGGGCATCTATAAGGAGCTGGCACGCTTCGGCATCGAACAGAAGCCGGTAGTGGCGCGGGTGCTGGATGCCGTGCGCGACCAAGGCGCGTTGGGCGCGGGCAGTTTGTCCACGCGTCAGGAAAGGGCCGGGCCGTGGTGGGACTGGAGCGCCGAGAAGCATGCGCTGGAATGGTTGTTCGCTGCTGGCCAGCTGACGGTCGCCGGGCGCCGTGGTTTCGAGCGTCTTTATGACTTGCCGGAGCGGGTGATTCCATCGGCGGTGCTGGCGCGGCCTGTTCCCGAGGTTGGCCAGGCCCAGCGTGAGCTGCTGCTGCACGCGGCGGGTGCGCTGGGGGTGGCGACCGAAAAAGACCTGCGCGATTACTTTCGTCTCGATCCGGGTGATTCACGCCAGCGCCTGGCCGAACTGGTAGAGGCCGGCCGCCTGCAGGCCTGTGAAGTAGAAGGCTGGCGCCAGCCGGCCTATTGCCTGGCCGAGCCGCGGGTGCCACGCCAGGTCAGCGCCAGCGCGCTGCTGTCGCCGTTCGATTCACTGGTGTGGGAGCGCGACCGCACAGAGCGCCTGTTCGGCTTTCGCTACCGCCTGGAAATCTACACGCCGGCGCACAAGCGGGTGTATGGCTATTACGTGCTGCCGTTCCTGCACAACGAATGCATCGTGGCGCGGGTGGATGTGCGCGCAGCGCGGGCCAACGGCGAGTTGCGGGTGCTGGCGGTGCACGATGAGCAGGGCGGGCTGGATGATGGGGCGCTGTTGGCGCTGGCGCAGCAGTTGACCCGCATGGCCGGCTGGCTGGGGCTGGCGGCCGTCACCGTGCAATGCCAGCGGCGCCATGGCCTGCAGGGTTATCTGCAGGTTCTGGCGCCGGCACCGTTCAGCGCCGAACCTGTTTGAGCGTTTCGGCAATCATGAACGCCAGTTCCAGTGACTGATCGGCGTTCATGCGCGGGTCACAGTGGGTGTGGTAGCGGTCGGACAGGCCGTCCTCGGTGATCGGCCGGGCGCCGCCGATGCATTCGGTGACGTTCTGCCCGGTCATTTCGATGTGGATGCCGCCGGCATGGCTGCCTTCCGCTTCGTGCACCTGGAAGAATTGCTTCACCTCGCTGAGGATCTGCGCGAAGTCGCGGGTCTTGTAGCCGCTGCTGGCCTTGATGGTGTTGCCATGCATGGGGTCGGAACTCCACAGCACCTGGCGGCCTTCGGCCTGCACCGCGCGGATCAGTTGCGGCAGGTGGTCGCCGACCTTGCCGGCGCCCATGCGCGCGATCAGGTTGAGGCGGCCGGGGTCGTTGTCGGGGTTGAGGGTGTCGATCAGGCGGATCAGGTCTTCGGGTTTCATGCTGGGCCCGACCTTGACGCCGATGGGGTTGTGCACCCCGCGCAGGAATTCCACGTGCGCGCCGTCCAACTGGCGGGTGCGGTCGCCGATCCAGAGCATGTGCGCCGAACAGTCGTAGTAGTCGTTGGTCAGGCTGTCGCGGCGCACGAAGGCTTCTTCGTAGTTGAGCAGCAACGCCTCATGGGCGGTGAAGAAGCTGGTTTCGCGCAGTTGCGGGGCGCTGTCCAGGCCGCAGGCGCGCATGAAGGCCAGGGTTTCGTCGATACGGTTGGCCAATTGGTGGTACTTGTCGGCCAGCGCCGAGTTGGCGATGAAGTCCAGGTTCCACTTGTGCACCTGATGCAGGTCGGCAAAGCCGCCTTGAGCGAAGGCGCGCAGCAGGTTGAGCGAGGCGGTGGACTGGTGGTAGGCCTGCAGCAGGCGGTCGGGGTCCGGCGCGCGGCTTTTTTCGTCGAAGCCGATGCCATTGACGATGTCGCCACGGTAGGCGGGAAGGGTGACACCGCCAATGGTCTCGTCATTGGCCGAGCGCGGCTTGGCGAACTGCCCTGCCATGCGCCCGACCTTGACCACCGGGCAGCCAGCGGCGAAGGTCATGACGATGGCCATTTGCAGCAGCACCTTGAAGGTGTCGCGGATCTTCGCGGCCGAGAACTCGGCGAAACTCTCGGCGCAGTCACCCCCTTGCAGCAGGAAGGCGCGACCTTGAGTTACTTCGGCGAACTGGCGACGCAACTCGCGCGCCTCGCCGGCGAACACCAGTGGTGGGTAGCTGGCCAGTGTCTGTTCCACCTGGGCCAGGCGGGCGGCGTCGGGGTACTGGGGTTGTTGCTGGATCGGCAGGGCGCGCCAGCTGTCGGGGCTCCATGGGTGGCTCATGACAGGCTCTTTTAATGGTGGGTGGGTAAGCCGATGGTATCACTGCTCGCCTTGTGGGAGCGGGTTCTACCCGCGAAGCAGGCACCTTGGTATCAGGCATGGCGCGGTGCTCTTTTCGCGGGTAGAACCCGCTCCCCCACCGGAGGCTACGGTGTACAGGCGCGCAATAAATGCGACAATCGGATTTTTCCCGGCTTGATGAGCGCCCGTGGTGCAAGACAACGAACCCGAAGTACCCCGCGAGCGCGTCGAGCGTCTGCTGGCCGAAGTGCACGATCAGTTCGGCATGATCCGTGTGCTGGAAGTGGAAGACTACCGCTTCCTCGAATTTGGCGATGCCATCGAGCAAAGCTGTGTGTTCACCGCCGACCCCAGCTGGCTGGAGTATGACTACACCCGCGCCATGCTCATTGGCGCCCTGTGCCACGAGCAGCCCGAAAGCGCGCTGTTCCTCGGCCTGGGTGCCGGTACCCTGACCCAGGCGTGCCTCAAGTTCCTGCCGCTGGAAGACGTTGAAGCCATCGAGCTGCGCCCCGATGTGCCGCGCCTGGCCATCGAATACCTGGGCTTGGACGACGACCCGCGCCTGTATATCCGCACTGGCGATGCCCTGGAGCTGCTGCCCACGGCAGAACCGGCGGACCTGATTTTCGTCGACCTGTACACCGATCATGGCCCGGGCGTGGGGCACCTGGCCTGGCGTTTCCTGGAGGAGTGCCAGAAACGCCTGAACCCGGGCGGCTGGCTGATCATCAACCAGTGGGCCGGCGATGATGGCAAGCCGCTGGGGGCCGCCCTGCTGCGCGGCCTGTACCACCGCCACTACTGGGAACTGCCGGTGACCGAGGGCAATGTCATCCTGATCATCCCGGCGGACCTGGATCAGCAGCTTGACTTCGAAGCGCTCAAATCCCGTGCCGACGCGCTGATGCCGCGCCTGGGCTATTCGCTGCAGGCGCTGATCGCCCAGGTGCGCCCGGCGTCCTGATTCACTGGCCGGTAAAGTTGCCCGGCCGCCGCTGTTTGAACGCTTCCAGTCCTTCGCGGGCGTCGGCGCTGCCGAATAGAGGGTGGGCATGGCCGGGCAGTGCCGCCACACTGGCAGCCTCACCTTCCAGCAAGGCTTGGCGCGCCGACGCCAGGATGGCCTTGACGCCCAGCGGCGCCTGGGCAGCGATGCGCTCGGCCAGGTGCACGGCGTTGGGCAGCAGGTCTTCGCTGGCCATCACTTCCTGCACCAGCCCCAGGCGCAGCGCTTCATGGGCGTCGAACTCATCACCGGTCAGCAGCCAGCGCATGGCATTGCCCCAGCCGGCCACCTGTTGCAGGCGCACCGTGGCGCCGCCAAAGGGAAACAGCCCGCGCTGCACCTCCATCTGGGCGAAGCGGGTGTTGCTGGCGCACAGGTTGATGTCAGCGGCCAGCATCAATTCGATGCCCAGCGTCAGGCAATAGCCCTGTGCGGCGACGATCAGTGGCTTGCTCAGCGTCGGCCCCAGACCCACGCGCCAGGGGTCCAGGCCATTGGCGGGCAGTTGCCAGCCCTGCACGAACGCAGCGTTGACCGCCTCCAGGTCGAGCCCGGCGGTGAAGTGCTCGCCATGGCCGAACAGCACGGCTGCGCGGGCGGCAGGCTGGCGCTCGTAATCGCCGTAGGCCAGGCTCAATTGCTCCAGCATGGGCAGGTCGAAGGCATTGCGCTTGGCGCCGCGGTCGAGGCCGATCAGCATGACGGCACCGTGCAATTGGCGGCTGACGCGGCCGGGGCAGGACTGGCTCATATCGGCATCCTCGATGGCAAGGGGTGAAACGATTAAGCCAGAGCGCCTGGCGCAAGGGTCAGTAGCAAAATAGCCCCGCCGCCAAGGTTGCGCAAAGCCTGTGACAGTCGTGGCTTCAGCCGTTTGCCTGCGATAAAAAACTCTCACGTGCACGGCGTTTTCAGGTATAGTGCGCGCCGGTCTTTAATCAGGCCACGTTCAGGTAGCGCAATCCCCCGAAGACAACTTCGACTGCACGTCCGTTCCGCGGACTCTTCCTGACGATTCTTTTTTTTCATTCAATCGTTTTCGCAAATCCCCGCCGACAAAGCTGCCAGGGTGACTCTCGAGTCTTACAAGGCATGCGCAGCTTTGGAGCATGGGTCTTTGCGGATGCACTTAGAGGCAGACCCATGACCCAGGAAACCGGCGGCTTCGCCGCTCTCGGACTTAACCCGAATATTGTTGCAGCCGTCATCGCGACTGGCTACGAAGAGCCGTCGGCTATTCAGCAGCAATCGATCCCGATCATTCTGGAAGGTCATGACATGATCGGCCAGGCGCAGACAGGTACCGGCAAGACCGCCGCCTTCGCACTGCCGATCCTGAATCGCATCGACCCGAGCAAGCGCGAGCCGCAAGCCCTGATCCTGGCGCCAACCCGTGAGTTGGCGCTGCAAGTAGCCACTGCATTCGAAACCTACGCCAAGCAGATGCCTGGCGTAACCGTAGTGGCCGTGTATGGCGGTGCCCCGATGGGCCCGCAGTTGAAAGCCATCCGTAACGGCGCGCAAATCGTCGTGGCTACCCCGGGCCGTCTGTGCGACCACCTGCGTCGTGACGAGAAAGTCCTGGCGACCGTGAACCACCTGGTTCTGGACGAAGCCGACGAAATGCTCAAGCTGGGCTTCATGGATGACCTGGAAGTCATCTTCAAGGCCATGCCTGAAAGCCGTCAGACCGTACTGTTCTCGGCTACCCTGCCGCAGTCCATTCGTGCGATCGCCGAGCGTCACCTGAAAGACCCGAAGCACGTCAAGATCCAGAGCAAGACCCAGACCGTCACCGCGATCGAGCAGGCTCACCTGCTGGTTCACGCTGACCAGAAGACGTCCGCTGTGCTGCGCCTGCTGGAAGTGGAAGAGTTCGACGCCCTGATCGCTTTCGTGCGTACCAAGCAAGCGACCCTGGACCTGGCCAGCGCCCTTGAAGCCAAAGGCTACAAGGCTGCCGCCCTGAACGGCGACATTGCCCAGAACCAGCGTGAGCGCGTCATCGACTCGCTCAAGGATGGCCGCCTGGACATCGTCGTCGCTACCGACGTTGCTGCCCGTGGTCTGGACGTACCGCGCATCACTCACGTGTTCAACGTTGACATGCCGTACGACCCGGAATCCTACGTTCACCGTATCGGCCGTACTGGCCGTGCCGGTCGCGAAGGTCGTGCGCTGCTGTTGGTTACCCCGCGTGAGCGCCGCATGCTGCAGGTTATCGAGCGTGTGACCGGTCAGAAGGTTGCCGAAGTTCGCCTGCCGAACGCCCAGGCTGTGCTGGATGCCCGCATCAAGAAGCTGACCAACAGCTTGGCGCCGCTGGTTGCCGACGCAGAAGCCACCCACGGCGACCTGCTGGACCGCCTGACTGCTGACATCGGCTGCACCCCGCGTGCCCTGGCGGCTGCCCTGCTGCGCAAGGCCACCAATGGCCAGGCGCTGACCCTGGAAGCCGTTGAGCGCGAGCAGCCACTGGTTCCGACCAGCGCGCCGCGCGAGCGTACCACGGGTGATCGTCCTGAGCGTGGTGATCGCGAGCGTCGCGCGCCAATGCCGCTGGGCGAAGGCCGTGCCCGTTGCCGTACCGCCCTGGGCGCTCGCGACGGTATCGCCGCGAAGAACCTGCTGGGTGCCATCCTCAATGAAGGCGGCCTGGCCCGCGAAGCCATCGGCCGTATCCAGGTACGTGACAGCTTCAGCCTGGTCGAACTGCCTGAGGAAGGTCTGGAAAAGCTGCTGGCCAAGCTCAAGGACACTCGCGTTGCCGGTAAGCAGCTGAAGCTGCGTCGCTATCGCGAAGACTGATCCTGCCTTGCGGCTGATCTGAAATGAAAAATCCCCGACCTGATGTCGGGGATTTTTTTTGCCTGCGGGTTGGCCGTGATCCGGCTCAATCGAACCGGTAGATGTCCATGCCCAGCGCACCAAGCGTCCAGCCAGCGTGGGCCAGGCTGAAGGTGTCGCCGGCACCGCGGGCGAAGTACAGCGGCAGCAGGTGCTCGTCGCTGGGGTGGTTCTTGGTGGCGAAGGGTGCCTGCTGGCGGTAGTCCACCAAGGCGGCGTGATCGTCGGCCTGCAGCTTGTCGATCATCCAGTCGCGGAACGCCAGGGCCCAGGGCGTGGCGCTCTCCGGGCCGGCGTGCCAGTCCAGCTCACGCAGGTTGTGGGTGATGCTGCCCGAACCGATCAGCAGGATGCCCTCTTCGCGCAGGCCAGCCAGTGCCTGGCCCACCTGGTGCTGCAGTTGCGGCCCCAGGTGGCTGGGAAGGGATACCTGCACCACGGGAATGTCGGCTTGCGGGTACATCAGCGACAGTGGCACCCAGGCGCCATGGTCGAACGGCCGTTGCGGGTCAAGCCGTGCCGGCAGGCCGGCCGCGTTGAGGCGCTGGGCAATCTCGGCGGCGAGCGCGGGTTGGCCGGGGGCCGGGTACTGCACGGCGAACAGCGCGGCAGGGAAGCCGCCGAAGTCGTGCCAGGTGTCTGGGGCAGGGTTGCTGGCTACCAGTAATTCGCGGCTTTCCCAGTGCGCCGAGACCACGACGATGGCTGTCGGCCGGGGCAGCTCGGCCGACAGCCTGGCCAGTGCCGGGCCGCTGGCGCCGGGTTCCAGGGCGAGCATGGGCGAACCGTGGGAGATGAACAGGCTAGGCAGCATGATGTGAAGTCCTGAGCGTTTGAATGGGATTATCTTCGGCTACTGAATGATCTAAATCTAATATAAGTTTTAGGGCCATTTGATCGAATTCCTGGGGAGCATTCATGCAGGCGGATATCTGCGCGACGCGGCGGAACGCGGGCGCAAAAAAAAGGGCAACCTGGGTCGCCCTTTTCTGTCGCTGCCTGAATCAACCGCGGCGGCGCAGTGCCTCGATGCGGTCTTCCAGCGGTGGGTGGCTCATGAACAGGCCAGCCAGGCCGTGCTTGAGGCCGCCGTTGATGCCGAAGGCGGTGAGGGTGTCGGGCATGTGCACCGGCACGCCTTGTTCAGACCGCAGGCGCTGCAGGGCGCCGATCATCGCGCCGGTACCGGCCAGGCGGGCACCGGCTTCATCGGCCCGGAATTCACGCTTGCGCGAGAACCACATGACGATGACGCTGGCCAGGATGCCCAGCACCAGTTCGGCAAAGATAGTCGCGATATAGTAGGCCATGCCCTGGCCTTCTTCGTTCTTGAAGATGACCTTGTCGACGAAGTTGCCGATGATGCGTGCGAAGAACATCACGAAGGTATTCACCACGCCCTGCACCAGCGCCAAGGTGACCATGTCACCGTTGGCCACGTGGCCGATCTCGTGGGCCAGCACCGCTTTCACCTCGTCGGGCGAGAAGCGCTCCAGCAGGCCCTGGCTGACCGCCACCAGGGCATCGTTCTTGTTCCACCCGGTGGCGAAGGCATTGGCCTCGTACGCCGGGAAGATACCCACTTCGGGCATCTTGATGCCGGCTTCGCGGGACAGCTGTTCAACGGTCGCCAGCAGCCACTGTTCATGGCGGGTGCGCGGCTGGCTGATGATCTGCGTGCTGGTGCTCATCTTCGCCATCCACTTGGAGATGAACAGCGAGAACAGCGAGCCGGCGAAGCCGAACACGGCGCAGAAGACCAGCAGTTGTTTGAGGTTCAGATCCACGCCGTTGGCCGCCATGAACCCGTTGAAGCCGAAAAGGCTCAGGGTGATGCTGGCAATCAGCACGACCGCAAGGTTGGTGGCAAGAAACAGCAAGATGCGCATCATGGTTGTTACGTACTCCTGACGGAAAAATTGTCGCGTTGTCCGGTATATAAGGGGAGGGCAGCGCTGATTCAACCAAGGGACTATTTCAAACTGTGTCACAACCTTGATTCTAGACAGCAGGGCGCTGCCGCCGTGGGGTGGCGGGATCAGTGGTTGTGCAGAGAAGTGTTACTGGATGCGTAGGCGCCTTCGCAGGAGCCGATAGGCTGCGATGGCGCGCGCAGCATGCCCAAGGACCAGGCAACCGCTGAAAGTCCTTCGACCGTTATCGCAGCCTGGCGGTAGCTCCTATGTATGTGAGTGCATGTAGCAGCTGCCGCATAAGACAACTGCTGCTACACGAGCGTGGTGTTACTGCTTGTAGTTCTTCAGGAAACCGCCGATGCGGCCGATCGCCTGCTCCAGGTCATCGACCCGCGGCAGGGTGACGACGCGGAAGTGGTCTGGCCATGGCCAGTTGAACGCGGTGCCCTGGACCACCAGCAGCTTTTCGGAAAGCAGCAGGTCGAGCACGAACTTCTCGTCGTTGTGGATCGGGCACACCTTGGGGTCGATGCGCGGGAAGGCGTACAGCGCGCCCATGGGTTTCACGCAGCTGACGCCGGGAATGTCGTTGAGCAGTTCCCAGGTGCGGTTGCGCTGTTCCAGCAGGCGGCCGTTGGGCAATACCAGGTCGTTGATGCTCTGGTAGCCGCCCAGGGCGGTCTGGATGGCATGCT
The DNA here is from genome assembly GCA_963816515.1 of uncultured Gammaproteobacteria bacterium. Lineage (GTDB taxonomy): Bacteria > Pseudomonadota > Gammaproteobacteria > Pseudomonadales > Pseudomonadaceae > Aquipseudomonas. The sequence goes on along the minus strand of CAWFKX010000001.1, from coordinate 745,128 downwards.
GGCTCGGCACGTTGGCACACAGGCGCATGTTGGCCAGGATGTCGATGCCTTCGATGTAGCTCTGGGCGTTGTGCTTGGGCCCGGAGATGGCGATCCAGCCGGAACGGAAGCCCGCCACGCGGTAGGACTTGGACAGGCCGTTGAAGGTCAGGCACAGCAGGTCGGGTGCCAGCGAAGCGGTGCACACGTGCACGGCGTCATCGTAGAGGATCTTGTCGTAGATCTCGTCGGAGAACACCACCAGGTTGTGCTGGCGAGCGATTTCGAGCATGCCCTGCAGCACTTCTTTGGAGTACACGGCGCCGGTGGGGTTGTTCGGGTTGATGATCACCATGGCCTTGGTGTTCGGGGTGATCTTGGCCTTGATGTCGTCCAGGTCTGGCCACCAGTTGGCCTGCTCGTCGCACAGGTAGTGCACGGCGTGGCCGCCGGCCAGGCTCACCGAGGCGGTCCACAGCGGGTAGTCGGGCGCCGGTACCAGCACCTCGTCACCGTTATTGAGCAGGGCCTGCAGGGCCATCACGATCAGCTCGGACACGCCGTTGCCCAGGTAGATGTCCTCGATGCCGATGCCTTCCACCTGCTTTTGCTGGTAGTACTGCATCACGGCCTTGCGGGCGCTGAACAGGCCTTTGGAGTCGCTGTAGCCCTGGGCGGTGGGCAAGTTGCGGATCACGTCCTGGAGGATTTCGTCCGGCGCCTCGAAGCCAAAGGGGGCCGGGTTGCCGATGTTCAGCTTGAGGATGCGATGGCCTTCCTCTTCCAGGCGTTTGGCGTGCTTGAGCACTGGCCCGCGAATGTCATAGCAGACGTTGGCGAGCTTGTTCGATTTGCTGACCTGCATGATGGGGATCCCAAGGAAAAAAAGTGCCGCGAGATGGCGCGGTGAAAATGAAATTGAATGCGCCTGGCGTGGGTGACAGACTGGGGTCTGAACAAGGCGCAATCATACGTGCCACCCGATCACCGGAAAAGGGACAGATCGGGGTTTTTCAGCTGCCGAGGTAACCCGATGACCAAGTTCACCAAGACCGAGGATGAGTGGAAGGCGATGCTCGACCCCGAGCAATACAACGTCTGCCGCCTCAAGGCCACCGAACGGCCGTTTACCGGCAAGTACAACAGCACCAAGACCGATGGCGTCTACCATTGCGTGTGCTGTGATGCCGCACTGTTCGATTCGACCACCAAGTTCGATTCCGGTTGCGGCTGGCCGAGCTTCTACGCGCCGATCGAAGACAGCGCGATGATCGAGATCCGTGACACCAGCCACGGCATGGTCCGCACCGAAGTGACCTGCGCCACGTGTGACGCCCACCTGGGCCACGTATTCCCGGATGGCCCGCCGCCGACCGGGCTGCGCTACTGCATCAACTCGGTGTGCCTGGACCTGGTGCCTCGCGAGTAACACCACCCGTCGGCGGCCGCCCCCCGCAGGTTGCTGGAGGGCGGGTGCCTGGAACGGCGCCTGACGGCCGCCGCCACGGACCGATCGGTGCGATGGGGGATATTTGATTGTGTGCAATTGAATTGCACGCTATGGTTAGCCTCTCAACCCGAGGAGCACCTGCCATGAGCGACGCCCTGCTGAATATTCCCTGCACCACCATCACCGGTGAACAAAAGACCCTGGCCGACTTTGACGGCAAGGCCATCCTGGTGGTCAACACCGCCAGCAAGTGCGGCTTCACCCCACAGTACAAGGGGTTGGAGCAGTTGTGGCAGGACTACAAGGACCAGGGCCTGGTGGTGCTGGGCTTTCCCTGCAACCAGTTCGGCAAGCAGGAGCCGGGCAACGAAGGCGAGATCTCGCAGTTCTGCGAGCTGAATTTCGGCGTGAGTTTCCCCTTGTTCAAGAAGGTCGATGTCAATGGCGCCGATGCCCATCCGCTGTTTGTGCAGCTGAAAAAACGCGCCCCGGGCCTGCTCGGCTCTCAGGGCATCAAGTGGAACTTCACCAAGTTCCTGATTGGCAAGGACGGCAAGCTGGTCAAGCGTTTCGCTCCCACCACCAAGCCCCAGGAGCTGGATAGCGAGATCCAAGCGCTGCTCAAATGAATAGCCTGCTGCTGGATGACCAGCTGTGTTTCAAGCTGTACGCCGCCTCGCGGGCAGTGACCCGTGGTTACAAGCCGATGCTCGAAGCCTTGGGCCTGACCTACCCGCAGTACCTGGCGATGCTGGTGCTGTGGGAGTGGCAGGGCACGGTACCCGAACAGCCTACGGTGAAGGCCCTGGGCGAGCGCTTGATGCTGGATTCGGGCACCCTCACGCCACTGCTCAAGCGCATTGAGCAGATGGGTCTGGTCGTGCGCCGGCGCGCGGTGCAGGACGAGCGCGAAGTGCACTTGAGCCTGAGCGCCGAAGGCGAGGCGCTGCGCGACACGGCAGCGCGGCTGCGCCAGGAGCTGATTTGCGCCAGTGGTATCGACCTCAACCAGTTGCAACCCTTGCAGCAAGGGCTAGAACGCCTGCTGGCACACCTCACGCCACCGGCGTGAGCGGAATCCAGTGGTCGATCAGGGTAATCAGTTCTTCGCGCCGGAACGGCTTGGCCAGGTAGTCGCTCATGCCTGCGGCACGGCAGCGTTCGCGCTCTTCGGGCATGGCGTTGGCGGTCAGCGCGACGATCGGCAACTGTGGCCAGCGCCCGCTCTGGCGGATGCGCCGGCTGGCTTCGTAGCCGTCCATGACCGGCATGTTGCAGTCCATCAGCACCAGGTCGTATTCCTTGTCTTCCAGCGCTGCCAGGGCTTCGCCACCGTGGGCGGCGACGGTCACTTCACAGCCCAGCTTGCTCAGCATGCCCTTGGCCACCAGCTGGTTGACCGGGTTGTCCTCCACCAGCAGGATGCGCGCCCGCCGTTGCGGTGAATCGCCGCGCTCCAGCGCTTGCTGCAGGTTGGGCTCATCGCCCAGCAGGGTGCGCCGCAGCGTCTGGTACAGGGCGTTGCGCGCCAGTGGCCGCGCTTGTTGCTGCAACGGGCTGAGGGCCGTGGCCTGTTCGGTGGGCAGGAAGTTGCCGTAGGCGGTTACCAGCAGAATCGGGGCGCTGATGGCCGGGCGCAGGCCGAACAGGCAGTCCAGGCAATCGGTAATCAGCAGGTCAGGGTTCAGGCCTTCCAGCGGGGCGTCGGTGCTCAAGCGCTGATATTCCAGGCCCCAGCCCGGCAGCAGGCTTTGCAGCAGTTCAGCCAGGCCGCTGCTGGCAGGGCTGATGGCAATCACCTTGCCCTTGAGTGGCGCCGGCGCGATGGCGGGGGTGTGGGTCGGCAGCGGCAGGTCCGCGCTGAAGCGGCTGCCAAAGCCTGCTTCGGAGCTGATGCTCAACCGGCCGTGCATGGCTTCGCAGAGGTTGTTGGTCAGTGCCAGGCCCAACCCGGTGCCGCCGAACTGGCGGGTAATGCCGGCGCCGGCCTGGGTGAAGGGTTGAAAGATTTTCACCTGCGCTTCCTGGGCAATGCCGATGCCGGTGTCGCACACCTCGATGCTGACGCCGCCCGGGTAAGTGCTCAGGCGCACGTCGACGCGGCCGAAACGGGTGAACTTCAGGGCGTTGGACAGCAGGTTGCTGACGATCTGTCGTACCCGGGTCGGGTCGCCCAGCACCATGGACGGAAACCTCGGGTCGATCAGGCATGCCAGCTCCACGCTGGGCGCGGCGTTCTGCGACAGCAGGTTGGCGGTGTCTTCCACCAGTGCGCCGAGGTCGAACGGGATGCGTTCGAGCTCCAGCTGGCCGGCGTCGAATTTCGACAGGTCGAGAATATCGTTGAGCAGCTCCACCAGCACCTTGCCCGAGTCGTGGGCGATGGACAGCTGCTGGCGCTGCTCGGCGGTCAACGGGCTGTCCAGCGACAGCGCGATCATGCCCAGCAGGCCGTTGAGCGGGGTGCGGATCTCGTGGCTCATGTTGGCCAGGAACGCAGCACGGGCCTGGGCCATGTCCAGCGCGGTGCGCCGAGCGTTTTCCAGTTCTTCGTTGGACAGGCTCAGGCGAATGTTGCTGGCCTTGAGCTCGGTGGTACGGGCCGAAACGATGTTTTCCAGCTCGCCGAGGTATTCGGTCAGGCGGTTTTCCGCAGCGCGGCGTTGCTGGATTTCGGTGCTCATGCTGACGAATTGCTGATTGGCCGCGCGCACCAGTACGCCGATTTCGTCGTGCTCGTGGCCCGGTGGGTAGTCCAGCTTGGTCGGCTTGGCAGCGTGCGGGTTGGAGTTGCTCAGGGCGCTGATCACCCGCACCAGCGGCTTGGTCAGCATGGTGTAGAACAGCGCCAGCATGATCGCCGCCAGCAGCAGGCTGCGCAGGAAGCCGGAAAACAGGGTGATTTCGGCGCGGCGCAGGAAGCGCAAGCCGAACGCCAGGGTGTCCACGTCCAGGTGCAGCGTGCCCAGTCGTTCACTGGGCATGTGGCTGAGAAACAGCGAATCGTCGTAGGTGCGTCGCTCCCCGAACAGGAAATCACTGATGAAGCGGTAGGGGCTTTCGATGCGCGGCCGAGTGACATTGGCGAGTACGGTATTATTGTTGTCGGACAGGCGTACGCCCACGATCGACTCGGAATGCAACAGGCCAGCGCTCAGCTCCTTGGCCAGCTCGCTGTCGATGTTATAGGCGATGCGCGACGCCGGGTTGTGGCTGATTTCCAGCAGTGACAGCATCTCGCGGTTGATGGCCTGGTCAACGCTGGCATAATCGATGCCGATCTGCACAATGCTTATCAATGTCCCGATGATGAAACCGACCACTACTGTCAGTCGAGCCTGTTTGTACGACAGTCGCTGGGTAAACTTTATATCCATATAGTCCGGGCCAATGTTTCGTTCCGTGCGCGCTGGGCAAGCATAGCTGAAGTCGTGTCCTGTTCGGCGCTGTGATGTGACTATATCGACAGCGCGCTGGCGCCTTTTACTGTGAAATTGCCAAAAGGAGAAGTCATGGACTCGCGATTGGATGCATTTCTGCAGCGTGCCGAGTCGGTTCTGGCTCGGCTGGAGCCTCTGCTGCCGGCCATTCGCCCGCAGATCGATTGGTCCCAGTGCCTGGCGGCGCGCTGGCAGCGCGACGGCCGCACGGGTTACTTGATGCCCTTGCAGGTCAGCCTGGACACGCGCCTCACCGACCTGATCGGTGTGGATCGCCAGCGTGACCAATTGGGTGCCAACACCCGCCAGTTCCTGCAGGGGTTGCCGGCCAACCATGCGTTGCTATGGGGCTCGCGCGGCACCGGCAAGTCCTCGCTGGTGCGTGCTTTGCTGGCCGAACACGCGGGGCAGGGGCTGCGCTTGATCGAGATTGAGCGCGATCACCTGGCGGACTTGCCACGGGTGGTCGAGCAACTGGTGCAATTGCCCCAGCGTTTCGTATTGTTCTGCGATGACTTGTCGTTCGAGGCCGGGGAGGGGGATTACCGCATCCTCAAGAGCGTGCTGGATGGCTCGCTGGAGTCGGCACCCGACAACGTGCTGCTGTACGCGACGTCCAACCGCCGACACCTGGTGCCGGAGAAGGAAAGCGATAACGCCCATTGGCAGAACGTGGACGGCGAAATCCACCCCAGTGAGGCGGTGGAAGACAAGATCGCGCTGTCAGATCGCTTTGGCTTGTGGCTGTCGTTCTACCCGTTTAATCAGGAGCATTTTCTCAACGTGGTCGAGCACTGGATTGGCCAATTCGCCAGCCAGGCCGGCCTCGTCTGGCAGCGGACCGAGGAGCTGGACATCCTCGCCGCGCGCTGGGCCACCGGTCGCGGTAATCGCAACGGCCGCTGCGCCTACCAATTCGCCCGCTATTGGGTGGGTCTCAAATTACTGGAGCAACCGCAATGATCGATTTGAACAGCACCGGCCAGGGCCTTGAAGGCTACGCGATGCTGACCGCGCAATTGGAATCGCTGCTCGCTGACGAGCGCGACTTCATTGCCAATGCGTCGCAGTTTTCGGCGTTCCTCTACAACTATGTGGACGACCTGAACTGGGCGGGTTTCTACATCAACCGCAATGACGAGCTGGTGCTGGGGCCGTTTCAGGGGCAGGTCGCCTGCGTGCGCATCCCGTTCTCCAAGGGTGTGTGCGGCGCGGCGGCGGCCACCCGCCAAACCCAGCGCGTGGAAGACGTGCACGCCTTCCCGGGCCACATTGCCTGTGACAGTGCATCGAACAGTGAGTTGGTGATTCCGCTGGTCAAGGAAGGGCGCCTGATTGGCGTACTTGATCTGGACAGCCCGAAACTGGCGCGCTTCAGTGAGGCGGACCAGGCGGGGATGGAAAAGATGGTGGAAATCTTTTTGCGTTCGACGGATTGCTGATTCGCCTGTGAAGCGGCCTGGCGGCCGCTGCTTGCTGCGTAATGCCCACACAGGAGCTGCCGCCAGGCTGCGATGGCGCGCGAAGCGCGCCCAGCCGGCGGCGAACCGCCGCCCCCCACTCAATCGTAAATGACTTTCTTCTTCCACTCGGGCTCGACTTCCTTCAGCCCCTCAGTCAGTTCGTTATGGTCATCCTCGGTTGGCGCGGTGCTGTCCAGCACCATGGCGTTGGCCCGGCCCAGCAGTTTCTCCATGTACTTGAGCTGTTCCTGGTAAACCGCCGGCTCCGGCTGTTTGCGCAGGTATTGCACGCCGCGTTCGAACGCCAGGCGCGCCTGGCCCGGTTGCTCGGCCTGCAATGCCGCTTGGCCAAGGTTATTGAAGAACTCGATGTGCAGCAGCACCAGAATGTGGCGAATCTCGCGGATCCAGTGCTTGGCCTCGTTGGCTGGCAGGAAGCCGTCCTGCGCCGCGCGGGTCACCTGGCTGTGCAGGGCCTCCAGTAGAAAGCGCACGTCCTTGGCCTTCACTTCAGTCTGGATCGGCGCCGGCGGGTTGTTCACCGAAATGCCTTCGCCCTTGGCGATTTCCGCCTCCAGTTCGCCCAGCCGAGCCCTGACGGCACTGTTGCCCTTGTCCTGGGCCAGAATCCGCTGGTTGAGGTTGAGTTCCAGGCGAGTCAGCAGCAGCTTCAGCGCCGGGGTCATCAGTTGCCCTGGAAAGGTCTCGGTGATTTCGCCGCAGCGGCGCAAGCGGTCATCAAGCTCAAGCTTGAGCTTTTTCTTTTCCAGCTTGTTGTTCTCCACCACATTGTTCAGGTAACCGATGGCGATCAGAATAACGATCCCCGCTACTATAAGCAGGGTGATCATGAGTGGTGTCACCGTGTAAGCCTCGTCGGGTTGTCGTCCATTTGAGTGTAGTGGCTTCGCCCCGGCCCGGATAGTGGCGCGTGCCCTGAGGCGGTCACCGGCGGGGCCAAGAAGCCGCTGTCTGTCAGGTCATCGGCAGCGAAGTCGTTGATTTAAATAAATTTATCATTGGGGGTTGACGACTTCCTAAACCACCCCTAGAATGCGCGCCACTTGCAGCGTAAAGCACACAGCGAAGCGCGGCAGGGAGTGAAGTTGTAGCGTGTCCCCTTCGTCTAGTGGCCTAGGACACCGCCCTTTCACGGCGGTAACAGGGGTTCGAGTCCCCTAGGGGACGCCAATGCGGGAATAGCTCAGTTGGTAGAGCACGACCTTGCCAAGGTCGGGGTCGCGAGTTCGAGTCTCGTTTCCCGCTCCATTTTTAAGCAGTCTTGCTTTCGGGCAGGGTTGAGTGAAACCAGAACCCATCTTCGGGTGCGGCTCTGGGCACTGGAACACACACCATGTGTTCCGGGCAGCGTGTCCCCTTCGTCTAGTGGCCTAGGACACCGCCCTTTCACGGCGGTAACAGGGGTTCGAGTCCCCTAGGGGACGCCATTTGCGGGAATAGCTCAGTTGGTAGAGCACGACCTTGCCAAGGTCGGGGTCGCGAGTTCGAGTCTCGTTTCCCGCTCCATATTCATCAAGAACGCCGCTCATTGAGCGGCGTTTTTGTTTGTGCGCGGTTTATGTATTGCCGTCGCCAGTTAGTCTAACGGCATGATTTTGCGAAATTTTTCAAAAAAGGGCTTGCCAAACCCTTTGAATGGATTCAAAATCTGCCCCATCGAATCGTTGATAAACATCAACGATTTCAACAAGATAGCTGATGTTAAAGTTGTCTTCTGCGGGAATAGCTCAGTTGGTAGAGCACGACCTTGCCAAGGTCGGGGTCGCGAGTTCGAGTCTCGTTTCCCGCTCCATATTCGTCAAGAACGCCGCTCATTGAGCGGCGTTTTTGTTTCTGCCGTTTGCACAAAAAAACCGCTCAACGAGCGGTTTTTTGCATTCCGGGGCACTCAATGCTTGTTGCTGTCCTGCAGCGACATGGCCATCAATTGCTTTTCCTGGTTCCAGTCGAACGGTTCGTCGTTCTCTTCGGCTTCGAAGCGGCGTTCTTCCAAGGCCTGGTACAGGTCGATTTCTTCGTCGGGCATGTAGTGCAGGCAGTCGCCGCCGAAGAACCACAGCAGGTCACGCGGAATCAGGTGGGCGATCTGCGGGTAGCGCTGAATGATCTGGCACATCAGGTCCTGGCCCAGGTACGCACTGTTCACCGGGTCGATCGGCAGTTCCAGGCGCAGTTCGTCGTAGCGTTCCAGAAACAGGGCATGGCTCTCGTCGGGCACCTGTTCGGCTTCACCCAAGGCAACCAGAATGCCGCGCAGGTGATCAAGCAGCACAAGCTGGTGGTCGATGTAGGGGGTGGCCATGTTGAGGGTCCTCATGAGCAAAACGGGCGCGCAAGTATACGCGCCCGGGTGCAAGAGTGTCTGTAGCCGCTGCTGCGGCGAGGTTTCTAGCGTACGCGGCCTTCGCTGGCTTTCAATGCCTCTTTATCGAAATCATCCACGTCGATCACCTTGCGCCGTGCCGCTTCCGCCTGGCGCAGGCTTTCGGCTTCGCCGGCCTGCAACACGCCTGCGTGCAGGGCAGCGTCTATCAAGCTCTGTTCCGGTGCAGGGGTGAACTGGCCAGCCTTGTAGGCCGTGTGCAGTTTTTTCTGCAATGGATGGCTGGCACTGAGCAGGTCGCAGGCGGTTTGCAGCGCGCCAACGGGGTCGTCGCTGCCCTGTGGGCGGTAACAGCCGGCCAGCATTTCCTCCAGGGCCGCGTCGCCCTTGGCGCGGCCCATCACCGCGGCCACTTCGGCGTCCAGCAGGTCGGACGGGCCAGTGTGACGGCGACCGAACGGGAACACCACCAAGCGCATTACGCAGCCCAGCGCCCGGCTCGGGAAGTTTTTCAGCAGCTCGTCCAGGGCGCGTTCGGCCTGGCCCAGGCTTTCCTCCATGGCCCAGCGCAGCAGGGGCTGCAGGTGCTCGGGCGAGTTGAGGTCGTGGTAGCGCTTGAGCGCGGCAGAACCCAGATACAGGTTGCTGAGCACATCGCCCAAGCGCGCCGACAGACGCTCGCGGCGTTTCAGTTCGCCGCCCAGCAGCATCATGCTCAGGTCGGCCAGCAGGGCAAACGCGGCGGCCTGGCGATTGAGGGCGCGGAAGTAACCCTGGCTGAGGCCGTCGCCCGGCGCGTGCTCGAAATGCCCCAGGCCCAGGTTGAGGACGAAGGTGCTGGCGGCGTTGCTGATGGCAAAACCGATGTGGCGCAGCAGCAGGGCGTCGAACTCCACCAATGCCTGGGCCTTGTCTTCCCGCGCCGCCAGGGCCATTTCCTTGAGCACGAACGGGTGGCAACGGATGGCACCCTGGCCGAAGATCATCAGGTTGCGCGAAAGAATGTTGGCGCCTTCCACGGTGATGAAGATCGGCGCGCCTTGCCAGCTGCGGCCCAGGTAGTTGTTGGGCCCCATGATGATGCCCTTGCCACCATGGATGTCCATCGCATGGCTGATGCACTCGCGGCCGCGCTCGGTGAGGTGGTACTTGAGGATCGCCGACAGCACCGAGGGCTTTTCCCCCAGGTCCACGGCATTGGCCGTGAGCATGCGTGCCGCGTCCATCAGCCAGGCGTTGCCGCCGATGCGCGCCATGGCTGCCTGGATGCCTTCGAAGGCCGACAGGGGCACGTTGAACTGTTCGCGCACTTGCGTGTACTGGCCGGTGACCAGGCTGGTGTATTTGGCGGCGCCGGTGCCCACCGCTGGCAGGGAAATGGAACGGCCGACCGACAGGCAATTCATCAGCATCATCCAGCCTTTACCCAGCATGGCCTGGCCGCCGATCAGGTAATCCAGCGGAATGAACACGTCCTTGCCGGAATTGGGCCCGTTCATGAATGCCGCGCCCAGCGGCAGATGACGACGGCCAATGTTGACGCCGGGGGTGTCGGTGGGAATCAGCGCCAGGCTGATGCCCAGGTCTTCGTCGTCGCCTAGCAGGTGGTCGGGGTCATGCGCCTTGAATGCCAGGCCGAGCAGGGTAGCGACCGGGCCGAGGGTGATGTAGCGCTTTTCCCAGTTCAGGCGCAGGCCGATCACTTCCTCGCCCTGCCACTGGCCTTTGCAGATGACCCCGGTATCGGGCATGGCGCCGGCGTCGGAGCCGGCCAGCGGACCGGTCAGGGCGAAGCAGGGGATGTCGTCGCCACGGGCCAGGCGGGGCAGGTAATGGTTGCGTTGTTCATCGGTGCCGTAGTGCAACAGTAGCTCGGCCGGGCCCAGTGAGTTGGGCACCATGACCGTGGAGGCGAGGTCACCGCTGCGGGTCGCCAGTTTCATCGCGACCTGGGAGTGGGCATAGGCGGAAAAGCCCTTGCCGCCGAATTCCTTGGGGATGATCAGGGCGAAGAAACCGTGTTCCTTTATATGCGCCCACGCGGCGGGCGGAAGGTCCAGGTCCTGGCCGATCTGCCAGTCGCTGACCATGGCGCAGAGTTCTTCGGTAGGGCCGTCGATGAACGCCTGCTCTTCAGCGGTCAACTGCGCCTTGGGGTAGGCCAACAGCGTGCTCCAGTCCGGGCGGCCGCTAAACAGCTGGCCGTCCCACCACACGGTGCCGGCATCGATGGCTTCGCGCTCGGTCTGCGACATGGGCGGCAGGGTGCGCTGGAACCAGCTGAACAGTGGCGCGGTAAACAGCTTGCGGCGCAGCTCCGGCAGCAGCAGGGGGAGGGCGGCTGCGACCAGCAATACCCAGAATATTGCCAGCAGCCAGCCCGGCGCGCGGCTGAACACGCCCATGGCCAGCACGTAAAGAGCGATGATGGCCAGGGCGGGCAGGGGCGCCACGCGGCGGTGGGCGAGCCAGGCGCTGCCAACAATCAGCACCACGATCCACAACAACAGCATATTCAGTCCTCCATGATGACGGGGCAACGCACTGCAAGAGCTTAGACCGCATCCTCGCGGGAAACGGTCGGCGGTGGCCGATTTGCCCGTGGGAATTGGCGCGGTGGCCCGTGAGCGCTCGGTGATCGGCTTGCCAGATAAGTGACCCCGGTACGGTCAGCGAGTTCGTGTGCAGCGGCCGGTGTGGAAAAAATCCTTGCCGGGGCGGGGCTCATGTCCCGGCTCAGTAGTAGACTCTGCTGACAATCCAGCAGGGAGACTGTCGATGCTCAAGGTGTGGGGGCGAAAGAATTCGTCCAACGTGCGCAAAGTACTGTGGTGCGCTGAGGAACTGCAGGTGCCTTACGAGGCCATCGATGCCGGCGGTGCCTTTGGCCTGGTGGACGAGCCGGCGTACCGCAGCAAGAACCCCAATGGCCGGGTACCCATGCTCGAGGATGGCGACCTGGTGCTGTGGGAGTCCAATGCCATCGTCCGCTACCTGTGCGCCCGCTATGGTGCTGATTCGGCCTGGTACGCGGCCGATCCTGCCACGCGTGCCGGCGCCGACAAATGGATGGACTGGACCACCTCGTCCCTGGCCGACCCGTTCAAGCCGCTGTTCTGGGGCCTGCTGCGCACGCCGCCGGAGCGCCAGGACTGGGCGCAGATCAAGGCTGCGCAGCAGGCCTGCACCGAGGTGCTGGCTGTGGCCGACCAGGCGCTGGCGCTGCAGCCGTACCTGTCCGGCAGCGAGCCGGGCATGGGCGACATTCCGCTGGGCTGCTTTATTTATGCCTGGTTCGAGATGCCCATCGAGCGCGCGCCCATGCCCCACCTTGAGGCCTGGTATCAGCGCCTGAAACAGCGCCCTGCTTACCGCAAGGCGGTGATGACAGCGTTGACCTGATAGTTATTATCAACCCGCATCACTGTACATGTGCGCGGCGGGCACGCACCATTGGTCGTGTTCGCCGCACCTTGTTGCGGCCCGTGGCGTCATTTATCTGGACTGACCCACTCCTTTATTTCTTTTCGGTGCATGGTTTATCTATGAGTTCTGCTCTGTCCATCCGGCAGCTGACCAAGACCTACGGCAACGGTTTCCAGGCCCTCAAGGGCATTGACCTGGACGTGGCCGAAGGCGACTTTTTCGCCTTGCTGGGCCCCAATGGGGCCGGCAAATCCACCACCATCGGCATTCTCTCGACCCTGGTGAACAAGACCAGCGGCACGGTGAATATCTTCGGCCACGACCTGGACCGTGACCCGGCGGCGCTCAAGCGCTCCATTGGCGTGGTGCCCCAGGAGTTCAACTTCAATCAGTTCGAAAAGACCTTCGACATCGTCGTCACCCAGGCGGGCTACTACGGCATTCCGCCGCGCATCGCCAAGGAGCGCGCCGAGCAGTACCTCACCCAGCTGGGGTTGTGGGACAAGCGCGACGTGCCGTCACGGTCGCTGTCCGGCGGCATGAAGCGTCGCTTGATGATCGCCCGCGCGCTGATCCACGAGCCGCGCCTGCTGATTCTCGACGAGCCGACCGCGGGTGTGGACATTGAACTGCGCCGCTCGATGTGGACCTTCCTCACCGAGCTGAACCAGAAAGGCATCACCATCATCCTCACCACTCACTACCTGGAAGAGGCCGAGCAGCTGTGCCGCAACATCGGCATCATCGACCACGGCACCATCGTCGAGAACACCAGCATGCGCAAGCTGCTGGGCACCTTGCACGTGGAGACCTTCCTGCTGGACCTCAAGTCGGACCTGGCAGAGGCACCGATTCTGGCTGGCTACCCGTGCCGGTTGCTGGACAGCCACACCCTGGAGGTGCAGGTCGACAAGGAGGTGGGCATCACCGCGCTGTTCGGCCAGTTGGCCCTGCAGAACATCGAAGTGCTGAGCCTGCGCAATAAAACCAATCGCCTCGAGGAGCTGTTCGTGTCCCTGGTGGAAAAAAACCTGGCGAAGGTGGCCGTATGAGTTTTGAAGTGAAAGCCAACTGGGTCGCCCTGAACACGATCGTCTACCGCGAAGTGCGCCGTTTCATGCGCATCTGGCCGCAGACGCTGCTGCCCCCGGCCATCACCATGGTCTTGTACTTCGTGATCTTCGGTAACCTGATCGGGCGGCAGATCGGTGGCATGGGCGGCTTCAGCTACATGGAGTACATCGTGCCGGGGCTGATCATGATGTCGGTGATCACCAACTCCTACGGCAACGTGGTCTCCAGCTTCTTCGGCAGCAAGTTCCAGCGCTCCATCGAAGAACTGATGGTGTCGCCGGTGTCGCCGCACATCATCCTCACCGGCTACGTGGTGGGTGGCGTGCTGCGCGGGCTGATGGTGGGCATCATCGTCACCCTGCTGTCGCTGTTCTTCACCCATTTGCAGGTGCATCACCTGGGTATCACCCTGCTGGTGGTGATTCTCACGGCCACGATCTTTTCGCTGCTGGGCTTCATCAACGCGGTGTTCGCACGCAACTTCGATGACATCTCGATCATCCCGACCTTCGTGCTGACGCCGCTGACCTACCTGGGTGGGGTGTTCTACTCCATCACCTTGCTGCCGCCGTTCTGGCAGACTGTGTCACTGGTCAACCCCGTGCTGCACATGGTCAACGCCTTCCGTTACGGCATTCTCGGGGTGTCGGACATCAAGATCAGCGTGGCCGTGGCGTTCATGCTGGTCGCCACCGTGGTGCTCTACTTCGGTTGTGCGCGCCTGCTGGTCAGCGGTCGCGGCATGCGCACCTGACGCTTGCGCCACTGGCGCACCACCCACCAGCGCCAGTAGCCCTGGGTTAGCACATAGCCCAGGGCGCCCATCACCAACCCCGTGACCACCGAGCCCAGCACGAACGGTTGCCACAGGGTTACCAATTGTTCGCTGATCCACTCCCAGTTCAGGTTATCCGGCAGCGAGCGTGGCGGCGTGCCCATCAGCCAGGCGCCGACCTGGTAGGTGACGAAGAATACCGGCGCCATGGTCAGCGGGTTGGTCAGCCATACCAGGCTGACGGCAATCGCCAGGTTGCCGCGCACCAGCGTCGCCAGGGCGGCGGACACCAGCATTTGCAACGGAATAGGCAGGAACGCTGCGAACAGGCCCACGGCCATGGCGCGCGATACACCGTGGCGGTTGAGATGCCACAGGTTAGGGTCGTGCAGCAGGCGGCCGAGAAAGCGTAACGACGTATGTTGGCGCAGGCTGTCGGGGGTGGGCATGTAGCGTTTGAACAGGCGGCGCGGCATCGGCTTTCTCGCGATCGACCCAAAGGTAATGGCCGCAGTATGCCCCCGTTTCCTGACGGCCTGGCTCAGATTTTGTGACAAATATTTAGCGGCGCGATGGCGTATTTACCCTGATTCTACGGGCTCGTTGCTCAAGGATGAGTGTATGCGCACCGCGTTGCTGGCATTGGCGACAGGCCTGGTCGCCCTGCGTTTTCTTCCCGTGTTGCCGTCTATTCCGGTGCTGTTGGCGATGCTGCTGGCCGGCGGGGCGTTGCTGTGCACGCGCTGGGCGCGAGCAGGCTTGTGCGTGTTTGGGCTGAGCTGGGCGGTGGTACAGGGCCAGTGGGCGCTGGATAACCGCCTGTCGGCAGGCCTGGAGGGGCAAACGCTCTGGCTGGAAGGGCGGGTCAGCGGCTTGCCCGATACCAACGGGCAATCCGTGCGGTTCGAGATCAGCGATGCTGTTTCCCGTCGTCATCAACTGCCGCGCACGGTGCGCCTTTCGTGGTTCAACGGCCCGACCGTCAACAGCGGCGAGCACTGGCGCCTGGCCGTCACCCTCAAGCGCCCGCGCGGGGTGATCAACCCGGTGGGGCTGGACGTGGAGGCCTGGATGCTGGCACGCGGCATCGGTGCCACCGGCAGCGTCAAGGACGGGCACTTGCTGAGGCCAGCGCAGGGTGCCTGGCGCGACAGCCTGCGCCAGCGTCTGCTGGCGGTCGATGCCCAGGGCTACCAGGGTGTGCTGACGGCTTTGGTGCTGGGCGACAGCTCGGCCATCAGCCGAGAGCAGTGGGACGTTCTGCAGGCGACGGGTACCGTGCACCTTCTGGTGATTTCCGGCACTCACATTGGTTTGCTGGCGGGGTTGGTTTATGGCCTGGTGGCGGGCCTGGCACGCTGGGGGCTGTGGCCACGGGCCTTGCCATGGTTGCCGTGGGCCTGCGCGCTGGCTTTCGCGGCGGCGCTGGGGTACGGCCTGCTGGCCGGGTTCCAGGTGCCGGTGCGCCGGGCCTGCATCATGCTCGGGCTGGTGTTGTTGTGGCGCCTGCGCTTTCGCCACTTGGGGGTATGGCTGCCCTGGCTGGTGGCGCTGAACGCGGTATTGCTGGTCGATCCGCTGGTCAGCCTGCTGCCCGGCTTCTGGTTATCGTTCGGCGCAGTGGCGGTGCTGATGCTGGTGTTCTCGGGGCGCCTGGGGGCGTGGCCCTGGTGGCGTGGCTGGGGGCGCGCGCAATGGCTGATGGCATTGGGCCTGTTGCCAGCGTTACTGGCGCTGGGGCTGCCGGTCAGTCTCAGCGCACCCTTGGCCAATTTGATTGCAGTGCCCTGGGTGAGCATCGTCGTGCTGCCGGCAGCGTTGCTCGGCACCCTGTTGCTGTCGGTGCCGTGGCTGGGGGAACAGCTGTTGTGGCTGGTGGGAGGCTTGCTCGCGCTGCTGTTCGACGGCCTGGCCTGGCTGGCGGCGTTGGCGCCGGCGTGGCTGCCGCCGCTGATGCCGTTGGGTATCTGGGCGCTGGTGCTGGTGGGTTGCCTGCTGGTGCTGTTGCCCGCAGGCGTGCCGCTGCGGCCGCTGGGTTGGCCCCTGGTACTGCTGGCCGCCCTGCCGCCGCAGGCGTCGGTGCCGTATGGTCACGCGCAGGTCATCCAGTTGGATGTCGGCCAGGGCTTGGCCGTGCTGGTGCGCACTCGGCAGCATGCCGTGCTGTATGACGCGGGCCCGCGTACCCCGGGGCTGGATGCCGGTGAGCGGGTGGTGGTGCCCAATCTGCGCGGCCTGGGCGTACGGAACCTGGACCTGATGTTGATCAGCCATGCGCACATGGACCATGCCGGCGGCGCGCCTGCGGTGTTGGGAGGCCTGCCGGTGACGGCCGTGTGGAGTGGCGAGGCGGCGCAGCTGCCACCAGCGCTGGGCGCCGAACAGTGTGAGTCCGGGCGACAGTGGCAGTGGGATGGCGTGCACTTTACCGTGTGGCGCTGGGCCGAGGCACGGGAGAGTAACCCGTCTTCCTGTGTGCTGCTGGTCGACGCGAATGGCGAGCGCCTGCTGCTAGGCGGTGACATCGATGCCGCCGCCGAGCGCGCCCTGGTCGCCAGCGGCCTGGATCTACGCGGGCAGTGGCTGCAGGCGCCGCACCATGGCAGTCGCACCTCGTCGTCGCGGTTGTTGCTCGATGCCATGCAACCGCGCGGGGCGCTGGTGTCCCGTGGCCATGGCAATTCATTCGGCCACCCCCACGTACAGGTGCTGGAGCGTTTTCGCGCCCTGGGCATCGAGGTGCACGACAATGCCCTGCACGGCGCGCTGCACCTGCGCCTGGGGCGTTTCGACGGGGTGGTGGGTGAGCGTGCGCAACGGCGGTTCTGGCGTGACCCGACATGACGGTCTTCGACCTGTTGGCCCCCTATGTTAGAGTGGCGGACTTTTTCGAGGGGGTCCGTACTGTGTGGGAATTGGTCAAATCCGGCGGCTGGATGATGTTGCCGATCATTCTGAGCTCCATCGCCGCGTTGGGCATCACCGCCGAGCGCCTGTGGACCCTGCGTGCCAGCCGCGTGACCCCGCCGCACTTGCTGGGGCAGGTGTGGCGCTGGATCCGTGACAAACAGCTGGACAAGGAGAAGCTCAAGGAGCTGCGCGCCGACTCGCCCCTGGGTGAAATCCTCGCCGCGGGCCTGGCCAATTCGCGGCATGGCCGCGAGATCATGAAAGAATGCATCGAAGAGGCGGCCGCTCGTGTCATCCACGAAATGGAGCGCTACATCAGCATGCTCGGCACCATCGCCGCCATGGCGCCGCTGCTGGGCTTGCTGGGCACCGTGCTGGGCATGATCGAGATTTTCAGCTCGTTCATGGGCAGCAACATGGCCACCAACCCGGCCGTGCTGGCCGGCGGTATTTCCAAGGCATTGGTCACCACCGCTTCCGGCCTGATCGTGGGTATTCCCGCGGTGTTCTTCCACCGCCTGCTGCAGCGCCGCATCGACGAGCTGGTGGTGGGCATGGAGCAGGAAGCGATCAAGCTGGTGGAAATGGTGCAGGGTGACCGCGAGGTCGATCTGGCTGAGGAAAAAGCGTGAAATTTCGCCGTAAGCAGCGGGAAAACATCGACATCAACCTGGTCTCGCTGATCGATGTGGTCTTTGTGTTGCTGCTGTTCTTCGTGGTGACCACCACCTTCACCAAGCAGACCCAACTGCGGGTTGACCTGCCGGAAGCGGTGAGCGGCAGCCCCGAGCAGGACGCCGGCAAGACCCTGGACATCGCCATCAGCGCCGATGGTGTGTATTCGGTGAACAACAAGCTGTTGCCCAAGAGCGACCTTGGCACCCTGATGGATGCCCTGCAAGCCGAATCCGCCGGTGATACCAAGCTGCCGCTGTCGATCAGCGCCGATGGCAAGACCCCGCACCAGGCGGTCATCACCGCCATGGACGCCGCCGGCAAGCTGGGCTTCAGCCACCTGAGCATGACCACCGTCGAGGCGCAGGCGAACAACTGATGGCCTTGTCCGATCGCTTGTTGGCGGCCTGGTACACCGGCCATCCGGCCCTGGCCTTGCTGCGTCCGCTTGAATGCCTGTACCGGCGCGTGGTGCAGGGCAAGCGCGAGCGCTTCGTGCAAGGGCAGGGCAGCATTTATCGCTCGCCCGTGCCGCTGGTGGTGGTGGGCAATATCACTGTCGGTGGCACCGGCAAGACCCCGCTGATTCTCTGGCTGATCGACCATTGTCGCCGCCAGGGGCTCAAGGTAGGCGTGGTCAGCCGTGGCTATGGCGCCAAGCCGCCGCTGCTGCCTTGGCGTGTGACCGCCGAGCAAAGCGCGGCGGTGACGGGCGACGAGCCCCTGCTGATCGTGCAGCGCACCGGCGTGCCGTTGATGATCGACCCTGATCGCAGCCGCGCCGTGCAGGCGCTGACCGCGGCCGAGCCGCTGGACCTGATTTTCTCCGACGACGGGCTGCAGCACTACCGCCTGGCTCGCGACCTGGAACTGGTGCTGATCGACGCCGCGCGTGGCCTGGGCAATGGCCGCTGCCTGCCCGCCGGGCCACTGCGTGAGCCGGCCGAACGCCTGCAGTCGGTCGACGCCGTTTTGTTCAATGGCGCCGCCGAGGACCGCGACCGGGGCTTTGCCTTTACCCTGCGCCCCAGCGCGCTGGTCAACCTGCGCACCGGCCAGCGCCGTGGCCTGGACCTGTTCGTGCCGGGCCAGGCCGTGCATGCGGTGGCGGGCATCGGCAACCCGCAACGTTTCTTCAATACCCTGCAGGCGCTACACTGGCAGCCACAGGCCCACGCGTTCGCCGACCATGCCGAGTACAGCCTGGCGGCCCTGACGTTCACCCCGTCACTACCCCTGGTCATGACCGAGAAGGATGCCGTCAAATGCCGCGCCTTCGCCCGTGACGACTGGTGGTACCTGGCGGTCGACGCGCAGCCTTCGCAGGCATTCATCGACTGGTTCGATGCCCGCTTGCCGAGCCTGCTGGCGCGCACCTGACCTCATTTGCCTTCACGCTACACCTTTGCCAAGGACCTATCATGGACACCAAATTGCTCGATATCCTCGCCTGCCCGATCTGCAAGGGCCCGCTGAAACTCAGCGCCGACAAGACCGAGCTGATCAGCAAGGGCGCCGGCCTGGCCTACCCGATTCGCGACGGTATTCCGGTGATGCTGGAAAGCGAAGCACGCACCCTGACCGACGAGGAGCGTCTGGATAAATGAGCCAGGCTTTCACCGTTGTGATTCCGGCGCGCTTTTCCTCCACGCGCCTGCCGGGCAAGCCGCTGCAGCTGATCGCCGGCAAGCCGATGGTCCAGCATGTATGGGAACAGGCGTGCAAGAGCAGCGCCGAGCGCGTGGTGGTCGCCACTGACGATCAGCGCATCGTCGAGGCCTGCCAGGCATTCGGCGCTCAGGTGCTGCTGACCCGCGCCGACCACGAATCGGGCACCGACCGCCTCGCCGAAGTGGCGCAGGCCTTGGGCCTGGCCGCCGACGCCATCGTGGTCAATGTGCAGGGTGACGAGCCACTGATTCCGCCTGCGGTCATTGACCAGGTTGCCGCCAACCTGGCGGCCCACGCCGAAGCGGGCATGGCGACCCTGGCTGAGCCTATCGAGGACGTCGAGGCGCTGTTCAACCCCAACGTGGTCAAGGTGGTCAGCGACATCAACGGCCTGGCCCTGACATTCAGCCGCGCAACCTTGCCATGGGCACGCGATCCGTTCGCCGCTGACCGGCATGCGCTGCCGGCCGGCGTGCCGTTCCGTCGGCACATCGGTATCTACGCCTACCGTGCCGGTTTCCTCCAGGACTTCGTCGCCTGGGGCCCGTGCTGGTTGGAAGAAACCGAGCGCCTGGAGCAACTGCGTGCCTTGTGGCACGGCGTGCGCATCCATGTTGCCGATGCCGTCGAAGCACCGCCAGCGGGCGTCGATACCCCGCAGGACCTGGAGCGCGTGCGGCGCCTGCTGGAGGCCTGATGCGCGTCCTGTTCGTTTGCCTGGGCAATATCTGCCGCTCGCCCACGGCGGAGGGCGTATTGCGCCATCAGCTGCGCGCAGCCGGCCTGGCCGATCAGGTGGAGGTGGCGTCGGCCGGTACCGGCGACTGGCACGTGGGCAAGCCGCCGGACAGTCGTACCCGTCGCGCGGCCTTGCTGCGTGGCTACGACTTGTCCGCCCAGCGCGCCCAGCAAGTCAGCGCTGCGGACTTTGCCCGCTATGACCTGATCCTGGCCATGGACCACAGCAACCTGGGTAACCTCAAGCGCCTGCAACCGGCGAACGGTCGTGCCGAGCTGGACCTGTTCCTGCGCCGCTATGACGGCGCGGTGGACGAGGTGCCCGATCCTTACTACGGCGGCGAACAGGGTTTCGAACACGTACTCGACCTGATCGAACTGGCTTGTGAAGGCCTGGTCATTGAATTGAAGGGGCGGCTATGAGCCTGCAGGTCCAGGAGCAGGTTTCGCTCAAGCCGTTCAACACCTTTGGTATCGACGTCAAGGCGCGCTGGTTCGTCGACGTACAGAATGACCAGCAAGTGCGCGAGGCCCTGGCCTGGGCGCGCGAGCGGCAGGTAGCGGTATTGCCCGTGGGCGGTGGCAGCAACCTGTTGCTGACCGGCGACCTCGACCGCTTGGTGATGCGCATGGCCAGTACCGGCGTGCGCGTGCTGGCCGATGACGGTCACGCAGTGGTCATTGAAGCGCAAGCCGGTGAGCCTTGGCATCCCTTCGTGCGGCAGACGCTGGCCATGGGCCTGGCGGGGTTGGAAAACCTGAGCCTGATCCCGGGCACCGTCGGTGCGGCGCCCATGCAGAACATTGGCGCTTACGGCGTGGAGATCAAGGACGTGTTCAGCGGCCTTACGGCCCTGGACCGCGATACCGGTGAGCTGCATGACTTCAACCTGGCCGACTGCGCCTTTGGTTACCGTGACAGCCTGTTCAAGCGTGAGCCGGGTCGTTGGCTGATCCTGCGTGTGCGCTTCAACCTCACCCGTACGGCGCGTTTGCACCTGGATTACGGCCCGGTGCGTCAGCGCCTGGCGGAGCAGGGCATCGAGGCGCCGACGCCGACCGATGTCAGCGCAGCCATTTGCAGCATTCGCCGGGAAAAACTGCCTGACCCGGCGCAGTTGGGTAATGCCGGCAGCTTCTTCAAGAACCCGGTGGTGTCGGCTGATGTGGCTGAGCGTATCAAAACCGAGCATGCCGACCTGGTGGGGTACCCTCAGGCCGACGGGCAGGTCAAGCTGGCCGCGGGCTGGCTGATCGAGCGGGCAGGGTGGAAAGGGTATCGCGAAGGTGACGCGGGCGTGCATCGCCTGCAGTCGCTGGTCTTGGTCAACTACGGTGGGGCCACGGGGGAGCAATTGCATGCCCTGGCCATGCGTATCCAGGCGGATATCCAGCAGCGCTTCGGCGTGGCGCTGGAGATGGAGCCCAACCTGTACTGATGCGGTGCCTCGGGCGAGGGGGGGATCGGTGCAGCAGCACCTGTCATGACTCGCGCCCGCAGGAGCAAACGAAACGGCAGGCATGAAAAAGCCCCCGCTGCATCACTGCAGCGGGGGCTTTTTCATTTCAGCAAGATCAGACGAACGGCTTGTGCTCGTGCTGTTCTTCTACCGCGCGTGGTGCGTGCTCAAGCGCTGGCTCGGCGTCGGCAGCCTGCGCCGCTGCAGCTGCAGCTGCGGCGGCTTCAGCTTCGCGCTTGCGGCGACGCACTTCACGTGGGTCGTTAGGCGCGCGACCGTTGGAGGGCAGCACCACCGCTGGCGCTTCAACAACAGGCTCAGCGACCACTTCAGGCTTGGCCTCGACCACCGGCTCGGCAGCAACCACTGGCTCTGCCGGCGCTTCAACCACGGGGGCGGCTTCAACGACCGGGGCTGGAGCGGCTTCCACCACTTCGGCCTTGGTGGGCTCGGCAACCGGCTCAGGCTGGATGTCGACCACTGGGGCGGCAGCTTCTTCGGTGGTCTTCGGCGTTGGCGCCTCGAACATGAAGGAAGGTTGCTCGACCACCGGCGCGGCAAACACGGCTGGCTCAGGCTCTGCTTCGACCGCCGGGGCAACAGCCTCGACGACTGGAGCAGCGGGCTCGACCACCGGAGCAGCTTCGACCACTGGGGTCACTTCAACCGGCGCTTCGCTGGCTGGGGTCTCGATGACCGGG
This sequence comes from uncultured Gammaproteobacteria bacterium, assembly GCA_963816515.1. Taxonomy (GTDB): domain Bacteria; phylum Pseudomonadota; class Gammaproteobacteria; order Pseudomonadales; family Pseudomonadaceae; genus Aquipseudomonas. The sequence goes on along the minus strand of CAWFKX010000001.1, from coordinate 723,022 downwards.
GTCACCACCACCGGCTCGTCGGCGACGACTTCGGCGTGAACCACGGGCGCGGCCACTTCTTCTGCCTGGGCAGCAACTGGCGCGGCCTCGACAACCGGCGCTTGCACCACTTCAGGCGCAGCTTGCTGCACGGTGGCAGTGGCGCGGTCGGCCTGTGCGGCGGCTTCTGCTTCGGCTGGCGCGCTGATCACGCTGCTGGCGACGGCGGCAGTCACGGCCAGGCCGGCAGCCAGTTCGGCGCCCGATGGCTCGTGGCCTTCTTCTTGGCCTTCTTGACCTTCATGACCGTCTTCGCTGCCTTCAACCACGTTGCCGTTAGCGTCGCGCTGACGTTCACGACGGTTGCTGCGGCGACGCTGGCCACGGGAGCGACGACGTGGACGTTCGCCATCGGCGCCTTCCAGTTGCTCGTCCTGCAGCAGTTCTTCGTTCGGCAGGGTCTCTTCGGCGACTACCGCGGTAGTGGCGACGGCGACGGCTGCACCTTCTTCCAGCTCAGGGCGCAGGGTGCGTGGCGCGCGCTCTTCACGCGGTGCACGTTCTTCACGCGGTGCACGTTCTTCACGAGGAGCGCGTTCTTCGCGAGGCGCACGCTCTTCACGTGGAGCACGCTCTTCGCGTGGAGCGCGTTCTTCGCGTGGGGCGCGTTCTTCACGCGGTGCACGCTCTTCACGCGGTGCACGTTCCTCACGTGGGGCGCGCTCAGGGCGCTCTTCACGTACAGCCGGGGCCGCTACGGCGTCCAGCGGTTCGCGCAGTTCGCGCACGGGGCGGTCTTCGCGGCTGCGACGGTCTTCGCGTGGGGCACGTGGCTCGCGTGGCGGGCGCGGGGCGCGCTCTTCACGGGCGGCCGGGGCATCCTCGCGGGCTTCGCGCGGTGCGCGTTCTTCACGTGGCGCACGCTCTTCGCGAGGTTTGCGCTCTTCGTCGCGACGGCCGTTGCGGGTGCGGCTCTGCTGACGACCGTTGCGGCGCTCTTCGTTGCGCTGCGGACGCTCGGCGGCAGCCGGCTTCTCGACGACGGCAGGGGCGGCCGGTTCTTCCTTGGTGGCGAACAGGCTGACCAGCGACTTCACCAGGCCCTTGAACAGGCTTGGCTCCGGAGCGGCCGGGGCAGGGGCGACCGGCGCGGCTGGCGCTTCGACCGGCACGGGCGCGGAGGCACGGGCCGGGGCAGTCTTGACCGCCGCTTCCTGGCGAACCAGGGTGCGGGTAGCGGCCGCTGGCTGCACTTCTTCGACTTCGGCGGCAGCGATCTCGTAGCTCGACTGGGCGCTCTGGGCTTCCGGGCTGTCGTCGCGCAGGCGCTGCACTTCGAAATGCGGGGTTTCCAGGTGATCGTTCGGCAGGATGACGATGCGTGCACGGGTGCGCAGTTCGATCTTGGTGATCGAGTTGCGTTTTTCGTTCAGCAGGAACGCAGCGACCGGGATCGGCACCTGGGCGCGGACTTCGGCGGTGCGGTCCTTCAGGGCTTCTTCTTCGATCAGGCGCAGGATGGCCAGCGACAGCGACTCGACGTCACGGATGATGCCGGTGCCGTTGCAGCGTGGGCAGACGATGCCGCTGCTCTCGCCCAGGGAAGGACGCAGGCGCTGACGGGACATTTCCAGCAGGCCGAAGCGCGAAATGCGGCCGATCTGCACGCGGGCGCGGTCGGCTTCCAGGCATTCGCGGACTTTTTCTTCCACGGCGCGCTGGTTCTTGGCCGGGGTCATGTCGATGAAGTCGATGACGATCAGGCCGCCGATGTCACGCAGGCGCAGCTGGCGAGCGATTTCCTCGGCTGCTTCCAGGTTGGTCTGCAGGGCGGTTTCTTCGATGTCGCTGCCTTTGGTGGCGCGCGCCGAGTTGATGTCGATGGACACCAGGGCTTCGGTCGGGTCGATCACGATCGAGCCGCCGGACGGCAGTTCGACCACACGCTGGAAGGCGGTTTCGATCTGGCTTTCGATCTGGAAGCGGTTGAACAGCGGCACGCTGTCTTCGTACAGCTTGATCTTGCTGGCGTACTGCGGCATCACCTGGCGAATGAAGGTCAGGGCTTCTTCCTGGGCTTCGATGCTGTCGATCAGCACTTCGCCGATGTCCTGGCGCAGGTAATCGCGGATGGCGCGGATGATCACGTTGCTTTCCTGGTAGATCAGGAAAGGTGCGGAACGGTCCAGAGAAGCTTCCTTGATCGCGGTCCACAGTTGCAGCAGGTAGTCCAGGTCCCACTGCATCTCTTCGCTGCTGCGGCCAAGGCCGGCGGTGCGAACGATCAGGCCCATGTCGGCCGGGGCCACCAGGCCGTTCAGCGCTTCACGCAGTTCATTGCGCTCTTCACCTTCGATGCGGCGCGAAATGCCACCGGCGCGAGGGTTGTTGGGCATCAGCACCAGGTAACGGCCGGCCAGGCTGATGAAGGTGGTGAGGGCAGCGCCCTTGTTGCCACGTTCTTCTTTTTCGACCTGGACGATGACTTCCTGGCCTTCGCTCAGGACGTCCTTGATGTTGACGCGGCCTTCGGGGGATTTCTTGAAGTATTCGCGGGAGATTTCTTTCAGCGGCAGGAAGCCATGACGCTCGGAGCCGAAGTCGACGAAGGCGGCTTCCAGGCTCGGCTCGATGCGAGTGATCCGGCCCTTGTAGATGTTGGCCTTCTTCTGCTCGCGGGCGCCGGACTCGATGTCCAGGTCGTAGAGGCGCTGGCCGTCTACCAGTGCAACGCGCAACTCTTCGGGTTGGGTTGCGTTAATCAGCATTCTTTTCATGTAGTACCGTCGGTTTCCGGGCTGCCGGAAACGGCGTTCGGCACACACGACTTCTCACGGTCGGTGTCAGGTGCGTCAGCAGTGGCGGGCCACTGCAGTGTCCAGCGAGGTTCATCCAATGGGGATGAAGTCGCGACGACGCTTCCTGCTTGCTGTGGTGTCAAAAGCACTCAGTCAGGAGGAGGAATCAATTGTCCTGCGTGGACGCCCGTAAGCGTCTTGATCAAGCCCGGGTCCTGTCGCTAAGCGCCTGTGGCAGTTACTCGACATGACGCGGTGCTACACGGTCCGACGATTGTGCATCTCCACCCTACACGTATCCCTGATAATTCGGGTGCTGCCGCGCGCTGAATCCGCAACGGGTTGGCATTTATCGCGAGCTCCGATGGGATGCTCGCGCATTATGGCTAAGGCTTTGTGTTTCCGAAGCATCCGCCGGTACCGAGTGACAACGACCGCGATGGATGGGAGTGGCATCGAAAAAAAACTGAAAATGAGTGCAAAAACACCGCTCTTTTTGGCTTTCTCTCGGTCTTCTCACATCTGCGCCGGTTACGTTGCTGACCACCCCGTAATCAAGCGAAAACCCCGTCGGACGGCCTCGCGTCCTCATGAATTGCGTTGGCAAGGGCCGGTCTACTACCGCATATCCGCTTGCCCGCCACTTTTGGCGGCGTTCGCGACTATAGCAGCAATCATTAAGTGCTTCAAATCCATAAAAAATTGTTATCATGGGGAAATGACGACTACAACCCCTCCAACCTCCGGCGTCCAGCTGCTCGAGGTTGCGCCGGAATATGCCGGCCAACGCATCGACAATTTCCTCATCACTGCGCTCAAGGGTGTGCCGAAAACCTTGGTCTACCGCATACTTCGCAAGGGCGAAGTGCGCGTGAACAAGGGCCGGATCAAGCCCGAATACAAGCTGCAGGCCGGGGATATCGTCCGTATTCCACCCGTGCGCCTGCCCGAGCGCGACGAGCCCGTGCCGCTGGCGCAAGGCTTGCTGCAGCGCCTGGAAGCCTCGATTGTCTATGAAGACAAGGCCCTGATCGTGATCAACAAGCCGGCCGGCATTGCCGTGCACGGCGGCAGCGGCCTGAACTACGGGGTCATCGAGGCCTTCCGGCAGCTGCGCCCCGACGCCAAGGAGCTGGAGCTGGTGCACCGCCTGGACCGCGACACCTCCGGGCTGCTGATGATCGCCAAGAAGCGCAGTATGCTGCGCCACCTGCACGCTGCCCTGCGCGGCGATGGCGTGGACAAGCGCTACATGGCGCTGGTGCGCGGCCACTGGGCCACTGCGCGCAAGCAAGTCAACGCACCGCTGCAAAAGAGTAACCTGCGCTCGGGCGAGCGCATGGTGGAAATCGACGAGGAAGGCAAGGAGGCGTTGACCCTGTTCAAGGTGCTGCGCCGTTTCGGCGACTTCGCCACCATGGTCGAGGCACGGCCGATCACCGGTCGTACCCACCAGATTCGCGTGCACGCCCTGCATGCCGGGCACAGCATCGCCGGTGACAGTAAGTACGGCGACGAGGATTTCAGCCGCGAGATTCGCGACCTGGGCGGCAAGCGCCTGTTCCTGCACGCCTATCAGCTGACCGTGCCGCTGCCCGATGGCGGGGCACTGAAGCTCGAGGCGCCGGTCGACGACATGTGGGCCAAGACCGTGGAGCGTCTCGCCAGTGCGCCGTGATTACGATCTGCTGATTTTCGACTGGGACGGCACCTTGGCAGATTCCATTGGTCGGATTGTCGAGGCCATGAAGCGGGCGGCCCGCGCCGCCGGTTACCTGGAGCGCGATGACGTGGCCATCAAGGGCATCATCGGCCTGGCGTTGCCTGAGGCAATTCTTACGCTGTATCCGGAATTGGATGACAGCCAGGTCGTGGTGTTTCGTCAACACTATGCCGATTGCTACATGGCCATGGATGCCGAGCCCTCGCCACTGTTCGCGGGTGTGGCGGAGTCGCTGGCGGCCTTTCGTGCCGCGGGCTACCGTCTGGCTGTGGCCACTGGCAAGGCGCGTCGCGGCCTGGATCGGGTGCTGAAGGCGCACGGCTGGGAAGAATACTTCGATATTACCCGCGCGGCCGATGAAACCCGCAGCAAGCCGCACCCGCTGATGCTCGAACAGATCCTGGCCCATTGTCAGGTGCCTCGCGAGCGCGCGTTGATGGTGGGGGATGCGTCGTTCGACCTGCTGATGGCGCGCAATGCCGGTATCGATGCCGTGGCAGTCGGCTACGGGGCGATGCCGCTGGATGCCTTGAAAGTGCACGAGCCTGTGTTGGCCATCGAGCGTTTCACTGAGCTGCATGAGTGGCTGGCCGGGCCTGCAAACTGATTTTTTTCCGAAGGGAGCTGCACGATGTCTGATGAATGGAAAGCGCCCGACGCCGAAAAGCGGGGTGATGACAAAAGCTGGCAGTTGCTGGAGCGCACGTTGCAGGCCAACGTCATAGAGCACCGACGCACCCGGCGCTGGGGGATCTTCTTCAAGCTGCTGACCTTCATCTACCTGTTCGGCGCGTTGGCGATGTTCACGCCGTTGATGGACATGGAAAAAAGCGCTACCCGTGGCTCCCATTACACGGCACTGATCGAAGTGCGTGGCGTGATCGCCGACCAGGAAGCGGCCAGTGCCGACAACCTGATCGGCAGCCTGCGCGCAGCGTTCGAGGACCCCAAGGTCAAGGCCGTGGTGCTACGCATCAACAGCCCGGGCGGCAGCCCTGTGCAGGCTGGCTACGTGGTCGACGAAATCCGCCGGCTGCGCAAGGAGCACCCGGATACCAAGCTGTATGCGGTCATCAGTGACCTAGGCGCGTCGGGGGCGTACTACATCGCCAGTGCGGCCGATCAGATCTACGCCGATAAGGCCAGTCTGGTGGGTTCCATTGGCGTGACGGCGGCCGGCTACGGCTTTGTTGGCACCATGGAGAAGCTGGGTGTGGAACGTCGTGCGTACACCTCGGGCGAGCACAAGTCGTTCCTGGACCCGTTCCAGCCGCAGAAGCCGGATGAAACCAAGTTCTGGCAGGGTGTGCTGGACACCACGCATAACCAGTTCATCAGCGTGGTCAAGCAGGGGCGTGGTGACCGTCTGAAGGACAAGGAACACCCGGAGCTGTTCTCCGGCCTGATCTGGTCCGGTGAGCAAGCGTTGCAACTGGGCCTGATCGACGGCCTGGGCAATGCCAGTTCCGTGGCGCGCGACGTGGTGGGTGAGAAAGAGTTGGTCGATTTCACGGTCGAAGACTCGGCGCTGGATCGCTTCTCCAAGAAGCTGGGCGCCAGCGTGGCCGAGAAGCTGGCCCTTTATATGGGCTTCAACGGTCCCTCCCTGCGCTAGTCAAAGTCGCAGGCCCTTGGGCGCGCTGCGCGCGCCATCGCAGCCTGCCGGGGGCTCCTGCGGGAAAGCCACCGCCCTTGCAGGCGTTGCCGAAGGCTGCGATAAGGTCCGCAGGGCCTTCAGTTCGTGTCAGGGGGTTTGCACCCCCTCCTGCAACAACATGTCCACCAGTCGGATCAGGGGCAGCCCCACCAGGCTCGTCGCGTCCGGCCCGTGGGTGCTCTTGAACAGGCTCACACCCAACCCCTCCGCCTTGAAGCTGCCTGCGCAGTCATAGGGTTCCTCGGCGCGCAGGTAGCGCTGGATGGTAGCCAGGTCCAGTTCGCGCATGTGCACGGTAAAGGGCACGCAATCGACCTGGCACTGGCCTGTGGCGCTGTTGAGCAAGGCCAGGCCAGTGAGGAAGGTGACGCTGGTGCCGCTGGCTTCCAGCAGCTGCGTGCAGGCCTTGTCGAAGGTGTGCGGCTTGCCCAGGATCTGCTCGCCCAGCACCGCCACTTGATCGGAGCCAATGATAAGATGATCGGGATGGCTGCCGGCCAAGGCACGGGCTTTCTGCTCGGCCAGGCGCTTGACCAGGGTTTCCGCCGGCTCGTCGGCCAGGCGGCTTTCGTCGATGTCGGGGCTGGCGCAGGTGAACGGCAGGCGCAGGCGGCCCAGCAATTCCCGGCGATACGGCGAGCTTGAGGCAAGTAGCAAGGGCAGCATGGCGGACTCCAGAAGATGAGTGGTCATTCTATCACTGCGTTAAGGTCTAATTTCCTTTGACAGGGGAGGGGGTCGTCCCTAGAATGCTGCGCCTATGTTGAATGACCCGATTCCACCTCACGTTGACCCGCGCAAATTGGCCGATCGTGGCGTAACCCTTGAAGGTTCGCTGCCATTATCCGATTTGGAGAGACTCTGCGACCCGCTTTCCGATAACGTCGGTACGGTGCAGGCTAAATTCGTTTTTGAACGAGACGAGCGAAAGGCAGTGGTTATCCACAGCCATCTCGACGTCGAAGTCAAGATGGTTTGCCAGCGTTGTCTTGAGCTGGTCACCCTGCCTGTTCACAGCGAATGCAGTTATGCTGTGGTGAAGGAGGGTGCGAATACCCAGTCGTTACCGAAAGGTTATGACGTGCTGGAACTGGGCGAAGATCCTTTGGATCTGCAGGCTTTGATCGAGGAGGAGCTTTTGCTCGCCTTGCCCATTGTGCCTGCTCATCATCCGGAAGAATGCCAGCAGCCGGCGGGCGCAGATGAGCCCGAGCCGAGCGAGGACGAGGTAACGCGGTCCAACCCGTTCAGTGTATTGGCGCAGTTAAAGCGTGACCCAAACGTTTAGGAGTTAATCAATTATGGCTGTTCAGCAGAACAAAAAATCCCGCTCTGCCCGTGACATGCGTCGTTCGCACGACGCTCTCTCGGCTAGCACCCTGTCGGTCGAAAAGACCACTGGTGAAGTACACCTGCGTCACCACGTTTCGCCAGAAGGCGTATACCGTGGCCGTAAAGTGATCGACAAGGGCGCTGACGAGTAATCCTTGTCCGCTCAAGTCATCGCGATTGACGCAATGGGCGGGGACTTCGGTCCCCGCAGCATTGTCCAGGCCAGCCTCGCCTGCCTGTCTGCGACCCCCTCGCTGTACCTGACCCTCGTCGGTCACCCACTCCTCCTTGAAGAACTGATCGCCAGCCAACCCGGTGTGGATCGTGCGCGCCTGCAGATTGCTGCGGCCAGCGAAGTCATCGGCATGGATGAGCGGCCGTCCCAGGCCTTGCGCGGCAAGCCGGATTCTTCGATGCGGGTGGCGCTGGAGCTGTTGCGCGACGGCAAGGTGCAGGCCTGCGTGAGCGCCGGCAATACCGGTGCGCTGATGGCCCTGTCGCGCTACGTGCTCAAGACCCTGCCGGGCATCGACCGGCCGGCAATGGTGGCTGCCATTCCGACGCAGACCGGCTATTGCCAGTTGCTGGACCTGGGCGCCAACGTGGACTGCAGTGCCGAGCACTTGTTCCAGTTCGCCGTGATGGGGTCGGTGGCGGCCCAGGCGCTGGGCGTCGCCCGCCCACGCGTGGCTCTGCTGAACGTGGGTACCGAGGACATCAAGGGCAACCAGCAAGTCAAGCTGGCGGCCAATCTGCTGCAGGGTGCGCGCGGGCTCAACTACATCGGCTTCATCGAAGGCGATGGGTTGTACCGGGGTGAGGCTGACGTGGTGGTGTGCGACGGGTTCGTCGGCAATATCCTGCTCAAATCCAGCGAAGGCCTGGCGACCATGATCAGCGCGCGCATCGAAGCGCTGTTCAAGAGCAGTGTGCTGTCGCGCGCCGTCGGTGCCCTGGCCCTGCCGCTGCTCAAGCGCCTGCAGGCTGACCTGGCACCTGCGCGGCACAATGGCGCCAGCTTCCTGGGCTTGCAGGGTATTGTCGTCAAGAGCCATGGTTCGGCGGGGGTGCAAGGCTTCCAGAGCGCCATTTCCCGTGCGTTGATCGAAATTCAGGAAAACCTTCCGCAGCGCCTGCATGGGCGGCTGGAGGAGCTGTTGCTTTAGGCATATCCGCCAAGGAGTGCTTAAATGTGACCACCCGGTTCTATCTGTCATCCAACTGTCAGTTTCTTGCGTTCAACTTCGGTTGCACGTCAATTCTCCGACGACAAGATCATTAAGGGCTTGTTAAATGTCTGCATCCCTCGCATTTGTCTTTCCAGGGCAAGGTTCCCAGTCCCTGGGCATGCTCGCCGAGCTGGGCGCCCAGTACCCGCTGGTGCTGGATACGTTCAAGGAAGCTTCCGACGCGCTGGGTTACGACCTGTGGGCGTTGATCCAGGAAGGTCCGGTCGAAAGCCTCAACCAGACTGACAAGACCCAGCCCGCCATCCTGGCCGCCTCGGTGGCCCTGTGGCGCCTGTGGCTGGCCGAAGGCGGCGAAAAGCCGGCCTTCGTCGCCGGTCACAGCCTGGGCGAGTACAGCGCCCTGGTGGTCGCTGGCTGCCTGTCGCTGGGTGACGCGGTCAAGCTGGTGGAGCGCCGCGGCCAACTGATGCAGGAGGCCGTTCCGGCCGGGCAGGGCGCCATGGCGGCGATCCTGGGCCTGGACGACGCTGTGGTGGTCAAGGCTTGTGCCGACGCCGCCGATGGCGAAGTGGTCAGCGCGGTGAACTTCAACTCCCCTGGCCAGGTGGTGATTGCCGGCGCGAAAGCGGCCGTGGAACGCGCCATCGAGCTGTGCAAGGCCGCCGGTGCCAAGCGCGCCATGCCGCTGCCGGTCAGCGTGCCGTCGCACTGCGCGCTGATGAAGCCTGCCGCCGAGCGTTTCGCCGAGTCGATCAATGCCATCGACTGGCAGGTTCCGCAGATTCCGGTGGTGCAGAACGTCAGTGCCGCCGTGCCAGCCGACCTGGAAACCCTCAAGCGCGACCTGCTGGAGCAGCTGTACAAGCCGGTTCGCTGGGTCGAGTCGGTGCAGTTCCTGGCCGCCCACGGTGCGCCACGCCTGGTCGAATGCGGCCCGGGCAAGGTCCTGGCTGGCCTGAACAAGCGCTGCGCCGATGGCGTCAGCACTGAAAACCTGAATACCCCAGACGCCTTCGCCGCCGCCCGTGCGGCGCAGGCCTGATAGAGATAGGAGAAGCCTGCATGAGCCTGCAAGGTAAAGTTGCACTGGTTACCGGCGCAAGCCGCGGCATTGGCCAGGCCATCGCCCTGGAGCTGGGCCGCATGGGCGCTACCGTCATCGGTACCGCCACGTCGGCCAGTGGTGCCGAGCGCATCGCCGCCACCCTCAAGGAAAACGGTGTGCAGGGCACTGGCCTGGAACTGAACGTGACCAGCGACGAATCCGTCGCGGCCGTCCTGGCTGCCATCACTGAACAATTCGGTGCGCCCACCATCCTGGTCAACAATGCCGGTATCACGCGCGACAATTTGATGCTGCGCATGAAGGATGATGAGTGGCATGATGTCATCGATACCAACCTCAATAGCCTCTACCGGCTGTCCAAGGGCGTGCTGCGCGGCATGACCAAGGCGCGCTGGGGTCGTATCATCAGCATTGGTTCGGTCGTCGGTGCCATGGGCAACGTCGGTCAAGTCAACTACGCTGCTGCCAAGGCAGGCCTTGAGGGCTTCAGCCGTGCGCTGGCCCGTGAAGTCGGCTCGCGTGCGATCACGGTCAACTCGGTGGCCCCTGGCTTCATCGACACCGACATGACGCGTGAACTGCCCGAAGCACAGCGTGAAGCCTTGCAGACCCAGATTCCCCTGGGTCGTCTGGGCCAGGCCGAAGAAATCGCGAAAGTGGTGGCTTTCCTGGCTTCGGAAGGTGCAGCCTACGTCACCGGTGCTACTATCCCGGTCAACGGCGGCATGTACATGTAAGTGAAATGTGACGGATTGCTTCAAAAAAATGTCATACGTGCTGTCTAAAATCCGTTATAAAGCTGCAACCAAATTCTAGACGGCGGGCAGGTGTGATCGGTTGGCGATGCTTTCAGCTTGAAAAGCCGAAGCCTTCCTATAAACTTACACACCGGCCAGCTGCCTGACTTATGTCCATTAGGAGTGAAAACAAGGTATGAGCACCATCGAAGAACGCGTCAAGAAAATCGTCGCCGAGCAACTGGGCGTTAAAGAAGAAGAAGTCGTCAACACTGCTTCCTTCGTAGAAGATCTGGGTGCCGATTCCCTTGACACCGTTGAGCTGGTGATGGCTCTGGAAGAGGAATTCGAGACCGAAATCCCTGACGAAGAAGCTGAGAAGATCACTACTGTTCAAGCCGCTATCGATTACGTCACCAGCCACCAGGCTTAAGACTTTGTAATCGCAGCTTCTTGTCATGGAAAAACCGCACTGCCTTTGCTGGCGTGCGGTTTTTTCTTTAGATGAGATGTAAAGGTTGTTCCTAGAATAAGGAGAGCGCTGTGTCGCGTAGACGCGTCGTGGTCACCGGTATGGGTATGCTGTCGCCACTGGGCACGGATGTGCCGAGCACCTGGCAGGGCATTCTGGCTGGCCGCAGTGGCATTGGTCTGATCGAGCATACTGACCTTTCTGCCTACTCCACCCGTTTTGGCGGCTCGGTCAAAGGCTTCAATGTCGAGGAGTACCTGTCGGTCAAGGAAGCCCGCAAACTCGACCTGTTCATTCAGTACGGCCTGGCGGCCGGTTTCCAGGCGGTGCGTAACGCCGGTCTGGAAGTCACCGATGCCAACCGTGAGCGCATTGGCGTGGCCATGGGCTCGGGCATTGGCGGCCTGACCAACATCGAAGAAACCTGCAAGATCCTGCACGGCTCAGGCCCGCGGCGGATTTCGCCCTTCTTCGTGCCGGGTTCGATCATCAACATGATTTCCGGTTTCCTGTCCATCCACCTGGGTGTGCAGGGGCCTAACTACGCCATCGCCACCGCGTGTACCACGGGCACCCACTGCATTGGCATGGCCGCGCGCAATATTGCCTTCGGCGAAGCTGACGTGATGATTGCCGGTGGCGCCGAGATGGCTGCCTGCGGCCTGGGCATGGGCGGCTTCGGTGCTTCGCGCGCGCTGTCCACTCGCAATGACGAGCCGACCCGTGCCAGCCGTCCGTGGGACAAGGGTCGTGACGGCTTCGTGCTGTCCGACGGTGCCGGTGCGCTGGTGCTCGAAGAGCTGGAGCACGCCAAGGCCCGTGGCGCCACCATCTACGCCGAGCTGATTGGCTTTGGCATGAGCGGCGACGCCTACCACATGACGTCGCCGCCCGAAGACGGGGCCGGTGCGGCTCGCTGCATGGCCAACGCCCTGCGTGATGCGGGTGTCAACGGCAGCGACGTGCAGTACATCAACGCCCACGGTACCTCGACCTCGGCCGGTGACCTGGCGGAAGCCTCGGCCATCAAGTCGGTGTTCGGTGATCACGCCTACCAATTGGCTGTCAGCTCGACCAAGTCGATGACCGGTCACCTGCTGGGCGCAGCCGGCGCGGTGGAAGCGATCTTCAGCGTGCTGGCCATCAACAGCCAGGTAGCGCCGCCCACCATCAACCTGGACGAGCCTGACGAAGGCTGCGACCTGGACTTCGTCCCGCACGAGGCGCGCAACACGCCGATCGACGTGGTGCTGTCCAACTCGTTCGGCTTTGGTGGCACCAACGGCTCGCTGGTGTTCCGCCGGTTCAACGGCTGATGTTCAGCTGGGTCGACGGCCAGCCTGCGGACACGTTGGCAGTCAAGAACCGGGGCCTGGCCTACGGTGACGGGCTGTTCGAGACCATCGCGGTCAAGGGCGGTCACCCCGTGCTACTGGCGCGGCACCTGCAGCGCCTGCTGCACGGTGCCGCGCGCCTGGCCATCAACCTGGATGCAGGCCTCGTGGAGGCCGAACTGCAGGCCGGCGCCGCGCAGTTGGGTGACGGCGTGCTCAAGCTCATCATCACCCGTGGCGACAGCCAGCGCGGTTACGCCGCCGACCCTGCGGCGCCCGCCCGGCGCCTGCTGCAAGGCAACCCTCCCGCTGCCTACCCGGCCGCCCACGGCGAGCAGGGTGTGCGGCTGTTCGACTGCCAGACCCGTCTGGCCGAACAGCCGCTGCTGGCCGGCCTCAAGCACCTCAACCGGCTGGAGCAGGTGCTGGCCCGCGCCGAATGGCGCAGCCCCGACTATGCCGAAGGTTTGATGCGGGATGTGTCCGGGCGCCTGATCGAGGGTGTGTACAGCAACCTGTTTCTGGTGCGCGAGGGGCAGTTGCTGACGGCTGACCTGGGTCGCTGCGGCGTGGCTGGCGTGATGCGTGCCGAGCTGCTGGCGCAGGCTGCCGCCCTTGGTTTACCAGTGCAGGTGCGCGACCTGTGGCTGGACGATCTGCACCAGGCCGACGAAGTGTTTGTCTGCAACAGCGTGTATGGCATCTGGCCGGTGCGCGCTTTTGCGTCGCTGAACTGGTCGGCGGGACCGCTCACCCGTAAACTGCAGAGCATTGCCCGCGCACTATTGGATGTGTGATTCGTGAGACGTAAATTCTTGGTGCTGCTGGAAACCCTGGTGATTCTGGCAGGCCTGACGCTGGGCTTCGCCGCCTGGAAAGTGCACAGCGCACTGGACCAAACCCTGAATGTCCCCCAGGAAGAACTCCTGGACGTGCCGTCCGGTTCGACCCCGACCGGTACCTTCAACCGCATGCAGGCCAAGGGCACGCTGCGTGACGCGTTTTGGCTGCGTATTTACTGGCGCTTCAACCTCGCCGGCCAGCCCCTGCACAGCGGTGAATATCGGCTGACCCCCGGCATGACCCTCAAGGACCTGCTGGGCGTGTGGCAGCGTGGTGAAGTGGTGCAGTACAACCTGACGCTGGTGGAAGGCTGGAACTTCCGCCAGGTGCGGGCCGCCCTCGACAAACAGGAAAAGCTCAAGCACACCCTGGCGGGACTGAGTGACGCCGAAGTCATGACGCGCCTGGGCCATGATGGCGTGTTTCCCGAAGGCCGCTTCTTCCCCGACACCTATAAGTACGTGCGCGGCGTCACCGACGCCGAACTGCTGGGGCAGGCCTACAGCCGCCTGGATGAAGTGCTGGCCAAGGAGTGGGACGACCGCGCCCCCGACGCACCCTACACCGAGCCTTACCAGGCGCTGATCATGGCCTCGCTGGTGGAAAAGGAAACCGGGGTGCCCCAGGAGCGCGCGCAAATCGCCGGCGTGTTCGTGCGCCGCATGCAGACCGGCATGCTGTTGCAGACCGACCCTACGGTGATCTACGGCATGGGCGAGCGCTACACCGGCAAGCTGACCCGCGCCGACCTGCACGAGCCCACGCCTTACAACACCTACACCAACGCCGGGCTGCCGCCGACGCCCATCGCCATGGTCGGCCGCGAGGCGCTGCACGCTGCGCTAAACCCGGCCAGTGGCACCAGCCTGTACTTCGTCGCCCGTGGCGATGGCAGCCATGTGTTTTCCGACGACCTGGAAGCCCACAACAACGCCGTGCGCGAGTTCCAGCTCAAGCGCCGTGCCGATTACCGTTCCAGCCCCGCGCCGGTGCCGCAGCCGGCCGCCGCGCCCGGGCAGGAGCAGGGCAGCGAGCCGCCCGCGGTGCCGGCGGCCAGCCCCGACACGGCCACGGACAACAGCGCCGATGCGCCCCATGATTCCCAGAAGGACAGCCAGTGACCGGTTTATTCATCACCCTTGAAGGGCCCGAAGGCGCGGGCAAGAGCACCAATCGCGAATACCTGGCCGAGCGCTTGCGCGCCGCTGGCCTGGACGTGGTGCTGACCCGCGAGCCGGGCGGCACGCCGCTGGCCGAACGCATTCGTGAACTGCTGCTGGCCCCCAGCGACGAGGCCATGCACGCCGACACCGAGCTGCTGCTGGTGTTCGCGGCCCGTGCCCAGCACCTGAGCGAAGTGATTCGCCCGACGCTGGCTCGCGGCGCGGTGGTGCTGTGCGACCGTTTCACCGATGCCACCTACGCCTACCAGGGTGGCGGCCGCGGCCTCAGCCAGGCACGCATCGCCAGCCTGGAAAGCTTCGTGCAGGGCGACCTGCGCCCCGACCTCACCCTGGTGTTTGACCTGCCGGTGGAAGTGGGCCTGGCCCGTGCCACCGCGCGCGGCCGCCTGGACCGTTTCGAGCAGGAGGGTCGGGCTTTCTTCGAGGCGGTGCGCAACACCTACCTGCAACGCGCCCTGGCGGCCCCCGAGCGCTACACGCTGGTGAACGCCGCGCTGACCCTGACCGACGTCCAGCAGCAGCTCGACGACCTGCTGCCTGCCATTGAGGCCCGTTGCCGTGGCTGATGCCTACCCGTGGCAGGACAGCCTCTGGCAGCACCTGGCGGGCCGCAGCCAGCATGCCCACGCCTATCTGCTGCATGGCCCGCAGGGTATCGGCAAACGGGCCTTGGCCGAGCGCCTGATGGCCTTACTGCTGTGCCAGCACCCGCTGGGCTTGAGCGCCTGTGGCCAATGCAAGTCGTGCCATCTGCTGGCCGCCGGCAGTCACCCCGACAACTATGTGCTGGAGCCTGAAGAGGCCGATAAAGCCATCAAGGTCGACCAGGTGCGCGACCTGGTCAGTTTCGTGGTGCAGACCGCGCAACTGGGCGGGCGCAAGGTGGTGCTGATCGAGCCGGTGGAGGCCATGAACATCAACGCCGCCAACGCCTTGCTCAAGAGCCTTGAGGAGCCGTCGGGCAACACCGTGCTGCTGCTGGTCAGCCACCAGCCCAGCCGGCTGCTGCCTACCATCAAGAGCCGCTGCGTGCAGCAGGCCTGCCCCTTGCCCAGCCAGGCCATGAGCCTGGAGTGGCTGGCCGGGGCCTTGCCCGAATGCACCACCGAACAGCGTGCCGAGCTGCTCACCCTGGCTGCCGGCTCGCCATTGGTGGCCGTCAGCCTGCACGCCCAGGGCGTCACCGAACAGCGCGCGCTGGTGGTGGAGGGCGTGAAGAAACTGCTCAAGCAGCAGGTCTCGCCCACGCAGCTGGCCGAGGGCTGGAACGCCATCCCCTTGCTGTTGTTGTTCGACTGGTTCTGCGACTGGTCCAACCTGATCCTGCGCTACCAGTTGACGCAGGATGAGGAGGGGTTAGGCTTGCAGGATATGCGCAAGGTGGTGCAGTACCTGGCGCAGAAAAGCGGGCAGGGCAAGGTCCTTGCGGCGCAGGACTGGATTCTGGCCCAGCGCCAGAAGGTGCTGTCCAAGGCCAACCTCAATCGTGTGTTGTTGCTCGAAGCGTTGCTGGTGTCCTGGGCAGGCCTGCCCGGCCAGGGATGAAGAGCATGGCCGGCCTGTCGCTGACAGGCCTTCGGTAGTAGGCTCTGCAGGAAATAGAGGATTACCCATGAACCAGCCAGTCAACCCCGGCCCGCGCAACGGCATCCTGTCCCTGACCATCAAGGACAAGTCGGTGCTGTACGCCGCCTATATGCCGTTCATCAAGAACGGCGGCCTGTTCATCCCCACCAGCAAAAGCTACAAGCTGGGTGATGAACTGTTCATGCTGCTCAACCTGATGGACGAGCCGGAAAAAATCCCGGTGGCGGGCCGCGTGGCCTGGATCACGCCCAAAGGCGCCCAGGGCAACCGTGCCGCCGGTGTCGGCGTGCAGTTCAACGACGGTGACAACACTGCCCGCAACAAGATCGAAACCTACCTGGCCGGTGCCATCAAGTCCGACCGCCCCACTCATACGATGTAAGTTGCCCTAATGCCCATGCTTGTCGATTCCCATTGCCACCTTGATCGTCTGGACCTGGCCCAGCACGACGGTTCCCTCGATGCCGCCCTGCAGGCGGCCCGTGACCGCGGGGTGGGGCACTTCCTGTGCATCGGCGTCAGCGCCGACAACGCCGGCGCGGTCAAGGCCGTGGCCGAGCGCTATGCCGACGTCGACTGCTCGGTCGGTATCCACCCGCTGGACCTCAAGCCGGGCGAGGCGCCAGCCCTGCAATGGCTGCTGGACGAGCTGGACCACCCACGGGTGGTGGCCATCGGCGAGACCGGCCTGGACTATCACTACGAGCCGGAAGCGGCCGAGTTGCAGCAGGCCTCGTTTCGCCTGCACCTGGAAGCGGCCAAGGTCACCGGCAAGCCGGTGATCATCCACACCCGCGGCGCCCGTGCCGACACCCTCGACCTGCTGCGCGAGGCGCAGTTGCCCAACGCCGGCGTGCTGCACTGCTTCACCGAGGACTGGGACATGGCCAAGGCGGCCTTGGACATGGGCTATTACATTTCCCTGTCGGGGATTGTCACCTTCCGCAATGCCGACGCCCTGCGCGACGTGGCGCGCCAAGTGCCGGCCGATCGCCTGCTGGTGGAAACCGACTCGCCATACCTGGCGCCCATTCCCCACCGTGGCAAGCCCAACCTGCCGCAGTACGTGCGTGAAGTCGCCGAGTTTCTGGCGCTGGTGCGCGGTGAGTCCTACGAGCAATTGGCCGAGCAGACTACTGCCAACTTCAAGCGCCTGTTCCCGCTGGCCCACGTGCGGGGCTGAATCGCGGGCAAAAAAAACCCGGGTTCTGGGGGTGAATCCGGGCTAAGACCATTAGGAGTAATACAAAAGGCGTGCGGTCCCTTGACACCTTTATCAGCGTGTCACTTGGGGGGTATGAGCGCGCCGACACTTCAAGTATTGGCTACCTTGTGCACTATGCCACCGGTGATTGGTCGTTTTTTAAACAGATTTGGAATACGTCAGCGCTTGTTGAGTGCTCATCACAGGGGTAGGGGTGGGCAGCGTCAAAAAGTTGATGGTGCAATTGTGCCAATACGTGTCTAGAAGCAGCATCATGGTTGGAACTTCCGTGCAATTTGCTGCAAGTTAGGCATAATACCGGGCTTCGATTTTGATCCAGTCCTTCTTATGCAGAAAGAACCTCGTAAGGTCCGTGAGTTTCGTCGCCGAGAGCAAGAGATCCTCGATACCGCGCTCAAGCTGTTTCTCGAACAAGGTGAAGACAGTGTCACCGTCGAGATGATCGCGGATGCCGTGGGCATCGGCAAAGGCACGATCTACAAGCACTTCAAGTCCAAGGCGGAGATCTACCTGCGCCTGATGCTCGACTACGAGCGGGATTTGAACGAACTGTTGCACTCGGCCGACGTCGACCGCGACAAGGAAGCCCTGTCGCGCGCCTACTTCGAATTCCGCATGCGTGACCCGCAGCGCTACCGGCTGTTCGACCGCCTGGAAGAGAAGGTGGTCAAGGGCAACCAGGTGCCGGAGATGGTCGAGGAGCTGCACAAGATCCGCGCCTCCAACTTCGAGCGCCTGACCCTGCTGATCAAGGGTCGCATCAGCGAAGGCAAGCTTGAAGACGTGCCACCTTATTTCCACTACTGCGCGTCCTGGGCGCTGGTGCACGGCGCTGTGGCGCTGTACCACTCGCCGTTCTGGAGCAACGTGCTGGAAGACCAGGAAGGCTTCTTCCAGTTCCTGATGGACATTGGCGTGCGCATGGGCAACAAGCGCAAGCGCGACAGCGAGCCAGCCCCAACCGACGGCGCCTGATCACCTACACTGGTAAATAGCCTGTGGCCGCTGACGCAGGCGGCGTCGGCAGCACACGCCCACCCTCGGCTGCCCGCAGGGGGTTGCAAAAACCTGACTTCTAGGTCAAATTCTTGCAACCCGCTTCTCCCATGCCGGAGTCATCATGATCGTTGATCGTCAAGGCAGGCGTTTTCGCAATCTGCGTGTCAGCCTGACGGCCGCCTGCAACTATGCCTGTACCTATTGCGTGCCCGACGGCAAGCGCCTGGTCGCTGCCCAGGACGAGCTGTCGGCAGCGGCATTGGTGCGCGGGGTGGCGTACCTGATCGAGGCCGCAGGCATCGAGCGCCTGCGCATTACCGGCGGCGAACCGCTGGTCAGCCCGCGCCTCGAAGACTTTCTGCACGGCGTGGCTGATCTCGGCCTGGCAGACATCAGCCTGACCACCAACGGCCAATTGCTCTCGCGCAAGCTGCCGCTGCTGCTGGACACCGGCATCCGCCGCCTCAACGTTTCCCTCGATACCCTGGACCCGGACGGCTTTCGCGCCATTGCCCGCGGTGGTGACGTACGCACCGTGCTGGATGGCCTGGAGCGGGCGAGGGCGGCCGGCCTGCGCATCAAGGTGAACATGGTGCCGCTGCGCGGGCGCAACGTCGATCAAGTGTTGCCATTGCTGGATTACTGCCTGGACCGCGGCTTCGAGCTGCGCTTCATCGAGTTGATGCGCATGGGGCACCTGGCCAGCGATGCCTCTGCTTTTCACGGCCAGTTCATTGGCCTGGATGCGCTGCTAGCCTTGATCGGCGAGCACCATGAGTACCAGCAGGCCAATGCGCCGGTGGACGCCACGGCGATTCGCTATGAAATACCCGGCCGTGGTTATTTTGGCGTGATCGCCAACGAGAGCGTGCCATTCTGTCGTACCTGTTCGCGCCTGCGCCTGTCCTCCACGGGCTGGCTGCATGGCTGCCTGTCGTCCAGCAATCGCCACTATGTCGGCGACCTGCTCGACAAACCTCGTCACCAGGCGCTGCCGGCCTTGCAGGGCTTGCTCCTCAAGGCGCTGGGTGACAAGCAGGAAGTGGCGTTCTCTGGTGGCGCCACGGTGATGAAGATCATCGGCGGCTAAGTTCCCCATGGGCGATGGGCAGACTGGCGCAAAAGCTGCATCACGCGGCTATTCGCCGGTTTTCCGTCACCGGCCTCTGGAGGAAAGATGCGTAGCCTGGTCTTGCTGCTCGCGCTATTGGCGCTGAGCGGCTGCATGAGTGTCAGTGACATGGGGGAAGCCACCCGCGAACAATTGAGCGACGCCGGGGTGCTGAACCACAGCAACACCCGTCGCCTGAACAATTTCCGCCTGCAGCCGGACTCGTTCATCTACATCGGCCAGGGTGCCTTCGCTCCGCCGGGCAGCGCCTACCCGCACCCTAATGCGGTGGCCGAGGCGGCGTTCAACGGCTTTATCGACTACTTCCCCATGGTCCGTCGCGCTCGCGCGCCGCTGGGCCTTGAGCAAGCGCTGGGCGAGGCGCGCACCGCCGGCGCCAGCTACCTGCTGTACACCCGCTTTGCCGCCGCTGACGACCGCATCGGCAACGCCGACGAGTGGGCCGACCAGGAAGCAGTGGACCGCCTGGGCGTCGACAGCGGCACCATTCAGGTGATGCTGATCGAAACCAACACGCGTTACCTGATCGACAGCGCCACCATCCGCATGCGCGGCGGGCTGCTGACGTTGCACAACCAGAAACCGGAAGATTTGCTTGAGCCGCCGCTGGAGGATTACGCTCGTATCCTGTTGGGCATGAGTCGCCCGTGACGCAGTAAGGCAAAGGAGCAAGGCATGAGCGGTGCAGGCAAGGCCAACGACCTGTTGGCGCAGATCCCGAAAAGCGAGAAGGGCCTGCCGCCCGTGCACCTGTGGAACCCCGACTTCTGCGGCCACATCGACATGCGCATCGCCCGTGACGGCACCTGGTACTACCTGGGTACGCCCATTGGCCGCAAACCCATGGTGCGCTTGTTCTCCACCATCCTGCGCCGCGACGGCGATGACTACGTGCTAGTAACCCCGGTGGAGAAAGTCGGCATCACCGTCGATGATGCCCCCTTCGTCGCCGTGACGCTGGAGGTGGAAGGGCAGGGCGAGGCGCAGGTGCTGCGCTTCGTCACCAACGTCGAAGACACCGTGATCGCCAGCGCCGAGCACCCGCTGCGGGTCGAGACCGACCCCCAGACAGAGGAGCCCGCGCCCTACCTGCTGGTGCGCAGCAACCTCGAAGCGCTGGTGCACCGAAACGTCTTCTACCAACTGGTCGACCTGGCCACCGTGCGCGACATCGACGGCCAGCGCTGGCTCGGCGTGTGGAGTAGCGGGCAGTTCTTCCCCATCGGCATTGAGCCCTGACGCGGTCTCATAGGGGGGCTGGGGGCGGCCGTCTGAAGAAGGCCGCGATGAGGGCCGCAGGCCCTTCGGAACCTGCGCACGCCATCGCAGCCTTCGGCCGCATTGGCCACCCTGATTTCAATCCCATTGGCGCTTTAGCCTTTCCGCGCACCGGCCTATCTTCACCTCATCCACCCAGAGGTCATGAAGATGAACATCCGCACCCTGCTCACCCTCGCCGTGCTCAGCGCCAGCCCCCTGGCCAGCGCCCACGACCATGTCACCATCCTGCAGCAACAGACGCCGCCCAATGCCCCCGGCCAACAAGCCATCATGCTCACCGTCGACTACGCCCCCGGCCAGGCCTCCGCCGCCCACAGCCACCCCGGCTCGGTCATGGCCTATGTACTCGAAGGCAGCGTGGTCTCCCAGCTGCAAGGCCAGGCACCGGTCACCTACAAGGCGGGGCAGTACTGGTACGAGCCGGCGGGCACCGTGCATCTGATGTCGCGCAATGCCAGCAGTACAAAGCCGGCGAAGCTGTTGGTGTGGGTGTTGAAGGGGGCGGATCAGAAGGTGTTGGAGCCTTACAATCAGTAATGGGTTTTGGCTGGCGAGGCGCTGGATTTTTCAAACCCCAGAAACGACAAAACCCCTCTAGTGAGGGGTTTTGCAATGTTTGGCTCCACGACCTGGACTCGAACCAGGGACCCAATGATTAACAGTCATTTGCTCTACCAACTGAGCTATCGCGGAATCTGGTGCCTATGTTACTGATTCAAAAGGGGAAGTCAACCCTTGGAATGACTTCCCCGATGAAAATCAAAGCACCGCGACGATGGCCTTGATCACTCGGTCGATGTTGCGCTGGTTCAGCGCGGCCACGCAGATGCGGCCGGTGTCCAGGGCGTAGATGCCGAATTCGCTGCGCAGGCGCTGGGCCTGTTCGGCGGTCAGGCCCGAGTAGGAGAACATGCCGCGCTGCAGGCCGACGAAGCCGAAGTCGCGGTTGGCGCCGGCGGCGGCCAGGCCTTCGACCATCTGGTTGCGCATGCCGCGAATGCGCAGGCGCATTTCAGCCAGCTCGGCTTCCCACATGGCGCGCAGTTCCGGGCTGTTGAGCACGGCGGCGACGATGCTGGCACCGTGGGTAGGCGGGTTGGAGTAGTTGGTGCGGATCACGCGCTTGACCTGGGACAGCACGCGGGTGCTTTCTTCCTTCGACTCGGTGACGATCGACAGCGCGCCAACACGTTCGCCGTACAGCGAGAACGATTTGGAGAACGAGCTGGAGACGAAGAAGGTCAGGCCCGACTCGGCGAACAGGCGCACGGCGGCGGCGTCTTCGTCGATGCCATCGCCAAAGCCCTGGTAGGCCATGTCCAGGAACGGTACGTGGCCCTTGGCCTTGACCGTCTCCAGCACGTGTTTCCAGTCTTCAGGGGTCAAGTCGACGCCGGTCGGGTTGTGGCAGCAGGCGTGCAGCACCACGATGGAACCGTTGGGCAGGGCGTTCAGGTCTTCGAACAGGCCGGCACGGTTCACGCCGTTGGTGGCGGCGTCGTAGTAGCGGTAGTTCTGCACCGGGAAGCCGGCGGTTTCAAACAGGGCGCGGTGGTTCTCCCAGCTCGGGTCGCTGATGGCGACCACGGCGTTGGGCGAGAGCTGCTTGAGGAAGTCGGCGCCGATTTTCAGCGCGCCGGTGCCGCCCACGGCCTGCACGGTGACCACCCGGCCCTCGGCCAGCAGTGGCGACTGTGCGCCGAACAGCAGTTTCTGCACGGCCTGGTCGTAGGCTGCGATGCCGTCGATCGGCAGGTAACCGCGTGCCGCGTGCTGAGCAACGCGCGCGGTCTCGGCTTCGACAACGGCGCGCAGCAGGGGAATTCGCCCTTCTTCGTTACTGTAAACGCCTACACCCAGGTTGATCTTGTCGGTACGGGTATCAGCGTTGAAAGCTTCGTTAAGGCCCAGGATAGGATCGCGGGGTGCCAATTCGACAGCGGAAAACAGGCTCATTTTTACCGTGGCTCTGAATGGAGAGTGATCGGGGGTGCACTGCTCCAAAAATGCACTAGAGCGGTGCACAAACGGGGAGTCAGTATAGAGATCCTTGTCGGCACCTGCGACAGGTTGCTGCAGGTTTTACCCCGCAATTTCCGATTTTTTTGCGACCGTTAGTCATTTTGAAGTAGGCGCGGTCCAATAACCTTGTAGGCAATGTCTTGAAACTGAGGCCGCAAGTCGCCACTTGGGGTATAAGTACTGTCTATAAATACAGGCGTGATTGGGCGCCTGTGATCGTTTTCATCCGCAGGCCCGCCTGCCGATGACCAAGAGGTCCGCCATGTCCGAGTTCCAGCTCGTCACCCGTTTCCAACCTGCCGGCGACCAGCCCGAAGCCATCCGCCTGATGGTGGAAGGCATCGAGGCCGGCCTGGCGCACCAGACCCTGCTCGGCGTGACGGGCTCGGGCAAGACCTTCAGCATCGCCAACGTGATTGCCAAGGTGCAGCGCCCGACCCTGGTGCTGGCGCCGAACAAGACGCTGGCGGCGCAGTTGTATGGCGAGTTCAAGGCGTTCTTCCCCAATAATGCCGTCGAATACTTCGTTTCCTACTACGACTACTACCAGCCCGAAGCCTATGTGCCGTCGTCGGACACCTTCATCGAGAAGGACGCGTCGATCAACGACCACATCGAACAGATGCGTCTGTCGGCAACCAAGGCGTTGCTGGAGCGCAAGGACGCCATCATCGTCACCACGGTGTCGTGCATCTATGGTCTGGGCAGCCCCGAGACGTACCTGAAGATGGTGTTGCACGTGGACCGCGGCGACAAGCTCGACCAGCGCGCGCTGCTGCGTCGCCTGGCCGATTTGCAGTACACCCGCAACGAGATGGATTTTGCCCGCGCCACGTTCCGCGTGCGCGGTGATGTCATCGACGTATACCCGGCGGAATCGGACCTGGAAGCCATTCGCATCGAGCTGTTCGACGATGAGGTGGAAAGCCTGTCGGCGTTCGACCCGTTGACCGGCGAGGTGATTCGCAAGCTGCCGCGGTTCACCTTCTACCCCAAGAGCCACTACGTGACGCCGCGCGAAACCCTGCTCGGCGCCATCGACGGCATCAAGGAGGAATTGCAGGAGCGCCTGGAATACCTGCGCAGCGCCAACAAGCTGGTCGAGGCCCAGCGCCTGGAACAGCGCACGCGCTTTGACCTGGAGATGATCCTGGAGCTGGGGTACTGCAACGGTATCGAAAACTACTCGCGCTACCTGTCGGGCCGCCCGGCCGGCGCGCCGCCGCCGACCTTGTACGACTACCTGCCGGCAGATGCGCTGCTGGTGATCGACGAATCCCACGTCAGCGTTCCCCAGGTCGGCGCCATGTACAAGGGTGACCGCTCGCGCAAGGAAACCCTGGTGGAATACGGCTTCCGCCTGCCGTCGGCGCTGGACAACCGGCCCATGCGCTTCGACGAGTGGGAGGGCGTGAGCCCGCAGACGATTTTCGTCTCGGCGACCCCGGGCAAGTATGAAGAAGAACACGCAGGGCGCGTGATCGAGCAGGTGGTGCGTCCTACCGGCCTGGTCGACCCGTTGGTGGAGGTGCGTCCGGCCCTGACCCAGGTGGACGACTTGCTGTCGGAGATCCGCAAGCAGGTGGCCAAGGAGGAGCGGGTACTGGTTACCGTGCTGACCAAGCGCATGGCCGAAGACCTCACCGACTACCTCGCCGACCACGATGTGAAGGTGCGTTACCTGCACTCCGACATCGACACCGTGGAGCGGGTGGAGATTATCCGCGACTTGCGCCTGGGCACCTTCGACGTGCTGGTGGGCATCAACCTGCTGCGCGAGGGCCTGGACATGCCCGAGGTGTCGCTGGTGGCCATTCTCGACGCCGACAAGGAAGGTTTCCTGCGTTCTGACCGTTCGTTGATCCAGACCATTGGCCGGGCGGCGCGCAACCTCAGTGGTCGCGCGATTCTGTATGCCGACCGCATGACCGGCTCCATGGAGCGCGCCATCGGCGAGACCGAACGCCGGCGCGAAAAGCAGGTTGCTTTCAACCAAGCCAACGGCATCACCCCGCAAGGGGTGTTCAAGGACGTTGCCGACATCATGGAAGGCGCCACCGTGCCCGGATCGCGCAGCAAAAAGCGCAAGGGTATGGCCAAGGCGGCCGAGGAAAGCGCCAAGTACGAAAACGAACTGCGTTCGCCCAGTGAGATCACCAAGCGCATTCGGCAGCTGGAAGAGAAGATGTATCAGCTGGCCCGCGACCTGGAATTCGAAGCGGCCGCGCAGATGCGCGACGAAATCGCCAAGCTGCGCGAGCGGTTGCTCGCGGTCTGATGCGCCGCACTGTAGCCGCTGCCGCACGGCCGCGGCTACGGGGTGTCGCGGGGGGTGATATCGCGCTCCAATGGCGCCGGATTGGGGTCAAACCCCTGGGGGTATTTGCCCTTCAGGTTCCAGGCAAAGGCGATGATCTCGGCGATGGTGCGGTACAGCGCCTCCGGAATGCTGTCGCCCAGTTCCAGGCGCGCCAGCAGCTTCACCAACTCGGCGTTCTCGTAGATCGGCACCTCGTACTCGCGGGCAATGGCCAGGATGGCCTCGGCCAGTTCGTCGTCACCCTTGGCGGTGAGGGTGGGCGCCTGTTGGCCGTCGTAGGTCAGCGCGATGGCCTGGCGGGGGGCTTTGGCAGTCATGCGGTTTCATCCACCCAGCGTTGTTCAAGTTGCGTGCGCGACCCTTGCGGTGGCGTGCCCTGGTGGCATTGCAGGTCGCTGACGTCCAGGCCCGAGGCCAGTAGGCGCTCGCGCAAATCGCCCAGTTGGCTGTCGATCAGCCGCGCCGTGGCCGGCCACTGCGCCCACAACTGCCCGCTGAGGCTGCCGCGCAACAGCTGCGCCTGAATCTGCAGCGGGCCCAGCGGGTCCAGGTCAAAGGCCAATTCCACTCGCCACAGACGATCCTTAGGCTCGCGCTGCTCGACTGGCTGTTCTTCCTGCTCACGGGGATCGTCCTCGCGCTGCACGCGCACCTGCAAGGGCACGATGTCCTGCTGGTTGCGCATGGGGATTTCCAGTTGCCAGGTAGTCAGCAGCTTGCCGTCTTCGCTCATGCCGCTTTGTTCCAGGCTCGACAGCTGGTGGCTCTGCAGCCGCGAAACCGCGGCCGAGGCCAGGCGCAGCAGGTGTTCCAGGTCATTCTCACCGTCAAAACTGCCCAGCAGCCGCGTGGGCAAGGGGAAGCCGCCGTTGTCGGGTTTCTCGCCGACCTGGCCGAGGGTGCCCAGCGCGCTGCGCACGTAGCCGGGCAGCATGCTGGCCAACGCCTTGGCGGCGTCGGCGGGGTTGAACGGCGCGCTGCCAGGCAGGTTCGGCACCAGCTGCGCCACCAGGCGCAGCAGGCTGCTCTTCAGGTCGTCGGGCAGCGCGCCGTTCTGCGGCATGGTCAATTGTGCCTCCAGGAACAGGCCGCTGGCGTTCAGCGCCTGGGCCACCCCACGGGCGTCGGTAAGCTGGCGAATATCGGGCAGGCTGGCCAACAGGCGGCTGGCGCTGGCGCGCAGGTCATCGCCTACCTCGCCGTTGTCGCCCAGGTTCTGCAGCGCCGCCAGCAGGCCTTCCAGCGAGCCCTGGCGGCTTTGCTGGGCCTGCAACTGCTGGTTGACCGCCAATTGCTCCAGGCGCCCGCTCAATGGCACGAAGTTGAGGCTCTGCGCCCCTTGCACCTGGGCGCTGAGCAGGCTGCCCAGGCGCAACGGCGCGGGGCTGTCGATTTCCAGGATACTGCCGGCCATGGCGGTATTGAGCAGCGTCACCAGCGAACGGTAAGTGGTCGGCTGGCCGGCGGCCTGGCTCAGCAACTGGCTACTGATGACCTTGCCTTGCACCAGGGTGCCCACCGGCAACTGTTGCGTATCGAGTTGCGTCAGCGTGCCGACATTATTGGCCTTGGCCTGTTGAACGCTGACCGCCAGGTTGCTGGCGGGCAATTGCGTCACGGTCACCTGGGTGCCCATGGCCAAGGCCTGCTTGCTGGTGGCCTGCACGGTGGCCTGCTCGCCACTGCGGGTGATCAATGACAACACCACCTGGAACTGCTGCCCACCTACTGCCTTGCTCGACAGCACCTGGCCGCTGGCGCTGTCGCCAATGTCCAGCAGGCCTTCCAGAGGCGTCAGCAACTTCAGCACGTCGCCGCTGCTGACCGTTGGCCGCATGGCGCTGATGGCAGGTTGCAGGCTGGGGAGGCTGGTGATGTCACTTGTCATGGAAGCCGGGCCTGTAGAAATTGCCATGATGGCAGTGGGGGTCGGTATGTATAATGCTGCACCAACTTTTTCGAAGCTTGTATACAGTGTACGTCGGTGGCCTGCAAAAACTGCGCCGCTGCCAGTTTAACGGCAGCCGCGCCGCGCACTTGAACGGCACCTGTACCCTTCATCCGATTGATAAGGTCAGCGTTTGATTCCTCATCTCCAAGCCCAGGCACTGGCGTGCGAACGTGACTGGCGGATGCTGTTCGAAGACCTCGAACTGTCTGTCGGCGCCGGTGACATGCTGCAGATCAGTGGGCCCAACGGCAGCGGCAAGACCAGCCTGTTGCGTTTGCTTGCCGGCCTGATGCAACCCACTGCCGGGCAGGTGTTGCTGGGCGGCAAGCCGCTGCCGGGCCAGGGCGCGACGCTGGCGCGGATGCTGCTGTGGATCGGCCACGCCGCCGGTA
Source organism: uncultured Gammaproteobacteria bacterium (assembly GCA_963816515.1). Classification (GTDB taxonomy): domain Bacteria; phylum Pseudomonadota; class Gammaproteobacteria; order Pseudomonadales; family Pseudomonadaceae; genus Aquipseudomonas. Next base: position 695,798 of record CAWFKX010000001.1, on the reverse strand, counting down.
TCAAGGACGTACTCAGCGCCGAGGAAAACCTGACCTGGCTCTGTGCGTTGCACCAGAATGCCTCCCGCGACGCCATCTGGCAGGCGTTGGAGGCAGTGGGCCTGCGCGGTTTCGAAGACGTGCCGTGCCACACCTTGTCGGCCGGCCAACAGCGCCGCGTGGCCCTGGCGCGCCTGTACCTGCCGGCACCGCCGCTGTGGATTCTCGATGAGCCGTTCACCGCGCTGGACAAGCACGGTGTCGCCCAACTGGAAGCGCACCTGGCCGCCCATTGCGAAAAAGGCGGCATGGTGGTGCTCACCACTCACCATACTCTTGACGTGAAACCTTCAGGTTACCGTGAGCTGGACCTGGCGCGGTGGGCGGCATGAGCGGCGTTTTCATTACCCTGCTCAGGCGCGAAGCACGGCTGTTGGTCCGCCGACCTGCGGAACTGGCCAATCCACTGGTATTCTTCGCCATCGTCATTGCCTTGTTCCCCTTGGCGGTAGGCCCGCAAGCGCAGTTGCTGCGTACCTTGTCGCCGGGGCTGGTATGGGTGGCGGCGCTGTTGTCGGTGCTGCTGTCGCTCGATGGCCTGTTTCGCAGCGATTTCGAAGACGGCTCGCTGGAGCAATGGGTACTGTCACCGCACCCGCTGCCCCTGCTGGTGCTGGCCAAGGTGCTGGCCCACTGGGCATTTTCCGGCCTGTCGCTGGTGCTGTTGTCGCCACTGCTGGCCTTGATGCTGGGGCTGCCGGTGGAATGCCTGCCGGTGCTGCTGGCGTCGTTGTTGCTGGGCACGCCGGTGCTCAGCCTGCTCGGCGCCGTGGGCGCCGCCCTGACGGTGGGGCTCAAGCGCGGTGGTCTGTTGCTGGCGCTGGTGATTCTGCCGTTATACATCCCGGTACTGATTCTCGGCAGTGGCGCCCTGCAAGCAGCCCTGCAAGGCATGCCGACCGCTGGCTACCTGCTATGGCTCGGTAGCCTGACAGCCCTCGCTGTCACCCTGACACCCTTTGCGATAGCCGCTGGCCTGAAGATCAGCGTCGGCGAATAATGAGGCTGGCCCCCAAGAGGGCCGGCAAAGATCCAGGATGCACCGTGATGAATAGCAGCGTGATCAGTTGGACGTGGTTTCACAAACTCGGCTCGCCGAAATGGTTCTATGGCATCAGCGGCCGCCTGCTGCCCTGGCTCAGCGTCGGCGCGGCCCTGCTGTTGGCCATCGGCGTGGTCTGGGGCCTGGCCTTCGCGCCGCCGGACTACCAGCAGGGCAACAGTTTTCGCATCATCTATATCCATGTGCCGGCCGCCATGCTGGCCCAGTCCTGCTACGTGATGATTGCCGTCGCCGGCCTGGTGGGCCTGGTGTGGAAGATGAAAATCGCTGATATCGCCTTGCAGTGTGGCGCCCGTGTCGGTGCGTGGATGACGGCCTTGGCGCTGCTCACCGGTTCCATTTGGGGCAAGCCGACCTGGGGCACCTTCTGGGTGTGGGACGCGCGCCTTACGTCGATGCTGATCCTGCTGTTCCTGTATGTCGGCCTGATCGCGCTGGGCCATGCCATCAGCAACCGCGATAGCGCCGCCAAGGCCTGCGCGGTGCTGGCACTGGTGGGCGTGGTGAACATCCCGATCATCAAATATTCAGTGCAATGGTGGAGCACCCTGCATCAGGGCGCCACCTTCAGCCTCACGGAAAAGCCGGCCATGCCCGCGCAAATGTGGCTGCCACTGCTGTTCACCGTGCTCGGTTTCTACTGTTTCTTTGGCGCCGTGCTGTTGCTGCGCATGCGCCTGGAGGTGCTCAAGCGCGAGGCTCGCAGCAGTTGGGCCAAGGCTGAAGTGGCACAGGCGCTGGAGGGCCGAGCATGAATTTCGCTTCATTCGGTGATTTCCTCGCCATGGGCCATCATGGTGCCTACGTGTGGTCGGCCTACGGTATTTGCCTGCTGGTGCTGGCGAACAATGTCGCCGCGCCGCTGCTGGCGCGCCGCCGCTATTTGCAGGAAGAGGCGCGCCGTTTGCGCCGGGAGAAAGGCAAGTGAATCCGCTGCGCAAGAAACGTCTGTTGATCATCGTCGGCCTGCTGGTGGGCCTGGGTGTGGCCGTGGGCCTGGCGCTGAGTGCGCTGCAACAGAACATCAACCTGTTCTACACCCCCACGCAAATCGCCAACGGCGAGGCGCCCAAGGACACCCGCATCCGCGCTGGCGGCATGGTGGAGAAGGGCTCGCTGGTGCGTTCGGCCGACTCCCTGGACGTGCGCTTCGTGGTCACCGACTTCAACAAGAACGTGACCATCACCTACCGCGGCATCCTCCCGGACCTGTTCCGCGAAGGCCAGGGCATTGTCGCCCTGGGCACGCTCAACGCCGACGGCGTGGTAGTGGCCGATCAGATCCTGGCCAAGCACGATGAAAAATACATGCCACCGGAAGTCAGCAAGGCCCTCAAGGACAGCGGCCAGTCCGCCTCCGGCGCCCCGACGCTGCCCGGCAAGGAAGGTTGACGCATGATTCCTGAACTCGGCCACCTGGCCATGATCCTCGCCCTGTGCTTTGCCCTGGTACAGGCCACTATCCCGCTGTTCGGCGCCTGGCGCGGCGACCGCCAGTGGATGGCCCTGGCCCAGCCGGCAGCCTGGGGGCAATTTACTTTCCTGGTGTTTGCCTTCGGCAGCCTCACCTACAGCTTCATGACCGACGACTTTTCCGTCGGCTATGTGGCCAACAACTCCAACAGCGCGCTGCCCTGGTACTACAAGTTCAGTGCCGTGTGGGGGGCCCATGAAGGGTCGCTGCTGCTGTGGGCGTTGATCCTCGGTGGCTGGACCTTCGCCGTGTCGGTGTTCTCGCGCCAGTTGCCGCAGGTGATGCTGGCACGGGTACTGGCAGTGATGGGCATGATCAGCACCGGTTTCCTGCTGTTCCTGATCCTCACCTCCGATCCGTTCGCGCGCATTCTGCCCCAGGTGCCGGCCAACGGCGCCGACCTCAACCCACTGTTGCAGGACCCGGGCCTGATCATTCACCCACCCATGCTGTACATGGGGTACGTGGGGTTCTCGGTAGCGTTTTCCTTTGCCATCGCCGCCTTGCTCGGCGGCCGGCTGGACGCGGCCTGGGCGCGCTGGTCGCGGCCATGGACCATCGTCGCCTGGAGCTTCCTGGGCTTCGGTATCACCCTGGGCTCGTGGTGGGCCTACTACGAATTGGGCTGGGGCGGCTGGTGGTTCTGGGACCCGGTGGAAAACGCCTCGTTCATGCCATGGCTGGTCGGTACCGCGCTGATTCACTCCCTGGCCGTGACCGAAAAGCGCGGGGTGTTCAAAAGCTGGACTGTATTGCTGGCCATCGCCGCATTCTCGTTGAGCCTGCTGGGGACCTTCCTGGTGCGTTCCGGCGTGCTGACCTCGGTGCACGCGTTTGCCTCTGACCCGGCCCGCGGCGTGTTCATCCTGATTTTCCTGCTGTGCGTGGTCGGTGGCTCGCTGACGTTGTTCGCCCTGCGCGCGCCCGTGGTCAAGAGCCACGTGGGCTTTGGCCTGTGGTCGCGTGAAACGCTGCTGCTGGGCAACAACCTGGTGTTGGTGGTGGCCGCCTCGATGATTCTGCTCGGCACGCTCTACCCACTGGTGCTTGACGCCATCAGCGGCGCCAAGCTGTCGGTGGGCCCGCCGTATTTCAATGCCCTGTTCGTGCCGTTGATGGGCCTGTTGATGCTGGTCATGGCCGTGGGCGTGCTGGTGCGCTGGAAGGACACGCCGGTGCAGTGGCTGCGCAGCATGCTCACCCCGGTGCTGATCGGCGCAGTGGTGCTGGCGCCTATCGGCGGCCTGCTGGTGGACAATTTCGACTGGGCGATTCTCACCGTGTTTGCGTTGGCCGCCTGGGTGCTGCTGGCCGGTGTGCGCGACTTGTTCGACAAGACCCGCCACAAGGGCCTGTTCAAGGGCGCCCGCGGCCTGACCCGCAGCTACTGGGGCATGCACGTGGCGCACCTGGGCATGGCCGTGTGCGCCCTGGGTGTGGTGCTGTCCAGCAGCCACAGCGCCCAGCGCGATCTGCGCATGGCGCCGGGCGAGTCGGTGGACCTGGCCGGTTACCACTTCATTTTCGACGGCGCCCAGCATTACCAGGGCCCGAACTTTACCGCTGACCGCGGCACTATCCGGGTCAGCAAGGACGGCAAGGACGTCACCGTGCTGTTCCCGGAAAAACGCCTGTACACCGTGCAGCAGTCGATGATGACCGAGGCCGGCATCGACGCCGGTTTCACCCGTGACCTTTACGTGGCCCTCGGCGAGCCACTGGAAAACGGTGCCTGGGCCGTGCGCGTGCACGTAAAGCCGTTCGTGCGCTGGATCTGGTTCGGCGGCCTGCTGACCGCCCTGGGCGGTGCGCTGGCGGCCACCGACCGGCGTTATCGAGTCAAGGTACGTGCCAAGGTGCGTGATGTATTGGGTCTGGATGGAGCGACCGCATGAAGCGTTGGATGTTGTTGGTGCCCCTGGCACTGTTTCTCGTCGTGGCGGTGTTTCTCTACCGTGGCTTGTACCTGGACCCCTCCGAACTGCCGTCGGCGATGATCGGCAAGCCGTTCCCGGCGTTCTCGCTGCCGGCGGTGCAAGGCGGCAAGACCCTCACCGAGGCTGATCTGAAGGGCAAGCCGGCGCTGGTCAACGTGTGGGGCACCTGGTGCATTTCCTGCCGGGTCGAGCACCCGGTGCTGACCAAGCTGGCCGAGCAGGGCGTGGTGATCTACGGGGTCAACTACAAGGACGACAATGGCGCCGCGCTGAAATGGCTGCAGGACTTTCACAACCCCTACCAGATCAACATCAACGACGAGCAGGGCGGCCTGGGCTTGAACCTGGGCGTGTACGGCGCGCCGGAAACCTTCCTGATCGACGCCAAGGGCGTGATCCGCTACAAGCACGTGGGCGTGATCGACGACACCGTGTGGCGCGAGCAACTGGCCAGCCAGTACCAGGGCCTGGTTGACGAGGCCCGTCCATGAAGCGCTGGCTGGCAGCCGCCGGCCTGGCCCTGGGCCTGTGCGGCGTGGCCCAGGCGGCCATTGACACCTACCAGTTCGCCAATGACGCCGAACGCGACCGCTACCGTGAGCTGACCCAGGAGCTGCGTTGCCCCAAGTGCCAGAACCAGGACATCGCCGATTCCAATGCGCCGATCGCTGCGGACCTGCGCCGGGAAATCTTTCGCATGCTGGGCGAAGGCAAGGACAACCAGCAGATCATCGACTTCATGGTCGACCGCTATGGTGAGTTCGTGCGCTACAAGCCGGCACTTACTGCCCGCACCTGGCTGCTGTGGTTCGGCCCTGGCGTATTGCTGGTAGGCGGGGTTGGCGTGATTCTGCTGATCGTGCGCCGCCGCAAGCGCAGTGGTCCGCTTGCCGAACCTGACCTGTCCCCTGAAGAGCGCGCGCGCCTCGCCACCCTGTTGGATAAAGAACGCCCATGATTGATTTCTGGCTCGCTACCGGGCTGCTGTTGCTGGTTGCCCTGAGCTTTCTGCTGATCCCTGTGCTGCGCGGCCGTCGCGTGCAGCAGGAAGAAGACCGTACCGCCCTCAACGTGGCCCTGTACCAGGAGCGCATCGCCGAGTTGGCGGCGCAACAGGAAGAGGGTGTGCTCACGGCCGAACAACTGCAGGCCGGCCGCGCGGAAGCGGCGCGCGAGCTGCTGGCCGATACCGAAGGGACCGGGCCCGGCCGTGTGTCGCGCCTGGGGCGGCCGTTGCCGCTGTTCGCTGCCGTGCTGGTGCCTGTGCTGGGCCTGGGCCTGTACCTGCATTTCGGCGCCAGCGACAAAGTCGAGCTGACCCGCGAATTCGCCACGCCGCCGGCGTCCATGGCCGAGATGACCCGCCGCCTCGAACGTGCCGTCGCTGCCCAGCCGGATTCCTCTGAAGGGCTGTTCTTCCTTGGCCGCACGTACATGGCCCAGAACCGTCCGGCCGATGCCGCGCGCATCTTCCAGCGCACCCTGGCCGTGGCCGGGCGCCAGCCGGAACTGCTGGGGCAACTGGCCCAGGCCGAATACTTCGCCAGCGACAAGAAGTGGTCGCCCGAGATCCAGGCCCTGACCGACGAAGCGCTCAAGGCTGACCCCAAGGAAGTCACCAGCCTGGGCCTGCGCGGCATCGCCGCCTTCGAAGGCCAGCGCTATCAGGAAGCGGTGGATTACTGGCAGCGCCTGCTGGTGCTGTTGCCGGCCGATGACCCGTCGCGCGATGCGTTGGCCGGCGGCATCAAGCGCGCCCAGGATCGCTTGGTCGCCAGTGGCGGCACGCCGGCACCGGCGACCGCACCGGCGGCGGTCGAGCCGTCCGCGGCCTTGCTCAAGGTGCATGTCGACCTCGGTGCCGCGCTCAAGGCCAAGGTGCAGCCGGGCGACAGCGTGTTCATCTTTGCCCGCGCCGCGTCCGGCCCGCCGATGCCGCTGGCGGTCAAGCGCCTGACCGTGGCAGACCTGCCTGCCAGCGTCGAGCTGAGCGACAGCGACGCAATGATGCCGCAACTGAAACTGTCGAACTTCCCCGAGGTCCAACTGGTGGCGCGCATTTCCCGTGCCGGCCAGCCTACCAAGGGTGAATGGGTCGGCCGCAGCCAGCCCCTGGCCAGCAGCACCACGGCGCCGCAAAACCTGACCATCGACAGCCCGGATCTCTGATCATGCACGCCATTGCCCGTGTTTCCCTGTTAACCCTGGTGCTAGGCCTGAGTGCCTGTGCGGTTCACCACCCGCAGCCTCAGCCCACGGCGCCGACCATCCCGTCGCTGCCGCAGACCACGCCCACGCCACGCACGGGCACACCGTTGCCGGTGACCCCGAGCACGCCGTCGAGCAAACCGATCCCGCGCACCTCGGCCAGCTTCGCCCCACCGCCCGGCGGTGCCAGCCACTGGGAACCGAAATTGGGTGTGTACGTGCTGGAAGGCCAGGACAACACCTATTACCGCCAGCGCACCTATTACCGCTGGGATGGCGGCTGGAGCTGGGCCACGAGCCTCAACGGCCCATGGCAGAGCACCGACACCGGCGGCGTGCCACCGGGCCTGGGGCGTTTGCACAGCCAGTGATCGCCTGAACCCTGGCCCAACGCAGCGCCTGTGACGCGGCCTGTGGCCACTGCTACATGAATCACGTGTAGCAAGCTGCCGCCAGGCGGCGTCCGGTGACGGCGCAAAATACCCCGTTTAATGCCGATATTTGTACGAAGTTTTACCTGCATATGTAGGCTGTTTCGGAAATACCAGTCCCCCTCCGATATTCCCTTTCTCTTCTCCCTGACACTTGCCACTCTGCCTCGCGGACCGCTCGATAGCGGTCATGCAAACCCGCTTGAAACTTGGGAAATTTCCTACGGATCAAGTTGGCGGGTCGGACAAATAATAAGAGTTCAGGGAGATCATCATTATGCGCACTACAGCAGTCGGGGCACCTACGTGCCTGGCGCCGGCCCGCGCCGGTTATACCTTGGCAGGCCTGTTGCCGTTCATGGCCTGCCTGCCCGCCGAGGCGGTGGAGTTTGGTTTTCTGGACAATGAACTCCGCGGTTCATTGGATACGACCCTGTCTTATGGGCAGTTATGGCGTGTTCAGGGCCGGGATAAAAACAATGATGATATCAACGCCAACGACGGCAATCGCAACTTCGACCCCGGCCTGGTTTCTTCTGTTTACAAATTCACCAGCGAGTTGGAAGCGTCCTATCAGAACTACGGGCTATTCCTGAGGGCGAGCGGGTTCTATGACAGCCGCATCATGAACGGCCGTACCGACTACAACCACAACAATTCCCCCGAGCAACCCAGTCAGAACTTTCCCGACAACCGCCATTTCAGCCGCTCCACCCGCGACCATGCCGGCAGCGATGTGCAAATACTCGACGCCTATGTGCGGGGTGACTGGGACATCGCCGGCAAACCGGTGGCCGGGCGCCTGGGCCGCCAGGTGTTCAACTGGGGCGAAGGTATTTTCTACCGGGGTGGCGTTAATACCTCCAACCCCATCGACGCATCGAAATTTCGCCTGCCAGGCGCCGAGCTCAAGGAAGTGCTGATGCCGGTGGAGGCCATCAACTTCAGCGTCGGCCTCAGCGACAACCTGTCGATGGAAAGTTTCTATCAATTCAATTGGAAGGAAACCGCCATTGACCCGGTGGGCACCTATTTCGCCGAAACCGATCTGTTCGCGAAGGGCGGCCACACCGCTTACGCGAACGTGCCGGCACTGACCGCGATCAATGGTCTCTATCAGGGCCTCAGCGCCCAAGGCGTCGGCGGATTGCAGGGCGGCGGCAGCATTGACCGCCATGGCAACCTCAAGGCCGCCACCATCGGCCGCGATATCAATGCCCGGGACGACGGCCAGTTCGGCGTGGCGTTTCGCTACACCGCCGAGCAGCTGAACAACACCGAGTTCGGCTTCTACTTCGTCAATTACCACAGCAAGGAACCGACCATCCACGCGGATCTCGGCGCGTACAAGGGGCTGGACGTCGCGCAGATCAAGGCGGCTGCCGCGCCGGCGGTGCTGGCGCAGATGGCGGCGCAAATGCACATCTCGCCCCAGCAACTCCAGGCCATGCTGGCCAACAACCCCACGGGGCCAGTGGCGGCGGCCTACCAGGCCAGTCTGCAGCAGGCCAGCGCAGGGGTGGCAGCCATGGACGTGGCCAACCAGGTGCGCGGGCGCCGCGATTTCGCTGAGGACATCCGCATGTTGGGCGTGAGTTTCAACACACGCCTGGGTGATGGCGCGCTGTTCGGCGAGTTGGCGTACCGGCCGAACATGCCTATCGGCGTAGCTGCCACCAGCGACCTGCTGGGTGATCTGCTGGCCCAGGCCGAGCCACTGGCGGGCGGGCAGGACGTGAACATCGGTGGCCAGCACGTGCGCCTGGGGGACCAGATACAAAACAGTGAGCGCGTGCAAATGTTCAACGCATCGCTGGGTACCCTGTACAGCTTTGGCCCGCGCCTGGGGTTCGACAGCCTCGGCGCCTTGTTCGAAGTGGCATCCGAGCACCTGCGCGGCAGCAGCCTGCACTACACCGCGTTCGACGGCACACGGCGCTATTACGCCAGCCGTGCCAACGTCGGCTACGTCTCGGGTTTCGGCCGTGACAGCCAGGTCACGGCTGATTCCTACGGCGCCACGGTGATGGTCAGCGGCACCTGGAACAACCTGGTGGGCGGGGTCAACGTGTCGCCCTTCGTCACCTACAAGGACGACTTCAAAGGCAATTCGCATGTGAGCGGCAACTTCATCGAAGGGCGCAAGGCCTATTCGCTGGGCCTCAAGGCGAGTTACCAGAACAGCCTGGAAGGCGAATTGCAGTACACCGAGTTCTACGGCGGCGGACGAAACAACGCAATGCGCGACCGCGACAACGTGGGCGTCAACGTCAAATACTCGTTCTAAGGAGAACCACCATGTTCATCTCTTCAAGGCTCCCGGTCGTGTTGGCATTGCTCGCTGCGTTCATGGCGCCGGCGCAAGCCGCCGACCCCGAGGGCGGCCTCAAGCTGGGCGCTTCGCTGACTCCCCTGGGGGCACAGCAAAGCGGCAACGCCGCCGGCACCATTCCGCCCTGGACCGGTGGCCTGGTCACGCCACCGGCCGCTTATGCCGGGTCGGGACATCACCATATCGACCCGTTTCCCGCCGACAAGCCGCTGTTCACCATCACCTCGGCGAACCTGGCGCAGTACCGCCAGCACCTCACGCCCGGCCAGTTGGCCTTGTTCAATGCCTACCCGGAGAGCTTCCGCATGCCGGTGTACGTGACCCGGCGCACCGGGGCCGCGCCCCAGTGGTTGTACGACAACACCCGCCACAATGCCGCCAATGCTGTGCTCACCGAGGATGGCAACGGCTTCAGCGGGGCGCTGGGCGGCATTCCCTTCCCGCTCCCCGGCAACGGCCTGGAGGCACTGTGGAACCATATCGCCCGTTACCGCGGTATCTACGTGGAGCGGCGTGCCGCCGAAGTGGCGGTACAGCGCAATGGCAGCTTTGTGCCTATCGTTTCGCAGCAGCAAGGGCTGTTTCGCTTCTATGACCCGCAGCCCGCCGACGCGGCGGGCGACAACATGCTGTTCTACTACATGAATCAGATTCGCAGCCCCGCACGCCTGGCCGGGGGCGTGGTGCTGGTGCACGAGACCATTGACCAGGTGCGCGAGCCACGCCAGGCATGGGCCTACAACGCCGGCCAGCGGCGGGTACGACGCGCGCCGAGCCTGGCCTACGACACCCCGGTGAACACCGCCGATGGCTTGCGCACGGCTGACGACACCGACCTGTTCAACGGCTCGCCGGACCGCTATGACTGGAAGTTGCAGGGCAAGCAGGAAGTCTACATTCCCTACAACAACTACAGGCTCGGCCAGCCGTCGGTGAAGTACGCCGATCTGTTGCAGGCGGGGCACCTGAACCCCGATCACACCCGTTACGAACTGCACCGGGTGTGGGTGGTGGAGGGCACCCTCAAGCCCGGCATGCGCCATGTGTACGCCAAGCGCCGCCTCTACCTGGACGAGGACAGCTGGCAGGCCGCCGTGGTCGACCAGTACGACGGGCGTGGCGACCTGTGGCGGGTATCCATGGCCTACCTGAAGAACTTCTACGAACTGCCTACCACCTGGTCGGCCGTGGACGTGTTCCATGACGTGCAGGCGCGCCGCTACCACGTGCAAAACCTTGATAACGAAGAGGCCAGCACGGTCGATTTCAGCCGGCCGATCCCCTCGGCGTCCGATTTCAGCCCGGCGGCGTTGCGCCGGCTCGGTACACGCTGACCATCAGGGCGGATGATGGGCCGGTATTCAGCCTTGCCACGCGTTAACGGTCCGCGTGGCACCGGAGGGGGCCTGGTAACCCGCGCGCGGGGCTCTGCGCTGCAGATGCGCGACCATCTGCTAGGGTTGCTGATAGCCGATGCGGGGACCGGGGCACATGAAAGATGCGGCCGCGTGCGTTGTCAGCGCGATTCAAGGCTGGCTAGGATAGGGCAGCTTTCGCGGGGCTCTGGCATGCAGGTTCCAGCCGAGCACAAGGCCAAGTCCCGAACCCAGGCTGGTCCAATAACAATAATGGGAGTGCTCTATGAGCGAGCCGGTCAGGCGTGGCGCTAAGCCCGTCGCAGGGAAGGGCGCGTGGCGCCCGTGGATGACACTGGCGCTGGCGATGGGCATTGGCCTGGGTGGCGCGACGGGGGTTGCCCGCGCGGACGACCCGGCGCCCGCCGCGGACAGCTGGTCGATCGAGTCACCCAAGGCCGTGCGCAGCCTGATGCTCGACGTGGTGGCCGCCGGTCCGCGCCTGGTGGCGGTGGGCGACCGCGGGCACATTCTCTACTCCGACGATCATGGTAACCACTGGGCCCAGGCCAAGGTGCCGAGCCGCCAGTTGCTCACCGCCGTGGTCTTTGTCGATGCCCAGCACGGCTGGGCGGTCGGCCATGACGCGCAGGTGCTCGTCACCCAGGATGGTGGCGCCACCTGGAGCAAGCAATTCGAAGACCTCAAGCGCCAGGCGCCCCTGCTTGACGTTTGGTTCAAGGACACCAGCACCGGTTTCGCGGTCGGCGCCTACGGCGCCCTGCTCACCACCACCGACGGCGGCCAGCACTGGCAGGACGTCAGTGACCGCCTCGACAATCCCGACCAGTTCCACCTCAATGCCATTGGCGCGGTGAAAGACGGCGGCCTGTTCATTGTCGGCGAACAGGGCTGCCTGTTCCGCTCCCGTGATGGCGGCCAGACCTGGGAGAAAGTGCAGGGGCCGTACGAGGGCTCGCTGTTCGGCCTGCTGCCTACCGGAGAACCGCAGACCCTGTTGGTGTACGGCTTGCGCGGCAACCTGTTCCGCTCCACCGATTTCGGCGACACCTGGGCCAACGTGCCACTGCAAGGGCCGCGCGGGCCCCTGGAGTTCGCCCTGTCCGGTGCCACCCGCCTGGACGACGGCAGCCTGGTGCTGGTCGGTAACAGCGGCACGGTGCTGCGCAGCCATGACGACGGCAAGACCTTCAGCCTGTTCAACCGCCCGGATCGCCTGTCGCTTTCGGCCGTCGCCGCCGGTGCCAACGGTACCCTGATTCTCGCCGGGCAAGGCGGGGTGCGCGTGACCGCAGCCACAGGGGCTGACCTCGGCCAACAGCAGGTGGGCCAACAATGACCGTCCGGGAGCCGATTTCCATGAGCAGCCATCACCAGGACAAGGCCACGTTCCTTGAGCGCCTGATCTTCAACAACCGCCCGGCCGTGATCATTCTCTGCCTGCTGGTCAGCCTCTTCCTGTTCTGGCAGGCCACGCTGATTCGCCCCTCCACCAGTTTCGAGAAGATGATCCCGCTCAAGCACCCGTTCATCGAGCGCATGATCGAGCACCGCAATGACCTGGCCAACCTCGGCAACACCGTGCGCATTTCGGTAGAGGCGGTGAACGGCGATATCTTCAACAAGGACTACATGGAGACCCTGCGCCAGATCAACGACGAGGCCTTCTACATTCCCGGCGTCGACCGCTCGGGCATGAAGTCACTGTGGAGCCCCAGCGTGCGCTGGACCGAGGTGACGGAGGAAGGCTTCGCCGGTGGCGAGGTGATCCCGCAGACCTATGACGGTTCGCCCGAGAGCCTGGAATTGCTGCGCAACAACGTGCTCAAGTCCGGGCAGGTGGGGCGCCTGGTGGCCAACGACTTCAAGTCGAGCATCGTCGAGATTCCGCTGCTGGAGGTGTACCCGGACCCCAACGACCAGGGCAAGCTGCTGAGCCTGGACTACCAGCAGTTTTCCCACAGCCTGGAAGAGAAAATCCGCGACAAGTTCCAGGCGCAGAACCCCAACGTCAAGGTGCACATCGTCGGCTTCGCCAAGAAGGTCGGTGACCTGATCGATGGCTTGATCATGGTGGTGCTGTTCTTCGGCGTGGCGTTCGTCATCACCCTGGTGCTGCTGTATTTCTTCACCCGCTGCATCCGCAGCACCATCGCCGTGCTCAGCACCACGCTGGTGGCGGTGACCTGGCAACTGGGCCTGATGCATGCCTTCGGCTTTGGCCTGGACCCGTACTCGATGCTGGTACCGTTCCTGATTTTCGCCATCGGTATTTCCCACGGCGTGCAGAAAATCAACGGCATCGCCTTGCAGTCCAGTGACGCCGACAACGCCTTGACCGCCGCGCGGCGCACCTTCCGCCAGCTGTTCCTGCCGGGGATGATCGCCATCCTTGCTGACGCGGTGGGTTTCATCACCCTGCTGATCATCGACATTGGCGTGATCCGCGAGCTGGCCATCGGTGCGTCCATCGGCGTGGCGGTGATCGTGTTCACCAACCTGATCCTGCTGCCGGTGGCGATTTCCTACGTGGGCATCAGCAAGCGCGCCATCGAGCGCAGCAAGAAGGACGCGGTGCGCGAGCACCCGTTCTGGCGCGCGCTGTCGAACTTTGCCAGCGCCAAGGTGGCGCCGGTGTCGGTGGGCCTGGCCTTGCTGGCCCTGCTGGGCGGGCTGTGGTACGGCCACAACCTGAAGATCGGCGACCTCGACCAGGGCGCCCCGGAACTGCGCCCCGATTCGCGCTACAACCAGGACAACCAGTTCATCATCGATCACTACGCCACCAGCTCCGATGTGCTGGTGGTGATGGTCAAGACCACCGCCCAGGGCTGCTCGCGCTACGAGGCCATGCAGCCGATGGACGACCTGATGTGGCAACTGGACAACACTGCCGGGGTGCAGTCCACGGTGTCGCTGGTGACGGTGTCCAAGCAGGTGATCAAGGGCATGAACGAGGGCAACCTGAAATGGGAAAGCCTGTCGCGCAACCCCGAGGTGCTCAACAGCTCGGTGGCCCGCGCCGACGGCCTGTACAACGGTGATTGCTCTCTGGCGCCGCTGCTGGTGTTCCTCAACGACCACAAGGCCGAGACCCTCGACCGCGCCGTGGCGGTGGTCAAGCAGTTCGCCGCCAGCCATGACACCGACGGCCTGCAGTTCCAGCTGGCGGCGGGCAACGCCGGCATCGAGGCGGCCACCAACGAGGTGATCAAGCAGGCTGAACTGACCATCCTGATCCTGGTGTACATCTGCGTGGCGGTGATGTGCCTGATCACCTTCCGCTCGTTTGCCGCCACCCTGTGCATCGTGCTGCCGCTGGTGCTGACCTCGGTGCTGGGCAACGCGCTGATGGCGTTCATGGGCATTGGCGTCAAGGTCGCGACCTTGCCGGTGGTGGCCCTGGGCGTGGGGATTGGCGTGGACTACGGCATCTACATCTACAGCCGCCTGGAAAGCTTTTTGCGAGCGGGCTTGCCGTTGCAGGAAGCCTACTACCAGACGCTGAAATCCACCGGCAAGGCGGTGCTGTTCACCGGCTTGTGCCTGGCGATTGGCGTGTGCACGTGGATCTTCTCGGCGATCAAGTTCCAGGCCGACATGGGCCTGATGCTGACGTTCATGCTGCTGTGGAACATGTTCGGCGCGCTGTGGCTGCTGCCGGCGCTGGCGCGGTTCCTGATCAAGCCCCAGAAGATGGCGGGCAAGCAGGGCGGGTCGTTGTTCGCCCATTGATGGGGAGGGCCCCGGCCGCTGCCTGGCGGCCGCTGCTACAAAACTCGGAGCTGCGGGGCGGCCATCCGCCGGCAGGCTGCGATGGCGCGCGCAGCGTGCCCAAGACCCAGACAAACGCTGAAAGTCCCGCCGTAGGCGTTTACAGGGTCAGTTCGGAGCCCAACACCATACCCAGCGCATTGCGCGCGTCATCCAGCTGCACCAGCGTCGCCTGGCGCGCTGCCAATGCGTCGCGGTTTTCGATGGCGGTCAGGATCGCCTTGTGCCGTGGCATCGCCAATTCATGCAGGTTGGGCCGCTGGTTGGAATGCTTCAACGCCTCGCGCAGCGCCAGTGCCAGCATATTGCACAGGTGCGCCAGCAGGTCGTTGTGAGTGGCTTCGGCGATGCGGCTGTGAAAGTCCAGATCCGGCTGCAACAAAGCTTCCGGCGTGGGCGCCGCTTCCATGCGTTGGTAGGCCTCGCCGATGGAGGCGATGTCGTCGGCGGTGGCATGCTGGGCGGCCAGCGCCGCCGCGGCGGGTTCAATGATGGCGCGCACGCTGGTCAACAGCGCGAAGAACTCGTTCTGCGGGCTGCTTTGCATCAACCAGTGCAGCACGTCCGGGTCCAGCAGGTGCCAGTCGCGCCGACCCTTGACCACCGTGCCCACGCGCGGTTTGGAATACACCAGCCCCTTGGCCACCAGCACCCGTGTCGCCTCGCGCAGTACCGGGCGGCTGACCGCGTATTCCTCGCACAGCAGCGCCTCGGCGGGCAGCTTGTCATCGGGCTTCAAGCGCCCGGAAACGATCTGCATGCCGATTTCCTGGACGATGCGCGCGTGCATGCTTTTGCGGTCGGAGGGTTTGCGGTAGTCCATGGAATGGCGGGAAGTCCTGAGCGATGATGACGGCGATCATAGCATTGCCGGGCGTTGGCGCCCCAGCACCCCCTGTGGGCTGCCTGATTCAGCGCCGCGCGCCCGACGCGGGGGTGCCAGAGGATTCGCGGCGTCCGGGGCGCGGCCTGGCGGCCGCTGCCACGCAGAGCTGGGTATCAGTGCGAATGGCGCGGCACTTCGGCCCCGCGACAACCCACCAGGAAGTCGAAATCACAGCCTTGGTCCGCCTGCATCACATGGTCCACGTACAACTGTCGGTAGCCACCGGCCAGCAGGTTGTTCACCGGCGCCTGCCAGTCGGCCAGGCGCGCCGCCAGTTCGGCGTCGCTGATGTCTAGGTGCAAACGCCCGGTGCTGCAGTCCAGTTCGATGTAGTCACCCTCTTTCACCGCCGCCAATGGCCCGCCTGCGGCCGCTTCCGGGGCCACGTGCAGCACCACGGTGCCGTACGCCGTGCCGCTCATGCGCGCATCGGAAATGCGCACCATGTCGGTCACGCCCTGGGCCAGCAGTTTCGCCGGCAGGCCCATGTTGCCCACTTCGGCCATGCCCGGGTAACCCTTGGGCCCGCAGTTTTTCATCACCAGGATGGAATCGGCGTCCACGTCCAGTTCGGGGTCGTTGATGCGTGCCTTGTATTCATCGAAGTTTTCGAACACCACTGCGCGGCCACGGTGCTTCATCAGCGCCGGGGTGGCGGCGGAGGGCTTGAGCACCGCACCCAGCGGTGCCAGGTTGCCGCGCAGCACACAAATACCGCCGTCGGCCACCAGCGGGTTGTCAATGGCGCGAATGACTTCGTCGTCGCCATAGATCGGCGAGTTGCGCACGTTTTCCCACAGGCTCTTGCCGTTCACGGTCAGGGCCTCGGGGTTGGGAATCAGGTGGTTTTCACCCAGGCGGCGCAGCACCGCAGGCAGGCCGCCGGCGTAATAGAACTCTTCCATCAGGAAGCGCCCGGACGGTTGCAGGTCGACCAGGGTCGGCGTACCGCGGCCAATGCGGGTCCAGTCATCCAGTTCCAGGTCCACGCCAATGCGCCCGGCAATGGCCTTGAGGTGAATGACCGCGTTGGTCGAACCGCCGATGGCGGCGTTGACGCGGATGGCGTTCTCGAAGGCTTCGCGGGTGAGGATCTTCGACAGGCGCAAATCCTCCTTGACCATTTCCACCGCACGCATGCCGGACATATGCGCCAGCACATAGCGGCGCGAATCCACTGCCGGAATGGCGGCGTTGTGTGGCAGCGAGGTGCCCAGCGCCTCAGCCATGCAGGCCATGGTCGAGGCCGTGCCCATGGTGTTGCAGGTACCGGCCGAGCGCGACATGCCGGCCTCGGCAGAGAGGAATTCGTCCAGGCTGATCTGCCCGGCCTTCAACGATTCGTGCATCTGCCAGACGATGGTGCCGGCGCCGATGTCGCGGCCCTTGTGCTTGCCGTTGAGCATCGGCCCGCCGGTGACGACGATGGCCGGCACGTCGCAACTGGCAGCACCCATCAGCAGGGCAGGGGTGGTCTTGTCACAGCCGGTCAGCAGCACCACACCGTCGATGGGGTTGCCGCGAATGGCCTCTTCCACGTCCATGCTCGCCAGGTTACGGGTGAGCATGGCGGTGGGACGCAAGTTCGATTCGCCATTGGAGAACACCGGGAACTCCACCGGGAAGCCGCCAGCCTCCAGCACGCCACGCTTGACGTGTTCGGCAATGGTGCGGAAGTGGGCGTTGCAGGGGGTCAGTTCAGACCAGGTGTTGCAGATGCCGATGATCGGCTTGCCGTGGAATTGATGGTCGGCGATGCCCTGGTTCTTCATCCAGCTGCGGTACATGAAGCCGTTCTTGTCGGCCGTGCCAAACCATTGGGCTGAACGCAGGGTAGGTTTCTTATCAGACATGGGAATTCTCTTATTGTAAGACTTAATGGCGGCGCTGATAGCTAAAATAGGCCTAAAAACCAGAGATGTGAAGTCGTTGTCCGTTAAATAGTAATACTATATAGTCGATCGCAACGGAGGACGGCGTGCCGCTGCAGGCGCTCGCACGATCCCCATCCATAACAAGAACAATTGGAGACCGTTGCCATGAGTGAAGAGCTGCGCCTGATCCGGCGTATCACCCTCAAGCTGATCCCCTTCCTGATACTGCTGTACTTGGTGGCCTACGTGGACCGCTCGGCGGTGGGCTTCGCCAAGTTGCACATGGGCGCCGACGTGGGCATTGGCGATGCCGCCTACGGCATGGGCGCCGGGCTGTTTTTCATTGGCTATTTCCTCCTGGAAATTCCCAGTAACCTGTTGCTGGCCCGCTTCGGCGCACGGCGCTGGTTTGCGCGCATCATGATTACCTGGGGCGCGATCACCATCGGCATGGCCTTCGTGCAGGGGCCCAACAGTTTCTACCTGATGCGCCTGCTGCTGGGCGCCGCCGAAGCCGGCTTTTTCCCCGGCGTGCTGTACTACATCACCCAGTGGTTTCCGGTGCGCCACCGCGGCAAGATCCTCGGCCTGTTCATTCTTTCCCAACCCATCGCCATGATGATCACCGGCCCTGTGTCTGGCGGCCTGCTGGGCATGGACGGCGTGCTCGGGCTGCATGGCTGGCAGTGGCTGTTCATCGCCATTGGTACCCCGGCGGTGCTGCTGACCTGGCCGGTGTTGCGCTGGCTGCCCGATGGCCCGGCGCAGGTGAACTGGCTGAGCGCGGTGGAGAAGAACTGGCTGGCCGGTGAGTTGCAGAAGGACCTCGACACCTACGGGCAGACCCGCCACGGCAACCCGCTGCACGCGCTGAAGGATGTTCGCGTGCTGTTGCTGGCGCTGTTCTACTTGCCCGTGACCCTGAGCATCTATGGCCTGGGCCTGTGGCTGCCGACGCTGATCAAGCAGTTCGGCGGCAGCGACCTGATGACCGGTTTTGTCTCGGCAGTGCCGTATGTATTCGGGATTGTTGGCCTGCTGATCGTGCCGCGCAGTTCCGACCGCCTCAATGACCGCTACGGTCACCTGGCCGTGCTGTACGTGCTGGGCGCCGCCGGCCTGTTCTTCAGCGCCTGGTCCAGTATCCCGGTGGTGCAATTGGCGGCGTTGAGCCTGGTGGCATTCTCGCTGTTTTCCTGCACGGCCGTGTTCTGGACCCTGCCGGGGCGCTTCTTCGCCGGCGCCAGTGCAGCGGCCGGTATCGCCCTGATCAACTCGGTGGGCAACCTGGGGGGCTACATCGGTCCTTTCGTGATCGGTGCCCTCAAGGAGTACACCGGCAACCTGGCCAGCGGCCTGTATTTCCTCACGGCCGTGATGTTGTTCGGCCTGGTTCTGACTGGTGTGGTCTACCGCCTGCTGGAGTGCCGTCATGCGCTGCCCGCCGAGCAGTTCGCCGCCAGTGCCCGCAGCGCGCAGCCGAGCGCGCGTACCTGATCCCGTAAAGGAGTGTTACCCATGCGTCTTGTACAATTCCAATTGAGCAACGGTGAGCGTCGCGTCGGCCTGGTCGATAGCGACCGCGTGCATGAAGTGCGCACTGCCGGCAGCGTGCGTGAACTGGCCCTGGCCGCTATCGATGCCGGCGCAGGCCTGGCCCGCCAGGTGGATGAGCTGGGCCTGGGTCAGCATCACGACTACCGCCAACTGCTGGGCGAAGGCCGCATTCTGCCGCCGCTGGACCACCCGGACCCGGCGCACATGCTGATCACCGGCACTGGCCTGACCCACCTGGGCAGCGCCGCCACCCGCGACAAGATGCACCAGCAGGTGGGCGACGCCGCCGCGGTCACCGACAGCATGAAAATCTTCCAGTGGGGCCTGGACGGCGGCAAGCCGGCGGCGGGGCAGGCCGGCGTACAACCGGAATGGTTCTATAAGGGTGACGGCAGTATTGTCGTGCGCCCCGGTGGCGAGTTCCCGGTGCCACCGTTTGCCGAGGATGCCGGTGAAGAGCCAGAACTGGGCGGCCTCTACGTGATCGGTCACGACGCCAAGCCTTACCGCCTGGGCTTCGCCCTGGGCAACGAGTTCTCCGACCACGTGATGGAACGCAAGAACTACTTGTACCTGGCCCACTCGAAATTGCGCCATTGCGCCTATGGCCCGGAACTGCGGGTCGGCGAATTGCCCACGCACCTGGCTGGTACCAGCCGTATCTGGCGCGACGGCAAGGTGCTGTGGGAAAAGGAGTTCCTCAGCGGCGAAGGCAACATGTGCCACAGCTTCGACAACCTCGAATACCACCACTTCAAATACGCGCAGTTCCTGCGCCCTGGCGACGTGCATATTCACTTCTTCGGCACTGCCACCCTGTCGTTCGCCGACGGTGTCAGCACCCAGGTGGGGGACCGTTTCGAGATCTGCCTGGATGAATTCGGCGAGCCCCTGAGCAACCGCGTTGGCCGTGCTGAAGCGGCGTTTGTTCCGGGCAGTATCGGCAAGCTTTGAAGGAGGCTCCATCATGCGTGGTCATAACTACATTGGCGGCCAGCGCAGTGCCCAGGGCACGGTGATCGTCAAGAGTGTCGACGCCAGCAGCGGCGCCGAACTGCCATTCGATTTTTATCAGGCCACCGAGGCTGAAGTGGGTGCCGCTGCTCTGGCAGCCCAGGCGGCGTACCCAGCGTACCGCAGCCTGAGCGCCGAGCGGCGTGCGCAATTTCTGGACGCCATCGCCGACGAACTGGATGCCCTGGGCGATGCGTTCATTGCCCAGGTCACCCAGGAAACCGCCTTGCCCGCCGCGCGCATCCAGGGCGAGCGGGGCCGTACCAGCGGGCAAATGCGCTTGTTCGCCAAGGTGCTGCGCCGCGGCGACTTCTACGGTGCGCGCATCGATCGCGCGCTGCCCCAGCGTACGCCGCTGCCGCGCCCGGACCTGCGCCAATACCGTATCGGCGTCGGCCCCGTGGCGGTGTTCGGCGCCAGCAACTTTCCCCTGGCCTTCTCCACCGCCGGGGGCGACACCGCTGCCGCGCTGGCGGCCGGCTGCCCGGTAGTGTTCAAGGCCCACAGTGGCCACATGGCCACGGCTGAACACGTGGCCGACGCGATCATCCGTGCTGCTGAACGCACCGGCATGCCCGCCGGCGTCTTCAACATGATCTACGGCGCCGGAGTAGGCGAGGCGCTGGTCAAGCACCCGGCCATCCAGGCGGTAGGTTTCACCGGTTCGCTGAAGGGCGGTCGTGCGCTGTGCGACATGGCCGCTGCTCGGCCGCAGCCGATCCCGGTGTTCGCCGAAATGTCCAGCATCAACCCGGTAATCCTGCTGCCCCAGGCCCTGGAGGTGCGCGGTGAAACCGTGGCCCGCGAGTTAACCGCTTCGGTGGTGCAGGGTTGCGGGCAGTTCTGCACCAACCCAGGTCTGGTGATTGGCCTGCGCTCGCCGGGTTTCAGCGTGTTCATTCAGCAACTGGCGGCGGCCATGGCGGCGCAACCGGCGCAAACCATGCTCAACGCCGGCACCCTGCGCAGCTACGCCAAGGGCCTGGAAGCGCTGCACGCCCATGCCGGCATTCGTCATTTGGCCGGCAGCACCCAGCAGGGTGCCCAGGCGCAGCCGCAACTGTTCCAGGCTGATGTGAGCCTGTTGCTGGAGGGTGACGAAGTGCTGCAGGAAGAAGTGTTCGGGCCCACCACGGTGCTTGTCGAAGTCGCTGACCAGGCGCAACTGCATGCCGCCTTGCAGGCCCTGCATGGGCAACTGACCGCCACCGTCATTGGCGAGAGCGGTGATTTTCGGCAGTTCGGCGAGCTGACGGCGCTGCTGGAGCAGAAGGTCGGACGCATCCTGCTCAATGGTTACCCCACGGGCGTCGAGGTGTGCGAAGCCATGGTGCATGGCGGCCCGTACCCGGCCACGTCCGATGCCCGTGGTACCTCGGTGGGCACCCTGGCCATCGAGCGCTTCCTGCGGCCCGTGTGTTTCCAGAACTACCCGGACGAACTGCTGCCCGAGGCGCTGCGCAACGCCAACCCGTTGCGCATCAACCGCCTGGTCGACGGCGTTCTGGACCGCTCCGCGCTTTAACGCGCGCTACACCTGTGGGGGCGGGCGGAGCCCGCTCCCACAAAGGCCGAGCCGGCAAGCCAGCCCTATAAAAACAACAGAGGTTGTGACATGGCCACGCAAACCGCTGCATTGGATACCCACGCCCGCGCATTGTCCGAAGACGTGCTGTACCGCAAGGTCAACTGGCGGATCGTGCCGCTGTTCATCCTGTGCTTCCTGTTCGCCTACCTTGATCGGGTCAACATCAGCTTCGCCAAGCTGGAAATGCAAAGCGACCTGGGCTTCAGCGACACCGTCTACGGCTTGGGTGCCAGCCTGTTTTTCGTCGGCTATTTTCTCTTCGAAGTGCCCAGCAACATGCTCCTGCACAAGATCGGCGCGCGGGTGTGGATCGCCCGCATCATGATCACCTGGGGCATCACCTCGGCCTGCATGATGCTGGTGCAGAGCGAGTTCTGGTTTTACACCCTGCGCTTTCTCATCGGCGTGATGGAAGCCGGTTTCGTGCCCGGCGTGCTGTATTTCTTCACCCAGTGGTACCCGGCCGACCGCCGGGCGCGGGTCAACAGCTATTTCAAGAGTTCGATCTGCCTGTGCGGCGTGGTCGGCGGGCCGCTGGCCGGCTTGATCCTCGGCACGCTGGATGGCGCCTACGGCCTGGCCGGGTGGAAGTGGCTGTTCCTGCTGGAGGCCATTCCGTCGGTGATCCTGGGTTTTGTGGTGCTGTGGTGGGTCAGCGACCGCATCGAACAGGCGAAATGGCTGGAACCCGGGGAGCGGCAGCTGATGCTCGCGCGCATGGCCGCCGAGCCCGTGGGCGTGGCATCGCACTCGCTCGCCGGGTTGTGGAAGCACCCCACCACCTACGTGATGTCGGCCATCTATCTATGCCTGGTGATGGCTTTGACCGGCTTGCTGTTCTGGATGCCGCAACTGATCCGCAGCGCCGGCGTCGCCGATACCCTGCACATCGGCCTGCTGACGACCCTGCCTTACCTGGGCGCGGCGGCGTTCAACCTGCTGATGGGCATCAGCTCGGACCGGCGCGGTGAGCGCCGTTGGCACATGGCCAGTTGCGCGCTGCTGTGCGCCATCGGCTACCTGGTGTGCGCGGCCTTTGCCGGGCAACTGTTGCCGCTGATGCTCGGCCTGACTTTGATCATGGCCGGCCTGATCGCCTGGATGCCGATTTTCTGGACCATCCCGCCGCGCTTTCTCAGTGGCATGGCCGCCGCGGCCGGCATTGCCCTGATCAACTCCCTGGGCCAACTGGGCGGGGTGATCGCGCCCTACCTGATCGGCCGCATCAAAGACCTCACCGGCGCGGCAACCCCGGCCCTGTACGTGCTGAGCATCATCAGCCTAGTGGCCGTGGCATTGATTCTGTGGGCCGTGCCGCGTCGCTATTACCAGCCGCTGCCCTGAAAAAAGGGTGCGACAGTTTGAAGCAGAAACCGGTTTCAAATTGGCTGATTTGGCATATCATAGCGGCCTCACCACCCCTTTATGAAAGATGGTAATGACCGGCCTTACCGAACAACTAGAAACAAGCGGCATGCTCCTGATCGATGATCTGCATGCTTTTGATTTTGTCCTGGACGCGGGCGAACTGCGTATCGAATGCATGGACGGACGCGAGCTCAAGCGCTGGAAATTCACATCGGCGCAACTGGCCGCGGCACACTTCGATGAAGCGCAACAGTTCTGGGCAATCAGCAACGAAAATGGCAGCTATCGTCTAGTCTGCCTCAGTGCTTTCTCCCCCAGTGACGAGGATGACGAGCAGGAATAAGGTTCCCGCGCGCCACCTTCTGAAAATGACCGGGGTCTTTTGATCAAGACCCGTCGAGGATAAAAACCACAATGAAACGTCATCTCTTGCCCCTGTTGCTTGCCAGCGGTATCACCGCGCTCTCGTCCCACGCCATGGCCGCCAGCGGTTACGACCTGCTGGTGGGCACCTACACCAACGACAGCAGCGAAGGTATCTACCGCTACCACTTCGATAGCGCTACCGGCCAGATCGGCGCCAAGCCGCTGCAAGTGACCAAGGCTGAAAACCCGTCCTGGCTGACCATCAGCAAAGACCAGAAGCACCTGTTCGCCGTCAACGAAAACGGCCCGGACTCTACCCATGACAAGGTCGGCAAGGTCAGCGCCTTCAAGATCGACCCCAAGACCCACGACCTCACCCTGATCAACCAGGTCGAGACCAAGGGCGAAGACCCGACGTTCTCCAGCCTGGCCAAGGGTGAGAAGCACCTGTTCGTGGCCAACTACTCGGTTCACCCGGACCCGAACGGCAGCCTGTCGGTATTCGGCGTGGGCGCAGACGGCACCCTGAGCGAGCTGGTGCAGCAGGAAAGCCACGACGCCGCCTCCAAGGTCGTTGCCGACCGTCAGGGTAGCGACCACGTGCACTCGGTGGTGTCCAGCCCCGATGGCCGCTTCGTCTACGTCCAGGACCTGGGCGCCGACAAGGTTTTCGTCTACCACTACGACGCCGCCAACAAGGCCAAGCCGCTGACCGCCGCTTCGCCCGCTTCGGTGCAACTGCCAGCGGGCAGCGGCCCACGCCACCTGCTGTTCAGTGCTGACGGCAAACACGCCTACCTGACCACTGAAATGAGCGGCCAGGTGTTCGTGTTCGACGTGAAAGCCGGCAACCTGGTGCAGAAACAGGCCATCAACCTGGCCGCCGCCGATGCCGATGCTGCCCACAAGGCCACTGCTGCGTTGCACTTTTCGGCTGACGGCAAGTACTTCTATGTGACCAACCGCGGCAAGGCCAGCGAAATCCTGGTGTTCTCCATCGACAAGGCCAGCGGCGAACTGAAAGAAGTACAGCGTCGCTCGGTGGAAGGTGTTGAACCGCGTGAGTTCACCATCGACCCAAGCGGCAAGTTCGTGCTGATCGCCAACCAGAAGAGCAACCAGATTGTTGTGGTCAAGCGTGACCCGGCCACCGGCAAGCTCGGCGACACCACGCAGAAGTTCGACATCGATTCACCGTCGGACGTGAAATTCCTGCGTTGATTCAAGGAACCCCCGCGTCAGCGGGGGTTTTTCTTTATGTGCCTGTACCCCCCATTGCCCCACCCGCGACCTGCAACCTGATCAACGGCAGCTGTGTTCGCCGCCATAGCATCTATACCTCCCTTTCGGCGTTCGCGCCGCATCCAGCCTATCGCGCAAAGGGAGATGAACCATGGCTCTGTTTACCCTCAAAGACGGCACCGAGATCTTTTACAAGGACTGGGGCAGCGGGCAGCCCATCGTGTTTCACCACGGCTGGCCGTTGAGCGCCGACGACTGGGACACACAGATGCTGTTCTTCCTCGAAGAGGGCTACCGGGTCATCGCCCACGACCGCCGCGGCCACGGCCGTTCCACCCAGACCGCCACCGGCAATGAAATGGACACCTACGCCGACGACGTGGCGCAGCTGGTGGCGCACCTGGACCTGAAGAACGCCGTTCACGTCGGTCACTCCACCGGTGGTGGCGAGGTGGCGCGCTACGTGGCCCGCCATGGCGCCGGGCGCGTGGCCAAGGCGGTACTGATTGGCGCGGTGCCACCGGTGATGGTCAAATCGGCGAGCAACCCCGGCGGCCTGCCGCTGGAAGTGTTCAATGGTTTCCGCACGGCCCTGGCGGCCAACCGCTCGAAGTTCTACCAGGAGGTGCCGATACCGTTCTACAACTACAACCGTGAGGGCGTCGACGTGCAGCAGGCGGTCAAGGACAATTGGTGGCGCCAGGGCATGATGGGTGGCATCAAGGCCCACTACGACTGCATCAAGGCCTTCTCTGAAACCGATTTCACCGAGGACCTGAAAGCGATCACCGTGCCGGTACTGGTCATGCACGGCGACGACGACCAGATCGTGCCCATCGCCGACTCGGCGGAGCTGTCCATCAAGCACTTGGCCCACGGCACGTTGAAGGTCTACAAGGGCTATCCTCACGGCATGTGCACCACCCATGCCGAGGTCATCAACAAGGACTTGCTGGCCTTCATCAGGGGCTGACCTTCGCCATATCCGTGTGGGAAAAACAGCCAATCGGGTTGTCTATTGCCAGACAACCCGATTTCACCCCAAGGCTGACCCATGACCCCCGCCCGCATCGGCTTCGCTTGCCAATATCGTCACCCCATCAGAAGCCTGTCGCTGGCCGAGTTGAAGGTCATCGAAGGGGCCTTCAACCCGCGCACTACCACCTTGCGCTGGATGGCCGGCGTGGCGCCCCAGGTGGCACGCGACAAGCTGCTGGACGTGGTCACGCATAACCTCGACGCCCAACTGCGCTTGCTCGGCTATGTGGCGCAGTTGCCGCCGCCGCTGCGCATGGTGCGCTTGAGCAGTGATCTGTTGCCGTTCTACAGCCACGCCGATGTACGCGACGTCTATCAGGACCCTGCGATTGTGCGCTGGCTGGGTGAGCGTTTCGAGGCCATCGGCGCCCTGGCGCGGGCATCGGGCATTCGCCTGTCGTTCCATCCGGGGCAGTACTGCGTGCTGGGCTCCGACAAACCGGCGGTGGTGGAAAACAGCCTCGCCGAGTTCGAATACCACGCCGACATGATCCGCATGATGGGCTACGGCGTGCGCTTCCAGGATTTCAAATGCAACGTGCACATTGCCGGCCGCCGGGGTGGGGAGGGCATCCGCGCCCTGTGGCCACGGCTGTCCCAAGTGGCCCGGCAGTGCATCACCTTCGAGAATGAAGAGCGCACCTACGGCGTCGATGACTGCCTGCAACTGGCCGACCTGGCGCCGGTGGTGCTGGATATCCACCATTGCTGGATCAACGAAGATGACTACATCGACCCGGCCGACCCCCGTGTCACGCGCATCATCGACAGCTGGCGCGGCGTGCGCCCGGTCATGCACTACTCGCAGCCCCAGGAGCGCCTGCAAGGCCTGGGCTTCAGCGCCGAGCAGGAGCTGCAAATGGCTGACCTGCTTAAGGTACTGCCCAAGCGCGAGCTGTACGCCCACAGCGAGCAGATGTGGAACCACTGGACCAACCGCTACGCCCTGCAGTTTCTCGACCGCTTCGACATGATGTTTGAAGCCAAGCACAAGAACCTCGCCGCGCTGGCGTTTTACACGACCTACATGGCACCCGACGCCAGCGAATGACGGCTGCGGGGCCTGTTTTTAATGGAAGCTTCTGTTTTCAAAACATTTTTTTGCATTAGCTCTTCCCAAGTGGGGGGGAAGCTGATAAATTTGCGCACCTGTCACCGAGCAACAGCAGTGACATCAAGTCGAGTGCCAGCCACTCGCAGCACTATCCACAGGGGCGTCGCCAAGCGGTAAGGCAGCAGGTTTTGATCCTGCCATGCGTTGGTTCGAATCCAGCCGCCCCTGCCATTTTTCTCTCTTTCCATTTTTTCCTGAATGCATAAGCGTTTGGGGGATTTGTCGCGCCTGCGATGTAAGTGCCGACAAGGTTGACTTACCGCGCCTGATCCTCAAGAATGACCAAGAGCGCGAAATCAGTGGCCTTCCAGCGGCAATGACTGACGTAGGAACCCCGTCGATGGTTGGAACATCGGCGTAGGGTGAGACCTCCACACCCCGGCTTGAGGGTGTGTATATGATTATCAAGCAAGCGTTCAAGGGCCACTGCCAGCAGTGGCCCTTTTGTTTTGGCTAAAGTAAAAGCGTGTAGCGCTGGTACAGCAACTCCCCATGCCGATGCTTGTTCAGCGCCTTGGCATCACAGTGCATGTAGTTCCACATCTGCTGACCCTCCACCATTTTCACACTGACGAGCATTTGCCGCTTCGATTCGTATGCGCCGATGTAAGCCAAGCGATGGGTATCGTCCGTGAGCGCTACTCGCCAGATCTCGAACGGCCCTTTCAGGGTCTCCAGTGCCGTCTCCACAAAGCGTTCCCTTGCATCAACCCTTTTCTCGACAATGTGATACAGGCTGCCGCATCTCACGGTCCAAACCTGTGGGAGATGGCCGGGCGACGTCCCGCAGAACAGTTGCTACAGGGCTGCCTGGATACCGTAGCAGCCATTGAAATATCAATGTCAGTGATATCCGCTACCACCCCAATGAATTTCAACCACCGCGACCCCAGGCGTAAGTTTGACCCATGGCCTCACCGGCCCCAGCCAAACCACCGTCTCCGAGGGATACCGCCATGAACTTCAATCTCTTCTCCGTGATCGCCGCTTCCGCCGTTTCCGCCAGTGTTGTGCTGCCTGCCCAGGCCAGTGTGCAGATCCAGGAACGCAAGGCCGCTGTCAGCAGCTACACCCAGCAGTACTTGCAGAAAAGCGCCAACTTCTACGCCGCGCTGGACCACAAGCTTCAACACTGATCCGTCCTGAGCAAACCCGCCCGATGCGGGGCGGGTTGCAGCCGAAGTCTCGGCTACAATCAAGAAAGTCGATAACCTTCATTGATGTTTGTCACTGGTGTTCGACGCCGCGATACCCGATGCTGTCCGCCTGAATTCGTTGCCACGGAGCCTACATCATGGCCAGTGCCCTGCTTTCTTCCGCCCGCCAGGGCGCCTACCTTGCCATTGGCCTGTACGTAGCGGTGATGCTTGCGGCCACGCTGGCGACCCAGTTGGTCGTCGGTTAAGTCAGCGGGCCATGATGGCCGTGAACAGGCTTGATTCGATGATGGCCTCGACCCATTCGCGTAGTCGTGGGTAAGGCGCCTGGCTGAACCACTCCAGGTCGACACCGCGAAACTGACGAATGAATGGGGCAATGGCGATATCGGCCAGGCTGACGCCCTCGCCGAACAGCCAGGGGCCTTGTTCCAGCCTTTCTTCCAGCACCTGCAAGTATGCGCAGCCTTCGTCCCGGTAATACGCCAGGGGGTGTTCGGGGTAGCGGTCGGCGTATTTGTAGCGGTTCAGCGCTTGCTTGAAGGGGCCGTCATTGCCAGCGATCAGTGCCGCGGTGGCGTCGGCGTCAGCCTGCAACCAACCGTCCGGGTCGTTGATGGCCAGCGCCCAGCGCATGATGTCCAGGCTTTCGTCAATGACGCGGCCACCTTCCAGTACCAACACCGGCACCGTGCCCTTGGGTGATGCCGCGAGCATGTCGGCCGGCTTGGTTTTCAGACTCACTTCGTGAATTTCAACCGGCACGCCGCTGTAGCGCAGGGCCATGCGCGCCCGCATGGCATAGGGGCAGCGGCGGAACGAATACAGCCTCATCCCACCACCTCCACGCTGCTCAGGCCGTTGCCCTGGCGTTTGACCTGGATCTGCACCGGGATGCGCTCGTGCATTTCCTGTACGTGGGAGATCACCGCCACCTTGCGGCCCTGGGCCTGCAAGCCGTCGAGGGCGTCCATGGCCAGTTGCAGCGATTCGGGGTCGAGGCTGCCGAAGCCTTCGTCGATGAACAGCGATTCGATGCGCAACGTGCTTGAGGCCATGGACGCCAGGCCCAAGGCCAGGGCCAGCGATACCAGGAAGGTTTCGCCGCCCGACAGCGAGTGCACCGAGCGCAGTTCGTCGCCCATTTCCGTGTCCAGCACCAGCAGGCCGAGCATGCTGCCGCCGCGCTTGAGGCGGTAGCGGCGCACCAGTTGCCGCAACTGGGCGTTGGCGTGGTGCACCAGCAGGTCGAGGTTGTAGGCCTGGGCCAGTTTGCGGAATTTCTCGCCTTCGGCCGAACCGATCAATGCAGCCAGGCGGCCCCAGCGCTGGAACTGCTGGTAGGCCTGGTCGATCTGCGTCTGCAACTGCGCGTGGGCGGTGAGCCGGCGCTGGTCTTCGACCTGGCGCGCACGCAGCTCGGCGCAGGTTTCCTCGCAGGCCGCGCATTGCTGTTGCAGCGCCAGCAGGCGGGTGTCCAGTTCGTCGAAGGCCGGCGCGCCGTTGGCCTGGGCCTGGTGCGTGTGCAGCTGGCGTTCGCGCTCCTGCAGGCGCACGCGGGCTTCTTCCACGGCCTTGTCGGCCCTGGCCAGTTGTTGACGCAGATCGGCGACCTGCTGGTCGTCGATGGCCAGCAAGGTTGCCAGGCCATCGTCGTCGAGGTCCGGGTGTTGCTGGCGCCAGGCAAGCAGGCTGGCGTTGAGGGCGGTCAGGGCTTCACTCAGCTGGTGCTGGCGCTGTTGCGCGCTGTTGAGTTCGCTGGCCAGTTGCACGGCTTCGTTGGCGGCCGTCTGCAGTTGCTGCGCGGTGCTGCTTTCGGCGTTGCGGGCCTGGTCGACGGCCTGTTCGAGGCTGGCTTGCCATGTGGCGGCGTCGGCCTGTTCGCCGAGCAGCGCGCGCAGCCGTTCAGCCACGCTGTGCTGCTGTTCGGCGAACTGCGCCAGCTGCTCGGCCTGAGCCTGCGCGGCCTGCTCGCGGCCTTGTTGCAGGGCGCGTTCGGTGTCCAGGCGCTGGCGACGTTCGTCGTGTTCCTGCTGCTCGTCGCGCTGCTGTTCGAGTTGCTGCAGGCGCTGGCTGACGCTGTTGTCCAGCGCCATGAAAGTGGCGGCCGGGCTGTGCAGCAGGCCGTCCAGCTCGCTGGCGGGCAGCACGGCGGCGAAGGCATGCAGCTCTTCGTCCAGGCGTTGCTGGTCGTTATGCAGGTGCTGGGTTTGTTCGGTGAGCAGGCGCTCGGCGTCCTGGCTGGCCTGTTGGGCCTGGTGCAGGTGTTGCTGTTGATGCCCGGCCTGTTGTTGCAGGGTCAGCAAGGCGGACTGGTGCTGTTCCTGCTGCTGGATGCCCTGGGTGGCGGCTCGTTGCTGTTGCTCCAGCCATACCAGCGGCTGTCCGGCCGCGTGGGCCTCGCCGTGCAGCGGGTGGTTTTCAAGCAGCGGCTGCACACTGTCGAGCTGGCCTTGCAGCTGTTCTTCCTGCTGCTTGTGTTGCACCAGCTGGTCGCGCAGGGCGATGACTTCGGCGCGCAATTCGGCCAAGCGCCCGGCCAGTGTTTCCACGACCTTGCGGGCGCTGCGCTCTTCGCTGTCGTCGTGGCCGGCGAGGGCCTGCAGCAGTGCCTCCGGCTGATGCCAAGGGTGTTCGGCACTGCCACACACCGGGCAGGGCTGGTCGGGCTGCAACTGCGCGCGCAGCTCCTCGACGCTGGCGCTGCGGGCCAGGCGCTGGCGGTTGAGCAGGGCGACGGTGAGCTCCAGTTGCTGCACCGCGGTTTCATGCTCGCCCTTGAGTTGAAGGCCTTCGCGGGTGCGGGCTTCGCGTTGCTCGCTGGCCTGGCGGATCTGTTCGCGGACCGTCTGCTGGCGCTCCAACAATTCTTGCCGACGTTGCCAGTGCCGCTGCAAGTCCTCGACGCCGCGCAGTTGCTGGCGACTGTCCTGCAATTGACGGGTCAGGTCGCCCAGGCGCTCGGCGAGCTCGTGGGGCGCGCAGCCGGCTTGCAGGTACAGGGCGTCGAGGACCTGCTGTTGCATGGCCAGTTGTTCGCGGCTGACCGTGGCGCGTTGTTGCAGCGCCGGCAACTCTTCGCGGCCCTTGAGCAGCCGGGCGCTGAGGGTCAATGCCTGTTGCAGGCGCGGGCGCCATACGCTCCAGGCGTCGGCGAGGGGTGCCAGGCCGGCGCTCTGCTGCAGGTGTGTACTGATCTGTTCAAGGCGCGTGGTGCTGGCCTGCTGGCTGGTTTGCAGGCGTTCGATGGTCTCGCGGCCTTGGTCGCGGGCCTGTTCGGCGCTGATCAGCGCCTGTTGCAGGGGGGCAGCCTGCTGCGCCAGGCGGGCCAGGTGGCTCTGTTCATCGAAGGCCTGGCGCAGGGCCGGCGCGGCATCGGCCTGGGCGGCCAGCGCCGCGCTCAAGGCGGCTTGCGCCTGTTCGCGAGCGTGTTGCAGCTGCGCCTGACGGCTGACCAGGGCCTCGCTGCTGTGCTGGTACGCGGTGATGCGTTCGGCCAGGGGGGCGCGTTCGGCGGCCAGTTCGGCCTGGCGGCTGAACAAATGGCGCTGGGGCGCCAGCGTTTCCAGGCGCGCCACGGTTTGCCGTGGCTCGCCCAGACCATGGGCGTGCTGTTCGGCCTGCTGCAATTGTTCGGCGGCGGCGAGCTGCTC
The DNA here is from genome assembly GCA_963816515.1 of uncultured Gammaproteobacteria bacterium. GTDB lineage: Bacteria > Pseudomonadota > Gammaproteobacteria > Pseudomonadales > Pseudomonadaceae > Aquipseudomonas. The sequence goes on along the minus strand of CAWFKX010000001.1, from coordinate 664,307 downwards.
GGCGTGCAAGCGTTGGCCTTCCAGATGCCACTGGCGCTGTTGCTCCAGCTGTTTCAAGCGGCCCTGTTCGGCACGCAGCTGGGTCAGCGCGTCGGTGTACTGCTGGTCCAGGGCCTCGCGCGCTTCGGCGGGCAGCGGCGCGATGCCGCCGGCCTGGTCCTGTAAATGGCGGTGGGCGTCGCGGGCGTCGCGGCTTTTTTCGAAGGCGCGCTTGCCCAGGCGCGTGTACAACGCGGTGTCAGTGAGCTTTTCCAGCAGTTCACTGCGCTCGTTGTCGTCGGCCTTGAGGAAGGCGCTGAATTCGCTCTGGGCCAGCAGCACGGCGCGGGTGAACTGTTCGAAGTTGAGGCCCAGGCACGTCTCCAGCAAGGTTTTGTATTCGCCCTTCTGGCTCGCCAGCAGCTGATCGTTGTCCAGGTCACGCAGGCTCTGGCGGCTGTTCTGCAGCTTGCCGCCGGCCTTGTCGCGCGCGCGGTTGGCTTCCCAGCGGGCGCGGTAGCGGCGGCCGTCGATGCCGACGAAATCCACTTCGGCGAAGCCGGCGCCGGTACCGCGGCGCAGCAGGGTACGCGGGTCGCCGGTGTTGATCTCGCCGTCAGCGTCCGGCACCTTGGCGTCGCGGGCGGTGCGGGCCAGCCGCGGCACGGCGCCGAACAGCGCCAGGCACAAGGCGTCGAGCAGGGTGCTTTTGCCGGCGCCGGTGGGGCCGGTGATGGCGAACAGGCCGGCGCTGGCCAGCGGTTCGGCGGTGAAGTCCAGTTCGAAGGGGCCGGCCAGCGATGCCAGGTTCTTCAGGCGAATGGCGAGGATTTTCATGGCTGCTCTCCTTGCAGCTGCACTTCCTGCAACAGCAGGGCGAAGTCATCCAGGGTGGCGCTGTCCACCGCGCTGCCGTAACTGTCCTGCCAGGCGCGGCTGAACAGTTCCTGGGGGCTGAGCTGGTCGAGTTCGATCAGCGGCGTGTCATCGGCGTCGGCACCGCGGCTGCCCGCGTATTCGGCGCCGATGCGCACCAGGCGCACGGCCTTGTTCTGCAGCGCGGTTTCGATCTGTTGGCGCAGGTCCGGTTGCGGCTCATCGAGTATCACCCGCACTTCCAGCCACGGCTGGTGCACCAGCTCGGCCAGCAGGTCGACTTCCGGTTGCTCGGCCAGTTGCGCCAGCACCTCGGCCAGCGGCGCCGGACCCAGGCGGATCAGGTCTACGGCCCTGGGAATGAGCAGCGGTTCGACGCTGACCAGGCGCTCGCCCTCACACTCGATTTCGAGAATCTGGTGCGGGTAGTCGATTTCCGAGAACGACAGCGGGATCGGCGAGCCGCTGTAACGGATGCGCGATTGGCCGTTGACTTGTTGCGGCTTGTGCAGGTGCCCCAGGGCCACGTAGCTGATGCTGTCGCCAAACAGGCTGGCGGGCAGTGCCTCGGCGCTGCCGATGATCAGGCTGCGCTCGGAATCCACCGACACCGAGCCGCCGGCCATGTGCGCGTGGCTGATGGCGATCAGTGCCTGGCCAGGCTGGCGCTTGGCCTCGGCGGCAGCAATCAGCCGCTCATGCACGTGGGCGATGCCCTTGATGTAGTCGTCGCCCAGGGTGGCGCCGGTGACTTCGGCGGGGCGCAGGAAGGGCAGGGCCAGGCACCAGGCGGCGACCTCGCCATCGGCGCCCGGCAGCGGGATCAGCAAGCGTTCGCTGTCCAGTTGGCCGTCGTCCAGCCAAACCACCCGGCCCAGGGCGTGGGTGCGCAGGCGGCGCATCAGCGGCGCCGGCAGTTCGATGCGCGAGCCGGAGTCGTGGTTGCCGGCGATCATCACGATGGTCAGCTGTGGCTGCTGTTCGTGGGCGTTGACGATGAAGTCGTACAGGCGTTCCTGGGCTTTGACCGGCGGGTTGACGGTGTCGAAGATGTCGCCGGCGATCAGCAGCACCTCGGGCTGGCGCTCGCCCAGGCGGGCCAGCAGCCAGGCCAGGAAGCGTTCGTGCTCATGGTCGCGGTCCTGGCCGTGCAGGCTTTGGCCCAAGTGCCAATCGGAGGTGTGGAACAGGCGCATCGTAGTGTCCTTGAAAAACTTGCTGGCGGGCCGGCTCCCAGCGGGAGCGGCGCGCTATTTGGGGTAAAGCGGCGGCAGTGCGCCGTTGTCGCTGATCGGGGCCTGCACGGCCTCGCTGGCGGGTATGGTGCCGATGGCGCGCCACAGTTCCTGGCCTTGCCAGTGCTGGCCGGCTTCGCTGTACAGGGCGCCGTTGAGCCCATCCAGGGCATCGGACAGCGGCACGAACCGCGCGGCCATGTCGGCCAGGGTCTCGGGCTGCTGCCGTGCCCAGGCGTCCAGCGCCTGGCGGGTGGCCTGGGGGTCGTTGGCCAGGCAGGCGCGCTTGAGGTCGTCCAGCAGGGTGCGCGGGCTGGGACCGCTCTGGGCCACCCGGGCTACCGCCGGCTGTGAGCGGGCCCGCCACCACAGCACGAAACCGGCCAGGGTGGTCAGTGCCAGCACCAGCGTGCTCAGCTGCCACGGCCACAGCGGCGCCTGTTCAGTGCTGCCGGCGGCCGGGGTGTCCACAGTCAGCGCCGGGTTCTGCGCCACCTGCAGGGTGCGCGCCGGCAGGCTGGAGTGGTCCAGGTGATCCTCCACGGTGTTCCACCACACCACGTCGATGCTCGGCACCTCGATGGCGCCGTCGCGGGCCGGGACCAACGCTTCGCGCTCCTCGCGCACCCCGATCAGCCCGCGTTCGTTGTTCTGGTTGCTCAGTTGCGCCTGGTCCGGGTAGCGGCGCAGGGCCACGTTGTCGGTGCCCGGCAGCGGCGGCAGTTGCGCCGCGGACAGGCCTTCGGCCTTGAGGCTGAAGGCGCGGGTCAGCGAGTCGCCCACTTGCACGTGGTCGGGCTCTGGCGTCCAGGCTTCGCTCAACGTCAGGCTGCGCGCCGGCAGCCAGGGCGCATCCACCGGGTAGGTGGCGGGCTTGGGCTTGACGGTCAGGTCCAGCGCGGTGGAGGTGACGTGGATCATCTTGCCCGGGTGCGGGGTGTTGGCGTCCTGGCCGCTGGGCGCCGGGTCGACCTCGGTGGCGCTGAAGGTCAGCGCGGGCACCTGCAGGCTGCCGCTGTGCTGCGGGTAGATGGCGTAGCGGCTTTCGATGACGCCGTGGCGCACACCGTTGATGAGTTTTTCATAGGTGCGGGTTTCGCCCACGGGTTCGATGCGCGCGTCGGCGATCTGCAGCGGGGTCATGCTGCTGTCGTCGTACAGCGACACGGAGTGGTAGACGCGCACTGTCAGCAGGGCCTGGGCTTGCACGTAGACGCTGGTGGCGTCCAGGCTGGCCTCGATCGACACGGGCGCTTCGGTGTTGGCGTCCGGGGCCTGGCTGGCCTGCACTTGCACACTGATCGGGTCACTGTGCAGGTCGCCGATCTGCAGCGCCGGAATGACCACGTCGCCGGCCTGGCGCGGCGCCAGGGTGATCAGCCAGCGGGTGGTGGCCTGGCTGTCGGCGCCCAGGGTGCGCAACTGGTTGACCTGGCGCGTGTCACGCACCTCGAAGGCGCTGTCCAGGGCACTGAGGTCGGGCTTGCCGAACTGGGTCACGTCGGTGGTTTCCAGGGTCAGCACCAGGGTCTCGCCAACGGCCAGGCGCGCGCGGTCGACGCTGGCGGTCAGGACGGCGGCGTGGGCCTGGGTGGCCAGCAGGGCCACCAGCAGGGTGAGGGGCAGGACGCTTGCGCGACTCATCGGGTCTTTTCCTGATGCTGTTGCTGTTCGTACCAGAATTTGCGCCGCAACAGTTCCGACGGGTTGTCGGGAATCTGTCGCAGCCATTGTTCCAGGGCCTGGCGCTGCTCATCGTTGAGGTCGCCATCGGCCGGCGGCTGTGGCGCGAAAATCGGCGCTTGGGCATCGGGCGTCTGGCTGGCGGCGCCGTTGTCGTCGCGGGTGTTCGGTGTGGCACTGTTGCTGGCGTTGTTCTGTTCGTCGGGTGGATTGGCCGACGGCGGGTTGGCCGCCTGCTGGCTCTGTTGGGCCTGCTGCGCGGCGGCGTCGGACTGGGCATTCTGCACCGGGGTGCCGTTCTGGCGGGTGTTGGCGGCGTTGCGCGCCGCTTCGGCGGCGGCATCGGCGGCGGCCTGGGCCTCGCGCCGCTGCTCGTTGAGCAACTGCTCCACCAGGGCCTTGTTGCGCAGCGCCGGGCCCAGGTCGGCCTGGCGCTCCAGCGCCTGGTCATAGGCATCCAGCGCCGCTTCCAGTTCCCCGCTCTTGGCCAGCGCGTTGCCGCGATTGTAATGGTCGCGGGCCTCATTGCCTTCGGCAAAGCGCTGGGCGGCGCCGGCATAGTCGCCGGCGCGGTACAAGGCCATGCCTTGCCATTGCGGGTCGTCGAAATGCTGGGCGGCCTCGGCCGGGCGTTGCTGGTCCAGCAGGCGCTGGCCTTGCTGGTCGGGGCGCAGCCACAGGTCATTCCAGCTGGCGGCGAAACTGTGCTGCGGCAGGCACACCAGCAGCGCCAGGGCAAATAGCCAACCGCGCCGCGCGGCGCAGGCGGCCAGTAGCACCAGCGGCAGCAGCAGCCAGAAGCCCTGGTCGGCCCAACTGTCCAGTTGCACGGTCTGGCCGGTGCTGCGCAGGCTCAGCGGGCCGTCGAGCAGGCCCAGTTCGCCCAGGTCATCGTCTTCCAGATGGGCCTGGCGGTAGGCGCCGCCGACTTCACCGGCGAAGGTCTTCAGGCCAATGTTGTCCAGGCGCGGCAGCAGGATCGCACCTTGGTTGTCCTTGAGGTATTCGCCCTGTTCGTCGCGCACCGGCGCGCCATCGCGGGTGCCGATACCCAGCATCAGCAGGCGCGGTGCGTCACGGCCCAGGCGCTGGACGATGCCGTCACGCTCGGCGTCGCTGAGCGACGAGCCGATCAGCAGCAGCCGGCCTTGGCCCAGGCCAGCCTGGTGCAGCAGGGTCAAGGCCTTTTCCACGGCCAGGTCGGCGCGGTGGCCGCTTTGCGGCATGATCGAGGGTTTTACCGCGTCCAGCAGGTTGCGGCTGGTGGCCAGGTCATCGGACAGCGGCACCAGCACGTGGGCGGAGCCGGCGTAGACGATGATCGCGGTCTGCATGTCGCGGCGTGCCTGCAGCAGGTCCAGCAGTTTGCGCTTGGCTTGTTCCAGGCGGTTGGGCGCCACGTCGGTGGCGAGCATGTCGGGGGTCAGCTCCAGCATCACCACCAACGGGTCGGCGGGTTTCTGGCTGGTCTGCTCCACGCGCTGCCAGCTGGGGCCAAGCAACGCCAGCACGGCCAGCAGCCAGGCCAGGCCGAGGGCGATCCAGGGGGTCTTGCTGCCACGGCCATTGGCGCCGCTGAGCAGGGTGGAATGGAACGCGGTGGGCAGCAGCAACTGCCAGCGCCCCACGCGTTTTTCCCGGTTCCATACCTTCCACAGCAGCCAGCCCAGCAGGGGCAGCAGCAACAGCCAGGCAGGCCGGAACCAGTGTGGCCACAGGTCCATCATCGGCGCCTCCGCAGGCGCAGGCGCTTGAGCCGCTCGCGCCAGTCGCTGGCGGGCGCCAGGATGCTACGCCGTTGCGTCAGGCGCCGCCATGCCGCATCGGGCCATTGTTCGCGCAGCACCATCAGCACGCTGATCAGCAGCGCCGCGGCCAGCGGCCAGCTGTACAGGGCATGGGTAGGGCGTGCCTGGGTCGGTTGCTGGGTCACCGGTTCAAGGCGGTCGAGGGTGGCGCCGATGGTTTTCAGTTCGTTGCCGTCACGGGCGCGGAAATACTGGCCGCCGGTCAGGCGAGCGATGTCGGTCAGGCTGGCTTCGTCCAGGTCCATGCTGGCGTTGATGCCGAGCATGCCCAGGGCGCCGTCCTCGGCAGGGTCGGCACCGATGCCGATGGTGTAGATTTTCACGTGCTCCTCGGCCGCCAGTTTTGCCGCAGTGAGGGGGTGGATCTCGCCGCCGTTGTTGGCGCCGTCGGTGACCAGAATCAGCACCCGGCTCTGCGCCGGGCGCATGCGCAGGCGCTTGAGGCCCAGGCCAATGGCATCGCCGATGGCGGTGTTCTTGCCGGCGATGCCGATGCGCGCTTCGTCCAGCCAGATGCGCACGGTGTGGCGGTCGAAGGTCAGCGGCGCCTGCAGGTAGGCCTGGCTGCCGAACAGGATCAGGCCCACGCGGTCGCCCTTGCGGTTTTCCAGGAAGTCGCCCAGCAGGCGCTTGACCAGCGTCAGGCGGCTCACGTCCTCGTCTTCCCAGCGCATATCGGGGTAGTCCATGGAACCCGAGACGTCCACCGCCACCAGCAGGTCGCGGCCGCTGGCGGCGATGGGCAGCGGCTGGCCGAGCCATTGCGGGCGTGCGGCGGCCATCAGCAGCAACAACCACAGCAGAATGAACGGTGCCTGCTGGCGCCAGGCCGGCAGGCTGATGCGCGCGCGGCGTCGGCTCAGGCCTTCGAGTTCATCGAGGAAGCTGACCTTCAGCGCCGGCTCGCCGCTGTCGGCCACCGGCAGCAGCACGCGCATCAGCCACGGCAACGGTGCCAGCAGAAAGACCCACGGCCAGGCGAACTCAAACATGTTTGCGAATCCAGGTCTCGACCGACTGGTTGAGGCCAATGATGGCCTTGTCGTCGAGTTTGCATTCCGGCTTGTAGGCGCCTTCCACCAGCACCATCCAGCGCGTCAGGCCGGCGGCCGGGCAGCGGTTGTCGAGGAACGCCAACCACTGGCGGCCGTTGAGGGTGTGGCTGTTGGCATTCGGGTAGTGATTGCGGCACAGGCGCTTGAGCAGCGCATTGATGTGTTGCAGCCACGCGCCTGCGGGGGCGCCGTCGTAGGGTTTGGGCAGGCGCGCCAATTCCGCCAGGGCTTCCTGGCGCACCGGGTCCAGCGGTTGTTCGACCGGCACCAGCGCCTTGCGCCGGGGCAGGCGATGGCGCAGGCGCCACAAAGCCCAGGCCAGCACCGGCACCAGCGCCAGCAGCACCCACCAGCCGGGTGCCGGTGGCCACAGGCTGATCGCCGGCGGCGGGATCAGCGGTTGCAGGTCGTCCAGGCTGCTCATTGGCTCTTACCCGGTTTGTGCGGGTTGAGGTAGGCGCGCAGCTGTTCGATCATTTCGCTTTGAGTGCTCAGCGGCATCATCAGCACCCGCAGTTTCTGCGCCAGGCGCTCCCAGCGGGCGATGCGCGCCTCGCCCTGGGCGCGATAGGCCTGGCGCAGCTCGGGGTTCAGGGTGTCGAGTTCCAGCTGCGCACCGCGCTGGGCGAAACGCAGCAGGCCGGCAGCCGGCAAAGCGTGGTCGAGCGGGTCGGACAAGGGCAGCAACAGCAGGTCGCAGTGGCGCGACAACAGGCTCAGTTGCTGCTCGGCGGCGCTGCTCAAGGCGCGCTCATCGCAGATGATGAACGCCAGGCTGCCGGGGCGCAGCACTTCGCGGGCGCGGCGCAGGGCCATGCTCAGGGCTTCATCGTCGTGGCGGCTGTCGGTGTGCAGCGACTGGTTGACCCGCACCAGGCGGTTGAGCAGTTGCAGCAGGCTCTGCTTGCTGCGCCGAGGCTTGACCTCGTAGTACTCGCCATCGCCGTACACCAGGCCGCCGATGCGGTCGTTGTGGCCCAGCGCTGCCCAGCCGATCAGCGCGGCAGCCTGGGCGGCCAGCACCGACTTGAACATCAGCCCGGTGCCGAAAAACAGGCGCTGGCTCTGTTCAACCAGGATGTAGATGGGCCGCTCGCGCTCTTCGTGGAACAGTTTGGTGTGCGGCTCCTGGGTGCGCGCGGTCACGCGCCAGTCAATGCTGCGCACGTCGTCGCCGGCCTGGTACACGCGCACCTGGTCGAAGTCCACGCCGCGCCCGCGCAGCTTGGAGTGGTGCAGGCCGATCAGCGGGCTGCGCTGGCCGGGCGTGGAGAACAGCTGCACTTCACGCACGCGGTGGCGCATCTCGATCAGCTCGGCGAGGGTGATGCGCAGGGCGGAGGCAACCGGCGGTGGGGTCGACATGGTGGTCAAGCGACGGCGACGACGTCGAGAATGCGCTGGATCACGCGATCCTGGTCGATGCCGGCCGCTTCCGCCTCGAAGGACAGGATGATGCGGTGGCGCAGCACGTCGAACAGCACCGCCTGGATGTCCTCGGGGCTGACGAAGTCGCGCCCGGCCAGCCACGCGTGGGCCCGCGCGCAGCGGTCCAGGGCAATGGAGCCGCGCGGGCTGGCGCCATAGGCGATCCATTCGGCCATTTCGGCGTCGAACTTGCTCGGCGTGCGGGTGGCCATCACCAGTTGCACCAGGTATTCCTCCACCGCATCGGCCATGTACAGGCCGAGGATTTCCTTGCGCGCGGCGAAAATCGCCTGCTGGCTGACCCGTCGTTCCGGCTTGGTCTCGCCATTCAGCGCCTCGCCCCGGGCCTGCTGGAGGATGCGCCGCTCGACGGCGGCATCCGGGAAGCCGATTTTTACGTGCATCAGGAAGCGGTCGAGCTGGGCTTCGGGCAGCGGGTAGGTGCCTTCCTGCTCGATGGGGTTCTGGGTGGCCATCACCAGGAACAGCGGCGACAACTCGTAGGTGCTGCGCCCCACGCTGACCTGGCGCTCGGCCATGGCCTCCAGCAGTGCCGATTGCACCTTGGCCGGGGCGCGGTTGATTTCGTCGGCCAGCACCAGGTTATGGAAGATCGGCCCCTGCTGGAACACGAAGCTGCCGGTTTCCGGACGATAGATTTCCGTACCGGTGATGTCGGCAGGCAGCAGGTCGGGGGTGAACTGGATCCGGTGGAACTGCGCTTCGATCCCTTCTGCCAGTTCCTTGATGGCCTTGGTCTTGGCCAGGCCCGGTGCGCCTTCGACCAGCATGTGGCCGTCAGCCAGCAGCACGATCAGTAGGCGGTCGATCAGTTTTTCCTGGCCGAGGATCTGGGTAGAGAGAAAGGTTCGCAGCGCGATGAGCGCTTCACGATGTTCCATCGATGAAGGTTCCTGGAGAAGGTGACCGGGTACGCTGAAAATAACGCCCGGGCCGGGGGCATTACTTTAATCTATCCGGGCCTTGCACGACTAACGCTGGCGGCGAAAATCTTTGCCGGGGCGGCCGATGTGGCGCGATGCCTGTGGATACGGGTAGCCGCTGGCGCAGGCTGCATCAGGCCGCGCCACCGCTCAGTGCTTCTCCCGCTCATAATTATCCAGCGTATCACTGGCAATCAGCCGCCCCAGGGCGATCAGTTCCGGCGCCTTGTAGAACTCGAAAAAACGGCACACGCGCTTGGGCACGTTGATGAGGATGTCCGGCGGATAACCGGCGATCTTGTACTGCGCCAGCGACGTCTGCATCACCTCGAAACTCTGGTTGATCAGGTCCAGCAGCGACGCCGGCCCGACGTTATCGACGATGATCGAACCGGTTGCCGAACTGGGCGCACCTTCTTCCTCGGGCGCTGCCGCCGGTTGCTCCACGCTGGGCGCTGCGGCATCGGCCAGCCACGGGTTGGGCAGCTGCGCCGCCACCGGTTTCAGGGTTTCCTGTTCCAGTTTCAACAAAGTCTCGGCTTGCTTGCGACGAAACGGTAAATGCGAGCCCAGGGAATTGAGCAGGGCATCGAAGCGCATCTTGAACGCCGCCGGCCGCTCGATCACCGGCAACTGGTACTGCTTCTGGTTGGTGGAGTTGAGGTTCACCGCAATGATCAGGTCGCAGTGGCTGGACACCACCGGCACAATCGGCAGCGGGTTCAGCAGGCCGCCGTCCACCAGCGTGCGGTTGCCTTGCACCACTGGGGTGAACAGGCTGGGAATCGCCGCCGAGGCGCGCATGGCCTGGTGCAGGCAGCCCTCCTGGAACCAGATTTCCTGCTGGTTGGTAAGGTCGGTGGCCACCGCCGTGTAGGGAATGCGCAGGTCCTCGATGTTCAGCTCGCCGACGATCTTGCGAATCTGCCCGAACACCTTCTCGCCGCGAATCGCCCCCAGGCGAAAACTCACGTCCACCAGGCGCAGCACGTCGAGGTAGTCCAGGCTTTCGATCCAGCTGCGGTACTCATCCAGCTTGCCGGCGGCATAAATGCCCCCCACCACCGCCCCCATGGAACACCCGGCCACGCAGCCGATTTCATAGCCCCGGCGCTCGATTTCCTCGATCACGCCAATATGCGCATAGCCCCGGGCGCCCCCGGAGCCCAACACCAGTGCAACGCGTTTTTTCATGCTTGAGCCCCCAGGTCCGTTGCGGTGGTTGGTGGGGTCACAATGCGCCAATGGGTGGGGGCGGGACAAGAGTTGGGGGCGGGAGTTTCATCTTTCTTCAGGAAAGGCGTTCTACGCGCTGATACCGCACTGGCCTCCAAGGCCCTGCTACGCTACTTTCATGGCACTTTTTCCCCGCTGGTCGTCTGAGCCAGCACCTAACGTTGTTTTTTCCTTGAGGTGTCACCCCATGAAAGCCTGGATCTGCCTGCCGTTGTTTGCGTTGGTTCTGACAGGTTGTGCCGGTAAGACGGCCCATCGCGACAGTTGCGCCACCGAGCTTGATGCCGCCTGGCATGAGCTGGACCTGGCCAAGGCCGAGGGTTTTGCCGGTACCGTGAGTTATTCCAAGGCGCTGTCGCTGCTGACCGGTGCCAAGACCCAGCAGCAGTTCGAAGCCTATGACGGCTGCACCGACAAGGCCCAGACCGCGCGCTTCTACATCAAGGAGTCCCGCGCCGGCCGTTGACAGGCAGCCCGCCAGCTTCCACCGTTGAGCGGTGGCCCACCGGAGGAACCATGGACGGAGATGATGCATGCATAGCCAGCTGAACGCTTGCCTGGAAGCCGTCAATGAGGTGCTGCTGGGCAAGCAGCATCAGGTGCGCCTGGCGCTGACCTGCCTGATTGCCGGGGGGCACCTGTTGATCGAGGACTTGCCCGGCATGGGCAAGACCACCTTGAGCCATACGCTGGCGCGGGTCATGGGCCTGCGCTTCCAGCGCATTCAGTTCACCTCCGACCTGCTGCCCAGCGACATCCTCGGCACCTCGGTGTTCGACAAGGACAGCGGGCAGTTCGTGTTTCACCCGGGGCCGATTTTCGCCGAGCTGGTGTTGGCCGACGAGATCAACCGGGCCACGCCGAAAAGCCAGAGCGCCCTGCTCGAGGCCATGGAAGAAGGCCAGGTGACCATCGAAGGCGCGACCCGGCCATTGCCCCAGCCGTTCTTCGTCATTGCCACGCAAAACCCCACCAGCCAGGGCGGCACCTTTGCCTTGCCTGAATCTCAACTGGACCGTTTCCTCATGCGCCTTTCGCTCGGCTACCCGGCCAAGGCAGCGGAGAAGGCGTTGCTGCTGGGCGAGTCGCGCCGTGAATTGCTGCCGCGCATGGCGGCGGTGCTCGACCACGAAGAGCTGGCCATGCTGCAACAGCACGCCCGTGAAGTGCGGGTCAGCGATGCGCTGGTGGACTACGTGCTGCGCCTGGTGGAGGCGACCCGCACGCAACCGCAGTTCGCCTGGGGGTTGTCACCGCGCGCCAGCCTGGCGCTACTGGCGGCGGCGCGGGCCTGGGCGCTGCTGCTGGGGCGCGATTACGTGATTCCCGAGGACGTGCAGGCCGTGTTGCCCGCCGTGGTCAGCCACCGCCTGCGCGAGCGCGCCGACCCCACCGGGCAGGGTGGCGGGGCCTTGGTGCAGTGGTTGCTCAAAGAGGTTGCCGCGCTGTGATCGCCAGCCTGCGCCAGGGCTGGCAGCGCTGGCAGGAACGCCGCGCACCGCCTGCGGCGCAGGTGCAACTGGGGCAGCGACAGATCTACATCATGCCCGACCGCAGCGGTGCCGGTTTTGCCGTGGTGCTGTTGCTGATTCTGCTGGCCGCCATCAACTACCAGAACAGCATGGCCTACGCGCTGGTGTTTCTGCTGGGCTCGGTGTTCGTGGTGGCCATCCTGCACACCTTTCGCAACCTCAGTGGCCTGCGGGTCAGCGGCGCCGGCACACCGGCAGTGTTCGCCGGCGAACATGCACGCTACCTGCTGCGCCTGGAGAGCCAGGGGCGCGAGCACCAGGCCATCGCCGTGGGCTGGTCCACCCGTGACCTGCAAAGCGTCGACATCGCCGCCGGTGCCGCGCTTGAACTGGAGTTGAACCTGCCCACCGTCACCCGCGGCTGGTTGCCGGCGCCGCGCCTGCGCGTGCAGAGTACCTTCCCCTTGGGCGTGTTGCGTGCCTGGAGTTATTGCAACCTGGACCAGCGAGTGCTGGTGTATCCGCGACCCCTGGAGGGTGAGTTGCCGGTGCAGGTGGACGCCCGCGACGACGTCGAGGGCGAAGGGCTGCGGGTGGTGGGGCAGGGCGTGGATGACTATCAGGGGCTCAAGGCGTATCAACCGGGCGACTCGTGGCGGCGTCTGCACTGGAAGGCCTACTCGCGCGGCGCGCAGCTGTTGGTCAAGGAATTCGCCGACCTGCGTGGCCGTGACCTGTGCCTGGATTTCATGGCGCTGGGCGGCGACCTGGAACAGCGCCTGTCACGCCTGTGCCATTGGGTGCTGGAATTGTCCCGCGAGCAGCGGCCGTTCGCCCTGCGCTTGCCGGGGCTGTACCTGCCGGTCGACAGCAGCGACGGCCATCGTGAAGCGTGCCTGCGCGCCCTGGCCCTGTATGGGCACGCGCCATGAGCCAGGCCCCGGCTATCCCGCGCATCAGCCTGATCTGGCTGCTGTTGGCGCAGTGCCTGGTGATGGTGCCGTTCTGGGCCCACGTGCCGCCATGGATGATCGCCCTGTGGCTGGGCTGTACCCTGTGGCGCGTGCAGATTTTGCGCATGCGCGCAGCCTTCCCCGGCCTGGTGCTGAAGGTCGGCATCGTTGTGGCCACGGCTGCGGGGGTGTTTCTGTCCCGGGGTGTACTGATTGGCCTGGATGCCGCCGCCACCCTGCTGGTCGCCACGTTCATCCTCAAAATCGTGGAAATGCGCACCCTGCGTGACGCCCGGGTGCTGATCTACCTGGGGTTCTTTTGCGTGGTGGTGGCCTACCTGTATGACGCCAGCCTGCCATGGGCGCTGTACAGCCTGCTGCCGGTGACCACCTTGCTGACCGCCATGATCGGCCTGCAGCAGACCCGCCTGGTGGCACGCCCGGCGGCGACCCTGCGCCTGGCCCTGACGATGCTGGCCCAGGCGTTGCCGTTGATGCTGCTGTTCTTCGTGTTCTTCCCGCGCATGGAACCGTTATGGGCGCTGCCGATTCCCAGCAACAAGGCGCAGACCGGCCTGTCGGAAAGCATGACCCCGGGTGACGTGGCGGAGCTGGGGCGCTCGGAGGAGCTGGTGATGCAGGTCAGCTTCGACGGCCCCATGCCGGCGCGCCAGGCCCTGTATTGGCGGGCGTTCACCTTGGAGCGTTTCGACGGCGCGCGTTGGAGCCAGTCGGAACTGGCGCGCGGCCTGCCGGTGGCCGCGTGGCAAGCCAGCGGCCCGCAGTGGCGCTATCGGATTATCCAGCAGCCCGGCCAGCGCTGGCTGTATGGGCTGGACGTGGCACGCACCGACCTGCCCGGCGTGCGCCAGATGGCCGACTTTCGCCTGCAGCGGGCAGTGCCGCTGGACCGCCCGCTGTTGTACAACGTGACGTCCACGCCCCAGGCCATACGCGACCTGCAACTCAATGAATCAATCCGCCGCCAGGACCTGCGCCTGCCGGCCACGGGCGACCCGCGCAGCCGCCAGTGGGCCAGGGAGCTGCAAGCTCGCTACCCACAACCCGATGCGTTGGTGCAGGCGCTGCTGCAGCATTTTCGCAACGAAGATTTTCACTACACGCTCAAGCCGCCGGCGCTGGGCGCGGACAGTGTCGACAGTTTCCTGTTCGACAGCCGCCGGGGCTTCTGTGCCCACTACGCGGGGGCCATGACGTACCTGTTGCGCGCTGCGGGTATCCCGGCGCGCATGGTGGTGGGCTATCAGGGCGGTGAGTTGAACCCCGCCGGCCACTACCTGACCCTGCGCCAGTTCGACGCCCACGCGTGGGTGGAATACTGGCAGCCGGGGCAGGGCTGGCGCAGTGTCGACCCGACGGCGGCGGTGTCGCCGTTGCGTATCGATGCCGGCCCGGAGGAGGCGCTGGCGGCCGATGAGGAATTCCTCGGCGACGCACCGTTTTCGCCCCTGCGCCTGCGCAAGTTTGCCTGGGCCAACGACCTGCGTCTGGGCTGGGACAATCTCAATTATGGTTGGCAGCGCTGGGTGCTGGGTTACCAGGCCACGCAGCAAATGGACGTTCTCAACCGCTGGTTCAAGGGCCTGGCCAGCTCAGTACTGCCGGTGGGGTTGCTGGTGATGCTGGCATTGTTGGCTATGGTGGTGCTCAAGCCCTGGCAGCGTGCGGCCGATAGTCAGTTGCAGCTTTACCAGGCATTCGAGAAACTGCTGGCACGTCATGGCCTGGTACGCGGCACCGGCGAGGGCGCGCAGGCGTTCGCCCAGCGTGCCGCGCGCCAGTTGGGCGGCCAGGCGGCTGCGCTCCAAGCCTTCAGTCAAGCGTTCATTGCCCAGCGCTACGGCGGCCAGCCAGTGGATGCGCGGGCGCTGCGCGACCATTTGAAAGCGGTGCGCTCCAGCCTTGAAGGATTGCACCGCGTAGCGGTTCGGGAGTCGTTGTAATGTCGAAAATGCTCGATGAAGTCATTGCCCACCTGTTGGGCATCGAGGTGCGCCTGATGGCCTGCCAGGCCCGCCTGCAGGCGCAGACGGACCCGGAAGCGCTGCATGACCTGCGCACCACCGTGCGCCGGCTGCGCAGCCTGATCCGGCCCTTGCGCGGTTTGCCGGGGGTGGATCAGCTGGAGGACGCGGCGCGCGGGGTCGGGCAGTTGACCACCCCTTACCGCGACCGTGAAGTGCTGGCGGCGCACCTGCTCAAGCGTGGTTACCACGACCTCGCGGCGCGGCGCGTGGCGCAGATGCGCGGGGTGTTTCCCCAGGTCGCGGCCAGTGCTGAACTTGAGCGCCTTGTGCGCATTCTCGACGGTTTTCCGCGTTTTGCCCGTGCGGCGCAACGGCAGAAGCTGATCGGCAACCTGCGCGGGCGCATCGAAAAACGCCTGGCCAAGCAGTGGCGGCAACTGCAGCACGCCTTGCAGGACCCCGGTCACGACCGTCACCGCCTGCGCCTGCTGATCAAGCGCGCCCGCTACGGCGCCGAAGCCTACCCGGCCCTGGACAAGGCCGACGCCACGCTGGTCAAGCGCCTGAAACAGGCCCAGGGCACCCTGGGCGATTGGCACGATAACTGGCAATGGCTGTTGCAGGTCGAGCAGGAACCCGATCTGCTGCCGTGCCTGCACGAATGGCAGGCGGCGCTGCTCAAGGCCGAACAGCGCAGTGACCTGGCGCTGGACACGTTGCTGACGGCCATGGGCCACTGAGCCGATCAATTGGCTGAAACGGCGCCTGATACGGCCGCCTTGGCTGGTTAACATTCATCCTTTGTGAACCACCCCGAGGTAGCCATGACATTTGCCGAACTGCTCAGCGCCGTACGTACCCACCCGCAGGCCGTGACCTTGCCCGGCGAATGGGCCCAGGGGCGTGCCGGCTACGGTGGCCTGATGGCGGCGCTGTTGTTCGAAGCGGTGCAGGCCAAGGTCGGCGAGGGCCAGCCGGTGCGCTCGCTGGCGATCACCTTCGTGGCGCCGGCCCCCCTGCAAGCGCCGATCAGTTTCGAGGTTGAGGTGCTGCGCGAGGGCAAGTCGGTGGTGTCGCTGCTGGGCCGCGCCGTTGCCGAAGGCGGCACCGTGACGCTGATGCAGGCCAGCTTCGGCGCCCCACGTGAATCGGTCATCAATGTGCCAGCGCTGCCGGCGGTGGCGCTCAAGCCGCTGGAGGCGACCACGCCGTTGCCTTACATCCAGGGCGTGACGCCGGAGTACATCCGTCACCTGGACCTGCGCTGGGGCATTGGCGGCCTGCCGTTCAGCAACACCCCGGGGCGGCAGATGGGCGGCTGGGTGCGCCTTCGTGATGAAGCCCAGGCCACGCCGTTGACCGAGGCGCACCTGCTGGCCCTGGTGGACGCCTGGCCGCCGGCGGTGCTGCCGTACCTGAGCAAACCGGCAGCGGGCAGCACCCTGACCTGGACGATCGAATTCGTCCAGCCGTTGGCGCCACTGACCACGTTGGACTGGTGCCGGTATTGCGCGACCATCGAGCATGCGCGCGACGGGTATGGGCACACCTCGGCGATGCTGTGGACGGCAGAAGGGGAGTTGATCGCCATCAGCCGGCAGACCGTGACGGTGTTTGGCTGACCGAACCATCGCGACCTGGCTGCGGCTCCTGCGAGGGCTGTCTGTAACGGCCGGAACGCCGCTTCAGGCCCTGCGCAGGCCCAACCCGGCGATCAGGCCGATGATGCCCACTGCCAGCGGCAGGAAGCTTGCGTCCACCACGCCCGAGACAATCAGCACGCCGCCCAGGCCGATCAGCGGCAGACCAATCAGTTCGCCGGTGTGGTCGGCGCTGTTGTGCCAGTGGAAACCGGGAATGTGGGGCAGGTACTTGCTCATGGCGCTCTCCTCAATGCGTTGCGTTGTGGCTTGAGGTAAGACTAGTGTGGCGCGCACGCCCCGGCGAATGAGTGTTGGCTATGGTTTCAATAGTCGTTTTCTTTACAGTTTCAGTTGCCCGATAGCTCGGTTCAATTCAGTGGCCAGGCTGGCCAGGTCATTGCTGGTGGTTGCCGAGTCAACGGTCTGCTGCACGGTGTTCTCGGTCACGTCGCGAATGCTCACCACGGCGCGGTTCATTTCCTCGGCCACTTGGCTCTGCTGTTCAGCGGCGACGGCGATCTGGGTGTTGCTTTCACGCATCTGCGCCACCGCGCCGGTGATCTGCGCCAAGGCCGCCCCCGCCTCGCGGGCCTGTTGCACGCAGTCATCGGCCTTGAACGAGCTTTCCTGCATGAAGTCCACGGCATCGCGGGTGCCGGCCTGCAGGGCGGTGACCATGGTAGTGATTTCATCAGTGGAGGCTTGCACGCGCTTGGCCAGGTTGCGCACCTCGTCGGCGACCACGGCAAAGCCACGCCCCAGGTCGCCCGCCCGCGCGGCTTCGATGGCCGCGTTGAGGGCCAGCAGGTTGGTCTGCTCGGCAATGCTGTGAATCACCCCGACCACGCCATTGATCTTCTGGCTGTCTTCGGCCAGGCGCTGGATCATCTCGGCAGTCTGTTGCACGCCGGTGGACAGCCCGGCGATGGACACCTGCACGCGGTCTACCACCTGCTGGCCGCTGCCCGCCAGGGTGTCGGCGCTTTGCGACAGGTCACGGGTGGCGCCGGCGTGCTGGGCAATGTGGTGCACAGTGGCGGTCATTTCGTTGATGGCAGTGGCCGCCTGGTCGGTCTCGCTCTGTTGGCCGAGCATGCCGTGGCGCACCTGGCCCATGCTGCTGGCCAGGCGCGCGGCGCCTTCGTCCAGCTGCGCGGCGGTGCGCGCCACGGTGCCGACCACGCGCTGGTAACCGGCCTGCATGGCGTTGAACGCCACGGCCATCTGCCCGACTTCATCGGCACCGGCCACCGGCACGCGCGCCGACAGGTCGCCGGTTTTCTCCACGTGCAGTATCACGTCTTTCAGGGTGTTGAGCTGGCTGAGCAGGAAGCGGATCAGCAGCTGCGAGGCGCCGAGCATGACCAGCATCAACACCATCACCGCGCCGGCGTATTGGGCGAAGCGTTCTCCAAACACCTGGCTGAAGCTGGGTCCGATGGCGCCGGGCGACAGGGCCTGCAGGTCGGCCACGCGCCCCTGCTGCTCCAGGTGGATGGCGTAAAGCACCAGCAGCAGGGTGGTGACGAAGGCCACCGCGTTGACGGCCCAGAATTTGTATTTGAGCGAGATATTGCTAAGCCAGGTACCCATGTGGGAGGTCTTCTCTGAATTCGCGGAGCATTAAAGGCAAGGTGCCATCATTGTTCCAGAAGACCATTACGCAAATGTTGATATGGGTCAAGCCGGCGTCGGCAGGTTGAAGAACGCGCGCGCGCACGCGGTGGTGTGGGCGGCCAGTTCCTCGGGGCTTTCGCGGCGGTGGCGGGCCACTTCGTTGAGCACTTCAGGCAGGTAGGCCGGTTCGTTGCGGCCGTTCTTGGGCTTGGGGCGCAATGTACGAGGCAGCAAGTACGGTGCATCACTTTCCAGCATCAGGCGGCCGCGGGGAATGTTGCCCACCAGGGGGTGCAGGTGGGTGCCGCGACGCTCGTCGCAGATCCAGCCAGTGATGCCGATGTGCAGGTCCATGTCCAGGTAGGCGAACAGTGCTTTTTGTTCACCGGTAAAGCAGTGCACCACGGCGGCGGGCAGGCGGTCGCGGAAGTCCTTGAGTATCTCCAGCAGGCGCACGCTGGCGTCGCGCTCGTGAAGGAACACCGGGCGTTGCAGTTCCACGGCCAGGGCCAGGTGCTGCTCCAGCACTTTTTCCTGTTGCGGGCGGGGCGAGAAGTCACGGTTGAAGTCCAACCCGCATTCACCCACCGCGCGCACCCGCGGCTGGGTGAGCAAATCGCGTAACTGACGTTCGGTATCGGCGGTCCAGTCGCTGGCATGGTGGGGGTGGATGCCGGCGGTGCTGAACAAGCGCGTGGCGCTGCTATCCCATTGTTCGCAAAGGGCCAATGATTGTTCGCTGCAGGCGATCTCGGTGCCGGTCAGCACCAATTGCGCCACCCCGGCGGCGTACGCGCGCTCCAGCACAGCCTGGTGTTTTTCCGTAAAGCTTGGGTTGGTCAGGTTGACGCCAATGTCGATGAGTTGCATGGTGTGCTACCTCGGGCCGCAGGCCGGACAGCATAACAGAGCGTGCGCAAGAACATTAAAGCCAAGAACTTCAAGACGTTATCGTGGTCTCTTGAGGTCGATCCTGAATCAGGCTGGAGACCCGATGACGCGTCCCTCACTGTTGACCCTGCTGTTGCTTGTGCTGCTGGCGCCCCTGCCAGCGGTGGCACGCCTGGCCGGGCCGCTGGAAGTGGTGCAGCCTGGCAAGGTCCGCGACCTGGCTGAAATCCGTGGCAGCCGCGTGCTGCGGGTGCTGGTCAACCAGAGCCGCAACAGCTCGGGGGAAGTCCAGGGCGAACCCATCGGCGTCGAATATCACCGCCTGCGCGCCTTCGAACAGTACCTCAACGGGCATGCTGGCGACGAGCAGGCCATCCAGCTGAAAATCATCCCCCGCCCCAAGGAACAGCTGATCGGTGCGCTGCAGCGCGGCGAAGGCGACCTGGTAGCGCCCGGCGAACTCATTGACCTGCCCGACACTCAGTGGGTCGCCGCCAGCGACCCGGTGCTCAACGACGTGCCGCTGGTGCTGGTAGGCGCCAAGGGCGAGCGGCGCTATAGCCGCGTCGAGCAACTGGCGGGCAAGACCATCGCCTTGCCGGCCGGCAGTGCGGCGGGCGATGCCGTGCACGCCATCAACCAGAAGCTGGTGTCGCGCCGGCTGGCGCCGATCAGGGTCGAGTGGGCCGACCCCAGCCTGGCGGTGGAAGACGTGCTGGAGATGGTTCAGGCCGGCATTTATCCCCTGACTATTGTTGAACGGCCGATCGCTCAGCGCTGGGCCAAGGTCATGCCCAAGCTGATGGTTGAGCCGGGCGTGCACGTCAGCGCCCCGCAGCAAATCACCTGGTACGTGCGCCGCGATGCGTCGATGCTGCACGCCAGCATCGACCGCTTTCTCAAGACCTACCGCGTGCCGTCGGATCAGGACGCCGCCTTCACCCGCGTGTACCGGCGCCTGTACCAGGTGCACAACCCGCTGGCCCGCAGTGACCGCCAGCGCCTGGAGAAGCTGCGCCCGGTGTTGCAGCGCTATGGCCACGAGCAGGGCATTGACTGGTTGAACCTGGCGGCGCTGGCGTTCAAGGAGTCGCAGCTGGACCCTTCGGTGCGCGGCAGCGGTGGCGCTACCGGGCTGTTGCAGATCACCCCATCGGCCGCGCAGCGGGTGGGCGTGGGCAATATTCAGAATGTCGATAACAACGTGCAGGCGGCCGCGCGTTACCTGGCGATGATCCGCAAGAAGTTCTTCGCCAGCAACCAGCTCAACGAGCGCGAGCGCATGGCGTTTGTCCTGGCCGCCTACAACATGGGCCCGGAGCGGGTGCAAGCCATGCGTGCCGAAGCCCGGCGCCGGGGCCTGAACCCCAACCAGTGGTTCTTCCAGGTCGAGCGCATCGCCATGGAGCAAGTGGGCAGGGGCGCGGTCAGCTACGTCAATAGCGTGAACAAGTATTACCTGGCGTATGACCGTGAGCGTGACACGCTGGAGCCGGGGGCCATGAAAGGACGACGGATCGCGTTTAACCGCTGAGTGCCTGTGGGGGCTTAGCGCTTTTAAATATCTAATTATTAGATCTGTTTTGTCGGTTATTTGCGATTTTATTATTGGATAGATTGATTAGTATGGCGTCCATCAACTCCTGACACACTTTCTCAAGGAATACGCCATGAACGCTTCGATCAAACGCCTCTTCACCACCAACGCCGGCCTGGGCTTCACCGTGTTGCGCATTCTGGTGGGTATTATCTTCGTCGCCCACGGCGGCCAGAAACTCTTCGGCCTGTTCGGTGGCTACGGCCTCGAAGGCACCGGCCAGTGGATGGAAAGCATCGGCATCCACCCTGGCTACTGGATGGCCCTGCTGGCCGGCAGCGGTGAGTTCTTCGGCGGCCTGGCACTGGTGCTCGGCCTGCTGGTACGCCCGGCGTCGCTGGTGCTGATCGTGACGCTGGTGGTGGCCATCCTCAGCGTGCACATCCACAACGGTCTGTTCATGGCCAACAACGGCTACGAATTCGCCCTGGCCCTGCTGGCCGGCACCATCGCTACCCTGGTGGAAGGCGCAGGCAAACTGTCTTTCGACCGCCTCATCAGCCGCGCCTGATTTACCCCGTAACGGCGGCGGGTTTTGTGGGAGCTGGCTTGCCAGCGAGTTTTTCGAAGACCTCGGAAGCTCGCTGGCACATCAGCTCCCACAGTGCGTTATGTGTCATAGCCGTCAATCAATGGCCTGAATGCCCCCGCGATTGACCATTCCCCGCATTGCCCTCGCTGCCCCGCTTGGGGACAATCTTTCCCTAGGAATTGCCCACGAGCCCGCGCCATGCCGCAACCCATCTTCTTCGCCCACGCCAACGGTTTTCCCTCTGGCACCTACCGCAAACTGTTCGCCGAGCTTGCGCCTGCCTTCCACGTGGCGCACTTGCCCCAGCATGGCCACGACCCGCGCTTTCCGGTGTCGGACAACTGGCCGGCACTGATCGCCGAACTGGTTCACCACCTGCGGCAACAGCCAGAGCCGGTGTGGGGTGTGGGGCACTCCCTCGGTGGCTTGCTGCACCTTTACGCCGCGCTGCAACACCCGGAGCTATACCGAGGCGTGGTGATGCTCGATTCCCCCGCGCTGACCCTGACTGACCAGTGGGTGATTCGTGCGGCCAAGCGCTTCGGCTTCATTGACCGATTGACGCCCGCCGGGCGCACCCTGGGGCGCCGCGAGGTGTTCGAGGACCGCGAGGCGGCGCGGGCGTATTTTTCGCGCAAATCACTGTTTCACGATTTCGACCCCGACTGCTTCGATGCTTACCTGGAACACGGCCTGCAAGCGGACGGCGAGGGTGTGCGCCTGCGCTTCGATGCGGCCACGGAAATCAGCATCTACCGCAGCGTGCCGCACGTGCGCCCGGCCAGCGTCCGCCGCCTGCAAGTGCCGCTGGCGCTGGTGCACGGCGAGCAAAGCCGAGTGGTGTTGCCGCACCATGCCCGTGCGGTGCGCCGCCTGCGCCACGGCCAAACCCACCGGGTACCGGGTGGGCACATGTTCCCCCTGGAACAGCCCACGGCCACTGCGAACCTGATCAAGGGCATCGTTGGCCATTGGCAGGGGCGCACCCATCAGGAGGCATGCGCATGAGTGCCGCCGAGGAAATCCGCTTGAGCCTGCCGCACATCGAGCTGGCGGCCCATGTGTTCGGCCCGGCTGACGGCCGCCCGGTGATCGCCCTGCATGGCTGGCTCGACAACGCCAACAGTTTCGCGCGCCTGGCGCCGCGGCTGCAGGGCTTGCGCATCGTGGCGCTGGACATGGCGGGCCATGGCCTGTCCCAGCACCGGCCGACGGGCAGCAATTACACCCTGTTCGACTACGCCTACGATGTGCTGCACGTGGCCGAGCAACTGGGCTGGCAGCGTTTCTCGCTGCTCGGCCACTCGCTGGGTGCCATCGTTTCGGTGGTGCTGGCCGGGGCCATGCCCGAGCGCGTCGAGCGCCTGGCCTTGATCGATGCGGTGGTGCCCCCTGGTTCCGCGGCTCCTAACACAGCAGAGCGCTTTGGCCAGGCCCTGCAGGAACAACTGGCGCTGCCGGGCAAGCGCAAATCCGTGTACCCGGACTTCGAACGCGGCGTCGAGGTGCGCATGAAAGGCATGGTGGCGGTCAGCCGCGAGGCGGCCGAGTTGCTGGCCCAGCGCGGCTTGATGCCGGTGCCCGGTGGTTTCAGCTGGCGCAGTGACAGCCGCCTGACCTTGCCCACGCCCCTGCGCATGACCGAGGAGCAGGCCCTGTCCTTCGTGCAACGCATTGCCTGCCCGGCGCACTTGGTGGTGGCCGAGGAGGGCATGCTGGCCAAGCACGCGGCGCTGCTTTCGCAGCTACCCTTTAGCCACGAACGCCTGCCGGGCGGCCACCACCTGCACCTGAATGACAACGCCGGGGCGGCCCTTGTAGCAAGCTGTTTCAATCGCTTCTTCGCCGCGCCTTGACTTGCGCCGGGCAAGTGTCGAGGCTGGGCGGGCTCAACAGGGAGCCGGGTTGCCAAGGGAGATCACCATGAACCACCTCTACACCATCGCCGCAGCGGCCTTGCGATGAGGGCACGGCTGCGCATGCCGCGCCTTTTCACCCTCTTTCTCGCCAGCGGGCTCGCCGTCCTGCTCAATGGCACCGCCATGGCCGCCGATTTCGCCGGCATTGCGCCGCCGGCCGATGCCAAGGCCGATGAGCCACTCCCGGCGGTGCAGGCCGAGCGTACTTACCCGCTGGGCGCGGTGCGCAAGATCAGCAACCAGATTCGCATGGACGGGCAGATCACTGCCCGTGGCCAGCTCAGCTCCATCACCTATCAATTGCCCGTGGGCGCCTCCGCGATGGACGCCCTCAATGCCGCGCGCCAGAGCCTGCAGGACAAGGGCGGGCAAGTACTGTTCTGGTGCCAGGGCCAGGAGTGCGGCGAGTCGAGCCTGTGGGCCAACCAGATTTTCGCCACCGCCAAGTTGGTGGGGGCCGATGAACAGCAGGGCATGATCCTGCTGCGCCATACCGAATCCGCGGTGGATACCCTGGTGGCCCTGTATGGCATCAACCGCACGGGCCGCCCGCCCTACTTGCATGTGGAGCAGTTTGTCGCCCAAGGCCCCCTGGGCACGGTGCTGCCGACCCCGGAGACGGTACAGCGCGAATTGCTCGGCACGGGCCGCCTGGATTACCCCGACCTCGGCGTGGCGCCGCCGCCCGCCGATTGGGTAGCGTTGCTGGCACGCAGCCTGAACCGGGACAGCACCGTGCGCGTGACCGTCGGCGGCCCCGCCGCCGAGCCCTGGCGCCAGGCGCTGGTGGCCCAGGGCGTGCGCGCCGCGCGCCTGGAACTGGGCGACCCGGCCAAGGCTGGTTTGCACATCGACCTGATTCGCTGAGGAGGTGCGTTGCCTTGACGCTCAATAACGATCGCCTGCTGGTACAGATTATCCTGCTGGTGTTGCTGGGCGCCTGTCTGTGGGTGCTGGCGCCATTCATCTCGGCGCTGCTATGGGGCGCCATTCTGGCCTATGCCAGTTGGCCGCTGATGCGCCTGCTGACGCGCTGGCTGGGAGGGCGCGAGACCCTGGCGGCGAGCATTCTCACCCTGGGCTGGATTCTGCTGGTGATCCTGCCGCTGGTCTGGCTGGGGTTCAACCTGGCCGACCACATTCGCGATGCCATCACCTTTGTCCGTGACGTGCAGGTCGACGGCCTGCCCGCGGCACCCGAATGGGTTACGGGCTTGCCGTTGGTGGGCCCGCGCCTGGGCGCCTGGTGGAACACCCTGGACCAGCAGGGCGCGGCGCTGATGGTCAGCGTCAAGCCCTACCTGGGGCAGGTCGGCAACTGGCTGCTGGCGCGCAGCGCGCAGATCGGCGGCGGTATCCTGGAATTGACCCTGAGCCTGGTGTTCGTGTTCTTTTTCTACCGCGACGGGCCGCGCCTGGCAGCCTTCGTGTTGCGTTTGCTGGAACGGCTGATCGGCGAGCGCGCCGAGTATTACCTGGAACTGGTGGCGGGCACCGTGCAGCGGGTGGTCAATGGGGTGATCGGCACGGCGGCGGCGCAAGCGGTGCTGGCGTTGATCGGCTTCCTTATTGCCGGTATTCCGGGGGCGCTGGTGCTGGGCATCGTCACCTTCCTGCTCAGCCTGATTCCCATGGGCCCGCCGCTGGCCTGGATTCCGGCCACGGCGTGGCTGGTGTGGAAGGGCGAGTACGGCATGGCGGTGTTCCTGGGCATCTGGGGCACGTTCATCATCAGTGGCGTCGACAACGTGCTCAAGCCTTACCTGATCAGCCGTGGCGGCGACCTGCCGCTGGTGATCGTGTTGCTGGGGGTGTTTGGCGGCCTGCTGGCCTTCGGCTTCATCGGCCTGTTCATCGGCCCGACGCTGTTGGCCATCGGCTACAGCCTGCTGCTGGACTGGACGCGTACCGCCCATGGGGCGCACAAGCCCTGAGACGGGCAGCCCGAAGGCTGCCCGCGGCGTGAAGGTCAGGCGGCTACGCTGAGCTGACTGCCCACGGTTTGTTGCGCGTCGGTACCGTACTGCTTGGTCAGGGCGGCGATCATCTTGTTCAACGCCGCGGCGGTGTCGCTGCTGGCGGTGTCCGAGCTGCTGCTGCCGTTCTGGTCGCCGGAAGACTGCAGGGCGGCGGCCAGTTCCTGGGCACTGACGGTGCCGTCCTTGTTGGTGTCCAGGTCGCTGAACACCTGGCTGGCCAGGCTGTCGGTCGACGAGGTGGCGCTGGACGACGTGCTGCTTGACGAACTGCTGGACGACGAGCTGCTGGCGCTGAGGGCGCTGCTCAGTTCGGCCTCGCTGATGCTGCCGTCGCCGTCGCTGTCCAGGGCGCTGAACAGGTCATTGCTCGAATCGCTGGTCGGTGGCGGCGGTGGTGGTGGCTGCATGGCCGCGGCCAGTTCGTCCTTGCTGACGGTGCCGTCGCCGTTGGTGTCCAGCGCCGAGAACAGCTCGCTGCTGTCATCGGTGGTGTCACCGGCGCTGGTCAGGGCCGAGCTCAGTTCGTCGGAGCTGATCGAACCGCTGCCGTCGCTGTCGATGGCGCTCATCAGGTCGTCGACGGCGTCGGTGTTCGGCTCGCCGCTGTCCTGCACGGGCGGCGCGGGCGGCTGCAGGGCCGCCATCTCGTCCAGTGTCAGGCCGTCGTCGGAGTCGCTGTCCAGGCTGCTGAAATTCTTGCTCAGGCTGACCAGAATACCGCCGTCATTGGTGGTGCCGCTGCTCGAACTGTTGGAAATGGCGGTGTTCAGTTCATCGCTGCTCACTTCGCCGTTGCCGTCGGTATCCAGGCTGGCAAACAGCTCTTCCTGGAACTTCTTCAGTTGCGCGCTGCTTGTCGAGGTACTCGAGCTGGTGTAGCTCGAATAGGTACTGCTGTTTACGCCGCTTATGGATGTCATTGGGTGTGCTCCCCTGTTGTGTTGCCGGTTACAAACCACCGGCGTGTAAAGAATCTATCGGGGGGATGTCGAGAGTGTGTGGGGTTTGTAAGGGGCGGGACAACGGACTTGCGGTTTATAGCGAGTTGAAATAAAGGGGGTGTCTTGGTGCTTAACCCACGTTGACACGCGCACGGCTGCAGCAGCGGCCGCCAGGCCGCGTCACGGGCGCCGCTCGCGGCCTGGCGGCCGCTGCAGGAAGGGGATGGCAGGCGGGAGGTCAGCGTGGCAGGCGGATGACGGCTGTCAGGCCGCCGCCCGGGGTTTCTTCCAGGCTTAATTGACCGCCCAGGCGCTGGCAGGCCTCGCGGGCGATGGTCATGCCCAGGCCAACGCCGCCGGAGTTGCGGTTGCGCGAGCCTTCCAGGCGGAAAAAGGGTTCGAACACGGCTTCGCGCTTGTCGGCGCTGATGCCGGGGCCGTGGTCGATGACGCGGATGGTCACGGCTTCGCGGCTGTCCTGGAGGTCCACCAGGGTCGCGCCGCCATAGCGCAGGGCGTTGTCCATCAGGTTGCTGATGCACGAGCGCAGGGCCATGGGCTGCACCTGCAAGGGCGCGCAGGTGCCCTGGGCCTGGATGGCGGCACCGTGGTCCTGGGCGTTTTCCACCAGCGATTCCACCAGCGCCTGCAGGTCGTACCATTGCAGCACTTCGCTGGTGCGTTGTTCATGCAGGTAGGTCAGGGTGGCGTCGAGCATGCCGATCATGTCATCGAGGTCCTGGCGCATCTGCCCCTGCAGCTTTTCGTTGTCGATCTGCTCCAGGCGCAGCTTGAGCCGCGACAGTGGCGTGCGCAGGTCATGGGACACCGCGCCGAGCATGCGTGCGCGTTGCTGCACCTGCTCGCGGATGCGTTCCTGCATGCGGTTGAAGGTATGCGCCACCTGGCGCGCCTCCAGCGGGCCGGTTTCTTCCAGGGGCGGGGCGTCGAGGTTTTCGCTCAGGCGCTCGGCCGCTTCGCTGAAGCGCCGAATCGGCCGGGATAGTGCCTTGGCACCGAACCAGGCAGCCACCACCAGGGTAATCAGCTGGAACATCAGCGGCACGATAGGGCCGCCGAACAGCGGCGGTGGCGGCCGGTGTTCTTCTTCACGCAATTCTTCGGCGCCGAACTGGGCCAGGGCCTCGGGGGAGGGGTTGGGGCCCAGTTCCGCGCGCCGCTGTTGCAGCCGCTCACGCATGTGCTCGTGGGGCGGCGGCGGAAAGCCGTACTGCTGGAACCACAGGAAGGCCAGCAGGTGGGCGAAGATGATGGCAATCAATGACACGCCGAACAGGCGGGCGAACAGCGTATCAGGGCTGCGCATCAACCAATGTCTCTCGCATCGAAGAGGTAGCCTTCGCCACGCACGGTCTTGATCAGTTGCGGTGCTTTCGGGTCATCGCCCAGCTTCTGGCGCAGGCGCGACACCAGCAGGTCGATGCTGCGGTCGAAGGCTTCGATGGAACGGCCACGGGCGGCGTCCAGCAGTTGCTCGCGACTCAGCACCCGGCGCGGGCGCTCGAGGAACACCCACAGCAGGCGGAATTCGGCGTTGGACAGCGGCACCACCAGGCCATCGGAGGAGATCAGCTGGCGCAGCACGCTGTTCAGGCGCCAGTTGTCGAAACGCACGTTGGCGCGCTGCTCGGTACGGTCATCGCGCACGCGACGCAGGATGGTCTGGATACGAGCCACCAGCTCACGCGGCTCGAACGGCTTGGCCATGTAGTCATCGGCACCCAGTTCCAGGCCGATGATGCGGTCGGTGGGCTCGCAACGCGCGGTCAGCATCAGGATCGGGATGTCCGATTCGGCGCGCAGCCAGCGGCACAGCGAGAGGCCGTCTTCGCCCGGCAGCATCAGGTCCAGCACCACAACGTCGAAGTTTTCTTCCAGCAGTGCCTGGCGCATGCCTTCACCGTCGCTGACGCCCAGGGCCAGGATGCCGAAGCGGGCCAGGTAGTCGATCAGCAATTCGCGAATCGGCACATCGTCATCCACGATCAGGGCGCGGGTGTTCCAGCGTTTGTCATCGTCGCCGACGAGGTTCTTGCTGGCATCGCTGAGGGGAAGCGGGGTGTTCTGCATGCTTGCGTTCATCTGCCTGGTATCGCTGCCAGCCACACGGCGGGGCCGCGTCAGTTACCCGCAAGGGGTAAGCGTTCGCCGGCGGGCTGGTAGTCATGTTCGGATTGGGAGCGGTGAGCGAGGGTCACTCGCAGGCATGTCGCTGGCATGTCGTGAATGTATCAGTGTCGATACAATTCGCTACATTCTCCCTGTTTCGTTATGACGATGGCTCTACATCGGCATTCTTTACGAAAACTTTATAGCTGTCTTCCCTCTCCAGTCTCGTTCCTTTACGCGCAAGTTTCCGACAATACCGACCAACGGCCTGAACAGCCGTGGGAGTGGGCAGCGCCCGCTCCCACGCAGCCAACGCCGCACATGATGCCTTGACGAGGAAAACGGCCATGAACGTTCTGGATGGGGTGGCACTGCTGCTGGCAGCAGGCCTGTTTGTGTATCTCACCGTGGCGCTGTTGCGCGCCGATCGCAACTAGGAGCGGCCATGCACAGCTATGACTATGGGCTGATCCTGGCTTTCTTTGCCCTGGTGCTGATTCCGGCACCGATACTGGGGCGTTTCTACTACAAGGTCATGGAAGGCCAGCGCACCTGGCTGACGCCTATCCTGGGGCCCGTGGAACGCGGCTGCTATCGCCTGTCGGGGGTCGATGCCCAACAGGAACAAAGCTGGCAACGCTACACCCTGGCGCTGGTGGCTTTCAACCTGGCCGGCTTCGTGCTGCTGCTGGGCGTGCTGCTGTTCCAGCAATACCTGCCCGCCAATCCGCAGAATCTGCCTGGGATGGAGTGGACACTGGCCTTCAACACCGCGGTCAGTTTCGTCACCAACACCAACTGGCAATCCTACAGTGGCGAAGCCTCGCTGAGCTACTTCAGCCAGATGGTCGGCCTCACGGTGCAAAACTTCGTCAGTGCCGCCACCGGCCTCGCCGTGCTGGTTGCGCTGTGCCGCGGCATCGGCCGGCGTTCGGCCAAGACCCTGGGCAATTTCTGGGTCGACATGACCCGCGCCACCCTCTACGGCCTATTGCCGCTATGCCTGGTGCTGGCGCTGATCCTGGTGTGGCAGGGCGTGCCGCAGACCTTCATGCACTATGTCAATGCGGTCACCCTGCAAGGCACCGACCAGGTCATCCCCCTGGGCCCGGCGGCCAGCCAGATCGCCATCAAGCAACTGGGCACCAACGGTGGCGGCTTCTTCGGCGTCAATTCGGCCCACCCGTTCGAAAACCCCACGGCCTTGAGCAACCTGCTGGAAGTGGTGTCGATCATCCTGATTCCGGTGGCGCTGGTGTTCACCTTCGGCCATTACGTGAAGGACATGCGCCAGAGCCGCGCGATCATCGCCTGCATGTTCGCCCTGTTCCTGATTGGTGGTGGGGTGTCGCTGTACGACGAGTACCAGGCCAACCCGACCCTGCAGGGGGCGCAGATCGAACAGACCGCGCCGCTGGAAGGCAAGGAAGCGCGCTTTGGCACCACGGCCTCGGCCTTGTGGGCGGTGACCACCACCGCCGCGTCCAACGGTTCGGTCAACGCCATGCATGACAGCCTCAACCCGCTGACCGGCATGGTCGCGCTGGTGAACATGATGGTCGGCGAAGTGATCTTCGGCGGCGTCGGCGCCGGGCTCTACGGCATGCTGCTCAACGTGCTGACGGCAGTGTTCCTGGCCGGATTGATGATTGGCCGCACGCCGGAGTACCTGGGCAAGAAAATCCAGGCGCAGGAAGTGAAGCTGCTGGTAGTGACCCTGCTGGTGATGCCCATCGGTGTACTGGTGCTGGGCGCCATCGCCGCCAGCCTGGCCGGCCCGGCGTCGGCGGTCAGCAACCCGGGGCCGCACGGCTTCAGCCAGTTGCTGTACGCCTACACCTCGGCCAGCGCCAACAACGGCTCGGCGTTCGGCGGCTTCAGTGCCAACACCGCGTTCCACAACCTGATGCTGGGGCTGGGCATGCTGATCGGGCGCTTTGGCTACATCCTGCCGATTCTGGCACTGGCCGGCAGCCTGGCGATGAAGAAAACCGCGCCGGTGGGCACCGCCAGCTTCCCGACCCACGGCCCGCTGTTCGTCACCCTGTTGACCGTGACCATCCTGCTGGTGGGTGGCCTGACGTTTCTGCCCACCCTGGCGTTGGGACCGATTGCCGAACAACTGAGCCTGGGCTTCTGAGGACATCATCATGAATATGCCAATCCGCGTGGCCAAGCCGGCCACCGCCAGCAGCACCGGCACCGCCCAGAAAACCGCATTCGCCGCCTTGTGGCGGCCCGCCCTGGTGCAGGCCTTCGTCAAGCTCGACCCGCGCCAGCTGCAGCGCGCCCCGGTGATGCTGGTGGTGGAGCTCACTGCCATCCTCACCACGGTGCTGTGCTTCCTGCCTGAGGCGGGGGTGAGCACCGCCGTCGCCGTGCAGATCGCCCTGTGGCTTTGGTTCACGGTGCTCTTTGCCAACTTTGCCGAGGCCCTGGCCGAGGGCCGCGGCAAGGCCCGCGCCGACAGCCTCAAGGCAGGCAGCCAAGGCCTGACGGCGCGCCGCCGCGACAGCAGCGGGCAGTTCCAGAGCGTTGCCGCCAGCGACTTGCGCAAGGGCGATGTGGTGCGCGTCGAAGCCGGGGAGATGATTCCCGGGGACGGCGAGGTCATCGAAGGTATCGCCGCGGTCAACGAAGCGGCCATCACTGGTGAATCGGCACCGGTGATTCGTGAATCCGGCGGCGACCGCTCGGCGGTTACCGGCAACACCCGCCTGGTGTCGGACTGGCTATTGGTGAAAATCACTGCCAACCCCGGCGAGTCGACCCTGGACCGCATGATCGCCCTGGTGGAAGGCGCCAAGCGCCAGAAAACCCCCAACGAGATTGCCCTCGACATCCTGCTGATCGGCATGACCCTGATCTTCCTGCTGGTGGTGGTGACCCTGCAACCATTCGCCCACTTCGCCAACGGCAGCCTGCCGCTGGTGTTCCTGGTGGCGCTGCTGGTGACCCTGATTCCCACCACCATCGGCGGCCTGCTGTCGGCCATCGGCATCGCCGGCATGGACCGCCTGGTGCGCCTGAACGTGATCGCCAAGTCCGGCCGGGCGGTGGAGGCGGCCGGCGACGTGCACGTGCTGCTGCTCGACAAGACCGGCACCATCACCTTCGGCAACCGTCGTTGCACCGCGTTGTACGCCGCGCCAGGCGTGACCGCCAAGGAGCTGGCCGAAGGCGCGCTGCTGGCGTCGCTCGCCGACGACACCGCTGAAGGCAAGTCGATTGTCGAGTTCCTGCGCCAGTTGCACAGCCTGGCCGAACCGGCTACCCGCGAGCTGACCGCCGTGCCGTTCAGCGCCGAAACCCGCCTGAGCGGGGTCGACCACGCCGGGCACCTCTACCGCAAGGGCGCTGTTGACTCGCTGTTGGCCTTTGTCGGCCTGCAACGCCTGGAAATGCCTGCTGCACTGGCCCGCGAAGTGGACAAGATCGCCCAGAGCGGTGGCACGCCGCTGCTGGTGTGCCGCGACAAGCGCCTGCTGGGCGCCATTCACCTCAAGGACGTGGTCAAGCCTGGCATCCGCGAGCGGTTCGACGAGCTGCGCAAATTGGGTATCCGCACGGTGATGGTAACGGGCGACAACCCCCTCACCGCTGCGGCCATCGCCGCCGAGGCCGGGGTGGATGACGTACTGGCCGAGGCTACCCCCGAGAAGAAACTGGCACGCATTCGCCAGGAGCAGGACGACGGTCGCCTGGTGGCTATGTGCGGCGACGGTGCCAACGACGCCCCGGCCCTGGCTCAGGCAGATGTGGGCATGGCCATGAACGACGGCACCCAGGCGGCGCGCGAGGCGGCCAACATGGTCGACCTGGACAGCGACCCGACCAAGCTGCTGGACGTGGTGCAGATCGGCAAGGAACTGCTGGTGACCCGTGGCGCGTTGACCACCTTTTCCATCGCCAATGACGTGGCCAAGTACTTCGCCATCTTGCCGGCGCTGTTCGCCGCCATCTACCCGCAGTTGGGCGTGTTGAACGTGATGCACCTGGCCAGCCCGCAAAGCGCGATCCTCTCGGCGATCGTGTTCAACGCCCTGATTATCGTGGTGCTGATCCCGCTGGCCCTGCGGGGGGTACGGGTGCAGGCCGTCAGTGCCGCGCACCTGCTGCGCCGCAACCTGCTGATCTATGGGCTGGGCGGGATTCTGGTGCCCTTTGTCGGT
Source organism: uncultured Gammaproteobacteria bacterium (assembly GCA_963816515.1). Taxonomy (GTDB): domain Bacteria; phylum Pseudomonadota; class Gammaproteobacteria; order Pseudomonadales; family Pseudomonadaceae; genus Aquipseudomonas. The sequence goes on along the minus strand of CAWFKX010000001.1, from coordinate 632,229 downwards.
ATCAAGCTGATCGACCTGTTGCTGACTGCCTTGCACCTGGTGTGAACCTGAAGAGGAATTGATGATGTCGACTTATTTGCGTCCAGCGTTGAGCTTGATGGTGTTGATGACCCTGATCACCGGCGTCGCCTACCCGCTGGCGGTGACGGCGGTGGCCCAGGTGGCTTTCCCGGAACAGGCCAATGGCAGCCTGGTGCACGACGAATCCGGCAAGATCCGTGGCTCCAGCCTGATCGCCCAGAACTTCACCGGTGACAGCTGGTTCCACCCGCGGCCCTCCGCGGGCGACTTCGCCACGGTGTCCAGCAGTGCCAGCAACCTGGCGCCGAGCAACCCGGCGCTGGCCACGCGCGTGCAGGCCGACGCCGCCAAGCTCTATGTGCAGGGGCAGGGGCCGGTGCCCCTGGCCCTGCTGACCACCTCGGGCAGCGGCCTGGACCCGCACTTGCCGCCGGCCGCCGCCGATTACCAGGTGGCCCGGGTGGCCCAGGCCCGGCAGTTGCCGACCTCGACCGTGCAACAACTGGTGACTGAGCACACTGAAACGTCGTTGTTCGGCCCGCCCGTGGTCAACGTGCTGGCTTTGAACATGGCCCTGGATCGGCTACCTTCAGCGCACTGATCGATGACCCCGTAGCAGTGGCCGCCAGGCCGCGTCCGACGCCGACGCGGCCTGGCGGCCACTGCTACAGGGGCGTTTATACCTTTTTTGAGTACCTGCCATGAGTGATGCCCTGCGCGCCGACGCGCTGTTGGCCCAATTGCCCCGTGAAGGTCGCGGCCGCCTGAAGGTGTTCCTGGGCGCCGCCCCCGGCGTGGGCAAGACTTACGCCATGCTGCAGGCCGCCCATGGCCAGGTACGGCAAGGCGTGCGGGTGCTGGCCGGGGTGGTGGAAACCCATGGCCGGGCCGAAACCGAGGCGTTGCTGGGCGGCCTGGCCCAGCGGCCACTGGTGCGCTCCCAGTACCGCGGTGTAACGCTGGAGGAAATGGACCTCGATGGCTTGCTGCAGGCCAAGGCGCAGTTGGTGCTAGTCGACGAACTGGCCCACAGCAACGCCCCCGGCAGCCGTCACGCCAAGCGCTGGCAGGATATTCAGGAATTGCTGGCCGCTGGCATCGATGTTTACACCACAGTCAACGTCCAGCACCTGGAAAGCCTCAACGACCAAGTGCTGGACATCACCGGTGTACAGGTGCGCGAAACCCTGCCCGACTGGGTGCTGCAGGAGGCCGACGAGCTGGTGCTGATCGACCTGCCGCCGCGTGAACTGCTCGAGCGCTTGCGTGACGGCAAGGTGTACGTGCCGGAGCAGGCACGGGCCGCCATCGATGCGTTTTTCACTCAGACCAACCTCACCGCGTTGCGTGAACTGGCCATGCAGACTGCCGCTGCCCAGGTCGACGCTGACCTGGCCCAGGGTTACCGTCAGCTGGGGCAGTCGGCACCGGCCCTGCGCGGGCGGCTGCTGGTGGGCATCGATGGCGACGCCCAGGCCGAGCGCCTGGTGCGCCACGCCAGCCGCGTGGCTGAACGCCGGCATTTGCCCTGGAGCGTGGTGCACGTGGACACCGGCAAGGTCCGTGATGAAAGCGGTCGCCAGCATTTGCAGAACGCCCAGCAACTGGCCGAGCGCCTCGGCGGCGAGGTGGTGGTGCTGCGTGCCGGGGAAGTGGCCAAGACCCTGATCCAGCACGCCGCCGAGCGCCGCGCCAGCCTGGTGCTGGTGGGCCAGTCGCGGCCGCTGTGGCGGCGGCGCTGGTTCGGTGGCGGCCTGGGGCCGCGGCTGTTGCGCGACACCCACGGCCTGGAAATCAACGTGCTGGACCGCGACCAGGCCCGGCCCCCGGCGCGGGCCCCCGGCGCCGGCGAGTGGGTGTGGGCCGATTACCTGCTGGCGCTGTTCGCCACCGTCGCGGCCAGTGGCCTGGCCTGGGGCGTGGCCAGCGTGCTGGCGTTGCCGAACATCTCCCTGGTGTTCCTGGCCGCCGTGTTGCTGGTGGCGGTGCGCAGCAGCCTGGGGCCGGCGCTGGTGTGCGCGGCGCTGTCGTTCCTGGCCTACGACTTCCTGTTCATACCGCCGACCTTCTCGTTGAGCATCTACCGCGAAGAAGACGTGCTGACGCTGATGTTCTTTCTGCTGATGGCGGCGCTCACCGGTAACCTGGCCGCCCGCCAGCGTCGGCAGTTGCAGGCGTTGCGTGACACCCAGGAAGAAACCAGCGAGCTGCTCGACCTGTCGCGCAAACTCACCGCCGCCACCGACCGCCAGGCGGTGCTCAATGCCGCCGCGCAGCACTTGCACGGCTGGCGCGAGTTGCAGGTGTGGGTGGTGGAACGTGACGGCGCTCAGGGCTGGAAGGACCCTGCCGGGCACCCGGTGGCGCTGACCGACAACGAACGCGCCGCGGCGGATTGGGCGTGGCAGCACGACCTGCCCGCCGGCATGGGCACCGGCACCTTGCCGTCGGGCCGCTGGTGGTGGTCGCCGGTGTCGGCTCAGGATGGGCCGCTGGCACTGCTGGGTGTGCGCGAACGCGAAGGGCGCGCCTTGAGCGCCCAGCGTCGGCGGCTGCTCGGCGCCCTCAGTCAGCCGCTGGCCCAGGCCCTGGCCCGCGCGCAGCTGGCGCAAGACCTGGAAGCCGCGCGCCTGCACGGTGAAACCGAACAACTGCGCAGTGCCTTGCTGGCCTCGGTGTCCCATGACCTGCGCACGCCGCTGACGGCCATGCGCGGCAGCATCGACAGCCTGCTGGCGCTAGGCGACGTGATTCCCAAGGCGGACCGCGAGGAACTGCTGGAGGGCACTCGCGACGAGGCTGAGCGCCTGGACCGCTACATCCAGAACCTGCTGGACATGACCCGCCTGGGCCATGGCGCGCTGAAGCTGGCCCGGGACTGGGTGGCGCCGGCCGATATCGTTGGCAGTGCGCTGAACCGGCTGCGCGCGGTGCTGGCGCCGCTGCAGGTGGACGTCGACGTCGAGAAGCCCTTGCCACTGTTGTACGTGCACGCGGCGCTGATCGAGCAGGCGCTGGTCAACGTGCTGGAAAACGCTGCGCGCTTCTCGCCGGCCCACGGTCGCCTGGTGATCCGCGCGGCGGCCAGTGGCGAGGAACTGAGCTTTTCGGTCAGCGACCAGGGGCCGGGTATTCCGGAAGACGAGCGGGAGAAAATCTTCGACATGTTCTACACCGCCGCCCGTGGCGACCGGGGCGGGCAGGGCACGGGCCTGGGCCTGGCCATCTGCCAGGGCATGATCGGCGCCCACGGCGGGCGCATCGTGGTGGCTGACGGCATTGATGGCCAGGGCACCTGCATCACTCTATGCTTGCCGGTGCACACCCAACCTGGCCTGGACAGTGAAGCCTGAACATGAGTCAAACCTCGACCCTGCTGGTGATCGATGACGAACCGCAGATCCGTAAATTCCTGCGCATCAGCCTGGCGTCCCAGGGCTACAAGGTGCTGGAGGCCGGCACCGGCGCCGAAGGCCTGAGCCAGGCGGCCCTGGGGCAGCCGGACCTGGTGGTGCTGGACCTCGGCCTGCCGGACATGGACGGCCAGCAGGTGCTGCGCGAACTGCGCGAATGGACCCAGGTGCCGGTGCTGGTGCTGTCGGTGCGTGCCAGCGAAACCCAGAAAGTCGAGGCGCTGGACAACGGCGCCAACGATTACGTGACCAAGCCGTTCGGCATCCAGGAGTTTCTGGCCCGGGTGCGTGCGCTGTTGCGCCAGGTATCCGCTGCCCAGGCCCCGGAAGGGCCGGTGAGCGTCGGTGAACTGCTGATCGACCTGGGCCTGCGGCGGGTGAGCCTGGCGGGTGTCGAGGTGGCGCTGACCCGCAAGGAATACGCGGTCATCGCCCAACTGGCCCGTTACCCCGGGCGGGTGATCACTCAGCAGCAGTTGCTCAAGGACATCTGGGGCCCGACCCACGTGGACGACAGCCATTACCTGCGCATTGTGGTCGGCCATATTCGCCAGAAGCTCGATGACGACCCCACCGCGCCGCGCTACATCATCACCGAGCCGGGGGTTGGCTACCGCTTGCAGGCCAGCGCCTGACCCGGCCTTGGCGCTGCGTATGCGCTGCCGAAGGCTGCGATAAGGGCCGCAGGCCCTTCAGAACCTGGGCCCGCTACGCGCGCCATCGCAGCCTTGCGGCAGCTCCTGCGCGTGGAGATCGGGGGGGCGTCAGCGGTTGGCCAGTTCGCTGCGGATGCGCTTGCGTGCGCTACGCACCAGGCGCACCAGCAGCATCGCCGCCGCGCAGGTCAGGCCCACGATCAGCCCCTGCCACAGGCCGCTCGGCCCGGCCGGGGCGCCCAGCCAGTCGGTCAAGCCCAGCAGGTAACCCACCGGCAGGCCAATGCCCCAGTAGGCAAACAAGGTCAGCAGCATGGTCACGCGGGTGTCCTGGTAGCCGCGCAGGGCCCCGGCGGCGGTGACCTGGATGGCGTCCGAAAACTGGAACAGCGCTGCGTACACAATCAGCATGGCGGCAATGTGCAGCACCGCCGGGTCTGCGGTGTAGATGCGCGCGATGTGCTCGCGGCCCAGGTACATCAGGGTCGCCGAGAAGCAGGCGTAGGCCAGGGCGCTGGCCATGCCGATGCCGGCGGCGAAACGCGCCTCGCGCGGCAGGCCACGGCCCAGCGCCTGGCCGACGCGGATGGTGACGGCCATGCCCAGGGAAAACGGAATCATGAACACCATGGAGCTGATGCTCAGGGCTATCTGGTGCCCGGCCACCACGGTGGAACCCAGGCTGCCGATCAGCAGGGCGATGACGGCGAAGATGCTCGACTCGGCGAAGACCGCGACGCCGATGGGCAGGCCAATGCCCAGCAGGCGCTTGATCACCGGCCACTGCGGCCACTGGAAGTGGCCGAACACCGCGGCCTGGCGGTAGGCTGGGGCCCAGCGCACCCAGCCGGCCATGCCCAGCAGCATCATCCACATCACGCTGGCGGTGGCCCAGCCGCAGCCCACGCCGCCCATGGCCGGCACGCCCAGGTGGCCGTAGATGAACACGTAATTGAGCGGAATGTTCAGCGCCAACCCGCACAGGCCCAGCACCATGCTCGGCCGGGTGCGGCCCATGCCGTCGCTGCAGCAGCGCAGCACGTGGTACAGCGCCACCGACGGCAACCCCGTGCCGATGCCGCGCAGGTAGCCCATGCACGGTGCGATCAGCTCGGGGTCGACCTTCATCAGGTGCAGCACCGGTTCGGCGTTGAACAGCAGCAGGCTGGCCCCCAGCCCCGCGCCCAGTGCCAGCCACAAGGCTTGGCGCACCAGTGGGCCGATCTCGCCCGGGGTGCCGGCGCCGTGGCGCTGGGCGACCTTGGGGGTGGTGGCCAACAGGATGCCGGTCATCAGCAAGAATACCGGCACCCAGATCGAATTGCCCAGCGCCACCGCCGCCAGATCGCGGGGGCCGACGCGGCCGGCCATCACCGCGTCGACGAAGCCCATGGCGGTGTGCGCCAGCTGGGCGATCATGATCGGGCCTGCCAGGGCCAGCAGCGTGCGCAGCTCAAGACGCACGCGGGCGGGGCGGGTAAGGGGGGCGGTCACGTCGGTTGCAGCTGCGGTCACGGGGCGTAGTCCACTTGAGGGCGCGGAAAACCGCCCATTCTACGCCTTGACACGGCGGTCAGGAAACTCTGGCATGTGCTTCGTGACGGCGCGCCTCGCTGCGCCTAAACTGCCGCCCATACTGGGGAGCTTGCCATGCTGATTGTCGCTGACGAAAACATTCCACTGCTTGAAGAATTCTTTGCCGGTTTCGGCGAAATCCGCCGGGTGCATGGTCGCAGCGTCGACGCCGAGGCCGTGCGCGACGCCGACGTGCTGCTGGTGCGCTCGATCACCAAGGTCGACCGCGCGCTGCTGGAAGGCAGCAACGTGCGCTTTGTCGGCACCTGCACCATCGGTACTGACCACCTGGACCTGGACTATTTCGCCGAGGCCGGCATTCGCTGGTCCAGCGCCCCGGGCTGCAACGCCCGTGGCGTGGTCGACTACGTGCTGGGCGCGCTGGTGACCCTGGCCGAGCTGGAAGGCGTGGAGCTGGCCGGGCGCACGTACGGCGTGGTCGGCGCCGGCCAAGTAGGCTCGCGGCTGATCCGCGTGCTGCGCGGCCTGGGCTGGGAGGTGAAAGTCTGCGACCCGGTGCGCCAGGCGGCCGAAGGTGGCGACTACGTGAGCCTGGAGCAGATCATCGAGGAATGCGACGTGATCAGCCTGCACACGCCGCTGAACAAGGGGGGCGAGCACCCCACCTGGCACCTGCTGGACGCCAAACGCCTGGCGCGGTTGCAGCCCGATACCTGGCTGATCAATGCCGCCCGTGGCCCGATCGTCGACAATCAGGCGCTGAAAAACCTGCTGATCGAGCGTGACGACCTGCAAGCGGTGCTGGACGTATGGGAGCATGAGCCCAGCGTCGACGGTGAGCTGGCCGACCTCTGCGTGCTGGCCACCCCGCACATCGCCGGTTACAGCCTGGATGGCCGCCAGCGCGGCACCGCGCAGATCTACCAGGCTTACTGCGCCTTCCGTGGCGAAGCGCCGACGGTGCAGTTGGCCGACCTGCTGCCGCCGCCGTGGCTGGCCGAAGTGGCCCTCAACGGCCTGGCAGACCCGGCCCAGGCCATGGCCCTGCTGTGCCGCGCCGTGTACGACCCGCGCCGCGACGATGCCGACTTCCGCCGCAGCTTGACCGACAACGACGCGCGGCAGCGTGGTGCCTTCGATGCCCTGCGCAAGAACTATCCCACCTCGCGCCGGGAGATCGAGGGCCTGCGCGTGCGCCTGGACGGTTATTCGCCGGACCTGCGCAAAGTGGTGCTGGCGCTCGGCGGTGAGCTGGTCTGACGCTGACGCGTCTGTAGCAGCGGCCGCCGCCCCCCCATCATCGGAAAAAAAGAAACCCGGCGCATTGGCCGGGTTCACGGGGGTGCTGCGGGTCGTCAGTCTTGTTTGGCAGTGGCAGGTTTGACCAGACGTTTTTCCAGTTCCTCACAGGCACCCTGGATCATGTCTTCGGTGATAGGGATCTCGCGTCCCTTGGCATCGATAATGGAACCACCGACCGCCTGGTGCGGCTGGATGCGGTGTACTTCCACGGTTTGGTTACTGCTGCTGTGCAAGCCCATGGCCCGTCTCCTCATCAGGTGTAGTGCTTAGCCTAGAGCCGCCAGATGACTGCGTCGTGACAAATCCCGGGACCTTCTGGCGACGCTTTCAGTGCACCAGAAAGTGCGTGAGTTCGCCAGCCCGGTCTTAGACCAAAAGTGTCTAGCCTGTGGTGCGGCGGCTCATATTCAGCTGACTGTGCTCACCACGCAGAGTTCCTCGCGCGCTTGCCACCCGTCTGGGTGTAGGCTCTACAGGTCCTCGTCGCCACGGTCCGCCCATGATCTCGTTGCTATCGTCCCGCCAGCGTCGCGCCCTGCGCCTGGCCCTGCACTTCCTGCGCCCGTACCGCTGGCGCGCGCTGGCCGCCCTGGTGGCACTGGTGGTGACCGCCGGCATCACCTTGTCCATGGGCCAGGGCATCCGCCTGCTGGTGGACCAGGGCTTCCTCACTCAGTCGCCTGAATTGCTCAACCGCTCCATCGGCGTGTTCATGCTGCTGGTGGTGGCGCTGGCGATCGGCACGTTCGTACGCTTCTACCTGGTGTCGTGGATCGGCGAGCGCTGCGTGGCCGACATCCGCCAGCAGGTGTTCGACCACCTGGTGTACCTGCACCCCGGGTTCTACGAAAACAACCGCAGCTCCGAGATTCAGTCACGGTTGACCGCCGACACCACCTTGCTGCAATCGGTGATCGGCTCGTCGCTGTCGCTGTTCTTGCGCAACGCGCTGATGGTGGTCGGCGGCATTGTGTTGCTGTTTGTCACCAATCCCAAGCTCACCAGCATCGTGGTGATTGCCCTGCCACTGGTGCTGGCGCCGATTCTGGTGTTCGGTCGCCGTGTGCGTGGGCTGTCGCGCCAGAGCCAGGACCGCATCGCCGACGTGGGCAGCTACGTCGCCGAAACCCTCAACCAGATCAAGACCGTGCAGGCCTACAACCACCAGGCCGAAGACCAGCGCCGTTTTGGTGTCACGGTGGAGCAGGCGTTTGAAACCGCCCGCAAGCGCATTGTCCAGCGCAGTTGGCTGATTACCCTGGTGATCCTGCTGGTACTGGGCGCCGTAGGGGTGATGCTGTGGGTGGGCGGCATGGACGTGATCGCCGGGCGCATTTCCGGCGGCGAACTGGCTGCCTTTGTGTTTTACAGCCTGATCGTGGGCAGTGCCTTCGGCACGCTCAGTGAAGTGCTGGGTGAGCTGCAGCGCGCCGCGGGCGCCGCAGAACGTATCGGTGAGTTGTTGGCCGCGAGCAGTGAAATCCACGCGCCGGCCAGCGGCCTGCAGGTGCTGCCGGCGCGGGTCAGTGGCCGCCTGGCGCTGGAGCAGGTGCTGTTCGCCTACCCGTCACGGCCGCAACAGCCGGCCATCAATGGCCTGGACTTGCACATAGAGGCCGGCGAGACCTTGGCGCTGGTGGGGCCTTCCGGGGCGGGCAAGTCGACCCTGTTTGATCTGCTGCTGCGCTTCTACGACCCGCAGCAGGGACGCATCCTCATCGACGGCGTGGACGTGCGTCAGCTCGACCCCCAGGACCTGCGCCGGCATTTCGCCTTGGTGTCGCAAACCCCGGCGCTGTTTTTCGGCACCGTGGAGGACAACCTGCGCTACGGCCAGGCCGACGCCACCTTCGAGCAGGTGCGGCACGCCGCACGCATCGCCCATGCCCATGACTTTATCGAACTGTTGCCCCAGGGCTACCAGACCCACTTGGGCGAGGCCGGCCTTGGCCTGTCCGGCGGCCAGCGCCAGCGCCTGGCGATTGCCCGGGCGCTGCTGGTGGACGCACCGATCCTGCTGCTGGACGAGGCCACCAGCGCGCTCGATGCACAGAGCGAACACTTGATTCAGCAGGCCTTGCCGACGTTGATGCAGGGGCGTACCACGCTGGTCATCGCCCACCGCCTGGCCACGGTGCAGAACGCCGATCGCATCGCGGTGATTGAGCAGGGCAGGGTGGTGGCGGTGGGCACACATCGGCAGTTGATTGCCGGCAATGCGTTGTATGCGCGGCTGGCGGCGCTGCAATTCAATGCGCAGACTGCTTGAGCGGGTACAGCGCCTGTAGCCGCAACTGTCCTGGCGCTGCGTATGCGCTCACAGGAGCTGCCGAAGGCTGCGATAAGGGCCGCAGGCCCTTTAGAACCTGGGCCCGCTACGCGCCTGTCGGGAGCTCCTGCGTCGGGATCCAGCTTGTAGCGGACGCCGGGAGGGGATCAGCGGTATTCGCAGAGGTAGGCGGTTTCCACTTCCACTTTCAGCTGGAACTTGCTGTTGGCCGGCACATTGAAGCGGCTGCCGCCTTCGAAGGTTTCCCACTCGGTGTTGTCAGGCAGCTTGACGATCAGCTTGCCGGTGACCACGTGCATGATTTCCTTCTGCGCGGTGCCGAATTCGTATTCGCCCGGGGCCATGACGCCGATGGTGGCAGGGCCTTCCTTCATTTCGAAAGCAATCGACTTGACGGTGCCGTCGAAGTATTCGTTGACTTTAAACATGGGCAAGTCCTCAGGATAGGGTCAAAAGGGCCGCCAGTATGCCGAACGCCGTGAAGCCGTGCACGCGCTTTTAACCGTCTAGTTAGGAAGGCTGAGGGGCAAGAGTCGGGCCGTGTTGCGTGCATCTTCCAGCGCCCGGTGCTGCTGGCCGTTGAAGTTCAGCCCGGCGAGTTGCAGGGCGCCGTTGAGCCCCAGCGGCCGCTGCAGTTTGCGCGCCTTGGCGAAGCGTTGCTTGAGGTTGGTGTGCGGCACGTCGGCCAGCAGGCTGTGCAACTGGTGCTGCTGCCAGCTGAGCAGCAGTTGCTGGCGGTCGTAGTCGCCCCAACTGACCCAGCCTTGCAGGTTGGCCTGGTGGTGGCTGAGCCAGCGTTCGAACTGCGGCCAGACCTCCGTCAGTGGCGCGGCAGAGTCGATGTTGGCCTGGGTGATGTGCGTCAGTTCCCGGCAGAAGGGCGTGAGGCACGGCCGCCGGTGTGGGCGCACAAACCGCTGGAAGTGGTCCACCTCGCGTCCGTCGCGGGTCACCAGGCTGGCGCCGATTTCAATGATTTCCATTTCGGCGACTGGCCAGCCTCCCTCATCCGTGGTGGCTTCCAGATCGATGACCAGCCAATGCGGCATAGCAGGCTCCAGTGCGCTGTGCTCATTCTGGCTAGAGCGTAGCTAAGTACGTTGAGTTCCGATATCCCCTACGGTTGCCAGAATACTTAACAGCAGCTGACGGCTGCGCACTTGGTCACCGACGTTCACCGTCAATCCCTGAACCTGGCCGTCAGCCGCGGCCTTGAGGGGCTGCTGCATTTTCATCGCTTCCAGCACCAGCAGCGTGTCGCCACGCTTGACCGCCGTGCCGTTGGTCACCCGCACGTCGACAATGGCCCCGGCCATGGGTGCGGTCACCTGGCCATGACGGGTCTCGGTGCGCGCCGGCAGCGCCAGCGTGTGATCGATCAGTAGCAGGGTGCGGCCCTGATGGCCCAGCCACAGCTGGTCGCCGTCCAGGTACCAGGGGAAGCGGCGCCGGTGGCCGTCTATCTCGACCCAGTCATCTTCCAGCGCCTTGAGTTGCAGTGTCTGTTCCAGGGCACGGGCTTGCCACGCCTGGCCGGGCAGGCTGCGCAGGCCCACCCACTGATCATCGAGGCGGTAACGCCAGCGGCCGCTCAACTGGTTGCTGAAGCCGGCCAGTTCCGCGCGCTGGCTGGCGCTGTCGCGCTGGTGCAGGCGCAGGGCGGCCACGGCCAGTTCGCAGGCCGTGGGCACGGGGGCCTGCAGATACTGCCGGTGGCGTTCGAGGAAGCCGGTGTCGATGGCATTGTCGCGCAGGTCGGCGTCGGCCAGCAGGTGCGCCAGCAGGCCTTGGTTGCTGTGCACACCAAACAGTTGCAGGTCCTGCAGGGCGCACAGCAGGCGGCGCCGGGCTTCCTCGCGGTCACGGCCATGAGCAACCAGTTTGGCCAGCAGCGGGTCGTACCACGGGGTGATGGCCTTGCCCTCGCGCAGGCCATGGTCGATGCGCACACCGTTGGGCGGGCGCCAGCGCAGCAGGTTGCCGGTCTGCGGCACAAAGCCCTGTGCAGGGGCTTCGGCGTACAGCCGCGCTTCGATGGCGTGGCCGTTGCGCGGCACCTCGTGCTGGCGCAGCGTCAGTGGCTCGCCCTGGGCGATGCGCAGCTGCCAGGCCACCAGGTCGAGGCCGGTGACGGCCTCGGTTACCGGATGCTCCACTTGCAGGCGGGTGTTCATTTCCAGGAAATAAAAGGCGCCCTCGCGGTCGAGCAGAAACTCCACCGTGCCGGCGCCCACGTAGTCCACCGCCGCGCAGGCGCGCAGGGCCGCGGCGCCCATGGCCTGGCGCTGGGGTTCGGTGAGCGCCGGGCAGGGCGCTTCTTCGATGATCTTCTGGTGCCGCCGCTGAATCGAGCAATCGCGCTCACCCAGGTGCAGGCAATGGCCATGCTGGTCGGCCAACACCTGGATTTCCACGTGGCGCGGCGCAACCAGGGCCTTTTCCAGAATCACTTCATCGCTGCCGAAGGCGTTCAGAGCCTCGCTGCGGGCGCCGCGCAAGGCTTCGGCCAGCTGCGCGCGCTGGTGCACCAGGCGCATGCCACGACCGCCGCCGCCCTGGCTGGCCTTGATCATCAGCGGGTAGCCGAGGCGTTCGGCGGCGTCCGTCAAGGCCGCATCGCTCAGGTCCGGCCCCTGATAACCCGGCACGCAGGGCACGCCGGCCGCCAGCATCTGCTGCTTGGCCGCCCGCTTGTTGCCCATCAGCGCGATGGCGTCCACGCCCGGGCCGATGAACACCAGCCCGGCGTCCAGGCACGCCTGGGCGAATGCCGGACTTTCCGAGAGCAGGCCGTAGCCGGGGTGCACGGCGTCGGCACCGCTGCGCCGCGCGGCGTCCAGCAGTGCGGCGATGTTCAGGTACGACGCTTGCACCGGCGGCGGGCCGATCAGCAGTGCCTCGTCCGCCTCGCGCACGTGCAGGGCTTGTTCGTCGGCGCTGCTGAACACGGCCACGGTGCGGTAACCCAGGGCTCGCGCGCTGCGCTGGATGCGGCAGGCGATTTCGCCGCGGTTGGCTATCAGGATTTTGCTGAAGGCGGGCATGGCAGACTTCCTTGATCGGGCGCGGCCCAGGCTGGCGGACGTTTCTGCAGCAAAGCCCGGGTACCTTCCTGGCCTTCGCTGCCCAGCACGGCATCGGCGAATTGTTCAGCCGCTGCTTCCAGCAGTGTAGGCAAGGGTTCGCCCAGGCTGGCCAGCAACAGCGCCTTGGTGCGCGCATTGGCCTGGGGTGCGCAGCGCAACACCTGGGTAAGGGTGGCGTGCAGGCGGGCTTGCACAGCGGTGTTGCCCTCGTCGACGCTGTCCACCAGCCCCAGGCGCAACGCCTCGCCGGCGTCCAGCGGCGCGCCGGTGAGTGCCAGGCGCCGGGCTACCGGCAGGCCCAGGCGCTCGACCAGAAAGGGGGCGATTTGCGCCGGCAGCACCCCCAGGCCGGTTTCGGGCAAGGCGAAACGCACACCGGCGGCGGCCAGGTTGATGTCGCTGACACACGCCAGGCCAAAGCCACCGCCCAGCACCACGCCTTCCAGCACGCAGATCAGCACCGGGCGCAGTTGCCGCGCCTGTTGCAGCAGGTGACCGAAGGCGCGGTTGCTGGCAACAATGGCGCCATGGCCGTGCTGGCGGGCGGCGGCCAGGTCGCGCAGGTCAGCCCCGGCACAGAAATGGCCGCCGGCACCGCGCAGCACCACAGCGCGCACGCCGGGGTCGGCCTGCACTTGGGTGAACAGTGCCAGCAGGCGCTCGACCATCGCCAGGCTGAGGGCATTGCGCTGCTCGGGGTGCGCCAGGGTGATGTGCAGCACTGCGTCGTGCTGTTCGTCGACAATGTGCGCGCAGGCGTTCATGGGCGTTTGCCCGGCAAGATGCCCATCAGCTTGCAGATGATGCCCAGCATGATTTCGTCGGCGCCGGCGCCAATGGATACCAGACGCACATCGCGATAGGCACGGGCCACCGGGTTGTCCCACATGAAGCCCATGCCGCCCCAGTACTGCAGGCAGCTGTCGGTGACTTCACGCCCGAGGCGCCCGGCCTTGAGCTTGGCCATGGACGCCAGGCGGGTGACGTCCTGGCCCTGCACATACTGTTCGGTGGCCTGGTAGACCAGGGCGCGCAGGCACTCGATCTCGCTTTGCAGTTCAGCCAGGCGGAAGTGGATGACCTGGTTGTCCAGCAGCGCGTGGCCGAAGGTGTGGCGTTCCCGGCAATAGTCGATGGTGCGCTCGACGCATTGCTCCAGGCCCCGGAGCATGTTCGCGGCGCCGAACAGGCGTTCTTCCTGGAACTGCAGCATCTGCATCATGAAGCCTGCGCCTTCCTGGCCGATGCGGTTGCGCTGGGGCACGCGCACGTCGTCGAAGAACACCGGGGCGGTCTGTGAGCTGCGCATGCCGAGCTTGTCCAGTGGCGCGCCGACGCTGATGCCGGGGCTGTTCATCGGCACCATGATCAATGACTTGTTGACGTGGGGCTTGTCGTCGGAGGTGTTGGCCAGCAGGCAGATGAAGTCGGCACACGGCGCGTTGGTGATCCACATCTTGCTGCCGCTGATCAGGTAGTCGTCGCCGACCTTGCGCGCGCGGGTCTTGAGCCCGGCCACGTCGGAGCCGGCACCCGGTTCCGAGACGCCGATGCAGCCCACCTGCTCGCCGGCAATGGCCGGGCGCAGGAATGTTTCGCGCAGGGCATCGCTGCCAAAGCGCGCCAGCGCCGGGGTGCACATGTCGGTCTGCACGCCGATGGCCATGGGAATGCCACCGCAGTGCACGCTGCCGAAGGCTTCGGCGGCCACCACCGAGTAGCTGTAGTCCAGGCCCATGCCGCCGAACGCCTCGGGTTTCGAGATGCCCAGCAGGCCCAGGGCGGCCGCCTGGCGCAGGATGTCATGGAGGGGAAACTGCCCTGCGCGTTCCCATTCGTCCACGTAGGGGTTGATCTGATGGTCGACGAACTGCTGCACGCTGTGGCGCAGGGCATGGTGTTGTTCGGTGAAGAGCATGGCAGGGCACTCCTTTCAGAACCGGGCGACGCCGAAGGTGTTGGGCTGCAGCTGGCGGCGGGTGGCCTCGGCGCAGATATCCAGCAGCAGGCCCAGCAGGGTGCGGGTCTGGCGCGGGTCGATCAGGCCGTCATCCCACAGGCTGGCGGTGGCGTAAAGGGCGCCGGCCTGGCTGTCGAGTTTTTGCGCGGTGGCCTGTTCCAGCACGTTCAGCATTTGCGGGTCAGGCACCTGGCCGGCCTTGAGCTGGCGCGCCTCGGTGACGATGCGCAGCACCTTGCCGGCCTGGGCACCGCCCATCACCGCCGTGCGGCTGTTGGGCCAGGCGAAGATGAAGCGCGGGTCCAGGCCGCGTCCGCACATGGCGTAGTTGCCGGCGCCATAGGAGCCGCCCACCACCACGGTGAGCTTGGGCACCCGGGCGTTGGCCACCGCCTGGATCAGTTTCGAGCCGTGCTTGATCACGCCCTGGCGCTCGGCCTCGATGCCGACCATGAAGCCGGTGGTGTTGTGCAGGAACAGCAGCGGCGTGCCGCTCTGGTCGCACAGCTGGATGAACTGCGCCGCCTTGGCCGCGCCTTGCGGGGTGATCGGGCCGTTGTTGCCGATCACCCCGCAGGCATGGCCGTGGATGCGCAGGTGGCCGCACACGGTGTGGGCGTCGAATTCGTCCTTGAAGCCGAGGAACTGCGACCCGTCGGCCAGCCGCGCCAGAATGTCGCGCACGTCGTAGGGCTGTTTCGGGTCGGCGGGCAGCAGGCCCAGCAGATCGTCCTGGGGGTAGAGGGGCGGCGGGTAGTCGGCCGCCGGCGGTGGCAGGCGTTGCCAGGGCAGCAGGGCGAGAATCTCGCGCACAATGCGGATGCCGTCGGCGTCGTCCTCGGCCAGGTATTCGGCGGTGCCCGCCACCTGGGCATGCAGGCAGGCGCCACCCAGTTCCTCGTCGCTGGCCACCTCGCCGGTGGCCGCCAGCAGCAGGGGCGGGCCGGCGAGAAACAGCCGGGCCTTGTCGCGCACCACCACTACGTAGTCCGAAAGCCCCGGCTGGTAGGCGCCGCCAGCGGTGGATGAGCCGTGCACCACGGTGATCTGCGGCAGGCCCATGGCCGACATGCGCGCCTGGTTGGCGAAGCCGCGTGCGCCCTCGATGAAGATTTCTGCGGCATAGTTAAGGTTCGCCCCACCGCTTTCGGCCAGGGTCACCACGGGCAATTTGTTCTCCAGGGCGATCTGCTGCAGGCGCAGGGACTTCTTCAGCCCGCTGGGGGAAATCGTGCCGCCTTTGATGGCGCTGTTGTTGACCACCACCAGCACGCGCACACCGCTGACCTGGCCAATGCCCGCGATCAGGCCACCACCGGCCTGGCTACCGTCTTTGTCGTCATGCAGCTTGTAGCCGGCCAAGGCGGCCAGTTCGATGAATGGCGCGGCGGGGTCGAGCAACAGCGCCAGGCGTTCGCGGGGCAGCAACTGGCCACGGGCCTCGAATTTCGCCTTGGCGGCCCAGGCGGTGTCCAGCACTTGCTGTTCCACCGCCCGCCAGCGTTCGATGGCGTCGAGCAGGGCCTGGCGGTTATCGGCGAAGGCCGCGCCGTGGCGGTCCACGCAGCTGTCTAGGGTCGGCATGGCTCAGTCCTGGTCCTTGAGCACGGCAGGGGCCTGTGCCCGATGAAAGCCCTGGAAGGACGTGTTGTTGCGCGCCGCCGGCAGCGGCCAGTGGCGCTGACCGAGGCTGGCGGCACCGTCGATGCGCAGCGTGCTGCCAGTGATGAACGCAGCGGCGGGGCTCAGCAAAAAGACAATAGCGGCGCTGACTTCGGCCTCGGTGCCCAGTCGCTTGAGCGGCACCTGCTCGCGCAGGGTCGGGATAATCGCTTTCATGGCGCCGTCATAGGTGTCCATTCCGCTGGAGGCAATCCAGCCGGGCGCCACGGCGTTGACCCGCACACCGGCATGGGCCCACTCGAAGGCGGCGGTCTTGGTGAAGTTGTCCATGCCTGCCCGCGCCGCGCCGGAGTGGCCCATGCCGGGCATGCCGCCCCACATGTCGGCGAGCATGTTGACGATGGCGCCGCCGTGCTGGCCCATGCACTGGGTGAACAGTTCGCGGGCCATGAGAAAACCGCCCACCAGGTTGGTGCGCACCACCGTTTCGAAGCCTTTCTGAGTGATGGCCGCCAACGGCGCCGGGTACTGGCCGCCGGCATTGTTGACCAGGGCATGAACCTGACCGTATTGGCCTAGCCAATGGTGCACCAGCGCCTTCACCGGTTCTTCCTCGCGAATGTCACAGGGGTAGCCCTCGGCCTGGCCGCCGTCGCTACGGATTTCTTCGGCCACCTGGTGCAAGCGCTCGGCGCGCCGGCCCACCAGCAGCACCCGTGCGCCCAGCGCGGCGAGCTCGTGGGCGGTGCAGCGCCCTATGCCACTGCCGCCGCCGGTCACCACGTGGGTCTGGCCGCTGAACAGGCCAGGCTTGAACACTGATTTGTAGGGCATCGCAGGCTCCTTTCAGGTCACGCGTTCGGCGATGTGCCGGGGCACCGGTATCGCAATCTCCAGCAACTGCTGGGCAAACGCCTTGCCCTGGGGGTCGATGCGCAGGCTGGCGATACCGCCGCCGCCCAGGGCGTTCTCCAGCAGGAAGTTAAGACTATGGCTGCCGGGCAAGTACCAGCGCTGCACGCGGCCGTGCTGGGGGTCGAGCACGTGGCGCATCCAGTCCACCACCACGGCCGGGGTCAGCGCCTCGGCGATCCAGGGCAGGTATTCCGGGGCGCGGGCCATCACACCGATGTTGCAGTGGTTACCCTTGTCGCCGGAACGCGCCACCGCCAGCTTGACCAGCGGCACGCTGGCATCGGCGTCGCCCAGGGGCGCTGGCGGGGCCTGTTCGACGGGCAGCTCGCCGGGCTCGAAGTGATCCGTGGCGGGCAACGGGCAGCCGAACACCTGGCCGCCCAGCTGCACCTGCAGTGGGCACCACTGCTTGTCCAGCAGAAACGAGAACAGCCGCACGCGCGGGTACACCGTCGGCCGCCCACCCACCAGCCCGGTCAGGCCGGGGGCCATGCCGGTGGCGGCCTGGGCGATTTCCCGGGAGAACAGTACCAGGGCCTCCTTGCGCGGGTGGCGCACGGCCAGTTTGATCACTACCTCGCGGCTGTCCTGGCGTTGGCCATGGGGGCCATAGGTGGCCTCGCTGCCCAGCAGTTCGACGCTGGTTTCGCTGTACTCGCCCCAGCCGTGCTGCACCAGCATTTCAGTGGTCTTGGCGAGGATGGCCGTGGCGACGCGGCGCGCCTTGGCCACCGCATCGATACCCGCCAGCAGGCAGGTGGCGACGCAGCGCCAGCCGTCGGGCCAGGTGGCGCACACCTTGTATTGATTGGTCGGCGCCCGCCCGCGGGCGCCGTGCACCGCGACCTGATGGGGGCCGGCCTGGCGCAGTTGCACCTGAGTGAAATCGCAGATTACGTCTGGTAGCCGGTAGGCGCGGGGGTCGCCAATTTCGTACAGCAGCTGCTCGCCGACACTCAACGGGCTGACCAGGCCACCGGTGCCCTCGGCCTTGCCGAGCAAGAACGCACCATCGGCGCGGACCTCGACAATGGGAAAGCCGATGTGCTCGTAGTCCGGCACCGCCTGCCAGTCGGTGAAGTTACCGCCGGTGCATTGCGCGCCACATTCAATCAAATGCCCGGCCAGCGCGGCCTGGGCCAGGCGATCGTAATCGTCCCAGGCCCAGCCGAACTCATGCACCAGCGCCGCGCTGACCACGGCGCTGTCGACCACCCGCCCACAGATCACCACGTCGGCGCCCAGGCGCAGCGCTTCCACCAACGCCGGCGCGCCCAGGTAGGCGTTGGTGCTGACGCACAGAGCCGGCAATGGCTGATCGCTGTCCATGTCACACAGGCCCAGGTGGGCCAGTTCGCTGAAGCGCGGTTGCACGTCGTCGCCCAGCACCACGGCGATCTTCAGGCTGACCCCGGCTTGGGCGCACGCGTGCTCAAGGGCGGCGGCGCAGGCGTGGGGGTTGATGCCACCGGCATTGCTGATCACGCGCAGGCCCTGGCGGGCAATCTCGGGAAGCAGGGGGGTGAGGATGTCGACGAAATCCCGGGCATAGCCGGCGGCGGGGTCTTTCATGCGGGCCACCGCCATCAGCGACAGGGTGACTTCGGCGAGGTAGTCGAACACCAGGTAGTCGAGGTCACCGCCGTGCACCAGCTGGGCGGCAGCGGTACTGGTGTCGCCCCAGAAGGCGCTGGCGCAGCCGATGCGTAGGGTTTCCATGTCGAGCACCTGTGGGAGGGTGGCTGCGCTGAAGATTACCAAGCAAGCGCTTGGTTTGGAAAGGGGTGTGTGATCTACGGTTGCTGTAGCGCTCGCTTCAGCTGTTGCTGTTGCTGTTGCTGTGAGCCCAGATCAACAGCAGGGCCAAATCAAAAGCAAAAGCCATCGAATTGCCCAAGCGCTTGCTTGGTTGCTGCGCAGGGCATAAATTGCCTCGCATGGCGATAAGGCAGTAGGAGGCAGCGCGTGGACGAGCACAAGGCCCGTGAAGTAATGCAGCAACTGGTGGCCAGCGGCCAAGTGACCGACCCCGACAGCCCGCGTGGGGTGTTGTTGCAGACGGCCGCGCACCTGTTTCGCAGCAAGGGCTTCGACCGCACCACGGTGCGTGACCTGGCCAGTGCCGTGGGGATTCAGTCGGGTAGTATCTTTCATCACTTCAAGAGCAAGGACGAAATCCTGCGCTCGGTGATGGAACAGACCATCGTCTACAACACCGCGCTGATGCACGCCGAGCTGGCTGAAGCGGTGGGCGTGCGCGAGCGGGTGCTGGCGTTGATTCGTTGCGAGCTGCAATCGATCATGGGCGGCACCGGGGAAGCCATGGCCGTGCTGGTGTATGAATGGCGGTCGTTGTCGGCGGACGGCCAGACCCAGGTGCTGGCCCTGCGTGATCGCTATGAGCAGGTATGGCTGCAGGTGCTCGGCGAGGCGCGCGACGCGGGGTTGATCAGCGGTGATGTGTTCATCACTCGGCGGTTTCTGACCGGGGCGTTGTCCTGGACCACGACCTGGTTCAAGCCCGAGGGCAGCCTGAGCCTTGGGCAGTTGGCCGACCAGGCGCTGAAGTTGTTGTTAAAAGAGGCCTGAGCCCACTGTTTGCTGTTGTCGAATGGCCAGCAAACGCCTAATTTAAGGGGATCCAAAGCCCTTTTCCCGAGGTACGCGATCTTGACTGGCACCCCCCTGCGTCGTGTGGCGCGGCTAGTGATATGGGCAGGAATGGGCCTGATGGCGTTGCCAGTGGGCGCCGCCCAAGAGGTTAGGGTGGGCGCGGCGCATTTTCCCCCCTATACCGTGCGGCCCGAAACCGGGGCCGACACGGGGTTGCTGCCGCAGTTGGTGCAGGACCTCAACGCGTTGCAAAGCGACTACCACTTCGTGCTGGTGCCCACATCGATCCCAAGGCGTTTTCGTGATTTCCAGGACGGGCGCATCGACATGGCGATCTTCGAGAACCCTGACTGGGGCTGGCAGAAAATCGAGCACACCAGCGTCGACATGGGCTTGGAAGACGCCGAGATTTTTGTCTCCAAACGCGGTGAGCACCGCGACCAGACCTACTTCGCCGACCTCACTGGCAAGCGCCTGGCACTGTTCAGTGGCTATCACTACGCCTTTGCCGATTTCAACGCCGACCCGCAATTTCTCGCCGATCACTTTAACGCCACGCTGACCTACTCCCATGACAGCAACCTGATGATGGTGCTGCGTGACCGCGCCGACATCGCGCTGGTGACCCGCTCGTACCTGTACGACTACCTGAACCGCAACCCCGGTGTGGCCAAGGAGTTGCTGATTTCCGATCGCATTGACCAGCTGTATCACCACTACGCGCTGTTGCGGCCGCAGGCGCCGATCAGTGGCCAACAGTTCCACCAGTATCTGCAGGCACTGCGCAGCAACGGGGAGATGTTCAAGGTCTTCGATCCGTACAAGATCGCGGTACGGCCGTTACCCGAACAGCCGGTGGTGGCGCACGCGGTGCCGTGAGAATGCGCTAAACCGCGACGCCCCTAAATTTTGCGTCAGGGCTCACGTCATTCAGGCATCCACTGTCTTTTCGTGAGCCGCGCCCATGCCTGTTACTGACACCCTTTTACCCTTGCCCCACTGGTGCGACCTGGTCGCCGATGAAACCGACCAGCGCCTCAGCCTGTCGCTGGCCGGCGAGGCGCTGATTGATGTGCAGCTTGAGCGAGCGCCGCTGTTGCGCGCGGTGGTGGCTGGCGAGGTCTCGGTGCGCGGGCTCTGGGCGGCCTGTTACTGGTTGCTGAGCCGTCACCCACAGTGCCGCCGGCTGCACTGGCAGTTGCCGACATCGCCGTCGCAGGCCTTGGCTTCGGGCCTGCTGGTGGAAGGGACGGCAGCCGGTGAGTACCTGTGCGAGCGTGACCTGTTCTGGCAACTGCCGCGGCCGTGGCTGGTACAGCCCACTGCAGCCTACCCGCAGCATATGTGCATGACCGACGGCAAGCGTCACCCGCGCCGGCCGCCCAAGCCCACGGGCGAGGTGTACCGGCGGTTCGACCCGCGTATCAACGCATGGGTGTCGCTGCGCATGCTGGATATCGAGCATGACCTGGCGCGCTTCAACCGCTGGCAGAACAACCCGCGGGTGGCGAATTTCTGGCAGGAGCAGGGTGACCTGGCACAGCACCGTGCCTACCTGGAAAAGTTGGCAGCGGACCCGCATTCCCTGACCCTGATCGGTTGTTTCGATGATCAACCCTTCGCTTACTTTGAAGCGTATTGGGCGCGCGAGGATCGCATTGCGCCGTTCCTTGATGCCGATCACTACGACCGTGGCGTGCACATGCTGGTGGGTGAGGAAAACCATCGGGGCCCGCACAAGGTGGGCAGTTGGCTGTCGGCGCTGACCCACTACCTGTTCCTCGACGACGCCCGCACCCAGCGCGTGGTTGCCGAACCCCGCGCCGATAACGACAAGATGATCGGGTACATGCAGGCGCAGGGGTTCTACCGGGAAAAGGAATTCGACTTTCCGCACAAGCGCGCCGCGTTGATGGTGGTCGGGCGTGAAGGTTTTTTCAGCCGTAACGGGTTGATTTGACCCCGAAAGCGGCCTGGCACTGAGGTACCGTCAGGCCGCTTCGCGTTCACCCGACGCTTTACGGCAATGCACCAACGCGTCGCGAATCATGAAGTTCACCAGCGTCGGTGACACGCCCAATTCTCGGGCGATCTCTTTCTGCGGCACGCCGTGCAGGCGATACATCTCGAACGCGTAGCGCGTACGCTGGGGCAACTGGCCCAGGGCGTCGTCCACCACTTGCAGGGTGGTCTGGTGCATGTGCGTGTCCTGGGGCGTGGCGCCGGCAATCACCACGTTCATGCCTTCATCCTCATGGGTGCAGTAACGCTGTTCCAGCGCCTGCTTGCGGTAGTGATCGATGGCCAGGTTGCGCACGATCTGGAACAGGTAGCTCAGCTGCGCCTTGAACGAGGAGGTGATGGAGGGCGCCGATTGCAGGCGGAAGAAGGCGTCCTGAACCACGTCTTCAGCCCGTGAACGACAGCCGGTGATCCGCGCGGCGATCTTGACCAGCACGGTGCGGTTGTCGACGAAGGCTTGCAGCAGCGGCGTGTCGCACGCGCTTGTGGACTGTTGTTCCATCATGGAAGTCACCTTGTTGCCAATTGGTTTGCGCAGGGTTCGCGGGGGCGGGTAGCGACTGCGCGACGGGCCTCAAGTTATCCGTAATGATAATCGTTGTCAAATGAGAATAAAGTCTAAGGCACCTGCCTCGGGCTATAAGCAGGTGCGCTATCGAGCGCGGTTAAAGGCCTTCAAGGCATCGATCAGGCTCGCCGCCGACAGTTCGCCCAAGTGGCTGCCCAGTAACCGGCCGTCTGCGCTGTAGAACAGGGTGGTGGGCAGCGCGGCCGAGCCGAGCTGGCGGCCCCACAGGCTGTCGCTGTCGTAGGCGATTTGCTGGTGGTCGAGGCCTGCGGTAGCGATGAAATTACTGACCACCGCAGGCGTCTCGCCCTGGTTGATGAACACGAAGCGCAGGTCCGGCCGTTGTGCCTGCGCCTGCAGCAGCACCGGCATTTCCCGGCGGCACGGTGGGCACCAGCTGGCCCACAGGTTGACCACCAGCGGTCGCGGGTCGCCACCGGGCAGGTCGAAACGCTGGCCTGCGGCGTCGTGCAGGGTGACGTCGGGCATCGCCAGCGATTGCTCGTGCAGCCGCATGACGGTGGCCGCCGCGCCCCAGAACACCAGGCCGCTGAACAGCGCGGCCGTCAAAGGCAAGCGCAGGGCAGGTGCGCGCCAGCCGTGCCACGCCGCGCCACACAGCATCGCCAGCAGGCCGGGCAACAGCCGGAAACCGCCGTCGCGCAGGTCGATGATCTGCCAAGGCGTGGCCCGGTACTGATCGGCATAAGTGGCCACGAATGCCAGCCGCGCAACCGCCAGTGCCAGCAGGAACACACCAAAGATCACCGCCTCGGGGTTACGCCCGGCGCGGCGGCGCGCCACCCACCAGCCGGCCAGCAGCGCGACCCCCAGGGCGGCCAGCAGCACCATATGGTTCACTGCCAGGGCAAAGGGGCCGAAGCCGATACTCATCATGGTCACGTCCTGTTGATCAAATGGCCCGCAGTGTGGCGGCCAGGGGTTAACGGCCGATTAACGTTTTGCCGACGCAATGGCGCGCGCAACGCCTGCGCTCACGGCATAATCGTCGGTTAATACGCAGGGGCGATAATGCCGGTTTTGCGCACGGGTAACCTTATGCACGTACTGCTTTGCGAGGACGATGAGCTGATCGCCTGTGGCATCGTCGCCGGTCTTCAGGCCCAGGGCTTGACGGTGGACCGGGTGGCCAGCGCGGGGGCCGCGCGGGCCTTGCTGCAGGCCGCGCATTTCGACGTGATGGTGCTCGACCTGGGCCTGCCCGATGAGGATGGCCTGGCGTTATTGCACAGCCTGCGCCAGCAGGGCGAGCTGTTGCCCGTGCTGGTGTTGACGGCCCGCGATACCGTCACCGACCGCGTCGCCGGCCTTGAAGCGGGCGCTGACGACTACCTGCTGAAACCGTTCGACCTGCGCGAATTGTGCGCACGCTTGCACACGCTGTTGCGGCGGGTGGCCGGGCGTGCCGTCAATGCCATCGAGCACGGGCCGCTGCGCTACGACCCCAGCAGCCGCCAGGCGTGGCTGCAAGGTCAGCCGATCGATTTGTCGCGCCGTGAGCAAGCGCTGCTGCAGGCCCTGCTGCACAGCCGTGGGCGAGTGCTGTCCAGCGAGCAGCTCAAGGACAGCGTCTACGGCTTCGTCGATGAAGTGGAAAGCAACGCCCTGAACGTGCACATCCATCACCTGCGGCGCAAGCTGGGCAATGACATCGTCGAGACCGTGCGCGGCCTGGGCTACCGGTTGGGCAAGGCATGAGCCTGCGCTTGCGCCTGAGCCTGATCCTGGGGCTGGCGTTCTTGCTGATCTGGTCGGCGGCGGCAGCCTGGATGTTTCGCGACTTGCGTCATCAGATGATGTTTTCCCTCGACCAGCGCCTGGTGGCGTCGGCGCGCATGGTCGCCGGCCTGGTGGATCGCTTGCCGCCACTGGCCCTGCAGGGCGAGGGCCGGCGCTTCAGTGCCGATCAGTTGAGCATTCCCGATGGCATGGCGTGCCAGGTCAGCTCGCTGCGGGGTGAGATCCTGGCGCGCAGCCATGGTGCCAGTGATCAGTTGGACGACCAGACCACCGGTTTTCACGAGCAGGTCATCGACGGTGGACGCTGGCGCAGTTTCACGTTGGTGTACGGCGACGTGCGCATTACTACCGCGGACCGGCACGAAGAGCGCGAATCGTTGAATTACGCGATCCTGCTGGCGGCCTCGGTGCCTGTGTTGGTGGCGTTGTTGGGCAGCCTGGCGGTGCTGTGGTTGTGCGTGGGGCTAGGGCTGGCGCCGCTCAACCGCATTCGCGATGCACTCACGCATCGGCGCGCCGATTCGCTGGAGCCCTTGCAGGTTCAGGCATTGCCTCGGGAACTGCAGCCACTGCTGGAAAGCCAGAACCAGCTGTTCCAGCGTATTGGCCAGACGTTGGAGCGCGAGCGGCGCCTGACCGGTGATGCGGCCCACGAGCTGCGCAGCCCGCTGACGGCGATCAAGACCCACCTGCAGGTGGCGCGCATGACCGACGGCGGAGCCCGGGAAACCGCCCTGGAGCATGCCGAGGCGGGCGCCGACCGCCTGCACCGCACGCTGGAGCAGTTGCTGCTGTTGGCGCGCGTGGAAGGCAGCCTGTCATTCGACGATGGCTGTGCCTGCACGGCGGGGCAAGCGGCGCGCACGGCGGTGCAGGACGCCAGTGCCGACGATCGCCACCGTATTGTGCTGAATGTGCCGCCCGAGGTGGCCGATGTCCGCCTGCACATGCCCTCGGCGCTGGCGGTGGCGGCATTGCGCAACCTGCTCGACAATGCCTTGCGCCACAGCCCGGCCAGCACCGCGGTGGAGCTGACCGTCAGTGACAAGGGTGCCCAGGTGAGCTTTCTGGTGCGTGATCACGGCGCCGGCATTGCCGCTGCCGACCTGCCCAACCTCACCCAGCGCTTCTGGCGTAGCCCCCACAGTGGCGGGTGCGGCCTGGGGCTGGCGATCGTTCAGGCGATTGTTCAGCGCTGTGGCGGCGAGTTGGCCTTCGACAGTCGCAAGGATGGCCTGCGGGTGCGGCTCCAGGTACCCGTACACCTCGTGTAACGGTACGGCGGTCGCCACTGCCAGGTACCGCGGGTAGGGTAGTGGCCTGCATTCGCACTGGAGAACGAGCATGGATTCGCTCATTGCCATCACACCCCCCGCGCCTGCCGACGCGGGCATCGTCAGCCGTATCCTGGAGCGCTCCATTCGCGCCGGTTGCGCGCTGGACCATCGCAACAACCCCTGCATCGTCGAGGCCTGGTTGCGCAACAAGGGCTGTGACCAGGTCAGCCGCTGGCTCAGCGATGAAGCCTTGCACCTGCGCCTGGGCTGGCTGCAGGGTAAACCGGTGGGTGTGGCGGTGGCACTGGCCACGGGCGAAATCAGCCTGTGCTATGTGCAGCCGGAAAGCTTCCGCCGGGGCGTCGGCCGTGCCCTGATGGCTGAGCTTGAATGCGTACTGCGGGGCCTGGGCCATGAGCGCGCGATGCTGTACAGCACGCGCACGGCCAGTGGTTTCCATCAGCACCTGGGTTACCGACAAACGGGCCGCCCCGTGAGTTTCAGCGGGCTGATGCTGATACCCATGAGCAAACTGTTAGGGGATTTGGATGAAGGCTGTGTGGCTGGGCTGGTAAAACGTGCCTGAGAATTATTATAATTTGCGACATCGCAATATGCCACTATCCGCTCGTTAACTGGAATCAGGGAAGTCATTGCCGATGACACGGCCCGGTGCTGTGCTGGAAACCTATTATCGGGAGCTGGTCGGCTTCCTCAGCGCGCGGCTGGGCAGCCGACAAGTCGCTGAGGACGTGGCTCACGACGCCTACGTGCGGGTGCTGGAGCGCAGCAGTGAAACCGAGATCGCCCACCCGCGGGCGTTTCTCTACCGCACGGCGCTGAACCTGGTCATTGATGGCCACCGGCGCAGCGTGCTGCGCCAGGTCGAGCCGCTGGACGTGCTGGACGCCGACGAGCGCTTCTTCGACCATGCGCTGCACCAGGTCATGGACCAGGGGCAACGCCTGGACCTGATGCGCCAGGCGCTGGAAGAGCTGGCCAACCCGTGCCGCGAGAGCTTCCTGCTGCGCAAGCTCGACGGGCTGTCGCACCAGGAAATCGCCGAGCGCCTGAACATTTCCCGGTCGCTGGTGGAGAAGCATATCGTCAACGCCATGAAGCATTGCCGCCTGCGCATGCGCCAGTGGGAAAACCAGTAGTCGGCTCAGCAAATTGTCCGATCATCGGTTTGGCCCCGCAATTTCTGCGCCATGCTTGATTTCGCCGCTTATCGGGAAGAATATCGAGCCAGACTTCTGAGGATGCCGCGCTATGTCGCGGCTCACGGGTCAGGGATGCCCTAGGCGCTGCGGCGCAGGTCACCGACCATGATCAACAAAGCGTTGCGAATACTGATCGCCGACGAGCATCCCAGCCAGTTGATGCATGTGGAACGCATGCTCAACCACATGGGCTACTACCGCATTGCGCCCGTGCAGTCGTTCGAAGCGCTGCTGGCGCTGGTGCAGAGCGCCATCGAGCCCTTCGACCTGCTGATCGCCAATACGGAAATGGCGGTGCGTGTCGGCGTCGACCTGCCGCGCCTGTGCAAGGGCAGCCCGCAGGTGCATCACGCCCTGCTGTACGAGAACGAAAGCGTGCCGGTGCCGACCATCGCCCCGCAGCAGCGCGAGTCCGTCAACGTGTGCCTGTCGCGTCTGCCCGACAGCGAGGCGTTGAAGACCTTGATGGACATTGTCGACATGGCCTGCGAGCCCATCGATCAACCCGTGACCGTGGTCAGCCAGCGACGCCACGGTCGCAAACGGCCGGCCGCGAAAGAGCCGGCGTTGTTGCGCCATTCCTGATTCAACGGGCGGCCGGGCTGCCGAGAATCATGCACGTGGTGCTGGCCGTCGCATACAATTTTCCCTCGGCGTCATAGATGCGGCCCTCGGCCAGTGCCGTCGAGCGCCCTACATGAATGGCCTTGCCTTCCGCCCGCACCGGCCCGGTGCTGGCGCTCAGCGCACGCACATAGCTGATGCGCAGTTCCAGTGTGGTATAGCCCTGGCCCTGCTGCAGGCGTGTGTGAATCGCACAGCCCATGCACGAGTCCAGCAAGGTGGCCGCATAGCCGCCGTGCACGCTGCCCAGCGGATTGTAATGTCGCTCGTCGGGGGTGCCCTGGAAGACGAACAGCCCGGGGCCCCACTCGATAGGCACAAAGTCCATCAACGTGCCGATGGGCGGGGAGGGCAGTTCGCCGTTGCCGATGCCGTCGAAAAACTCGCTGGGTGACAGCGCGCTGACCTGGGCCAGGGTCAAGGTGCCGGGGCCTGCCAGGCGTGCGCGCATGGCCTGTTCCTGGGCTTGCCAGAGGGCGATGAGTTCCTGCGTTGCGATGGGCTGCATGATGGCGCTCCTGGGTAAAAGGCGGTGTGGCTGATAATATTATGTGTGTAATATAAATCAAGGCCATCTGCCGGCGCTTAACCGGCCACAGGCGCGGCTGTTCATGCCGAGCCCGGTCACGTGCGGCTGGCCATGGAGCCACAGTTTGTTATCCTCTGCGCCTTTGGCAGGCGTCAGCATAGGCGTCGCCGACCCTTATCCGGATACCACATGACTGCCAATCCCGTTCAAGGCCCGCTGTTACTGTCGCGCGCCGATCACAAGACCCTGGGGCTGGCGGCCCTGGGCGGGGCGCTGGAAATCTACGATTTCATCATTTTCGTATTTTTCGCCCTGACCCTCAGCCAGCTGTTCTTCCCACCGCAGATGCCCGAATGGCTGCGCCTGCTGCAAAGCTTCGGCATCTTCGTCACGGGCTACCTGGCGCGGCCACTGGGCGGCATCCTTATGGCGCATTTCGCCGACCACCTGGGGCGCAAGAAGGTCTTCAGCCTGAGCATTCTGATGATGGCGCTGCCGTGCCTGCTGATTGGGGTGATGCCCACGTATGCGCACATTGGTTACGCGGCACCGCTGATCCTGCTGGCCCTGCGCATTTTACAAGGCGCTGCGGTAGGCGGCGAAGTGCCCAGCGCCTGGGTGTTCGTGGCCGAGCACGCGCCGCTGAATCGGCGTGGTTATGCCTTGGGCTTCCTGCAGGCGGGCCTGACGTTCGGTTATCTGATCGGTGCCCTCACCGCCACGGCGTTGGCGCAGCTGTACAGCCCGCAGGAAATCCTCGATTACGCCTGGCGCCTGCCGTTCCTGCTGGGCGGCGTGTTCGGCATTATCGGCGTCTGGTTGCGCCGCTGGCTGAGCGAAACCCCGGTGTTCCTGGCCCTGCGCGAGCGCCGCGAAGGGCGGGTGGAAATGCCGCTCAAGGCTGTGCTGCGCGATTACCGCAAGGCCCTGCTGCCGGCAGTGATCCTGACCTGCGTGCTGACCTCGGCCGTGGTGGTACTCGTGGTTATCACCCCCACCGTCATGCAGCAGCGTTTCGGCCTCACCGCCAGCCATACCTTCGCCCTCAGCAGCCTGGGCATTGTCTTCCTCAACATCGGCTGTGTACTCGCCGGCCTGCTGGTGGATCGCATCGGCGCCTGGCGCGCGTTGATCGTCTACAGCCTGCTGATGCCCTTGGGCATTGCCGCCCTGTACGCCAATCTGGTGGGTGGCTGGGGCTTGCCGGGCCTGGGCTACGCGCTGGCCGGCCTGGCATGCGGCGTGGTCGGTGTGGTGCCATCGGTGATGGTCGGGTTGTTTCCAGCCAACATTCGCGTATCGGGCATTTCCTTCACCTACAACATCGCCTACGCCTTGTGGGCCAGCGTCACCCCGCTGGCGCTGATTGCCGCCATGCCGTGGAGCCCGTGGGTGTGCGTGGGCTTCGCGGCAGTCATGGGCCTGGTCGGGCTGGTGACCGCGCTGGTATTTTCCGGGCGCGGGGTGTCGGTGGCGGAAGGGGCGGGCGCTTGTGGGTAGGGCTGGGTACCGACTTGGCCCACCTGGGCAAACCACTGGGCCTCAGGCCACTTGGAGCCGGGTAATCACCGGTAACTTCTTGCGCTGGGCTTGCCATAGGTCGTAGGCCGCCTGCTCGGCAAGGTACATCCGCGCGCTGCCCAGCCCTGCCATTTCCAGGCGCAGGGCAAGGTCGGCCGATAATGCCGCCCGGCCGTTGAGGACAGTCGATAATTGCCCGCGCGAATAACCCAGGTGATGGGCCAGGGCGGTAACGGTCATGCCGATCGCGGGCAGCACGTCTTCACGCAGCGCCTCCCCTGGGTGCGGGGGGTTGAACATGGCCATGGGTGTCATGCCTCCAGTCAGTGATCGATTCATGTCTTCGGCGAGGACCGCCTTGTCCAGTGACGCGAGCAGGCGGCGCAGCCTGGCGACATGATCCGGCCGCACCCTTTTCGCGCTTCCCGTCTGGTACAGGATTTTCAATCCTTTATGTCGAAAGCTCTTGATCATGGTGCGGACTGTAAGGCTTAGCCTTACAGCCGATCAAGACAAAGTGTAAGGCAAGACATTACAGGCTGCAACTTTATAAATCCCTATATATGGGATCATAAATTATATATTGAGATTAGTCCTCGCCCCGGTCTATAGTTCCTCATCAGCTCTACGCCCTCACTGTCAAAAAACAACTCAGGTGAAGCGATGCAGGCGCATTTGATCGCGCTCGATTGGGGGACCACTTCCCTTCGGGCTTATAAACTCGGCCGTGACGGCCAGGTGCTGGACCAGCGTTCGCTGGCCTTGGGCATCATGCAACTTCCTTCCGTGCCCCGGACTATCGCCGGGCAATCCTGCAGCAATGGTTTCGAACTGGCCTTCGATGACGCCTGTGGCGACTGGCTGGATGCCGACCCGCGGCTGCCGGTGATTGCCTGCGGCATGGTCGGCAGCGCCCAGGGCTGGCGCGAAGCCGCGTACTGCCCGACCCCGGCACGGGTCGCCGACCTGGGCGCGAGCCTGCAGGTGGTGGAAACGCTGCGTGGCACGCTGCTGCACATCGTCCCGGGCGTCATTCAGCATTCGCGGCTGCCTAACGTGATGCGGGGCGAGGAAACCCAGGTGCTCGGCCTGCTTCAGGACCTGCCCGCGCACACTCGCCAGGACAGCTTGTTGATCGGCCTGCCGGGCAGCCACAGCAAGTGGGTCAGCGTGGTCGACGGCTGCATTCAGCAGTTCGATACCTTCATGACCGGCGAGGTCTACGCGGCCCTGTGCGCGCACACCATTCTTGGCCGCACCCAACAGCCTGCCGGTGTGTTCGATGAAGCGGCGTTCAGCCGGGGCGTCGAAGTGGCGCTGTCGAGCGATGCCGACATCGGCCTGCTGTCGACCCTGTTCAGTGCCCGCACCCTGGGCCTGACCGGCCAACTCAGCGGCGCCCAGCAACCCGATTACCTGTCCGGCCTGATGATCGGCCACGAACTGCGCGCCCTGGCCGCGGTGTCCCGGGCGCGGCGCGCCAATGCGCAGTTGCCTGACGTGGTGCTGATCGGCAGCGCGCCGTTATGCCAGCGCTACCGCCTGGCCCTGGAGCAGTGCGGTTTCACCCAGGTCAGCCTGGCCGAACAAGCCACCGAACGCGGATTATGGAGCCTGGCCGTGGCGGCCGGGCTGCTCGCCCCACAGCCAGAAGAGGTTTGACATGCTCAAGCAAGCGCTCGCCAGCAACGGCCTGATCGCCATCCTGCGCGGCCTTCGTCCCGACGAGGCGCAGGCCATCGGTCAGGTGTTGTACGCCGAAGGTTTTCGCGTGATCGAAGTACCTCTCAATTCCCCCAGCCCCTACGACAGCATCCGCATCCTGCGCGACAGCCTGCCAGCCGATTGCCTGATCGGTGCCGGCACCGTGCTGACCGTCGAGCAGGTGCAGCAGGTCAAGGCTGCGGGTGGCCAGTTGATTGTGATGCCCCACAGCGACGCCAAGGTGCTGCGCGCGGCCAAGGCCGCCGGGCTGTACCTGTCGCCGGGCGTGATCACCCCCACCGAGGCGTTTGCCGCACTGGAGGAGGGGGCCGACTCGCTGAAACTGTTCCCGGCGGAAATGCTCAACCCCGGCGTGGTCAAGGCCCTGCTGGCAGTACTGCCCAAGGGCACCGCGCTGCTGCCCGTGGGCGGCATCACCCCGGACAACATGGCGCCGTTCGTGGACGCCGGCGTCGCCGGTTTCGGCCTGGGCTCGGGGCTGTTCAAGCCTGGCATGAGCGCCACCGACGTGGCCACTCGCGCCAAGGCCTATGTGGCAGCCTGGAAACGCCTGCACTGATTTGCGACTAATCGACATCGACAAGAGAGACAAACGATGAAAATCACCCAATTGACCACCTTTATCGTCCCCCCGCGCTGGTGCTTCCTGAAAGTCGAGACCGATGAGGGCGTGACGGGCTGGGGCGAACCTGTGGTCGAAGGCCGCGCCCACACAGTGGCCGCTGCGGTCGAGGAATTGTCCGACTACCTGATCGGCAAGGACCCACGCAACATCGAAGACATCTGGACCGTGCTCTACCGTGGTGGCTTCTACCGTGGCGGCGCCATCCACATGAGCGCCCTGGCCGGTATCGACCAGGCGCTGTGGGACATCAAGGGCAAGGCCTTGGGCGTGTCGGTCAGCGATTTGCTGGGCGGCCAGGTGCGTGATCGCATTCGCGTCTATTCGTGGATCGGCGGCGACCGCCCGGCCGACACTGCCCGGGCGGCGAAGGAAGCCGTGGAGCGTGGTTTCACTGCGGTGAAAATGAATGGCACCGAGGAGCTGCAGTTCCTCGACACCTTCGACAAGGTCGACCTGTGCCTGGCCAACGTCGCCGCCGTGCGTGACGCCGTGGGTCCCAACGTCGGCATCGGCGTTGACTTCCATGGCCGTGTGCACAAGCCCATGGCCAAAGTGCTGATGAAGGAATTGGACGCCTACAAACTGATGTTCATCGAGGAACCGGTGCTCAGCGAAAACTATGAGGCCCTGAAGGAGTTGGCGCCGCTGACCAGCACGCCAATTGCCCTGGGCGAGCGGCTGTTCTCGCGCTGGGACTTCAAGCGCGTGCTCAGCGAAGGCTACGTCGACATCATTCAGCCTGATGCGTCCCACGCCGGCGGCATCACCGAAACCCGCAAGATCGCCAACATGGCCGAGGCCTACGACGTCGCCCTGGCGCTGCACTGCCCGCTGGGCCCAATCGCCCTGGCGGCGTGCCTGCAGCTGGATGCTGCCTGCTACAACGCCTTCATCCAGGAGCAGAGCCTGGGCATTCACTACAACGAAAGCAATGACCTGCTCGACTACATCAAGCGCCCCGAGGTGTTCGACTACGACAACGGCTTCGTCAAGATTCCCAATGGCCCAGGCCTGGGCATCGAAATCAACGAAGAGTACGTCAAGGAGCGCGCAGCCGTCGGTCACCGCTGGCGCAACCCGATCTGGCGCCACGCCGACGGCAGCTTCGCCGAGTGGTGATCTGAGCGCCCGATCACTGGCCCGTGGGCGCGGGCAGCGCCCGCTCCCACGATTTTCGGCGTGGCGGATCGGACCGTCCCATAATTATAAGAACGAGGCATGCCACCCATGCACACCCACATCTTAACCGCGCAGGCGGCGCTGGGCGCACCCAGCCGCAAGCGCTTCCTCATCATGGTGCTGCTGTTCATCACTGTGGTGATCAACTACCTGGACCGCAGCAACCTGTCCATCGCCGCCCCGGCGCTGACCAGCGACCTGGCCATTGACCCGGTGCACGTCGGCCTGGTGTTTTCCGCCTTCGGCTGGACCTACGCCGCCATGCAGATTCCCGGCGGCTGGCTGGTGGACCGCGTGCCCCCGCGCATTCTCTATAGCGTCGCCCTGGCCCTGTGGTCGCTGGCCACGGTGATGCTCGGCTTCGTCGGCAGCTTCATCGCCCTGTTCGTGCTGCGCATGGCAGTAGGCGCGCTGGAAGCGCCGGCGTACCCGATCAACAGTCGCGTGGTCACCACCTGGTTCCCCGAACGTGAACGCGCCACCGCCATCGGTTTCTACACCTCCGGGCAATTCGTCGGCCTGGCCTTCCTGACACCGGTGCTGGCCTGGCTGCAGCACACCTTCGGCTGGCACATGGTGTTCGTCGCCACCGGCGTCACCGGGCTGGCCTGGGCGTTGGTGTGGTACGCCGTGTACCGCGAGCCGCGTGATTTCAAGGGCGCCAACGCCGCCGAGGTCGAGTTGATCAGCGAGGGCGGTGGCCTGGTGGACATGCAAACCCAGGCCCGGGCCGCCGCGTCCGGTTTCAGCTGGGCAGACTTGGGCATCGTGCTCAGCAAGCGCAAGCTGTGGGGCATCTACCTGGGGCAGTATTGCCTGAACTCGACCCTGTGGTTCTTCCTGACCTGGTTCCCCACCTACCTGGTGAAATACCGCGGCATGGACTTTATCAAGTCCGGCCTGCTGGCCTCGCTGCCGTTCCTGGCGGCGTTCGTCGGCGTGCTGTGCTCGGGGTTTTTTTCCGACTGGCTGATTCGCCGTGGCGCCAGCATCGGCCTGGCGCGCAAGCTGCCCATCATCGGTGGCTTGCTGATCAGCACGTGCATCATCGGCGCCAACTACGCCGAGTCCACCGCGGTGGTCATCGCCTGCCTGGCCGTGGCGTTTTTCGGCAACGGCCTGGCCTCGATCACCTGGTCGCTGGTCTCCACGTTGGCCCCGTCGCGCCTGCTGGGCCTGACCGGTGGCGTGTTCAACTTCATCGGCAATCTTTCGGCCATCACCACGCCCATCGCCATCGGCTTCCTGGCCACCGGTAATTCCTTCGCGCCGGCCATTACCTACATCGCCGTGATGGCGTTGCTGGGGGCGCTGTCGTACATCGTGCTGGTCGGCAAGGTCGAACGTATCCAGCTGTGACTGGCACCGACGCGGGCAGGCGAACATAATGCGCCAGCCCGTTTCTCCGTACCCGATACAGGATTGCCCATGCAGGACGAAGTCACCCCGCAGGCCAAGGACGCCGCCCCCGCCGGCACGCAAACCCTGATGCGCGGCCTGGCCGTGATCCAGGCCGTGGCCGCCGGCGCCCGCGACCTCAAGGAAATCGCCCGCCAGGTGGGCACCACGCGCAGCACCACGCATCGCCTGGCCAGTGCCCTGGTGGACGAGCGCTACCTGCGCGTGCTGCCACAGGCCGGCTACCTGTTGGGCCCCAAGCTCATCGAGCTGGGCTTCCAGGCCCGGGAAGAAGTGCCACTGGTGATGCTCGCCACCCCGTACCTGGACGATCTGTCCCGCCTGACCGGCGACACCATTCACCTGGCCGTCCGCGACGGCGACGAGGTGTTGTACCTGCACAAGAACCCCGGCCGCAACGGCCCGGAAATGCGCTCGCGGGTCGGTCACCGCATGCCGCTGGCGCGCACCGGCATCGGCAAGGCCCTGCTGCTCGACGCCTCGCCGGCAGAATGGCACCGCCTGTACGAAATCAGCCTGCCCGCCGCCGGCCACAACGCCCTGTGGCCCAACCACCCGGAACAGACCTGGGAGCAAGTACACACGCGGATGCAGGGCTACGTGAAAGGCGGCTACGCCTTCGACCTGGAAGACAACGAACCCTCCATCCGCTGCGTCGCGGCGCCGATCCGCGATGCGAGCAAACGCATCGTCGCCGCCATCAGCGTGGCCAGCACGGTGCCGTACATGTCGCTGGAGAAAATGGAAGCGCTGGTGCCGGTGGTGCAACAGGCGGCGGCGGGGATATCGGCGGAAGTGGGGGGAGGTTGAGGTCCATACTGCGGACCTGAACCCACAGGCATAAGGCGGACGCCGCCCTTACGCCCCCATCGGCGGCAACCGCCGCTTCACCGGGCTTTTCTTGATGATCGCGGTGTTGGTTTCGGCCACGGTATTGAGGTCGTCCAGCACCGTGTCCAGTTCTTCAATACTGCGCACATGCAAACGGGCGATGAAGCAGTCATCGCCGGTGACCTTGTCGCACTCGGTGAATTGCGGGATTCGCTGGATCTGCCGCTCCACTTCGTGCAATTGCCCGGGCAACGGGCGGATGCGCACGATGGCCTGCAGCTGGTAGCCGAAGGCCTTGGGGTCGACGTCCACGGTGTAGCCCCTGAGCACGCCGCGTTCTTCGAGTTTGCGCAGGCGTTCGGCGACGCTGGGCGATGACAGGCCGGTGAGTTGCGCCAGGGCCTTGAGCGAGCGGCGTGAATCTTCCATCAGGGCGGCGATCAGGCGTTGGTCGATGTCATCGGTCATCTTCTTCTCCATTAGGCGTATTCACGCTTCAGCCTTGATAGTAAAGCCAGAACAGGGCGTTTGCCTGCCTTTGTTCATGGAAAACCCCAACGCTGCCCGATCATAATAATGCCCATTGAACAGGAGGTTATCGATGGACAAGTCATTGCACCGCGGCACGCTGGAAATGGTTGCGGCCATGCTTATTTCCGGGACGATCGGCTGGTTAGTGTTGCTCTCGGGGCAGCCGGTGCTGGACGTGGTGTTCTGGCGCTGTGTGTTCGGCGCGCTGACGCTGTTGGTGATTTGCGCGGGCATGGGATTCTTGCGGCCGGGGCTGCTGAACCGCACCACGTTCCTGCTGGCGGTGCTCAGCGGCGTGGCCATCGTGGGGAACTGGCTGTTGCTGTTCGGCTCCTACTCGCGGGCCTCCATCGCCATCGGCACGGCGGTGTACAACGTGCAGCCATTTATTCTGGTGGGGCTCGGCGCCGTGTTCCTGAGCGAAAAGATCACCCTGGCGAAGCTAGTGTGGCTGGCCGTTTCCTTCGCCGGCATGCTGGCCATCGTCAGTGCCCATG
Source organism: uncultured Gammaproteobacteria bacterium (assembly GCA_963816515.1). Lineage (GTDB taxonomy): Bacteria > Pseudomonadota > Gammaproteobacteria > Pseudomonadales > Pseudomonadaceae > Aquipseudomonas. Next base: position 596,482 of record CAWFKX010000001.1, on the reverse strand, counting down.
GCGGGCAGGGCGGCAATGATTACCTGATGGGGATCGTCATGGCCCTGGGCGCTGCTGCGCTGTATGCCATCGCGGCGCTGATCATCAAGCGCCTGAAAGGTGTTCCACCGCACTTGATTGCGCTGGTGCAGGTGACCACGGGGGTGGTGCTGTTGGCACCGCTGGCAGACCTGACGGGCTTTCCCCATGGGCCGGGCGAGTGGGGCCCGCTGTTGACGCTGGGTATCGTGCACACAGGGGTGATGTACGTGCTGCTGTATGGCGCGATTCAGAAACTGCCGACGGCGTTGACGGGCGCGTTGAGCTTTATCTATCCGATCGTGGCGATCTTCGTTGACTGGTTTGCCTTTGGGCATCGGCTGGATGCGCTGCAGTGGGTGGGAGTGGCGGCTATCTTGCTGGCGGCGGCGGGGATGCAGCAGGGGTGGGGCGCTGCAAAGCTGCGCAGCAACGGCCCAGAGGGCGCGTCGCAGGCACCGCGAATTCGCTGAAGTAATGCGGTGACTCGGACGCGGCCTGGCGGTCGCTGCTGCACGGGTTGTCCGTCAGGGGGGCCGAATTTATCGCATTATCAGGTCAAGGTTCTGCACCGCGGCACCCGCCGCGCCCTTGCCCAGGTTGTCGAACACGGCCGCCAGCAGCACCTGCTGGCCGTGCTCGAAGACCATCAGGCGCAGGTCGTCAGTGTCGTTCATCACCTGCGGGTCAAGCAGCGTCAGCGCTTTGCTGTCCGCCATCGGCATCACCTGCACATGGCGCTGGCCGGCGTAGTGCTCGGTCAGGCAGGCGTGCAGCGTTTGCCCGGTGGCACCGGCGCCCAGCAGGTGCAGTTGCAGCGGGATGGTCAGCACGATGCCCTGGCGGAATGCGCCGTAGGCCGGCACGAACAGCGGCCGGTGAACCAGGCCGCTGTGCTGGGCGATTTCCGGCACGTGCTTGTGGGTCAGGCCCAGGCCGTAGACCTGGAACGGCGGGGCCTGGGTGGCGTTGTCGCCTTCGTACTCATCGACCCCGGCGCGGCCCTTGCCCGAATACCCCGACACCGCGTTGACGCTGACGGGATAGTCCGCTGGCAGCAGCCCTGCTTGCAGCAACGGCCGCAGCAGGCCGATCGCGCCAGTGGGGTAGCAGCCGGGATTGCTGACGCGCTTGGCCGTGGCGATTTGCTCAGCCTGCTGCGCGCCCATTTCCGCGAAGCCGTAGGTCCAGTCGGCATGGGTGCGGTGCGCGGAGCTGGCGTCGATCACCCGTACGTTCGGGTTGTGGATGCTGGCCACCGCTTGCCGCGCGGCGTCGTCGGGCAGGCACAGGATGGCGATATCGCAGGCATTGATCGCTTCGGCGCGGTGCTGCGGGTCTTTGCGGTAGCGCGGGTCCAGGCGCAGCAGCTGCAGGTCGGCGCGGTGGCGCAGGCGCTGGTGGATTTGCAGGCCGGTGGTGCCTTGGTCGCCGTCAATGAAGACAAGTGGGTGGGTCATGGCAGGTACTCCAATAAGTGACTGCCGCTATCTTCAGGTGACGGGTAAGATAGGAAAAGTTGAATTTGGCAAACGTCAGGTTCAGGTTTTCTGAAGGTAATGGGTGATGCGTGAAATCAGTCTGGACCGACTGCGTACTCTTGTGGCCATCGCCGACCTGGGATCGTTCGCCGAAGCCGCGAGGGCGCTCAACCTGGCCGCGCCCACGGTGAGCCTGCACATCGCCGACCTGGAGGCGCGCGTCGGTGGCGCGCTGCTGTCGCGCACCCGCGGGCGGGTGCTGCCCACCGCCATCGGCGAGACCCTGGTGGAGCGTGCGCGGCGTTTGCTGGTGGATGCCCAGCAAGCGCTGGAGGATGTGCAACGCCAGGTCCAGGGCCTGGCAGGGCGGGTGCGCCTGGGGGCCTCGACGGGGGCCATCGCGCAGTTGCTGCCACGGGCGCTGGAGACCCTGGGCCAGCACCATCCGGGTATCGATGTGCAGGTAGCTGTGCTGACCTCTCAGGAAACCCTGCAGCAATTGACCGCCGGCACCCTGGATATCGGCCTGGTGGCCTTGCCGCAATGGCCGGTGAAGGGCCTGCAGATTCAGGCGTGGCGCAGCGACCCGGTGATGGCCTTCCTGCCGGCGCGCTGGCAGGTGCCGGACACGGTGACGCCGGCCTGGCTGGCCACCCAGCCGTTGATTCTCAACGACAGCACTACGCGGCTCTCACGGTTGACCGCCGAATGGTTTGCCAGTGAAGGGCAACAGCCCGTGCCGCGCATTCAATTGAACTACAACGATGCGATCAAGAGCCTGGTGGCGGCAGGCTACGGCGCCACGCTGCTGCCCCACGAGGCGTCGACGCCGCAGCCGGATGCGCGGGTGGTGATGCGCCCCCTGGCGCCGCTGTTATGGCGCCAGTTGGGCATTGCCCATCGTTCCGGCGACGTGGAACGGGCGACGGGGCATGTGCTGCGGGTATTGTGGGAATTGAGCGCGGAGTAGCCGTTCAGGCCACTTTGGCGATATTGCGTGCGACACCGCGCAGGTCGGTGACGGACGCGGCCAGGCCGCTGAGGTGGCGTTCGATGAAGGCGATATCGGCAGAATTGTCGGTGTAGGTCGAATGGCGCAGGAACAGGGCGTGGCCCTGCAGCATGCGCGACAGCGCTTCCAGGTGGGCGGCGGTGTGTTCCAGGTCGTCCTGGATGGTGCCTAGGCGCTCGATCTGCATGGGGATGACTCCGATACTGAAGGCCGTGATGTGCTCACTGACCTGATGCCTGTTTTATCGGCATCACCCTGGGGAACTCCAGTAAATTCGGGTATCGGAAGCATTTCGGCGGTGTACGGGATTCGACAAGAATAATGTCACGTAGCCACCGCGCAGCCCCGTAGCAGCCTTGGGCGGCTGCTACAGGAGCGGGGAGAATTACATGTTCGGGTAAGTCGGGCCGCCCGAGCCTTCCGGGGTTACCCAGGTGATGTTCTGCGAAGGGTCCTTGATGTCACAGGTCTTGCAGTGCACGCAGTTCTGGGCGTTGATCTGGAAGCGCTTCTCGCCGTCTTCCTGGGTGATGACTTCGTACACGCCGGCCGGGCAGTAGCGCTGCGCCGGTTCGTCGTACAGCGGCAGGTTGGTGCTGATCGGAATGCTCGGGTCGGTCAGCTTCAGGTGGCAGGGTTGCTCCTCTTCGTGGTTGGTGCTGGAGAGGAATACCGAGCTCAGCTTGTCGAAGCTCAACTTGCCGTCCGGTTTCGGATAGTTGATGCGGGTCGAGTCCTTGGCCAGTTTCAGGCAGGCGTAGTCCGGCTTGGTGTCGTGCAGGGTGAAGGGCAATTTGCCGCCGAAGATGTTCTGGTCGAGCCAGTTGAAGCCGGCGCCCAGGATCGGGCCGAACTTGTGCATCGCCGGGCCGAAATTGCGGCTGGCGAACAGTTCTTCGTACAGCCAGCTTGCCTTGAAGGCGTCCACGTAACCGGTCAGTTGATCCCCGCCCTCACGGCCGGCGAACAGTGCGTCGGCCACCGCGTCGGCGGCCAGCATGCCGGATTTCATGGCCGTGTGGCTGCCCTTGATCTTGGCCACGTTCATGGTGCCCAGGTCGCAGCCGATCAGTGCGCCGCCGTTGAAGACCATCTTCGGCAGGGAGTTGATGCCGCCCTTGGCCAATGCACGAGCGCCGTAGCTGATGCGCTTGCCACCGTCCAGGTATTGTTTGAGCACCGGGTGATGCTTGAGGCGCTGGAACTCATCGAACGGCGACAGGAAGGTGTTGCTGTAGGACAGGTCGACGATCAGGCCGACCACCACCTGGTTGTTTTCCAGGTGATAGAGGAACGAGCCGCCGGTGTTCTCGGTGCTCATGATGTCCAGCGGCCAGCCTGCCGTGTGCACGACCAGGCCGGGCTTGTGCTTGGCTGGGTCGATCTCCCAGATTTCCTTGAGGCCGATGCCGTAGTGCTGCACGTCGGCATCGCTGTCCAGGTTGAAGCGCTTGATCAGCTGTTTGCCGATGTGGCCGCGGCAGCCCTCGGCGAACAGGGTGTACTTGCCGCGCAGTTCCATGCCCGGGGTGTACATGCCATCTTTCGGGTGGCCTTCACGGTCCACGCCCATGTCGCCGGTGACGATACCGCGCACGGCACCGTTCTCGTCGATCAGGGCTTCCTGGGCGGCGAAGCCCGGGTACACCTCGACGCCCAGGTTCTCGGCCTGCTGAGCCAGCCAGCGGCACAGGTTGCCCAGGGAAATGATGTAGTTGCCTTCGTTGTGCATGGTCTTGGGCACGAAGAAGTCCGGCACCTTGGTGCGCGGTGTCGGCGCTGCGCAGTACATAGATATCGTCGCCGGTCACCGGCGTGTTCAGCGGCGCGCCAAGTGCTTTCCAGTCGGGGAACAGCTCATTCAGCGCGCGGGGTTCGAACACTGCGCCGGAGAGAATGTGGGCGCCCACTTCCGAGCCTTTTTCCACCACGCAGACGCTGATTTCCTTGCCTGCTTCGGCGGCTTTCTGCTTCAGGCGGCAGGCGGCGGACAGGCCAGCCGGGCCAGCGCCGACAATGACCACGTCGAATTCCATGTATTCGCGTTCCACAGGTTCTCTCCTACTCAAGGCTCACAGTTTTTTCTATTGGCGTTGCCCTTGTGGGCGTCTGGCGCGCGGTAGTGCGCTCACGGACGTACTACAGGGCAATCTCTTTGGCCGCGCATTATATCTACACCACCGGCAGGGTCCAATACAAACGTTTGTTTGAATTTGCCCCAGGCCAGTAAATTCGCTGGGGGGCGGGTGCATGACCGACGAGTTCCGGTTGTTGACCGGTCCGGGCGTAGCGGTCAAGATACGGGCGGTTTCGCTTTTGCCGCAGGTTGTCCTTCGGCTGCAAGAGCATCTCTAAAAACCAGGCCAGAGCCGCGCCGGCAAAGCCTTGCCCCCTGTTGTAGTGGAGTTTACACGTCACCACCACCGCTGACTGCCCGGTTTTGCCGGTAAGTCATTGAAACTTGGGGTCAAAGCTAAATAAACCGGGCTCGCCGTCGTTTTTAAAGGTGCCCTTGTGCCCACTGAGCATCGCCTGGCCTGCCTGGGCGACATTCTTTTCACCGGAGAGTAACGAGGAATCCATGAAGGTTCTTGTAGCTGTCAAACGAGTGGTCGACTATAACGTCAAGGTCCGTGTCAAAGCGGACAACTCCGGCGTCGATCTCGCCAACGTCAAGATGTCCATGAACCCTTTCTGCGAAATCGCCGTGGAAGAGGCCGTGCGTCTGAAGGAAAAGGGCGTTGCCACTGAAATCGTCGTGGTCACCATCGGCCCGAGCACCGCCCAGGAACAACTGCGCACTGCCCTGGCACTGGGTGCCGACCGCGCCATCCTGGTGGAAGTCGCCGACGAACTGAACTCCCTGGCCGTGGCCAAGCTGCTCAAGGCCGTTGTCGACAAGGAACAGCCACAGCTGGTGATCCTGGGCAAACAGGCCATCGACAGCGACAACAACCAGACCGGCCAGATGCTGGCGGCGCTGACCGGTTTCGGCCAGGGCACCTTCGCCTCCAAGGTCGATGTTGCTGGCGACAAGGTCAACGTCACCCGTGAAATCGACGGCGGCCTGCAGACCGTGGCACTGAACCTGCCTGCCATCGTCACCACCGACCTGCGCCTGAATGAGCCGCGCTATGCGTCGCTGCCCAACATCATGAAGGCCAAGAAGAAGCCGCTGGAAACCGTTACCCCGGATGCCCTGGGTGTTTCCGTTGCCTCCACCAACAAGACCGTCAAGGTTGAAGCTCCGGCTGCCCGCAGCGCCGGCATCAAGGTCAAGTCGGTTGCAGAACTGGTCGAGAAACTGAAAAACGAAGCGAAGGTAATCTAAATGACTATCCTGGTTATCGCTGAACACGAAAACGGTGCTGTAGCCCCGGCTACCCTCAACACCGTTGCTGCTGCCGCGAAAATCGGTGGTGATGTGCACGTGCTGGTCGCCGGCCAAGGCGTTGGCGCCGTGGCCGAAGCCGCCGCCAAGATCGCTGGCGTGGCCAAGGTGCTGGTGGCCGACAACGCTGCCTACGCGCACTTCCTGCCGGAAAACGTCGCGCCGCTGGTGGCCCAGCTGGCTGCCAGCTACAGCCACGTGTTGGCCCCGGCCACCTCCAACGGCAAGAACGTGCTGCCGCGCGTTGCTGCCCAGCTGGACGTGGACCAGATCTCCGAGATCATCTCGGTAGAATCGGCTGACACCTTCAAGCGTCCGATCTACGCCGGCAACGCCATTGCCACCGTGCAATCGAACGCTGCCATCAAGGTCATTACCGTGCGTGCCACCGGCTTCGACGCTGTGGCTGCCGAAGGTGGCTCGGCTGCCATCGAAGCCGTGGGCGCTGCGCATGACGCAGGCAAATCGGCGTTCGTCGGCGAAGAGCTGGCCAAGTCCGATCGCCCTGAGCTGACCGCTGCCAAAATCGTCGTTTCCGGCGGCCGCGGCATGCAGAACGGCGACAACTTCAAGCACCTGTATGCCCTGGCCGACAAGCTGGGCGCTGCCGTGGGTGCCTCGCGCGCCGCGGTCGACGCAGGTTTCGTGCCCAACGACATGCAGGTCGGCCAGACCGGCAAGATCGTCGCGCCACAGCTGTACATTGCCGTCGGTATCTCCGGCGCGATCCAGCACCTGGCTGGCATGAAGGACTCCAAAGTGATCGTCGCGATCAACAAGGATGAAGAAGCGCCGATCTTCCAGGTGGCTGACTACGGCCTGGTCGCTGACCTGTTCGAAGCAGTACCCGAGTTGGAAAAGCTGGTCTGATCCAGCGGCTTCACTTATAAAAGAGCCCGGTCCCAGGACCGGGCTTTTTTTATGCGGCGGATTAAGGAACATGGCATGACGCGACCGGCAAGCATGGGCGCATGGATACTACTGGCGATGGCGCTGCTGCCATCGGTGACAATGGCAGCCGGCAAATGCGAACGACTGATCGCCACCGGCAGCCCGGATGCCCAGCCTTTTTCGTGGCGCGACCCCGATGACCCCCACCACCTGATCGGCGCCAACGTCGATCAGCTCAAGCGCATTGGCAGCGAGCTGGGCATTGCCGTGGAGGTGTTGTACAGCGGCAAGCGCTCCCAGGCGCTGGAAGAGGTGCGCAGCGGGCGCATGGATCTGCTGGTGGACGCGCCCATGTCCTTCGACGAGCTGGAGACGCTGGATTACATCCACCCGCGCCTGGCCCTCAATGACTACCTGGTGTGGACCCGGGTCGGCTCGGCCATGGTCTATCACACCGTGGGTGACCTGCATGGCCATGTCGGGGCATTGTCGGCGCGGGCGCGGCTGGGGGCGTCGTTCAAGCGCTTCGCCGACGAGAACCTAAGCCTGATACCGGCCGATTCGCTGACGGTGGCCTTTCAGCAGTTGATGCTGGGCAAGGTCGAGTACGTGGTGGCCGGTCGTTATGCCGGCCAGGCAGTGTCGCAGACCCTGGGGCTGGGCAATGATGTGGTCGCCCACGAGGCGCCGCTGGACCGGCCGGGCTTGTACCTGGCGCTGTCGCACAACTCGGCCTGCAATGATCCGTGGCTGCGCGGACAGTTAGCGAAAAAGATGACAGAATTGCCCGCGTCCGGCCAAGCCGAGGCGGTATTGCAACGCAATGTCGAACGTTGGAAGGCGCGCTTGCAGCAAGCGCCCACGGCACAACTGCCAAGCGCCCCAAACCAGTAGGGAACCCGTGTGAGAATTCAAGCTTTGACCGCCGTTGCGGCGCTGCTGGCCCTGGCGGGATGCGCCAGCGACCCGGCGCCCACCGAGCAACTGCGCCTGACCGAGCAGGCCGTGGACCAGGCCCGTGCCGTGGGCGCCACCGACGATGTGGCGGAAATGAAGATGGCCAGCGACAAGCTCGCCAGCGCCCTGGCTGCCAATGGCAGCCAAGCTTACCGTCAGGCGCGCTTGCTGGCCGAGCAGGCCGAGCTGGATGCGCGGCTGGCCGAGGCCCGTGTGTTGACCGAGAAGAGCCAGGAGCAATTGACCCAGGTGAACACCCGGATCGTGCGCCTGCACAAGCAGTTGGGGGAAGTGCAATGAGCCTGTCTACGCGGTTGGGTGGCAGCCTGATTGCCCTGGGGTGTGTCGGCCTGTTTGGTTGCGCCAGTCATCAGTCGCCGCCCGTGACCCTGCAGCAGGCCAGCGCCAGCTTCCAGAAGGTCAAGGACGATGCCGACGTGCTGCGCAGCGCGCCGCGCGATGTCATTCGCGCGGGTGAATCGCTGTCCCGGGCCGAGCGCCTGGCCAGCTACTGGGGCACCAGTGACGATGTCGCCCAGTATGCCTACCTGAGCCAGCGCTACAGCGAAATCGCGCGCGAACACACGCAGCTGGCGCTGAACAAGGAAAAGCTGGCCAAGCAGGACCTGGAGCGCCAGCGCCTGCAACTGGCCCTGCGCGAGTCCAAGCTCAACAGCGTGCAGCAGCAGGGCAAGGCGCTGGAGGAACAGTTCGTCAGCATGGCCACCACCGAGACCGACCGCGGCCTGGTGTTGACCCTGGGTGATGTGTTGTTCGACAGCGGCGAGGCAGACCTGAAGCCGTCGGCCAACCGCATGATCCTCAAGCTGGTGCAGTTCCTGCAGCTGAACCCCAAGCGCGTGGTGCGCATCGAGGGTTACACCGACAACACGGGTGACAGTGATTTCAATATGGACCTGTCCAAGGACCGCGCCCAGACCGTAGCCGATACCCTGGTCGACCTGGGTATCGACGAGAAGCGTATTCAGGTGCAGGGCTACGGCGACCAGTACCCGGTCGAGGCCAACGCCTCGGAGCGGGGCAGGGCGATGAACCGTCGCGTGGAAATCGTGTTCTCCGACGAAAAAGGCGTCCTCGGTGCCGCCCGCTGACGCGCACCTGTAGGAGATTCCCCCAGCAGCCGCCAGGCGGCTGCTGCTACGGGAATGGGCACAATCCTCTCGCATTCGCCTAACTGTCCCCGTACACTTTTCAACTGTTCCGGTACTAACATCAAAAAACCGCCTGATCAGTCGAGAAGCACGCCATGACCAGCCTTCTGCTCTACCAGCGCATCGCCCAGCAATTGGCCGAAGATATTCGCCGTGGCGTGTATCAGCCGGGGGAGCGGGTGCCGTCGGTGCGCAAGATGAGCTCGCAGCTCAACGTGAGCCATGCCACGGTGCTGCAGGCCTATGCCAATCTCGAGGATCAGGGGCTGATTCGTGCGCGTCCGCAGTCGGGCTACTACGTGCACCAGACCCCGGCGCTGACCGCGCCGACCCCGGACATTGCCCGGGTGGAGCGGCCAGGCCTGGTGACCCGCGCCGGCATCATCCAGCAGGTGCTGGTGGAATCGCGGCGCGAGGGCGTGTTCCCGCTAGGGGCTGCGGTGCCGCATGTGGATTACCTGCCGGTGCGTGCGTTGCACCAGCAGATCGCCAAGGTCACGCGCTTCCACAGCCCGCGGGCGTTCAGTTACATGTTCAGCCCGGGTTTCGAACCGTTGCGCCGCCAAGTGGCGATTCGCATGCGCGACGCCGGGGTGGTGGTCGATCCGTCCGAGGTGGTCATCACACACGGCTGCGTGGATGCCCTGCAAATGTCCTTGCGGGTGCTGACCCGCCCGGGCGACCTGATTGCCGCCGAGTCGCCGACTTATTACGGGTTGCTGCAACTGGCGGACCTGCTGGGTTTGAAGGTCATCGAAATTCCCAGTGACCCGTCCACCGGGATCAGCCTGGAGGCCTTGCAGCTGGCCGCCAACCAGTGGTCGATCAAGGCGCTGGTGCTGACGCCGCGCCTGAGCAACCCACTGGGCGGCACCATGCCCGAAGAGCGCATGAAGCAACTGCTGCGCCTGGCTTCGGATTTCGACATTCAGATCGTCGAGGATGATATCTACGGCGAGCTGATGTTCGACCAGGGCAAGACCAAGGCACTCAAGGCCTACGATCGCCTGGGCCACGTGGTGTACTGCTCGAGCTTTTCCAAGACCTTGTCGCCAGGGGTGCGCATTGGCTGGATGATCCCTGGCAAGTACCAGGCGGAGATCCAGCGCTTGCAGACCTTTACCACCCATTCTGCCTGCAGTGTCACGCAGATGGGCATTGCCAGTTACCTGGAAAACGGCGGCTACGACCGCCATTTGCGCTACATCCGCCATGAATACCGCAAGAACCTCAGCGCCTACCAGTTGGCGGTGCAACAGTTTTTCCCGGATGGCACGCAGATCACCCGGCCGCTGGGCGGCTTCATTCTATGGGTCAGCCTGCCTGGGCGGGTCAACACCCAGGAGCTGCACGTGCGGGCGCTGGAGCAGGGCATTAGCATCGCCCCGGGGCTGATCTTCAGCAATACAGAACAGTTCAACCACTGCATTCGCTTGAACTGCGGCATTCCGTGGAACAAGGAAGCGGAGCGGGCGTTGATGACCCTGGGCATGCTGGCCGGGCAGTTGTGCCAGGAAGTGGCCACTGGCCAATTTTACTAAGGATTTACCTTTTGTAACCTGGCGGGGGCTTGCCAGCGGCCTTGGTAGCGCGGAGCATATAGGCATGTACTGCCACTTCTGCCCGTGTCTATGAATGCCCTGCGTTGTATTGGACTGATTGTGATGTGCCTGGGATCCGGCATGGCTTGCGCTCAATCACTGCCCCACGTCGATTCGCCTCTGCTGATGGCCCAGCTGGAGCACCCTGCTGCTGCCGCGAAGAAGCCAGCGAAGGCTACTGCGTCGTCCAGCAAGGCGGCTGCGCCGGCGAAGAAAACCGCAGCCAAGGCAGCGCCGGCGAAAAAGCCGGTGGCCAGCAAGACCAAGGCGCGCAAGGACACCGATGCGGTGGCGGCCGACCTGCCCAAGGCGAAACTGGACCTGTCGCTGCCCAAGGCCATGGTCAACAACCTGGAGCCGGCGAAAAAAACCGAAGCGGCCGCGCCCCCTCGGGAAAAATCCCTGCTGCCCTCGTATTTCGATGAAAAGAAAACCGAGGATTTCCAGCTCAACGGTCGCCTGCTGAGCAATGAATTGCAGCTGCAGCGCCGCAATGACAACAACCGTGAAGTGGAAGGCGCTGCCCTGGACTTTGAGTTCAAGCAGTGATCGGGCGTGCGGTTGGCAGTATCGACCTGTCGAATTTCCGCCCTGGGCAATTTCAAACGCCTGTTTAAGCGGTTACTATCGCTGTTCATTCAACTCATTGCCTGCCCTGAGGAACCTGTCGTCATGAAGTGCCGTGAAGGCTGTGGCGCATGCTGCATTGCCCCCTCCATCTCGTCCCCTATTCCGGGCATGCCCAATGGCAAGCCGGCCGGGGAGCGCTGCGTGCAGCTGAATGCCGACAACCTGTGCCAGATTTTCGGGCTACCGGAGCGGCCAGCGGTGTGTGGTGGCTTCTCGGCGGACCCGGAGGTGTGCGGGGAGACGTCGGCGCAAGCGATACAGTTGCTCGGCTGGTGGGAGCAGATGACGTCTGTCGCCTGAAGCAGGCGGTGAGTTCGGTGTGCCTCTTGGACAATAAGGAAAATAATTATGGGTTCGCTGCATCGTTTGGCTGTTGTGTGTGGTTTGACGGCGCTGGTCGCCACGGCGGTGCATGCCGAGGATTGGCAAACAGCGAAAGATGAAGATGGCATCAAGGTGTCGCTGGCGGCGATACCAGGCTCCGATTACAAGGCCTACCGCGGCGTCACCACCATCAAGGCGCCCCTGGCCAAGGTCAAGGCCTTGCAGGAAGACGCGGCGGGCGCCTGCGCCTGGATTCATGAGTGCAAGCTGCAGAAGCTGCTCAAGAACGACGGCGACAAGAGCTGGACCTACACCCAGTTCAACACGCCATGGCCAGTGACCCCGCGTGACTCGGTGCTGGAAGTGACCACCGTGCAGGGGGCTGATGGCAGCCTGACCCGTAACCTGAAAGAGGTGCCTACCTACCTGCCGGAGGAGAAGGGCTTTGTCCGGGTGGCCCAGGTGGATGGCTTCTGGAAGCTGGTGCCCAAGGGGCCCGACAGCACCGAAGTGACCTACCAGGTGCACACCGAGCCGGGCGGCAGCGTGCCGTCGTTCGTGGCCAACAAGTTTGTGGTGGATGCGCCGTTCAATACCCTCAAGGCCCTGCGCGATAAGGCCGAGAAGTAAGGCGGTCCGTGTAGCAGCGTTGCGCAGGTATGAAAAAGGCTGCCCGTGGGCAGCCTTTTTTGCAGCTGGAAAACTTACTTGCGGTCTTCCAGTTTGCTCACGTCGCGCGAATCGTAGCCGGTGTACAGTTGGCGCGGGCGGCCGATCTTGTACGGGCTGCTGAGCATTTCCTTCCAGTGCGAGATCCAGCCCACGGTACGTGCCAGGGCGAAGATCACGGTGAACATGCTGGTTGGAATGCCGATCGCCTTGAGGATGATCCCCGAGTAGAAGTCGACGTTCGGGTACAGCGAGCGCTCGATGAAGTACGGATCGGTGAGGGCGATCTCTTCCAGGCGCATGGCCAGTTCCAGCTGCGGGTCGTTCTTGATGCCCAGCTCTTTCAAGACTTCGTCGCAGGTCTGCTTCATCACGGTGGCGCGTGGGTCGCGGTTCTTGTAGACCCGGTGACCGAAGCCCATCAACTTGAACGGATCGTTCTTGTCCTTGGCCTTGGCGATGAATTTGTCGATGTTGGACACATCGCCGATTTCATCGAGCATGGTCAATACCGCTTCGTTCGCACCGCCGTGGGCAGGGCCCCACAGTGCGGCGATGCCGGCGGCGATACAGGCGAACGGGTTGGCACCCGAGGAGCCCGCCAGGCGCACGGTAGACGTCGAGGCGTTCTGCTCGTGGTCGGCATGCAGGATGAAGATGCGGTCCATGGCCTTGGCCAGGATTGGACTGATCGGTTTGATCTCGCACGGGGTGTTGAACATCATGTGCAGGAAGTTTTCCGCGTACGTCAGGTCGTTGCGCGGGTACATCATGGGTTGGCCCATGGAGTACTTGTACACCATGGCGGCCAGGGTCGGCATCTTGGCAACCAGGCGCACGGCGGAGATCTCGCGGTGCTGCGGGTTGTTGATGTCCAGGGAGTCATGGTAGAACGCCGACAGGGCGCCGACCACGCCGCACATCACGGCCATGGGGTGGGCGTCGCGACGGAAGCCGTTGAAGAAGGTCTTCAACTGCTCGTGAACCATGGTGTGGTTCTTCACGGTGCTGACGAACTGGGCTTTCTGCTCGGCTGTCGGCAGTTCGCCGTTGAGCAGCAGGTAGCAGGTTTCCAGGTAGTCGGATTTTTCGGCCAGTTGCTCGATCGGATAGCCGCGATGCAGCAGGATGCCGTTGTCACCATCGATGTAGGTGATCTTCGATTCGCACGAGGCGGTCGACATGAAACCGGGGTCAAAGGTGAAGCGGCCCGTGGAAGTCAGGCTCCTGACGTCGATAACATCGGGACCAACGGTGCCGGTTAAAATCGGCAGCTCGACGGGGGCTGCGCCCTCGATGATCAACTGCGCTTTTTTGTCAGCCATGTGGCCTCCTATTAATGCTTGAAATCATCAGACAGACCCCCCACGCAGGGCCCGCACCACTATAGTGAGATAAATCCGAAAGTCAATTTGCTTAAAGTCAGGCTGTACAAGGCTTTTAGCCCTGTTTTTCATCGCTGTTCCCTGCCATTTACGCCTTTTTTTCACATAGCGCAATCAGCTCTTCGGGGTAGGCTCGCGCGTTGTCATTAGTATCCTAACTGTCTATACTCGGCAGCCGACCGTCAGGGGCTTTTCAGCCCGTTTCCGCTGGCGTCGTCACTCCCTGGGTGGTGGGTACCTGACCAGTACACTTCCCGACAACTTGCCCTGCTTGCTAGGGGCTCTTCAGTGTGAAAAAAAGCCGTGAATAGCCAACGACCTGTAAACCTAGACCTAAGGACCATCAAACTCCCCATAACCGGCGTAACGTCGTTCCTTCATCGCGTATCGGGCATCATCCTGTTCCTGGGTATCGGCTTTCTGCTTTATGCATTGGGCAAATCCCTGGGCTCGGAAGAAGGCTTCGCCGATGTGAAGGATACCTTGACCAGCCCACTGGCCAAGTTCGTTGCATGGGGTCTTTTGTCCTCCCTGCTGTATCACCTGGTGGCCGGTGTGCGCCATCTGATCATGGATGCGGGTATCGGTGAGACGCTGGAAGGCGGTCGCCGTGGCTCCAAAATCATCATCGCCGTTTCCGTGGTGTTGATCGTTCTGGCAGGAGTTTGGATATGGTAACCAGCGTTACGAATCTTTCGCGTTCGGGCCTCTATGACTGGATGGCACAGCGCGTGTCGGCGGTTGTTCTCGCGGCTTATTTCATTTTCCTGATTGGATACCTCGTTGCGCATCCAGGCATTGGCTACGACCAATGGCATGCGCTGTTCGCCCACAACGCCATGCGCATCTTCAGCCTGCTGGCCCTGGTGGCCCTCAGCGCTCACGCGTGGGTTGGCATGTGGACGATCGCGACCGACTACCTGACGCCGATGGCGCTGGGCAAGTCCGCGACAGCAGTGCGTTTCCTGTTCCAGGCAGTATGCGGCGTAGCAATGTTCGCTTACTTCGTCTGGGGTGTGCAGATTCTTTGGGGTATCTGATTCATGGCTAGCATCAATTCAATGTCTTTCGACGCCATCATCATCGGTGGCGGCGGTGCCGGCATGCGCGCCGCGCTGCAACTGGCCCAGGGCGGTCACAAGACTGCCGTGGTCACCAAGGTGTTCCCGACCCGTTCGCACACGGTGTCCGCCCAGGGCGGCATCACCTGCGCCATTGCTTCGGCCGACCCGAACGATGACTGGCGCTGGCACATGTACGATACCGTGAAGGGTTCCGACTACATCGGTGACCAGGACGCTATCGAATACATGTGTTCCGTCGGCCCGGAAGCCGTTTTCGAACTGGAACACATGGGTCTGCCGTTCTCCCGTACCGAGCAAGGCCGCATCTACCAGCGTCCGTTCGGTGGCCAGTCCAAGGACTTCGGCAAGGGTGGCCAGGCTGCCCGTACCTGCGCCGCTGCCGACCGTACCGGTCACGCGCTGCTGCACACCCTGTACCAGGCCAACCTGAAGGCCGGTACCGTGTTCCTCAACGAATACTACGCCGTTGACCTGGTGAAGAACGCTGAAGGCGCCTTCGTCGGCGTGATCGCGATCTGCATCGAAACCGGCGAAACCTCGTACATTCGCGCCAACGCCACCGTGCTGGCTACCGGCGGTGCAGGTCGTATCTACTCGTCCACCACCAACGCCCTGATCAACACCGGCGACGGCGTGGGCATGGCCCTGCGTGCCGGCGTGCCGGTGCAGGACATCGAGATGTGGCAGTTCCACCCGACCGGCATCGCCGGCGCCGGTGTACTGGTGACCGAAGGTTGCCGTGGTGAAGGTGGTTACCTGATCAACAAGCACGGCGAGCGTTTCATGGAGCGCTATGCGCCCAACGCGAAGGACCTGGCCGGTCGTGACGTGGTTGCCCGTTCGATGGTGAAGGAAATCATCGCCGGCAACGGTTGCGGTCCGGACGGCGACCACGTGATGCTCAAGCTCGACCACCTGGGCGAAGAAGTGCTGCACAGCCGCCTGCCTGGCATCTGCGAGCTGTCCAAGACCTTCGCCCACGTCGACCCTGTGGTCGCCCCGGTACCGGTCGTTCCAACCTGCCACTACATGATGGGCGGCATCGCCACCAACATCCATGGCCAGGCCATCACCCAGAACGCCGAAGGCGAAGACACCATCATCCCTGGCCTGTTCGCGGTCGGTGAAGTGGCGTGCGTATCGGTTCACGGTGCCAACCGCCTGGGCGGCAACTCGCTGCTCGACCTGGTGGTATTCGGCCGCGCGGCCGGCCTGCACCTGGAGCAAGCCCTGAGCGAAGGCGTGGACTACAGCCGTGCCAGCGACACCGACATCGAAGTCGCCCTGGCGCGCCTGAACGGCCTGAACAGCCGTACCACCGGCGAAGACGTCGCCACCCTGCGCAAAGAGCTGCAGCAGTGCATGCAGAACTACTTCGGCGTGTTCCGCACCGGCGAATACATGCAGAAAGGTATCGCCCAGCTGGCGAACCTGCGCGAGCGTATCGCCAACGTCAAGATCAACGACAAGAGCCAGGGCTTCAACACGGCTCGCATCGAAGCGCTTGAACTGCAGAACCTGCTGGAAGTGGCAGAAGCCACCGCGATCGCCGCCGAGCATCGCAAAGAGTCCCGTGGCGCCCACGCCCGCGAAGACTATGAAGATCGCGACGACGAAAACTGGCTGTGCCACACCCTGTACTTCCCGGGTGAGAAGCGCGTTGCCAAGCGTGCCGTGAACTTCTCGCCGAAAACCGTTCCGACTTTCGAACCTAAAGTCCGGACTTACTAAGGGTGGCCGCCATGTTGCAAGTCAGTGTTTATCGCTACAACCCGGACGTGGACAGCGCGCCCGCCATGCAGACCTTCCAGGTCGACACCGGTGGCAAGGACCTGATGGTCCTGGACGTACTGGCGCTGATCAAGGAGCAGGACGAGGGCTTCAGCTATCGTCGCTCCTGCCGTGAGGGTGTTTGTGGCTCCGACGGCATGAACATCAACGGCAAGAACGGCCTGGCGTGCATCACGCCGCTGTCCGCTGTCGTAAAAGGTAACAAACTGGTCATTCGTCCTCTGCCTGGTCTGCCAGTCATTCGTGACCTGGTCGTCGATATGAGCATCTTCTACAAGCAGTACGAGAAGGTGAAGCCATTCCTGCAGAACGATACGCCGGCTCCGGCCATCGAACGTCTGCAGTCGCCTGAAGAGCGTGAAAAGCTGGACGGTCTGTACGAGTGCATCCTGTGCGCTTGCTGCTCGACTTCCTGCCCGTCCTTCTGGTGGAACCCGGACAAGTTCCTGGGCCCTGCTGCACTGCTGCAAGCCTATCGTTTCCTGGCCGACAGCCGTGACACCAAGACCACCGAGCGTCTGGCGTCCCTGGATGACCCGTTCAGCGTGTTCCGCTGCCGGGGCATCATGAACTGCGTAAACGTTTGCCCGAAGGGTCTGAACCCTACCAAGGCGATCGGTCACGTACGTAACATGCTGCTGCAAAGCGGCGTCTGATACACCTGCTGTAATGTAGACCTCCGGGGTACGGGTCTTCTTCAACCCGTACCCTGGTGACAACCAAAGCGTGGCCCACAAGGCCTTCGCTTTTAATTTTGAAGCAATGAGACCAGCAGGGGCATCCGGGCTGGTACCCGGACTACTTGCGTGATACTCGGTGGCTTGTTGTAGTCGCTGCACTCGGACTTATTCAAGCTTGCTGTGGCGTCAACGCCGGTGGAGTCCCCAAACGAGGGTGACCAAGCATGCAAGAAAGCGTGATGCAGCGCATGTGGAGCAGTGCCTACCTTTCCGGTGGTAACGCTGCCTATGTGGAAGAGCTCTACGAACTCTACCTGCACGACCCTAACGCTGTGCCAGAAGAGTGGCGCACCTACTTCCAGAAGCTGCCTGCCGATGGCGGCGCAGCTACCGATGTTTCGCACTCGACGATTCGCGATCATTTCGTGCTGCTGGCCAAAAACCAGCGCCGCGCCCAACCGGTTTCCGCCGGAAGCGTGAGCAGCGAGCACGAGAAGAAGCAAGTTGAAGTGCTGCGATTGATCCAGGCCTACCGTATGCGCGGCCACCAGGCGGCCCAGCTGGACCCGCTGGGGCTGTGGCAACGACCTGCACCGGCAGACCTGTCAATCAATCATTACGGCATGACCAATGCCGATCTTGATACGACCTTCCGTGCCGGCGACCTGTTCATCGGCAAGGAGGAAGCGAGCCTACGCGAAATTCTCGAAGCTTTGCAGCAGACATATTGCCGCACCATCGGCTCCGAGTTCACGCACATCGTCGATTCCGAACAGCGCCAGTGGTTCCAGCAGCGTCTGGAAAGCGTACGCAGCCGTCCGGCCTACTCCGCCGAAATCAAGGGCCATGTGCTCGAGCGCGTCACCGCGGCGGAAGGCCTGGAGAAGTACCTGGGCACCAAGTACCCGGGCACCAAGCGTTTCGGTCTGGAAGGCGGCGAAAGCCTGATTCCGATGCTCGACGAGATGATCCAGCGTTCCGGTTCCTACGGCACCAAGGAAGTCGTGATTGGCATGGCCCACCGTGGTCGCCTGAACGTGCTGGTGAACACTTTCGGCAAGAACCCGCGCGACCTGTTCGATGAGTTCGAAGGCAAGAAGAAGGTCGAGCTGGGCTCTGGTGACGTGAAGTATCACCAGGGTTTCTCGTCCAACGTCATGACCGCCGGTGGCGAAGTGCACCTGGCGATGGCGTTCAACCCGTCCCACCTGGAAATCGTTTCCCCGGTGGTCGAGGGTTCCGTGCGCGCCCGTCAAGACCGTCGCAACGACGCGGTCGGCGACAAGGTGCTGCCGATTTCCATCCACGGTGACGCTGCGTTCGCAGGTCAGGGCGTGGTCATGGAAACCTTCCAGATGTCGCAGACCCGCGGTTTCAAGACCGGCGGTACCGTGCACATCGTGATCAACAACCAGGTCGGCTTCACCATCAGCAACCCGCGCGACTCGCGTTCCACCGAGTACGCCACCGACGTTGCCAAGATGATCCAGGCGCCGATCCTGCACGTGAACGGCGATGACCCGGAAGCGGTGCTGTTCGTCACGCAACTGGCCGTCGATTACCGCATGCAATTCAAGCGCGACATCGTCATCGACCTGGTCTGCTACCGTCGTCGCGGCCACAACGAGGCCGACGAGCCAAGCGGCACCCAGCCACTGATGTACCAGCAGATCGCCAAGCAGCGCACCACGCGCGAGCTGTATGCCGAGCGTCTGATCCAGGGTGGCAGCCTCAACGCCGAAGCCGTGCAGGCCCAGGTGGATGAGTACCGCAACGCGTTGGACAACGGCCTGCACGTGGTGAAAAGCCTGGTCAAGGAACCGAACAAGGAATTGTTCGTGGACTGGCGTCCGTACCTGGGCCACGCCTGGACCGCGCGTCACGACACTCGCTTCGACCTCAAGACCCTGCAGGAACTGTCCGCCAAGCTGCTGGAAATTCCGGAAGGCTTCGTGGTTCAGCGTCAGGTCGCGAAGATCTACGAAGACCGCCAGAAGATGCAAGCCGGCGGCCTGCCGATCAACTGGGGTTACGCCGAAACCATGGCGTACGCGACCCTGGCGTTCGAAGGTCACCCTGTGCGCATGACCGGCCAGGACATCGGCCGCGGTACGTTTTCGCACCGTCACGCTGTACTGCACAACCAGAAGGATGCGTCTACCTACATCCCTCTGCAGAACCTGTACGCCGGCCAGCCACGTTTCGACCTGTACGATTCGTTCCTGTCCGAAGAAGCGGTACTGGCGTTCGAATACGGCTACTCCACCACCATGCCGAACGCACTGGTGATCTGGGAAGCCCAGTTCGGCGACTTCGCCAACGGCGCGCAAGTGGTGATCGACCAGTTCATCACCAGCGGCGAGCACAAGTGGGGCCGCCTGTGCGGTCTGACCATGCTGCTGCCACACGGTTATGAAGGGCAGGGGCCTGAGCACTCCTCGGCACGTCTGGAGCGTTACCTGCAGCTGTGCGCCGAGCACAACATCCAGGTATGTGTACCGACCACGCCGGCGCAGATCTACCACCTGCTGCGTCGCCAGGTCATCCGTCCGCTGCGCAAGCCGCTGGTCGTGCTGACGCCCAAGTCGCTGCTGCGTCACAAGCTGGCGGTCTCGACCCTGGAAGACCTGGCCGAAGGCTCCTTCCAGACCGTTATCCCGGAAATCGACGCCATCGAGCCGGCCAAGGTCAAGCGCCTGGTGCTGTGCAGCGGCAAGGTCTACTACGACCTGCTGGAAAAACGTCGTGCCGAAGGCCGTGATGACATCGCGATCGTGCGTCTGGAACAACTGTACCCGTTCCCTGAAGACGACCTGATGGAGACGCTTGCCCCGTACACCAACCTCGAGCACGTGGTGTGGTGTCAGGAAGAGCCGATGAACCAGGGCGCCTGGTACAGCAGCCAGCACCACATGCGTCGCAGCTTCAACAACCACAAGAAGGGCATGGTCCTGGAATACGCCGGTCGCGACGCTTCGGCCGCGCCAGCCTGTGGTTACGCTTCGATGCACGCCGAGCAGCAGGAAAAACTGCTGCAAGACGCCTTTACCGTTTGATGCCATCGCGCACAAGAAACCGAATTTAAGGAACCACTGATAATGGCTATCGAGATCAAAGCCCCTACTTTCCCGGAATCGGTTGCCGATGGCACCGTTGCCACCTGGCACAAGCAGCCGGGCCAAGCCGTCAAGCGTGACGAGCTGATCGTCGACATCGAAACCGACAAAGTAGTGCTGGAAGTACTGGCCACCGCTGATGGCGTCCTGGGCGACATCGTCAAGGGCGAAGGCGAAACCGTACTGTCCGACGAAGTACTGGGCTCCATCGTTGAAGGCGGCGCTGCCGCCGCCGCACCTGCTGCCGCCCCGGCCGCCGCTGCTGCCCCTGCCGCTGCCCCGGCGGCTGGCGACGAAGACGCCATTGGCGCTCCGGCTGCCCGCAAGCTGGCCGAAGAAAACGGTATTGCCCTGAGCAGCATCAAGGGCACTGGCAAAGACGGTCGCGTGACCAAGGAAGACGTGGTTGCTGCCATCGAGGCGAAGAAATCCGCTCCGGCCGCCGCCCCGGCTGCCAAGCCTGCCGCCGCCGCCGCCGCCCCTGTGGTCGCTGCCGGTGACCGCGTTGAAAAACGCGTGCCGATGACCCGCCTGCGTGCCAAGGTTGCCGAGCGCCTGGTCGAAGCCCAGTCGAACATGGCCATGCTGACCACCTTCAACGAAGTCGACATGACCGAAGTCATGGCCCTGCGTTCGAAGTACAAGGACCTGTTCGAGAAGTCCCACAACGGCGTGCGCCTGGGCTTCATGTCGTTCTTCGTCAAGGCTGCCACCGAAGCGCTGAAACGCTTCCCGGCTGTCAACGCCTCGATCGACGGTGCCGACATCGTCTACCACGGTTATGCCGACGTTGGCGTGGCCGTATCCAGCGACCGTGGCCTGGTGGTACCGGTACTGCGCAACGCCGAGCTGATGAGCCTGGCTGAAATCGAAGGCGGCATCGCCACCTTCGGCAAGAAAGCGCGCGACGGCAAGTTGTCGATGGAAGAAATGACCGGTGGTACCTTCACCATCACCAACGGTGGTACTTTCGGTTCGATGATGTCGACCCCGATCGTCAACCCACCTCAGGCCGCCATCCTGGGCATGCACAACATCATCCAGCGTCCGATGGCCGTCAATGGCCAGGTCGTGATCCGTCCGATGATGTACCTGGCTCTGTCCTACGACCACCGCCTGATCGACGGTAAAGAAGCCGTGACCTTCCTGGTGACCATCAAGAACCTGCTCGAAGATCCGGCTCGTCTGCTGCTGGATATCTGATAAAGCAGCCGGAAGCTGTAAGCTACAGGCCTCAAGCCGTCCGCGGTGTGGCAGTAGCTTGCAGCGTGCGGCTTGAAGCTTGAAGCTAAAGGAATCTATTTATGACTCAGAAATTCGACGTGGTAGTGATTGGTGCCGGCCCTGGCGGCTACGTGGCGGCCATCAAAGCGGCACAACTCGGTCTGTCCACTGCCTGCATCGAGAAGTACACCGACAAGGAAGGCAAGCTGGCCCTGGGCGGTACCTGCCTGAACGTCGGTTGCATTCCCTCCAAGGCGCTGCTGGACAGCTCCTGGAAATTCCACGAAGCCCAGGATGGTTTCGCCATCCACGGCATCAGCCACAGCGGCGTGTCCATGGACGTGCCAGCGATGGTTGGCCGCAAGGCCAACATCGTCAAAGGCCTGACCTCCGGCGTTGCCACCCTGTTCAAGGCCAACGGCGTCACTTCGATCCAGGGCCACGGCAAGCTGCTGGCTGGCAAGAAAGTCGAAGTCACCAAGGCTGACGGTTCGGTAGAAGTCATCGAAGCCGAGAACGTCATCCTGGCCTCTGGCTCGCGTCCGATCGACATTCCGCCGGCCCCGGTCGACAACAAGGTCATCGTCGACTCCACCGGCGCCCTGGAATTCCAGGCCGTGCCCAAGCGCCTGGGCGTCATCGGCGCCGGCGTGATCGGCCTGGAGCTGGGTTCGGTATGGTCGCGCCTGGGCGCACAGGTTACCGTGCTGGAAGCCCTGGACACCTTCCTGATGGCCGCTGACAGCGCCGTCTCGAAAGAAGCCTACAAAACCCTGACCAAGCAAGGGCTGGACATCAAGCTGGGCGCTCGCGTCACCGGTTCCAAGGTCAACGGCGAAGAAGTCGAAGTGACCTACACCGACGCCAACGGCGAACAGAAGATCACCTTCGACAAGCTGATCGTGGCCGTGGGCCGTCGCCCGGTGACCACCGACCTGCTGGCGGCCGACAGCGGCGTCAACATCGACGAGCGCGGCTTCATTTTCGTCGACGATCATTGCACCACCAGCGTTCCGGGCG
This sequence comes from uncultured Gammaproteobacteria bacterium, assembly GCA_963816515.1. Lineage (GTDB taxonomy): Bacteria > Pseudomonadota > Gammaproteobacteria > Pseudomonadales > Pseudomonadaceae > Aquipseudomonas. The sequence continues at coordinate 574,035 of CAWFKX010000001.1, read as the reverse complement.
TCTATGCCATCGGTGACGTGGTGCGTGGCATGATGCTGGCCCACAAGGCCTCGGAAGAGGGCATCATGGTGGTCGAGCGCATCAAGGGTCACAAGACCCAGATGAACTACGACCTGATCCCATCGGTTATCTACACCCATCCGGAAATCGCATGGGTCGGTAAAACCGAACAGGCCTTGAAGGCTGAAGGCGTTGAAGTTAACGTGGGCACCTTCCCGTTCGCCGCCAGTGGCCGTGCCATGGCAGCAAACGATACCGGCGGTTTTGTAAAAGTTATCGCTGATGCCAAGACTGACCGCGTGCTGGGTGTCCATGTCATTGGCCCAAGCGCAGCAGAACTGGTTCAGCAGGGCGCGATCGGCATGGAATTCGGCACTAGCGCCGAAGACCTGGGGATGATGGTTTTCTCCCACCCGACGTTGTCCGAAGCACTGCATGAAGCAGCGCTGGCCGTGAATGGCGGTGCCATCCACGTAGCCAACCGTAAAAAGCGTTAAGTTAAACAATAAGAAACCACGACGGGCCGCCCGTCGTGAGTCTTGCGTGCACGACTCACCGCGGAAAGTTCGTCGGACTCACCTCGCAGGGCCAACCGGGACCACGCATCCTGGAACGCCCTGGAGCAGCAGTCACAGGTGGCGCGGCACTCCTTGAGAGCGCAGCGCCGAAGCGCAGTACCTAACGAAGACGGTAATAAGCATGAATCTTCACGAGTATCAGGGTAAGCAGCTGTTCGCTGAATACGGCCTGCCAGTATCCAAGGGTTACGCGGTAGACACCCCGGAAGAAGCAGCAGAAGCTTGCGAAAAAATCGGCGGGACTGAATGGGTCGTCAAGGCTCAGGTCCACGCGGGTGGTCGCGGTAAAGCGGGCGGCGTCAAGCTGGTTCGCAGCAAAGAAGACGCCAAGGCCTTCGCACAGCAGTGGCTGGGCAAGCGCCTGGTGACTTACCAGACTGATGCCAATGGCCAGCCTGTTACCAAGATCCTGGTTGAATCCTGCACCGATATCGCCAAAGAGCTGTATCTGGGCGCAGTCGTCGACCGCTCCAGCCGTCGTATCGTGTTCATGGCCTCCACCGAAGGTGGCGTGGACATCGAGAAGATCGCTCACGACACTCCTGAAAAGATTCTGAAAGCTACCATCGACCCACTGGTCGGCGCACAGCCATTCCAGGGTCGCGACCTGGCGTTCCAGCTGGGTCTGGAAGGCAAGCAGGTTGCCCAGTTCGCCAAGATCTTCGTTGGCCTGGCCAAGCTGTTCCAGGACCACGACCTGGCCCTGCTGGAAGTGAACCCGCTGGTGATCAAGGCTGACGGCGATCTGCACTGCCTCGATGCCAAGATCAACATCGACGCCAACGCCATGTACCGTCAGCCCAAGCTGAAGACGTTCCATGACCCGTCGCAGGACGACGCCCGTGAAGCCCACGCCGCCAAGTTCGAACTGAACTACGTGGCGCTGGAAGGCAACATCGGCTGCATGGTCAACGGTGCCGGCCTGGCCATGGGTACCATGGACATCGTCAACCTGCACGGCGGCAAGCCTGCCAACTTCCTGGACGTGGGCGGCGGCGCTACCAAAGAGCGCGTCACCGAAGCGTTCAAGATCATCCTGTCCGACTCCAATGTCGCCGCAGTACTGGTCAACATCTTCGGCGGCATCGTTCGCTGCGACATGATTGCCGAAGGCATCATTGGCGCCGTGAAAGAAGTCGGCGTGAAAATCCCGGTCGTTGTTCGCCTTGAAGGCAACAACGCTGACCTGGGCGCCAAAGTACTGGCAGAAAGCGGTCTGAACATCATCGCGGCCACCAGCCTGACCGACGCTGCTCAACAAGTCGTTAAAGCTGCGGAGGGCAAGTAATGAGCGTCCTGATCAATAAAGATACCAAAGTCATCTGCCAGGGCTTCACCGGCTCGCAGGGTACTTTCCACTCCGAGCAAGCCATCGCCTACGGCACCAAGATGGTTGGCGGCGTGACCCCAGGCAAGGGTGGTACCACTCACCTGAACCTGCCTGTGTTCAACACCGTTGCCGAGGCCGTCAAGGCCACTGGCGCCACCGCCAGCGTGATCTACGTTCCGGCTCCGTTCTGCAAGGACTCCATCCTTGAAGCGGCGTTCGGCGGCATCAAGCTGATCATCTGCATCACCGAAGGCATTCCTACCCTGGACATGCTGGATGCCAAGGTCAAGTGCGACGAGCTGGGTGTTACCCTGATCGGTCCGAACTGCCCAGGCGTCATCACCCCGGGCGAGTGCAAGATCGGCATCATGCCTGGTCACATCCACTTGCCAGGCAAGGTAGGCATCGTGTCGCGTTCCGGCACCCTGACCTATGAAGCCGTGAAGCAGACCACCGACGCCGGCTTCGGCCAGTCGACCTGCGTCGGCATCGGCGGTGACCCGATCCCGGGCTCCAACTTCATCGATATCCTGAAGCTGTTCCAGGAAGACCCGAAGACCGAGGCGATCGTGATGATCGGCGAGATCGGCGGTTCGGCTGAAGAAGAAGCGGCTGCCTACATCAAGGCCAACGTGACCAAGCCAGTTGTTTCCTACATCGCTGGTGTGACTGCCCCTCCAGGCAAGCGCATGGGCCATGCTGGCGCAATCATCTCCGGCGGCAAGGGCACTGCGGACGAGAAGTTCGCTGCCCTGCAAGACGCTGGTGTGAAAACCGTGCGTTCGCTGGCAGACATCGGCAAGGCCCTGGCTGAGCTGACCGGTTGGGAAATCAAGAAGGCCTAAGGCTTTCCTGAGCACCTGAACCAGCAAAGGCCACCTTCGGGTGGCCTTTGTCGTTTCTGGCTGCAGCAGACAACCCAAGCCGCGTCGGATGCGTCGATCCCCCGTAGCAGTGGCCGCCCCCAGCTCTGCGAGTCGCATACGCAGCGTCAGGACAGCTGCTGGTAGAGGGGCAGCCAGGTGCTGCGTCTCAGTTCCCATATCTGCTCCGTGGCGGGACCGCTGACGAACTCGGCTTGGCGCTCCTTTACCTTGCACATGCCTTCACGCTCCGAGATCCGCCTTGAGGCAAGGCACTCGGCCGATTTTGCCACCCGCAGCCGCTCGCGTCCCAGCGTGACGAACCAGAAGTGGTTCACCGCGCTGCACGCTTCGCTCATCAAGCCCTGGCGCTGCCAAGGCAAGCCCAGCCAGAAGCCGCGGTTGTCGTCTTTTTCGTCCATCAGGCAAATGCTGCCAATCAACTGCGCCGGGCGCTCGCGCAGGCGCAGGCTCCAATGCCACTCCGTGCGGGCGGCCATGACCGGCAGTGCATCCTCCACGATAAACCGCTGGGCCTCGCCGGCAGGGTAGGGCCAGGGTACGTGGTGGGTAAGGTGCCGGACGATTTCCCATTGGGCGAACAAGGCCTGAAACGGCTCGGCATCTTCCTCGCGCAACGGCAAAAGGAGCAGTCGCGGGGTTTCCAGGGTGGGGGTGGCAGGGGGTAGCTCAAGCGGGGTCATAGCACCTTCATATATGCCTTAAAAGCACCGAGCTTAGTGAACGCGTCAATGGCAATCTGTCAGGCGTTTCTGAAGAAACGATTCACCCCGCGAAATCGGCAAAAAAAGTCACGCCTGCGACATTACCGCGCGTTCATCGGACAGTCTGTGCAATAACAGTGCGTTTATCGCCCGTTTCCGATACGCTAGCCGCCATCTTTGCGATGTGCCCCCAAAAGGGGTGTTCGCGCGCTGTAAGGGCCCGGCTTATCCGGCTCGGCCGCATTTCCCTGACCCAGGGGGAGATCCCTCTCTAAATTCCGATTCAGTAGTGTGGATTCCTTAATGAAAGTGTTGAAAGGCCAGGACATCCTGGCACTTGGTTTCATGACGTTCGCGTTGTTCGTGGGTGCTGGCAACATCATCTTCCCGCCGATCGTCGGCCTGCAGGCCGGCCCGCACGCGTGGATGGCCGCCTTCGGCTTCCTGATCACCGCCGTGGGCCTGCCGGTGATCACCGTGGTCGCCCTGGCAAAAGTCGGTGGCGGCATGGACGCGCTCAGCAGTCCCATCGGCAAGGTCGCCGGTGGCCTGCTGGCCGCAGTCAGCTACCTGGCCGTGGGCCCGCTGTTCGCCACCCCGCGTACCGCCACCGTGTCGTTCGAAGTCGGCCTGGCGCCGCTGACCGGGGACAGCCCCACCGCGCTGTTCTGCTACAGCCTGGTGTACTTCATCGTCGTGCTGGCCGTGTCCATGTACCCCGGCAAGCTGCTCGACACCGTCGGTCGCTTCCTGGCACCGCTGAAGATCATCGCCCTGGCGGCCCTGGGCATCGCGGCGTTCATGCTGCCTGCCGGCCCCGTGGGTGATGCCCAGCCTGCCTACCAGGCGGCGCCGTTTTCCCAAGGTTTCATCAATGGTTACCTGACCATGGATACCCTGGGCGCACTGGTGTTCGGCATCGTCATCGTCAACGCCATTCGCTCGCGCGGCGTCGAGTCGCCGAAGCTGATCACTCGCTACGCCATCATCGCCGGCCTGATCGCCGGTGTCGGCCTGGCACTGGTCTACGTCAGCCTGTTCCGTCTGGGCGAGGGCAGCCACATCATCGCCGCCGACGCCACCAACGGCGCCATGGTCCTGCACGCCTACGTGCAGCACACCTTCGGCTCGCTGGGCAGTGGTTTCCTGGCGGTGCTGATCTCCCTGGCCTGCCTGGTTACCGCCGTGGGCCTGACGTGCGCCTGCGCCGAGTACTTCAGCCGCTGCCTGCCGCTGTCCTACAAGACGCTGGTGGTGTTGCTGGCCGGCTTCTCGCTGCTGGTGTCGAACCTGGGCCTGACCAAGCTGATCGCGTTCTCGATCCCGGTGCTGACTGCCATCTACCCACCGTGCATCGCCCTGGTGGCGCTGAGCTTCTGCAAGGAGTTCTTCAGCTCGCCGACTCGCGTGTTCGCACCGGTCATGGGCGTGTCGCTGGTGTTTGGCCTGGTTGATGCGCTGAAAGGCGCGGGCTTTACCGATTGGCTGCCCGAGTCCCTGGCCCACCTACCGCTGAGTGATCAAGGCCTGGCGTGGCTGGTGCCATCGGTTGCCGCATTGGTAGCCGCCGTGGTGGTTGACCGCTTGATGGGCAAGGCCCGCGAAGCGGTCGCCTGATTCCATCCGGTAAACGGTTGCAAGCTGGCCACAAGCCGCTGAAGCACTAACGAAATGCCCTGCATCGACGGATGCAGGGCATTTTTGTTTTGAGCGCGCCAACCCAGCCTGCGGCGTTGGCTACCGCGTGCTATACCCCCTCTACCGGTTCACACAATGAACCCCCGAGGAGCCTATCCATGAGTATCCCGTTCTGGTGCGTATTCATTGCCGCCCTGTTGATTTACGTCGCCCGCGTTCCCGTGGCCAGGGCGATGAAAGAGCAGGGCGGTTACAACAATCATCAGCCGCGCGCGCAACAAGCACAGTTGACGGGACTGGGCGCACGGGCGGTAGCGGCGCATCAGAATTGTTTCGAAGCGTTCATGTTGTTCGCGGTGGGCGTGCTGATGGCGCATACCACGCAAACGCAAGGCTGGGTGATTGACTTGCTGGCAATCATCTTCATTATCAGCCGCATCCTCTACTTGCCATTGTATTGGTACGACAAACCTTCCCCGCGCTCGCTGGTGTGGATGGTGGGATTGGTGTGTTCGTTGTTGCTGATGTTGAGTCCGGTATATCGGTATTGGGTGTTGTCGACCCTTTAAACGGCGCCCACAAAAAAGCCCGGCAATTGGCCGGGCTTTGACTGGCGCGATAAACGCGACTCAGTTTTTCGCAGGTTCGCTCGGGGCGGTGGCCTGTGGCGCTGGAGTCTGCACGTTGGAAGCGCCGTCGGAGTTTTCCTTCGCGCGTGCCTGGTTGGCTTCGTCGTTGGATTTGGCAGCTTCAGCGTTTTCTTTAGCGGCGTCGTTCATTTTATCCTGAGCGTCGTCCATCTTCTGTTGTGCTTGTTCGGCGTGTTGCTGCGCATCCTGGGCTTTGTCGTCGGATTTCTTGTCGCAGGCAGCCAGGCCGAGGGAAGCGGCCAGCATCAGGGCATAAGCTAAAGTGTTACGCATGGGGTGTTTCTCCTTATTGAAGATATCTACCTGCCTTTCGAACGCTGACCCACAACTTAAGTTCCGTAACCGTGTGCGATATATAAGTGTTGGATCCTTATAGACTTTTTGTTCACGGTGTGCTGTTTCGAAAAATAAAAATCAAGGCCCCCGACATGAGTGAAACGCCGTTGTTACAACAAGCCCGACGGTTTATCAGTGCCTTGCCGCATTGCCAGATCATTGGCCTGAGCGTGACCGCTATCGACACTCAAGGCGTGACGCTGACGTTGCCTTATTCCCCCGCCATTATTGGTAACCCGCAGACCGGTGTGGTGCACGGCGGTGCCGTGACCACGTTAATGGACACTACCTGCGGCATCGCGACGTTGTGCGTGTTGCCACAGTTCGAGGTGTGCCCGACGCTGGACCTGCGCATCGATTACATTCACCCCGCCCAGGCGTACAAGGCGATCCATGGCTACGCCGAATGCTACCGGGTCACCCGCGATGTGATCTTCACCCGCGGCTTCGCCTACCAGGACAGTATCGACCAGCCCATTGCCCAGGTGGTCGGTACGTTCATGCGCCTGGGCAAGGGCATCAAGGGGACTGCCGCGTTTGGTGGCTCGCTGACCAGTGGGGGCCGGCCATGATCGATCACGCTCTGCGCGAGCAACTGCGCCTGGCCCACGAGAGCAATGATTACGCGCCCTTGCTGGCATTGATTCCCTATGCCGGGCTGATCGGCATCCAGTGTAGCCGCGAGGAGGGCGGGGTGCTGTTCTGCCTGCCGGCCAAGCGCGATAACATCGGTAACCCGCTGCTGCCTGCCATTCATGGTGGGGTGATCGCGGGTTTCATGGAGCTGGCCGCGGCTTTGCAGTTGATTCTGTTCACCGACACCGGCCAGGTGCCGAAAATCATCGACTTCTCCATCGACTACCTGCGCGCCGGGCTGTTTCGCGACACCTACGCGCGCTGCCAGTTGTGGCGCCAGGGGCGGCGCGTGACCAACGTCGCGATCACCGCCTGGCAGGCGGATGCCAACGAGCCGATTGCCACCGCGCGGGCGCATTTCAAAATTGATGAAAACAACGCCCCTTGAAATCACTCCCTGAGCCCCCATCTCTTGGTCATCCCGCCGCTAATGCGCTTGAGCCCGCGGCCTGTGCCATCTGATTGGAGTTTGATGACCATGAGTGTGGAAACTCAAAAAGAAACCCTGGGCTTCCAGACCGAGGTGAAGCAGCTGCTGCACCTCATGATCCATTCGCTGTATTCCAACAAGGAAATTTTCCTTCGCGAATTGATCTCCAACGCATCCGACGCTGTCGACAAACTGCGCTTTGAGGCGCTGTCCAAGCCTGAGCTGCTGGAAGGTGGCGCCGAGCTGAAAATCCGTGTGAGCTTCGACAAGGACGCCAAGACCGTCACCCTCGAAGACAACGGCATCGGCATGAACCGTGACGACGTGATTACCCACCTGGGTACCATCGCCAAGTCCGGTACCGCCGACTTCATGAAAAACCTGACCGGCGACCAGAAGAAAGATTCGCACCTGATCGGCCAGTTCGGCGTGGGCTTCTACTCCGCGTTCATCGTCGCCGACAAGGTCGACGTGTACAGCCGCCGTGCCGGTACCCCGGCCAGCGAAGGCGTGCACTGGTCGTCCAAGGGTGAAGGCGAGTTCGAAGTCGCGACCATCGACAAGGCCGACCGCGGCACCCGTATCGTCCTGCACCTGAAGGCCGACGAGTCCGAGTTCGCCGATGGCTGGCGCCTGCGCAACATCATCAAGAAGTACTCCGACCACATTGCCCTGCCCATCGAGCTGCCGAAAGAACAGGAAGCTGCCGAAGGCGAGGAGACGCCGGCCGTTGAATGGGAAACCGTCAACCGTGCCAGCGCCCTGTGGACCCGTCCGCGTACCGAGGTCAAGGACGAGGAATACCAGGAGTTCTACAAGCACATCGCCCACGACTACGAGAACCCGCTGAGCTGGAGCCACAACAAGGTCGAAGGCAAGCTGGAGTACAACTCGCTGCTTTACGTGCCGGCCCGTGCCCCGTTCGACCTGTACCAGCGCGAAGCGCCACGCGGCCTGAAGCTGTACGTGCAGCGTGTGTTCGTGATGGACCAGGCCGAGTCGTTCCTGCCGCTGTACCTGCGCTTCATCAAGGGCGTGGTCGATTCCAACGACCTGTCGCTGAACGTGTCGCGGGAAATCCTGCAGAAAGACCCGATCATCGATTCCATGAAGACCGCCCTGACCAAGCGCGTGCTGGACATGCTCGAGAAGCTGGCCAAGAACGAGCCTGAGCAGTACAAGGGCTTCTGGAAGAACTTTGGCCAGGTGATCAAGGAGGGTCCGGCGGAAGACTTCGCCAACAAGGAAAAAATCGCTGGCCTGTTGCGCTTTGCCTCCACCCACGATGAAAGCGGCGAGCAGAGCGTTTCCCTGGCTGACTACCTGGCCCGCGCCAAGGAAGGTCAGGACAAGATCTACTTCCTCACCGGTGAATCGTACGCGCAGGTCAAGAACAGCCCGCACCTGGAAGTCTTCCGCAAGAAAGGCATCGAAGTGCTGCTGCTGACCGACCGCATCGACGAGTGGCTGATGAGCTACCTGACCGATTTCGACGGCAAGGGCTTTGTCGACGTCGCCCGTGGCGACCTGGACCTGGGCAAGCTGGATTCGGAAGAAGACAAGAAAGCCCAGGAAGAAGTCGCCAAGAACAAGGAAGGCCTGGTCGAGCGCCTGAAAGCCGCCTTGGGTGACAGCGTCAGCGAAGTGCGCGTGTCGCACCGCCTGACCGACTCGCCAGCGATCCTGGCCATTGGTGAGCAGGACCTGGGCCTGCAGATGCGTCAGATCCTGGAAGCCAGCGGCCAGAAGGTGCCGGATTCCAAGCCGATCTTCGAGTTCAACCCGGCCCACCCGCTGATCGAGAAGCTGGACCACGAGCAGAGCGAAGACCGTTTCGCCGACTTCTCGCACATCCTCTTCGATCAGGCGGCCCTGGCTGCCGGCGACAGCCTGAAGGACCCGGCCGCCTATGTGCGCCGCCTGAACAAGTTGTTGGTTGAGCTGTCCGTCTAAACTGTTGCAGCAAAAACCCGCTTCGGCGGGTTTTTGCGTTTAAGTCCTACTCTCTTTGTATTGGGGAAATGTCATGACCGTTACCGTTCAATCCATTGTCTATCAAATTGATGGCAAGCCTTATGAAAGCCGCCTGGTGTATGACGATGCGGTGGTTTCCCCGCGTCCGGGCCTGCTGATGGCGCCAAACTGGGCAGGCATCAGCGAAGGTGCCGAGCGTATCGCCCAGTCGGTGGCGGCCCAGGGCTATGTGGTGCTGCTGGCCGACCTGTACGGCCAGGCCGTGCGCCCGAAAGGCAACGAGGAATGCCTGGCGGCGATGCTGCCGCTCAAGAATGACCGTGCCGAGCTGCGCAAGCGCATGCAGGTGGCGTTCGAACAACTGCAAGGCCAAACCACGGCCGCCGTGGACGCTGACCACCTGGCGACCTTCGGTTTCTGCTTTGGCGGTTGCTGCTCCCTGGAGCTGGCCCGTACCGGCGCGCCGCTGAAGGCCGCTGTGTCGTTCCACGGCACCCTGGACACGCCGAACCCGGCCGATGGCAAGAACATCAAGGGCAAGGTGCTGGTTCTGCACGGTGCCAGCGACCCACTGGTGCCGAAAGAGCAGCTGCCAGCGTTCGAAGAAGAAATGAACGCCGCGGGCGTGGACTGGCAGTTGACCAGCTACGGCGGTGCATACCACTCGTTCACCGACGTGGAAGCCAACAACCCGGGCGTGCAGATGTACAACAAGACCGTTGCCGACCGTGCGTTCACGGCCATGCACAACCTGCTGGGAGAAGTCTTCAAGCCAGCGGTGTAAAACGTGGGGCCGCGTTGCGGTCCATCGCAGCCTTCGGCAGCTCCTATGGCTCTTCCCGGGAGCTGCCGAAGGCTGCGATAGGCCGCAACGCGGCCTCAAGGCAATTCGATGCGCTCGATTTCGCCAGGCACCGCGGGCCAGTCCCGCGCCGCCCACTTGGCCCGGGCCTGGTCGATCAGCGCCACGTCGCTGGCGACGAAATTCCAGTTCATCCGCCGTGGCCCATCCAGGGGCGCGCCTCCGATCAGCACCAGGTGCACATCGCTCTGCGCCACCAGCGTCGGCGTTTCGCCAGGCGCCAGCACCACTAGTGTGCGCGGCTGCACGGCCTCATCCTCCAGCTGCACCTCACCCTCCAGCACATACAGCGCGCGCTCCTGATGCTCGTCCGGAATCAGCAGGCTGCTGCCTGCCACCATGTGTGCCTCGGCATACAGGGTAGGGGACAGCACCGGCACCGGTGAGCGCAGGCAGAAGCCATCACCGGCGATCATTCGGATGTGAACGCCCAGGGCGTCGCTGACGGGCAGATCGGCCTCGCGGTGGTGGCTGTAGTGGCTGTCGCCTTGTTCGTGGCTTGTGGGCGATGCCAGCCACACTTGCAGGCCATGCAGGCGCGAACCGGCGGCGCGCAGGTCGTCGGGAGTGCGCTCCACGTGGGCGATGGCCTTGCCAGCAGTCATCCAGCTGACCTCGCCGGGCGCCACGCGCTGGTCCGAACCCAGGCTGTCCTTGTGCAACAGTTCACCTTCGAACAAGTAGGTGAGGGTGGACAGACCGATATGCGGGTGCTGGCGAATGTTGACGCCTTCGCCCGGCGCGTACGCCGTGGCCAGCATGTGGTCGAAAAACACAAAGGGGCCGACCGCGCGGCATTGCCGGTTCGGCAGCGGGCGCAGTATGGGCTGGCCCTCGACGTCTTCGGCCGGTGGGCTAATCACCAAGTGGGGCATGAGGGCCTCCTGTCATTGGCTGAAGGCGCCTTCGGCCAGGGTGGTGCTGATGGTCACTTCAGTGGTGGTCATCAGTTTGTGCACGGGGCAGCGGTCCGCGACGCGGTGCAGTTCCGCGCGCTGTTCATCGGTGAGCACGCCCTTGAGGGTCAGCACCACGTTGAGGGCATATTTACCCTTCTGCTCTTGGCTGTCATCGCGCGCCACTTCCACCGAAACGCCGGTCAGCGGGATGCCTTTCTTCTCTGCGTAGTACTTGAGTGTCAGCGCCTTGCAGGCACCCAGGGCGGCGTCGAAGTAGTCGTGGGGAGAGGGGGCCGAGTCGTCACCGCCCAGCGCTTTGGGCAGGTCGGTGAACAGGGCGTGATTGTCGATTTGCAGGCTGTGGCGGAAGCTGTCGGCGGATTCGGTGTTGAGGGAGATAGTCATCGGGCTGTCCTTGTGCGTGATCGCCCAACTGTAGTCCTTGTGGTCATGCCATGCTGGTACGTTTGTGCGGTGCCTTGCACGGGCAAAAAAACATGGACAAAAAAACGGCACCCGAAGGTGCCGTTTTTTGCAGCAAGGGGGGTGAGCCCTTACTTGCCCTGCCAGCGCTTGAGCACCAGCGTGGCGTTGGTGCCACCGAAACCGAAGCTGTTGCTCATGACGGTATCGATCTTGGCCCCTTCGCGGGTTTCACGCGCGATTGGCATGTCGGCGACCTCGGGGTCCAGCTCGTCGATGTTGGCCGAACCGGCAATGAAGTTGCCTTCCATCATCAGCATGCAGTAGATCGCTTCATGAACGCCGGCGGCGCCCAGGGAGTGACCCGACAGGCTCTTGGTGGAGCTGATGATTGGCGCATTCTTGCCGAACACTTCACGCACGCCTTTCATTTCCGCGACGTCGCCGACCGGGGTCGAAGTGCCGTGGGTGTTCAGGTAGTCGATTGGGGTGTCGACGGTGGACAGCGCCTGCTGCATGCAGCGGATCGCGCCTTCGCCACTTGGGGCAACCATGTCGTAGCCGTCGGAAGTAGCGCCGTAACCGACGATTTCTGCGTAGATCTTGGCGCCACGGGCCAGTGCGTGTTCCAGCTCCTCGACCACCACCATGCCGCCACCGCCGGCGATGACGAAGCCATCACGGTCATTGTCGTAGGCGCGGGAAGCTTTTTCCGGGGTGTCGTTGCGCTTGCTGGACAAGGCGCCCATGGCGTCGAACAGGAACGACTGGCTCCAGTGCTCTTCTTCGCCGCCGCCGGCGAAGACGATGTCCTGCTTGCCCATCTGGATCTGTTCCATGGCGGTACCGATGCAGTGAGCACTGGTAGCGCAGGCAGAAGCGATGGAGTAGTTCAGGCCCTTGATCTTGAACGGCGTGGCCAGGCAAGCGGAAACGGTGCTGCTCATGGTGCGGGTGACGCGGTACGGGCCGACGCGCTTCACGCCTTTTTCGCGCAGGATGTCCAGCGCTTCCATCTGGTTGAGGGTCGACGCGCCGCCCGAGCCAGCAATCAGACCGGTACGCGGGTTGGAGACCATCTCGTCGGTCAGACCCGAGTCCTTGATGGCGTCGGCCATGGCCAGGTACGCGTAGGCAGCGGCGTGGCCCACGAAACGGTAGACCTTGCGGTCGATCAGTTCTTCGAGGTTGAGGTCGATGGAGCCGGAAACCTGGCTGCGCAGACCCATTTCGGCATATTCCGGGTTGAAGCGGATGCCAGGGCGGTTTGCACGCAGGTTTGCGGAGACGGTGTCTTTGTCATTGCCCAAGCAGGAAACAATGCCCAGACCAGTGATAACGACGCGGCGCATGCGGATAACCCTTAGAAATTTTCGGTGGATGTGAACACGCCGACCCGAAGGCCTTCGGCGGTGTAGATCTCTTTGCCGTCAACGCTGACAGAACCGTCGGCAATGGCCAGGTTCAGCTTGCCGCGCAGGACGCGTTTGATGTGGATGTTGTAGGTGACCTTCTTGGCGGTAGGCAGTACCTGGCCGAAGAACTTCACTTCGCCCGAGCCCAGCGCGCGGCCGCGGCCCGGCAGGCCTTGCCAGCCGAGGAAGAAGCCGACCAGTTGCCACATGGCGTCGAGGCCCAGGCAGCCTGGCATCACCGGGTCACCTTCGAAGTGGCAAGCGAAGAACCACAGGTCCGGATTGATATCCAGCTCGGCGACCAATTCACCTTTGCCGTACTTGCCGCCTTCATTGCTGATGTGGGCAATGCGATCGACCATCAGCATGTTACCGGCGGGCAGTTGCGCGTTACCTGGGCCGAACATTTCGCCGCGGCTGCAGCTCAGTAGTTCATCCCGAGTAAAGGCGTGTTGTTTGGTCATGCGAGCTCCTCAATAGTCCCGTGTGGCAGTGGGGCAAATTCTCCCGGCCGTGCCAAAGCGATTGCGCCTTTGGCATGACAGCCTACACATAGACTATTGCGTTGTAGTGAAAGTCACAGCGTCAGGGACAAAGAAGTACACCTGTGCACTGAAATTTTTTATCCAGGCGGTTCATTTTGCCTGACGTAACGTCTAAGACTGCCGCACTTTAGCATTTATCGCCAGCCCCGGCTGCCCTCGCACTGCATTTAAGGTGCGAGCCAGCGTTGCAGGATCTGCTCCAGATCCGTGCGTTTGAAGGGTTTCGCCAGGTAATCGTTCATGCCCGCGGTCAGGCAGGCTTCGCGGTCGCCCAGCAGGGCGTTGGCCGTCAGGGCGATGATCGGCAACCGCGCATGTTCGGGCATCTGGCGGATGCGCCGGGTGGCTTCGTAGCCGTCGACGATCGGCAGGCGGCAATCCATCAGCACGGCGTCGAACGGTTGGTGGCTGACCTCGTGGATGGCCTGGGCGCCGTCGCCGACCACGCACACCACAAAGCCCAGGCTGCGCAGCATCGCTTCGATCACGGTCTGGTTGACCGGGTTGTCTTCGACCAGCAGCACGCGTTTGCCGCGGCCATGGGCGTCGTCGTCCAGGCGTGCCTCACGCCGTGGCGCCAGCGCTCGCTGGCTCATGGCCAGGGGGATTTCCAGGGTGAACAGCGAGCCACGGCCTTCCTCGCTTTCGGCCAGCAAGGTACCGCCCATGCGCTCGGCCAGCGTGCGCGCGATCGGCAGGCCCAGGCCAGTGCCGCCGTACCGACGGGAAATACTGCTATCGGCTTGCTGGAAGGCCACGAACATGTTTTCCAGGCGTTCGGCGCTGATGCCGATGCCAGTGTCGCGCACGGTGCAGGTCAGCCAGATCAGCTGATGGTCCAGCACCTGCCAATGGGCGTCGATCCGCACACTGCCGGCCTCGGTGAACTTGATGGCGTTGCCGATCAGGTTGACCAGAATCTGGCGGATGCGCGTCGGATCGCCTTCCACCAACAGTTGATCGAAACCCTGGGGCACGTCCAGGCTCAACGCCAGGCCACGTTTTTGAGCGTTGTGATGGAACGTCTGCGCGCAACTGGCCACCAGTTCGCCAAGGTTGAACGGGATGTGTTCCAGTTCCAGCGCTGCGCGCTCGATGCGCGAGAAGTCGAGGATATCGTTGATCACCTTGAGCAGGTGCTCGGTGGACTGGGTGGCCAGCGCCGCGTACTCGATCTGCTCGTCGGTCATGGCGGTGGTTTCCAGCAGTTGCAGCATGCCCAGCACGCCATTCATGGGCGTACGCAATTCATGGCTCATCATGGCCAGGAAATCGGACTTGGCGCTGTTGGCGCGCTCGGCCTGCTCGCGGGTGCTGATCAGTTGCTCGATGGTCTGTCGCTGTTCGCGGCCGGCCTTGTCCAGGCCCTCGGCCAGGTTGTTGATGTGCTGCGCCAGGCTGCCCAGTTCGGCATCGTCCACCACCGGCAGCGGGGCCTTGAAGTCACCTTCCTGGATGGCCTTGACGGCCAGGCCCATCTCGCTGATCGGCCGCGCCAGGCTCAGGGCCAGGCGGCGCGCCAGGAGGAAACTGAACAGCAGGGCGAACAGCGCCAACACCGCGGCCTTTAGCAGTATTTCCTGCTGGCGCTGGTTGAAGGCGTCATTGGACATGCCGACGATGACCCGGCCCACGCAGTCGGGCTGGCCCACGCGCATGAAATTACCGTGGTCCAGGTCACGCGCCAGGGCGGCGCGTTGCAGGCGGATGCTGGCCTGGAACACTTCGACCTTGGCGCTGCGGTCCAGGTCGCCCTCGGGTTGTTCGACGTAGAGCAGCACGTGGTCGTTGCTGTCCTGCACTTCCAGGAAGCGCACGTGGGGAATTTCCAGGGTCGCGCGCAGCAGGCTGTCGAGCACCGTGGTGTTGTGGCTGATCACGCCGAACTCGGCCGCCGGCGCCAGCTGGTTGGCGATCAACTGGCCGGTGCGGGTCATTTCTTCACGCAGGTCGTGGATGCGCACGAAGGTGAAGAAGCCGGTCAAAAGCAGCGTCAACAGCAAGGCGGGGCCCAGGCAAATGACCTGGGTACGGCTATGGATGTCCCAGCTCGGGCGCCATTTCATCGGGTGCAATCTCGCACGGTGCGGCCTTGGGGAGTCGAAAACAGCCGCGCATTCTAACCGTCTTGGGCAACATTTGCAGTCGTGTGTACGGCATTGACACGTCCAGCTACGCTTTGCCGGCAAGGCTTTGGCCTGCGGGACTGGCCGCGGCGCGTGCGCTCCGTATAATGCAGGCGTCGCCACTTTTTATGGTTTTGATGGATTGGATATGACTGAACAGCAGCCTGTCGCAGTGCTGGGGGGCGGAAGCTTTGGAACCGCCGTGGCGAACCTGCTGGCCGAGAATGGCCACGCGGTACGCCAATGGATGCGCGATCCCGAGCAAGCCGAGGCAATCCGCACCCAGCGCGAGAACCCGCGCTACCTCAAAGGCATCAAGATCCATGGCAACGTCGAGCCGGTCACCGACCTGCTCGCTACCCTGGCCGGCAGCGAACTGATTTTCGTGGCCTTGCCGTCCAGCGCCTTGCGCAGTGTGCTGGCGCCCCACGCGCAACGGTTGGCCGGGCGCATGCTGGTCAGCCTGACCAAGGGCATCGAGGCCCACACCTTCAAGCTGATGAGCGAGATTCTCACGGACATCGCCCCCGCTGCGCGCATCGGTGTCCTCTCGGGCCCGAACCTGGCGCGCGAAGTGGCCGAGCACGCGCTGACCGCCACCGTGGTGGCCAGCGAGGACGAGGCCCTGTGCGAACGGGTGCAGGCCGCGCTGCACGGCCCGACCTTCCGTGTCTACGCCAGCAGCGACCGTTTCGGCGTGGAGCTGGGCGGGGCGCTGAAGAACGTCTACGCCATCATCGCCGGCATGGCCGTGGCGCTGGGCATGGGCGAGAATACCAAGAGCATGCTGATCACCCGCGCCCTGGCGGAAATGACCCGCTTCGCGGTCAGCCAGGGTGCCAACCCCATGACCTTTCTCGGGCTGGCCGGGGTGGGCGACCTGATCGTCACCTGCTCCTCGCCCAAGAGCCGCAATTACCAGGTCGGTTTCGCCCTGGGTCAGGGCCTGAGCCTGGAAGACGCCGTGACCCGCCTGGGCGAGGTCGCCGAGGGCGTCAACACCCTCAAGGTGCTCAAGGCCAAGGCCCAGGAATTGAAGGTCTACATGCCGCTGGTCGCCGGCCTGCATGCCATTCTGTTCGAGGGTCGCACCCTGGCCCAGGTCATCGAGCTGTTGATGCGTGCCGAGCCCAAGACCGATGTCGATTTCATTTCCACCAGCGGTTTCAACTGATGCAACGGAGTGAACCATGAGTGATTCGCCTCTCAAGCCCGGCCAGGAATCGATCCTGCTGCGGGTGCTGTGGATGCTGCTGTACGTGTTGGTCTGGCAGGTGGCGCAGCTGCTGCTGGGCGCCGTGGTGCTGATCCAGTTGATCTACCGGCTGGTGTACGGCGCACCGAACCTGAGCCTGATGAACTTCGGTGACAGCCTCAGCCAGTTCATGGCCCAGATCGGCCGCTTCGGCAGTTTCCACACCGAGCAGAAGCCCTGGCCGTTCGCCGACTGGCCCGCTGCCCGCGCCCCGGAAGGCGAAGCGCCGCACAGCGTGCCGCCGGCGCCGCACCCGGCCCGCGACGACGAGCCCAAACTGTGAAGCTGTGGGTACTGCGCCACGGTGAAGCCCAGGGGCACGCCGCGCGCGACAGCCTGCGCGAACTGACCGAGCATGGCCGCGAGCAGGTATTGCGCAGCGCCGCCCACCTGCTGGGCGAGTCGTCGGTCACGGTGTACGCCAGCCCTTATGTACGCGCCCAGCAGACCGCGGGCATCGTCCATGAGGCACTGGCGCTGGAACAGCCGATCGTCACCGTGCCGTGGCTGACCCCGGACACGGACCCGCAGCAAGTCATTCACCAGCTGAACCTGTTGGGCCTGGACACGGTGCTGCTGGTCAGTCACCAGCCGCTGGTCGGCGCGCTGATCGGCCTGCTGGAGCACGGCCATCTGCAAAGCCCGCGCGGCATGAATACTGCCAGCCTCGCCACCTTGGAAGGGGACTGGCCGCTGGCGGGGCTGATGACCTTGAGCGATCTTCAGCACCCCTGAAACCACGGGCGCGAGCTATCCTTCGGCATGATCCCGGCTGGCCGAGCAAGTGCTTGGTCGGCCCTGCCACTGGAAAGGAGCGCGCCCATGCCTGCCGTGTATCGCCTGCCGCTGGAACGGTTCTACCACCACGAGGCCACCCAGCCCCGTAGGCCCTGGCTGGTGCAACCGTTTGCCGATGGCCAGGTCGAGACCCTCGACTGGCAAGCGGTGGGCGACCAGGTCAGGCGCGCCGCCACCTGGCTGCTGCAACGCAACCTGCCCGCCGGCAGCATGATCGCCATCCTCTCGAAAAACTGCGCGCACTGGCTGATCGCCGACCTGGCCATCTGGATGGCCGGGCACGTGTCGGTGCCGTTGTACCCCAACCTCACGGCCGAGTCGGTTGACCAGGTGCTGACCCACAGCGGCGCCAAGTGGGTATTCGTGGGCAAACTCGATGATTGGCCGGCCATGGCCCCCGGCATTCCCCTGGGCGTGCAATGCATCTCGTTGCCCATCTGCCCGCCCGGCCGTTTCGACTTCATCTGGGCGCAGTTGCAAGCCTGTGCGCCGCTGACCGATAGCCCGCAGCCTGGCGCCAGCCAGCTGGCGACGCTGATCTACACCTCGGGTACCACCGGCCAGCCCAAGGGTGTGATGCATACCTTCGCTAGTCTGGCGTTCGTGGCCAGCGAGGGCGGGCAACTGTTCACGCTTACCGACAGGGACCGGCTGTTTTCCTACCTGCCGCTGTGCCATGTGGCCGAGCGCATGGTGGTGGAAATGAATGGCTTATACAGCGGCGCCACCGTGTTTTTTGCCGAAAGCCTGGAGAGCTTCCTGGCCGACCTGCGTCGCGCACGTCCGACGGTGTTGTTCGGCGTGCCACGCATCTGGGGCAAGTTGCAGATGGGCGTGTATGGGCGCATCGACCCCGGGCGCCTGGATTTCTTGCTGGGTTTGCCGCTGATTGGTCGGCGCACCGGGCGGCGGGTGCTGACGGAGCTGGGCCTGGACCAGCTGCGCGTGGCCTTGTCGGGCGCCGCGCCCGTGCCCGCCAGCCTGCTGGACTGGTACCGGCGCCTCGGCCTGGAGGTGCAGGAGGTGTACGGCATGACCGAAGGCTGCGGTTATTCCCATGTCGGCCGCACGGGGCTGTACCGTGAGGGTTACATCGGCCCGCCCTGTCCGGGCGTGGAGGTGCGCATCGCCAGTGATGGCGAGGTGCAGGTGTTCAGTCCGGCGTTGATGCGGGGCTACTACAAGGAGCCGATCAAGACCGCTGAAGCCTTGACCAACGACGGCTACCTGCGCACCGGTGACAAGGGCGAGCAGGACAGTGAGGGGCGACTGCGCCTGACGGGCCGGCTGAAGGAAATCTTCAAGACCAGCAAGGGCAAGTACGTGGCACCGGCCCCGATCGAAAATCACCTGGCGGCGCACCCGCGTATCGAGCAGGTGTGTGTGGTCGGCGAGGGGCTGGCGGCGCCGCTGGCCCTGTGCGTGCTGTCCGCCGAAGGCCGTGCCGAGGCTGCGGGCAGTGGCCGTGGCGCACTGGAGAAGAGCCTGGCTGCGGTGCTGGAACAGACAAATGCCAGCCTGGACCGGCACGAACGCTTGCACCGCCTGATTGTGGTGAAAGATAGTTGGGCGGTCGATAACGGCTTCCTCACCCCGACCCTGAAGATTCGCCGCGCGGCCATTGAAGCCGCCTACGGCGAGTATTTCTCCGCCTGGAGCGATGGCCCCGGCGCGGTTGCGTGGTGGCCCTGAATATTCTGGAACAAGGACACATCCGATGAGCCTATGGCGTACCCAACCCGATCTCGAACACTTCAACGCGGCGCAGAAGAACACCATCGGCGAGGTCCTCGATATCCGCTTCGAAGGCTTCGATGACGACTCACTGACCGCCAGCATGGCCGTCGACCACCGTACCCACCAGCCTTATGGCTTGCTGCACGGCGGCGCCTCGGTGGTGCTGGCTGAAACTCTGGGCTCCATGGCCAGCTACCTGTGCATCGACCCCAGCACGCATTACTGCGTGGGCCTTGAAGTGAACGCCAACCATGTGCGCGGTGTGCGCAGCGGCCGGGTCACCGGCGTGGCGCGGGCCGTGCACCTGGGGCGCACCACCCATGTGTGGGACATTCGCCTGAGCGACGAGCGCGGCAAGCTCAATTGCATCTCGCGCTTGACCGTGGCGGTGGTGCCTTTGGGCGAGAACCCGCCTGGCCGTTGATCGCACGCAGATTGGCGGATCTACCTTCGTCTCGTTGACACAAATGCCATCGTTTTACTAGGATGGCATTCAAGCGCCGATTTAACACAGCTACTTGCGGGGCGCAGGAACACTCGTCAGAGGTTCCGAAATACCGCTAAAACGCTGGTTCGGTGTCGCCTCCCACCGCAGCCCAGCGGGACCTGCGAGGCTTGGAAGACACCACCATGAGTTGCCCCCGTCCTATCGTTTGCCTCACGCCCCTGCCTTCCAGCAGCGCGGCGCGTACCCCCCGTATCCTGTTGGTTGGCCAGCATCAGCCGACCTTGCTGCGCTACCTCGACGGTTGGCAGCGCCGCGCCGGCAAGGCCAGCGCCTTCCTGATCCAGTTCATCGATCCCTCCGAGCCTCTGGCCCACCTGGCCAGCAACCGTTTCGACCTGGCCGTGGTGCAGTCGCCCAGCGCCGAGCGGGCTGCCGAGGTCATCGGCCATTTGACCCGCGTGGCGCGTCAGGGCCTGGTGGCGTTGCGCTGACGCTCAGGCATTCATCGCTCGCACCACACAGGCATGAATGCAATTGGCGACGAGGCGGCTGCGCAGGCACCAGTCGGTGTTGATGATGTGGAATTGCTGGATGTAACTGTGTTCGTCCTGTGAGTCGAACCACAGGTCGATCTTGTCAGTGAAATCGTCTGGCACAAAAAACGGCAGTGCGTACTTGGCGCACTGTATCGAGCGCAATTCGCCCTCGGGCTTGCGCTCGCTGGCCACGCCGTCCATGTACACCTTCAGTGCCGCGGTGGTGTTGCTATCGTCACCGCTCCAGCACTGCGTCACCCTGTCCCACATAAGCCCGTTCAGGTGTGGGCCTGAATAGCACAACACAATGTTCTTGCCCGGGTGGTTCAGCCATAAATACACCAGGCTCTTCTGCCAGACGCTGGCCGGCAGGCATCGTTCGCCCAGGCGCTGCACCAGCATGGCCTGCAACTCCTCGTGCAGGGCAGGGGTGAATCCGTCCAGTTGGTGAAAGTCGAGAATGATGATCTCGCGTTGGGTGTCCTCGGCGTCGAAATACCCCAGCAAGGGCGTGATCACATCCTCTTCCAGGCTTACGCCCGTGGTGTTCAAGTGAAAGAGCTGGAAGCGCCGAGGGTCGCCTGCGCTGAACTGCGGGCAAAAGCGTACGCGCAGGTCCAGCACGCGGATACCGCCGCGTATCTGATCAATCGGGCCGACGTCCTGGGTGATTTCATGGGGCAGTTGCAGTTGCGGCTGACGCTTCTTGTGGCTGCCTGAATCGTGGCTGCCGGGCAGCACCAGTTGGTCGATTCGCAGGTTGCCGATAATCGAGTTATTGGCCATCCACGCGTGCAGCCGCTTTCGGTTTTTGACGTTCATAAGCCTTCCTTGGCTGGGGTGGGTATGACTGAAAATGCCCGGCCATCCTAGCCGGGCGTGTGTGTGGCGGTGAGCGGGAAAGCCTTCCGCGCAGCGCCCTGCTACAAAGATTCGTGTAGCAGCGGCCGTGAGGCCGCGTCACAGGCGCCGCCGATGGCCGCTGGAAGAAATTTCGTTGATGGCGCTCAGGGTGCCTGCATACTACTGCGTTTATCATCGCGCAAAACCCGGGAGCTGGCGTTGAGTACGAAAATCATCACCCAGGCAGGCCACGAGGCCTTGAAGCAGGAGCTGGACTACCTCTGGCGGGTGAAACGGCCCGATATCACGCAGAAGGTCACGTGGGCCGCTTCGTTGGGCGACCGCAGTGAGAACGCCGACTACCAGTACAACAAGAAGCTGCTGCGCGAGATCGACCGGCGTGTGCGCTACCTGCGCAAGCGCCTGGAGGACATGCGCGTGGTGGCCTATTCGCCGGAGCAGGAGGGTCGGGTGTTTTTCGGCGCCTGGGTCGAGGTGGAAAACGAAGACGGTGAGACCAAGCGCTTTCGCATCGTCGGCTACGACGAGATCTATGGGCGCATGGACTACATCTCCATCGACTCGCCCATGGCCCGCGCACTGCTGAAGAAAGAGGTCGGCGACGAAGCGCTGGTGCCGACCCCTTCTGGCGAGGCTTGCTGGTGGGTCAACACCATCGAGTACGAAAAGTGAGGTAACCAGCCCTCACTCAGGTGTCGCGCAGCACCGCCAGGGGGCTGGCATTGAGGGCGCGACGGGTGCCGAACACTCCGGCGCCGCCAATCAGCAGCGCACCGATCACCGGCAGCACCAGCAACCACGGGTGTGGGTGCCATTCCAGGCCGAACGCCAGGCGGTACAACGCCAGGCTGATCAACTCGGTGCCCAGTGCCGCCAGCAGGCCGCTGGCGGCGCCCAGCACGCCGAACTCGATGCGCCGGGCCTTGACCAGCAGCCGGCGCTCGGCGCCCAGTGCGCGCAGCAGGGCGCCCTGGCGAATGCGCTCATCCAGCGTGGCCTGCAGGCCGGAGAACAACACCGTCATGCCCGCCGCCAGCACGAACAGCAGCACGTACTCTACCGCCAGGGTGACCTGGGCGAGGATGCTGCGCAGCTGTTCCAGCAGCGCCTCCACCTGCAGCAGGGTCACCGCCGGGAACGCCCGGGCCAACTCCACTACCTGCTGGTCGTGACCGGGGGCCAGGTAGAAGCTGGTCAGGTACGTGGTGGGCAGGTCGGTGAGCGTGCCTGGCTGGAAGATCATGTAGAAGTTGGGCTGGAAGCTGTCCCAGCTCACCTGGCGCAGGCTGGTGACCCGAGCCTGGCGTTCGCTGCCGCCAATGTTGAAGGTCAGCGTATCGCCCAGCTTGAGCTTGAGGCTCTCGGCGAGCTTGGCTTCCACCGACACGCCCGGCAGGCTGCCGGCCTCGGGCGCCGCGCGCCACCACTGGCCTGCGGTGAGGCTGTTGCCTTTGGGCAGGTCGGCCGACCAGGTCAGGCTGAGGTCGCGCTCGGTGGCTTGCTCGCCGCGTGAATCACGGGTCACCAGCTCGCGTACCGGTTCGCCATTGAGGGCGGTCAGGCGCCCGGGGATGACCGGATACAGCGGCGCCGATTGTGCTGAAAAGGTGCTCAGGCGCTGGGCGAAGTTGTCCTTCTCGCTGGGCAGGATATTGAGGGCGAAATAATTCGGTGCGTTTTTGGGCAACTGGTTTTGCCAGGTGTCCAGCAACTCGCCACGCAGCAGTGCGATCAGCGCCATGGACAGCAGAATCAGGCCGAACGCCAGCGACTGCCCGGCGGCAGCCAGCGGGTGGCGGAGCAACTGGCCCAGGCCCAGGCGCCAGGGCAGGGTGGCGCCCGCCAGCAACTGGCGCAGGCTGCGCAGTGCCAGCAACAGCAGGCCGCCCAGCACCAGTGCCGCCAGCAGGCCACCGGCGAGCAGGGCGAAGGTCAGCAGCAGGTCCAGGCTGAGGCGCCACATGATCAGACCCAGCGCCAGGATCGCCAGGCCATACACCAGCCAGGTGCTGGGTGGGATGGGCAGCATGTCGCGGCGCAGTACCCGCAGCGGTGGCACGCGGCCAAGGGCGGCCAGCGGCGGCAGGGCAAACCCGGCCAGCGCCACCAGGCCGGTGCCAATGCCGGCCAGCGCCGGCAGCACGCCACCGGCAGGCACCAGGCTGGGCAGCAGGCCCTCAAGCAGTTTGAACAGGCCCAGTTGCGCCAGCCAGCCGAGGATGGCGCCGCTGACGCAGGCCAGCAGGCCCAGCACGGTCAGTTGAATGCAGTACGACCACAACACTTCGCGCCGCGACAGGCCCAGGCAGCGCAGCAGTGCACTGGCATCGAAACGGCGGCTGGCGAAGCGGCTCGCCGACAGGGCGACCGCCACCCCGGACAGCAGCACCGCCACCAGACTGGCCATGTTCAGGTAGCGCTCGGCCTTGCTCAGCGCACCGCCGATCTGCCGGTTACCATCACGGGCATCCTGCAGGCGCTGGTTCGGCGCCAGGCCAGCGCTGACGGTCTGCGCGTAGGCGGCCAGGGCGATGGGCTTGCCGCTCCACAGTTCGCGGAACGTCACCCGGCTGCCGGGCTGGATCACGCCAGTGGCGGCCAGGTCGGCTTCGTTGATCATCACTCGCGGCGTAAGGCTGTAGAAGTTGCCCGCGCGGTCTGGCTCATAGGTCAGCACGCGCGTCAGGCGCAGGGTCTTGTTGCCCACGTCGATGCTGTCGCCGATCTTCAGGTTCAGCGCCGCCAGCAGGCGTGATTCGACCCAGGCCTGACCCGGCTCGGGGCGCCCGCCGGCGGTCTCCTCGCCATAGGGCTGCGCCGCGCTTTTCAGCTGGCCCCGCAGGGGATAGGCGTCATCCACGGCCTTGATGCTGGACAATTGAATGCCGTTGTCGGTGGCCACCACGCTGGCGAATTCCACCACGCGCGCGTGCTCGAGGCCTTGTTCGCGGCCGCTGCGAATCTGCTCCGGGCGCGCTGGCGTGGTGCCTTGCAGCACCAGGTCGGCGCCGAGGAATTCGGTGGCGCGCAGCAGCATGGCGGCATTCAGGCGGGCGCCGAAATAGCCGATGGCGGTGCTGGCGGCCACGGCCACCAGCAGGGCGAAGAACAGCACGCGCAGTTCGCCGGCGCGGGCGTCGCGCAGCAATTGGCGAACCGCCAGGGTACACAGGCGCGTGAGTGGCAATCCGGCCATCAGGGCTCCAGGGGGCCGACCAGCCGGCCGGCGTCGAGACGGATCAGGCGCCGGCAACGGTGCGCCAGGCGTTCGTCATGGGTGACCAGCACCAGGGTGGTACCGCGTTCCTTGTTCAGTTCAAACAGCAGGTCGCTGATGCGCTCGCCGGTGTGGCTGTCGAGGTTGCCGGTGGGCTCGTCGGCGAACAGCACGTCGGGCTCGGCGGCGAACGCGCGGGCGATGGCCACGCGCTGTTGCTCGCCACCGGAGAGTTGGCGTGGCGAATGGCTCAGGCGCGCGCCCAGCCCCACCCGCTCAAGCAGGCGGCGCGCGGTTTCCCGGGCGTCCTGGCGGCCGTCCAGTTCCAGCGGCAGCATCACGTTTTCCAGGGCGTTGAGGCTGTCGAGCAACTGGAACGATTGAAACACGAAGCCCACGTGCTCGGCCCGCACCCGGGCGCGCTGGTCTTCGTCGAGCTGGCCGAGGTCACGGCCGGCGAGGGTGACCGTGCCGCCGCTGGGCAGGTCCAGCCCGGCCAGCAGGCCCAGCAGGGTCGACTTGCCCGAGCCCGAGGCGCCGACGATGGCCAGGCTGTCGCCCTTGCTCAAGTCCAGTGACAATTCATGCAGGATGGTCAATTCGCCTTCCGCGCTGGGAACCACTTTGCTAAGGTTCTGAGCTTTGAGGATGCTTTGGCCCATGGAGAATCCGATGCGAGTGTGGTGGTTGAGTGCTGGCCTGGCGCTGATGATGCTGGCGCAGAACGCAGCGGCGGGTACCGTGCTGGTCGTGGGCGATAGTATCAGCGCCGGTTTGGGCCTGGATACCAGCAAAGGTTGGGTATCGTTGTTGCGACAACGGCTTGAGCGCGAGGGTTTCAAGGATTCGGTGATCAACGCCTCGATCTCTGGCGATACCACTGCCAATGGCCAGGCGCGGTTGCCCGCGCTGCTTTCGGCGAACAAGCCGAGCGTGGTGATTCTGGAACTGGGCGGCAACGATGGCCTGCAGGGACACCCGCCGGCGCAATTGCAACAAAACCTTTCGGCGATGGTTGATGCGGCCCAGGCGGCCGGTGCCAAGGTGCTGTTGCTGGGCATGAAACTGCCCCCCAACTATGGTGCGCGCTACACCAACGCGTTCGCCCAGGTGTATGGCCAGGTGGCTACCGAGAAAAAGGTCGCGCTGGTGCCGTTTTTCCTCGAAGGCGTGGGCGGGGTGCCGGCGTTGATGCAGGCCGATGGCATCCATCCGGCGGTGAATGCTCAGGGCAAGTTGCTGGAAAATGTCTGGCCGCAGCTAAAACCGCTGCTTTGACGCTTTTCTAGCGACCGCCTTTCGGCTAATGTGGCGCCCCCCGATCTGGAGCCCCCAATGCCGCGTCCTGCCTGGTCCCTGTTTGCCTACCAACTTATCGAGCCCGATGAGCAGCTCGATCTGTTCGCGTGCCAGGAAATTCGTGTGCACCTGATCGCCCGCCAGCTGGAGCTGGGCGGTTCGGCCGACCGCACCCTGTGCGGCACGCTGCTGCCTGCCCAGCCGCGCTGGTCCGGGGTGGCCAAGTCGATCTTCCGCGACCGCCGCCTGTGCCCGCTGTGCAAAGCCATTCTGCACGCGCAGAAGAAGGGCACCCGGCCGATCTGGCCCGAGCTGTGACTCGCTGACAATCTGTTCATCCGTCAACCGTCCCCGGCACCTCCCGGACAGCGGGACGCCAGTGTACAATCGACCGATTATCCCTCTCGTTTTGCAAAGGATCTTCGGATGTTGCCGCGCTTTTCCGTCGTCACCCGTTGCCTGGCCCTGACCGCCGCGATCGCTGCCGGTCCCGCCGCGGCACTGGAATACCCCCTGCCGCCGCCCGGCGAAGACATCGTCGGCCAGGTCCAGGTGATCAAGGCCAAGTACGAGGACACCTTTGCCGACCTGGGCGAGGTCAACGACCTGGGCTACCTGGAAATGATCGCCGCCAACCCGGGCGTCGACGCCTGGTTGCCGGGCGCGGGTACCGAAATCGTGCTGCCGACGCGCTTCATCCTGCCGCCGGGGCCGCGTGAAGGCATCGTGATCAACCTGCCCGAATACCGCATGTACTACTTCCCCAAGGGCGAGAACGTGGTTTACACCTACCCGATCGGCATTGGCCGCGAAGGCTGGGGTTCGCCGATCTCGCAGACCAAGATCACCGGCAAGATCCCCAATCCGACCTGGACCCCGCCGGCCTCGATCAAGGCCGAGCACGCCGCTGACGGCGACCCGCTGCCGAACGTGGTGCCGGCCGGTCCCGATAACCCGCTGGGCCCGTTCAAGTTCACCCTGGGCATTCCGGGTTACCTGATTCATGGCTCCAACAAGAAGTTCGGCATCGGCATGCGCACCAGCCACGGCTGTTTCCGCATGTATAACTTCAACGTCCTCGAACTGTCGAAGATGGTGCCGGTGGGCACGCCCGTGCGCATCATCAACGAGCCCTACAAGTTCGGCGTGAGCGGCGGCAAGATCTACATCGAGGCACACACCCCGCTGGACGCCAAGGGCGACCCGTCGGCCGTGGACAAGCACACCTCGGTGATCAACGCCATGCTCAAGCGCCCGGACCTCAGCGGCAGCATGCAGATGAACTGGGACACCGTGCGTGACGTCGTCGCCGCCGAAGACGGCATGCCGGTGGAAATCGCCGCGCCGGGCGTGGCGGGCTCCTCGAATGATTCGGTCATCTCCACGGCGCCGGTTACGCCTGCGCCGCAGGTACCGGTACAGCCGATGGACTGATCGGCTGCCGATCTGAAAATGGGGAAACCACACCAGTGGTTTCCCCATTTTTTTGGGCTCGGGCTTTATCGCGCCGGCCATAAAAAAAGCCAGCCCACCAAAGGTGGGCTGGCTTTTCAATAATCCCGAAGGACTATTACTTGCGGCTTGCCTTGTCCAGCATGCGCAGAGCGCGCTCGTTGGCTTCGTCAGCAGTCTGTTGAGCTTTCTGGGCAGCAGCCAGAGCTTCGTCAGCTTTGCGATAAGCTTCGTCAGCACGCGCTTGAGCGCGAGCCGAAGCGTCTTCGGTAGCGGTCAGGCGAGCTTCGGTTTCTTTGGAGGCGCTGCTGCAACCGGTAGCCAGAACGGCGGCCAGAGCCAGAGCAGAGAATTTCAGAACGTTGTTCATCGTGATCCCCTTCAAGGACTTTCTATTTAAAGCCATCTCTCGTGAGTGAGAAAATAGCCGGCGTACATAGTACCCATTACTTGTAGTAAGTAAAATGACCTAACGCAAGAAGCAAAAAAAAATCTCATGGCGCCTCCAACTGTGTTGGCGCCGTCGTCGGCAAACGCCACGCCAGGCCCGTCTGGATAAGGCTAAAGGCTCTTGGCCATGTTTGCAGTTTTGTGATCGGCGTCATCCTTGCGGGTGCCGATAATAAACGCGGGGCGGTGGTTCCCTGTGAGTTGCGCAAAGCCTGCTAAAGTGTTTTTTACTGAACTTGTAGTGACTTGAAGTGTCCGCCGTCGTCAAAGGTTTAACATTCGGCAATGTTCAGTCGTGCTGCCTTCGGATGTTCGGTCGCGCAAATTCATCCAGGCGCCGGGCAAGTGTCTTGAGTGTCGGTGGCAACGGCGCCTACTATTGAGTACGTGCTCATTTTTGAATAGAGAACGACAAAGCTGTTCTCGGTGTCGAAACAGGCACGGGGTGGCGTAGAGGTTCCTTCGCCGGAAAAACATCGGTAAGGTAAGGGTCAAATTCAAAGACCCGCGAGGAGTTGTGATGAGCGAGGCGTTGTCCATCCACCATGACCAGGCTGGTCATCAGTTCGAGACCAATGTGGACGGTCATCGTGCTTACCTGACCTACATGGACCTGGGTAAGCAGACACTGGATATCTACCGTACCTTCGTGCCCAACGCGCTGCGCGGTCGCGGCATTGCCGCGGCCCTTACCGAACAGGCACTGGCCTATGCCGAGCGCATGGGCTACACGGTGATCCCGTCGTGCTCCTATGTGGAACGCTACATGGAGCGGCACCAGCGGCACGCGGCCAAGACCTGATCACGGCTGGCGCACAAACAGAAACGAAAACGCCGGGGCATGCCCCGGCGTTTTCGTTTCTGTGCTACGGTCAGCCGCGAGCGCGCTGGGGCAGCACATCCTTGAGCTTGGCGTGCATGCTGCGCAAGGTGTTCTCGGTGCTGGCCCAGTCGATGCAGGCGTCGGTGATCGAGACGCCGTACTGCAGGTCGGCCAGGTCCTTGGGAATCGCCTGGCAACCCCAGTTCAGGTGGCTTTCAACCATCAGGCCGATGATCGAGTTGTTGCCTTCGACGATCTGGTTGGCCACGTTCTCCATCACCAGTGGTTGCAGGGCCGGGTCCTTGTTGGAGTTGGCGTGGCTGCAATCGACCATGATGTTCGGGCGAATATTTGCCTTGTTCAGCGCCTGTTCGCACAGGGCGACGCTGACCGAATCATAGTTGGGCTTGCCGTTGCCTCCGCGCAATACCACGTGCCCATAGGCGTTGCCCTTGGTGGTGACGATGGACACGCCGCCTTCCTGGTTGATGCCCAGGAAACGATGCGGGCTGGACACCGACTGCAGGGCGTTGATGGCCACGGTCAGGCCACCATCGGTGCCGTTCTTGAAACCCACGGCCGAGGACAGGCCCGAGGCCATTTCGCGGTGGGTTTGCGATTCGGTGGTGCGCGCGCCAATGGCCGACCAGCTGATCAGGTCCTGCAGGTACTGCGGCGAGATCGGGTCCAGCGCTTCGGTCGCGGTCGGCAGGCCCATTTCGGCCAGGTCCAGCAGCAGTTGGCGGCCAATGTGCAGGCCGTCCTGAATCTTGAATGAGTCATCCAGGTACGGGTCGTTGATCAGGCCTTTCCAGCCGACGGTGGTCCGCGGTTTCTCGAAGTACACGCGCATCACCAGGTACAGGGTGTCGCTGACTTCGGCAGCCAGCACCTTCAGGCGCTCGGCATACTCGTGGGCGGCCTTGATGTCATGGATCGAGCAGGGGCCGATGACCACGAACAGGCGATGATCCTTGCCGTCGAGGATGTCGCGCACGACCTGGCGACCCTGGGTCACGGTCTTGAGAGCGGCCGGGCTCAACGGAATTTCCCGCTTGAGCTGGTCAGGGGTGATCAGGGTGTCGTTGGAGGCGACGTTCAGGTCGTCGATCGGTAAATCAGCCATCGTGTTACTCGTCAGGTCACGGGTGCCGGCCGCCAGCGATCCCCGCGCGGCGGAGCACAGCTTATTTTAGGCGCAGCGGGGAGCGGAACCTTAGCGCGAACCCGGTGGCGCGACAATGGGCAGCTGTGTAAATGCGCGCATCGGGCGGGACCCGCTTCAGCGCGGCGCGTCTGCGGCCAGATCCAGGCTGGCCTGGGAGAACTCGGCCGCGTGACGTTCCACCCACTGGCGGGCCAGCGCATCGATGCTTTCAACGCCGCCATAAAACGGCGATTGTGTTTCGCAGTATTGCTGTATCTGGCACACCTGTTCACCCATGCGTGCGCCGAACAGCGTCTGTTCGTCGGTAAAAGCCACGCCGATCAGGTAGCCTGACGGCTGCTTGCGACACCAGGCCACGTAGCCTGGGTACTTCACGCCGTTGTTCAACGTCGGCATGCTGAGGTCGACCGCGGTACCGTTGCGGTAGGCGCGGTCATGCTGGCAGGCGACGCCGCCCAGGCTGACGACATGCAGCCGGCGCGGGGACATCGGAGGTCGTTGGCACAGGTTCAACTCCACGGGAACATCGAAAGGATGAGGTAGAAAACGACCCATGAACACGGGCTCCGAGTGTCGGTTGGTTGACGATCAGGCCTGCAGCACGCTGCAGGAAACGGAACTGACTGATTTGACTATAGATCATGTGCTGCTGGCAGCGCCGGGCACTTCGTTACTGGTGTTTACCGGTGCCGGCTGCGCCAGTTGCCGGGTGGCGCGCCGAGAAATGCCCGGCATGCCCCTGGCCGTGGACCGCGTGTGCTGGATCGACGCCGGCGACAATGGCGGGGCGGTGCAACGGTACGAGGTCTTTCACCTTCCGGCAATGTTTGTTGTGCGTGATGGCGAATTTCATGGGTCGCTGCGCACACGTTTGCTCGCGGCGGACATCAACCAGGGGGTGAGCGAGGCACTGCGCCGGGAGGCGGATGAATTGCCCTGAAACAGCAGGTCATGTATTTGGTCCGCCGACCAGCGCTCAGGTTATGAGCGGGGCGTCGGACTGTGGGCGGCGCTGCTAAGCTTGAGCAAGCTCTGCCGTTTTGGCAGTCGAGGAGATCATATGATCCGTTCGATGCTGTATGCCACTGACCTGGGGCTGTATGCCCCTTACGTGATGCAACACGCGCTGGCCCTGGCGCGTACCTTCAAGGCCGACCTCTACGTGATCCATGCCGTGGAGCCGATGGGGCTGTTCGCCGAGTCGGTGTTGCAGAGCTACCTGGATGAACCCACCCTCAACGAACTGCACAGCGAAGGGTTCAGCACCATGATGGCGGGTATCGAGCACAAGGTGCTGGATGGTTTTCGTGAGGAATTGGGCGAGGGGCAGCAGGACTTGGCGCTGATTACCGCTGTGCGGGTGCGACAGGGCGACCCGGCGCAGGTCATCCTCGACCAGGCCCAGCGCCTGGCGGTGGACCTGCTGATCGTCGGCAGCCACAGCCACGGCGCGGGCGCCGACATGCCGTTGGGGCGCACTGCCGCGCGGGTTCTGCAACTATCGCCAGTGCCGGTGTACATGGTTCCACTGTCCCAGCAGCTAGGGCGGCGCAAGGCGTGATGGCACGCACGGGGGCGTGCGGGTGTAAATTTTGATAAAAAGTTCTAGATTTATTACCCGGACCATTAATATAGTTATAACTCGTCGCTGTTGGCGTCTACCTGCTTTGAGGGATACATATGAAGCTTCAACAACTGCGCTACATCTGGGAAGTAGCGCACCACGACCTCAACGTCTCCGCGACAGCACAAAGTCTCTATACCTCCCAGCCCGGCATCAGCAAGCAGATCCGCCTGCTGGAAGACGAGCTGGGCGTTGAAGTCTTCGCCCGCAGCGGCAAGCACCTGACCCGCGTGACCCCGGCCGGTGAGCGCATCATCACCACCGCCGGCGAGATCCTGCGCAAGGTGGAAAGCATCAAGCAGATCGCCCAGGAGTTCTCCAACGAGAAGAAAGGCACCCTGTCGATCGCGACCACTCACACCCAGGCACGCTACGCGCTGCCACCGGTGATCAGCAATTTCATCAAGCAATACCCCGACGTAGCCCTGCACATGCACCAAGGCTCGCCCATGCAGATCGCCGAGATGGCCGCCGACGGCACCGTCGATTTCGCCATCGCCACCGAAGCCCTGGAGCTGTTCGGCGACCTGATCATGATGCCGTGCTACCGCTGGAACCGTTGCGTGGTAGTGCCACAGGGCCACCCGCTGACCAAGCTGCCCAAGCTCACCCTGGAAGTGCTGGCCGAATACCCGATCGTGACCTACGTGTTTGGTTTCACCGGCCGTTCCAAGCTTGACGAAGCCTTCAGCCACCGCGGCCTGACCCCCAAGGTGGTGTTCACCGCGGCCGACGCCGACGTGATCAAGACCTACGTGCGCTTGGGCCTGGGCGTGGGCATCGTCGCCAAGATGGCGGTGGACACCAAGCTGGACAGCGACCTGGTGATGCTGGACGCTGACCACCTGTTCGAAGCGAGCATCACCAAGATCGGCTTCCGCCGCGGAACGTTCCTGCGCGGTTTCATGTGCGACTTCATCGAGAAGTTCGCCCCGCACCTGACCCGCGACGTGATGGCCAAGGCTATCCAGTGCCACAACAAGCAGGAGCTGGAAGAGCTGTTCGACGGCGTCGAGCTGCCGGTGCATTGATCCGGGGAGCATGAAAAAACCGGCCAATGGGCCGGTTTTTTCATGGGGCGGGGTATCAGGCTTTCTTGATCAGGTTGCCGGCGTGCAGCCCGCACTCCTTCTGCGTGGCTTCTTCCCACCACCAGCGGCCTTCGCGCTCGTGCTGGTTGGGCAGCACGGGACGGGTGCAGGGCTCGCAGCCGATGCTGATGAAGCCGCGCTCGTGCAGGCTGTTGTACGGCAGCTCAAGCATGCGGATGTAGCCCCACACTTCCTCGCTGCTCATTTGCGCCAGCGGGTTGAATTTGTACAGTGGCCGCTCAGGGGTGGAGAAAGCACCGTCGATTTCCATCACCGCCACGGCACTGCGCGTGCCCGGGCTCTGATCGCGGCGCTGGCCGGTGGCCCAGGCGCGCACGGTGGACAGCTTGCGGCGCAGTGGCTCGATCTTGCGGATGCCGCAGCATTCTCCGTGGCCGTCCTTGTAGAAGCTGAACAGGCCCTTTTCCTTGACGAACGGTTCCAGCTTGGTGTGGTCCGGGGACACCAGTTCGATGGCGATCTTGTAGTGCTCGCGCACCTGGTCGATGAACCGGTAGGTTTCCGGGTGCAGGCGGCCGGTGTCGAGGCTGAAGACCTTGACGTTTTTGTTCAGCTTCCACGCCATGTCGACCAGGACCACGTCCTCGGCGCCGCTGAAGGAAATCCACAGCTCGTCACCGAAGTGCTCGAAGGCAAGCTTGAGAACGTCCTGGGGGGACTTGTTGGCATAAGTCGCGGCGAGTTCGGCGACGTCGAGGTTCAGGCTCATCAGGCGGCTTCCTAGTTCATTCGGCGCTTGGCGCTCATTTGTGGCCGATGGTAACAAAATGGGCAGCGGCAAGCTTCAAGCTTTAAGCTGCAAGAAGGCTGGTCGGCCGCTTGCAGCTTGCAATTCGGGACTTACAGCTGCGCCAAAGTGTCCATCAGCACCTGCACCTTGAACACCGACTCGGCGTATTCATCTTCCCAGTGCGAGTCGGCGACGATGGCGCCACCGCCCCAGCACGACACCTGTCCGTCCTTGACCAGCAGGCTGCGGATGGCGATGGAGCTGTCCATGTGCCCGCGCACGTCCAGGTACAGCAGCGAGCCGCAGTACAGCGCGCGGCGGCTGGGTTCCAGTTCGTCGATGATCTGCATCGAGCGAATCTTCGGCGCGCCGGTGATCGAGCCGCCGGGGAAGCTGCCGGCGATCAGGTCCAGGCAGTCCTTGCCGTCCGCCAGCTCGCCCACTACCGCGCTGACCATGTGGTGCACGTTGGGGTAGCTTTCCAGGGCGAACAATTCGGGCACGCGCACCGAGCCGATGCGGCAGGTGCGGCCCAGGTCGTTGCGCAGCAGGTCGACGATCATCAGGTTTTCCGCGCGGTCCTTGAGGCTGGCCAGCAGCTCGCGGCCGTTGGCGGCGTCGCGCTCGGGGTCGGCGTCGCGCTGGCGGGTGCCCTTGATGGGGCGGGTTTCGACGTGGCCGTCGCTGACCTGAATGAAGCGCTCGGGGGACAGGCTGAGAATGGCGCTGCCGTCGGCGAGGGTCAGGAACCCGGAAAACGGCGTCGGGCAGGCCTGGCGCAGGGCCTGGTAGGCGGTCCAGGGGTCGCCGTGGCAGGGCGCGCGGAAGCGTTGAGTCTGGTTGACCTGGTAGCAGTCGCCGGCGGCGATGTAGGCCTGGATGCGCTCGAACGCCTGGCGGTACTGCTCGGGGCTGAGGTCCGGGCGCATGGGCGCGTCCAGCTTGAACGGTGCGCCGTGGGGCGCGGCGGGCTGGCGGAACAACTCGATCAGGCGCTGGCGCTCGGCGGTGTGCAGGGCCGGGTGGAACACCAATTGGCTGGTCTGGCACTGGTGGTCGCTGATCAGCGCCCAGTCGTACAGGCCCAGGTGCGCGTCGGGCAGGTGCAGGTCGTCCACGGCCACGCTGGGCAGTTGTTCCAGGCGCCGGCCGAAATCATAGCTCAGGTAGCCGATCAGCCCGCCGGCGAACGGCAGGTCCAGGCCGTCGGGCAGCTGCGCCGGACCCAGCGCGGCCAGCGCCTGGCGCAGGCGTTGCAGGTAGTCTTCGCCGCGCTCGGCGGGCTGGGCGTCAAAGGTCGCGCGCGGCCAGGCACTGAGCATATCGAAACGCCCGCGCTCAGCGGTGGGCCGGGCACTGTCGAGCAGCACCGCGCCCGGCGCGTGGCGAACAGTGGCGAACCAGGCGGCGGGATCGGGGGTGTAGGGCAGGGGGTGTACAAAACAGATGGACATGTGGCGGGTATGGCACCATTCAAGCGAGGGGGCGATTGTAGTCCTGTCGTTCAAAACTGTGTAGCAGCGGCCTGTGGGCGCTGGCTGGCCCGCGAGCGTTTCACCTAAAAGCTCGCTGGCAAGCCAGCTTCCACAAAAAACGCGTCACGGTGTGGGCACATGTCCAAACAGGCCTTGGGTGAAGCGTACGCGCTCGGCGACGGTTTCACTGCGCCCTTCGGCGGCCAGTTCCGCCAGCCGCGCTTCCACGGCCTGGGTGCGGCCGGTGAGGCCGCAGTCGTTGGCAATCTGGATGTTCAAGCCGGGGCGGGCGTTGAGTTCGAGAATCAGCGGGCCCTTTTCCTGGTCCAGCACCATGTCCACGCC
Organism: uncultured Gammaproteobacteria bacterium; assembly: GCA_963816515.1. Taxonomy (GTDB): domain Bacteria; phylum Pseudomonadota; class Gammaproteobacteria; order Pseudomonadales; family Pseudomonadaceae; genus Aquipseudomonas. Next base: position 539,272 of record CAWFKX010000001.1, on the reverse strand, counting down.
GATGTAGCCCAGGCCGCACAGTTCGTGGCAGCCGGCGGCCAGTTTCATGAAGCCGTCCCAGTTGGGCAGTTGCACGCCATCCACCGCGTTGGTGGTATCGGGATGCTTGCTGATGATGTTGTTCAGCCAGGTGCCGCGCAGGGTCACGCCGGTGGCCAGGTCCACGCCCACGCCAATGGCGCCTTGGTGCAGGTTGGCCTTGCCGTTGGACTGGCGGGTGGGCAGGCGCAGCATGGCCATCAGCGGGTAGCCCATCAGCACGATGATGCGGATGTCCGGCACGCCTTCATAGCTGATGCTGCGGAAAATCTGGTCCGGGGTGACCCGGTACTCGATCAGCGCCCGGTCGCGGTGGCCGCCCAGCGAGTACAGGCCGGTGAGGATGCTGGACACCTGGTGCTCGATTTCATCGTGGCTGATGATGCGCCCGGACACCGTGCGGTAGCGGTCCTCGAAGCGGTCGGCGATCACCAGGATGCCGTCGCCGCCGGCGCCCTGCGCCGGCTTGATGACGAAATCGCTGCGCCCGCCGATGATCGTCGGCAACTGGCTGATTTCCTTTTCGGTGGAAATCACCCCGTACATTTCCGGCACGTGGATGCCTGCGGCGATGGCCCGCTCCTTGGTGATGATCTTGTCATCGACAATGGGGTACAGGCTGCGCTTGTTGTACTTGAGCACGTAGTCGGCGTTACGCCGGTTGATGCCCATGATGCCTTGCGCGTGCAAGGCCTTCCACGTCTTGAGCAGGCCGAACATTCAGGAATCCGCCTTGACGAAGGCCTTGAACCGCAGCAGTTCGGTCAGGCGGTAACCGCGGTAGCGACCCATGGCCAGCATGAAACCGACCATGATCAGCAGGATGGCCGGGAAGGTGAACACGAAGTACACCAGCTGCGGCACGGTCATCAGCAGGTGCGCCAGGGACGCGGCGAACAGGGTGCCGATGGCCACTTTCATGGCATGGCTGCCGCCACGCTCTTCCCAGGTGATGGACAGGCGTTCGATGGTCATGGTCAGGATCACCATGGGGAACAGCGCCACGGACAGCCCGCGCTCCAGGCCCAGCTTGTGGCTGAACAGGCTGATGGCGGCGATCAGCACTACCACGAACGTCAGCACCACGGAGAGCCGTGGCAGCATTTGCAGTTTCAGGTGTTCCAGGTAGGAGCGCAGTGTCAGGCCCAGGGCCGTGATCACCGTGAACAGGGCGATACCGAAGCCCAGCTGGGTCTCGCGGAAGGCCAGGGCGATCAGCACCGGGGTGAAGGTGCCCAGGGTCTGCAGGCCGATCAGGTTGCGCAGGATCAGGATCACCAGCACGCCAATGGGGATCATCACCATGATCATGAAGGTCTGCTGGGTTTGCAGCGGCAGGCTGTACAGCGAGTACTCGAGGAAGTCGGCGTCGGTGTTCTCGTCGGTCAGCTTGGCCAGGCGGATGGCATTCATCTCGCTGTTGTTCAGGGTGAAGGTCACCGTGGCCTTCTTGCCGCCCTCGACGCTGATCAGGTTCTCGTCACCGGTCCACCACAGCAGGCGGTCGCCGGGCAGGCCCTGTTCGCCGGTCTCGGGGTTGAAGTACAGCCATTGGCTACCGTTGAAGCTGCGCAACCACAGTTCCGGCGTTTGCGGCTGGTCGGCCACCAGGCGAATGGTGTGGACCTTTTCCAATGGCACGTGGGCGATCGACAGCAGCAGGTCGACGATGCTGGCCTTGTGGGCGGTGGACGGGTCACCGGCCAGCAGCAGCTTGACATTGTCGTCGCTGAGGTTGTTGACCCGCTTGATGGTTTCGCTGACGAAGGTCTCCACATCGGCCGAATGTTGGCGGATCGGCGCCAGCAGGGCCTCGGCGGCAATCTTTTCGGGGCCCTCGATGGCCATGCTGTCGCGGAAGGTCGGGCCCTTCACCTTGGGCTTCTCGTTGCTGTAGCGCTTGGTCAGCACCAGCCGGTAGTACAGGGTCTGGTTGCCGCTGGCGCGGCGCGCCGACCAGGTGACCTTGCGGTTGCCGTCGAGGCGGTTGACGTTCACCCCGTAGTTATTGGAAATGAAGCTCTCGTTCAGGCTCACGTAGTCGCGCGTCAGGGGCGGCACGAACATCTGGATCTTGACCGGGTCTTTGGCGCTGGCGACGAACTCGACCTTGGCGTCGATGTTCCACAGGTCGTCGGTCTCGTCCTCGGTCATGGGGATGCCGAGCACGAATATCTGATAAGCCGTGATCGCCAGGCCCAGGGTAACCAGGGTGCCGATGAGGATTCGCAGATGGAGGGTAAGCGAGCGCATTGAGGTTACTCTGCGGTATGAGCGTCATTGCGACAGGCGGGTTTGCCGGCCGCATATTTTAGACTGGGGTCGACCAGGGCATCGAAGTGCGTGAGGGCATCGCTGCCGATCAGCAGCGGGTACTGGAAAGCACTGCGGTCGGTGAGGTTGACTTCGATGGTGCGTTCTTCGCGGCCCATGCACACGGCCAGGGTGATCACCGGGCGTGCGGTGTAGTGTTCGCCAGCATCGGGGTCGTAATCCCCGGCGCGGCGCTTGATGTGGCTGACACGCGCCAGCGGCCGCTCGATGGGGTGGCTGTGGGCCGAGTCGATCGCCAGGTAGAAACGCACCCAGTGTTCGCCATCACGCTTGAAGCGCTTGACGTCGCGGGCACTGAGCGAGGCGGTCTTGGCGCCAGTGTCCAGCTTGGCGGCCACTTGCAGGTCAATATCATCCAGGCGCGCGTACTCGTTGAGCCCGTAAACGGTCTTTTCAGCGGCCGTGGCCATGCCCGGGACGAAGAGCAGGCAGATCAGGCGGTGCAGTGGCTTGATGGTCATGGTTCCCGGAAAACGGCACCTGGGGCGCGGGCGGCGCATTCTAGCATGATGGTTTTATGACGCCAGCGCAGGGGCAGGGGCGTGCCGAATGGGCGCGGCAGCGCTGGTGGGTTGCGCCGGACCGCGTTTTTACTAGGGTTAGGGGGTGAGCGACCATCCGAGGAGCCTGGGGCGATGAACCTGAATGCCGACAGCAACCACCGGCCGGATTATGAGCCGATATTACAAAGCATCGCCGATTACGTGCTGGGCTACCGCATCGAGTCCGGCGAAGCGCTCACCAGCGCCCGTTACTGCCTGATGGATACCCTGGGGTGCGGGCTACTGGCCTTGCGCTTCCCCGAATGCACCAAGCACCTGGGGCCGCTGGTGGAGGGCACTACGGTGCCGTGTGGTGCACGCGTGCCTGGCACGTCCTACCGCCTCGACCCGGTCAAGGCGGCGTGGGACATCGGCTGCATGGTGCGCTGGCTGGACTACAACGACACCTGGCTGGCCGCCGAATGGGGTCATCCGTCGGATAACCTGGGCGCCATCCTGGCCGTGGCCGACCACCTGTCCCAGCGCCGGGTGGCGGCCGGCGAGGCCCCGCTGACCCTGCGTCGGGTACTGGAAGCGATGATCATGGCGCACGAGATCCAGGGCGTGCTGGCGCTGGAAAACAGCTTCAACCGCGTGGGCCTCGACCATGTGGTGCTGGTGAAAGTGGCCAGCACCGCGGTCAGTGCCTGGCTGATGGGGGCCACGCGTGAGCAACTGTTGTCGGCACTGTCCCATGCCTTCGTCGACGGCCAGGCCCTGCGCACCTACCGTCACGCACCCAACGCCGGCTCGCGCAAGTCCTGGGCGGCAGGCGATGCCAGCAGCCGTGGCGTGCGCCTGGCCGACATCGCCCTGCGCGGTGAAATGGGCGTTCCCGGCGTGCTAGGCGCGCCGCAATGGGGCTTCTACGACGTGTTGTTCAGCCACACCAACAAGGACCTTGCGCTCAAGCCGCAAGACCAGCGCCACTTCCGTCTGGGCCGGCCGTTCGGCACCTACGTGATGGAAAACGTGCTGTTCAAGATCAGTTTTCCCGCCGAGTTTCACGCCCAGACCGCCTGCGAGGCGGCTGTCACCCTGCACCCGCAGGTGCGCGGGCGCTTGAGCGAGATCGATCGCATCGTCATCACCACCCACGAATCGGCGATCCGCATCATTTCCAAGGTAGGGCCGCTGGCCAACGCGGCTGATCGCGACCACTGCCTGCAATACATGACGGCCGTGCCATTGGCATTCGGCACGCTGGTGGCCGAGCATTATGAGGACAGCTTCCACGCCGCCCATCCGATCATCGACCAGTTGCGCGACAAGATGCAGATCGTCGAGGACCCGGGCTATAGCCACGACTACCTGGAACCCGACAAACGCTCCATCGCCAACGCCGTGCAGGTGTTTTTCAAGGACGGCAGCGCCACCGAGAAGGTCGAGGTGCTGTACCCCATCGGTCACAGACGCCGGCGGGCGGAGGGCATGCCGCTGCTGCTGGACAAGTTTCGCACCCACCTGGCCACGCGTTTCGTCGGCCAGCGCTGCCTGCAGATACTGGAAGCGTGCCGCGAACAGGAGAAGTTCGAGGCACTGGCGGTGCAGCGCTTCGTCGATCTGTTCGTGATCTGAAATAGCCGCGATGACGGTTACTTGAACCGCCGTTCCACGCCTTTCTCCACCAGAATCTTGGCGGAAATCTCTTCCACCGAGAAATGCGTGGAATTGATGTTCGGGATGTTCTCCCGGCGGAACAGGTTTTCCACTTCGCGCACTTCGAATTCGCACTGGGCGAAGCTGGAATAACGGCTGTTGGGCTTGCGTTCGTGGCGGATGGCGGTCAGGCGGTCGGGGTCGATGGTCAGGCCGAACAGCTTGTGCCGGTGGGCCTTGAGGGCCGCTGGCAACTGCAGGCGCTCCATGTCGTCCTCGGTGAGCGGGTAGTTGGCTGCGCGAATACCGAACTGCATTGCCATGTACAGGCAGGTTGGCGTCTTGCCGCAGCGCGAAACACCGACCAGAATCAGATCAGCCTTGTCGTAGTAATGCGTGCGCGCGCCGTCATCGTTGTCCAGGGCGAAATTGACCGCCTCGATACGCTCCATGTAATTGGAGTTGCCGCCGATGGAGTGGGACTTGCCCACCGAATAGGAGGAATGGGCGCTCAGTTCCTGCTCCAGGGGGGCCAGGAAGGTGGAGAAGATGTCGATCATGAAGCCGTTCGACGTGGCCATCACCTCGCGGATCTCCTGGTTGACGATGGTATCGAAGATGATCGGCCGCACACCGTCGCGCTCGGCTGAATCGTTTATCTGCTTGACCATCGTCCGGGCTTTGTCGAGGCTATCGATATACGGGCGCGTGAACTTGTTGAACGTAATGTTCTCGAATTGTGCCAGGAGGCTCTGGCCCAGTGTCTCGGCGGTGATCCCGGTGCCGTCGGAGATGAAGAAAGCAGATCGTTTCATTTGCGCCATGGGCCTTAAGCTGGTGACGATTCTTGGATATGATAGGCCGGATTTGCCGGTCTTGATTGTCCGGCATTCTCACTTATTTTCCGGGTCCAGGCCATAAATGCTCGGCATGCTCCCTTGGTGGGAGTAGCACGGGTCCTGAGCTTTTCCAACACAGCTAGTGGAGAGATCACCTTGGTAGAGTACGTAGTTTCCCTCGATAAGCTCGGCAAACACGATGTTGAGCATGTGGGGGGCAAGAACGCATCCCTTGGCGAGATGATCAGCAACCTTGCCGGTGCCGGCGTATCGGTACCCGGTGGCTTTGCCACTACGGCTCAGGCGTACCGCGATTTTCTCGAACAGAGCGGCCTGAACGCTCAGATCCATGCGGCGCTCGACGCCCTGGACGTGGATGATGTGAATGCCCTGGCCAAGACCGGTGCGCAGATCCGCCAATGGATCATGGACGCCGAGTTCCCTGAGCAACTGAATGCCGAGATCCGCACGCACTTCGCCGAGCTGTCCAAGGGCAACCCGGACATCGCCGTGGCCGTGCGTTCCTCGGCCACCGCCGAAGACCTGCCAGATGCCTCGTTCGCCGGCCAGCAGGAAACCTTCCTGAACATCCGTGGCGTCGACAACGTCATTCGCGCGGCCAAGGAAGTGTTCGCCTCGCTGTTCAACGACCGCGCCATTTCCTACCGCGTGCACCAGGGCTTCGACCACAAGCTGGTGGCCCTGTCGGCCGGCGTGCAGCGCATGGTGCGCTCGGAAACCGGTACCGCCGGCGTCATGTTCACCCTGGACACCGAATCGGGCTTTCGCGACGTGGTGTTCATCACCGGCGCCTACGGCCTGGGCGAAACCGTGGTGCAGGGGGCCGTCAACCCTGATGAATTCTATGTGCACAAGCACACCCTGGAAGGCGGCCGCCCGGCCATCCTGCGCCGCAACCTGGGCAGCAAGGCCATCAAGATGATCTACGGCGCCGAGGCCAAGGCCGGCAAGTCGGTGCAGACCGTCGATGTCGACAAGGCCGACCGCGCGCGCTTCTGCCTCACCGATGCCGAGGTCAGCGAGCTGGCCAAGCAGGCCATGATCATCGAGAAGCACTACCAGTGCCCGATGGACATCGAATGGGCCAAGGACGGTGACGACGGCAAGCTGTACATCGTGCAGGCCCGTCCGGAAACCGTGAAAAGCCGTTCCCAGGCCAACGTCATGGAACGCTACCTGCTGAAAGAGAAGGGCACCGTGCTGGTGGAAGGGCGTGCCATCGGCCAGCGCATCGGCGCCGGCAAGGTGCGCATCATCAAGGACGTCTCGGAGATGGACAAGGTCCAGCCCGGCGACGTGCTGGTGTCCGACATGACCGACCCGGACTGGGAGCCGGTGATGAAGCGCGCCAGCGCCATCGTCACCAACCGTGGCGGGCGTACCTGCCACGCGGCCATCATTGCTCGCGAGCTGGGCATTCCGGCCGTGGTCGGTTGCGGCAACGCCACCCAGTTGCTGGTGGACGGCCAGGGCGTGACCGTGTCCTGCGCCGAAGGTGATACCGGCTATATCTTCGAGGGCGAACTGGGCTTCGACATCAAGAAGAACTCCGTGGACGCCATGCCCGACCTGCCGTTCAAGATCATGATGAACGTCGGCAACCCGGACCGCGCCTTCGACTTCGCCCAGCTGCCCAACGCCGGTGTCGGCCTGGCGCGCCTGGAATTCATCATCAACCGCATGATCGGCGTGCACCCCAAGGCACTGCTCAACTATGACGGCCTGCCCGCCGACATCAAGGACAGCGTCGACAAGCGCATCGCCGGTTACAGCGCACCCGTTGACTTCTACGTCGACAAGCTGGTGGAAGGCATCAGTACCCTGGCCGCGGCGTTCTGGCCGAAGAAGGTCATCGTGCGCCTGTCGGACTTCAAGTCCAACGAATACGCCAACCTGATCGGCGGCAAGCTGTACGAACCTGAGGAAGAGAACCCGATGCTGGGCTTCCGCGGCGCCTCGCGCTACATCAGCGAATCGTTCCGCGAGTGCTTCGAGCTCGAGTGCCGCGCCCTCAAGCGCGTGCGCAACGACATGGGCCTGACCAACGTCGAGATCATGGTGCCGTTCGTGCGCACCCTGGGCGAAGCCAGCCAGGTGGTCGACCTGCTGGCCGAGAACGGCTTGGGTCGTGGCGTCAATGGCCTGCGCGTGATCATGATGTGCGAGCTGCCGTCCAACGCCCTGATGGCCGATGAGTTCCTGGAGTTCTTCGACGGTTTCTCCATCGGTTCCAACGACATGACCCAGCTGACCCTGGGCCTGGACCGCGACTCGGGCATCATCGCGCACCTGTTCGACGAGCGTAACCCGGCGGTCAAGAAGCTGCTGGCCAGTGCCATTGCTGCCTGCAACAAGGCTGGCAAGTACATCGGCATCTGCGGCCAGGGCCCATCCGACCACCCGGACCTGGCCAAGTGGCTGATGGAACAAGGCATCGAAAGCGTGTCGCTGAACCCTGACTCCGTACTGGAGACCTGGTTCTTCCTGGCCGAAGGCCAAGGCGCCGCGTAACACCGTATGGGGCGCAAGCCCCATTCTCTGTGGGAGCTGGCTTGCCAGCGAGCTTTCAGGCCCAAAAGCTCGCGGGCAAGCCAGCTCCCACATCATTTGCTATCCCCCCGTTTATTTTTGTTCAAGAAGTCTTATGCAAAGCAGCAGCAATCTCTTTCCAGTCGCCTTGCTCAGCGCCGAGCGACGTGGCGACCTGAGCGAAGACGTCTATCGCATCAAGGCGGCCAACAGCCCCGATGCCAGCGTCGAGCTGGCCGTGACCCGCCTGGGCCTGGCCGATCAAGCGCAGCCGGGCGGTGTGCCGGTCATTCTTCTGCATGGCAGCTTTTCCAATCGCCGCTTCTGGGTATCCCCTCGGGGCATCGGCCTGGGCGCCTGGCTGGTGCGGACAGGTTTCGATGTGTGGATTCCGGAAATGCGTGGGCATGGCCTGTCGCCGCGCAACCAGGACTACCGCAAGAACCGCGTCGCCGACTACGCGCGCTACGACTTGCCGGTGATCGGCGCCTTCGTGCAGGAACAGAGCGGCCAGGCGCCCCACTGGATCGGCCATTCGCTGGGCGGCATCAGCCTGGCCGCCGCGTTGGGCGGTGGTTACCTGGCCCAGGACCGGGTGGCCTCGGCAGCATTGTTCGGTTGCCAGGTGAGCCGTACCTACTGGCCGCTGAAAATGCCGCCGGTGGAGTGGAGCGCGCGCCTGCTGCTCAAGCGCTTCGCGCACATTTCCGGTTCGCGCCTCAAGCGCGGCCCCGAGGACGAGCCCATTGGCCTGGCGCTGGAGGCCATGCGCTGGCACGGCCTGTTCGGCCGCTTCGGCGAAGGCAAGACCGACTGGTGGGCGGGCCTGGCGGACGTTCAGGTGCCGCTGCTGGCCGTGTCCGCCAGCGGTGATCATCAGGACCCGCCCTGGGCTTGCCGCAAGCTGTTCGAGGCCTTCGGTGGCGAGCACCGGCAGTTTGTGCAGTTGGGCCGCGAGCAGGGCTTTGGCGACAACTTCGGCCACGTGGAAATGCTCGTCAGCAAGCCGGCCCAGGCCGAGGTCTGGCCGCTGGTGGGGCGCTGGTTGAACGATCCGCTGGCGCCGCTGCTGCCCGAGGTGGGCATGGCCGTGGGCGCGTGACTTCACGGTCAGCGGTGTGGGGACTAAGCTATGTCGATTGCGCGCCTGTCGGCGACGACGGGCGCGAGGTGTAAACGCGGGGCATGTCGGCTCGTTACTCAAGGACCGATGGCCTTTTCGATCGACCGTCTCTGAGCTGACAGGAGTTACCCCATGCATTACCTCACTCCCGATTTGTGCGATGCCTACCCCGAGCTGGTCAAGGTGCTGGAACCCATGTTCAGCAACTTTGGCGGGCGCGACTCCTTTGGTGGCGAGATTGTCACCATCAAGTGCTTTGAAGACAATTCGCTGGTCAAGGAACAGGTCGAGCAGAACGGCAAGGGCAAGGTCCTGGTGGTCGATGGCGGCGGTTCGCTGCGTTGCGCGCTGTTGGGCGACATGCTCGCGGAAAAGGCGGCCAAGAGCGGCTGGGAAGGCATTGTCATCTACGGCTGTATTCGCGACGTGGACGTCATCGCCCAGACCGACCTGGGCGTGCAGGCCTTGGCCAGCCACCCGCTGCGCACGGAGAAGCGCGGCATCGGCGACCTGAACGTACCTGTCAGCTTCGCCGGCGTTACATTTAAACCGGGAGAATTCATCTACGCCGACAACAATGGCGTTATCGTGTCGCCCAGCGCATTGAAAATGCCAGAGTAAGCTGTTTGTAACCAGTTAAATGGGGTTTGGATGTTCGAGGAAGAAAACGCGCAGTGGGGCTTGGTGCAGGCCCTGGTGCTCGACGGTAAGGGGGGCGCTCGCCAGATCGCGCGGGCGCAGTTGGATGAGCTTGAATTGCAGGCACAGGAAAGCCTGTGGTTGCACTGGGACCGCGGCCATCCGCACACCCAGGCGTGGCTGCGCGAAGAAAGCGGCCTGAACGAATTCAGTTGCGACCTGTTGCTGGAGGAGAACACCCGCCCACGGTTGCTGCCTTTGCCCGACGACCAATTGCTGTTGTTCCTGCGTGGCGTCAACCTGAACCCCGGTGCCGAACCTGAAGACATGGTCTCGGTGCGAATCTTTGCCGAGGCCCGTCGGGTCATTTCCCTGCGCCTGCGACCACTGCGTGCCACCGATGAGCTCATGGTGCTGCTTCAACAGGGGCGTGGCCCGCGCACGGCGTCCGAGCTGATTCTCTACCTTGCCCAGTACCTCACCGAGAAGGTGCAGACCCTGGTGGGCGAGTTGAGTGAAGTGGTCGACGACGAAGAAGACAAGATTGACGCCGACGAACGGTATACTCCCGAACATGGCAACATCTTGCAGATCCGCCGGCGGGCCGCGGGGCTGCGCCGTTTTCTCGCGCCGCAGCGGGAAATCTTCGGCCAGCTGTCGCGCAACAAATTGCCCTGGTTCGTCGACGACGATGCCGACTACTGGAACGAGCTGAATAACAGCCTCACCCGCTACCTGGAAGAGCTGGAGCTGACGCGCGAGCGCGTGGGGCTGGTGCTGGAGGCCGAGGACCGGCGCCTGAACGAACGCATGAACCGCACCATGTACCGCTTCGGCATCATCACCTGCATCTTCCTGCCGATGAGTTTTCTCACCGGCCTGCTAGGCATCAACGTCGGCGGTATTCCCTTGTCCACCAACCCGTATGGCTTTACGGTGGCGTGCGTGATGATGGTGGTGATCGGCCTGGGGCAGTGGTGGTTGTTTCGTCGTTTGCGTTGGGTTTAGGTGACGTTCAGGACATATGTGGTTGCATTTGCACCCAGGACTGATGTGACCCACCTGCGACTGCTCTCGTCTTTGACTGATAATTCGTGAGGTGCCTATGCACGATCCGTTCGAAGAATCACTGCGTGACATGCTCAAGGCGTCATCGTCCCCGGGGCGCGATGACGATGCGTGCCTGGGCCGTGTACTCAAGACCGCCAATCGCCAGGTCGGCGCGGGCGATCTGTTCAGCCTGATGGGCCGCTGGTTGCAGGCCTTCATGATCGCCGTGGACAATGGATCGGGCCATGTGGCGCCAGTTTCGCGACGCAAACCTACTGCTCGTACTGCTGATAAGGCTGATTGACTATGCAACTTGATCTCTGGACTCAGAGCCTGGTGACGGCCATGACCGCACTCTGGACGAAGGTCGCGAATTTCATCCCCAACCTGTTCGGTGCGTTGGTGGTGGTACTGCTGGGGTTCGTCGTCGCCAAACTGCTCGACACCCTGTTGTCCAAACTGCTGGCCAAGCTGGGCCTGGACCGTCTGATGGCGGGTACCGGGCTGACCAAGCTAATGAGCCGCGGGGGCATCCAGGTGCCGATCTCGACCCTGGTCGGCAAGATCGTCTACTGGTTCGTGCTGCTGATTTTCCTGGTATCTGCTGCCGAATCCCTTGGCTTGCAGCGAGTTTCAGCTACGCTCGACATGCTGGCGCTCTATTTGCCCAAGGTTTTTGGCGCGGCGCTGGTGCTGCTGGTTGGCGTGCTGCTGGCGCAACTGGTCAACGGCCTGGTGCGCGGCGCTGCCGAAGGGGTTGGCCTGGACTATTCGGCCGGCCTGGGGCGCGTGGCGCAATGGCTGGTGATTGTCATCAGTATCTCGGTGGCCATCAGTCAGCTCGAGGTCAAGACTGACCTGCTGAACCACGTCATCGTCATCGTTTTGATTACCGTTGGTCTGGCTGTTGCACTGGCCATGGGGCTGGGAAGCCGGGAAATCGCCGGGCAGATCCTGGCGGGAATTTATGTTCGGGAGTTGTACCAGGTGGGGCAACAAGTGCGAGTTGGAGAGGTTGAAGGCCAGATCGAGGAGATCGGCACGGTCAAGACGACGCTGCTGACCGATGAGGGGGAGTTGGTTTCCCTGTCCAATCGGATCCTCTTGGAGCAGCGGGTTAGTAGCCGCTGAGCCGGCGAATTCTGCTACTGTATGCCGCCGCAAAATGGCCCGGGTTTCGGGCCATGGTGGATATTGACCTGACTGTCGGCCCGACTTGTTTTGAATAAAGTTCATTCGTTGCCCCTGCGTTACGACCCCCGCACGCTCACTGACGAGGAGCTGGTGGCGCGTTCGCATGTGGAACTTTTCCACGTCACGCGTGCCTACGAGGAGCTGATGCGGCGCTACCAGCGCACCCTGTTCAACGTGTGCGCACGATATCTAGGGAACGATCGTGACGCTGACGATGTCTGTCAGGAGGTGATGTTGAAGGTGTTGTACGGTCTGAAAAACTTCGAGGGAAAATCGAAGTTCAAGACCTGGCTCTACAGCATCACCTACAACGAATGTATCACTCAGTACCGTAAAGAACGGCGCAAGCGCCGCCTCATGGATGCACTGAGCCTCGACCCGCTCGAGGAGGCATCGGAAGAGAAGGCGCCGAAACCGGAGGAGCGTGGTGGATTGGATCGTTGGCTGATACATGTCAACCCGATCGACCGAGAAATACTTGTGCTTCGATTCGTCGCAGAGCTTGAGTTTCAAGAGATTGCGGACATCATGCACATGGGTCTGAGCGCCACGAAAATGCGATACAAACGGGCGCTGGACAAGCTACGTGAGAAATTTGCAGGTATCGCCGAAACTTAGTTCGGTGCAAATATCTCTAACGTGGGGCAAGTTCTGCTAGACTTGCCGCCGAGTTGTCCCCCAAGTAATGTGGGACTGCTTAACAATCACCAGATGGGGATTTAACGGATGAAACTGAAAAACACCTTAGGCATTGCCATTGGTTCTCTTGTTGCCGCAACTTCTTTCGGCGCTTTGGCACAAGGCCAAGGCGCGGTCGAAGGTGAAGCCTTCTACGGCAAGACCTACAACGACAGCGTCAAGCACGTGGAAGACGGCCGCACCGCCGGCGCTTCCCTGGGCTACTTCCTGACCGACGACGTTGAAGTCATCCTGGGCTACGGCAAGACCAACTACACTCGTTCGAACGATGGTACTGGCAGCCAGAAAATCCACGGTGACACTGGCTCCCTGACCGGCATGTACCACTTCGGTACTGTTGGCGACGCCATTCGTCCATACGTCTCCGGCGGCTTCGCCCACCAGAGCCTGAGCAACGTTGAAGCTGACGGCCACAGCGGTCGCGACAGCTCCACCTTCGCTACCGTCGGCGCCGGCGCCAAGTGGTACATCACCGACAACCTGTACGCTCGTGCTGGTGTCGAGGCTGACTACAAGCTGGACAACGGTAAGTGGGACTACGCTCCTACTATCGGCCTGGGTGTGAACTTCGGTGGTAGCGGTGGCAAGGCTCCGGCTCCAGCCCCAGCTCCAGCTCCGGCTCCAGTTGCTGAAGAGCCAGCTCCAGCTCCAGCGCCTGAAACCGTTCGCGTCCAGCTGGACGTGAAGTTCGACTTCAACAAGTCGGTCGTCAAGCCAAACAGCTATGCTGACATCAAGAACCTGGCTGACTTCATGAAGCAGTACCCACAGACCACTACTCGTGTTGAAGGTCACACCGACAGCGTCGGTCCAGATGCCTACAACCAGAAGCTGTCTGAGCGTCGTGCTGCTGCTGTCAAACAAGTACTGGTTAACCAGTACGGCGTTGAGAGCAACCGTGTTGACTCCATCGGTTACGGTAAAACCCGTCCAGTGGCTGACAACAAAACTGAAGCTGGCCGCGCCGTTAACCGTCGCGTAGAAGCTGAAGTGGAAGCACAATCCAAGTAATTGGATAACGCTTGAAAAAAACCCGGCCTCGGCCGGGTTTTTTTTTGCCTTTAAAAACCGTCTGCACTCACGCTTCTGCGCCTGCCGTTGCCGTTGCCGTTGCCGTTGCTTTTGACCCCGCTTTTGACGCTGCATTTGATCGCAAGGTAGTGTTCAGATGCATGTGTGTGTCAGGTGCCTGTGTGGGAGCGGGCTCTGCCCGCGAAAAGCACACTGCGGTCTGTCAGGGGCTACGCGGCGATCTTTTCGCGGGCAGAGCCCGCTCCCACACCAGCCCGTGTACCTGCCATTTGATACAATCAAAAGCCAGCGGCGTGTTCGCCCCTTGGCGAATATCGATCCCACAACCGCCCCCATCCTCGCTATAATCGCGCCCCTCACCGATCCTCCAACGAGTCATGCCCGCCCATGTATAACCTGGCCCGCCAGCTGTTGTTCAAACTCTCTCCGGAAACCTCCCACGACCTGTCCCTGGACCTGATCGGCGCAGGTGGCCGCCTGGGGCTCAACGGCATGCTGACCAAGAAGCCGGCACGCCTGCCGGTCACTGTCATGGGCCTGACGTTCGACAACCCGGTGGGCCTGGCCGCTGGCCTGGACAAGAATGGCGCGGCCATCGACGGCTTCGCCCAGTTGGGCTTCGGTTTCGTCGAGATAGGCACGGTCACCCCGCGCCCGCAGCCGGGCAACCCGAAGCCGCGTATCTTCCGCCTGCCTGAAGCCACGGCCATCATCAACCGCATGGGCTTCAACAACCTGGGCGTCGATAACCTGCTCAGTCGCGTGCGCGCCTCGCAGTACAAGGGCGTGCTGGGCATCAATATCGGCAAGAATTTCGACACCCCGGTCGAGCGCGCGGTGGATGACTACCTGATCTGCCTGGACAAGGTTTACCCCCACGCCAGCTACATCACCGTCAACGTCAGCTCGCCCAACACCCCGGGCCTGCGCAGCCTGCAGTTTGGCGAGTCGCTCAAGCAGCTGCTGGAGGCCTTGGCCGAACGCCGCGAGCTGTTGGCTGCGCAATATGGCAAGCGCGTGCCGGTGGCGATCAAGATCGCCCCGGACATGAGTGACGAAGAAACCGTGCAAGTGGCCCAGGCGCTGCTGGCGGCGGGCATGGACGCGGTGATCGCCACCAACACCACCCTGAGTCGCGAAGGCGTCGAAGGCTTGGCCCATGGTGACGAGGCGGGCGGTCTGTCGGGCGCGCCGGTTCGCGAGAAGAGTACCCACATCGTCAAGGTGCTGGCCGGTGAGTTGGCCGGGCGCATGCCGATCATTGCCGCGGGCGGCATCACCGAAGGCAAGCACGCGGCCGAGAAGATCGCCGCCGGTGCCAGCCTGGTGCAGCTGTATTCGGGCTTCATCTACAAGGGCCCGGCGCTGATCCGCGAGGCGGTGGACGCCATCGCCGCCTTGCCACGGTAATACCGGGCAAAAAAAGGGGCCCTCAAAGGGGCCCCTGGGCTCTCGCCCGCCGCCCGTTAGGGCGCGCATGGTTGATCACAAAGAATGTAAGAGAAAAATCGTCCTCGTCAGCCGACCGCGTGAAGTTCGTTGAGTCTGTGGATGCCCGCAGTGCCAGTCATACCGTCCCAGTTGTCGCCGCGTCCTTCGCGCCAGCCGTTGATCCATGCCTGACGAACAGACGGTAGAGTAAAAGGGCAAAGCTCGCGGGATTTGCCATGGATGCCGTACTGGTATCCGCGTAAAAATGCTCGTTCCAACGGATCACGCTTAAGTCTTCTCATAGGGTGTTGCCCTCGTCTGTTGACTGTTATGTCCCGTCGGCCTCGTCTGAGGCCGGGCAGAGTCTTTCTGCCGGTTTTTGCGCTCGCTGCCGGCGTGGCGAGCAGTGGTGCCGTACCATTGCGGTGCGGCCTGTATAGATTTCTAAACAAAGCATTCGTCGCTGTGAACAACCGTTTTGTCATAAGGACGTAATGATTAAGGTATCCGGACCATAAGTAAGCGGATGCGTCCAAGGTTTCCTCGCTTCAAACCCCGCTATGATCAGGGTTGCAGCGAATACGATGGAATAACGCCAGTCAAAATGATGGCTAAATGCTTTTCAGTATTAAGCGACGAAGGGTCGTTTTCAGCCCTGTCGGTTTGCAGAATTTTTTTCTGCCGGGATGATCAAAGCCTCTTTCGGTGGCTGATATCGATCCTGGCGGTCGACACCGCGGTGGTGTCACACGGGCGCTTCTTCAGAAAAGCGCCTGGTTAAACTCGGAAAGGGTGATGCGTTGCCCTTTCACTTATGGCTAAAGCCCCTGGATACCCCATGTCGGACCGTTACGAACTCTTCCTCACCTGCCCCAAGGGCCTCGAAGGCCTGCTTGCCGAGGAAGCCACTGCGCTGGGCCTCGAAGACACCCGCGAACACACTTCAGCCGTGCGCGGCATGGCCGACATGGAAACGGCCTACCGCCTGTGCCTGTGGTCACGCCTGGGCAACCGCGTGCTGCTGGTGCTCAAGCGCTTTGCGATGAAAAACGCTGACGACCTGTACGACGGCGTCAACAGTGTCGACTGGCAGGACCACCTGCTGCCCGACGGCACCCTGGCAGTGGAGTTCAGCGGTCACGGTTCGGGCATTGACAACACCCACTTCGGGGCGTTGAAGGTCAAGGACGCCATCGTCGACAAGCTGCGCACCCCGGAAGGCGAGCGCCCCAGCGTCGACAAGCTCAACCCGGACCTGCGCGTGCACCTGCGCCTGGACCGTGGCGAGGCGATCCTGTCCCTGGACCTGTCCGGCCACAGCCTGCACCAGCGCGGCTACCGCCTGCAGCAGGGCGCCGCACCGCTGAAGGAAAACCTGGCGGCGGCCATCCTGATTCGTTCCGGCTGGCCACGCATTGCTGCTGAAGGCGGCGCCCTGGCTGACCCGATGTGCGGTGTGGGCACCTTCCTGGTGGAAGCGGCGATGATCGCCGCCGATATCGCGCCCAACCTCAAGCGCACCCGCTGGGGTTTCAGTGCCTGGCTGGGCCACGTGCCTGCCCTGTGGCGCAAGCTGCACGATGAAGCGCTGGCCCGTGCCGACGCCGGCCTGGCCAAGCCACCGCTGTGGATTCGCGGCTATGAAGCCGACCCACGGCTGATTCAACCCGGGCGCAATAACGTCGAGCGCGCCGGCCTCAGCGACTGGATCAAGATCTACCAGGGCGAAGTGGCAACCTTCGAGCCGCGTCCCGACCAGAATCAGAAAGGCCTGGTAATCTGCAACCCTCCCTACGGCGAACGCCTGGGTGATGAAGCCAGCCTGCTGTACCTCTACCAGAACCTGGGCGAGCGCCTGCGCCAGGCCTGCCTGAACTGGGAAGCGGCGGTGTTCACCGGCGCCCCGGACCTGGGCAAGCGCATGGGCATTCGCAGCCACAAGCAGTATTCGTTCTGGAACGGCGCGCTGCCCTGCAAGCTGTTGCTGATCAAGGTGTTGCCCGACCAGTTCGTCACCGGCGAGCGTCGCACCCCTGAACAGCGCCAGATCGAGCGCGAACAAGCTGACGAGCAGGCCTCCCAGCCGGCCACCGACCCGTACGCACGGGTGAACAAGAACGGTAACCCGATCAAGCCGACGCCGGTGGTGGTGGAACAGGCGCGCCTGAGCGAAGGCGGGCAGATGTTCGCCAACCGCCTGCAGAAAAACCTCAAGCAACTGGGCAAGTGGGCCCGTCGCGAGAAGGTCGACTGCTACCGCGTGTACGATGCCGACATGCCTGAGTACGCCCTGGCTATCGACCTGTACCACGACTGGGTGCACGTGCAGGAGTACGCCGCGCCCAAGTCCATCGACCCGGAAAAGGCCCAGGCCCGTCTGTTCGACGCCCTGGCAGCCATCCCCCAGGCGCTGGGCATCGACAAGAGCCGCGTGATCATCAAGCGTCGCGAGCGCCAGAGCGGCACCAAGCAGTACGAGCGCCAGAGCACCCAGGGTCAGTTCACCGAAGTGCAGGAAGGGGGCGTGAAGTTGCTGGTCAACCTCACGGATTACCTGGACACCGGCCTGTTCCTGGATCACCGCCCGATGCGCTTGCGTATTCAGCGCGAGGCCGCCGGCAAGCGTTTCCTCAACCTGTTCTGCTACACCGCCACGGCCAGCGTGCACGCGGCCAAGGGCGGCGCGCGCAGCACCACCAGCGTCGACCTGTCAAAAACCTACCTGGACTGGGCGCGTCGCAACCTGTCGTTGAACGGTTTCTCCGACAAGAATCGCCTGGAACAGGGTGATGTGATGGCCTGGCTGGCCGCCAGCCGCGATGAATACGACCTGATTTTCATCGACCCGCCGACCTTCTCCAACTCCAAGCGCATGGAAGGCGTGTTCGACGTGCAACGCGACCATGTGCAGTTGCTGGACCTGGCCGTGGCGCGCCTGGCCAAGGACGGGGTGCTGTATTTCTCCAACAATTTCCGCAAGTTCCAGCTCGACGAGCACCTGGGCGAGCGTTACCAAGTGGAGGAAATCAGCGCCCAGACCCTGGACCCGGACTTCGCCCGCAACGGCAAGATCCACCGCGCCTGGAAAATTCAGGCCCGATGAGCGGTAACCCGCGGCGGCCTTGGCTGTCGTACAGTTTTGACTAGCTAGCGCGAAGGGCTCCCAAGGAGCCCTTTTTGCTGGGCGATCCATCAACATTTTCGCTTGAAGGCTCACTAGGCAAACTACTGGCAAATAGCTATAAATGAGCCAAGGCCACTGTGACAACTGAAGCACGCCGGCGTTGTGAGTTCCGCTTATGTCGTTGCATGCCGTTCGCCCGAAAATACTTGGCTTTATCAGTGAGGACGCCTCGGCCTGGCTCATTGCCTCGCTGGCGTTGGCGGCGGGAGCGATGGTCACCAGCCTGGTGGCGGCCGGATCCTCGGAACTCTACCAGCGCCAGCTGCGCCAACGCTTTGAGCTGTTGGCCAACGAGCGTTTCAGCCGCATCGAAGAGCGCTTCGAGGACCAGACGCAACGCCTGGATGGCCTGCGGCGTTTCTTCAGTTACTCCGACGAGGTCAGCCAGCACGAATACGACGGCTATGCCGGGCCACTGCTGCTGCGTACGCAGGCCTATTCCTGGCTGCCGCGGGTGGCTGGCGCCGAGCGCGCGGCGTTTGAGCAACGGGCGCGAGACCAGGGCATCAAGGACTTTGCCATTCGCGAGCTGGCCGCGGACGGTAGCCTGGTGCCGGCGGCGCAGCGCGATGAGTACTACCCGGTGTATTTTACTCAGTCGCAGACGCGCCTGCGCCTGCCGCTGGGGTTCGACGTTAACTCCCAGGGCCTGCGCCACGACACCCTGATGCGGGCCCTGAAGACTGGCACCCTGGCGGTGACGCCGCCCATCAACCTGGTGGGCGTCAGCGAGCGCTACAGCCGTGGCGTGCTGATGGTCGCGCCGGTGCCTGGCAAGCCCGATGGGCCGCCCTTGGGCTTCGTCTCGGCGGTGATCAGCCTGGGCCAGTTGATGGGTGACGGCCTGCCGGCACAGAGCGATGACAACCTGCATGTGCGCATCCTCGACCTGTCCACCGCTGGCGACCACGAAGTGCTGTATGAGTCCAATAACGTGGTGGCCCCCGAGGCGTTGACCGCCACGCACCTGTTGCGCCTGGCCGACCGCGACTACCAGCTGGACATCAGCCCCAGCCCGCTGTTCGCCGAGGCCAACCACGCTTCGCCGGTCAACGTGGTGGTGACCCTGGGCGCCTTGCTCAGCCTGATGATCAGCGCATTGCTGTACAGCCTGGTAAGCCAGCGCCAGCGCGCGTTGAAACTGGTGGAGCAGCGCACCTCGCAGTTGCGCAGCAGCGAGCAGGCGCTACGGGTTACCCACAACCAGTTGCGCAGCGTGCTCAACGCCGCGACACAGGTGGCGATCATCGCCACCGACCTGCGCGGCCTGATCACCACCTTCAACGCCGGTGCCGAGCGCATGCTCGGTTACCATACCGATGAAGTGGTCGGCCATCTGACCCTGCAGAACCTGCACCTGAGCGAAGAACTGGTGGCGCGTGCCTGCACGCTCAGTGCCTATTACGAGCGCGAGATTCCCCTGGCCCAGGCCATGCTGGTGGAAACCCCGGGCGAGGGCGGCGATCAGGCCCGCGAGTGGACGCTGGTGCGCCGCGACGGCAGTACCGTGGCGGTAAACATGCTGGCCACCACCGTGCTCGACGAACAGGGCCTGTGGGTAGGCCACCTGGCGATCTGCATCGACATCACCGAGCGCAAGCGCGTGCATGAAGCCCTGGCGGCCCGGGATCAGCTGCTGCGCAAGCTCAGCGCCGAGGTGCCCGGGGGGATCTACCAGTTCCGCCTGGACCCGGACGGCCACACCAGTTTCAGTTGGGCCAGCGACGGCATCCGCGATATCTACGAGCTGGAACCCAGCCTGCTGCGCGATGATGGCCGGGTGGTGATGCAGCGCATTCACCCGGAGGATGCCCAGCGGATACTGGACTCCATTCGCTATTCGGCCGAGCACCAGACCTCATGGCGCGAGGAATACCGTGTGCAGTTGCCGCGTCAGGGACTGCGCTGGGTGCGCGGTGAGGCGACCCCGGAACCGATGCCCGGCGGAGGCACCCTGTGGCATGGCTACCTGACGGATATTTCCGACCTCAAGCGGGTGGAAGAGGAGTTGCGCGCGTTGTCTGTCACTGACGTGCTGACCGGTATCCACAATCGCCGTTATTTCCAGGAGCGGCTGAAAACCGAATTGGACCGTGCCGAGCGTGATCATCTGAACCTGGCGGTGATCATGCTCGATATCGATCACTTCAAGCGCATCAATGACCAGTTCGGCCATGCCGTGGGCGACCACGTGTTGAAGGGCATCTGCGAGAAGATCAGCCACCGGTTGCGGCGCACCGATGTGTTCTGCCGGCTGGGCGGCGAGGAGTTCATGGTGCTGTGCCCGGGCAGCAACGCCGACCAGGCCCATGCCCTGGCCATCGAACTGTGGCAGGGCTTGCGCCAGGCGCCGGTGGACGGCGTGGGCATCGTCACCGCCAGCTTCGGCGTGGCCGGCTGGCGGCGCGGGGAGGGCGCCGATGCGCTCTTGTTGCGGGCCGATTCCGGCGTGTACGCGGCGAAACAGGCCGGGCGCGACCGGGTGGAGCCGGAGCTGGCCTGAGACCCCACACCCATCAAGGGTTCAAGGAAATCCCTTGGTTCGCTGCCTTGGGCTGGCGATACAGGTCCAGCAGCGCCTGGTCCAGCACTGACGAGGCCCCCCACGGTTTCGGGTCGTTGAGGATGGCCACCACGGCCCAGGTGTTGCCGTTGTCGTCGCGGCTGAAGCCGGCGATGGCGCGCACGGTGTTCAGGGTGCCGGTCTTGACGTGGCCTTCGCCGGCCAGTGCGGTGGTTTTCAGGCGTTTGCGCATGGTGCCGTCGGTGCCGATGATCGGCAGCGAGCTCATGAATTCCGCGGCGTACGGGCTTTTCCAGGCGGCTTGCAGCATGCTCGCCAGTTCCCGGGCGCTGACCCGCTCGCCGCGCGACAGGCCCGAACCGTTCTCCATCACCAAGTGGCTGGCCGGGATGCCCTTGCGTGCCATCCAGGCGCGAATCACGCGCTGGGCGGCCTTGGCATCGTCGGCATCGGCGTCGGTGCGGTAGCGTGCGCCAATGCTCAGGAACAACTGCTGGGCCATGGTGTTGTTACTGAATTTATTGATGTCGCGGATGATCTCCGCCAGGTCCGGCGAGAATGCCCGGGCCAGCAGCTTGGCGTCCTTGGGCACCACGGCCTCGCGGTCGCGGCCGGCGATGCTGCCGCCCAGTTCGCCCCAGATGGCGCGCACGGCACCGGCGGTGTAGGTCGGATGGTCGAGCAGCGACAGGTAGGTCTGCGAGCTGCAGCCTTCGCCCAGGTTGCCGCTGACCACCACGCTGATGCCGTCGGCGGCGGTCACCGGGTTGTAGCGCACGTCACCGCCGCACTGCTTGCTGGCCATGGCCTTGACCTGGTTATCGATGTGGATGCTGGCGATCGGCGGTTCTACCGACACCGAGACCTTGCCGCCATCGTTGCGGGCCACGAAGCGCAGGGCCTTGAGGTTGACCATCAGGGCGTCCGGGCGTACCAGGAACGGCGCGTTCTCGTCGCCGCCGTCGTCGTCGAACACCGGCAGGGTGGGCTGGATGAAGTAGCTGCGGTCCAGCACCAGGTCGCCGGTGATCTGCTGCACGCCGTTGGCGCGCAGGTCACGCATCAGCAGCCAGAGCTTTTCCATGTTCAGCTTGGGGTCGCCGCCACCCTTGAGGTACAGGTTACCGTGCAGCACGCCGTTGCTCAGGGTACCGTCGGTATAAAACTCGGTTTTCCACTGGTAGTTGGGGCCCAGCAGTTCCAGGGCGGCGAAGGTGGTGATGGTTTTCATGGTCGAGGCCGGGTTCACCGACACGTCGGCGTTGAACACCGTGGGCGTGCCCGGGCCGTTGAGCGGCACCATCACCAGTGACAGGGAATTGTCGCCGATCTTGCTGGTTTTCAGCGCTTGCTGGACCTTGGGTGGCAGGCTGGTGTTGAGCTGGGCGGCAGGGGCGGGCATGGCCAGGGGCAGCATCAGGCCGGCGAGCAGAAGAGGGCGGAACGATTTGATCATGAAAATAAGACCCTGCAGGCGAGGGGTGAAATGAAATGAGGGCATGGAAAGATGAAACCCCCGGACAAGAAAGTGTCGGCATTATGCCCCAAGGCATTAGCGCTTTGGCCCGGGCTGACAGGTTATTCATGTTTTTTTCGACACTTGGGCGGGTTTACCCGCAGTAAACAGGCAGGCACGCGCTGAAACTGGTAAAGTGCGGCGCGTTATTACTTAAGAGGATTGTTTCATGGCCACTAACCGTTCCCGCCGTCTGCGCAAAAAACTCTGCGTGGATGAGTTCCAGGAGCTGGGTTTCGAGCTGAACCTGGACTTCAAGGAAGACCTGGATGACGCGGCAATCGACGAATTCCTCGACGCGTTCCTGGAACACGCCATGGACGCCAACGGCCTGGACTACGTCGGCACCGACGAGGTGGGCCTGGTCTGCACCATGAAGCGTGGCTCGGTCAACGAAGAGCAGCGCGCTGCCGTTGAAGCGTGGCTGAAAACCCGCTCCGAGCTGACCAAGATCGAAGTCAGCCCGCTGCTGGACGCCTGGTACCCGGAAAAGCCGATCAACCCGGTCGCCTGATTCGAGTCGTACAAGAAAGCCGCTGACTTCAGCGGCTTTTTTGTGCCTGGCGCCCGCATGCGCGCGGGGATCCTCGCAGCGGCCGCCAGGCCGCGTCAGGGCGCGGCGGTCAATACGCCGGCCTTGGCCAGCAGCTGATCGATGTCCACGGCGTCCAGCTGCTGCGTCGGCAGGTAGTCGCGGGCGTAGTCCATGTACACGCCGCTGCGCAGGAACAACTCGAACAGTTGTGGGTCGATGTGGGCGTCGCGGCACATGAAGGCCATGATGCCCAGCGCCTCGCTGAGGGTCTTGCCCTTCTTGTAGGGGCGGTCAGCGGCGGTCAGGGCCTCGAAGATGTCGGCGATGGCCATCACCCGCGCCGGCAGGCTCATCTGCTCGCGGGTCAGGCCTTTGGGGTAGCCGCTGCCGTCCATTTTCTCATGGTGCCCGCCGGCCATTTCGGCCACGTTCTGCAAGTGGCTGGGGAAGGGCAGGCGGCTGAGCATCAGCACGGTCTGCACCATGTGGTGGTTAATGATGTAGCGCTCTTCGGCCGTCAGCGTGCCCCGGCCGATACTCAGGTTGTACAGTTCGCCACGGTTGAACTTGTAGGTCGGCACTTTCATGTTGAAGCCCCAGGGGTTGTCCTCGGGCATGCGTTCGGTCTCGGGGCGCTCGAACAGGTGCTCGGGGCGGTCGGCCAGCAGCGTTTCGCGCGCCGGCAGCGTCGGTGCCGGAGTGCGCTCCTGGCGCTTGTTCTCCTCCCACGACACTCCCATCCGGTCATCCAGGGTGCGCAGCCAGGTGCGCTGGCCGATGCGCGCCAGGCGTTCCAGGCTGGCGGGGTCCATGAACTCGCCGCCCAGGTTGCTGCGGGCAATGAACGCAAAGTCCTCGTCCAGTGCCTGCAATTCGCTGTCCCGGTGGCTGGCCAGCGCGTTGGCGTCACCGCCCTCGGCCACCTGTTGCCAGTACGCCACCCACACGTCGCGCTTGAGCACTTCGACGCGCGTGCGGATTTCGTGGATGCGGTCGTACAGGGTTTCCAACTTGGTGGCTTTGTCGACCACGTACTCGGGTGTGGTGACCTTGCCGCAGTCGTGCAGCCAGGCAGCGATGTGCAGCGCCTCCCACTCTTCCTCGCTGGGCTGGTAGTCGGCAAAAGGCGCGGCCTGGCTGTCGGCGGCGGCGCGGGCGAGCATCTTGGTCAGCACCGGCACGCGCTGGCAGTGGCCGCCGGTGTAGGGGCTCTTGGCGTCGATGGCGCCGGCGATGATCTGGATGAACGCATCCAGCAGTTGCTGTTGGCGTACTTGCAGGCGCTGGCCTTCGATACTGGCCGCGGCCACGCCGGACACCGCCTGGATGAACGCGATGCGGTCGGGGCCGAATTTTTCCAGGTCGCTGCGGCTGCCCGTGTCGCGGTGCAGCAGCACCAGCACGCCGATGGTCTCGTTGCGGCGGTTGTGCAAGCGCACGCCGATCAGGTCCAGGCGCGGGCTGTCGAGCTTGAGCATGACCTGCTGCAGTTCGCGGGCCTGATCGAAGCCCAGGGAGGTCACGACGCTGTTGCGCTGCTCACCCAGGCCGCGCAGCCATTCGGGGGTGTCCGCGGCATTGAGGGCGTGGCTGGTGAGGCCGTAGTTTTTCACGTTGCGGCGTTTTTCGTTGATGATCAGCCCGCTGGGCTCGACCTGGCCGGTGTCGCTGTCGTACAGGTAAATGATACCGGCCTGGGCATGGCTCAGGCTCACGGTTTCCTGCAGCACGCGCTTGAGCAGCGGCTCGAAGCGGGTCTCGGCGGACAGGCTGGCGGTGATCTCGAAGAAACTCGCCAGCGTCTGTTTCATGCGGTGCATGGACTCGGTCAACTGGTCCACCTCCAGCACCGGCGAGCGCGGCGTGGCCGGGCGCTTGAAGTTGAAGTTGCGGATGGCGTCGGCTTCCTTGACCAGCGCATAGATAGGCTTGACCAGCAGCCGCGACGTCAGCCAGCCCACCGGCAGGCACAGCAGCAGGATGGTCAAGGTCACCAGCGCCCCTTGCCAGCGCAGCCGATAGGCATCGGCGAGCAGTTCGTCCTCGGGCACCAGCAAGGCCAGTTGCAAGCCGTCAGGGCCGCCTTGGTCGATGCTGCTGCGCGACACCACCCACTCACGGCCGTCGGCCTGCAGGCGGTTGTCGTTGCCGCTGCCCTGGGCCAGCAGCCCGGCCAGCACAGGGTCCAGATCGGCCACCTTGACCAGTTCGGCCGTGCCGCGCTGGGTGATCAGCCGCGCACTGTCGGGGTAAGCCACGGCGTTGCCGGCATGGTCGAACAGGACTATCTGGGTGTGCGGGGTGACCCGGTGCTTGGCCAGTGTGGCGCTGAGGTCGTCCAGGGTCAGGTCGGCGCCGATCACCACATGGTCACTCACGCGCAGGGCCAGGGTGGTGCCCACGGCGTGGCTGGAGAAAAACACGTAGGGGTCGGTGGTGATCTGCGCGCGGTCGCCCAGGGCGCGGCTGAACCAGTCCCGGGTGCGTGGGTCGTACGCGTCATCGGCGATATCGCGGCGGCTGATCAGGTTCAGTGCGCCGTCGAACATCAATGACTGCGAGTGCGCCGCGCCGCTGCTGTCATGCTCGATGCTCCACACCTGGTAGGCGGCATTGGCAGGTGCCTCGAAGCGCTGCTTGAGGGCGTCGTCGCGCAGCGGGCGGACCATGAAGAAGTCGCCATTGCCGTAGCCGGCATACAGCGAGGCCAGGTTGGGGTTGTCGGCCAGTGACTGGGCCAGGGGCTCGAGCAGGGCCAGGCGTTGCTCCAGCGTGGGGGCCTGGGCGGCGTCGTTGAGGGCCAGCAGGCTCAGCAAGTGGCGAATGGGCAGGTAGGTATGGTCGATGTCCAGGCGCACGTCCTGGTCGATGCGCGAAAACAGGCTCTGGCTGCTCGACAGGATGATTTGCGAGGTCTGCCGGTAGTTGAACAGCCCCAGCACGGTGCCGGTCAGCAGCAACAGCAGGGTGAACATGGCGCTGATGTGCACGTGCAGGGGAAAGCGGCGTTCTGAGAGCCTGGGCATCGAGAATCACTCCTTGAGGATGCGTTCACCGCCCGCCAAGCATAGCCAAGGCGCAGCGGTGTGCAGAGCGCTTGTTAGCGCAGCCCGTGCGGCCTGATGATGGCGGTCGCGGTGGCGCATGACAAGGTCGGCTTAGCCGTTGTCGGCCGGGCCTGCCAAGTGCTTTAGCAGTGTCTGTTCCAGCGCCTGCATGGCTGCGGCCACCGACGTTGGGGAGACCGGCGTGTCACCTGCTTCGCACGCCTGTTCCAGGCGTTCGCAGGCCTGGATCAGCCCATGGGCGGCGACGATGCGTGCGGCACCCTTGATGCGGTGCGCCAGGTCGCTCAGGGTCGCCACGCTGGTAGCCGCCAGCAGCGCCTCGCGGTCGAGGATGCAACTGTCCAGTACCTGTTGCAGCAGGCGCCGTTGCATTACCGGGTCGCCGCCGGTCAAAGGGGTCAGTTGTGCCAGGTCGATCACGTCCTCGGGGCGATCACGCGCGACGTTTTCCAATACGCGGCCCAGGTCGCCCAGGCTGATGGGCTTGAACAGGCAGTCATCCATGCCGGCCGCCAGGCAGCGTTCGCGTTCCTGGTGCTGGGCGCTGGCGGTATAGCCGAAAATCACGCTTGGCGTGCGCCCTGATTGGCGCTCTTGCTCGCGCACGTGCCGGGCCAGGTCGTAGCCGTCCATCCCAGGCATGTTGCAATCCACGAACAGCACATCGAAGTAGCGCTCCAGGCAGGCCCGCAGGCCGCTGTCGCCAGTGTCCGCAGTGGCGGCGTCGAGGCCAAGGAAGCTCAGTTGCTGGGTCATCAACAGGCGGTTGGCCGGATGGTCGTCGACCACCAGCACGCTGATGCCGCACAGGTCGACGGGGGGCGGAGGGGTGTCATCGACAGCGTGGAGTAACGGTGGCAATTGCTCTGCCACCAGCTCGACCCGCACCTCGGTCCCACGGCCGGGCTCGCTGCGCAGGTCCAGGCGCGCCCCCATCAATTCGCACAGGCTTTTGCTGATCATCAACCCCAGGCCAGTGCCGCTGCGCGCCCGGCGGCTGTCGGGGTCGACCTGCACGAACGGCTGGAACAGGCGCTGGCGGTCGCTGGCACTGATGCCAATGCCGGTGTCGCTGACGCTGACCCGCAGGCGCCGGGTAGCGGGTGCGTCGCCGGGCATCATGCTCAAGCGCAGGGTCACCTGCCCCCGGTCGGTGAACTTGATGGCGTTGCTCACCAGGTTCGACAGCACCTGCTTGAACCTTAGCGGGTCGAGCAACACGTCCAGTTCGCCGGGGGGGGCATCCGCAGGTGCAGGCGCAAGCCCTTGTCCCGTGCCAGGCCGTCGAAAATGCGCGCTACTTCGTTGACCAGCCTGGCGGCCTGCACCCGTTCGGGCTTGAGTGTCAGGTGCCCAGCTTCGATGCGCGACACGTCGAGAATATCGCCAATCAAGGCCAGCAGATCGCGTGCCGACGCGTAGGCCACTTCGATGGCGCCGCGGTCCAGCTGGTCCTGTTCGGCGCGGCGCAGGGCCAGTTCGAGCATGCCGATCAGAGCGTTCATGGGCGTGCGGATCTCGTGGCTCATGGTGGCCAGGAAGGTGCTCTTGGCGCGGTTAGCCTGGTCGGCCTGGTCCTTGGCCTGGCGCAAGTCTTCCAGCAGCTGGCGGCGGTCGCTGATGTCGATCCAGCCGCCAATCACCCCTTGCACCATGCCGGCCGAATCACGGTACGGCAAAATCCAGTGATAAATGCTCAGGGTGCGCTCGCCGATACGCAACGGCCGATCGCACACCAGTGGCGTGCCTTGCGCCATCACCTGCAGGTAGTCCTGGTGGTAGGCACGGGCTTGCTCGGGGTCGTGCAGCACGCCGTCCTCCACGGTCTTGCCCAGCACATCCTGGCGCCGGGCATTGAACGTCTGCAGGTAGCTGTCATTGCAGCTCAGCAGCAAGCCGTCGCGGTCGCGCACGTAGATAGGGTGCGGCGTTCCGTCGACCAGCGCGCGCATGAACTGGAACTGGTCGCTCAGCGCACGCTCGGCCAGCAGGCGCTGGCGGATCTGGCGGCGCATGTACAGAATCCACAGCAGCGACAGGCCCAGCAGCACGCTCGCGCCCGCTATTATCTGCAGGATGAGGCGGTGATAATTGCGCCAGTACCCGTTGGCGGCCGGTGTGTAATTACGCCAGCGCGCGGTGATGGCGGTCATGTCCGCCGGGCCGATGCTCAGCAGCGCCTTGTCCAGTATCGACCCCAGTTCAGTGGCCTCGGGGCTGGTGGCCAGGGCGAAGGTGGCGGGTGCCGTGCCGACCGTACTGCGAATGCCCAGGCGGTCCTTGAACATCTGCGTGGCCAGCAGGTGGCGCGCGACCACCAGCGCGCTGACCGCGCCGTCGGCCTGGCCCTGGGCCAGCAGGTCGAGGCTGGCAAAGGCGTCGTCGGCCTCCAGCAACTGTAGGTGCGGGTAATGCTGGCGCAACCAGGGGACTAGCGGGTTGCCGCGGGTGATGGCCAGGCGTCGGTCGGCGAAATCGCTCAGCTCGTCCAGGCCGGCGTGCTCGCGGCGCGTCACCAATACATAGGAATTGCTCAGGTAGGGACGACTGAATTGCAGGCTTTGCTCGCGCTCTTCGCTGGGGATGATCGCCGCGATCAGGTCGGCCTTGCCTTGACGGACCTGGCTGAGCATATCGCTGACGCCGCTGGCATGGCGGATATCGAACTGCAGGCCGGTGCGCAGGCGAATCAACTCCAGCAGGTCGGCGCTGATGCCACGCAGGTTGCCGTTGCCGTCGAAGAAGGTCAGCGGTGCGAAGGATTCGTCTACCACAACGCGCACGCTGGGGTGCGCGGCCAGCCAGCGTTCTTCACGGCGGCTGAGTTGCAGTTTGCGGTCGGTGAGCAGCAGGTCGCTGGCACCGCTCCAGCGCTTGAAAATGCGCGCGCGCTGCTCCAGGTCAATCGAGGCCAAGGCCTGGTTGACCTGCGCCAGCAACGCCGGGTTGTCGCGGCGCAGGGCGAAACTGAAGCCGGAGGCTTCGTCACGGCTGAAATTGACCATGCGCAGATTGTTCAGCAGGCCCTGATCCATCTGGTAATGCGTGGAAATGGTGTCGCCCAGGAACACATCGGCCTGTTCGAACGCCACGGCATTCAGGGCGTTCTGGTAAGAGGGGTAGTACTGGATGGTGGCGTCGGGGTAACGCGCGCGGATATAGGCGTTGGGCAGGTAATGGTTGACCACGCTCAGGCGCCGTCCTGTAAGGCGCTCGTCCAAGGGGCGATCATCGTCCACCCGGGTTACCAGCACCGGACGGTCGATCGCGTAAGCCGTCGACAATGCCAGTTGCGGTTGTGCGCCCTCGTAGCCGTTGGCACTGGCCAGCAGGTCGATCCGCCCTTCGTTCAGCGCATCGATGGCCTGTTCCCGACCCGGGTAGCGCTGCACGCTGACCGGGCGGCCCATGGCCTGTGCCACCAGGGCCGCGTAGTCAGCGCTCAGGCCTTCGTATTCGTGGGCATCGCTGATATCGAACGGCGGGTAATCGGGGGCTGAAACCCCTAGGCGCAACGGCGGCGCGCCGGTGCCTGGCGCAACCGATGAAAGCCTGTCGTGACTGCGCAGTACCAGCACCTCGGTGTCCTGGGCTGCTGCCACGCCTGCCGGCATCAGGCAGAGGCAGAAACACACTGTCAGGCGGCGGGTCAGCGCATTCATACCAAGGCGTTGCGTTTGGCTATTTCAATCAGTTCCACCAGCGATGCGACCTGCAG
This sequence comes from uncultured Gammaproteobacteria bacterium, assembly GCA_963816515.1. GTDB lineage: Bacteria > Pseudomonadota > Gammaproteobacteria > Pseudomonadales > Pseudomonadaceae > Aquipseudomonas. Next base: position 509,656 of record CAWFKX010000001.1, on the reverse strand, counting down.
TTTCTGCATCAGCCGTTTCTTGTAAGTACTGACCGTTTTGTTGCTGAGGAACATGCCCTTGGCAATTTCCTTGTTGGAACGCCCTTGGGCAAAAAGTTGCAAGACCATCAACTCGCGATCATTCACAGCCTTGAATCGCTCGATCTCGTCGCGGCTGCAGTCATCCAGGTCCGGTGTATTCAAAGCTTCACTGGGGAAATAGTTATACCCGGACATGACGGCCTTGATGGCACTGCTCAATTCGCCCAGGGCTTCCTGTTTGCAGACGTAGCCGGCGGCGCCGGACTGCATGCAGCGGAAGGTGAACAGGGCAGGGGTCTGGGCCGTCAATACCAGGATCTTTGGCCCCAGGTTCATCGCCTGGAAGCGTGACAGCACCTCCAGGCCATCCAGCCGAGGGATGCTGATGTCAAGGATGATCAGGTCCGGCGGGTTCTCGCGGATGATCTGCATGGCGTCGACACCGTTGTCGCATTCGCCGATAACGGTGTAGCCCTCTTTTTCCAGGAGGAAGCGGACGGCAAGGCGAATGACCGGGTGGTCGTCAACTATAAAAGCGGTGCTCATAATAACTTTCCCATACAGGCGACGAAGAAAAAGCGCACATTAGCCCAGTTGCAGGGAGGGGCGCATGACCAAAGAGGGTCATCGGCGCTATATAGGAAACTTCCTACAGGAATTGTAGTTTAATAATACGGCTTTATCCCTTTGTGGGCAGTGTCAAGCTGTGCTTTCAAGTATTTTTGTAGGTTGAAAGTTCCTGTTTAAATAGCGTGAAGTTGTGCTGAAATATTCATGGGTCTTAATGTGGAACCCGACAGTGTTTGGTACTTCTTACAAGGTCGAAGGAACTTGCCTTACAACGATAATGGATTATTCGCCAGCCTGGGGGGCGGGGGCGAGCGGACGCTTCCTAAAATGTTGTAGGGCTTTTCTGAAGGGCTGTGCAGGGCGGGCGCCCCTTCCAGGGCGCCAGGGGCGCATTATTGCGGGCTGGAACGTCCGGTCATTTCCCCGGCCATGTCACTGGCATAGCTGTCGGTCATGCCGGCGATGAAGTCGATCATGCGCAAGAACGAGGCATGCAGCGAACCGCCGGGGTCCGGCGCGCTGTTGCCGAGCAGGTCGAGGATGCGCCGGTTCTTGAACGACGGGCTCTTGCCGCCATGCTGCTCCAGCGCGGCACCGCACAGGGCGTTGAGCAGAATTTCCAAGGTGGTGTAGGCGCCGATCTCGTGCAGGGTCTTGCGCTTGTCCTGGAAGATTTTCTTGCGCGCCATGTCTTTGGCACTGAGCACGCAGCGTTTCGCCGGACCGTGCATGTGCTCCACCAGGTCACCCTGCAGGGTGCCGGCCAGCAGCGCATCCTGCTGTTCGACGAAGGCCCGGGCCGCGGCATTGGTCAGGTGCTCGATGGCCTTGCCACGCAGGATCGCCAGCTTGCGCCGGCGCGAATCGTCCGGGCCCAGTTGCCGGTAGGTCTCCGGCAAGTCATCACCGACCAGGCCCAACAGCAGCGACTCGACTTCGGCGTACTCGAGCAGGTCCATTTCCAGGCCGTCTTCCAGGTCGATCAAGGCGTAGCAGATGTCATCGGCGGCCTCCATCAGGTACACCAGTGGGTGCCGTGCCCAGCGCTGGTCTTCCAGTTGCGGCAGGCCCAGCTTGTGGGCAATCTGCTCGAGCAACGGCAGTTCGCTCTGGTAGCAGCCGAACTTGTGCTTCTTGTACCCCAGCGAGTCGGCGTGCCGCGCGGTCCACGGGTATTTGAGATAGGTGCCAAGGGTGGCGTAGGTCAGGCGCATGCCGCCGTCGAACTGATGGTACTCAAGTTGTGTGAGTACGCGAAAGCCCTGGGCGTTGCCTTCGAAATTGAGAAAATCCTGCTGCTGCGCTGCGCTCATGCCGTCGAGCCAGCCGCGCCCGGCGGCCTGCTGGAACCAGTGGCGAATGGCGTCTTCGCCCGAGTGGCCAAACGGCGGGTTGCCGATGTCGTGGGCCAGGCATGCCGACTGCACCACCATGCCCAGGTCGCTGGGCTCGCACCAGGCAGGCAGGCGGTCGCGCAGGGTCTCACCCACGCGCATGCCCAGCGAACGCCCCACGCAACTGACTTCCAGCGAGTGGGTCAAGCGCGTGTGGATATGGTCATTGCTGGACACCGGGTGTACCTGGGTCTTGCGCCCCAGGCGGCGGAAGGCGCCCGAAAAGATGACCCGGTCATGGTCCTTGTGGAAGGGGCTGCGGCCCAGCTCTTCCGGGCTGTGCAGGATTTTGCCAAGGCGTTCGCGGTTGAGCAGGGTAGGCCAATCCAAGGCTGAATCTCCAAAAATAAAGGGGCAGCGGCAAGCTTCAAGCCGCAAGTTGGCTCCAAGCCACAGCCTGGGTTGCGCCAGCTTCTGATTACAGCTTACCGCGTGAAGCTCACCGCTCCCAGCCTAGGCTCTGTACGAACTGCATTCCAGCGAAGGCCAGGCAAGGCGAAAACAGGCGAGGAACGGCCGGGGTCGCGCTCGACTTTACGTGTTGTAAATGAGCATTCCGATCGGACTCGCGCACGAGCCTGTTTTCAACGCGGCATGGGCGAGCTGGGATGTAGTTCGTACAGAGCCTAAAGCTGGGCCGCATCCACATCGATCAATAGCAGCCGCTGGCCGTTACCGAAGAACTGCCCGGCGGTGAGGCAGTACTGGTTGCTGGTGGCGTCACGGTAGGTGTTGGACAGGATCAACCGGCGTTCGTCCCAGCCTTCCGCCAGCAAGTGGTAGAAGTAGGGGCGCCACGACCAGTTGTGCCCCAGGTAGCTGGGGTCGGTGTGCCAGGTGTTGTCGCGCCATTCCATGTTCGGTGTCAGTTGTGTGCCATGGCGGTCGCATTGGTAAAAACGCAGCAGCCAGGGGTAGTCGTGCAACTGCGGCAGCTCACTCAGCGGTGCGCCGGCCTGGGCCCAGGGGTGCAGGATGGCCATCAGCTTGACCAGTTGCTGGCGCAGGTTCATCAGCCGTGCGCGCTCGCCCAGTTTTTGTTGCACGTAACGTTCGCGCAGCGCGGCGAAACGGCCGACGAAGGCGTCGGCAGCAAAGAAATCGGCTTCGGCGCGGGCGAACAGGTACCCCTGCACATAGCGTGAGCCGCACTCAAGGGCGAAGTTGAGCTCGGCTTCGGTTTCCACGCCCTCGGCGATGATCCAGCAGCCGGTCTTCTCCGCCATCTGTGCCAGCGCCTTGACCACTTCACTGCTGGGGCCGCCCCGCGCAGCGGCCTGGAACAGGCGCATGTCGAGCTTGAGAATGTCCGGCTGCAGGGCCAGCACGCGGTCGAGCTGGGAGTAGCCGGCGCCGAAATCGTCGATGGCAATGCGCGCGCCGGCCTCGCGGTAGCGCTGCACCACGTGGCTGAGGCGGCGGCTGTCGCCGCCCAGCTCAGTGATCTCGAACACTACGCGTTGTGGCGCCACGCCGTGACGACGCAATTGCTCCAGGCTGGGTAACGGCTGGTCGTCACGCAGGCGGCTGATCCAGCGGGGCGAAATGTTCAGGCTCAGGAACCAGTCCGGCGGGGCTTCGTGAAGGCGGCTCAAGGCGTGGCCGCGAATCTGTCGGTCCAGGCGGCGCAAGGCAGCGGGCAGGGTCCGTGGGTCGGCGAACAGCGGCCCTACCGAATGCACCTGGCCATCGGCCTGGCGCAGGCGGCCCAGGGCCTCTACGCCGGCAATGCGGCCTGTTGCGGTATCGATGAACGGCTGAAACCAGGCGAGCGGTTGCCCGTCGAACACGGCGGCTCCTCATTTTGCAGGTTGACAGGACAAAGCCCGCCCACGGCTGGCGCCGGGGCAGGGGTATCTGTCATTGCAAGAATGTAGCCAAATGATGGCAGTTCAGTCTTTGCGTTGCAGCGCCAGTTTGACGATGGGCAGCAGGCTGGTGCCCAACTTGACCAGGCGGGTCAGGCCGCCGACGCCATTGCTCTTGGCGCCCTTGCCGGTCAGGAACCCCACCAGCACGACGCCGGCCAGGCCCCACAATGGGGCATGCTTTATACCCAGGCCATCCTGCACGGACTGGCCCATGCCACGCAGACGATTGAGCGGATTGATCAGTTGCCCCGACTCGTGGCGAATTTCCTGGCGGTGCATTTCCATGCGCAGGCGAATCAAGGCCTTGCGCATTTCGCGACGCGACTGGTTCTGCGGCAGGTTCGGTGCACTCATGGCAACAGGCGCTCCCGGTCATTGGCCAATTCTTCAAGGGTGCCACTGAACGGCGAGGATTCGTCGAACACCGCTGCCTTCAGGCGCATGGCGCAGAACACGCCCGCCAGCAGGTAGAAGATGCACAGGCCGATCATGCCCTGCATGCGGTAGTTGTCCCACAGCAGGATCAGGATCAGCCCGGACAGCGCCACCAGGGCCAGCAGGGCGAACACCAGCGCCAGGCCGGCGAACAACAGCAGGCTGACCGTGCGCGACTTCTGTTCCTGCAGTTCGATGCCGAACAGCTCCACATGGCTGTGCAACAGGCCCAGCAACGCCGCGCCCAGGCGCCGCGACGACGGCCCGGCGGCCGTCGATTTCGAGTCCATGTCCAGGGCCATGGGTCAGCGCCTTGTGGCCAGCAGGCCGATCAGGAAGCCCACGCCGGCGGCGATGCCGATCGACTGCCAGGGGTTTTCCTGCACGTATTCTTCGGTCTTGGCCACCGCCGCTTCACCCTTCAGGCGCAGCGACTGCTCGGTGGCTTTCAGGGTTTCGCGGGCGCGCAGCAGGCTCTCGTGAATCTGCTCGCGCAACTCGTCCGCCTGGTCGCCCGCCAGGGTCTTGGTATGGTCCAGAAGCTTCTCGGTGTCACGCACCAACGTCTGGAAATCGGACATCAGTACGTCTTGCGCAGTCTTTGCCGTGGTGCGGGCCATGGTGTTCTCCATTGTTGGCGTCTGGTGTTTCGAGTACTCGGGCTTTCTGAAGGTTCCTTCACGATTGCCTGGTACAGCTTTTGCTATTCCTTGGTGCATAACAGCAGGCACGTGCGCCGTAACGGCGCGCTAGAGCTTGTGACCGGTATCAAACCTTAACCCAAACGAAATAACCCCGAGGAAAATTTACCACGCAGTCGAATAATGAGCGCACACCTTGTTCCATATTGGTGCAGTGACTCGTTGGTCGACCTGCTTTGGTGCTGATTCCCGGCTTTCAGGTCTGCCTTCTCGATGGATAATCTGCAAAGCGCCGTGCAAACCCTGATTCACGGCTCCAATACCCTGTTCCTGCTGATGGGGGCTGTCATGGTCCTGGCCATGCACGCCGGCTTCGCCTTCCTGGAAGTCGGCACGGTTCGCCAGAAGAACCAGGTGAACGCACTGTCGAAGATCCTCAGCGATTTTGCCATTTCCACCCTGGCCTACTTCTTTATAGGCTACTGGATCGCCTATGGCGTGACCTTCATTGCCCCGGCCAGCCAATTGAGCGCCGACCACGGCTATGCGCTGGTCAAGTTCTTCTTCCTGCTGACCTTCGCGGCGGCAATCCCGGCCATCATCTCCGGCGGCATCGCCGAGCGCGCGCGGTTCGTACCGCAGTTGTGCGCGACCACGCTGATCGTGGCCTTCGTCTACCCATTTTTCGAAGGCATTGCCTGGAACGGCAACTTCGGCGTGCAGCCTTGGCTGCTGGCACATTTGGGCGCGACCTTCCATGACTTCGCCGGTTCCGTGGTGGTGCACGCCATGGGTGGCTGGCTGGCGCTGGCGGCGGTGCTGTTGCTGGGCCCGCGCCAGGGCCGCTACCGCGACGGCCGCCTGGTGGCCTTCGCGCCATCGAACATTCCGTTTCTGGCCCTGGGCTCGTGGATCCTGATTGTCGGCTGGTTCGGCTTCAACGTCATGAGCGCCCAGAGTGTGGCGGGCATGAGCGGGCTGGTGGCCATCAACTCGCTGATGGCCATGGTCGGCGGCACCATCGCCGCACTGATCGTCGGCCGCAACGACCCCGGCTTCCTGCACAACGGCCCACTGGCCGGCCTGGTGGCGGTGTGCGCCGGTTCCGACCTGATGCACCCGATCGGCGCCCTGGCCACCGGCGCTATCGCCGGTGCGCTGTTCGTCGGCTGCTTCATCGCCGCCCAGGGCAAGTGGAAAATCGATGACGTGCTCGGTGTGTGGCCGTTGCACGGTATTTGTGGTGTGTGGGGCGGGGTGGCCTGCGGCATTTTCGGCCAGCAGGCCCTGGGTGGCATGGGCGGTGTCAGCCTGACCGTGCAAGTGCTGGGCAGCCTGGCCGGCGTGGTGGTGGCCCTGGTGGGCGGTTTCGCGGTGTATGGCGTGCTCAAGGCCGTGTGCGGCATACGGCTGAGCCAGGAGCAAGAGTACTACGGTGCCGACCTGTCGCTGCACAAGATCGGCGCGGTCAACCACGACTGAGCCGTTGGCGTCGAATGGGCACTGCCGGCGTTGGTGTTTTGCAGGCCAGGTTTTAAACTGGATCAGGAATCACTGACCAGGTAAGTGCCCATGCCTGCTGAATGCCAATTACTGGGAACCTTGGGGTGCCACCTGTGCGAGTTGGCCGAGCAAGAGCTCATGCCGCTGGTGGCGCATGGGCTGCAAGTGGAACTGGTCGACATTGCCGAGAATCCCTTGCTGTTAGAGACCTACCACCTGCTGATTCCGGTGCTGCGCCGCACGGACACTGGCGGCGAACTGGCCTGGCCGTTCGATACCAGGCAAGTGGTGGCGTTCGTGGAGTAGCCGTTGAGGTAACGGTTCCGTCTGTCTGTTGGCATGCCTTGAATAGTTAACTCCACGCGGGGGCGTCGAGCATGAACAATGCCCGGCGCCAACCTTTCTGGCCGTCAAGGAGCGACAGCATGAACCTGAGTGAACACTTTACCCTGCAGCAACTCACCCACTCCCCCAGCGCAGCCCAGGCGGGCATCGACAACAGCGCGGATGCCCCGACCATAGCCAACCTGCGACGCTTGTGCGAAGTACTCGAAGCCGTGCAACGCCTGTTCGGCGCGCCACTGCAGATCAGCAGCGGTTACCGCAGCCCGGCCCTCAACACGCTGATCGGTGGCGCTGCCAACAGTGCCCATGTGCAGGGTCTTGCCGCCGACTTCAGTATCGTCGGGCTGCCACCGCGCCAGGTCGTTGAAGCGATTGCCGACAGCGATGTGCCGTTTGACCAGTTGATTCTTGAATTCGATCGCTGGGTCCACTTGGGCATCAGCCAGCAGCGTGCGCGGCGCCAGGTGTTGACCCTGCGCAAGGGCAGCGGCTATTTGCCCGGCATTGTCTGAGCCGCCGATCCATCTGTGGATTGACGGGCCGGTTATCGGCCCCTATGCTGTATATAAATACAGTATCAATGCAAGCGCGCTACACCAGGGTAACGATGCATGCCCTGCGCAACGACGTCAGAGGATTGCCTGCGTGGTCAATGTCGAACAACTGAAATACAGCGTCAACCGCATGGGCCCCGAAGTGGTCCGGGAAGCCGTGCTGGAGCTGCGCCTTGACGGCCTGGTGACCGAGGGCAAGACGCCCTTCAACAAGCTGCACTTCAATACCTGCTTCGCCGAGATCGAGGCGCTGTTCCAGCGCGCCGGTTACCACCGGCCGCTGGACGTGGTCGGCTACGAGGGCCTGCTGTACGCCCTGTATGACCCTACCCGCTGGGAGCCGGTGCAGGTGCTGCGCTGGCTCAAGGAATTCACCGACGCCGCCCGCCTGGCCCACGCGCAATGACAGCGCGTGCGGCCTTGGGGGATAATGCCAGGCTGCATTGACCCCAGAGCCCCGCCCATGTCCGACAGCGTCTTCAACCCGGCCCACCACCAGGCCAGTACCCTCTGCCTGCCGCCAGGCCCTTGGGCCACCGTGCTGGACTGCCTGTGCGAGCATTTCAAGGCCATCGACCGCGACCAGTGGCTGGACCGCATCGCTCGGGGCCGGGTGCTGGATGCCTTGGGGCAGCCGATTGCCGTCGATTTGCCCTACAAGCAGGGCCTGCGTATTCATTACTTCCGCGAAGTGCCGAACGAGAAGCCCATCGCCGCCCAGGAACATATCCTCCACGTGGATGAGCACCTGGTGGTGGCGGACAAGCCGCACTTCCTGCCTGTGACGCCCACCGGCGAGTACGTTGAGCATACCTTGCTGCGCCGCCTGATCCGCCGCCTCGGCAACCCGCACCTGGTGCCCTTGCACCGCATCGACCGCCACACCGCCGGGCTGGTGCTGTTTTCGGCCAACCCCGCCAGCCGTTCGGCCTATCAGTCGCTGTTCCCCAACCGGCAGATCGACAAGCGCTACCACGCCATCGCCCCGGCGCTGCCGCACCTCACGTTTCCCCTGGTGCACAAGAGCCGCATGGTGCACGGCGAGCCGTTCTTCCGCATGCAGGAAGTGGAGGGGCAGAGCAACAGTGAAACCTTGGTGGAGGTCGGTGAGAAAAACGGTGATCTATGGCGTTACGTGCTGTACCCCATCACCGGCAAGACCCACCAACTGCGCGTGCACATGACCGCGCTGGGCGCCAGTTTGTGCAACGACCCCTTCTACCCGCAGGTATGCGCCCAGGGTGCAGAGGATGATTATGCGAGGCCATTGAAGCTGCTGGCACAAAGCCTGCGCTTCAAGGACCCGCTGACAGGTGAGGAGCGCCGTTTCGACAGTCGGCTGACGCTGGAGTGGTAGTACCGGCTTCGATGCGGTACCTGTGACGCGGCCTGGCGGCCGCTGCTACGGAGTCTGTGTAGCAGCGGCCGCACGTGGCCTCGGGTGTGATCAGAACAGGCTGTTGAACAGCCAATACAACGAACCTGCCAGCACGATCGCCGCCGGCAAGGTCAGCACCCAGGCCATCACCAGGTTGCGGATGGTGCGCATCTGCAGGCCCGACCCGTTGGCCACCATGGCGCCCGCAACACCTGAGGACAGCACGTGGGTGGTCGACACTGGCAACCCGTACATGTCAGCCGCACCAATGGTCAGCATCGCCACGGTCTCGGCGCTGGCGCCCTGGGCGTAGGTGAGGTGGTTCTTGCCGATCTTCTCACCCACTGTCACCACGATCCGCTTCCAGCCCACCATGGTGCCCAGCCCCAGGGCGATGGCCACCGCCACTTTCACCCACAGCGGAATAAAGCGCGTGGCACTGTCGATCTGCTGCTTGAACAGCCCGACCTTGGCCTGGGTGTCGGCGTCGAAGTTGCCGACCTTGCCCTTGTCCATCAGGCGAATGGCTTCGGAGGTCAGGTACATATCGTTACGCACGTTGCCCACTGCCGCTGCAGGAATCGCGGTCAGGCTGCCATAGGCATTCACCTCATTGCCGATGATGCCAGCGATGGCCGCCAGCGCCGGCACCAGCTCGGGGCTGGCCTGCTTGTTGCGAATGTAGTCGGTGAGGATCACGCGCGGATCAGCGGCCACTGGCGTCGGCGCGGCCTTGACCAGCGCCAGCTGGGTTACCTGGGCCACGGCGGCGAACTGCAGCGATTGGTCGGCGGGCATCGCGCGGTTCAACGCGTAGGCCATGGGCAGGGTGCCCACCAGGATCAACATGATCAGGCCCATGCCTTTCTGGCCGTCGTTGGAGCCATGGGCAAAGGACACGCCGGTGCAGGTCAGAATCAGCAGGCCACGGATCCACCACGGCGGCGGGGCATCGCCGACCGGTGCCTTGTACAGCGCGCGGTTCTTCACCAACAGGCGCAGCACCAGCAGCAACAACGCCGCGAACACAAAGCCCAGCAGCGGCGACAGCAGCAGCGAGTAACCGATCTTCAGCGCCTGGCCCCAGTCCACGCCACTGGTGCCGTCGCGGCCATGCATCAGGGCATTGGCCACGCCCACGCCGATGATCGAACCGATCAGTGTATGCGACGACGAAGCCGGCAGGCCCAGCCACCAGGTGCCCAGGTTCCAGATGATCGCGGCCAGCAGCAGGGCGAAGATCATCGAGAAACCGGCGGACGATCCCACCTGCAGAATCAGTTCCACCGGCAGCAGCGCAATGATGCCGAAGGCCACGGCGCCGCTGGACATCAGCACGCCGAGGAAGTTGAAGCAGCCCGACCACACCACCGCGAACTGCGGCGGTAGCGAGTGGGTGTAGATCACCGTGGCCACGGCGTTGGCCGTGTCATGGAAGCCATTGACGAACTCGAAGCCCAAGGCGATCAGCAAGGCCACGCCCAGCAGGATGAAAGGCGTCCACGTGGTGACGATGGTACCCATGTCGTCGACATCGCTGACCAGGCTCCAGGTGCTGTAGGCCAGGCCCAGCACCAGTACCACGAAAAAGCCGATCAAGGTGGCGCGCCCGGGCTTGCGGTCAAATTGCGGACGCGGTTGGGTACTGCTGGGGGATGAAGAAGCCAGGGTTGGCGTAGCCATGTCAGGCAACTCGATTGAGGGAGGGGAACCCTATAATCGTTGCAAAATGTGACAGGCTGGCGTCAGATTCGGGTCACCAGTCGGCCCGTTTGCGAAAGGCCCAGCGACCGGCCAGCACGGTGAAGGTCGCCACCAATGCCACCAGTATCCAGAAACCTTCCGGGTCGCTGGCCAGCGGAATGCCACCGACGTTCATGCCGAAGAAACCGGCAATGATGTTGATGGGCAGCGCCAGTACCGTGACCACGGTCAGGGTGAACAGCGTGCGGTTGCTCTGTTCATTGATGTTGGCGGCGATTTCTTCCTGCAACAGCTTGATGCGTTCGCCCAGGGCCGTGAGGTCGCTGAGCACCAGGGCGAACTCCTCGGTGGCCTGGCGCAGGCCCTGCATGTCCTCCTCCTGCAGCCATGCTGGCGGGCGGTTGAGCAGGCGCAGCAACGACCCCGGTTCCAGTGCCAGCAGCCGTTGCAGGCGCACCAGTACCCGGCGCATGGCGCCCAGTTCAGCGCGGTTGTTGCTCAGGCGCAAGGCCAGCAATTGGTCCTCGATATTGTCCACGCTCATGCTGGTCTTGCGCACGATCTGGGTCAGCACCTCGGCCTGGTCGCGGAACAGGTGCACCAGCAATTCCATGGGCGAGCGGAAGCGCTCGCCGCGCTTGACCGACGAGCGCAGCTTGTCCACCGAGTGCAAGGGGTGCAGGCGCGCACTCACCAGTACGCGCTCATTGGCGCACAGCCACAGCGTGGAGATATCCGATGACACCATGCCGAAGTTGAACACCACGTCGTTGACCACCGCCAGCAGCGCGTCATCGACGTGCTCGATGCGGGTGGAGCGCGACCCTTCGTGCAGCGACTCGTAGAAATCGTCGGGCAGTTGCAGGTGCGCGCGCATCCAGCGCTCGCAGCCAGCGTGCGCCAGGTTCAGGTGCAGCCACACGAACTCGTCATTGCCCTCGGCGTTGCCCAGGGCCTCCAGCACCGCCGCCGAATCCAGCTCGCACACCGGGCCACCGGGGCGGAACCGGTAGCCGTAGAGCAGGCCGAAAAGGTCCGAGTCCTGATGGCTCTTGATGATGCTCGAATTCATGACGGCTCGCGGCGCAAGGGCTGATGCCGCGATCATGAGGATGAAATATTGCGGTTATGTGACAGTTTGTGTGCGGATGTGAATGTTCATTTTCGCGGCCCGGCGAGTACCGAGGCGTCGCCGTCAAACCCGCGCAATCCAGGAAAACTGCTGGGTGCGGGCGGCAGGCCAGTGGGTGCGGCGCCGGTAGCTGCCGAGCATCGGGGTGTGGCAACAGGTGCACAGGTCGATGGTTTCAACCTGGCTGGCATCGATGTCCTGTTGGGCCAGCAGCCGCAGCGCGTAGCCGGCCAGGTCGAACCACAACCCATCGGTGTTCAGCGCCGGCGGCAAAGGTAGGGCCGCTGGCCGTGTCGGCGCAGGGCGCTGGTTGTGCCAGGGCGGGTTGGCGCCGGGCCACAAGGCGCGAAAGTCGGCGCTCACCTCATAACAGCAGCTCTTTATCGACGGGCCGATGGCCACGCGCAACTGCGACCGCGCCACGCCCGCCTGATCGAAGTGCTTCAAGGCATTGCCGAGAATGCCCGCCTGCAAGCCTTTCCAGCCGCCGTGCACGGCCGCCACCTGTTGGCCATCGACGGATGCCATCAACACCGGCAGGCAGTCCGCCGTCAACACGGCTACCGGCTGCTTCAGCCCGGTGAACACGCCATCGCCAGTCACCGTGCCGGCGGCACCTGCCGGTTCGACCAGGTCGGCGGTATGCTTTTGGTTGCAGTAGAACGTGTCATCCGGCAATGGCGCCTCGATCCCCAGAAAGCCGTGGCGGATGCCGGGCAGGGCAGCAAGGTTGTTCGCGGTCCAGTTCATGCGCAGTCTCGTTCCTTGATATGACGATGAAAGTGCTGCAACGCCGTGGCCAGCGTAGCAGCCAGGGTCGGGTCGGCGCCGATATCGCAAGCGTTCATGCCCTTGGCCAGCAGGTTCACCGTAGCGCACGCCGGATCCACGATCGTAGCCGACATGGTCTCCAGCACCAACCGCAACGCCGCCTGCGCATGGCTCGCCCTCGGCGAGGCATTCCACAGCGCCACCGCCTTGCCGGGGAACTGCTCGCAGGCGACCAGCCAATCCAGCGCATTCTTGAACGCGCCGGGAATGCCGCGAGCGTATTCAGGGCACGCGATCAGCAGGCCATCAGCCAGGCCCACGGCGGCTTGTAGTTCGAGTACTGCGGGTGGTGGGCCGTCACTGAGGTCCGGGTTGAACAGCGGCAGCGCGGCCAGGCCAGTGTAGTGCCGGATCGACAGGCCAGCAGGGCACAGCGGCTCGCTGGCCAGCAGCAGGGCGCGGTTGGACGAGCCTTGGCGCAGGCTGCCGCAGAGGGTGAGGAGGTGGTGCATTGGGCAGAGTCCTTCTGGCAGTCGGCCAAAAGTACATGAATGAGGGGGGCAGATGGGTGAAACGTGGGTGACTGCCGCATCGGGACCAAGATTCTCATAGCTGAGCACATCATCAGGCGGCCCCCTCTTGATCGAGCGCCGCTTGCGCGGCGCGACCCGGCCTGGCGGCCGGTGCTACAGGGCAACGGTGGCGAGGTTCAGGGAGATTTGCTCAAGCGGCACCAGCGATGGTATTGAATTGATAGCTTTCGGAGGCCGTCAAACCTCATCACGCATCAGTCGTGACGGGGCGGACAGTAGGGGGCATCAGCTGGAGAGCAATGGGGGAAATGATAAAGAGACGTTTCCTACAATGCTTTGCAGAGATGATGGTATCCGGGCGAACTTTCACCATTGCGGGGGGCTTTTGGGCTTCGGCAGCGGCTACCGTTCGCGGTGGGGCGCAGAGGTGCATGTCTTGGGGCTTTGCGGCGTGCTTGAGATCGCGCGCCGCCCGCGCGGCGCTTCGCGGGTAGAACCCGCTCCCACTGCCATGGCCTGTCAGATCGAGGGTTTAGCCTTGTGTGGTTGGCTGCAGATTTTCATGGGCCACAAAAAAGCCCGCACTCGCGGCGGGCTTTTTATACAACTGGTCGGGGAGACAGGATTCGAACCTGCGGCCTTCTCGTCCCGAACGAGACGCGCTACCTGGCTGCGCTACACCCCGATGGAGAAAATTCTAGGCAAAAAAAACATCATTCGGCAAGCCCCCGAACAGGGCAGGGCATGCCGCTGTGGCATGCCCTCGCCAGCCACAACCGTTAGAGTTCCTTGACGGTACGTACCTGATCCTTGTTGATGCGGGTTTCCTTGCCATCCAGTTGCTTGATTTCGTAGAAACCCGAGTCTTCGTCGTATTTGGGCGTGTCGACCGCCTGGATCTCGCGCCCGTCGTTGAGGGTGATGACGGTGGGCGTGGAGCAACCCGCCAGGGTAGCCAGGCCCATTGCCAGGAGCAGAGCGGGAAGGGTCCGATGAGTCATTGTCTGTGTTCTCCAAGAAGGGACGATTGATCCATGTACAAGGTTTGAGACGTTTGTACCTCAAGCGAGTTCCATTTTTTTGACGCTCAAGATTCGGGTGTACGCTCGCCCAGCAATTGCGGGGTGTTGAGGTTGGCCAGGCGCGGGTCGTCGGGCGGGCACTGCAGCGCCTGTGCACCGAGGGCCAGCATTACCTGGCGCGGGCTGCGCTCGCCGGCCTGCCAGGCGCGCTCGAAAGCGCCCGCGTGGGCGGTGGGGATCACGCACAGCAAGGGCTCCCAGTGTTCGCCCTGGCGCACCATCAGCGGTTGTTCGGGGTGGGCCAGGGCGGTGGTCAGCATGGCCTGCAACAGGGCGCTATCGACCCCCGGCACGTCGCAGGGCAGTACCAGCAGGTGGCTGTAGCGCGCCACGGCCAAGCCGGCGCGGATGCCGGCCAGGGGGCCGGGGAAGTCGGCGTGGTCGTCGCTCACCAGGCGGTCGGCGTAGGTAGCGTAGGTGGCCTGGTTGCGGTTGCAGGAAATGATCAGGTCGTCGCCCAGGCCGCGCACCAGGGCGCTCAGGTGGGCGATCAACGGCTGGCCGCGCCAAGGCAACAGGCCCTTGTCGCGCCCGCCCATGCGCTGGCCGCGGCCGCCGGCCAGCAACAGGGTCGAACAGGCGGGCAGGGCAGTGTCAGGCATCACAGGTCTCGGTCTTCAGATGGGTGCCGCTGTGATATAACACTGCCTATTCATACACACAACCGGACGAGCCCTGATGAAAGCCAAGGCTGATGTACCTTTTGTGCCGCTCAATATTGCGGTGCTGACTGTCAGTGATACCCGTACCCTGGAAAACGACACTTCCGGGCAGATGTTCGTCGACCGCCTGACCGCCGCCGGCCACTTGCTGGCCGAGCGCGTGCTGCTCAAGGACGACCTGTACAAGATTCGCGCGAAAGTCGCCCACTGGATCGCCGAGGATGTGGTGCAAGTGGTGCTGATCACCGGCGGCACCGGCTTCACCGGCCGTGACAGCACGCCCGAGGCCGTGGCCTGCCTGCTGGACAAGCACGTGGACGGTTTTGGCGAACTGTTCCGCCAGATCAGCGTGCCGGACATCGGCACCTCCACCGTGCAGTCGCGCGCCCTGGCCGGCCTGGCCAACGGTACCCTGGTGTGCTGCCTGCCGGGCTCCACCAACGCCGTGCGTACCGGTTGGGACGGCATTCTCGCCGAGCAACTGGACGTGCGCCACCGCCCGTGCAACTTCGTCCCGCACTTGAAGCAGGCCGAGCCCTGCCAATCCCGTGGCTGAGCTGGGCGGCGCCACGCCGCTGATGCCGCTGGAGCAGGCCCTGGAGCGCCTGCTGGCCATGGCCGACCAGGCGCCCGTGGGTGAAGTGGACAGCGTGGCCCTGGCCGATGCCGATGGCCGCGTGCTGGCCAGCCACCTGGTCTCGACCCTCGACCTGCCGCCCTGGCCCAACAGCGCCATGGACGGCTACGCCCTGCGCCTGAGTGACTGGAGCGGCGAGCCGCTGGTGGTCAGCCAGCGCATCCAGGCCGGCCAGGCGCCGGCGGCGTTGGTGGCGGGCACCTGCGCGCGGATTTTCACCGGCGCGCCGGTACCGGCCGGTGCCGACTGCGTGGAAATGCAGGAAAACGCCGAGGTGCTGGACGACGGCCGCGTGCGGTTTACCGAACCGCTGGCGCTGAACCAGAACATCCGCCCCCAAGGCCAGGAAACCCGCATTGGTGAGCAAGTGCTGCCTGCCGGCACGCGCCTGGGGCCCATCGAATTGGGCCTGGCGGCGTCGTTGGGGCATGCCCGGCTGGATGTGGTGCGCAAGGCGCGGGTGGCGGTGCTGTCCACCGGCGACGAGTTGGTCGACCCGGGCCAACCGCTCGGCCCGGGGCAGATCTACAACAGCAACCGGCGCCTGCTGGTCAGCTGGCTGCACCGCCTGGGCTGTGACGTCATCGACGCCGGCATCCTGCCCGATGACCTGGCCAAGACCCGCGCGCGCCTCACCGAACTGGGCCAGGCCGACCTGATCCTGTCCACGGGCGGGGTGTCAGTGGGCGAGGCGGACTTCCTCGGCGTGGCCCTGCGTGAAGAAGGCGAGCTGGCGCTGTGGAAACTGGCGATCAAGCCAGGCAAGCCGCTGACCTTCGGGCATTTTCGTGGAACGCCTGTGATCGGCCTGCCGGGCAACCCGGCGTCCACCCTGGTGACCTTCGCCCTGCTGGCGCGGCCGTACCTTCTGCGCCGCATGGGCGTGGCCGACGTGGCGCCGCTGGCCTTCGAGGTGCCGGTGGGTTTCACCTGGAGCAAGCCGGGCAATCGCCGCGAATACCTGCGTGGCCGGCTGGAGAACGGCCGTGCGGTGATCTACCCGAACCAGAGCTCCGGCGTGCTGCGCAGCGCGGCTTGGGCGCAAGGCCTGGTCGAGGTGCTGGAAGGCCGTACCCTCGCTGAAGGCGACCGCGTGCGCTTCATCCCGTTGAGCGAAATGCTTGCCTGAATAATTTTTACCGACAACGCCCCCACGTGCGCTAGTATTCAAGACGCTGTAACGCTTCGCGGGGAGCCGTTGCCGAGTGCTGGCATGCGGCCGATACAAATGGACTTGACAATCAGGTGGGGTCGAGCCATGACGACTTTGAAAGTAGCGTGCGTGGTCCCAACCTATAACGGTAGAAGGGACCTTCAGCGTCTGTTGGACTCGCTGGGCAGCCAGACGATCGATTTCGATACCCTGATCGTGGATTCTACCTCAAGCGACGGCAGCACCGAGCTTGGGCGGGAGTGCGCTGACCATTTCCTGCTGATTCCCAGCCGTGAGTTCAATCACGGCGGGACTCGACAGCGCATGGTCGAGCAGTTTCCCGATTACGATGTGTATGTGTTCATGACCCAGGACGCCTACCTCGAAGACGCCGAGGCATTGGCCCGTATCGTCGCGCCTTTCGCCGACGACAGCGTGGGGGCGGTGTGCGGGCGCCAGTTGGCGCACAAGGACGCCAACCTGCTGTCCCAGCACGCGCGGTTGTTCAATTACCCACCGGTTTCGCAGATCAAGAGCATGGCCGATGCCGATCGCCTGGGCATCAAAACCTGCTTTATGTCCAATTCCTTCGCCGCCTATCGTCGCCGCGCATTGATGCAGGTGGGCGGTTTCCCTCTGCATGTGATCCTCTCGGAAGACATGTACGTGGCGGCGCGCATGCTGCTGGCGGGTTGGAAAATAGCCTACGCCGGCGACGCCTGCTGCCGGCATTCGCACAACTACACCCTGGCCGAGGAATTTCGCCGCTACTTCGACATTGGCGTGTTCCAGGCCCGCGAGCCGTGGATTCGCGAGCAGTTCGGCGGGGCGGGCGGCGAGGGCTTGCGCTACGTCAAGTCGGAGCTGGCGTTCATCGGTCCGCAGCGCTTTTGGCTGTGGCCGGGGTCGTTCCTGCGCAATGGCTTGAAGTTGCTGGCGTACAAGTTCAGCCAGCAAGAGCAGCGCTTGCCCATGAAGTGGAAGAAGCGGTTCGCGATGCACAAGCGTTATTGGGACAGCCCTTACGCGTGAGCGTCGACCCGGCCTGGCGGCCAATGCTACAGGGACGTGGCGTGCTTCAGGTCGACACGCTCACGCCCGCCGCCAAGGCCGCAACCACACCGCCAACCCCACCAGCAGCCCTGCGCCACACACGCAACTCACGCCCAACTGCACCCATATGCCTGGCAATGGGTGCACCAGCAGTGCGGCCAGCAGCATCGCCACCGCCCCCAGCGCCCAGTGACTGCGCCACGGCAACTGATTCAGCAGCGCTTGCCGGCGCATCAGCAACACCCCGGTCAGCAGCACGCCGCACAGGGCCGCCATGGCGATGCCGATCAGGCCGAAGGCCCACGGCAGAATCCCCAGCAGCACCGCGTTCAGCAGGCTGCCGGCCAGTTCGCAGTTGAGGGGCATGCGCGTGTCGCCGGCGGCATAGGCGTAGCGCGCCAGCAGGGCATTCCAGGCGCCGAACATCAGCGGTGCGCAGAACCAGGCCAGCAGTTCCGGCAACGGGCTGCCCGCCGACTGGTTGGGCAGCAGCAGGGTCACCAGGGCCGCCGAGGCGCCGATCAGGCCAGTGACGGCCGGCACCGTCAACAGTGTGGCGCTGCCCAGGCCCTTGCGCAGCAAAGTCAGGCGTTGCTCGCCGGCGCTGCCACTCATCAATCCCAGCAGCACCTGATTCAGGCTCATCAGGGCAATCAGCGGCAGGTTGATCAGTTTGCGCGCCAGGTTGATCCAGGTCACCGAGCCTTCGCCCAGCAACGAAGCCACCATGCGCTCCAGCAGCGCCAGGCCCTGGCTGGCCAGGTTGCTGCTCAGCAGCGGGCCGATGCGTTGCAGCAACTCACGCACGGCACCCGGCGCGTGCTCGCGTTGCCAGGGGCGCCAGCCGGTCTTGAGCAAGGAGGGCGCGAGCACGGCCGGCATCAGCCAGCTGCCCAGCACACAGGCACAGGCAAGGCCTGTGGTGGTGGCGTTGTGGCGCAGGATGGCGAGGTACAACACCGGGGGCAGGTTGAACAGCAACGAGCCCAGGCCCGCCAGCACGAAACGCGAGCGCGCCTGCAGCGGCACGCAGAACAGCGCGTGCAGCAAGAACCCCGGCGCACACCAGGCCAGCCAGTGCAGCGAACCCGCCGCGCGGGCGTAGCCGTCGCTGTCCAGGCCAGGGCCGATGGCGCGCACCAACAACGGCGACGCCAGGCTCAACACCAGGGCCAGCGCCAGCCCCAGCAACAGCACCCGTGGCACCAGGGTGCCTAGCCAGGCGCGCTGGCCGAGCGTGTCGCGTTGCTGGAACAGCGGCAGCGCCGCGGCGCTCAGCAGCCCGGCCGCCAGGGCCATGCGCAACGCTTCGGGCAGGAACAGCGAGACCAGGAACGCGTCACTCTGCCCGCCGGCGCCCCAGGAGGCCACCAGCAGCCATTCACGGGCGAAGCCGGCGGCCAGGCCAGTCAGCGTTGCCAGGGTCAGCCACAGCGTTGATCCGAACATGGTCGGCCTCAGTGGAACAGGGTGAACAGGCCTTTGCCGCCCACCTTGTAGTTAAGGTCGCGGCAGCGCTCGCCCTTGATCTCGGCATTCGGCCCGCGAGCGATGGCGTAGGGGGGCACCGGTTTTGCCACCACGGTGTTGCCGCCGATCACGGCGCCTTCGCCGATGTCGGCACCGAATGACAGCAGGGCACGGGTGGCGATCCAGGCGTAGTCACCGATGTAGATAGGCCCGCCCACGGCCCAGAACTCCGGGGCCTGGGTGTCGTGGCCACCGGCAATGATCAGCACGTGGGAGGCGATGGTCACATGGTTGCCGATGATCAGCCCGCCGCGCGCATCCAATTGGCAGTGCCAGGCCACGGTGGTGTCGTCGCCGATGCGCAGGGAGTCCACGCCCAGCACTTCGGTGTTGCGCCAAACCGTGGACCCCTTGCCGATCTTCGCGCCGCCCAGGCGCAGCCAGGCCAGGCGCAGGGTATGGCTGGGAATCTTGCAGATCAGAATGTTATAGGCCTGTTCCCACATCCGCAGCGCACGGTCGCGCACGGTTGCCCAGTTCTTGCCGTACAGCGGGATCAGCGCGCCTTTCAACTCCCGGCCCAGCAGCGCGTAGAAGCGCCGGGCCAGCGGTTGTTCGATGCGTGGTTCAATGTTCACGTAACTGATGAACACTAGAATCTCGCCTTTGAGCGGCTGCTCGAAGATCACTTCGTTAGCCAGCATCCAGTCATAGGCGCTTTCCAGTGCTTCGGTCGTCACCCCCATTTTGCTGGCGTATTCGGGCAGTGCCTGACGCAGGTTTTTCGAGTGGAACAGTCTATGTCTCATGCACGGTTTCCTGATAAGGCGAGGGCCGTTTGCGAGTTGGCGCGTAGCCGTAGGGCTTCATGCAGGTTGAGCCCCATCAGCATCCAGAACAAGGCGATCAATACCATGGTAAAGCTGAAATAGTGGTCGAACAGGCCGCTGACCAACGCCGCTACCAGGCCGACGGTGGTGCCCAGCCAAATGGCGTTGTCATGGGTCAGCGACACGGTCTTGGTGGTCGGGCGGATGGTTTTCCACCAGCTGCGCACCACCACCAGGAACATCACCAGGCCCACCAGGCCCAGTTTGTAGATGTAGTTGAGGTACAGGTTGGAAATACCCAACAGGTCGGTATCCGGTACCGGCGGGTCGACTTTGAAGCCGATGCCAAAGGGGTAGCTTTCCATGGCCCTGGGGAAGTTGGTGTATTCATCGAAGCGCACCGAGGTACTGGCGTCATTGCTGGAGAACAGGTCCAGCATGCGGTCTTGCAGCGGCGGGTAGAACATCAACAGCAGCGAGCCCGCCACCAGCGCCACCATCAGCGCGCGGCCGGTGTACGGCACGCGCTTGCTGGCCAGCCAGATCAACACCAGCGCCAGGCTTACCAGCGCGCCGCGCGAGCCGGTCAACAGCAGCCCCACCAGCCCCAGCACAGTCACTGCCAGGCCAAGGGCGCGTGCCCAGCCCTGGCGAGTCAGGCCAATACAGGCGGCCAACGGTACCAGCAAGGCCATGGCCCCGCCGGTAATGTTGGGGTGCGTCCACGGCGAGGCCATGCGCGTGGTCAAGCCGGCCAGCGCTTCGCTCAAGTGGTCGACGGAGCCGTAGCCAAGCTTGTCGAGGATGTCGGTGATGGTGGTGGGGGTACGATCCTTGAGGTACACCGGAATCGACAACAACAGCAGGAACAGGGTGCCCAGCAACAGGCACAGCACCAGTTGCTCGCGTTTGCGCGGGGTGTCCAGCAGGCGTGGCACCAGAAACAGCGCCGAGACGTTGAACAGCCAGCGAATCCAGTTCACCGGGCCGTTGCCCGTGGCGTCGATGACGATCTGGCCGACCAGGAACGGCAGCGTCGAGAACAGCATGAAGGCAATCACCCGGCGCTCGGTGTGCACCAGTTTTGGTGCCCGTTGCATCTGGCCGAACAGGTGCTGGGCCATGACGCTGGCCCAGACCAGCATCAGCAGCGCCTCCGAGACCGTGGTACGAAAGCCGATGTTGACCGTGGTGTAGGGCAGAAACGTGGCCAGCGTGGCAAACAGCAGCAGGCCCCAGAGCGGTTTGCGAATGACCGTGACAATGGCGGCGATACCGATCATCACCGCCAGCACTTTAGGGGCGGGCAGCAGCCAGGCCAGAACGCCGAAGGCGATGCTGGTGATCAATGCGAGCGGAAAGGCCAGCGGCATCAGCGCAACTCCTCGAGCAGTTCATCAAAGCGTCGGCGGTAGGCCTGTTCACCATAGCCATCGGCCCAGGCCTTGAGTGCCTGGCCGTCAACCGGGTGTTCCAGGGCCAGGCTCTTCATCAGCTCCACCAACGCACCGGTGTCGGTAGGCGAAAAACGCGGGCTGTCGGGCGGGGTGATTTCGTCCAGCGCCGAACCGCTGGCCACTGCCACCGGAGTGCCCTGGGCCAGGGCCTCGATCACCGGCAGGCCAAAGCCCTCGGCATAGGAGGGTTGCCATAGCCGTGAGGCACCGGCATACAGGGCCTGCAACTGGGCGTCGCTGAGGTCGCTGAGAAAATGCAGGCCGTGCAGGTGCTGCTGGGCCACGGGCAGGTGGTCGCGGGCGCCCACCAACACCAGCTCCGGCACGTCCGGGTTTTGCTGGCGCGCCTGCTGCCAGGCAGACACGAACCATGGCACGTTCTTGCGCGGTTCGCGGGTCCCCACGCATAGCCAGTAGCGTGTCGGCAACTGGAGGCCGCTGAGGTCACCCGGCTCTCCGGTATAAGGCAACACCAGGTTGGGCAGTACGCGCACCTTGTCGCGCGCCTGGGGGAACAGTTTCACCAGCTCGTCGGCGGTGTACTGCGACGGCGTCCAGATGCGGTCGGCGACCTTTACCGACCAGCCGATCGACAGCTTGTCGGTGAGGCCGTACAGGCGTGCCTTCAGTTGTGAGCCGTGGGCGTTGGTGAGGGTCAGCTGGAACACGTCGTGCAGTTGCAGCACGTACTTCATGCCCTCGGGTTTGCGCGCCAGCGGCAAGCCCATGTTGAAGTTGGCGACATACACCTCGACACCGGCTTCGCGCAGCGCACCGGGCAGGAAGCCCGCCTCGAACTTCAGGCGCATGGGCAGCCGGTGCAGCCCCACCAGCGGCGCGCCCCAACGCGGGCAGTGCGCCTTGCGGCGGATGACATGGTCTTCGGGGGCGAGGCTGAACAACTGCAACTGCACGTCGGGGTTGGCCCGCATTGCTTGCTCAAGCGCCAGTCCCTGGCGGCCTATACCGCTGTTGGGGTAACTGGTGGCCGGGCGATAATCCAGTCCTATGCGCATACGGTGGTGTCTTCCATAGGTTGCAAAAGCCGTGAATAGACCTGTTCGAGCTGGGCCGCGGCGACGGCCCAGTCATGGTGGCCGCGCACGTAGCGGCGCGCGGCCTCGGAAATAACCTGCAGGCGCGCCGGGTTGCGCACGGCGTCGGCCAGCAACTGCGCCAGGCCCTCGGCCGTTTCGCTGCCCAGGTAGTGCTCGCCATTGCTCACGGCAAGGCCGGAAACGCCTTGGCCGGTGGTGACCACCGGCAGGCCGGCGGCCATGGCTTCCAGCACCTTGAGCTTGGACCCGCCGCCCTGGCGCAAGGGCGCGAAGAACACCGCGGTCTGCGCTTGCAGGGCGCGCAAGTCGGGGACAAAACCCTGGAACTCCACCCGCGGGTCAGGCCAGCGTTCGCGCCATTGAGCGGGCAGAGCGAAGCCGCACACCGACAGTCGCACGTCGGGGTTCAGCGCCCAGACGTCAGGCATGATCGCGTCCAGCGCCCACTCCACCGCATCCAGGTTGGGGCTGTATTCATAGTTGCCGATGAACAGCAGGCGCTGGCTGTTGAAGTCAGGCGTCACGGTGGCGTAGTGCGGGCAGTCCACGCCATTGACCACCACCGGTGCCTGGCGCTGGAACAGCACCTGCATTTGTTCGGCATCGGCCTCGGTCACCGCCACCAACTGCGCCGCCTGGGCGAATACGCGCTTTTCCCACCTGCGGTAGCGCCATTGGTCATAGGCGGTGAACGGCTTCATCCAGGTGGGCAGGCGGTCGTAACTGGCGGCGCCCAGCGCCGATTCGATGTTGTGCTCGGTGAGCAGGAATGGCTGGCGATGGCGCTGCAAGGCGCGTTCATAGGGCTGGAAACTGTAGCTGTGCTCGATCTGCACCACGTCCCAGCGGGTGTTGAGCAACTGGTCGAAATAGCGCTCAAGCTCCGGCGCCAGGCCGTTGATGCTGGCCAGCATAGGGTAGGGCGCGGCCAGCACCGCCAGCAGGGTCTTGAGGCTGCGCAGTGGACGGCGCGGCAGCACGATCAGTTGTTCCAGGAACGGTTCCAGGGCGTTGCGCGTGGCCTGGTCGACCTCGCTCTTGGACTGCACCAGCAGGGTGATGCGATGCCCGCGTTCGGCCAGGCTGCGCAGCAGGTGGTATTGGCGGGTCTTGCCGCCGCTGGTGGTGGGCCAAGGCAAATAGGGCAGTGTCCAGAGAATGCGCATTCAGGCTTCCTTGTTACCAGACCAGCATCTGCAGGCTGGTCTTGAGCGGCACGCTGATGCCCTGGTTGTTGGCCAGCGTCGTGCTTGTACCGGTAAGGGGGTCGTACAGCGTGGCCGAAGTCACCGACGGCACTGTCACCGACGTGCCCGAGGCGCTCCATATCAGCCACAGGTGCTTGCCATCGGCGCGGGTCCAGGCCACGTTGAACAGGTCGCCCGGCCCGTTGGTGTAGGTGGGTGCATCAGCCGGTTCCAGGCGCGCGCCGGTCATGGTCAGGAAGTTCTTCAGCGCGGTGTAGACCGGTTTCGGGTTGCCGTTCAGGTCCACCAGCCCGTAGAACTGGTCGCGCGCCGAGGCACGGGCGTCGAGGTCGGTGAGGTTGAACAGGAAAATGCGCTGGTAATCCATGGCGCTCATCAGGGCCAGGCGCCGCAGGGTGTAGTCGGCCTGGCCGCTGGTGCCGATGATGGCTTGCTCCTCCACAGGCCCGGCGTAGCTGGACCAGCCCCACTCGTCGGCCCACACCTGGGTCACGCCCTTGGCGTGCAAAGTGCTGTTGACCAGGTTGCCTCGCTGGAGGAAATCCTTGGCCGCGGTGTCATCGCCTTCCGGGTAAGCCGAGTACGGGTGGTAGGAGGCGATGATGTTTTTGCTGGGCAGGCCCTGGTCGACCAGATCGTTCAGGATCAGGCCCGAGGTGCTTTGCATCTGGCTGTAGTAGGCCATGCCGGCGGTGCCCACCGGTTTGTCGGGGATAGCCTTGCGAATGGCGTCCGCCGTGTTGAACAGCAGGTTGCCATAGGCGGTGGGGTCTTCCTTGGGCAGCCAGTAAATGTTGGGCTCGTTCCACACTTGCCAGGTGTTCACCTGGGGATAGCGCTGGGCGAGCATTACCATGCGGTTGGCGAAAATGCTGTAGTCAGTGGGCGGGTATTGGTCGACGTTGGTGGCGCCGCTGGGGGCGCTGCTGTCGAAGGTAGCGGAGCCCACCAGGTAGGCCACCACGTTGTAATTGTGCTGGGCCATGGCCGCCATGGCGCCGTCCAGTGCGGCAACGTCGAAGTTGCCCTGGGTGGGTTCGATCACCGCCCAGTGAATGCTCAGGCGCACCCAGTTCAGCCCCAGGGCATCGAGCGCGGCCATCTGCTTCTGGTACACCGACGGGTCGAAATACTGAAACTGCGCGTTCACGCCCAGAAAGTCACTCCAGGTCACCGCTCGCGGCCCTTTCAGGTTGGTATCGGCCTCGGCCTTGTCGCTCCACTGCAAGGTGCTGATTGCCGCCGCGGCAGCCAGCAGAAGGGGTATCCATACAATCGGCTTTTTCCACATGATCAGCGCCCTCCGCAGGCGTCCTCGAACATTTGCACAAAACGCGCGGCCGTGAGTGGCCAGGTACGTTGGCTGCCGATCAGGCTGGCGTGCTCGGCCCAGCGTATCGCCAGCTCCGGAGCAGCGCACAGGTGACTCAATTCTGCCGCCAGGGCCGGTACATTGCCCTGCGGGTAGATGACACCGTTGTCGTTGGCCACTTCTTCGGCGAACGAACGGGCATCGGAGGTGATGGCGCCCCGGCCGCAGGCAACCGCCCACGACAAGGCCCCGCTGGTGCCGCGCAAGTTGCCCAGCATTTTGAGTTTGCTGGACTCACGGTAGGGCAGCACCATCACGTGGTGGGCCTGGATCACGGCCGGGATATCGGCGGCCGGAAGGTCCAGGCCCCATTCGATGGTGTCGTTGAGTTGCAACTGGGTGATGCGCTGGCGCAGTTGGTCCAGGTAGCTGCCGGAGGGCCCGAAGGCCATTTCCGGTTCGCTGCCGCCGGCCAGCGTCAGGCGGATGCGATCGCGCAGTGCCGGTTGCTGGCTGAAGGTCAGGGCCAGGGCGTCGAGCAGGTCCTCGATGCCCTTGCCACGGTAGATGAAACCGAAATACAGAAGGCGCAAGGGCTCCAGTGGCGGCAGCGAAGCAGGTGGAATCTCCAGGTTGCCATGGGGGATTACCACCATCTGCTCATCGCGCAGGCCCATGCGTTGCTTCAGGGCCTGGTTGCCGGAGCGGGTCAGGGTCACCAGGCGGGTCAGGCTGCGCGCCAGCAGGCGCTCTTCGTGCAGGCACAACGGGTCGGCCAGCACCGTTGCAACCTGGGGCAACGGGTTGGGCAGGCCTTGGGCCATCGACAACGGCCAGGGCAGGTGTTCACGGCGCCATACCAGGCGCTCCGGGTCATGCACGGTGGCGGTTAGCGGCAGGTGCGGGAAACGCTGGCGCAGGGTGCGCAGGCCATTGAACTCGGCCAGGCGGCCGCCGCCGATTTCCGCGTGCACCAGGTCGATGCCCTGCCAGTCAAACGCTTGCAGGGCCGCCTGGGTCCGCTGCACATCGTTGCCCAGCCCCGCCAGCGGCGCGCTCACTGTCACGCCCTGTTGTTCCAGGGCGTGCTTGAGGTGGCCGGCGTAGTCGGCGATGCCATTCTGTTCCGGTGGCAGGGGTGCCAGCAACGCAATGTGCATCAGGCATGGCTCCGGATGCGGGTCATGAAGTTCAGCACCTTGGCCGGGATCTCGAAGCGACGACGGTTGATGATGATGCCATCAACACGCTTGAACGCGGTGGTCAGAATCGACAGTGCGTTCTCCAGCACCGGCACGGTGGTCTTCTCGGCTTCGACGATCAGGGCGATCAGGTCCGCTTCACGCAGGGTCACGAAGGCCTCCTGGTTGGAGAAGAAACCGGCGGCATCCAGCAATACGATTTCGCCCGGCTGCGCCGCGCCCGGGCCATTGACCCGCACGTTGTGGCCACGGTCCTGCAGCAGGTTGCGCAAGTGGTCGATGACGAACGTCACGCCTTCGCCCTTGCGCGCCGACGTCAGGCCGATGCTCAGGCCGCTGACGGCCACCTGGTCCAGCGGCAGTACACCGTACAGGCGGTACATGCTGGCGGTAAAAGCGCTGACGCGTGCCGCGTCCTGACCGCTGATGTCCTGCAGGCTGGTCCAGACCTTGATGCCGAAGCGTTCCTCGATCTTGTCGCCGTCGTGGATGCGCTGGTCCAACAGGTAGAAGAAGTACAAGGCCAGCAGGCCCACCGCCAGGCTGATCGGGATGGCGAACAGGATCATCAGCAGGCTTTTGGGGAACACGCGGCTCGGGTTCAGGGTGGCCTGCTCGACCACGGCGATGTTGCTGATCTGGCTGGCATCAAGCTCGCGGTCGATGCGGGCTTTTTCCAGGCTGTCGCTGTACAGGGCGAAGCTCTTTTCGCCGGCGTCCAGGTTCAACTGCAATTGCGCCAGTTGCGGTTCCAGGCCCATGGCCAGGTTGCGGTCTGCTTCAAGCTTGGCCAGTTGGGTGTCCTGCTGCGCGGCCTGGGACTTGAGGCGGCTGAGGCTGGCGGCCTGGTCGGCGTAGCTGTTCTGCAGGCGGGTGTAGATAGGGTTCGGCGCCATGTTCTGCGAGCGCTGCACGGTGGAGTTCTCGCCGTTCATCAGTGCTTGCAGGTTGCTGATGGCGGTGTTGATGGCGCGTACCGGTGGGGCGTCGTCCTTGAAGGTGCGCAGCAGTTCCTGCTTCTCGATCTGCTTGGTGTTGATGCGCTGGCTCAGGTCTTCGCGGTCAGGGTTGCGGGCAATCTCGCGGGCGATGCTGATTTCCTTGGGAATCACGTCCATCTGCTGCTTGATCACGTCCAGGCCAGCCTGGGTCGAGGCAATCGAGCGCAGGGTGTTCAAGCGTTCACCCTTGAGGTCATTGAGGTTGCGTGACACATCGTTCAGGCGTTCGGTGATGCTCACCGCGCCCAGCTGGTCGAGCAGGGCCTGGATCTGTTTCTTGGTGTCCAGGATGCGTTGCTGGGTGGCCTTGCTCTCGCCTTCATAGAAGGAATAGAGGCTCTTGCGCCCCAGAGTGCGGGTACGCTCTTCCTGATACTTGTCGATCCAGCTCTTGACCACGCTCTGGGCCACTTGCGGGTCGTTCCAGGTGAAGCTGATCTCCATCACCGACGAACCGGTGGCGTGGGTCACGGTGAAGTTTTTCTCCAGTTGGGTCGCCAGGCGCTCCACCGGGGTCTGCTTCTCGACCAGGCCCAGCAGTTGCAGGAAACCGCGGCCGATATCGGCCAGGCTCTGCACCGCGCTTTTCACCCCGTACTTGATGCTGGCGACCACGCCTTCCTGACGCGGCTGACGCGACAAGTCATCCAGGTACTGCTCGGCCACCAGGCGGGTAATGGGACGGCCGGTGAGCATGCGCTCCTCGTCCACCACGGGGTCACGCTGCAGCGGTACCACGGCGGTCTGGCGGTCGGAGACCTCGATGGGCAAGGTGCTGTCGCGGCCCGGTTTCACCAGCAGCAGTGCCGTGGACTCATAACGGTTGGGCAGCAGGAAGGCGCCCAGCAGGATGACCACGAAGGTCACCGCCACGGTGATTTTCACTTCACGCTTGAAGATGAAAAACAAGCGCAGCAAATCGCGGAAGGAACGGATATTGATCATGTCTGTTGTCCTTTACGATCAGTTATTGTTGTTGCGCAAGTCGTAGGTCACGCCAACGCCAATGGACTTGGAGAATGGAATGAGCTGGTTCAGGTACAGATCGACCGACTCGATACCATTACCCACATGGGATTTGGGCACGAACACTACGTCACCGCGCTGCAGCAATACGGGGCCGCGATCGTTGTTGGCAAACAGGGAACTGCTGTAGTCAAAGAAGTACGTCTTGTACTTGCCGCTTTCTTCCTGGCGCATCAGCGCCACGTTGTGGCTGTCGGCCACCGACAAGACGCCACCGGCACCGATGATCGCCTGCTCCAGGGTGGTGGCCACGTTCACCGAGATCGTCGTGGGGCTACGCACCGCACCCCCCACGAACACGGTATTGCTGGGGGCTGCGTTGATGTTGATGGTCAGCGAGGTCTCACGGTAGATCTTCTCCAGTTTGACCTCCAGCACCTTGGTCAGCTCCTCGGTGGACAGCCCGGCCGCCCGGACCTGGCCCACATAGGGGTAGGAGAAGGTGCCATCGTTCTGCACCGGGAACAGCGTCAGTTCATAGATCGAGTTGGCGGTGAACGCCGAGATCGATGGCGCCTCGCCGGTGTTGCGCACGATCCTCAGGGTATCGCCGGCACGAATACGCTCCGGCGGCAGGGGTTTGCCGACCAAAGCGTTCCCCGCGTCGTGGGCTGCTTTCAGCGCATCACTACTGGGCAATGAGACCTTGGCGGGACTGCTGCATGCACCGAGCATGACAATTCCTAACATAAGCAACGCTTTCTTCATTGGTCAGTCTTCCTGTGGTGCATGAAATACAGCTCCCTGGCGGTTCCGGGTCGTGCAATCGTTATGGATAGGTTCAGGCTTTAGGTGGTTCCGGCACGCGACCGTAAATATCGGTGAAGCGCACAATGTCGTCCTCGCCCAGGTATTCGCCGCTTTGTACTTCGATCATGACCAGGTCGATGACCCCCGGGTTGACCAGGCGGTGCGTGTGCCCAGGTTTGATGAAGGTCGATTCGTTGGTGTCGAGCAGAAATTCGCGCTCGCCATTGGTCACCCGGGCCATGCCGCTCACCACAATCCAGTGTTCGCTGCGGTGGTGGTGCATCTGCAGCGACAACGAGGCGTTGGGGCGCACCACGATGCGCTTGATCTTGAAGCGCTTGCCTTCCTCCAGCACCGTGTAGGTGCCCCAGGGGCGGGTGACGGTGCGGTGCAGGCGGTAGGCGTCGTGGCCCTGGCGCTTGAGCTCCTGGGCAATGAACTTGACCTCCTGGCTGCGCTCGGCGTCGGCGATCAGCAGGGCATCGGGTGTATCGATGATGATGAGGTTGTCCAGGCCCACGCCACCCACCAGGCGCTTGGGCGAGTCGATGTAGCAATTGTGCACGTCGTGCAGCACAGTCTCGCCGTTGCACTGGTTGCCGTTGCCGTCGGCGGGGCTCAGTTCGCGCACCGCCTGCCACGAACCGATGTCGCTCCAGCCCAGCTGGCAGGGGATGACCGCCACTTTCTGCGAGCGCTCCATGATCGCGTAGTCCACCGAAATGTCCGGGGCGTGGGCGAAGGCGCTGCTGTCCAGCTCCAGTTGCAGTTCGCGGTTGCCGTCCTTGCGGTGGCTGGCCGCCAGGCACGTGTTCACGGCGTCGAGCACGTCCGGGGCGTGGGCCTCGAACTCGCGCAAAATGGCGTCCACGCGCATGCAGAACATGCCGGCGTTCCAAAGGTGCAGGCCGCCCTTGAGGTATTCCTGGGCGGTGACGGCGTTGGGCTTTTCGACGAAGCGTGCCACCTGATATCCGCCGTTGCTCAGTGCCTGGCCTTTTTCGATGTAGCCAAAGCCGGTCTCGGGGCGCGTGGGCACGATGCCGAAGGTCACCAGCCAGCCCTGGTCGGCCAGCGCCCGGGCTTCTTCCACGGCCTTGCCGAAGGCGGCAACGTCAGTGATCAACTGGTCGGCGGGCAGCACCAGCAACTGGGCGTCCTCGCCATACAGGCGGGCGGTGTGCAACGCCGCGGCGGCGATGGCAGGGGCGGTATTTCGACCGAACGGTTCAAGAATGAAATCCAGGCCCGCCCCGCCCTTGTTCAGCAGGCGGTAGTCATCCACGGTGCGGAAAAACACTTCGCGGTTGGTCACGGTCAGCAGGCGATCGACGCCGGGCAATCCCGCAGCACGCAGGAAAGTCTTCTGCAGCAGGCTTTCACCGTCGGGCAGGCGCATGAACGGCTTGGGCATGGCTTCACGGGAAACAGGCCACAAGCGGGTGCCAGCGCCGCCGGCGATAATGCAGGGGATGAGCGTGCCCATTCAATAAACCTCGCGGGTCAGAAGCACTGCGGGAACAGTGCGGAACAGGATGTAAAGGTCAAACCACACGGACCAGTTTTCGATGTATTCAAGGTCGAACTCCACGCGTTTCTCGATCTTCTCCAGCGTGTCGGTCTCGCCGCGGTAGCCGTTGATCTGCGCCAGCCCGGTGATCCCCGGCTTCACGCGGTGGCGAGAGGTGTACTCCTTCACCGCTTCCTCGAACAGGATGCCAGCGGCCTTGGTGGCGGTGGCGTGGGGGCGCGGGCCGACCATCGACATGCTGCCGCCGAACACATTGAACAGTTGGGGCAGTTCGTCCAGGCTGGTCTTGCGAATGAAGCGCCCTACCCGGGTAATGCGCGAGTCGCCGCGCACGGTCTGCTTGTCGGCGTTGGCATCGGCCTGGTGCTGGTGCATCGAGCGGAACTTGTACACCTCGATCAGGCGGTTGTTGTAGCCGTAGCGCTTCTGCTTGAACAGCACGGGGCCGGGGGAGTCGAGCTTGATGGCCAGGGCCACGAGCAGCATGATGGGCGACAGCATGATCAGCGCCAGGCTGGAAATCAGCATGTCCTCCAGGCGCTTGAAGAAGGGCGACCAGCCACGCAGCGGCACCTCCGAGGCGTTGAACATCGGCAGGTTGGCGACTTCGGTGATGCGGTTGTGCGAGTGGCGGAAGGCGACCATGTCCGGCACCAGCAGCACGTTGACCGGCAGCCGGCGCAGCTCGCGGATGATGTAGTCCATGCGGTTTTCCGCCGACCACGGAATAGCCACCAGCACCTGGGTGACCTTTTCATCACGGATCAGTTGCTCCAGGTCCTGGGAATTACCCAGCAACGGCAGGTTGACCAGGGTCTTGGGCAAGCGACCGATGCGGTCGTCGATAAAACCCACCACGCCGGAACGGATGTCCTGGTGCTGCAACAGGTATTCGGCCAGGCGCTGGCCGTTCTCGGTGGCGCCCAGGATCACCGCGTTCTGCAGGAACACCCCGCGCACCATCAACTGCTGGAACAGGGTGAGGATGATCATCCGTTCGATGCCGAACAGGATGAACGTGCCAATGAACCAGATGGCCAGTTGCAGGTTGCTGATGTAGTCGAACAGCGAAAGCGCACGGTGCATGAACAGCAACAGGCAAAACGCCGATGCCCACGCATAGAAGGTGGTCTGGAAGCGCAGCCGGTTGCTGAAGATCGACTCGGCGTAGACACCCAGGGCCTGGAAAATCAGGACGCTGAGGAAACCGAAGAAACACAGCAAGGCCAAGTAGTTTTTGACGGCACTGGTTTCGCTGCCCGGGTCGAGGGCCAGTATCAGCACGCCGGGGGCAATGGCGGTAATGCCGTGAACCAGCCTGATGGCAAACAGAAAGTACTCGACCATACTCGGTCGAGTCATCAACAGACTGTCCACGGGTTGCAAGCGCATAAATCCCTTCCCTCCAGACCATTGGTGATCCAAGGCCGACAACAAGAATTGCGGCAGTTCCATTTTGCGTCACGGGTATGACTGTTGTTCGCTAGGTCCCATCCGTGGTGTCAAATCATTGTCGTTTTATTCTTGGCAGGGATGCATGCGTCATTTTCTCGTTGTGGCGGTACTCTAGAATGTTGCGTACATAAAAACAATGTGGCCGTGTGGCACTTTGAAACCTGAGTAAAGTCCATGAAACAGCGCCTTGCGAGTGAAATATCCGCGACGCGCCAAAAAAATATTCAAACGCCATTAATCTGTAAGGCTTTTTTTGACGCCGTTGTGGTCGAAATCAGCGTCCGCAGCGGCTCATGACGGAGGCCAACATGGCAGCGCGCAAGGCTTTTCTGATTCTGCATGGCAAGCAGGCCCTCAACGAGGAAGTGCGGCGCGCGGTTGAAGCGCAGCGCGCCGCCGGTTGCGACCTTGCCGTGCGCTTGACGTGGGAGGCGGGTGATGCGCAGCGGCTGGTGCAGGAAGCATTGGCCGCCGGCTACCCGCACATCATCGCCGGGGGTGGCGACGGTACGCTGCGTGACATTGCCGAGGCCATCGCCCAGGCCAATACCGATGCCAGCCTGGTGTTGATGCCGTTGGGCACCGCCAACGACTTCGCCCGCGCGGCCGGCGTGCCGCTGGACTGCGCTGGGGCCCTGGCGTTGCTCGATGTGCCGGCCCGGCGTATCGACCTGGGCGAGGTGGGTGGGCAGTTGTTCCTGAACATGGCCACCGGCGGTTTTGGCAGCCAGGTCACCGCCAACACTTCCGAGGACTTGAAGAAAGTGCTGGGCGGTGCGGCCTACCTGTTCACCGGGTTGTCACGCTTTGCCGAATTGCGCCCGGCCTATGGCCACCTGCGCGGGCCGGATTTCGAATGGAAAGGGCAGATGCTCGCGCTGGGCATTGGTAATGGTCGCCAGGCGGGAGGTGGGCACGTGCTGTGCCCTGATGCCCTGGCCGATGATGGGCTGCTGGATGTGAGCATCCTTCCGGCGCCTACCGAGGTGTTCACCACCTTGAAGGACCTGCTGGCCGGTGGCTTGGGCGTGGACAACCTGTTCGTCCGCGCGCGCCTGCCCTGGGTGGAAATTCACAGTGCCGAGGGGCTGGACATCAACTTGGACGGTGAGCCGTTGACAGGCGATAGCCTGCGCTTCAATACCCGCCCCGGTGCCTTGAACGTGCATTTGCCCCGCCATTCGCCGTTGCTGTCCCCGTAGCAGCGGCCGGCAGGCCGCGTCAGGGGCGCATCAATCGTCCAGGCTGATGATCCGTTCGCGCACCGCGAACAGCACCAACCCCGCGACGTCGAAAATCTGCAGGCGTTTCATGATCTGCGAGCGGTGGGTTTCCACAGTCTTCACGCTCAAACCCAGGCCGTTGGCAATTTCCCTTGTGGACTTGCCCCGCACGATCAGGCGCAGGATTTCCAGCTGGCGGGCCGTGAGGTTGTGGTTGTCGGCCAGCTCCGGCTTGTTGCTCTGCACGCGAATCAGCGCCTGGTTGATCACCGTGTGGGCAATGGCCGGGCTCAGGTAGCGTTCGTTGCCGCGCAGGGCGTCCAGCGCCTGTTCCAGTTCCACCGCGGTGGTGTCCTTGAGCAGGTAGCCATGGGCGCCCATTTCCAGCGCCTGCATGATCATTTCCGGGTCGGTGTGCATCGACAGGATCAGCACCTTGCTGCGCGGTCGCGTGGCTTGCAGGCGGCCAAGGGCTTCCAGGCCGCCGGTGTCGCGCATGGACAAGTCCAGCAGCACGATGTCCGGATCCAGGCGCTGCACCATGTCCAGCAGTTGCGTGCCATCACTGGCCTCGCCGATCACGGCATAGCCGGGAATGTCCGCTACCAGGGCGCGCACGCCCGCTCTGATCAGCGAGTGATCATCCACAAGGAGTAATTTGCAGATCATAGGCCTTTGCCAAGTTTGGCTCGTTCCAAGGCGCGGGGCGCCCAGGGGAAGAGTGCTTCAAGTTGAGTGCCGTGGCCAGGCCGGCTGTCGACCTTCAGCCAGCCGCCGATCAGGGCCGCGCGTTCCTGCATGCCCGACATGCCCCGCAGCCCGTGGCTGGCCGGGTCAGCCACCGGGGTGAAACCCACGCCGTCATCGCTTACATGCAGGTGCAGGCCTTCGGGGGTGCGCTGCAGGCGAACCAGCAGGTTCGCGGCCTGGGCATGGCGCAGCAGGTTGGTGACTGCTTCCTGAGTGATGCGAAAGGCCGCCACCGCCATGTCCTCGGGGATGCCGGTCAAGTGCTGGCGGCACTCCAGGCTCCAGTGCACCCCGGTGTTCTCCAGCGTGCGCAACAAGTGAGCGCGCAGGCTCGCCTCCAGCCCCAGGCTGTTGAGCTGGCGGGGATTGAGGATGGCGGAGACGTCGCGCACCTTGGCCAGGGTTTCGTCGATGGTGTCGCGCAGGGTCACGAAGCCTTCTTCCAGGCCATCGGGCATGCGTCGTTGCAGCCAGTCGGCCTGCATCTTGGCGGCGGTCAGCAACTGGCCGATATCGTCATGCAGCTCGCGGCTCAGGCGGTGGCGTTCGTTTTCCTGAACTTCCAACAGGCGGTCAGCCAACTCCTGCGGTTTGAATGCAATGGACTTCTGCGCGTGCCGATGTTGCAGCCAGACGCTGAGCATCGCGGTGACATTGAGCAGCAGCAATGCCGCCGGAACCGTGCTGTTGCTGATAAATACCCAGGCATTGCCCAGCAGGGAGGACAGGCACAGCAATACCGTCAACCAGCGCATCTGTTGTACGCCCATTGGCCATGGTGAGTATTTTCTGAAACTGGCGTACATAGAGAACGGAGCCAAGAATTAGTCGCTGCTGATAACCGGTTAAGGCGTTGTCGAAACCTGTCTCCAAGGCTCCTTGCGCTTGATGTGGCACGCGGTGCGGAAGATGCACGTGAATAGAAGCAATCGCCCTGTCGCCGGTGACGCCATGTGGCTGTCAAGGGGGCGAGGCGTCCGATCCGTGGGGGAAATTGGTCTGACATGGTATCACTTCATCAACAGTTGGTCGCCTGTTCGGCTTTATGTGCCCGGACGGTCAGTATTACTGGGGCCGATTGAAACGTGATATGTGCAGCAAGGCATTGTGCCATCATTGGGCGCATTCAAAGTGAAGGGTTGTCCGATTTAATCACAGGGTCAGTTACTTCCATCAAGGTGAAAAATGTGCACATTTATGGGGCGCGCACGCTGCACTTGTAACTTGGTGTAAGGCACAAGTTACAGACAGTGGGGCACCTTTGTACCTAGGGGGTTATCCGAGTACCGCTAAGAGAATCGCTGGTCTTTTCATGAACACACGGTTCTACCGCGCGGAAGCGCGGTGTATGAAAAAAACAACAAAGTGGACGTAAACGGCGTCACATCAGGCGTCGGTCGGCCGCGCAACCAGGCTTGCCGAACAGCTGTGGCAAAGCCTGTTGCTCAGGGTCGATGGTGATCGCCAAGGCTTGTACAAGCGCCGTCTGCTCATCACTGTCCAGGCTCAATTGGCCGGTTCGCGGGTCAATCAGTTCCAGTTGCCAGGCCAGCAGGGTAAGGCATTCGTTCAGCGCAGTGAGTGTGGCACCTTCCAAACGATTGCGTGGCTTGGCCAGGCACAGGAGCTGTTGTAATTGCTGGCAAAATGCCGTCACTTGCGCAAGTGACAGGCCTTGGGCTCGTTGGCTGAGGCTTTCCAGGGTGTGAAGCAAGCAGTCGGCCGCGTCCTGGTCGTTGCAGATCAGCTCCAGGTGACTCAGGCATTCCTGCAGTTTGTTCAGCATGGCCTGCGCATCGACAAGGAAGTCTGGCAGGGTGCATGACCACTGATTGTCATTCAGCATGTTTTATCTCCACAACTCCGTGCGGACCCGGTCATCGCGCGCTGTCCGTGCGAGTTTCCATTCAGGCCTATCAAGCTTAGCTGCATCCGCAGGCGGGCAACTGGCATTTGCGCTGTCATTTTCAATGTGTCCTGCGAGCCACATGCTAGACACATTGTCTGAGCCGGGAGGGGGGAAGTCAGGCCCTCGTAGCCGCTCCGAAGGCCACTTTTGGGGGGGTAAAAAGAGAGCAAACAAAAGCCTGACTCCATTCATGCATTGAGAATGGCGTCACATTAATGGCTATTGGATATTGCGAATATCAGGTTTTGCCCGATTGCCTATAGGGGAAACCCTGATAAGAGGGAAGGGTTCTTAGCAGTTTTGTATCTGGAGATGTCGCGTAAACGATGCGATCAGTTAAGCATGATGTTAATGTGACATCAATGGTCCTCGCCGTGCATTTCGTCGCTCTTCAAGATTGCCACAGCGCGGCCGATAACCTCCATAAGACCCCCTTAGCATTCTCCCCAGGAGTCATTGATGGCCGGCATTCTCGACACAGTAGATCAACGTACGCAGCTTGTGGGTGAGAACCGCCTGGAAATTCTGATGTTCCGCCTGGCCGGTCGCCAGTTGTTCGCCATCAATGTGTTCAAGGTGCAGGAAGTGCTCCAACTGCCGAAGCTGACGCTGATGCCCCAGCGCCACGCCTTCGTCTGCGGCGTGGTCAACCTGCGTGGCCAGACCCTGCCGGTGATTGACCTGTCCCAGGCCATCGGCATGCGCCCGCTGCAACCGGGCCCCAACAGCACCATCATCGTCACCGAGTATAACCGCTCCGTGCAGGCGTTCCTGGTGGGCGGGGTCGACCGTATCGTCAACATGAACTGGGAAGCCATCCTGCCGCCGCCGACCAGCGCCGGCCGTCAGCATTACCTGACCGCCATCAGCAAGGTCGACGACCAGTTGGTGGAAATCATTGACGTGGAAAAGGTGCTGGCCGAGATCGTCCCCTACAGCGCCAAGGTCTCGCGCGACAAGCTGGAAGATCCGGTATTGGCTCAGGCCCGTGGCCGCGAGGTGCTGTTGGTGGATGACTCCACGGTGGCCCTGGCGCAGTTGCGCGATACGCTGTCGCAACTGGGGGTGAAAATGCACGTGGCCAGCGACGGCCTCAAAGCCCTGAAGATGCTCAAGGCTTGGGCCGACGCGGGGGAAAACCTCACGGAAAAACTGCTGATGGTGTTCACCGACGCCGAAATGCCGGAGATGGACGGTTACCGCCTGACCACGGAGATTCGCAACGACCCGCGCCTGCGCGGCCTGTACGTGGTGCTGCACACCTCACTGTCGGGCAGTTTCAACGAATCCATGGTCAAGAAAGTGGGCTGCGACAACTTCCTGTCCAAGTTCCAGCCGGACAAGCTGGTGGACGTGGTACGCCAGCGCCTGATGCTGGGCAACTGATCGGCAGCCCGGGCCGCGCAGACTGAGATAAACTGGCGGTTCTATTTACCGCCGGAAGCCGCAGCCCATGCATCTCAGTGCCCTGTATCGCTACCCTCTGAAATCGGCGATCGCCGAACCCTTGCGCGCCTCGGCGCTGGATGCGCTGGGCCTGGCGGGCGACCGACGCTGGATGCTGGTGGACGAAGCCACCGGGCGCTTCCTGACCCAGCGCGCCGAAGCGCACATGAGCCAGCTGGGTGCCTCGCACCAGGGCGACGCCGGGCTGCAGCTGTCCGCGCCGGGCCAGGCGCCGTTGTTCGTGCCCACCCCGGGCGCCGATGCGCCGCTGCGCGGCGTTACCATCTGGCGCGATACGCTGCGCGTGCCGGATGCCGGCGACGAAGCTGCTGCCTGGGTCTCTTCCTTTATAGGCAAGCCCACGCGCCTGGTGCAGGTGCCGGTGGCGCGTGCGCGCACTACCCAGTCCGGCTTTGGCCTGGACAGCGACAAGGTCGGGTTTGCCGATGGCTTTCCTTTATTGCTGATTGGCCAGGCGTCGCTGGACGATCTGTCCGGGCGGGTAGGGCGCGAGCTGGAAATGCTGCGCTTTCGGCCCAACCTGGTGGTCAGTGGCAGCGCAGCCTTCGCCGAGGATGGCTGGAAGCGCATTCGCATCGGTGACGTGGAGTTTCGCGTGGTCAAGCCGTGCGCGCGGTGCATCCTCACCACCCTCGACCCGCACACGGGCGTGCGCAGTGAGGACCGTGAACCGCTGACCACCCTAAAGACCTACCGCCAGGTAGATGGCGACATTCTGTTTGGGCAGAACCTGGTCAATGATGGGGTAGGGCAACTGGAAGTCGGTATGCCGGTGACGGTTCTGGAGTGACGGCGTAGCGTGCGGACGCCGTCTATCCACATCATCACTGGTCGTCGAAAAACCGTTCGTTCCAGTCGGCAATCGGCTGCGGCGTATTCAGTTTCTGCCCGTAGATCACCGCATACGACAACACGTTCTGCACGTACTGTCGTGTTTCATCGAACGGAATCGACTCCACCCACACATCGAAACTCAAGTGGTTGGCGCCGCGCAGCCACTGTTTCACCCGGCCCGGGCCTGCGTTGTAGGCGGCGGAAGCGAGCACGCGGTTGCCGTTGAACTGGGCGTGTACCTGGCTCAGGTAGGCCGCGCCCAGCTGAATGTTCTTGTCCGGGTCGATGGCCTGGGAAGGCGAGGCCAGCGGGATGCTGAACTTGCGCGCGGTTTCCTTGGCGGTGCCGGGCATCAGTTGCATCAGGCCCATGGCGCCGACGCCGGAGCGGGCGTCATCCATGAAGGCGCTTTCCTGGCGAGTAATGGCGAACACCCAGCTGGAATGAATGCCGCGGTTGGTGGCCTCGCGCACCAGGGTGTCGCGGTGGGCCATGGGGAAGCGAATGTCCAGGTCATCCCAGTACTGCGCCTGGCTGATGGTGCGAATGGCCGGGAAGTACCAGTGCATGTCGTAGGCCAGCTTGGCCTGGGCGACCATTTCATCGCGGCTGAACAGGTTGCTGACGTAATACCACTCGCGGCGTGCATCCACCACCTGGCCACGGTCGAGCAGTTCCATGGCGCGGCGAATGCCTGGGGTGTTGCGCACCTTGTTCATCAAGGCCTGGCTGATCACCAGCGGGCGGTTGGCCAGCGAGTAGGGCACCTGGGTGCGGTCGGCGGCCAGGAAGCCATAGAAATCACGCTCCTTGGACACGTTGCGATACAGCACCGGCACCTGCGGGTTCTGCGGTTGCGCCAGTTCCAGGCTGCGGGCCTGCCAGTATCGCCAGCGGCTGGTCGCCGCCAGGTCCTGGGGCAGGCGCCGGGTCAGGTCGTAGGCATCTTCCCAGCGGCCGAGGCGCAGCAGCAGGCGCAGGCGCCACTCGGTCACGGTGTTGTCGCGCAGTTCCGGGTCGTACTGGGTCATCAGGTCCAGCGCGCGCGGGTCGTAATTGCGCGCCAGGGTCAAACCGATTTCGCGGGCAATCGCCACCTTTTCGTCACGGGAAAAGCGCATGCTGCTGGCGTAGCCATCGAGCATCTGCATGGCGCGGTCGGGGTCTTGCTTGGCCAGGCGGCGCAGGCCCAGGCTGACCACGTCGGACATGGCCTCGGTGGCGGGCAGGAAGCGCGACGGGTCGCTGAGCTGTTCCGGGTTCTGCGCCACGCTCACCAGCAGGCGGCCCTGGCTGCCCAGGGTTGGCAGGGTCGCCACCAGGGCATTGGCCAGCGGGTAGTTGCGGGCCTGGGCGGCAAGCTTCAGGCGCTGCCAGCGTTTGTCCTCGGTGAGCTGGCCGTCGGCGGCCCACAGGCCAAACAGCGCTTCGCAGGCGTCGGGCTGGGTCTTGCCGGTCAGCCACAGTTTCTGCGCGCTGGCGTAGCCTTCGGCCTTGAGGTTGTGGCCCAGCTGGTACTGGCCGTTGAGGCAGTCCAGTTCGGTGAAGTTGAGCTTGGCATCGTAATACTTGGCAAAGGTTGCCCAGTCGCCGCGTTCCGCCAGCCAGCGCAGCCAGCGCAGTTTCATCCAGTTGGCCTGGGGCAGGTCGCCATGGGCCGCGAGGAATTTCTCGATCTCGTCGTTGCTGGCGCTTTTCAGCCGGGCGGTCAGCTCGTCGTAGGCCAGGTACGGCTCCAGCGGGTAGTCGCTGAGCATCGGTGCGTATTGGAAGTACGGGCCGCTGTCGCCCTTGGCCAAAGCACGCTTGGCTTCATCGTAGTACTGGCGTTGGGTGGTCAGGTCCACTGCATGGGCGCAGGAGACGGCGGTGGCAGAAAGCAGCAGGCAGGACAAGAGGCTAGACAGGCGACCGCGCATGAGACATCCGTGCAGATAAGGCATGACAAGTGCGGCGTTGCCTGCACTGATTACCTCCTAGCTTAGCTGGTTGCGGGCAGGCGATGAAAGCACTGTGCTTGTAACTGAACATGAATAACGCGCGGGCCGCCCGTATGACGGCATTTACTGTGCTGGGCGCCCCGATCAGGTAGAATGCGCGCCCGGTTTTTGGAGAAACACATGACCCTGCTCAAATTAAGCGATGTGTCCCTCGCTTTCGGCGCGATGCCGTTGTTGGACAAAGTGTCCTGGCAGATCGCCCGTGGAGAGCGGGTCTGCATCATCGGTCGCAACGGCACTGGCAAGTCCAGCATGTTGCGCCTGGTCAAGGGCGATCAGAAGCCTGACGAAGGCGAGGTCTGGCGTGCGCCGGGCCTGAAGATCGGCGAGCTGCCGCAGGAACTGCCGGTGGCCGACGACCGCACCGTGTTCGACGTGGTTGCCGAAGGCCTTGATGGTGTGGGCGCGTTGCTGGCCGAGTACCACCACCTGAGCCAGAACATCGTCACCGATGAAGACCTGACCAAGCTCATGCACGTGCAGTCGGACCTCGAGGCCCGCGACGGCTGGCGCCTGCAGCAACTGGTCGACAGCACCCTGAGCCGCCTGCAACTGCCGGCGGACAAGACCCTGGCGCAACTGTCCGGTGGCTGGCGCCGTCGCGTGCTGCTGGCCCAGGCCCTGGTGTCCGAGCCCGACCTGCTGCTGCTCGACGAGCCGACCAACCACCTGGACATCGGTGCCATCGCCTGGCTGGAAGAAGCCCTGAGCGGTTTTGGCGGCGCCGTGCTGTTCATTACCCACGACCGTTCCTTCCTGCAGAACCTGGCCACGCGCATTCTGGAACTGGACCGCGGTGGCCTGATCGACTGGAACGGCGACTACGCCAGTTTCCTGGTGCACAAGGAAGCCATGCTGGCGGCGGAAGAAACGGCCAACGCGCTGTTCGACAAGCGCCTGGCCCAGGAAGAAGTGTGGATTCGCCAGGGCATCAAGGCCCGTCGTACCCGCAATGAAGGCCGTGTGCGCGCGTTGAAGGAGTTGCGCGTGGAGCGCAGCGAGCGCCGCGAGCGCCAGGGCAAGGCCAACATCCAGCTTGATACCGCAGAGAAATCCGGCAAGCAGGTGATGGTGGTCGAGAACGTCAGCTTCGCCCACCCGGGTGGCCCGTTCCTGGTCAAGGACTTCTCCATGGTGCTGCAGCGCCAGGACCGCATTGGCCTGCTGGGTGCCAACGGCACCGGCAAGACCACCCTGCTCAAGCTGATGCTGGGTGACCTGGAAGCCACCAGCGGTACGGTTACGGCTGGCACGCGCCTGGAAGTGGCCTACTTTGACCAGTTGCGGCACCAGTTGAACCTGGAAAAGACCGTGATCGACAACTTGGCCGAAGGCCGGGACTTCATCGAGATCGACGGCCAGAACCGCCACGTGCTCAGCTACCTGGGCGACTTCCTGTTCAGCCCGCAGCGTGCCCGCACGCCGGTCAAGGCACTGTCCGGTGGCGAGCGTGCGCGCCTGCTGCTGGCCAAGCTGTTCAGCAAGCCGGCCAACCTGCTGGTGCTCGACGAACCGACCAACGACCTCGACGTGGAAACCCTGGAGTTGCTGGAAGAAGTGCTGTCCAGCTTCAAGGGCACGGTGCTGATGGTCAGCCACGACCGGGCTTTCCTCGACAACGTGGTCACCAGCACCCTGGTGTTCGAAGGCGAGGGCAAGGTGCGCGAGTACGTGGGGGGCTACCAGGACTGGATTCGTCAGGGCGGTTCGCCGAAGTTGCTCGGTGTGACGGAGAACAAGTCGGGCAAGGCCGAGCTCAACAGTGCGGTGGTCCAAGCGCCGGCTGCGGTGGCGGCACCCGTGGCCGATGCGCCGGCGGCGAAGAAAAAGCTCAGCTACAAGTTGCAGCGCGAGCTGGAAGCCTTGCCGGGTGAGATCGATGCCCAGGAGCAGAAAATCGCGGCCCTGGAAGCGACCATGGCCGACGCCGGCTTCTACCAGAAGCCGGCCGCCGAGACCGCCAAGGTGATCGCGGAGCTGGAGCAGGCGCAGGCCAAGCTGGACGAGATGGTCGAGCGTTGGGCCGAGCTGGACGCCTGATGTAAAAAAACCGGGCCTTGTGCCCGGTTTTTTATTGCCGCAGGTTACTCCGGTTTCTTCAGGCGTACCGCCAGCACATCGCACGGCGCGCCATGCAGCACGTCATTGGACGTGGAGCCCAGCAGCAGCGCCAAGCCGTGACGGGCATGGCTGCCCACCACCACCAGGTCGCAACCCTTCTCCTTGGCCAGGCCGTGGATTTCCTGCTTGGGCTGGCCGTAGGTCAGGTGGCAGTTCTCTTTCGTCAGTTCCGGGTACTTGGTGATCAACCGCTCCAGGCGCTCCTTGGCCTGGTCGAATTGCTGCTGTTGCAGCTGCGAGAGGTCCATGGGCACGTCGCCGCCGAAGGCCATGGCCATCGGTTCGACAATGTGCACCAGCGACAGCTTGGCATCCTGGGAGGCGGACAATTCGCGGGCCCGGTGGATCACCGGATCGCACTCTTCGGTCAGGTCGACGGCGACCAGAATATGGTGGTAGGGCATGGGTTGCTCTCCTGACGTTGCGATAGCCTAAGTATGGCCTGTTTCAAGTCGGTCGTTCGAAAGGCTGCTAACCAACTCATTTATAAAAGTTTTACAGGGTGCACAGTCATATGACGGTATGGATAGTGGTGTCAATCCTTGCGCTGGTTTTAAGCCCCATGGTGTGGCTGCGTCCCTCGCGCAAGCAGAGCGGCCAGATGGCCCTGCGCATGGAAGCGCGGCGCCTGGGGCTGGCCATGCAATTGATGCCCCAGCAATGGCCGCACTGGCTGCCCAAGGAGCCGCCCAGTCCTTGTGCCCAGTACTGCCGGCCACGAACGGCCGGGGCGGCGCAGTTCTGCTACTGGCAAACGGAGCCTGGCACCTGGCTGAACCAGTGGCGCGAGCCTTGCGAAGACCCGAAGTTGCTCGAACAGTTCGGCAAACTGCCGGCCAATGTCTACAAGGTTGACGCAGGTCAACAGTTGATTGCGTTGTACTGGGGCGAGCGCGGCGAGGCCAGCGTGCTGGTGGCAATTGATGAGGTGTTGAAGGCGCTCGCCTGACTCGCTGCCACCACTTGAGTGGTAGCGTTTGCGACATATCGGGCATTAAAAAGCCCGATAATCTGCGTCGGGCTGGGGGTGGCCAGGCAGGCCGGTAAGACATTTTTTGCGTGTTTGGTCGACAGTGTAGTCGCGAATGGATATTACGCCCGCCCTCGGCAAAATGCCTGCTTTTTTCTTGCCCGACGATGTTTGGTCGCCCCCGGGCCCCGTGTTTCTGGCTGTCATACCCCACTGTCATGCTGTTGCTGAATGTTGCCCCATCAGTGGAATGCGCCTGTGCGCTGTTTTGACGCACGCGTGACCGTAAAGTCGCGTTTTTGCAGCGTTTCAGCGCATTTGACAATTGCCGGTTTTTCCGTGAATGTGTGCATACCCAAATCAAACGGGCGTATGAATTGAGCGTTTGTCTTGTAGGAACGCTCTTACAGAATCCCGACTATCGCGCTAACGGGTGTGTCTGGCAGCGGGGGAGCGACACAGGGCGTCAAGGCGCCTGTCGGCCCCGCACCAGCGTTTGGCGTGTACTGTTCAGCTTCCATATCGTGGAGATCAGTTGATGATTTACGAAGGTAAAGCCATCACGGTTAAGGCTCTTGAAAGTGGCATCGTCGAATTGAAGTTCGACCTCAAGGGTGAGTCCGTCAACAAGTTCAACCGTCTGACCCTGAGCGAATTGCGCCAGGCCGTCGACACCATCAAGGCCGATGCATCGATCAAGGGCGTGATTGTCAGCAGTGGCAAGGACGTGTTCATCGTCGGCGCGGACATCACCGAATTTGTCGACAACTTCAAGCTGCCCGAGGCCGAACTGGTCGCCGGTAACCTGGAAGCCAACCGCATTTTCAGCGACTTCGAAGACCTGGGCGTGCCCACTGTGGCGGCCATCAACGGCATCGCCC
Source organism: uncultured Gammaproteobacteria bacterium (assembly GCA_963816515.1). GTDB lineage: Bacteria > Pseudomonadota > Gammaproteobacteria > Pseudomonadales > Pseudomonadaceae > Aquipseudomonas. The sequence continues at coordinate 465,762 of CAWFKX010000001.1, read as the reverse complement.
TGGGTGGCGGCCTGGAAATGTGCCTGGCGGCGGACTACCGCGTCATGTCGGAAACCGCCAAGATCGGCCTGCCGGAAGTCAAGCTGGGCATCTACCCCGGCTTTGGCGGTACCGTGCGCCTGCCGCGCATCATCGGCGCCGACAACGCCATCGAGTGGATTGCCTCCGGCAAGGAAAACCGTGCCGAAGACGCGCTGAAAGCCGGTGCCGTCGACGCGGTCGTGGCCCCCGAGAAGCTTCAGGCCGCGGCCCTGGACCTGGTCAAGCGCGCCATCAGCGGCGAGTTCGACCACAAGGCCAAGCGCCAGCCAAAGCTGGACAAGCTCAAGCTCAACGCCATCGAGCAGATGATGGCCTTCGAAACCGCCAAGGGTTTCGTCGCAGGTCAGGCAGGCCCCAACTACCCGGCGCCGGTCGAAGCCATCAAAACCATCCAGAAGGCCGCCAACTTCGGCCGTGACAAAGCCCTGGAAATCGAAGCCGCCGGCTTTGTGAAAATGGCCAAGACTTCGGCCGCCCAGAGCCTGGTTGGTCTGTTCTTGAATGACCAGGAACTCAAGCGCAAGGCCAAGGCCTACGACGAGCTGGCCCACGACGTGAAGCAGGCCGCCGTGCTCGGCGCCGGCATCATGGGCGGTGGCATCGCCTACCAGTCGGCGGTCAAGGGCACGCCGATCCTGATGAAGGACATCAACGAGAAGGGCATCGAGCAGGGCTTGGCCGAAGCCTCGAAGCTGCTGGGCAAACGCGTTGAAAAAGGCCGTCTGACCCCGGCGAAGATGGCCGAGGCGCTCAACGCCATTCGTCCCACCTTGTCCTACGGCGATTTCGGCCACGTCGACATCGTTGTCGAAGCCGTGGTCGAGAACCCCAAGGTCAAACAGGCCGTGCTGGCCGAAGTCGAAGCCCAGGTGAAGGAAGACGCGATCCTGGCGTCCAACACCTCGACCATTTCCATCAGCCTGCTGGCCAAGGCGCTCAAGCGTCCGGAAAACTTCGTCGGCATGCACTTCTTCAACCCGGTGCACATGATGCCGCTGGTGGAAGTGATCCGCGGCGAGAAGTCCAGCGAAGTCGCCGTGGCGACTACCGTGGCCTACGCCAAGAAAATGGGCAAGAACCCGATCGTGGTCAACGACTGCCCGGGCTTTTTGGTCAACCGCGTGCTGTTCCCGTACTTCGGCGGTTTCGCCAGGCTGGTCAGCGCCGGCGTCGACTTCGTGCGCGTTGACAAGGTCATGGAAAAATTCGGCTGGCCCATGGGCCCGGCGTACCTGATGGACGTGGTGGGCATCGACACCGGCCACCACGGTCGCGACGTGATGGCCGAAGGCTTCCCGGACCGCATGAAGGATGACCGTCGCTCGGCCATCGACGTGCTGTACGAGGCCAACCGCCTGGGCCAGAAGAACGGCAAGGGCTTCTACGCCTATGAAACCGACAAGAAGGGCAAGCCGAAGAAGGTCGCCGACGCCTCGGTACTCGAAGTTCTGAAGCCGATCGTCTACGAGCAGCGCGAGCTGTCCGACGAGGATATCCTCAACTGGATGATGATTCCGCTGTGCCTGGAAACCGTGCGCTGCCTGGAAGACGGCATCGTCGAGACCGCCGCCGAGGCCGACATGGGCCTGGTGTACGGCATCGGTTTCCCTCCGTTCCGTGGCGGTGCGTTGCGTTATATCGATTCGCTGGGCGTGGCCAACTTCGTCGCCCTGGCAGACCAGTACGCCGACCTGGGCCCGCTGTACCACCCCACCGCGAAGCTGCGTGAGATGGCCAAGAACGGCCAGAGCTTCTTCGGTTAAGCGCCCAACGACTAGAGCGAGAACGATTTTATGAGCTTGAATCCGAGAGATGTGGTGATTGTCGACTTCGGTCGCACACCAATGGGCCGCTCCAAGGGTGGCATGCACCGCAACACCCGTGCCGAAGACATGTCGGCGCACTTGATCAGCAAACTGCTGGAACGCAACGTCAAGGTCGACCCGAATGAAGTCGAGGACGTGATCTGGGGCTGCGTCAACCAGACCCTGGAGCAGGGCTGGAACATCGCGCGCATGGCGTCGCTGATGACCCAGATCCCGCACACCGCGGCCGGCCAGACCGTCAGCCGCCTGTGCGGCTCGTCGATGAGCGCGCTGCACACGGCCGCCCAGGCGATCATGACCGGCAATGGCGACGTGTTCGTGGTTGGCGGTGTCGAGCACATGGGCCACGTGAGCATGATGCACGGCGTCGATCCGAACCCGCACATGTCCCTTTACGCCGCCAAGGCATCGGGCATGATGGGCCTGACCGCCGAAATGCTGGGCAAAATGCATGGCATCACCCGTGAAGCCCAGGACGCCTTCGGCCTGCGCTCGCACCAGTTGGCCCACAAGGCCACGCTGGAAGGCAAGTTCAAGGACGAGATCATCCCGATGCAGGGGTATGATGAGAACGGCTTCCTGAAGATGTTCGACTACGACGAGACCATTCGTCCGGACACCACCCTGGAGAGCCTGGCCGCATTGAAACCAGCGTTCAACCCGAAAGGTGGCACTGTGACAGCGGGCACTTCGTCGCAAATCACCGACGGTGCCTCTTGCATGATCGTCATGTCGGCCCAACGTGCTCAGGATCTGGGCATTCAACCGCTGGCGGTGATCCGTTCCATGGCCGTGGCCGGTGTCGACCCTGCAATCATGGGCTACGGCCCGGTGCCGGCGACCCAGAAAGCGCTCAAGCGCGCTGGTCTGAGCATCACCGACATCGACTTCTTCGAGCTCAACGAAGCCTTCGCCGCACAGGCCCTGCCAGTGCTGAAGGATTTGAAAGTGCTCGACAAGATGAACGAGAAGGTTAACCTGCACGGCGGCGCCATCGCTTTGGGCCACCCGTTCGGTTGCTCCGGGGCGCGGATTTCCGGCACCCTGTTGAATGTCATGAAACAGAACAATGGCACCCTTGGGGTGTCCACCATGTGTGTTGGTCTGGGTCAGGGCATCACCACCGTCTTCGAACGCGTCTAAGCATTCGTGAGTCGGCGAACCGGGGCCAGGTGCCCCGGTTTTTGTTTTTACAGAATATTTGTTTTGCGAGGGAAACATGCAGTTACAGCCTGGGCTCTACCGTCACTATAAAGGGCCTCAATACCGCGTGTTTGGTGTTGCGCGCCATTCCGAAAGCGAGGAAGAGGTGGTCTGCTACCAGGCGCTGTATGGCGAGTTTGGCCTGTGGGTACGGCCATTGAGCATGTTTCTGGAGTCGGTTGAAGTTGACGGCGAGCGCGTACCGCGCTTTGCTTTGGTCGAGGCTGAACCGAGCCTGTTCGAGCAGCCTGGCGACGAGATCGCTTAGTCATCCGCGCTTGACCTCACTCCGTCGCCACTATATATAGCGGTGCCTCGAAGGCACCAATCGCTTTCATTTCTAGTATTCAGGAAATTTCTGATCCATGGGCAAATCGCTGGTCATTGTGGAATCCCCGGCTAAGGCCAAGACCATCAACAAGTATCTGGGCAACCAATACGTGGTGAAGTCGAGTATCGGCCATATCCGAGACCTGCCCACCAGCGGTTCGGCTAGCGCCAGCAAAGAACCGGTCAAGCGTGGCAAGGCCGCGGCCGCCGAGGCACCTGCCTTGTCGCCCAAGGAAAAGGCCCGCAAGCAGCTGGTGGCGCGCATGGGGGTCGACCCGGAGCACGGCTGGAAAGCCAAGTACGAGATCCTTCCCGGCAAGGAGAAGGTGATCGAGGAGCTGCGCCGGCTCGCCAAGGATGCTGACACCATCTATCTCGCAACCGACTTGGACCGCGAGGGGGAAGCCATTGCCTGGCACCTGCGCGAAGCCATCGGTGGTGATGACAGCCGCTACAAGCGCGTGGTGTTCAACGAAATCACCAAGAAAGCCATCCAGGAAGCGTTCTCCACGCCAGGCGAGCTCGATATCGACCGCGTCAACGCCCAGCAGGCGCGGCGTTTCCTCGACCGCGTGGTGGGCTACATGGTCTCGCCGCTGCTGTGGGCGAAAATCGCCCGTGGCCTGTCCGCCGGCCGCGTGCAGTCGGTGGCGGTGAAGCTGGTGGTGGAGCGCGAACGTGAAATCCGTGCGTTCATTCCGGAAGAATACTGGGAAATCCACGCTGACCTGGGCACCGCCAAGAACGCCAGGGTGCGTTTCGAAGTGGCGCGCGAGAAGGGCGAAGCCTTCAAGCCGCTGAACGAAGCCATGGCCATGGCGGCCCTGGAAAAGCTCAAGGCCTCGACCTACAGCATCGTCAAGCGTGAAGACAAACCGACCAGCAGCAAGCCGTCGGCGCCGTTCATCACCTCGACCCTGCAGCAGGCCGCCAGCAACCGCCTGGGCTTTGGTGTGAAGAAAACCATGATGATGGCCCAGCGTCTGTATGAGGCGGGCTACATCACGTACATGCGTACCGACTCCACCAACCTGTCCACCGACGCGGTGGAAATGGCGCGCAGCTACATCGAGACCGAATTCGGCAAGCAGTACCTGCCACCGGCACCCATGGTGTACGGCAGCAAGGAAGGCGCCCAGGAGGCGCACGAAGCCATTCGTCCTTCCGACGTCAACACCCACCCGAGCAAGCTGTCGGGCATGGAGCGTGACGCCGAGCGCCTGTACGAGTTGATCTGGCGCCAGTTCCTGGCCTGCCAGATGCCGCCTGCGCAGTACCTGTCGACCACCGTGACCGTGGCCGCCGGCGATTTCGAGCTGCGCGCCAAGGGGCGTATCCTCAAGTTCGACGGTTACACCCGTGTGATGCCGCAAATGGCCAAGCCGGGCGACGACGACGTGCTGCCGGAAATGGACCAGGGCGAAGTGCTGAAGCTGATCGAGATTGATCCGACCCAGCACTTCACCAAGCCGCCGGCCCGTTACTCGGAAGCCAGCCTGGTAAAAGAGATGGAAAAGCGCGGTATCGGTCGTCCGTCGACCTACGCGGCCATCATCTCCACTATTCAGGACCGCGGCTACGTGGCCCTGCACAACCGTCGCTTCTATTCCGAGAAGATGGGTGACATTGTCACCGAGCGTCTCTCGGAGAGCTTCTCCAACCTCATGGACTACGGCTTTACCGCCGGCATGGAGGAGAACCTCGACGACGTGGCCCAAGGCGAGCGCGACTGGAAGAACGTGCTGGACGAGTTCTACGGCGACTTCAAGAACAAGCTGGAAGTGGCCGGCTCGGCCGACAGCGGCATGCGTGCGAACCAGCCGACGCCGACCGATATCACCTGCCGCGAATGCGGCCGGCACATGATGATCCGCACCGCGTCCACCGGCGTGTTCCTGGGCTGCTCGGGCTACAGCCTGCCACCGAAAGAACGCTGCAAGGCCACCATCAACCTGGTGCCGGGCGACGAGATTGCCGCCGACGACGAGGGTGAATCCGAGTCGCTGGTGCTGCGTGGCAAGCACCGCTGCCCGATCTGCGCCACTGCCATGGACGCCTACCTGCTGGACGAGAAGCGCAAGCTGCACATCTGCGGTAACAACCCTGACTGCGTGGGGTACGAGATCGAGGAAGGCAACTACCGCATCAAGGGCTACGAAGGCCCGAGCCTGGAATGCGACAAGTGCGGCAGCGAGATGCAGCTCAAGACCGGCCGTTTCGGCAAGTTCTTTGGTTGCACCAACCCCGAGTGCAAGAACACCCGCAAGCTGTTGAAAAGCGGCGAGGCGGCGCCGCCGAAGATGGACGCGGTGAAAATGCCGGAGCTCAAGTGCGAGAAGGTCAACGACACCTACGTGCTGCGTGACGGCGCCTCGGGCCTGTTCCTGGCCGCCAGCCAGTTCCCGAAAAACCGTGAGACCCGTGCGCCACTGGTGATCGAGATCATCCCGCACAAGGACGAGATCGATCCCAAGTACCACTTCCTCTGCGAAGCGCCGAAGAAGGACCCCGACGGTCGCCCGGCGGTGATCCGCTACAGCCGCAAGACCAAGGAGCAGTACGTGCAGACCGAGGTCGACGGCAAACCGACCGGCTGGCGCGCTTTCTACGAAGGTGACAGCTGGAAGGTCGAAGACAAGCGGGCCAAGGAAAAAGAACCGGCCTGATTCGTCTGCACATAAAAACCGCGCCTCGGCGCGGTTTTTTGTTTTTGCTTTGACGGCCCATCATCATATGCCTTGCGACAGGGGTCGCCATCGCTGAAACTGTCTGCCTGCCCGAACCCCGTCGTTACCGGAGGGTGCCCCCATGGCCCACGAACTCTATACCCGTACCAATCAGAAAATCTATTTCGCCGGCCTGTCCCTCGAGGCCCTGGGCAAGGCCGAGCAGGGCCAGGCCATGAACGCCCTGGCGCGCATACAGGCCGAGCGCGAATCGACGCTGTTTCACCTCTACGGGGCTTTGCTGGGCCTGTGCCACGAGATCGCCGGCTTCTATCGCCTGCCGCAGGCCGCCACGCCGCGGGCCGAAGAGCTGCTGACCCGCGATGTGCTGGCGCAGATCGCCATTCCGGAAATGGCCGAGCTGGTGGAATTGGCGCAGGCACCGGGTACCTGGGTACATGACCTGCTGGCGGCCCACGCGGCACTGCATCGCCCGCCCCAGGCGCCAAAAGTGGCGAAGGGCGACGTTACTCAACCGTTGATCGTGGCGGTGAACCTGGATGCGCCGGACGAGCCGGAGGAATTGACCCGTGAAGTGCTGGAAGGCTGGCGTCAGCAGCTCAAGAGCCTGGCCATTCGCTACCGTGACGGCCTCAGTGAGTGCTGATTGCGTCTGTGGCTGCTACAATGGCGCCCTCACGTGGAGAACCCCCCTTTATGCCAACGTCCTTTCTTGAAATTGTCGAGTTGCCTGACGGCCGAATCGAATTGCGCCGTGCCGAGGATGAAGGCTCGCTCGTAACCCTGGACTTCTCTGAAGATGCCAAGGCATTCCTGCAAGGACAGCACGTTGAAGTCGCCAAGGCCATGCTCAGCGTAGGCGTGCAGATGGCCGGCAAGATGGTGGAAGGCGACATCGACAAGGAAGAGGGCCCGCGGGTCCTGCATTAAGCGAATTATTGAAGGTCTGCGGACCTTGTCACAGCCTTCGGCAGCGCCTACGCCGATTTCTGCAGGGGCTGCCGAAGGCTGCGATGGCGCGCCAAGCGTGCCCGGGATTTTACCCCATCCGGATATTCAAGCTCTGGGCATCGCCCACGCGGGCAGCCGCGATCAATTGCTGGCGCGCGCTGCTGGCCAGCGGGTTCAGCCAGCTCACCACCGTATGGCTGCGCCCCAGGCGCAGGGCTTCGCAGGTCAGTTGCAGCGGGCTCTGGCTGCCGCCCGGCTGCAGAATCAGAATGCGTTCGCGGTTCAACCCTGCATCCCGCAGCCAGGCCTGGGTCAGGCTGGCCGGCGGGGCGATCAGGGTCAGCCAGCGGGCGTCCTGATCCTCGCTCAACTCACGCAGCATGGGGGCCAGCAGGCTCAGGCAGTTCCCGGCAGCGCCACGCAATGACAGCTCGCTGAAGGCTTCAGGCTGCGGAGCCGTCCAGGGCGCTTCGGTTGCGTGGGTGAACAGCGGCGCGACAGGTTGGGCCATGAAGGCCTCGAACAAGGACAGTTGGGCCGGTTGCATCGAGTGTGGGAACTGCATGTAGCCTCCTTTATCGGCGTATGACGCCGACGCTCAAGCCTTCAATCACCAGGTCCTGGTCCTTGAGGTTGACTTCGATGGGTGCGAACTCCGGGTTTTCCGCCAGCAGGAACACTTTGCTGCCTTCGCGCTTGAAGCGTTTGACCGTCACTTCGTCGCCAATGCGCGCCACCACGATCTGGCCGTTGCGGGCCTCGCGGCACGTGTGCACGGCCAGCAGGTCGCCGTCGAAGATGCCGACGTCCTTCATGCTCATGCCGTGCACGCGCAGCAGATAGTCGGCGCGGGGGTGGAAGAACGTCGGGTTGATGTTGCAGGATTCCTCGATGTGCTGCTGGGCCAGGATAGGCGCACCCGCAGCGACCCGGCCGATGATCGGCAGGGTGGACTCGTCGGCCTTGGCCTCGAAGCCCGGAATGCGAATGCCGCGGGACGCGCCCGGGGTCATTTCGATGGCCCCCTTGCGCGCCAGCGCCTTGAGGTGTTCTTCAGCGGCGTTCGGCGACTTGAAACCCAGTTCCTGGGCGATTTCCGCGCGGGTGGGCGGGAAGCCGTTGTCGTCGAGGCAGCGCTTGATGAAAGCCAGGATCTCGGCTTGGCGTGGCGTCAGTTTCAGCATGTCGATCGCTCTGTCTTTTTATACAGTGACTGGGATTATATACAGTATGCGGGGCTTGGCAATCCTGCCGTGATCACCGCTCGTCATGCGATGCCAGGCACGCCGCCCGGCGGCTGGTGTGCCCGGATCGTCAACGATCAGGCCAAATGCCAGCGGGGTATGGTTAAATACGTGACCGGCAGGCCACAAAACGTCTGTCCAGGCTTGACAGAAGCGGGGTCTGAAACGTATGTTTCAAACAAGTGTTTGTCAGGTGGAATTAGCATGGCCCAGTCGGAAACCGTTGAACGCATACTCGACGCTGCCGAGCAGTTGTTCGCGGAAAAAGGTTTTGCCGAAACCTCGTTGCGGCTGATCACCAGCAAGGCCGGGGTCAACCTGGCGGCGGTGAACTATCATTTCGGTTCCAAGAAGGCCCTGATCCAGGCCGTGTTCTCGCGCTTCCTGGGGCCGTTCTGCATCAGCCTGGAGCGTGAGCTGGAGCGTCGCCAGGCGCGCCCCGAGCACAAGGCCAACCTCGAAGAGCTGCTGGAAATCCTCGTCGAGCAGGCCATGGTGGTGCAGCCACGCAGCGGCAACGACCTGTCGATCTTCATGCGCCTGCTGGGCCTGGCGTTCAGCCAGAGCCAGGGCCACCTGCGCCGCTACCTGGAGGACATGTACGGCAAGGTGTTCCGCCGCTACATGCTGCTGGTCAACGAGGCCGCGCCGCGCATTCCGCCGCTGGAGCTGTTCTGGCGCGTGCACTTCATGCTCGGCGCCGCGGCGTTCAGCATGTCCGGCATCAAGGCCCTGCGCGCCATCGCCGAGACCGATTTCGGCATCGACACCTCCATCGAACAGGTGATGCGCCTGATGGTGCCGTTCCTGGCGGCGGGCATGCGCGCCGACAGCGGCGTCACCGATGATGCCATGGCCGCCGCCCAGTTGCGCCCACGTACCAAGTCCACGCCACCGGCGCTGGCCAAGGCTTGACACAATTGGCGGTGGGCGCGGCGGGCCGCTTCGGCTAAGCTAGCCGCCCATGCCTACCCTGAATCTGCCGCGTCGTCCTGGCGCCGATTTTTCCCCGTTGCTGATCGCTCCCCGTGTGGCCAAGGCCGATACGGGGCGGCACGCATGCACCCGCGAATCAAGGATTACCCCATGACTTCCCGCCTTCAAGGCTCGTTGATGGTCGATATCGCCGGCACCTGGCTGACCGCCGAAGACCGTCACTTGCTTCGCCAGCCCGAAGTGGCCGGCCTGATCATCTTCGCCCGCAACATCGAGCATGCGCGCCAGGTGCGCGAGCTGACCGCCTCGATCCGCGCCATTCGCCCCGACCTGATCCTGGCCGTGGACCAGGAAGGCGGGCGGGTGCAGCGCCTGCGCCAGGGGTTCGTGCGCCTGCCGGCCATGCGCGCCCTGGCCGATAATGACAATGCCGAGTACCTGGCCGAACAGTGCGGCTGGATCATGGCCACCGAAGTGTTGGCCGTGGGCCTGGACTTGAGCTTCGCCCCCGTGCTGGACCTGGATCACCAACGCAGTGCCGTGGTGGGCAGCCGTGCCTTCGAGGGTAACCCCGAGCGTGCCGCAGCGCTGGCCGGTGCCTTTATCAAAGGCATGAACGCGGCCGGCATGGCGGCGTGTGGCAAGCACTTCCCGGGGCATGGCTGGGCCGAGGCCGACTCCCACGTGGCCATTCCCACGGACGAGCGCAGCCTGGAACAGATCCGCGCCCTGGACCTGGTGCCATTCGCACGCCTGAGCCGCCAGCTGGCGGCGGTGATGCCGGCCCATGTCATCTATCCGCAGGTGGACAGCCAACCCGCCGGTTTCTCGCGGCGCTGGCTGCAGGACATCCTGCGTGGCGAGCTGCAGTTCGATGGCGTGATTTTCAGCGATGACCTGTCCATGGCTGGCGCCCACGTGGTGGGTGATGCCGCCAGCCGTATCGAAGCCGCGCTGGGTGCCGGTTGCGACATGGGCCTGGTGTGTAACGACCGCGCCGCCGCCGAACTGGCCCTGAGCGCTGCCCAGCGCCTGCAGGTGACGCCGTCGCCGCGCATCGCGCGCATGCGTGGTCAGGCCTTCAGCAACGTCGAATACCGCCAAAACCCACGCTGGCTGACCGCCGTCGGCGCCCTGCGTGAAGCCCAACTGATCGATTGAGGCGCTACCATGACTGTCTATGCGATTATCGGCGGTACCGGCCTGACCCAGCTTGAAGGGCTGACCCTCAACCGCAGCCTGGCCCTGGACACGCCCTATGGCGCGCCCTCGGCGGACATTCTGCAGGGCGAGTTCGCCGGGCAAGAGGTGCTGTTCCTGGCGCGTCACGGCCACCCGCACCGGGTGCCGCCGCACAAGGTCAACTACCGCGCCAACATCTGGGCCCTGAAGCAAGCCGGCGCCGAAGCGATCCTGGCGGTCAACGCGGTGGGTGGCATTCATGCCGACATGGGCACCGGGCATCTGTGCGTGCCGCATCAGCTGATCGACTACACCAGTGGCCGCGAGCACACTTTCTTTGCCGATGACCTGGAGCAGGTCACCCACATCGATTTCAGCTACCCCTACAGTGAAACGCTGCGGGCGCGGGTGATCGCGGCATTGGCGGCCGAGGGCGTGCCCTACAGTGATCATGGTGTGTACGCGTGCACCCAGGGGCCGCGCCTGGAGACCGTGGCCGAGATCGTGCGCCTGGAGCGTGATGGCTGTGACATTGTCGGGATGACCGGCATGCCTGAGGCGGCGCTGGCGCGCGAGCTGGCCCTGGATTACGCCTGCCTGGCGCTGGTGGTCAACCCGGCGGCGGGGAAATCGGCGGCGGTGATTACCATGGCCGAGATCGAGCAGGCGTTGCATGCGGGCATGGGCAAGGTCAAGGCTACCCTGGCGCGGGTGCTGGGGGCCGCTGCTACACCGTAATCCCATAATTGAATGTTCACGTAGGCGCTGGCGCAGGCAGCGCCCGGTTCATGCCTTGGGCTTGCGTGCCTTGCGCCCCGGAAGCGGCTCGAACAGGGCGTCGATGTCTTCCGGGGCCAGTTTCCAGTCGCCACTTTCGCGGCCATCAAGGATGCCCGCCGCCAGCGCTGATTTCTCCAACTGCAAGTGTTGGATCTTCTCCTCCACCGTGCCCCGGGTGATCAGCTTGTAGACGAACACCGGTTTCTCCTGGCCGATGCGGTACGCGCGGTCGGTGGCCTGGTGTTCGGCCGCCGGGTTCCACCACGGGTCGTAGTGAATCACCGTGTCGGCCGCGGTCAGGTTCAGGCCGACGCCGCCAGCCTTGAGGCTGATGAGGAAGATCTGCACCTTGCCTTTCTGGAAGTCCTGCACCGGAATGCGCCGGTTCTTGGTGGCGCCGGTCAGCAGGGCATACTCGATGCCGCGCTGCTGAAGTTCTTGCTCGATCAGCCCCAGCATCGAGGTGAACTGGGAAAACAGCAGGATGCGTCGGTTCTCCAGCAGCAGCTCTTCAAGCATTTCCATCAGGCTGGCCAGCTTGCCAGAGCTGTGCCCGCGCGTGGGTGGCGTCATGCTGTTGACCAGGCGCAGGTCGCAGCATACCTGGCGCAGCTTGAGCAGCGCCTCCAGGATGATGATCTGGCTGCGCGCCACGCCCTTGCGGGTGATCTCGTCGCGCACTTTCTTGTCCATGGCCAGGCGCACCGTCTCGTACACATCGCGCTGGGCTTCGTTGAGTTCCACCCAGTGGGTGATCTCGGTCTTGGCCGGCAGTTCGGTGGCCACCTGCTCCTTGGTGCGGCGCAACAGGAACGGCTTGATGCGCGCATTGAGGTGCATCAGGCGTTCCTGGTCACCGTGTTTCTCGATAGGCACCCGATAGTCACGGTTGAACGCCTTGGCGTCGCCCAGCCAGCCCGGCAGCAGGAAGTGAAACAGCGACCACAGCTCGCCCAGGTGGTTTTCCAGTGGCGTGCCGCTCAGGCACAGGCGCTGGCGCGCGCGCAGCTGGCGCGCGGCCTGGGCGGCCTTGCTGCCGGGGGTCTTGATGTATTGGGCCTCGTCGAGGATCAGCACATGCAGCGGCACCTTGCTCAGCGCTTCCAGGTCCTTGGGCAGCAGGGCGTAGGTGGTCAGCAGCAGATCGTAGTCGAACAGGTGGTCGAAGTGCTTCTTGCGCCCGGCGCCGTGCAGGGCCGCCACACGCAGGGTAGGGGCGAAGCGTTGGGCCTCGTCCTGCCAGTTGGGGATCAGGCTGGTGGGCATCACCACCATGGCCGGCCGGTCGAGGCGCCCGGCGTTCTTTTCGCACAGCAGGTGTGCCAGGGTCTGCAGGGTTTTGCCCAGGCCCATGTCGTCGGCCAGGATGCCGCCTACTTCCAGCTCGCGCAGCGCCTGCATCCAGCTCAGGCCTTCGGTCTGGTAGGGGCGCAGCGTGGCCTTGAGGTCGGCCGGTGCCACCGCAGGCTGAGTGCGGATGTCGCGCAGGCGTTCGGCGAAGCCGCGCAGGCGCTCGCCGCCTTCCCAGTTCAGCGGCAGCTCTTTGAGTGCGTTGAGGCGGGTGGCGTCCGGGGTGGGCAAGCGCAGGCGGGTGTCACCTGGCTCGCGCAGGTAGAAATCGCCCAGGGTTGCCAGTACCGGCTTGAGCCGGCCGTAGGGCAGGGCCACCTGGATCAGCTTGGGCCTGTGCGCCTGCGGCCCATGGATAGGCACCAGAATCTGCTCGTCGTCACGGCGCCTGGCCAGCTGCGCCGGGTTGAGCAGCTCGGGGTGGGTGCGCAGCAGGTTGAGCAGAATCGGCAGCAGGCTCAGGCGTTCGCCGTTGACGACGATGCCCAGTTCCAGGTCGAACCAGTCACGATCCGGTGTTTCGTCGATCACCGCGTACCAGTCGTCCACCGGCGTCAGGTCGAAGGCGAAGTCTTCCGAGTATTCGATCTCCCAGCCCTGTTCACGCAGGGCCGGCAGGTCGTTGATCACAAAGCGCAGCCAGGCGCTGTCGCTGGGCAGTTCGAAAATATCGCCGGCGCTTTCGGGCAGGGCTTTGCTCTGGCGCGTGGCAATCTTGAAACCCAGGTTCTGCAAGGTTTCGCGCAGGGCCTTTTCGCTCAGCGGCTGGCGCGCAACGTTGGCTTCATGGGGCGCGCGGGCGCTGGACACATAGTGCCCGGCGTAGCCGAACGCCAGCGCCGCGCGGTGCTGGATATGCCGCTGCATGCGGCCGTTGCGCGGTTCAAAGGCGCTGAACTCGATGCTGCCCAGCCACAGACGTGGCCGGGGCTCGAGGGTGTTGATCAGGTGTTCGGACATTTAGCGGGCAGACACCTTGTTCAATTCCATGCCACTCATGCGGACTTCGGCGTCAGGCGCTCGAACAACGCTTCAAGGGTGTTGAAGCGCTCGTCGGCGCGTTCCATCGGCACCATGAACTTGAACAGCGTGGCGCCTTCGAATTTGTAGCGGTTGGGCTGGCCCTGAATCAGCTTGATCAGCACCAGTGGGTCCACCGGCGTTTCGGCGGCGAACTCGATGCGACCGCCTTGCGGGCCGGCATCGACCTTCTTGATGCCCAGGGCCTCGGCCTGCAGCTTGAGCAGGGTCAGGCGCACCAGGTTCTTGGTCGGTTCGGGCAGCAGGCCGAAGCGGTCGATCATTTCCACCTGCAGGTCCTTGAGGCCTTCCTCGTCCACCGCCGAGGCAATGCGCTTGTACAGGATCAGGCGCGCGTGCACGTCGGGCAGGTAGTCTTCCGGGATCAGCGCCGGCAGGCGCAGGTTGATCTCCGGGCCACCGCCCAGCGGCTGGTCGAGGTTGGGCTGCTCGCCCTTGCGAATGGCCTTGACCGCACGCTCGAGCATTTCCATGTACAAGGTGAAGCCCACGGCCTGAATCTGGCCGCTCTGGCCTTCGCCCAGCAGTTCGCCGGCGCCACGGATTTCCAGGTCGTTGGTGGCCAGCACGAAGCCGGCGCCCAGGTCCTGGGTGTTGGCGATGGCTTCCAGGCGCTTCTCGGCGTCCGGGGTGATTTGTTGCCGTGGCGGCGTCAGCAGATAGGCGTAGGCCTGGTGGTGGCTGCGGCCCACGCGGCCGCGCAGCTGATGCAACTGGGCCAGGCCGAATTTGTCGGCGCGCTCGATGATGATGGTGTTGGCACTGGGCACGTCGATGCCGGTCTCGATGATGGTCGAGGCGATCAGCACGTTGAAGCGCTTGTGGTAGAAGTCGCTCATCACCTGTTCGAGTTCGCGTTCGCGCATTTGCCCGTGGCCGATGCCGATGCGCGCCTCAGGCACCAGTTCGGCGAGGTCGGCGGCGCATTTCTCGATGGTCTTCACGTCGTTGTGCAGGTAGTACACCTGGCCACCGCGCAGCAGTTCGCGCAGCAGCGCTTCCTTGACCGTGCTCTTGTTCTGTTCCATCACGAAGGTGCGCACCGACAACCGCCGCGCGGGCGGGGTGGCGATGATGGACAGGTCACGCATGCCCGACACCGCCATGTTCAGTGTGCGCGGAATCGGTGTGGCGGTCAGCGTGAGGATGTCCACCTCGCTGCGCAGTGCCTTGAGCTGTTCCTTCTGGCGCACGCCGAAGCGGTGTTCCTCGTCGATGATCACCAGGCCCAGGTTCTTGATCTTGACGTCATCCTGCAGCAGCTTGTGGGTGCCGATGACGATGTCGATGTTGCCTTCGGCCAGCTCCGCCACCGCGGCGTTGACCTCCTTGGTGGACTTGAAGCGGCTCATCACTTCCACGCTCACCGGCCAATCGGCGAAGCGGTCGCGGAAGCTGTTGTAGTGCTGCTGGGCGAGCAGGGTGGTAGGCACCAGGATGGCCACCTGGCGGCCGCCGTGCACGGCGATGAACGCCGCACGCATGGCTACCTCGGTCTTGCCGAAACCGACGTCGCCGCACACCAGGCGGTCCATGGGCTTGGGCGCCAGCATGTCCTCGCGCACGGCCTCGATGGCCGACTGCTGGTCGGGGGTTTCCTCGAACGGGAAGCCGGCGCTGAACGTGGCGTAGTCCACTGACGGGTCGGCGAAGGCATAGCCCTTGCGCGCGGCGCGGCGGGCGTAGATGTCCAGCAGTTCGGCGGCCACGTCGCGCACCTGTTCGGCGGCCTTGCGCTTGGCTTTCTGCCAGGTTTCCGAGCCCAGCCGGTGCAGCGGCGCCAGGGCGTCATCGCTGCCGGTGTAGCGGGCAATCAGGTGCAGGTTGGCCACCGGCACGTAGAGCTTGGCGTTCTCGGCGTATTCCAGGGTGAGGAACTCGGCCACCTGGTTGTCGATTTCCAGGGTCGCCAGGCCCAGGTAGCGGCCCACGCCGTGGTCGATGTGCACCACCGGCGCGCCTTCGCGCAGCTCGGTAAGGTTCTTGATGACCGCATCGTTGTTGCCGTCGCTGCGTTTTTCGCGGCGCCTTCGCTGCATCACGCGCTGGCCGAACAGTGGGCTTTCAGCCACCAGCGCCAGGGCCGGATCATCCAGCATCAGGCCCTCGTCCAGCGGTGCGATGGTGATGGCCAGGCGGTCCTTGCCGCCGGCGAAGTCAGCCCAGCCGTCCACGGTTTTCGGTTTCAGCTTGAGGCGGTCAAGCAGCTCCAGCAGTACCTCGCGGCGGCCCGCGGACTCGGCGGTGAACAGCACGCGGCCGGGGAACTGGTCGAGGAAGTTCGACAGCGCCGCCAGCGGCTGGTTGGCCTTGGCTTCGATGGCCAGGTTGGGCAGCGGCTGCGCCGGGAAGCGGTCGCGCCCCACGCCGGGCTCGATGTCAGCCTGGCTGACCACCACGCGCGGCCAGTTCTTCAGCCGGGCAAAGCAGTCTTCCACCGGCAGGAACAGTTCAGCCGGCGGCAGCAGCGGCCGCTGCTTGTCGATGCGGCGCTCCTCATAGCGATTGCGCACATCGTTCCAGAAGTTTTCCGCGGCCTGCTCGATGCCCGGCAGCGAGAACACCTGGGTGTCCTGGGGCAGGTAGTCGAACAGCGTCGAGGTTTCGTCGAAAAACAACGGCAGGTAGTACTCGATACCGGCCGGGGTGATACCACTGCTCAGGTCCTGGAAGATCGGCGTGCGCCGGAAATCCACGTCGAAGCGCTCACGGAAGCGCGCCTTGAAGCGCGTCACGGCGTCCTTCTGCAGCGGGAATTCGCGGGCCGGCAGCAGGCGCACCGAATCAACCTTGTCGATGGAACGCTGGGTTTCCGGGTCGAAGGTGCGCAGGGTCTCGATTTCGTCATCGAACAGGTCGATGCGGTAAGGCAGCTTGCTGCCCATGGGGAACAGGTCGATCAGCGCGCCGCGCACGGTGAACTCGCCGTGCTCGTACACCGTGTCCACGTAGCGGTAGCCACTGGCCTCCAGGCGCGTGCGCATTTGCTCCACGTCAAGCTTCTGGCCCACGTCCAGCACCAGGCTGCTGCCGAGCAGGAATTGCGTGGGCGCCAGCCTATGTAGGGCTGTGGTGACTGGCACTACCAGAACGCCGTGATCGAGCTCTGGCAGCCGGTACAAGCTGGCAATGCGCTGGGAAATGATGTCCTGGTGCGGCGAGAACAGGTCGTACGGCAGGGTTTCCCAGTCGGGAAAATGCAGCACGGGCAGCGCCGGGGCGAAGAAGCGCAGTTCTTGCTCCAGGCGGTCGGCGCTCTGGCTGTCGGCCGTCAGCAGCAGGGTGAAGCGCTTGGCAGCGCTGGCGGCCTCGGCGATTGCCAGGCTCAGGGCAGCCCCTGGCAGGTTGCCCCAGGTGTGTTTCCCCGCGCTGGCGGAGAGAAGCGGAAGACGCAGAACAGGCACGGGAGGTCAGACTCCAAGCGTTGCGACAAAGACAACGATTGTACCGGCCCGGGGCCGGGCTGTCAGTTTCGACCGCACGAAAACGAAACCTTGGCGCGAAAGCCCGGTCTATGAGCCTGTATCGACAGGCGCTCATTGCTCCAGCGTGCGCTCGAAGTCATAATGTAGCCCCTTTTTTCTGTCCCTACATGTGGAAGGTTCCCGTGACTCAGAAGCCCGACCAGTGTCTTGGTGAATGGATCGATCGTGAAGCGCTCGCCGAGGCGATGATTCCGCTGATCGGTCAGCTCTACCGCAATAACAACGTGGTGAGCTCGATCTATGGCCGCAGCCTGATCAACCGTTCCGTCATTCAGATCCTCAAGGCCCACCGCTTTGCGCGTCACCGCCAGGCTGACGAAGTTGAATTGTCTGTCCACGAGACATTCCCCCTGCTCAAGGCCATGAGCGAGCTGAAGCTGGGCGCCGCTTCGGTGGACCTGGGCAAGCTGGCCCTCAAGTTCAAGGCACAGGGCAACGGTCGCACAGCCGAGCAGTTCGTCCGCGAGGAAATGGCCGACATCGTCGGTCAGCAGAATGCTTCCCCACGCAAGGGCAAGGACGTGGTGCTGTACGGTTTCGGTCGCATCGGCCGCCTGCTGGCACGCATCCTGATCGAGAAGACCGGTGGCGGCGACGGCCTGCGCCTGCGCGCCATCGTCGTGCGCAAGGGCGCTGAAAACGACCTGGTCAAGCGCGCGAGCCTGCTGCGCCGCGACTCGGTGCACGGCCCGTTCGATGGCACCATCACCATCGACGAAGCCAACAACACCATCACCGCCAACGGCAACCTGATCCAGGTGATCTACGCCAAGAGCCCGACCGAGGTGGACTACACCCAGTACGGCATCAGCGACGCGCTGCTGGTGGACAACACCGGCGTATGGCGTGATGCCGACGGCCTGGGCCAGCACCTGACCTGCCCTGGCATCGACCGCGTTATCCTGACCGCACCGGGCAAGGGCAAGCTGAAGAACATCGTCCACGGTATCAACCATGGCGAAATCACCGCGGACGACAAGATCGTCTCGGCGGCGTCCTGCACCACCAACGCCATCGTGCCGGTGCTCAAGGCCGTCAACGACCAGTACGGCATCGCCAATGGTCACGTCGAGACCGTTCACTCGTACACCAACGACCAGAACCTGATCGACAACTTCCACAAGGGTTCGCGCCGTGGCCGCAGCGCCGCGCTGAACATGGTGATCACCGAGACCGGCGCCGCCACCGCTGCTGCCAAGGCCCTGCCTGAGCTGGCCGGCAAGCTGACCGGCAATGCCATTCGCGTGCCGACGCCGAACGTGTCGATGGCCATCCTGAACCTGAACCTGGAAAAGGCCACCACCCGCGAAGAGATCAACGAGTACCTGCGCCAGATGGCCATGCACTCGGACCTGCACAAGCAGATCGACTACGTCAGCTCGCAGGAAGTGGTCTCCACCGACTTCGTAGGCTCGCGCCACGCCGGTGTGGTGGATGCCGAAGCCACCATCTGCAACGATAATCGTGTAGTGCTGTATGTATGGTACGACAACGAATTCGGTTATAGCTGCCAGGTGGTGCGTGTGATGGAAGACATGGCGGGTGTGAACCCGGCTGCGTTCCCACGCTAAGCGTCATGCTTCAATGAAAAAGCCCCGGCAGTGATGCCGGGGTTTTTTTTGCCTTGGCTTCTGCGTTGGCTGTTGCTTTTGCCTTTGATCTTGCTTTTGACTCTGCTTTTGATCTTGATTGTGTGCCGCATAAAGCGCCAGGGCCGACTGGAGGCGTCGAGCAACGGGCAGCCCGAAGGGCCGAGGCCGCAGGCCGAAGAGACGGTAGCCCGCCCGCTTCTATAGCGGGTGCCGTCTGCCCGTTGATCGGCGCCGGAAGGAGGGGACCCGTAGCGAAGCGTAGGGCCCAAGCAGCGGCAAGCCTTTTTTGCTTACTTTTTTTTGGTCCGGCATTCCGGGCGTTTGAAAAAAAGTGAGCCGCCGTAAGGGCGGAAAGGTGATCGTGCATCACCCTAGATGCTGGATATGTACTTGGCTGACGAATCCCGCTTCAGGGGTTTATGAGCATATCCGTTATTGAGGTGCGACCACCGACCGTTTCGGCCTTACGCCGAGTCACTTTTTGGCAGTCGCCCCGGTGTGCCGGCCCAGCAAAAAGTAACCAAAAAAGTCTCGCCCCTGCTTGGGCCCTCCGCTGCGCTACGGGTCCCCTCCTTCCGGCGTCGCCCAGGGGGCAAACGGCCCCGGCTAATAAAGCGGGCTGGGGCCGTCCCTCGGCTGCGCCTCGGGCCCTTCGGGCAGCCCCCTGGTCAACACCTCCAGTCGGCCCTGGCGCTTTATGGGGCAAGATCAAAAGCCAAAGCCACGCTGTCTGCTCAGGCTCGCGCTGCTTCCGCCGTGCGCAATGCATGCTTATTGCCATGGAACAGCACCAGCGTCGCCACCAGCCCCAGCACCGCCGCGCCGCTCAGCCAGATGCCCGGCGCTGCCTTGTTGTCCAGTACGTGGATCAAGTACGTGCAGGCCGCCGGGGTAAAGCCGCCGAAGGTGGCGGTGGCCAAACTATAGGCCAGGGAGAAGCCGGTGGTGCGTACTTCCACCGGCATGATCTCGGTCAGGGCCACCACCATGGCGCCGTTGTAGGAACCGTAAAGGAACGACAGCCACAGCTCCACCATCAGCAGCCGCTCGAAGCTCGGTGCCTGCACCATCCAGTTCAATGCCGGGTAAGCGGTGAGAATCGCCAGGATGGTCGCCGCCAGCAGCAGCGGCTTGCGGCCAATGCGGTCAGACACCGCGCCCATCACCGGTAGCCAGAAGAAGTTCGAACAGCCGATCAGCACCGTCACCAGCAACGCATCGAAGTCCGACAGGTGCAGCTCGGATTTGCCAAAAGTGGGGGTGTAGGCGGTGATCAGGTAGAACGATACGGTGGTCATTACCACCAGGGCCATGCCAGCAACGACCAGGCCAAAGTTCTGACCGATCGAGCGCACAATTTCCTTCAGGCTGGGGCGATGTTTGCGGGCCTGGAATTCAGGTGTTTCCTCCAGCGAGCGACGAATGATAAAGATCACCGGCACGATCATGCAGCCGATCAGGAACGGTACGCGCCAGCCCCAGTCACCCATCTGTTCGGGGCTCAGCCAGTGGTTGAGGCCCACGCCCAGCAGCCCGGCGAACACCACGGCCGCCTGTTGGCTGGCCGACTGCCAACTGACGAAGAACCCCTTGCGCCCCGGGGTGGCGATTTCCGCCAGGTACACCGATACGCCGCCCAATTCCACGCCGGCGGAAAAGCCTTGCAGCAGGCGCCCCAGCAACACCAGCAACGGTGCCGCGACGCCGAGGGTGGCGTAGCCCGGCACGCAGGCTATCAACACCGTGCCCATGGCCATCATCGCCAGGGTCACGATCAGTCCTTGGCGGCGGCCGTGCCGGTCAATGTAGGCGCCGAGGAAAATCGCCCCCAGCGGGCGCATCAGGAAGCCGGCACCGAAGGTGGCCAGCGACAGCATCAGCGAGGCGAACGCGTTGTCGGAAGGGAAGAAGGTGCGGGCGATGGCGGTGGCGTAGAAGCCATACACCATGAAGTCGAACATCTCCAGAAAGTTGCCGCTGACAACGCGAAAAATCGCCTTGCCCTTGCCTGTATTCGAGGCCATGGGAATGCACTCACTCAAATTGTTGTAGTTGGCGTGCGTGGAACGGCGTGTCATGCAGGTTGCCGTCCAGGCTTCTGCGATCATCGTCACAGAATTTTGTAACAATATGTATAAGTGTAGGGGCTGGCAACGATTTCGCTTGCAAGGTGTAACGTTTCAGCCGCGCCGTCAGGATGGCCGAGGCTGCAAAAGTGCCTCGCGCAAGTTGTCAGAAAGGCCCCTGGGGGCCAACCAGATATTCAGGTAAAGACGGGCCAAGTCCTTGTCTTTGCTGACAAAAACAACGTGCCCGTTACGCTCCATCGACAGCCCGGAGCGGGTGTTGTAAACCAAGGCATATCGGTCACCGCGGTGGATATCGATGAAGCTTTGGTGCAGGCGATCGATCTCGGGCTGGGCGGCGCGCAGCTGGTTGGGGTTGGCCTGGCGTAGCAGGGTACGGGTGGCCGCCTTGATCACGTCGTCGCGGTCGATGTCGTGGAAGTAGAACAACTCCAGGCGCTGGTCGCGCAGGTTGTCCACCGCCTGTTGCGGGCTGGCGTCGGCCTCGCAATAGAAGGCGGCGGCGTAGACATCGACGAATAGGTAATTGAGCAGGGCCTCGTTTTTGCGCTGCAATGTCGGCATCTGGCCCCATTGCGCGGGGAAGTTGGCCTCGTGCAGGCGATCGGCCGTGTCGCCAAAGGCCAGCGTGCAGAAGAAGAGCAGGAGCAATAGCGGCTTGTGGCGCATAATGGCGTCTTCCTCGAATGTCTGTCTCAAGGTTAAGCCAAAATTCGCCTGTCCACGTGCATTGCCCGTCCTTTTCTCCTGCTCAATCTGCTCTCCGTGTTGGCGGGCTGTAGCGGTGGCGATCCAGTGGAGTCGTTCAGCGGTCCGACCATGGGCAGCCGCTACAGCGTGCAGTACGTGCCCACTGCGCACACGCCGCGGCCGCGCCAGGTGCAGGCCGAGGTGGAGCGCATCCTCGGCGAGGTGGACCAGCAAGTTTCCCTGTACCGCAGCGATTCCGACCTGCAGCGCTTCAACGCGCTGCCCGCCGACAGCTGCCGGGTAATGCCCCCAGCAGTGCTGGCGCTGGTGCAGTACGGCCAGTCGCTGTCCACCAGCAGCGAGGGAGCATACGACCAGACGGTAGGGCCGCTGATGGACCTGTGGGGTTTTGGCGCCAACAGCCGCACCCAGCAGGTGCCGCGCCCGGCCGTGCTGGCCCTGACCCGCCAGCGCGTTGGCTACCAGCACCTGCGCATCGACGGCGAGCAACTGTGCAAGGACGGCGCCGTCCAAGTCGACCTCAACAGCATCGCCGCCGGTTACGCCGTGGACCGCATCGGCGAACGCCTGCAGGCCATGGGCATTGGCAGCTACCTGGCCGAAGCCACCGGCTCGCTCAAGGCCGTGGGCCAGAAGCCCGACGGCAGCGCCTGGCCCGTCAGTGTGCAGGCGCCGCAGCCCGACAATTCGCTGGCCGCGCGCGCACTGGGCATGGACGGCTACGGTGTGTCGACCTCGGCCGAACAGGCCCATTTCTTCATCCATGAAGCCCAGCGCTATTCGCACCTGCTCGATGCGCGCACCGGCGCGCCCATCACCCACAACCTGGCGTCAGTCACGGTGATTCATCCTTCAGCGATGTCGGCCGATGGCCTGTCGACGTTGCTGATGATTCTGGGGCCGGAGCAGGGCTGGGACTACGCCCGCGGCCACGATATCGCGGCGCTGTTCGTGCGCCGTGACGGCGAGGTGTTGTCCAGCCGCTCGACCCCGGCATTCGAACGCATGGCTACGGCTGGAAAGGTTACCCATTGACGCTGGGGGGCAGACATCAATAGCCTTTGACGCGACCAAGGGTTAATGTTCGCGGCGATTACGCTTCTATAGACTGCATCCCCGAGTTTTCGATGCCGCAGTGCGGCATGTTGAGCCGGAGGTACCAGAGTGGTGTCTCGGCCTGTTCTGAAGGAGTACGCATGGCTGTCTACAACTATGATGTAGTGGTGCTGGGTTCCGGGCCCGCGGGTGAGGGCGCGGCGATGAACGCTGCCAAGGCGGGGCGCAAGGTGGCGATGGTCGACAGCCGCCGCCAGGTCGGCGGCAACTGCACCCACCTGGGCACTATCCCGTCCAAAGCCCTGCGTCACTCGGTCAAGCAGATCATCCAGTTCAACACCAACCCCATGTTCCGGGCCATTGGCGAGCCGCGCTGGTTTTCGTTCCCGGACGTGTTGCAAAGCGCCGAGAAAGTGATTGCCAAGCAAGTGGCTTCACGCACCACTTATTACTCGCGCAACCGCGTCGACGTGTTCTTCGGCACCGGCAGCTTCTCCGACGAGCAGACCGTGGAAGTGATCTGTGCCAACGGCGCCCAGGAAAAACTGGTGGCCAAGCAGATCATCATCGCCACTGGCTCGCGCCCCTATCGCCCGGCCGATATCGACTTCCACCACTCGCGCATCTACGACAGCGACACCATCCTGGAGCTGACCCATACCCCGCGCAAACTGATCATCTATGGCGCCGGCGTGATCGGCTGCGAATACGCGTCGATCTTCAGTGGCCTGGGCGTGCTGGTGGAGCTGGTGGACAACCGCGAGCAACTGCTGAGCTTCCTGGACTCGGAAATCTCCCAGGGCCTGAGCTACCACTTCAGCAACAACAACGTCATGGTTCGCCATAACGAAGAGTACGAGAAGGTCGAAGGCCTGGAAAACGGCGTGGTGCTGCACCTCAAGTCCGGCAAGAAGATCAAGGCCGACGCCTTGCTGTGGTGTAACGGCCGTACCGGCAACACCGACCGCCTGGGCCTGGAAAACATCGGCATCAAGGTCAACAGCCGTGGCCAGATCACCGTCGACGAAGCCTACCGCACCAGCGTGCCGCACATTTATGGCGCGGGCGATGTGATCGGCTGGCCGAGCCTGGCCAGTGCCGCCTACGACCAGGGCCGCTCGGCCGCTGGCAGCGTGGTGGACAATGGCAGCTGGCGCTACGTGAACGACGTGCCGACCGGCATCTACACCATTCCCGAGATCAGCTCCATCGGCAAGACCGAGGCCGAGCTGACCCAGGCCAAGGTGCCCTACGAAGTGGGCAAGGCGTTCTTCAAGGGCATGGCGCGTGCGCAGATTTCCGGCGAGCCGGTGGGCATGCTGAAGATTCTGTTCCACCGCGAAACCCTGGAGATCCTCGGCGTGCATTGCTTCGGGGACCAGGCGTCGGAGATCGTCCACATCGGCCAGGCCATCATGAGCCAGCCGGGTGAGCTCAATACCCTGAAGTATTTCGTCAACACCACTTTCAACTACCCGACCATGGCTGAAGCCTATCGGGTAGCGGCGTACGATGGCCTCAACCGGCTTTTTTAAGCGGCTCCGGCCGGTGGCCTGAGCCGGCCGGGGAGACCGATTTCAGCTATTCCCAAGGGTGGCGGTGGCCAAACCGGGAAAGTCTGTAATCAGGCTGTCAACGCCGAAGTCGGCCAGCCGGCGCATCAGCGCCGGTTCGTTGACCGTCCACACTGACACGTGCAGCCCCTGGCGCTGGGCCTTGGCCAGGCGCTCGGGGGTGCACAGCGTCCAGTTCAGTGCCAGCAGGTTGCAGCCATAGTTCTGCGCCACTTTCAGCGGGTCCAGCCAGGCATATTCGGCCACCAGGCCACGGGTAATGTCCGGGGTCAGCTCGGCGGCTGCGCGCAGCACTTCCCGTGAGCTGGAGGTGATGGTGACTTTGTCCAGCACACCGTATTCCTGCGCCAGTTCGCGAATCGCCAGTACCGTGGTGGTGGCGCGGGTGCGCGAAGCACTCTTGACCTCCAGCTGCCAGTGCTCGAAATCGCAGGCCTTGAACAGGTCTTCCAGGCGCGGGATGGGGCAGGGCTGCACCCAGCCTGGGCCGCCCTTGCGCGCGTCATAGGTCACCAGTTCGGCAGCAGTGTGCTCCACCACTTTGCCGCGGCGCTCGGTGGTGCGTTTCAGGGTCGGGTCGTGGATGACCATCAGCTGGCCGTCCTGGGACAGGTGCAGGTCCAGTTCGCAACGACGCACGCCATGGCTGAGGCATTGCTGGAAACTGGTCAGGGTGTTTTCCGGTGCTTCGCCTTTGGCGCCGCGGTGGCCATAAATAAGGGTCACGTCTGTTCCTTCAAAAAAGTCGCTGAAGTCGGAGGAGGCGCTTGCACTCAGGCAGTCGGCGGATCGTTTTGTTCACGTTCCTTGCGCCGCTGCGCCGCTTGTTTCTGCAGAATGTAGCGGGCCAGCAGCTGGCGCTGGGCATCGCTGATGGCGTCGAACTCGGTGCCGATCTCGAACTGGCCGCTGGCCTTGGCGTCGCAGTGGGTGACCTTGGCGCGCAGCAGCAGGCCCAGGGCCTGGGGCATCAGGGCCATTTTCACCGACAGGCGCGTGCCGGGGGCGATGGCCTGGGGCTGCATGAATTCCACGCCGCCTTCGGACAGCACCACTGGCTGCGGCTCGCCGATGTGGCCGAGAATAGTCTGGGCCACCACCTGGCTGAGCAGGTCGATGCGTTTGTTCTGCGCCTTGAGGAAGTTGCCCAGGGTGCGGTCGCTGTCGCTGAGCTGACGCAACAGGTGCTGGGACTCGAATTCGCTCAGGTGCAATTCGCTCAGCAGGTTGAACAGCGGCGACGCATCCTGCAACAAGTCCGTGCCGGCGGCGTCGGCCGCCGAGAGCGGGCTAATTTCCAGTGCGATCCTATCGTCGATACGGTAGTATTCGCGGCGATCTTCTTCATCTAATGTCGACATGGCGAACCCATGGTAGCGGCGGTGGTCTGAGTGTAAAGCTGCTCGTCAAGCCCCGCCACAAGGACGTTCCTCTTTCATTCGAACAAGCCCCGACATGTTCAGACCTCTCTTCGTATTTATCGGCGCGCGTTATACCCGCGCCAAGCGTCGCAATCATTTTGTGTCATTCATTTCCCTGACCTCGATGATCGGACTCGCCCTTGGCGTGATCGTGATGATCGTGGTGCTCTCGGTGATGAATGGCTTCGATCATGAGATGCGGACCCGCGTGCTCGGCATGGTGCCCCACGCGACCATCGAATCCAGCAAGCCGATCGGTGACTGGCAGGCCCTTGCCGCTAAAGTAAAGCAGAATCCCGCGGTTCTGGAGGTGGCGCCCTACACCCAGATGCAGGGCTTGCTGACCAATAACGGCAAGGTGCAGAAAATGCTCCTCAACGGCGTCGACCCGGCGCAGGAGCGCAAGGTCTCGATCCTTGACCGCTTCATCAAGCAGGGCAGCCTGGATGACCTGAAGTCCGGTGACTTCGGCATCATGCTGGGCGACAACGCCGCCAACAAGCTGGGACTGAAAGTGGGCGACAAGGCCACCTTCGTCACCCCGGAGGTCAGCATCACGCCGGCCGGCATGTTCCCGCGCATGAAACGCTTCACTGTCACTGGCATCTTCCACGTCGGCGCCGGCGAGATCGACGGCTACCTGGGCCTGACCAACCTCGACGACCTGGCGCGCCTGCACCGCTGGCAACCCGGCCAGGTGCAGGGCCTGCGGCTGAAGTTCGCCGACCTGTTCCAGGCGCCGCGCGTGGCCTGGGAAATTGCCCAGAACCTGGGTGACCAGGACTATTATGCCCGCGATTGGACCCGCACCCACGGCAACCTGTACCAGGCCATCGGCATGGAGAAATCCATGATCGGCCTGCTGTTGCTGCTGATTGTCGCGGTGGCCGCGTTCAACATCATTTCCACCCTGGTGATGGTGGTGAACGACAAGCGTGGCGACATCGCCATCCTGCGCACCCTGGGCTCCACGCCGGGGCAGATCATGCGCATCTTCATGGTCCAGGGCACCGTCATTGGCGTCATCGGTACCCTGGTGGGCGCGATCCTGGGCATGCTGGCAGCCTTGAACGTCAGCGCCGCGATCGCGCTGCTGGAAAAAATCATCGGGCACAAGTTCCTCAACCCGGACGTGTATTTCATTGACTACCTGCCGTCGCAACTGATGGCCAACGACGTGTTCATGGTCTGCGGCGCGGCACTGGTCCTGAGTTTCCTCGCGACCCTGTACCCGGCCTGGCGTGCGGCGCGCACCCAGCCAGCAGAGGCGCTACGTTATGAGTGAGTTGGGCATGAGTGAGAAAGCAGTGTTGAGTTGCCGCAACCTGGGCAAATCCTACGAGGAAGGCCCGGAGTCGGTGGTGGTACTGTCCAACCTGCAGCTGGAGCTGTTCGCCGGCGAGCGCGTGGCCATTGTCGGCCAGTCGGGCTCGGGCAAGAGCACCCTGCTGAACATGCTGGGTGGCCTGGACACGCCATCCACCGGTAGCGTGTGGCTGGCCGGCGAGCAGTTGTCGGCGCTGAACGAGAAGGCCCGCGGCCTGCTGCGCAACCGCGCACTGGGCTTCGTCTACCAGTTCCACCACCTGCTGCCGGAATTCACCGCGCTGGAAAACGTGTGCATGCCGCTGTTGATCGGCAAGACGCCGATCCCCGAGGCCAGGCAGCGCGCCACCGCGTTGCTGGAGCGCGTGGGCCTGGGTCATCGTCTGTCGCACAAGCCGGCCGAGTTGTCCGGCGGCGAGCGCCAGCGCGTGGCCATCGCCCGCGCGCTGGTGAACAAGCCTGGGCTGGTGATGCTCGACGAGCCGACCGGCAACCTCGATCAGCACACGGCGCAGGGTATTCAGGACCTGATGCTGGAACTGAGCACCTCGCTGCGCACCGCGTTCCTGGTGGTGACCCACGACCTCGCCCTGGCGCGCCAGATGGATCGCGTGCTGCGTCTGGAAGAGGGCCGTCTGGTCCCGATCTGATCGGCGCAGCCTCGCGCCCGGCGTGATGCCGGGCGCCCGCTTCAACCCTTTTTCCAGGTGCCTTGACGTATGTTCAGACCCTTATCCATTTTCATCGGTGCGCGCTACACCCGGGCCAAGCGCCGCAACCATTTCATCTCGTTCATCTCCATGACCTCG
This sequence comes from uncultured Gammaproteobacteria bacterium, assembly GCA_963816515.1. GTDB lineage: Bacteria > Pseudomonadota > Gammaproteobacteria > Pseudomonadales > Pseudomonadaceae > Aquipseudomonas. Next base: position 438,129 of record CAWFKX010000001.1, on the reverse strand, counting down.
ATGATCGGCCTGGCTCTCGGCGTGCTGGCGATGATCGTGGTGCTGTCGGTGATGAACGGTTTCCAGAAGGAAATGAGTTCGCGCATCCTCGGCATGGTGCCCCACGCCACGCTGCTGGGCGACAAGCCGCTCGATGACTGGCAGCCAGTGGCCGCGGCGGCGCTGAAGAACCCTGAAGTGCTGGCCGCGGTGCCATTCACCGACATGGATGGCATGCTCTCCTACAAGGGCTACATGCAGCCGATCCAGATCAGCGGCGTGGACCCGGCCCAGGAAGGCAAGGTGTCGATCGTGGCTGACCACATCACCCAGGGCTCGATGCAGGACCTCAAGCCTGGCGAATTTGGCGTAGTCATCGGTGACATCACCGCGCGTCGCTTTCGCCTGAACGTGGGCGACAAGATCACCCTCATCGTGCCGGAAATCAGTGGCGACGCCCCGGGCGGCATCACCCCGCGCATGCAGCGCCTCAACGTGGTGGGCGTGTTCAAGGTGGGCGCCGAGCTCGACGGCTCCATGGCCCTGATCCACATGGCCGACGCCGCGACCATCCAGCACTGGCAGCCCAACCAGGTGCAAAGCGTGCGCCTGAAGCTCAAGGACCTGTACATGGCGCCCCAGGTGTCCAAGACCATTGCCGCCAGCCTCGGTGCCGGCTACAAGGCTGATGACTGGACCCACACGCAGGGCAGCCTGTTCAGCGCCATGAAGATGGAAAAGACCATGATCGGCCTGCTGTTGCTGATGATCGTCGCCGTGGCTGCGTTCAACATCATCGCCACGTTGATCATGGTGGTGAATGACAAGGGCGCCGACATCGCCATCCTGCGCACCATCGGCGCCACCCCGCGGCAGATCATGGGTATCTTCATGGTCCAGGGCACAGTGATTGGCGTGGTCGGCACCCTGATCGGCGGCGTGCTGGGCGTGATCGCGGCCATCAACGTCAGCGCTGTGGTGGGCTGGATCGAGCGCACCACGGGCCAGCATATCTTCACCTCCGACGTGTATTTCATCAGCAACCTGCCGTCGGACCTGCAGGCCAGCGACGTGGTCATGATCTGCAGCGCCGGGCTGATCCTCAGCTTCCTGGCCACCGTGTACCCGGCCTGGCGCGCCGCGCAGATCGAACCGGCCTACGCTTTGCGCTACGAATGACATCGCTGCCCCGCAGCGGCGGTCTTCCGTGGGGCCGCAGCTACGGGCGCGGTGGTTGCCACAAAGGCGCTGCAAACCGTTAAACTGGGCGGGTTTACTCACGTCCAGGTTCCCCACATGCATCCCGCAGCCGAACATTCGCCGTTGGGCAAGTCCAGCGAATACATCTCCACCTACACGCCATCGTTGCTGTTCCCCATTCCGCGCGCCGCCAAATGGGCGGAACTGGGCCTGAGCGCCGAGACCCTGCCGTACCAGGGCGTCGATTACTGGAACTGTTTCGAGCTGTCGTGGCTGCTGCCTTCGGGCAAGCCCGTGGTCGCCATCGGCGAATTCAGCATTCCGGCCGACTCGCCGAACATCATCGAGTCCAAGTCGTTCAAGCTGTACCTCAACTCGTTGAACCAGACGCCATTCGACAGCGTGCAGGCGCTGCAAGCGTGCCTGGTGCAGGACCTGTCGGCCGCCGCCGGCAAGCCGGTCGGCGTGCGCGTGCGCAGTCTGGCCGAGGTTGAAGCTGAAGGCGTGGTCAGCCTCCCGGGTACCTGTGTCGATGACCTGGATGTGAGCATTTCCAGCTACGAGCACCCGCAGCCCGAGCTGCTGCGCTGCGATACGTCGCGCGTGGTGGAGGAAAGCCTGCACAGTCACCTGCTCAAGTCCAACTGCCCGGTCACCAGCCAGCCGGACTGGGGCAGCGTCGCCGTCCACTACCGCGGCCCGGCCTTGGACCACGCCAGCTTCCTGGCCTACCTGGTGAGCTTCCGTCAGCACTCGGACTTCCATGAGCAGTGCGTGGAACGTATCTTCATGGACCTCAAGCGCCTGCTGAACCCTGAAGAACTGACCGTGTACGCACGCTACGTGCGCCGCGGCGGGCTGGACATCAACCCGTACCGCAGCACGTCGAAGGTGGTGTTGGAGAATGGGCGGTTGGTGCGTCAGTAAGCGTTCCCACGCCGATTACGGAAAATCGGCGTAGGCCCTGCGTCAGATACCCATGCCGCCCAGGGTGGTGACAATATTGCGCAACGTGCCGGCCAGGCTCGGGTGCTCCACTTCGAAGCGCTCCACGGCCAGGTTCACGCCATCGGCGAGGTTGGGGTTGTTGGTGGCGGTTTCCAGCTTCAGCTCGGCCTCGATCTGAGCCATGAGGGCGTGCAGGTCGTTACGCTCCTCTTCACTCAGCGGCGGGTTCTGCTCCAATTGCTCGCGCAATGTGTTCAATTGCTCTTGCAGTTCGCGGGCAGGCATGGCGATCTCCCTTCAATGATAGGCACAGCCATTGACCGCAGCGGTGTGCCAAAGGTCCCTGACTGACCTTTAGATTAATCCACTGGCGCCTCGCGTGCATGATCCTGATCAACGCCGCTGTATCAGGGTTTTTCACCTTTGAACCGGCGCAGAGCGATATCGGCCAGGCAGGTGTCGAGTTCTTCCAGGTGGTCGATCACCGAATGCACGCCCAGGCCGAACAATTGCAGGGTGGCCTTGCCCCGGCGCAGGTCGCGCTCGCGGGGCTCCAGCTGTTGCCACTCGGCGGCCGACAGCCCGCACAGCGAACCGCATGAGGCCAGGCCCACGGTCCACAGCCCGGCGTTGAGCCCGGACTGCAGCAGGCGTGGGTTGCCACTGACCAGCACGCAGCCATCCAGGCGCGACACCTGCAGTTCCATCAGTGCTTGCCAGCAGGCGTCCGGGGCGGGCCAGGGGGTGCCTGCGGTGTTGCCTATCGCCTTCACCCAGTGCGGCAGGGGCGCGGCCAGGGGCACGGCCAGCTCATCATCCAGTTCGTCCAGCCAGGCGCAGGGAACGCCCTGGTGGTGCAGCAGTCTCAAGGCTTGCAGTGCGCCCGGGGTGGGCCCGGCAGCGGGTTCTGAACGTGCGCCGAAATCCACCAGGCAGCCGCTCAGGCCGAAGAGCAAGGCGGTCAAGGTGGGGACGCAGGGTGCGGTGTCAGGCATGTCGGCTTCCCTGTTATGACCCTCGAAGGCTACGGCGTTTGCGTGACAGTTGTGTGAAGCCGGCATGACGGATCAATTGCCCGACGGTAGGGGTTTTGCGACTAAACTGACGGATCCGGCGCAGAAGCTTTATACTGGGTCACTTTTGCCACGGTGGCCTCTGGCCGCCGAATCGACATCCAAGGAGTAACGTCTATGCGCTTGATCGGTACGGGTGTGATCGATCGTCTGGCTCAGGCCTGCCTGATCGCGGGGGCCGTGCTGGCGCCGGTGATGGCCCAGGCGGCTGATGAAGACCCATGGGAAGGCGTCAACCGGGTCATTTTCCGTTTCAACGATACCCTTGATACGTATGCGCTCAAGCCGATCGCCCAGGGATATCAGTGGATCACGCCTCAATTCATGCAGGACGGCGTGCACAACTTCTTCCAGAACATCGGTGATGTCGGCAACTTCGCCAACGATGTGCTGCAGGCCAAGCCGCGCGAAGCCGGCATCGACACCGCGCGCCTGTTGCTCAACACCACCCTGGGTGTGGCCGGTTTCGTCGACGTGGGCACCCGCATGGGCCTGCAGCGCAACGACGAGGACTTTGGCTTGACGCTGGGCAAGTGGGGCGTGCCGAGCGGCCCGTATGTGATGATTCCGCTGCTGGGCCCGAGCACCGTGCGTGACGGCATTGCCAAGTACCCGGACAGCTTCACCCAGCCATACCGCTACATGGATGACATGTCCGCTGCGCAACAGCCTGTTCGCCGCCAGCGTGGTGGACACCCGTGCGCAGCTGCTGCAGGCCGAGAAGGTCATCAGCGGTGACAAGTACACCTTCATCCGCAACGCTTACTTGCAGATGCGTGAGTACAAGGTCAAGGAAGGGCACGTCGTCGACGATTTCTGATCGCGGCGCGTTGCAAAAAGGCGACCCTGGGTCGCCTTTTTTCTGCGCAGTGCTTCAGCTCATCTGCAGGATGCTCAGCCCCAGGGTCTGCAACCCCGCCCCCAGTTCCTCGACCCGCACGATTTCCACCTGGGCCTCCAGGTCGCGCAGGGCAGGGTGGTCGGACGGTAGGTGCACGCCGATGATGTCACCCACGTGCAAGCGGCTGCGCGCTTCGATCTGCATGCCCGTGCTGGACAGGTCCCGGCACACGCCCAGAATCCGTTCTCCTTCCACCCGCAGGAAGACCTTGGCGTTGACTGTCATGCGGATGAAGTCGCGTTTTTCGGCAAAGTCGCGATCGATCTGGCTCATGGCTGCATCCTTCCATTAGGTTGCTTGCAATAGGGTTTTTATAACCCTCGGTGATTTGCGCTGTAAAGACGGCAAGCGACCATCGGCACACGCTTGAAACACCCGGCGGATGGGAGTACCGTCTGCGCCTTAGAGGGCACCTCTGGGTATTCGTTGCCGGGCACTTTGTTCGGCAGCGGCGATCGAGAGAGGCTAGAAGTGAATCCAGTAAGCAGCTCAGGCCAGGCCGAGTACTTACGCCAACCAATTTCTGGCGCCGTTTGCCCACATGCAGAAAACCAGTGCCACGCTGCTGATAATCGATGATGACGACGTAGTGCGTGCGAGTCTCGCCGCCTACCTGGAAGACAGTGGTTTCAGCGTCCTGCAGGCAAGCAACGGCTTGCAGGGCCTTCAGGTGTTCGAAAAAGAACAGCCCGATCTCGTGATCTGCGACTTGCGCATGCCGCAGGTCGGCGGCCTGGAGCTCATCCGCCAGGTGACCGAGCGCGCGCCCGACATGCCGGTGATCGTGCTGTCCGGTGCCGGGGTGATGAACGATGCGGTCGAGGCCCTGCGCCTGGGCGCGTCGGACTACCTGATCAAGCCGCTCGAAGACCTCGCCGTGCTTGAGCACTCGGTACGCCGGGCGCTTGACCGTGCCTGGCTGCTGCAGGAAAACCAGCGCTATCGCGAAAAGCTCGAAACCGCCAACCGCGAACTGGAAGCCAGCCTGCACCTGTTGCAGGAGGACCAGACCGCCGGTCGCCAGGTGCAGATGAACATGCTGCCCGAGAGCCCTTGGGTGATCGACGGCTTCAAATTTGAACACCAGATAATCCCCTCGCTTTACCTTTCAGGTGATTTCGTCGACTGTTTTCGCGTTGATGAGCGTAGAGTGGCATTCTATCTGGCTGATGTTTCCGGGCATGGCGCGTCGTCTGCATTCGTCACCGTGCTGCTGAAGTTCATGACCACGCGGTTGCTGTTCGAATCCAAGCGCAACGGCACGTTGCCTGAATTCAAGCCTTCCGAGGTGCTGGGCCACATCAACCGCGGGCTGATCAACTGCAAGCTGGGCAAGCATGTGACCATGGTGGGTGGGGTGATCGACGAACACACCGGTCTGTTGACCTACAGCATCGGCGGCCATTTGCCGTTGCCGGTGTTTTTCAGCCAGGGCCAGGTGCGTTACCTGGAAGGGCGTGGGCTGCCAGTAGGCCTGTTCAACGAGGCCACCTACAGTGACCACGTGCTGGAATTGCCGGAGAGCTTCAGCCTGACGCTGTTCTCTGATGGCATTCTGGACCTTTTGCCCGGTGAAACACTCAAAGATAAAGAGGCTTCCTTGCCCGAGATCGTCAAGGAAGTCGGCGGCGGCCTGGATGGCCTGCGGCAGAAGTTTGGATTGGCCACGCTCGGGGAGATGCCGGATGATATCGCCCTGATGGTGCTAAGCAGGAACCTAGAATGAGTACTGGTAGAATCCAGTTCGCCGAACAAGATGGCACGTTCGTGCTGAAATTTGTCGGTGAAGTGCGCCTGACCCTGTGTTCGGCGCTGGATGCGACTATTGAAAAGATTTTCACTGCCCTGAACTTCTCGGCGATCGTCATCGACCTCACCGAGACGCGCAGCATCGACAGCACGACGCTGGGCCTGTTGGCCAAGTTGTCGATCCTGTCGCGGCAGAAAGTCGGGCTGTTGCCAACCGTGGTCACCACCCACGAGGACATCACGCGCCTGTTGCAATCGATGGGCTTCGACCAGGTGTTCAACATCGTCGACCGGCCGATTCCGTGCCCCGAATGCCTGACTGACCTGCCTTCGCAGGACCAGTCCGAGGACATCGTGCGCACCAAGGTGCTGGAAGCGCACAAGATCCTCATGGGCCTGAACGATTCCAACCGCGAAGCCTTCCACGACCTGGTCAGCGCCCTGGAGCGTACCTGACCTGAGCGGCAGGCATGAAAAAGGGCGATTCCCACAGGAATCGCCCTTTTTTTGTTGCCCAGCCGGTGATCAGACCTTGGCTTTCAACAGCGCTTCCAGCTTTTCCTGGTCGCGGGCGAACTGACGAATGCCTTCGGCCAGTTTCTCGGTGGCCATGGCGTCCTCATTGGACTCCCAGCGGAACTGCGCTTCGGTCAGCGGGTGCTTGGGCTCGCCGGCATTGCCTGGCTTGAGCTTCTGCGACAGGGTGCCGGTGTCATCCGACAGTTTCTGCAACAGTTCAGGGCTGATGGTCAGGCGGTCGCAACCGGCCAGTTCTTCGATCTGGCTGATGTTGCGGAAGCTGGCGCCCATCACCACGGTGTTGTAACCGTTGGCCTTGTAGTAGTTGTAGATACGCGTCACCGACTGCACACCCGGGTCTTCAGCGCCGGTGTACTCCTGGCCGGTGGACTTCTTGTACCAGTCGTAGATACGGCCCACGAACGGCGAAATCAGGAACACCCCGGCGTCGGCGCAGGCAGCGGCCTGGGCGAAAGAGAACAACAGGGTCAGGTTGGTCTGGACGCCTTCCTTTTCCAGCTTCTCGGCAGCGCGGATGCCTTCCCAGGTCGACGCCAGCTTGATCAGTACGCGGTCACGGCCAACGCCGGCCTTGTCGTACAGGTCGATCAACTGATGGGCCTTGGCCAGCAGCTTGGGCTCGTCGAACGACAGGCGTGCATCCACCTCGGTGGAAATCCGGCCCGGGATGGCCTTGAGAATACCGCTGCCCACCGACACCGCGAAGCGGTCGCAGGCCAGGCCGATATCGCCCTTCACATCGCGCACGGCGTCGTTGAGCAGTTCGGCGTAGCCGGGCATCGATGCGGCCTTGAGCAGCAGCGATGGGTTGGTGGTGGCGTCCACCGGCTTGAGGCGGGTAATCGCATCGATGTCACCGGTGTCGGCGACCACAGTGGTGAATTGCTTGAGTTGTTCCAGCTTGGAAGTCATGAGCGTGCTCTGTCCTGTGCGATTGAGTGACATTACCCGACCACCGCCAAGCGCTCAAGCACCGCGGCCATCGGGTAATCAAAGACTGAAGGTTGGAGTCCGATTAGCCCCCACCGGTTCCGTAGCTGCCACGCGGCCTACCGGCGCGCCGCGGCGCCCGCAAGACCTGCCGCCAGGCTGCGATGGCGCGCGCAGCGTGCCCCGTTGTGGCTCAGCGCCCCTCCAGCAACTGCCCCGCCTGGTCCAGCAAGCCCAGCGGGTCTGTGCTCTTGTGAATGTCCACCGACAACAACTGACGAAACTTGCGCGCCCCTGGGAACCCCTGGCCCAGCCCCAGAATATGCCGAGTAATGTGGTGCATCGCGCCACCGTCCTCGATATGCCGGGCGATATACGGTCGCAACCGCGCCAGCGCCTCGGCGCGGGAAATCACCGGTGCGCTGCTGCCGAACAGCTCCTGATCCACCGTCGCCAGCAAATAGGGGTTGTGATACGCCTCGCGGCCCAGCATCACCCCATCAAACGTGGTCAAGTGCGCCTGGCACTCGGCCAGGGTCTTGATCCCGCCATTGAGAATGATCTCAAGGTCCGGGAAGTCCGCCTTCAACTGCGCGGCCACGTCATAGCGCAGCGGCGGAATATCGCGGTTCTCCTTGGGCGACAGCCCCTCCAGAATCGCAATCCGCGCATGCACGGTAAAACTCCGGCACCCGGCCTCGCGCACCTGCCCGACAAAATCGCACAGCTGCGCATAACTGTCGCGGCCATTGATGCCAATACGGTGCTTCACCGTCACCGGCACCGACACCGCGTCACGCATCGCCTTCACGCAATCCGCCACCAGCGCCGGATGACCCATCAGGCACGCACCGATCATGTTGTTCTGCACCCGGTCGCTCGGGCAACCCACATTCAGGTTCACCTCGTCATACCCCACCTCCTGCGCCATGCGCGCACAGGCGGCCAGGTCAGCCGGCACACTGCCACCCAGCTGCAGCGCCAGCGGGTGCTCGGTGTCGTCGTGGCGCAGGAAGCGCGCGGCGTCGCCATTGAGCAAGGCGCCGGTGGTGACCATCTCAGTGTAGAGCAGGGTGTGAGCGGAGAGCAGGCGGAGGAAGAACCGGCAATGGCGGTCAGTCCAGTCCATCATGGGTGCAACGCTGAAGCGTCTTGAGGGCTTTGGCCCTGTATTTACTGGGGTTGAGTCTGTTTTTAATGACATTTTGGTCTGCGTATTTTTTACCATTTTCGGGCGTTTTCGGGCGTTTTTCCGAGGACGGTGGTAAGATTTACCACTTCGACACCGACTCTTACCACTTTTGCCATGGCTACTATTCGAGTGAGAAAATTGGCGGACGGGACCGTTCGCTACACCGCTCAGATCCGCATCAAGCGTGATGGGGCGCAAGTCTACCAAGAGACCCAATCGTTCGTACGAAAACAGGCCGCACAAGCCTGGATTCGACGACGTGAGGCAGAGCTCTACGAGCCTGACGCGATCGAAAAGGCAAACAGGGTTGGAATCCCGTTGGCCGAAATTATCGATCGCTACTTGCAAGAGGTAGAGAAGGCCCGCCCATTAGGGAAGACCAAGCGCGCAACTCTGAAGGCGATCTCGCTGACCACTTTGGGTCAGGTAGTGGATTCGCAGATCAATAGTCAGCGTCTGGTCGAGTACGCGCTTTGGCGGATGAGCAAGGCTGGCGGAGATGTCCAACCGCAGACAGCAGCGAATGATATGGCTCACCTTGGGGCTGTGCTCTCGGTGGCAAAGCCTGCCTGGGGCTATCAAGTTGACCAGCACGCTATGGCTGACGCCAGAAAGGTCCTGAGAAAGCTCGGCTATGACATGAAAAGCCAGGAGCGCGCGCGCCGACCGACCAAGGATGAGTTGCAGAAACTACTCCAGCATTTCAGCGCTGGTCAGAAGATAAGACCTACTTCGATCAACATGATCAAGGTTCTAGGATTCGCAATGTTTTCGACCCGCCGCCAGGATGAAATCACGCGTATCCGGTGGGCGGATCTGGATGAGGAGGAGCACCGGATACTCGTCCGAGACATGAAGAACCCGGGGCAGAAAATTGGCAATAATGTTTGGTGCCACATTCCATATCCTGCGTGGGAAATACTGCAAAGCATGCCGAGGAAATGTGCGGAAATATTCCCGTACAATCCGGATTCCATTTCCGCCTCCTGGACACGCGCATGCAAATTCCTAGGCATTGAGGACCTGCATTTCCATGACTTGAGGCATGAGGGGGTTAGCCGGCTTTTTGAAATGGATTGGGACATCCCGCGGGTAGCCTCGGTCTCTGGGCACCGCGATTGGAATTCGATGCGACGTTACACGCACCTCAAGCGTCGGGGAGACGTTTGGCTGGAGTGGGAGTGGATCGAAAAGATGATTAAGTCGCCTGTTGAGCTAGGTTCGAGGGTCGCGGTCAATGCCGCGCCAAGGCGGAAGCACCGTTGAGTTGGCGACATTCTTTGAGTGCTTCTTCTCGTTGCTCATCGAGGTAATTTGCCAGATCTGTGATGTGGATGCCCTTGGCACTCTTCTGGCTTGGCTCCAAGCGGGTGATTGGGATTTTGATTTGGCCTGCCAGTACTTTGCGTTGGAACATTTCAATCGTTAGATGAGTGAAGTAGTCAGCGCAAACCGCGCTGAGCGGAATGGTGGCTTTGCCTTCATACTGGGCCATCAGCAGGAAAATGGTGTTCATCCTTGTTCTCCCCTAAAGAAGCGCTCTGTCGGGCGGTGCCTTAGAATGGTCTCTTTCTGTTGTTGTGTACGTGAAAAAATCGAGGAGCGTAGCCTCGAATTTATATCAAGGATGGCAATGGAAGACCTTGGTAAAGAACGGATTTCTAGACATGCCCACCAAGCACTAAGCGTGGCTTCCTGCTTTGAATGGCTCGCTCATCTGGACGTTCCAGCATCTGTTCCGATGCCATGAGGTAATATTGGATAGTTTGAGGCGGATAACGAAGGCACCGATAGACAAGGCGGCGGTAATCGGTAGTTGTGGCCGTAGCGAATACCGCAACTTTTTGTCTAGGGCGCGTAGTTACCCGATGCCGCGCAGCGCCGCCCCGTGAGCGCCGTTTTTTTATCTATCTATCTGATTTAAAAGTAAAAAAATTTATGCCTCTGATTCCTGCCCATATTTTGACCCATACCCTGGCTGCGCGCTAGAACTCGTTTGCAGATGAGGTATTTAGACTGGTGGTCATCTAGCACTTAGCGGTTCTCCGGTATTTCTTGGGCAAAGGTGTTCTCAGTCTCTAGGAGCACGCTCTCGCACCAATCCTCTCTTCTCAGAATAAATGCGTGAGGCGGCTTCATCGGTTTGAAACTTGGGATTACCGATTTGCCCTGGTGGGAGGCGCCTTTCTCCAGTGTGTTAATCCAGGCAGGCTTGAATTAGGCAGTGCAGTTACAGGGCTGGAAATGGCGACGCGAGCGTCGTCGAGTCTCGGAGGTGATCAAGGGCTGTAGATGCAGTGTTTGAACGAGATAGTGAAATATACTCATACGGGGATGAAGAGCCGATAGCATGGCTTCCTATCACCAGGGTCGTCATGTGGACGGACGTGTACTCCTAGGAGGTAGCGAGCATTCGTAAGCGGACGGGGAATACGCCTTGCGTAGGTCAGCTAAGCATCCACTGATGCGGCAGCAGTTGCTCGATCTCGCTGGCTTTCTGCGTCGGCAACCGCATCAGAACATCCTTGAGATACGCATACGGATCATGCCCGTTCATGCGCGCCGACTGGATCAGGCCCATGATCGCCGCCGCCCGTTTACCGCTGCGCAGCGATCCAGCGAAGAGCCAGTTCGACCTACCGAGCGCCCACGGCCTGATCTGGTTTTCCACGGCATTGTTATCAATGGGCACAGCACCATCATCCAGGTAGCGCGTCAGCGCTACCCAGCGTTTCAAGCTGTAATCCAGTGCCTTGGCTGTGGCCGATCCCTCGGGTACAAGCGCGCGTTGAGCGATCATCCACTCATGCAACTTTTCCGCGATGGGCACCGCCATTTCCTGGCGTAATCGCCAGCGATCTTCATCGCTCATGTCCTTGGCCTGCCGTTCGACTTCGTACAAGCCGCCAATGGAGTGCAGCGCCTGTTCGGCCAACTGGCTTTTGTTCGCCACATGCAGGTCGAAAAACTTGCGCCGAGCATGGGCCATGCAGCCGATTTCGGTGATGCCCTGCTCGAAGCCAGCTTTGTAGCCTGCGAAGTCATCGCACACCAGCTTGCCGTTCCAGGTGCCCAGGAAGTTGCGCGCATGTTCGCCTGCACGGCCGGGGCTGAAGTCGTACACCACCGCTTTCAGTGCGCAGAACGGTGTCGTGCAGTAGGCCCAGACGTATGCTCGATGCGTTTTCTTTTCGCCCGGTGCCAACATCTGCACCGGTGTTTCATCGGCATGGACGACTTGCTGAGCCAGTACGGCTTCGCGCAGTGCATCTACCAGCGGTTGCAGTTGTACGCCGGTTTGGCCGACCCACTGAGCCAGCGTCGAGCGCGGGATCGCCAGGCCGGCACGGCCAAAGATCTTTTCCTGCCGGTACAGCGGAAGATGGTCGGCGAACTTGGCCACCATCACGTGGGCCAACAAGCCGGCAGTGGGGATGCCCTTGTCGATCACCTGTGCCGGTACCGGCGCTTGAGTCAGTGTTTCGCACTGACGGCAGGCCCATTTGCCACGTACATGTTGCTCAACAGTGAACACGCCCGGCGTGTAATCCAGCTTCTCACTGACGTCTTCGCCGATGCGCTGAAGTTGGCAGCCGCAGGAGCACTGAGTGCTCTCTGGCTCGTGATGAATCACGGTACGAGGAAACTGCGGTGGCAACGCTGCACGCTTGGGTTGTTGGCGTGGCTCGTCCAGTGCCGGGGCGGGACGAAGTGCTTTCAACTCGGCATCAATGGCTTCGAGATCGGTGCTGAGCAAGTCATCCAGCAAACTGCCTTGCGCCGGGCTGATCTGCTCACTGCGCTTGGCAAACTTGTGGCGTTTAAGGATGGCGATCTCGTGAGAGAGCTGCTCGATGACGGTCTTGTCGCGGCGGCTCTCTCGGCCCATGGTGTCGACTTTCGACAACAACTGCGCGGCGAGTGCGCGCAGTTGATCGGACGTCATTTGGTCGAGATTGGGCGAGGAGGTCATGCCGTGGATTTTACCAAAGCCGCCCACCCGACACAGCTAAAAGACCCGATTCAGAGCAACGTAATTACGCCGTTAGCACCGACCCGCCGCCAAGGCAGGCCCAGCAACAGCGCCTGAAGTTGCTCTGCGTCGAGTTCAACTTCGTGGCCTCGATGCGTGCCGGGCCAATGAAACTTACCTTGGTTCAGGCGGCGCGCTGCCAGCCAGATACCCACGCCATCGTGCACCAGTACTTTCATCCGATTGGCGCGGCGATTGGCGAACAGATAAGCGCAGTGCGGCTTCGCCGCACCGAATACCGCGACCACGCGGGCCAGCGCTGTGTCTGTGCCGGCGCGCATGTCCATTGGCTCGGTGGCAAGCCAGATGGTGTCGATGCGGATCATTGCGAAAGGCTGCGGATGAAGCGTGCGCAGCCATCCGGGTCGGAGACGGGCCATTTGACCGTGATGGTTTGAGCGCCCAGCGGCAATGCGATCACCACCGCCTCGTCAGCATGCCGCTTGGGCATGGTTTGCAGTGGTACGAATGCCGGAAGTGGCGCAACCGCCTTGTCGCGGTATATGGGCAGCCACTTGCGGATGACGTTGGCGTTGATACCGTGGCTGATGGCGACACTGGAAACTGAGGCTCCGGGTTGCAGGCATTCCTGCACGACCTGGGCTTTGAAGGGCTTCGGGTAAGAGCTTCGTTGGCGCATGGAAATCCTGGCGATAAGGGTGATCGCGTCCGCTAAAAAATAGACGGACACCATCGTCCTTAATGTTGGAGTTCGGTAGGTGTGTTCACCGGGCGCTTACGAGCATTCGACCACGTATATGGGGTGCTAGGGATCGAGTGTTCGAATCACTTCGTCCCGACCATATAATTGAAAGGGTTGCGAGATTTTATCTCGCGACCCTTTTTTATTTTCGATCGTTTTTATCCCTACAAAATCACCGGCTCTGGGTGGAAGGCATTCCAATTGCCGCTGAGCCATAGCCAATTGGCGATCAAACTTGGCGTACGCGCAGAAAACATCAGCCGTCCGCTGGCCGACTGGCATCGCCAAGGGGTCATTGCTGGCCAGCGCGGGCAGTGAAGTTCCTCGACCGCGATGCACTTCGCGGTTTGAGTGGGGGGCCTGACCGGGTGTGCTGGAGGACGGCAAGAATCAGACGCTTCGACTGCCCGTCGAACTGACCTCCCGATCCTTAAGGCAAGGCCAATGCGTGCCGTATTTCCAAGTCGTGCTGGTGATCGCGTGCCCATTCGCGCAGGGCTTGAATAAACGCATTACTCAAAGGGGAAGTCTGGCTGTCGGCACGGGAAGCGATGCCCAATGGGCGCAAGGGATATCGATTGTGCACTGCAAGGCGACTGAAGCGCCCGGACCGAACCAGTGAGAGCGCGACCGGACTTGGGATCAGGCTCAGAAAATCGGTCCGCTCAAGCACCTCGCTGAGCAAACTCAGGGAGGCTGTTTCCATGGCAATGGCGCCGCGCATCACACCCAGCGAGACCATTGCCGCATCGACATCACAGCGAAGAGGGTCGGGTTCCAGGCACGCGACCCATCGATAGTGACGCAACTCGGCAGGTGTCACAGCGTCGGCGTGTGCCAGCGGATGATCGATGCGAGCGATCACCTCCAGATTGTTCTCCAAAAGAGGCTCAAAACGCAGCCCGTGCTCGGGCGGCAGCATCTGGGTACCGCCAATCACCAGATCGAGCTGACCGCTGTCGAGTTTCTCCAGCAGTTGCAAGGTCGAGCCCGGTGTTACGCGGATCGAGGCTTTTGGCCGGTTTATGAGAAAGCGGCTGACCGGCTCGGCAATCAGACTGTTGGCCATCGAGAACGACGCCCCCAGACGCAGTTCACCGACATCTCCCTGGCGTAGAGACGTGCCGGCCGTGGAAGCCTGTTGGCTCAGTTCATACAGCTTGCGCCCGTAGGAGGCCAGTGCCTTGCCCTCGTCCGTGGGGTGGGCGCCGTGCTTGCCGCGCACCAGCAACTGCACGCCCAGTCGTGATTCGAGCAAGCGGATGTTGCGACTCAGTCCGGGCTGGGTCAGGCCCAGCCGCCCGGCAGCGGAATGAAAGGAACCCAGCTCGACGATGACATGAAGCTGGATAAGGTGACGGGGGTCGATGATCACAGCGCTTGCCCTGAAGGTTTGGCCGGATACTAGCAATCCGCTCAGCGCCCGTGAAGGAACGATCTGCGCCGTGCAGTCGTCGCCTCTGGTTCGATGCCAAAAGTTATCGATGTGACGTGCGCGTGCATTCTTTTGATTAGACCCTGTTTATCGGCGCCCTTACCGTGATGCGACATCGTTTCCCGACGATCAATCACCACAAGAAAAAAGGACAGGGTCGCCATGACGATTCGTAATATTCAGCATTTCTCCATGAGTGTTCCGGACCTGGAAATTGCCCGGGTTTTCTATGAAGACTTTGGCCTCGACACGTTCTATCGCGATGGCACCCTGGTGTGCCGCTGTTTCGGTCGCGACCAGGATCAGATCATCCTGACCCAGGGCCCGCGCAAGCGGCTGACCTATGTCAGCTTTGGTACCGATAGCGAGTCGCTGGCGGGCATCACCCAGCGTCTGGAACAGGCTGGGATCGAGCTGCTCGAACCACCGGCCAACGTCCCACCCGAAGGCATCTGGCTCCGGGATTTCGACGGCATGCTGACCAACATCAAGTGCGCCGAAGAAGCGCCTTGGGACACGGCCCCACGCGTGACCTACAACACCCTGGACAATCGAACAGCGCGTAGCGGACGCAGCGAGCTGCTCGACGAAAAACCAACCAAGCCGAGGCGAATGGGCCACGTGGTGCTGTTCTCCACCGACCCTAATCGCAAGGTTGAGTTTTACAACGAGATGTTCGGTATGCGCCTTTCGGATCGGGTTGCTTCCTTCCTGAATTTTCTTCACTCGTCCACCGGCAGCGATCACCACATCGTCGCCTTTGGCAAATCCAATACCTACGGCTTGCACCATGTCGGTTTCGATGTCGGCACCACCGATGAAGTCGGCGCGGGGGCGCGGCAGATGGTCAACAAGGGTTATATCCCTGGCTGGGGCCCTGGGCGTCACTTCGTCGGCTCCAATACCTTTGCGTACATCCGCGATCCATGGAACAGCATGCACGAGTACTTCGCCGACATGGACTACATAGGGCCGCAGGCGAACTGGGAACCGCAGGATTGGCTGGAAGTCGGCACGCGCAGCATTTGGGGTGAATCCGAGCCGCTGGATTTCCCGAAAAACTTCGAAACACCAGAACTCGATCGCTGATCGATGCCCCGATCATTTTTGAGACCGGGGCTGCGGCCCCGCTTTCTCTGTACAGGAAATGAACATGTCAGCGGTGTCTGAGTTTCAGCAAAACCTCTTCATCGACAATCAATTTGTTGAGGCCGCCAAGGGAACCACGTTGCGGGTGATCAACCCGTCCACCGAGCAGGTCATCACTGAGGTGGCGGCCGGGGGGGAGGACGATATCGACCGTGCAGTGCGCTCGGCACATCGGGCATTCGAGGGTGAATGGGGAGCCACTGATGGCTGCACGCGAGGGCGATTGTTGCTGCGTCTCGCGGAACTGGTGGAGCGCGATGCACAGTGCATTGCCTCTTTGGAAAGTATCGATAACGGGAAGGTCATCGGCCTGTCGCGACAGGCCGATGTCCCTAACCTTGTGCGCACCTTGCGCTATTTCGCGGGCTACGCGGACAAACTCGACGGACGCAGTATCAGTGTTCCGCCCATGTTTGGTCAGCCGGTACTCGCCTATACGGTGCGTGAGCCCCTGGGCGTCATCGGGGCCATTGCCGCTTACAACGCGCCTACCATGTATGTCGGGTGGAAAGCGGCGGCGGCCTTGGCAGCGGGTAATTCGGTCGTGCTCAAGCCGGCGGAAGAGGCGCCCCTGTCCACCTTGCATATCGCCGCTCTGGTGCAGGAGGCCGGCTTTCCAGCAGGGGCATTCAATATTGTCCCCGGCGTCGGTTCGGTCGCGGGCAGCGCCCTGGCCAATCATCCACTGGTGGCCAAGTTGAGTTTCACGGGCAGTGGCACGGTGGGGCGCATCCTCGCCACGCAGGCCGCGCAGACGCTCAAACCGTTGACCCTGGAGCTGGGCGGCAAGGCCGCGCAACTGATCACCGACAGCGCCGACCTGGCCGTTGCAGCCCCAATCCTGGCGATGGGCTTTCTGGCCAACCAAGGACAAATTTGCGCTGCCGGTACGCGCTTGCTGGTTCATCGCAGTCGGGTCGAAGAATTGGTCGAGCGTTTGTTGGTGATCCTGTCGACGCAAGTCATCGGCAATGCGCTTGACCCGAACACGACGTTGGGCCCGGTGATCAGCCAGCGTGCCTTGAACCGAATCATCGATGCCTGTCTCCACGCAGAAGAGCAGGGCGCGCAGAAAATCTGCGGTGGTCGTCGCGTCGACCAACCTGGCTATTTCGTCGAGCCGAGCCTGTATGTCGGCACTAATGCGATGAACATTGCCCGCGAGGAAATCTTCGGGCCGGTGGCCTGCATCATCCCGTTCGACGATGTGGATGAAGCGGTGGCAATCGCCAACGACAACGCCTACGGACTGAGTGCCGGGATTTTCACCCGCGAACTCAGTGAAGGCCATCGCCTCGCCCGGCGAATGCGCACGGGGGCCGTGTGGATCAACGGCTTCGGTTTGATCGATCCGTCCATGCCTTGGGGAGGCATCAAGCACAGCGGTTACGGCCAGGAAAACGGCACCAATGGCCTGGACGATGTCACCCACGAAAAAGTTGTAGCCGCGCTGCTGTGAAGCAACAGGCACGCACCGAAAAATTCTTGACCAGGAGAAGTGAATGCAAACCCCAGTATCAATTCCGTCCGATGGCTTACAACTTGCTGGCGTGCTGCACGTGCCGGATGGCGTCAAGGAGCCGCGGCCCGCGGTGGTCGTGATGCACGGTTTTGGTGGCAACAAAGATGGCGAAACCCACGTCGTGGAGGCGTTGCTGTACGAGAAGCTTGGCTATGTGGTGCTGCGCTTCGATATGCGTGGCTGCGGTGAAAGCGGTGGTCAGCCCGGGCGCATTATCTGCCAGGACCAGGTTGCCGATGCGCGCAATGTGGTGACCTGGCTGACCGCACGCCCAGAGGTGGCCAACGGACGCATCCTGCTGAGCGGCCAGAGCTTCGGCGCTGCCGTGGGGATCTTTGCCGGCGCGGTGGACATTCGCGTTGCCGGGGTGGTGGCGCTGGGTGGTTGGGGGGACGGTTTGCGCAAGTCTCAAGACCAGCATCCCTCGGCCGAAGCCTGGGAGCGATTTACGCAAACCATGGAAAAAGGCCTTCGCCATCGCGAGCAGACCGGTGAGAGCCTGATGGTTAAGCGCTGGGACATCGTCCCGGTGCCAGAACACCTGCGTGGTCATTTGCCGCCCGGTTCGATAATGGACTTCACCGCGGAAACCATGGCCAGCATTTGCAGTTTCCGGCCCAAGGATGTCATCGACCAGTTGGCGCCACGCCCACTGCTGCTGTTGCATTCGGCGAACGACAGTGTGACCCCGACTTCACAGGCCATCGAAGTTTTTCAGCACGCCGGAAAGGGCGCCGAGCTGATTTTGCTGACCGAAGTTGACCATTTCCCTTTTGCCGATGGTGGCACGCGCCTGACGTCGATCTTGCAGGGATGGTTGGCGCGGTACTTTCCACTCAGCGAATAATCTCATGTTGCGCATCAAAAAAGCGCTGCGACCAACTCATTTCCAGCTAGTGGAAATGCTCAACGGCCGGATGTAGTCGAGGTTTATATTTGGGCCTCTCGTCGCCACCGTAACTTGCGGCGCGATAAAACGGGCCAATACGGGAGCCTTGGCCCGCCTTTGAAATAAATCCGCAGTGTAACGACTCAATATTCCTGGTCGATAAGTGGCGGCTATGTCCTGCGCTCGGCCCAGGAAAAGTGATTGGACGTTTCAAGTTTTTTTGAGTGCTGCTTTGCCAACAAAAATAATTAATAGCGAAGGATGTATTTGATGAATAAGTTTCTCGATTGCATGCGTGCCCAGTCGAACAGGGTAATGCTGGTTTCAATGTTTGCATTTTGCAGTTCTGTCTACGCGTCAACTTATGAACCCACCGGGATAAACCTGGGGGGTACCAGCTTCATGGATGGTTTTGGGCGAAATGATCCGGGTTTTACACTGATCGAACTTTATCAATATAAAGACATCACCAAGATCAGCGATCACGGTGGCGATCAAAAGGTCATTTTCAATGATCCTGAAGTGGAAAGTCATGCGCTGACGTCTCTTGTGTCCTACACCTCTCCGTACCGGTTGTTCGGCGGTAATCTCGGCTTCGAAGCTTTGTTGCCGCTAGTTCACGTAAAGGCGACGGAAAAAGACGACAGCATCGTGCCTTTCGATTCGGACAGTGGAACACGGTTCGGCGATGTTACTTTCGGCCCTTACTTGCAGATGGACCCCGTGATACGTGACGGGCGCGCAGTATTCGTACAGCGTTTCGCGCTCACGGCCATTGCGCCAACGGGTGCCTACAACGACAAGCGTTCCGCTACGGTGGGTTCGGGTTTCTGGTCGTTCAACCCTTATTGGGCGATGACTTATATGCCGACGCCCAAAGTCGAAATGTCGACCCGTCTTCATTATCTCTATAACGGCACCAATAACTCGCCTAATGCACCCGCACCCGGCATTGAAAGTTTCCAGGCCGGCGAAGCGGTATGGGCGAACTTCACCACGTCGTATGAGTTCTGGAAGCATGTGCGGGTTGGTGTTAACGGCTACTACTTCAAACAGATTTCGGACGACGAGGAGAATGGGCATCGCGTCAGCGATAGTCGCACGACCAGTTTTGCCATTGGGCCAGGTGCGACATGGCAAGTAGACTCGAAAAACATTCTATTTGTTAATGCTTATAACCCGGTGACGGCGAAAAACACGATTTCCGGATTCAGTCTGGGCCTGCGCTGGATTCATGTGTTTTAAGCCTTCGTTTGTTTGAGTTGATGGGTGTAATACTTTTCGCAAGTAAGCACTGGAGTAAGCATGAACAAATTATTTGAATCTGCGCTTTATAAGTTACTTGTCATCTACAGTTTGGGAGTGCTGGCTGCGATGTCGGTGGGCGGTGCCATTCCTGTTCTCGACTCTATTGCAGCGGAGTTTCATCCTGACAGCCCGGCCATGGTGGGCCTGATCGTGTCGCTGCCGTCGTTAATGGTTGTCCTCGGGGCCTTGGCGGTGGGGTATCTGGTGGACCGTTTTGGCGACAAGCTTGTGTTGATCATTGGCACCTTTGTCCTGGTCGCAGGTGATGTACTGGTGGTCAGCGCCGGCGACCTGACGATGCTCCTGGCGGGGCGCGTCGTCAATGGGCTCGGCTATGTTCTGATGTCGGTGTCTGCGATTACGTTGCTGATCCGCGTGACCCCGGCAGTCCAGCGGCACATGGCGATTGCAGTCTGGGCGACGTTTGTCCCCATGAGCATGATTGTTCCGTTTCTAACGGCCAGCTGGGTCGCAGGCAATTGGCGCTATGAATTCATCGCGCACGGCGTCATCGCCGTCATGGTCATTCTGATGTTGATGGCATCGATACCTTCTCGCGAGAAGCCTTCCGAGCAGCGCTCCAGGATCAGCGGTCTGGGACGTGTCATACGCTCGCCCTGGCCCTACATGCTGGGCCTCTCCATCGGCGGTGACGCATTCCTGCAAGTCGGCATTATTTCGACCCTTGGGCCGTACCTGCAAAAGGAATACGGCGCAGACCTGATGTTCGTCAACGGCTGCAATATCGTTGCCATGGTGTTGAACATGATCGGCTGCCTGACCTTCGGCAAGTTACTTCAGACCCGATTGTCGCCCGTCAAAGTCGGTGTATTTTCGATCCTCGCCACGGGCATTCCCGCCATTGCCATTTACAGCTTGCCCATTGGGGTTGCAGCTTCGATTGCCTGCTCGTGGTTTCTTATGTTCTTCAGCGGTGTGCTGACGGGCATGTGGTCTTTCGTGCCCAACGTTGCGCCTTCGGAGTCCAGTATCGGCGCCACCAGCGGTCTGGTTACCCAACTGACCTTACTGGGCGTGCTGCTCAGCGGGCCGATCTGTTTCGCGGTGATCAGCCACGAAGCGCCGATTTCCATGGCCGCGGTGATCGTGCTCGGGTTGCTTGCCTGTCTGGTGCGTTTGCCCATTCTGGCGCGCGGCACCGTGCCACTTTGGGCTCAGCGCACGACCGCGGTGAATGCCTCAGCGTAATGACGTTGATTGTTTAGAAGTGCCATCTGGGCCCACGACGGGGCCCAGATTTTTTGCCGGGGCCACGAGGTCCCGGTTTTTTTTGAGCTGATGCATGGCACAGGCTACAAACATCGATAAAAAAAGCCCGAGGTGCATAAGCAGCTCGGGCTGGAGGAGGGCGTGACCTAGCGTGCGAGGATCCTGGTCATGACGTCAGCCAGTTCGGCGTACGGCTCATTGGGGGTGGACTGAGCCCTGAACGCGATGTGTCGATCAGGTCGTACCAGAAGGCATCCTCCCTCGCCGATTTCACTGGTGTGAGCCCAGTCACCATAAATGTCGTCCGCTTCGGCTCCCAGGCCTATCGTCACACAGTCCAACGGAATCGACAGCGCGAGTGCCAGTTCACGCGCTGCGTCTTTCCAGGCATTGCCACTGATGCCGGTCAGCAAGGTAAAGCGTCCTTGTCCCACCAGGTCGAGGGTAGACACGTCCTTTTTATCGCGTGACAGCCAAACGTGAGGCAAGGAAGCGCCGGCGAGGGTTGTCGGCTGGTAATGGATCTCTGCGTCGAGGGAGTTTTGTGGCACTGCGCCCTCGGACATGATGGCCTCGGAACGGTAGAACTGGCCGAGTTCCACGCCCAGTGCATTGAAGTTGTAATCCTGGTTTTTCAACGCTTGATTGAGCTGTGAACGGCGCGCCTCGCCCTCGGCGTCAGTGGCGAAGGTTTTTTGCAGGCTTTCCCAGCCTTCCTGCTCCGTTTGACCAGGACGCAGTCCGACCGCTGCCACCAGTGCGAACAGGCTTTCCAGAGACTTGTTGGCCCGCAGGACGACCTGTTGGGCCACGGGTTGACGCTCTGCGTTATAGGACTCGAGCAGCGATGGGCCAGCCATACCCTTGAGTATGAAATCCAGTTTCCAGCACAGGTTGAACGCGTCCTGGATACAGGTATTGGCCCCCAGTCCACCGGCGGGAGGGTGACGATGCGCAGCGTTGCCCGCGATCACGACGCGACCTTTGTGCATCTCCTTGGCGTAGATCTGATTGATGGTCCATTTGCCTGTGGAGATCAGGTGCACATCGAGTGTCGGATCGCCCACGTATTGACGAGCCAGTGCGGTGGCGGCGGCTTCACTGGTATCGGGCTCGCCCAAGTCCGGATCGTAGGGCATCGACATCACCCACTCATCCCAAGGGTTGACGTTGACGAAGATGGCCGTGGTCGACATGAAATGGCTGGCCGGTTGCAGAATCTGGTACAGCGCGCCAGGACGATAGCCCGTATAGGGCGTCAGATCCGCCTTGATCCAATAGTTGAGCATGTGGCCAAGGCCCATTTTGCCTTCCACTTCAAACCCGATGTCTTCGCACACCTTGCTGTTGTCACCGTCGGCGCCGACCGCGTATTTGGACACGACCTGAATGTCTTCGCCGGTGATTCGATCGCGACAGGTGGAATACACGTGCTCATTGTCCTGACGCATCGAGATCAGTTCGAGGCTGAAGCGCACCTGTGCCCCGAGTTCGCGGGCAGCCTCGCACATGATGGGTTCCATGACGTGCTGGTGGATGTTGCACAGGTCCGAAGGGCTCGCCCGTTCGTACTCCGATTTGCGCTCAGTGCCTGCCCCCCAGGCTTTACGGCGCGCGAGTTCCTGGCCGGCAAAACTGGTTGCCCACACGACCTTGCCCATTAGCTTGCCAGGCATCGCCGCGGCGATAATGCGATCTTCGATGCCCAGGTCGCGAAACACTTCCATGGTCCGCTGGTTGATGATGTGCGCCCGGGGTGAGTTGGCAAGGCCCGAGTACCGGGTAATCGCCAACACATCCACCCCTTGCTTGGCCAGCAAGGCCGCACAGGCCAAACCTGTAGGGCCGGCGCCGACGACGAACACATCCACATGTAGGGTCTTTGTCACTTTTTAACTCCCGTCTTCGCTGTTGTAGTTTTAGGGATGCCCATTCACTAGGCATTGCGCTCAAATTACCTTTTGAACGAGGGGCCTGAGCGTGGGTTTTCTGTCTGATGGACAGAGATAGCGGAGTAAAAGAAGACCTCAAAACAGAGGTCTGTTTGATGAGGCTGATGGTTGGGGCTACATCTGAAATTGTTTGACGATGTGCTCAAGCTGCTTGCCGAGATCGTTCAGCTCCGCACTTGAGCTGGCCGTGTGATCACTAGCGCTTGCGGTGCGCTGTGTAATGTCGCGCACGTTCAGTACGCTGCGATTGATGTCCATGGCGACGAGCGCCTGTTGCTCGGCGGCTGTCGCAATTTGTTGATTCATCTGTTGAATGGTCGAAACGGTACGGGTGATTTGCTCCAGGGATGTACCGGCTTGGCGGGTCAGATCCACACTGCTGGCGGCGAGTTCTCGGCTGGTTTCCAGCACGGATGCAACGTGCTCCGCGCCGTCCTGCAGGCTGATGATCAGTTCTTCGATTTCTTCCGTCGATTGCTGCGTTCGCTGCGCCAGGCTGCGCACTTCGTCGGCGACCACGGCAAAACCTCTTCCGAAATCACCTGCGCGCGCGGCTTCAATGGCGGCGTTGAGGGCGAGCAGGTTGGTTTGCATGGCCACGGAGCGGATGACATCGAGCACAGAGCCGATCCTGTCGCTTTGCTCTTTGAGCTTGTTCATCGCGGTGGTGGATTTTCCGACTTCGATGGCCTGTCGTTCGATCTGCTCGATGACTTGCCCCACAACCACTTCGCCTCCGCAGGCCTGTTGGTCGGCCGCCACTGCGGCCAGTTGAGCTTGTTGGGCGTTATGAGCGACCTCTTGCACGGTAGCGGCCATTTCATTCATCGCCGAGGCAACCTGTTCGGTTTCGTTCTTCTGCGTGTGAATGCCTGAACTGGTCTGCGTGGCGACCGTCGAGAGGCGCTCTGCGGCGTCGGTGATCTGCATCACGCTGTTGCTGATATTTCCGATCAGGTTACGCAGATTCATGACCATCCGTTGCATGCTGTGCTGCAACTGCCCCAGCTCATCCCGGCGTTCAACCACGATGACTTGTGTCAGATCACCAGAGGCGATGCACTCGGCCAGCTTCAATGTCTGCTGGAGTGGTTTAACGATCTGTCGTGTGATGAACCCTGCGGCGAGCACGCCCAGGATCACGGCCAGAGCAAGGCTGGCGACGATCGTTTGCTGGGCGCTGTGCACATCACTGGCGCGTTTGCTGGCTTGATAGTCGATCAGGTTCTGATTGAGGGCTTCGAGTTGGGCGCTCGATTCGAAGAGTTGTTTGCCGACAGTCTCACTGGTAGCCACTTCATCGCAAAAACGCCGCAGGTGCTCGCGATACTGAGCCAGCGCTAGGGCTGTCTGTTGCATGTTGGAGGGATTGCTCTTTGATTCGGCGTGGACTTTACCGACCTCATTGATGATGCTGTTTATTTGCGCCAGGGCACTGCGACCTTTTTCCGGATCGTTCGTATAGTCAAAATCGTGCACCTGCAATATGAGTTGCTGAATGCTCTGAAAGAGCGGCCTGACCGATTGCAGGTTAATAACGCCCTGCTGCGCGTCACCCGAGCCACGGACAATGTCGTTGACCGCCTCATTCAATTGTTTGCCGGCCAGTCCGATGGTGTTTTCAAGAGTGCTGAATTCGCTGTCGCGATTGGCAAAACTCTCGCCGATACGCGCCAGATGAGCCCGGTAAACCTTGGCGATGAGTTGTTGCTGTGAAAGCAGTTTCCGTTCCTCCGGGGTGGTCAGCAAGGAGGCGAGGTGCAGGTGTTGTGCTTCGATCAGATCCAGCGTTTGAACGATGTCCGTGGCGGCCTGTTGGCTATGGCGACGTTGGTAATGCGCGTACTGCGTACTCAGGGTCTTGATCAGGCTGTTGATGCTACTGATCTGACTGATCTTGTCGCTGCGCTCGATAATGCTGTGAGTGCTGTACCAGCCGGTCGCGGCAATGATCATGGTTAACAGCAGAATGATGCCGAATCCGATCGAAAGTTTGGCGTTGATCCTGATATTGCAAAAACAATCACTGAGCCATCTGAGCATGAAATCCCCCGAAGTGTCGTGCACCGGGGCACGACCCGTCTGGCATACGAATGAAGAGAAAGTGCCCACGCCATTTCGGATCACGTGAGCGACCGTTACTGGGGCGAGGGCACTTCTCGTTTCGACTGGGCGTCAAAAATGCAGGGCAGGCCTGGCGTTCAAGACACTTGAACCACACGGTTTTCGATATAGCCCAGATGTTCGATTTCGGCGCGCACGACGTCGCCGGGCTGAAGCAGCTTGCCGAGGGCAACGCCTACGCCCGACGGTGTGCCAGTGGCGAGAATGTCACCGGGCTCAAGCGTCATGACCGTGGAGAGGTATTCGATCTGTTGGTAGATGTCATAGATCATGTCGCCGGTGGTCATTTTCTGGCGCTCTTCACCATTGACCGTCAGGCGCATTTCCAGCGCCAGGGGATCTGCGATTTCATCGTCCGTGGTCAGCCAGGGGCCAATCGGGCCGTGGCTGTCGAACGATTTGCCCAGGGTGAAGGTGGGGGAGCGTTGCTGCCAGTCACGGGCACTGACATCGTTGGTCACCAGGTAACCCGCAATCACGGATCGGGCATCGCTAGCCTTGACGTTACGGCAACGCTGGCCGATGACGACCCCCATCTCGATTTCATAATCAAGCTGCTTGACCGCAGAGGGGAAAAGGATCGGATCGTAAGGGCCTGTCAGGCAGGACACTTGTTTGTTGAACCAGAGTTGGCTGCTCGGGATCGGAATACCGTCGGCGCGGGCTTCTTCGGCGTGGGCTTTGTAGTTCAGGCCAATGGCCAGGTATTTCTGAGGATCGTTGACCGGATTCTCAAGCTGTACGGCCGACAGGGCAAACGCGGGCGAGCGGGCTGCTTCCAGGGCCGGGCGCAATTCGGGAAGGCGTCCGAGTAGTTGGCGCATCGAGTCGATCACTCCAGGAACACCGGAAAGATCAATCACCCGATCGCCTTCCAGTTTCCCGATACGCGTGCGGCCGCTTTCAGTAAAACGAACGATTTTCATAGAGTATCTGCCGTCTTGTTGTTTGTATTTGATTGAATGAGCTTTGAAATAACAGCCACTAGTCGCGCACGACCGTGAGCTGGAAATTGAGGAACTTCCATCCTGAAAGCGTGCGCCTGAGCACCTGGGTGACAAAGCCACGCATGTGTTCTTCTTTGCCATCGGCAGTGCGTATCTGATTGATGATCGGGCCTGTCAGGATGGCCATGTCATCGTTACCACGAAGGGTCAGGGTGCCGCGCTGTATCGCGTAAAAACCGCGTTTGCGGGCGATGTGTTCCAAAAGCTCAGGCTTGGTATGCACCAGGCCGGTGCTATGAACGTGCAACAGATCGTCATCGAAGAGATCTCTTAATATGTCGATATCCACATCGACCAACGCCCGTTGCCTGCGCTGTTCCAACTCAAGAATTGCGAGTTCAGTTTGCTGATCGAACATGACGGGTTCCTGTCAATGAACTGGACGGGGGGCTGATCAGATCAACCCTTCGTACGAGCCACCGTCCAGTTGCAGGTTCTGGCCTGAGATGTAGCTGGCCTGGCTGCTGCACAGGAACGCACAGGCGTCGCCAAATTCCTCGGGCCGGCCGAGGCGTTTTGCCGAGATGGTTGAAGCAATCTGGCGACGGGCTTCTTCATTGCTGACGCCTTGTTCTTTCATCAGGCGTTGGGCCATGAATTCCTGGCGTGGTGTATCGATGCGTTCAGGCAGCAGGTTGTTGATCGTCACATTGTCCTTCACGACTTCAACACTGATTGCCTTGCTGATAGCGGTCAACGCAGTCCGTGCGGACGTGGACAAGCCCATGATGTAGTGAGGCGATTTGACCATTGCCGACGTGATGTTGATGATCCGGCCAAAACCCCGGGCCTGCATGCCGGGAATGTAGGCACGCATCAGTTGCACGGCCGGGATCATGTTGGCTTGCAAGGCGCCGAGCAGTGCTGTTTCGTCCCAGTCTGCGAGGCGACCTGGGGGAGGGCCGGCGTTGTTGTTGACCAGGATGTCGACCTCTGGTGTTGCTTCCAGAATATCGGCGCGCCCCTGGGCGGTCGTCAGGTCCGCGACGACGGTCATGACCTGCGCACCGATCACTTCGGTGCGCAGCAGATCAGCTGCATGCTGCAGCTTTTCTTCATTGCGGCCATTGAGGATGACCACGACGCCTTCGCGAGCCAGTGCGCGGGCGCAGGCATAGCCGAGCCCTTGCGATGAAGCCGAAATGAAGGCTGTACGCCCTTTGATGCCTAAATCCATTGCTGTTGTTCCTCTGATGAAATCGAACGCATGTCGCCGCGATGGCACGTCGAATGGGTAGCGTTCGAGTAACGATGAGCCCGTCAGTGAGAGTGATCGTGACCATGAGGGTGGCTATGGTCATGATCCTGAGGATGGTCATGAGAGTGGTCATGCGCGCCGCCACGTTTAGCCATATGCGGCGAGCCGTGACGGTGCTCTTTCAGGTAATGCTGGCGCAGCAGGTCCTTGCCGTAGTCATTACCATTGGGGGTCCTGACCACCGTATGGATATGAAATTTTTCCGGGGTCGGGTTGTTGAGCCAGACACCGCTGTGGTGATCGAACTCCACCATGATCAACGGGCTGTGCACTCGGTAATAAAAGGGATCGTCGTCGCCGTGGCCGCCAATCCAGCTGAAGTAGGTGCGCTCCAGCATTGACTCGACCTGGCGCAGGCGCATCTCTCGTGGCCCTTCTGGCAAATACTCGATGAAGGCATCAACGATCTTCAGCAATTGTTCCTGTTGGCCAGATGAAAACAGCGCTGCGCAGACACCTTCATAGGGAATGACCCGGTTATCGCGATAAGCAGCACCTAGTTGGCGCTCGTCGGCAAAGTGCCAACGATCTTCAGGCATTGAAGGGTCTTTCATCTGTTTGTAGGTGGTGGCTCGTTCGCGCAATGTCGGTGAGAGAGAGCGCATCAATTGCAGGCCGAAGCTTTCTTCATTCTGGAACAAGGAAAACGCGCCATGCGGGCCCCGATCGATATGGGTCGGTTCCGCCCCCATGAACGTTGGCGAGATGATCATCTGGCCGCCGATCATCAGGCAGTTCAGGGCCAGATGATGACCGTAGAGATTCCAGCCCCAGGGTTCGGTCAGTGAAGGTGTGCCGAACAGCAGGAAGTGATAGCTCCACTCATTCATGATGTTGCGCAGATCGTAAAGCTCGCCGAGGAACAGATTGGCAATACGACACTGTTCGGTTTTCAGGTAACCCTCTGCGCTCAAACTCGCCCTGAGCACATTCATCACGGCATCACGCGAGGCGCTCGACAAGTAGTCCAGGCGGACCCCGTTGGCGTTCATCGGGAATTCCGGGTTGTACCAGTCACGCCATTGAGGCGCATCAACCGGGTACTGCAGCGCCTTGCGTTCACCTGCGTTCAAACTGGCCAACAGTGCTTGAGCGGCCGCGACCGCATTGCGGGCGTCGAACCCTTCGTTGGTCAGTTGAAATAGTCCAGGTTCGACCTGGCCGTTAGCAGTCGTGCCCTTGAAGGGTTCCCGGTACAGGGTTTGCCATGTATCGATCAGCGACTTTGCCTTGGCCGAGGCAATAATGGGCTTGGCGTATTCGAACGGGTCCTTGCCACGGGCGTCGACAATTCTCGGCGAGTCCAGGGCCAGCAGAAAGTCACAGAAGTTATTGCTGCTCATAGCGTATGCATTCCTCGCTACTTGTTATTGGTATGGGGCGATAACGTTAGCGAGGGCTCTCAAGTTGCCAGGCTTTCTTCCAGAAAACGGTGCAGTGCCTCCCATGCGCGCTTGTCGCTTTGCGCGTGATAAGCGATTACCTGGGGTTTGTTCGCACGGTCCGAGTCCGGGCGGGTAAATCCGTGTCGGGTATGGCCATACAGATTGACCTCCCAGTCGACACCAGCGTTGTTCATGCTCTGTTGCAGTGATGCCAGCTTGGGCAGTGATGCCATCGGGTCTTCATAGCCAGTCAGCAGCAGGGCTTTGCGCAATGAGTGGGAACGTGCCCACTCTTCAGAGACCAGATCGAGGCCTCCGTGAATGCTGACCGCCCCACGGACATCGCCGACCGTACGCAAATACTCAAGTGCCGAGGCGCCACCGAAGCAATAGCCGATGATGACAATTCTGTCGCCGTCGACACCCGGTTGTGCCGCCAGGATTTTGCGGGCGGCCTGCAGGCGGCCCATCCACGTTTTGCGGTCAGCGGCAAAACGGCCGATCATCGGACCGATCTCGCTTTCGCTGGTCAATTGCTTCCCATCGCCCCAGACATCCGCGGCCAACGTGGCATAACCTGCATCGGACAATCTGTTGGCAATGCCCTTGATGAAATCGCTGACGCCGAAGGCGTCATGTACGAGCAGGATGCCCGGAAGGGCGTCGCCTCCAGGCCGGCTGAAATAGCCGTGCAAACGGGCGTCGTCGTAACTGTAATCAAGAGATTTGTTGAAGTTCGGTTCCACACACACGCTCCACTTTTATTTTCAAAAGAGGCGTAGCGCTGCCGTGTCTGGCAGCCTTACGTTTCCTGTCGTGGAGGGGAAGATAACGTGGGCCAGAGCCTTACCGGCGGCGCTTTCCGTTCTGCGGAAACGATTTGATCGCCGCGTGGTAATTCAAAAGTGCTCGATCAATACACGGCGCGATGCGCGCATGGCTTTCTCGATCAGCAGCACCTGCTGCTGGAGCAATTCCACGATGATTTTTCGACGTGGTTCCTGCAGTCTAGAGTCGATAGTGCCGATGCTGATGGCGCCGATGGGGCGCCGCATTGAGTCGCGAAAGGTCATGCCCAATGCGGTGACACCCAGGGTCAGGCGATTTCGGATCAGTGAGTAATTCTGTTTTTTGGTTTCCTGTATGGCTTGGCGCTGTTGATCAAGATTGAGGTGGTGAAACTGACCCAGGCGTGATGCTGTCGCTTCAAGGATGCGTTCGCATTCGTCGTCGGCGCAGGCCGCCAAAATGGCTAGGCCTCCGGCACCTACACCCAGGGGCCGGCGACTGCCGATATCCAGCGAGATGGTACGTGTGGAAAACGGGCCTTCGATACGGTCGATACACACGGCGTCGTAGCCGCTGCGCATGATGAAATACGCAGTGGCTTCACTTTCCTGGCAAAGCCGTTCCAGTGCCGGACGGCAAAGGCTGCGAAAATCGAAAATCTCAGTGGCGGCAAGCCCCAGCTCATACGCGACCGGACCAAGCAGATAGCGTCTGGACTCTTCGCTTTGAAAAGTAAGGCCGGTATCTCCCAGCTGCTTGAGCAGGCGATGCACCGTGCCATGGGGCAGTGCACTTCGGCTGGCGATATCCGTGAGTGCCAAGCCGCGTTTACCGGCGGTGGCCAGCAAACGCAAAATGGTGCTTGAACGGTTGAGTGTTCCAATATCTGACTTGTTTGCCGACATAGCTATGCCCGTATTGTAATTGTTAGGCTAGTTGTGAGCGATCGTTGTGTTTCAATGGTTGTGCTTACAACTCAATCCTTCGCGGTAAAAAGGTGATGCAAAGCAGTGCCGCTGTTGTGGCGCAAACCAGCATCACCAGAATGAGCCCCACGGCACCCAGATACGCCAATGCGCCAGAGGCGACCGTGACCAATGCGCCTGCACCGAATTGCAGCGAACCCATGAGTGCCGAGGCCGTGCCTGCATGTTCGCCTTGTTGAATCAGTGCCAGTTGACTGCCGGTGGGCATGATCGAACCCAGCAGGGCGATCGTGATGAACAGGCCGGCACTGAGTACGACGAGGTCTTTGTGGCCGCAGATCAGATAGCCCGCCAGCAGTGTCAGCACCATGAAGTAGGCGATGTTGAGCAGGCGGAAACTGCGTAATGCGCCGAAGCGGTGATGAATCCAGGGATTGATCAATGCGGCGATTACCAGGCCCAGA
The DNA here is from genome assembly GCA_963816515.1 of uncultured Gammaproteobacteria bacterium. Lineage (GTDB taxonomy): Bacteria > Pseudomonadota > Gammaproteobacteria > Pseudomonadales > Pseudomonadaceae > Aquipseudomonas. The sequence goes on along the minus strand of CAWFKX010000001.1, from coordinate 407,443 downwards.
GCGTTCAACCCGAAGAGCAGGCTGAACTGGACGGGGGTTAACCCGTATTCTGAGATGAGCACACTGGCCGAGCCGGCGATGTAGGCGAAGAAGCCTGCCTGGCCAGTACAGAGTGCGAGTGCAAATGGCAAAAATCGCTTATCGACGGAGATTCTCGCGTAGTTTCGCAACACGTGTTTCAGGGCAGAAGTGGCTCGCAGTTGCGCATTGCGTGTTTCTTCCAGCGTCAGTGCGACTGCGGCTGCAACCAAGACTCCATAGGCAGCGAGCGTCCAGAATATGCCGTGCCACGAAAAGCTCGTGAGCAGGGCGCTGCCGATCATTGGCGCGATAACAGGCGACAGCCCCAACACCGCCATGATGATGGAAATCATCTTGCCCATATGCGCCGCACGGAATGCGTCCCTGACGATTGCAAATGCGATCACCAGGCCGATGGAGCCTCCCAGACCTTGCAAGAAACGCCACCATAAGTGGTGGTCGAAATGGTCGCTCAACGCGCAACCAACGGAGCCGAGGACAAAGACTGTAAGGCCGGCGTAAATAAGCGGCTTGCGTCCGTATTTATCGGATAAAGGACCGTATGCCAGTTGCCCCATCATCAGCCCGAGAAAGTACACCATCAGGCTGAGCTGCATGGCGCCTTCATCGACACCCAGGTCGCGCGCCATATCCGGAAGGCCAGGAAGATATATATCAACCCCGATAGGGCCAGTGGCACTGAGACCGGCAAGCACAAAGGCAGTAACGCGTGAAGAGATGGACCGCATTAAGGGATTTTCTTTAGGATGGGCGGGGATTTTAATTATGGAACCATGTGGTTTCCTAAGTCAACGGGTGAACAATGGCGCGTACTGGACGTCCTTTGGCGATGCCGGCCGAAGAAAGAAAAAAAGAAATCTATGAGGCCGTCGAACAGCTCCTGGGAGAGCACGCCTACGAAAAGGTGACGATGTCCGAGATCGCGGCCAAGGCGGGCATGTCGAAAAAAACCCTGTATGTGTACTTCGCCGACAAGAACGAACTGATGGAATCGCTCGTGGCGTCGTCGTATGTCTGGCCGCAAAAAAATCTGGAAGATGCTGCGCCGGACCCGGTTGCGGCCCTCAGGATCAGGATTCACGGAATCGCCGGGCATGTGCTCTGCGAGCACCACCTGCGCCTGTGTCGATTGGCGATTGGTGAGCGCGTGGGGCATGCGAGGATTGCCGACATGTTCTATGAGATGGGCATTCGCGACAGTCGCGAGTCACTGATACAAGCGGTTGAGCGCATTGATCGATCCCGGTGGAACCTGAACATCAAAAGCCTGCTGGTGGTGGAAATGATTTTTGGCGCGTCGATTGGCTACCATTTGATGGATGCACTGCTGACCGGGCAATTGCCTGACAGCAAACTGGTTGCCGATGCCATCGACGAAGTCATCTCATCGCTGTTTCGCATCGATACTGCGCCAGAGGCAGGCTGAATCGCTGCGGCGTATCGGACGTCGCAGCAAGTCATTTCCATCAGATGGAAACTCCCGCAAGGCAACGATAGCCTCGCGTTATCGTCACGGGTTCTCCAACGGGGCTAAGTGCCTTGTTGGTCTGCGTTCTCGTTGCCTTTCGCCAGGAGTTTTCCATGAAAAAAACAATTGCTCTCGTTCTGTTGCTGATCGCCATGCCGGCCCTTGCCCATCCGGGGCACGACGGTAGCCCGTTGCAGGACGGGTTGTTGCACCCGCTGACCGGTCTGGACCACCTGTTGATGTTGTTGGGGACCGGCATGCTTGCCGCGTTGTCCCGGCGCAATCTCGTCTTGCCGGCCTTTACCCTGGCCTTGATGTTGTGCGGGGCGGTGATGGGGCATTTATTGGGTGATCTGATCGGGGTAGAGAGCATGATTCTCGGCTCGCTTCTGGTCATCTCTGCCGCGTTGCTGATGCCGCAACGCCAATCGCTGTTGGCCATGGCCATGCCGTTGTTTGCGCTGTTCCATGGCTGGGCTCACGGTGCTGAAGCCAGCCCAGATGCGTTCTGGAGGTTCAGCGTCGGGTTTACGCTAGTCAGTGGCTTGTTGCTGCTGTCGGGTTTTGTCGCGGGTGGGCTGTTGGCCAGGCACCCTCGGTTGCAGAAAGTGGTGGGTGGTGGGGTGCTGGCTGGATCGGCGATGATGATGCTGGGGTAATCATTGCATCCGAAAATTCTTTGAACACAGTGCCCGGCTTCTCCCCGGGCACTGTGCTTTTGGCGGGGCGTATTTCAAGGCAAGCGATAGGTGGCTGCTTGAGGCGCGAAGAACGGCGCGGGCATCAGGATCTTGCTTTCCTGATGTTGAATCAGCGGCATGATTTGCCGCACGTACTCAGTCCATCGCGGGTCAGCCTTGAGCATGTTGCGGCAGTGATGCCGTTCGTTGAGATCGTTGTATCCCCACAGATGAATGATCTGATTGAGTGGCCCCAATTCAGTTGTGTAATAGCCCAGAGGTTGGCGTAAGTATTCGAGCTGGATGGGCAAGCCCGTGTCCATGTAGAGATCGAAATAGGCTTGTACCTTGCCTGGGTGAAGTCGATAGGTGCGGTGTTCGATGATCATGGTGTTTCCTTGTGGTTTATCGGAGGTTTTCACCTCTCGACAACCATGATCGCGGTTCCCGAAGCGCCGAAGTGCTGGATGTCTGCCTGATGGAAATTGCTTGTTCATCACGCGTGACAGGTCTGAAAAACAGCCCCGGACAGGGTCGTTTCCGGCAGATGGAAAACGCATATCTGTTATCCCGATTGTTTCGTAAGTTAGTGATCAACCGCACCCAGCAGTGTGTAACCACCGTAACTTTCGACTACCGGAATGCATGTATGAAACTGGCTTCGCTCAAAACTGAAACCCGTGATGGTGCGCTGATTGTTGTGTCCCGTGATCTGTCTCGCGCTGTCAGCGCCATTGATGTTGCACCCACGCTGCAATGGGCAGTCGAGAACTGGAATGCCGTCAAACCTCAGCTGCAAGAACTCTCCGATGCATTGAACGCTGGCGACGTCGCCGGCAGTTTTGTATTCGATGAATCCGAGGTTGCTTCACCGCTGCCACGGGCCTTCCAATGGCTGGACGGCAGCGCTTACCTGAGCCACGTGGAGCTGGTGCGTAAGGCACGCGGTGCTGAGATGCCCGACTCGTTTTTGCAGGAGCCTCTGATGTATCAAGGCAGCTCCGACTACTTCACCGGCCCGCAGGACCCGGTGATCGTCGCCAGTGAAGATTGGGGTGTGGACCTCGAAGCCGAGGTTGCGATCATTACCGATGACGTACCCATGCTGTGCTCTCCCGAGGAAGCCAAGCAGCACATCAAACTGGTGATGCTGGTCAATGACACTTCGCTTCGCCACATCATCCCGGCGGAATTGAACAAGGGCTTTGGCTTCCTTAACGGCAAAGGTGTCACTGCCTTTTCTCCAGTGGCCGTCACTCCCGATGAATTAGCAGGGAACTGGGATGGCGCCAAAGTTGATTTGCCGCTAACCGTGCATGTCAACGACGAAAAATTAGGGTCGCCGCTGGCGGGCGTCGATAACTACTTCGACTTCTCCAGGCTGATTGCCCATGCCACCAAAACCCGCACGCTGACCGCGGGCACCATCATCGGTTCGGGCACGGTTTCCAACCACGACCGTAGCCAGGGCTTCTGCTGCCTCTCTGAAAAACGCGCACTTGAAGTGGTCAACGAAGGGAAGGCAAAAACGCCATTTTTCAAGTTCGGTGATCGCGTGCGGGTAGAGATGTTTGACACGTTCGGCCACTCGATTTTCGGCGCCATCGATCAAGAGATCCAGGCACTCAAACGCTAGGACATGGCAGCTGCCGGCTCGTACGGAGCCGGCAACTCACTGCAACCTTTTGATCAGCGTGGAACAAAAATGACAAACTCCACTTCATCACAACCCTTGAATTACATGAGCGGCTTCGGCAATCAATTTGCGACCGAAGCGCTGGAAGGTGCCTTACCCAAGGGGCGCAATTCACCGCAGAATGCCCCTCATGGGCTGTACGCCGAATTGATTTCCGGTTCTGCCTTTACGGTGGCGCGCGCGGAAAATCGGCGCACCTGGGTCTATCGGTTGCTTCCTTCGGCGGTGCACGGTGCGTTTGAACCGATGGCCCATGCAACTTGGGAATCGGCGCCGTTCAAGGCGGTGGCAACACCGGCTAATCGTTTTCGCTGGGACCCTTGGCCTGAACCGGCTGCCGGGACCGATTTCATCGGCGGTATCACCACTGTCGGCGGTAACGGTGATGTCGATGAGCAGTCGGGCATCGTCGCGCACGTTTATCGCGCCAATGCCTCCATGCACGATTGCTATTTTTTCAACGCCGATGGCGAAATGCTGATCGTGCCGCAACAAGGCCAGTTGTTAATTCACACCGAGATGGGTGTCCTGCGGGCAGGTCCAGGAGAAATTGCTCTGATCCCTCGCGGCATCCACTTTCGTGTGGAGCTGCCGGATGGAACAGCGGCGGGCTACATCTGTGAGAACTATGGTTCATCTTTCCGCTTACCCGAGTTGGGTCCGATCGGCTCGAACGGCCTGGCAAATCCAAGGGATTTTCTCGTCCCGGTCGCGGCCTATGAATCGGGCAGTCGCAATGTGCGTGTAGTGCGTAAATTCCTCGGTCAGTTTTGGCAGGCCAAGCAAATCCATTCGCCGCTGAACGTCGTTGCATGGCATGGCAATCTGGCGCCCTGCAAATACGACCTGGCCAACTTCATGGTCATCGGCAGTATCTCCTTTGATCACCCGGACCCATCGATTTATACGGTGTTGACCGCGCCTTCCTTGCATCCCGGCGTCGCCGATTGCGACTTCGTGGTGTTCCCGCCGCGCTGGCTGGTGGCAGAGGATACGTTCCGTCCACCCTGGTTCCATCGCAATGTCATGAGCGAAATGATGGGCCTGATCAAGGGCATCTACGACGCCAAGGCCGAAGGCTTCGTGCCCGGTGGTGTGAGCCTGCACAACTGCATGCTGCCCCATGGTCCTGATGTGGCCACCTTCGAGAAGGCCAGCACGGCCGAACTGGCGCCACACAAGGTGGATAACACCATGGCGTTCATGTTCGAAAGCCGCCGAGTGTTTCGACTGACTCGACAAGCGCTTGATGCCGGCCACCGCCAGGTTGATTACGACGGTGTCTGGGATGGCTTCCAGAGCCCGGAAATCCAGCTTTCACGTTAACGATTTACGTGTCTTGAACAAGAAGAAAACGACCATGCAGACATTCGACGCAATCATCTCGGGGTACGGCCCTACCGGTGCCACGCTTGCCAACCTGCTCGGCACGATGGGTATGCGCGTAGCCGTCATCGAACGCGAAAAAAACATTTTCGACAAACCTCGGGCCATCACTGCTGATCATGAGGCGACCCGCGCTTTCCAGGCGGCAGGCCTGGCAGACGAGGTCATGAAGGGCACCTGTGCTCATCCGGGAACCGATTTCGTTGGTGTGCAAGGGCAGGTCATCAAGCGCTTTTACCCGATGCCGGCACCGGGCCCACTGGGCTGGGAACCCACCTACATGTTCTATCAGCCGGCGCTTGAGGCCACGCTGCGTGAAGGTGTTGAGCGCTTCAGTGACGTCGAAGTGTTCCTTAGACACAGCTTGGTCGAGTATCGCCAATCCGAACATAGTGTCGAAGTCGATATGGTCGATGGCGAGGGCCATCAAAAGACACTGAGGGGGCGTTATTTGCTGGCCTGCGATGGGGCGCGCAGTGTTGTTCGCACTCAAATGGGCGCGAGCATCCACGATTTGGACTTTGACGAGTGGTGGGTCGTGGTCGACGCGCAACTACTCGACGACATCGAACTGCCTGAACGTTGCGTGCAGTACTGCCGACCGTCACGTCCAGGAACCTACATCGTCGGACCGGACAAACTGCGGCGGTGGGAAATCAAGGTGCTGCCTGGTGAATCGCCGGAGTCCTTCAACGATCCCGCGCACCTGGACGAGGTGCTTTCCACCTTCGTCGATACGCGCTCGGTGCACGTGCAGCGTGTGGCGATCTATCGTTTCCATGCGGTGGTGGCCGAGCAATGGCGCGAAGGTCGCGTCTTTCTACTCGGCGATGCCGCGCACCAAATGCCTCCCTTCATGGGGCAAGGTCTGTGTGCTGGCGTTCGTGATGCCTATAACCTGGCCTGGAAACTTGATGTGGTGTCCAGGGGCCTGGCTGATCCGGCGTTGCTGGACACCTATACGGCGGAACGGCGTCCCCATGTGCAACAGGTGGTCGCTACGGCCAAGTCCTTCGGATTGATTATCGGCGAACTGGATGTCGACGCTGCGCGCTTGCGCGATGAGCGCCTGCAAGCTGAATTGAACTCGGGTGCCGCGCAAACGGTCCGGCAGTCTTTCATTCCAGGACTGAGTGCAGGCCTTTTGAACTTAGATGACGAAGGCGGCCTGGGCGCTGGAGCGGGTCAATTGTTCCCTCAACCATGGGTCAGCGGACCGTCACAGCCGCGGGCACGTCTGGACGATGTTACCCGAGGGCGGTTCTATCTGGTGTGCCGTGACGCTCGTCTCGTAAAACAAGTCAGTTCGCTGTTTGCTGATAGCGCCTGTCTGTTTACCAGCGAGGTGGTGTGTCTCGATGGCAGGCGTGATTCCGGTGACGAGAATGAAGCTGTTTATTGTTCGGAAGAGGGCGCTTTCATCACGCATTGGCTCGAGCAATTCGATGCAGTTGCAGTCCTTGTGCGACCTGATGGTGTTGCCTTCGGTGTCGCCCGTGATTCTTCAGAGCTGGAAGGCTTGATTGTCAACGCCGATCAGCAGATGGGAAGTTTCACTTTCGTACGTGAAGCAACTTGCTAATTCGTTGAAGTTCTCAGGTGTAGCGCTTTGAGCAACTTTCCTGCGCGTGTTGCCTGTGGCGTTTGAACAATAAAAAGCGATCGAAAGGACAATAAAAATGAAAGCCTTGTCGAAACATGCTGGACACCTTGCGCGCTTGATAAGCACAGTTGCATTAGCTGTTTTTACCTTCACAGTTCAAGCCTCCAGTTGCGCGTACTACGGACTTCCCCATACAGCAGGCGGTGCCTGGCGAAGGGATCGAACAAATGTGTCGCCCAGTAAGGTTCATGTGCCTGTGACCGGGAATGTCCGGACTCAATATGAATGACCGCTGGATTCATCTGTTTGATCTTTCCAATAGTTACTGAGTTGAAAGTCTGTGCTCGAAGTATGAGTGCCGTATTAACCCTGGAGTCTTGAATGAACACTTTTTTTGGGTCGGTAGTTTTTCGTGTCGCCATAATTTATAGCCTTGGAGTATTGGCGGCTATGACTGTGGGCGGGGCAGTACCACAGCTTGATGCGATTGCAGGCGAGTTCCGTCCCGAGAGCCCATCGGTGATCGGTCTGGTGATGTCGTTGCCCTCGGTAATGGTGGTGGTCGGCGCCTTGCTGGTGGGCTATCTGGTGGATCGCTTCGGCGACAAACTGGTGCTGCTGATCGGTAGCGTCGCTTTGGTTATCGGGGATGTGGTGGTTGTGGCTGCACCCACGCTGCAAACCTTGTTGGTAGGGCGCGGTATTTCCGGCGTCGGCTATGTGCTGATGGCGGTCTCGGCGATTACGTTGTTGATTCGTGTCACTCATGAAAAGCAGCGTCACATGGCTATCGCGGTGTGGGCGACCTTCGTTCCCGTCAGCTTCATCATCCCCTTTCTGACCGCCGGTTGGGTCGTAAGCGCGGGCAGTTGGCGCTTTGCCTTTTGGGGACACGCTGTCGTTACCATCGCCATTGCCCTGATTGCCTATGTAGCGGTTCCGGCGCGTGTGAAAGTGTCGGAGCAGCCTTCGCGCACCACTGGCTTACAGTCGGTGCTGCGCTCGCCATGGCCTTACCTGTTAGGGATTTCCATCGGCGGTGATGCTTTTTTGCACGTCGGTGTTATCGCGACCCTCGCGCCTTACTTGCAAAGCCACTACGGCGCTGATCCGCTGGTTATTAACGCTTGGAACATCGGCGCGATGGTACTCAATGCCTTGGGCTGCCTGCTGTTCGGCAAGCTTCTCAATCAAGGCTTTTCCCCGATCAAGGTCGGCGTCATTGCCATCATCGCCACGGGTATTCCGGCGTTCGCCATCTATGCGTTGCCCATTGGTGTCACCGGCTCCATTGCCTGCTCCTGGGTGCTGATGTTCTTCAGCGGCGTACTGACCGGGATGTGGTCGTTCGTGCCCAACGTTTCGCCATCGGCGGGGAGCATCGGTGCAACCAGCGGCCTAGTCACGCAACTGACCTTGCTGGGGGTATTGCTCAGTGGTCCTGTCAGCTTTGGCGCCATGAGCGGTGACCTGCCGATTTCCATGCAGGGGGTGATCGTCATTGCACTCCTGGCCTGTCTTGCCCGACTGCCAATCCTGGCCCGGGGCATCGTTCCCAAATGGTCCGATGGCGCCACTGTCGCTGTCGCCGGCCACTAACTCAGCATCGTTGCTTCACCTGGGCTTGTACGCTCTCAGGTGCATCCTGACGTACTGACCCGTAAATAAGAAAGTATTGAGGTTGACCTGTTCAACCTCACCATCTGCTGGAGAAAAGTGATGTTGAATATCGCGATTATTGGTGCGGGTATCGGCGGTTTGATGACCGCTTTGCGCTTGCATGAACAAGGTTTCAAACCGCGTGTCTATGAAGCGGCTCCCGAACTGCGGCCATTGGGCGTCGGTATCGTCACCCAGCCTTACGGCACACGTGAAATAACCGAAGTGGGACTGCTCGATGAGCTCAATGCGCGCTCGGTCGACGCCGTAGAGTCCTCCTACTTCAACCAGTACGGCCAGGAGATTTACACCGAGCAGTGCGGCGTGCACATGGGGTATCCCCATGGCCAGCGCTTCGTGCACCGTGGCATCTTGCAGATGATTCTGTACAAAGCAGTCATCGAACGTCTGGGGGCGGAATCGGTCGTCATGGGCGTGCGTTGCACGGGCTTTGAGCAAGACGATTCGGGCGTGACCATCAAGTTTGCATCCACCACCAATGACGCCATGAGCCTGCCCATCGAAGTCCGTGCGGACATCGCCATTGCCGGTGATGGGATCAAGTCCGCCATTCGCAATCAGCTGTTTCCCGAGAAGACCGAGCCCCATTACTCCGGCATCACCCTGTGGCGCGGCGTGACTTTGATGAAGCCGTTCAAGGAAGGCGGCACCATTTTGCACATTGGTGCGCCGAGCAAGGGCAGCCTGATCGTCTACCCGATTCTGGACAACGCCGATGACAGCGGTCTGACGCTGGTCAATTGGGTGGTTGAGCAAAATGGTCGTCCGGAAAGCATGGAGGACTGGAACCAGGAAGCGGACATCGCCGAAATCGCGCATATGTTCGATGAGTGCGAGCTGGACTTTATCAACGTCGGCGAGATGCTGCGCAATGCGCGTGAGGTCTACCTGTTCCCGCTGGTGGACCATGATCCATTGCCGCAGTGGTCGTTCGGTCGAGTGACGCTGATGGGCGATGCTGCCCATGCCATGTACCCGCGTGGCGGTAACGGCGCCTGCCAGGCGCTGGTCGATGCGAGGGTTATTGCCGAAGCGCTGGCCACGATTGCCGATCCGGTTGAAGCGTTGAAGCACTATGAAGCCCAGCGCCGCGAGATCGCCAATCGCATTGTGATGGCCAACCGTGGCGATGGGCCTGAGGTCGTGCGTCGCATCGTCGAGGAGCGCACTGGGGGCCAGCGTTTCGAGGACATCGAGAAGGTCCTGCCGTTTGCCGAAGCCGACGCAATCTTCAATGAATATCACCGTATGGCGGGTATGAAGCGGCCAAATGAAGACACGGAAGAAAGGAAGGATTTCGCTTCCGCTTTTTCACACAGCGCATAAGGCCGGCATAAACAGCGCCGACGCTTAGAAGTGCTGATGGGGGCCAGGATAGAGGAAGAGACTTTACGGGTCGGGCCGCAGTCTCAACCCTCCACTGTTCTGGCCATCCCTTGCAATCGGTCAGCGGCCGATATTTGTGAGTGATGGTTAATCGTTAGACCGTGCCAACTATTTCAAGTAATGACCCAATGATCGAATTCAAAAATGTCAGTGCGTTTCAACATCAGACTCAGGTGTTGGAACGTTTTTCCTTAACGATTGAAGCGGGTGAGCGGGTCGCGATATTAGGACCGAACGGGGCGGGTAAAAGTACCTTGTTGAAACTCATTGGCCGGGAAATCTATCCCGTGGAGGAGGAGGGCAGTTTTTTCAAGTTGTTTGGAAGTGAAAGAATCACGCTCTGGGAGCTGCGTGAAAGAATTGGTTTCATGTCCCAGGAGTTTCAGGAAGACTACACCCCGTACACTCAAGCGTTGGATGTTGTGGTCTCGGGCTTCTTTGGTTCAATTGGTTGTCACGAGTCGCCACGAACCCGATACGGAATCAAATACGACCAATTCGGCACCGCCCACTCCCGCGTATTATTTACCCGCCCTTCACGGCCCATCGTAGGAAACTGTGCAAGATTATCAACGCTTGCAAAGATTGCATCAGAGAAATCACCTGCGGCCTTCGGATTTTCCAGCGCGATATAGTTAGCCTCGTCTTCCAGATTTTTGAGGGCTTTTTCCAGCCACTCAACCCGCATTCCGGCCCCAGCGCCGTGCACGCATTGCCGCGACTTGCTCTTGGCTGGCGAATTTGCCTTCGTCGGCTTCTTTCACCGCTTGTTCGATCTGCACGGTCAGCGTCTTTTCATGCTCAATGTAATCACGAAGAACGTCCATAGCCAAATAGCTGGCGCTCTGGCCATTGGTTCTTGCGAGGTCCGCGAGAGAGTTGGAAAGGTCTTCCGGAAGGTTTAGCGATATACCTGTCATGGCAACCTCGGTGTTGGGCGGTGAAGGGGTATGTTACACCGTCAAACCTCATAGGGAACCGGCAGGTTGTCGCGAGGTGTACACCTCTTTATGCGGCCTCACTGTTGGATATGCGTTCGCCGTATGAAACGGAAAGTGAATTGTCCATTACCTGGGTCACGTTTCATAAGGCACGTAAATCGTTTTCTCTGGGGGTTCCAGAGTGGCAGGGCACGTGGCTTGATTTTTTTGTTGCCAACGCACCTTATGACATTACTCCAAACGACTGACCAAGGCTGTGGATTGCCGTCGGCGCGCTGATTGTTCTTTCTTGTCCCAAGGCTTCTTCAACGGTTCTGCCCCCCAGTCATCACACCTCTCCCTATAACCATAGCACCCGAAATTCTAATGATCCCGCCCCTTAGGTGAGTACAGTAAAAACCTGTCTCCCCAAAGGACTCACCCCCATGTCCCACCCCCACGAAGAAGTCGTCTGGATTACCGGTGTAGGCGCCGTGGCTGGCTTGGGCGCTGCGCTGGCGCGGCGTTTTGCCCAGGGCGGTTACCGTGTTGCAGTCAGCGGCCGCAGCCCCGAGAAGCTGCAGGCTGTGGTCGATAGTGTGACGCAACAGGGCGGTACTGCCCTGGCCTTGCCGGGCGATGCCGGCAGTGAAGCTGACATCGTCGATGCGTTGCAGCGTATCCAGTCGTTCGGCCGCCTGCGGGTGGCGATTTTCAATGTCGGTAACTCGGTGGCCGCGCCCAGCCTGGAGCTGAGTGCCGAGGTGTTCGAGCAGACGTGGCGCGCGTCGACGCTGGGCGGTTTTCTGTTTGCCCGGGAGTCGACGCGGGTGTTGCTGGAGCACGGCGGCGGCACGCTGCTGTTTACCGGGGCCACGGCGTCGCTGCGCGGCAAGCCGCCGTTTGCGGCGTTCGCGGCGGCGAAGGCGGGGTTGCGCTCGTTGAGCCAGACGTTTGCGCGCGAGTTCGGCCCGCAGCAGGTGCACGTCGCCCACGTGATCATCGATGGCAGCATCGATGGCGAGCGGGTGCGCAGCCGGGCGCCGCAGCGGCTGGAGGCGTTGGGCGAGGATGGGGCGCTGCACCTGGATGATATTGCCGAGGCTTACTGGTTCCTGCATGCGCAACCGCGCAGTGCCTGGACGCAGGAGCTGGACCTGCGACCTTTCAAGGAGTCGTTCTGAGCCTGTCGGCGCTTAACTGGAGGATTTGCCATGGGTCACTTTCAACAACACCTGGCGCCGCCCTTTGTGGTCGGTGAGCTCAATTACCTGCTGGACGACGGTGTGCGGCCGGTGAATTACACCTTTGACCCGCCGGATGGCCTGCCGCGCCGCCGGGGCACGTTGCAGCCGACGCAGGTGCAGATCCACAACGCGCGCTTGCTGGCGGTGCCGGCCACCCTGGATGTGCAGGGTTTCGAGCGGGTCGACGAGCCGACTGCCGTGGCGGACCTGCAAAATGAAGGTCAGGTGGTGCAGGCCTATTACGCCGAGGCCGATGCGCTGTTGCGTCGGCACACGGGGGCGATCAAGACGGTGATCTTCGATCATACCATTCGTATTGATGAGCCTGGGCGCGAAGCGGCCGGGTTGCGCGAGCCGGTGCGCTACGTGCACAACGACCAGACCGAGCGCGCCGCCGTGCGCCGGGTGCGTGACCACCTGCCGGCCGAGGAGGCCGAGCAGCGTTTGCGCAAGCGCTTTGCGATCATCAACCTGTGGCGGCCCATCGGGGGCCCGGTGTGGACCACGCCGTTGGCGCTGTGCGACGCCACGAGTATCGCGCCGGCGGATTTTCTGGCGAGTGATCTGGTGTACCCGGACAAGGTTGGCGAGACGTTTTCGGTGCGCGCAAACCCTGAGCATCGTTGGTATTACTACCCGCATTTGCGTCCGGAGGAAGCGCTGTTGCTCAAGGTCTACGATTCACGCGCCAATGGCGTGGCGCGGGCCGGGGCGCATACGGCGTTTGACGACCCCACCACGCCGCCGGAGGCGCCGCCACGGCGCAGCATCGAACTGCGTGCGTTGGTGTTTTTTGATGAGTGAGGGTGGTTGCGTCAGGTAGATCGTGGTGGGCCTGGACGCGGCCTGGCGGCCGCGTTCGCAGGTACCGCGGCGTTCAGAGTTGCGCGGTGAGGTACTCACGCAACCGATTCTGCAGGCGAACGATAGCGTCGGGCCGCGACAGAAAGGCATCGACCGTGATCACTTCCCAGCGCTGGCCTTCGTCGCCGAACACCACCTGGTCGAAAGTGCCCGGCGGCACATGGCCGACGAAGAACCAGGTGTCCAACCCGCCCATGCCCTGGCCTGGATAGACCCGCGTCCACACCACCCAGGTTGGGTCCAGCGTCAGGCCGAACTCTTCCCAGGTTTCGCGCAGTGCGCATTGCAGTGGTGTCTCGTCGCCTTCGCGGCCGCCGCCGGGCAGGTCCCACTGGCCGGGCCAGGGGAGGGTGGGCGTGTCGTCACGCTGGTAGGTCAGCATCAGGTCGCCGCACAACAGGGCGATTTTGGCACCGGAAAACATCATGGCGGTTTCTCGTCAGTAGCAGCGGCTGGCAGGCCGCGTCAGGGGCGCTGCGGTCAGAGGTACCCGCGCTGCGCCAGATTGCGCATCAGCGCGGCCACGCCGAAAGTCCACGGTGGTGCCTGGTCGCTGGCGGTGACGCGGTTGTGCAGGCCGCCCAGGGCCGGGCTGTGGATGCTGACCAGGTCGCCGTGCTTGTGGGTGAAGCCCTGGCCCGGCTGGTCGCGGTCATCGGTGGGGGCGAACAGGGTGCCCAGGAACAGCACGAAACCGTCGGGGTACTGGTGGTTGGCGTTCAGCGCCTGGCCGGCCAGGTCCTCGGGGTCGCGGCTGATCTGGTCCATTGAGCTGTGGCCCTGCAACACGTAGCCATCCTCGCCCTGCACGCGCAGTTGCACCTGGCAACGGCGCACGTCGTCCAGGCTGAAATGCCCGTCGAACAGGCGAATGAACGGCCCCAGCGCGCACGAAGCGTTGTTGTCCTTGGCCTTGCTCAGCAGCAGTGCGCTGCGGCCTTCGAAGTCGCGCAGGTTGACGTCGTTGCCCAACGTGGCGCCGTGGATGCGCCCGCGGCTGTCCACCGCCAGCACCACTTCCGGCTCCGGGTTGTTCCAGTGCGAACCGGGGTGCACGCCGATGGCGCTGCCGCTGCCCACCGCCGCCAGCACCGGCGCCTTGGTGAAGATCTCGGCGTCCGGGCCGATGCCCACTTCCAGGTACTGCGACCACATGTTCTGCTCAATCAGCACCTGCTTCAGGCGCATGGCCTCGGCCGACCCCGGTTGCAGGTTGCGCAGGTTATCGCCGATTACCTCGTGCACCAGCGCCCGAATGCGCTCGGCCTGGCGTGCATCGCCCGCCGCCTTTTCTTCGATCACCCGCTCGATCATGCTGGCGGCGAAAGTCACCCCAGCCGCCTTGATCACCTGCAGGTCGATGGGCGCCAGCAAGGCAGGGCGGCCGGGGTCGCGCTGCTCGCCGCTGTTGCTCAGCAGCGCCTCGACGCTGCCCAGGTCAGTGCCGGCCACGGCGCGCAGGGCGGCCAGCGGGTCGGGGCTGTCGAGCAGCTCGCTGACAGTGGCGAACTGTGCGGTGCAGTCCACCACCCGGCCCTCGCGGATCAGCACCACGGCCGGCCCTTCGGCCAGCGCCACGCGGCCGATCAGCGTGGCGCGCTGCCAGTCATGGGGCAGGGAATTCTCGATCGTCAGTTGCATGGCAAATCCTTGCGGTCAGTGAGAGTGGCGCGGCGCGCCGTTTTCCGGAATCACCCGCCAATACAGGGTGGCCGGTTCCAGGCAGCCACCCGTGGACAGCTGCCCCACCAACTGGCGGTACAGTTCCTGCCAGGGCGTTTGCGACGCGGGTATGGCCAGCGGCGCTTCCTGGCGGCGGGCGTCCAGAGTGGCGTCGTCCACCAGCAGGTTGACGCTGCGGCTGTTGAGGTCCACGCGCAGCCGGTCGCCGGTGCGCAGCAGCGCCAGGCCGCCGCCCACCGCCGCTTCCGGGGACATGTTGAGAATCGACGGGCTCGCCGACGTGCCACTCTGGCGGCCATCGCCCAGGCACGGCAGCGAGTCGATGCCGCGCTTGATCAGCTCGGCCGGTGGCGCCATGTTCACCACTTCGGCGCTGCCGGGGTAGCCCACCGTGCCGCAACCGCGAATCACCAGGATGCAGCGCTCGTCCACCTCCAATGCCGGGTCGTTGATGCGTGCCTGGTAGTCCTCGGGGCCGTCGAACACGATGGCCCGCGCCTCGAAGCAGTTGGGCTGCTGCGGGTCGCTGAGGTAGGTGCTGCGAAACGCCTCGCCAATCACCGACATCTTCATGATGGCGCTGTCGAAGAAATTGCCGCTGAGCACCATGAACCCGGCGCGGTGCTTGAGCGGGTCTTCGTAGGGGCGGATCACCTGGCGGTCCACGGTTTCGCTGGCGGCGACGATTTCGCCCATGCTGCGGCCGCTGACGCTGCGGCAATCGCGGTGCAGGCGGCCGACCTTGTCCAGCTCGTGCATCACCGCCGGCACGCCGCCGGCGCGGTGGAAGCCTTCGCCCAGGTATTCGCCGGCCGGCATGCAATTGACCAGCAGCGGCACGTCTTCACCCACCCGTTGCCAGTCTTCCAGGCTCAGGTCGATGCCGCTGTGGCGGGCGATGGCGATCAGGTGCGGCGGGCAGTTGGTGGAGGCGCCCAGGGCCGAGGCCACGGCGATGGCGTTTTCGAAGGCGGCGTGGGTCATGATCTGCGACGGCCGCACGTCCTCGCGCACCAGCTCGACAATGCGCAGGCCAGTGGCGTAGGCCATTTGCCCGCGCTCGCGGTACGGCGCGGGAATGCTCGCGCAGCCCGGCAGCGACATACCCAGGGCCTCGGCCAGGGCGTTCATCGACAGGGCCGTGCCCATGGTGTTGCAGTGGCCGATCGACGGCGAGGCGGCGGTGGTCATTTCCATGAAGCCTTCGTAGTCGATCTCGCCGGCGCTGAGCAGGTTGCGCGCATGCCACAGCACCGTGCCGGAGCCGATGCGCGAGCCTTTGTGCCAGCCGTCCAGCATCGGCCCGCCGGACAGCACGATCGAGGGCAGGTCGGTGGTGGCCGCGGCCATCAGGCAGGCCGGGGTGGTCTTGTCGCAGCCGGTGGTCAGCACCACGCCGTCCAGTGGGTAGCCATGCAGAATCTCCACCAGGCCCAGGTAGGCCAGGTTGCGGTCCAGGGCCGCGGTGGGGCGGCGCGATTGTTCGGCGATGGGGTGCACGGGGAATTCCATGGGAATGCCGCCGGCGTCGCGAATGCCGTCTTTCACGCGCTTGGCCAGTTCGATGTGGTGGCGGTTGCAGGGGGTGAGGTCGCTGCCGGTCTGGGCAATGCCGATGATCGGCCGCCCCGATTGCAGCTCGGCGCGGGTCAGGCCCTGGTTCATGTAGCGCTCGGTGTACAGCGCGGTCAGGTCAGCGTGGGCCGGGTCATCGAACCACGATTGGCTGCGCAGGCGCGGGGGTGGGGTTTGGCTCATGGCAGGCTCCGGTACGTCATTCGGGCAGGTGGTTGTGGCGGCGCAGCTGGCGGATCAGCCCGGCGTGGTCGAGGTCGCCGTCACCGGCCTCGACCATGGCCGTGAACAGGCCGTTGACCAGGGTGCCAACCGGCAGGCTCAAACCCAGGCCATTGGCGTGGGCCAGGGCGGTGCGGGTGTCCTTGAGTTGCCATTTGGCCGCGCCGCCGGGGGTGAAGTCGTCGTCGATCATGCGTTGGCCGTGCTGGCGCCAGATGGGCGAATCGACAAAGCCGCCCAGCAGCGCTTCACGCACCTTGGCCGGGTCGGCGCCGCCGCGTTCGGCCAGCAGCAGGCCCTCGGCGACGGTGGCGATAGTGCTGGCGACGATCAGCTGGTTGACCAGCTTGGCCAGCTCACCGCTGCCCGCAGGGCCTACCCATACCGGGCGGCCCATGGCGGCGAGTACCGCCTGGCCCTGTTCAAAGGCCTCGGGCGTGCCCCCCACCATGATCGCCAGGCTGCCTTCGCGGGCGCCGCGCTCCCCGCCCGACACGGGGGCGTCCAGGTAGCCCAGGCCGTGCGCGCTGGCCAGGCGTGCGTGCTCAACGGCCACGTCCACCGGGATCGAGCTCATGACGATCACCAGTGCGCCGGGTCGCAGGGCCAGGGCGGCACCCTGGGCGCCGAACAGCACCTCGGTGCAGGTCGGGCCGTCGCTGAGCATGCAGATCAGTACATCGGCGCCTGCGGCCGCGGCCGTGGCGCTGTCCATTACGCGGGCGCCATCGGCGGCCAGGGCCGCGGCCTTGGCCGGCGAACGATTCCAGGCCTGCACAGGGAAGCCGGCGCGCAGCAGGCAGCGCACCATGGGCGCGCCCATGATGCCGGTGCCGATGAAGGCGAGGGTGGGGTGGCTCATGCCTTGTCTCCAATCAGGGGGGCATCGCCTGCGGACGCCGGGCGCCTTGGCATCAGCATCATGCCAATGCCGGCCGCGCCCACCAGGGCGGCGATGACCAGAAAACCGGGCGTGTAACTCCCGGTGGTGGTGTAGAGCAGGCCGGTGATATACGGCCCGGAAAAACCGCTGAGGTTGCCGATGGAATTGATCAGGCCGATACCGGCGGCCGCGCCGACTCCGGTCAACACCTGGCCGGGCACCGCCCAGAACACGTTGATGGCGCTGTACACGCCGATGGCCAGCAGCACAAAGCCGATGACGATGATCCACGGCTGGTTGATCAACAGCGCCAGGGTGATGGACACCGACGCCAGCAAGGCCGCGCCGCCGGCGTGCCAGTGGCGCTCCTGCAGGCGGTCGGAGCGCCGGCTCCAGAGGATCATCGCCACCGCTGCCAGGGCGTAGGGGATGGCGGTGATCAGGCCGTTCTGCATCAGCCCCAGTTCCAGCCCGAACGAGGCGCGGAACGATTGCAGCACGCTGGGCAGGAAGAAGTTCATGGCGTTGGAGCCAGAGGTGATGCCGAAATACACCAGCGCCAACAGCCACACCTGGCGGTTGCCCAGCGCCTGGCGGATCATTTGCCCCTTGCTCAGCTCGGCGCCCACGGCCAGCGGTTTGCTGCGTTCCTCGCGCTCCAGGGTGTCCATCAGCCAGGCGCGCTGTTGCGGCGTCAGCCAGTGGGCATCGGCGGGGTGGTCGGTGAGGTAGAAGTAACAGACGACGCCCAGCAGAATGGCCGGCAGGCCCTCGGCCAGGTACATCAGCCGCCAGCCCACCACGCCCACGCTGTCACCCAGCTGCATCAGGCCCACCGACAGCGGCGCGCCGATCACCTGGGCGATGGGCACGCCGAGGTAGAAGGTGGCGATCATCCGCGCCCGGTAGCGGCTGGGGAACCACAGCGACAGCAGGTAGATTACCCCGGGGAAGAACCCGGCCTCGGCGATGCCCAGCAGCACCCGCAGGGTGATGAAGTGCGTGGCCGTCTGCAGCAGGCCCATGGCCGCGGCAATGATGCCCCAGGTGACCATGATGCGGGCGATCCACACCCGCGCGCCGAAGCGATGCAGCATGATGTTGCTCGGCACTTCGAAGATGAAGTAGCCGAGGAAGAAAATCCCCGCGCCCAGGCCATAGATGGTCTGGTTGATGCCGATGTCCTCGTTCATCTTCAGCGCCGCGAAACCGACGTTGGTGCGGTCCAGGAAGGCGACCACGAACAGCAGGATGAGGAACGGCACCATGCGTTTGGTGACGCGGCTGATGGTCTGTCTTTCGATGTCCGCAATGGCTGGATCGGGTGTGTTCATGTCGCCTGGCCTCGCCTTGTTATTGTTGTGGGGGCGTGTGCAAAACGCGGCGCATCAGCGGGGAGCGGTGTCCTCGATATGCGCCTGCACGATGGTGTCGAAGTCGGCGTCGGCGGTAAAGCCCAGGCCACTGGCATAAGGTGCCTGGACCTTGCTCGGCCAGCTCTCGACAATGCGCTGGATGGTGGCGTCCGGCTCCCAGCGAATCAGCTTCACCGCTTCGGGGCCGGCGACCCGTTCCAGCGCCGCCACCATGTCGGCCACGGTGGTGGTCAGGCCGGGCAGAGGGATGACCCGGCGGTTGCCCAGGGTTTCCGGCGCCAGGGTCATGCCCAGCAGCATGGCTTCCACGGCGCGGCGCGGCGAGCTGAGGTACACCTGGGTGTCGGGGCGCACGGGGCATACGGCGGGCAGGCCCACCAGCGGTTCGCGGATGATCGAGCTGAAGAAGGTCGACGCTGCCTTGTTCGGTTTGCCGGGGCGCACGGCGATGGTCGGCAGGCGCAGCACGCGGCCGTCGATGAAGCCTTTGCGCGCGTAGTCGGCCACCAGCAGTTCGCCCACGGCCTTTTGCATGCCGTAGGAAGATTGCGGGGTGAGCGCGGTGTCGTCATCGACCACCGCCGGCAGCACGCCACCGAACACCGCAAAGCCGCTGGCGTACACCACGCGAGGCTGCCGGCCTTGCTGGCGCAGGGTTTCCAGCAGGGTCATCAGGCCATGCAGATTAACCTGCATGCCCAGGTCGAAATCGGCTTCGGCGGCTGAACTGACCACCGCCGCCAGGTGCCACACCAAGTCGACGCCGTCCGTTACCCGGGCCAGGGTAGCGGTATCGCTGACATCACCGGTCACCACCTCCACGCGCGGGTCGCTGGGCACGCCTTCACCGGCGAAGGCATCGAACAGCACGATGCGCTCGACGGCCTGGGCCGGTTGCCCTTGCAGGGTCACGCTGCCCAGGTCGAGCAGGCGTTGGGCCAGTTGCTTGCCGATGAAACCGGTACCACCGGTGATCAGAATTCGCATGTCGGTTGTTCCTTGTTGTTATGAGTGGGGTCGATACCCCTAGGATCTGCCGCGAGGCTGCGATGGCGCAACGTGCCCAGTGACTCAAGGTCCTGCGGCCCTTATCGCAACCTGGCGACAGCTACAGGATCAGTCAGCCTGTACGGTGCGTTGGCGCTGTTCGCCCAGCCCCGCCACGCCCAGGCGTATTTCCTGGCCCGGGCGCAGGTACACCGGATTGGGCTTGACGCCCATGCCCACGCCCGGCGGGGTGCCGGTGGAAATGATGTCGCCCGGTTGCAGCGACATGCAGCGGCTCAGGTAGGCGATCAACGCCGGCACCTGGAACACCAGGGTGCGGGTGTTGCCGTTCTGGTAGCGGTGGCCGTCCACCTCCAGCCACAAGTCCAGCTGGTGCGGGTCGGCGATCTCGTCGCGGGTCACCAGCCACGGGCCGATGGGGCCGAACGTATCGAAGCCTTTGCCCTTGTCCCAGGTGCCGCCGCGTTCCAGTTGCCATTCGCGCTCGGACACGTCGTTGATCACGCAGTAGCCGGCCACATGCTCCAGGGCGTTGGCCTCGCTGATGTAGCGGCCGCCCTTGCCGATCACCACGCCCAGTTCCACTTCCCAATCGGTCTTCTTCGAGTCGCGGGGTATCTCGACATTGTCGTTGGGGCCGTTGATGGCGCTGGTCCACTTGTTGAAAATCACCGGCTCGCTGGGCACCGCCATGTTCGACTCGGCAGCGTGGTCGGCGTAGTTCAGGCCGATGCAGATGAATTTGCCCACCTGACCCACGCACGGGCCGATGCGCGGGTTGCCGGGCACCTGAGGCAGGCTGTCGGCATCCAGCGCCGCCAGCCTGGCCAGGCCAGCGGCTTCCAGGGTGGCGCCGGCAATGTCGTCAACATAGCCACTGAGGTCGCGGATTTGCCCCTGTTCATCCAGCAGGCCGGGTTTTTCCTGGCCCTTGGGGCCGTAGCGCAGCAGTTTCATGGTGGTATCCTGATTCGACTGGAAAAGGAGAAAGACTAGTTGCTCATGCCGCCATCGATCACGTGGATACCGCCAGTGGTATAGGCGCTGGCGTCGGAACCGAGGTACACCGCCAGTTGGGCGATTTCCTCGGGCGTGCCCAGGCGGCCCATGGGTTGGCGTGCGACGAAGGCCTGGTATACCTCGGCTTCGCCGCGGCCCTCGGCCCGTGCCTGTTCGGCGATGCGCTGGCGCAGCGAGGGCGAGTCCACGGTGCCGGGGCAGATGGCGTTGCAGCGGATGCCCTTGGCCACGTAGTCGGTGGCCACCGATTTGGTCAGGCCGATCACGGCCGCCTTGCTCGCCGAATAGGCCAGGCGGTTGGGCACGCCCTTGACGCTGGAGGCCACCGAAGCCATGTTGACGATGCTGCCGCCACCGGCCGCGAGCATGCCGGGCAGGAAGGCGCGGATCATGCGGTACATGGCAGTGACGTTGAGGTCGAAGGAGAATTGCCAGGCCTGCTCGTCGCAGTCCAGCAGGCTGCCGCTGTGCACATAGCCGGCGCAGTTGAACAGCACATCAAGGGTGCCGATCTGCTCGGCGGCGGCCTGGATCGCCGCCGGCTGGGTCACGTCCAGGGTCAAGGCCTGCACGCCGGGCAGGTCGACCAGGCTATCGCTGTGCAGGTCGCTGGCAATCACCTGCGCGCCGGCCTGCTGGAAGGCCAGCACCGACGCGCGGCCAATGCCTTGGGCGGCCGCGGTGATCAGAACGCGTTTTCCGGCGAGGCTCATGGGGTAATCCCTTTGTTATTGTGAGGCACAAGTGGATTAACCGTAGAACGTCTTGCCGATAATCGCCAATGAGATATTCTCAGGGTTCAATAACCGGGGGTTATCGCATGGCCGAAGTGTCGTTCAATCAATTGTGCAACTGGCTGCGCTTTCGCCATCTGGTGTTGATCGACAGCCTGGCGCGCACGCAGAACATGCACGCCACCGCCCAGCTGATGAGCATCAGCCAGCCGGCGGTGAGCAAGATGCTGCGCGAGGCGGAAAAAATGCTTGGCTTCGACCTGTTCCAGCGCTTGCCGCGCAGCCTGTTGCCCACCGACCTGGGCAGCCACGTGGCGCGCTACGCGCAAATCGCCCTGAACGATGCCCGCCATTTTGTCGGCCAGGTCAATGACCTGCGCGAAGGCGGTCACGGCCTGCTGAAAATCGGCACCATCTTCGCGCCCACTTCCCAGGCGCTGCCCCAGGCCATCGTCGGCATCAAGCAGCGCTGGCCGCTGTTGACCCTTGAAGTGCTGGAAGGCACCAGCGCCAACCTGCTGAGCATGCTCGAGCACAAGCAATTGGACCTGGTGGTCGCGCGCTTCACCCTCGACCGCCACCGCCAGCTGTTCGACTTCCAGGCGCCGGCGCCCGAGCCCTTGTGCCTGGTCGCCGGCAGCCAGCACCCGCTGGCCGGCAACAGCGACCTGCCGCTGGCCGAGCTGGGCAATTGGCCGTGGATCGTCTATCCCTCGGGCACGCCCATGCGCGCCCGCCTGGAGCGCGCGTTTGCCGAAGCGGGCATGACGTCGCCGGGCAATACGGTGGAAACCATTTCCATGCAGACCACCCTGCAACTGCTGCAAACCGCGCCCATGCTGGCGATGCTGGCCGAGTCCATGGTCGAACCCGACATCCGCGCCGGGCGCCTCACGCGACTGAACCTGCCGTTTCCGCTGGTGCTGGATGACTACGGCATTGTCACCCGGCGCAATGAAACGCCGGCGTGGGCGGCGCAGGCGTTTATCGATCAATTGCTCAACCCTGCCTAGCATCCGCGTCACAGGCGCCGCAGATCAACTGAGCATCCGAAGGAAATTGGCCAGCGTCGGCGTGGTGTCGCGGCTGCGGTAGACGATGCCGGTTTCCAGCTGCGGTGCGTCCGCGCCCAGCGCCAGGTAGTGCACCCCCGAACGGGCCATGTGCCGCAGCGACTCGGGCACCAGGGCGATGCCCATGCCCGCCGACACCAGGCTGATGATGGTCTGCATCTGGATGGCATGCTGGGCAATTTCCAGGCTGCCACCGCAGGCCGCGTAGTACTGGGTGACCAGATCATGAAAGGCTGGTGCCGCGCGCCGGGGGAAGACGATCAGCGGGCTGCCGACCATCGCCCCAGGCCGCAACAGGTCACGGCCGTGTGGCAGCCGGCCCTCGTCGAGCCAACGCTGGGGAACGGCGGCAATCAGCGGTTCGACTACCAACGGCCGATACGCCAGCCCTTCGGGCACCGCCGCGCCCGGGCTGGAGACAATGATGCCGACATGGCCCTTGCCCTCCAGCAAACCGGCGATCTGCACGTCACTGGTGGCTTCGGTCAGCGCCAGTTCTACCCTGGGGTACAGCTGCCGGAAGCGCTGCACCAGTTCCGGCAGCACGCTGTAGTCGGCGGTGCTGACGAAGGACAATTCCAGCCGCCCGGCATCGCCATCGATTATGGCCTGCGCCGTTCCGCCCAAGGCCTGCAGGCCCTCCAGTGCGGCCTGCACATGGGGCAACCACTGTTCGGCAAAGGCGGTCAGGGCCACACTGCGCTTGGTGCGCACGAACAACGGCGCCCCCAGTTCGCGCTCCAGCGCCATGATCGACTGGCTCAGCGGCGGCTGGGTCATGCACAGGCGCTCAGCCGCCAGGCTGAAGTGCAGGGTCTGGGCCACGGTGACGAAATGCCTGAGTTGGCGCACATCCATCGTGTTATATCTCCGGTGACCTAATCATGCTTAAATAATATATTTCACCATGATCTCCCGGTTGGTTAGCGTGAGTCCACAGCCACCCAGGAGGATTTCATGCCAGCCTATCGTTCCAGAACCAGCACCCACGGCCGCAACATGGCCGGCGCCCGCAGCCTGTGGCGCGCCACCGGCATGCGCGACCATGACTTCGGCAAGCCGATCATTGCCATTGCCAACAGCTTCACCCAGTTCGTGCCCGGCCATGTGCACCTCAAGGATCTGGGGCAACTGGTGGCCTGCGAGATCGAGGCGGCCGGTGGCGTAGCGAAGGAGTTCAACACCATCGCGGTGGATGACGGCATCGCCATGGGCCATGACGGCATGCTCTATTCGCTGCCGTCGCGGGAGCTGATTGCCGATGCCGTGGAATACATGGTCAACGCCCACTGCGCCGATGCGCTGGTGTGCATTTCCAACTGCGACAAGATCACCCCCGGCATGCTCATGGCCGCCATGCGCCTGAACATCCCCACGGTGTTCGTCTCCGGCGGGGCGATGGAGGCGGGCAAGGCGGTGGTGAAAGGGACCACGCAGTCACTGGACCTGATTGATGCCATGGTCATTGCTGCGGACGAGCGTTACAGCGATGCCGAAGTTGCTGAGGTCGAGCGGGCAGCGTGCCCTACCTGCGGCTCGTGCTCGGGCATGTTCACTGCCAATTCCATGAATTGCCTGACCGAGGCCCTGGGGCTGGCGCTGCCCGGCAACGGCACCGTACTGGCCACCCATGCCGACCGCGAGGGGCTGTTCCGTGAAAGCGGCCGGCTGATCGTCGACCTGGCTCGGCGCTGGTACGAACAGGACGATGCGCGCGCGCTGCCCCGCACCATCGCCAGCCGCGCCGCCTTTGCCAACGCCATGAGCCTGGATATCGCCATGGGCGGCTCAACCAACACCGTGCTGCACTTGCTGGCGGCGGCCAGCGAGGGCGGCATCGACTTCACCCTGGCCGATATCGACCGCCTGTCTCGCCGTGTGCCGTGGCTGTGCAAAGTGGCGCCAGCCAGCAACGACGTGCACATCGAAAACGTGCATCGCGCCGGCGGGGTCATGGCGATCATGGGCGAATTGGCCCGCGCTGGCTTGCTCGACACTAGCCTGCCCATGGTTCACGCCGCGACCGTGGCAGACGCTTTGCAGCGCTGGGACATCGCCCTGGCCACCCAGGCGCCGGTGCAGACCTTCTACCGTGCCGCACCCGGCAACGTGCCCACGCAGCGGGCCTTCAGCCAGGCGAAGCGCTGGGACACGCTGGACACCGACCGCAGCCACGGTGCCATCCGCGCGGCCGCCCATGCGTTTAGCCAGGACGGCGGCCTGGCGGTGCTGTTCGGTAACCTGGCGCCCGAAGGCTGCATCGTCAAGACCGCGAGCGTTGACCCGGGCATGCTGGTGTTCGAAGGCCGGGCGGTGGTGTTTGAAAGCCAGGAGGCGGCAGTGGCCGGTATTCTCGGTGATCAGGTCAAGGCCGGCGACGTGGTGGTGGTTCGCTACGAAGGCCCCAAGGGCGGCCCGGGCATGCAGGAAATGCTCTACCCCACCAGCTACCTCAAGTCCAAGGGACTGAACAAGCACTGCGCGCTGATCACCGATGGGCGCTTTTCCGGCGGCAGCTCCGGCTTGTCCATTGGCCATGTGTCACCGGAGGCGGCGGAGGGTGGCCTGATCGGGCTGGTCGAGTCGGGTGACCTGATTCGCATCGACATTGCCCGGCGGGCCATTGAGCTGGCGGTGGCGGCACCAGTGCTGGAGCTGCGCGCGCAGGCCATGGAAGCGCGCGGCGATCATGCCTGGCAGCCAGGCGCGCGAGCGCGGGTGGTGTCGCCGGCACTGCAAGCGTACGCGGCACTGACCACCAACGCGGCGCGCGGGGCGGTGCGCGATGTGAGCCAGCTGCGGGGGCGACGGGGGGCTGTTCAGGGTACGCCAGGTGGGCAACGATAACCCGCGGTTATCAGCCCATGGCATGTTGTCATTGGGCGAATCCGCCACGCATCACTAGAGTGCAACGACGCCCACGCGTTTACGTGCGGCGTCTACCGCTCACAGAGGCGTGTCATGAAAACAATAAAAAGCTTCAAGACCCTCACCATCGTTTTCCTGTTCATGATCGGCGTGGTCAATTACCTGGACCGCAGCGCGCTGTCGATCGCCAACACCTCCATCCAGCAGGACCTGAGCATCAGCCCCACGCAGATGGGCTTTCTGCTGTCGGCGTTTTCCCTGGCCTATGCGTTCTCGCAGTTGCCCATGGGTGCGTTGATCGACCGCCTGGGCAGCAAGCTGGCGCTGGGCGGCTCGCTGATTGTGTGGTCGCTGGCGCAGGCGGCGTTCGGGCTGTTCAGCGGCTTTGGCCATCTGCTCGGCATGCGCGTGTTGCTCGGTATCGGCGAAGCACCGGTGTTTCCGTCGGCGGCCAAGGCGCTGGCGGAATGGTTTGACACCCAGGAGCGGGGCACCGCCACCGGTTGGGTGTGGTCGGCCACCTGCATCGGGCCGTGCCTGGCGCCGCCCTTGCTGACACTGTTCATGGTGCACCTGGGCTGGCGTGGCATGTTCGTGCTGACCGGCATTATCGGCCTGATCCTGGCGGCATGCTGGTTGGCCTTTTACAAGAGCAAGGCCCAGTACATGGCCGAGACCGGGCGAGCCGAGCCGCAGCCCATCGTGCCCAGGGCGGCACCGAAACTGCGCTGGTCGGCTTTGTTGCGCGACCGCAATACCTGGGGCGCCTTCCTCGGTTTCATGGGCGTGATCTACATGATCTGGCTGCACCTGACCTGGATGCCGGGCTATTTCGAGAAGCAGCACGGGCTGGACCTGTACAGCACCGCCTGGGTGGTGTCACTGGCCTACCTGTTCGGCGCGGCGGGCACAGTGGTCGCGGGCAAGGCCTGTGATGCGCTGGTGGCGCGGGGCGTGAAGGTGCTGGCCAGCCGCAAGGTGGTGATCATCACTGGGCTGTTGGGCGGGGCGTTGTTCACCCTGATCGTCGCCTTTGTCAGCAACCTGGCGGCGTGTGTGGCGCTGCTGTGCGCGGCGCTGTTTTTCATCAATATCTCCAGCGCCACGGCGTGGATGATCGTCAACACCATCGTGCCGTCGGAGCGGGTGGCGTCGTTCGGTTCAATCCAGAATTTCGGTGGTTACCTGGCGGGTTCCATTGCGCCGATTCTGACGGGTTTCAGCGTGCAGCACAGTGGCTCGTTCTCGTCGGCATTCGTGATCAGCGCGGTGGTGGCCACCTGTTCGGCGCTGGCGTATTTCGTGCTGCTCAAAGAACCGCACGCCACGCAGCCGGCGGTAGCCCCGAGGCCCGTGGCAGCACCGTTGTGAATCAGGCCGATTGCGGCTGGCCCTGACGGCGCCTGGCGGCAGCTGCTACAGACGTGTGCAACAGCGGCCACCGCGGTCCATCAGGCGGTCAGTAACGCCAATGCCCCGGCACCCATACCCAACGTCCTGGCCCCCAGCGGTAGTGCCCCTGCACCCAGTGGTACCCCGGCGCTGGCATCACCGGCACCACTTCCACCGGCGGTGGCGGGCGGCGTGGGTGCACGGGTTCGACAATACAGCCGGCCAGCGAGGTCGCCACCAGGGTGGCGAGCACGGCAGCCTTGAAAGTCTTGAACATGGCAGGTTCCTTGTGTGAACAACAGCCGCGCCTGAGTGGCGGGCTTGCAAGGGTTTAACGCGCCAGGGCGGCAGAATCCGTCGCCTCACGGTTGCGGTTTATTGCCCTTGCCCGGCCCGTGCAGGTACAGGGAACGGGCCAGTTGCTCGCGTTCGTCGGCGGGAAGGGTGGCCGCGAAATCGGCCAGGCTGGTTTCCACCCGTGCTCGCAGCGCCAGGTCGGCGTCGCGGGCGCGGCCCAGGTCGGCGACCAGCGCGTCGCGGTCCAGGGTCGGCGCGCGCAGCTGCTGCATCACGTCCTGGCGTGCCTGGCGGCCGGCCAGAATCAGCGGTTGGCTTTCATCACGGGTTTCGCGCAGCAGGCGCCGCAGTTCATGGCGGCGCTGCAGCGGCAACTGCACCAGCACCTGGCGCAGGCCATGCTGCACCACGGCGCCGACCATGGGCTTGGGGTGCGCCAGCCATTCATACAGGCCGCCGGCGACACCGCCGATGAGGAAGATATTGAGCACCAGCGACGCGGTCAGCAGCGTCTTCAAGGGTACGCGGGGTTCACTCATTGTTCGCTGTCCTCGTCGCTGATGGCGTATACGATCTCAGCATCGTTTTGATCGAAAATGCTCGGCAGCGCCTCGGCGCCGTTGCCCAGCGGCAGGCTCAGGGAAGCCGCGAGCATGCCGGCGGCGATGCCGGCCAGGCCCACGCCCACCAGCCCCAGGCGCGACCACAGGCTGCGGTGGCCTTGCCAGAACGACGGGCGCACGACCGTTGGCGCGGACGCCGCGATGCGCCTCGCCAGTTGCGGGTCCACTGCGGCAAGGCGGTGGCTGTCGAGCAGGCCGTCCAGCCAGCGGGCCTGTTGCAGGGCGGCCCGGGCCTGAACGTCGCCGCTGTCCAGCAGGGCGTGGGCGGCCGTCTGTTCGCTGGCGGGCCAGCGGCGCAGGTCGGCGCCGTAAGCGTCGGCCAACTGATCGAAGCGTTCGGGCGTCATCGTTTTCCCCTTCCTAGGCCGGCGTCACCGGGTGGTTCGGCAAGGTAGCCGCGCAGGTTGCGCCGGGCTCGCGAGAGCAGGCTTTCCAACGCCTCGACACTGATGTCCATGAGTGCCGCTGCCTCGATGTTCGACAATTCCTGGTAGTACTGCAGTACGATCGCTTCGCGCTGGCGATCCGGCAACGCCGCCAGGGCCGCGGCCATGCGGTCGCCCTCGGCGCTGGCTTCCCAGTGTTGCTCGGGCGCGCCAGTGGGGTCGATGACGTCGGCCAGGGCGTCGTTGTCCAGCGGTTGTTCCTTGCGCCGGCGTAGGCGGTCATAGCACAGGTTCAGCGCCACCCGGTGCAACCAGGTGTCGAACCGTGCCTGGCCGGCGCGCCAGTTGGCGGCCTGTTTCCAGATGCGCAGGAAACTTTCCTGCGCCACGTCCCGGGCTTCGTCGGCATCACCCAACAGACGACTGGCAAGCGCCAGCAGCCGGGGCAGCTTGCGCGACACCATCTCATTGACGGCCGCCGGTTCGTTGTTGCCGATGCGGGCCAGCAACTCAACGTCCGGGTCAGGTTCTTTCAATATGGCGCTTCTCGGTCCGGGCAGTAGGCATCAGGCAGGCAAAGCCCGGGCGCCAGTGCGCCCGGGCGTGGGCTCAACGCGCCCAGTGGCCTTCCATCCAACGCCAGTTTGGACCGCGTTGCACCCAGTGGCCAGGCACCCAGTGGCTGCCGCGCATCTCTGGCTGCCAGTGGCCGGGTACCCATACGTACTGGTTACCGGCCCAGCGCCAGTGGCCCTGGTCCCATACATAACCGGGGCGTGGGTGCGGCATCATTTCGGCGCGCATGGGCGGCGGCGCCTGACGGATGATGATTTCTTCGGCGAACGCCGGCACGCTCATCAGCGAAGCCAGCGCAACGGGAATGATCAGGGCGTAGCGTAGTTTGGCCAGAGGTCGGGCAAGTCTCATGACAACTCCTTCAAGCGCGTTCGACGGTGAACGCTGCTGAGGGTTTGAACGCGCTGGCGCCGGGGAATCCGTCGCAGGAAAAATGAAATTTTTTTCGCCGACGGATTTCGCCCCGAGGCTACGTTCAAAACAGTAACCGCCAGCCCACGGCGCATTGTGCAACCGTGGGTGTTGCCCGGTCTGTTGACTGAAACCAGAGGATTACATCATGACCCGTCGCCTTGCCTTGCTGCTGGCCGTTATCACGCTTTCGAGCATGAGCGGTTGTGTCTTCTTCCCGGGCCATCGCCATTGCTGCTGGCGGTACGGTGCCATCGAACAGCCGTCGGCCGTCGCCAACATTTCCTGAGCCTGAACCCGCCGCCTTGGCCGGCGGCGGTTACCGAGTGACGTGTAAGCGAATCATTACCAAATATGTGCCGCTTCGTCATGCCCTTGTCATCTGCACTTCCTAGTATCTGCCCCCACAAACGCCGCGCGCGGGTCTCTGCCACGCGGGTCAGCGCACGGCGACATGGACAGTAGTCCCTGGCAACCAGCCAGGTGGGGAGTAACAACGATGCAAGCTGCTTTGACCACCTCGATGCCGTTGCCCATGGCACCCGGCAAGCTGCCGGCAAGGGCCGTGAAGGTTGCCGCCGTGGTGGCCGTGCATGTGCTGGCGCTGAGCTGGTTCGGGCGCCAGGCGCCAGCGCCCCTGGCTGTCACCCCGCCGCGCACGATCTATGCCTCGGTGATCAATGATCCCGTGCCGGCGCCCGCACCGGCCGCCGCACCGCAGCCACCGGCCACGCCCCTGCCGCCACCACCGCCTGTGCCAATGGCACGGCCCGTGCCCAAGCCGGTGGCCAAGGCGCCCGCGCCGCGCCGTGTGGCAGCCCCTGTGCCCGTACCTGCACCGGCCGCCGCCAGTACCGCCGCCGCGCCTGCCGCTGCCCCGGTCGTGGCGGCAACGCCCACGCCACCGCCGGCGCCGAAAACCATCACCCATGGCGTCGAATACCTGCGCGCCCCCGAGCCGCAGTACCCCGACCGCGACCGCGAGGACGGCAACGAAGGCACCGTGGTGCTGCGCGTGCTGGTCGATGAAAGCGGCAAGCCCGGGCGCATCGATGTGCTGCGCTCCTCCGGTTTCGGCAGCCTTGACGAGGCGGGCAGGGCGGCGGCGCGTGCGGCGCTGTTCAAGCCCTACCGCGAGGACGGCCGCGCCCTGCCGGTGTATGTGATCGTGCCACTGCGTTTCCAGCTGGACAGCTGACCGCGCCACCCGCTTAACCACCCTGAATTCATTCCGTTGGCGTTCCTGCCAGGACGGCGTGCGCCCGCGTTTCTTGATTGATCACTTGGAGGCAACACCATGCAAAACACTTCCCTGGGCCTGGACATGCTGTGGGGGCAGGCCGATGCCGTGACCCGTGGCGTGGCGTTGATGCTGCTGTTGATGTCGCTGGCGTCCTGGTACGTGATCGCCGACAAGCTGATCCGCCTGGGCCTGTCGCGGTTGCGCACGCCGCGCCTGCTGGCGGCGTTCTGGAGCGCGCCGACCCTTAACGATGGCGTACGCCAGCTCAACGCAGACGCCTGCTACGGCGCCCTGACCCACGCCGGCGTTAGCGCCGCCAGCCAACACCGCGAGGCCCTGGACAGCGGCATGAACCCGCCCCCCTTCAGCGACTGGCTCAGCCGCGCCCTGCGCCAGGCGACCTTGGCCGTGGGGGCTCGCCTGCAAGGCGGCATGGCGATTCTCGCCACCGTGGGCTCCAGCGCGCCGTTCGTGGGCCTGCTGGGCACCGTCTGGGGCATCTACCACGCGCTGATGAAAATCGGCCTCACCGGTGATGCCAGCATCGACAAGGTCGCCGGCCCCGTGGGCGAAACCCTGATCATGACCGCCCTGGGCCTGGCCGTGGCCATTCCTGCCACCCTGGCCTACAACCTGCTGGTGCGCACCAACAAGCAGACCCTGGCCGAACTGGGCAAGTTTGCCTTCGAGCTGCATGACCTGCTGGTGATCGGCGCCCGCGCCACGCCTCAGGGCCACGTGCCCCAGCGTGCCGTGGTGCAGGCCCGCGCGGAGTACGTGTGATGGCCGGCGGACTGCAGGACGAACTGGATGACGACAGCTTCAACCCCGAGATCAACACCACGCCGCTGGTGGACGTGATGCTGGTGCTGCTGGTGATTTTCATCATCACCGTCCCGGCCATCCAGCACAGCGTCAAGATCGATCTGCCCCATGCTGCCGCCCAGCAGGACAACAAGCCGCCGGTGGCGGTGGACCTGGCCCTGGACAACAGCGGCCACCTGCACTGGGACGACCGCGACATCAGCGACAGCGAGCTTCCGGCGCTGATCGCCGAAGCGGCCGCGCGCCAGCCGGTGCCGGAACTGCACCTGCGCGCCCAGCGCGACACGCCCTATGAAAAGGTCGTGCAGGTGATGGCCGCCGCGCAGTCGGGCGGCCTGGAAAAAATCGGCTTCGTCACCCAGGCCGTCACCCCTTAACCCTACCGTCGGTTCCCCCTGCCAGCGCGCTGGCGGGTGGGGTTCGTGCGCTCAGAAATCGGTATCGTCATGCGTCGCAATCACCCGTTTCATGCCTTGTCCCTCAGTGCCGGCGTCGGTCTGGCGGCCTTTGCCCTGGCCCCGTCGATTTGGGCCGCCGACCCGGCCCCGGTCATCGATGACAGCGTGCTGGCCACCTTGCCCCAGGTGACGGTCAAGGCCGCCAAGGCGAAAAAGCCTGACCTGCACAAGCGCATGGCCGCTGGCGCCCTGGGCAGCAAGGCGGCCATCGACACGCCGTTCTCGGTCAAGAGTGTCAGCAGCGAAGAGATCCAGCAGCGCCAGGCCGGTATTCTGTCCGAGGCGGTGAAATACGACGCTTCGGTCACCTCCATCAGCTCCAGCTACGGCACCCATCCGGCGACCCTGGCGGTGCGCGGCTTGCCGCTGGATGATTTGAACGGCTACAAGGTCGACGGCATGGCCAATATCAACCGGGGCGTGGAGATGCCCTTGGAAATGTTCGACAGTATTGAGGTGCTCAAGGGGCTGTCGGGCTTCATGTACGGCTTCGGCAGCCCTGGCGGCATTGTCAACTACGTGACCAAGCGGCCCACCGACAAGCCCCTGTTCAGCGTCGACGCCGGCTACCAGTCCAACAACCTCTACAAGGAACACGTGGACGTGGGCGGGCGGCTGGACGACCCGCGCTTCGGCTATCGGTTGAACCTGGTGCACGAGGAAGGCAACGCCGCCAGCGGCCACGCGGCGGTGAATCGCACCGCGGTGGGGCTGTCACTGGACGCCAAGCTGACCGATGACCTGACCTTGAATTTCGACACCCTCTACCAGCAGCGCGCAACGTCGGGCGGCACTGACGTGATCGTCAGCCCCAACTACGCGCTGCCCAAGGCCATCGACGGCAGCAAGCGCCTGTACAGCAACGGCTCCTACACCGATGTGGACTACAGCCTGTCGACGTTGTCGGCCACCTACCAGTTCAACCCCAACTGGCAGGGCAGGCTGGCGTACCGCTACAGTGACTCGGACCGCCGATACACCAAGGACCAGTACACCATCACCAGCAACACCGGCAATTACTCAGACAAGGCGAGCACCGAGTACCACGGCTACGACTACAACGACGCCATGGGCACCCTGGAGGGCAAGTTCACCACCGGCTGGTTCAGCCATGACGTGGTGCTGGGCGCCAGCTATTCGGAACTGGACTCGCACAAGTCGGCGCAGGCCACCGCCAAAGCCACTGTTGGCAAGGGCAACCTGTACGACCCGACCATCTCCTCGGTGTACCAGTACGAGTACTGGGGCGGTACCTACGGCGACGACCAGATCAAGGAAGCCGCAGTGTTCGCCAGCGACACCATCGGCCTGGGCGAACACTGGTCGTTGCTGGTAGGGCTGCGTAACGAAAACTTCCGTGAAAAGACCCATGACGCCATCAATACCGATGCCGTCAACTACCGGGCGCGGCCAGCTACCCCTACCGTTGCCTTGATGTACAAGCCGATCAAGGATGTCACCGTCTACACCAGCTACGTCGAGTCGCTGGAAGCCGGCGGCAGCGCGCCGGACACCGCCAGCAACTATGGCACCACCCTGGCGCCATTGCGCAGCAAGCAATACGAGATCGGCGTGAAGGCCCAGCGCCGCAATTGGAGCGCCACCGCCGCGGCCTTCCGCATCGACCGTGGCGCGGAGTACACCAACAGCGACAACGAATACGTGCAGAGCGGCACCATCCGCTACCAGGGCCTGGAGTTCAACGCCAGCGTCGACCCCATCGACAGCCTGACGCTGGAAGGCAGCGTCATGTCCCTGGACTCCGAATACATCGACGCAGGCTCGGTCGATGGCAACCGCGCCGCCGGCGCCGCCCACTACCAGGCCGCTGCCCAGGCCACCTACCGCGTGGGCGCCGTGCCCGGCCTGTTCGTGCGCGCCGGTGCCCAGCGCATCGGCCCCATGGCGGTGGATTCGGGTAACGTCAATACCCTGGGTGCCTATAACCTGTTCGACGCCGGCGGCGGTTACAGGTTGAAACTGGCCGGCGGCCACGCCGTGACCTTTGGCGCCAACGTCACCAACCTCGCCAACCACAAGTACTGGACCTGGTACCAGGAAAACTACCTGCAACCCGGTTCGCCACGAACCTTGAGCGTGAATGCCCGTTATGACTTCTAAACCGCTGCGTACCCTGTGGCTGGCCCTGGCCCTGGCCCTGGCAGCCAGCCCGCTGGCCCACGCCGAAGCCATGAACACCGACGGCCTGCGCCTGGACAAGGTGGTGCTGGTGATGCGCCACGGCATCCGCCCGGCCACCGACACCGCTGACCTGCAGGCCTGGTCGGCGAAAATCTGGCCGGCCTTCGCCGTTGCCGATGGACAGCTCACCGCCCACGGCTACGCGGCCACGGTGCTGCTGGGCCAGTGGCAGCGTCAGTACCTCAAGGGCCATGGGTTCCTTGCGGCCAACGGTTGCCCGCAGGCCGGCCAAACCTTCCTGTGGGCCAGCCCGGCTGCGCGCACCCGCGCCACGGGCAAGGCGCTGCTGCAGGGCATGTTCCCCGGCTGCCCGGTGCCCGTGCACCATGGCCGCGCCAGTGATGACCGGTTGTTCCACCCCAGCGAGCATGGCCTGGGGGCGCTGGACCGTCAGCAGGCCGAACAGGGCATGCTCGCCGCCATGGGTGGCAGCCCGCAGGTGGCCCAGGCGCGCTATAGCGCGGCGTTGCTGAAGATGCAGCGCATCGTTGGCGTGCCGGCAAGCTGCCCCCAGGGTAAAACCTGCGCCTTGAGCCAGCAGCCCTGGGGCCTGAAAGACAAAGGCGAGACGGTGAAACTCAGTGGCCCGCTGAGCATCGGTGCCAGCATGGCCGAGACCATCCGCATGGAATACGCCGAAGGCCTGCCATTGAACCAGGTCGCCTTCGGCCATGGCCGCAGCGCCGCCCAGGTGGCCGAGCTGATGGAACTGCGCAGCGCCAAATATGCTCTGACTCAACACGTACCCTATATTGCCCGCCGGGGTGCGTCGCAGTTGCTGCACCAGGTGCTGCTGGCGCTGGATGACAGCGACCGTGCAACGGCTGGTGGCCCCCCTGCGGCCGCGTGGCTGGCCTATGTCGGCCACGATGGCAACATCGCGCAATTGCGCACGCTGCTGGGCTTTGACTGGAAAATTGCCGAGTACCCGCGCAACGATGCGGCGCCTGGCGGCACCCTGTTGTTCGAGCGCTGGCTGGACCCGCGTGATGGCCAGCGCTTTGTCAGCCTGGCCTACGTGGCGCAGAGCCTGGATCAGCTGCGTCACCTGAGCCACGCGGCGCCATACCGGGTGCAGTTTGTCGGCGCTGACGGCAAAGCGCTGATACCGCTGGCGGCGTTCGAGCAGAGCATGGGCGCGCGCATCGATGCCAGCGCCACCGAGCCACAGGGGTATGCTGAGCACTGAACCCTGACCGACACCGAGGTGCCTGATTGAGCGAGTTGAAACGCGTTCTGCTGTTGATGGGCCTGCTGGCGCTGGCCGCCTGCAGCCACCAGCCGCTGCAACAGGCACCCACGCCTGAGCAGGTGCGCGCCAAGGTGCTGCGCCTGCTGCCGCCTTCGGCCAGTGACCGCCAGGGCTGGGCAAGTGACATTCAGACCGCGTTTCAGGCGCAGGCGCTGCAGCCCAGCGACCAGAACCTGTGCTCGGTGATCGCGGTCATCGAGCAGGAATCCAACTTCCAGGCCGACCCGCAGGTGCCAGGCCTGGGCCGCATCGCCCGCGACGAAATCGACCGCCGCGCCGCACGCCTGCACGTGCCGGGCTTCCTGGTCGACGCCGCCCTGAGCATCAACTCGCCCACCGGCAAGACCTACGCCCAGCGTATCGCCAGCGTGCACTCGGAGCGCGAGCTGAGCGCGGTGTTCGACGACTTCATCGGTATGGTGCCGCTGGGCAAGCAGTTGTTCGGCAACCTCAACCCGGTGCACACCGCCGGGCCCATGCAGGTCAGCGTGGCGTTCGCCGAAAGCAACGCGCGGGCCTACCCGTACCCGGTACAAGACTCGATTCGCCACGAGGTGTTCAGCCGTCGCGGCGGGGTGTATTTCGGCACGGCGCACCTGTTGGGCTACCCGACCCACTACCCGGAGCCGTTGTACCGCTTTGCCGATTTCAACGCGGGGCATTACGCCAGCCGCAACGCGGCGTTCCAGGCCGCGCTGAACCGCCTGGTAAAAATGCGCCTGGCGCTGGACGGTGATGTGATCGACTACGGCACCATCAGCACCGGGCCAGACCGAGCTGGCGGTGCGCTCGCTGGGCAAGCGCCTGGACATGAGCAACGGTGATATCCGCCAGGCGCTGGACAAGGGCGAGCAGTTGGACTTCGAAGACACCCGGGTGTACCAGCGGGTGTTCGAGCTGGCCGACCAGGTGGCGGGGCAGCGCTTGCCGCGGGCGATATTGCCCGGCATCACCCTGGAGAGCCCGAAAATCACCCGCCAGCTGACCACTGCCTGGTTCGCCCGCCGCGTGGACGAACGCCGCGCGCGGTGCATGGGCCGCGCCTGAACGCTACAGCCTGTGCAGCAGCGGCCGCGAAGGCTCACGCCCCGCGGCGCACGTCGCAACGGTAAAAAATGGTGCGGTCCGTCTGCGCCTTGTTCAGCTCGTCAGCCCGGGCACTGCATTTCTGCGCGCGGGCTTCGTCGTTGAGAAACTTGGGCGCCATCCACAGAAATTGCGCCGGCATGCAGTTGTCGTGGGCCGGGCTCGTGCACACCACGGCATTGAGAAAAAAAGCCGGAAGGTTCATCGCTCACTCCTTGCGAGTAGAAGACCAGCGCCGCTCATCGACGCCTCCAAACCCTTCGAACCGCTCTGGGCCGCAGGGTTCTGCAATTTTGTGTAGCACTTGGTACGACGCCCCTTACCGTGCTGACATCACGTCACCGGGTCCAGCATCCGCATCATTGTGTCCACCACTCGCGGGGCCTCGTTGGCCAGCGCATACGCCTGCGGGTTGAGTAGCCAATGGCTGATGGTGCCATCGATGCAGGCATTCAGGCTGCTGGCGGCCAACGGCAGGTGAGTGGTACGCGGCAATTGGCCGCAGGCCATCGCTTCCCCCAGGAAACCCTCGATTTTGCTCTGCGCTTCGCGTTGGTGAGCGCTGCGCTGTGCGCGCAAGTCGCAACTCTCCACAGTCAATTCACATTTGTGCAATAGGATTTCGAATATCCGCTGGGTACGCGGGTCGCAGGCCACCTGTTCCAGCAGCGCCACCAACAGGGTGCGCAGGCAACCCAGTGGGTCTGCGGCACGGGCCCTGGCCGAGGCGGCCAGCAGGCGGTTGAGGGGCTCGTACAGGGAATCGAGCAGGGCCTGGATCAGCCCGGCCTTGTCCTTGAAATGCCAGTAGATGGCGCCGCGCGACAGCCCCGCGTAATGGGCAATGTCAAGCAATGAGGTGGTGGCCAGCCCCTTTTCATGGAAGACGCACTCCGCAGCATCGAGGATCTGCGCCCGGGTTTGCAGGGCTTCTTCGCGGGTTCTGCGAACCATTAAGAATTCCTCATGTTCGCCGCATATTCATGTTTTTTCGACACAAAAAGCCGCTTTGTAGTGATTTCGATTCGGAGATGTACTTTACATACGTTCATGAACGTAAGTATAGTTGTTAGCAAGCTATCTATCTAGTCGCAACGAGGACCTTTCATGAAACTCAAGCCTTGCGTGGCCCCCCTGGCCGCAGCGGCGGCCCTGGCCTGCCTGCTTGCCGGCTGCAACAAAGAGGCGGCCGCGCCCGCCCAGCAGACGCCACAGGTCGGCGTGGTGACCCTTCATCCGCAACCGTACGCCCTGACCACCGAAGTGCCCGGGCGCGTCACCGCGTTCCGCGTTGCCGAAGTACGACCGCAGGTCGATGGGGTGATCCTCAAGCGCCTGTTCAAAGAGGGCAGCGACGTCAAGGCGGGTGAGCAGCTGTATCAGATCGACCCTTCCGTGTACGAGGCCACCCTGGCCAGCGCCAAGGCCAGCCTGGCTTCGGCCAAGTCCCTGGCCGATCGCTACAAGCAGCTGATCGACGAGCAGGCCGTGAGCCGTCAGGAATACGACAATGCCAAGTCCACCGAACTGCAGGACGAAGCGGCGCTGATGACCGCGCAGATCAACATGCGCTACACCAAGGTGCTGGCCCCCATCGACGGCCGGGTAGGGCGCTCCAGCGTCACCGAAGGCGCCCTGGTGACCAGTGCACAGACCGACGCCATGGCGACGATCCAGCAGCTTGACCCGATCTACGTCGACGTTACCGAGTCCTCGGCCAACCTGCTGAAACTGCGCAAGGCCCTGGCCAGCGGGCAGTTGCAGAAAGCCGGCGACAACGCAGCCAAGGTCAAGTTGACCCT
This sequence comes from uncultured Gammaproteobacteria bacterium, assembly GCA_963816515.1. Lineage (GTDB taxonomy): Bacteria > Pseudomonadota > Gammaproteobacteria > Pseudomonadales > Pseudomonadaceae > Aquipseudomonas. The sequence goes on along the minus strand of CAWFKX010000001.1, from coordinate 369,476 downwards.
GGAAGACGGCAGCACCTTCAGCCAGGACGGTACCCTGGAGTTCTCCGAAGTGTCGGTGGATGAAAGCACCGGCTCGGTAACCCTGCGCGCCAAGTTCGCCAACCCTGACCATACGCTGCTGCCGGGCATGTTCGTGCATGCGCAACTGCAGGCCGGTGTTGCCAGCACGGCTATCCTGGCGCCGCAGCAAGGCGTGACCCACGACCTGAAGGGCACCCCGACCGCGCTGGTGGTCAATGCCGACAACAAGGTCGAGTTGCGCGAACTGAAGGCCGACCATACCGCTGGCACCGACTGGCTGATCGAAGACGGCCTGCACGACGGCGACCGCATCATCACCGAGGGCCTGCAGTATGTGCACCCCGGCGACACGGTGAAGGTAGCGCCTGCCAGCAACGCCACGGCAGCGGTCAACGCCCAGGCCAGCGTCGCCGCCAAAGGGGAGTAATTCATGTCCAAGTTCTTTATCGACCGGCCCATCTTCGCCTGGGTAATTGCCCTGGTGATCATGCTGGTCGGCGCCTTGTCGATCCTCAACCTGCCGATCAACCAGTACCCCAGCATCGCGCCGCCGGCCATCGACATCACCGTGACCTACCCGGGCGCTTCGGCGCAAACCGTGCAGGACACCGTGGTGCAGGTGATCGAGCAGCAGCTCAACGGCATCGACAACCTGCGCTACATCTCCTCGGACAGTAACTCCGATGGCTCGATGACCATCGAGGCCACCTTCAACCAGGGCACCAACCCGGACATGGCCCAGGTGCAGGTGCAGAACAAGCTCAACCTGGCCACCCCGTTGCTGCCTCAGGAAGTGCAGAACCAGGGTATCCGCGTGACCAAGGGGGTGAAGAACTTCCTGATGGTGATTGGCCTGGTGTCCAGCGATGGCCACATGACCAAGGAAGACTTGGCCAACTACATCGTTTCCAACATGCAGGACCCCATCTCCCGCGCTGCCGGCGTGGGTGACTTCCAGGTGTTCGGTGCCCAGTACGCCATGCGTATCTGGCTGGACCCGGCCAAGCTGAACAAGTACCAGCTGACCCCGGGCGACGTGTCCACCGCCATCAGCAACCAGAACGTGCAAGTGTCCTCGGGCCAGTTCGGCGGCTTGCCGTCGGTGGCGCATCAGGAACTCAACGCCACCATCATCGGCAAGACTCGCCTGCAGACCGCCGAGCAGTTCAAGAAAATCCTGCTCAAGGTCAACACCGACGGTTCGCAAGTGCGCATCGGCGACGTCGCCGACGTGGCCCTGGGTGGCGAAAACTACAGCATCAGTTCCGAGTACAACGGCCATCCGGCGTCGGGCATGGCGATCAAGCTGGCCACCGGCGCCAACGCGCTGGACACCGCCAAGGCCATCCGCGCGACCGTCGCTTCCCTGGAGCCGTTCTTTCCGCCAGGCGTGAAGGTGGTGTACCCGTATGACACCACGCCAGTGGTCACCGGCTCCATTCATGGTGTGGTGGAAACCCTGATCGAAGCGATCATCCTGGTGTTCCTGGTGATGCTGCTGTTCCTGCAGAACATCCGCGCCACGCTGATCACCACCATGGCGGTACCCGTGGTACTGCTGGGTACCTTCGGTATCCTGGCCGCCGCCGGTTTCAGCATCAACACCCTGACCATGTTCGGCATGGTGCTGGCCATCGGACTATTGGTGGACGACGCCATCGTGGTGGTGGAAAACGTCGAGCGGGTGATGGCCGAAGATGGCCTGTCACCCAAGGAAGCCACGAAAAAATCCATGGGCCAGATCCAGGGCGCCCTGGTGGGTATCGCCATGGTGCTGTCGGCCGTACTGCTGCCCATGGCGTTCTTCGGCGGCTCCACCGGCGTGATCTACCGTCAGTTCTCCATCACCATCGTCTCGGCCATGGCCCTGTCGGTGCTGGTAGCACTGATCTTCACCCCGGCCCTGTGTTCCACCATCCTCAAGCCTATCGCCAAGGGCAGCCACGGCAAGACCACCGGTTTCTTCGGCTGGTTCAACCGTAACTTCGACCGTGGCGTGCACCGCTACGAGAAGGGCGTCACCAGCATTCTGAAGCACAAGGCGCCGTACCTGCTGGCCTATGCGCTGATCGTGGCCGGCATGATCTTCCTGTTCACACGCATCCCGTCCTCGTTCCTGCCGGAAGAAGACCAGGGCGTGCTGTTCACCCAGGTGACCACCCCGCCGGGCACCCCGGCCCAGCGTACCCAGCAGGTCATCGACCGGCTGCGGGACTACATGCTCAACGATGAGCCTGGCGCGGTGCGCTCGGTGTTTACCGTGACCGGCTTCAACTTTGCCGGCCGCAGTCAGAACTCGGGCATGGGCTTTGTCATGCTCAAGCCGTGGGATGAGCGCACGGCCAAGGACAGCGTGTCGGCCCTGGCCGCCCGTGCCCAGGCGCATTTCGCCAGTTTCCGCGACGCCATGGTGTTTGCCTTCGCACCGCCCGCGGTGATGGAGCTGGGTAACGCCAGTGGTTTTGACGTGTACCTGCAGGACCGCTCCGGCGTTGGCCATGCCAAGTTGATGGAAGCGCGCAACAAGTTCCTGGCGGCCGCCGCCAAGAGCCCGATCCTGGCCCAGGTGCGCCCGAACGGCCTGGACGATGAACCGCAGTACCAGCTGATACTCGATGACGAGCGCACCGAGGCATTGGGCGTGACCGTGGCCGACGTCAACGACACCCTGTCGTACGCGTTCGGTGGCAGCTACGTGAACGACTTCATCGACCGCGGTCGGGTGAAGAAGGTCTACATCCAGGGCAAAGCCGATGCGCGCATGAACCCTGACGACCTCAACAAGTGGTACGTGCGCAACAGCGCCGGCACCATGGTGCCGTTCTCGGCCTTCGCCACCGGCAAGTGGATCTACGGCTCGCCGAAGCTGTCGCGCTTCAACGGCGTGTCCGCCGTCGAACTGCTGGGTTCCCCGGCGCCGGGCCACAGTACCGGTGAAGCCATGGCCGAAGTGGCGCGCATTGCCGCAACGCTGCCGACCGGTATCGGTTACTCCTGGACCGGGCTGTCGTACGAAGAGAAGCTGTCCGGCTCCCAGGCGCCGGCGCTGTATGCCATCTCCATGCTGATGGTGTTCCTGTGCCTGGCGGCCCTGTATGAAAGCTGGTCGATCCCGATCGCGGTGATGCTGGTGGTGCCGTTGGGGATTATTGGTGCGCTGTTGGCCACCACCCTGCGCGGGCTGTCCAACGACGTGTACTTCCAGGTGGGGCTGCTGACCACCGTGGGCCTGGCGGCGAAGAACGCCATTCTGATCGTCGAGTTCGCCAAGGAGCTGCACGAGCAGGGCCGTACGTATACGGAAGCGGCCATCGAGGCGTGTCGGATTCGTCTGCGGCCGATCATCATGACCTCGCTGGCGTTCATCCTCGGCGTGGTGCCCCTGGCCATTTCCCACGGTGCCGGCGCTGGCAGCCAGCACGCCATTGGTACCGGCGTGATCGGCGGCATGCTCACCGCCACCACCCTGGCCGTTTTCTGGGTGCCGTTGTTCTTCGTCAGCGTGTCGTCGTTGTTCGGTGACAAGCGCAAGGCGAAAGACGAACCTGCACCTGCCCTTGAAGAGGAGACCGCACAATGACCCGTCCCCTGACGTTTCTGGCGCTGGCGGCGTTCATGCTCGGCGGTTGCTCGCTGATTCCGCACTACGATCGCCCGGCCGCCCCGGTGGCCGCGCAATTCCCCCAAGGGCCGGCGTACGCGCCGGCCCAGGAGGCGGCCGCCCAGGCCGCCGCCGAGCAGGGCTGGAAGCACGTGTTCCGTGACCCGGCGCTGCAAGCGGTGATCCATACCGCCCTGGACAACAACCGCGACCTGCGTGTCGCGGCACTGAATGTCGAGGCCTACCGTGCGCAGTACCGCATCCAGCGTGCTGACCTGTTCCCGGCGGTGACCGCCGGCGGCACCGCCGAGCGTGCGCGCACCCCGGCGGACCTGAGCACCACGGGCAAGACCAGCGTGGGCGGTGAATACACCGCCACGCTGGGTGTCAGCGCCTATGAGCTGGACCTGTGGGGCCGCGTGCGCAGCCTCAGCAAGGAGGCCCTGGAAACCTACCTGGCCAGTGACGAGGGTCGGCGTTCGACGCAGATCAGCCTGGTGGCCAGCGTGGCCAACGCCTGGTTCACCCTGGAGTCGGACAAGGAACTGCTGAAGCTGACCCAGGACACCCTGGACACCTACGAACAGAGCTACAAGCTCACCGCTCACAGCGGTGAGGTGGGTGTGTCGACGGCGCTGGACGTAAGCCAGGCGCGTATTTCGGTGGAAACCGCCAAGGTCAGCCTGGCCAAGTACCAGCGCGCCGTGGCGCAGGACATGGACAACCTGGTGCTGCTGCTTGGCACCCACCTGCCGGACAACCTGCCGGGCGCGCAATCGCTGGCCAACGACCTGGTGGCCGAAGTGCCGGCGGGCCTGCCTTCGGACCTGCTGCAGCGGCGTCCGGACATTCTCGAAGCCGAGCACACCCTGAAAGCCGCCAACGCCAATATCGGCGCGGCGCGCGCGGCGTTCTTCCCCAGCATCACCCTGACCGCCAGCGCGGGTGCGGAGAGCGCCGACATGGGCCATCTGTTCAAGGGCGGGCAGGGCACCTGGACGTTTGCGCCGAGCATCAACATCCCGATCTTCAACGCCGGCAGCCTCAGGGCCAGCCTGGATTACGCGAAAATCGAGAAGGACGTCGACGTGGCCAACTACGAGAAGGCCATCCAGACCGGCTTCCAGGAAGTCGCCGACGGCCTGGCCGCGCGCCAGACCTACAAGCAGCAGTTGCAGGCGCAGAAAGACCTGGTGCAAGCCAACCAGGACTACTACCGCCTGGCCGAGCGTCGCTACCGCACCGGCATCGACAGCAACCTGACCTTCCTCGACGCCCAACGCTCGCTGTTCAGCGCCCAGCAGTCGGCCATCACCGATCGCCTGTCGCAGCTGACCGCCGAGGTCAACCTCTACAAAGCCCTGGGGGGTGGCTGGAAGGAATAACCGCGGCGCCCCTGCCGCGGCCCTGCCGTTGACGCACCCCCAGCGTCAGCAAAATGTAAATAATCGGCAAAGCCGGCCCCCACGCCTTGTGAGGGCCGACGCTGGCGGGCTAAATGCCCCCATGAACTTATCCGCTCCCCACCGCTCGAACCCTGCGGCCTGCACACTACCTGCACAATTACTGGCTATGCTGCCCTGTGAATTGTCCAGAGCCGTTTCGATGCGCGTCACTTTTCCCGTCCCTTGCCCACGCAGAAGTTTTCAATGACCCAGATCCCGGCCGCCCGCTCACGCAAGCGCCTCGTGCTTGTGCTCCTGATTGCCGCAGCCATTGGCGCTGCTTTCATCTACGTCAGACACACGCCTTCCAGTGGCTCGGCGCCCGACGCCGGTGCCGCGCGGTCAGCGGGCCCTGGCGGCCGCCACGGCGGGCCGGGGGTGGACGCCAATGCCACCATCAGCGTGGCGGTGGGCACCGCCGGTGTCGCCGATGTGCCGGTGATTCAGCAGGCACTGGGCACGGTAGTCGCCAACTATTCGGTGACCGTCACCAGCCGCGTCGACGGCGAGCTGATGGCGGTGTACTTCACCGAAGGGCAATACGTGAAGAAGGGCCAACTGCTGGCGCAAATCGACCCGCGCGCCTACCAGGCCACGCTGGACCAATACCAGGGTGACCTGGCGCAGAACCAGGCGCTGCTCAAGAGCGCGCAACTGACCGCCGAGCGTTACCAGCGCCTGTTCGCCAAGGACTCCATCGCCAAGCAGGACCTGGACACTCAGGTGGCTACCGTCGGCCAGTACCAGGGTGCGGTCAAGGCCGACCTGGCGCAGATCGACGCGGCCAAGCTGAACCTGATCTACGCCAAGATCGTCTCGCCCATCGACGGCTACGTAGGCCTGCGCCTGGTGGACCCGGGCAACATCGTGCAGTCGAGCAGCACCACCGGCATCGTCACCGTGACCCAGACCAACCCCATCGCCGTGACCTTCAGCGTGCCCCAGGCCCAGCTGGCGACCCTGCTGCCCAAGGTGCGCAAGGGCGAGGCCCTGCCAGTGCAGGCCCTGGACCAGATGGGCAACACGCCCCTGGCTAACGGCACGCTGAAGTTCATCAGCAACGAAATCGACACCAGCACCGGCAGCATCAAGCTCAAGGCGCTGTTCGACAACCCCGACGAGAAGCTCTACCCCAACCAGTTCGTCAACGTGAAGCTGACCACCGACACCCTGCATAACGCCGTGGTGGTGCCTTCGGCCGCGGTGCAATTGAGCAGCGACGGCGAGTTCCTGTACGTGGTCAAGGACGGCAAGTCCGAGCGCCGCAGCATCACGATCGGCCCGGTGATGGGCGACCAGACCGTGATCACCCAGGGCGTGGCCCAGGGCGAGCAGGTGGTCACCCGTGGCATCGACCACCTGCGTGACGGCGCCAAGGTGGAGGTGGAAAAACCCGCTGCCCCTGACGCCGCCGCGAAGAAAACCGGCCAGCATGCGGCGGGTGCGAAAAGCCAATGAACCCGTCCAGACTCTTCATCCAGCGGCCGGTCGCCACCGTGCTGCTGATGCTGGCGGTGCTGCTGGCGGGTATTTTCGCCTACCGCCTGCTGTCCACCTCGGCGTTGCCGGAAGTGGACTACCCGACCATCCAGGTCAGTACGCTGTACCCCGGCGCCAGTTCCAACGTGCTGGCCTCGGCCGTCACCGCGCCGCTGGAACGCCAGTTGGGGCAAATGCCGGGGCTGGCGCAGATGTACTCGACCAGTTCGGCCGGGGCGTCGGTGATCACCCTGAAGTTCTCCCTGGACTTGTCCCTGGATGTGGCCGAGCAGGAAGTGCAGGCGGCCATCAACGCCGCCGACAGCCTGCTGCCCAGCGACCTGCCGAACCCGCCCACGTACAAAAAGGTCAACCCGGCGGACACCGCCGTGCTGACCCTGGCCGCCACCTCCGACAGCCTGCCGCTGACCCGCGTGCAGGACCTGATCAACACCCGCGTGGCGCTCAAGCTCTCGCAGATTTCCGGCGTGGGCATGGTTACCCTGGCCGGCGGCCAGCAGCCGGCGGTGAAGATCGAGGTCAACCCCACCAGCCTGGCCGCCCACGGCCTGACCCTGGAAGACGTGTACGACAAGGTCAACGCCGCCAACGTCAACGGCTCCAAGGGCGGTTTCGACGGCCCCTCGCACTCCATCACCATCGACGCCAACGACCAGTTGCGCGATGCCGTGGAATACGGCGAGCTGGTGCTGGCCTATGAAAATGGTGCGGCCCTGCGCCTGAAAGATGTGGCGACCACGGCCGAGGCGCCCCAGGACCAGTACCTGTCGGCCACCGCCGACGGCAAGCCGGCCATCGTCGTCAACGTGCAGCGCCAGCCCGGCGCCAACGTCATCGAAGTGGTCGACAGCATCAAGAAAAAGCTGCCCACCCTGCAAGCCGCGCTGCCTGATTCGGTCAAGCTGACTGTGATCAGCGACCGTACCCAGACCATCCGCGCGTCCATCAAGGACGTGCAGATTGAACTGTTGCTGTCCATCGGCCTGGTGGTACTGGTGACCTTCGCCTTCCTCGGCAACTTCACCGCCACGCTGATCCCGAGCCTGGCGGTGCCGTTGTCGTTGATCGGTACCTTCGGCGTCATGTACCTGGCCGGCTTCAGCGTGAACAACTTGACGCTGATGGCCCTGACCATCGCCACCGGTTTCGTGATCGACGACGCCATCGTGGTGGTGGAGAACATCTCCCGGCACCTGGAGGAGGGCGAGGAGCCCATGGCCGCGGCCCTGAAGGGCTCGCAGGAAATCGGCTTCACTATTATTTCGCTGACTTTCTCGCTGATCGCCGTGCTGATCCCGCTGCTGTTCATGGGCGACGTGGTCGGCCGCCTGTTCCGCGAGTTCGCCATCACCCTGGCGGTGGCGATCCTGGTGTCGATGATTGTGTCGCTGACCCTTACGCCCATGCTCTGCGCGCACCTGTTGCGCCACGTGCCCGAAGGCGGCCAGAACCGCTTCGCGGCCTGGGGCGACCGCCAGTACCACAAGGTGCTCAACGCCTATGACCGCGGGCTGGTATGGGTGCTGGACCATCAGCGCCTGACCCTGCTGGTGGCCGTGGGCACCGTGGCCCTGACCGGCTTCCTCTACCTGATCGTGCCCAAGGGCTTTTTCCCTACCCAGGACACCGGCCTGATCCAGGGCTTCACCCGCGCGTCCCAGGACGTCTCGTTCGGCGAGATCGAGCGCCGCCAGCAGGCCATGGTCGAGGTAGTGCGCCAGGACCCGGCCGTGGCTTCGGTGTCGTCCACCATCGGTGTTGACGGCAATAACGGCTCGCTCAACAACGGCCGGCTGCAAATTGAACTCAAGCCGTTCGAGGACCGTGACGACACGGCCACGCAGGTCATCAGCCGCCTGGAGCAGTCGGCCAAGAGCGTCGCCGGCCTGCAACTGAACCTGGTGTCGTCCCAGGACCTTACCGTCGACGATCAGCTCACGCCCAGCCAGTACCAGTTCACCCTCGACGATTCGGAGAGCGCCAACCTCTCGGCCCTGGTGCCCAGGCTGGTGGAAAAGCTGCAGCACCGTGCGGAAATGCGTGACGTGATCGATAACCTGCAGGACCAGGGCCTGGTGGCCTACGTCGAGCTGGACCGTGCCGCGGCCATGCGCTACGGCATCAGCGCCTCGGACGTCGACACGGCGCTGTACAACGCCTTCGGCCAGCGGTTGATTTCCACTATCTTCACCCAGTCCAACCAGTATCGCGTGGTGCTGCAGGTGCCGGGCAAGTTCCAGCAGAACCTGGCCGCGTTCGACAACATCTACCTGGCCGCTGCCACCACCAGCACCACCGGCAGCAACAGCAGCACGACCACCAGCAGCACGGGCACCACCACCGGCAGCAGCGCGTCGACGACCACGTCGACCAGCACCAGCGCCACGGCGTCTACCGCGCAAATGGTGCGCCTGACCGACATCGCCAAGGTCGGCCAGCGCACCGGTTCGCTGTCGCTCAGCCGCCTGGACCAGTTCCCGGCCGTGACCCTGTCGTTCAACCTGGCCGACGGCTACTCCCTGGAGCAGGCGCAACAGGCAATTACCCAGGTGATGGCCGAGCTGGACGCGCCCAGCAGCGTGACCCTGCGCTACCAGGGCGCCGCCGATGCCTTCCAGACCGCCACCAGCAATACCCTGTGGCTGATCCTGGCGGCGCTGGTGACCATGTACATCGTGCTGGGCATGCTCTACGAGAGCTTCATCCACCCGGTGACCATCCTCTCGACCCTGCCGTCGGCGGCCATCGGCGCCTTGCTGGCGCTGTTGCTGACCGGCACCGAGTTCAGCCTGATCGCCCTGATCGGGGTGATTCTGCTGATCGGTATCGTCAAGAAGAATGCGATCATGATGATCGACTTCGCCCTCGAAGGCCGCCAGCACCAGCGCCTCAACGCCCGCGACGCCATTCACCGGGCGGCGCTTTTGCGCTTGCGGCCGATTCTGATGACCACCCTGGCCGCACTGTTCGGCGCCTTGCCGCTGATGCTGGCCACCGGTGCCGGGGCCGAACTGCGCCGGCCGCTGGGCCTGGTGATTGTCGGTGGCCTGCTGCTCAGCCAGGTCCTCACGCTGTTCACCACGCCGGTCATCTACTTGCTGTTTGACCGCCTGGCCGAGCGCGCCAAGGCCCGACTGAACCGGGGCAGGGCGCAGGCATGAACCTGTCACGGCTGTTCATTCGCAAACCGGTAGCGACGCTGTTGCTGAGCCTGAGCATCACCCTGGCGGGGGTTCTGGGCTACAAGCTGTTGCCGGTGGCGCCGCTGCCCCAGGTGGACTTCCCCACCATCATGGTCAGCGCCTCGCTGGCCGGGGCCAGCCCCGAGACGATGGCCGCCACCGTGGCCACGCCGCTGGAGCGCAGCCTGGGGCAGATCGCCGGCATCACTGAAATGACCTCCACCAGCAGCCAGGGCTCGACCACGCTGATTCTACAGTTCGCCCTGGACCGCGACATCAACGGCGCCGCCCGCGACGTGCAGGCGGCCATCAACGCTTCGCGCAGCCTGCTGCCCAGCTCCATGCCGTCGCTGCCCACCTACCGCAAGGCCAACCCGTCGGAAGCGCCGGTGCTGATGCTGGCGCTGACCTCATCCACCCGCAGCCCCGGCGAGCTCTACGACCTGGCCTACAGCAAGCTTCAGCAGAAGATCGCCCAGGTCAACGGCGTAGGTGAAGTCTCGGTGCGTGGCGGTGCGTTGCCAGCGGTGCGCATCGACGTGCAACCGAACCTGTTGAACCACGCCGGCATTTCGCTCGAGACCGTGCGCCAGGCCATCGACAACGCCACCAAGGCCAAGCCCAAGGGCATCTTGCAGGGCAACGGGCAAAGCTGGGTGATCGACGGCAACGACCAGATCGACAAGGCCGTCGAGTATCAGGAACTGGTGATCACCTACCAGAACGGCACGGCCGTGCGCCTCAAGGACGTGGCCAACGTGTATGACTCGGTGGAAGACACCTTCGTCGGCGGCTACTACAACGGCCAGCCCTCGGTGACCCTGGGCGTGACCCGCCAGGCCGGGGCCAACATGCTGCAGACCATCGACAGCATCAAGGCGCTGCTGCCCGAGTTGCAACGGGAAATCCCCGGTGACGTGCAGCTGATCCCGGTGATCGACCGCGGCCCCACCGTGCGCTCCTCCCTGCACGACACCGAGGAAACCCTGCTGATCGCCACGCTGCTGGTGATTGCCGTGGTTTTCGTGTTCCTGCGCAACCTGCGCGCCACGCTGATTCCGGCGGTGGTGCTGCCGGTGTCGCTGATCGGTACCTGCGCGGTGATGTACCTCTTGGGCTACAGCCTGGACAACTTGTCGCTGATGGCGCTGATCATTTGCACGGGCTTTGTGGTTGACGATGCCATCGTGGTGCTGGAGAACATCGCCCGCTATCAGGAAATGGGCATGCGCCCGTTGCGCGCGGCGCTGATGGGCACCCGCGAGGTGGGCTTCACGGTGCTGTCGATGACCCTGTCGCTGATCGCTGTGTTCATTCCCATCCTGCTGATGGGTGACATTGTCGGCCGCCTGTTCCGCGAATTCGCGGTGACCCTGAGCATCGCCCTGGGCCTGTCGATGGTCGTGTCCCTGAGCCTGACCCCGGTGCTGTGCGTGATGCTGCTGCGCCAACCGGCCCACGACGCCCGCGAGCCGCGCCTGTACCAGTGGATCGAAGCCGGCCTGGCGCGCCTGCAGGCGGCCTACCTGGCGGCGTTGGCCTGGGTGCTGCGGCATCGCTTGCTGACCATGTTCAGCCTGCTGCTGACCGTGGCGCTCAATGTCTACCTGTATGCCACGGTGCAGAAGGGCTTCTTTCCGGCCCAGGACACCGGTGTGCTGATGGGCGCCGTGCGCGCCGACCAGAACATCTCGTTCCAGGCCCTCAAGCCGCACCTGATGCAGATCGCCCACGACCTGGCGGCCGACCCCGACGTGGAAGCGGTGATGTCGTCCACCGGCAGCGGCCGCGCGGGGTCACGCAACACGGGCGACTTTTTCATTCGCCTCAAGGACTACACCCAGCGCGCCAGCAGCGCAGCAACGATTGCCAACCGCCTGACCAGGCAGAACAACAAGGTCGCCGGCATCCAGCTGTTCCTGATGCCCGCCGAAGACATTCGCGTGGGCGGGCGCAGCGCCAACGCCACGTACCAGTTCAGCCTGCAGGCCGATGACCTGGACCTGCTGCGCACCTGGGAACCCAAGGTCGAGGCCGCGCTGCGTGGCTTGCCCGAATTGACCGGCATCGACTCAGACGCCCAGACCGGCGGCCAGGAAATGAAGCTGCACATCGACCGCGCCGCGGCCAGCCGCCTGGGGGTGAGCGTCAGCGACATCGACAACCTGCTCAACAACGCCTACAGCCAGCGCCAGGTCGCCACCCTGTACAAGACCCTCAACCAGTACCACGTGGTGATGGGCCTGGACCCGGTGTACACCAGCGACCCGACCATGCTCGAGCGCATGTACGTGATCAACAGCGACAACCAGCAGGTACCGGTGACCGCATTTGCCACCTTCAGCCCCGACAACGCGCCCCTGGCGGTGGCCCACCAGGGCCAGTCGGCCACCAGCACCATTGCCTTCAACCTGCAGGACGGCGTGTCGCTGGAGCAGGCCACGGCGGCGATCCACGCGGCGGTCGACAAGGTCGGCCTGCCACGTGACATCCAGTCTGGTTTCGCCGGCACGGCCCAGGCCTACGCGGCACTGGCGGCGAGCATGCCGTGGCTGATCGCCGCGGCCTTGCTCGCGGTGTACATCGTGCTGGGGGTGCTGTACGAAAGCTACATTCACCCCCTGACCATTCTCTCGACATTGCCGTCGGCGGGTGTCGGTGCGCTGTTGCTGCTCAAGGCGGTGAACATGCAGCTGACGGTGATCGCGCTGATTGGCATCCTGTTGCTGATCGGTATCGTCAAGAAGAACGCGATCATGATGATCGACTTCGCCCTGGTGGCCGAGCGCGACCGCAAGCTGCCCCCGGAACAGGCCATCCTCGAAGCGTGCCGCATGCGCTTTCGGCCGATCATGATGACCACCCTGGCGGCATTTTTCGGCGCCTTGCCGCTGGCCCTTGGCAGCGGCGGCGATGCCGACCTGCGCAAGCCGCTGGGTGTGGCCATTGCCGGTGGCCTGGCGCTGAGCCAATTGCTGACGTTGTTCACCACCCCGGTGGTGTACCTCTATCTCGACCGCCTGAGCCGTGCCACCCGGCATGTCTGGCACACGCGTATTCGCCGCACCCACGTGCCCGGCTGACTGACAAGGGTTAACGAATGAATGCTCCAACACCTTCCCGCCTGTGTATCGCCGTGCTGCTGGCCAGCACTCTGCTGGGTGGTTGCATGGTCGGGCCCGACTACAAGAAACCGACGGCCCCGATGTCCACCACGTTCAAGGAGGCCGAGGGCTGGAAAGCCGCCAGCCCCCAGGACGCGTTGCCCAAGGGGCCTTGGTGGGAGCTGTACCAAGACCCGCAACTGAATGCGCTGGCCGCCCAGGTGCAGCTCAATAACCAGAACGTGGCCGTGTACGCCGCCCAGTATCGCCAGGCCCTCGCGCTGGTGCGCGAGTCGCGCGCCGAGCAGTTGCCCTCGCTCACGGGTACCGCCTCCAGCACCCGCAGCGAAACCGGCACGGGTTCGTCGTCCAGCAGCACCACGGGCTCCAGTGCCGGCACGCCCAAAAACGAACATTCGGCCAGCCTCAGCCTGAGCTGGGAAGCCGACATTTGGGGCAAGTTGCGCCGCACCGTGGAAGAAAACCGCGCCAGCGCCCAGGCCAGCGCCGCGGACTTGGCCAACGCCACCCTCAGCGCCCAGTCGACCCTGGCACAGGACTACTTTCAGCTGCGCATTCTCGACCGGCGCATTGCTCTGTACCGCGAAACCATCAAGGGCTACGAGCGTTACCTGCAAGTGATCCAGAACAAGTACGACGAGCAGATTTCCTCGCGTGCCGACCTGGCCACCGGCAAGACCCAGCTGCAAAGCGCCCAGGCGTCGATGCTCGACCTGCAATGGCAGCGTGCCCAGTACGAGCACGCCATCGCCCTGTTGATCGGCAAGCCGCCGGCCGATTTCGCCCTGGCGGTGGATGACGGCTGGCAATACCACGTGCCGAACGTGCCGCTGGGTGTGCCCAGCCGCCTGCTGGAGCGTCGCCCCGACATCGCCGCGGCCGAACGCGACATGGCCGCCGCCAACGCCGCCGTGGGCGTGGCCACCGCCGCCTATTACCCGGACCTGACCCTGAGCGCCAGCGACGGTTACCAGGGCTCCACGGTGAGCAACCTGTTCTCGGTGCCCAACCGCTTCTGGTCCATCGGCCCGAGCCTGACCGGCACCATTCTCGACTTTGGCGCCACCAAGGCCGCGGTAGAGCAGGCACGCTTTGCTTACGACGCCAAGGTCGCGACCTACCGGCAGACGGTGTTGACCGGGCTGGGCGAGGTGGAGGATTACCTGGTGGAACTGCGCACGCTTGAGCCGGAACTGGTGGCGCGGCGTAACTCGGCGCAGTCGGCGGAAGAGTCGGCGTCGGTCAGCCGTGATCAGTACGAGGCGGGTGTGATCGACTACCTGGACGTAGCCACCACCCAGGCCACCAGCCTCAGCGAACGCCAGACATTGCTCAGCCTGGTGGCCACGCAGCTGGTCACCAGCGTGCAACTGCAAGCCGCCCTGGGCGGCTCCTGGACAGGGGAATAAGTCCAGTATTGCCGCGCGCAAGCCGTGCTCCCACAGCGTTGAATGCACGTCAGATGTTCAACACCGTGGGAGCACAGCTTGCTCGCGAAAGCCGCGACGCGGTTTATCGAGATAACGTTGCGTGCAACTGCGCCTTCACCGCCGGCCATTCCTCATCAATCACGCTGAACCGCACCGAATTGCGCTTGCGCCCGTCCGGCATGATCCGTTCGTTGCGCACGATGCCTTCCTGCTTTGCTCCCAGGCGCAAAATCGCCGCCCGTGACCTGGTATTGATCTCATCGGTAGTGAATTGCACGCGCACGCACGCCAGCACCTCGAAGGCGTGGCGCAGCATCAGGTATTTCGCCTCGGTGTTGACGAAGCTGCGCTGCCAGCGCGAAGCGATCCAGGTGCTACCGATTTCCAGCTTGCGGTTGGCGCGGTCGACCTTCCAGAAACGCGTCGAGCCGATCACCTCCCCGGTTTCCTTCAACACCGTGGCATAGGGCAGTACCGTGCCCGCGTCGCGGCCGTTCAGGGCGGTGGCCAGGTAGCCGTGCACCGTGGCGGCCGAGGGCACCACGGTAAAGGGCAGGTTCCACAATTCGCCGTCGCTGGCCGCGGCCACCAGGGCGTCGGCGTCATCGGCTTGCAGCGGGCGCAGCAGGATTCTCGGGCCTTCAAGTGCTTGCATGGGGTGTCTCTGGGCAGAAAATGTGGCGGGGAAGCCACGAAGTCTACCGCCACGTCAGGGCTTTTTGTCCTGCAAAATCGCGAAGCCCTGCTTGTTTTCGCTGACGATACGCACGTTTTCGTGGCTGCCGGCACTGGCCTGCACCAGGATCTCGCGGTGCAGGCTGCCCTTGCCGCACAGGGTGGTGTCGGCGGTGTCGGTGTCGATCCCGACAATGCGCTCGCCCGCCGGCACCTGGAAGCTCGCCACCTCGCCGATGCCGATGCGCGCGGCCACGGTGCGGTCAATCATCACCGCCACATAGCAGCCGCCGCCGAGCATGCCGATGTCGCGCCGCACCACCAGGGTGCTGGCGTTATCCAGCGGCTGCTGAAACCCAAGCAAGCGTTCCTTGGGCACGGGGTCGGGCTTGTCGGTACGGTAGGAAGAACAGCCGCTGATCAACAGCACACTCAATGCGGCACAGATCATACGCATGGGCATTCCTCTACTTGTCCCAGGGCATGGGCAGGCCGGCGCGCACCTTGGCGCTCAGCGCCTTTAGGTACTCCAGCGGTTCCCCTTCGGAATGGGCGTGGCTCTGCTCGTCCACCCAGGTCATGACCTTTTGCCGGTCCAGGCTGGGGCGGGCATGCAACATCTCCTTGATCACCCGTTCGCAGTGCTGCGAGTAGGCGATGACACTGGAAAACATCTGATGGGCCATGATCGCTCCTTGAGGCGTTTTGCAAAGATCACCTCAAGGTAGCACTCAATGGTGACAGGGGAGGGACAATCGTCGTGTGGCTGATCTGCGCTGCTGAGGCGACCGGTGGCGCACAGCGCTGTTCGCCCCATCGGATGTAATACTGTATGCTTTTTAACGCGTATCAGAATACGCTTAATAAATTGTATAGGAGGTCGTCATGGCTTCACTGCTGGATCGCGCGGATCAGGCCATATCGGTCACCGCGATGGTGCGTAGCTTTAGCGCCAAACTCAAGGAAGTAACCAGTCGTGCAACCGATCGCCTGGTCGTGTTCAAGGACAATGAACCTGCTGCGGTCATTCTCAATGTGCAGGTTTACCAGGACATGCAGGACGAGTTGGAAAACCTGCGAATCGAAGCGGCTGCACGTGACCGGCTGGCAGGCTTCGATGCTGCCACTGCCATTTCCCACCAGGATATGCGCGCGCGCTACGCCAACAATGATCAATGACAAGGAGGCCGAATGGCTTGGGCGGTCATTTACCATCCGCAGGTCACGGGCGACTTCGATCAACTGGGCGCATACGCTGCCAACCGCATCCTCGACGTGATCGAAGAGCGCATCGCCAACGGTGAGCCCGAAAAAACAGGCAAGCCTCTCAGGGGAAGCCTGGCCGGTTGCAGGCGGATCAGAACAGGCGATACGCGGATTGTTTACCGCGTGGACGGCCAAGCCATTGTGGTGCTGGTCATTGCCGTAGGTGCCCGACGTGACAGCGAGGTCTATGACGCTGCGGCAGCGCGCGTATAGGCGCCGGCCATGGTCGCGATGTGCGCTATGTGATCGCGACCAAACGGCATGGTTTATTTCTTGTACGTTTTCGACAAGCGTTGCGCCATGCGCTCATGGCGCTGCACGTCCTTGTACTGCTCCAGCGCGAATGCCTTCAGTTCCGGGGCATCGCTGCTGTTGGCCTCGGCCTGGTAAAGGTCCAGCAGATCCTGGTTCACCTTGACCTGGTGCAGGGCGAAGCTGGCTTCAGGGGTTTTGCCGGCGACGGCAGGCCAGGCGGCGACCTTGGTCGGTGGTAGTGGCAGGTCGATTTCGAGCTTCTTGGCCAGGGTGGTCAGCTGTTCGTTGATGATGGTGTTGTCCTTGACCATCACGCCCACGTAGGTCTGCATGTCGGCCTGCTGGAATTTGCTGCCACCCATCTGGGCCAGCAGGATTTCGGCGGCACCGCCGTTCAGCGCCTTGGTGACGAAGGTGTTGGGCGCGGCGAAAGCGGTGCCGGTGCTGGCGATCAGCAGGGCCAGGCCAAGTTGCAGGGTTTTGCGGTGGTTCATCGATGGCAGTCTCGGGTGGGTCAACGGAGCAAATGGGCTATAAGAATCGCTTTGCAGGCATTGAACAAATGAAGCTTTATTCAAGTGGCTGCAAGCATAGCCGAATGCCGGCCGAATGCGGCTGCCTCGGCGCTGCAGAAACCGGCGCTCACTCAGATCGCTGGAACTGCCTCAGTGCATATCGGTAGTTTATTTTACCCTGCATTGTAGGAACTTTCTGAAGTTGTCAGTGCATATGTTTTGCTAGGGTATAGGGTGCTAGTCTCGCCGTTCGTTTTCAATAAAACTGAGCAACTTACTATGCGAGCTATTTCCAAGTCTCTTGAAGTACTATTGCGTGAAACTTATCACGACAAGACGGTCTCCCTGGAGGAGTTCCAGACCGTCGCCCGCGATGCTGATGCCCGCTGGGACCGGGTAGTGGACGAGTTGGGGCAGAATAATACCCTGGTATCGTTCCAGCGGATAATGGACGTGGCCTCCCACTTGCTGCACTTGAGCCTGGTCAATATCCGTGACGAAGATATCAGTGATCTGGGCAAGGCAATGGTCAAGGATGCGGTATTTGCCCAGGTTGAATACTTGCGCGCGGGCGCGGTGCTGAGTTTGAAGTTATTGAACGAGAAGGGTAATAACGCCGGTTAATCGCAGGGCCCGTTCATTATCGGAACGGGCCCTTTGTTTTTTATTGCAGGTTTACGTACAGCCCGCCATCCACCAGCAACGACGCCCCCGTCACATAGCGCGCCATGTCCGAGGCCAGGAACACCACGGGGCCGGCGATATCCTCCGGTTCACCCAGGCGTCCCAGGGGCGTGCGGCCGGTCATGTAGGCCAGTTTCTCGGGGTCGGCCAGGTCGTCCTTGTTGATGTCGGTGGCGATGGTGCCCGGCAGTACCGAGTTGCAGCGGATGCCATACGGCCCCAGGGCGATGGCGCAGGATTGCATCAGCGAATGCAGGCCGGCCTTGGTCGGGGTGTAGTGGGTTTGCATGCCGCCGCCCACCAGCGCGCTGATGGAACTGATGGCGATGATTGCGCCGCCACGGCCCTGGTTCTTCATCTGGTTGGCCGCGGCCTGCACGGCGAAGTAGGCGCCGTTGAGGTTGGTGTTGACGGTCTTCAGGTAGACCTCGCGGGGCATGTCCAGGAATGAATGGAACGGGCAGATGCCGGCATTATTGACGAACACGTCGACGCTGCCAAAGGCTTTAAGGGCGCCGGCCACCAGCTTGTCGCCAGTGTCGGGGTCGGCGGCATCGCCAGGCACATCGATGGCATGGCCGCCGAAGGCGCGGATTTCCTCGATCAGCGAGGCGGCCGCCTGGTTGCCCTGGGCGCTGCCGCTGTGGCCGATCACCACGCGCGCGCCCTGGCGTGCACACTCGCGGGCCACGGCGCGGCCGATACCGCGCGAGGCACCGGTGATGATCACGGTCTTGTCTTTGAGCAGCATGTGTTTCTCCTTAACTGAGGTAATTGCCGTAACCCACCAGGGTGATGGCCGCCAGGATCACCAGGATCCCCGCCAGCAACACGCCCTTGGTCGCCGCGCTGGTGCCTTGCCACTCCTTGAAGTACAGGCCCCAGACGTTGGACACGATGATGATGAACGACATGTGCAGCACCCAGCTGCTGGCGTCGTTGTGCAGGCGGCTTTCGCCCATGCCGTAGAAAAAGAACTGCAGGAACCATAGGGTGCCGGCGCAGGCCACCAGCAGGTAGTTGGCCAATAGTGGCGTGCTGCGGTCGCGGTAGTTGTGGAAGGTGTTGTTGCGCCAGTTCAGCCACAGGCACCACAGGCCGTTGGTGGTCAGCCCGCCCCACATGATCACCATGAACGTCACGTTGTTCTGGAACAGGCTGTTGGCACCGTGTTCTACGGCAGCCGCCGCGAGGGGCCGGCCGGCGGTGATGCCGTAGCTGAAGCTGGCGCTGAGCACGCCGCTGATCACTGCCACCAGCAGGCCCTTGCCCAGGGCGAATTCGCTGACGCTTTGAAACTTGGTGCTGTCCGGTACTTCGCGTTCCTTGATGAACCCGGCCCGGCCGCACAGGGCGATGCCGATCAGCGACACCGCCACGCCGATCAGCACGCACTGGCCGCCCAGGTTGTTGCACATGGCGCTGAGGGTGCCGGTGTTGTCGTTGGTGAACAGGTCGCGGTACAGCGGCGGCATCAGCGCACCCAGGGCCGAGGTCAGGCCCATGATCAGCGACATGCCCAGCGACAAGCCCAGGTAGCGCATGGTCAGGCCGAACGTCAGCCCGCCAATGCCCCACAGCACACCGAACAGGTAGGTCCAGGTGAGGGTGGACGTGTCGGCCAGGCGCAGGATGTCGACCCAGCCGGGCACCGTCAGTTGCGCGGCAATCAGCGGCACGATCAACCAGGACACCAGGCCGCCGGTGATCCAGTAGCTTTCCCAGGCCCAACCGCGGACCTTCTTGTAGGGGATGTAGAAACTGCCGGAGGCGAAGCCTCCGATGAAGTGCAGCAGTACCCCGAGGATGATGATTTCCAAATGCCAGGTCCTTTTGTTGTTATTGGTCAGGTCCGTAGCCGCAGCCTGGCGGCAGCGGCTACGGTGTCAGTTCGAACATCGGGATCAGGTCCAGGCTCACCGGCGAGCCGTCGGGGTGGCTGGGCATGATGTCTTGCATGTGTTGCCACCAGCGTTGCATAACCGGCAGGCCGGGCAGTTGGTCGAGCAGGTGCTGGTCGTGGTGCTGCATTACGGCGAACAGAGCGTCGCTGCGCGGGTCGAGAAAGATCCGGTAGTCGACGATCCCCGCCTGCTGCAGCGCCTGCACCAGCTCCGGCCAGATCTGCTCGTGGCGTTTGCGGTATTCCTCAGCCTGGCCGGGGTTGAGGTTCATGCGAAAGGCGCGGGTTTTCATGCGGTGTACCCCAACAGGCCGTAGAGGCGTGGGGCGTTGTGCAGGAAGAACTTTTCCTGGATGGGGCCGGGTTGGGTCGTCAGGCACGCCTTGACCAGCCCCACCGTGGTGGTGAAATCGGCAAGGTGATCGCTGTTGGGCCAGTCGCTGCCGAAGAAGCAGCGGTCCTCGCCGAACAGTTCGAACAGCCGGGCCAGTACATCGCGGTAGAAGCTAGGATCGCGGATCAGGCCTTGGCTATCGGTTTGTGGAATCTCGGCGAGCTTGGCCATCACCTGCGGGCGGCCGGCCAACGCCTGCAGGTCGGCAGTAAAGGCCAGGTCCGCCGCGTTGGGCAGGTGGTCGATCACGATGCGCAGCTCCGGCAGGCGATCACTGAGCGCCAGCAGGGCCTTGATCAACCGCGCATCCGGGTTGGCGCTGTCCAGCACCAGGCCGCGCTCGGCGACGTGGGCCAGGCCGTCGATGAAACCGGGTTGCTGCTGGTCGGCCAGCAGGTCGCGGCCCCACAGGTTGCCGTAGCGGATGCCGCGAAAGCGCCGGTCGGCGCTCAGGCGATCTAGGTCGTCATGAAAGGTGGATGCCAGTGGATCGAGGTTGCCGATGTAGCCCACCAGGCGCGAGTCCTGGTCGAGGGTGCGCAGTATCCAGTCGTTATCCAGGCGCCGCGGGCTGGCTTCCACCACCAGGGCTCCGACCACGCCGGCCGGGCCGGCCAGGCTCCAATAGTCGGCAGGCAGGCGCGGGCCATGGATGGCATCACCGGGCTGCGGCCAGGGAATGCCTTCGGGGCGGCTGGGGTCGTAGAGGTGCAGGTGGCTGTCGAACAGCGGGCCGGTGTAGATCAAGATCAGCGTCCTTTCTTGTTGTGAACCTCGTAGCCGCAGCCTGTCGGCAGCGGCTACGGATCAAGCCTGCAAGTAGACCACATGGGTATGGGTGTACTCATACAACCCATGCTTGCCATCGGCCCCACCCACCCCGGATTTGCGTACGCCGGCATGAAAACCCTGCATGGCTTCGAAGTTTTCGCGGTTGATGTACGTCTCGCCAAAGTCGATTTCACGCATGGCCTGCATGGCCTTGCCCAGGTCTCGGGTGTAGAGCGAGGAGGTCAGGCCGTACTCGCAGTCGTTGGCCAGGGCGATAGCTTCGTCCAGATCGTCGACGATCTGGATCGGCAACACCGGGCCGAAGATCTCCTTGCGCATGATCTCCATGTCCGCCCGGCAACCGGCGAGCACGGTGGGCTGGTAGTGGAAGCCCTGGGGCCGATCGGCCACGGCGCCGCCGGTGATCAACTGGGCGCCGTCGGCCAGGGCGCGGCGCACCTTGGCGTCGACGCTGTCGAGGCCTGCGCGGTTGATCAGCGGGCCCATTTCCACGCTGCTGTCGGCCAGCGGGTCGCCGTAACGGGTGGCGGCCATGGCCGCGCCGATGCGCTCGATGAATTGATCGGCCACCTTGCGCTCCACGTACACCCGCTCGGCGCAGTTGCACACCTGGCCGGTGTTGATGATGCGCGAGTCGCGAATGGCCTTCACCGCCAGGTCCAGGTCGGCATCGGCGAGGACGATGGCCGGTGCCTTGCCGCCCAGTTCCAGGTTGAGCTTGGTCAGGTTTGGCGCAGCGGCGGCCATGATCCGTGCGCCGGTGTCGACGCTGCCGGTGAAACTGATCATGTCGACCTTGGCGTGGGCACTCAGGGCCGCCCCCACGCGGCCGTCGCCGCACACCACGTTGAACACCCCGGCGGGCAGCTCGGTCTCGGCCACCAGGCGGGCGAACTCGAAACAGTTGTTCGGGGTTTCTTCGCTGGGCTTGATCACGATGGTGTTGCCGGTGATCAGCGCCGGGGCCATTTTTCGGGCGATCAGGAAAAACGGAAAGTTCCACGGCAAAATGCCCGCCACCACGCCCAACGGCTTGCGGAACAGGAAGATGTTCTCGCCAGGGCGGTCGCTGCTGATGATCTCGCCTTCGATGCGCCGCGCCCACTCAGCCATGTAGTCAAGGTAGTCGGCGGTGAAGTTCACCTCCACTTCGGCCAGGGCGCTGATCTTGCCTTGTTCCAGGGTAATGGTGCGGGCCAGCGCCGGGGCGTGCTCGCGCAGTTTCGCGGCGATGCGGCGCAGGTGGCCGCCGCGCTCGATGGCCGGTGTGCGCGCCCACGCCGTCTGCGCGGCGCGGGCGGCGGCCAGGGCCTGGTCAACGTCGTCGGCACTGGCTGCCGGTACCCGTGAGAGCAGGGCGCCGGTGGCCGGGTTGAACACGTCCAGGTGCTCGCGGCTGGAGGTGAATTGGCCGTTGATGTAGTTCTGGTAGACCGGTACGGCTGACATGGCAGGCTCCGTGGAATCAGTAGGTGCGCGACGGCGCGGCTGCGTTCGGGGTGTCGCGGTAACGCGCCAGGGTGCTCAGCGCGGCCTGGCGCAACAGGCTGATGTCGATGCCCACGGCCACGAACTGGCAGCCCCAGCTCAGGTAACGACGGGCGTCTTCTTCCTGGGGCGCGAGGATGCCGCAGACCTTGCCGGCCGCCAGGGTGGCGTTGATGGCGTGGCGAATGCGTTCCTGCACCTCGGGGTGCGACGGGTTGCCGGCATGGCCCAACCCGGTGGACAGGTCGGCCGGCCCAATGAACACCGCGTCCACGCCTTCCACCGCTGCGATGGCTTCGACATTGTCGACGCCCAGGCGCGATTCCACCTGCACGATCAGGCACAGCTGCTCATGGGCCGTGTGCAGGTAGTCGGGCACCCCGTCCCAGCGCGTGGCCCGGGTCAGGCCACCGCCCACGCCACGAATGCCGTGGGGCGGGTAACGCATGGCGCGCACCAGTTCGCGGGCCTGCTCGGCGGTGTCGACCATGGGCACCATCAGGGTCTGGGCGCCGATGTCCAGCAGTTGCTTGATCAGGTTGGCGTCGCCGGTCACCGGCCGCACCACCGGCGCGCAGCCATAGGGCGCCACGGCCTGCAGTTGCGCCTGGATGCTGGGCACGGTGTTGGGCGCGTGCTCGCCATCGATCAGCATCCAGTCGTAGCCGAACGTGGCCACCAGTTCGGCGGCGTTGCCGCTGGCGAAACCGGCCCAGATGCCGTATTGCGGTTCGCGCTTGGCCAACTGCGCCTTGAACGGGTTAACGGGCAGTTTCATCAGCGATCCCCTTCACGGTTGTATGGACGGTGCAGTTGGCATTCGGGGTTCAGGGTCACGCCAAAGCCCGGCTGGTCGAGGCGCGAAAGGCGCATGCGGCCGTTCTCCGGCACCGGCTCGCCCAGCAGTTGCGGGTGGAACATGGGCACCACTTGATCCGCCTTCGGCGCCATCATCAGGAACTCGGCGAAGGGGCTGTTGTGGCGCGTGGCGACGAAGTGGTAGCTGTACACCGACGAGCCATGGGGTACGACCAGGGCGTTGTGGGCGTCGGCCAGGGCGCTGATTTTCACCAGCTCCGTGAGCCCGCCGCACCAGCCCACGTCCGGCTGGATAATGTCGCAGCAGCCCATTTCCAGCAGCATGCGGAAGCCCCAGCGCGTGGCTTCGTGCTCGCCGGTGGTGACCAGCATGCCGCTGGGCACGGCCTTGCGCAGGGCGGCATAGCCCCAGTAGTCGTCGGGCGGTAGGGCCTCTTCGATCCACTTCAGGCCGAATTCGGCGGCGCCCTTGGCCAGGCGCGTGGCGTAGTTGAGGTCCAGGCTCATCCAGCAGTCGAGCATCAGCCAGAAATCCTTGCCGACCCGTTCGCGCATGGTCGCCAGCTCTTCCAGGTTCTTGCGCAGGCCTTCCTCGCCTTCGGCCGGGCCATGGTGCAGGGCCATCTTGCCACCGATGAAGCCCATCTTCTGCGCCAGGTCCGGACGGGCGCCGGTGGCGTAGAACTGCAACTCGTCACGCACCGCGCCGCCGAGCAACTGGTGCACCGGCTCCTGGCGGATCTTGCCCAGTAGGTCCCACAGGGCCAGGTCGACGCCGGAGATGGTGTTGATCACCAGCCCCTTGCGGCCGTAGTACAGGGTGGACTGGTACATCTGGTCCCACATCAGTTCGATGTCAGTGACCTTGGCGCCTTCCAGGAAGCGCGCCAGGTGTTTCTCGACGATATAGGCAGCCGGTTCGCCACCGGTGGTCACGGCGAAGCCGACGGTGCCGTCGCTGGCCTCGATTTCCACGACGAGGGTGCCCAGCACGTTGATGCCGAAGCTGCGGCGGCTCTGGCGGTACTGCGGGTACTTGGCCATGGGTGTGGAGATGTGGTCGTCGATCCAGTGGCCGTCGCCCTGGTCGTGGTAGTCGGCGCCGCCGCCGCGCAGGGTAAAGGCGCGTACGTGCTTGATGGTTGGGACGCTCATGAACAGCTCCTTGCAGGTCAGGGATTCAGTGTTGCAGGCCGGCGCGCGGTTGCGGCCTGGCCCGGGGTTTGAGGGCGATGCCGAGCACCAGGGCGGCGGCGATCAGGGTCGTGGCGGCCAGCAGGTAAAGGCCGGCGGCGGGCGAGTTGAAATGCATTTCGGCCCAGTTCTTCAGCACCGGGGCGATGAAGCCGCCCAGGGCACCGAACGAGTTAATCAAGGCAATGGCACCGGCCGCAGCGCTGCCGGCCAGGGTGCGCGAAGGGAAGGTCCAGAACACCGGCTGCACGGCGATGAAGCCGGCGGCGGCGAAACACAGGGCGATCACACCCCACAAGGGGCTGGCGACGCTCACCGAGGCGGCGATGCCCAGGGCGGCCACCAACAGGGTCAGGCTGGCTACGCGGCGGTGGTCGCCGCGCTGGTCGGCCTGGGCCGGTACCCACCAGGCGGCCAGCAGTGCACACAGCCAGGGCAGGGCGGACACCAGCCCCACCAGCAGCCCGACCTTGCTGCCCAACAGCCCCGCTACTTGGGTAGGCAGGTAGAACACCACGCCATAGACACTGGCCTGGATCAGCAGGTAGATCAGGCACAGGTACAGCACCGAGGGCTGGCACAGGGTCTTGAACAAACTGCCGTGGCCTTGCTTGTGCTGGTCTTCCTGGTCTATCACGCCCTGCAGCAGTTGGCGTTCGTCAGGGCTGAGCCAGGCGGCGTCGGCGGGGCGGTTGTCCAGGTAAAAATAGGCCCAGATGCCCACGGCGGTGGCCATCAGCCCCTCGACCACGAACAGCCACTGCCAGCCATGGGCGCCGCCCAGGCCATCGAGTTCCAGCAGCAGGCCCGACAAGGGGCTGCCGAAGATGAACGCCAGCGGGGCGCCGAAGTAGAAGAAGCCCATGGCCTTGCCGCGCGCGGCGCCGGGGAACCAGTAGGTGAGGTAAAGGATCACGCCGGGGAAGAAACCGGCTTCGGCCACCCCCAGCAGAAAGCGCAACAGGTAAAAGCTGGTCTCGTTGTGGGCAAACACCATGGCGGCGCTGATCAGTCCCCAGCTGACCATGATGCGGCACATCCACAGGCGTGCGCCGACCTTGTGCAGGATCAGGTTGCTGGGCACTTCCAGCAGTGCGTAGCCGGCGAAAAACACCCCGGCGCCGAAGGCGAACGCGGTGTCGCTGATGCCGGTGTCGGCCTGGAATGCCTGGCGGGCGAAGCCGACGTTGGCGCGGTCGAGGAACGCCATGATGTACATCAGCAACAGGAAGGGCAGCAGCCGCCAGGACACCTTGGCGAGCAAGGACGCGGGTAAGGTCTTCACGGCAGTTTCCTTTTTGGAGTTATTTGGCTGCGTGGTATCTGACAGGGACTGTACGGCGGCGCCGCTATGCGCTACAAATCGATTTTTGCTCATACCCGATACCCTCAGGGTATCAATACGCCGGAGCTTCCATGCAACCTGCCGCCATCGCTCGCAGCCTGTTCAACCGTTTGCGTTACAAGCACTTGCACATGCTGGTCGCACTGGGCAGCAGCGAAAACCTGCACCGCGCCTCGCAGACCCTGAACATGTCGCAGCCGGCAGCCACGCGCATGCTCCACGAGATCGAGGACATGTTCGGCTGCGAGCTGTTCGAGCGCCTGCCACGCGGCATGCGCCCCACGGCCCTGGGCCATGAGTTGATTCGTTTTGCCGAGAACGCCTTGAGTGGCCTGGACCGCTGCGCCGAAGACCTGGCCGCGCGGCAGCAGGGCGGTTATGGCTACCTGGCCATCGGCACGCTGATGGGCGCGGCGCCGGGGCTGGTGATGGATTCGATCGCCGAGATCAAGCGGCGCCACCCGCAGTTACGCATCCGCATCATGGGCGACACCAGTGACCAGGTGATTCAGTTGCTGGCCCAGGGGCGCATCGACCTGGCCATTGCCCGCCGCAACGCCAGCATCGATAGCCAGCACTACGATTTCGAGCCGCTGGGCAACGAGCGCCTGCTGCTGGTGGTGCACAGCCAGCACCCGCTGTTGCAGCGCCGCCAGCTGAAACTGGCGGAACTGGTGAATGACTGGCCATGGATTCTGCAGCCCGACACCAGCCCGGCGCGCATCGCCCTGGAGCAGGCCCTGCAGCGCGAGGGGCTGGTGGCACCGGCGGACATCATCGAATGCAGTTCAGTGTATTCGATGCAGCAGCTGATCCAGCTCACCGACGCCATCATGGTGCTGTCCGAGACGGCCTTGCGCGATTACCTGCGCATGGGCCTGGTGACGGCGCTGCCCATTGAGCTGGAAGAGCGCATGGCGCCGTTCGGCATGTTGCTGCGCAAGGGCGAGCCGGTGAGCCGCGAGCTGGGGACGTTTATCGAGTTGCTGCGGGCTCGGGCTGTGGCCGGGCTGGGATGAGGTCGCGTCAAAGGCTCACCGCCCACGCATCATAGCCATACACCCAATCGGCATTGCCGCCCGCCTTGAGCCACTGGTTGCCTCGCGAGCCGATCTGGATCTGGCTGGCGCGCTCCAGGCGTGCCCCCTCGTACGCCCGCAACGCCTGAGCCAGGTCCAACCCCGGCAGCGCCAGCGCCCGTGCCAGCACCACCGCATCTTCAATGGCCTGCCCGGCGCCCTGGGCCATGAACGGCATCATCGGGTGGCAGGCATCGCCCAGCAACGCAAGGCGGCCTTGGTGCCAGCAGGGCAGTGGATCGCGCTCATACAGCGCGGTCTTGAGCACCTCGTCGCAGGCTGCCAGTAGCGCCCGCGCGTGGGGATGGAAAGCGGCATAGTGCGCTTGCAGTTCGCTGACGCTGCCGGCGGTGGTCCAGCTTTCCTGGTGCCAGCTGGCCTGGGCGGTGGTGGCGAAAATGAAGATGTCAGCGCCGCGGTTCAGCGGGAAGGTGACGATCTGGCTGTCCGCCGTCGGCCCCCACCACTTGGTGAACGCCTGAATATCCGGCACCTGTTCCACCTTATGCGCCGGTACCACCGCACGGTAGGCGACCACGCCGGTGAAGCGTGGCTGCTCCTGGCCGAACAGTGCCGTGCGCACCGCCGAGTGAATGCCGTCGGCGCCAATCACCAGGTCGGCCTGGGCGCGGCTGCCGTCCGTGAAGGTCAGCTGCACGCCGTCCGGCTGCTGTTCGATGGCCTCGCAGCGTTTGCCGAAGCGCACCCGTTCCAGCGGGAAGGCCGCGGCCAGGGCCGCGAGCAGGTCGGCACGGTGAATGGTCAGTTGCGGCGCGCCGTAGTGGGCTTCGGCGCTGTCGCCCATCACCAGGCGCGAGGTCTCCTCGCCGCTGTCCCACAGCCGGCTGATGCGGTGCGTGGGCCGCGCCGCCGGTTCGCGCACGGCGGCGCCAACGCCCAGCCCGTCGAGGGCGCGCACGGCGTTGGGGGTCAGGTTGATGTCGGCGCCCACGCGCAGGAAGGCCTTGGCCTGTTCGTACACGGTTACCTCGTGGCCCGCGCGCTGCAGGGCGATGGCGGCGCAGAGGCCGCCGATACCGGCGCCGATGATGGCGATGTTCATGTTGATGCTCCCGTTGAGTAATGACCGAGAGTCCAATGCAGGTTGAATGCCATTATTTCCTTTTTTAAGGAAATAAATGGAAGGCCTTGCGGAACAACAGGTTGAGGTGTTTCCAGGGTAAGACAGGGCCGGCGTCGCGTTACCCGCGCACCAGCCCGGGGCGAAACGTCACCGGGCTACCCAGCCGGTGCGCGGCGCGGCCCCGGGGTGGACAAAGTGGCGCGGGCGGGGCAGGCTCACCCGGATACCCAGTGAACACAGGAGCGGTGGTTTGAGTATTGAAGGCGTTATTTTCGACAGCGACGGCACCCTGGTCGACAGCGAACGCATGGCGGCCGGCCTGTTGCGCGAGTTGCTCGCCGAGCGCGACATATATCTGCCCCACGACGAAGTGCTGCGACGTTTTCGCGGCGTGCAGTTCGCCATTTTCGTCGGTGAACTGTGCGAACAACACGACCACCTGGACGCCGAACCCTTCATGCGCGACTTCCGCAGCCGCAGCCTGGACCTGTTCGCGGCGGGCCTTGAAGCCATGCCCGGGGCCCTGGATTTCGTCCGCCAATTGCAGCTGCCCAAGTGCGTGGCCTCCAACGGCCCGCGCGCCAAGATCGAGACCTGCCTGAAAACCGCCGGCCTGTGGGACGCGTTCGACGGCAACATCGTCAGCGCCTACGAGGTCAACGCCTGGAAGCCCTCGCCGGAGTTGATCGTGGCAGCGGCGCAACTGCTCAAGCTGGCGCCGCGCCAGTGCCTGCTGGTGGATGACAGCATCCCCGGCGTGCAGGCCGGGTTGGCGGCGGGCACGCAGGTGGCCGGCTATGGCGACACCGACTTCAGCCAGTTCGAGGGCCGCCCGGGTTTTCACCGGGTGCCCGATTACGCCGCCTTGAAGGCACTGCTGGCGTCGCTGGGCTAGCCCTGGCGGTGGCGGCGCTCATAGTGTTCGAGCAAGGGCTGGGTGCTGATGCCGTGCACGAGGATGCTCAGCGCCACCACTGACAGGGTCAAGCTGATGGCGGTGTGCTGGATGGCCGGCGGCAGGCCGTGGGCGATGGCGAAGCACAGGTAGTACAGCGAGCCGATGCCGCGTATGCCGAACCAGCCCATCAGCGCCCGCTGGTGGCCGTCCAGGTGCTGGCTGCGCACCAGCAGCCACACGCTCAGCGGGCGGATCACGCAGAACAGCCCCAGGGCCAGGCCTATGGCGCGCCAGTCCCAGTACAGCCACAGCGCCGCGCCCAGCAGGGTGATCAGCAGCACTTCCATGGAGCGCTCCACCAGGTCGCCGAAAGTGAGGATATCGTTCATCATCACCCCGGCGGCCAGTTGCCCGCCCTCAAGCTCGTCGGGCGAGGGCGGCGGCGCGTGCGGATCGCGCGGCTTGGTCAGGTGCTCGGCGGGCACGTCGGAATGCGAGGCGCGTGCTTCGGCCTGGCGCAGGCCCACCCCGGCGGCGAACACCGAGAGAAAGCCGAACGCCCCCACGCCATAGGCCACCACGTAGCTGATGGCGATCAGCGCCAGGGCCAGGAAGTCGTTGGGCGACTCGATGCTGTCCTGGTTGCGCACCCGCTGGTTGATCATCAACTGGCCCAGCAGCCGGCCCAGGGCGTAGCCGATGGCCAGGCCCGCGGGCACGCCCCACACCAGGTTCTTCAAGGCCCAGGCGCCAATGTCCGGCCAGCCCATGTCAACGTGGTCGATCATCATCAGGCTGAAGATCACGAAGGGGAACGCCACCCCGTCGTTCAGCCCGGCTTCACCGGACAGGCCATAGCGCACGCGGTCGAAATCGTGAGCGCCGGTGACCTGCACCATGGCCGCCAACACCGGGTCGGTGGGCGCCAGCATGGCCCCCAGCAGTGCCGACAGGCCCCATGACAGGTTAAGCCCGTAATGCGCCAGCGCGGCGACGCCGGCGATCGACACCAGCATCACCGGCCCGGCCAGCAGGTACGAAGCCCGCCACGCCGTGCGGCGCAGGCCCAGGCGCAGCTTGATGCCGGTGCCGAACAGCGAGAACAGCACGGCCATCTCCGTCAGCCGTTGCAGCCAGGTGGCGGCCCGGGCAAAGTCCATGTTCACCAGGCCAAGGCCCAGCGGGCCCAGGGTCATGCCGAAGGCCAGGCACACCGCCGAGGTGGTCACCGGCAGCCAGCGCAGGTACGACGAGGTCAGCGCCAACAGCAACAGCAGGGCACCCAGTACCGACATCCACAGAATGAAACTCATCGAACCCCACGGTCCCGCAGGACAAAAATGCATAGCAGTCATGTACTGTGACTTTGCTGCGCCCGGTTAGTTGAATTGGCGCTACTATCGGGCAACGCTCATTCACACTCAGGAGACCGCCATGATCAAAGTCAGCGTGATGTACCCCTATCAGGAAGGTGCACGGTTCGATTTCGATTACTACCAGCACAAGCACATGACCCTGCTCAAGGAACTGATGGGCGACGCCTGCCTCAAGTACACCGTGGAAAAAGGCCTGTCAGGCGCCACGCCCGGCACCCCACCGGCGTACCTGGGGCAATGTCATATCTACTGCCAATCGCTGGAAACCTTCGGCGCGTCGTTCGTGCCCCATGCCGAGGTGCTCAATGGCGATATCCCCAACTACACCGACCTGACGCCGGTGGTGCAGATCAGCGAAGTGTTGATAGAAGTCTGATCAAAGAGGAACGATCCGTTGTCCGCCGGTTTCAAAAAACGGTGTGAGCCTACTGCGAGCCTGCCCATGATCACGCCCGAACAGTTGTACCTGCGCGACGACGGTCGCGTGCCCAACAACCCATTGCCGGTGCTGGTTTACCACCAGGTGGCCGCCGACGCGGCGGCGTTCGAGCAGCTGTTCGCGCGGCATGAGTGGGTACCGCTGTGGCGCGACGGTATCTTCGATTACCACCATTACCATTCCAACGCCCACGAGGTGCTGGGCGTGGCCAGCGGCCGAGCGCGGGTGATGCTGGGTGGCGAGCAGGGCCAGATCATTGACCTGGTGGCCGGTGACGTGCTCGTGTTGCCGGCCGGCAGCGGCCATTGCGCGCTGTCCCACAGTGATGACTTTCTGGTGGTGGGCGCCTATCCCCGAGGCCAGGAACACTACGACATCCAGCGCCCCAAGGCCGCCACCCACCATGCTTCGCGCGCGCGTATCGCGAAGGTGCCGCTACCGGCGCAGAACCCGGTCAGTGGCGGCCCGGCCTGGCCATGACAACCTGAAGGAGAAGCTCATGAGCATGACCCTGGAATACAGCGAAAAAGCCCCCGACCGCAGCGCCGTCGCCGAGCTGCCGGGCGCCACGGTGATCGAGTTCGGTACCGGCTGGTGTGGCCATTGCAAGGCCGCGCAGCCGTTGCTGGCCAAGGTCTTCAGCGACTACCCGGCGGTGCGCCACCTGAAAATCGAAGACGGCCCCGGCCCCGGCCGCGCCTTGGGCCGTGCGTTTCGCGTGAAGCTGTGGCCGACCCTGGTGTTCCTGCGCGACGGCGAGGAAGTCGCCCGCCTGGTACGTCCGGGGGCGAACAGCCTGATCGAAGAAGCCTTCGAGCAGATGACCGGCCAGGGGTAACGCGCAGCGACCGCCAGGCCGCGACATCGACGACGCGGCAGGATGGCGTCACGCGTCCGGGTCATCCTTGAGCGTGGTGGTGGACTCCGTCACCTCAATCGTCTCGTTGGTGCCCATCGACCGGTATTGCTTGCGAATGGTGGTCAGCTCCTTGGCATCCAGGTCATCCAGGTCCAGCGCCGCGTTCTGCGCTTCCTTGGTGGCGCGCAGCAGTTCGTCGATCTTGATGTGCAGCATGTCGTTGTCACGGTTCTGGGTGTTCTGGATCACGAACACCATCAGGAAGGTGATGATGGTGGTCGAGGTGTTGATAATCAGTTGCCAGGTGTCGTTGTAATGAAACATCGGCCCCGTGGCCGCCCAGATGACAATCAGCAGCACGGCACCGATAAAGGTGCGCGAGCTGCCGGCGGCTTTGGATAAGGCATTGGAGAACAACGCGAATTTCATGGCAGTGAGGTCCTTGGTGGGGTTATGGGATAGACCCCAGGGCGCCGTTGAAATTCTTTGTTACATAAGCGATTTCATCTACGTCATCTGGATAGCCAGAGCGAACGCCCCCAATCCCACCCAAAACCCGGCGAACAGCCAGGGTGCGCGAATCGAGAACATCAGCGATTTGCGGTAGCCCTTGTGGGTTGACTCCATTTCGCTGAACAGCGGCTCGTCATCGTAGGCCAGGCCCATGGCCGGCAGGTCGCGCAACAGGCCGCTCTGCTTGAAGTGCCAGTGGTCGATGATGTCGTAGGCCGCGCGTATGCCCGGCCAGGCGTTCAACGAGCAGAGCACCCCCAGCAGCGCCAGCACCGGCGGCACTACCAGGGTGAACACCTTGCCCCATTCGGGGTTGAGGTTGGCCATGGACGAGGCGTAGGCGATCACCAGGAACGACTGCGCCGACAGGTAGGCGTTGGTGCGGTTGGAGAGGATGGCGGTTTCGTACTGAATTTCCCGGCGGTAGAAGTCCAGGCGGTCCTTGGGGGTGCCGAACATCTGCGCGTTGTCGCAGCTGTCCTCGGCGTTCGGCACCCGGGATGTGATGATTCGGCTCAATGCCCGCGCTCCCGGCTCAGTCGTTCGGCTCGGCGGTATTGATGTACGGCGGCACTTTGGCCAATGGCAACTGGCGGGCCTGGTCCGGCTGGATGCCTCTGCGTGCAGGCAGCGGCGCCAGGCGTTGTGGTTGGCCGCTTTCCAAGGCTTTCTCGATGGCGGCCAGCACGCGTACGTCGCGCCAGGCTTCGTCGCCATCGGGCTCGGGCTTGCGGCCGTTGAGGATGCAGTCGGAGAAGTACTGGGTTTCGCCGCCAAACTGGTCGACGACCGGATGTTCGTGTTCCTGGGGCTTGCCGTCCTTGATCAGGCGGTAACCGATGGCCACGCCTTCGCCGAAGCCGAAGCAGGGCGATGCCTCGATCTCGCCCTCGGTGCCCAGCACCTGAAAGCGCTGGCTACCCGGCAGGCTGTAGCTGACGGTGAACTGCGCCAGGCGTTCGCGGCTGAAGCGCAGGGTCACGGTGACGGTGTCGTGGCTGTCGAAATGCCGGCCCGGGGTATGGATGCCCACCGCCGATACCTCCAGCGGTTCTTCACCGAACAGGTTGCGCACGGCGTTGAGCGGGTAGGGGCCCATGTCGGCCACCGGCCCGGCCCAGTAACCGCTGTGGGCGCGGTGATTGGATTCCTTGGTGTGCTGGGTGAAGGTCGACGTGAACAGTCGTGGTTCGCCGATTTCTCCGGCGCGGATCTTGCCGATCATCTCTACCGTGGCCGGTTCGCAATGCAGGCGATAGGCGACCATCAGCAGGGCACTGCTGCGTTCGGCAGCGGCATTGATCGCCTGGCAGTCTTCTTCACCGGTGGCCATGGGCTTTTCCAGCAGCACGTGGATGCCGGCGTCCAGGGCCGGCACGGCGAATTCGCGGTGGCGGAAGTTCGGCGTGGCGATGTACACGGCGTCGATCTCGCCGCTGGCCAGCAGCGTGTCGAAGTCTTCGTAGCGGTAGCTTTTCAGGCCGTATTTTTCCGCCAGTTGGCTGGCCTTGATGGGGTCGCCGGTGACCAGCGCGGTCATCACCGAATTGTCGGTCTGGGCGACGCCAGGCATGAACGCCCCCTGGGAAATCCAGCCGCCGGCGACGACCGCGTAACGTACCTTGCCCTGTGCATCTGGCATGTGCTGCCTCCTGAAAAAAACCGGCCGGTGAAATACCGGCGCCTTTCAGAAATGGGCAAGCCGCCTGCGCACAAGTTCCAACCGGTTGCGTTACAACCGGTCGAGCGGGATTTTCAAGTAGCGCACGCCATTGTCCTCGGCGGGCGGTAACTGCCCGGCGCGGATATTCACCTGCACGGCAGGCATCAGCAGCACGGGCATGGGCAGGGTGGCGTCACGGGCGGTGCGCATGGCCACGAACTGCGCCGGGTCGATGCCGTCGCGCACGTGGATATTGCCCGCGCGCTGGGCGGCCACGGAGGTGTGCGATTGCGCCTCGCGGCCCTCGGGCGGGTAGTCGTGGCACAGGTGCAGGCGGGTGTCGGCAGGGAAGGCCAGCAGGGTGTGGATGGAACGGTACAACTGCTCGGCGTCACCGCCGGGGAAGTCGCAGCGGGCAGTGCCGACATCGGGCATGAACAGCGTGTCGCCGACGAACAGGTCGTGCGCGCCGATCAGAAAGGCCATGTCCGCCGGAGTGTGGCCGGGCACGTGCAGGGCGCGGGCCGGCAGGTTGCCGATGCTGAAGGTTTCGTCGGCGGCCAGCAGGTGGTCGAACTGCGAGCCGTCCAGGGCAAAGCCCGGCTCCAGGTTGAACACGGTCTTGAACACCTTTTGCACCTGGCGAATGCCTTCGCCGATGGCGATCTTGCCGCCCAACAGCGTGCGCAGGTACGGCGCGGCGGACAGGTGGTCGGCGTGGGCGTGGGTTTCCAGCAGCCATTGCACCTGCAGCTGGTTTGCCGTGACGAAGGCGGCGATGGTGTCGGCATGGCGGGTGCCGGTGCGACCGCTGGTGTGGTCGTAGTCCAGCACCGAGTCGATGATCGCGCAGGCGCTGCCGGGCGCCTCGTACACCACGTAGCTGAAGGTCGAGGAACCGGTGTCGAAGAATGGCTCAATCAAGGGAATCATGAATTCCTCCACACTCTATTGTCCGATAATCTATATTTAAACATAATGTAATCACAGAAAGTGATCGAGAGCGACCCCTGCCCATGGAAACCTGCCTGACCACCGACGACGTCGTGCGCCTGCGCGCCAGTGCCTCCAAGGCCTGCGCGCTGCTCAAGGCGCTGGCCAATGAAGACCGCTTGCTGATTCTGTGCCAATTGACCCAGGGCGAGCGCAACGTCGGCGAGCTGGAAGCCGGCACCGGCGTGCGCCAGCCCACCCTGTCCCAGCAACTGGGCGTGCTGCGCGACGAAGGCCTGGTGGCCACCCGCCGCGAAGGCAAGTACATCTTCTACGGGCTGGCCAGCCATGAGGTGATCCAGGTCATGAAGACCCTCTCGGGCCTGTACTGCGGTACCGTGCTCGCCAGCCTCGGAACGATTCCTTCCCCTCAATAAGAAGTGTGGACCGCATGCAAGAGAATGCGCAGCAACAGGGTGCGACCGCCAGCAACGCGGACATCCTGATCATCGGCGGCGGCGCTGCCGGCATCGGCCTGATCGCCAGCCTGCTCAAGCGCGAGCCGGGCCTGGCGATCACCCTGGTCGAGCCCGCCGACACCCACTACTACCAGCCGGCCTGGACCCTGGTGGGCGGCGGCGCCTATGCCGTGGGCAAGACCGCGCGGCCCATGGCCAAGGTGATTCCGCAGGGCGTGCAGTGGATCAAGGCAGCGGTGCAGGCCATCGACGCCGACGGCCAGCGCGTGACCCTGGATGACGGCCGTCAGCTGGCTTACCGGCACTTGATCGTGTGCCCCGGCCTGCGCCTGGCCTGGGAGCAGATCGAGGGCCTGGAGCAGACCCTGGGCCAGCACGGCGTGACCTCCAACTACCGCTTCGACCTGGCACCCTACACCTGGCAACTGGTGCAGGGCCTGCGCAAGGGCAAGGCGATCTTCACCCAGCCGGGCATGCCGATCAAATGCGCCGGGGCACCGCAGAAGGCGCTGTACCTGTCGTGCGACCATTGGCAGCGCAGCGGTGTGCTCAAGCACATCGACGTGGAATTCGACCTGGCCGGGCCGGCCTTGTTCGGCGTCGCCGCCTATGTGCCCGCGCTGATGAAGTACATCGACAAATACCGCGCGCGGCTGGCTTTCGGTTCGCAACTGGTGAAGGTCGACGGCCCGGCAAAAACCGCCTGGTTCGAAAGCCAGGACGCCAATGGCACGTTGATTCGCCAGGCCAAGCCCTTTGACCTGCTGCACGTGGTACCGGCTCAGGTGGCGCCCGACTGCGTGCGCCACAGCACCCTGGCCAACGCCGCGGGCTGGTGCGAGGTGGACCCCGGTACTTTGCAGCACGTGCGCCACGCCAATGTATTCGGCCTGGGCGACGTGTGTTCCACCAGCAACGCCAAGACCGCCGCCGCCGTGCGCAAGCAGGTCGTGGTGGTGGCTGAAAACCTTCTGGCCCTGCGTGCCGGCCGCGGCCTGCCGTTGCGTTACGACGGCTACGGCTCGTGCCCGCTGACGGTGGAGAAGGGCCGCGTGGTGCTGGCCGAGTTCGGCTACGGCGGCAAGCTGCTGCCCAGCTTCCCGCTGGACTCCACCGTGCCCCGGCGCTCGGCCTGGTGGCTGAAAGCGACGTTCCTGCCGTGGTTTTACTGGAACGGCATGCTCAAGGGCCGTGAATGGCTGACCCGTTGTAGCGCCACTGAATAGGAGGGCTGGCCATGCTTGCTCTGTTATTGGGTGGGTTGATCGGCGTGGTGCTGGGCCTCACGGGTGCCGGCGGCGGCATTCTCGCGGTGCCGGCCTTGGTGCTGGGCCTCGGTTGGCCCATGACCCAGGCCGCACCGGTGGCCTTGCTGGCGGTGGGCGCGGCCGCTGCCGTGGGCGCCATCGACGGCCTGCGCAAGCGCATCGTGCGCTGGCGTGCGGCGCTGCTGATGGCGGCGCTGGGCACGCTGTTCACGCCGCTGGGGTTGCTGGTGGCGCACCGCTTGCCGGATAACCTGCTGGTGGGCCTGTTCTGCGGGGTGCTGCTGATTGTGGCCTGGCGCATGTTCAGCCAGGCCCGCGGGGAAAAGTGCGCCGGTTCCGGTATCGACCACAGCTGGGAGCAGAAGAACTGCATGCTCAACCAGCAGACTGGCCGCCTGAACTGGACGCTGCGCTGCAGCCTGACGTTGTCGCTGGTGGGCTCATGCTGCGGTTTTCTCACCGGGCTGCTGGGGGTGGGCGGTGGCTTCCTGCTGGTGCCGGCGTTCCGGCAACTGACCGACATCCGCGTGCACGGCATTATCGCCACCTCGCTGATGGTCATCGCCCTGGTCTCGGGCATGGCCGTGCTTGGCGCGATGCACGCCGGCGTGCGCATTCCGCTGGAGGGCGGCGTATTCATCGCCGCCAGCGTCGGCGGCATGGTGCTGGGGCGGCTGCTGTCGCCGAAAATCCCGGCACGGCTGCTGCAGGTAGGGTTCGCCGCGTTGTGCGTGGCCGTGGCCGCCTACCTGGCCGTTAAAATTTTTCCCTGACCACAGATCCCTGTATCGGCGATTGCCTGTGGGAGCGGGTTCTACCCGCGAAAAGCGCACCGCGAAGGTTCTGATACACCGCGGTGCCTGTTTCGCGGGTAGAACCCGCGCCCACGAAACGAAATAGAAGGCCGCCAGGCCGCGCCACAGACGCCGCGATCCCCTCAAGCAAGTGGTATTCTCCCGCGCAAATTGCAACAAAACTTGTCCAAGAATAAGGAGTACCTGGTGGATTTATCGACCGTCGCCTGGGTTGCGCACGACACCCGTCTTATCCTCTGCTGCCTGGTGGCCATCGCTACCATCATCGTGCTGATCAGCGCGACCAAGCTGCCGCCGTTCCTGTCGATCCTCGTTGGCACCTTTATCGCCGGGGTCGGCGCCGGGCTTGCCCCCGAAGAGGTAGCCAAAGCCTTCAGCAAGGGCGCCGGCGGCATCCTCGGCGAGGCGGGGATCATCATTGCCCTGGGCTCGATGCTTGGCGCGCTGATGGCCGAGTCCGGCGCCGCCGACCGTATCGCCAGCACCTTGTTGGGGCTGGGCAAGGGCCGCAGCCTGCCGTGGGTGATGGCGTTGGTGGCGCTGGTAATCGGCCTGCCGTTGTTCTTCGAGGTGGGGCTGGTGATGATGGTGCCGATCATCTTCGTGATGGCCCGCCAGTCCAACCAGCCGTTGCTGAAAATCGCCATTCCGGCCCTGGCCGGCATGACCACCCTGCATGCACTGATGCCGCCCCACCCAGGCCCGTTGATCGCGGTCAGCGCGCTGCATGCCGACCTTGGCTTGACCATGCTGCTGGGCTTCACCATCGCCGTGCCGGCGGTGATCCTTGCCGGGCCGCTGTATGGCAATTGGCTGTCGCGGCGCATGGACGTGCAGGAGCCGGCCGAGCTGGGCGCGTTGTTCAGCGCCAAGCCCGAGGGCCAGCGCCAGCCGGGCTTCGGCATTTCGCTGCTGATCATCCTGTTGCCGGTGCTGCTGATGCTCGGCAGCACCCTGGCCAAGGTCGCCCTGGCGCCGGAAACCACCTTGGCCGTGACCCTCAAGTTCCTCGGCGAACCGTTGATCGCCCTGGGCCTGGCGGTGCTGGCCGCCGTGGTGTGCCTGGGCTGGGCCAATGGCCTGCCGCGTGACCAGGTGGGCAATACCCTGCGCAAGGCCCTGGCACCGATCGCCGTGTTGTTGTTGACCATTGGCGCTGGCGGCGGCCTCAAACAGACGCTGCTGGACGCCGGCGTCAGCCAGACCATCAGCAAGGCTGCCGAAGGCGCACACATGCCGTACCTGCTGCTGGCCTGGCTGATCGCCGTGGCCCTGCGCCAGGCCACCGGCTCGGCCACGGTGGCCACCACCACCACCGCGGGCATCCTGGCGCCGATGATGGCTGGCCTGGCCGCGACCCAGAGCTCGCTGGTGGCGCTGGCCATCGGCGCGGGCTCGGTGTTCTTCTGCCACGTCAACGATGCCGGTTTCTGGATGGTGCGCGAGTATTTCGGCTTGCAACTCAAGCAAACCCTCTGGGTGTGGTCGGTGTTGCAGACCATCGTTTCGCTGGTGGGGTTGGTGGGCACGTTGCTGTGGTGGCATTTGCTGGTTTGACCGGCGTTTTTGCGTAACGGCTGGACGCGGCCCGGCAGCCGCTGCTACGGGATGGGGGTGTAGCAGCGGCCGCCAGGCCGCGTCCGCAGGCACTGCGATAATCGAGGTGTTGTACCGTTTCAGCTTAAATCCCATATATAGGGATTGTAATTCATATATTGAATCTGCTTCTGTGCTGGTTTAAGGTCTGCCAAAGGCGCTCATCGCCAACAATAACGACAAGATAGAGAGACCCCGTCATGACCCAGCCCCCGCTGAACGACGGCTTGCACGCCAGCACCATGGGCAAGCTCAATCTCAAGCTGATTCCGTTCCTGATGCTGCTGTACATGGTGGCGTACATCGACAAGTCGAACATCTCGGTGGCGGCGCTGCAGATGAATGCCGACCTGGGCTTGTCGGCGGCCATGTACGGCCTGGGCGTGGGCCTGTTCTTCCTCACCTACATTCTGCTGGAAGTGCCCAGCAGCCTGATCCTCACCAAGGTCGGTGCGCGGCGCTGGATAGCCCGCATCATGATCACCTGGGGCATCGTCGCCGCCGGCATGAGCCTGGTGCAGACCGCCAACCAGCTGTACGTGATGCGCTTGCTGCTGGGAGCCGCCGAGGCCGGATTCACCCCGGGCATCATCTACTACCTGTCCCAGTGGTACCCGCGCAGCGACCGGGCCAAAGCCATGTCGTTCTTCTACATTGGCGCGGCGCTGGCGTCGGTGATCGGCCTGCCGTTGTCCGGCGCCTTCCTGCACCTGGATGGCATGGCCTCGGTGAGCGGCTGGCGCTGGCTGTTCCTGCTCGAAGGCATTCCGGCCGCGGTGCTGGGTGTGGTGGTGCTGCGCTACTTGCCGGACTCGCCGCAGACCACCCACTGGCTGGATGAGCGGCAGAAAAACTGGCTGTCGAGCACCATTGCCGCCGAGCAGACCGGCACCCTGATTTCCCATCAGGACGCCTGGCACAAAGCCTTCCGCAGCCCGGTGGTGTGGCTGCTCAGCCTGTTCTGGCTGCTGCAGGCGTTCGGCACCATCGGCATCACCCTGTTCCTGCCGCTGATTGTGCAGTCGGTCTCCGGGCAGGGCTCGTTCGTGGTCAGCCTGATGTCGGCGCTGCCGTTCCTGCTGGCCTGCGTGTTCATGTACGCCAACGGCCGCCACTCCGACCAGCGCGGCGAGCGTGCCTTGCACCTGGGGGCGCCGTTACTGGCGGCCGGCATCGTGCTGGGCGTGGCGGTGTTCTGCGGCAACCACGGCCTGGCTTACGGCCTGCTGGTGCTGGCGGTGGCGCTGAACTGGGCGGCCACCCCGGTGTTCTGGGCCACCACCACCGAATACCTCTCGGGCCCGGCCGCGGCCGTGTCCATTGCCCTGATCAACTCCATCGCCAACCTGGCCGGCCTGGGCCTGCCGCCGGTGATGGGCTGGATCAAGGACGTCACCCACACCTACGACTACGCCCTGTTGCTGGTCGCCTGCGCCTTGCTGGCCGGCGGCGTGCTGGGGCTTTACCTGGGCGCCGAACGCGCCCGTGGCCAGGCTCACTTGCAAGGAAACGCCCATGAACGCGAACGTGCTTAAAATCGCCCGCCTGCCGGACATGCTCACCGAGCGCCTGCTGGCGGACTTCGCCGTGCTCGACAGTGACGAGCTCGGCAACGGCCTGGGGCAGGGCGCGTCGCACATCCGCGCGCTGGTGGCCAACGGTGAGTCGAAAGTCACCCGGGCGCTGCTGGAACGCCTGCCGGCGCTGGAAATTATCGTGGTGTTCGGGGTCGGCTACGACGGCGTCGACGTGGCGGCGGCGCGCGAGCGCGGCATTGCCGTAACC
The DNA here is from genome assembly GCA_963816515.1 of uncultured Gammaproteobacteria bacterium. GTDB lineage: Bacteria > Pseudomonadota > Gammaproteobacteria > Pseudomonadales > Pseudomonadaceae > Aquipseudomonas. Next base: position 329,055 of record CAWFKX010000001.1, on the reverse strand, counting down.
CATACGCCGGATGTGCTGACCGACGATGTGGCCGACTTCGCCATGGCCCTGCTGCTGGGCATCGCCCGTGGCACCGGGCCGGCCGACCGTTTTGTACGCCAGGGGCGCTGGGCCGATGGGCCCATCGCCTTCACCCGCAAGGTCAGCGGCGCGCGCCTGGGCATCATCGGCCTGGGGCGCATTGGCCAGGCCATCGCCCGCCGCGCCGAAGGCTTCGGCATGTCCATCGCCTACTGCGGGCGCAACCGCCAGCCCAACGATTATGCCTATTATCCCGATGCGCTGAGCCTGGCGGGGGCGGTGGATTTCCTCGTGGTGGCGGTGGGCGGCGGCGCCCAGACCTTTCACCTGGTCGATGCCCCAGTGCTGGCAGCACTGGGGCCCACTGGCTACCTGATCAACGTCGGGCGCGGCAGCGTGGTCGACGAAGCGGCGCTGGTCCAGGCGCTGGCCAGCCAGCAACTGGCTGGCGCGGCGCTGGACGTGTTCGAGGACGAGCCGCGCCCGCACCCGGGCTTGCTGGGCCTGGATAACGTGCTGCTGACCCCGCACATGGCCAGCGCCACCTGGGCCACGCGCCGGGCCATGGCCGACCTGACCCTGGCCAACCTGGCGGCCTTCTTCGCCGGCCAGCCACTGCCCACGCCCATTCCGGCGTTGCTACACTGCACACTTTTGCCGGAGTAGCGCCATGACCGCCGATTTTCGTCGCCCCGTACCGCTGGACAAGGCCTACCGCCTGCTCAACCACGGGCCAACCGTGCTGGTCAGTGCCGCGCACCAGGGCCGGCGCAACATCATGGCCGCTGCCTGGGCCATGCCATTGGACTTCAGCCCGCCGAAAGTCGCCGTGGTGCTCGACAAAGCCACGTGGACCCGCCAGTTGCTGGAAGCCAGTGGCACCTTCGTGCTCAACGTGCCCACCGTCAGCCAGGCCGACATTGTCCAGACCGTGGGCAACACTGCCGGGCAGACCCTGGACAAGTTCGCCACCTACGGCCTGCAGGCATTCACGGGCGAGCAGCTGGACGCGCCGTTGCTGGAAGGCTGCGCGGCCTGGCTGGAATGCCGGCTATTGCCGGAACCGCACAACCAAGGCACCTACGACCTGTTCCTGGGCGAAGTGATCAGCGCCCAGGCCGATGTGCGGGTGTTCAGCGAAGGGCATTGGCATTTCGACGGGCACGATGACTTGCGCACCCTGCACCACGTGGCGGGTGGTCATTTCATGGCGATTGGCGAGCCGGTGGTCGGCAAGATGTTGTAGCTGTCACAAACGCCTGTGGGGGCAGGCAGCGCCAGCTCCCACAGTGCATTGCAGGCACCGCGTTGAATCAGGCGGCCGCTTCCTGCTTCAAGGTCGCCATGTCGATCACGAACCGGTATTTCACATCGCTCTTGAGCATGCGCTCGTAGGCCTGGTTGATGTCCTTCATGGCAATCATCTCGATGTCCGAGACGATGCCGTGCTTGGCACAGAAATCCAGCATCTCCTGGGTTTCCGGAATCCCGCCGATCAGCGAACCGGCCAGGCTGCGGCGCTTGAAGATCAGGTTGAACACGCCAGGCGACGGGTGCGGCGAATCCGGTGCGCCCACCAGCGTCATGGTGCCGTCGCGCTTGAGCAGGTTCAGGAACGGGTCCAGATTGTGCGGCGCGGCCACGGTGTTGAGGATGAAGTCGAACTGGTTGACCTGAGTGGCCATTTCGTCGGCGTTCTTCGACACAACCACTTCGTCGGCGCCCAGGCGCAGGCCGTCTTCGCGCTTGTTCGGCGAGGTGGTGAACAGCACCACGTGGGCGCCCATGGCGTGGGCGATCTTCACCGCCATGTGGCCCAGGCCGCCCAGGCCCACCATGCCGACTTTCTTGCCCGGGCCGACCTTCCAGTGGCCCAGCGGCGAGTAGGTGGTAATGCCCGCGCACAGCAGTGGCGCGACGGCGGCCAGGTTGTCCTTGTGCGGAATGCGCAGCACGAATTTCTCTTTCACCACGATGGTGTCCGAGTAGCCGCCGAAGGTGTTTTCACCGCCGAACACCGGGCCGTTGTACGTGCCGGTGAAGCCGTTCTCGCAGTACTGTTCTTCACCCTCGGCACAGGAGGCGCAGTGCTGGCAGCTGTCGACCATGCAGCCGACGCCGGCCAGGTCGCCGACCTTGAAGTTTTTCACGTTGGCGCCCACCGCAGTGACCTTGCCGACGATCTCATGGCCCGGCACCGACGGGTACAGGGTGTTGTGCCATTCGTTGCGCGCGGTGTGCAGGTCGGAGTGGCAGACGCCGCAATAGAGGATGTCGATCTGCACGTCATCGGCACCTGGCTCGCGGCGTTCGAAGCGGTAAGGCTTGAGGGCATCGCTGGCGCTTTGCGCGGCATAGCTGTACGTCTTGATCATGACACTCACCTCGGTCGGGTAAAAAGACTTGGAACAGCATAGTAGCTGACAAGTGCCCTTAATCGTTTCACTGACGAATGAAAGGTTCGCCGCGACAGGCCTTGAAATCATGAAACCTAAGCCCAAGGTAGTGTTCAGATTGAGTTGCTGGAAAGCGACCTGTTAGGCTGGGGGATCAGCAAGCCGTCGGTATGTCTGGCTGCTGCATGAATCTTCCGCTCCAAGACCGAAGGAGAACTACTGCAATGGCAACCCCAACGAAGAAGCCCGCTGCTGTGAAGAAGCCTGCAGCTGCGAAAAAGCCCGCCGCGACCAAGACGGCGGCAGCCAAGCCAGCCACTGCCAAACCTGTTACTGCCAAGGCCCCTGCCGCCACCAAGGCCGCTTTCGACAAGCCGGCCGCGCAAAAGCTGCAGGCCCGTGCCCTGGCTACCCCGACTGACCTGGGCAGCGACGCCACCCGCGACCTCAGCGGTGCGTTGAACCGCCTGCTGGCCGATGTGTTCGCCTTGTACCTGAAAACCAAGAACTTCCATTGGCACGTCAGCGGTCCGCACTTCCGTGACTACCACCTGCTGCTGGACGACCACGCCACTGAAATCTTCGCCATGGTCGACGCCATCGCCGAACGTACCCGCAAGATCGGCGGCAACTCGCTGCGCTCCATCGGCCACATCGCGCGCCTGAAAACCGTGCTCGACAACGACGCCGAATACGTTCAGCCGCTGGACATGCTGGCCGAACTGCAAGGTGACAACAAGGACCTGGCCGCCTACATGCGCGAAGTGCACGAGCTGTGCGACAAGTACAGCGACATCGCCACCGCCAGCCTGATCGAGAACTGGATCGACGAAACCGAACAGCGCACCTGGTTCCTGTTCGAAACCAGCCGCAACGGCGACAATACCGGCCACTGACAGCGCCCCACTGCTGGCTGGCGGCCGCTGCTACAGCCCTGTAGCAACGGCTGCCAGGCCGCGTCATGTCGGCGGAATTTTTCCTGCCGTGAAACCTTTGCCCCGCGCTAGAATCAATTGGCGATAACACCTCAACGGGGCCTCGAGTCCGGCGATGCACTTTCTTTCCCAAGACCACGGCTGCGCAGGCTGGCGTGGCGAAATGTCCGCCCGCATCCGCGCCTTCGACTGGTCGCTGACCGACCTGGGCCCGTTCCAGCAATGGCCGCCCAGCCTGCGCATGGCCGTGCAGTTCCTGCTGGCGTCGCCGGTGCCGCTGGTGATGCTGTGGGGTCGTCCCGGCTACATGATCTACAACGACGCCTACTCGGTATTCGCCGGTGGTCGTCACCCTTATCTGCTGGGGTCGCCCGTGGAACTGGGCTGGCCTGAAGTCGCCGATTTCAACCGCAACGTGGTCGACACCTGCCTGGCCGGCGGCACCTTGTCCTACCGCAACAAGGAACTGGTGCTGCTGCGCAACGGCGTGCCCGAAGACGTGTGGATGGACCTGTACTACAGCCCGGTGGCCGGCGATGACGGCAGCCCGGCCGGGGTCATGGCCATTGTCGTGGAAACCACGTCCCACGTGCTGTCGGAGCGTGGCCGCGAAGCCGCCGAGCGCGCCTTCCGCGCCACCAACGAACGGCTGCAGATGGCCCTCAACACCGGCGCGGTGATGGGCTCGTTCGTGTGGGACATCAAACAGGACCGGCTCTCCGGTGACGAACGTTTCGCTCGTACTTTTCTGTTTGCCTCGGACCTGGATCTGGAGCGTCTGCCGGCGGCTACCGCCATGCAGGTGATTCACGAGGAGGACCGCCCACGGGTTCGTGCGCTGATCGACGAGGCCGTGGCCAGCGGCGGCCCCTACAGCGCCGAATACCGCTTGCGCCAGGCCGATGGCAGCTACCACTGGGTGCAGGCCAGCGGCCGTTGCGGCTACGACGAAGATGGCAAGCCCGCGCGTTTCCCCGGGGTGCTGATCGATATTCACGAACGCAAGATGGCCGAGGCCTCGCTACTGCAATTGACCCGCGACCTGGAGCAGCGGGTCGAGGCCGAAGTGCGTGCGCGCTCCGAAGCCGAGGAGCGCTTGCGCCAGTCGCAGAAGCTGGAAGCCATCGGCGGCCTCACCGGCGGCGTGGCACATGACTTCAACAATGTACTGCAGGTGATCGCCGGCAATCTGCATCTGCTGGCGCGCCAGCAGGGCGACAACCCCCAGGTGCAGCGCCGCGTGGCGGCGGCCATCGCGGCGGTGGAGCGCGGCGCCAAGCTGTCCGCGCAACTGCTGGCCTTCGCCCGCCGCCAGCAACTGTCGCCGGCGGTGTACAACCTGCGCCGCCTGTACGAGGGCCTCGGCGAGCTGCTGGTGCGCGCACTGGGGGAAACCGTGCGGGTGCGCATGCACATGCCCGAACAGCCCTGGTGCATCCATGTGGACCGCAACCAGCTGGAAAACGCGGTGCTCAACCTGGCCATCAACGCCCGCGACGCCATGGACGGCGAGGGCGAGATCAGCATCGTCGGCGAGAATCTGGTGCTGGGCAGCGAGTTCTGCGTGGGCAAGGACATCGGCCCCGGCGACTACGTGCGCCTGTCGGTGCGCGACACCGGCGCCGGCATGTCACAGGCCACCTTGGCCAAGGCCTTCGAACCCTTCTTCACCACCAAGCCCGACGGCCACGGCACCGGGCTGGGCTTGAGCATGGTGTTCGGCTTCGTCAAGCAGAGCGCCGGCCACGTCGAGATTCGCAGTGTGGAAGGGCAGGGCACCACGGTGCAGATGTATTTCCCGCGCAGCGAGGGCGTGGAAAGTGTCGATCAGCCGCCGGCCGGGGAGCCCGCCGCAGAGGGCGAGGAAAGCATTTTGCTGGTGGAGGACGATGACCAGGTGCGCGCCACGGCCGCCGAGTTGCTGGAGCAATCGGGGTACCGGGTGGTCACGGCCGAGAACGGTGACGTGGCCATGCGTTTCCTGCTCGACGGCTTGCACGTGGACCTGATCTTCACCGACGTGGTCATGCCCGGGCAGGTCAAGAGCGCCGACCTGGCGGCCTGGGCCCAGGCCCGCACGCCGCCGTTGCCGGTGCTATTCGCCTCCGGCCACACCCGCGACATCATTTCCCGCAACAATGAACTGGCGCCGCACCAGCACCTGCTGCGCAAACCCTACGGCCCTGACGCGCTCACCGAGATGGTGCGCAAGGTGCTGCACGGCTGATCAGCGTGCTTCGCGCTCCAGCAGCCGGCGCTTGCGTTCCACACCCCACCGGTAACCCGACAGCGCGCCATCGCTGCGCACCACGCGGTGGCAGGGAATGGCCACGGCCAGGCGGTTGGCGCCGCAAGCCTGGGCCACGGCCCGGGTAGCGGTGGGCGCGCCGATCTGCCGGGCCACCTCGGCGTAGCTGGCCGTGCTGCCCACCGGAATGTCGCGCAGCGCTTGCCACACCCGCTCCTGAAAGGCCGTGCCGCGTACGTCCAGCGGCAACTCCAGGCCGATGCCCGGTGCCTCGACGAAGCCCACCACCTGCGCCACCCACTGTTCGAATTGCGGGTCGGCACCGATCAGCTCGGCGTTGGCAAAACTGTCCTGCAAATCATGCAGCAGTTGCTCGGCGTCGTCGCCCAGCAGAATCGCGCAAATGCCACGTTCGCTGGCGGCCACCAGAATGTCGCCCAGGGAACAACTGCCCAAGGCAAAACGGATGGTCGCGCGGGCGCCGCCGTTGCGGAACTGCACCGGCTTCATGCCCAGGCGCTGATTGCTCGACTCGTAGAAGCGGCTGTTGGCGTTGAAGCCCGCCTCGTACAGAGCCTCGGTGACCGAACCGCCGGGCTTGAGTTGTTCACGCACGCGGCGGGCGCGCTGGGCGTCGGCGTAAGCCTTGGGCGTGAGCCCGGTGAAGCGCTTGAACAGACGATGGAAGTGGAAAGGGCTGAGGCTCAGTTCGGCGGCCAGCTCAGCCAGCGAGGGTGGGCTGGCCGCCGCTTCCAGCAGTTGGCAGGCGCGGGTCACCAGGGCCGTATGGGCCTGGCGGGTGCGCTGGGCGATGGCGTGGCGGCTGGGGCGGTAGCCAGCCGCTTCCGCCAGTTCGGCACTGTCGAAGAACTCCACGTTCTCACGCCGTGGCTGCCGCGCCGGGCTGCCCGGCGGGCAGTACAGGCCGGTGGTGCGCACGGCGTACACGAATGGGTCATCGGCGCTGGCGTCGCGGGCCAGCACGGCCAGCCAGCGGGGGTCGGTTTCAGCCACGGGGGTCATGGGCGTTGCCTTGCACGTTGAACAGGCCTCCAGCTTAGCCGCGCTGGCGGCGGCAAACACTCCGAGTCTTGCGCGGCTATCAGAAGTTGGCCGGGGTGTTGGCGCTGATCACTTCCGCCTCGTCCTGACCGATGTTTCGGAACCGGTGGGGCAGGGTGGTGGGGATGTAATAGCCGTCGCCGGCATTGAGAATGCTGGTCTGGCCGTCGATGGTCAGCTCGATGGTGCCGCGCGTGACCACGCCGCATTCCTCGCCTTCGTTGTGCACGATCAGCTCGTCGCCCGAGTGCGCGCCAGGTGCGTACAGCTCGCGCAGCATGCGCATGTCGCGGCCGGGCAGGGTGGCGCCCACCAGCAGCAGGCGCAGGCCTTCGCGGCCCAGGTCCGGCTGTTCGTCGGAGCGGAACACGTAGCGCTCCTGCTTGGGCGGCTCATCGAAGGTGAAGAAGTCGGCCAGGCTCATGGGAATGCTTTGCAGCAGTTTCTTCAGCGAGCTGACCGAAGGGCTGACGCGGTTCTGCTCGATGTTGGAAATGGTCGAGTTGGTCACGCCGCTGCGGCGCGCCAGTTCCCGTTGGGACAGTTGAAACCGTTCGCGCACCAACTTCAGTCGTGTTCCGGTATCCATAGGTGCCTTATTGTTCAGAGGGCTTCATGTCGAAAATGACCTGACCTTTATAACCATCGCGGTGTGCAGGTCAAGGCGTTTTACCATCGCGGGGTCAATCGTCGCGGGTCAGTACTTCCAGCAACTCGATTTCGAACCGCAGGTTGCTGTTGGGCTTGATGTGCGCGCCCATGGAGCGCTCGCCGTAGGCCAGGTGCGCTGGCACGAACAGCGTGCGCGTGCCGCCGACTTTCATGCCCATCAGGCCGATGTCCCAGCCCTTGATCACGCGGCCGGTGCCGATCACGCACTGGAACGGTTTGCCACGCGACCAGGAGGAGTCGAACTCGGTGCCATCTTCCAGTGTGCCGCGATACTGGGTGGTGATCAGCGCGCCCTTGACCACGGCCTTGCCGTTGCCCAGTGTGAGGTCTTCTACCTGCAGTTCGTCGTTCATCAAAGGTGCCTGTGTTCCGGGTGTTCAATTGCGATGCGCGCAGTTTACTGAATTGCAGGGCGCTGCGCACAGCCTCGCATACGGTGTTGCCGGGGATGCGGCCTGGCGGCCCCTGCCATAGGCTGCGGCCGGCCATTACCGACACCGCCTGACGCACGCGCCACGTGGGGCAGGGTGTCGCAGCACACGCTCGTCACGCGCTGTTCAAGGCCTTTGCACGAAAGTCAATGCGGCAATTGTTCGCAAACTTGTAAAAATGATTTGCGCAAACGCGGATGTTTAGTGGACTAACCAGTTGGTTAAAATTGCTTACTGTCCACAGGAATGGCAACTCTATGAAAACCCTCTCCTTTTTCTTCGGCGCTGGCCTTTTGGCATTCGCTTCCTCCAGCGCCTTCGCCGCTACCCATCAGCAACTGGACAACGCCCAGGCCTTGCAGGTGATCAGCAGCGTCAAGGCCAGCCTGGCCGCGCAGAAAAGCTTCGGTTGCGTAGCGGTGGTCGACGTTTCCGGCACCCTGCTGGCCTTCGAACGCCTGGACGGCGCACCGCTGGGTTGCGTCGACGCCTCCATCGGCAAGGCCCGCACCTCGGCCCTGTACCGCGCGCCTTCGGTGAAATTCATGGACCGCCTGCAGAAAGGCGAGACCACCGTGCTGCAAATCCCCCACGCCGTGGCCCTGGGTGGCGGCTACCCGCTGACCCTCAACGGTGAAGTGGTCGGCGCCGTCGGCGTCAGCACCCCGGTTCAGGCGCTGGACAACCAGGCCAGTGAGACCGCGGCGCAAGCCCTCAAGTAACACGCCGTTCTTTACCTGTTCTACCGGTACCGCGACGGGCTTCGGCCTGTCGCGGCGACCCTCTGTGCACACCATTAAAAGCCCTGGAGCCTGCGCTACCGGGGATGTGATCACATCGGACGATCCAACCATGATAAATCTAAGCCGACGCCATCTGGTCTTCGGCGCCACCAGCCTCCTGGCTGCGGGTGCCCTGCGCAAGACCCTGCTCGTGTCCAACGCCTTCGCCAGCGCCCCGCTGGTGAGCAACGTGACCTTGCCCGCGGACTTCCTCGCGCTGTCCATGCGCCTTACCGGTATCGACAAGCCTGACCTGCAACTGGGCCAGCGCCTGTACGACTGGCTGAAACAGGCAGACCCGCAACTGGGCGCCCACGTCACTGCCCTTGCGACCTTGCTGGACAGCCAGCAGAGTGCCGCGCCAGACGCCTTCCAGGCGCAACTGGCCAGCCAGGCGGCGGCCGTGGTCGCGCTGTACCAGGCGCTGTTGGGCGGTTGGTACCTGGGCGTGGTCGGCACCAAGATGAACCCCGTGTGCGTCGGCTTCGAAACCATCGTCAGCTACCAGCTGCTGAACACCTCCTTCACCCCGCCGAGCTACTGCGCCGGCGAGCCGAATTTCTGGATTCAACCTCCCCAGTCCGAGAGCGTGGCCCATGTCTGATTCCCTCAGTGCAGATGTAGTCGTCATTGGTGCCGGCATCGCCGGTTCCCTGTCGGCGCTGAAAATGGCCAAGGCCGGCGCTTCGGTGCTGATCCTGGAGTCGGGCCCGGAAATCAAGCGTGACGAAGCCGTGGAGCTGTTCCGCAACAGCCCGATGAAGGGCGATTTCACTGAACCCTACCCGGCCAAGCCGTGGGCGCCGCAGCCCAAGTTCATGCCGGTGGACAATAACTACCTGATCCAGAAAGGTCCGGACCCGTACCTGGCGTCCTATCTGCGCGGCGTGGGTGGCACCACCTGGCACTGGGCGGGGCAGGCGTTCCGCATCCTGCCCAACGACATGAAACTGCAGTCGCTGTACGGCGTGGGCGTGGACTGGCCCATCAGCTATGCCGAGCTTGAACCCTATTACTGCGACGCCGAATTCCAGATGGGCGTGTCCGGTGACAGCGACCTGGGTTCGCCGCGCTCGCAGCCCTACCCGTTGCCGGGCATTCCACTGCCATATGGCTTTGAACGCATGAAGCAGCGCCTAAAGGGCCTGGGTTATGAAGTGGGCATCGGTCCGCAGGCGCGCAACAGCGTGCCCTTCGACGGCCGCCCGGCCTGCTGCGGCAACAACAACTGCATGCCCGTGTGCCCCATTGACGCCCAGTACCACGGCGGCATCGCCGCGCGCAAAGCGCTGGACGCCGGCGTGCGCATCGTCGCCAACGCTGTGGTCTACCGCATTGAGGCCGATGACAAGGGCCGTATCGTCGCCGTCCACTACCTGGACGCCAACAAGGCCAGCCACAAGGTCACCGGCAAGCAGTTCGTGCTCACCGCCAACGCCATCGAAAGCAGCAAACTGCTGCTGATGTCCACCAGCGACCGCCTGCCTAACGGCGTGGCCAACAGCAACGACATGGTTGGCCGTCACCTGATGGACCACCCGGGTTCCTCGGTGGAATTCCTGGCTGACGAGCCGATCTACTTCGGCCGTGGCCCGATGCGCCCCAGCAGCATCAACAACATCCGTGACGGCGCCTTCCGCGCCGACCGTTCGGGCTTGCGCATCGACCTGGCCAACACCAACCCGACGCGCATGCTCACCGAGCGCCTGATCAAGCAGGGCTACTACGGCAAGGCGCTGAACGAGAAGCTCAAGTACCAGGCCGACCACTACGTGCTGCTCAAGGGCATGATGGAAATTCTCCCCGACCGCGACAACCGGGTCATGCTCAGCAAGACCGAGAAGGATGCCTGGGGCCTGCCGCGCATCGAAGTGCACTACAAGTTTCCGGACTACGTGCACAAGGGCTACGACCACTCCATCGACGTCTACACCGAAATCGCCAAGGCCATGGGCGGCACCGAGGTGGTGTTCAGCAAGCGTGGCGTGTACGACAACAACCAGCACATCACCGGCACCCTGAGCATGGGTTCAGACCCGGCCACGTCGGTGGTGGACGGTGAACTGCGCAGCCACGAACACGAAAACCTGTTCATGGCCGGCACCGGCGTGATGCCGACGGCGGCCATCGTCAACTCGACCTTGACCGGCACCGCGCTGGCCCTGCGCATGGCGGACACCGTGCTCAAGGCATTGGCATGAACCGGGAGCACAGCATGAAAAAATTCTTGATGGCGGTACTCCCGCTCGTGGCCAGCCTGGGCGCCCAGGCCGCCGAACCCGCGGTTCAATCGCCGACCGACTCGGCCCTGATCAGCCGCGGTGAATACCTGGCGCACGCCGCCGACTGCACCGCCTGCCACACCACCGCCAAGGGCAAGCCCTTCGGTGGCGGCTACCCGGTGGGCACGCCGTTCGGGGTGATCTACGGCACCAACATCTCCTCGGACAAGCAGCACGGCATCGGCAACTGGAGTGACGATCAGTTCGTCGCTGCCGTGCGCGACGGCGTGGGCAAGGACGGCGAACAGCTGTACCCGGCCATGCCCTACGACTCGTTCACCAAGATGTCGCGCGACGACGTGCTGGCCATCAAGGCCTACCTGATGTCGTTGCCGTCGGTGGCCGAGGCGTCGCCCAAGACCGACCTGCCGTTCCCGTTCAACCAGCGCTGGGGCATGACGTTCTGGAAGCTCTTCAACTTCAAGGCCGGCGAGCTCAAGCCTGACCCAAGCCAGACCGCCGAGTGGAACCAGGGCCGTTACCTGGTCGAAGCCCTGGCGCACTGTGGCACCTGCCACACGCCGCGCAACCTGACCATGGGCATGGACACCAAGAAGCCGTTCGCCGGTGGCGACCTGGGCAGCTTCGTGGCCTACAACATCACCCCGGACAAAGTCGCCGGCATTGGCAACTGGACCCAGGCTGAACTGGTCACCTACCTCAAGACCGGTCACGTCGACGGCCGCGCCAGCGCGTCCGGCCCCATGGCCGAAGCCATCGAGCACAGCCTGCAGTACCTGCCCGACACGGACCTGACCGCCATCGCCACGTACTTGCAATCGGTGCCGGCGATAGCCGATGACAAGCAGCCTGGCTCGCGTTCCAGCTTCGGCAAGCCGAGCGACGGCTACGTCGGCCTGCGCGGCCAGAACCCGCAAGTGCTGGCCCAAGACCCGGGCCGCGCCCTGTTCATGGGTAACTGCGCAACCTGCCACGGCGCCAAGGGCCAAGGCGCCGGCAGCGGCTTCGGCGCCTACCCGGCGCTGTTCAACCACACCACCACGGGCGCGGCCGATGCCAAGAACGTGGTGTCGGTGATTCTCGGTTCGGTCAACCGCAAAATGGAGAAGGGCGACATCCTGATGCCATCCTTCGCCGAAGACCTGAATGACGAGCAAGTGGCGCACGTCACCAACTACGTCTTCACCCAATTCGGCAACCCGGCGGCGGCCACGGTGGACGCCAAGCAGGTGGCCAAACTGCGCCAGGACCAGCACCTGCCGGCACCACCGGTGGTGCTGCAGGGCGACAAGCTGTAACCGTCACCCGGCATCACACAAAAAGGCCGTCCCGAACAGGGGCGGCCTTTTTTTGTAGCCATGACCCGCAACGCCCGCACCCAGGTACTGGCGGATACTAGGATAAGTCTGGAACTGCCTGCCCGCCGAGCGCCGTCCGACAATCCGGCCAACACCGGACTTCGAGGGCAAGTGCATGTCTGTAAATGGCAAGACTATTCTGGTCACCGGGTCGACCGATGGCGTTGGCCACTATGTTGCTCAGGCGCTGGCCGATGAGGGCGCGCGGGTATTGGTCCACGGCCGGGACGCGAAGCGCGGCAACCGCTTGGTCGAGCGTATCAGGGCGTCGGGCGGCCAGGCACAGTTCTATGCCGCCGACTTTGCATCGCTGACGGCCGTCCGCTCGCTGGCGGCGGCGATCAGCCATGACCACGCGCGGCTGGACGTGCTGGTCAACAATGCCGGCATTGGCGTGGGTGGGCGGGGGGCGACCCGGGAGGTGTCGGTCGATGGTTACGAACTGCGCTTTGCGGTGAACTATTTGAGCGGTTTCCTGCTGACCCACCTGCTGCTGCCGCTCCTGAACCAAGCGCCTGAGGCGCGGGTCGTCACTGTCACCTCGATCGGCCAGCAAGCCATCGACTTCGACAACGTGATGCTGCGCAGCGGTTACAGCGGCACACGCGCCTACTGCCAGAGCAAGCTGGCGCAGATCATGTTCACCCTGGACCTCGCACAGCTATTCGAGGGCTCGGGACGCACGGCCAACTGCATCCACCCCGCCAGTTACATGGACACCACCATGGTACGCAAGGACGGTATCGCCCCCTTGAGTACCGTCGAGGAGGGCGGCCACGCCATCCTGGCATTGATCAGCGGTGGCGCCCTGGCAGGCCGCAGCGGCCTTTATTTTGAAGGCCTGCATCGCGCCAAGCCCAATGCCAGCGCCTTGGATCTGGACGCTCGAGCCCGGCTGCGCCGTTTAAGCGGCGAATTGACCGGGTTGGGTTCTGCGCTCTGATCGCCATTTTCGTGCTCGCGTCACCTGTGGCGCGAGTGTTTTTGCTGCACTACCAAAAAGGAAATGACCATGTCAGCATCCACTGCAGTCATCATCGGCGGCTCGTCAGGTATTGGTTTTGCCACGGCCAGGCACCTGCTCGACCTGGGGTATGACGTCACCATCACGGGGCGCACGCCGGAGCATCTGTCGATAGCGAAAAAAGCCTTGGGCGAAAACGTGAGCGGCTTTCTGCTGGACGCCACTGATGCCGACGCGATTGCCCAGACGTTCGCCCGTATCGACACCTTCGATCACCTGATCCTGGCGCTGGGCAACAGCAAGGGGGGCGGCCCATTCGCCAACGCGGTGCTGGACGATGTACGCCAGGGCTTTGAAGAAAAAGTGTTCGCGCATTTCGCCTGTGCCCAGGCGGCGCTGCCGTTCCTGACACCGGGGGGCAGCATTACCTTCATTTCCGCGGTTTCAGCCCATGTGGCCATGCCCGGCACCGCAGGGCTGGGCGCTGCCAACGCGGCCATTGCTGCGCTGGTGCCGACGCTTGCCTCGGAGTTGCGGCCATTGCGCGTGAACGCGGTGTCGCCGGGTGTCATCGATACGCCTTGGTGGGATTTTTTCACGGTGCAACAGCGCGCCGAGGTGTTCGCCGACTATGCCGGCAAGACGCCGGTGGGCAGGGTGGGCAACGCGCAGGATATCGCCGATGCGATTGCCTTTCTGCTCGGCAACACATTTATCACCGGGCAAACGCTGGTGGTGGATGGCGGGCTGTCGCTGGGTAACTGAAACGCTGCTCCACGCTTGCCAGATGCCCGCCGCCACGGCGGGCTCTTGCTTCAATGGCCTTGGAAAAAGTGCAGCAGCCCTTCTGCCAGCCGCTGGGGTTGTTCCACCAGGCTGGCGTGGCCGCCCGGCAACGCCAGCGTTGCGCAGGCGCGCTGCTCAGCCGCCATCAGCCGTGCTTCCTGCACCAGCACCTCGCGGTCCTGGTTCGAATGCATGATCAGCAGGGGGGCGCTGATGTCCTTGAACCAGCGGCGCGAGTCGAAGCGTGCCAGCGCCTCGAGCTGGCGGCGCAGCCCGGCCGTGGACGCTACACCACGCCTGGCCTGTTCATGGGCAATGATCTGCCCCGCGGCCTGCTGCAAGGCGCTACTGGAAAAGGTGCCAGCCATCAGCTGTTCGCGTACAGCGGTGGGGTCGGCACCATTGGCCAGCTGTTCTGCCAGCTCCAGCAGGTGTGTGGTGCGAGGGCGGCCCAAATGGCGGAACGAGTTGCACAGCGCCAGCGCGCGCACGCGCTCTGGTGCGCGATGGGCAATGATCTGCGCGACGGCCCCGCCCATGGAATGGCCGGCCATGTAAACCGGCCCGGGTGGCAGCGTCTTCATCAGGGCTAGTGCGTCGTCCGCCATGTGTTCGAGTGATAACGGCTGGTCCAGGAACGCACGTGCGCCGTAACCCCGGTTATCCATCGCTACCGTGGTGAATGAGCGTGCCAGGCGGGACTGCACCCACCGCCAGGCATTGAGATCCGCCTGGAACCCGCACAGCAAGAGCACGCTGCAAGGGCCGCTGCCCATGAGCAGGTGATGGGGGAGCGGCTGAGGCGCTTCGCTTGATGGCAGCATGGGGTGTCTCCATGGGGGGCGAGGGCGTGTCAGGGGGCGACGGAGCGTTGGCGCATGAAGCCGATCAAGGCGCAGGCCACGGCGAAGCTGGCAGCGATCAACAGCGCGTGTTGGCTGCCAGCCATGCCCCATACCGCCAGGGACACGCTGACCACGCTAGACCCCGACGTTTGCCCCAACGTGCGCACCAGCGCCAACGTGCCACTGACATTGCCGCTGCACGTGGGGTCGGCCGCGCCGAGAATCATTCGGTTGTTGGGGGTCTGGAACAGGCCGAAACCCAGGCCCAGCGCCGCCAGGCTAGCCAGCAGCATTACCTTGCCCTGTGGGTCTGTGCCCAGCCCGACCAGGCCGCCGGCCATCAACAGCATGCCCAGGCTGCACAGTTGGACTTCACTGCAGCGCCGGCTCAACGGCAGCACCATGGCATTGCCGACGGCTGTCATCAGCGGGGGCACCATCATGCACACGGCCGCGGGTACCCGCAGCAGTCGAGGCGACAGGTGAAACATGAACGGCAGGCTGGTGTACGCCGCCATCAGCGCAAGAAAAGCGAAAATCGAACAGGTCAGGCTCAGGGCGAATACCGGGTCGCGGAACAGGCTGACCGGCAGCAGCTGATACACCCGGCCCCGTTGGCGCAAGAACAGCGCAGTGCCGGTCAACAACCCCGCCACCACCAGTACCACACCCCATGCAGGGTCGAACACCAGGCGGTCGCCGCCTATCACGAACAGGGGCAGAAACACGATGCTCAATAAAAGGCTTACCGGGTCGAGCGCCTGGCGCAAGGCCGGGCGCTGTTGAAAACGTGAGGAAGGCAAATGCCGAATGCCGATGCATAGCCCCAGCAACCCCAGCGGCAGGTTGATCAGAAAAATCAGCCGCCATGAGCCCAGGGAAATCATCAAGCTGCCGAGCAACGGCCCGAGCGCCATGGACATCGCGTTGGTCATCGAACTCAGGGCGATGCCGCGCCGTAGCCGTTCACCGGTAAAGATCAGTCGAACCAGCGACGGGTTGGTGCTGTAGATAGCCGCCGCTCCCAAGCCTTGCAGGGTTCTGGCGGCGCAGATTTGCAGCAGGTCCTGGGCCACGGCGCAACCGAGCGAGCCGCCGATGAAAATCACGCTTCCGGAAAGGAAGAGGGTGCGGTAACCCAGGCAGTCGGCCAGCGCCGAACAGGGCAGCAGAACAGCTACCAGGGCGATTTGAAAGCTGATCAGTATCCAGATCGAGTCAGCGGCCGAGACATTCAGCGTGCCCATCATCTGTGGCAATGCCAGTTGCAGGGCCGAGCTGTCGAGCA
The DNA here is from genome assembly GCA_963816515.1 of uncultured Gammaproteobacteria bacterium. Taxonomy (GTDB): domain Bacteria; phylum Pseudomonadota; class Gammaproteobacteria; order Pseudomonadales; family Pseudomonadaceae; genus Aquipseudomonas. The sequence continues at coordinate 313,024 of CAWFKX010000001.1, read as the reverse complement.
CCGCCAGCATCAGCAACACAAACACCGAGGCGGCGGGCCAGAACGGGCTGGCGGCCGCGTCGCCGGTTGTTCGCGCCTCGGCGGGGGAACGCGTGCCGGGGGGTGACAGTGCCTCTTGATACGGAAGCGTCATGGCGTTGATCCTTGGCGAGAGGGCGGCACTGTCACGCGCCGACGGTCAGCTAGATGTATTCGTGAACCGGGCGTGGCTGATAGGGCGACTCCAGCGCCTGTATCTCATCAGCCGTGAGCACCAGGTCCAGCCCGGCAACGATTTCCTGCAGATGGTGCGGTTTGTCCGCCCCGACGATCGGCAAGGTCACCCCCGGCCGGTTCGCCACCCAGGAAATGGCGATTTGCGCCGGGCTCACACCACGCCGCAGCGCCAGCTCTTTCACCGTCGCGGTAATGCGGTCCTCCATGTCGTGCTGGTCGTACCAACGCGAAATCAGCGGGTCGGTCTTGGAGCGGATGGTGCCTTCGCTGCGCGAACCCAACAACACGCCCCGCGCCAGCGGCGACCATGGCGTGAAGGCGATGCCTTCGGCCTGGCACAGGGGAATGGTCTGGCGCTCCTCCTCGCGGTAGAGCAGGTTGTAGTGGGTCTGGATCGAAATGAATTTGGACAGGCCAAGCTGTTCCTGAACTGCCAGCATTTTCATGAACTGCCAGGCATCCATGGTCGAGCCGCCGAGGTAGCGCACCTTGCCCGATTTCACCACGGTGTCCAGAGCGTCCACCGTTTCCTCGATGGTGGTGTCCGGGTCGAAGCGGTGGATAACCAGCAGGTCGATGTAGTCAGTGCCCAGGCGCTTCAGGGAGGCGTCGACACTGGAAAGGATATGCTTGCGTGACAGCCCGCGGTGGTTAGGCTTGTCGCTCATGGGGAAGAACACTTTGGTGGCCAGGACAAAATCGTCCCGGTGGGCATAGTCGACCAGTGCCTTGCCAACGATTTCTTCGCTCTTGCCCAGCGAATACATATTGGCCGTGTCGAAGAAGTTGATGCCCAGGTCGAGTGCTTGCTTGATGAATGTTCTGCTGTGGGTTTCGTCCAGCACCCAGTCTTTCCACTCGGGCGAGCCATACGTCATGCACCCAAGGCAGGCTTTTGACACTTGCAGGCCTGAACGGCCGAAACGTACGTATTCCATCGTGAACTCCAGTGCGCACTGAGCGGGTTATCGTGGTCAGTCAGGGGCGTGGGCTGACGGTTGGTCAGTCAGCCCAGGGTGTCTTGCAGAAACGTCAGCAGCCCGTCCCACGAGTGAGTCGCCGCGGCCTTGTCGTAGGCCATGCCCGAGGAAGGGTCGTTTTCTTGCGGGTTGGTAAAGGAATGCAAGCGTGCCCCGTAGATATGGCTTTCCCAGATCACGCCGGCAGCGTTCAATTCGTCGCGAAGCTCCAGGTAGTCTTCCAGCGGCACGAATTTGTCGGTATCGGCGTGGAAGATCAGCACACGGCTGCGAATGCCCGGGGTCTTGAAGGACGGCGGTTTCAAACCACCATGGAACGTCACGACCCCCGCCAGCGGCACGCCCGTGCGGGCCAGGTCCAGGGCACAGATACCACCGAAGCAATAGCCCATCGCGACCACGCCAGTGCCTGCAGTGTGGGGGTGGGTTTGTACGGCATCGAACGCGGCTTTCATGCGTTGCGCCAGCAGCGACCGGTCTTCGAGCAGCGGCTGCATCAGGTCGCGGCGTTCGTCCGGCGTTGCGCCCAGTTGGCCACCGCCATACATGTCAACGGCAAAACCGTTGTAGCCCAGTTTCGCCAAGGCCTGTGCCTTCTCCTCGACGAAATGATTGCGGCCTTCCCAGGCGTGCGCGATCAACACGGTGCCGCGTCGTTTTGGCAGTGAGGCATCGTAGGCGAGATACCCTTCGCAACTCACGTCAGCATGGCGGTAGCTAACCAACTCAGTGTGCAGTTCCATGGCGTTTCCTCTGGGTGATGAAGCATGAATCAAGCGGGCAGTTGGTGTGCTGCGGTGGCGTGCGGCGCCGGCGCTGGCGCGACGTCGACCGGCGCAATGAAGTGCGTGTCGCGAAGGTTCAGGCGAATAGCGCCCCATGACAGGCCCACGCCGAACCCGCAGATAATCGCGTTGCGCCATTGCCGCGGGGGTGGTGCCTGGTTGCGGGCCAGCAGCAGCGGAATGGACGAGGGCCCGGTATTGCCAGTGTCGGCCATGTCCACGGGCACTCGGTCGGCAGCGATGCCGATGATTTTGCGCAGGTAATTGAGCATGAACCGGTTCGCCTGGTGCAGCACCAGCACGTCAACGTCTTCAAGGTTCAGGGCGGTGTGCGCGATCAGGTCCTTGATCAGCGGCGGGACCTTGGACAGCGCGAAGTTCATGACCTCGTTGCCGGCCATGTTCAGGTAACCCAACCTCGCCGCCTTGCCCTCCTGGTGGTAGTGCAGGGGCGTGTTCAGCGAAGCGCGGCCGCTGCCGTCAGTGCGAATCAGCACCTCCAGCGTGTTGGTCCCGGCGGTCACCCAGGTGGCGCTGGCGGCATCGCCGAATACCAGCCGAACGTGGTGATCATCGGGGTGCAGCAACTTGCTGGTGACGTCGCCGGTGCACACCAGCACTGACTGGCAGTCGCCCCCTTGAATCAGCAGCGCGGCCTGGGTCAGGCCGTAGATGAAACCTGAGCACCCGTAGTTGAGGTCAAAGGCCAGGCAATCTTCGCGCAGGCCAAGACGATCATGTAACTTGACCGCCACGCCTGGCATCAGCTCGTCCGGGGTCTGGGTCACTACGACGATGGCATCGATGCTGTGCGCCGGTATGTCCATTTCCGCCATCAAGTGCCGGGCCGCCGCCGCGCACAGGTCGCCGACCGTGAGCGTTCCGGCAAGGCGCACGGCCTGGATGCCGGTACTGTCCATGATCCGCTTGACTTCCTTTTCGCCAAACAGCGCGGCGAACCCGTCACGGTCCATGCCCGCCTGCGGCAGCGCAGCGGTGATCGCGCGCACGTCGACGTTGGCAAACCGCCGGATCACGCCTGCGCTCCCTTGCCGCAGCGCTCGACCAGGGCACGCAGCTCACCGACAGTGGTGACGTTATCGAAGGCATCAACGTTCAGGGCGCCCCCGGTCTTCTCAATGATCGCGGCGATCAAGGTGACTTTGCTCAGCGAGTCCCAGTTGTCGAACGCCAGCAGATCGCTGTCCTGGTGGATAGCGTCCACTGGCACTTCCAATATGCTCGACAGCTCGTTGCGAATGTCTTCAAAGTTCATGGTCGCGTCCTTTTCAGTGGCACAGGAAGGAAAGTCACGTTGCACGGCAGGTATCGACGAAGCGAAGGTCAGTGACGAACTTTCTTGAAGCGTTCGTTGTGCAGGGCCTGGGTGGTCACGCTTATTTTTCTGGGTATCTGCACGGGCGCGAGTTTGTCGCTGCAGAACGCAAACAGCCGTTTGCGGAACGTGTCCAGCGCTTCATCCTGGGAGAGTCGAAAGTGGGCGGCGACCATGTGGCCGATCAGCGGGTGTTCGACCTTGCTCACGACCACGTCGATAACGCCTTCCATGATGTGCAGTACGTGTTCGATTTCCGCGGGGTAGACTTTCTCGCCGCCAATGTTGATCAGGTCCGATTGGCGGCCAATGATGCGCAGGTAGTCGCCGTCCTGAATCACTGCATCGCCTGTGCGAAAGAAACCGTCGTCGGTGAACGGGCTTTCCAGGCCGATATAGCCGACCATGCTGGTCGCGGTCTTTACCTCCAGCAGCCCATCCACCACACGCACTTCGCAGTCGGGGCCACCCAGCGCGATCCAGTTGGAGTTCGAGGCTTTGGACCGACTGTTGATGACGCCCGTTTCCGTCAGGCCATAGGCTTGGCTGAGCCGTACGTGGGGCAAGGCGTCGCTCAAGCGCTGCAAGGTGGCCTCGGACATGGGTTCGGAGCCGTAATTGATCACTTCCAGGCTGGAAACGTCATGGCGTTCAAGGGTGTCATTGATCAACATCAGGTTGAGGAACGTGGGCGATGTGGTCAGTGTCTGCACCGAATGCACGGCGATGGCCCGCGCCACCACCTCAGGTGAGCGCGAGGTGGGAATAACCAGCGTGCCGCCATTGGAAAGAATATAGAGCAGCGTGTTCAGGCCACCGATGTGGTCGAACAGCAAGAAGGAGATGGAGCGTAACCGGCGTTTTTGCTCCGCGTGTTTTTCAAGCAGCGGTGCCGCGCGGTGTACGCTGGCTTTAGGTGCGCCGGTGGAACCGGAGGAGAAAATGATCACGCCTGCTTCCCCGATCCGGTTCATGGCCACCAGCATCGGGCTTTCCACGCGCGCCTCGGTACGGGCGATCTTCAGGTAACCGCTGTCGCTGATCTGCACGCGAAACGTCGCCTGGGCAAGCGCAGTCAGCGTTTGCTCCTGAGTGGGCAGCCGGTGGCTGAGCAGGGCCACCACGTTTCCCAATTGCCAGAGGGCGATCAGCGCGGCGATGGAGGTCAGTGAGTAATCACCCACCAGGCACACAACAGTATGACGGCAGCCCTGCAGGGTGAACAGGACGTTGAGCCGCTCGATTTCCTCGCAAAGCGCCTGATAGGTCACAGGGGTGTCCCTGTGGACCAGCGCGGTTTGACCGTCGGCGGCCCGGAGGCGCTGGAGCAGCAAGTCGGTCATTTCAGACCCCTCCCAGAAAGATGTTTTGCCCTGTGACGAAATCGCTCTCTGGCTTGAGGTAGAAATCGATCACATTGGAAACATCCTGGAACACACCCAGGCGGGGCAGCGCCTGGCGCGCAATCAGGCGGTCCATCTTGTCCTTGGGAACGGCCCTGATCAGGTCGGTTTCGATGGGCGTCGGGCCCACGGCATTGACAGTGATGCCCAAGGGCCCGAATTCCCTGGCCATGACTTCGGTCAGTGAACCGACGGCGGCCTTTGACGCCGCATAAATGGCTTCGCCCTCCAGCTTCAGTGGCGTGGCGACCGTGGTGAAGTTGATGATACGGCCGCGGCGTTTGCGCGACATCAGCTTCGCCGCTTCCCGGCAGAATAGGAAGGTGCCGATGACGTTGGTGCTGATGATGTTCTGCACCGTGGACAATGGCGTCAGCATGACGTGGTTCATGCTCGCGATACCGGCATTGTTGATGAGGTTGTCGATGTAGCCGTGCTTCTGGCGAATCACCGATATCACCTGGCGCACCTGCTGTTCATCACCCACGTCCGCTTCCAGGTGCGTGTAGCCATCCAGGCTCCAGTCCGGCTGGCCACGGCTGCAACCAAAGACAATGTGGCCCTGCGCGACATAGTATTCAGCCAGATAGCGGCCAATGCCTTTGCGTGAGCCGGTGATCAGCGTAATCGGGGCGTCAGACATGAGCAGGCTCCTCGATGAGTTCGCGGATATAAGTCGCAAAAGTGGCGACGGTCGCAAACGGGCTGCGGCGCGCGGACATTGCTCGCTCACTGGCCAGCACCAGCGCAATGCCGTATTCGCGCTCGATGATGTCCTCGACTTCCACAATCATCGCCACCAGTCCCAGTGAATCGAGCTGGCCTTCTTCACCGAATATTGGTGTGTCATCGCCACGGCTGCGGTCCAATTCATACGTCAGCAGAAGTTGCTGAGAGTCCAGTGCGCTGTGAAGAATCGGAATGATGTTCAACTCGCTCATGAGTGAGGCTCCTCGAGAATGGTCCAGCCGCGGGCGCGGGCGTAGGCTTGCAGGGCAGGGTCGCCGGCCACGACAACCGGCGTGTGGGCTTTGAGCAACATCGGTAGGTCTGAACTATGGTCGCCGTAGGCCCAGATGGCGGGCACCGACCCGGCGTGTCGTTGATCAAGGAACAGCGCAATGGCGGTGGCTTTGCCTATGCCGATGGTTTGCGGCGGTGTCAGGCGGCCGTTGTAGCGGCCGTGGCGGGTCTGCGGGTTTGCGCAGAGTATGTCGTGCACGCCCAGGCAGCGGGCCAGGGGCGCCAGCAGCGGTGTGAATGAACCGGAAACCAGCACAACGCAATGCCCTTGCTGTTGATGCCAGCGAAGCTGCTGCAGTGCCTGCTCGTTCCAGCAGGACGGCGTTGCGTGGCGCACTCGCTGTTCGAACCACTGTTCACCTAGTGCTTCGATGGCATCACGCGAACAACCGGCAAACTGGCGGTAGTAAAGACGGTTGAGCAGGTTTCGCGGCAAGCGCTGTTTTCCCGCTTTCAACAGCCAGCGACAGAGAGCGAGGTTCAGCGAGGCCGGAAACGCCCCGCGTGCACTGGCGAAGGCCTGGAAGTCCACCATCGAGGTCATGTTGATCAGCGTGCCGTCAACATCGAAAAAGGCGTAACCCTTCATGCGGGTACTCCTTGCGCGGGTTGAACGCCTGGCGCGCTGAAGCCGGTCAGTAACTGTGGCAGCTCGCTATAAAGCAGGTCATGCAAGGTCCGGCTGGTAAACGGGCGCTCGGGCAAGGCCATGCCCTGGGGCTTGACCATGACGCGCGTCAGGTAGCGGGTCGCCGCCACTTGCTGCTTGACCACGGCCAGGCGTTCGGTCGCATACGCCTGCGTGGTGCCGTTGATCAGTGCGCTGGCCAGCGCCGAGGCGTCGGCGATGCCGACATTCATGTTCGTGCCGCCAATAGGGCTGAACTGGTGAAGTGCGTCGCCTGCCAACATGACGCGCCCCTTGACGGCCTGGGCGGCAATGCGGTGGCCGAACGGCGCCTGGGTTGACCATCTCAGCTGGGTGATGGCGGCGGTGTGGCCGCTGCGTTGGTGAACCAGGCGCTCGATGTCGGTAGCCCGCAAAAGGGCCTCGCTGCCCGACGGGGGCTGGGGGTAGGAGGCTATGACGCGTGTTTCGCCATTGGGCGCGGGTATCAGCATCAGGTAGCCGCGTTCGCCGAGGTAATAGTGGGTTTCATTCCGGGCCCAATCGACGCTGCCGAACGTCACGTCGGCGAGCCGAAAGTGGCCGCCATAGGCTTGCCGGGCCACCGGGATGCCAGCAAGTTCGCAACAGGTGCTGGCCCCTCCGTCACACCCCAGCACGTAGTCGCACTCAATCGTGCGCAGGCTGGCGTTGAACCCCACCGTCGCCGCTGCGTGCAGCGCCTGTTGTTCCAGCGCCACCAGGGTGTGGCGGTACAACACCTCAACGCCCAGCTCTGCCAGGCGCTGCGCCAGCAACTGTTCCAGGTCACATTGGCGAATGTGGAAAAAGTACGGGTGCTGCAGGGAAGTGGTATCGAATGACACGGCGGCGAACGGGCGTGTGCCCCGGTAAAGGTTGAGGCGCGGCACCTGTATGCCGGCGGCCAGGGTACGCTCCAGCAAGCCGGCTTGCTGCAGGATTGCCAGGGTCTGCTGATTGATCGCGATACCCCGTGGCAGTGGCGAGCGTGCAGGTCGCTTGTCGATCAGCTGGCAGCGGATACCGTGCTGCGCCAGCAAGATAGCCAACAGCATGCCGACCGGACCGGCGCCCGTGATCAATGGCTTCATGAGGCCACCGCCGCCTGCTGATCGTGAGCAACGTGGCCCGGCCCATGATTGAGCATGAGCGACCTGCCGATGACCACGTCAGCCTGGTGGCGCTCTTGGACGCTTAACACCCGCCGGTCGAATCCGGAAAGTGTGAAGTCCGAGTGTGCGCAAATCTTTGCGCACTGGATAAAGTCGAGGCTGAAGGTTGCCTGGAAATTAATGGCGCCACTGCGGCGCAGTGTGCTTGTGCGAGCCACAACGTTGATATCCAATGGAAAGATGAAATCAATGAAGTCCACGGTCTGGCGGTGAGTGACATACGACACAGCCCCGCGGTGCTGCGCTGATACAATGAACTTTTCGCTGACGGCCAATACCATTTGTCTGGCCGCTTCGATAATCAGCATGCCGGGAATATGTTGCCCAGTGAGATGGTCGTGAATATCGTCGCATCGCTCGTCGATAAGCAGGGCAGCAAGGAAACTGTCGGTGGCCACTTGTTGCGGTTCGGTAATCAGGATATTGGCGGGCAAATGCTTATGGGTGAGCAATGCGCTGGCACGGGGCAGGGCGGTCTGTGCTGCCAGGGTAATAAGGCTTTCGAGGCCATGGCTGGCCACTGATTGCCTGATCTGTGCGACCTGTTCATCGGTAACTCCCTGGCCGGACCACAGGTGGATTGGCGTAACAGGCCGCGGGGCCCGCACTAACCAGAGAATAAGGCCGAAAAGTTCTGTCACTGAAATGATACGCGGATCAGGGACTTGGGATTTGAATCGATCGCCGACGAGAAATAAGTGCACCGAAACATTCGTGCTGTCACGCTCTGAATATTTTATTTCAAGCATTGCATTCTCCGATATCGATGCGCTCAATAGGGATTCGATGCGGCCGTTATTCGCGGTCAGATGAAATAATGCTCATGATCGAGAATGGAGTTAATGGGGTTCGCAAGAAAATAGTGTGCTACTTTTTGTAACGCAAACAGGTGCTAATTTATGCTGGTACTGGAGAGCACTATCATGGAGACCGTTGACCGGGACGCGATTAAACGGCAGGAATTTGGCGACTTTCTGAAATCCAGGCGTGCACGGTTGTTGCCTGAGCAAGTGGGCCTGACGGTGGGGACACGGCGGCGTACACCCGGGCTCAGGCGTGAGGAAGTCGCCATGCTCTCCGGCGTGGGCACCACGTGGTACACCTGGCTGGAGCAGGGCCGCGAGGTTCGCCCTTCCTATGAGGTGCTATGGGCGCTTGCCAGCACGCTGAAACTGGACGACGCCGAGTGCCGGTACCTCTTCGACCTGGCGGGTCGGCCCATGCGTGACAAGCACAAGCCTGCGCGCAGTCCATTGACGCCGCCCGAGGCCTTGTTGCGCATGCTGCGCCAACTCACCAACCAGCCTGCCTACATCCTCGGGCCCTGCTGGGAAGTCCTGGCCTGGAACCAGGCCGCGGCCGCGCTGTTTGGCGACTACGGGCAGCTGGAGGGCGAAGAACGCAACATCATCCACATGCTGTTCAACAACCCGCAGCACCGCCAGTTGCTGATTGACTGGGAGAGCCTGGCGCCGACTGCGTTGGGGCTGTTCCGTGCCGAAAGCGCGCACCTGGCCGGGCAACCCGAGCGCGACGGGCTGGTCACTCGCTTGCTGGAACAGAGTGCCGACTTCCGCTACTGGTGGGGGCGCCATGACGTGGCGTTGTATACCTCCAGCTACAAGCGCATTTCGCACCCGCAGGTTGGGCCGATGCTATTCGAGCACAACAGTTTTACCTCCGACGACGGATCGCGGACCAAGCTGGTCATGTACACCCCGATGGAAGAAGACCAGACTGTGGAAAAAATCGACCGCCTGATGCGCGGGCTGCGTACCGCGGAAGCCCTGTAGCATCCGCTGCAGGGGCGTCACTCGGGTGTGCGTTGGGCGAACCATTCATAGCCGCTCACGCACAGAATGCCAGCGGTCACCAACCCGGCGCCGATCAGAAAGTTGCTTTCCAGCGGTTCATTCAACAGCCATACCCCGAAGCCGATACCGTACAACGGCGTCAGGAACGCCAGCACGCCCAGCCGCGAGGCCAGGTAGGTGCGCAGCAGCCAGAACCACGCCAGCAGGCTGGCGAACGACATCACCAGTACCTGGTAGGTCAGGTTGGCGACCACGATGGGGGTGAAGTGGGCGCTGGCCTGGTTCATGGCCACGGCCGCGATCACCAGCAGCACGCAGGCGCCCACCAGTTGGTAAAGCAGGGTCTGGGTGGCCGGGGCGTTGGATAGCCGCGTGGTGCGCACCACCACGGTGGTGGCGCCCCAGGCGGCGCCAGCGGCCAGGCCCAGGGCGTCGCCCAACAGGGTGCTGGCACCACCGCTGCCATGGCCGCTGAAGGCCACCACAATACCCACGAACGCCAGCAGGATGCCGCCCCACTGCGGCGCCTTCAGGCGTTCGGCGGGCAGTTTCCAGTGCAGGCCCAGGGCGGCGAAGATGGGCGAGGTGTAGAGGAAAATCACCATGTGCGAAGCGCTGGTGTGGCGCAGGCCTTCGCCCACCAGCAGGTATTCCAGCCCGAACAGGCCGCCAATGGCCAGGCCCGGCAGCCAGTTGCTCTGCCCGGCGCGCGGTTGTTCGCGGCGCCAGAACATCACCGCGGCCACCAGCAGCGCGGCCACGCCGGAGCGCACGCCAATCTGCAGAATGGGTGAGATGTCCGTGGCGATCGCCTTGATCGCCACCTGCTGCAAGCCCCAGATCGCGCACAGCACCAGCATCATGCCGCTGGCCCGGCCGTCCAGCGCGCTGCGCTGTTGCATGGGAGGGTACCCCTTGGTCGAAAGAATGGTCGACAGTATGGGGCTGGCGGGTTTTATTGATATAGTCTTTATCTGACAGTCAATCGTGTTGTTCCGCCACTGATGAAAATTGATCTCGCCCAGCACCAGCAGTTGCCGCCGTTTGGCTATGAACTACCGGCGCCGGTGTTCTTCCGCACCGCCTGCGTGCCCGCGCGGGCCACTTACCCGCGCCATCGCCACGCCTGGGGCGAGTTCGTCTATTCGTTCAGCGGGGTGATGGAGATCGAGATCGATAACCACCACTACCTGTCGCCGCCGCAGTACGGTATCTGGCTGCCACCCGAGGCCGAGCACCTGAGCTTCAACCGCCACGAGGCCTGCCACTGTTCGGTGTACCTGGCGCCTGAGTTGAGTGCGCGCATGCCCAAGCGTCATTGCGCCTTGACCCTGAGCCCGCTGATTCGAGCGTTGCTGGAGGAGCTGCGCAGCGACCCGCCCGGCCTGCCACAGAGCGACGAGCAGCAACGCCTGTTGCAGGTGTTGGTGGACCGCCTGGCCCGTGCCCCCCACGCCGGCAGTTACCTGCCCAGCTCCAGCGACCCGCTGCTGGGCCCGGTGTTGCAGGCGCTGGAAGCCAACCCGGCTGACCCGCGCTCGCTGCCGGAATTGGCCAGTGCCGTGAACACCACCGAGCGCACGATAGTGCGCCGTTGCCAGCGGGATCTGGGTATGTCGTTCGCGCAATGGCGCCAACGCCTCAAGGTGGTCGAGGCGCTGGCGCGGTTGGAGCAGGGGCAGACCGTGGAAGTCATCGGCCTGGACCTGGGCTACAGCAGTGCGTCGGCGTTCATCAGCATGTTCCGCCGCATGACCGGTTCAACCCCGGACGAGTACCGCAAAGGCAACGTGCCGGGGCTGTTCGACGCCTGATTCAGCTGGCGCTGGCGACCAGCGCTTTCAGCGACGCATCAAAACGCTGCAGGGCATTGAGCTGCACCTGGCGTTGGGCATTCACCTGCTCGGCGATTTCCGGCGCGCGTTTGGTGTGGGTCCACACCGGGCTCATGTTCTTGCCGTCCATGCCGCGTGCTTCACCGATGTAGGTGAGGTTGCTGTCGAAAAACTGCGCGCGCACGCTGGCCTGCACATCGCTGCTGCGTTCGGTGGCCAGGGTGCTGCGGGTATCCAGCACCACGATCACATCAGGCTTGGCCGCCATCACGGCGTCGAGGGAGGGGTAGAAGGTCACCGAGGCGAACTGCTGTTGCAGCGAGGTACGTACCGAGTCGATGGCCAGGCGCGGGTTTGAACTGTCGATATAGGCTTGCTGAATCGGCGATTGCAGCAGGTTCTGTTCCACGCCGTTGCGCGCCCGGTCGTTGTAGGCGCTAAGGTAGGCGAGGTCCGCCTGGGTGTTCTCGTTGAAAATCACACCCACCGTCTGCGAGTGGTGCAGGGTGACGGCAGACACCTGGGTCGCCGGTCGAAACATGCCTGGGGGATTGTCACTGTAGCGTGGGGCGCCGGGGACCGAGCAACCGGCCAGGGCAATGACAAGGGCGAGCAGGGCAACGTTTTGACCTTTCATGATGCGCAACTCCAAGGCTTCATCAGGTGAAACCATGGTGGACCCGATTCCCGGGTCAGGGAACTTGTCATTATTGATGGTTGCTATTGACCAGGATGATGGCACTGGCCCATCACTGCCATGTCGCGCCTCAGTCGGCGCTGGCCACCAGTGCCTTCAGCGAGGCATCGAACGCTTCCAGGGCACCGGCCTGCTCGGCGTCCACGCCGCGGGCTTCAGTGATGTAGGTGAGGTTGGCGTCGAAGAATTGCGCCTGCACGAAGCCACCGTGGTCATGGCTGCTCTTGAGCACCACGATCACCTGCGGGCGCGCCGCCATCACTTTGTCCAGGCTGGAGTAGAACTGCACCGAGGCAAACCGTTGCTGCAGCGAACCGCGTATCGCCACCAGCGCTGCGCGGGTGGCCGCATCGCGGTGCATCAGTGCCGCCTGGGTTTTCTCGTTGAGAATCACCCCCACCGACTGGCCAGGGTGCAGCGCCACGGCGGACACCTGCGTGGCCGGGCGGAACATGCCTTCGTCATCCGCTGCACGCGGGGCAGCCACGGCCGAGCCGGTGACCAGGGCAAGGGCGAGCAGGACGGCGAGGGGACCTTTCATGGGGCGAGCTCCAGGGCTTCGGGGTGTGAAGCCATGGTGAACCTGATTCTCGGGTCAGAGAACGTGCGATTATCAATGGTCGCTATTGACCAAGATGATGACGGTGTAGATGCCCGCGCCCTGGGCGCCGCATTGAATCATGCAATGCCCATGAAGGCCCGACGAATATGTCGTAGGAGATTGTCGAGAGGCTGCGATGAGGCCCTCAGGCCCTTCAAAGCCCACGGCACGCTGCGCGCGCCCTCGCAGGCTGGCGGCAGCTACGAGGACGCGTCAACAGGGGCTTAACGCGGTGCGCTGCGCAGCGACGACGGCCCGCCGCTGACGTCGATGCGCTTTTTGCTGTCTACCAGCTTGCCCTGTTCGATGCTGTACAGCCCCAATTGATGCTCCACATTGAACTGTACGATCACGTGCTTGCTGTCGGCACTGAACACCACACCCTGGGAGGAGTTGCCATCGGCCACGTCGTTGACCTTTTCGGCCTGGCCATTGCGAATCGCAAAAAGGGTGACGCGGCCATGGGCGCGTACGCCAGGGTTGTCGGGCAACAGGTTGGAGCCATCGATGGACTGGGCCACGATCCATTTGCCGTCCGGCGAAATGGCCACGCCTTCGGGCAACGACGGCACGTTGATGTGCTGCACGGCACGGAACGGCGTCTTCGACACGTCGATCAAGGTCACCGTGTCTTCGTCACCCGCCAGGCGCCCCTTGTAGTTGGGCAAGCCGGCCAGGCCGACGTTGCTGACCACGGCCCAGTGGCCGTCGCTGGACACGTCGATGGTGTACGGCGCCACGCCGCTGCTCAGGCGATCACCGCTGTCCACCCACTTGCCATCCACCAGGTTGAGCACCGCCACGCCTTGCTCGTCACGCAGCGACACCAGCACGTGCTGGCCGTCGTGGGTGAACGCCGCGCCGGCCAGGCGCTTGCTGCCCAGGCTGATGCTGTCCAGCACGGTCACCTTGTTGCCGTCGATGCGCAGCGGGCGCACGCCGCCGTCCACGCAGGTCACCACGCCCCATTTGCCGCTACGGTCGAAGGCCACGGCTTGCGGGTGGCTGCCCAGTTCGATCTTGCTGACGCTGGCCGGTTTGGCGCTCAGGTCCACCACTTGCAGGAAGGTGTCCATCTGCAGCTGTTTGGCGGCGTGGTCATAGCGGGTCGGCGCGGCGACCAGCGCCAGTGTGCCATCCGGGCTGATGGCGGCTGCCTGGGGCGGGCCCTGGATGCCGTTTTCCACTTCAACGGTCTGGTTCACCTTGGGCGGGAACACGCTGGCGTCCAACACGGTGAGCGTGTCGGGCTTGGCGCCGTCAGGGTAGGTGTCGCGGCCCTGGACGCGCTGGTACTTGCCATCGTTGGAAGACACCACCCAATCGGCAGCGCTCACCGAATGGGCGGCGAGCAGAGACAAGGCAAGGACTGAAACCGGTTTCAATATCGTGCGCAGTGAAAGCGTTGAGGCCACAGGTACATCCTCGAAAAGGCAGGCTGGAAAGTGCGACACTATAGCGCAGCCGCCAGCGACGGACGGTGAATTAAACGTTTAAAGGTGTGCTGGGAAACGGTCAGAAACGGTCCCATTCAGGATCGCCGGCAAACGCCTCGGCCACTCGCTCGATAAAGCGGCGTAGCCGCGCGGGCACATAGCGTGCGGTGGGGTACACCGCGTGAATGGCCAGCGCCCCTGAGGTGAAGCCGGGCAGCAGAGGCACCAGGTTACCCGCGCGCAGGGCTGGCCCGAAGACAAAGGTAGGCCCATAGGCAATGCCCAGGCCGGCCAGCGCTGCGGTCAGCAGCATCTGCATGTTGTTGGCCTGCATGCGCACCGGGCCGTCGATCAGGTGGGCATGGTTATCCTGGTCGCGCACGGTCCAGCCGTCGGCCGACACTGCTTCGCTGAACGCCAGGCGAGGCAGCTCGCGTGCCTGGCGCGGGTGCAGCGGTGTCCCGGCCTGTCGCAGGAAATCCGGGGAGGCGCACAGCACCATCCGGCAAATTCCCAGGCGTCGGGCGATCAGCGAGGAGTCCGGCAACTGCCCGATGCGGATGGCCACGTCGATACCGGCCGCATGCAGGTCGACGTAGCGGTCGTCGGCGATCACCTGAGCGTTGATCTGCGGAAAGTCCTGCAACAGGCGCGCGATCACCTCACCCATGTACAGCGCACCGAAGGTAACGGGCACGGCAATGCGCAAGGTGCCACGCACGGCACTGCCGGCATCGCTGGCCTCGTGGTTGGCTTCGTCGAAGGCTTCGATGATGCGTTTGCAGCGCAGGTAATAGGCCCGCCCTGCGTCGGTAGCGTTCAACTGGCGGGTGCTGCGTTGCAGCAAACGCACGCCCAATTGCGCTTCCAATGCGCTGACGTGCTTGCCGGCCATCGAGGCCGACAGCCCGAATCGCCGTCCGGCCGCCACCAGGCTGCCTTCCTCGAGGGCGCTGACGAACACGTTGATGCTGGTAAAGCGATCCATGGCGGCCTCTATTCGATAACCCAGTGATCGATTGCTGATAACAGTGGCTGGATTATCGCCTCTGACGCGCTGATTTACGATCAGCTCCCCATCAAATCGGAGAGCGACAATGCACATCAACGTAAACGGCATCCACCTGCACGTGCAGGATCAAGGCGCGGGTACGCCCGCATTGGTCTTCCTGCATTACTGGGGCGGCTCATCCAGGACCTGGGACGCCGTGGTGGCCGCGCTGCCGGGGCACTACCGCAGCATTCGCCCCGACCTGCGCGGCTGGGGTGAATCGGCGCCTGGCAGTGGCTACGCCCTGGCGGATTTCGCTGCGGACATCAGCGCCGTGATCGACGCGCTGCAATTGCAGCACTACGTACTGGTTGGTCACTCCATGGGCGGCAAGATCGCCCAACTGCTGGCCTCACGGCGCCCGGCCGGGCTCATGGGCCTGGTGCTGGTGGCACCTGCGCCGCCGGGCCCGTTGCAACTGCCCGAGCCGGCGCTGGCGGCCATGGCCATTGCCTACGACAGCGCCGCGTCAGTGGGCCAGGCTATCGACCACATGCTCACGGCGCGGCCACTGAGCGCGGCCTTGCGCCAACAGGTCATCGACGACAGCCTGCGCGGTGCCGCCGAGGCCAAGGCCGCCTGGCCACGCTCAACCAGCCGCGAAGACATCCGCGGTGACGTCGCCCACATCGAGGTGCCGACCCTGGTGATCGCCGGTGCAAGCGACCAGGTCGACTCCGTCGCCACCCTGCGCGCGCACCTGTTACCAGCCATTGCCCAGGCAACGTTGCGCGAGCTGCCCGGCACGGGGCATCTGTCGCCGCTGGAGGCGCCGGAGGCGGTGGCGGCGCTGATCGACGAGTTCGTTCAGGGACTCACAGGGCAAGCGGTTGGTGCGCAGTGACCAGTCCCTGCGCCAGGTAATCAATCAACACCCGGCACTTGGGCGGCAGGTAGCGGTTGGGCGGGTACAGCAGCCAGGCAGTGCCGTGGTAGGTGGTTTCGTAGCGCCACTGGGGCAGCACCTCCACCACCCGCTGCTGCGCCAGCGCCTGGGCGGCGGTGAAGAAGGGCAGGCAGCCGATGCCCAGGTCCGCCAGCACACCGTCCAGGCGTACTTCACTGTGGTTGCTGGCCAGCCGGCCGCGCACGTTGACGCTGACTTTTTCACCGCTGTGGCGGTGGCGCAGCTGCCAGCGGCTGTCGCCCGGGCTCTCGCCCAGGTAAATGCAGCTGTGCGCCGCCAGATCGTCCGGGTGCTGTGGGGTACCGGCCTGCGCCAGGTACTGCTGCGTGGCGCAGAGTTGATGGTGCACCTCCATCAGCGGCCGCGCGGCCAGGCCTGGCGGCGGGCTGTCGGTGATGAGGATCAGCAGGTCAAGGTCATCCTGCATCAGGTCGTCAGGTTGGTCGCTGAGGTTCAGTTGCACGTCCACCTGGGGGTAGCGTCGCAGAAACTCCGGCAGCAGCGGGCTGATGATCTGCCGCCCCAGGGCCTTGGGCGCGCTGAGCTTGACCAGGCCCTGGGGGCTGCTGACAAAGCGCTCGGCCGCTTCCTGCACGCCACGGGCAGCCTGCACCACCTCGCGGCAGCGGCCATAGACCTCGCTGCCCACTTCGGTCAGGCGCAACTTGCGCGTGGTCCGCTCCAGCAGCTTGACGCACAGGGCCTGCTCCAGTGTCGCCACCTGGCGGCTGACCGCCGAGGCCGTCAGGCCCAGCTGTTCGGCGGCGGCGGAAAAACTGCCCAGCTCCACCACTTTGGCGAAGACCGACATCAGTGGCATCAGCCGGTTGGTGGATTCATTCTCGTGGCGCACAACTGTTGTCCTGGCAAGGGGGCTAATCGCCCGACGGGCGCCCGCCGATAATCCGCAGCCCGCGCTGGAAAGTCCAGCTGCTCTGATCAAGGTCGTTGCCCATGCCGTTAGCGAAAAGCCGAATGTATGAATGGATGCTGTTGCTGGTCGCGCTGATCTGGGGCACCAGTTATGGCGTGGCGAAAAGCGCCCTGGTGTTCTACCCCGTGCTGGGTTTCCTGGCCGTGCGCTTCATCCTCACCTTCGTGTTGCTGCTGCCCTGGCTACACCGCCATTGGCGCGCCGCGCTCAAGCCAGGGATGTTACTGGGGGTAATCCTGCTGGGCATCTTCCTCGCGGAGACCTTCGGCGTGGCCCACACCACGGCCAGCAATGCGGCGTTCCTGATCAGCCTGTGCGTGGTGCTGACCCCACTGATGGAGTGGGCGATGTTTCGCCAGCGGCCCGGTGGCGAGGCATTCGCCTACGCCGGGTTGTCGTTGCTAGGCGCGCTGCTGTTGACCGGTGGCGGCCCCATGACCTTCAACAGCGGCGACTGGCTGATGCTGCTGGCAGCACTGCTGCGCGCGTTCATGGTCTGCAGCACGCGCAAAGTGCTGACCGACAGCGCTATCCCTTCCCTGGCACTGACGGCCGTGGAAACAGGCGTGGTCGGCTTCGGCAGCCTGGTGTTGCTGGTGCTCACCACCGGCACCGTGCCGCCGCTGCCGGTGGCCTGGTCGTTCTGGGCCGCGGCGGCCTACCTGGTGCTGTTCTGCACCCTGTTCGCCTTCTTCGCGCAAATCTCCGCCCTGCGCCATACCAGCCCCAGCCGCGCCTCGTTGCTGATGGGCACGGAGCCGCTGTTCGGCGCTTGCTTCGCGGTGCTGTGGCTGGATGAGCAACTGACGGTGCTGGCGTGGCTGGGTGGGGCGCTGATTGTGCTGGCGTCGCTGCTGGGGACACGGCCGCGCAGGCAGGAGGGGGTGGCGGTGGCAGCGTGAGCGAGTGTCGAAACGCGCTGGGGGGGCGTAGGTAGAAAATGGGGCCACGAATTGATGTTCGAGGGTAACGTCCAGCTATATGTTGATGCCTGGGAAAAAAGTCTGTCGGGGTTCTTCCGCGCCCCCCCGCTTTTACAGGCTTTCCCCGTTGTTACCTGGCACGGTTAAGTCGGTCGGAGGCCCCGTAAGAGGGGTGGAGAAACGTGGGATAACCGAGAAGTCTGTCGTGTGATTGACGCAAGCCTTCCACTAAAGAATGCCGCCGGGTCAGCAACTCTCCCGCAGGGCATCAATACTCGTCCGATGCGGCAAGGTTGAGTATTTTCGCGCCCAGAGTTGATTTTTTTTGATGAAGTTTTCAGCTCGAATTTTTTGATGGGGGCGGCTATTTAGGGGGGGATGCAACATCAGGCACATACGCATTTACCGCCTCCACATTCCCATGCAATTGTGTCAGCAGACTCACCAGCGTATCAATCTGCTCAGCAGACAAGCCCTCAAGCAGAAGGCGCTCTCGTGCCATCGCTGTTCGGTGCACTTTGTCGTGCAGCTCACGGCCTGCCTTGGTGAGGCTTACCGTATAGCGCCGGGCATCATGAGCATCGATCTGGCTGCTGATCTGGCCAGACTTCTCCAGCGCCTGCAATGCGCGTGAAACCGCACTTTTATCCAGCCCGATGACCTGGCAAATGCGATTGGCCGTAATGCCGTTCTCGACCGCCAGCATCGACAGCATGCGCCACTCCACCACGCCGATGCCGTAGTGGTTGCGATAACAGGCGGATGCGCCCGTGGATAGCTTGTTGGAAAGGAAATTGAGCAAGCCGGGAATGTAACGGCTCAGGTCCAGCGCGGGAGCATTTGGCATTGTAGGGGAAGTATCCGTGGACCAATGGTTGAGTAAATTGGTTGACACCGCAACCAGTTGTATTAGGATCATTTTACCCCGTGATCACGGTTGGCCGAAGATCAATTGGCCAAGAACCTCTTACAAGAATAAATAAGGTGCATGTATGACTACTCTCGTAGATCCAGCCGTTTCGGTGCTCCCGGCAGACCACCGCGCTACGTTTCCCACGGATCAATGGTACGTCGCCGCCCTGGCCTGGGAGTTGACGGATAAGCCTTTGGGCCGGACGTTGCTAGGCAAGCCCATCGTGCTATTTCGCGGCGCCACTGGCGAGGTCGCCGCGCTGGAGGACCGCTGCTGCCATCGGGCATTGCCCCTGTCCAACGGCACGCTGGAGGAGGGAGGCCTTCGTTGCGGCTACCATGGCTTGCTGTACAACACTGATGGTCAGTGCATTGAGGTGCCAGGGCAGGCCAAGATCCCTGGTAAGGCGCTGGTGCCAGCCTATGCAGTGCGCGAGCGAGATCAGATCATCTGGTTCTGGCACGCCAGTGCGGCGCATCCCGAGCCCACCTGCGAGCCGCCTGCTTATGAGGTTCACAGCAGCGGGGCTTATTTGTTCGACGGTGATGTCTACCACTATGATGCCCCTTATCAGCTGATTCACGACAATCTGCTGGACCTCAGCCATCTGGGTTATGTGCATCTGCGCACGATCGGCGGCAACGCCACCATCCACATGAACGCCAAGATGGAAGTGCAAAGCACCGGCACGTCTGTTCGCGTAGTGCGGCATCTGCTTGACTCAGTACCGCCCCCTACGTACACGGCAGCCTTTCCCTTCAAAGGCAACGTCGACAGATGGCAGGAGATCGAATTTGATGTCAGCCACCTGCGCATATGGACTGGGGCAGTGGATGCCAATACCGAGCCGGTCGATCATCCGGAGCGAGGCGGTTTCCATATGCGTGGTTTTCATGGCATTACACCGGAGACCGAGACCACCAGCCACTATTTCTGGACCATGGCGACAAATCCGGTCACAGATGCTCAGCGGATCAAGGACAGCGTCATCGAGCAAACAAAATTGACCTTCGACGAGGATAAGGTGGTCATTGAGGCGCAGTACCGCAACATGCGCCGGTTTGGCCTCAAGGCGACGGTTGATATCCATGTTGACGTGGGGGCGAATAGGGCTCGTCGAATAATCGAGCAGCTTCTCAGCCAGTGACCTCAGGGCGGTTGGCCGTCCAAGTCTGGCGGTAGTTACCCGGCGCTGGTTCCCAGACGCGGCTCTTGGACGCGAGTGTTCATCGTCTCAGCCATGCTGGAAATCAGCTCCCTGAGCCATCGGTGTGTCAAGTCGCCCTCCATGCTTTTATGCCAGATCATGCATTCGCGGGTGGGCGGTATCTTGACCGGGGTTGGCAGCAGTTTTAGCGGCAGATGCTCGGCATAGAGGCTGGCCAGGATTCGATGGGTTGTGGCGACCCGATGGGTACCTACGATGACCTGGGGCAGAGTATTGAAGTCGTTGCAGATAACTTCTATCCGGCGACTGACACCATATTGATTCATGAACCACTCTTCGATACTCAGTTTGCGACTTCTGCCAAATCCGGCTGAAACATGCCCCATCGTAATATATTGCTCGAGTGTTATAGATTCGCCCACTTCAGGGTTTTTATCCCATACCACACAAACGTGCTCTTCCTCGAAAAGCAGGACGGAAGGATGGTCGGCCACCATGAAGAAGTCCGGCATGATCATCAAGTCTACTTCACCGCGCGTGAGCATGTCATGGCTGTGATCACTGACGCCCACCACTTCGAAAGTAATATTGGGTGCATGATGATTGGTCCAGGCCATCACTTTACTTAGCAACACACTGACCAGGTAATCGGAGGTGATGATCTTGAAGTGCCGCTGGCTCGTCAGGGGGTCAAAATCCGGTTTCGCGGTAATGGAGGATTGAATTTTCAATAGAACCTCCCTGACCGGCTCAGCCAAGGTCAATGCATAGGCGGTCGGCTGCATCTCGCGATTAACGTAAATCAGCAGGTCGTCGCGAAAATAATCACGCAGGCGGCTGAGCATGCCGCTGATGGCTGATTGTGTCATGTGCAGCCGCTCAGCTGCGCGGGTGACGTTTCGCTCCTCGAGCATTACGTCCAGGGCAACAAGCAGGTTGAGGTCGAGATGATTGAATCTCATGGCAGGCACCGTAGTTATTGTTTTTCACGATACCTTCAACGCAATTCGATCCCACGTCAAGCGCCCGGTCCGGGCTTTTTTTTGGCTGCTGGAATGGCTGCTGGTGGTATCGCGGATTCCGATCGTGGTCATTCCGACTCTTGATTGTTCAAATTGTAAAGCTTCACGTTACCTTACTCCTCAAGCAACAAATAGCCACGGCATCCAGCCCGATTGCACATAGAGGCATCACATGAACCCCTCTCATCAACCAGGAGTCCGCTGAACGACATCGCCTGAAGTCCTAGAGATTGCTGACAGATTCCTTCTGAAACAAAACAATAACAAAGGCAGTTTCATGATGAAAACATGTATCCCTAATCGGGTTTCGGCTGGCCGGCCCACTGTGCTTCCCCGCGCCATAAAGTTGCTGATGCTATTTGCGGTTGTCGCGCCCAAGACTCATGCATTCGAATTCACGCTTGATCAAGACAACCCCGACCTCAATACCCGCTGGGATAACACCCTAAAATACAGCTCGGCTTGGCGCACGCGCGGCCAATCTGGCCAATTGACCGAGGGCGCCACTGCGCTTAACCAGGACGACGGAGATCGCAACTTCGACAGGGGGCTGATTTCAAGCCGCCTGGACTTACTTTCCGAGTTTGATATCAGTTATAAGAACATTGGTGCCCGGCTCAGCGGGGCGGCATGGTATGACGATGTCTACAACAAAAGTAACGATAACAATTCGCCGACGACGGCCAACAGCTATTCGGTGGCTTACGACCACTTTACCGATGACACGCGCAAATTGCATGGCCGCGAAGGCGAACTGCTGGACGCGTTCGTATACGGCAAGACCGAGCTGGGTGAGATGCCTGCGTCCGGCCGGGTTGGCCAATATGCAATGCAGTGGGGCGAGAGCCTGTTCTACGGAATGAACGGCATCGCGGGGGGCATGGCGCCCATTGACGTGGTGAAGGGGTTATCCGTTCCCAACACCCAGTTCAAAGAATTGATCCGCCCGGTCAAGCAGATGTCCGGGCAACTGCAGATCACCCCGGACGTATCCATCGGCGCTTACTACCAGTTCGAATGGGAGTCTGACCGCCTGCCTGCGGCCGGGAGCTACTTCTCCAACTCGGACACCTTCGGTGATGGCAATGAACGGCTCTTCATCGGCGAGCCAGTGTTTCCTGGCGGCCAGCCGTTGGCCTTTTACCACGGGCAGGACAAGGACGCGAAGAACTCCGGGCAAGGCGGCTTCCAGATAAAGTGGCGTACCGAGACGGTGGATTGGGGCGTGTATGCGATCCGTTTCCACGACAAGAGTCCTCAACTGAATGTGCGTCCCGACTTCGCGAGCCTTAATCCTGTCACGGGCCAGGCGGGGGAATATTACTGGGTCTATCCCGAAGGCATCGAAGCCTTGGGGGCAAGCTTCTCGACGACCGTTGATGAGTTCAACATTGCGGGCGAGCTCTCCTCGCGGTGGAACCAGCCCTTGGCTTCCACCAACCAGCGAACCCTGCTGGTGGGCGAAGCAATCTCCAATGAAGCAGACAAAGCGCTCTATGCGACCGGCCACACGTTGCACGCCAACTTGTCTTGGCTCGCGACGCTGAGCCCGAATTTCCTGGCTCAGGAAACCAGCTTCCTGGGCGAGTTCGCCTGGAACCGCACGCTCAGCGTCACGCACAACCTCGACGCGGTCGATCCCAATGCAGACCGTGATGCGTGGAGCGTGCGCACGGTGTACGAGCCTATGTATCGCCAGGCGTTCGCGGGCATGGACATCAGCGTCCCGGTAGGGGCGAGCTATACCCACGGCGCGTCGGAGGCGCTGGGGACTGGGTTCGGTAGTAACCGCGGCGGCGATATCAATATCGGCATCAAGGGTAACTACCTCAATACATGGAACCTGGGGCTGACGTACACCCACTACTACGGCCCTGCCAGCACCTTTCTCGATGCCAGTAACAACTACACCTTTGAGCAGTCGCTCAAGGACCGCGACTTTGTGGCCTTCAGCGTCAGTCGGACCTTTTGAGCCTGAGGACAATAATAATGAAAGAGCGTAACCAACTTGCCGTGTTGTTTGCCGCATTGATCGGTGCCTTATTGATCGCTCCGGCCACCCAAGCCGCCACAGCACAAGAGGCCTCCACCCTCAAGACTACCTTGACCCCACTGGGGGGCGAGCGTGCCGCCAGCCCTGATGGCAACATCCCTGCCTGGACCGGTGGGTTAACAAAGGCTGATGCTGGCTACAAGGAAGGGGGCAAGCGTGGTGATCCATTCGCCAACGAAAAGCCGCTTTACACCATCAGCGCGAAGAACATGGTGCAGTTCTCCGACAAGCTGACGCCGGGTATCCAGGCAATGCTCAAGAAGTACCCTGACAGCTATCGCCTGGATGTGTACCCCACGCATCGCACGGCGGCGGCGCCGCAATCGGTGTACGACGCAACCTTCAAAAACGCGGTGCAGACCAAGCTGGAGGACAGCCCATCCGGGCCAATGCCGGTCAACGGTGAGGCAGGCATTCCATTCCCCGTTCCCACCTCAGGCGTCGAGGTGATGTGGAACCATCTGCTGCGGTGGCGAGCAGAGTCGTGGCGAATCAACACCACCCAGTATTTGACGACTGCCGACGGTAAGCACGTGCTCGCCAGCGACGCGCGCGCCGACCTGCAGATGCCCTGGTACGCTCAGGAGGGGGCGAAGAAGGACGGCGTCTACTGGACCATCCGGATGGTGAACGACGGGCCGCCCCTGCGTGCCGGCGAGTCGATTCTGGGGCGTGAAAACCTCAATGCGGAAAATGCCGGGGCCTGGACCTATCTACCTGGGCAACGCCGTGTTCGTCGCCTTCCAAATGCTTGCTGTGATACCCCGACGCCCGCTACGGCAGGGGTGATGAGTTTTGACGAACTAAGTGTATTTACCGGGCGCCTGGATCGGTTTGACTGGAAACTGGTGGGTAAGAAGGAAATCTTCATCCCGTACAACTCCAACAAGATTTTTACTGCCGACAGCCCCACCACGCTGTTGGGCGATCACCACCTGAATCCCGATAACATCCGCTGGGAACTCCATCGCGTCTGGGTGGTGGAGGCCACGTTGAAAGCGGGCAAGCGCCATGTGATGCCCCGTAGCACCTATTACCTCGACGAGGACACCTGGGCAGCAGTGCTGGCCGAGCGTTATGACGCTCAGAATGCCTTGGTGCGAGTGTTGTGGGCGACCCCCGTCGTGCTTCCTGACCTGCCCGGCGTGGTTACCCTCACTGACGGATTTTACGATCTGGTTTCGGGGGCGTGGTTTGCAGCTGATATCTACGCAGGAAAAAGCGAGCAATATCGGGTCGTCCAGGCCTTTAAAGACTTCGTCTTCACTCCCGATGCGCTAGCTGGCGAAGGTGTCCGCTGATATGGGCGGCAAAGGCTGGCTGGCGATTTGGCTGGTGGTGCTGGCGCCCACCCTGGTGGCAGCGCCCGGCGCAGACTCGCCGCAACGTCCCACTGTGCGATCCCCTCAGGTGCTGCACGCCGTGCTGCAAGCCATTACCCGGGCCGGCGATCGGTTGGTGGCGGTCGGTGAGCGTGGCATCGTGCTGCTGTCTGACGATAACGGCACGACCTGGCGGCAATCGCTGACCCCGGTCAGCAGCACCCTCACGGCTGTGCAGTTTGTCGATGCCAGGCAAGGCTGGGTCGTGGGGCATGCCGGTGTAGTGCTCCACAGCTCAGACGCAGGCGACCACTGGACCTTGCAGTTGGATGGGCGCCGGGCCGCTGCGCTAGAGCTGAGCGCAGCCCTCGCCGCTGGTGATGAACATCGCATCGCCACGGCTCGTCAGGCGGTTGCCGATGGGGCTGACAAACCATTCCTGGCCCTGAGCTTTAGTAGCGGCCAGCAGGGGCTGGTGGTTGGCGCTTACGGTATGGCCCTGAGTACCCGCGACGGCGGCAAGACGTGGTCTTCGTGGTCAGGGCGCTTGCCCAACCCTCACGGTCTGCACGTGTACGCAGTGGCCGAGCGCGGGCGCGAGCTGTACCTCGCAGGTGAGCAAGGTTTGCTGTTGCGTTCGCTCGATGGTGGCGAGCACTTTGAGCCGGTGCCTGCGCCTTACCAGGGCAGCTACTTCAGCATGATAGTTCAGGCCGATGGCACGCTGTTGCTGGCCGGGTTGCGGGGGAAGGTCTTTCGTTCACTCGATCAGGGGCGCAGTTTCCAGGTCGTGCAAGATCCCGCCCCAATCTCCATCAACGCCATGCGTCCTCTGGCCAATAAACTGTTGGTCGTCAATCAAGCGGGCAGCCTCCTGCAAACCTCCGGTGGTGACTCAAGCTTGAGCTTGGTGACGCTGCCTCCTGGGCCGCCCCTCACTGATGTGGCTCAGGCCGCAGACGGGAGTTTGGTCGGCGTCGGCTTTGCCGGACCAATGCGCCTTCTTATGCCTACCCATGCTGCGGAGTAAGGTCATGCACGTTCCCAACGAAACCGGCATGGCGCCCTTGAGCGGTGGCCTGACCAATTTTGACAAATCCTCTGGTTCGCTGCTGGAGCGCGCTCTGTTTAATCACCGGTGTGTTGTATTGGTGATGTGCCTGCTGATAACAGTCGTGCTGGGTTGGCAGGCCACCCGATTGCAGCTCAATGCCAGCTTCGAAAACATGATTCCCACCGACCAACCGTTTATTGCGAATTACCTGATCCATCGCCAGGAGCTTTCAGGGCTGGGCAATGCGCTGCGGATCGCGGTGATCAACACCCGTGGCACTGTTTACGATGGGCATTACCTGGCCACGTTGCAACAGATCAATGATGCGGTGTACTTGATGCCCGGTGTAGATCGTGCATACATGAAATCGCTGTGGACGCCTGCAACCCGATGGGTGGGCGTCACTGAGGAAGGCCTGGAAGGCGGCCCGGTGATTCCTGACGGCTACGATGGCAGTGCCGCCAGCCTGGACGCGCTCAAGCGCAACGTCGAGCGCAGCAACGAAATCGGCCAGTTGGTAGCCTTCGATCAGCAGTCGAGCATCATCTACGTGCCTTTGCTGGCCGCCACTGCGGACGGCAAGCCGCTGGATTACTCGGCATTGTCTGCTCACCTGGAGGCTTTACGCACCCAATATCAAGGCGACGGCATCGAGATTCGAATCACCGGATTCGCTAAGGTCATGGGCGATCTGATCCAGGGGCTGAAGCAGATCCTGCTGTTTTTCGCCGCGGCCATTATCATCACCGCCGTGGTGCTGTACTGGTACACCCGCTGCCTGCGCAGCACCGCGCTAGTGATGAGCTGTTCGCTGGTGGCGGTGGTCTGGCAACTCGGCCTACTGCCGGCACTGGGCTTCGAGCTTGATCCATATTCGGTGCTCGTGCCGTTCCTGGTATTTGCCATCGGCATGAGCCACGGTGCGCAGAAAATGAACGGCATCATGCAGGATGTGGGACGTGGCATGCACCGGCTGGTCGCGGCCCGTTTCACCTTCCGACGGCTATTCCTGGCAGGGCTAACCGCCCTGTTGTGTGACGCCGTGGGCTTTGCGGTGCTGATGATCATCAAGATTCAGGTCATTCAGGACCTCGCGGTTATCGCCAGTATCGGGGTGGCCGTGTTGATTTTCACCAACCTGATCCTGTTGCCGATCCTGCTATCCTACGTGGGCGTCAGCAGGCGGGCTGCCAAGCGCAGCCTGCGCAGTGAAACGGCAGAAGCAGCCGGTGCTGCGCGCCATGCTGCCTGGCGTTTTCTGGACCTGTTTACCCGGCGTCGCTGGGCCACCGTGTGCGTGGGGATGGCAGCATTGCTGGCCGCCAGTGGCTACCTGGTGAGCCTGCACCTGAAGGTCGGTGATCTGGACGCGGGCGCGCCTGAACTGCGTGCCAACTCGCGTTACAACCAGGACAACGCTTATCTGAACCAGCACTACGGTGCCAGCAGCGATGTGTTCGCGGTGATGGTCAAGACCCCGCCCGGCGGCTGCTCGACCTACGACACCCTGCAGCGCGTCGACAACCTGGACTGGCAACTGCGCGGCCTGACCGGCGTGGATTCGACCAACTCGCTGGCCTTGCTCAACCGGCGGGTGCTGGTGGGGCTGTCGGAAGGCAACCCGCGCTGGTACGAACTGCTCAATAACCAGGCGACGCTGAACATGGTCACCGCCGGTGCGCCACGTGGCCTGTACAACGAAGATTGCAGCCTGCTGACGGTGTACGCCTACCTCACCGACCACAAGGCCGACACCCTCACGCGGATAGTGGACAGCGTGCAAACCTTCGCCACGGCCAATGACAGCGATCAAGCGCGGTTCCTGCTGGCCGCCGGCAGCGCCGGTATCGAGGCCGCCACCAACATCGTGGTCAAGCAGGCCAGCCACGAGATGCTCTGGTACGTGTACGGCGCCGTGGTGCTGCTGTGCCTGATCACCTTTCGCTCCTGGCGCGCGGTGCTCTGCGCGGTACTGCCGCTGATGCTCACGTCGATGCTGTGCGAGGCGCTGATGGTGGCGCTGGGTATTGGCGTCAAGGTCGCCACCTTGCCGGTGATCGCCTTGGGCGTGGGTATCGGCGTTGATTACGCGCTGTACGTGATGAGCATTGTGTTGGCGCAGATGCGCGCCGGGGCCAGCCTGTCCCAGGCCTATTACCAGGCGCTGCAGTTCACCGGCAAGGTGGTGATGCTCACCGGTGTCACCCTGGCCATCGGCGTGGGCACCTGGATGTTCTCGCCCATCAAGTTCCAGGCCGACATGGGCGTGCTGCTGGCATTCATGTTCGTCTGGAACATGGTCGGCGCGCTGATCCTGCTGCCGGCCCTGGCTTACTTCCTTTTACCTCCGCAGCCTTTGCGCACGGGCAGTCTGGCACCCTCGGCACCCGTGCCCGAGCAAAAGCCACTCGTCTCTTTCGCCTGTTCGGAGTAACCCGATGACTACGGATATGTTCGACCTTGCCGGCAAGACGGCACTGATTACCGGGGGCACTCGTGGCATCGGCTTCGCCATCGCTCAGGTGTACGGACGTGCTGGCGCGCGCTTGGCCATAAATAGCGAGAGTCCTGCGGACTGCGCGCTGGCGGTCTCCCGCCTGGCCAGTGAAGGCATTGACGCCTGGCCGGTTGCCGCCGACCTCGGCCATCAGGGGGCCGTCGCTGAGCTAGCACAGGCGGTGCTGGCACGCTTTGGCCGTATCGACGCCTTGGTGTGCAATGCCGGCATTTCTCCGCACATGGGGCCGTTGGCGTCGGCCAGCGATGCTGCCTGGGATGCGACCCTTACCGTCAACCTTCGAAGTGCGCTGTGGCTTACCAGTGCATTGGTCCCGGCCATGGCCGAAGGTGGGGGCGGCAGCGTGATATTGATGGCCAGCATTGCTGGAGTACGCGGTAATCGAGCTCTGGGACTGTATGGAATGTCCAAGGCCGCCTTGGCGCAACTGGCGCGAAATCTGGCCGTTGAATGGGGGCCTGCCAACGTGCGGGTCAACGCCATCAGCCCCGGCGTGATCACGACGCAATTTGCACGCCCGATTCTGGATTCCCCCCAAAAGGCCGACGCACGCCTGGCCCTTACACCACTGCGTCGGTTCGGCACGCCCGAAGAAGTGGCCGGCCTGGCGCTGTTGCTCGCCGCGCCCGCGGGCGGCTTCATCTCCGGACAAAACCTAATCGTCGATGGTGGTACCACCATCGGCGATGGCAGCTGAACACCTGACTTGAATCCCGCTTGATGCTTCGATCAAACCCTGAAGGACCTGCCATGCTACCCACGTTTAAACGCATTGTTACTGGCCATACCCCGGACGGGAACGCCACGGTCACCCATTTCGGCCCCACGCCCATTACCTTCGCTCTGCAAGCGGTACCCGGCACTGTTTTCCATGAAATCTGGAATACCTCGGCTTGCCCGGCGGTTATCGACAATGGCGTCGACCCCACGGAGAAACCGCTGCAGCTCAGCCCTGTGGCTTTCGGTAGTGTGATCCGCGTGGTGGACATTCCACCAGACGCCATCCAGAACAACGTCAGCAGTGAGGCGGCGGCGCAGGCCTTCGCCGAAATAGGCCAGGCCCATGCCGGGACGGGCGGCGCGGATTCAAAACACAAGCTTATGCACCGCACCGAAACCATTGATTACGGGATCGTGACGGAAGGGGAGGTGTGGCTGGTGGTGGATGACCAAGAGGTCCAATTGAGTCGCGGCGACGTCGTGGTGCAGCGCGGTACCAATCATGCCTGGAGCAACCGCACCGATCAGATGGCGCGGATGGTGTTCATCCTCTTGGATGGTCAGTACGCCGAGGGGCTGCAGGCATGAAATTGGCTAGCCTGAAAAATGGTACCCGTGACGGTCGCCTGGTAGTGGTTTCACATGACTTGCAATTCGCTGTGCAGGCGCCAATCGCCACGCTGCAGCAGGCCATTGAAAACTGGGCCTACGCCGAGCCCGTGCTGCAGGACATCTATGGAGCGTTGAACGCGGGTACGGCACTCGACGTGTTTGCATTCGATCCTGCTCTTGCCTTGGCGCCGCTGCCCAGGGCCTACCAGTGGTGCGATGCCTCTGCCTTCCTCAACCACGGCGTATTGATGCAAAGGGCCTTCAACCTGCCGCCCATTGCCGATGTCGATGCCATTCCGCTGATGTACCAAGGCAGTGGCGATGACTTTATGGGTGGCCATGACGACATCGTGCTGCCCAGCGAGGCGCACGGTATCGATTTCGAAGGGGAGTTTGCCGTGCTGGTCGACGAAGTACCGCTTGGCAGCAGCCCAGCCCAGGCTGCTGGCCATATTCGTCTGATCCTGCAGCTCAACGATGTCAGCCTGCGTGCACTGGCTCCGCGAGAAATGAGAACAGGTTTCGGCTTTATCCATGCTAAACCGTCCACCAGTTTCGCCCCGGTTGCCATCACGCCTGACGAGCTTGGGACGGCATGGCGGGACGGGCGAGTGCACAGGCCGTTGCGCATTTCCTGGAACGGTCAATGGTTTGGCCACCCTGACGGCGCGGAGATGAACTTCAGCTTCGGTCAATTGATCGCCCATGCGGCCACCACGCGACGGTTGGGGCCGGGTACGATTATTGGCTCTGGAACGGTTTCCAACGTCAGCGCCGACGCCGGATCTGCCTGCATCGCCGAACGCCGGGCCATTGAAACGATCCTGGATGGCGCCCCTCGTACAGGCTTCATGCGATTCGGTGACCGCGTGCGCATGGAAGTGACCACGGCCGACGGACTTCCATTGTTCGGTGCCATCAGCCAGCGGGTTGTGCAGGCAGGGAAGGGGGGGGAATCATGCGAGTCTTGATTACGGGCGCCAACGGTTTTATCGGCAGGATGCTGACGAAACGCATCCTTGAGCTCGGCGTGCTACGTGGAACGCCCGTGGTAACACTGAGTGTGCTGGATACCTCTCACGAAGGCTTGGCGCCGGATTCGAGGGTTCGACAGTACACCGGTGACATCACCGACACGGCGCTACTGCGCAGGATCCTCGCAGATGGTGTCGATGTGGTCTTTCATCTGGTCAGTGTGCCGGGAGGTGCGGCCGAGCAGGAGTATGAGACCGGCTACCGGGTTAATCTTCTGGCCAGCCTGGAGCTATTTCATCAATTGCGAGGGCAAAATCGCCCCCCCGTGGTGGTCTACGCGAGCAGCATTGCCGTGTACGGCGAAGATCTGCCGATTCGCATGAATGAATCGACCGCTACGATGCCCGCGCTGTCCTACGGTGCCCACAAGCGAATGATCGAGATCCTGCTGGAGGACCTGTCCCGGCGTAAGGAGATCGATGGACGGGCCCTGCGCCTGCCAGGCATCGTGGCGCGCCCGCGCACGCCCAATGGCCTGAAATCGGCCTTCATGAGCGACTTGATTCACGCCCTGGCCGCCGGCGAGACGTTTGAATGCCCCGTGGCCGCTGACGCAACCGCCTGGTGGATGTCGGCCATTTGTTGCGTGGCGAATTTGCTGCGGGCGGCCGAACTGGACACCGTTGGCGCGACGACCCGGATCTGGCAGTTGCCCACGCTGCACCTCTCCATGGCGCAACTGGTGGATGCGCTGGCCAAGGAGCATGGCGACCATTGTCGGACGCTGGTCACGTTCAAGAAAGACTCGGCGCTGCAGAAGCTGTTTGGCAGCTTCCCGCCATTGCGCACCCCGCGCGCCAAGGCGATGGGCTTTCAGCATGACGGTAGCCCCGGCGCGTTGGTGCGCAATGCACTGGGGCTCAACCCATCCCGGTCAACACGGGACAAGAAAGCGTCAACCTTGACGCTGGATCGAATTGTGAGGGAGCTCGTTTGATCATGTTGGAACTTTATAACGCCAGTATTTCCACCTGCAGCCAACGGGTGCGTTTTGTCCTCGCGGAAAAGGGCCTGGCTTACCAGGATCATCGGATCAAGCTGGAGGCCGGTGAACATCTGACGCCGCAATACTTGGCATTGAACCCCAACGGCCTGGTGCCCACACTGATTGACGATGGGAGGGCGATTGTCGATTCAAGTGTTATCAACGAATACCTGGAGGAGGTCTTCCCGGATATGCCTTTATTGCCGACCTCGCCATTTGAGCGAGCAGCGGTGCGCGCCTGGGTGCAGTACCTGGACGAGGTTATGACACCTTCGATCCGCTACCCATCGTTCCAGAAGCTGTTTGGCGCCGGGATCAAGGGCATGGCCGCGGAGCAAAGAGAGGCGTTTGCCGGGCGCTTGCCGTTGCGCAAACACTTCGTGCTCGAGATAGGCCCCGATGGATTTTCGCAAAGAAGCCTGGACGCGGCTATGGAGCGCATCGATCAGGGGCTTGCACGCATGGAGGCTGCGCTGGCTCATACGCACTGGATTGCCCATGACCAGTTTACATTGGCAGACGTCGCGATGATGCCCAGTATCGTTCGCCTGGAGGATCTTGGCCTCGCTGATTTGTGGCGCCATCGTCCGGCGATTGCTTTCTGGTATGCACGGCTTCAGGAGCGTCCGGCGTTCGCGGTCACGTATGCGGCACCTGAAAGTCGAAAACGTCAGAGCTTGTTGATGTAATCGAGGGCAAACGAGGAGGGCGGTAATTGAATTACCGCCCTATGCGTATCAGTTGATGCCAGGCATGCCGATGAAGCGATCCAACTGCTTGATCCGCTCGATCCATGCCACTAGGTGTCGGTAGCCAGAAATATCAATGCCGCCTTCCCAAGCCAGCGCGGAGTAGGGGAAACAGGCAACATCGGCAATGGTCGGTCGGCCTAGCTCCAGGTATTCGCGGGTGGCCAGGTGCTGATCCATGATCTTGAACACGCGATGCGCGCCCGCATGTAGTTTGTCCAAGTCCAACGGATAGTTCAGGCTCTTGGTCAGGCGCGCCGCGCAGGCGTTCATGATTTCCCCGCCCGCCGTGGCCAGCCATTGCTGGATCAGGCCCTGCTCGCTCGCCGCCAGGGGGTACCAGGTGCGCGCCTCGTCGTAGCGGCTGGCGAGGTATACCAGAATGGCCTGGGAATCCCGAAGGCGTAGCCCATCATCTTCGAAGGCAGGCAGTTCGCCGAACGGGTTGCGCGCCAGTAGGGGTGGTTCCTTATGTTCCTTGGTCACGAAGTCCACGGGAATGAGCTGGGCCTGCAGGCCCAGCAGGTTCAGCATGAGCCGAACTTTATAGCAACTTCCGGATAACAGATAATCATGCAGCTTAATCATAACAACCTCTTCGCGTGCCGCTGATCAGTGGGGTGAGTGCCTCTATGGCGCTGGATCAGAAGGGTTGCGACAAAATGACTTGGGATTCGTGCATCAGGTGGCCCACTTGCTGAGGCGTCGCCTCGTGTCGCACCTCCCATTCACACAGTTGCACCGAGTTGTTCACCACCATGCTGGCGCGCGGTAACCGCCTGGCCATGAAAGCTGCAAAAGCACGCTCAATCGTGGCCTCGGCCGCCAGCGTCTGCGCCAGTACCACCGCATCCTCGATACCCATGGCGGCGCCCTGGGCTAACACCGGGGGGCCAGAATGAGCTGCGTCACCGATCAACATGATGCGCCCCTGGTACCAGCGCTCGGGCACCAATACCGTTTCAAGTGGGCGCACGGTCACCACGCTGGTTTCGTCCAGGTGGGACACGGCGTCCTGTACGACCGGGCTGGTGTAGGTTTTCAACTTATCCCTGAGCAGGCCAGGCAATTGCTGTTCTGTCGGCCGCAGCCCTTCGGTGGCGGCTTCGATTACATAGAGGTAGGAGCGGGTCTCGGTGATGGGGCAAATACCCACCACGCCGAATTCGCCGCCAAAGTGCAGTTCCGAGGTGAAGGTGCCCAGGCGGCGCGGCACCTCGACGCGCCAGGTGATCTGCCCGAGTCTTCGCGGTTTGATATGGGGAAACAGCTTGCTTCGCAGGGTCGAGTAAATGCCATCGGCACCGACGATGATGTCGTAATCCCGCACGGCGCCGTTGGTGAGAAAAGCGGTAACGCCAGCCTCACGGTCGAGGTAGCGATCCAGTGTGACGCCCATGTGCAGTCCTACGCCCAGCTCTTGGGCGCGTGACAGCAGGATATGGTGCAGCTTGCTGCGGGAAATGCCGGCTGTCGAGGGATAGCCGGGCCCTCCCATGGGTTTGAGTTCGTGATGGGCCAGCAGGCCACCGTCGGGCCTGCGCATGTTCAGGTAGCGGCCGGGTATCGCGACCCTGAGCATGGCCTGCGAAAGGCCAAGCATGCCAAACGCCGCCAGCGCGTTCCCTTGCAGGGAAAGCCCGACGCCCAGCTGGTCGGACACATCCGGCTTGATTTCCGCTACATCCACCGCGATGCCCTTGAGCCGCAATGCAATGGCCAGCGTCAAACCGGAAATCCCGGCCCCGATAATGAGTACTCCGCGTGAAATAGCCACTTAGGCCTCCACTGTGCGCGAAGGGATCAGGGGCCGCTCGGAAGCAACGTGATCGGCGATAAATCGGCGAGAGCGAATGTTGGCTTCATCTGATTTGACGCTGACCTCCGGGGCATTTTCGGCGCCCAGGGCATCGAACATCAGCTGAATTTCCTCGATCACTACTACGTCTTCCATCAACAGCCGGCGAAGGTCATCGAATCGGCCGGGGTGCTTGTTCTCGAACGAGGTCGCGAACAACGCGTATTGCATGGTTTTCTTGCGACCCGTGGGGGTCAAGGCCACGACTAACTCGAGGCGGCCGCTGCCGGCACCCGGGTTATCGACATCAGTAAATACCTGGGAAATGCGGGCAAGGTGGTTGGCGTACGCCGTAAGGATCAGGGTGCGGTCTACCCGATCACCTTGTATGCCCATCGAGGCCTTGAGCATGGGGGGGAGTTGTTCATTGGTAAAATCCCGGATCGTGGCAATTTTTCCGCCGTTGACTTCCAACCGATAGGGGTGGGTGGCCACGTTGCCTGTATCGATCAATCCATGGTGCAAGAAGGTGATGTGTGTGGCATCAACGAGGTTTTCCAGGGGCATCAGGTAGTTCGCCTTGACTTCCAGACTGATACCGGGCTCGGAGAATAGTGAGGGATCCGTGAGGCCCAGTTCAAAATGGTCTGGCAACAGGGCAGGATCCGCGGCGCCGGGGTCACCCGGCCAAATCCAGACCCAATGTGACAACTCGACCACGGGGTAGCTTTTCACGCACAGCTTGGTGGGGATAATTCCCCCAGATGGCACTTCGACGCACTTACCGTTTGCATCAAAGCGAATGCCATGATACCCGCACATCAAGGTATCGTTGATTATCCGGCCGGTGTCACTGTGCAGGGGCATGCCGCGATGTGGGCAGCGGTTGAATAGTGCCTTGATCTCGCCCGCCTCGGTTCGATAAAGAACAACTGGCTCATCGCATACTTCGCGGGCGATGGTCTTTTCATGGGTTACTTCATGGGCCCAGGCCACCACATACCATTGGTTTTTTGGGTATTCAGCCTGGCCGGGTAACATATTGACACCGTTGACGATCATGACGCCTCCCACTGAGTGACGTATTGTTGTTGTAGGGTCTTGCGCGATCGTATTATGCATCAAGCAAAACCTCGGAGAGCCGAGCCGCATTACCATATTTCAAAATACCCACCATCACAAATGACGATAACGCTCCGCTTGCTGAGCGACTGCGAATATATGAATATGCTGCGGACTGACTCTAAAAGTTACCTGGCGATGTATGCTGGGTAGCGCAGACAAAAACAATAGTGTAGTCATTGTGAGGTTTCCTGATGTTTGAAGTGACTGTGATAGAGAGGGTCAACGAAGCGCAAGGTATCGTCAGTCTGCAACTGAAACGCCAAGACGGCGGTTGCCTGCCCCCTTTTAGTGAAGGCGCTCACATTGATATGTTTCTGCCCAATGGGCTGGTGCGTCAGTATTCATTGTTTAATCCATCACCTGTACATCACCCCGGTGTTTATCAAGTGGGTATATTGTTGAGCCCGTCTTCAAAAGGTGGCTCGCGGTACATTCATGAACATCTGAAGGTGGGGGATCGGTTGAAGATCAGCGAGCCCAGAAATCTGTTCGCCCTGGAACAAAGCGCCAGGCATTCAGCACTGTTCGCTGGTGGCATCGGCATCACCCCGATCCTGTGCATGGCGGAGGCTCTGGCGGCCCATGACAAATCGTTCGCACTGCATTACTGCAGCAAGTCGCGCGCTGCCGCGGCCTTCCTCCAGCGCCTGAGCACCAGCATTCCCAGTCAAGCGCTTAGCACCTACTTTGACGATGAGCCCGACCTTGCTTTCCAGGTCAGACAGATTCTCGAGAGCCTGCCCAGGCATAGCCATCTTTACGTGTGTGGGCCTGCGGGCTATATGGACCATGTACTGGTCAACGCTCGGAGCCTTGGCTTCCCGGATAGCCATTTACACCGGGAATATTTTTCCGGTAGCGAGGTAAACACGGCGGGTAGCAGCTTTGAGGTGATGATTGCCAGCACGGGCCAGTGCATCGAAGTGCCGGAGGGGCAGACGGTCGCCCAGAGCCTGGAACGGGCGGGGGTCAGCATCCCGCTGTCGTGCGAGCAGGGCGTCTGCGGCACATGCCTGGTGCGAGTTCTGGAAGGCATCCCGGACCACCAGGATATGTTTCTTTCCGATGCGGAACATGCACGAAATGATCAGTTCACGCCCTGTTGTTCGCGTGCCAAAAGCGCACGACTCGTATTGGATCTTTAGTGCACGTTTCTTGTAAATGGATTGCTGAAATGCCATCGCTTCCGCCATTTAAGCGAATTATTACCGGTTTTGATCATCTTGGTTGCGCGGTGGTGACCCACGCAGGGGCGACGCCCAATGTATTTCATCCAGCTACCTGTCCAGGCGCTGTGCTGCATGATGTCTGGCGTGCGTCCATCCTGCCTGACCACCGCTACGCTGACGATAACAAAATGTACCGTTCGGCCGTGTTGCGCCCAGAATCAGAAGAAAGTTTGTTGCGGATTATTGATATTCCGCCAGATGCCGAGTTGCCGGGCGCGTTCACGGCAATTGTACAAACGCCCTGCCAAGCTTCTGCAGAAAGTCTGGACTACTGCATCGTGCTAATGGGGGAAGTTTGGTTGCACGTTGGTGCCGATCAGGTGTGCCTGGTGGCAGGTGATGTCGTGGTTCAGCGGGGCACTCCTTATCATTGGATCAATCGCTCCGGAGAACCAGCCAGAATTGTGATGGTTGCTATTGCGTTACCTGATGGTGGCTATCAGTAATCGTTGTTTTACAGTGTTTACGGACTTGTCTTATTGTGCGGGAAGAGGCCGGGGGTGATGCCACGGCTTATTCCAATAATAATTAATCAACAGAGGATTGGCGCATGCCATCCATCCCCCGTAGTCAATTCGCGCTGGGCAGTTTCTCGATTGCCGGTGCCGAACCATTTCCGGGTGTTGTCTTTGACGACCAGGTACTGGCTATCGAAGCGCTCAGGGCGGCCAGTCAACGCCTGTCAGTGGCCATGCCACCATCGTCCAGTCTCTTTGACCTGTTGCAGGATTGGCCATCCAGTATCGCTTCGCTCCATGTATTGATCGAAGCGTTGCGAACCAATCCGGATCGCTACGCGCCCGAACTTAACCTGTTGACGCCGATTTCCTGCCTCAAGGTACATGCGCCGGTGGACCGGCCACGTCAGGTCTTGTGCTGTGGTGCCAACTACTTCCGGCATGTGGTGGATTTGATCGTTGCTGCCGGGCCAGGGGGGACGCCGGGGACCGAGGACGTTGCCATCGACCAACTGCGCAAGCATGCCGAACGACTGATGAAACAGCGCGCTGCAACCGGTGAGCCGTATATGTTCAGCAAGCCGGCAGCGACCATCACCGGGCCTTACGAGCCTGTGATCCTGCCCCAAGGCGCGCTTCAGCCTGATTGGGAGCTTGAGCTTGCAGTGGTCATCGGTCGACCTGCCCGGCATGTGGCCCGGGCTGATGCCCTGGATTACGTGGCGGGCTACACGGTTGCCAATGACATCACCAACCGCGACAAAGTGTGGCGCCGGGACGACATGAAAGCCATGGGAACCGACTGGATTGCCTCGAAGAGTTGCGCCAGTTACCTCCCACTTGGCCCGTTCATGATTCCGGCCGTTTTTGTCGGCAACCCTCAGGCGCTGCGTCTTGAGCTCAAGTTGAACGGCGAAACCAAACAGTCGGAATCTACCTCCGACATGATTTTCGATGTCGCGCGCCAGATTGAGTACTTGTCCTCGCAGCTGCAACTGTATCCCGGCGATGTCATCTGCACGGGCTCACCCGCGGGTAACGGCTCCCATCACAAGCGGTTTTTACGGCCGGGGGACGTGCTGGAAGCATCGATTACCGGCCTCGGCAATCAACGCAACGAATGCATCGACGAACAGAGGGCTGCGCCATGATCAACGGAATCGAATCGCTTGTGTACGCTGTGGACGACCTTGAACTGTGTACGCGCTACTTTGTAGATTTTGGACTGCCTCTGTTGGCGTCTGACGCCGATCATGCGCACTTCCTGATGGACGAAGGCTCCAGTGTGATACTGCGTCGCGTCGGCGACCCTTTGTTGCCGTCGAACTGTGTCATTGGCACCGGCGTTCATGAAGTGATCTGGGGGGTCAACTCCGAAAGCAGCCTCCAGCGCCTGGTGAGGGAGCTTGAGGTAGATCGGCCCGTGGTGCGCGACGAGCAGGGGACCTTCCACCTCAAGACTGACGATGGCTTTGCCATTGGCCTGAAGGTCTTCCATAAGCAACCGCTCACGTCTGCTCCCAGCCCTTTGAACTCGCCGGGCAACATCAACCGCATCAACCAGCACCGCAAGTGGATTTCACGGGCAAGACCCAAGTGCATCCAACACGTCGTCTTCCAGTCTCCCGACGTCGACAAGTCCTGGGCATTTTACCGCGATCGCCTGCACTTCAGGGTCTCCGATATTCAGAAGGGCTTTGGCGTTTTTGGTCGTGCACCGGCCGCCAACGATCATCACAACGTCTATTTTCTGAACGCAAATCTTCCCTTCAAGGGGCCGGATGTCTGGGGCATGGACGGGCACTACCGATTCGATCACGCCAACTTCGGCGTCGACGACCTGGATGAGGTGATGGTGGGCACCAATCACATGCAACGGCAAGGGTGGCCCGAATCCCATTGGGGCCTGGGCCGGCACCGCATTGCGTCCTCGCTATTTGTCTATCTGCCTTGCCCCACTGGCGGCCAGGCAGAGTACGGGGCCGACTCGGACCATCTGGACGATCAATGGACGCCGCGAGTGTGGAATCCGATGTTTGCCTTCTTCTCGTTCATCACCCACATGGCGCCCTTCATGATCGAAGAGGCGCCTTGGGAATACAGCTATGCAACGCCTGAGCAAGCCAATCGCTTGAGTT
This sequence comes from uncultured Gammaproteobacteria bacterium, assembly GCA_963816515.1. Lineage (GTDB taxonomy): Bacteria > Pseudomonadota > Gammaproteobacteria > Pseudomonadales > Pseudomonadaceae > Aquipseudomonas. Next base: position 274,363 of record CAWFKX010000001.1, on the reverse strand, counting down.
TCACCGGCCAGCCGCTGGCCGGTGCCCGGGTAATGCCAACCGCCGTTGTGGCGAGTGAATAATCAAAGAACGATGGCTGAGCAGCATATGACCCCTGAAGATCAAGTACTCCATGACCATTTGCTCGGGCTTGAGCACCAGCGTTGCGAAGCGTTAGCGAAAAAAGACTATGAGCAGTTGGCAACGCTGATTTCGCCTGATCTGGTACACACCCACACCCGGGGCAACGTCGACTCCTATGGAACGTACCTACGGTATGTGCAAGAGGTGTTGGACATCCAGCACGTTGAACGGCCCGACCTGGAAATTCATTTGCATGGCGACACTGCCGTGATGCTAGGGACGCAGATAAACACGGCACGTTGGCGCGAAGGGGACTCCCGTCTGGCCAGGGTCGAGTCAAGGGTCATCCAGGTGTGGGTGAAGGGCCTCGACGACCAGTGGCTGCTGCATTATTTCCAGGCTACCGGGCTGGGCCTACCTCAATTCATTGATTGATCGATTGCAGCCGCATCTCTTATTCATTTCGCAGGCGATATCATGACGCACCTCCCACCCTCTTCCCGTTTTTCCGTAGCAAGTCATTCTGCAGATACCGATCCCCTCGAGACACGGGAGTGGATTGACTCGCTTGAGTCGGTCGCCCGCGAGGCCGGGCCAGAACGTGCGCAATTTGTGTTCGACCGATTGTCTGAGTTTGCGATGGCGCGGGGCATCAAAGCCGGCCGCAGCCGTGTTACCCCTTATGAGAACACCATCAAGGTTGACCAGCAGCAGGCCTATCCGGGCAACCAGGACCTAGAGGACAAGCTCAGTGCGGCGATTCGCTGGAACGCATTGGCTATGGTGGTGCGCGCCAATCGCGCCTACGGTGAACTGGGGGGGCATGTTGCAAGTTACGCGTCGGCAGCCGACCTGTTTGAGGTGGGCTTCAACCACTTTTTCCAAGCTTACGGCTTGGATGGGGAAGGGGATCTGGTATTTTTCCAGCCCCATTCCGCACCTGGGGTCTACGCCCGCGCGTATCTCGAAGGGTTTTTGCAGGAAAAGCACCTAGAACATTACCGGCGAGAAATTGATGGTCCAGGCCTCTGCTCCTATCCTCATCCATGGTTGATGCCCGATTTTTGGCAGTTCCCCACCGGGTCAATGGGCATTGGCCCCATCAATTCGATCTTCCAAGCGCGCTTTATGCGCTACCTGCAGAACCGCGGATTGCTGCAAACTCAGAAGCGTCACGTGTGGGGCTTCTTCGGCGACGGAGAGATGGATGAGCCCGAGTCGACCGGTGCATTGTCGTTGGCCTCGCGGGAGCATCTGGACAACCTCACGTTCGTGATCAACTGCAACCTGCAACGCCTTGATGGGCCTGTACGCGGAAACGGTCGCGTCATTGACGAATTGGAAGCGTTGTTCGATGGCGCGGGCTGGAACGTGATCAAGGTAATCTGGGGGTCTGATTGGGATGCTCTGTTCGCCCGGGACACAAGCAACGCCTTGCTGAAAGCGTTCGCCAACACCGTCGATGGTCAATTCCAGACGTTCTCGGCCAACAATGGCACCTACAATCGCGAGCGTTTTTTCAGCCAAAACCCTGAGCTCGCCGCGTTGGCGACACATTTAAGCGATGACGATATCGAAGTGCTCCGTCGCGGTGGGCACGATGTCCGAAAGTTGCATGCGGCTTATGCCCAGGCCAAAGCGCATAAGGGCCAGCCGACTGTCATCCTGGCCAAGACCATGAAGGGGTTCGGCATGGGTAGCAGCGGTCAGGGGCGGATGACCACCCACCAGCAGAAGAAGTTGGAAACCGAAGACCTGAAAGCCTTTCGCGACCGCTTTCGCCTGCCGCTTACGGATGACGATGTCGAGCAACTCAGGTTTTATCGGCCTGAAAAAACCACCCCTGAAATGCAATACCTGCGTGCGCGCCGTGAGGCGCTGGGCGGCTACTTGCCGCGTCGCCGGCAGACGGCAACCACTGCATTGGTGATCCCTGAACTGCAGCAATGGGCGGCCTTTGCCCTGCAGGCTGAAGGCAAGGAGATGTCCACAACCATGGCCCTAGTGCGCATGTTCGGCAGCTTGCTCAAGGATCAGGCTTTAGGCCCCCGCATCGTGCCCATCGTCGCCGACGAAGCCAGGACGTTCGGTATGGCCAATATGTTCCGGCAAATTGGTATCTATTCGCCGGCGGGACAATTGTATGAGCCAGAAGACATGGGCTCGGTGCTGTATTACAGGGAGGAAGTGAATGGCCAGATTCTGGAGGAGGGCATCTCCGAGGCCAGCGCATTGTCCTCATGGATCGCCGCCGCCACTGCCTACAGCGTGCACAATTTGCCGATGCTGCCGTTCTACATCTATTACTCGATGTTTGGCTTCCAACGAGTAGGTGACATCATCTGGGCCGCTGCGGACCAGCGGGCCAGAGGCTTCCTGATTGGCGCCACCTCCGGCAAGACAACGCTTGGTGGTGAAGGCCTGCAACACCAGGACGGCACCAGCCATCTCTCGGCCTCCACGGTGCCGAATTGCCGCGCGTACGACCCGGGCATTGCTTACGAAGTAGCCGTGCTGCTGGACGAAGGCATGCGCGAAATGGGCGAACGTCAGCAGGATGTTTTTTATTACATCACCGTGATGAACGAGAACAGTGCCCAGCCATCGATGCCGACTGGGTCCGCCGAAGCCATTCGCGAAGGCATCATCAAAGGTATCTATCGCTTGAACGGTGACGGGCAGGCTGAGGTGCAACTGCTGGGGAGTGGCGCGATTCTTGGCGAAACACTGCGTGCACAGAAGCTGCTGCAGGACTGGGGCGTGAACTCTGCCGTATGGAGTGTCACCAGTTACACCGAGTTGCAGCGGGATGCGATCGCATTTGAACGTAACGCCCGCCTGGGTGCCGACAGTGCAACGCCTTTCATCACCGCCGCGCTGGCCGATGTGCGGGGGCCGGTCATTGCGGCCAGCGACTACGTGCGTGCGCTCCCCGAACTGATCCGAGCTTTTGTTCCGCACCGCTATATCACGCTGGGCACGGACGGCTTTGGCAGGAGCGATACCCGCCAGGCCTTGCGCAAGTTCTTTGAGGTTGACGGTGAAGCCATCGCCATCGCGGCGTTAAAGGCCCTGGTTGACGAAGGGCAACTGGAGGTCAATGTCTGGCGGTCCGCCGTGCAGCGTTATCGACCGGACGCGACGAATCAGATGGCCCCATGGCTGCGTTGAACTCCCCTTGTCAGGCACAATTTAGCAGGATGTGAGCATGTCGGTAATTGAAGTCAAAGTCCCGGACATCGGCGACTATAAAAATGTACCCGTCGTCGAAATCCAGATCCGCGTTGGCGACCGAATCGAGAAAGATCAACCTTTGGTCTCGCTGGAGTCGGACAAGGCGCTTATCGACATTCCGGCGCCGTCATCGGGCGTGGTAAGTCGACTGGATGTTGGGGTAGGGGACAAGGTCTCTGAAGGCTCGGTCCTGCTGAGTCTGGACGTTGCCCAAGCAGTGCCGTCTCCCAAGTTAATGTCCGAGTCAGCCGAAGTGGCAACCATCGTTGAATCGCCACCTGCAGAATCCAAAGCGGTTGTCGAGAAGGTGGTTGTTCCTTTGACTCCAGCTATCCAGCGCTCCCCCGGCAACAGTGCCGGATACGCGGGGCCTGCGGTGCGAAAGTTCGCTCGTGAGCTAGGGGTGGATCTGGCAGAAATAAGCGGGTCTGGTGAACGGGGGCGCGTCTCTCGTGCGGATGTCCTGGCTGCTGTAAAAGGCCGCCTGGTCCAGCTGCCTGTAGGCTCCGGCTTGGGCGTGGAGCTGGTTGCCTGGCCAGAAGTGGATTTTGCGAAATTCGGCTCAATACGGGTCGAGCCGCTGTCGCGAATTAAGAAAATATCCGGCGCGAGCCTTCACCGGAACTGGGTTCGAATTCCTCACGTGACCAATCACGACGAAGTTGACGTTACGGAGTTGGAGACGCTCAGGCAGCAGTTGAATCTGGAGCATTCAAAAGCCGGGCTAAAGGTTACTTTCCTTGCTTTTCTGATTAAGGCTTGTGCAGCCGCTCTTAAGCGCTTTCCGGTGTTTAACACATCCCTGGAAGGTGAGAGCCTTGTATACAAAGATTATGTGCATATCGGCTTCGCCGCCGATACGCCTAATGGGCTGGTCGTCCCTGTCATACGGGACGCGGATCAGAAGGGGGTACTGCAAATTTCCACTGAAATGTCAGAGCTCTCATCGTTGGCCCGGCAGGGGAAACTCAAGCCACTGCACATGCAAGGGGGGTGTTTTTCGGTTTCCTCCTTGGGTGGCATCGGTGGCAACTACTTCACCCCCATAATCAATGCGCCAGAGGTGGCGATCCTGGGATTAGGAAAGGCCTGTATCAAGCCGATTTGGCGGGGTAGCTTCGAAACCGGTCAGGCGCTGCCCCGGCTGATGATGCCGTTATCGCTGTCTTGGGATCATCGGGTAGTGGATGGCGCGGAGGCTGGGCGATTTCTAGCCTTCATCAATCGAGTTGCGGCAGATTTTCGCCAGATCTCACTTTAGTATTCTGCGCTCTGACATGAAGACGCGGTTGTGTTTCTCACACACCAGGTTTTGTACGCAGTGTATGTGTCGATTCGATGATGCCTGTGGGAGCGCCGCTCGGCCAGCTCCCACACTGTATCTACCGTCGCTTCAATGAAACCGGCTAGATCTAGATGCTGAAGACCTTCGATCGCCAATCGGAATCAGGAAATGGCCCATGTATTGACCCCATGCATCCTGCTACCGGCACCTCACGAGATATGTCTGTCACGAGCCAGCGTACGTAGATCCGCCATTCCTCGTGATCACGCCCGGACAGGTTTAGCTCCTCCGCAGTAACCTGGCTTTGGGGGAGGGGTTGGATAAGATTTCGTGGGAATAGTAGCCGACCGACTTTATTACGCACCGACTGACTTTATTTCTATCTATCAATGGAGTTTTCTCGCTGCCATCTATCGCGTGAAGTTGCGATCTGTATTGCTGCTTTAGCTTTTTTTGAAAAACTGTACCGGTTCAATTCCCCATAGCTGTACCTCGTGACCCCAATTGCCATGCCGTACTGTCCGTAGGCCTTGCCTTCTGGAGTTCCCCCATGTTGTCCTCCCTCGACGTGCTCTACGCGTTCGCGCTGTTCGCCTTCGTTTCCTCCATCACGCCCGGCCCCAACAACACCATGTTGCTGGCCTCTGGCGTAAACTTCGGCTTTCGCCGCTCCATCCCCCATGCCCTGGGCGTGAGCATCGGGTTCATGGTGATGGTGGTGGCGGTCGGCATGGGCCTGGCCGAGGTGTTCAAGGTGCTGCCGTGGGCCTACACCCTGTTGCGCTGGGCGGGGGCGAGCTACTTGTTGTACCTGGCGTGGAAGATCGCCCACTCCGGCCCGCCCTCGGGTGACAGCAGCCAGGCGCCCAAACCCATGAGCTTTCTGGGGGCGGCGGCGTTTCAATGGGTGAACCCGAAGGCGTGGATCATGGCCATCGGGGCGATCACCACCTACGTGCCGTCCCAGGGGTATGTCAGCAACGTGCTGGTGATCGCCTCGCTGTTCGCGTTGATCAACCTGCCCAGTGTGTGCGTGTGGGTGAGTTGCGGCAGTGCCTTGCGCAATGTGCTCAGTGAGCCGCGCTGGTTGCGCCTGTTCAACTGGGCGATGGCGTTGATGCTGGTGCTGTCTTTATACCCCTTGCTCAAGGCCTGAGATTTGCCGTGGGCAGGCCGATCACGTTACGGTGTCGGCTCGAAAAAGAACTCAAGATGCTGTTCATGACTTCAGATTCTCAATCTGCCAAGCCCGCGCCGCGCCAGCGGCGCGCGCCCAAGGGCGAGAAGCGCCGCGAGGAATTGCTCGACGCTGCCCTGCAAATGTTTTCCCTGGAAGGCTATGGCGGCGCGTCGATCGCGCGCATTGCCGAGATCGTCGGTATTTCCGTGGCCGGGGTGTTGCACCATTTCCCGAACAAGAGCGCGCTGTTGATGGCGGTGCTGGAGCGGCGTGACGAGGTCAGCCAGAAGATTGCCGATGAGGTGCGCGGCGAGGCCACCCTCAGCGGTTTGCTCGGTAGCCTCAGCGCCATCAACCGTTCCAACGCCACGGCGCCGGGGGTGATTCGTGCCTTCAGCATGCTCAATGCTGAAAGCCTGGTGGAAAGCCACCCGGCCTGGGCCTGGTTCCAGGCACGTTACGCCACCATCCATGCGCGCATGGTGGAGCAGCTGCAAGCGTTGGTCGTGTTGGGCGAGGTGCGTGCCGATGTCGATCTGGGCGGGGTGGTGCAGGAGTGCCTGGCGATGATGGACGGGTTGCAGTTGCAGTGGCTGCGCTTTCCCGAGGGGCTGGACCTGGTGGCGCGGTTTGATGAGTACCTGGCGCATCTCGAAGTGTCGATCCGCGCCAGGTGACTCAGTGGGCGAGCAGGCGGTTGAGGCCTGCCGAACTCAGTTCAGGTGCACCTTCAATTCTTCACCGGCCTGACGCAGGGCGGCTTTTACCTCGGGAATCGCGCTCAGTGGGTTGAGCAGCCCGTAGTCGTGGATCATGCCGTTGTAGCGCACCGCCGTTACGTCGACACCGGCGGCGTCCAGATGGCGGGCATACGCCTCGCCTTCGTCGCGCAGTACGTCCAGGCCGGCGGTTTGCACCAGCGCCGGTGGCAGGCCTTTGAGTTGTTCGGCACTGGCACGCAGCGGCGAGGCGTGGATCTCGGCGCGTTGGGCGGCGTCGGTGGTGTAGCTGTCCCAAAACCAGGTCATCATGTTTTTGGTCAGGAAGTGCCCTTCGGCGTATTGCTGGTACGAGGCGTCATCAAAGCTGGCGTCGGTCACTGGCCACAGCAACAGCTGGAAGCGCAACTTGGGCGTGCCCTGTTCCTTGGCCATCAGGCTGACCACTGCGGCCATGTTGCCGCCCACGCTGTTGCCGGCCACGGCCAGGCGCTTACCGTCCACACCGATCTGCGTGCCATGCTCGGCCACCCAACGGGTAGCGGCGTAGGCCTGGTTGATGGCGGTGGGGTAGTGGGCTTCCGGTGACGGCGTGTAGTCCACGTAGACGGCCACGGCGCCGGAGTTCACCACCAGGTCATGGATCAACCGAGCGTGGGTAGGGTAGTCCCCCAGTACCCAGCCGCCGCCGTGGAAGAACATGAATACCGGTAATTCACCCTTTACCTTGGCGGGGCGCACGATAGTCAGCTTGATGGCCTGGCCGTCGGCCTGGATGGTCTTGTTGCTGACTTCGGTGCCCGACAGGTCGACCTTTACCGAATTCTGCGCACCGGTGAGCACCGCGCGGGCGTCCTTGGGGCTCAGTTGTTCGAGTGGCTTGCCGGTGCCGCTGTTCAGGGCGTCCAGGAAGGCCTGGGTGTGATGTTCGGCCTGGTTGTCGGCGGCCAATGCGTTGCCGATGGACAGCGCCAGCAGGGAAGCGGTGAGGGTTGCGCGCAGGGTCATGGTGATGTTCCTTCAAGGTTCGTTCAGTGGTTGGCGGCGACCCGAAGTGGGTGGGTGCGCGGCATGGGGGACACTGTACGAAGTTGCCCTTTATGGAACAATTACCCTTATTTCAAAATCTTTGATTCTATTTTAGGGACAATTGCCCGTAGCAGCGGCCCTGGCCGCGTCTCACTCGCCGCGCAGTGCCGGATACACCGCGTGGCAAGTGAGATGCGACCAGGGCCGCTGCAAGGTCAGGTGGCAGGCCACCCGGCGTGGCCGATGGATCAGTTACCGCTGGCCGAGCCCTGGGTGGTGGTGGAGGTCGACGTGGTGTCGTAATCGCCGCTGTCGCTGGTGTCGGCGTCATCCGCGTCGGTCTGGTCGTACAGGCCGCCGGTGTTGATCGCCGGCAGATCCACCTGGGTGGCCTTCAGCGCCGCGCGTGGCAAAGGGTTGCTGGTGGTGGTCGACAGTTCCTGGCGGAACGGGTTGACCAGTTTGCCGTGCAGGCGGATGTCAGACGACGATGCACCCAGCGACAGGTCGAAGGTGTCGGCGTCGACCACCCACTGCTTGCTCTTCTCGTCGAAGTAGGCCAGCGAGCGGTCGTTCAGATCGATGGTCACGCGCTTGGTCTCGCCCGGCTGGAGGAACACCTTCTTGTAGCCCTTGAGCTCCTTGACGGCGCGCTCCACTTTCGGATGCTGCTGGCCCACGTACAGCTCGGCCACTTCGGCACCGCCGACCTTGCCGGTGTTGGTCAGGTCGAACGACACCTTGATCGGCACGTTGCCCACGGCGGTGCCCGGGGTGACTTTGATGTTGTGGTAGCCGAAGGTGGTGTACGACAGGCCGAAACCGAACGGGAACAGCGGCTTGGTGTGCTTCTTCTCGTAACCGCGATAGCCCAGGAACAGGTCGTCCTTGTAGCTGATCTCGGTCAGCGAGCCATTGTTGTCGTAGTTCGGGAAGTCGGCGTACAGCGGGTTGTCCTGGATCTCGCGCTCGATGCTGATCGGCAGCTTGCCCGACGGGTTGACCTTGCCGAACAGAATTTCGCCCAGCGCCTGGCCGCCGTTCTGGCCGGGGTAGAAGGCGTGCAGCGCGGCACCGACGTTATCGACCCAGTCCGCCATCTTCAGCGCGGTACCGCCATGCATGGTCACCACGGTGTTGGGGTTGACCTTGGCGATGCTGTTGATCAGCTCGTTCTGGTACTCGGGCAGGTCGAAGCTGTGGTCGAAACCTTCGCCTTCGTATTCGTTGCTGTTGCCCACGGCGACCACGACGGCGTCGTACTTGGACAGGTCCTGCGGTGCTGCCAGCGAAGCCCAGCTCATCTGCACGCCGACCATGCCGCCCATCGTCGACAGGTAGCCATCGCGGCGCGAGTATTCCAGCTTCACGTCGTACGCCTTGCCCGCTTCCAGCTTGATCTTGCCCGATACCGGAATGGTTGGCGGAATGCTGTTGTCCGGCAGGTGCTCGCCGTCGCCGTTGTTGATGATTTCCTGGCCGTTGACCCACAGGCGCACGGCGCCGTCGGCGCGTACCTTGAACACCTGGTCGCCGCTGGTGGTCGGGGTGACCTGGCCGGTCCAGCGCACGGAGGTATTGGAGGTATCACCGTTGGTAGGCAGGTCGGTGTCGCTGGACCAGTCCATGTTCACGTGGGTGTCGGTACGGGTGGCGGCCGCGTCACCCGACCAGGTGGCGTTGGTGAAGAACTCGGCGGTCAGGCCCGCGGCGCTCTTGCCGGTAGTGCTGTCGGTGTGGGTCCAGGTGGACGTGGCAGGGTCCAGCGACAGGCCGTCGATGAAATCGACCTTGGCGTTCGGCGCGGTCTGGGCGATGCCCGACAGCTCGCTGATGTAGTGGGTGGCCTCGACGTTGGCGCTGCCGAAACCGGTCGGTGGCGCGTACTTGGCCAGATCGCCGACCACGGCGATTTTCTTCACTTTCTTGGCGTTCAGCGGCAGCAGGTCGCCTTTGTTCTTGAGCAGCACGATGCCTTCGCGCGCCACGTTCAGCGCGGTCTTGTTGCTGGCGGCGCTGTTCATGTCGTGGGCGGTGGACGGGGTCTTGCTGTCGAACTGGAACAGGTAGACCTGGCGCAGGATGCGGCGCACTTTTTCGTCGACGGTGAGCATGCTCAGCTCGCCACTTTCCACGTAAGGGGTCAGGGCGGTGGCGTTCATCTGGTAGCCCATCATGTCCAGGTCGGTGCCGGCATTGGCGGCCGTGAGCCCGGTGATGATGGCGTTGTAGTCGCTTTGCACGAAGCCCTTGTAGCCCCATTCCTTTTTCAGGATTTGGGCGATCATGTGCTTGCTTTCGCAGGCGTAGTCACCGTTCACCTTTTGGAACGAGCACATCATCATCGCCACCTTGCCGTTCTTCGACGCCGATTCGAAGGTAGGCAGGGTCATCTCACGCAGCACGCGCTCGGGGATGGTTTCGTTGAGGGTGAAACGGTTGGTTTCCTGGTCGTTGGCGGCAAAGTGCTTGGCTTCGGCCCACACGCCACGGGACTGGATACCGTTGATCAGCCCCGGGCCAAGGCTTGCGCCAAGAAACGGGTCTTCGCCGGACAGGTACTCGAAGGCACGACCGCCGTAGGGGGTGCGGTACAGGTTCATGCCCGGGCCGGTGACGTACTGGTAACCGCCGCTGGCGGTGTCATAACCCAGGGCGCGGCCGTAGTCGATGGCCCGGCGTGGGTTCCAGGTGGCGGCGATGTTGGGGCCGGCCGGGTAGACCACGCCTTGCTCGTTGCCGTTGCTGGTGTAGCGCACACCGGCGCCGCCATCGGCACCGTAGATTTCAGGGATGCCGTATTGGGTCAGTGGTTTCACGTCCCAGCTGCCCGTACCGGCCAGGTAGTTGAGTTTCTCTTCCTGGGTCATCTTCGCCAGGGTCTGTTGGGCGGCCTTGTCGGCACGGGCTTCCAGCGCTTGCTGCTGGGCCGAGTCGGCCGCGTGTACCTGTGAAATGGCCAAGGCCAGCAGGGCCAGCGCCGATTGCGCGCCCAGGTGTTTGCGTTTGTTCATGTGTTACTCCAACAGCCGATGGTTGTCCATGTGCGGTCGTGCACAATTATCGTGCACTTTCTCCAGACAAAAGCTGGCCTTGGCCCAAACTGCTTAGTTGCAGTAAGGGCTAACTGATGGCCATGTTTCAATCACATTTAACTAACGTGAAAGTTCTTTCTGTCTATATAGGAGGTGCCATTATTACGCTATCGTTTGTACCAGGGTGGGGCGGCGATAAGCGGTTAAATTAAGACAATTGTTGTCTGAACTTGTCAATCGAAAGGTTTTTTTCCTGCTTTTTTGTGATTTTGTGTCCAGATGTGTGAACCTTTGCAAAACCTACTGGTCGATGGGTTTAGCAAAATCGAGCCGCATGGCCCGGTCCGCCCGTTAAAGTGTCATCACCTGTGCGCTATTGTCGCAGGCATGTTTTAAATGATGGCTGTTTAAACTTTCAAACTTTCCCGTTGATGGAGTTACTTGTGATGAAACTGTCTTTCGCCGCCGTGTGCGCCGCCCTGAGCCTGTCGTTTGCCGGCGCCACCTTTGCCGCCGATGCCACTGACACCGCTTCCGGCGCCAGCGACTCAACCGTCATGACCCAGAGCCAGAACGCCAAGGCTGTGCAGAAGCACAAAAACGAGTCGAAAAAGGGCGGCCGCCCGCTGAACACCACCGTCAAGAAAACCGCCAACTGATCCATCCCCGCTTCACCTTGGAAAGGGCATCGCCCTGATGCCTTTTCCCTTGCTTGCGTAGTAGCCAACCGTGCCCGATACCCCCCTGACTGCCCCCGACGATGCCCTGGTGTGCCACTGGCTGATGACCCATTCGGGTCTCAAGCCCGTTGACCTGGAGCGTGCCCGGCGCCTGGCCGCCGATGATGGAGACAGCGAGCTGCCGGCGCTGCTCACGCGCCTGGGGCTGGTGTCTGAACTGGAGTTGGCGCGGGCCTGGTCGGCGCTGATGGACGTGCCGTTGATGCTGGCCGAACAGGCCCCTGCGTCCCTGGACCGCGTGCCACCGTTGACCGAGCGCTTCCTGCGCCATTACCGCGTGGTGCCCGTGGCCTGGGACGAGCAGGGCGTGCAACTGCTGGCCGCCCACCCCGGCAACCCTTACCCGTTCGAGGCCGTGGCGCACGCTTGTGCCGCGCCGGTTCGCCTGGCCATTGGCCCGGGCAACGAAATCGACAGCCTGATCGAGCGTTACTACGGCCAGGGCCGCTCGGCCATGGGCTCGCTGATCGAGACCCTGGACGAAGACAGCGGCGCGCTGGAAGACATCGAGCACTTGAAAGACCTGGCCAGCGAAGCGCCGGTGATTCGCCTGGTGAACCTGATCATGCAGCGCGCGGTGGAACAGCGTGCCTCGGACATCCACATCGAGCCGTTCGAAAGCCAGCTCAAGGTGCGCTACCGCATCGACGGCGTGTTGCACGAAGCCGAAGCGCCGCCGTCCAGTTCCTCGGCGGCGGTGATCAGCCGGGTGAAGATCATGGCGCGCCTGGACATCGCCGAACGCCGCCTGCCCCAGGACGGGCGCATCATGCTGCGCATCCAGGGCAAGGAGCTGGACCTGCGGGTGTCCACCGTGCCCACCAGTTTCGGCGAGTCGGTGGTGATGCGTTTGCTCGACCGCCAGACCGTGAGTTTCGACTTCCAGAGCCTGGGGTTCGACGGTGAGCGCCTGGAAGGTTTCCTCGACGTGCTGGAAAACCCCCACGGCATTCTCTTGGTCACCGGCCCCACCGGCTCGGGCAAGACCACCACGCTGTACACCGCGCTGTCGCGGCTCAACACCGCCGAGCGCAAGATCATCACCGTCGAAGACCCGGTGGAATATCAGCTGGAAGGCATCAATCAGATTCAGGTGAAGCCTGCCATCGGCCTGGATTTCCCTGGCGCATTGCGCTCCATCGTGCGCCAGGACCCGGACGTGATCATGATCGGCGAGATGCGTGACCTGGAAACCTGCCGCATCGCTATTCAGTCGTCGCTCACCGGCCACCTGGTGCTGTCCACCCTGCACACCAACAGCGCCGCGGCGAGTATCACTCGCCTGCTGGACATGGGCGTGGAGAGCTACCTGATTGCTTCCACGGTCAAGGGCATTCTCGCCCAGCGCCTGGTGCGCCGCCTGGACCCGGCCACCCGCGTGCCCTTCGAGGCGCCGCCGGAACTGGTAGCCGAGCACGGCCTGGAGCGGTTTACCGAGCAGCGCCCGATCATTTTGTACCGCCCGGCCAGTGAGCTGCCTGGCGGTGGTTATTTCGGCCGCAGCGCCATCACCGAACTGCTGGTGATGAATGAAGAATTGCGCAGCCTGCTGATGCGCCAGGCCGACGCCTCCACCCTGGAACAGGCGGCCCGTCGTGGCGGCCTGCGCACGCTCTATGAAGAAGGTCTGCGCCAGGCGGTGGCCGGCATCACCTCGTTGGAGGAGGTGCTGCGCGTGACGCGCGGCGAATAAACCATGGCCCATTTCAAATACCGCGCGCTGGACAACGACGGCGCCAGCCAGCAAGGCAGCGTCGAAGCGCCCGACCAGCAGGCGGCCGTGACGCTGCTGCAAAAACGCGGCCTGCTGGTGTTGCACGTCGACACCCTCGGCGGCCCAAGCCTGCGCCGCGCCTTGAACCGTGGCGCGTTGAACGGCGCTGCACTGGTCAGCTTCACCCAGCAACTGGCGACCCTGCTGGGCGCCGGTCAGCCGCTGGAGCGTTCGCTGGGCATCCTGCTCAAGCAGACCCACGAGGTGAAAACCCGCGCGCTGATCGAGCGCATCCGTGAACAGGTGAAAGCCGGCAAGCCATTGTCCCAGGCGCTGGAGGAGGAGGGCGGGCAGTTCTCCACCCTCTATATCAGCATGGTCCGCGCCGGTGAGGCCGGTGGCGCGCTGGAGAACACGCTGCGGCAATTGTCCGACTACCTGGAACGCAGCCAGGTGTTGCGCGGCGAGGTGATCAACGCGCTGATCTACCCGGCGTTCCTGGTGGTGGGCGTGCTCGGTTCGCTGGCCTTGCTGCTGGCTTATGTGGTGCCGCAGTTCGTGCCGATTTTTCGCGACCTGGGCGTGCCGATTCCGTTGATTACCCAGGTGATTCTGGCCCTCGGCGAGTTCCTCAGTGCCTGGGGGCTGATTGTCTTGGGCGCGGTTATCGTCGTGATCTGGGGCACGGCCATCGCCCTGCGTGATCCGGCGCGCCGGCAACGCAATGACCGGCGCCTGTTAAGCATCAAGGTCATCGGCCCGCTGCTGCAACGCATCGAAGCCGCGCGCCTGGCCCGCACCTTGGGGACGCTGTTGAGCAACGGCGTCGCCCTGCTGCAAGCCCTGCTGATCGTGCGCCAGGTGTGCAGCAACCGCGCCGTCGTCGCCCAGGTCGAGCAGGCCACCGAATGGGTCAAGGGCGGCGGCACCTTGGCCAGCGCCTTCGGCCAGCAACCCCTGCTGCCGGAGCTGGCGATCCAGATGATCGACGTCGGCGAACAGGCCGGTGAACTGGACAGCATGCTGCTGAAAGTCGCCGATGTGTTCGACGTGGAAGCCAAGCGCGGCATCGACCGGCTGCTCGCCGCGTTGGTGCCGACCCTTACCGTGGTCATGGCGGTGATGGTGGCCGTGATCATGCTCGCCATCATGCTGCCGCTGATGAGCCTCACCAGTAACATTTAAAGGAAGCACCCCCATGAAAACCATGAAGTCGGCCCGCCGCCAGGGCGGTTTTACCCTGCTGGAAATGCTCGCGGTGATCGTGCTGCTGGGCATCGTCGCCACCATCGTCGTGCGCCAGGTGGGCGGCAACGTCGACAAGGGCAAGTACGGCGCGGGCAAGGCGCAGCTGGCCAGCCTGAGCATGAAAGTCGAAAGCTACGCGCTGGACATGGGTTCGCCACCGGCCAACCTCAATCAGCTGGTGGTCAAGCCGAGCAACGCTGGCAACTGGGCCGGGCCGTATGCCAAGCCGTCGGACCTGAAGGACCCGTTCGGCCATCCGTTCGGCTACCGCTTTCCGGGTGAACACGGCAGCTTCGACCTGATCTTCTACGGTCAGGACGGCCAGCCGGGCGGCGAAGGGTACAACGCTGACCTGGGTAACTGGGAATAACGATGGTGAACAAGGCCCGCGGCTTTACCCTGCTGGAAATGCTCGTGGTCATCGTGCTGATCGGCGTGGCCGCGGGCCTGGTGGGTTATGGCTTGCAGCGTGGCTTGCACAGTGCCGGCGAGCGCAAGGCGGTGGTGCAAATGGTCGAGGCCCTGCGCGCCACCCGCGTGCGCGCCATCGTCACCGGGCAGCCGGCCCGCACCCGTTTCGACCTTGAACAGCGACGCTTCAGCGCGCCGGGCAAGGGCGTGCAAATGTGGCCGGCGGACATGAGCGTGCAACTGCACACGGCCGAAGACCTGGGCGCTTCCTTCGAGTTCTACCCTGATGGCGGTGCCAGCGGCGGCCACCTGCTGCTCAATGATGGCCCGCAACGTTGGCGCATCGATGTGTCGTGGCTGACCGGCGCCGTGCAACTGCAGGCGCTGCGATGAGAGCGCAGCAAGGCTTCACGCTGCTGGAAATGCTCGCCGCCATCACCGTGCTCGCGGTGTGCAGCGCCGTGCTGCTGGTGGCGTTTGCCCAGGCGGCGCGCTCGCTCAAGCACGTGCAGGCCAGCGACCGCCTGAGTGCGGCGGCGCGCTCCATTCTCGACCAGCAGGCTGATGGACCGTTACAGGCCGGCAGCCGTGAAGGCGACTGGGCGGGCAGTATTCACTGGCACCTGGATATTCGCCCGTTGCCGGTGGCCGCCAATCGCCTGCGTCTGTTTCAGTTGGACCTGCGGGTGCGTGAAGACCAGCGCCGTGCGCACTTCGCCACGGTGCGGGTGTTGGGCGCCGAGGGCGGGCAATGAGCCGTCGCCAGGCCGGTTTCACCCTGTTGGAAATTCTCTTGGTGCTGAGCTTGCTGGGCGTGCTGCTGGCGCTGGTGGGCGGTGCAATCCTGGGCGCCAACCGCGCCGTGGCCAAGGCCGAGCACTACACCACACGCCTGGACGAGGTGCGTGCAGCGCAAAACTTCCTGCGCCGCAGCATTGGCCAGGCGCTGCCACTGGACGACGGACACCAGCAGGTGTTCGTCGGCAGCGCCGAGGGCATGGCGTTCATGGCGCCGTTGTCGGCGGCCCTGGGCGGCGGCATTTACCTGCACACCCTGACCCTGCATGGCCAGCGCCTGGAAGTGGCGTTGACCCAGGGCGGGCAAGCCTGGGGCGAACCCCAGGTGTTGCTGCACCAGGTGCGCGCGCTGCGCTTGAGCTACCGCGGTTACTCGCCCAAGGGCGAACTCAGCGGCTGGCTGGACACCTGGCCATGGCCCGGGCGCCTGCCGCGCACCGTGCAGATCGATGCACAGCTGGGCGGCCCGGTGCCCTGGACCGCCGAAAGCGTGACCCTGCGCCTGGACCTGTCGACGGTGGCCGGCCAATGACCCGACAGAATGGTGTGGCCTTGTTGCTGGTGCTGTGGGTGCTGGCGCTGCTGAGCATTCTCCTGGCCGGGCTGGCCGGCTGGGTGCAGCTGGAAAGCCGTCAGGCGCTGTGGCAGCGTCAGCACACCGAAGCGCTGCTGGCCGCCGAGGCGGGTGTCAACCTGGCCGTGGTCAGCCTCACCGACCCGGCGCAGCAGCGCGCCTGGGCCGCCGACGGTCGCGCCCATGAACTGGCCTTCGAGCGTGCGCAGGTGCAGGTCAGCGTGTTCAGCGAGCGCGGCAAGCTAGACCTCAACGCCGCCAGCACGGACGACGTGGTGCGCCTGCTGCAAGCCTGCGGCGGCGGTGGCCAGGCCCGTGCTCTCGGCGCGGCCCTGGACCAGCGCCGCGGCAACGGCCAGCCACCGCTGCGGGTGGTGGAGGAACTGCGCCAGCTGGCGGGCATGAATCAGGCGCTGTTCGCCTGCGCCGCGCCGCAGGTCACGTTGTGGAGTGGCCAGGAACGCCCTGACCCGGCGTTCGCCACGGTGGCGCTGCGCCGCGCCCTGAGCCTGCCGAACCTGCCCATCAGCGGTGGCGACCCCGGCCCGATTCTGACCCTGCACAGCGTCGCCCGGTTGCCGGGTGGTTTCAGCGCGACGCTGGCGGTCACCCTGTTACTTAACCCGTCCACGGAGGGGGCCCGACCGTATCGGGTCCTGCATTGGCAAGAATGAACCTGAAAACACGCTACGCCAGCGCCCAGGCTGCGCTCAACCGGCACTGGCACGCCAGCCCGGCCCAGCGCCTCTGGCACGCCTGGCGCGATGAATTGATGGGCCTGCTGCCGCCGCGCTGGCGGGCGCGCCTGACCGGCGGGGAGCCGCTGCAGGTGCTGCACTGGCCGCTCGACGAAAGCGCCAGCGGCCCGGAGCCCCGGCTGCTGGTGCTGCCGCGCGCCGAGGTACTGGTGCAAACCCTGACCCTGCCGCTGGCGGCCGCCCGCGACCTGCACACCGTGCTGGGGTTCGAGCTGGACAAGTACACCCCGTACCGCGCCGACCAGGTGCGCTTCTGCGCGCGGGTGCTGGAGCAGGGCGCCAGCACCGTGAAGGTGCTGTTGGTGGTGATCGTGCGCGAGCGCCTGGACAGCATCCTCGCCCAGTGCGCAGGCTTCACCCTGCGCGGTGTCGACGTGCGCGACGGTCAGCGCCTGGGCGTCGACCTGCTGCCCGAGGAACTGCGCCCCAAGCGTGCCCGTGGCGGCCGCTTGAACCGTGGCCTGTTGCTGACCTGCGTCGGCCTGCTGTTGACTGTGATGGTGCTGTGGCTGCAATCGCGCGAAGCGCTGCTGATCGAAATGCAGGCGCAGGTGCGTCAGCAACAGGCGCAGATCGGCCAGTTGCAGAAAGTCCGCGACACCCTGGCCAACACCCAGGGCGCGGCGCGCTACCTGATTCAACGCAAGGCGGCGCAGCCGGCCCTGGCCAGCCTGATCGCCGACCTCAGCCATTGCCTGCCCGAGGGCACCTGGCTGGAACAACTGGAAGTCAGCGACAGTGGCGACGTGGCGCTGTCGGGCCAGAGCACCCGCGCCAGCGCCCTGATCGGCCAGCTCAAGCAGTGCCACAGCCTCGATGACCCGCAGTTCCAAGGCGTGATCCAGCCCGACAGCGAAACCGGCAAGGACCATTTCAGCCTGCGCGCCCACCTGCACCAGGAGGTCGCCCATGCGTCGAACCCTGACTGACCGCGAGCGCCGCGGTGCGGCACTGATCGCCTTGGCCCTGGTGCTGGCCGGCCTGTACTGGCTGCTGGTGCAGAGCTGGTTCAGCGGCCCGCTGAGTGATATCGAGGGGCACATCCAGCAGCTGCGCGAACAGCAGCAGCGCTATGCCGGGCAACTGGCCCAGCGGCCGTTGCTCGACCAGCAATTGCAGCAGGCGCGTCAGGACCCGGCCAGCAGCACCAGCCTGTTGCCCGGCAGCGACCCCAGCGCCGTGGCTGCCGACCTGATGCAGCGCATCGCCGACCTGATCAAGGCCAAGGGCACCCAGGGCGCCGGCTGCGCGCTGACTCAGCGCATGCCCATCACCCCAGAGCAGGACAGTGCCCAGCCGTATCGCCAGGTGAAGGTCAGCCTGACCCTGACCTGTGGCATCGAGCCGTTGATGGCCCTGCTGCACACCCTGGAATTTCACCGACCGTTCCTGTTCGTCGACAGCCTCAGCGTACGCCGCGCCAGCAGCGCACCGGCCACCGGCGGCGCCGGGCGCCTGGAGGTGCACCTGCTGGTGCGCGGCTACCTGGCCAAGGCCGGCAGCGGGCAGGGGGAGGCACCATGAAGCTGAGCCTCAACCCCCTGCGCGCAGGTTTGTGGCTGGCGGCCGCGGGCCTGGCCGCTGGCTGCGTTGCCATTGCCAGTGGTATCGGCAGCGGCCCGAACTGGTTGCCGCCGGCTGCGGCGCACCCGTTGCGGGCAGCGCCGGCGGCGGCCATCGAGTTGCCCGAGGTGAGCTTGCCCAGCCTCGCCGAAGCCTGGCAGAAACCGCTGTTCAGCCCCGACCGCAGCCCCGATCAGAGCACCCAGGGCCCCAGCGCCGACCTGGCCGGGCTGGTGCTCACCGGCGTGCTGATCAACGGTGACCTGCAACTGGCCCTGCTGCGCGATGGCAGCGGCCACACCTTGCGCGTCCACCAGGGCCAGGCCATGGCCAACGGCTGGACCCTGCAACAGCTTTCCCCCCTGGCGGCGCAATTCACTCGCCAGGGCCAAACCCGCAGCCTGCGCTTGCCGGCGCCGCGTCTCCCAGCCCCTTCACGCGCGGCCATGCTCACGCTGCCGCCGGTAACTGCACCATGAAACGTCTAGCCACTGGAGTCACCCCGTTGCGCACCCCCTTGCTCTGCCTGGCCACCGCCGTCGCCCTTGGCGGCTGTGCGACCTCGCCCAACCACAGCTTTGAAAACGACCCGGCACTGATGCACGAAGCCCTCAACGGCACCGGCGACCAGCGCCAACCCGTGGTCGAACCGGCCCCCGCCATCCCCGCCCCCAGCAGCGGCCCGGTGGCGCCCCAGCGGCAGATCATCAGCGGCAACCAGCGCTTCGTGCACCCGCCGGCGGCGGTCAAGGGTGGGGGTGATGAGGGCAGTGGCGATATCGTCTTCAACTTCACCAACCAGCCCATCGAGGCGGTGATCAACACGGTGATGGGTGACCTGCTGCACGAGAACTACAGCATCGCCCAGGGCGTGCACGGCGACGTCAGCTTTTCCACCTCAAAGCCGGTGAACAAGAAAGAGGCGCTGTCGATCCTGGAAACCCTGTTGTCCTGGACCGACAACGCCATGATCCGCCAGGGCAACCGCTACGTGATCCTGCCCGCTGCCCAGGCCGTGGCCGGCAAGCTGGTGCCGGAAATGACCGTGTCGCAGCCATCCAGCGGCCTGTCGGCGCGCCTGTACCCGCTCAAGTACATCTCGGCCACCGAGATGCAGAAGCTGCTCAAGCCGTTCGCCCGCGACAACGCCTTCCTGCTGGTGGACCCGTCGCGCAACGTACTGAGCCTGGCCGGCACCCCGGAAGAACTGGCCAACTACCAGGACACCATCGACACCTTCGACGTCGACTGGCTCAAGGGCATGTCCATCGGCGTGTACGGCCTGCAACGCGCCTCGGTGGCCGAGCTGATGCCGCAGTTGCAGAAAATGTTCGGCCCCGACAGCGGCATGCCGCTGGCGGGCATGGTCAAGTTCCTGCCCAACGAGCGCACCAACTCGGTGGTGGCCATCTCCGCGCAGCCCGAGTACCTGCGCGAAGTGGGTGACTGGATCAAGACCATCGACGAAGGCGGCGGCAACGAGCCGCAGATGTACGTGTACGACGTGCGCAACATGAAGGCCACGGACCTGGCCAAGTACCTGCGGCAGATCTACGGCAATGGCCAGATCAAGGACGACAGCGCCGCCAAGGTCGCCCCGGGCCTGCGCACCACCACGCTGTCGTCGCTCAACGGCAGCAACAGTTCGGGTATCGGCAGCAACGGCACCACCGGGCTGACCACCACCGGCACCCAGGGCCTGAGCGGCGGCAATTCGCTGAACAACAACTCGATGCAGAACAGTGACGACGACAGCGACAGCGACGACCAGCAGGACGACAGCGCCAGCACGGCCGCTGGCGGTACCGGCGGCCAGCAGAAGAGCCTGGACGACAGCACCCGCATCACCGCGCAGAAAGCCAGCAACCAGTTGCTGGTGCGCACGCGCCCGGCGCAGTGGAAGGAGATCGAGTCGGCCATCAAGCGCCTCGACAACCCGCCCATGCAGGTGCAGATCGAGACGCGCATCCTGGAAGTGAAACTCAGTGGCGAGCTGGACCTGGGCGTGCAGTGGTACCTGGGCAAACTGGCGGGCAACTCATCGAGCACCACCGTGGCCAACACCAAGGGCAGCCAAGGCGCGTTGGGTGGCGGCGGGGCCGGCCTGGGCAGCACCGATTCGCTGTTCTACTCGTTTGTCAGCAGTAACCTGCAAGTTGCCTTGCACGCGCTGGAAACCACCGGCCGCACCCAGGTGCTGTCGGCGCCGTCGCTGGTGGTGATGAACAACCAGCAGGCGCAGATTCAGGTGGGTGACAATATTCCCATCAGCCAGACCACGGTGAATACCAGCACCTCGGACACCACCTTGAGCAGTGTCGAGTACGTGCAGACCGGGGTGATACTCGACGTCACGCCGCGCATCAACCCGGGCGGCCTGGTGTACCTGGACGTGCAGCAGCAAGTCAGCGACGCCGACACCAGCAGCGAAACCACCACTCAGACCAACCCGAATATCTCCACCCGTTCGGTGTCCACCCAGGTGGCGGTGCAGAGCGGCCAGACCGTATTGCTGGGTGGCCTGATCAAGCAGGACAACAGCGAAACCGCTTCCAGTGTGCCGTACCTGGGGCGCATTCCGGGGCTGCGCTGGCTGTTCGGCAGCACTACCAAGTCCAAGGACCGTACCGAGCTGCTGGTGCTGATCACCCCACGCGTGGTGACCAGCAGCAACCAGGCGCGGCAAGTGACCGATGATTACCGCCAGCAGATGCAATTGATCAAGCCCTGAACCCTGACGCGGCCTGGCGGCCACTGCTACAGGCATCCCCCCGTAGGAGGAGCTGCCGCCAGGCTGCGATGGCGCGCGAAGCGGGCCCAGAATCTGAAGGGCCTGCGGCCCTTATCGCAGCCTACGTCAGCTCCTATGGGGCACGCGGCTATCGATCATGCGCTGCACCTTGTTCACCAGTTCGCTGATCTGGAACGGTTTGATCACCATGTCCATGCCTTCGCCAAGGAAATCCTGGCGGCTGACGGCGCTTTCGGCGTAGCCGGTCATGAACAGCACCGGCAGGTGGCGGCGGTGGTGGCGGGCGACGTCGGCCAGGTCGCGGCCGCTCATGTGCGGCAGGCCGACATCGGTCAGCAGCAGGTCGATGCTGGCGTCTTCCTGCAGCAGGGCGATGGCGTGGTGCACGTCGTCGGCCTGGGTGCAGCGGTAGCCATTGTCCAGCAGCACTTCGGTGACGAACAGGCGAACCGCGAGCATGTCCTCCATCACCAGGATGTGCTCGCCATTGCCCGGCCGTGACGGTTGCAGCGGGGTGCTGTCGGCATGCACGGCGGGTGAGCCGGCCGGCAACAGCAAACTCACCTCGGTACCGTGGCCGACCACACTGCGAATGCGCGCATCACCGCCGGACTGACGGGCGAAACCGTAGATGGTCGACAGGCCCAGCCCGGTGCCCTGGCCCAGCGGCTTGGTGGTGAAGAACGGGTCGAACACCTTGCCGATCACCCCGTGCTCGATGCCCACGCCATCGTCCTGCACGCTGAGCACCACATATCCGCCATCGGCCAGTTTCGGGTCGCCGTGGGAATGCGCGGCAAAGGTGCTGACACGCACATGGCCGCCGTTGGGCAAGGCGTCGCGGGCGTTGATCACCAGGTTGAGCACCGCGCTTTCCAGCTGAATGGGGTCGACCAGGGCGATGGCCGCCTTGCTGGTCAAGTCCAGGGTCAACTCGATACGTTCGCCCATGGTGCGTCTCAGCAGGTCTTCCAGTGACAGGATGTGCTCGTTGACGTCGGTAGGACGGGTGTCCAACGGCTGCTGGCGGGCAAACGCCAGCAGCCGGTGAGTGAGGGCGGCGGCGCTGGTGGCGGAGCCCAGTGCGGCATCGGTGTAGCGATGCACGGCATCGGTGCGGCCTTCACTGACGCGTTTCTTGATCAGTTCAAGGCCGGTGATAATGCCGGTCAGCAGGTTGTTGAAGTCGTGGGCGATACCGCCGGTGAGCTTGCCCAGGGCGTCCATTTTCTGCGCCTGCAGCAATTGCGCCTCGGTGCGCGCGCGTTCGGCCACTTCCCGCGCCAGCTGGTCGTTGGCGTTGTCCAACTGCTGGCGGTGCGAGCGTTCGCGCTGGCGGTGCTCGGTCACATCCTCGACAAACACCAGGCTGTGCCCCGGGGTGCGGTAGGGCGAGATCTGCCATTCGGTCTCGCGCAGTTGCGCCGTCCACCAGCATGTTCAGGGTGCCGCGCCAGCGCTCGCCGATGGCCAGGCGCAGGCGCAGCTCGGCCAGTACCATGGCCTGGTCGTCGGCGAAGCAGCCCAGCAAGTGTTCGCCGCTGCGGTTGTCCTGGATCAGGTCGGTGAAGGCCTGGTTGCATTCCACCACGTTGAGGGTGGCGTCCATCACCGCGATGGGCGCGGCGATATTGACGAAGATCTCGCGAAAGCGCGCCTCGCTGTCGCGCAGGGCGCTTTCGGTGTCGCGCACCCGCAGCAGGGTGCGCAGGGTGGCCAGCAGCACGTCCGGGTCCACCGGGTGAATCAGGTAGGCGTCGGCGCCGTTGTCCAGGCCGGTGATGATGTCGCCGGTCTGGATCGACGCCGCCGACACATGAATCACCGGCAGCAGCGCGGTGCGCGGTTCGGCGCGCAACTGGCGAACAATGTCGAAGCCGCTCATGTCCGGCAGGTTCACGTCCAGGATCAACGCATCGAAGGCGTGCTCGGCAATCAGCCCCAGGCCCTCGGTGCCGGTGCCCGCTTCCAGTATGCGGTAGCCGTGGTTTTCCAGGCGCCGGCGCAGGGCATAGCGTGTGGCGGCGTTGTCGTCGACGATCAGCAGGCAACTGTCAGCCTTCATCAGGAGTGTCCTGGGCCATCGCCAGTGGAATGACCACGTAAAAGGTTGAGCCAACCCCGGGCTCGCTGAGCACGCCGACGCGGCCGCCCAGCAGCGCCGCGAAACGCTTGCACAGCGACAGCCCCAGGCCGGTGCCGCGCAGGCGTTTCTGCAACGGCGAGTCGACCTGGCTGAAATCCTCGAACAGCGCCCCGTGCAGCTCGGCGGGAATGCCGATGCCGGTGTCGCTGACGGCGAAGCGGATCTCGTGGTCGTTTTCCAGGCTGGCCGACACTCGCACGTGGCCGCGCTGGGTGAACTTCAGCGAGTTGGAGATGAAGTTGCGCAGGATCTGCGCCAGCTTCTTGTCATCGCTGTACAGGCGCGGCAGGCCTACCGGTTCATCGAAAATCAGATCCACCGCCGAGGCGTCGACAATGGGCCGGAACATGCCGCGCAGGGCCGAGAACAGGTCGAACATGTCGAACCAGGCCGGCGAGATGGAGATCCGCCCGGCCTCGATCTTGGCCAGGTCCAGCAGGTCGTCGACCATGTCGCTGAGCTCGCGGGCGGCGCTGCTGACGAAGGCTACTTGTTTGTGTTGCTCCGGGCTGAGCGGGCCGTCCAGCTCATCGCTGAGCAGGCTGGCGATGCTCAGTATCGAGCCCAGGGGCGTGCGGAACTCGTGGCTCATGTACGACAGGAAGCGGCTTTTGAGGTCCGAGGCCTGGCGCAGTTGTTCGGCCTGGTTGTCCAGTTCGGCGTACAGCGCGAGCACGCCCTGGTTGGTTTCTTCCAGTTCGCCGCGCAGCGCCTCGGCTTCGCTCTCCAATTGTGCGATGCGCAGCGCGTGTGCGCTGTCGGCGAGGGCAGGAACGTCAGGCATGGGGCATCTCCAGGGCTATGACCAGCACGGTGACGTCGTCGCGGCCACGGCAGAAGTCGCGGTGCAACACCGTGGCAATCACGGCTGGGTGGCGGAACAACAGGCCTGGGTAATCGTGCAGGTTCCAGCGCGATTGCAGGCCATCGCTATAAAGAATCAGGCAGTGGCCGCTGACCTGAGCATAGTCGAAGCTTTGTGCCTTGCGGAACTGGCCGCCGACAATGCCCGGGTGCGAGGCCAGGCCGCGGCTGCGCTCAGGCCCCAGCAGACTGGCGCCGATGTTGCCGATGCCGATGAACTGCAGGCGGTCGGCGCGCGGGTCGAACTGCACCATGGCCACGGCGCCGCCGCGTGTACCGGTCATGGCCTGGTGCAGGTCGTCCAGCAGCAGCGTGGGACTGGCGAACGGTGCCAGGGCAAACGCCTGGGTGCCCGCGCGGGCCGCGCGTTCGGCGTCCTCGCCGTGGCCCAGGCCATCGATCACCAGGGCGCTGATGCCCTCGTCGCTGATGCGCACGGTAAAGGCGTCGCCGCAGGCTGGGTCGTTGTGCAGCGAGTGCTGGGTGACGCCCACGGCCAGGTCCGGGGCCTTGTCGCCACGGCGGAAAAAACGCGCCAGCAACACCGCGCCACGGCTGTCGGCGTGCACGTCGAACACCTCGGCCTGGCGGGCGATGGCGCCCAGGCCAATGCCCTGGGTGCCGCCGGTGGAATAGCCGTCGGCCAGGCAGGCGTGCACGTCGAAGCCCTGGCCGCGGTCCACGGCAATCACTTCCACGCCCTGGCCCTGGGGCCGTGGCACGCTGCGCAGGTGCAGCTCGCCATGGCTGGCGTGCTTGAGAATGTTGCTGCACAGCTCGGTGACCACCAGGGCCACGCGGCCGGCGTCGGCCTCATCGAAACCCAGTTGCTCGGCCAGTTTCTGCGCGGTGCGGCGGGCATGGCCGATCTGGCTGCTGTCCTCGATCGTCAGTACTTGAGTGATCGAACTCGGGAAGGTCACGTCCATCGTGTGATCGTCACCCGAGTGCCCGCGCCGGGGGCGGTGTCCAGTTCGAAGTCGTCGACCAGGCGCTTGGCGCCGGTCAGGCCCAGGCCCAGCCCGCTGCCGGAGGTCCAGCCGTCGGTCATGGCCAGCTTGATGTCGGGAATGCCGGGGCCCTCGTCGCGGAAGGTGATGCGCAGGCCGGTGCGCGCGCCTTCTTCGATGATCTGCCAGTCCATGTCACCGCCGCCGCCATAGACCATGGTGTTGCGCGCCAGCTCGCTGACGGCCGTCACCAGCTTGGTCAGGTCGATCAGGCGCATGCCGCAGTCCTGGGACAGCTTGCGCGCGGTCTGGCGGGCCAGCACCACGTCCTGCTCGATGCGTACCGGTTGGCTGCCGCTGGAGAGGACGGTCATTGTGCGTTCACTCGCTCGTGCAACAGCCTCATGCCGCGTTCCACGTTCAGCGCGGTGCTGACGCCGGGCAGGGTCAGGCCCAGCTCTACCAGGGTGATGGCCACCGCCGGTTGCATGCCCACCAGCACGGTTTCGGCGTCCATGATGCGCGACAGGCCCGAGATGGTGCCGATCATGCGGCCAATGAACGAGTCGACGATGTCCAGTGCGGAAATGTCGATCAGCACGCCACGGGCCGAGGTGCGGCTGATGCGTTCGGACAGGTCGTCTTGCAGGGTCAGGGCCAACTGGTCATGCATGTCGACCTGGATGGTCACCAGCAGGAAGCCGCCCATTTGCAGAATCGGGATACGCTCCATAGGCTTACACCGCCTTGCTGACGGTCATGCCCAGGCGGCGCAGGGCCAGGGCCAGGGCGTCGGCCAGGTTGGCCTTGGTGACCACGCCTTGCAGGTCCAGGCCCAGGTGCACGATGGTCTGGGCGATTTGCGGGCGCACGCCGCTGATGATGCAGTCGGCACCCATCAGGCGGATGGCGGTGACGGTCTTGAGCAGGTGCTGGGCCACCAGGGTGTCCACGGTCGGCACGCCGGTGATGTCGATGATGGCGATTTCCGAACCGGTGTCGACGATGCGCTGCAGCAGCGATTCCATCACCACCTGGGTGCGCTGGGAGTCCAGGGTGCCGATCATCGGCAGGGCCAGCACGCCTTCCCACAGTTTGACCACCGGGGTCGACAGCTCCAGCAGTTCTTCCTGCTGGCGCTTGATCACCGCTTCGCGGGATTTCTGGAAGGTGCGGATGGTGTGCATGCCCAGGCCGTCCAGCAGCTGCGAGATCTCCCAGGTCTGCTCGGCCAGGGTGGCAGGGTTGGCTTCGTACTCACGTTGCATCAACGCGAACAGCGGGCCCTTGAGCGAGAAAATGAACGCGGCGGTCTGCTGCGAGTCCTGGCCGGCCAGGGCGCGGCTGTGGGACAGCTTTTCGAGGAACTGGCGGGCGGCTTCCCAGTTGCTGCCATTGAGGTTCTTCGAGTCGCCGTTCTGCGAGCCGCTGATCACCAGGTTGAGGAACTCGGCGCATTGCTGGCGCACGTCCTCGTCCTTCAGGTTGCGGGTGGCGCCGGTGCCTTCCAGGTCGTTGAACCAGTTGGCCAGCAGCTCGGCGTGAGCCTTGTTCAGTGCGTCGAGGGTACGTTGCTGCAGTGCTGCCATGTCCATGTGCTCCAGAATGGTTTTTTCTTCTCGGTGCGACGAAATGATGCCGCACTGATTATTAGTCAAACAGTGACAATTAGGGGTGGATTTAGTTGTGGGACCGCAAGATATTTTCCGCGTTGGCCGCGACGCCCTTCGGCGGCCGCAGGTTCGCGTAGCTGCTGGCAGGCTGCGTCAGCGGTCAACGCCGAGGTAGGCGTGCAAACCCTCCAGCAGGGCATCGAAGGTAACGCGGCAGCGGGGGCTGTGGCGAAGGTCTTCGTGCATGACCAGCCAGGTATCAAGGTGCAGGGTGAATTGTGCCGCCAACACGCGCAGCAATGGCGGCGTGCGCCGCGCCAAAGGCACTTGGCACACACCCAGCCCGGCGCCAGCGCGCAGTAACGCCAGCAAGGCCAGGTCGCTGTCGCTGCGCAGGCTGAAATGCTCGCGGCGCCATTGATCGAAGGGCTCGCTGGCGGCGCGCTGGAAGGCGGTGGGCTGGTCGAAGCCGATCAGCGCATGCTGCGCCAGTTCATCCATGCTCTCCGGCAGCCCACGTACCTCGGCGTAGCGCGGGTGGGCGAACAAGCCCAGCTCCACGCGGCCCACGGCGCGGGAGATCAAGGCGTCCTGGCGCGGTCGGGTCATGCGCACGGCGATATCGGCTTCGCGGTTGAGCAGGTCCTGCACCTGATTGGCCAGCACCAGCTCCACCTTCAGTTCCGGCCACCGGGCCTGCAAGGCCACGATGATCGGCGGAAGCACCTCGGCGCCCATCACTTCACTGGCGGAAATGCGCACGCTGCCCCGCACACCGTCGCCCTGGCCCTGCACGGCCCGTTGCATGGCCGCCGCGTTGGCGAGCATGGCGTCGGCGTAGGGCTTCAGTGCCAAGGCTGCGTCGGTAGGCAGCAGGCCCAATGGTGAGCGGGTGAACAGCTTCACCGCCAGTTGCGCTTCCAGCGCGGCGACGTGCCTGCCCACCGTGGGCTGCGCCACGCCCATGGCCCGGGCCGCGGCGGACAGTGAACCGTGCTGCAATACGCTGAGGTAGGAGCGGTAGAGCTCCCAGCTGATGTGGTTGTCCATGCATTAATGTATAGCGGATGCACTTTTTTCGACAATTTTGTTTTGCTCGGTGTGCCCTCATCCTGCGTGCTTCAGCATCAAGAGGACGCACGGCATGAACGGCAATAAGGTGTTGGTACTGGGCGCCACCGGTGGCATTGGCGGCGAGATGGGCCGTCAGCTCAAGGCCGCGGGTTGGCAGGTGCAGGCCTTGCACCGCCATCCGCCTGCGGGCGACAGTGGCCTCGACTGGCGGCAGGGCGATGCCATGCACCGCGAGGACGTGATGGCGGCGGCCCGTGGTTGCGCCGTGATCGTTCACGCAGTCAACCCGCCCGGCTACCGGCGTTGGGGCGAGCGGGTGCTGCCCATGCTCGACAACAGCATCGCCGCAGCCATCGCCCAAGGCGCGACCCTGGTGGTGCCTGGCACGGTCTACAACTTCGGCCCGGACAGCTTCGCTAGCCTGACCGAAGACAGTCCGCAACAGCCGCTGACCCGCAAGGGCGCTATCCGCGTGGAGATGGAGCGTCGCCTGCACCAGGCCGCCAACCACGGCGCGCGGGTGATCATCGTGCGCGCCGGGGATTTCTTCGGCCCAGGCGCAGGCAACAATTGGTTTGCCCAGGGCCTGATCAAGCCGGGCCGGACGGTGCGCACGGTGAGCCTGCCGGGGCAGCCTGGGGTAGGCCACCAGTGGGCATACCTGCCGGACGTGGCCAGCGCTATGCTGCAACTGCTCGGCCGGCGCGACAGCTTGCCGGCCTGGTCGGTGTTTCACCTGCAGGGGCATTGGGATGCCGATGGCTTGCAGATGGCCGAGGCCATCCGCCGCGTGGTGGTCCGCCATGGCGGCCGCGCGCCGGTGCTGCGCGGGTTTCCCTGGTGGCTGTTGCGCGCGGCGGCGCCGTTCGTGGAGACCTTCCGGGAGGTGCTGGAGATGCGTTATCTATGGCAGCACCCAGTGCGCATGGCCAACACGCGGCTGCGCGCGGTGCTGGGCGAGGAGCCGCATACGCCGATGGATCAGGCGGTTGAAGCGACGTTGCGCGGGTTGGGTTGCCTCTGACGCCATCCGGGCACGCTTTGCGTGCCATCGCAGCCTTCGGCCGCCCATACGCAATTCCCGTAGCAGCTGCCGCCAGGCTGCGATGGCGTGCAAAGCACGCCCACCATACGATCATCCAGCGTTCGCGGTGGGCTGCATGATCACCACCTGCGCCGGTATCGGCGCCGGGAAGCCGGCATCACCCAGGGCGTCCTTGATGGTGCGGTTGGTGTCGAAGTACACCTGCCAGTAATGCTCGTTGTGGCAAAACGGCCGTACCGCCAGCACCGGCCCTACCAGGTTGAACTCCAGTATCTCGATTTCCACCGCAGGGTCGGCCAGCACGTTGGGCAGGGCGGCCAGCTGTTGCTTGAGCAGCACCGCCGCCGCCTTCCAGTCAGCGGTGCCGGCCAGTTGCGCCTTCAGTTCCACGCGACGGTAGGGGTTGTGGGTGTAGTTCTGGATGTTGTCGGTGAAAATCTTGTTGTTGCCCACCAGCGTCAGCACGTTGTCGGGGGTGTTGATGGCAGTGGCGAACAGGCCGATCTCGGTCACCGTGCCCGTCACGCCGCCGGCACAGATGAAGTCGCCGACCTTGAACGGCCGCAGCACAATGATAAAGGCACCGGCCGCCAGGTTCGCCAGCAGCCCCGACCAGGCCAGGCCGACCGCCAGGCCCACCGCCGCCAGCAGTGCGGCAAAGGTGGTGGTCTGCATGCCCAGGTAGCCGAGGATGCCGATCACCAGCATGATGTTCAGTGTCACGGTGATCACCGAGCCCACATAACGCAGCACTGTAGGGTCGACTTTCTGTCGCCCCAGGCTCTTCTGTACCATGCCCACGGCGAAACCGATCATCCAGCGCCCGACAATCCAGAAGGCGATGGCGCACAGGATCTTGACCGCGAAGGCGGCGCCATACTGTTGCACCAGGGCGATCAGCGCATCGAATTTCGCCGTGGTTACATTTACGATGGTTGCGTCCATGATCGGACTCGCACGTGAGGGGTGGAATGAAGACGCTAGCACAGCCGCAGGGCTCTGCCAGTCCAGTCCATCGGCCTCTGTAAATCACTGATTCAAATAATGAAAATCAATTTTCACGGTGCCATCGGGTATGCCCGCATGTTCATCGCCATTGCCGGGAGCCACCCATGCAACTCAGCCGCGCCAACCTGGCCGACTTCGTCTACTTCCTGGCCATCGCTCGCCACCAGAGTTTCAGCCGCGCGGGGCTGGAAGTGGGCATCAGTGCCTCGGCCCTCAGCCATGCCATCAAGGGCCTGGAAGCGCGAGTCGGCGTGCGCCTGCTCAACCGCACCACGCGCAGCGTCACGCTGACGGCGGCGGGCGAGGAGCTGCATGGGCTGATCAGCAAGCCCATCGACGAAATCGGCCAGGCCATGGAAGTGCTCAACCGCTTTCGCGACGAGCCCGCCGGGCGCATCCGCCTGAATATCCTCGGTGACGCCGCTGAACTGCTGCTGGGCCCGGTGTTGCCGGTGTTCAATGATCGCTACCCGGACATCGAGATCGACCTGACCGTGACCAATCGCCTGGTGGACATTGTTGGCGGCGGCCACGATGCCGGCATCCGTTACGGCGGCACGGTGCCCGAGGACATGATCGCCCAGCGCCTGTCGCCGGACATTCGCTGGGTGGTCGCCGGCACCCCCGGTTACCTGCAACGCTTCGGCACGCCCCGGCACCCCCACGACCTGCTTCAGCACCGCTGCCTGCGCATTCGACTGGGCAATGATCGCCTGTACGAGTGGGAATTCGACAAGGGCGATGAACACCTCGCCGTCGCCGCGCCGGGCGCCATCACCATTGATGAAACCCGTGTGGGCCTGTCCTTGCTGCGCCACGGCGCCGGGCTGATGTACGCGCCGGAGCCGGTGATCACGCCACTGGTGGCCAGCGGCGAGGTGGTGCGGGTACTGGATGACTGGGCAAGCGTGGCGCCCGGTTTCCACATGTACTATTCCAGCCACCGCCAGCTGCCGGTGGGCCTGCGCCTGCTGATCGAACTGATCCGCGAGCTGCAGCCGCTGGGCACATAGCGGGCAATTGATGAGCAATGCTCATTGCCGCATCCTGCGTTTGCCGGCTACTCGCGGGCCAGTTCGCCCATTAACCTAGGCCTTCACTCGATTTCGGAGGAAGGCATTGATGAATTTTTCATACGAACACAAGGTTGCATTGGTCACCGGCGCGGCCTCCGGCATCGGCCTGGCCACTGCCCGCGCGTTTGCCCAGGCCGGCGCTGCCGTCGCCCTGGCCGACGTCAATGGCGACGCCGCCCATGCGGCCGCCGAGGCGCTGGTGGCCGAGGGGTTGCGGGCCATCGGCATCGCCTGTGACGTCGGCGACCTGCAGCAGGCCGAAGCCATGGTCAAGGCCACGGTTGCCGCCTTCGGGCGCCTGGACGTGGCGTTCAACAACGCGGGCATCCAGAACAAACTGGCGGAAATCGCCGATGCCAGCACCGAGGACTACGACCGGGTGATGTCGGTGAACCTGCGCGGTGTGTGGGGCTGCATGAAGTTCGAGCTGCAGCAGATGCGCGCCCAGGGCAGCGGCGCCATCGTCAACTGTTCATCCCTGGGCGGGTTGGTGGGCGGCGCCGAACGCGCCAACTACCACGCCGCCAAGCACGGTGTGATCGGCCTGACCAAGAGCGCCGCGCTGGAATACGCCGCGCGCGGCATTCGCGTCAACGCCGTGTGCCCTGGGCTGATCTGGACGCCCATGGTTGACCAGATGGTGGCCGCAGGGCAGGGTGAAGCCATGGCAGGCATGGTCAAGGCCGTGCCCATGGGCCGCCATGGCCGCCCCGAGGAAATCGCCGATGCCGTGCTGTGGCTGGGCAGCGACCGCGCCAGCTACGTCACCGGGCAGTCAATTTCAATTGATGGTGGTTTTGTGATGCGTTGACCGGGCCGGGCTGGGTAGGCCGGGGGCCGTGAGCCCCCGGCCATCCATCACGCCAGTTCGGACTTGATCATGGCGATCTTGGTATTGATGTCCTGCTCGGCGACCTGGGCCTTTTGCTTGCTCAGGTCGGCCACTTTCTTGTCGACGTCGGCTTGCTGCTCAGGTGTCATGGCGTCGTACTCTTCCTTGGTCACGCCGGTCAGTTGCTGGCGGGCCTTTTCCGCGTCGCTTTGGTTCATGTAGTCCATGAACTGCTGGCTGGCGGAGGTGGCGGTACCGCTGCCCGACAAGTCGGAAGCGGCAACGGCCACGCTGGCCGAATTGGCCTGCGAGTCCTGGGCGGCAGCGGTGGTCACTTGCGTGCCGCTGTTGTCCGCCGCCGCCACTGCCGACGCCACCGACGCCGTCGCGGCCTGGGCCTCGGTGCTGTCGTCGGTACTGTTGGCCGTGGCGGCCTTCAGGTTGACCATCATCTTGGCGAAGGCTTCGTCAAAACTGTCGCTGGAGCCGCCGCTGCTGGTCTGCGCCGACGTGTCGGTGCTGGTGCTCGCGGTCGACGCCAATGGCGACGCCTGCGTGGCGACGGTGGTGTACTGATCCTTGTCGGCGGCGGTCAACGTCGCCGCGGCAGGGGTTTTTATCGCGATCTTGTGGCTGGTACTGTCGGTGATGAACATCCTTCACCTCCTGGGTGTGTAGGTGGTGCTCCGGTGCAGCAAGATGGATGCCAAAGGCAAGGTAATCACGTTCCAACCCGTAAAACCGGGACTTTGTCCAAGCACCGAGCAAATCTCCCTCCGCTGCAAGCGGCAGAACTTCGCCGCCAACCGCCAGCCATTGCCACCTCGCTGCGTTGAAGCAGACGATACGCGTAACGGGCGGACGCAGCCTGGCGGCAGCTGCTACGGCTAATTCGCTCCTGATTATCGGGACAGTCATGGCCAGTACCAGCGTCTTGGCTTCTCATAATGCGGTATGCAAATCCCCTGAAGCAGCG
The DNA here is from genome assembly GCA_963816515.1 of uncultured Gammaproteobacteria bacterium. Taxonomy (GTDB): domain Bacteria; phylum Pseudomonadota; class Gammaproteobacteria; order Pseudomonadales; family Pseudomonadaceae; genus Aquipseudomonas. The sequence goes on along the minus strand of CAWFKX010000001.1, from coordinate 241,676 downwards.
CAGAGATGAATGCAATCCATCTGACGGCATCATGCTCCAGAAACAATGTATTGGCGGAGTCGTAGAACAGAAGCGACCCGTTTTCCGCGGTGTTAAGCTGCACCATTCCCCATATGACCGTTGTAACGACACTGGCCCAATACCAAGGCGTGGAAGATCGTTTTCCCGATAAAAGTACCGCAAGCGACCGGCATGCCGCAAAACCCAGAAGAGAAATCGCCAAATAGCCGAGCGTCAGAAATTCACTGCTGAACACGTTTTTCGAATTCCTGTCGCATTGATTCCATCGTTAATCCGGTTGAGAGCGCTTCAACCGTCAATGCACCTTTCCCTAGTTTAGAATACGCCCGGATATAGTCACTCTTGACATACCGAAACAGGCGCCACGCATCGGGTTTCAATAGCATTCGGCCGAGTCCATAAGCTGAGGTTCCAAGATCAATCGCTCCATAAGCAATGTTCGCCTCTTCGTCACCGCCGCCCAAGGCTCGTGAAGCCTGCTGATAGACGTTCCGGAGAGGCCCTTGCGTATCTGATCTCCCTTGAATCAGGTTGCGGCCATTTTCATAAATGTTGTTGCTACCTTGGGCGATCAGTGGCACACCAAAAAATGCGCACAATATACCGGCCGATGCATAGCAAACAGCTGCTCCACTACCGACCTGCGCTGCACCGGCGATGATCCCGATGCCTTTTTTAGTCAACTCCATCGACTGGTCGAGTAAGCGGGATTGTTCTTCCTTTAATGCATGCAGTGCCTGATCTGAGCTTCTTTCGCCACGTTCGAATTCGGTAACCATATTCCTGGCGTAGTAGGCAACCTCGCGATTGAACTGCAGGCGTAGGATGCCATCCTGCACGTGCCGAGCGCTAAGGGTGCAGGCTTGGTTGGCAAGGTAATTCGCAGCCTGAGAGATGTCCCAAAAGTCGCAACCACTTCGCATCCTGTCGGGATTTGATGGTTTCATTCGGTATCGCCCCAGAAGGCGTATCCACTCGTCCTCGCGACGTGATGCGTCCAGGTGATGTCACGGTATCGAATAGCAATGTGTTCCTGAGGATCGGCCTCACTTTGCATCAGGGTATGGGGGATATCGAACGTCAAATCCACCACCATCCCACCGGTGATCTTCACGGTATAGAACTTTTCCTGACTGCCATGAGCCGAGAGGCGAAAAAAGTCGAGTGTGCAGTCGATTACCTCACGGTTCGCCAGCGCTTGGGCCAGCAAAGGTGAAGACTTATCGACGTTCTTGGTGATTGCAATGGGTTGATGCGTGGCACGGCTGACGTTACCTATATTGGACAGGTTGTGGGTGTAGGAAAGCACCATGATTTCATCCTGGTGTCCCGCTTGGCATTTGTTTCCGATGGAGTCCTGGCTTGAACATCCTGCAGATATCAACCCTTGTGATCTGCCGGTGATCGTCATGTATCCGTGGTAGGCCATGTTCTAGGCATCCTGAGAGAATTCAAGTCATCAGGTTATCGGGTACATAAGCCAGGGGATGTAGGATGATTCTGAAGTTGGATACCGTGTTTTCTTTGGCTACGCGGGTTTGGGCTGAGTTTACACGGTGTGGATCGGCCAGGTGGTGGGCGCCGGCCAGCCAGGGAACAGGCGCATGAGGCGCCGCGCACGGTGGTGCGCTCGGCGCCGTTGCCGTTGCGGGGCCAGGGAGGCGTTCACGCGGCCGCTGGCGGGGCATACCGTGGTGGGGTGTCTGTTTGAGAGCCACACATCCTATTGTTACACCTTGCGAAACAGTGCTTTACGTAAATGTAACCGGATTTTTCTTGCGCTAATGGCCCTTTGGTATAGGATCGCGACACTCTGCCGCACGTTTGCGTGCGGCAATCGGCTGGAAGCCACCCCGACACGCCAAGGACGACCTGCCCGGACACCCGCGCAGGTTTTTTTTGGTGTTTGTCTGAAACCGGTTTCAGAGCAGAAAAACAGAGCCCGGATGCCGCCGTGGCCGTGCACCGCCTGATCAGGAATATACCCATGCAAACCCTCGAACCCGATCCTTCGCAAACTGCCTCGTGGCACGCGCCGCTCAAGCGCCGCACGGTGCTGACTGCCTTCGCCGTGGCGGCTGTCCAGGCTAGCCTGGCCAGTACGCTGGGCTGGTCGCCGCTGGCGCTGGCCGACGGCCCGGACGTTGATGCGCAGGGCTTTTTCACCGTGTCCCAGGTGCTGACCGGCTACGACGACCTCGACCCGCTGATTGCCGGGCGCATCGCCCGTGCGTTGATCGCGCAGAAGCCGGGCATGGCCACCTCGCTGGGCAACCTGAGCAAGCTGGCCGCCCAGCCTGGCAACCGCGACAGCGCCGAGGCCCTGCTGGCCGCGGCCAGGCAGATCAATGAAGGCGACGCCGCGCTGGCCGTGGTGGCTGCCTGGTTCAAGGGCACCGTTGGCCACGGCCAGGACGCGGTGCTGATTACTTATAAGGATGCGCTGATGTACCGCCCCGCCAGTGATGGACTGATTGTGCCCACCTACTGCGGCAACGGCCCGCTGTGGTGGACCGCGCCGGTACCGGATGCCAGTGCATCGATCTACGGCCCGAGGAACGCAGCATGAGAAAGCCAGTATTTGATGCCAATGGCGACGTGACCGCCGACGTGATCGTGGTCGGTTCCGGGGTGGCGGGGGCGTTGATCGCCAACCAGCTGGTGGCAGAAGGGCACTCGGTGCTGATCCTTGAAGCCGGCCTGCGCATTCAGCGGGCCCAGGCCGTGGAGAACTGGCGCAACATGCCGTTCGACAACCGCATCGGCTCCGACTTCCAGGGCCTGTACCCGCAAGCCGAGCACGCGCCCGCTCCGCTGTATTTCCCGAAGAACAACTACGTGGGGCTCAGCGGGCCGAGCGGCAGCAGCTTCCAGCAGGGTTACCTGCGCACCCTGGGCGGCACCACCTGGCACTGGGCGGCGTCGTGCTGGCGCCACCTGCCGGTGGACCTGCGCATGCAGTCCGAATACGGCGTGGGCCGTGACTGGCCGATCAGCTACGACGAGCTGGAGCCCTACTACTGCCGCGCCGAAGAGGCGATGGGCGTGGCGGGCCCCAGCGACCCCGACATGCAAAGCCCGCGCGAGCGCAGCCAGCCCTACCCGATGGACATGGTGCCGTGGGGCTATGGCGACAAGCGTTTCGCCGAAGTGGTCAACGCTCACGGCTACAAACACATCCCCATTCCCCAGGGCCGCAGCACGCGGCCGTGGAAAGGCCGGCCGACCTGCTGTGGCAACAACAATTGCCAGCCGATCTGCCCGATCGGCGCCATGTACAACGCGATTCACACTATCGAGGAAGCCGAGCGCAATGGCGCCTTGGCGCTGACCGAGGCAGTGGTCTACAAGATCGACACCGACGAGGGCAACCGCGTGACGGCCGTGCACTGGCTGAGTGCCGATGGCAAGTCCCACAAGGCCAGCGGCAAGGTCTTCGCCCTGGCCTGCAACGCCCTGGAAACCCCGCGCTTGCTGCTGTTGGCTGCCAACGAGCGCAACCCCCACGGCATTGCCAACTCCTCCGACCAGGTGGGACGCAACATGATGGACCACTCCGGTTTCCACTGTTCGTTCATTGCCAACGAGCCGCTGTGGATCGGCCGTGGCCCGGCGCAGAGCAGTTGCATTGTCGGCCCGCGTGACGGCGAGTTCCGCTCCAAGTATTCGGCCAACAAAATGATCCTGAACAACATCACCCAGGTCGCCAAGGCTACCGAGCAGGCCCTGGCCATGGGGCTGGTGGGCAAGGCACTGGAAGCCGAAATCCGCCGCCGTTCCACCCACGGCGTCGACCTGTCGATCAGCCTGGAGCCGTTGCCAGACCCCAACAACCGCTTGACCCTGAGCACCACCCGCAAGGATCCCCACGGCCTGGCCTGCCCGGACATTTACTACGACGTAGGCGACTACGTGCGCAAGGGCGCCGAAGCCGCGCACGCGCAGCTGGAGCACATCGGCAGCCTGTTCGGCGCCACCGAGTTCAACATCACCACCAGCCTCAACGCCAACAACCACATCATGGGCGGCACCATCATGGGCAAGGACCCGCGCGACTCGGTGGTCAATGGCGACTGCCGCACCCACGACCACGCCAACCTGTGGCTGCCGGGCGGCGGCGCCATGGCCTCGGCCAGCGTCGTCAACACCACCCTGACCATGGCGGCGCTGGCGATCAAGGCCGCCGACGACATGAGCAAAGCACTGGCGCGGGGTTGAACAGATGACCTTTCCGTGTAAAGCCCACCTGCTGGTGGCAATGCTGGCGTTCAGCGGCCTGGCCCATGCCGAAGAAACCGTGCCGGCCCCGGCCGTGACCCCGGTGGGTGGCGTGCTGTCCCAGGAAGAGCAGGGCCGCCGCCTGGCGGTGGCCGGCGACTGCATGGCGTGCCACACCGTGCCCGACAGCGGCAAGTCGTTCGCCGGTGGCTACGCGATCAACTCGCCGTTCGGGGCGATCTACTCGACCAACATCACCCCGTCGACAACCGCCGGTATCGGCCGCTACACCGAGGCGCAGTTCGCCCACGCCGTGCGCGACGGCGTGCGCGCCGACGGTAGCTACCTGTACCCGGCCATGCCATACACCTCGTACGTGCACATGAGTGACAGTGACGTGGCGGCGTTGTACGCCTACTTCATGCACTCGGTGGCACCGGTGGACACCCCGGCGCCGACCACGGCGTTGAATTTCCCGTTCAACATTCGCTTGTCCATGGCCGGCTGGAACCTGCTGTTCCTCGACAGCCGCAGCGCCAAGCCGGCGCCGTTGCCGACCCCGGAACTGGTGCGCGGCGAGTACCTGACCAACACCCTGGAACACTGCGGCGCCTGCCACACCCCGCGTAACCCGCTGATGGCCGAGATCAAGGACAAGGCCTTGTCCGGTGGCATGGTGGGGCCGTGGTATGCGCCCAACATCACCTCCGACAAAGTCAGCGGCATTGGTGGCTGGAGCGATGAGGAACTGGTGCAGTACCTGCGCACCGGCCACGCCGAGGGCAAGAACCAGGCGGCCGGCGGCATGGCCGAGGCCGTGCAGAACAGCCTGCAGTTCCTGCCCGACAGCGACCTGAAGGCCATTGCCCTGTACCTGAAAAGCACCGTGGCGATTCGCAGTGAAGGCGAAGTCCGCCCGGCCTACGAGTACGGTGCCAAGCACAGCGGTGAAGACCAGGTGCGCGGCATGGCGCGGGCCAACGCCCACGACAGCGTGCGTACGGGCGCCGAGCTGTACAGCGGCTATTGCGCCAGTTGCCACCAGCCGGGCGGCCAGGGCAGCGCCAACCAGGCCTACCCGTCGCTGTTCCACAACACCGCCACGGGCATGGCCAACTCGGCCAACCTGATCTCGGCGATTCTGTATGGCGTGGACCGCCAGGAAGGCGGGCACCATGTGCTGATGCCGCGATTCGATGAGGTCAGCTACGTGGCGCAATTGAACGACCAGCAGGTCGCCGATATCGCCAACTACGTGCTGCGCAACTTCGGCAACGCCTCCCACGAGATCAGCGCTCACGACGTGATGATTGCCCGTCAGGGCGGCGAGCAACCGTTGCTGGCGGTGGTGCAGCCGTACATCGTGCCGGCGATGGTGATTGCGGTGCTGGTGCTGCTGGGCGTGTTGACCCTATGGTTGCGCCGCCGCAAGCGCTGATCCGCGACCTGGACGCTATCCCTGTGGAAGCCAGCTTGCCGGCGAGCCTATGAGGCCTCAACCGCTCGCTCGCAAGCCAGCTCCCACAGTATGATCCCCAGGTCTACCCCGGCTGATGGGATTTGCCCGTGGACTACTTCGCTGCACTGACTGCCTTCGTCGAAGCGGCCGAAGGCAACAATTTCTCCCGTGCCGCCGAGCGCCTGAATATCAAGGCCTCGACGGTGTCGCGCTACGTCAAGGAGCTGGAGCATGACCTGGGCATTGCCCTGTTCAATCGCTCCACCCGTACCCTGCACCTGACCGAGGGCGGGCAGACCTTCCTGCACCATGCCCGCCGTGTGCTCGCTGAGCTGGAACAGGCGCGCGCGGCCACCTCGGCACTCAACCAGCAGCCGCGCGGGCTGCTCAAGCTCACGGTGCCGCCGGCGTTTTCCCGCCACCACGTGGTGCCTTGGTTGGGCGAGTTCCTGCAGCGCTACCCGGACATCCGCGTGGAGTTGGTGCCGGAAGAGGCGTGGGTCAACCTGATCGATGCTGGCATGGACCTCGCCATCCGTATCGGCACCTTGCCGGACTCCGGCCTGCGCGCGCGCAAGATCGCCGACCAGGCATGGGTGCTGTGCGTGGGGGGCGATTTTGCGACCCGTCACGCGCCGCCATCGGGTCCCGAAGCGTTGGCTCAGTACCCGGTGATCGTCGGGGCGGGGCAGAGCGATGAGGTGCTGTTCTACCAAGGCGACCGCTGCGTGGCCGTGAGCCTGCAGGGGCCGCTGCGCATCAACGACCTGGACGCCCAACGCCTGGCCGTGGAGCAGGGCCTGGGTGTGGCCCTGCTGCCGCGCTGGCTGGCCGCCGAGGGCCTGCGCGATGGCCGCCTGCAACCATGGCTGGCGGACTGGCAGGTGCCCGGCGGTGAGGCGGCGTTGTGGTTTGTCTACCCGCCCAAGCGCATTGTGTCGTCGAAAGTGCGCAGCTTCATCGACTTTCTGCTCGAGCGCATCGGCACACCGCCGTATTGGCTCAACTGAAGCGAATGTCCAGCGCGCGCAAGTAGGTTTGCAGGCCGGCATCCTGGATTGGAATCAGGTACGCCTCGCTGTCGGCCTCGTTGTAATGCGCGTGCCAGTAACCCGGCGGGGTCACGAACGCCAGCCCCGGGGTCCAGTCGACGCGGGTGGGGTTGCGGATCTGCCCGTTGGCGTCCAGCTCGGTGCCCACCAGGGTGTAGCAGCCGGCGGGGGCATCGATGATGAAGTCCAGGGCGATGGACTGATGACGATGGGGCTTCTGCACGGAGCCGGCCGGCAGAATGCCGTACATGGCCCACAGCACATGGGTCACGGTGCGGGTCTGCGGGAAGTGGCGGTTGCCCAGCAGAATACTGATGCGGCTGCGGTCCTGGGCGCGCGGGTCGTCGGCGGCCTCGCGCAGTTTGGCGTTGGCCAGCTCGGCCGGGTACAGCGTGGGTTCGAAGCGCTGCTCGTTGGCGGTCACGCCCAGGTAGCGCAGCAGCGGTTCGTCGTGCACGTAGTAGAAACGGCTGTCCTGGCGCGCGGTCAATTCGGCGGCGTGTTGGCCGGGCAGGGCGATGAAGCAGCCGCTGTACCAGTCGAAGCGGCTGTCGCCTTGGCGCAGGTGGCCTTCGCCAGCAATCACGTACAGCACCTGAGACGTGGCGTTGGGCGCCAGGCGCAGGCTGTCACCGGTGTTCAGCCGGATGAAGTTGGCGCACAGGCCGGGTCCGGTGGCCGGGCCGGCGCAGCCCAGGCTGTCGCTGAGGTCCAGCGGCACCAGCCGCGAAGGGCCATTGGCGCACAGGGCGGCAGGGAAGCTGTGGTAGGGCACGCGGCTGATCAGGTTGGCGCTGATGGGGTTGGCGGCTTTGCTGTACTCGAAATACTCGGCATCCAGGGTGGCATCGGGTTTCATGGCGCTGTTCATGAGCATGGCTCTTGTTGTGAGGGGTGGGGCCACTATACGAACGGCGGCCGCGCGGATTAACCGCCCACGCGGCACAGCAGTTATGCGAAAAAGGGCGTTAACGCGGGCATGTCCGCAACCCCTCGGCCGCTGTCGGTTTATCCCCACCCACTGCCAGCAACTGTGCGTGGGCACGGCGCGCGAACGGCTGGCGTGGACCCGCGACACCGTGGACCAGCTCCCACAGTAAACATGGCTGCCAAAAGGGGGGTGTCAGGCTTTCCAGGCCGACTGGCGAATCACGTCGCAGAAATTGCCGCGCTTGAACGCCGGGTCCTTGCTGGCCAGCACGTCGGCCTTGACGTTGCCGAAGGTGGTTTCGGGCTTGTGTTTGATGCCGTCGTAGAACGCCTGGATGATGTCTTCCTTGAACTGCGCGCTGCGCGGGTAGGCGCTGACGATGGCGTCGCGCTCGGCGTCGCTGTACTGCGGGTAGGTCAGGCCCAGCACGTCCATTTCCACACCCGCGGTCACCAATGCCACCACCGGGTGCATGTGCTGCGGGATGCCGGGGGTGGTGTGCAGGGCAATGGCGGTCCACACGGTGTCGATGTCATGCGGGTTGATGTGATGGCCCTTGAGGAAGTCACGCGCGGCGTTGGCGCCGTCGACTTCGAAGCGTTCGCAGGCGCTGCTGCACGTATGGGTCAGGCCCATGTCGTGGAACATGCAGCCGGCATAAAGCAGTTCGGCGTCGAACTTCAGGCCGCGCTTGCGACCGGCCAGGGCGCCAAAGTGGTACACGCGGCTGGAGTGGTTAAACAGCAGCTCGGATTCGGTGTCGCGCACCAGTTCGGTGATTTCCCGGGCCATGGCGGTGTCGGGAATGCGGATATCGTCGAGGGAGAAGGTCATGGCGCTGTACTCTTGAGTGGGGGTGCGATCAGTATCAGGTGGTCGGTATCTGTCCTCAATTGGCGTAATACGTCATATACTGCCATTTTCCGTGTGAGGCGGACGTGATGAACACCATCGCCGTACTGGCCCTGCCCAATGTGCAATTGCTCGACGTCAGCGGCCCGCTGGACGTGTTTGCCGAGGCTAACCGCGAGCTGGGCCGCGAACACTACCGGTTACTGCTGGTGGCCTGCGCCAGTGGCCCGGTGGCCAGTTCCTCTGGCACGCGCTTGCTGGCCGAAGCCACCACCGCCCAGCCGCTGGCGGGCATCGACACGCTGCTGGTGGCCGGTGCGCCCAGCGCGCCGGATGCCTGGTTCAGCGGCACGGTGTTGAACTGGCTGCGCGAGCATGCCGGGCAGGCACGACGCTTCGGCTCGGTGTGCACCGGCGCCTTCGCCCTGGCCGCCGCCGGCCTGCTGGACGGCCGCCGGGTCACCACGCATTGGGCCCACGCGGCGGCCTTGGCCGCGCGCTACCCGCAGGTGCAGGTGGACGCCGACGCCATTCATGTGCGCGACGGCAAACTGCGCACCGCCGCCGGGGTGACCGCCGGCCTGGACCTGGCCCTGGCGCTGGTGGCGGAAGACCTGGGCGAAGACGTCGCCCGGCGCGTGGCCAGCCAACTGGTGATGTATTTCAAGCGCCCGGGCGGGCAGTTGCAGTTCAGTCGCAAGGGCGAATCCCTGCCGGCCGGGCGTTCGGCGTTGCAGGAAGTGCAGCGCTACGTCGCTGCCCACCCCGGCGAGGACCACAGCATCAAGGCCCTGGCCGCACGCGCCGGCCTCAGCCCACGGCACTTCGCCCGGCTGTTCCATCAGGAGGTCGGCACCACACCGGCAACGTGGGTCGAGCAGGCACGCGTGCAGGCGGCCCGCGAACGCCTGGAGCAAGGGCATGACACCCCCAAGCAGGTCGCCGCCCATTGTGGCTTCGCCAACGCCGACACCTTGCGCCGGGCGTTCAGCAAAGCGGTGGGGGTGAGCCCGGCTGAGTACCGCAAGCGTTTCGCCGGGCGCTCCCAGGCTTTGTAGGAACCGCTACCCCAGCCTATGATGTTGCATTTGCGATTGCGCCGAGGCCCACCGATGAGCATCCACCACGCTGCCGAAGGCTACGACACCCAGGCCACCGCCGACACCTATGCCCGTGGCCGCCCCGACTACCCCGCCGCGCTGGACGCCTGGCTGCGCGACACCCTGGGCCTGCACACCGGCAGCACGGTGCTGGACCTCGGCGCCGGCACCGGCAAGTTCACCCCGCGCCTGTTGGCCACCGGTGCGCGGGTGGTGGCGGTGGAACCGGTGCAGGCCATGCGCGACAAGCTGCACGCCACCTACGGCCACGTGCAGGTGCTGGACGGCCGCGCTGACGCCATCCCGCTGCCCGACGCTTCGCTGGACGTGGTGGTGTGCGCGCAATCGTTTCACTGGTTCGCCACGCCTGACGCCCTGGCCGAGATCCGCCGGGTGCTCAAGCCCGGTGGCCGGCTGGGGCTGGTGTGGAACATGCGCGACAATAGCGTGCCGTGGGTGGCGCGCCTTGACGCGCTGGTCAACCAGCTACGAAGGCGACACGCCGCGCTACTACACCGGTGCCTGGCGCGCGGTATTCCCCAGTGCCGGTTTCGGCCCGCTGGAAGAAGCGCATTTCAGCAACGCTCACACCGGCAGCCCCGACACGGTCATCCTCGACCGCGTGCGTTCCACCAGCTTCATCGCCGGGCTTCCCGTTGCCCAGCGCGAAGCGGTGGATGCCCAATTGCGCGCATTGATCGCCAGTGAACCTCTGCTGGCCGGCAAGGCCGAAGTCACTGTCCCTTATACGACCGCTGCCTTCTGCGCAGTTAAATCGGAGACTCCATGATCAAACGAATGGCCCTTGCGCTGTTGCTGGTGTCGGGCCTGGCCCACGCCGCCGACCCCGTGTTGCACACCGACCTGCCGCTGAACTACCTGGAACAGGCACCGACGGTCACGCGCGACAAGCCGCTGGTGATCTTCCTGCACGGCTACGGCAGCAACGAGGCCGACCTGTTCGAACTCAAGGACTCGCTGCCCGCCGGCTACACCTACCTGTCGGTGCGCGCGCCGCAGACGCTGGAAGAGGGCAGCTATCAGTGGTTCCACCGCCAGGGCGACGGCCCCTACGACGGCGTGACTGCGGACCTGGCCAGCAGCCGCCAGGCGCTCAAGGACTTCATCACCCAGGCCGTGACCAAGTATCACACCGACAGGTCGAAGGTGGTGCTGATCGGCTTCAGCCAGGGCGCCATCATGAATTACGAGCTGGGCCTGCGCGAACCCCAGGCGGTGCGTGGCATTGCGGTGCTGAGCGGCAAGATCCTGCCGGTGCTGCGCAGCGAGCTGAAGCCGGACCCGGCGCTGAAGTCGCTGGCGATCTTCATCGGCCATGGCGTGGACGACCCGCAAGTGCCGTTCGCCGACGCCAGCGAGGCCCAGCGCATTCTGCATGAGCTGGGCCTGGAGCCGGACTTCCATGCCTACGCCGACTTGAAACATTCCATCAGCAAGACCGAAATCGAGGACCTGAACGCTTGGCTGGGTGACGTGCTGGCACCCCAGGCCCTATAAGGGCCTGCCCGGCTGGGTTGAAGACGTGTAGGACGAATCCTTCAGTAATATCGGAACCGAATCAGACGGTGTAGGGTATTGCTCGCCGCTGCACAGGCTTAGTTTCACATCCTGATCGATAAGGATGGAAACCATGACTGACAAGGATGTGCCCGCTGCCCCTCCGCCGCCGGTTGACACCGGCATCACGTGCGTGGTGATACTGGCAAGGCTATTTAACATTGCGGCCTGCCCGGAGCAGCTGCGTCGCGAATTTGCTGACGATGGCCGCTTGTTTGGTGTGCAGGAGCTGGTGCTGGCTGCCGGCAGCCTGGGCCTTGATGCCAGGCGGATACGTTGTGACGCCACGCGCCTGGATCGCACGCCACTCCCGGCGATTGCAGAAGATGCCTGCGGCGGTTATTTCATTATTGCCAAGGCCGAGCACGACCAGGTACTTATCCTCGACCCTGCCCATCTGCGCGAAGAAGCCCTGAGTCTGGACGAGCTGAAAAACCGATGGCAGGGCGGTCTGCTGCTGTTGCGAGCCGAGGCCAAGGGCAGCGGGACACCGCGGCGTTTTGGCTTCACGTGGTTCTTCCCAGCATTGATCAAGCATCGCAAGCTGTTGGGCGAGGTGCTGCTCGTCTCAATTGTGCTTCAGGTATTCGGCCTGGTTACCCCACTGTTCTTCCAAGTGGTGATGGACAAGGTCCTGGTCCATCGAGGCTTGACCACCCTGGAGGTCATCGCCGTTGGCCTGCTTGCGGTCATGTGCTTCGAGACGGTCCTCAGCGGGCTGCGCACCTATATTTTTGCCCATACCGCCAGTCGCATCGATGTCGAACTGGGTGCGCGCCTGTTTCGACATTTGCTTTCGTTGCCGCTGGCGTACTTTCAAGCGCGCCGTGTGGGCGATTCGGTGGCCAGGGTCAGGGAGCTGGAGAACCAAGACGCCGCGTCAGTGGCGCACGGGTATCGCGTGATGATGCGCCTGTTCCGCCTCGTCAGCCTTCGCCACTTCCCACGCATCGCGTGGTTCATCCAGGTCGCGGTTCAGGGTTTCCGGGGTCTTGAACGTGGTGTACAGCGTGGTCACAGTCAACAGTGCCAGGTAGCAGGCAATCGGTACCCAGGCGCCGATGCCGGCGTTGCTGTCGCTTTCATGGGTGGCCATGACCACGGCGATGATACCGGCGCCGACCATCGGTGCGATGCCGCCAGCGATCACGGCGGAAATCTCCCGGGCAATGGACACGCCCATGTAGCGGTGGCGTGAACCGAACAGTTCCGGCATCAGCGCGGCCTGGGTGCCGAACATGCCCCAGGTACCGATGCCCAGGGCAATGGAGATGGCGATGATGCTGGCGGCGATATTGCCCTGGCTCAGCACCCACCACACCGGAAAGGCCAGCGCCAGTTGCAGCAGGGCGAAGGCGCGGTACACCACCACGCGGCCGAAACGGTCGCTGAGCTTGCCGGCGATGGGCACGGTCAGCGCGCCCAGGCTGGCCGCACAAATCAGTGTCAGCACGCCCACCGGCCCTTTCAGGCCGACCACGCCAACGATGTAGCTCACCGCCAGTGCCTGGTAAATCGATGAGCCGCCGTTTTCCGCCAGGCGCAGGCCAATGCCGATCAGCAGCGTTGGCTTGGAGTGGGTCATGGCGCTTTTCAGCGGGTTGGGGCATTCACGTTTCAGCGCCTTGAGGCGAATGAAGGTGGGCGACTCCTTGAGCCGCAGGCGCATGTACAGGCCCAGGGCGACGATCACCACGCTGATGAAGAACGGCACCCGCCACAGGTTGGTCTGGGTGATGTTGTCGTTGCCGCTGACCACAAAGAAGTACACCAGCGCTGCCAGGATGGTGCCCAGCTGAATGCCCAGGAACGGCAGCGCCGCATAGAAACCACGACGGCCCTTGGGCGCGTACTCGGTCATCATCACCGCCGCGCCGGCCTGTTCGGCCCCCGCGCCCAGGCCTTGCAGCAAACGCAGCACCACCAGCAGCACCGGCGCCAGGTAGCCGACCTGATGAAAGGTCGGCAGGGCGCCGATCAGGGTGCTGGAAATACCCATCAGCAGCACCGTGGCAGAGAGCACGAATTTGCGCCCGATGCGGTCACCGATCAGGCCGAACAGCACCCCGCCCAGCGGGCGCACGGCAAAGCCGAGGAAGTAGGTGCCGAAACTGGCGATCAAGCTCATGGCGCGGGTCTGTTCGGGGAAGAACAGCGGCCCGAAGATCAGCGCCGAGGCCAGGGTGTACAGGGCGAAATCGTAGTACTCCAGGGCGCTGCCCAGGGAGCAGGCCCAGGCGGCGCGGTGCAAGTCTTTCCGGACCTGCGGGTCTGGCGTTTCAGCGGTGTCGGACGGCGAGCGGGCGAGGGTCATGTTCGTTCCTCCAGGCGCCTTCATGGCGTCTTGTTATTGATAGGCAACCGGACGGGTCACAGGTTCAACCGCTGGATTTCCTGGAGCATGGCCTGCTCCATCACATCGATGGGCGCATCGTGCCCGGTGTACAGCTCAATCTGCCGACAAGCCTGGTGCACCAGCATGCGCGTGCCGGCCACGGTGCCGCAACCCAGCGCGCGGGCCTGGCGCAGCAGGGCGGTCTGCACGGGCATGAAGGCCACGTCCATCACGATCAGGTGGCTTTGCAGGCGGCCGTCCAGCGGGTTGCTGTCCGGCTGCTTGAAACCCACCGAGGTGGCGTTGATGACGATGTCGAAGGCCTTGGCGTCGAAGCGTTCGACGCTGCCGCCCCAGTGGGCGCCCAGCGACTGTGCCAGCTCGCTGCCGCGCTCGGCGCTGCGGTTGAACACCGTGACCTGGGCGCCAGCCTGCTTGCAGCCATACACCACGGCCCGCGCGGCGCCACCGGCACCGACAATGGCCACGCGCTTGCCGTTCAGGCGGGTCACTTCCTGCAGGGCACGCACGGCGCCCAGGTAATCGGTGTTGTAGCCGGTGAGCACGCCGTCGACATTATTGATGGTGTTCACCGCGCCGATCACCTGCGCTGATTCGTCGATGGCGTCCAGGTGCGGCATCACCGCCTGCTTGTACGGCATCGAGACGTTCATGCCGCGCACGCCCAGGGTACGAATAGCCGCCACGGCGGCCACCGGGTCCTCGACGCCAAAGCACACGAAGGTGTAGTCCAGGCCCAGGGCCGCGTAGGCGGCATTGTGAATCTTTGCCGAGAGGGAAAACGCCGAGCCCATGATCGAGCCGCACAGGGTGGGAAGGGAGTGAGGCATGGTCGCATCCTTGTTCTACATAATGGGTCAGACGACGCTGGTGAGGCCGCCGTCGACGAAAAGGGTCTGGCCGTTGATAAAGTCCGCCGCGGGCGAGGCGAGGAACACGGCGGCGCCGCACAATTCCTCGACCTTGCCCCAGCGCCCAGCGGGGGTGCGTTTCACCAGCCAGTCGTCGAAGGCCGGGTCGTCGGCCAGCGCCTGGTTCAGTTCGGTACGGAAATAGCCGGGGGCCAGGGCGTTGATCTGCAGGCCATGGCCGGCCCAGTCGGCGCACATGCCGCGGGTGAGCATGCGCACCGCGCCTTTGCTGGCCGCGTAGGGGGCGATAGAGGGGCGGGCCAGTTCGCTTTGCACCGAGGCGATGTTGATGATTTTGCCGCGCTGGCGGCCGATCATGTGCCGGGCCACGGCCTTGGACACGTTGAACACACCGTCCAGGTTGGTGCTCATCAGCCGGTGCCAGTCTTCGTTGCTGAAGTCCTGCAGCGGTTGGCGGTGCTGGATGCCAGCGTTGTTGACGAGAATGTCGATCGCGCCCAGGCGCTGTTCCAGGGCATCCACCGCCTGGGCGCTGGCGTGGTGGTCGGCGACGTCGAACACCGCGTATTCGGCGTCCAGGCCTTCGTCGCGCAGCAGGGCGCAGGCGGCCTGGGCGCGCTCGGCGTCGCGGCCGTTGAGCACCACCCGGGCACCGGCCTGGGCCAGCCCGCGGGCCAGGGCCAGGCCAATGCCGCGCACCGAGCCGGTGAGCAGCGCGCGCCGGCCGTCGAGGCGAAAGCTTGCTGTCATGTGAGTCTCCCGGTATTGGATTTATGAATGAGGGATGGCCCTACTTTCAACCGCTATCGCCCGGGGGTGCCAATCGTTTATGGTGATGCCGTGATCACCGTTCGTGATCACCAGATGATGGAGGCCTTGTGGAACTCAAGCACTTGCGCGCGTTCGCGGCCCTGGCCGAGGAACTGCATTTCGGCCGCGCGGCTGAACGCCTGCACATTGTCCAGCCGGCGTTGAGCGCGCAGATTCGCGCGCTGGAAGACGATGTCGGCGCGCAACTGTTCGAGCGCGACCGCCACGGCGTCGAGCTGACCGAGGAGGGCGCGCTGTTCTTGCCCGAGGCCCTGGCCACCTTGCGCCAGGCCGGACGGGCCCGTGAGGTGCTGCAGCAGGCCGCAGCCGGTGAGGTGGGCGTGGTGCGCCTGGCCTTCGTGTCATCGGTGCTGTCGCAGTTGCTGCCGGCACTGGTGCGCACCCTGGAGCAGCGTTATCCGCGCATCGAACTGGAACTCAAGGACATGCCCTCGCTGCTGCAGGCCCGCGCGCTGCAGGACAATGCCCTGGACTTCGGCCTGGTGCGCCTGCCGCTGAACGTGCCGGGCGTGAATACACGCATGCTGTTCGAGGAATCGCTGGTGGTGGCGTTGCCGGCGGCCGACCCGCTGTGCGCGCTGCGCCGGGTGCAGCCCCAGGACCTGGCAGGCCGCCCGGCGCTGGTGCTGGCGCGCAAGTTCGCGCCGGGGCTGTATGACCAGATGCTGGTGGGCTTTCACCGGCGCAAGGTGACCCTGACCATCGCCCGGGAAATGGGCGAGTTCACCACGTTGCTGGCGCTGGTGGCGGCAGGGCTGGGTGTGGGCATCGTGCCGGCAGGCGCGGCCTCGGCGCTACCGGCCGGGGTGGTGACCCGGCCGCTGGCCGTGGCCATGAGCGGCGCCGGCATCGGCGTGGCCTGGACCGGGCTGGAAAGCCCGCGCAAGCGGGCGTTGATGCAGGTGCTGGATGAGCTGTATCCCTGAAGGTGGATCACCGCTACACGTCAGGCGACACCAGGGGTGAAGTTCATCGCCACCCCATTCATGCAATACCGCAATCCCGTTGGCGCCGGGCCATCATCGAACACATGCCCCAAATGCCCGCCACAGCGGTGGCAATGCACCTCATTGCGCTCCATCCCCAGGCTGCTGTCCCGGCTGACATTCACCGCCCCCGGCAAGGGGGCGGTAAAGCTCGGCCAGCCGGTGCCACTGTCAAACTTGGTGCTGGACGAAAACAGCGGCAACTGACACCCCGCACAGGCAAACCGACCGCTGCGATGTTCATTGTTCAACGGGCTGGTGAACGGTCGCTCGGTACCCGCACGGCGCAGCACGTCGAACTGTTCGTCATTGAGCAATTGGTGCCATTGCTCGTCGCTGTGCTGCACCTCGAAGGTCTCGTTGGCCACCGGTTCGGCCGCCATGGCCCGGCGCAAGCGCCCGCTCATCAGGGCCAGCGCCGACAGCGAGGTCAACACGGCGGCCTGGAACAGAAACGTTCGTCTGGATTGCATGGCGGCTCTCCTGGTGAGCAAGTGGATAGCCAAAGTGTCGGCCTGCGCGGTTCGCGAAGTCCTCACGCAGGGTTAAACGTTTTGTGACACCTTTCTCATTTTCCCTGCATTTCGTCAGGAAACGCCGTGCGGTAGGCGTAAATCCACGGTCACAGTCCTAGAATCTTGGGATCCAGGGATCAAGGAGGCCGTCATGGACATGTCCGCCACTCAACTTGCCAGCGTGGTCACGCTCAAGTCACAGGCGCCCACGGGCACCGGATGCATTGACAAGGTATTACGCGCGCTGCGTACCCATCTGGGAATGGACGTGGCGTTCGTCTCGCAGTTTCGTACCACCGATCGCGTGTTCGTCAACGTCGACACCGACGGCGAAGGCCCGATCAAGCAGGGCGATACGTTGTCCCTGGACGTGGGCTACTGCCTGCGAGTGGTAGAAGGGGTGCTGCCCGAACTGATCGCCGACACCGCCGATTACCCCTTGGCCATGGCCCTGCCGGAAACCCTGGCACTGCCCATCGGCTCGCACATGAGCGTGCCCATTTACCTCAGCGACGGCCGCCTCTACGGCACCTTCTGTTGTTTTGGTCACAGTGCCGACAGCAGTCTGGGCCAACGCGACCTGTTGGTGATGAAAGTGTTCGCCGAGCTGATTGCCGACCGCATCGAGGGTGACCTCACGCTGGTGCGCGACCGCGTGGCCAAGCATCGACGCATTTCGGCGGTGCTCAGCAGCAACCAGCCGTCCATCGTCTACCAGCCGATTTTCGACTTCCAGGGCATGAGCATCTGCGGCTGGGAATGCCTGTCGCGCTTCAACCTGGAGCCGGTGCGCAGCCCCGACCAATGGTTCAACGAAGCCGCCGACGCCGGCCTGGGCGTGGAGCTGGAATGCCACGCCATCGCCGCCGCGCTCAAGGGCATGGACGCCTTGCCGTCTGGCACTTACCTGACCATCAACTGCTCGCCGCAACTGATGCTCAGCGGCCGCCTTACCGAACTGCTCAGCCCGTGCCCGGCCAGCCGCCTGGTGCTGGAAGTCACCGAGCATGCCATCGTCAACGACTACACCGGCCTGATCCAGGCGCTCAAGCCGTTGCGCCAGAACGGCGTGCGCGTGGCCATCGACGATGCCGGGGCCGGCTACGCCAGCATGCGTCACATCCTGCAACTGCGCCCCGACATGATCAAACTCGACATGAGCCTCACCCAAGGCATCGACCACGACCCGCAAAAGCGCGCCATGGCCTCCGCGCTGATCGCCTTCGCCCGGGAAACCGGCAGCACCATCGTCGCCGAAGGCGTGGAAACCCCGTCCGAACTGGAAGCCTTGCGCCTGCTGGGCGCCAACAAGGTTCAGGGCTACTTGCTGGGCCGACCGTTGACGTTGCAGGACGCATTGGCGTTGGTGGAGCGGGTGGCGGTCAATAGTTTCGATCCATCACTGACCAAAGCCACCTCAGCCTGACAGTTCCGCCTGACGCCGCTGCTACGCCCCGGCAGCGGCCGCCAGGCCGCTTCACAGTCACTGGCATTCCCACCGAACCCTCCCTCGTCCATGTATCAGAAATGAATACATATTCTTGACGTCATGATAATGGCTGCTTAAGATTGCGCCACTATTTTGATATCATGCGCTTCAGGGATTGAAAATGCTGGCGCTTTCCCCCCGGACGGGGTTGTTTCTTCTCGCGCTTGCAGTGTGTCCATCGGGACACGTTGATGCGGCCCCCAGCCCCGGTGACCAGGACCTGATCCGCGACCGCCAGGACCGCCTGCTCGAAGAGCAGCGCAAGCGCCTGGACGACCTGCAGTGAGGATGGGCAAAAGGTATACTCAGAGCTGGCTGGCACACCGATCAAGACAGTTGATGACTTAGCCGGCGCTTTGAGGGCTGGGACAATTAAGCCGAATCAGCTTCCCGTTGATTATGTAGATATGAATGGGACTCGCCTTATTTTGAATGCGCGAACTTCTACCGCGCTTGAGCAGGCAGCTATCCCTCGAAGTGAGTGGTTCGGGCGAAATCAGACAGGTGTTGAGGCTTATCCAGGTAAGACATTCAATGATTTGGCAGCAGATCAGTTAAAAAATAACAAATTGCCGCCGACAGGCGCAGAGCAATTAAAGTCGGTGCGTCCATGAAAATAGGTCATCCAAAATTAATACTAGATCCATATGAGTGGCTGCCAGGATATGGTGAGTCAAGAGTATCATTCCACTCCGTTGGCTCGGATGTGATACTTGATATTGAGTATGAGAAGGAGGTTGTAGTTGATAGCGAAGAGGTTGTGCTGGCTTTAAGGCGGGAGGTTGCGTTCAAGTCTGTGCGATGCTTTATTCGGGAGCCATTCCCTGGAGGTGCTATTTTTGAGTTTGATGGTGATCCAAGTGAGTTTCGGTTGGGTAAGTTGACCGAGTTTATAGACTCCGAATTGGTAAGGAATAACTTGAAAGCATGGCGTTCCGTGTCGAGTCACGAACCGCCGAAGTTGAGGCATTTCAGCATTCAGTTTTTGTCAGAGAATCTTACTTTTCATGTGCTGGCTGTAGATGTATTTTTATCCAATGAGCTGTCGGGCAGTTGATTTTGTTTTGAAATAAAATTAACGGGAACCGCTTCAGTTAACCAAACACTATTTTCAGCCTGAAAAAATTTAAATCCCTGTTAGTGCATCCGCAGGGATTCAATCTTCAGAACCACTGGTTTACCGTAGCGCTGTCCGACAGCGATAGCCGTCAGAGTCTCCTGCGATAGATGCACATGGTGGCGTGAACCTGCAATCAATCCTTGCTTAAAAATAGATTCAAGAAAGCGTGTTGCAGTGCCATGGTATAGGAATTCTGGCGGTTCTTTCTCTATGTGTTGGAGGTTTACGTCTGGTGCTGAATGTCCCTGTGCGGCTCGAATACGCTGGCCATCGTCGGAGAGGGTAAAGCGTTTCTTGTCACTGCTATTTACTACTGTCTGAATATTGCCTGGTCAAGTACGCGGCCTTCTTTCGCTGCGCCGGTAATCAAAGAGTTGATGTCTGCCCAGCCTTCTGCGTCGAGTTGCAATCCGATAGTGTGAGGCTCATGGCGCAAGATATAACCTAGAAACTTGCTTGTTTCGTTCAGTTGCTTGTTATTCATGATTGTCCTGCATGCATTTTTCGATTTTCCAGGATTTAGTCGCAGTCTTTTTACTTACTGCAAAATCTCCCTTCCTTCGCTGCTAGTGTGGTGTTTCACAAATACCATGGAAAATTTGGTCTACGCTTCATAGAAACCCACTCATCAAGAGTTGTGTCTCGACATGGGCCGACCAGCAACCGTCGTTACTCTTTCTGAAACTGAAAAAGCGGAGCTTCTACGCCGGATAAAGCTCCGCAAAGGCGCCCAGGATGCATCTCTGCGCGCCCAAATAATCCTCGCTTGTGCGGCCGGCGAGTCAGGCAACGACATTGCTCTGCGCCTGGGTACCAGCAAGGATGTGGTCTCACGATGGCGCCAACGTTTCTCTAAGTTGGGATTGCTGGGGTTGAATGATGAACCGCGCTCCGGTCGTCCGCGCACCATTTCGGATGAGCAAGTTCAGCAAGTGGTCAATCAGGTATTGCAAGGCAAACCCGATGATTCCAGCCACTGGAGTACGCGCCGTATGAGCCGCGAGACGGGCCTTTCTCCAGCCAGCATCATGCGCATTTGGCACGCGTTCGGAATCAAGCCGCATCTGGAAAAAACCTTCAAACTTTCCACAGATCCATTGTTTGTCGACAAGGTTCACGACATTGTTGGTCTGTATTTGAATCCGCCCGAAAGGGCGCTGGTGCTGTGCGTTGATGAGAAAAGCCAGATTCAGGCCTTGAACCGCACACAGCCTGGATTACCGCTTTCACCAGGCAATCCCGCCACTCGCACGCACGATTACAAACGCCATGGAACAACCTCTCTTTTCGCCGCTTTGGATGTGGCAACAGGTGAAGTCATTGGCCGGTTGAGACGCCAGCATCGCAGCACTGAGTTCCTCGCCTTTCTGAAAGAAATCGATGCATCGGTTCCTGATGACATGCCGATTCATCTGGTCATGGATAACTATGCCACGCACAAGACCGACAAGGTCAGAGCGTGGCTTGCTGCGCGTCCACGCTACAACATCCACTTCACGCCGACTTCTGCCTCTTGGCTGAATTTGGTCGAGCGCTTTTTCTCAACGTTGAGCGAGAAGTGGATCAAGCGACAGGCGCACGTCAGTGTCAAAGATCTCGAAGCTTCGATTGAGCACTACTTGGAGACCTACAACCAGAACCCGAAACCGTTCCGGTGGCACAAGAAAGCAGAGGACATTCTCGCCTCGGTAGCTCGTGCAGCACGAGCGTTGGGCGCGTGATTTTTCATTGGTATTTTTGAAACACCACACTAGCTTTAGTCGTGGCCTGAGCGATCAGGGCATCGAGCATCTGCGCAACGAATTTCTGTTGGCTCTTAGGTAGCTGGTCGATGGCTTCCAGTTGCTGTTGCCATTTCGGAGCGGGGCCACGTTGACGCATAGTGGTTTCCTGCTGCTGACCAAACAGCTCTTCGAGTGTGGTCGAAAGCAGCCGGGCCAGCTCTGGCAACGCCGCTACCTGGATACGCCGCTTACCGGACTCATAGGCTTGGATAGTCTGCTGGGACACGCCCAGCCGTTCGGCCAGTTGAGTTTTAGTGATGCCGTGTTCTTTGCGCAGGCGGGCAATGCGTTCGCCCAAGGCAATGAACAATTCACGTTCTTCGTTGGTGATGCTCATGGCTGTCGTCGACGATATCTGTAATAGGACAGCCATTAACGTACTCCAGGTGTTACCACTGCTTGTTGTAAATACTACTATTGGTGGTATTTGCCGTCGAGTTGTTTCTGCTTTTCCCTCTTGACAGCTTTTTGGAGAAAACCCGATGGCCCGCATCCCCGAAGCCGAACTGGAACGCCTCAAGCGTGAGGTGTCGCTGGTTCGGCTGATCCAGTTGCAGGGCCATGAGCTGAAAAAGCGTGGCAAGGATTGGGTGATGCACTGCGTGTTCCATGACGAAAGCACTCCCAGCCTGTCAGTCTCCGACGAGAAAAACCTCTATCACTGCTTCGGCTGCGGGGCCGCAGGTTCGGTGCTCGATTGGGTGATGAAAACCCAAGGCGTGTCGTTGCCGCACGCGGTCCAACTGCTGCGCAACGATGCGCCGCTGGAGAGCACGGAGAAAGTCGGTGTGACACGCAGCCATGCTCGACACCTTCCTTCTTTAGCTGCGGGCTCTCCGGCTTCTGCTACGTCCGAAGTCGAAGACGCCGCGCTGCTGCGTTCGGTGGTCGAGTTCTACCACGCCAATGTCAAACAATCGCCAGAAGCACTGGCCTACTTGGCGTCCCGTGGCCTGAACCACCCCGAGCTGATCGATTATTTCCAGCTGGGCTATGCCAACAAAACCCTGACCTACCGCTTGCCTGCCGGGCACACCGAGGCCGGTCGCCAGGTGCGTCAGCAGTTGCAGACCTTGGGTGTTTTGCGTTCCACCGGGCATGAACATTTAAACGGTTGTCTGGTCGTGCCGGTGCTGGGCCTGGAAAGCGGCGCCCAGCCGGAGCAATCCGGGCGAGTGATGCAGCTTTACGGACGGCGGATGCAGCCGAACAACAAACCGGGATGGCAATGGTGCAAAAGAAACCGCAGCAACATCAAGTGAGGCAGCAAGTATTAATGCTCAAGCTGCTTTGAGGGCAAAGCTTTCAGGGTTAAAGAAAGCACAACAGACAGCCGCTGTCACGAAGACGCTCCCTGATGGACGAATTAGTTATTACACACAGGAAGTACCTGCTCGAACTGAAGGCGCTACTCGTGGCGCATCGTTTGTTACGGAGTATAATCTTGCGACTGGGTCCGCTAGGCAGTGGATGGAAAGCTATGATCATTCAGGGAATGTCATTCGAGTTCACCCTAAAAGCATTAATGGGCAGCCAGTTAGCGCGCAGCACTATCCTCCTACAGGTGCAGAGTTGGAGAACTGGAAATAATGTATTCACAAACTGATTTAGCTATGGACCTGGAAAGAACCTTGGTCAAAGGTTTCGATGTCGCCAGGATTTCTAAGTTAGCGTTCGAAATTTATCAAGACCATGGCCTGGAAATTACGTCATCTATGGATCGCGCACTACTTACATTGATGGCAATGGACGAGGGCGAGGAGTTTGAGTTAACAGAACCTGAATTTTTGGCTCTTATTTCAGAGATTAAAACTATGTAGATGGTGCAAAAGCGACAGGTGTGGTCGATCAACCTGCCGGATCAATAAAGAATGTTAATCCGGGTTATCCAAGCGCGGGTCGAGCTCATAATTGTGGCGATTGCTCTATTGCTACTAATGCGACACTGGCGGGAAATCCTGCATCTGCATTGCCAATCAACCATGCGAAAGGTGTTCCATTGAGTGTGCTGGAAAAGCAATTCGGCTCTAAATTTGGCCCTGTAACAGCTCCTGAGAATATTGCGCAACAACGGCTGCGGATGCCAGGCCCTGGTGTGGTCGGTGGTGGAGGCGGTGGAAAGCGCGCAGGCGCTGTTGGATGCCGTGTTGAAAGGCGCGACGCACAGGCTGCAGCGGCTGGAGGCCGCGTCCGAGGACGCCGGACAATGCCTGGCGCTCTGCGGTGCCTGTGACGCGGCCTAGCGGTCGCTGCAGATCGTGCGTCGCGCCTCTCTAGCCGCTGCCACAGGGCTGCCGGTTTTGTGTTGAGTATTCCGCTTCGATTGAGGATCAGGCCATGAAGGCCGCTTCCAGCAGCTGTCGGGTGTAGGGATGCCGCGGGTCGGCAAACACCTTCTCCGCCGGCCCTTGCTCCAGCACCTGGCCCGCCTTGATCACCATCAACTGATGACTCAGCGCCTTGACCACCGCCAGGTCATGGCTGATGAACAGGTACGTCAGGTTGTACTTGAGCTGCAGCGAACGCAGCAGTTCTACCACCTGCCGCTGCACGGTGCGGTCCAGCGCGGAGGTGGGTTCGTCCAGCAGGATGAGGGCGGGTTTGAGCACCAGGGCGCGGGCGATGGCGATGCGTTGGCGCTGGCCGCCGGAGAATTCGTGGGGGTAGCGGTGGCGGCTGTGGGGGTCGAGGCCGACTTCCACCAGGGCTTCGATGATGGCCTGTTCCTGTTCCTCGGGCGTGCCGATGGCGTGGATGCGCAGGCCTTCGCCGACGATCTGCGCCACGCTCATGCGCGGGCTGAGACTGCCGAACGGGTCTTGGAAGACTACTTGCATCTGCCGCCGGAACGGGCGCACTTGTTCGCGGCTGAGGCCGTCCAGGGGCTGGCCGTGGAAGCGGATGGCGCCCTGGCTTGAGATGAGCCGCAGGATGGCCAGGCCGAGGGTAGACTTGCCCGAGCCGCTTTCGCCGACGATGCCCAGGGTTTGCCCGCGCGGCAGGCTGAAGCGGATGCCGTCCACGGCCTTGACGTGGTCGACGGTGCGCTTGAAGAAGCCTTTCTTGATGGGGAACCACACTTTAAGGTCGTCGACTTCCAGCATCGGTTCGCCGGCGACGGTGGCGGCCGGCTCGCCTCGGGGTTCGGCGCCCAGCAGTTCGCGGGTGTAGGGGTGCTGCGGGTTGCTGAACAGCTGTTCGCAGGCGCCCTGTTCGACGATGCAGCCCTGTTTCATCACGCACACCCGCTGCGCCACGCGCTTGACCAGGTTGAGGTCGTGGGTGATCAGCAGCAAGGCCATGCCCAGGCGCTGTTGCAGGGACTTGAGCAGTTCGAGGATTTTCAGCTGTACGGTGACGTCGAGCGCGGTGGTGGGCTCGTCGGCGATCAGCAGTTCGGGCTCGTTGGCCAGGGCCATGGCGATCATCACGCGCTGGCGCTGGCCGCCAGACAGTTCATGGGGCAGGGCCTTGAGGCGCTGGCGCGGCTCGGGAATGCCGACCATTTCCAGCAGTTCCAGGGTGCGCGCGGTGGCGGCCTTGCCGGTCAGGCCCTTGTGCAGGCCCAGCACTTCGTTGATCTGCTTTTCGATGCTGTGCAGCGGGTTCAGCGAGGTCATGGGCTCCTGGAAGATCATGGCGATGCGGTTGCCGCGGATCTGCCGCAGTTTTTTCTCGTCCAGGCGCAGCAGGTCCTTGCCTTCGTACATCACCGTGCCGCTCGGGTGGCTGGCGAGGGGGTAGGGCAGCAGGCGCAGGATGGAGTGCGCGGTGACGGATTTGCCCGAGCCGCTTTCACCCACCAGCGCCAGGGTTTCGCCGCGACGGATGTCGAAGCTGATGCCTTCTACTACGCGGGCCGAGCGCTGGTCGTTGTCGAACTGGACCGCCAGGTCGCGGATCTCGATCAGGTTATCTGGGTGCATGTCATTTCCTTGGATCGAACGCGTCGCGGGCGGCTTCGCCGATGAACACCAGCAGGCTGAGCATCAGGGCCAACACGGCGAAGGCGCTGATGCCCAGCCACGGTGCCTGCAGGTTGGACTTGCCCTGGGACACCAGTTCGCCCAGCGACGGCGAACCGGCGGGCAAGCCGAAGCCGAGGAAGTCCAGGGCCGTGAGGGTGCCGATGGCGCCGGTGAGAATGAAGGGCATGAAAGTCATGGTCGAGACCATGGCGTTGGGCAGAATGTGCTGGAACATGATGCTGCCATCGCGCATGCCCAGGGCGCGGGCGGCGCGCACGTACTCCAGGTTGCGGCCGCGCAGGAATTCGGCGCGCACCACGTCCACCAGGCTCATCCATGAGAACAGCAGCATGATGCCCAGCAACCACCAGAAGTTGGGCTGCACGAAGCTGGCGAGGATGATCAGCAGGTACAGCACCGGCAGGCCCGACCACACTTCCAGGAAGCGCTGCCCGGCCAGGTCCACCCAGCCGCCGTAGAAGCCCTGCAGGGCGCCGGCGATCACGCCGACGATGGAGCTGAGAATGGTCAGGGTCAGGGCGAACAGCACCGAAATGCGGAAGCCGTAGATCACCCGCGCGAGCACGTCGCGGCCCTGGTCATCGGTGCCCAGCCAGTTCTGCGCCGAGGGCGGCGCCGGGGCGGGCACCTTCAGGTCGTAGTTGATGCTCTGGTAGCTGAACGGGATGGGCGCCCACAGGGTCCAGCTGTCCTTGGCCTTGAGCAATTGCTGTAGATACGGGCTCTTGTAGTTGGCCTCCAGCGGAAACTCGCCGCCGAAGGTGGTTTCCGGGTAGCGCTTGAAGGCCGGGAAGTACCAGCCGCCGTCGTAGTGCAGGGCCAGGGGTTTGTCGTTGGCGATCAGTTCGGCGCCAAGGCTGGCCACGAACAGGATGACGAACAGCCACAGCGACCACCAGCCGCGCTTGTTGGCCTTGAACCGTTGCAGGCGGCGACGGTTGATAGGGGACAAGGTCATGTCAGTGCTCCCGGCGTTCGAAGTCGATGCGTGGGTCGACCAGGCTGTAGGTCAGGTCGCCGATCAGTTTCACCAGCAGCCCCAGCAGGGTGAAGATGAACAGGGTGCCGAACACCACCGGGTAGTCGCGATTGACCGCGGCTTCGAAACTCATCAGGCCCAGGCCGTCGAGGGAGAAAATCACTTCCACCAGCAAGGAACCAGTGAAGAAGATGCCGATGAACGCCGACGGGAAACCGGCGATCACCAGCAGCATGGCGTTGCGGAACACGTGGCCGTACAGCACGCGATTGTTGCTCAGGCCCTTGGCCTTGGCGGTGACCACGTACTGCTTGCCGATTTCATCCAGGAAGCTGTTCTTGGTGAGGAAGGTCATGGTGGCGAAGTTGCCGATCACCAGGGCGGTCACCGGCAGGGCCAGGTGCCAGAAGTAGTCCAGCACCTTGCCGCCCAGGCTCAACTGGTCGAAGTTGTTGGAGGTCAGGCCACGCAAGGGGAACCAGTCCAGGTAGCTGCCGCCGGCGAACACCACGATCAGCAGAATGGCGAACAGGAACGCCGGGATGGCATAGCCGACGATGATCGCCGAGCTGGTCCACACATCGAAGTGGGTGCCGTGGCGGGTGGCCTTGGCGATGCCCAGGGGGATGGACACCAGGTACATGATCAGCGTGCTCCACAGCCCCAGGGAGATCGACACCGGCATTTTTTCCAGGATCAGGTCGGTGACCTTGGCGTCGCGGAAGAAGCTGTCGCCGAAGTCGAAGTGGGCGTAGTGCTTGATCATGATCCACAGGCGCTCGCCGGCGGGCTTGTCGAAGCCGTACTGCTGTTCGATTTCCTTGATCAGCGCCGGGTCCAGGCCTTGGGCGCCGCGGTAGTTGGAGCCGCCCATGGACACCTCCGAACCGCCGCCGCTGAAGCGGCTGGTAGCGCCTTCGAAGCCTTCCAGCTTGGCGATGGCCTGTTCCACCGGGCCGCCGGGGGCCGCCTGGATGATCAGGAAGTTGATGATGAGAATGCCGAACAGCGTCGGAATGATCAGCAGCAGGCGCTTGCAGATATAGGCCAGCATGTCAGCGCTCCTTGCCGGTAGGGTCGGTGTCGGTGGTGATCGGCACCGCCGGGGTGACGTCAGGCTTGGCCCACCAGGTCATGGTGCCCACGTCATAGCGGGGAGACACGGCAGGGTGGCCGAGGTGGTTCCAGTAGGCCACGCGCCAGGTCTTGATGTGCCAGTTGGGCACCAGGAAGTAGTTCCATAGCAGTACTCGGTCCAGGGCGTGGGAGTGGCTGATCAGGCTCTTGCGGGTGTCAGCGTTGATCAGGCTTTCGGTGAGGTCGTCGACGGCCGGGTCCTTGATGCCGATCAGGTTATAGCTGCCGGCGCGGTCGGCGCTGCTTGACTCCCAGTATTCGCGTTGTTCGTTGCCGGGCGAATCGGACTGCGGGAAGCTGGCGACCATCATGTCGAAGTCCCGCGAGCGACGGCGGGTCACGTACTGCGAAGCGTCGATGCGCCGCAGCACCAATTCGATGCCCAGGTCGGCGAGGTTGCGCTTGTAGGGCAGCAGCACCCGTTCGAACTCGGGCTGGGCCAGCAGGAATTCGATGCTCACCGGTTTGCCGGTGGCGTCCACCATGCGGTCGTTGACCACGTGCCAGCCGGCCTCCAGCAGCAGCTTGTAGGCCTGGCGCTGCTGGTCGCGGATCATGCCGCTGCCGTCGCTGACCGGGTTCTTGAAGGGCGTGGTGAACACCGCGTCGGGGACTTTGCCGCGCAGCGGTTCAAGAATCTTCAGCTCGTCGGCGTCGGGCAGCCCGGATGACGCCAGGTCGGAGTTTTCGAAGAAACTGTCGGTGCGGGTGTAGGCGCCGTTGAACAGTTGGCGGTTGCTCCATTCGAAGTCGAACAGCAGGCCCAGGGCCTGGCGCACGCGGATGTCCTGAAACAGCGGCCGGCGCAGGTTGAAGATGAAGCCCTGCATGCCCACCGGGTTGCCGTTGGGCAGCTCCTCGCGGATCAGGCGTTTTTCCCGCACGGCTGGCACGTCATAGGCGGTGGCCCAGTTCTTCGCGGTCATTTCCAGCCAGTAGTCGAAAGCGCCGGCCTTCAGCGCTTCCAGGGCCACGTTGTTGTCGCGGTAGTAATCGGTGGTCAGCACGTCGAAGTTGTACGAGCCGCGGTTGATGGGCAGATCCTTGGCCCAGTAGTCCTTGACGCGCTCGTAGCGCACCGAGCGCCCGGCATTCACCGCCGCCACCTTGTAGGGGCCGCTGCCCAGCGGGAACTCGAGGTTGGCGCGGCTGAAATCACGGCCCTCCCAGTAGTGCTTGGGCAGCACCGGCAGTTGCCCGAGAATCACCGGCAGCTCGCGGTTGTCGCGGGTCTTGAAGTCGAAGCGCACCTGCAGCGGGTTTTCCTCGACCACCTTGGCGACGCCAGCGTAATAGTTGCGGTACAGCGGCGAGCCTTCCTTCATCAACAGGTTGAAGGTGAACACCACGTCGTCGGCGCGCATGGGGTGGCCGTCGTGGAAGCGTGCCTCGGGGCGCAGGGTGAAGCGCACCCAGCTGTTGTCCGGGGCCTTCTCGATGGTCTTGGCCACCAGGCCGTATTCGGTCAGCGGTTCATCCAGGCTCTGGCGCGCCAAGGTGTCGTAGATCATGCCGATGTCGCCTTCCGGCACGCCCTTGCTGATGAACGGGTTGAGGCTGTCGAAGCCACCCGAGGCGGCGGTACGGAAGGTGCCGCCCTTGGGGGCGTCGGGGTTGACGTAGTCGAAGTGCTGGAAGTTGGCCGGGTATTTTGGCGCTTCGTTGTACAGGGTCACGGCGTGCTGCGGGGCGGCCTGGGCCAACCCGCACAGCAGCAGGCCACAGGCCGGCAGCAGGGCGCGTAGACGCGTCATGGGTGAGACTCCACGGGCTTGAGCCACCACGCGTTCAGGCCCAGGGTGTAGGGCGGCGTGGTGACGAAAGCGAAACGGTTGCGATAGGCCAGACGATGGGCGTCCAGGTACCAATTGGGGATCATGTAGTGTTCCGACAGCAGCACGCGGTCCAGGGCGCGCACGGCGGCCACCTGGTCATCGCGGCTCTGGGCGGCCAACAGGGTGTCGAGCAGGTGGTCGACCACCGGGTTGGCGATGCCGGCGTAGTTCTTGCTGCCCTTGACCGTGGCCTGGCTGGAGTGGAAGTACTGCCACTGCTCAAGGCCGGGGCTGAGGGTCTGGTTGAGGGTCATCAGCATCATGTCGAAGTCGAATTGGTCCAGCCGCTGCTTATACTGGGCGCGGTCCACGGTGCGCAAGCGCGCATCGACGCCAATGGCGATGAGGTTTTCGACATAAGGTTGCAGGATCCTTTCCAGGCCGGGGTTTACCAGCAGCAGCTCCAGGCGCAGCGGTTGCCCCTGGGCGTTGACCAGGCGCTGGCCATCGAGCTTCCAGCCGGCGTCGGCCAATAGACCCAGGGCGCGGCGCAGGGTTTCCCGGTCGATGCCCTGGCCCTGGCTGCGGGGCACGCTGAAGGGCTGGGTGAACAGCGTGGCGGGCAGTTGCGCGCGGTAGGGCGCCAGCAGCAGGAACTCCTTGCCGGCGGGCAGGCCGGTGGCGCTGAACTCGCTGTTGGGGTAGTAGCTGGTGGCGCGCTGGTAGGCGCCGTTGAACAGCGCGCGGTTGGTCCATTCGAAGTCCAGCAGCAGGCCCAGGGCTTCGCGCACGCGCCCATCGCTGAGGGCCGGGCGCCGGGTGTTCATGAACAGGCCCTGGGTCTGAGTGGGGATCTGGTGATGGATCTGCGCCTTGATCACCTCGCCGCGCTGCACCGCCGGGAAGTTGTAGCCGTTGGCCCAGTTCTTGGCCTGGTGTTCCAGATACAGGTCGAACTCGCCGGCCTTGAAGGCTTCGAACGCTACGTCGTTGTCGCGGTAGAACTCCACTTCAACTCGGTCGAAATTGTACTTGCCGCGGTTTACCGGAAGGTCCTGGCCCCACCAGTCCTTCACGCGCTCGAACACCAGGCGCCGCCCGGGTACCACTTGGGTGATGCGGTAGGGGCCGCTGGTGACCGGCGGTTCGAAGGTGGTGGCCTGGAAGTCGCGACCTTTCCAGTAGTGTTCCGGCAGTATCGGCAATTCGCCCATGCGCAGGATCAGCAAGGGGTTAGCGCTGCGCTTGAACACGAAGCGGATGCGCTGCGGGCCGAGAATGTCGACGCGCTGAACTTCCTGCAGGCTGGTGCGGTACAGCGGGTGGCCTTGCGTGAGCAACGTGCGGTAGGAAAACGCCACGTCGCTGGCAGTGATCGGCTGGCCGTCGTTGAAGCGGGCTTCGGGGCGCAGGTTGAACACCACCCAGCTGCGGTCGTCGCTGTATTCCACGCTGCGGGCGATCAGGCCATAGCTGGAGGTGGGTTCGTCGCCGGAGGGGTCGTACTGGCCGGTACCCACCATCAGCGGTTCGTTGAGCTCGCTGACGCCGTACTGGATGAAATTCGGTGTGCTGACCGGGCTGGTGCCCTTGAAGGTGTAAGGGTTGAGGGTGTCAAAGGTGCCGAACGCCATCAGCCGCACGGTGCCACCCTTGGGCGCCTGGGGGTTGGTCCAGTCGAAGTGGCTGAAGCTGGCGGGGTACTTGAGCGTGCCGAACTGCGCATAGCCATGGCTTTCGACCACCGTCGCGCCAGCACGACAGCTCAGGACCAGGCCGAGGGAGAGCAACAGAAGCGAACGCATACGTCAGAGATCTGATTTATTACCGTTACAGTAACAGTTTGTCTCTGAATGAAGAAGAGTCGGTGCGGGCGGACGTTATGCGTGCGCTGACAAGCCAGCGCCCACCGTTTCAGCGGTCGCGGTAAACCACCAGGGTCTGGCCCGGCTTCAGGGCGCGCGCGGTGTTGGGGTTCCAGCGCTTGAGGTGGTTGACCTCAACATTGAAACGCTGGGCGACCACGTACAGCGAGTCGCCCTTGCGGATCTTGTAGCGGGTGGCCACCTGGCGGCCCTTGCCGTTACTGGCGGCACTGGCCACGGCGGTGGTCTTGCCACGGCCCTTGGTCACGGTGCGGGTGCTGTCCTGCATCACCAGGGTCTGGCCGACCTTCAGGTGCATGCCCGACAGCTTGTTCCAGTGCTGCAGGTCCTTGACGTCAACCTTGTTGGCCTTGGCGATCAGGCTCAGGTTGTCGCCACGCTTGACCTTGTACGAACGGCGACGGGCTGGCAGGTCGGTGCGCGCCACGTCTTCCACCAGCTTGCGCCGTGGTGCCAGGGTCAACAGTTCTTCCGGGCCCATCTTGGCCAGGCTCTCGGTCAGCAGGTGGGCCTTGGCCGTGGGCACCAGCAGGTGCTGCGGGCCATCCACGGTCACCCGTTGCTTGAGCGCCGGGTTGAGCTGGAACAGCTCGTCCTCGTCGATATTGGCCAGCGCGGCGACGCGGCCCAGGTCCATCTGCTGATTGACCTCGACCACTTCGAAGTAAGGCTGGTTGGCGATGGGGTTGAGGTTCACGCCGTATGCCTCGGGGGACATCACCAGCTCGGACAGTGCCAGCAGCTTGGGCACGTAGTCGCGGGTTTCCTGGGGCAGGGGCAGGTTCCAGTAGTCGGTGGGCAAGCCCAGCTTCTCGTTGCGTTCGATGGCGCGGCTGACCGTGCCTTCACCCGCGTTGTAGGCGGCCAGGGCCAGCAGCCAGTCGCCGTTGAACATGTCGTGCAGGCGGCTGAGGTAGTCCAGCGCGGCGGCCGTCGAGGCGGTGACGTCGCGACGGCCATCATAGAAACGCGTCTGGCGCAGGTTGAAGTAGCGTCCGGTGGACGGGATGAACTGCCACAACCCGGTGGCATCGCTGCGCGAATAGGCCATGGGGTTGTAGGCGCTTTCGATCACCGGCAACAGCGCCAGCTCCAGCGGCATGTTGCGTTCTTCCAGGCGCTCGACGATGTAGTGCATGTACAGGCTGCCGCGGTCGCTGGCGTTTTCCAGGAACGAGGGGTTGCTGACGAACCACAGGCGCTGTTGTTCCACGCGCGGGTTGACGGTGATGCCGTCCTGCAACTGGAAGCCCTGGCGCATGCGCTCCCACACATCCTGCGGCGCCTGTTGGGCGGCTTGCTGCGGGTTGGTAAACAAAGGTTTCTGCTTGATGCGCGCGTTCAGGCTGTGCAGCCTGACACTCTCGGCATCCGGGACCTGGCTCGTGCTTTGGCAGCCCGCGAGAATCACGGGCAACGCCAGCGCGACGGCCTGGGCCAACCGCGTCAATGCGTCTGATGTGAAGGGCTTTCGAGTGGTGGACGACATTGGCTGGAAGGGTAATCCGGGCAAAAATGTCGGGCGATTCTAGAAACTGCCCACCCCCGGGTCAACCTTTCAGAATTTTTAGACGCAAGCCCAGGCCCTTTAGAACTTATCTTTCCAAGCCCTCAAGGCAGCAAAAGTGGCGGCGGGAGAGGGGTTTACGTGACCTGTCCGTTCGTCTGCTTTTTCTTTGACGCTGGCTTCATCCACGCGCAGAAAAGGGTTGGTGAGCAGCTCCAGGCCGATGGAGGAGGGCAAGGTGATGCGATTTTCCTCGCGCAAGCGGGTAACGTCAGCGAAACGCTGGGCAAGGTCCGGGTTTCCCGGCTCCACGGCACGGGCGAAGCGCAGGTTGCTGAGCGTGTACTCGTGCGCGCAGAACACGGCGGTGGCCGCGGGCAGGCGGGCCAGGCGCTGGAGCGATTGATGCATCTGCGCCGGCGTGCCTTCAAACAGGCGCCCGCAGCCACCGGCGAACAGCGTGTCGCCGCTGAACAGCAGGGGCGCGCTGCCTGCGTGGTAGTAGGCGATATGCCCCAGCGTGTGGCCAGGCACGGCGAACACCTGGAAGTCCAGGCCGAGCACCTGCAGCGTGGCGTTGTCTTCCAAGGCCACATCGCGGGCCGGGATGCTTTCGTGCGCCGGGCCATACACGGTGGCGCCGGTGAGCTGCTTGAGCTCGGCGACGCCGCCCACGTGATCATTGTGATGGTGGGTGACCAGGATGTCGCTCAGTTGCCACTGCGGGTTGCGCTCAAGCCAGGTGCGTACCGGCGCGGCATCGCCCGGGTCGACCACGGCGCAGCGCTTGCTTGCAGTGTCTTGTAACAACCACAGGTAGTTATCAGTGAAGGCTGGCAGTGCGTCGATCTGTATCATGGCGCGATTCGCTAAGCGTTGAATAATGGTGCATCTTAGAACCTCTTGGGGCTATTGGTGAACCTCTCAATGGGAGACGGCAATGACCGATAAAGCTTTTGCGCAGGCTGATCCGCAGTGGCTGGAGCTGATCGGCCAGGCGCGCGACTGGTTCGAAGGGCCGCTGGGCCAGTTCCTGCTCAAGGAAGAGCAGACGTTGCTGGAAGATGAGCTGGGCCGGTTCTTCGGCGGTTACCTGGTGCATTACGGCCCCAGTGCCCAGGTGCCGCCCCAGGCTCCCCAGGTGCAGCGCAACGTGCGCCTGGGGGCGCCGTTGCCGGGGGTGGAGATTGTGTGCGAGGAGCAGGCCTGGCCCCTCAGCGAGCACGCCGCCGACGTGGTGGTGCTGCAACACGGCCTGGACTTCAGCCTGTCGCCCCACGGCCTGCTGCGCGAGGCGGCCAGCGCCGTGCGCCCCGGCGGGCACCTGATCATCGTCGGCATCAACCCCTGGAGCACCTGGGGCCTGCGCCGCGCCTTCGCCCACGACGCCCTGCGCAAGGCCCGCTGCTTTTCCGCCTCGCGGGTCGGCGACTGGCTCAACCTGCTGGGCTTTGCGCTGGAGAAACGCCGGTTCGGGTGCTATCGTCCGCCGCTTGCGTCCCCCGCCTGGCAAGCGCGCCTGGCCGGCTGGGAACGCCGCGCCGGGCGCTGGCAAAGTGCCGGCGGCGGCTTCTACATACTGGTCGCGCGCAAACTGGTGGTGGGCCTGCGCCCGCTGCGCCAGGTGCGCCGCGAACCCATGGGCAAGCTGATCCCGTTGCCGATGGCCAAGGTCAATCGGCGCAACAGCGAACCCTGACATCGACGGATAG
Source organism: uncultured Gammaproteobacteria bacterium (assembly GCA_963816515.1). GTDB lineage: Bacteria > Pseudomonadota > Gammaproteobacteria > Pseudomonadales > Pseudomonadaceae > Aquipseudomonas. Next base: position 207,527 of record CAWFKX010000001.1, on the reverse strand, counting down.
GTAGTAATGAGCGATAGCGTTGAAATCTTCACCGACGGCGCCTGCAAGGGCAACCCGGGCGTCGGTGGCTGGGGCGCCCTGCTGGTGTGCAAGGGCGTGGAAAAAGAGTTGTGGGGCGGCGAAGCGGCCACCACCAACAACCGCATGGAACTGATGGCCGCCATCCGCGGCCTGGAAGAACTCAAGCGGCCGTGCGACGTGCTGCTGGTGACCGACTCCGAATACGTGATGAAAGGCATCAACGAGTGGATGGTCAACTGGAAAAAGCGCGGCTGGAAAACCGCCGCCAAGCAGCCGGTGAAAAACGCCGACCTGTGGCAGATGCTGGATGAACAGGTAGGGCGCCACACCGTGACCTGGAAGTGGGTACGCGGCCATACCGGTCATCATGGCAATGAGCGGGCGGACCAGTTGGCGAACCGTGGGGTGGATGAGGTTCGGGCGCTGAAGCGTTGAACATGGCGCGCCCTTGTCCGCAAGGCAAGTTCGGAAGACCGTTGCGGCTAAAGTCAGCGTGACGCTTGTGTGCGTGCCTTCAACGCCCGCTCCATCCGCGCAATCCCTTCTTCCAGCAACGCCCGCGGGCAGCCAAAGTTCAAGCGCACAAACTGCCCACCCGCCTCATCATCGAAATCGGTGCCCTGGCTCAGTCCCACCTTCGCTTCCTTCAGAAAGAACGCATGCGGGTTTTCCAGCCCCAGGCCACTGCAATCCAGCCACGCCAGGTAGGTGGCCTGTGGCAAGGTCATGGTCACCCCTGGCAGGCGCGTGGCCACGGCGTGGGCCAGGTAGTCGCGGTTGGCCTGCAGGTAGGCAATCACCTCGGCCAGCCACTCGCCGCCATGGTTGAACGCGGCCTCGGTCGCTACCAGCCCCAGGGTGTTGACGGTGTCGACCATGCCCTGCCGCGCGCTGTTGAACCGATGGCGCAACGATGGGTTCTTGATCACCGCGAACGCGTTCTTCATGCCCGCGATGTTGAACGCCTTGGTCGCCGACATCAGGGTGATGGTGCGCTGGGCAATCTCGTCATTCAGGCTGGCGATGGGGATATGCTTGCGCCCGTCGAACAGGATCTGCGCGTGAATCTCGTCGCTGATCAGCAGCGTATCGTGGGCCACGCAGGCGTCGGCGATGGCCTGCAGTTCGGCGCGCTCGAACACCTTGCCCAGCGGGTTGTGCGGGTTGCTCAGAATCATTGCCCCGGCCTTGCCCAGTGCGCTGTCCAGCGCCGCCAGGTCGGTGGGGTACTGGCCGTGGGCATTGACGTGGAAAGGCAGGTCGATACGCGGCAGGTTCCAGTACCCGGAGGCATTGAGCAGCGGGCGGTAGTTGGGCGTCTGCACCACCACCCCGGTGCCCGGCTCCAGCAGGCCCTTCAGCGCCATGTTCACGCCGCCTTCAACACCGGGTAAAAACACCAGCTCTTCTGGCGCCACTTCCCAGTCGAACAGCTCGCGCAGCGCTTTCACCAGCGTAGCGCGCAGGCTGTCCTGGGCCACGCTGTAGCCCAGCATCGGGTGAGTCAAACGTTCCTGCAGCGCCTGGACAATCCCCGGTGCCACGGCGAAATCCATGTCCGCGACCCACATGGGTAGCACGTCGGCGGCAAAGCGGCTCCACTTGGTGCTGCCGGTGTTGTGGCGGTCGTGGACGGTGTCCAGGTTGAAAGTGTTGGCCACGTGGGTCTCCATGAGTGAGGGCGGGCAAGGGCGTTAATATGCGTTATTTCCATCCACACTGCACCCCGCAGTGGCCGCCCGGCCGCGTCATAGGCGCTCACGCAGGAGCTGCCGGTTGGGTGGGCTGTGCTTGTTGCGTAAGCCTCGGAAAAACATGATGGGGGAAAACCGTTGCTTCATCAGCGATAATCAGGCTTCAACTCACCTGTCTTCACCAAGGTCTAACGTTCGCCGGTGGCCGACAGTCCAGGGATAAAAGGAAAAAATCATGGCCGCAACCGATTCTGCCTCGAGCACCCACAACGCTGAATCCATCCGCGAAACGATTCGTGGTGCCCTCATTGCCGGCGAAGCCAGCGGCGAGCCTCGGCCTTTCGACCCTGAGGCGTTCAAGCAAAGAATGAAGGATGCGTGGGCTGAACCGTTGCCATCCCGTCCTGCTAACGGCAGCGCGCCAAGGACTCCACCCCCCAACCTGTGCTAAAGTACGCGGCTGTCCCCCGCAGTCGAAATAACGAGAGTGTTGCACCCATGGCGACGAGATACGTAGTCCTCGATACCGAAACCACCGGCATGCCGGTGACCGATGGTCACCGGATCATCGAGATCGGTTGTGTCGAAGTCATCGGCCGGCGCCTGACCGGGCGCAACTTCCACGTTTACCTGCAACCGGATCGCAGCAGCGATGAGGGCGCCATCGGCGTCCACGGTATCACCGACCAGTTCCTGATCGGCAAGCCGCGCTTCGCCGAGGTGGCCGAGGAGTTCTTCGAGTTCATCAAGGGCGCCGAGCTGATCATCCACAACGCGGCGTTCGACGTTGGTTTCATCAACAACGAATTCGCCTTGATAGGCCAGCAGGATCGCGCCGACGTCACCACCTACTGCACGGTGCTCGACACCCTGGCCATGGCCCGTGAGCGCCATCCGGGCCAGCGCAACAGCCTGGATGCCCTGTGCAAACGCTACGGTGTAGACAACTCGGGCCGTGAGCTGCACGGCGCGTTGCTCGACTCCGAGATTCTGGCTGACGTTTACCTGGCGATGACCGGTGGCCAGACCAGCCTGTCGCTGGCGGGCAACGCCAGTGATGGTGCCGGTGATGGCTCGGGCAACCAGGGCAGCGAAATTCGCCGCCTGCCTGCCGACCGTCGCCGGTCGCCGGTGATTCGCGCGTCGGACGCCGAGTTGGCCGAGCATATGTCGCGCCTCGAGATCATCGCCAAGAGTGCCGGTGGCCCGGCGTTGTGGAGCCAGCTGGCGGAAGCCGAGCAGGGCGCCACCGCTTGATGGCCGTTTGCCCCTGAATTGTCCAGGGGCGACCTTTTGTTACACGCCCGTGTGCCGATGGCTGACGCGAGCGCCTGATACCTTCTACCCTGAGACCGTGGGCCGCCTTTTGCGGTCGATTGCATCAAGGAGACCGAGCAGTCATGAGTACGGTCAACCCCGCCATCCGGGTGCGCATGGCCGACGACGGCTTCGCCCCGTATGTGCTGGACAGTGAATACGGTTTTCAGGTGCAGGGTTATGCCTGCCCGCAGATCGGCCAGCCGGTGGCCCAGTGGCCGGTGGAGCGCGTGGTGCCCTACCAGAAGTGCTACGGCATCGACCCCGACGAATTTCGCAGTTACCGCGACCGCGATGACAGTGCGATTTTCGTCGCCTGGCTGGATGACCGCGCGGTGGGGCATGTGGTGGTGAGCACCAACTGGAACGGCCTGGCCCACGTCGACGAACTGGCGGTGCACGCCCCGGCGCGACGCCATGGCGTAGCCCGGGCGTTGCTTGACGTGGCCACCTGGTGGGCGCGCAAGAAGCGCTTGCCGGGGGTGATGCTGGAAACCCAGAACAACAACCTGGCGGCCTGCCGGTTGTACGAGGGCTACGGCTTTGAGCTGGGTGGGCTGGACCACCTGCGATACCGCGGCATTGATCCGCAGACCAGTGAAGTGGCGATGTTCTGGTATTTGATGTTCTGATACCGCGGGCGTTTTGGTCAGGCGCCGATCATCGCCTGGGCCTTCTGGCTGACGATTTCCAGCAGCGCCTTGGCCGCCGCACCCGGCTCGTGGCCTTTCAGGGTCAGGGCGTAGAGGGTGACCGGTACCGCTGGCGAAAGAGGGCACACGTCCAGCCCGGCTTCGCGGGCGCCCGCGGCGGTGAACGGGTCGACCACCGCCAGGCCTTCGCCGGCCTCGACCATGCTGCGCATCATCTGGTAGTTCTGCACCCGCGTCTGCACTTTCGGCGCGGGCCGCAGGGCTTCCAGTTTTGCTTCCAGGCGCAGGCTCAGCGGGTCCTGGCCTTCAAGGCCGATCAGGGCTTGGCCGGCCAGTTCCTGTATGCCGATGTACTTGTGCTTCGGCGCCAGCCAGCCGTGGGGCGCCAGCAGTTGCAGCTTGCCTTCCACCAACGCCGCGCAGTCCACATCCGGGTGCTGGGGGTTGTGCAGGCTCAGGCCCAGTTCACCCTCACGCAGCAACAGGCTGCGCACGATGCCGGCGGTGGCCTGGCTGAGCAGTTGGCAGGGGGTGTCCTGGAAGCGCCGGCGCAAGGCGGCCAGGCTCTGGGGCAACAGGCGGTGGGCCAGGGCTTCAGTGCAGATCACCCGTAGCGCCGGCTCCTGGTGCAGGCGCAGGTCGCTGGCCTGGCGGCGAATCTGCTCCAGCGGGCCATCCAGCAGGTTCAGCGCGGTGGCCAGGGCCAGCGCTTCGTCGGTGGCCTGCAAACGGCCCCGTACCCGCGCGAACAGCAACAGGCCGCTTTGGCTCTCGGCATCCTGCAAGGTGGCGCTGACGGTGTCCTGGGGGAGTTGCAACAGGTCGGCGGCAGCGCTGAGGCTGCCACCGTGCATGAGCGCCTGAATCACTTCAATGTGGCGTAGTCGCATGAGTGGAGTCCGTGCCCAGGGAGGGGAGCATGCATGCCCGAACAGCCATTATGCCGGTCGATTTGCGACCACCGCCAGCGGCGCGGGTGCAGCTCACTGGATACGGACGATCTCGATGCCGCTCTGCACCAGTTGGAAGCGATCATCGCCCAAGTGATTGACGCGGTCGCCAATGGCCAGGCGGTAGGTGATTTTCGGTGCCGAGACGGCGCTGCCGTCAGGCTCCAGCGTGGCTTCCTGGAATTCATGCACCGGGTAGATCCGACCTTCGGCATCCCGCGCATGGAACTGTCCAACGAGTACTGCAGCCATTGAATTACAACCTCTGAATATATCCACGTGTGAAACTTGCGCCCTGTAGACCACTGTTTTGACTGGGAAGTTTTACCGTGGATGAAAAAAAACCGGCAGGCCGGACACCACGAGGCAAAGCGCGCCAGGCTCATCTATACCTACACCTCCTTTTGCTGGAAATGTTGGAGCAGTCATGAGCAAGGTGTACTCCGTCGCCGTTCTGGTCGGCAGCTTGAGAAAAGCATCCCTCAACCGCAAGGTCGCCCAGGCCTTGATCGCCCTGGCGCCGCCGAGCCTGTCGCTGAAGATCCTCGAGATCGGCGACTTGCCGCTGTATAACGAGGACATCGATGGTACACCACCCGCGGCCTATACCACCTTCCGCAATGCACTCGGTTCGTCGGATGCCGTGTTGTTTGTCACGCCGGAGTACAACCGTTCGGTGCCGGCGCCGCTGAAGAACGCCATTGACGTGGGCTCGCGGCCCTATGGCAAGAGTGCCTGGGCGAACAAACCGGGGGCGGTGATCAGTGTGTCGCCGGGGGCCATTGGCGGCTTTGGTGCCAACCATCACCTGCGCCAGTCGCTGGTGTTCCTCAACGTGCCGTGCCTGCAACAGCCTGAGGCGTACGTGGGCAACGCCTCGGCGTTGTTCGAGGACAATGGCGACCTGGCGGAGAAGAGCAAGCCGTTCCTGCAGGGCTTCATTGATGCCTACGCCAAGTGGGTGGAGCAGATCCACAAAGCCTGAAGGCGCCTGTATTCGCTTTTGTGGGAGCCGGCTTGCCAGCGAGCTTCTGAGGTCCAGAAAAGCGCGCTGGCAAGCCAGCTCCCAAGCAGGTCAGGCGGTCTGGGGCATTTCGCCGGCTGCCAGGCGGCGGTTGATGTCGGCGATTACCTGCGGCAGTTCGTTAATGGTGTCGATCAGGTAGTGAGGGCGCGAGCCGGCGAACAGGGCATGGATACGCTTGCGCTCGCTGGCCAGGGTGGCGGCGTCCAGCGCCTGGTAGCCCTCGTAGGTCAGCCCCAGGGCGTTGCCCGAGCACACCAGTGCCACCGTCCACATGCCGGCGCGACGGCCCTCCAGAATGCCCGGCACGGTGTCGTCGACCTTCACGCAGGCGGCGACGTCGTCGATGCCCAGCGCAATCACGTTGGCCAGCGCCTGGGACGGCCATGGGCGGCCGTTGGGAACTTCGTCGGTGGCCACCACGTGGTCGGCGACATAGCCGTTCTGCCTGGCCAACTCCACTACCTTCTGCATGACCACCGCCGGGTAGCCGGAGCACGAGCCGATTTTCAGGCCGTCCTGGCGCAGCGCGGTGATGGTGTCCAGCGCACCGGGGATCAGCGCCGAGTGGGTGGCGATCTTTTCGATCTGCAGCGGCATGAAGCGGTTGTAGATGGCGGTCACGTCGTCATCGGTGGGCGCGCGGCCGAACACCTTGGCGTAGCGCTCGCTGATGGCCGGCACGTTGCACAGGGTGCGGATGTGGTCCCACTTGCCCATGCCCATCGGCCCGCGGGCTTCTTCGATGGACACCTGCACGTCGAACTCGCCGAAGGCTTCGACGAAAATCTGCGTTGGGGCAAAGGAGCCAAAATCGACGACAGTGCCGGCCCAGTCAAGAATCACGGCCTGGGTTGTGCTCGGGTTGTTGTAGTTCATGGATGCGTCCTGATAAGGGCTTGATCGTCAGAAAAAGGGGGGGGTCAGATGTCCAGTACTTCCATTTCGCCCAGCGCCTGCGCCACGGCATCCACGGCAGCCTGCATGCCGGCGCGGTCCACGCAGCCGATGCAGCCGACGCGGAAAGTGTCGACCTGAGTCAGCTTGCCCGGGTAGAGAATGAAACCCTTGGCCTTGACGCGTTCATAGAAGTCCTTGAACTGGTAGCGCGGGTGGTTCGGGGCGTGGAAGGTGACGATGATCGGCGCCTGGATGGCGGCCGGCAGAAAGCTGCGCAGGCCCAGGGCGGCCATGCCTTCCAGCAGCGCCTGGCAGTTGTCGGCGTAGCGCGCGTGGCGGGCGGCCAGGCCACCTTCTTCGTGGTACTGCAGCAGCGCTTCGTGCAGTGCCGCCACCACGTGGGTGGGCGGGGTGAAGCGCCATTGGCCGGTCTTGGCCAGGTAGGCGTGCTGGTCATGCAGGTCCATGGCCAGCGAATGGCAGTTGCCCTCGGCCTGGGCCAGGGCGGCCTTGTTGGCGAACACGAAACCCATGCCAGGCACGCCTTCCAGGCATTTGCCCGAGGCGGCGATCAGGGCGTCAAAGGGCACCTGGGTGGCGTCGATGGGCAGGGCGCCGAACGAACTCATGGCGTCTATGATCAAGCGCTTGCCATGCTGCGCGACCACGGCGGCGATCTCCGCCAGCGGGTTGAGGATGCCGGTGCTGGTTTCACAGTGGATCAGCGCCACGTGGCTGATGCTCGGGTCGGCCTTGAGCAGGCGGTCGACATCGGCACCGGTCGTGGGGTCATGCTCGGCGGTTTCGAAGGTGCTGTACGCGCGGCCCAGCACGGCGCAGATCTTGGCCAGGCGCTGGCCGTAGGCGCCGTTGATCAGCACCAGCACCTTGCCGTCACGTGGCACCAGGGTGCCGATGGCCGCTTCCACGGCGAAGGTGCCGCTGCCTTGCAACGGCACGCAGTGGTGGCTGGCGCTGCCGTTGATGATAGCCAGCAATTGCTCGCAGACGCTGGCGGTGAGCTGGTTGAAGCTGGCGTCCCACGAGCCCCAATCCATCATCATGGCCTGGCGGGTACGGGCCGAGGTGGTCAAGGGGCCGGGCGTCAGCAGGATTGGTGCAGTGGTGCTCATGGTGTTCCTCGCAAGGGTGGGCTGAACCTACGGCGCCTACGTTGCAATTCCATGAAGCATCAATCAAATTGTTTGTTGTTATCCCAACTATAAGTCAGGCCGATTCATGAACCTGTTTCAACTGCGTGCGTTCGATGCCGTGGCCCGCGAGGGCAGCTTTACCCGCGCCGCCGAGCGCCTGTTTATCAGCCAGCCGGCGGTGACCGGGCACATCAAGGCACTGGAGGAGCATTACCAGTTGACCCTGCTGCGCCGAACTGCCCGACGAGTGGAACTGACCGAGGAGGGCACCAAGCTGGCGGCCATCACCCGGGCCATGTTCAGCCTGGCCGAGGAGGCCCAGGCCATGCTGGAGGCCAACCGCCAGCTGCTCACCGGCCGGCTGGAGGTGGCCGCCGACGGCCCGCACCGGGTAATGCCGATGCTGGCCAGCCTGCGCGCCCAGTACCCGGGCATCACCGTCAACCTGCGCTTGGGCAACGCCCAGGAAACCCTGGCGGCGCTGATCGCCGAGCACGCTGACGTGGCGGTGATGACCGAGGTGGAGCCGCGCAAGGGGCTGCATCTGCAGGCGCTGAGCCCGTCACGGATCTGCGCGCTGGTGCCGGCCGCGCACCCCTGGGCTGGGCAAAGCATTGCGTTGGCGCAACTGGATCAGCAGATCATGGTGCTGCGCGAACCCCACTCCATCACCCGCCGCACGTTCGACCAGGCCTGCGCCGACGCGGGTGTGGCGCCACGGGTGCTGCTGGAACTGGACAGCCGCGAAGCGGTGACCGAAGCGGTGGCAGCCGAGCTGGGCATCGGCATCGTTTCCTCGGTGGAAGTCAGCCATGACCCGCGGGTGGTCGCGGTGCCGCTGCAGGGCGAGGGGCTGGTGAACCAGCACATGATCGGTTGCCTGGAGCGGCGGCGGGCGCTGCGCCTGATCAGCGCGTTCATGCAGCTCTCACATTAAGGCAGATCCTGCGACAGGGGCTGTGCTGGGGGGTGGCTGGCGTATAAACTGGCGCCATGCGCTGATCGATACCGGTATCGGCGCCAGAGAAAGAGAGTTGAAATGGGCGCACAGTGGAAAGCTAAACACAGAGAAGCAGCAGCCAACGCCAAAGGGCGCATCTTCGGCAAGCTGTCCAAGGAGATTTCGATTGCCGCGCGGGCCGGTACCGACCCCGACACCAACGCGCGTCTGCGCCTGGTCATCGAGCAGGCGAAAAAAGCCTCCATGACCCGCGAGACCCTGGAACGTGCCATCAAGAAAGGCGCGGGCATCGGCGGCGAAGCGGTCAACTACACCCTGGTCAAATACGAGGGCTTCGCCCCGCACCAGGTGCCGGTGATCGTCGAGTGCCTGACCGACAACGTCAACCGCACCGTGTCGCAAATCCGCGTGCTGTTCCGCAAGGGCACCCTGGGCGCCGAAGGTTCGGTGTCGTGGGACTTCAACCACGTGGGCATGATCGAAGCCACCCCCGCCAGCGCCGACGCTGACCCGGAAATGGCCGCCATCGAAGCGGGCGCGCAGGATTTCGAAGCGGGCGAGGAAGAGGGTTCGACCCTGTTCGTCACCGACATCACCGACCTGGACGCCGTGTGCAAGGCGCTGCCGGAGCAGGGCTTCACCGTGGTAGCGGCGAAGATCGGCTACATGCCCAAGAACCCGGTGTCGGGCCTGAGCGACGCCGACATGGCCGAAGTGGAAGCCTTCCTGGAAGCCATCGACGAGAACGACGACGTGCAGAACGTGTACGTTGGACTGGCTGGCTAAGCGGTTCCGCCCGTTGAATCGTTGATTCTGTGGGAGCGGGCAGAGCCCGCTCCCACGGGTCAATGCAGGATTTCGCTGATGCGGTCGAAATCCGGCCGCGCCAGCACATCCGGTTGCACGCAGGCCTGCTGCAGCTCAACCCAGCGCTGATCCACTCCCTCGCACCGCTCGATCAACTCCCCCAGCCAGATCCCGAACGCCCGCACTTCGATGCGCTGCAGCGCTGCCGCCAACGGGCTGCCATCCTGCGGGTAGAACGACGCCGCGCCGAAATCCCCCAGCAGGCACTCGCCCGCCGCGTTGTACAGGGTGTTATGCCCGTACAGGTCGCCATGGTTGATGCCGTGACGATGCAGGTGCGCGGCCACCGACGCCATGCCGCGCGCCATGGCTTGCAGGGTGGCCGGCGTGAAGCGTGTGGCGGCCGGGTAAACGTCGCGGCTACAGGTGTCGAAGCTGGGCAACGCCGCCAGGTTGACGAACTCGGGGCCGATCAGCTTCATCACCAGCCCGGCCACGCCGTCGGGGTGGCCTTTGAGCTTGCCCTCGATGCGGATCAGATTCTGGTGCAGGCCGGCAGCGATGCAGGCGTTCATTTCGTTCAGCGGCGTGCCGTCGCTGGTGATATCGCCTTTGTACAGCTTGACCGCCACCGGCTTGTCGCCTTGCCACAGCGCCTGGTGAATCACCCCGGAAGCGCCTTCGCCCAGCTTCTGTTCCAGCTGCAACTGCGCCCAGGCGATGTCGGCGGTGATGCCGTCCTCGTCATGGGGCGTGGTGAAGTCCGTGCTCATGGGGTTGCCGGCCCAGGCCAGCCACGCCAGGCTCGGCAGGGTCGCCAGCCAGTCGGGCAGGGCGGTCAGGCGGTTGGCCGCCAGGCGCAGCAACTCCAGCTTGTGCAGCTTGGCCATGCTGGTGGGCAGCGTGGTGAGGCGGTTGCCGGCCAGCATGAATTTCTGCATCAGGTGGCAGTCGCCGATGGCTTCCGGCAGCGCCTCGATGCGGTTGTCAGTGAGGATCAACCACCGCAGCTTCGGCCCCAGGGCGGCGGCCGGCACATGGGCGATGCGGTTGGACTTGAAGCCGACCATGCTCAGGTTGGCGCACTGGCCGATGCACGCCGGCAACTCGGTGAACTGGTTGTTGGAGCAGAACAGAATCCTCAGCCGGGTCAGCCGATGCAGGTCGTCGGGCAGGCTGCTCAGGGCATTGCCGCTGATGTCGAGCACCTCCAGGGTGTCGGCCAGCTCGAAGATCTCGCGCGGGAACTCGGTGAGGCCGCAGGCCAGGTTCAGGCGGGTGCTGCCGGCCAGCTGGCCGGCCTTCAGAAGGGCAAGGGTGTCCATAGGGCTCGTCTTGAAAATTCGCGATGCCCATCATAGCGGCCATACTCAGCTTTCGCCCGTTCATAACAACAATCCAGGGTAGGATTCATGAATTATCAGCACTGCTATCACCAGTCCCTCGCCGACCCCGCCGCGTTCTGGGCCGAGCAGGCCCGCCGCGTGGCGTGGTTTCGCGCCCCCACCCAGGCCCTTGCCGAACGTGCCGACGGCACCCACGAATGGTTCGCCGATGGCCGCTTGAACACCAGTTACCTGGCCCTGGATTACCACGTGGAACAGGGCCGCGGCGAGCAGACGGCGCTGGCCTATGATTCGCCGGTCAGCGGCAGCCAGCAGCGCTTCAGCTTCCGTCAGATGCGCGATGAAGTGGCGCAGCTGGCCGGCTGGATGCGCAGCCTGGGCGTGGGCAAGGGCGATACGGTAATTCTCTACCTGCCCATGATTCCCCAGGCGGCCATGGCCATGCTGGCCTGCGCGCGGTTGGGCGCGGTGCACTCGGTGGTGTTCGGTGGTTTTGCCGCCAGTGAGCTGGCGGTGCGCATCGACGATGCCCAGCCCACACTGATCCTCAGCGCCAGTTGCGGCCTGGAATTCGACCGAGTGGTCGCCTACAAGCCGCTGCTGGACAAGGCCTTGGAACTGGCGCGGCACAAGCCGGCCCACGTCGGCATCTGGCAGCGCCCGCAACGGCGCGCCGAGCTGCTGCCGGGCCGTGACCTGGACTGGCAGCGCGAAGTGCAGGGCGCCGAACCCGCGGCACCGGTGGAGCTGGCCAGTGGCGACCCGCTGTATATCATGTACACCTCCGGCACCACCGGCCGGCCCAAGGGCATCGTGCGCGACAACGGCGGCCACGCGGTGGCCATGCGTTTTGCCCTGGAACAGGTCTACGGCATGCAGCCAGGGGATGTGTGGTGGGGCATTTCCGACGTCGGCTGGGTGGTGGGCCATTCGCTGATCGTCTACGGGCCGTTGATGGCCGGCTGCACCAGTGTGTTCTACGAGGGCAAACCGGTGCGTACACCGGACGCCGGCAGCTACTGGCGCGTCATCGAGCAATACCGGGTGAATGCGCTGTTCTGCGCGCCCACGGCCATGCGCGCGATTCGCAAGGAAGACCCTGAAGGCCGGCTGATCGCCCGTCACGACCTCAGTTCCTTGCGCTGCCTCTACCTGGCCGGGGAGAAGCTCGATTCCAGTACCCACGCCTGGCTGGAGGCGGTCACCGGCAAGCCGGTGCACGACCACTGGTGGCAGACCGAGACCGGTTGGCCGGTGACCGCGCCCTGCGCCGCCCTCGACGGTTCAGGCGCCCGCGCCGGTTCCAGCAACCGCGCGGTGCCGGGGTACGCCGTGCAGGTAATGGACGAGGAGGGCCACGAACGCGCCACCGGTGAGCAGGGCGATATCGTCATCGCCCTGCCGTTGCCGCCGGGGTGCTGCCAGACCCTGTGGCGCGACCACGAACGTTACCTGCAGGCGTACCTGCGCGCTTATCCCGGGCACTACCACACCGGCGATGGCGGCTACCTGGACGCGGACGGCTTTGTCTACATCATGGGCCGCACCGATGATGTCATCAATGTCGCCGGCCATCGCCTGTCCACGGGAGAAATGGAGGACCTGGTGGCCGCGCACCCAGCGGTGGCCGAATGCGCGGTGTTCGGTGTGCACGACGAGATCAAGGGCCAAGTGCCGCTGGCGCTGGTGGTGCTCAAGGACGGCGAGGGTGAAGACGCCGAGCAGTTGCAACGCGAACTGGTGGCCCAGGTCCGCGAGCACATCGGCGCGTTGGCTTGCCTGCGTCGGGTGCAGGTGGTCAAGCGCCTGCCCAAGACCCGCTCGGGCAAGATCCTGCGCGCGGTGCTGCGCAAACTCGCCGATGACGAAGTGTTCGCGCCACCGTCGACCCTGGACGACCCGGCGATACTCGAGGAGATTGCGCAGGCGCTACATGCTCACTGACAGGTTGAAACCTTCCTCGGCAGTGGGCGCGCTGAAGTAGCGGCTGATCAGCTCGAACTGCTCGTCGCTGGCGGCGAACGCGTGCTCGCCAGCGGCGTTGCGAGCGCGCAAACGTGCCTTGCACAGTGCGTCGGGCACCTCCAGCACGTGCATCACATGGTCCGCGCCGCTGTATTCGAACAGGCTGCGCATCCACTGGCGGTTGGCTGGGGTGTTGGCGGGAAAATCCAGTACCACGTTCACCCCCAGCGCCAGCAGTGCCTGCACATGCGGGCCGATGGCTTCGCGCAGCAGGGCGGCGCAGCGCACGTAGTCGGCAACGCTGTGCATCTGCTCCTTGTACAAACGGGCCAGCCAAAGGTCCTCGCTCAGGCGCAGGGTGTTTGGCGCCTCGGCCAGGCGCGCGGCCAGGGTCGACTTGCCGGAAGCGATCTTGCCGCACAGCAGGTGCAGGGTAGCCATATATTCCTCCATGAATCCAACACGTGCGTAGAACCCGCTCCCACAGAGGCAGTGGCTGCCACAGAATGGGGGGTTAAAGGTGATGCTCTTGTAGCTGCCCCAGCCGGCTGCGCGTGCGCGCCAGGTCAATCGCCTGGCCGGCCAGGCTCTCGGCCAGCGGCCGTTCGCTGATCAGCATCAGGCGCTTGTCCTGATCGTACAGCACGTCAATCAGGTTGATGAAGCGTTGTTGCACGGCAATCGAACAGTCGTCCAGCCGTGGCAGGTGGTCGATCACCCAGGTGTCGAAGCGTCCGCTCAGGTCCAGGTAATCCATCACCGCCGTGGGCTGTTCGCAAATGTCATCGAAGGTGAAGTGAATGGTGCGCTCATGGCTCATGCGCGCGCGCAGCTGGCGCTTGCCCACCGCCAGCGCGAACGGCGGCAGGTCGGCCGGTGGCAGTTTCAGTGCCTCGCGCTGGGCCGGCGTGCCGGGCCACACGTAGTGGCCCAGGGTGAATTGCTGCTCGCTGGCGGCGCTGGGCAGCGTGCGGTAATCCTGGGCGCCGCCGACTTCCATCACCTGCATCTGCGCGTTGATCAGGCGAATCACCGGCAGGAAACGCTCGTGGTACAGCGGGTTGGGCAGCAACCCCTCCGGCGGGTAATTGGACGTCACTACCAGGAAAATCCCGCGTGCATACAGCGCCTTGAACAGGCGGGTGATCAACATCGCATCGCCGATGTCGTGCACATGGAACTCGTCGAAACACAGCACCTGGCACTCGCTCAGCAGTTCGTCCAGCGTGGTCTCCAGTGCATCGGGCTGGGCGCGATTGCGGAACATGCCCTCGTGCAGGCGCGCGAAGAAATCGTGGAAGTGCAGCCGGCGCTTATGGGCGATCGGCATGGCCTGGTAGAAGCCGTCCAGCAACCAACTCTTGCCGCGCCCCACGGCGCCATACAGGTACAGGCTGCGCGGCTGCGCCACATCGTCCTGCAACAGCGGCTCGACGCGCTCGGCCATGCTGTCGATGACCTGCTGCTGGCCTGGGCTCAGAGTGAAGCCCTGCTGCACGGCCTTGTGCTGGAAGTACTCGGTGATCTGCGCGCCACGCCCCAGCGGGCGGCGGCCAAGGGCATTGCCCAGGCGGGACTTGAACCAGGATTTCTTTGGCGGTAACGCGGCCAAGGGGGCTTTCCTCGTGACAGAACGGAAGGCCCGCACGGTGGGGCCGTGGGTGGTATTTAAGCAAAAGCGGCAGGGCAGGGGCTAGCGGGAGGGAGTAAGGGGTGGGCGATTGTCGGATGGGGGAGGTGCGGTGCTCTACATTAGATTTCAGTTTGTGAAACCTAATGTAGAGTTTTTTTCCTTGCGGTCTGTTCTGATCTACAGTAAGTTACACTTAGTGAAACATACTGTAGAGATAATCCGTGAACATCACTCTGGTGACCGTGCAACCTCTGCGCCGACTCGCCGCTGGTTTGAATCGACTGGCGAATGAGGAACGCTACCTCTTCACCCCAAACGACCTGCGTGCTTTGTTACCGGAGTTGTCGGAAGCAGCCTATCGAACGCTGCTCAGCCGCGCCGCCACGCAGGGGCTATTAAAGCGGGTATGCCGAGGCCTGTACGTGTTTCCATCGGTCGTGCCAGCCAACGGATTGCTGCTTTATCACGCCGCCGCGCGTCTGCGTGCTGACGAATTCACTTACATAAGTCTTGAGACAGCTCTCAGTGACGCGGGCATCATTTCCCAGGTCCCGATCAACTGGATCACGTTGATGTCCTCCGGGCGCAGCAACCGGATCAGCTGCGGGCCGTGGGGCACCATCGAATTTGTCCACACCCGTCAACGCCCCGAGGCGCTTGTCGACCAGTTGAGTTACGACCCTTTTTGCCGCTTGTGGCGTGCCAAGCCTCGGCTCGCCTTGCGCGACATGCGCGTGGCCAAGCGAAATCTCGACCTCATAGATTGGAGTAATGCGGGTGAATCTGTTTGACCGACTGGTAGACCAAGCGCTAGGCAACAGGCAAGACCTTGCGCCACTTCGAGTCGTTGTCGAAAAGGAGTTGCTGCACCACGACATCATGATGAGTCTCAGCAACGCCGGGCTGCTGGCCCGGCTGACGTTTATCGGCGGTACGTGCCTGCGCGCTTGTTATGGCTCCAGTCGCTTGAGTGAAGACCTCGATTTCACCGGCGGTGCCGATTTCAATCGCGAGCGTTTGAGCGAACTGGCACGCGTGCTGGTCACCACATTGAAAGGCAAGTATGGGCTGGAAGTGGAGGTCAGCGAGCCGATTCGTGAAGAAAGTAACGTCGATACATGGAAGCTCAAGGTGCAAACGCGCCCAGGCCGCAGAGATCTCCCGGCACAGCGTATCAATATTGATGTCTGTGCCATTCCCAGTTACCAGGCAACGCCGATGGTGCTGCTCAACCCTTATAGCGTCGACATGGGAACGTCTGGCCTGATCCTTCAGGCCGAGTCGCGGGAGGAAATATACGCGGATAAATTGGTCGCCTTCGCTTTGCGCCCGAACCGAATCAAGAACAGGGACTTGTGGGATCTGGCATGGTTACGTCAGCAAGGGGTCCAGCCCGCGCTGCAGTTGGTGGCGGACAAGTTGCGCGATCACCATATCGAGCCGGAGGCATTCCTCGCTCAATTTGCAGAGCGAGCCCAGAACCTGGTAACCGCACCGCAAATGGCCTTGGATTTTCGTAAGGAAATGAGTCGCTTCCTGCCCGCGCAGCTGGTAGAGCAGACGGTTGCCCATGAAGCGTTCTGGACGTTTCTGGTGGGCCATGTCAACGACCTGCATGGTCAGATTCGCCGCGTACTGAGCGGCGATGCTCCGATATTCAGCATGTAATGCCTGCAAATGTTCGCTGCGTTTGAACATTCTCTGCATCCAACAGCAATGGCACGTCATCGCGGTAGCACCGGCCGCCAGGTCGGGTCGCGCCGTGTAAACGGCGCTCGATTTGACAACGGTGTAGCGAACAAGACAGGCGCTCACGCAGGCAATTCTTGATCTGCGATCAAGCCCTGAGCGCCCCAATCAAGAACGATTAGGCGGCCGGCGCACCGCAGACCACCAGAAGACCCGCCCCAGCATGCGCACGTCCTGGCGATATTGATCAGCACTGAGTGTTTCATCCGGGTAGTCCGAGTAATTCTCGCTACGTATGCGTACGGCTCCCGCAGGCAATCGATAAAGGTACTTCACACGCAGCAGCCCGCCGTGATCAAAAGCGTAGATCTCGCCGTCGATAATCGAAATATCGGCGCGATCGAAACCGACGGTGGAACCCTCGGGAATCAGCTTCTCCATACTCCGATCACGCACCTGAGCGCACGCTGCATTGCTTGCATTGACGCCCGCTACGCGCAGCGTCTCAAAGCTGATTCGAGCTGTTGACGTCTTTGTTTCGACAACATCAGTCAATCCTTTTCCGGACGGCCGTTCAAACTCTTCAAAGGTGGGCACAGGCTGGTCACGCACCTCGTCTGATCGGGGACTATCTGCGTCAACAGCCAGCGTGTCGTCTCGCAGCGCAGGCGGCAGTCCAACATACTGGAGAATGCTATCGATCACCTCAAATGACGGCTCTCTACGCCCCCCCATCCAGTGGGCAACAGCGCCCTGGGTCACACCAAGGTGTTCCGCCAGCTGATCCTGGGTGATTTTTCGAGCCTTCATGCGGGCTCTCGCCAGTTCGTTCCATTTCTTCATCCGCGCATCATTACGATCTGTATAGGTTCGTTCAAGCTACGGTTCGTAATGATTTTTGATCTCGGTAAAATACGAAACGTATTAGTCTCGTGATCCCGGCTATTCCGCCATTTTATAAACGACTTTCTTTGCAGGACGCGAAACATATGGAACACATTGAACAGCTCAGTGACGTCGCAGAATGCGCCAACACATTGGTCAAACAAACGCGTACCGCGACTCACGAGTTCAGTACGTACGCCAACGAAGTGGCTGTTTTCTCGGTATTGCCCGGCGTGCCGCTGGAGGAGGCTCTGATCTATGCCTGTGAATACCTCAAGGGCGGCATGGCCGCCAATACTGAGCTGGTAGAGGAGGTGCCAATGCCGCTGAGACCGTTGGGTGGCACGGTCGGGCATTCGATAGGCATGGCCTTGGCGCTGGTTGAAGCATCGATCAAAGGGCTGGAAGCGGCGGTTCGTTCGTCAGTTGCACGTTCAGGAACGTAGCCGCTACCCCAACTACCTCTGCGTCAAACCCGTCAACGTATCCGCGATCTTCTTGGTCCGCTGCGACGTGCCCTCCGTCATGCGGCTGGAGTTTTCCAGGTCGCTGAGCATCTGCCGCAACGTGGCCACCGAGGTGGACTGTTCTTCGATCTGCGAGGCGACTTTTTGAATTTCGCCGGACAGGGCGTCGATGTCCACGCCGATTTCGCCGGCGTTCTTGCGGGTGATTTCCGCCAGTTTGCGCACTTCGTCGGCCACCACGGCGAAGCCGCGGCCGGTTTCGCCGGCGCGGGCGGCTTCGATGGCGGCGTTCAGGGCCAGCAGGTTGGTTTGCCCGGCGATTTGCTGGATGACCTGCACCACCGATTGAATGCGCAGGCTCGACTGCGCCAAGTCGCGGGCGCTGCCCACCACTTCGTCGGCGTGGCTGGACAGGCCCGCCACGGTGCTGCCGGCCTGGGTGGTGACGGCGTTCTGGTGATCGATGGTGCTGGTCAGGTCATCCATGGACAGGTGCAGTTCGCTGGAATAATGCTGCAGTTGCCGGCCGATCTCTTCCTGCTGATGGGCGGCTTGCGACAGCACCGTGCCCAAGTCGGCCAGGCCGTTGAACACGGGCAGCACGTTGGCGTCCAGGCCATGGGTGTCCAGGGCGCTGGTGAAGTGGTGGTTCTTGAAGGCCTCGATCTGCTTGACCACCACGCGGTTCAGGCCCGCCAGCTTCTGGATTTGTCGGCGCAGGAAGAAGGCCTTGAATTCACCGTAGTGGCTGGCGAAGCGGTCGATGTAGTCGTCGCTGAACGTTGCGCCCTTGGCCACTTTGAAAAAGAAAATCGCGGTCAGGGTCTGGTTGAGGTTCAGGCCCAGGATTTCGCCGAAGGTGGAGAAACCGGCCACCGGCACGTCACCGAATACCCCGGTCATCTCCCCCAGTTTGCCGGCATTGTTGGCGCGGCGCAGGATGCAGTCGTTGAGCAGGCCTGCCAGCGGCTGGCCGCCCTTGCCCTGCAGGAAACGCTGGAAATCGCGCTGGGTGGCGTCGCGCAGGGAGGTGCGCTTGACCATCACCAGCTCTTCGCCGGGCGCCACATCGCAGAACAGGTGCACGGTTTCGCGGGCGTAGTCGATGCGGGCGATGGAGCGCACGAACAGTTCCTCACCCACGCGGATGGCGAACGAGTATTCAGCCAGGTACGTGTCCAGCTGGTTGGGCGCGCACTTGAAAGCGTCGCACAGGGCCGCGACCATGGTCTTGATGTTGCCCGCGGCGTCGAACACCTGGTGAATGTAGCGCTCTTCCAGGGACGCGGTGAGCACGCTGAAGGACAGCCCCGTGGGCTCGAAATTCTGGCTCTTGAACACGCCGAAACGCACCTGTGGCGCGCACTTCAAAAACACGATCTGCGCGTGGTTCTGGTAGCTGCGCTGGCCGTCGTGCAGCAGGGTTTTCTGGAAGTCGTCCTTGCCGCCGGCCGAGCCGCCGACGAACAGGCACGGGAAGCGGCCTGACTCGTAGAGCGCCTCCATGAAGAATGATTCCGAGGCCGACAGGCCGTCGAACAGCACGTAGGCCAGGGTGTCGCGGCTGTCGATGGCCAGGTTGACCCGGGTGCGCTTCAGTTCGCCCACCAGCTTGTCGATGCGCTCGCGCATGGCCAGGCGCTTGCCACCGGCGCGGATGTCTTCGGACAGCAGCGGCACGCTGACCAGTTCGGCGCTGGCGATGACGCTGGCGTCGAACAGCTGCAACACGATGCGATCCCAGTTGCCCTGGGCTGGGCAGTACAGTGCGTCATGGGCGCTGCACAGCTCGCCGGAGGTGGTGCACAGGCTCAGCGTGGCCTGGGGGAAACGTTGGCGCAGCTGGCGGGCGACAGCGTCCAGGTCCAGGTGCGGCGAGACAAAACCGGCGATGAAGGTCGGCGTCAGGCGCACGGCCTCGAGGTGGTTGCCCAGTGCACCGAAGGTGCTGAGGATGCTGGCCGTCCCGGGCGCGTTCGATGCAGCCTGGCGGAGAAAACGAAAAGGGTTCATCGGGTTGAGGACCTTTGGGGCGGCAGGTGAAAAGGGTACGTCTGAGCATTGCATCGACCTGTTTCCCCAGGACTTGACGGGGCCAGTACTCAGGTAGGACAGGCGGTAGCTGAAACGATTAATCGTGCTATGGCGTGACGATGCGCAACCGCAGCGGGTCACGCATCGGCTCTGACACGATTCGCCCGCCATCGTGCCGCAAGCCCCGTTACTCAATGGCTTGGCTTGTAACGAAAGTGGCAACTTTTGCCCCCGCTGCTAGCCTGCAATGCACGGATGAGCGCCTCGAAAGGATTGAGGAAGTGAAGGGATTAGCGTTTGCCGCGCTGTCGAGCCTGGTGCTGGGCCACGCGGCGCTGGCCACGGAGCTGCAGGTGCAGGTGCGCGTCAACGTGCAGCGCGGCTGTGTGCTGGTGGGTCAGGTACGCGACGCCGGGCCGCAGAACCTGGGCCTGCTCGACTTCGGCAGCACCGCGCGCCTGGATGACCCCGCGGGGCCGCTGTCGGCACAACTGCCGCACAGCCGCTTGCCGCGCCTTGAATGCAACCCCGACACCGCGTATCAAGTGCAGGTCGATGGCGGCCAGCACGGCGGCGTCGGCGACGTGCGTTACCTGGCCGCCGAAGGCGCCAGCCCCATTCCCTACCGTATCTACAGCGACCCAGCGCGACGCGTGCCATTTCTGGTCAACCAGCCCCTGAGCGGCCGGGTGCCGGCCACCGGTACCATCGAACTGCCGCTGTACGCGCGCATCGAACCGCTGGCCCAGGTGCCCCGTGCCGGACAGTACAGCGACCTGCTGAAGGTCACGGTGACATGGTAGGCCACGTGCTGCTGGCGGCGCTGGCCCTGCTGTGGGTGGGCGATGCCGTGGCCGCGGTCACCGGGCAGATCCAGGCGCGGCTGATCATCACTGCCGGATGCCAGGTGAGCAGCGCCGGCAGCACCTTGCCCGCCGGGCAAATGGGCAACCTCGACTTCGGCGACCAGGGGCCTACGTGGACCGCGCCCATCGGCGCCAGCGTGAGCAGCGCCGGTAACACCCTGCAAGTGGCGTGCAACCCGTCGGTCACCGGTTTCAGCGTGACCATCGACGGGGGCACCAACGGCGACGGCACCACCCGGCGCCTGAGCAACGGCAGTCGCACCATTCCCTACCAGCTGTACCTGAACGCCGCCGGCACCGATCGCTACCGCATAGGCGAGCAGAAGACCTTCGCGGTCAGCAGCGGCGGGCAAATCCCGATTCCCATTTTCGGCGCCGTGGTGGCCAACACCCGTGCACTGCCGGCCGGTATCTACAGCGACACCCTGCGAGTGACTTTGGACTGGTAACCAACAAGGAGTGAATCATGCACGCACAGGCTTTTCGTTCTGCCCTCATGTTACCGGCCCTGGCGCTGCTGTTGGCCTCGGCCCCGGCCGTGCAGGCGGCCACCACCGTGACCGGGCAGGTCACGGCCAGCCTGGTGCTGACCAGCAGTTGCCAGGTCAACGGCACCGCCGCCAGCAGCGGCCTGAACTTCGGTACCTTGAACTTCGGCACGGCCACCAGCCTGTTCACCGAAGCCGATGCCCAAGTGCTGGGTGGCGGTGGCGGGGCGCTGTCGATCCTGTGCTCGTCGGGCACTTCGCCGACCATCAAGGTACGCGCCGGCTCCCACGACGGGCAGGCCACTGGCGCCTCACGGGCACTGGCCGACGGCGCCGGGCACTTTGTGCCGTACGACTTCTACACCGACACCGGCCACGCCAACCTGTTGGCCATTGACGGCACGGTGGCCTTGGCCACCAGCACCGGCGCGGCGCAGACGGTCAACCTGTATGGCAAGGCCACCGGCGTCGCCGGCTTGCCGGCGGGCACCTACACCGACACGGTCGCGGTCGAGCTGACGTTCTAGCCATGGCCCGGTTTACACGTGCAACCGCCGTGCTGACGCTGGCGGCACTGGCGGCGCCATGGCCGCTGGATGCGGCCACCTCCAGCACCTTTCAGGTCAGTGCCACCATCACCAGTGGCTGCCTGGTGGTGGGCGGTGGCAGCCACTACGGCACCTTGAACTTCGGCGCGTGGTCGGCATTGGCCATTGGCACGGCCTCGGCGGCAGTGCCGGGCACCGGCGTGACCTTGCAGTGCACCCCCGGGGTGACCTTGAACATGAAGGTCGACGGCGGCCAGAACGCCGGCACCTCGCGCAACCTCAAGGGCGGCAGCTCGTTGGTGGCCTACCAGCTGTTTCGTGACGCCGCCTATAGCCAGAGCCTGGGCATCGGCCAGAGCGTGACGGTGGCCTACAGCGACTCGACCAACATCAGCCTGCCGATCTACGGCCGCCTGAGCCTGCCCGGCAACGTGCCGGCCGGCAGCTACAGCGATGTCTTGCAAGTGGAGTTGTCCTGGTAGCCCCGGGGCAGCCGTCGAATTTTGCCAGGGAGTAAGGGTATGTGGCTTCGGTGGGGGAGTGCGTTGTGTGGGGTGGTGTTGCCGTTCACGGTCCAGGCCGCCAGTTCAGTGTTGATCTGGCCCATTGACCCGGTGCTGGAAGCCGATCAGCAGGCCAGCGCGCTGTGGCTGGAAAACCGCGGCACCGACGCGGCCAACCTGCAGATCCGCGTGTTTGCCTGGAGCCAGTCCGGTTTCGATGACCAGTACCAGAACCAGCGCGATGTGATCGGCAGCCCACCGGTGGCGCACATTGAACCCGGGCAAAAGCAACTGGTGCGCCTGACCCGCACCCGGGAAATGCCGCCCGGGCAGGAAATGGCCTACCGCATCATCATCGACGAAATTCCCGCGGCCCAGCCGCCGGGGCAGGAGGCCCAGGGCAAGACGGCCGCGGCCATTCGCTTCCAGATGCGCTATTCGGTGCCACTGTTCGCCTATGGCGCGGGGCTGTGGAGCAAGCCGGACCCGGCGCGCAACCGCGACCCCAAGGGCGCTGGCGTGCCGGCGCTGACCTGGCGCAAGGTCAGCGAGGGCGGGAAAAACTTCGTCGAAATCCGCAACCAGGGCCCGGTGCACGCACGCCTCACCGATGTGGCCGTGCAGCAGGGCGCCCAGAGCCGACCGCTGGGCGAAGGCCTGCTGGGCTACGTGTTGCCAGGGGCCAGCATGCGTTGGCCCGTGCCGGAACCGGTGGCCCAGGTGTCGGCATTGCAGGGCCGGGTCAACGGCATCGATGCCGCGCAGACGCTGACACCCGCGCGGTAAGCACTGCACCTGATCAGGGAGACTGCCCATCGATGGACCGAGACCGGCCGTGACGCGGCCCGGCGCAGGAGCGCCTTTGTCATGCGTAACGCTCAAGTGGGTCACCCTGGGCTGGCTGCTGTACCCCTTCGCCAGCCTGGCCGGGGAACTGCCGCCGCCCCCCAGCGCGCTGGAGGCCATGCCTGATGCGCCCTTGTACCTGGAACTGGTGGTCAACCAGATGAGCACCGGCCGTGTGGTGCAGGTGCAGCAACGCGCCGGGCAATTGTACTTGCCCTTGGCCGATTTGCAGGCGGCCGGCTTGAAACTGCCCGGTGTCAGCGGCCCCGAGGTGGCGCTGCAAAGCGTGCAGGGCCTGCACAGCGATTACGACAGCCAGGCCCAACGCCTGTTCCTCGATGTGCCGCCCGACTGGTTGCCGGCCCAGCGAATCGGCAGCAGCCAGGCCTACCCGCGCAGCCAGGCCATGAGCAGTTTCGGCGCGCTGTTTAACTACGACCTGTACCTGAACGACACCGACAACGTGGGGCGCTACCTGGCGGCCTACAACGAGCTGCGTTTTTTCGACAGCTGGGGCACGCTGTCGACCACGGGGCAATACCGCCAGAGCCTGTCGGGCAATGCCTACGCCGACACCAGCCGCTTCCGGCGCTACGACACCACCTGGCGCTACAGCGATGACGAGCGCTTGCTGACCGTTGAGGCAGGCGACCTGGTCAGCGGCTCGCTGCCGTGGAGCAACTCGGTGCGCCTGGGCGGTGTGCAACTGTCGCGGGACTTCTCCGTTCGCCCGGACCTGGTCACCTACCCGTTGCCGGCGTTTGCCGGCGAGGCGGCGGTGCCGTCCTCAGTGGACCTGTTCATCAACGGCTACAAAAGTACCAGCGCCCAATTGCAGCCGGGGCCGTACACCCTCACCAACATTCCCTACATCAATGGCGCCGGCGAGGCCGTGGTCGTGACCACCGATGCCCTTGGTCGGCAGGTGTCGACCACCTTGCCGTTCTATGTCACCAGCACCTTGCTGCAGAAAGGCCTGGTGGACTTTTCCGTGGCGGCGGGCAGTGTGCGTCGCGACTATGGGCTGAAGGACTTCGCCTACGGCCCGGGGGCGTCGTCGGGCAGCGTGCGCTACGGCCTCAGCGACAGCTTCACCCTGGAAGGGCACGCCGAAGCGGCCGAATCGCTGACGTTGGGCGGGGTGGGCGGCAACCTGCGCCTGGGCAATGTCGGTGTGCTCAATGGCGCGGTCAGCCAGAGCCACTATGACAGCCTCAGCGGCCAGCAATACAGCCTCGGTTACCAGTACAACAGCCAGCGCTTCAGTTTCAATTACCAGCGCCTGCAACGCCGCGACGACTATGCGGACCTGACCCTGGTGGATGCGCCGTACACCCGCATGAGTGAGCGCAGCGAACAGGTGACCCTGAGCGTCAACATGGACCGCTACGGCAGCCTCGGCGCCGGCTACTTCGACGTGCGCGCCGGCGATGATTCGCGCACGCGTCTGCTCAACCTGACGTGGAGCAAGCCGCTGTGGGGCAACAGCAGTTTCTACCTGTCGGCCAATCACGAAGTCGGCGCCAGCACCTGGGCGGTGCAGGCCCAGGTAGTGATTCCCATCGACCTGCACGGCAACCTCAGCATGGGCATCGAGCGCAATCAGCAGGGCCAGACCCAGCAGCGGGTCAACTACAGCCGTGCGGTGCCCACCGAGGGTGGCCTGGGCTACAACCTGGGCTACGCCACCGGCGATCAGCCCACTTACCGCCAGGCCGACCTGACCTGGCGCCTGCAGTCGGTGCAACTGCAGGCCGGCGCCTATGGCAGTGGCGGCCAGACCACGCGCTGGGCCGATGCCGCCGGCGCGCTGGTGTGGATGGACGGCGGCGTGTTCGCCGCCAACCGCATCGACGATGCCTTCGTGCTGGTCAGTACCAACGGTTACGCCGGGGTACCGGTGCGCTACGAAAACCAGCGCGTTGGTGACACCGACAGTGGCGGCCACCTGCTGGTGCCCTGGACCAGCGGCTACTACCGCGGCAAATACGAAATCGACCCGCTCAACCTGCCGGCCAACATCCGCAGCCCGTCGGTGGAACAGCGTGTGGCAGTGCGCCGGGGCAGTGGCTACCTGGTGGAATTCCCGCTGACGCGGGTGGTGGCGGCCAGCCTGGTGCTGGTGGACAGGCACCGGCAGAACCTGGCGCTGGGCAGCACCGTGGTCGACGAGCAGAGCGGCGCCCGCACGGTGGTGGGCTGGGACGGCCTGGTGTACCTGGAGAACCTGCAGGCGCACAACCGCCTGGTGGTGTCGTTGGCCGATGGCAGCCAATGCAGCGTGCAGTTCGACCTGGACCTCAACCAGCAGGGCGACGTGCCGCTGCTGGGGCCGCTGGTGTGCCAATGAACCGCTGGCTGGCGGCGCCGCTGCTGTGGGGCGTGGCCAGCGCGGCGCACGCCTTGTGCAGTGTCACCACGCCAACGGCGCCCAGCTTCGGCCAGGTCAGCTCGGTGCTGGTGCGCACCAACGTGCAGTCCACCTCTACCCTGAACGCGGCGCTGACCTGCACGGGGTCATTACTGAGCCTGCTGTCCAGCAACGACCACGTCTACCTGACCGTGACGTCCAGCAAGACCGGCCTGCAAGTGGGCACCAGCGGCCCGGTCATCGCCTACACGCTGTACGCCAACAACAGCACCAGTTACCCCATCACCCGCGGCACGGCCTTTGACTTCGCACGCAATTCGCTGCTGGACTTGCTGGGCCTGCTGGGCAGTTCAACCCCGAAATCGGTGCCGCTGTATTTAAGTACGGTGGTGGGCAGCAACGTGCCCAGCGGTACTTACTCCGAAACCCTCACCCTGGCCTGGAGCTGGAACTATTGCTCGGGCATCGGCATTGGCGCCATCTGCTTGGGCCGCGACATCGGCTCGGGTTCCACGACCATGGCGGTCAACTTGCAAGTTACCAATGACTGCCAGATCACCGCCCCGGATCTGGCCTTCGGCAGCGCCCCGCTGGTGGTCGGCTTTGCCACGGTCAACAGCAGCATCAGCGTTTCCTGCACCCTGGGAAGCGCCTACACCGTGGGCCTGAACGACGGCGGCCATCCGGTCAGCGCCGGGGGCAGGCGGCAGATGAGTTCGGGCAGCAACACCCTGGCCTACGACCTGTTCAAAAGCGCCGGCAGCATACGCTGGGGCAGCACCGGCACCGCGCGGCGCAACAGCAGCGACGCCGACGTGAACCCGGGTAACGGCACGGGCACGGGCAGTCAGGTGTTCAATTACAACGCGAAGGTTTATACCGATCAGGTTACGCCGCCGGTGGGGACGTACGTGGACAGTGTGATTGTGGATGTGGCGTTTTGAGCCGCGTCCAGGCTCACAACGCCTGCCGGGTCTTCGCCGCTACGTCCACCGGCGCAACCATCGCGTAGTTGTACCCCGGCCCCGACCAGTAATCGGCCTGCAACTCCCCGTCGCGCCGCGAGCCGCGTGGCAGCAGGCTGTTGTCCGGGCCTGGCGGGCGGATGTAGAAGGTCACGCGGGCGCCGCGCGGGTCCTGGTACAGGACCATGGCGGCGGGGCCCTGGTCGGTGCTGAGCAGGCGCGCGCCCACGGCCTTGAAACCGGCGCGGCTGAGGTCGGGCAGGCGGCTGGCGTTGCTGAAATAGCGGTCCAGCCAGGGTTGCAGGGTGTCACCGTCGCTGACCTTGAAATCAGCCGGCATCACGTCTTTTTGCGCAAACAGGCGGTAGGCCTGCAAGGCATCGGTCATCGGCGCCACGCCGGGGTGGCGGGCCTGGTGCGCCTGCCAGCCGCCGACGCTACCCATGCCCAGGGCCAGCACCAGCACCGCTGCGCGGGTCAGGTGTTGTTGGTAACGGTGGCGGCGGCGCAGGCGGATGGCGGCCGGGTCCAGCGCCGGGTTGTCGGCCAGCGGCGCGGCGCCGAGCACCGAGCGCAGCAGCCTGGCATCCTTCTGCCAGTCTTTAACCTGGGCCGCAGCCTCGGGGTGGCTGGCCAGCCAGGCTTCCAGGCGTTGACGATCGGCGGGGTTCAGGCGCAGGTCGACGTAAGCGTGCAGGTCATGTTCGCTGGGGGGCAGGCTGATCATTTCAATATCCGCAGGGCAGGGCGATGGATCTCGCCTTCGTTGAGCAGGCGCAGGGCCTGGCGGGCACGGGACAGTCGCGACATCACGGTGCCCAAGGGCACTTGCAGCACCGAGGCTACCTCCTTGTAACTCAGGCCTTCCACGGCCACGGCGTGCAGCAGCGCGCGCTGTTCGTCATTCAGGCGGTCGAAGGCCTGCAAGGCAGTTTGCGCCAGCACCGTGCGTTCCGCCGAGGGCTGGTCATCGTCACGGCCGGTGAAAAACTCCAGCAGCCTTGTATAACGGCGGGCGCGGCGGTGGTTGTCGACGAACTGGCGGTAGAGAATCTGGAACAGCCAGGCGCGCAGCTCGCCGTCCTCATGCTTGTCGGCGCGGCGGCTCAGGGCCTTCTCCAGGCAGCTCTGCACCAGGTCGTCGGCGCTGCTGGGCTCGCGGGTCAGGGACAGGGCGAAGCGGCGCAGGCGCGGCAACAAGGGGCGCAGTTGTTCATCGAAGTCGTTCATGGTGGCCTGCAGGGGTGATGCTACCGTTTTTCAGACTAGCAAGACGAATGACGCCGCGTTTTATTCCAACGCGCCTAACCTTAATTTATTCAGCGCGGGGACAGGGAATAAACCGCGCTGCTCTACGTCTCATAGCACCCCACCCATTCTGGAGTCGCTCATGCCCCAACCAACGCCCCCGCCGTTAACCCTGTTCGACAAGGCCGTGCGCCTGCTGGGCATCGCTGTCGTGGTTGCCGTCGCCCTGGCGGCCTTTGCTTATGTCAGCGGCCGCCTGGACCCGCAGCGGCTCAAGCCCCGCGACCTGGTCAACGCCTTGCAGACCAACAACGGCGTGCACCCCGGCTACCGGCGCAACCACGCCAAGGGCGTGTGCGTGATCGGCTACTTCGAAGGCAACGGCCAGTTGCAGGACCTGTCCACCAGCCGCGTGTTCGCTCAGGGCCGCACGCCGGTGGTGGGGCGCTTCGCCTTGCCCAGCGGCAACCCCTACGCCCCGGACAGCAGCGTACCGCTGCGCAGCCTGGCCCTGCGCTTCAACCTTGCCAACGGTCAGCAATGGCGCACCGGCATGAACAGCATGCCGGTGTTCCCGGTGGGCACGCCGCAAGCCTTCTATGCCATGCTCAAGGCGGGCACGCCGGACCCGGCCACTGGCAAGCCCAAGCCCGACGCCATGCCGGCCTTCTTCGCCGCGCACCCCGAGACCGGGCCATTCCTGGCCTGGGTCAAGGGCGCCAAGCCGTCGGCCAGCTATGCCACCGAAACCTATAACAGCATCAATGCCTTTTACCTCGACAACGCCGATGGCCAGCGCCAGGCCGTGCGCTGGTCAGTCGTGCCGGAGGCGACCGACAGCACGCCGGCAGGGCCCGAGGCGGGTGCCGATTTCCTGCAGGCCGACCTGGCCCAGCGTATCGCCGGCGGTCCGCTGCGCTGGACCCTGCGCATGACCCTGGCCGAACCCGGCGACCCGGTGGATGACGCCAGCAAGGCCTGGCCCGCCGGGCGCAAGACCGTTGATGCCGGCACCCTGGTGCTGGAACGCATGCAACCGCAGATCACCGGCCAGTGCCGTGACGTCAATTACGACCCGACCATTCTGCCCAGTGGTATCGAGGCCTCCAACGACCCGCTGCTGGCAGCGCGTTCGGCGGCCTACGCCAGTTCCTATTTGCGCCGCACCTCGGAAGTCGACCAACTCAGCGCCACTGCACCCGCCGGGGAGGCGAAGCCATGAAAGCCCGTCCTGAACATTTCGCCCCGGCTGCCCGGGTGCTGCATTGGCTGATGGCGATTCTGTTGATTGCCATGCTGTTTATCGGCGTGGGCATGGTCAGCAGCGTTTCCGAGCGCCATGAATGGTTGCTGCACCTGCACAAACCCCTGGGCATCGCCATTCTGGCGCTGGTGATCGTGCGCCTGCTGGTGCGCTGGTTCACCCGGCAGCCGCCGTTGCCGGCCGATTTGCCGGGCATTCAGAAGGTGGCGGCGAAATTGTCGCATTGGTTGCTGTATGCGCTGATGTTCGTGATGCCGCTGGTGGGCTGGGCCATGATTTCGGCGGCCGGGGACCCGGTGATGCTGGGGGCTTCGATCCAGTTGCCGGCCATTTTGCCGGCTGAACCGCATACCTACGCGTTGTTGCGCAAGGCGCACGGTTTCCTCGCGTACCTGCTGTTCCTGACGGTACTGCTGCACCTGGCGGCGGCGTTGTACCACGGCTGGATTCGCCGCGACGGTGTGCTGCAGAGCATGACGTCGGGGGATAAGTGAGGGTGGGGGGACGTGACGCGGCCTGCGGCCGCCGCTACGGGAGGTTGTAGCAGCGGCCACAGGTCGCGTCCGGCGGTCAGCGCAGTTCGCTGACCAACTGGCCGATCACGCTCAGCACGTCCTTGCCCAACTGCGCCGACCGCTGGCCCGACCAGCCGGTGACGGCGTTGGGGTTATCGTCGTGGTCCTTGAACGGCATTTCCAGGGTCAGCGACAGGCAGTCGAACTTCGCCCCCACGGCGTTGCAGGCCAGGGTCATGTTCGCCTGGCCCGGGGCGCTGCGAGGGTAGCCGTGCACTTGCTGGAAATCCGCGGTCTGCTGGCACAGCAGGTCACGGAAGCGTTGTTCCAGCCCGGCGATGCGCGGCGTGTACTGCGGGTTGCCTTCGCAGGCCGCGGTGAACACGTGGGGGATTTCCTCGTCGCCGTGGGCGTCCAGGAACAGGTCAACGCCGTACTTCTGCATCTGTTGCAGGGCGAAGAACACCTCGGGGCTGAACTCGGCGCTGGCGTCCTGCCAGGCGCGGTTGAGGTCCTTGCCCATGGCGTTGGTGCGCAGGTGGCCGTGGAACGAACCGTCAGGGTTCATGTGCGGGATCAGGTAGATATCCGCTTCGGCCAGCAACGCGGCCATTTCGCTATCGTCCGCTTGGCCCAGGCGCTCGATCACGCCTTCCATGAACCATTCGGCCATGTGCTCGCCCGGGTGCTGCTGGGCAATCAGCCAGATTTTCTTCTTGCTCGCGGCGCCGTCGCCCTTGCGCAGCAATTGCAGGTCACGGCCTTCGGCGCTTTTGCCCACGGCCAGCAGTTGCAGGCCAGCATGGCTGACGGCCTGGTTGATCAGCCAGTCATGCCGTTCCCGGCTGTAGGGTTCGAAATAGGCGAACCAGGCGTGGGGTTGCGCGGGCTCGAAGGCGAACGTCAGCGCCTGGCCGTCGAACTGGCTGGGCACGCGAAACCAGGTTTTCTGGTCGTAGGAGGCCACGGCGTTGTAGCCGGCCCAGGCGTTGCTGTAGGAAGACTGCCCGGCGTTGGTCAGGCTGAAACCGTGGCGTTGGCCCGGTACCAGGCCGTCGACCTTGAAGTGGAACCACTGGAAATGATCGCTGCGAGTATCGGGGCGAATCGCCAGGCGCACCTGTTGGGCGTCGCTGGCGTCGAGCACCTGGATGTTGCCGCTGTCGAAGTCGGCGCTGAAGGTGAGGGTGGCCGCGGCCATGTTCGCTTCCTTATTAGAGTCGTGTACCCCGCGTACTCTACACCCAAGCGTGGCCAGCGTCAGATCCAGCCGGCCAGGCCCCCCAGCAGCAGCGCGCCCAGCAGGGCCACCGTCCAGCCGACGATGCCGGTGTGGCGCCGGTGCTGGTGCCAACCGCCCTGGCCCAGGTGGCGTGCTGCCGGCAGCAATTGCCGCCAGCGCAGCTCGGTGCCATGGAAGGCCTGCAGGTGGTTGGGGTCGGCGTCCAGCCAGCGGCGGAAGTCGATGCGCTCGCTGCTGGTGGTGTGCGGGTTCTGCAGTTTCACGTACCAGGCGCTGGCGGCCTGGCTGCCGGCTGGGCAGCGACACTGCTCCAACACCTGAAGCATGGCCTTTTCCACCTGGGCCAGGTCAATGTCCAGGTGCTGGGCAATGGCGGGGTAGGGCAGGTCGTCCAGGCGGCTGAGCAGAAACACCTGTTGCACGCGCCGGGGCAGTTTTTTCAGGCGCAGGTACAGCGCGTCCTGACCCTGGTCGACCGGTTGCGGGGTGAAAAGGTTGTGCAAGGGCGTGAGCAAGTGGGTCATCGAAACGTCCTCCTGGCCACCAGGGGCCTGGTCGATTGCGGGCTGCGAGCGCATCCGTGAAGGGGGCGTCTTCCTTGACGCTGCCGCAGCTTAGTGTCTTTGAGATTGATTCTCAAGTGCTAAATTACCGTTTCCCAGGCTAAACCGCTGATTTTGCTAGCTGAAAATTAGCGATGAGCGCTTCCTTCCGGCGAGGGTCCTTTGCTATCATGCGCGCCATCGAATTCAAGCAACACCCTTCTTCATTAGCCTGAAGAAATCAAAAAAAGACCCGGCAAAAAGCCGGGTCAAAAACCGTGATTAGCCTGATGAGGAGATAATTCGAAAGTCCGACCTAAGGCCTTTCGGATTACCCAACCGATCTCGCGATCAGTTGGCTCAATAATAATCGTTATCATTTGCAAGTCAAATGATTTATGCCCGCCGTGGCGAAATTTTTTTCGCTTCAGTCCAGCGGCAATTCGGTGGTGCGTTTCACCTCGCTCATGGCGATGTTGGAGTGCGCCTCCTGCACATGTGGCTTCTGCAACAGATGGTCACGCAGGAACCGTTCGTAGGCCGCGATATCCTGGGCCACCACCTTGAGCATGTAATCCATCCCGCCCGCCATGGTGTAGCACTCCAGCACCTCGGGGTAGCCGGTGATCGCTTCCTCGAATTCCGCCAGGTAGCGCCGGCCGTGCCCGGACAGCTTGACGTTGACGAATACCGTCATGCTCAGGCCCAGCTTCTGCGGGTTGAGCAGGGCTACCTTGCGCTCGATCAGCCCTTCTTCCTGCATGCGATGAATACGCCGCCAGCACGGTGATTGCGACAGTTCCACGCGCTCGGCGATCTCGGCGGCGGACAGGTCGGCGTCGTGCTGGATCAGGCGCAGGATGCGGCGGTCCAGGGCACTCAGTTTCGACTGCATGATTAATTCCTTTTTCTTGTTTTTAGCGAAACGTTCATGCGCCATAACAGCAGAAACGCCAGAATTTAGAAAGAAAAAGCCTCACTCCGACGGGCATATTTTTAGCCACTGACTGATGAGTCATGGCCACCATAAAAATAACAGGAGTGCCGCATGTCCCTAGCCGACGTCCGCCTGGACGACAAGTATCGCCTCGCCACGGGTCACCTCTACCTCACCGGTACCCAGGCGCTCACTCGCCTGCCCATGCTGCAGAAGCAGCGTGACGAGGCCCGTGGGCTGAACACCGCCGGTTTCATCTCCGGCTACCGCGGCTCGCCGCTGGGCAACCTCGACAAAAGCCTGTGGGAAGCCCGCGATTACCTGCAGCAGAACGCCATCCATTTCCAGCCCGGCATCAACGAAGAGTTGGGCGCCACCGCCGTGTGGGGCAGCCAGCAGGTCAACCTGTTTCCCCACGGCAAGTACGACGGGGTATTCGCCCTCTGGTACGGCAAGGGCCCAGGCGTGGACCGCTGCGGCGACGTGTTCAAGCACGGCAACTCGGCCGGCGTCGCCGAGCAGGGCGGGGTGTTGCTGCTGGCCGGCGACGACCATGGCTGCAAGTCGTCGACCATCGCCCACCAGAGCGAACACGCGTTCATCGCCGCGATGATTCCGGTGCTCAACCCGTGCAATGTCCAGGAAATTCTCGATTACGGCATCATCGGCTGGGAGCTGTCGCGCTACAGCGGTTGCTGGGTGGCGATGAAAACCATCGCCGAAAACGTCGACTCCTCCGCGGTGGTTGAAGTCGACCCGCTGCGCGTGAGCACCTGTGTGCCCGAGGACTTCGTCCTGCCTGAAGGCGGCCTGCACATTCGCTGGCCCGACCCGCCCCTGGCCCAGGAAGCGCGCCTCAACACCTACAAGATCTACGCCGCTCGCGCCTTCGCCCACGCCAACCAACTGAACAAGGTGGTGCTGGATTCGCCGCAGCCGCGCCTGGGCATCATCACCACTGGCAAGTCGTACCTGGACGTGCGCCAGGCCCTGGAAGAGCTGGGGCTGGATGACGCGCTGTGCGCGCAGGTGGGCATTCGCCTGCTGAAAATCGGCATGAGCTGGCCGCTGGAGCCAGTGTCGGTGCACGATTTCGCTCAGGGACTGGACGAAATCCTGGTGGTGGAAGAAAAGCGCAGCGTGATCGAGGACCAGCTCACCGGCCAACTCTACAACTGGCCGGTGGACAAGCGCCCACGGGTGGTGGGCGAGTTCGATGAGCAAGGCCGTTCGCTGCTGCCTAACCTCAGCGAGCTGACCCCGGCGATGATCGCGCGGGTCATTGCCCGGCGCCTGGCGCCCATTTACAGCAGCCCGCAGATCGAGGCGCGCCTGCGCTTCCTGCAGGAGAAGGAGCAGGCCCTGCAGGCACCGTTGCACAATGTGCAACGCACCCCGCATTTCTGTTCCGGTTGCCCGCACAACAGTTCCACCAAGGTACCGGAAGGCAGCCGCGCGCTGGCGGGCATCGGTTGCCACTACATGACCATCTGGATGGACCGCGAGACCGACACCTTCACCCAGATGGGCGGCGAGGGCGTCACCTGGATCGGCCAGGCGCCGTTCACCGAGACCGCCCACGTGTTCCAGAACCTCGGCGACGGCACCTATTTCCACTCCGGGCACCTGGCCGTGCGTGCGGCGGTGGCCGCCGGGGTCAACATCACCTACAAGATTCTCTACAACGACGCCGTGGCCATGACCGGCGGCCAGCCCATCGATGGCGTGCTGCGCGTTGATCAGCTCAGCCGCCAAGTGTTCGACGAAGGCGTGCAGCGCATTGCCCTGGTCAGCGACGAGCCGGACAAGTACCCCAGCCGCGCCGGTTTCGCGCCTGTCACCAGCTTCCACCACCGCCGCGACCTGGACGCGGTGATGCGCGAACTGCGCGAGTTCAAGGGCGTTTCGGTGATTATCTATGACCAGACCTGCGCCACGGAAAAGCGCCGGCGGCGCAAGCGCGGGACCATGCCGGAGCTGAACAAGCGTGCGCTGATCAACCCCGCCGTGTGCGAGGGCTGCGGTGATTGCGGGGTCAAATCCGGCTGCCTGTCGGTGCTGCCGCTGGAAACACCCCAAGGCCGCAAGCGCGAGATCGACCAGAACGCCTGCAACAAGGACTTCAGCTGCGTGGAAGGCTTCTGCCCCAGCTTTGTCACCGTGCACGGCGGCCAGTTGCGCAAGCCCCAGCTGCCCAGCCGTGACCAGGCCTTCGCGGCCTTGCCGGAACCACTGCTGCCGCCCTTGGACCGGCCTTTCAACATTCTGCTGCCAGGCGTCGGTGGTACGGGCGTGACCACAGTGGGCGCCATGCTCGGTCTGGCGGCCAACCTGGAAGGCAAGGGCTGCAGCGTGCTGGACCAGGCCGGGCTGGCACAGAAGTTCGGGCCGGTGGTCACCCATATCCGTATTGCCGCACACCAGGATGACCTGTTTGCCGTGCGCATCGCCGCCGGTGATGCCGACTTGCTGCTGGGCTGCGACCTGCTGGTGGCGTCGGGCCCCGATGCCCTGGCCAAGCTGAGCCTGAGCAAGTCCCACGCGGTAATCAACAGCCAGCAGACGCCTACTGCGGCGTTTACCCGTGACCCCGACGCGCAGTTCCCGGCGGCGGCCATGAGCCAGGCGATCACCGACGCGGTGGGCGCCGACAAGACCCACTTCGTCGACGCCACGCGCCTGGCCGTTGGGCTGCTGGGCGACAGCATCGCCAGCAACCTGTTCATGCTCGGCTACGCCTACCAGTTGGGGCTGATCCCGCTGACTGCCGAGGCCATCAACAAGGCCATCGAGCTCAATGCCGTGGCGG
Source organism: uncultured Gammaproteobacteria bacterium (assembly GCA_963816515.1). Taxonomy (GTDB): domain Bacteria; phylum Pseudomonadota; class Gammaproteobacteria; order Pseudomonadales; family Pseudomonadaceae; genus Aquipseudomonas. The sequence goes on along the minus strand of CAWFKX010000001.1, from coordinate 172,882 downwards.
TCGGGCTCAATCAGCAGGCGTTTTTGTGGGGGCGGCGCGCGGCCCACGACGTGGCGGCGGTAGAGGCGGTACTCAAGCCCGCCGTGCAACCGCAACGGGAGCAATCGCTGGAAGAGCGCCTGGCCGCCAACGCCGTGACCCTGCGCCAGTACCAGAACCAGGCCTACGCCGACAGCTACCTGGCGTGGGTGAACCAGGTGCGCGACGCTGAAAGCCGCCTGCTGCCCGGCGAGCCGCTGGCGTTGACCGAGGCGGTGGCCCGTTACGCGTTCAAGCTGATGGCCTACAAGGACGAATACGAGGTGGCGCGGCTGTACAGCAACGGCGCGTTCACCCGCCAGTTGCAGGCGCAGTTCGATGGCGACTACCGCCTGGAGTTTCACCTGGCACCCAGCTGGCTGGGCAAGCAGGGCGAGACCCGCAAGCGCAGTTTCGGGCCGTGGATGCTCAAGGCCTTCGGCTTGTTGGCGCCGTTCAAGTTCCTGCGCGGTAGCGTGCTGGACCCGTTTGGCTACAGCCATGAACGGCGCCAGGAGCGGGCGCTGATCGAGCAGTACCGGGCGGACATCGCGTTGATCCTGGACCACCTGACCGCTGCCAATCGCCATACGGCGCTGAGCCTGGCGCGCTTGCCCGAGCAGATCCGTGGCTACGGGCACGTAAAGGACGCCGCCCTTCGCCAGGCCGAGCAGCAGGCGCAAGCATTGCGCCAGTGCCTGCGCGACGGTGAGCCGGCGGTGGTCAAACTCTATGAAGTAGCCGCCTGACCCCGACGCGGCCTACCGGCTGCTACAACCCCTGTAGCAGCCGGTAGGCCGCATCCCCAGGCACCCCCGAGCCTCAGGTGTCCAGTTCCACCAGCACACTGCCTTCGGCAACCATTTCGCCTTCCTGGCAATACAGCGCCTTGACCACGCCCCCTTCGGGCGCACGAATGCTGTGTTCCATCTTCATGGCTTCCAGCACCACCAGCGGTGTACCGGCCTCGACGGCTTGCCCTACCGCTACCAACACCCGCACGATGCTGCCGTTCATGGGCGCGTTCAGGCCGCCTTGCTGGCTGTGGCTGGCATCGGCTTCGGCAATCGGGTCGACCGCTGTCACTGGGTATACCTCGTCGCTCCAGCGCAGGTATAGCGTGTCGCCGCGCCGGAACGCCGTGGCGCTGCCGGCCTGAGGGGGCAGGTGCACCACCCGGCGCTGATCGCGGCAGCGCAGGTGCACCACGGTTTCCGCCGGCAAGCCCAGGCGCAGCCCGCCGGTGCTGGACCAGGGGTCGCTGTCGGTCGCCCGTGCCTGAACCCACGCGGCAGCCGCTGCCTGCCAGAATGCCTCCGGCAATGGCGCTGGCGCCGGCAGCAGGTCGGCGTGATGGCGCGCAATAAACCCGGTGTCCAAGTGCGCCTCGGCAAACGCTGGGTGGGCGATGATGCGGCGCAGGAACGCCAGGTTAGTGCGCACGCCCGCCACGGCGAACTCGTCGAGCATGCTCAACAAGCGCAGGCGTGCCTGTTCACGGGTGTCCCCCCAGGCAATCAGCTTGCCCAGCATCGGGTCGTAGAACGGCGAGACGCTGTCGCCTTCGCACACGCCACTGTCCACCCGCCGGCCAGGTGCCGCCGCGGATTCGTGGTACAGCGCCAGGGTGCCGGTGGCCGGCAAGAATTCGTTGTCGGGGTCTTCGGCGTACAGCCGCACTTCGATGGCGTGGCCATTGAGCGGCACCTGCGCCTGGGTCAATGGCAGCGGCTCGCCCTGGGCCACGCGGATCTGCCAGGCCACCAGGTCGAGGCCAGTGATGGCTTCCGTGACCGGGTGCTCCACCTGCAGGCGAGTGTTCATCTCCATGAAGAAAAATTCGCCGCGGGCGTCGAGCAGAAACTCCACGGTACCGGCACCCACGTAACCGATGGCCAGCGCCGCCTTCACCGCCGCCTCACCCATGGCCTGGCGCAGCTGCGGCGAGAGGCCCGGCGCCGGGGCTTCCTCCACCACTTTCTGGTGGCGGCGTTGAATCGAGCAGTCGCGTTCGTTGAGGTACAGGCAGTGGCCGTGCTGGTCAGCGAACACCTGGATTTCCACGTGGCGCGGCTGCAGCACGTACTTTTCCACCAGCATGCGCGCATCACCGAACGACGATTGCGCTTCGCGCTGGGCCGAGGCCAGGGCGTCAGCCAGCTCGCTGGCGCGCTCCACCACTTTCATGCCCTTGCCGCCGCCCCCGGCCGTGGCCTTGAGCAATACCGGGTAACCGATGCCCTCGCAGGCTTCGCGGAAGGTCTCCAGGTCCTGGGCCTGGCCGTGGTAACCCGGCACCAGCGGCACGCCGGCGGTTTCCATCAGCGCCTTGGCGGCCGACTTGCTGCCCATGGCATCGATGGCCGAGGCGGGCGGGCCGAGGAACACCAGCCCAGCCTGTTCGATGGCGCGGGCGAAGGCGGCGTTTTCCGAGAGGAAACCGTAGCCCGGGTGAATCGCCTGGGCGCCGCTGCTGTGCGCGGCGGCGATGATCTTGTCGATGTCCAGGTAGCTGTCACTGGCCTTGCTACCGCCCAGGTCCACGCGCAGGTCGGCCTCGCGGCTGTGGCGGGCGTCGCGGTCGATGGCGCTGTGCACGGCCACGGTGGTCAGGCCCAGGGCCTTGGCGGTGCGCATCACCCGGCAGGCGATTTCGCCGCGGTTAGCCACCAGCAGGCGTGTGATTGAAGGTGCGCTCATGGCTTGGTCTCCTGCTGCTGCCACGCGGGCGGACGTTTTTCCAGAAACGCGCGCAGGCCTTCCTGGCCTTCGCCGCTGACGCGGATCCGGGCGATGGCGTTTTCGCAGTAACGGCGTACAGCGGCGCTGGTTTCGCCGTGGGCCACCTCGCGCAGCAGCTCCTTGCAGGCGCGCATGGCCAGCGGGCTGTTGTGCAGCAGGTTGGCGATCCAGTGCTCGACCCGGCTCTCCAGGTCAGCGGCTGCGCAGGTTTCCGACAGCAGGCCCAGTTCATGGGCGCGGCGGCCGTCGAAACGCTCGGCACTCAGGGCGTAGCGGCGCATGGCGCGCTCACCGATGGCTTTCACCACGAATGGGCTGATCACAGCCGGGGTCAGGCCGATGCGCACTTCCGACAGGCAGAACTGCGCATCGTCGGTGCCCAGGGCCATGTCGCAGCAACTCACCAGCCCGAGCGCACCGCCGTAGGCCGCGCCGTGCACCACCGCCAGGGTTGGCACCTTGAGCTTGCCGAGGCTGTACATCAGCTCGGCCAGCTCGCGGGCGTCGTCCAGGTTGGTGTTGAAATCCAACTGCGCCGATTGTTGCATCCAGGCAAGGTCGGCGCCGGCGCAGAAGTGCTTACCGCGACCGCGAATCAGCAGGAAGCGTAGCTTGCCGTCGTTGGCGACCAGGTCCAACGCCAGGATCAGCTCGCGAATCATCTGCGCGTTGAAGGCGTTGTGCTTGTCGGGGCGGTTCAACCACAGGGTGGCGAAGCCGCGCGGGTCGTGCTGCAGTTCGAGGGTGCTGAAGTCGTTCATGGTCACATCCGGAAAATGCCGAAGCGGCTGGCTTCAATGGGCGCGTTGAGGGCGGCGGACAGGGCCAGGGCCAGTGTGTCGCGGGTCTGGGCCGGGTCGATGACGCCGTCGTCCCACAGCCGGGCGCTGGAATAGTAGGGGTGGGCCTGCTGTTCGTACTGGGCGAGGATCGGCTGCTTCAACGCGGCCTCGTCTTCGGCGCTGAACTGACTGCCGGCGCGTTCGCTCTGTTCGCGCTTGACCTGCACCAGCACGCCGGCGGCCTGCTCGGCGCCCATCACGCCGATGCGCGCGTTGGGCCACATCCACAGCAGGCGCGGATCGTAGGCGCGGCCGCACATGCCGTAGTTGCCGGCGCCGAAACTGCCGCCGATGATCACCGTGAACTTGGGCACCTTGGCGCAGGCTACCGCCGTCACCAGCTTCGCGCCGTGTTTGGCGATGCCGCCGGCCTCATACTTCTGGCCGACCATGAAGCCGGTGATGTTCTGCAGGAACAGCAGCGGAATGCCGCGCTGGCAGGCCAGCTCAATGAAGTGCGCGCCTTTTTGCGCCGCTTCGGCGAACAGGATGCCGTTGTTGGCCAGAATGGCGATCGGCATGCCGTGCAGGTGGGCAAAGCCGCACACCAGGGTGGTGCCGAACAGCGCCTTGAACTCATCGAACACTGAGCCATCGACCAGCCGCGCGATCACTTCGCGCACATCGAACGGCTGCTTGGCGTCCGCCGGTATCACCCCGTACAGCTCATCGGCCGGGTACAGCGGCGCCACCGGTGCCTGGCACTGCAACTGGCCGAGCTTGCGCCAGTTGAGGTTGGCCACGCAGCGGCGGGCGATGGCCAACGCATGCTCGTCGCTGTCGGCATAGTGGTCGGCCACCCCGGAGATCTTGCAGTGCACGTCGGCGCCGCCCAGCGCCTCGGCGGTCACCACCTCGCCGGTGGCGGCCTTGACCAGCGGCGGGCCGGCGAGAAAGATCGTCGCCTGCTCGCGCACCATGATGGTTTCGTCCGACATGGCCGGCACGTAGGCACCGCCAGCCGTGCACGAACCCATCACCACGGCGATCTGCGGGATGCCCTGGGCGCTCATGTTGGCCTGGTTGAAGAAGATGCGGCCGAAGTGCTCGCGGTCGGGGAATACCTCGTCCTGGCGCGGCAGGTTGGCACCGCCCGAGTCCACCAGGTAAATACAGGGCAAGCGGTTTTCCTGGGCAATGGCCTGGGCGCGCAGGTGCTTTTTCACCGTCAGTGGGTAGTACGAACCGCCTTTGACCGTGGCATCGTTGGCGATGATCATGCATTCCACGCCTTCCACGCGGCCGATGCCGGCGATCACCCCTGCGGCTGGCACGGCTTCGTCGTACACCGCGTGCGCCGCCAGCTGACCGATTTCCAGGAAGGGCGAGCCGGGGTCGAGCAGGCGGTTGATGCGTTCGCGCGGCAGCAGTTTGCCGCGCGCGGTGTGGCGTTGCTGGGCCTTGGCGCCGCCGCCCTCGTGCACCTGGGCGAGCAGGGCCCGCAGGCCCTGGACCAGGTCGAGCATGGCCGCCTGGTTGGCCGCGAAATCGGCGGCGCGGGGGTTGAGTCGGGTGTGCAGGGTAGCCATGGCGCGCGCTCCGTCAGCGGGTTTCGTTGAACAGTTCGCGGCCAATCAGCATCCGCCGTATCTCGCTGGTGCCGGCGCCAATCTCGTACAGCTTGGCGTCACGCAGCAGGCGGCCGGCAGGGAACTCGTTGATGTAGCCGTTGCCGCCCAGAATCTGGATGGCGTCCAGGGCCATTTGCGTGGCACGTTCGGCGCTGTACAGAATCACCCCCGCGGCGTCCTTGCGCGTGGTTTCGCCGCGCTCGCAGGCCTGGGCCACGGCGTACAGGTAGGCGCGGCTGGCGTTGAGCTGGGTGTACATATCGGCAACCTTGCCCTGTATCAGCTGGAACTCGCCGATGCTCTGGCCGAACTGCTTGCGGTCGTGAATATAGGGCACCACCAGGTCCAGGCACGCTTGCATGATGCCGGTGGGGCCGCCCGAGAGCACCACGCGTTCGTAATCCAGGCCGCTCATCAGCACCTTCACGCCACCGTTGAGCACGCCCAGGATGTTTTCTTCCGGCACTTGCACGTCATCGAAGAACAGCTCGCAGGTGTTGGAGCCGCGCATGCCCAGCTTGTCGAACTTGGGGCTGCGGCTGAAGCCTGACCAGTCGCGCTCGACAATGAACGCGGTGATGCCGTGGGGGCCTTTTTCCAGGTCGGTCTTGGCATAGATCACATAGGTGGTGGCGTCGGGCCCGTTGGTGATCCAGGTCTTGGAGCCATTGAGCACGTAGTGGTCGCCGCGCTTGTCGGCGCGCAGTTTCATCGACACCACGTCGGAGCCGGCGTTGGGCTCGCTCATGGCCAGGGCGCCGACGTGCTCGCCGCTGATCAGCTTGGGCAAGTACTTGAGCTTCTGTTCGTGGGTGCCGTTGCGGTTGATCTGGTTCACGCACAGGTTCGAGTGCGCGCCATAGGACAAGGCCACCGATGCCGAGGCGCGGCTGATTTCTTCCATGGCCACCACATGGGCCAGGTAACCCAGGCCGGCACCGCCGTATTCTTCCGGCACCGTGATGCCCAGCAGGCCCATGTCGCCCAACGGGCGCCACAGGTCGGCGGGGAACAGGTTGTCACGGTCGATGTGCGCGGCACGCGGGGCGATCTGTGCGGCGGCGAAGGCCTGCACCTGGTCGCGGAGCATGTCGATGGTTTCGCCCAGGGCGAAATTCAGGGTCGGGTAGCGCATGGTAGAGGCCTGCGTTTGATTGTTATTGGGTGCTTACCTTTACGTTAACGTAAACCTTGGGTTTTGGGCTGTCAATGTCGGGATGGGGCGGGGGATAGGGAAGGGGGAAGAAATGCCGGAAAGCACTGAGGGGAGCCGAAGCTCCCCTCAAGGTCTTGTTGCTTGCTCTTTTTTTATTATTGAGGGGCGGCCTGTTGTTGTTTTTGGCGACCGTGACCCTTTACCGCTGTTTCGTGCGACCCCTAACCGGGGTCAAGAGCAAACGTATTTTTTTGAGCGCTGATTCGCCTGTCACCGGTACGTCGCTGCCTCAGGGCAGTTTTGTTGTTCTGTGTACGGTGTGGGGCAAGCCCCGGTGGCGCGTCCTCTCCAAAAAAATCTGTTAGCTTCGCCTCTGCCGCGTTTGTTCTTGTTATGCCAGAGCCGTTACGTGTTGTTTTTATTGGATACCGCTATTTTATTGTTTTTGTTGTACATGAGATAAAGCAGGTCCCGTGCCAACTTTTCAAAACCCAATGAATTCGGGGCTTTCGCCGTTTTCAGGAATCCTTCACGAGGTTTTCACACCGTTAAGTGTTTCCCTGTTACCCGTTTTGTGGGGAAATGTGCGGGTGAGGTGACACTTTGTCGCACCCCTGCGCGCACTGTCAAATCGAGCCGAGCAGCGGTGGGGGTTGGTTTGGGGGTTGGTTTGGGGGGAGGCGCGGGGGGCTGTGCCCCTGAAACACTGAACCACAGAAAGCACTGAGGGGAGCCGAAGCTCCCCTCAAGGTCTTGTTGCCTGCTCTTTTTTTATTATTGAGGGGCGGCCTGTTGTTGTTTTTGGCGACCGTGACCCTTTACCGCTGTTTCGTGCGACCCCTACCCGGGGTCAAGAGCAAACGTATTTTTTTGAGCGCTGATTCGCCTGTCACCGGTACGTCGCTGCCTCAGGGCAGTTTTGTTGTTCTGTGTATGGTGTGGGGCAAGCCCCGGTGGCGCATCCTCTCCAAAAAAATCTGTTAGCTTCGCCTCTGCCGCGTTTGTTCTTGTTATGCCAGAGCCGTTACGTGTTGTTGTTATTGGGTGGATCGATTTTATTGTTGTTGTTGTACCAGAGACAAAGCAGGTGCCGTGCCAACTTTTAAAAATCCAATAAAATCAATGGTTTGAGTTTTTCGAGGTGGCCGTTCAGGCAAACGAGGCGGTCAAAGTGTTTCCCTGATACTCGTGCGCCGGGGGCCTGGGTAACAGTCATCCCGCCCCGGTGCGCGCCAGTGCTACCCGCGAGCCATTGCGGCGCCCCAGCTTCACGCTGATGCGCTGGCCCACGGCAACCACGGCGTCCAGGTCGATGCCCGTGTCGATGCCCAGCCCTTGCAGCAGGTACAGCACATCCTCGCTGGCGACGTTACCGCTGGCGCCCTTGGCGTAGGGGCAGCCGCCGAGGCCGGCCACGGAGCTGTCGAACGCGCTGATGCCTTCCAGCAAGGCGGCATACACGTTGGCCAGCGCCTGGCCGTAGGTGTCGTGGAAATGCCCGGCCAGTTGCGCGCGGGGTACCCACGCCGCCACGGTGTCGAACAGGGCACGCGTGGCCCCCGGGGTGCCGGTGCCGATGGTATCGCCCAGTGATACTTCCCGGCAGCCCATGGCGTGCAGTTCACGCGCCACGGCGGCGACCTGGGCCGGGGCGACCCGGCCTTCATAGGGGCAGCCCAGCACGCAGGACACGTAACCCCGTACGGGCAAGCCCGCAGCCTGTGCTGCGGCCATGACCGGCGCAAAGCGTTCCAGGCTCTCGCTGATGGAGCAATTGATGTTACGACGGGAAAACGCCTCGGACGCTGCGGCGAACACCGCCACCTCGCTGGCACCCGCGGCCACTGCGGCCTCGAAGCCCTGCAGGTTGGGCGTCAGCGCGCCGTAGGTAACACCCGGGCGGCGCTGGATGGCGGCCAGCACGTGCGCTGAACCGGCCATTTGCGGCACCCATTTGGGTGAAACGAAGCTACCCGCTTCTATGTAGGAAAAGCCGCACGCGCTCAGTTCATCCACCAACTGAACCTTGTCGTCGACGCTGATTGGGCTGGCCTCATTCTGCAGGCCGTCGCGCGGGCCCACTTCCACCAGGCGAACACATGCGGGCAGCGACATGGGGGTTACTCCTGTGCGGTAACAGCGGCTTGGCCCAGCTCGGCCAGCGCCAGGGTGCAGCGTTCTTCGGCGGTGTCCAGTTCCAGCTGCATCTGCTGGATGTCCAGCAGTTGCTGCTGCAATTGGCTGCGCCGTTCGGCGATCTTGGCCAGCATGCTGGTCAATTGCTTCTGGTTGCCACTGGGGTCGTAGAGGTCAATCAACTCGCGGCATTCGGCCAGGGAAAAGCCGATGCGCTTGCCCCGCAGAATCAATTTCAAGGTGACCTTGTCACGCGGCGAATAGATGCGTTCCTGGCCGCGACGCTCGGGGCGGAGCATGCCTTGCTCTTCATAAAAGCGGATGGCGCGGGTGGTGATGTCCAGTTCACGGGACAGGTCGGAAATACTGTAGGTCATGGCGGGCTCGGCAGGTCGGTTGACGTTAACGTAAGGCCTAATTGACGTTAACGTCAACCACGTCGGTTACCTATTTACCACCGCGCAAATGGCATGACGGCGCCCAATGGCAGCGTAAGGGTCGGCAGGCAGCCGGCTCTGTGGATTGGACCGCTACCATGACTGATGACGCTATTGCTGATGTATTCCCGCAACTGTTGTTCGACACCTTCGCCACTGAGGTAGACCCTTGGTGGCGTGCCCTGCAGGTCAGCCGCCACCAAGAGGCGATTCGCCGCACCGTGGGCGATGAACAGGACGCACAGTCCGCCACGTGGCTGTCGCTGCAACGCCAACAACAGGCGGTGCGCGCTGCTCAAGAGGCCTGCCTGGGCGCCGCGCGGGCCGTGGTCGGGCGTGATTATGCCTGGCCGCTGATCAAGCCCGGGCATCCACTGTTTGACGCCTTGAGCGCGGCCCACGCCCAGGCGCTGCGTGCGCACGTGCAAATGATGGAGGCGCTGGGGCAGTTGCGCGGCGTGCCCTTGCAGCGCGCTCAGCGCTTGCTGGACAACCCCCAGGCCAGCGATCGTGACGACAGCACTGTGTGGGTGGCCGACGTGGCATTGCTGAGCCCGTCGGGCAATGAAGTGTTGGCCGGTGTGATGGTGCTCACTGATCGCCGCGCCGAGCACGATCATGATGGGCCGTGGGGTGTGTTGGTGTACTGGCCCGGCGCGCACGGCGGCGTTGCCCTGTTCGATTCGGTGGCTCAATTCCAGCAGGCGTTGCTTGAGCCTCTGGCCGATGCCGATGCCGACCTGTACGCACAGACCACGCTGTCACTGGCGCCCATCAGCGGGCACGCGTTCGACACCGGCTTGGCGCGGCAGTGGTCGCGGTTGCTGGCGCACGCCGATGCCATCAAGGCAGGACAGCGCCTGTATGCGGACGCCGACAGTATCCCGGCTTCCCTTCAGCGCTGGCGACAGGAAGCGTTAGCGACCCTGTGTGCGCCACAGTCCGACGCCCGGGACCAGGCCTTCATCGATGTGTTGCAAGAGAACGAGGGCGCTAAGCAGGCCGATCGCCTGCCGGCCTGGCCACACGCGCTGGTGCCTGCACAACGGCAGGCATTGGCGGCGTTGGTGGATGACTACCGGGTGGCGCTGCGTGCGGCCTGCACCCTGCTCAATCGCGACGTGGCGCCGCGTGAGGCGTTCGTCGCGCAGCGCTTGGGCGCTCGGTTGCAGCGTGACTACGCGATGCAACCTGAGCAGCTGCGGGTGGATATGCCCGTTTCGGTTACTCCGGTACGCGAGTTCATCAGTACCGGTGGCACGCCGGGCACGCCGTCGAAAATGGTCAACACACCGAGCAGGGCGCGCGAGTCGGTCTCCCTGGTGACACTGGCGCTTTGGGGCGTCGATGAGCAACTGGCCACACGTTTGCAGTTCGCTCGGGTTGAAGGCGTGGGCGTGGCGCAGGGCGTGCGTTTGCCCAGCGTGGCCGAGCTCAAGGCGCTGTTTGCCGAGCTGGACGTGGCGGCACAGTACGAACGGCACCTGCGCGATGCCTTCAAAGGCGCCGCTGGCGAACCCGACGACGCGGTCAAGCTTCGGCGCGATACGCTGCTGGCGCCCTGGCAAGCCAGCCTGCGGGTGCAGACCCTAGTCGCGCGGGTGCGCGGGCGCCTGGACGATGACGCGGTGAAACTGGTGGAAAACCCCCTGGCCCAGCTGTACTGGGTGAATTTCCGCCCTGGCAGCGGGCCGGATGGCAGCAGCCACGCCACCAGCCTGGCAGGCGTACTGCTGATTCATGACCCGGCCACCACGTTGACCGTGCTGCACCTGCCTGACACGCCTAACGGCAAGACCCTGACCCAGCACGCCGGCCTGGCCGAAGCCTGTTCGGCGCTGGCGCGAATGGCCTTGGAAACCGGCATGGTCGAGTATTTAGCGAGCCTGCCGTTGCGAGGTAACGCCGCCGACCACGCCGCCCACATCCGCCAGGCGCTGCTAAAGGACTACAGCGGCTTTGTCGCCCCCGGCGAGCGCCTGCACACCGCGCCGAGCATCGCCGAGCAGCAATTGAACCTGCAGATGGGCCGCGCCATCGAGCAGCATCGCACCACTGCCCGCAGCCAGGATCAGTTGTGGCTGGAAGCCGCAGCGCAGGGCCATGGCGATATCTTCGTAGTGATCAAGGTGCTGGTCGGCCTGGTGCCGTTCGTGGGCACCGCAGTCGGCCTGTACGATGCGTTTGGCAGTGCCATGGCTGCGGTCGAGGCCTTTCGCCGGGGCCGACCGGGCGAGGGGTTGGACCACATCGAGAACCTGCTGGCCGCGCTGGTGGGCGCGGTGATGGACATGTTACCGGCGGTGGCCGCCGTTGGCACAGCGACGCGCGTGCGCAGCCTGGTGCAGGCGCGCCAGAACGGCGTGGGCGCGGCGCGACGGTTATCCAGCCGTGCCGCGCCTAGCGTGCGCGGCTCGCCGTTTCGCGGTTACGAAAGCGATGTGCAGCCCTGGCTGCTGCGCAACGCCACGCAGGGCGTGTACCGGCATGCCGGTACGGATTACATCATTCGCAGCGGCAGCACCTATGCCGTGCAATGGGACGCCGCGTACCGCACCTGGCGCTTGCAGGGTGTGGGCAGCAAAAGCTACCGTCAGCCCGTGGCGCGCGATGCCAGCGGCGAATGGAACACGCATGGCGCACTTTACGGCCGCCTGGCCGAGGGTGGGTTGCCTGGGGGCGGCGCCGTGCTGACTCATATCGCCGACAGCCTGGTGGAGCGCTTGCCGCTGGCGGTCCAACAGCGCCTGCCGCGCTGGTTGGGTGATGCGCTGGTGCGTGACCAGCGGCGCGTGCTCACCCGCCTGTTGGCTGAAGAACAGGCGGTGACAGCCGCGGTGCGCATCACCGAAGAGGCCCTGCTGCGTTACCACGCCAGCCCCAATGACGAATCACTGCGCAGTGCCGCGGTGCGGGCGGCGACGGCCGATGTGCAGGCGTGCGAGCAACTGCTGCTCAGCCTTGTCGAACAGCGAGCGCGGTTAAGCGTCAATATCCAACGCGATGCCACACGCAGCACCCGCTACCAGGCGATGGTGCGGATGCAGAATTTGATTTGGCTGGCCAAGAACCGCCTGCGCGTGCTGGATCAGGGGCACACTGCCCAGCAGCGCGCGCAGAGTGCACTCATAGAAGCGTTCGAGCGCCACGAAGTCGCGCTTGATCGGTTCATGCAGCAGACCAATGACGCTATGCGCCGCGGCCGTGAGTTACGCATCGAGATGCTTGAGCAACTGGAACTCATCGAGCAGTGGAGTCAGCGTTTCGAGCAGCAATGGCAGGGCGCCGCCCTGGACGCGCCGCGGCGCACTGCCATACAGGGGGTATTGGAGGACTTCAGCTACCGCTACCAGCCGCGTCTGCTACAAGTGAGCAAGTCCGAGACCCTGCTCAAACTGGTGTTCAACGACCGGGTCACGGGCAGCGCCGAACGCTTGGAGCTAGCCCGCCTGTTCTTGCGCGACGTGCGCGCGCTCAATGTTTTGCTCAGTACATGGCGCGACATGGGCGAGGTAGTGAACCTCAGCGCGGCCCACCGCAAGCGCATGCTGGAGCAGTTCGTCGGCCAGCTGGAGCATTTCCGCTGGCGCCTGGAAGAGTGGACCAGTGCCTACCCTGAGCACGTCGACCTGCGTTTTCAGAAGCGCGTGTTGCGCCACCTCAAGGGGCTCAGTGACCAGGCGCAGGCTGACCTGGCGCGTGACCATGTGCCTTTGCGACGCGAGCAGCCCGATGGCGGGCCACGCAAGCGTGTGTTCGAAACCGTGGACGATGGATTGCTGATCGGCACCGAAGCGCGCGAGGACGGTACACCGATGATGCGGGTGGACCTGGAGGGCGGTTCGACCCAGCATTACGAGCTCAAGAGCAATGGCAAATGGCAAATGCAGGAGGCTCGTGCCGCGCGGTTGCCGATGAACGACCTGCGGTCGCAGGCTCGCGTGCGTCTCGAGAAGTCTGAGGGCCTGGAGTTGCGGGCCGAGGGTTACGCGCGCCGGGGCATGGCCTTGGCCAGTGTCGATGACCTGCTGGGAAACGAAGGGCGCGGACTGCTCGAACTGGCCTCGCACATTGAGGCTGCGGCCACTGCGGCCGATGACGTCACGGCGTTGGTGCAACACGTACGTGAACGCGGCCAGCAACTGGTAACGCAAGCGACCACGTTGCGTATCCGCCTGAGCAAGGCCAGCGAGCACCCGACGATGGGCATGGTGGCCTACCTGCTGGATCAGGATCAGGTTCGCCTGGAGCGTCGCGGCACACGGGTAGCCGAGCAATTTGAAAGCGAAAGTTTTTTGCAGGAGTACGCGGTAGTGGATGTGGCCAGCGACGAGGCATTATGGTTCGCCCACTTCCACTATCAGAAACAGCGCCACGCCTTCGATAGCTTCAGTGCCGCTCACATCAAACGCGCCGAGCAACGCCTGCTGGGGGCCCAATGGGAAGCGCAGCAGGCCAGTCAGGGGCGGGCGGAGCGGGTGTGGCGCAGCCCCATCAGCATTGCCCAGGCGCGCCAGCATTTTCAGGCGCTGGCGTAAGGGCGCCGGCCGTCAGCGCGTGGCGTTGGCGGCCGGTGGGTCGTTGCGGGTCACCAGTTGGCCGAGTTCGATCATCTGCTCGCGCATCCAGCGGTTGGCCGGGTCCTGGTCAGTGCTTTCGTGCCAGTAAAGATGGGTTTCCACCGGCGGCACGTCGTTCACCGGCAAGGTTACGTAGTTGAGGTCGTGCCGGCGGGCGAAGCGCTCCGGCACGGTCATCACCATGTCGGTCTGCTGCAACACCTGGGAGGCCATGAGGTAATGCTGCGAGCGCAGGGCGATCTTGCGCTGCAGGCCCATCTTGCCCAGCGCCAGGTCCACATAACCGAGGCCATTGCGGCGGCTGGAAATGTGGATGTGGGTCAGGCCCAGGTAGTCATCCAGGGTGATCTTGTCCTTGTTCAGCGGGTGGCCCTTGCGCAGGGCGCACACGTACTGGTCTTCCATCAGCTTGACGTGGCGCACCTGCGGGTCGGTGTTCAATGGTGCGTCCACGGCGAAGTCCAGGCGCCCGGCGGCCAGTTCCTTGGTGGTTTCGCGGCGCTTGCACAGGAAGCTTTCAATGGCCACCGCCGGTGCCAGGCGGCGCAGGCGCTGGAACATCGGCGGCAGAATCACTGCTTCGGTGAGGTCGGTCATGCTGATGCGAAACGTCTTGTTGGCCTGCAGCGGGTTGAAGATGCGGCTTTCCTGCACCGACACGCGCAGCAGCGACAGGGCGTTGCGCACCGGGCCGATGATGTTCTGCGCCATGGGCGTGGGCACCATGCCTTGGGCGGTGCGCACGAACAGTGGGTCGTTGAAGGTTTCGCGCAGGCGCGCCAAGGCGTTGGACACCGCCGGCTGGGTGATGCCGACGATCTGCCCGGCGCGGGTGAGGTTGGCCTCGGTGTAGATGGCATCGAAAACGATGAACAGATTCAGGTCGACCTTGCTCAGGTTCATGTGGCAGCGCTCTTGTTGTGATTATGCCGATGCATCGCGTCATCCTATATCGGTGATGAATGATAATAGACGCCGAGAATAGGTTAGATAAATCTTGGTGCCTGTTCTAGCATCGATTCCATGCCAACGACAACCCTTGATCAAAGGTAGCTGCCCCATGGATTTTGCTTATTCGCCCAAGGTTCAGGAACTGCGTGAGCGCGTCACCGCGTTCATGGACACTTACGTGTACCCCGCCGAGGCGGTGTTTGAACGCCAGGTCGCCGAGGGCGACCGCTGGCAGCCGACTGCGATCATGGAAGAGTTGAAACAAAAGGCGCGGGCCGAGGGCCTGTGGAACCTGTTTCTGCCAGAATCGGAGCTGGGCGCGGGGTTGACCAACCTTGAGTATGCGCCGCTGGCCGAGATCATGGGCCGCTCGCTGCTGGGCCCGGAGCCGTTCAACTGCTCGGCACCGGACACCGGCAACATGGAGGTGCTGGTGCGCTACGGCAGCGACGAGCACAAGCGCCGCTGGCTGGAGCCGCTGCTGCGCGGCGAGATCCGCTCGGCGTTCGCCATGACCGAGCCCGACGTGGCCTCGTCCGATGCCACGAACATGGCCGCCCGCGCCGAGCGTGATGGCGACCAGTGGGTGATCAATGGCCGCAAGTGGTGGACCTCGGGTGCCTGCGACCCGCGCTGCAAGATCCTGATCTTCATGGGCCTGAGCAACCCCGACGGCCCGCGCCACCAGCAGCACTCGATGATTCTGGTGCCCACCGACACCCCCGGGGTGAAAATCGTCCGGCCGTTGCCGGTGTTCGGCTATGACGACGCGCCCCATGGCCACGCCGAGGTGCTGTTCGACAACGTGCGCGTGCCTTATGAGAACGTGCTGTTGGGTGAGGGCCGTGGCTTCGAGATCGCCCAGGGGCGCCTGGGCCCGGGGCGTATTCACCACTGCATGCGTTCGATCGGCATGGCCGAGCGCGCGCTGGAACTGATGTGCAAACGCTCTGTGGAGCGCACCGCATTCGGCCGCCCGCTGGCGCGCCTCGGTGGTAACATCGACAAGATCGCCGACTCGCGCATGGAAATCGACATGGCGCGGCTGCTGACCCTCAAGGCTGCGTACATGATGGACACCGCCGGCAACAAGGTGGCCAAAAGCGAGATCGCGCAGATCAAGGTGGTGGCACCCAACGTCGCCCTGCGGGTGATCGACCGCGCCATTCAGATTCACGGCGGCGCGGGCGTGAGCGGCGATTTCCCCCTGGCCTACATGTACGCCATGCAGCGCACCCTGCGCCTGGCCGACGGCCCTGACGAAGTGCACCGCGCGGCCATCGGCAAGTATGAAATCGGCAAGTACGTGCCCAAGGAGCTGCTGCGTAGCAGCCGTGAAGAGCAGCGCTGATTTGACCCGAACGCGGCCTGGCGGCCGCTGCTACAGACGCTTGTAGTCGCGGCCGCTCAATACACCCACACCTCCACCCGGCGGTTTTTGATGCGCCCCTCATCCAGGTCGTTGGTGGCCACCGGCATTTCCGCGCCCAGGCCGCGAATGTCACGCAACACCACGCCGCTGCGCACCAGTTCGCGCCGCACAGTCATGGCACGCAGGCGCGACAGCAGCAGGGCGCGGGCATCGTCGTCCTTGGTGTCGCCGAAGCCCACCAGGGTTACGTCCTTGTAGGTCTTGCCGTGCACGCGCAGGTATTCCAGCACGCGTTGCACATCGGCCTGGGCCTTGTTGTCGAGGCTGGCGCTGCCTTCGGCAAAGCGGAAATTCACCGACAGGCGCTGGGCTTCACCCGCCAATTGGCGGTAGTCCGCGGGCATGTTGGCGGTGGCGGGTACCTGGATGGCCTGCACCGTCTGCGAGACAAACCCGTACTGGGCAACGATGGCCTGGCCCTGGTCGCTCTGGGTGAAGCGCACCAGCGACTGTGCCCAGGGATTGCTGCGTGCCGGCGGCAGGTAGAAATACAGGCGACGTGACAGCGGGTAGTCTTCGGTGGCGATCAGGCTGATGGTTGGCGCCATGGCCTGGGCGGCGCCGTCGCCGATGGCCAGGGCGCGGGCGTGGCGCACGTAGGGAAAACCGATGAAACCGATGGCCTGGGGGTCGCGGCTGACTTCGTCGGACAACGCTTCGCTGGACTCCAGGCGCCGGGCACTGGCTGCGAGTTCTTTGCCCCGGGGCGTCAGCACCAGTTCCTTGAAGGTGTCCCAGGTGCCGGACTGGTCATCGCGAGCAAACAGATGGATAGGGCCATGGCCGATACCTACCTGGCTCCAGTCCTGCACCTCGCCGGCGAAAATACGCGCCAATTGCTCGGTGCTCAGCTGGCGCAGGGGGTTATCGGGGTGCACGATCACGGCCACGCCGTCGATGGCGATCACCTGCTCGGCTTCAGCGCTTTTCAGGTCGCCGAGCTTGTCCAGCGCGACCAGCTCACTGTCCTTGATCGGCCGCGAGGCGGCAGCCAGGTCCGCCTCGCCGTTCTCCAGGGCGGCGAAGCCGGTGCTGGAGCCGTGGGCGTCGATTTCGATGCGCAGTCGCTGGCCATCCACCGTCACCGCCAAGACGTCCTGCTCGTTGGCATGGCCACCAGGTTGCACCGTGACCTGTTTCAAGCCCTGGTCGAGCAACATGGCCTTGACCAGGGCCGGCCCCAGTTCGGCACCGATGGTGTTCGAGCCCTGAATCCGCAGCACTGGCACCTCGGCCTGGGCGGCAGGGGGCAGGGCCAGGCAGGTGAGGCACAGCAGCAGGCGAGTGAGGAGGGGCATGGGGTGGGCACCGATGAAGCCGCAAGGCGGTGCCCGAGAGATTAAGACAGCGGGGTTACAGCCGTGTGACGACTGCCCCTGTAGCGGCCGCCAGGCCGCGGCAGGGCACTCAGCTGAGCGTCAACCAGATCGGTGCATGGTCCGACGGCTTTTCCATGCCGCGCAGTTCGTAGTCCACGCCGGCTTCGGCCACCCGTGGCAGCAGGCCGTGGGAGGCCATGATCACGTCGATGCGCAGGCCCCGCTTGGGCTCGTCCTCGAAACCGCGGCTGCGGTAGTCGAACCAGCTGAAACGGTCGGCCACGTCAGGGTTCAGGTGACGGAAGCTGTCCACCAGGCCCCAGTTCTTCAGGCGCGCCATCCACTCGCGCTCTTCGGGCAGGAAGCTGCACTTGCCGGTCTTCAGCCAGCGCTTGGCGTTGTCGGCACCAATGCCGATGTCGCAGTCTTGCGGGGAAATGTTCACGTCGCCCATCACTACCAGCGCCTGGTCGTTGCTGAACTGACCTTCCAGCAGCGCTTGCAAGTCTGCGTAGAAGCGCTGCTTGGCCGGGAACTTGGTGGGGTGGTCGCGGCTTTCGCCCTGGGGGAAATAGCCGTTCATG
Source organism: uncultured Gammaproteobacteria bacterium (assembly GCA_963816515.1). GTDB lineage: Bacteria > Pseudomonadota > Gammaproteobacteria > Pseudomonadales > Pseudomonadaceae > Aquipseudomonas. The sequence continues at coordinate 155,114 of CAWFKX010000001.1, read as the reverse complement.
ATGGTCACCGGGTGGCCATTGGCGTCGGCGAAAGTGCCCCAGATGAAGCGGCGCTGGGCGTCTTCTTCATCCGTGCTGAAGCCCTTGTGCAGGGCTAGCGGCGCCTGGCGCGAGAGCAGGGCGACACCGTAGTGGCCTTTCTGCCCGTGGAAATGCACGTGGTAACCCAGCGCTTCTACCTCGGCCAAGGGGAACTGCTCGTCGCTGACCTTGGTTTCCTGCAGGCCGATCACGTCTGGCTGGTGCTTCTCGATCAGCGCCGCCAGCTGATGGGGCCGGGCGCGCAGGCCATTGATGTTGAATGAGACGATCTTCATAAAGGCGGCGGTCCTGGGTAAAACGCCGATGCTAACGGATGGTGGCCAGCATGGCGAGTCCGGGATGCCCCTGCTAACGTCCACACAGAGGGAACCTACTGGCCTGCCCACACCCCAATGAAAGAGCGCGCCGTACCGAGTGCGTCCCGTGCAAGGAGTTCGACCATGCCCGACACTGCCAGCCAACCGGCACGTATTGTGCTGCTGGACAGCGGCTACGCCAGTGAAGCCCGCTCGCTGCTTTACCACGCCTACCGGCACGAGCCGACCTTCGCCTACGTGTTCGACGCCCAGCGCCCCGGGTATGAACAGCGGGTACGGGCCACGGTGCGCGAACTGGTCAAGCAGCACTTTCTGCAGGATTTGCCCGGCATCGGCCTGCTGCAGCAAGACCGCCTGGTGGGCCTGGCGCTGATCGCCCCGCCGCAGCGACGCCTGGGCATCACCGAAAGCTGGGCGTGGCGCCTGCGCATGCTGCTCAGCACGGGCGTGAGCTGCACCCGACGTTACCTGGCCTACTACGAATCCGTGCTGGCGTGCCTGCCCAGCGACGCCGTGCACGTGCTGCCGCTGCTGGCCATTCACCCGCAGTACCAGGGCCAGCACCTGGGCGAACTGCTGCTGACCGCCGTGCACAACTGGTGCGCCGAAGATGAACATTCCGACGGCGTGGTGCTGGACACCGGCAACCCGCGCTATCTGGACTTCTATCAGCGCCAGGGTTACGAAGAAATTGGCGAGATCGCTGTAGGACCTGTACGCGAACATGTGTTCTTTCATGCAAGCCCGCAACATTTAGAACATATTCACGTCTAGAATCAGAATCTTGCGAGGGCCGAACCGCTCTTAAAACGTTGCCTGACCGTGATAGCATCCGCGCCATGAAGTTTTCAGGACGATTTACCCGCGGTCTGTTTTTGCTGTTCACAAGTTTTGCTGCCCACGCGCAGAGCGAACTGGTGGTGCAGGTCAAACCGGCCAATTCAGCGCTCAAGGCCAACGTCGAAGGTTACATCGGCAGCCTGGGCGACCGCGATGCCGAGGCCCTCGAGCGTTTCAGCCACGGGGCCGAAGAGCAGGCCGCCAAGGCTGCCCAGGCCCTTGGCTACTACCAGGCGCACATTGCCAGCCGGGTGAAGGAGGGCGCGAACCCGCAACTGGTGCTGAGCATCGAGCCGGGCGAGCCCATCCACCTGCGCAACGTCACCATTCGCGTGACCGGGCCGGCCAGCCAGTTCAAGCGTTTCCGCTTGCCCGACAGCCCCGACCTGCGCCCCGGCGCCGTGCTCAACCATGGTCACTATGAAGACGCCAAGCACCTGATCCTCAACCAGGCGTCACGCTTCGGCTACTTCAAGGGCCATTTCACCGAACAGACGCTGGCCGTCGACCCCCAGGCCGGCGTTGCCGACATCGAACTGGTGTACGAGAGCGGCCCGCGCTACACCCTGGGCGCCGTGCACTTTGAAGGCGACACGCCATTCGATGACGACCTGCTGCAACGCATGGTGCCGTTCAAGCCCGGCACGCCCTACGATTCGCAATGGGTGGCTGAACTCAACCAGGCGCTGCAGTCCAGCGGCTATTTCGAAAGCCTGCGGGTGGATGCCGCGCCCACCTCGGCCGACGGCCAGGTGATTCCGGTCGACGTGCAGCTGAAAACCCGCAAGCCGCGCACCATTGGCATCGGCCCTGGTTATTCCACCGACGTGGGCCCGCGCATCAAGGCCAACTGGACCCGGCATTGGGTCAATTCCCACGGCGACAGTTACGGCACCGAAGCAGAAGTGTCGGCACCGCGGCAGAACATCGGCCTGTGGTACGACACTCCGCTGGACCCGCCGCTCACCGACAAGCTGCGTTGGGCCGCCGGTTACCAGTACGAGGAAATCGCCGACACCGACAGCCTCAGCAAGCTGCTCACCGTGGGCCCGGAATGGCACAGCAAGCTGCCCAGCGGCTGGCAACGGGTGATCTCGCTGAAGTGGCAGCGCGAAGAATACCGCCTGGGCAATGACAGCGGCCTGAGCACGCTGCTGATGCCGGGCATCAGTTACGGTTACCTGAAAAGCGATAACAAGGTTGACCCGCACAATGGCTACCGCCTGCAGTTCGATGCACAAGTGGCCAAGGAAGGACTGGGTTCGGACGCCAACCTGATCCACGGCAATGTGTTGCTCAAGGGCCTCACCACCCTGGGCGAGAACCATCGCCTGCTGGGCCGGGTGCAGTTCGGCGGCAGCGCCACCAACGGCTACAAGGCCATTCCGCCGTCGCTGCGTTTCTTCGCCGGCGGCGACCAGAGCGTACGCGGCTACGATTACCAGACCCTGTCGCCGGAAAACTCCGACGGCGACCGTATCGGTGGTCGCTACCTGGTGGCCGGTAGCGTCGAGTATCAGTATTCGATCGCCGAGAAGTGGCGCATCGCGACCTTCGTCGACGAGGGCAACTCCTTCAACAACCTTGAGCTGCCGAGCCTGAAAACCGGCATCGGCGTCGGCATTCGCTGGGTGTCGCCGGTAGGGCCTATTCGTGTCGACCTGGCGCACGCCATGGAAGACCCGGGCGGTTTCCGCATTCACTTTTCCATAGGGCCTGAGCTTTGAATCGGCGTTTGAAACGCGGCCTGCTGTGGGCCGGGGGCGGCGTGGCCGCCCTGATCGGGCTGACGGTGCTAGGCGCCGCGCTGGTACTGGAAACCACCGCCGGCAGCCGCTGGGCGCTGGCCCGGGTGCCGGGCCTGGCCGTGGACAACTTCCAAGGCCGCCTGGGTGGCCACTGGCGTGCCGACCAGGTCCGCTGGGAGCAGGGCGGCACGCGCCTGCACGTACAAGCGCCGCTGCTGGAGTGGTCGCCCTCGTGCCTGCTGCACCTGACCCTGTGCATCGAACGCCTGGACGTGCAGCAGATCAGCCTGACCCTGGCGCCCAGCGCGCCCTCCGCCGACAGTGGGCCGTTACAACTGCCGGACCTGAAACTGCCGATCAGCCTGCGCCTGGGGGACGTTTACCTGGGCGGCCTGACCATCGATGGCAGCGAGCAGGTGCAGAAGCTCAAGCTGGCGGCTCAGTGGACCGCCGATGGCCTGCACATCGACACCCTGCATGCCCAGCGCGACGACCTCAGCCTGGACCTGAGCGGTACCGTCACCCCGGGTGGCCGCTGGCCGCTGAAGGCCCAGGCCCAGGTGCAATTGCCGAGCATCGGCGAGCAGCCCTGGCAATTGGCCTTGGACATCGAGGGCAACCTGCTCGACAGCCTGCGCCTGCAAGGCCAGAGCAGCGGTTACCTGCCCGCCACGGTGAGCGGTGAACTGCAGCCCCTGGCCGACAACCTGCCGGCGCAGTTGCACATCACCGCCCAGGCGTTCAAGGCTTCGCCGGCCTTGCCCGATACGCTGCAGCTCAACCAGCTGGACCTCAACGCCAAGGGCGACCTCAAGGCCGGCTACCAGATCGTCGGCAAGGCGCAGCTGCCGGCCGAAGGCCAGGCCATGGACCTGGCATTGACCGGCACGGCGGACGCCAAGGGCGCGAAGATCCAGGGCCTGCAACTGGGCGCCAACGACACCCAGCGGGTCAAGCTCGACGGCCAGATCGACTGGTACGACGGCCTCAGCGCCGATGCCAGGCTGGACTGGCTGGACTTCCCTTGGCACCACCTGTACCCCGAGGTGGCCGAGCCGCAGGTCAGCGTGCACCGCTTCAGTACCGAGGTGGCGTACCGCAACGGCAACTACCTCGGCAATTTCAGTGGCGACTTCACAGGCCCTGCCGGTGCATTCAGCGTGGTCAGCCCGTTCAGTGGCGACCTCAAGCACGTGTTCCTGCCGCAGCTGGAGTTGACGGCGGGCAAGGGCAAGGCCAGCGGCAGCCTGAAGCTGCAATTCGCCGACGCGCTGCGCTGGGACGCGGCGTTGGACCTGAGCAACCTGGACCCTGCGTTCTGGGTCGCCGAGCTGCCCGGCAACCTCGCCGGCCCCCTGCGCAGCAAGGGCGAACTGGTCAACGACGCCCTGCGCCTTGACGCCGACCTCGACCTCAAGGGCCGCCTGCGCGGCCAACCGGCGGTGTTGCAGGTCAGGGCCCAGGGCGCGGATCAGCGCTGGACCCTGGCCAACCTCGATGTGCGCCTGGGCGATAACCACATCAACGGCAGCGGCAGCCTGGACCAGCGCCTGGCCGGGCGCATCGACCTCGATCTGCCACGCCTGGGCCAGCTATGGCCGCAGTTGCAAGGCCAGCTCAAGGGCCGCATCGACGCCGCCGGCACCCTGCAGGCGCCCCAGGGCGAACTGGCCTTGAAAGGCCAAGGCCTGGCGCTGGCCGACAACCGCCTGCAGAGCCTCGACCTGGCGGCCACGCTGGACAAGGCCCAGCAAGGCAAACTGAACCTGACCGCCGCCGGCCTGCGCGCTGGCGAAACGGCGCTGGGCACCCTGACCGCCATCGGCAGTGGCGACCTGCGCCGCCAGCAACTGCACCTGGACCTCAAGGGGCCGCAACTGGTGCTGGCGCTGGCCGGCGACGGTACCCTGGACAAAGGCAACTGGCGTGGCCGCCTGGCCAGCGCCGACGTGCAGGCCGGTGGCCAGGACTGGCGCCTGGCGAGCCCGGCCAAACTGGAGCGGCTGGCCAACGGCACGCTCAACCTGGGCGCCCATTGCTTCCAGTCCGGCAGCGCCAGCCTGTGTGGCGAGGACCAGCGGCTGATGCCCGAGCCGAAAATCCGCTATCACCTCAAGCAGTTCCCGTTGCAGTCGCTGGCCCAGTGGCTGCCCAAGGACTTTGCCTGGCACGGCCTGCTCAACGCCGACCTGCAACTGGACCTGCCTGCCAGCGGTCCGAAAGGCCAGGTGTTGGTGGACGCCAGCGGCGGCACCCTGCGCCTCAAGGAAAAAGACCAGTGGCTGGATTTTCCCTACCAGACCCTGCGCCTGACCAGCACCCTGGGCCCACGGCGCATCGACACGCAACTGCAGTTCCAGGGCGAGCGCCTTGGGCAATTGATGGTCAATGCGCGCATCGACCCGCTGGCGCGCAACAAGCCGCTGTCGGGTGATTTCCGCCTGCAAGGCCTGGACCTGGGTATCGCCCGGCCGTTCGCACCCATGGTCGAGAAACTGGCCGGGCACCTGGACGGCAGCGGGCAACTGGCGGGCACGCTGGTGGCCCCGCAGGTCAACGGCAACCTGACCCTGAGCGGCGGCCAGATCGCTGGCGCCAAGCTGCCGGTCAGCTTCGAGGACCTGGCGGTGCGTGCGCAGATCGCCGGCGAAAGCCTGCACCTGCAAGGCGACTGGAAAAGCGGCAAGGCCGGCCAGGGCAGCCTGGGTGGGCAACTGCAATGGGGTCAGGCGCTGGCCGCCGACATCACCCTGAAGGGCACGCGCCTGCCGGTGACCGTGGAGCCTTATGCCGAGCTGGAAGCGGCCCCTGACCTGCACATCCTGCTGGCCGACAACACGCTGGCGGTGACCGGCAAGGTGCTGATCCCCACGGGTGCGATCACCGTGCGCGAGCTGCCACCGTCGACGGTCAAGGTCTCCGACGACACCGTGATCGTCGGCCACCAGGCGCCCACTCAAGACGCCGCGATGGCCATGGCCATGGACATCAATGTCGAGGTTGGCCAGGACAAGCTCAGCTTCAACGGTTTCGGCCTCACCGCCAACCTCGCCGGCCACGTGCACATCGGCGACAACCTCGACACCCGCGGCGAGCTCAACCTCAACGATGGCCGCTACCGCGCCTATGGCCAGCGCCTGACCATCCGCCGCGCGCGCCTGCTGTTCGCCGGCCCCATCGACCAGCCATACCTGGACATCGAAGCCATTCGCCAGACCGACGACGTGATCGCCGGCATCCGCCTGAGCGGCAGCGCCGAGCAACCGACCACCGAGGTGTTCTCCGAACCGACCATGAGCCAGGAACAGGCGCTGTCCTACCTGGTGCTGGGGCGGCCGTTGAGCACCACCGGCGAGGACAGCAACATGCTCGCCCAGGCGGCGTTGGGCCTGGGCCTGGCCGGCAGCTCCGGGGTGACCGACAGCCTGGCCAAGGACCTGGGCATCAAGGACTTCCAGCTCGACACCCAGGGCAGCGGCACCACCACCAGCGTGGTCGCCAGCGGCAACCTCTCGGAAAAACTCAGCCTGCGCTATGGCGTGGGCGTATTCGAACCGGCCAATACCATCGCGCTGCGCTACAAGTTGAGCAAGAAGGTCTACGTGGAGGTGGCCAGTGGCGTGGCCAGCTCGCTGGACATCTTCTACAAGCGCGATTTCTGAGGGGCGGGCGGTGCCGCGCGCGGCACCGTCCACTCACCCGTGCGGCGCGCTCAACAGCGTCCTCGCCAATTCCACCCAGGCCTGCGCCGCAAACGACAGCTGGCCGTGGCGCCGCCACGCCAGCACCAGTTTCCAGATCAGTGCTGGCGAGCGTACTTCGGCGATGGTGAACTGCTCGGGGCGCAGGGTCTGGCAGTACATTTTCGGCAGCAAGGCAATGCCCACGCCCAGGCCCACCAGCGAGGCGATGAAGTCCCACTGGCCGCTGCGGCCACTGATGCGGGGCACGAAGCCGGCCTCGGCGCAGGCGTCGCCAACCATGTCATTGAGGGCGAAGGCGTCGCCGTAGAAGATGAAGTCGCAGTCAGCCAGTTCCCGCAGTTCGACGAACTCGCGCCCCGCCCACGGCGATTGGGCGGGCGCCAGCAGGCATAGCGGCGATTCGGACAAGGGCAGGGCGTCGAACTCCGACCAGATGTCGGCCACCCGCGGGAAATCCAGGAGTGTGCCCAGCTCCAGCGCGCCGTCGCGCAGGTCGGCGACCGTGGCGTTGCTGCCAATCTCGAACAGCTTCAGCTCAATCTTCGGGTAGTTGGCATGGTAGGCCGCCAGTACCGGCGCCAGCACGGTGTGGGTGGAGGGTGACAGGCCCATGCGCAGCACCCCGCGTTCCATGTGCTGCAAGTCGTTGACTTCCACCCGAAGGGTGTCGTGCAGGGCAATCATCTCGCGGGCGCGCTGCAGCACGATGGCACCGGCATCGGTTACCTTGAAGCGCTTGCCATCCCGCGCGAGCAGGGCGACGCCGAAACTCTGCTCCAGTTGCTGGACCATCTTGCTCACTGTGGGCTGGGTGACATGCAGCTTTTCAGCGGCCCGCGTGAAGCTGTGCTGGTCGATTACTTCCACGTAATAACGCAGGGCGCGAATGTCCACGGTTGCATTCCAGATTGGCATGATTTCGATGAAGTTAATTCATTATATCTTTCATGGTCAACTGGATAGCATGATGCCAATTCGACTGACCCACCGTGTTTCCGGACTTCCTATCATGTTGACCTCATCCCCCAATCCCCTGGCTCCGCCCAGCGCAGCACTGCGCACGACCGTCCTGCGCTGGCTGCAGATCATCGGTCAAGTGGGCTTTCTGATGCTGCTGTGGGCCGTGGCGGATCGTATCGCTACGACGTGGCACCTGCCGGTATCCGGCGGCATTCTGGGGTTGCTGATGTTGGTGGCGCTGATGGCAACCGGCGTGGTCAAGGCGCCGATGTTCGAGCGGGGCGCGGAGTTGCTGTTGGCCAACATGCTGCTGTATTTCATTCCCCTGGTAGTGTCGGTGGTGCAATACACGCAGTTGCTCGAAAGTGAAGGCCTGAAGTTGATGGTGGCCATTGGCGTGGGCTTTGTCTCGGTGCTGGTGGTCACGGCGCTGACGGTCGAGTGGGCGTGCGCCTGGACGCGCAAGCGTCATCTGCGGCGCCTGACCCAGCTGCGCAGAAGCCGCCTGCTGCCCACCGCCGGGGAGCGCGTGTGATGAAAAATTCGATCATTTCCCTGGTGTTCCTGCTGATCACCGTCGGCGTGTTCTATGGCAACCAGGCCATCTACCAGCGCCACAAACGCATCTGGTTGATGCCGGCCATTGTCACCTCGCTGGTGCTGATCCTGCTGGTGCAAGTCACGGCCACGCCGTACTCGCTGTACTTTCAGGATGCCCACTGGCTGGTGTGGCTGCTGGGGCCGGCGACGGTGGCGTTCGCCTTGCCGATCTACCAGAACCGTCGCCTGATCCGTCAATACTGGCTGGCCTTGTGCGTGGGCAGCGTGGCGGGCATCGCCGCGTCCATCCTCACCACCGAGCTGCTGGTCAAGGCCATGCACATCGACACCCACATCGCCCGCAGCCTGCTGGCGCGCTCGGTGTCCACGCCGTTCGCGGTGGAAGCCACGCTGCACTTGGGCGGAACCGCGCAGTTGACCGGGTTGTTCGTGATCATCACCGGCCTGTTCGGCATCGTCCTGGGCGAAGTGATCCTGACCCTGCTGCCCCTGCGCTCACGCGTGGCCAAGGGGGCGCCGTTCGGCGCGGCGGCTCATGGCTTCGGCTTGAGCGTGGCCCGCGCCGTCGGCCCGGAAGAGGGCGCGGTGGCGAGCCTGACGATGATCTTCAGTGGCGTGCTGACCGTGCTGTTGTCGCCGTTGATCGCGATGATGCTGGGCTGAGGGCGCGGCGGGTTATTCAAGCTCGGTGCCGCACAGGGGGCCTACCAGCCGAAGCGCCATGTGCATCGTCTGCCACACCATGGCGATGCTGATGGCTGGGCGTGGTGTCATTAGGAGGGGGCTTCATCGGCTCTTCGGTGGCCAGGCAGTGTATTGCCTACGCCTGGCCACTCCAAGGAGGATGAAAAACTAGGCCAGGCGACGAATGTTGCCGATTTGGCGCAGGCTCAAGCCGTACTTGTCAGCCAGCTCACTGCGGGAACTGCCGTTGGAGCTCTCTTCCTGAATCTGCCGGTTACGCAGTTGCCGACAGAAATGATCGGCCTTGGGGATTTCCAGGGCCAACCCGGCGAACCGCTCGATCAAGCGTGCCAGCGCTTCGGGCGGAAGGTGCTTGGCCAGCGCCGTGCGCTGGGGGTGCTTGGGAATGTACTTGGGCCGCCCGCCGTAGAGGCAGGTCAGCTGATACGCGTGTTCCATGCCAATGCAATCGATCAGCCGTTGCAGGGAGTGCGGCAGTTGGCTGATGTCGACTTGCTTGAGGTCATTGAGATCCATGTTGACGTCCTTGTGATGGCGATAGGGTTTACCGGCAACCGCGCAGGGTTGCGGGGCATGGGCAAATTCTATGTGGTATCGCGGGGCACTACAGACGGCAACGGTGATAGTGGCGGTAGGAAAAAGGGAGCTGTTTTGTAGCACAAATCGCCAGCACGCTTCTGGAGCGCCGCGTAACCGGGCAGATGGCTGAAGGCTAGCGTGCTATGGTTGGTGGCCCCACCGAGTTGAGGGTGGAGAGGCGGGGAGGGGCGTCGCGTGGTGGTGTAGAAAAAAAGCGAGCCCGTGGGGCTCGCTTTCAGGAATCAGCGTCCTTGCATGAAACCGGGGCCGCCGCCATGGCCGCCACCGCCAAAACCACCGCCGCCACCACCGCCGTGGCCGCCACCACCACCGCCCGGTGGCATGAACATCCAGCAACCGCTCAGCGATACGGTCATGAGAAGGGGAATCAGCAAAGTGATTCGACGCAGCATGGGTAAATCCTCGTAGTGTGAAGCACCCGTCCACAAAGCAGGATGGGCACTGTACTATGAGACCCTGAAAACCCTGGCGCATCCCCGTGATCGGGTATGTGCTTGGTGTGTCCATGGACACTGACTTGATACAAATGAACCAGGAAACCCTCATGTCCCAGAAGCAACGCCTGATCTACTCCGTCATCATCTCCCTCGTCGTGCTGGCCATCATGCTGGGCCTGTCATGGATGCAGAAGGACGGCCTGATCAGCGAGAAACTGTTCCAGTACATTGCCATCGGCGTGGCAGTGGTCGTGGTGGTGCTCAACGGCATCATGCGCCGCAAGGTCAAGCCCTGAACCGGGCAGGCGCGTAACGGCCGGGCGCGGCCTGGCGTTGCGATCAGGACAGGGAATACGGTCGCAACATCGTCAGGGCGTGCTCGCTCAACCCGTAGGTCTTCTCGGCGCGCAGTTCGATCACGCCTTCACTGCACAACCGCTTGAGCACTTCGCGCACACTGAGAAACGACAGCGGAATGTCCAGTTCCTGCAAATGTGTGTGCACTGCACGCACGCCAATGGTGCGCCCCTCGCGCTCGGCGCTGAGCAACGCGTCGATGACCTTGAGGCGGATCAGGCTGGTGCGCAGGCCGTAGCTCTTGAGCAGTTCCTTGATCTGGCTGTTGCTGCAGCGCTCTGGCTCGCCCCCGGTGGTGGGCAGCGATCGCATTGACGCAAGGGCAGGTACGGGCATTGGCGAATTGTGCATGCGAAGACTCCTGTTCCAGAGCAGGTCCGGTGATTTGTCGCTCCTACGTATAGGACGAATGGACCGACTGAATCATGAACCCCCGACTGTGGAAAATTCGTGATTTATCTGTGCACAGGTTGATGAAACTTCGCGTCAGGGTTGCGCGGGGATGCTGTTGAGCACCGTGTCGCCCTGGTTGTTCTGGGTCAGGTAGATGGGCAGCACCTTGGGCAGGCTGACCACCAGCGATTTGATGCGGCTGGTGTCGTACATGCCACCGATGCGAATGTGCGCACTGTGGTCGTCGCCCAGTACCAGCGGCTTGTCCAGGTAGCGGTTGATCAGCGGCAAGGCGTCGACCAGCGGCAGGTTGTCGAGTATCAGCTTGCCATCGCGCCAGGCCAGGCTGGTGTCGCCCGCGTAAGTCTGGCTCAGCTGTGGCTCATAGTCGCCGGCCTTGTAGCGTGCCTGCATGCCGGGGCTCAAGCGGAAGCCGCCATCGGGGTCGGCGTTGATGCTGCTGACCAGCACCGAGCCTTCTACCAGCGTGACCCGCACCTGGTCCTGGTACTTCCACACGTTGAAGCGGGTGCCGGTAACCTTGATGCGGCCCTGCGCGGCCTTGACCACGAAGGGGTGTTGGCTATCGTGGCTGACCTCGAAGAAGGCTTCGCCGCGGCTGAGGCGAACCTGGCGGTGGTCCTTGAAGTGGGTGTAGCTCAGCTCGCTGTCCAGGTTCAGTTCAACTTTGGTGCCGTCGCCCAGCACCACTTGGCGCAACGCGCCCTGGCTGGTTTCGTGTTGGTAGGCGTCGGGCAGCCAGCCGGCATTCCAGCCGGTGAACGCGGCTAACGGCAATGCCACCAGACTGATCGCCGCGGCCACCGCCCAGCGCCGCCGGGCGGAGGGCCGGCGCCCGATAGCCGCCGGCGCCGGTGAGGCGCGGCGCGGCAGCTGTTCGGACAGTGCCCAGATGTCCTGCATGGCCGCGAACTCCTCGGCGTGCAGGGGATCGGCCGCCAGCCACTGCTCGAACGCCTCGCGTTCCTGCGCCGTGCAATCGTCGGCGTTCAGGCGCAGGCACCACTGGGCGGCAGCCTCGGCGATGACGTCGGAGTGGGCAGGGTTGACGGGCATTTCTGTCTCGGGTGGCGAAGAATTCGTTTCATTCTAACCTTTGACCCTGAAATGCTGAAACCCGTCAATCATGGCAATTGTGTATCGCAGCTGAACTAATTTTTTTCCAACGGCCTCCAACGCGGGCAATTGATCCTTTTTTCACTGCCTCGCAAGGAGAGACATCATGATCAAGAAGACCTTGACTGCCCTGGTGGCCGGTACCGCCCTGTTGAGCGCTGGCATGGCGCTGGCCGACCGCCCGGGTGCCGGCTGGATCAGCATTGAGAAGGCCATCGAGACCGCCAAGTCCAAAGGCTACGTAGAGGTGTACAAGGTAGAGGCCGACAACGACGGTTACTGGGAGGGCGAGGGGCGCAAGGCCGACGGCCTGACCTACGAATTCCGCATTGACGGCGCGTCGGGCAACGTCCTGCGCGACCAGAAAGATTGAGTGATGGCTGCCCGCGGTGCCGCTGCGGCACGCGGGCAGCCAAGCGGTCAAAAGCGCTCGCGACCCAGTAGCGTCGTCAACAGGGTAATGGAGTCGGCATTGGCCAGTATGATTTGCGCGCGCTTGTCCGGGTCGGTGTTGAACACGTCGCGGGCGACGTCAAGGTCCGCCGTGCCGGTGATTTTCAGCACCACGTCCATGCTCTTGCCATCTTCAAGATCGAGGTCGCGCACGACGCCCGTCTGACGGTCCTCGACCGTGAACAGCTCCTGGGACGGGGTTTGCAGCGACAGGCCTGTCCGTCGTTTCGCCAGGCCGTCGACGAACGCCTTCTGGCTAGGAGTGTGGTTGAGCAGCATATCGGGGTACGGCAGCGTCGAGTTCAGGTATGCGATGTCGGCGCTGTCCACCGCCAGGTGCGAGACTTCGTGGATCAGGGTACCAGCCTGGTGGTGCACCAGCGGGTCGATCAACGTCAGCGTCGGGTCCACGGCCAGCAGCACCTCGGTTTCCACGCGGAAAAACCGCTCAGTGAGAAAAATGCGTTGCTGGGGGTCGTGGCGATACACGAAACCGATGGTGCGGTCGTAGCCGCTGCGATTGTCCCCGGTAATGTAGCGTTTGGAGTTGAGCGGTTCCAGTGATCGGTCGGACAGGTGCGAGAGCACCTGTTCCAGGCAGCGGCGGACCTGGTTCAATAGCCGCGGCGTGGTGGTGGCCACGCCGAAGGTAGTGGCCAACAGGGCTTCGGTGCGGGCCGGTAGCGGGCGCTCGGGGTGGCGTACGTTGAGGTTTCGCAGCGCGTTGAGCAAATAGGTCTGCGCCTGGAAATAGGCCGAATTAATCTGTTGCGCCTTTAGCGGGTCAGTAATGAACAGCTCGCTCATGCCGCGGCTGCGAACGTCGAGAACCTTACTGACTTGTTTGTCGGTACCACGCTGATCCAGGATCCGGGTGATGCTCAAGCCACGGCGCGGCAGCGGCGTGGTATCACTCAGGCGCCACTGGGTGCCGGCATGCCATTCCACGGCGGGGCCTTTACGCTCGCCTTCGTAAACGTGCCATTGCCCTTGCACCTCGCGTACCTGGTAAACCTTGCCGTCAACCACCGCGTATCGCTGCGCGCCCAGGGTATACAGGTGCTGTTCGGGGTGGCGCTTCATGGCGTGCAGGGATACGTTCTGCGCTTCGAAGGGGCTGAGGCGTTCGGCCCGGGCGGTGGCGATGCTGGCGCTGGTGCCTGGGGTGGGCTGCCGCGAGGTGTAGGGCAGGGAGCCCTTGCCGGCCCCGACCATGCGCTGTGCGGTGTGCCGTGAGCCCCCCATCAGGCTCAGCGCCGCGGTGAACTCACCCAACGCTTCGCCCCAGTGCCGGTTTGAGGCAGCGCTGAACGAGGCCTGGAACCAGGTCTGGCTTTGCCACAGGCCGAGCAGTTCCGCAATGGGACCCGGCAACAGATTGGCGCCTTGTTCCAGGACCAGGGTTATCCAATACAGGAAGCGTTTCCAGCGCGCCTCGGCGGTGGTGATGGTAGTGGTCTTGGCAATGGCCTGTAGCAGCGCCAGGTTGTCCTTGAACAAGTAGTGCAACGCATGACCTGTGGCGGGTGTTGAGGGGACAAGCGTAGTGCCCACAGGGCGCAGTTCGACATCCAGAATGGACTCGCCGGCCGATGGCAGGTGGGGAATGCGGAAGCCGCCCCGGGCGTAGCGCTCGCTGATTGCCGGGTCCAGGTGCTCAATGATCTGCGCTTGCAACGCCGTGTCCTGACGTAATTTATCCAGCAGATCATCGCCATTGCGATACTCACGGAACAAATCGCCTTTGGTGTGCACGGTGTACAGCACCAGCGGACCTTGGCTGATGTCCTTCGGACCGATCAGGTGCATGCCCGTGGCCGTGTCCGGCAGCAAAAAACTTGCCGCGAGAAATTGCAGCGGGCGAATCACCACGTCAACCGAGTCAACAGGTTCGCGCGCCAGGGCATCGGGCATGCTCACCACGTTTTCAACGTAGCGATAGGCGGTGTTGGTCAGGGTCTTGGACATTTTCTGTTGGAAGGCGGCCGCCAGCAGTTCTGCTGCCTGCTGGCGGCTGAAGCGTAACTGGCGCTCAAGATAATCCGGTTCGTCGACGGCAAATTTCTGTGCCAACACGTCGCGGTACTGCTTCGCGATATCCAGGCTGGCAATCATGGAATTCACGTAGGCGGGGGTGAGGCCGACGGGCGGCTGGCTGGCATCAGCCATTTCCACGATGGCGGGAATGCCGGGTGTCAGGGCGAGCTGGTCCACGGCTGCGGTCGAGAGTGTCTCACGGTACACCTGGGTGGCGGCGGCCAAGTGTGATGGAATCTCTCCCAAGCGTATCGGCATGCCCTGAAACTGGCGCAAGGTGATCAACACAGCATCAGGGTCGGGGGCTGTTGCACCGAAGTCCTTGCGCAGGCGCTCGCTCACCCGCAGGTGGGCGAATTGCTTGAGGTCGGTAATGCCAAACAGGAAATCGTTTTCGGGGTGCTGCAGGCGGACGCAGGTGGACAACAGGGCAACATAGGCCTTGAGGTCATCAACGGTCGCGCTGCTCAGCCATTTGGGCAGGATCGCGGTGAGGTGGCAGTATTGCAGAGCGTTGGACAGCCCCTGAAAATGCACATTCATGACATCCGCCGCACTGCAGGCATGCACATAGCGGCGCAGCAGGGCGCCCTCGAAGTGGAAATCCCGGGCCAGCTGGAACGCAGTGGTGGCCACGGCCTGTTGGCGCAACCACTCATGACGCTGCAACTGCACCGTCAGCGGCAGGCTGATTGGCCAGGTGTTGATGGTGATTGCGGTGGCAGGGTCGTGTGCCAGGGCATTGAGCAGCGCTTCCTGATCGGCAGGGGGCAGCAGCCCAAGCCAAGGTTCATTGGACGGCGCCGTGCGCAGGCACTCGTCCAGCCAACTCAGTAGCCCGGTGACGGTTGTAAAGTCACGCAGCCCGTATAGCGCCGACCAGAACAGCAGCGGCCCCTGGGCATTCTGGCGTGCCTGCAGCATGAACGTGTTGCTCAGCACCGCCACTTTGCGGTCACCGAAGCGTATGGCCAGGCCATACGCGCGAGTGGCATTGGGCAGGGTGCGTCGCTGACTGTCCAATGGGTAGTCGAGTACCTGTTGCAGCCTGTCCAGATCGCTCTTGTCCAAGCGGCCGTAGGCACGCTGCATCGCCAATTCCAGCCGCAACATCTGTTCGCGGAGCGCTGCGGCGTTGCGCTGTGGCCACTTCCACAACCCTTGAAGGCGCCAGCCGCGCTCGCTCGCCAGGATTTTCTTGAAGTGCGGTTCCAGGCGCGGTGTGGCGTCGGCAAGCAGCGCCTGGGCCAGGGGCGCCGTCAAGCCGGGTATGATGGCGCCCTCACTGTCGCGGGGCGCGGGCAGCGTCGCTGGGCGCTGAGTGGGTTGGCTGAAGCGCTCAAGCAGCAGGTCGCCGAGGTTGACCTTGGCCGGCTCTTGCGCACCGGTCTGGTCGAAGCTGAACGTCACGGCGCTGCTGTCTAGCAGGGCATCCACCACGCTGATGGCGGGGTCCAGCACACTGGCGATACTGTCACCGATGTCCGCGACGCCGCCGTTCAATGCTTTAAATTGGTTGCTCAAGGCGTTCAGGTGCTTGAGCCACTGGGCCGTGTCGGGCAAGGCACCCGGCTTTGGGCGTAGCGCGGTTTGATTGAGCAACGGCACCGCGTTCCAGCGGCGCGCGGGGTCCTGACTAACGAGGCGCAGATCAATGAGGTTGCGCACGTCAAGCGCATCGTCGACCTGGACCATCGCTCGGGCCGCGGTACCGGCGTCGAACTGCAAGCAGTTGCGCAGGTTGCGCAACTGGCAGCGAGCTATGTCATCGACGCAGGCCAGGAAGGGGTCTTCGGCTGGCTTGATGGGCCGCAACATGGGGTGCTGCAGTTGCCCCCAGCGTGTTCCGTCGTCAAGGGCCACACCCAGCGGCGGTGCGGGCAGGTCCGCCAGGTAAAGCGCCAACGATTGGCGGTTAATGTGGCGTTGCAGTTCGCTGAGGCCGTCATAGGCGTACACCAGGTCGGCGTGCGGGTGCCTGATCAGGAATGCACCCGCCACGTTCAACGTAGGCTCCGGGCTGCCGGTTTCGCCCAAGGCCACCGGCTCGATACGGCCGTCAGCCAAGGCAGTACGTAACCAGGGCCAGTGGTCGTGGGGGACTGTGCCGTTGGCCCTGGCCTGCAACAGGGCCTGATAGAAACCGCCGCGGTACAGGTTGGCGATGCTTTGGCGCTGCGGCGCCCAGTGCTTGTCCAAGGCCTCGGTGAAACGGTCTGCCACGGTTGCCTTGCTGTCTGCCATGGCGGCCTGCAGTGTGGTGCGCTCGCTGTCGCTCATGACGCTGCCGTCCGCCCGGAGCCATCGCAGCCGCTCGCCCTGGTCCAATGCTTGCCCGGCCATCGTGCACAGGTGCAGTTCGGCCAGGCTGAGGGTGCGCAGCACCTGCGTGCCGTCGGCATTGGTCACTTGCACCCAGGCGTTGTGCGGGTCGCTGGGCTGGTCCGGGAACAAGGTGGCCAAGTGCGGGGCCAGTTGTGCCTGTAGCTGGCTATCGAGGTCGGGCAGCGCGGCGAACCATTGGGCGACGGCCTGCAGGTGGCTCGCGCGGTCCAGTAGGTAAGTCTTGGCCAGCGACTCGAATACGTCACCGTCTATGTGCTCGAGCTCGAAAATGGCCGTCGAGTCACCCTGCAGGCGAAGCAGCTCGGCGTTCAGCGCGGTTCGGTCAGCGCACGGCACCAGCCCATCCATGACGGTCCACAGGTACATGGCCGGGTGGTCCGCGTGGCCACGGCTGATAACCATTGCACAGGCCAGCGCTGGGTCCAGGCGAACATCCGGGGGCAACGTGGGACGATCGACGCGCAGATTGGCCGCCTGGCTGCCGACCTGCTTCAGCCAGTCATCCTCGACGACGCTCAGCGTCTCGTCGGTGAAGGCGGTGCTGAGATCGCTCAGGTAGTGGCCACGCAAATGATCAGGGTTGAAAAAGGGGTAAACGAGGGTCGACATGGCAAGGTCCGCAAACGCTGAAAAGGACACCGACCTTAGGCTGTCCATGCCTGTACGCGGCGTTACCTATGCACCGCCGCCATTGGCGCGGGGGTGGTATTGACACGTCGGCGACGGCGGTGCCATTAATCGGTTTCACCTTGGAAGGAGTTCGCGATGTCTGGCCCTGGCAGTGCAGAAACGGCCCCTCACTCAACGCTTGCCTTTGCAGCGTTGGTGCAATTGCTTGAACAGATTTTCCAGCGCCATGGCGCGGCCCCCGGGGTGGCCGCAGTGTTGGCGCACAACTGCGCCACCGCCCAGCGCGATGGCGCTCATAGCCATGGGGTGTTTCGGGTGCCGGGTTACGTTTCTTCCATGGCCAGCGGCTGGGTCGATGGCGCCGCGGTGCCGGTGGTTGAAGACGTGGCCCCGGGCTTCGTGCGCGTAGACGCGGCCAACGGTTTCGCCCAGCCGGCGCTGGCGGCTGCCCGTGCCTTGCTGGTGGAGAAGGCCCGCAGCGCCGGTATCGCCGTGTTGGCCATTCGCAACTCCCATCACTTCGCCGCGCTCTGGCCTGATGTAGAGCCCTTTGCCCGCGAAGGCCTGGTGGCGTTGAGCCTGGTCAACAGCATGACGTGCGTGGTGCCCCATGGTGGCCAGAAGCCGCTGTTCGGCACCAATCCCATTGCGTTCGCCGCACCGTGCGCCAGCCATGACCCCATTGTCTTTGATATGGCCACCAGTGCCCTGGCCCACGGTGATGTACAGATCGCCGCGCGCCAGGGCGTGGCCGTGCCCGAAGGCACCGGCGTGGACCGCCACGGCCAGCCAACCACAGACCCCAAGGCCATCCTCGACGGCGGCGCCCTGTTGCCGTTTGGCGGGCACAAGGGCTCGGCGTTGTCGATGATGGTGGAACTGCTGGCGGCGGCCTTGACCGGTGGCAACTTCTCGTTCGGCTTCGACTGGAGCGGTCATCCAGGCGCGCAGACGCCGTGGACCGGCCAGTTGATCATTGTCATCGACCCGAGCAAGGGCGCCGGCAACGACTTTGCCGAGCGCAGTCGTGAGTTGGTGGAGCGAATGCAGGAGGTAGGCGTGACACGCATGGCCGGGGAGCGGCGTTATCGCGCGCGGGCCAGAGCAGAGCGTGAAGGGGTGGAGGTGGGGGCGCAGGAATTGAGTCGGTTGCGTGGGTTGGCGGGCTGAAGGTCCTGCGGACCTTATCGCAGCCTGCCGACAGCTACCACGGAAAGATGATCGTAGGCGCTGCCGGCAGGCTGCGATGGCGCGCGACGCGCGCCTAAGGCGACGTCAGGAACGGCGACCCAGCAGCAGCCCAACCACCAGGCCGAAACCGGCCGAGATGGCCACGGTCTGCCACGGGTGGCCACCGATATAGTCCTGGGTTGCCTCCACCACCGGTTGGGCGCGCTCGCGGGCGCCGGCCACCGACTCGCGGGCCTGCTTGAGTTTCAGGCTGACCTGTTCGCGCCAGGTCTCGGCTTCCTCACCTACCAATTCCGCGCCATTCTTGAGCAGGGCTTCGGATTCCTCGATCAGCGCCTGCAGTTCACTGAAGGCCTGGTCCTTGATTTGATCAGCGGCTTGCGCGGCAGTTTTACGGGCCATGTGCGGTGCTCCTGGTAATGAATGACAGTGAACAATGGATTACAGCGTGCGGCGAAAGTTGCACCGGGTTTTGTCCGGCGGCCTACAGGTAGCGTAGGACTACAGTGTAAGATGTGACCCATTTTCACGCTGCAGGAAACACTGATGAGCTTCAATCTGGCCAACAAGAGCCTCGCCGAGCGGGCAATGATCGAGGACGAGAAGTCCCGCCTGTTTGACCTCTGGCAGTCCAACCTGGGCAAGGCCAAGGCCGATGCGGCCCGCCTGATCGGGGAAAAATCCAAGCGCAAGGGCCGCTGGGCCGAGTGGGTGCGTGCCGAACTGGACAGCATGTCGCCACCTGAATACGCCAATATGGTGCGCGGCGAAGTCAACCGGCTAATGGCCGCCAACAAGTAACGCCTCGCCCACGCAGGCGCTGATGGCCTCGCGCACGCGCAACAGCGCCGGGTCGATCTGCGCATGGGTGCGCCAGCCCATTTCGATGGGGTAGCGTGGCAGGTTCAGCGGACAGGCCACGGGCGCCAGGCCACTGACCTCGGCGATGCGCCAGGCCGCATGGGCCGGTACCGTGGCGACAGCCGCACTGCCCTTGAGCAAATAGGGCAGGGCGGCGAAGTGGGTGGTGGAAGCCCGCACCCGGCGGCTGCGGCCCAGCGCTGCCAAGGCTTCGTCGATGATGCCGATGAAGCCCCCCGATGAAATCAGAATCTGTTCACGTTCAACGAACTCGTCGAGGTTGATCTGCGCTTGTCCGGGCGCCAGGCTGGCCGGGTCCACTAGGCTCAGGTAGTGGCCGTCGCCCAGCACCTGGCGGCTGAGCATGCGTTCGTTGAAGCCGCCCGCGGTGATGGCCAGGTCCAGAGTGCGCTCGCTCAACGCCTGGGCTACGATTTGCGTGTGCGTCTGGCGGAAAATCAACCGCAGCCCTGGTGCGCGCTGGTCCACCGCCTCGATGAGGGCGCGGCCGAAGGCAATCTCGAAATCATCCGACAGCCCCAGGCTGACCGCGCGGCCAGTGTAATCACTGACGGTGGGGTCGAGCAGGGTCAAGCTGTGCCGGCACTTGTTCAGCGCCTCGCTGTTCAGCGGCTTGAGCTGGTTGGCCCGCAACGTCGGCGCCAGGCCCCGGCCGGTGCGCACGAACAGCGGGTCGCCGTACACCTCGCGCAGGCGCCGCAAGGCCGCGCTCACCGCCGACTGGGTCACGCCCAGGCGCAGGGCGGCACGGCTGGCGCTGACCTCATCGTGCAGTGCTTCGAAGACTTTCAGCAGGTTGAGGTCAACGTCGACGATATTCATGGTGTTCATATCATTCAGAAGCATATCGGGCTTATTCATGATTCATCAGGCGCCGACAATGTGCAAACTTTCCCGCTCGGAGTTTGCCCGCAATGCCCACGTCCATCGTCGCCGCCCTGCAAATCGGTTCCCTGCCAGGCGGCACCGCCGACACCCTGGCGCAGATCCTCAGTTACGAAGATGCCATCCGCGACGCCGGGGCGCAGCTGGTGGTGATGCCCGAGGCCCTGCTGGGCGGCTACCCCAAAGGCGAAACCTTCGGCACCCAGATGGGCTACCGCCTGCCGGAAGGCCGCGAGGCATTCGCCCGTTACCACGCCAACGCCATCGACGTGCCCGGCGCCGAGACCGAGGCCCTGGTCGGCCTGGCCCAGCGCACCGGCGCCAATCTGGTGCTGGGGGTGATCGAGCGCAGTGGCCACACCCTGTACTGCACTGTGTTGTACTTCTGCCCACAGCAGGGCCTGGTGGCCAAGCACCGCAAGCTGATGCCCACCGGCACCGAGCGCCTGGTGTGGGGCAAAGGCGATGGTTCGACGTTGCCGGTGGTCGACAGCGCGGCAGGGCGCCTGGGCGCCGCGGTGTGCTGGGAGAACTACATGCCGCTGCTGCGCATGGCCATGTACGCCAAGGGTGTGGACGTTTGGTGCGCGCCCACCGTGGACGAGCGCGAGATGTGGCAGATGACCATGCGCCACATCGCCTGCGAGGGCCGCTGTTTCGTGGTCAGCGCGTGCCAAGTGCAGGACTCGCCCCAGGCACTGGGCCAGCCCGTGGTCAACTGGCCAGCCGAGCGCCCGCTGATCAACGGCGGCAGTGTCATCATTGGCCCCTTGGGCGACGTGCTGGCCGGCCCGCTGGTAGGTGCGCGCGGGCTGCTGGTGGCGCAAATCGACCCCGAGCAGCTGGTGCGGGCCCGCTATGACTTCGACGTGGCCGGCCACTACGCGCGCCCGGACGTGTTCGAACTGCGGGTGGATGAACGCGCGCGCCCCGGTGTGCGCTTTATCCGGGACTGACTGCGCTCAGCACCAGGCTGGCGCCCAGGCCGATCAGCGCCACACCGATCAAGCGGTCAATGCGCCGTTGCTGGCGCAGCATCCAGGCACGCAAGGTGGCGGTGGAGAAGAACAGCGCCACCAGGCTGAACCACAGCCAGTGCGATGCCGACATGAACGCCCCGTAGGCGAAACTGCTGGCGGGCGAGCTGTCGGCGTTGACCACCTGGGTGTAGGTGGCCACCACGAACAGCATGGTCTTGGGGTTCAGCGCATTGGTCAGCAGCCCCGTGCGCCAAGCGGTGAGCAGCGACAGCCGCTGCGACGTGGCGTCAGGCCGGGCCGAGGCCGGCTGGCTGGTCAGCGCCTGAGTGCCCAGGTATACCAGGTAGGCGGCGCCCGCCCACTTCATGACGGTGAACAGCCACGGCAGGCGGGCCATCAGCACGGTCACGCCGAGCACGCTGTACAGCACGTGCACCTGTACCCCGCAAGCGATGCCCAGGGCGCAGGCCAGCCCCGCGCGACGGCCTCGGGCATAGCTCAAACGGGTGACCATGGCGAAGTCAGGCCCGGGGCTGATCACCGCTAGCACGGTGATGATAATAACGGCCAACCACGGGCTCATCGGTGAGCCTGCGGCGCAGATGCGACTGTTTTGCTATCAGTGATTTCCACGCTGTATCGTCCTTTGTGCGGTGAATGGTCGCTATCCTGAAGCGTTGTCAGCGCCTTGAAAAACGATTTATAGTCGAGAAAATCTGCTAGAAATCGTCGCCTATATGAGCCTGTCCAACCTCGCCGCGCTGCGTTTTTTCAACGTCGCTGCCCAGACGCAAAGCTTCGTCAAGGCCGCCGAACTGCTCAACGTCACCCACGGTGCGGTCAGCCGCCAAGTGCGCCTGTTGGAAGATTCGCTGGGGCTGGAGCTGTTCGAGCGGCGCAACCGCGCGATCTTTCTCAACGCCGCCGGGCACACCCTGTTCCAGGTCACCGCGCCGCTGTTCGAGCAGTTGCACAGCACTCTGGAACACCTCAAACAGCAGGTGCGAGAAGAGGTGCTGGTGGTGTCCTGCGAGCCGACCCTGGCCATGAAGTGGCTGATTGCGCGCCTGCCGGACTTTCACCGTCAGCACCCCAATCTGAAGGTGCAGCTGCTCACGGCTGGCGGCCCCATTGACTTTGTGCGCAGCGGCGTCGACCTGGCCATCCGCCGCGACGACTTTCACTGGGACGCCAGCGTGCACAGCGTGCGGGTGTGCGAGGAGTGGGTGGGGCCGGTGTGTCGGCCAGCCCTGGCGGCCGACACCCTGGATGGCCAGACCCTGCTGCACAGCCAGACCCGGCCGCGCGCCTGGGAGGCCTGGTTGCGCCTGCAACAGCAGGCGCCGCGCGGCCTGCAACGGGTCGAGTACGAGCATTTCTACCTGTCCATCCAGGCGGCCAGCGCGGGGCAGGGCGTGGCACTGGCGTCCTGGCTGATGGTGCAGGACGAATTGGCCAGCGGCCAATTGGTGGCGCCGTTCGGCTTTGTGCGCGACGGCTCGGGCTATTGCCTGTTGGCCCCCCGGCCGTTCGAGGAACAGCGCAAATGCCAGCAATTCCAGCACTGGTTGGTGGCCCAGGCGACCGAATGCCAAGGGCCTGCGCAGCTGTATCGGCAGGCCTCTGGGGCGCTGTAATGATGGCCCAATGCAACATTTCACAGAACCATTCGACTAACTGTCATTAAACCGAAATATTCAAAGCATTAAATCGTCACGGCCAAACCCGTGTGGGTAGGACCCACTCAAACCAATTTGCCGAGGTGTTGCCGTGACGCTGCTGAATAAAACTCGTCTGTCGCTCTTGTTGGCCTCCCTGTGCCTCACTGGCCTGGCCCACGCGACCGATGTAACCGGAGCGGGCTCCAGCTTTGTATACCCGGTGCTTTCCAAGTGGTCCCAGGACTACAGCAAAGAGAAAGACAACCGCATCAACTACCAGTCCATCGGTTCGGGCGGCGGCATCGCCCAGATCAAGGCAGCCACCGTTGACTTCGGCGCATCGGACGCCCCGCTCAGCGCAGACGACCTGAAAGCCGCGGGCCTGGGTCAATTCCCAAGCGTCATCGGCGGCATCGTGCCGGTGTTCAACGTCGAAGGCGTTGAGGCCGGCAAGCTGAAGCTGGACGGCCAGACCCTGGCTGACATCTTCCAGGGCAAGATCACCAAGTGGGACGACAAGGCCATTGCCGTCCTGAACCCTGGCGTCAAGCTGCCTGCCACGGCCATCACCGTGGTGCACCGCTCGGACGGCTCGGGTACTTCGTTCAACTTCACCAACTACCTGGCCAAAGTCAGCCCTAGCTGGAACGACACCCTGAAGTTCGGCACCACCGTGGCCTGGCCAGTGGGCGTGGGCGGTAAGGGTAACGAAGGTGTGGCTGCCTACGTGAAGCAGATCAAGGGTTCGATCGGTTACGTCGAATACGCCTACGCCCTGCAGAACAAAATGGCCACTGCCCAGCTGAAGAACGCTGCCGGCAAGTTCGTCGAGCCTAACGCCAAGGCCTTCCAGGCTGCCGCCGACACCGCCGACTGGGCCAGCGCCAAGGACTTCAACCTGATCATGACCAACGCCCCGGGCGACAACGCCTGGCCGATCACTGCCACTACCTGGATCATCATGTACAAGCAGTCCAAGAACGCCGAGCAAAGCAAGGCCGCCTTTGACTTCTTCAAGTGGTCCCTGGAAAACGGCCAGCAACAGGCCAGCGCCCTGGATTACGTAGCACTGCCCAAGTCGCTGGTGGAAAAGATCGAAGGTTACTGGAAATCCGATTTCGCCCATTGATGTGAAGTAAACCGGCGCGCCCCTGTCGGACCTTGATCGGTCTTGCGGGGGCGTCTGCCTTGCGAGTGGATTGCCATGACAGAAAACACCCAATACATGACTTCAGCCAATACCAGCCAGGATGCCAGCGAGGCCCGCGCGGCCCGTGACCATCGCCACGACATGTGGTTCAGGCGCACCATGATGGGCGCCGGCATGCTGGTGCTGGTGTTGCTGCTGAGCATCGCCGGCTCCACCCTGTGGGGCGGCAGCGAAGCGTTTCGCACCTTTGGTTTCGGCTTCCTGACCAGCACCCAATGGGATGTGGTCAACGGCCAGTTCGGCGCCGTGGTGCCTATTTTCGGCACCCTGGTGACCTCGCTTTTGGCGTTGCTGATCGCCGTACCGGTGAGTTTCGGCATCGCCATTTTTCTTACGGAAGTGGCGCCCATGTGGCTGCGCATGCCGATTGCCTCGGCGATCGAGCTGCTGGCCGGCATCCCGTCCATCATCTACGGCATGTGGGGGCTGTTCATCTTCGGCCCCTTCATGGCCGCGCACCTGGCGCCGTGGATCAACGACCACCTGGGCGCCTTGCCCGTGGTAGGCGCGCTGTTCCAGGGGCCGCCGCTGGGCATCGGCATGCTCACCGCCGGTATCGTGCTGGCGATCATGATCACCCCCTTCATCACCTCGGTGATGCACGAGGTGTTCCGCAGCGTGCCTACCACGCTCAAGGAATCGGCCTACGCCCTGGGTAACACCACCTGGGAAGTGGTCTGGGACATCGTGCTGCCCTACACCCGCTCGGCAGTGGTCGGCGGCATTTTCCTGGGCCTGGGTCGCGCGCTGGGGGAAACCATGGCGGTGACCTTCGTGTTGGGCAACGCCCACCAGTTCTCCGCTTCCTTGCTGATGCCCAGCAGCTCGATCGCCTCGGTGATCGCCAATGAGTTCAGCGAGGCCTACACCGACCTGCACCGTTCGGCGCTGATCGCCCTGGGCTTCCTGCTGTTTATCGTCACTTTTGTGGTGCTGGCTGCGGCCCGCCTGATGTTGATGCGCCTGTCGCGTAAAGAGGGACTATGAACGACAACGAGCACGAGCGTCTTTACCGCGTTCGCCGCCTGAAAAACCGTATCGCCATGGTATTGAGCTGCGGCGCCACGGCCTTCGGCCTGTTGTGGCTGGTGTGGATCCTGGTGACCACCATCATCAATGGCTTCCAGGCCCTGAACCTCAACCTGTTCACCCAGATGACGCCGCCGCCCGGCACCGAAGGCGGCCTGGCGAACGCCTTCTACGGCAGCGCCTTGATGTCGGTGATGGCCTTGCTGATCGGCACGCCGATCGGCCTGGCCGCCGGCATCTGGCTGGCCGAGTTCGCCCGTCACTCCAAGCTGGGCAACACCGTGCGCTTTATCAACGACATTCTGCTGTCGGCGCCGTCGATCGTGCTGGGCCTGTTCATCTACACCGCGGTGATTCTGCCGCTCAACCACCTCACCAACCACCAGGTCGGTTTCTCGGCCATCGCCGGTGCCCTGGCCCTGGCGCTGCTGGTAATTCCGGTGGTGGTGCGCACCACCGATGAAATGCTCCAGCTGCAACCCTCGACCATGCGCGAAGCCGCGCTGGCGCTGGGCGTGCCGCAGTGGAAGCTGACCCTGCAGATCGTGCTGCGCGCCGCCAAGGCGGGCGTGGTCACCGGTGTACTGCTGGCCCTGGCGCGCATCACTGGCGAAACCGCACCGCTGCTGTTCACCGCCTTCGGCAACCAGTTCTGGAGCAGTAACCTGCTCAAACCGATCGCCAGCGTACCGGTGGTGATCTTCCAATATGCAATGAGCCCGTTCGACGACTGGCACGCCATCGCCTGGGCCGGCGCCCTGGTGCTGACCCTGTTCGTGCTGTGTCTGAGCCTGCTTTCCCGATTGATCCTTTTGCGCAATAGGTCTCACTGATGACAAGTCTTGCCCAGGAACGCACCAAAATCCGCGTGCGCAACCTTGAATTTTTCTATGACCAGCAGCGCTCGTTGAAATCCATCGACATGGACATCCCCGAAAAGCGCGTGACGGCCATCATCGGCCCGTCCGGCTGCGGCAAGTCCACGCTGCTGCGGGTGTTCAACCGCATCTACGCCATGTACCCGAAGCAGGAAGCCAAGGGTGAGGTACTGCTCAACGGTGAAAACATCCTGGCGCCCAGCTATTCCATGAACCGCCTGCGCAGCCACGTGGGCATGGTGTTCCAGAAGCCGGTGCCGTTCCCGATGTCGATCTATGACAACATCGCCTACGCAGTACGCCACCACGAGAAACTCGGCCGCCGCGAAATGGACGACCGCGTCGAGCAGGCGCTGCACGGCGCGGCGCTGTGGGGGGAGGTGAAAGACAAGCTCAAGCAGAGCGCCCAGAGCCTGTCCGGCGGCCAGCAGCAGCGTCTGTGCATTGCCCGCACTATCGCCCTGAAGCCCCAGGTACTGTTGCTGGACGAACCGACCTCGGCGCTGGACCCGATCTCCACCGGGCGTATCGAGCAACTGATCACCGAACTCAAGGAGCAGTTCACCGTGATCATCGTCACCCACAACATGCAACAGGCCGCGCGCTGCTCGGACTACACCGCGTTCATGTTCATGGGCGAGCTGATCGAGCACGGCGACACCGACACGCTGTTCACCAACCCGGCCAAGACCCAGACCGAAGACTACATCACCGGCCGGTTCGGCTAACGCCGGTGCCAGGCAGCGCCTGCGCAATTGCGCAGGCGCTGCCGGAGGCTGTGATACAGATATGGGCACGCTTCGCGCGCCATCGCAGCCTTTCGGCAGTTCCTACCGGGTCAGGAAGGCGCGTCACCCCCGCACAATCAACCGATGCACGCGCTTGCCGGACGAGACGCTCAGCGACTCGTCATCCAGCAACACCTCCACACTCCCCAACGCTTCCCGTACCAGCCGCCGGTCAAAGGCACTGTACAGGCGCCCGGCCGCGTCGCGGATCGACGCTTCAGGGGTAATCCGCCAGCTCAAATACAGGGTGCCTCCCGGGCGCAAGAGTTCGCGAAGGCGGCGGGTGGCGGCGGCGATCTGTTCGTCGGGCAGGTGCATGATCACGGTTTCGCACAGCACGTTCTGATAGCTGTGAGCCTTCAGGCCGTCCAGGTCGGGCAAACTCATCAAGGCAAAGCGCAGGTCGGGGTGCAGGGTGCGGGCCTGGGTCAGCAGGCCGGCGCTGGCCTCTACCCCCAGTGCCTCAAAGCCCTGGGCGCTGAGCCAGGCCAGGTCACGGCCACTGCCACAGCCCACGTCCACAGTGGGGCCGGGGCTGAAATGGCGCATCAACAGCGCATACATGTCGCTGGGCGGGGCCTGACGATTCCACTCGCGGGCATAGTCGGGCGCCCGCTGGTCATAGGCTTGAAGGGTTTTGGGGTCCACGTTCGGTTCCTGGAAAGGCAACATGCCATGACACTAGACAGTGTGCTACCACCCAACGTTCGCCTGGCAATCAGGCGGTCAACGCCCAGCCCGATTCCAGCGGCGGCAAGCCGTGGTGGGCGCGGGCGCGGTCACAGTTTTCATTGTGCTCGCCGTTCTCCCACGACGCTTCGAACTCGCGGCAGGTGCTGGAGCGCTGTTCGTACATGGTGCACCCTACCGAACAGCCGATCTCGCCCGCCAGGCTAACGCAGCGCGCGGGCTTGCGGTCAGTGCCGATCATGGCCACGTGGTTATGGCTGACTTGCACGGTCAGTTCATCAGGCACTCGGCCGCCCACCGACACACATTCGCCCCAATAAAAGGACACTCGGAAAAACGCGCAGCAGGCGCCGCAACTCACGCAGGGGTTGTTGTTATCAGACATGATTCAGGATGGTTTCGATACGGGCGGCGAACTCAGGACGAGGACCGCAACCGAGTGCCTATTCTAGGCATCGGCAAGGCGTTGAGAAGGGGGGAACAGGGGCCTTTTGCAAATATATTTGTATGGATTTGTGCGCGCTTTTATGCACGAGAAGCACGCTTCAAGCCTACCGCTGCAAGTTGGAACAAACGGTGTGCCGCCCAACCTTGCAGCTTTTGGCGTGGAGGTTAAAGCTGGCGGGCGCGAGCCCGCTCACGCTCGGTCAGCCAGCCGAAAATCAGCCCCAGCGAACTCCACATCACCAGCTGAATGCCCAGGCTGGCCAGGCGGAACTGCCACAGGTCCTCGGCGGCGAAGCCATACGGCACTTCATTGACCGGTGGGAACACGGAGCCGGCCAGGTTGACCACCAGCAAGTACAGGCCGATGCCGACCAGCGCGCCGGTCCACAGACCGTGGCGGGGCACCAGCGCAAGGGCGAATTTGATCGAGAGGGTCATCGCCACCACTGACAGGGTGACCATCAGCAGGAACAGCTGGGTACGTTCGCGCAGCAGGCCGGGGTCGCCGATGGACGGCGGGTTGGCCGGGTATTTGAGCTCCGGCACCACAATCACCGCGACAAAGCCCGCGAGCGCCAGCAGCAGCGACAGCCCGCGTGGGCCCAGCCTGCCGACGCGGCCCAGGCAACTGCTGAAGGCCAGGGCGAACAGCGCGCCCATGCTGGCACTGTAGATCAGCACGCCGCTGATCAGGCCGATGCCGCTTTGCATTTCGCGGCCGATCAGCTCGGGCGCGGGGCCCTGATCCAGTTGCTCTTCGAAAGCGAAAGCCTGGTCGATCTGGGGCTCGCCGAAATATTTGGCGAAACTGAACGCAAGAAAGCCGGCCAGAATGCCGACGAACATACCGCGCAGGAGCAGGGAACCGGTCATGAATGGGCTCGTGTCGATAGGGGGAAGGCTGCCGCCGAGTGTAAACCGGGCGCGCGTGGTTGCGCAGGGGCTGAGTTTTTTGTCATAAAGGTGAGAAATGGAGGCGCTGCCCATGTACAGCCATATTCAAGTCGGAGCCCGCGATCTGCCGCGCCTGGCGGCATTCTATGACGCCGTGCTGGCGCAGTTGGGCCTGGTGCGCATGGCCGAGGACAACGATGGCGGCCCGCCGGGCGTGGGCTGGCAGCGGCCGGGCAAATACTGGCCGCAGTTCTTTGTTCAGGAACCGTTCAACGGTCTGCCGGCCACGTGGGGCAACGGCATGCAGGTCAGCTTCGCCGCAGCCAGCCGGGGCCAGGTTGACGCTGCCTGGCGTACGGCCATCGCCATGGGCGCCCAGGACGAAGGCGCCCCGGGCCTGCGCCCGCAGTATTCGCCGGACTACTACGGCGCCTACTGCCGCGACCCGGAGGGCAATAAATTGTGCTTTGTCCACGCCGACGGTTTCTGACCCAAGCGGCTGTCACCTGTGGGGGCTAGCGGTGCAGGTCAGCCGTCAGCCGCTCGCCGGCATATGCCTCGGCCTGCGCGGCCTGTTGCACCAGTGCCCCCAAGCCGAAAAACTCATGGGTCACGCCGCTGTAGACCTTGCGCTCCACGCTGACCCCAGCCGCCTTGAGCGCGGTTTCCATCAGCGCGCCGTCATCGCGCAGCGGGTCGATTTCGGCGTTGATCAGCGTCACCGGCGGCAGCCCTTGCAGGTTGGCGTGCAGCACGTCCAGGCGCGGGTCCTGTTTCTGGCTGGGGTCACTGAGCAACTGGTTGAAGAACCACGGCATCATCGCTGCGTTCAACGGCTTGGCATGGGCGTATTTGCCATAGGACTCGGTGTCGCTGCCGGTCTGGGTCACCGGGTAGATCGCCAGCACATGCTTGGGCGCCGCCAACCCTTGTTCGTGGGCCGCGATGGCCGTGGCCAGGGCCAGGTTGCCGCCGGCGCTTTCGCCCGCCAGGGCCAGGTGCCGCGGGTCGCCACCCACCGCGCGGGCGTAGTGGGTCAGCCAGCGGTACACCGCCACGCCATCGTCGGCAGCGGCGGGAAAGCGGTCTTGCGGGGCGCGCCGGTAGTCGATGGACACCACCACCGCGTCCGCCAGCTTGGCTAGGCTGCGTGCCGAACTGTCGTACACCTTGCGGTCGGCCAGCACCCAGCCCCCGCCATGGAAGTACAGAATCACCGGTTTGTAGCCATCGCCACTGGGTGTGTAAACGGTGGCCGGGATCTGCCCGGCAGCCCCTGGCACGGTGCGGTCAACGGCGGTCACACCGGAGGTGTCAGCGTCCTTGCCCTGCTCGATGAGCAACGCCTTGGCGGCATCGGCCAGTGTCGGCTGCGCGCGCGCGGTGTCCACGTCCAGATTCTCGATAGGCTGCGGGTTGAGGCTGGCCAGCTTGTCCAGCACCTGGGTCATGTCGGCGTCGGTGCGCAGGTTGGCGGCTTCAATCTGCGCCAGTTGTTCAGGGGTAGGCGGCTTGGGGGCGCTGGAGCAGGCAGACAGCAGGGCGACGGCCAACAGCAGAACGGCAGAAGGTTTGATCATCGAATCGGGCCTGGGCAAAAGGGATTGGTTCCACTATAGGCCAGAATGCGCGCTAACTATGCAGTGCCCGCACAGCACGCCCAGTTGGTTTGCTTGTCGCTCCACGAACAGGAGCGAACCTCGTGACCCTAGACCCCGTATTGCCCCACCCCAACAGCCGCTTCATCGCCGAACGCCTGCCCAACTGGCTGGTCGCCCTGGACGAGGCGTCAATCAACGCCCTGGGCGCCAGCCTGCTCAGCGAGCAGTATCGCGCTGACGGCAGCCAGGCCACCTGGTTCACCCAGGCAAGCCGTGCGCAGCAGCAGGCTTTGCTGGCCAGCCAGCAAGCACGCGCAGACGCTCGCCAGGGCGTCTGCGAGGTCATCAAGGATTTCCAGGGGGTCATGGCGTTTACCGAGCCGTTGCTCAAGGCCCGCCTCAAACAATGGATCGGCAAGGACGTCGACGTGCACGGTACCGTGCTGGTGCAGGTGCGCGAAAACACCTCCTGGCACGGGCTACGGCGGCAGTTCACGCCCGTCAGCCAGACGCTGCTGATGGCCGCGCTGCACAACTTCAACGCGGACCAGACGTTTGGCGTCAACAGTGGCCTGGTTGAACAGGGCGGCTACGAGATCGACTATGTTCCGCCCGCCGAAGCCGCCATTGGGCATGCGCACAATAGCGACGGCCAGGCACTGGACCCCAACGACCTGACGCCGCAGGTGGATGATTACCCGCTGCTGCGCTTCGATGCCGAGAGGAAGTTGGCGATCAGCCCCGAAGACTTCGGCCGGGAGTGTCGCAAGCTGGACCTGGGCAAGCAGTACCAAGACTACCTGAACGATACCTTGTTGGCCCCCGCGCGCAAAACCAAGGTGCGCGACGCGTTGCTGGTGGCGCGTGGCGCGGAGCTGCGTTGCCTGCGGCAGATCGCGCTTTTGAAAAAAGATATTGATGCCGAGACGTTCGCCATGCTCGGCCAGGTGCTCGATGGTCAGCCGCCCACGCTGGCGGGCCAGGCCATGCAAGCCCGGCACATTGAGCTGCTGCATGCCGTGCCCCATGACGTCGTGGTGTTCCTGCCCAAGGCCAGCGAGAACCTGCCGCAGCCCTGCATCGTGTGGATGCCGGGTGACAGCCAGGTACCGCTGCGCCGTTACCGGCACAGTGGCGCGTTCATGGCCGAACTGGTCGAACGGTTGCGTACGCCGGCCTACCTCAACGAGTTTCTCGATCGCATCAGCCTGGCGGTGCGTGAAGATGTTCACGCGCGACTCACGGCCCAGCTAGCGTTAACCTCGCCGGTGTTGATGGTCAATACCGCGCCCATCGCCGGCAATCTGCTGGAGCACTTGCACGAACGGCACGTGCGCTGGCTGCAAAGCCAGGCGCAGTGCCTGGCCATCCCGACTGCCCAGGTGGACTACCTGGCGCGCCTGGATCGCTGGGAAGGCCTGCTGGACACCGGCGTCAACCTGCTCAATTTCGCGGCCATGTTCATCCCCGCCCTGGGGCCGGTGATGCTGCCGGTGATTGCCGCCCAGGCCATGGGCGAGCTGTATCACGGCCTCGCGGACCTGGCCGATCATCAGATGGCCTCGGGCTGGTCGCACCTGGGTGGGCTGGCGCTGAACATAGTGCTGGGGGCGGTCGTGCATCAAAGCGTCAAGGTGTACAGCAACATTGACCCGTTCGTCGATAACCTGCTGCGCGTGGAGCTTCCGGACGGCAAAACGCGATTGTGGCATGCGGATATCACGCCCTATGCCGCCGACCTGGCGCTGGACCCCGCCTGGCAGGCCAATGAACAGGGTTTGTACACCGTGGAGGGCGGCGAGTACCTGCCACTGGACGGCAAGCTGTACCTGACGCGGGTCGACGAATTGACCGGCGAGCGTGTGATTGTCCGGCCACAGGCGACAGAGGCCTACCAACCGATTGTCACGGGCAATGATCGCGGCGCCTGGCTGCACACCGGCGAGCGCCCGCTGACATGGTCGCGCGAACGTTTGTTGCGGCGCCTGGTACCGCGTGCCACGGCACTCGATGACGTCGAGTTGGGCCGCGCCCTGGACATCACCGGGATCGACCAGGCCACCGTGCGCCAGGCCATGATCGACGGCCTGGCGCCGCCGCTGGAACTGTCGGACACCGTGCAACGCTTGGCTACCGCCCAGGAAATCGAGCGCATGGTCGGCGCCGCACGCGCCGGCGAGCGCTGGACGAGTACGCTGCCGATGCCCGTGGAGCGCTTGGTGGACCACCCCCGCTGGCCGCCCTCGCTGGTGCTGCAGGTGTTCGAAGGTGCCGAGCCCTGGGGTACGTTCACCGAATACGGCGACGCGACCCAGGACAACGCCCGCTGGGTGACGCTGATGCGAGAAGACTTCGCCAGCGGCGACCGCATGGGGCAAATGCTCAATGCCATCGGTGACAGTGCCTGCGACGAGCTGCTGGGCGGGCCCCGGAAGGGCGGCCGCGCCGCACGGGTCGAGGGTTTGCAAGATGCCCTGGCCGAGCAGTTGCGCGACAAGCGCGCTGTGCTGTTTGAGCGGGCCGTCGTCGAGGATATCGCCGAGGTGGCTGGCACAGGCGCATTGTCTCGGGACTTTCCGCGCCTGGATAACACCCAGGTTCGCGAGCTGGTCGAAGGCGCCACCGCCCAGGAACTGGAGCGCCTGAAAGGCGGCCGCGTGCCCTTGCGCATGGCTGAAGAGGCGCGCGCCTTGCTGCGCCAGCGGCGCATTAATCGCGCGATCGCTGGCGTGTACCAGCCTGCGCTGGCCAACGCCGACAGCGAAATACTCCGGGCGTCGTGGGGCAGCAGCCCGTTGGCCGCGCAGCTGGATCGCGCCGAGGTCGCGCGGCTGTTGGGCATCAGCAGCGCCTCACGCCCAGGGTTCCGCAGCCCGGTGCGGGTGGGGGCGCGCATTGGCTACCTGGCCAGTGGCCGCGGGCGTTTGCCGGCGTTCTCGGCGGCGTTGGTCGATAAAGTGGAAACGCTGTACCCCAACCTTGAGCTGGGCGAGATCGACCAGTTGCTGCGTGGCCTCGACATGACCGAGCCACAGTTACAGCAATGGCTGAGGGCGCGGGAACTTGAACTGAAGGTACAGCAAAAGGAGTTGGCGCAGTGGGTGTCTGACGGCAAGGTGAAATACGGCAAGGGCTCGGCTTCGGCGCTGAACCGCGCCCACGTCAGCGAGGCCCTGAATCGAGCGCTGCGCCGCGTCACACCGCGGGTGGTGGCCCATGGCGGCGAACGGGTGGGGTTCGAGCTTGACCTGACCGGGCTGCGCCTTGACGAGGTGCCGGCACTGAGCGCTGACTTCTCGCATGTGAAAAGCCTGTCCTTGCACTCCAACCGCCTGGTCGAGGCACCGGAGCGCTTTCTCGGCCATTTTACCGGGTTGCGTCACTTGAACATGGGCAACAACCAGCTTACGGCGCTGCCCGAGGCGCTTGCGCAGATGCCCGGTTTGACTCGGCTGCGCGTGCCGCACAACCGAATCGCCTGGAATGACGCCAGCGCCCGGGTGCTGCAACGCCTGACCGGGTTGCGTGAGCTGACCCTGAGTTACAACCCGCTGGGCCAGGCACCGGACATGGCGCACTTGCTTGACCTGCGGGGCGTGATGTTGAACGCCACGGGCCTGAACGCTTACCCACAAAGTGTGATGGACCTGCCCCTGCTGGAAATGCTCGACTTGCGCAACAATGCCATCGAGGCACTGCCTGCCGAGGTGCTGCAGCCCGCACCGGCACAGGCAGAAAACGTGTTGCGCATCAACCGTGATACCCATCTGGAAGGCAACCCGCTGACGGCTGAGGCGCGCACTGCCATACAGCAGCATCGCACGGCCTACGGCAACAGTTTCGGTGTCGCCGACCTGGTGGGCAGCAGCACCCGGGCCCAGGGCAGTGCGGGGGCGGTGCGCTGGTTGCAACGGCTCAAGCCGGCTGAGATCACCGCGCGGCAGGCACAGTGGGACGCGTTGCACGCTGAGCCGGGTGCCCAGGCATTCTTCGATACCCTCGACGAATTGCGCGATTCGCGCGATTTCCAGAACCCCGAAGCGTACGCCCAGTTGCGCGAGCGGGTATGGCACGTGATTGGGGCCGCGCTCGAGCACACGCAATTGCGCGAGGCACTCTTCAAAGAAGCCCTGCACGGCACGTCCTGTAGCGACGGGGCCACGCTTTTGTTCAGTGTGCTACAGGTGCGCACGCTGGTGTTCGAGGCGTCCCTGGGCGCGACGGGGGAGGCGCGGCAGTCGCCCTTGTTGAAATTGGCCAAGGGTCTGTTCCGCCTCGACGAGGTGGAAAAAGCCGCCTTTGCCGACATGGCCGGGCGCAGCACTGCGCCTGATGCCGCTGAAGTGCAACTGGTCTACCGCACCCGGCTGGCTACCGCACTGGATCTGCCGGGTCAGCCGCAGGGTATGCTGTTTGCACGGACTGCGGAAGTCAGTGAAACCGCGTTGGCGGCGACCGAGGCGGCAATCCTGGCCATCGACGGCAGCCAGGCCATGATCGAATCAGTGGCCAGCCGTGACTTCTGGGTCGATAACCTGCGTCAGGTTCACGCCAATCAGGCGGCTTTCGAGGCCCATGACAGTACTTATTACAATCAGATGGTCGCGCTGAGCGCGGATGCCGAGGGCGGCGCCATCGACAGTGCAACCTATTGGAAGAAATCGGCGCAATTGACCACGCGCCGCCAGGCCGCGCAAAAACGCCTGGTGCTGACGTTGACCCAAGCGGTGTTTGACCGAGAGGTGCAGATCACCGCGCTGTGACTGCGGATATCCCTAAGGCAGAAACAAAACACCCCGCACTCGGCGGGGTGTTTGCGTTTCAGGCCAGCATCAACCGATCAGTTGAAACCCGGCATGTTGCACCAGGTCCAGCAGCGGCTGCGGGTAGATACCCAATGCGAAGGCCAGGATGGCGATGGCCAACAGCATCACGCCGCCGGTGCGCTGTTCCCAGTTGAACGGGGCATCGTGACGACGCAGGGTCGGCTCGATCAGGTACAGGGTAACCATCACCCGCAGGTAGTAGAACACGCCGATGGCGCTGCCGATCACCAGGGCCCCGGTCAGCCACCACAGTTGCGACTGCACGCCGGTGGCGATGATGTAGAACTTGCCGATGAAGCCTGCGGTCAGCGGGATACCGGCCAGCGACAGCATCATCACGGTGAGCACCGCGGTCAGGTACGGACGACGCCAGAACAGGCCGCGGTATTCGTACAGGGCGTCAGCATCGCGGCCGTTGTACGGCGACGACATCAGGGTGATCACACCGAAGGCACCGAGGCTGGTGATCACGTAGGTCACCAGGTACACGCCGATGGCTTCCAGCGCCAGGCCCTTGCTGGCCACCAGGGCGATCAGCAGGTAACCGAAGTGGGCGATGGAGCTGAAACCCAGTAGGCGCTTGAGGTTGGTCTGGGTCACCGCCAGCAGGTTGCCGATGAGGATCGAGGCCACCGCGATCACTTCCAGCACCGTGGTCAGCACGCCGCTGCTGGCCGCAGGGGAGAGCTGGAACAGGCGCACCACGACGGCGAACACTGCCACCTTGCTGGCCGTGGCCAGGAAGGCCGCCACTGGCGCCGGGGCGCCTTCATACACGTCCGGGGTCCACAGGTGGAACGGCACCAGCGACAGCTTGAACGCCAGGCCCACGAACATCATGCCAAGGCCCAGGGCCGCCAGGCTGCTCGGCTTGCCGGTGGCCGCCAGGGCACGGCCGATTTCGCCGAACTGCAGGCTGCCGGCGTCGGCGTACAGCAGTGCCATGCCGAACAGCAGGAACGCGGAACCGGCCGCCGACAGCACCATGTACTTGATGCCGGCTTCCAGTGAACGCTTGTTGAAGAAGGCGTAGGCGATCAGGCCGTAGGTAGGTACTGACAGCAGTTCCAGGCCAATGAACAGGCTCGACAGGTGCTGCGCGCTGACCAGCACCATGCCGCCGGCGGCGGCCATCAGGATCAGCAGGTACAGTTCTTCGCGGTTGCCCGGGTAGCCCGAGCCGCCATCACCCAGGTAGGCGTGGGCCAGGGTCACGCACGCCAGCGTGGCGACCAGGATCAGGGCAATGTACAGGCAGGCGAAATGGTCGATCTGCAGCAGGGAGGTGACGCTGATGGGCGACACCTTGAGGGCCGGCAATACCGACAGCAGGGCAATGTTCAGCCCCGCCACCGACAGCAGGAAGGTTTGCGAGTGATTGCGCCGCCAGGCGATCGCCAGCATCACCACGACAACGGTGAGGCTGGTGATCAGCAGCGGTGCAAGCGCGATAAAGTGTTGAAGGGTCAGGTCCATAGCGCTCTTACCGGGCCGAAGCGAGTTGAGTGAAAGCGGTGCCGAACCACTGCTGTACACCGGCCATGGTGGCGGCCGAGGTGTCCAGGAATGGTTGCGGATAGACGCCAAGCATGACCAGCAGGGCCGCCAGGCCCAGCACCATGATCAGTTCGCGGTTGTCCATGCCGGCCAGCACGGTGTCGGATTTCGACGGGCCGAAGTAGGCGCGGTGGATCATGATCAGCGAGTACACAGAACCGAACACCAGGCCGGAGGTGGCGATGATGATGACGATTGGGGCCACAGGGAAGCTGCCGATCAGGATCAGGAATTCGCCGACGAAGTTGCCGGTGCCCGGCAGGCCCAGGGACGCCGCCGCGAAGAACAGGCTGATGGCCGGCAGGTAGGCGATGCGCGACCACACGCCGCCCATCTCGCGCATGTCACGGGTGTGCAGGCGCTCGTACAGCTGGCCGCTGAGGATAAACAGTGCCGCCGCCGACAGGCCGTGGGCCAGCATCTGGATTACTGCGCCTTGCAGCGCTTGCTGGGAACCGGAGTAGATGCCGATCAGCACGAAGCCCATGTGCGAGACGCTGGAAAACGCGATCAGGCGCTTGATGTCGGTCTGTGCGAACGCCAGGAACGCGCCGTAGAAGATACCGATCAGGCCCAGGGTCATGGCAATCGGCGCGAACTCGGCCGAGGCATGCGGGAACAGCGGCAGGGCGAAGCGCAGCAGGCCGTAGGCCGCGGTCTTCAACAGAATACCGGCCAGGTCCACGGAACCGGCGGTCGGTGCCTGGGCGTGGGCGTCCGGCAGCCAGGAGTGGAATGGCACCACGGGCAGCTTCACCGCGAAGGCGATGAAGAAGCCCAGCATCAGCACGAATTCCACGCCGTGGGGCAGCTTGGCTTTCAGCAGGTCGGCGTAGTTGAAGGTCAGCACGCCGGTGTCGTTGTAGTTGAACAACACCAGCCCCAGGATCGCCACCAGCATGATCAGGCCGCTGGCCTGGGTGAAGATGAAGAACTTGGTCGCCGCGTAGATCCGGGTCTTCTTGCCATCTGCCGAGCTGTGACCCCAGAGCGCGATGAGGAAGTACATCGGCACCAGCATCATTTCCCAGAAGAAGAAGAACAGGAACAGGTCCAAGGCCAGGAACACCCCGACCACGCCGCCCAGGATCCACATCAGGTTGAGGTGGAAGAAGCCGACGTGGCGCTGGATCTCTTTCCAGGAACACAGTACCGAGAGCACACCCAGCAAGCCGGTGAGCAGGATCATCAGCAGCGACAGGCCATCAAGGCCCAGGTGCACGCTGATGCCGAAGCGCTCGATCCACTGGACCTTGAACTCGTAGGCCCATACCGGGGTAGCACCCGGGGCAGGGGACAGGTGGTAGTCGCCGTGGGCCCACAGCCAAAGGCCGATGGCAAGTTCCAGGGACATGGTCAGCAACGCGATCCAGCGTGGCAGGGTGGCGCCGGAGCGCTCACCCAGCCAGCACAGAAGGCCGCCGATAAAGGGGATCAGGATCAGCCAGGGCAAAATCATGACGGGCTCAATTCCTTTCGCAAAGTCGCAAGGTTCATAGTCAGACCGCAGCCAGTACAACGGCGCCAAGCACCAGCACGGCGCCGGCGGCGATGGAGGCGGCGTACCAGCGCACCTGGCCCGTTTCGGTACGGCTCATGGCGCTGTTGCCGCCCTTGGCCATGCGCGGGATCAGGCCGATGGTCTGGTCCACAGGGTCTTTGCGCAGCGCATGGCTGATAGCCAGGTACGGTTTGACGAACAGTTTGTCGTAGATCCAGTCGAAGCCCCACGCGGCGAACCACCAGGCCGACAGCACGCGGCCAGGGCCGCTGTTGGCGATGGCGGTGGCGACGCGGCGCTTGCCCAGGAACAGCAGGGCCGCCAGCAGGATACCGGCCAGGGCGATGGCGCCCGAAGCGATTTCCAGGCTGTGCTTGGCTTCGCCACCGGCGTGGCCGGCACTTTCCGGCAGCACGCCGGCCAGCGGCGGGTGAATCCAGGCACCCACGAAGGTCGACAGCACGATCAGCACGCCCAGTGGCAGCCAGTGGGAAATCCCGTGGCCGGCGTGGGCTTCGGTCTTCGCTTCACCGTGGAAGGTGATGAAGATCAGGCGGAAGGTGTACAGCGAGGTCATGAACGCGCCGACCAGGCCGGCGTACAGCAGGTAGTCGTGACCGCTGGCGAACGCTTCCCAGAGGATTTCGTCCTTGGAGTAGAAGCCGGCGGTCAGCAGCGGCAGGGCGGACAGGGCCGCGCCACCAACGATGAAGCTGGCGTAGGCCAGTGGCAGTTTCTTCCACAGGCCGCCCATCTTGAAGATGTTCTGCTCGTGGTGGCAGGCCACGATCACCGCACCGGAGGCCAGGAACAGCAGGGCCTTGAAGAAGGCGTGGGTCATCAGGTGGAAGATCGCGCCGTCCCAGGCACCCACGCCCAGGGCCAGGAACATGTAGCCGATCTGGCTCATGGTGGAGTAGGCGAGGATACGCTTGATGTCGGTCTGCACCAGCGCGGCGAAGCCGGCCAGTACCAGGGTCACGCCGCCGACGATACCCACCAGGTGCAGGATATCCGGCGCCAGGGTGAACAGGCCGTGGGTACGGGCAATCAGGTACACGCCTGCGGTCACCATGGTGGCGGCGTGGATCAGTGCCGACACCGGCGTAGGGCCAGCCATGGCGTCTGCCAGCCAGGTCTGCAGCGGCAGCTGGGCCGATTTGCCCACCGCGCCGCCCAGCAGCATCAGGGTAGCGGCGACAATCCAGAAGTCACCGACCTTGAAATGCTCCGGCGCGCGCACCATCAGTTCCTGGATGTTCAGGGTACCCAGTTGCTGGAACAGGATGAACAGGCCGATGGCCATGAACACGTCACCGATACGGGTAACGATGAAGGCCTTCAGCGCGGCGTCGCCGTTCTTGCGGTTGCTGTAGTAGAAACCGATCAGCAGGTAGCTGCACAGGCCCACGCCTTCCCAACCGAAGTACAGGAACAGCAGGTTGTCGGCCAGCACCAGGAACAGCATGCTGGCAATGAACAGGTTGGTGTACGAGAAGAAGCGCGAGTAGCCCTCTTCACCGCGCATGTACCAAGACGCGAACAGGTGGATCAGGAAGCCCACGCCCACCACCACGCCCAGCATGGTCACGGACAGGCCGTCGACGTACAGGGCGAAGTTGGGCTCGAAGCCGTCCACCGACATCCAGCGCCACAGCACCAGGGTGTAGTGGCCCGCTTCCGGCGGCGCAACGTTGAACTGCCAGATCACGTACGCGGCGACAATGGCCGACAGGCCGATGGAGCCGACGCCGATCAGGGCCGAGAGGTTTTCGGAAAAGCGCCCGCGCGAGAACGACAGCAGCAGGAAGCCGATCAGGGGAAACACGAAGGTCAGGAAGATTAGGTTCATCCGCGCATCTCACTGGCAGCGTCGATATCAAGCGTGTGGAAGCGGCGGTACAGCTGCAGCAGAATCGCCAGGCCAATACTGGCCTCGGCGGCTGCCAGGGTGATGACCAGGATGAACATGATCTGTCCATCCGGCTGCGCCCAGCGTGCACCGGCCACGACGAACGCCAGCGCCGTGGCGTTCATCATGATTTCCAGGCTCATCAATACGAAGAGAATGTTGCGGCGTACCAGCACGCCCATCAGGCCCAGGCAGAACAGCACACCGGCTACTGCGAGACCATGTTCCAGGGGAATCGATGACATGAGTTACTCCTTCGCCTCGTTGCGGCCCAGGTGGAAGGCGGTGACCACGGCTGCCAGCAGCAGCATGGACGCCAGTTCAACCACCAGCAGGTACGGCCCGAACAGGCTCACGCCCACGGCCTTGGGGCCGACGGTGGTCAGGCCGACGGCCGCGCCCGAAGGCTCGGCGAACAGCACGTACAGCAGTTCGAACAGCAGCATGCCGGCCAGGAAGATCGGGCCTGCCCAGATGCCGGGCTTGAACCAGCCGCGTTCCTGGAACACCGATTCAGGCCCCAGGTTGAGCATCATCACCACGAACACGAACAGCACCATGATGGCACCGGCGTAGACAATCACCTCCAGGACCCCGGCGAACGGTGCGCCGAGGCTGAAGAAGGTCATGGACACGGCGATCAGCGAAATGATCAGGTAGAGCAGCGCGTGCACGGGGTTGGTGTTGGTGATCACCCTGAAGGTGGACACCACGGCGACTCCGGCTGCGAAATAGAAAGCGAATTCCATCTTTCTTCCTTAAGGGAGCAAGCTCTTCACGTTGATCGGCTCGGCTTCGTTCTGCGCGGCGCCTTTCGGCTTGCCGGCGACGGCCATCCCTGCAACGCGATAGAAGTTGTAATCAGGGTTCTTGCCGGGGCCGGAGATCAGCAGATCTTCTTTCTCGTACACCAGGTCCTGACGTTTGAACTCGGCCATTTCGAAATCCGGTGTCAGCTGGATCGCGGTGGTCGGGCAGGCTTCCTCGCAGAGGCCGCAGAAAATGCAGCGTGAGAAGTTGATGCGGAAGAAGTCCGGGTACCAGCGGCCGTCCTCGGTCTCGGCTTTCTGCAGCGAGATGCAGCCCACCGGGCAGGCCACGGCGCACAGGTTGCAGGCCACGCAGCGCTCTTCGCCGTCGGGGTCGCGGGTCAGCACAATGCGGCCGCGGTAGCGCGGCGGCAGGTACACGGCTTCTTCAGGATATTGCAGGGTGTCACGCTTGCGAAAGCCATGGCCGAAAATCATCACCAGGCTGCGCAGCTGGGTACCAGTACCCTTAATGACGTCACCAATATATTTGAACATGGGTCAAATCCTCACTGGGCCGCAACAGCTGGCGTGTTCAACAACACGATCGCAGCGGTCACCAGCAAATTGATCAGGGTCAGCGGCAAGCAGAATTTCCAGCTGAAATCCATCACCTGGTCATACCGTGGGCGCGGGATAGAGGCGCGCAGCAGGATGAAGATCATGATGAAGAACGCGGTCTTCAGCGCGAACCACAGGAACGACAGTTGCGGCAGGATATCGAACGGGCCGTGCCAGCCGCCGAAGAACAGGGTCACCAGCAGGGCCGAGATCATGATGATGCCGATGTACTCGCCCACGAAGAACATGCCCCATTTCATGCCGGCGTATTCAATGTGGTAGCCGTCGGCCAGTTCCTGTTCCGCTTCCGGCTGGTCGAAGGGGTGACGGTGAGTCACGGCCACGCCGGCGACGAAGAAGGTGCAGAAGCCGAAGAACTGCGGAATGATGAACCACAGGTGCTGGGACTGGTATTCAACGATGTCGCGCATGTTGAACGAGCCCACCTGCACCACGATGCCCATCAGCGCCAGGCCCATGAACACTTCGTACGACACGGTCTGCGCCGACGCCCGCAGGCTGCCGAGCAGGGCGTACTTGTTGTTCGACGACCAGCCGGCGAACAGCACGGCGTACACCGACAGGCCGGCCATGGCGAAGAAGAACAGCAGGCCGATGTTCAGGTCCGCGATACCCCAGGTCGGGGTGATCGGGATGATCGCGAAGGCAATCAGCAAGGCACTCATGGCCACCACCGGCGCCAGGGTGAAGATCACCCGGTCAACGAATGGTGGGTTCCAGTCTTCCTTGAAGAACATTTTCAGCATGTCGGCAGCGATCTGGAACATGCCGAACGGGCCAACGCGGTTCGGACCGTAACGGTCCTGCCACCAG
The DNA here is from genome assembly GCA_963816515.1 of uncultured Gammaproteobacteria bacterium. GTDB lineage: Bacteria > Pseudomonadota > Gammaproteobacteria > Pseudomonadales > Pseudomonadaceae > Aquipseudomonas. Next base: position 112,711 of record CAWFKX010000001.1, on the reverse strand, counting down.
CCCAGCAGGCGGCGTTCCACGAAGCTGAGCAGCGCGCCGCAGACCACCACGGCCAGCATGATCACCAGGGCCTTCACGACAGCAATGATGATGTCGATCACTTCAGGGGTGAACCAGGTCATTGTGCTGCCTCCTGCAGGCCGTCGACGGTAGCACCGGCGAAGGCCGGTGGAATGCCTGCCAGGCCAACGGGCAGGGCCACCAGGCCAGCGCCCAGTTCTTCATTGATGCGCAGCGGCAGGCGCAGGGCCACGCCGGCGACGTTCAGGCTCAGCAGCGCGCCGTCGTTGACACCCAGGCGGTCGGCTTCCGACTTGGCCACGCTGACGTAGGCCGGCTGGATGCGTTCCTGCACCGGCGCGGCGCGCGACGAGGTTTCGTCGCTGCCGAACAGGTGGTGCACCGGCACGGCGGTCCAGGTGCCACGGGCCGGGGCGAAGGCGCCCGGAATGGCGGTGGCCCAGGCCAGGTTGTCGCCCTGGGTTTCGATCAGGCGGGTACCCGGGTCGCCTGCGCGCAGGTGACCACCCACTTCGTCCTGGAACTTGTTCCAGGCCTGTGGCGAGTTCCAGCCCGGCGACCAGGCGAACGGCACCTGTTGGCGCGGTTCGACGGAACCCGAGTAGCCTTCCATGGAGAAGGCGAACGCGGTGTCCTTGTCCTGGGACGTGCGCGGCTCGTGCACGCTGATGTTGGCGCGCATGGCGGTGCGGCCGCTGTAGCGCAGCGGTTCACGGGCCAGTTTCAAGCCCTTGATGCGGAACGCGGCCGACGGCGCGGCGTCAACGATGCGGGCCAGTTGCGGCTTGCTGTTGGCGACGGCCTGGGTCACGTGGTCCAGCTGGGTGTAATCGACCAGTCGGTCCAAAAGCGTGCTGCGCAGGGCGTGCAGCCAGCGCCAGCCTTCGTGGATCAGGTTGCTGGAGTCCAGGTAGGCCGGGTCGAACACCTGGAAGAAGCGCTGGGCGCGGCCTTCCTGGCTGACCAGGGTGCCATCGCCTTCGGCGAAGCTGGCCGCTGGCAGCACCAGGTGGGCACGGTCGGCGGTGCGGGTTTGCTGGTGGTCGGCAACGATCACCACTTTCGCCGCGTTCAGCGCCGCGTCGACTTTGGCCGCTGGCAGGCGGGTGTACAGGTCGTTTTCGAGGATGACCAAAGCGTCGGCACGGCCTTCGATCACCGCGTCCAGCGCAGCGTCGGCGGACTCGCCACCGAGCATGGCCAGGCCCAGGCTGTTGGCTTCCGGCACCACCAGGCTCAGGGAACCTTGCTTGCCGGCCAGGCCCAGGGCCTTGGCGATGTTGCCAGCGGCTTCGATCAGGGCGTTGGAGCCCAGCGAGGTACCGGCGACGATCAGTGGGCGCTTGGCCTTGAGCAGGGCCGCAGCGATGCGTTGCGCCAGCTCCAGGGCTTCGGCGTCCAGGCCGGCGACGGCCGGGGCGCTGGCGTCCAGGGCGTGGGCCACGGCGAAGCCGATGCGCGCCAGGTCGTCGGGCGCGGCGTGCACGCACTCTTCGGCCACGTCATCGAGCTTGGTGTCGGTGAGGCTGGCAATGAACAGCGGGTGCAGCGCGTGCTGGCCGATGTTCTTCACCGCGGCGTCCAGCCATGGCTGCACGCGCATGGCGTCGGCCATTTCCTCGGCCTTGCCCTTGACCGACTGGCGCAGGGCCAGGGCCATGCGGGCAGCGGTCTGGGTCAGGTCTTCGCCAAGCACGAACACCGCGTCGTGGTCTTCCACCTCGCGCAGGGTCGGGATCGGCAGCGGGCTGTTTTTCAGCACATCCAGCACCAGGCGGATGCGGCCCAGCTCAGCGGCTTCGATACCGCTGTAGAAGTGCTCGCCACCCACCAGTTCCAGCAGCGCGTAGTTGCTTTCCAGGCTGGCGCGCGGCGAACCGATGCCGACAATGTTGCGCCCGCGCAGCAGTTCGGCGGCCTTGTCCAGGGCCGCGTCCAGGCCCAGCTTCTGCTGGCCCAGCAGGGGCTGGCGTGGGCGGTCCTTGCGGTTCACGTAGCCGTAGCCGAAACGGCCACGGTCGCACAGGAAGTACTGGTTCACCGAGCCGTTGTAGCGGTTCTCGATACGGCGCAGTTCGCCATAGCGTTCGCCGGGGCTGATGTTGCAACCGCTGGAACAACCGTGGCAGATGCTCGGGGCAAACTGCATGTCCCACTTGCGGTTGTAGCGCTCGGAGTGGGTCTTGTCGGTGAACACACCGGTCGGGCAGACCTCGGTGAGGTTGCCGGAGAACTCGCTTTCCAGCACGCCGTCTTCGACGCGGCCGAAGTACACGTTGTCGTGGGCGCCGAACACGCCAAGGTCGGTGCCGCCGGCGTAGTCTTTATAGAAGCGCACGCAGCGGTAGCAGGCGATGCAGCGGTTCATCTCGTGAGCGATGAACGGGCCCGAGTTCCTGGTTCTGGTGCGTGCGCTTGGTGAAGCGGTAGCGCCGCTCGTTGTGCCCGGTCATCACGGTCATGTCCTGCAGGTGGCAGTGGCCGCCTTCCTCGCACACCGGGCAGTCGTGCGGGTGGTTGGTCATCAGCCATTCGACCACACTGGCGCGGAACGCCTTGGACTCGTCATCGTCGATGGAGATCCAGGTGTTATCGGTGGCTGGGGTCATGCACGACATGACGATGCGACCACGGGTGTCGTTCTCGTCGGTGTACTGCTTGACCGCGCACTGGCGACAGGCACCGACGCTACCAAGTGCGGGGTGCCAGCAGAAGTAAGGGATGTCGAGGCCAAGCGACAGACAGGCCTGTAACAGGTTGTCTGCGCCATCGACTTCGAGCGCTTTGCCGTCTACGTGGATAGTGGCCATGGTTCAAAGTTCTTCGTTGGCCCGCGGGGGCGGGCGTGGCTAATGGAAAGCTGTGTGCAGGCCCCCGCTCGTCACAGCCGTGGCTGTGGCAGGGCAGGGGACCCGCGGCCGGTGGCACGGACCACCGGCGTTGAGTCTTGTTATGCGCCTACGGTGATCGGGCGCGCCAGGTCCGGGCGCAGGCCGCTGCTTGCGGCGATGCCAGCCTCGAATTCCGGGCGGAAATATTTGATCGCGCTGCCCAAGGGCTCCACGGCACCGGGTGCGTGGGCGCAGAAGGTCTTGCCTGGGCCGAGGAAACCGACCAGGCCCAGCAGCGTCTCGATGTCGCCTTGCTGGCCCTGGCCGTTTTCCAGCGCGCGCAAGAGCTTCACGCTCCACGGCAGGCCGTCGCGGCACGGGGTGCAGAAGCCGCACGATTCGCGGGCGAAGAACTCTTCCATGTTGCGCAGCAGCGACACCATGTTGACCTTGTCGTCCACGGCCATGGCCAGGCCCGTACCCATGCGGGTGCCGACCTTGCCGATGCCGCCGGCGTACATTTGCGCGTCCAGGTGCTCGGGCAGCAGGAAGCCGGTACCGGCGCCGCCAGGCTGCCAGCACTTGAGCTTGAAGCCGTCGCGCATGCCGCCGGCGTAGTCTTCGAACAGTTCGCGGGCGGGGATGCCGAACGGCAGTTCCCACAGGCCCGGGTTCTTGACCTTGCCGGAAAAGCCCATCAGCTTGGTGCCGGCGTCTTCACTGCCTTCGCGGGCCAGCGACTTGTACCAGTCCACACCGTTGCCGACGATGGCCGGCACGTTGCACAGGGTCTCGACGTTGTTCACGCAGGTGGGCTTGCCCCACACGCCCACGGCGGCCGGGAACGGCGGCTTGGAGCGCGGGTTGGCGCGGCGGCCTTCCAGGGAGTTGATCAGCGCGGTTTCTTCGCCGCAGATGTAGCGGCCGGCACCGGTGTGCACGAACAGCTCGAAGTCAAAGCCCGAGCCCAGGATGTTCTTGCCCAGCAGGCCGGCGGCCTTGGCTTCGGCCACGGCGCGGTTCAGGTGCTTGGCCGCGGTGACGTATTCGCCACGCAGAAAGATGTAGCCGCGGTAGGCCTTCAGCGCGCGGGCGCTGATCAGCATGCCTTCGATCAGCAGATGGGGCAGTTGCTCCATCAGCATGCGGTCCTTCCAGGTGTTGGGCTCCATTTCGTCCGCGTTGCACAGCAGGTAGCGGATGTTCATGGACTCGTCTTTGGGCATCAGGCCCCATTTGACGCCGGTGGGGAAGCCCGCACCGCCACGGCCCTTGAGGCCCGAGTCTTTCACCGTCTGCACGATCTCGTCCTGGGACAGGTCGGCAAAGGCCTTGCGGGCCGCGGCGTAGCCATCCTTGGCCAGGTACTCGTCGAACCACACGGGTTCGCCGTCGTCACGCAGGCGCCAGGTCAGCGGGTGGGTCTCTGCGGTGCGCGCGATGCGGTTGGCAGGCCCGAAGGAGGTAAGGGTCATACGTAGCCCTCCAGCAGTGTGGCAACGCCGGCTGGCTGCACGTCGCCGAACGTATCGTCGTCGATCATCAGCGCCGGGGCCTTGTCGCAGTTGCCCAGGCAGCACACGGGCAGCAGGGTGAAGCGGCCGTCCGGGGTGGTCTGGCCCAGGCCGATGCCCAGCGTGCTCTGGATCTCGCTGACCACCGATTCGTGGCCGCCGATGTAGCAGACCATGCTGTCGCACACGCGAATGATGTGGCGGCCCACCGGCTGGCGGAAGATCTGGCTATAGAAGGTGGCCACGCCTTCGACGTCGCTGGCCGGAATGCCGAGGATCTCGCCGATGGCGTACAGGGCGCCGTCGGGCACCCAGCCACGTTCCTTCTGAACGATCTTCAAGGCTTCGATGGACGCCGCGCGCGGGTCCTCGTAGTGGTGCAGCTCGTGCTCGATGGCCGAGCGCTCGGTTTCGCTGAGGGCGAAACGGTCAGTCTGGATAAGCGTGCTGTTCATGCTTAGCGGTCCACGTCGGCCATAACGAAGTCGATACTACCCAGGTACGCGATCAAGTCCGCGACCATGCTGCCTTTGATCACCGAAGGGATCTGCTGCAGGTGCGGGTAGCTTGGGGTGCGGATCCGGGTACGGTAGCTCATGGTGCCGCCGTCGCTCGTCAGGTAATAACTGTTGATGCCCTTGGTCGCTTCGATCATCTGGAAGGATTCGTTGGCCGGCATCACCGGGCCCCACGAAACCTGCAGGAAGTGCGTGATCAGGGTTTCGATGTGCTGCAGCGTGCGCTCTTTGGGCGGCGGCGTGGTCAGCGGGTGGTCCGCCTTGTACGGGCCTTCCGGCATGTTGCGCATGCACTGGTCGATGATCCTGATGCTCTGGCGCATTTCTTCCACGCGAACCATGCAGCGGTCATAGGCATCGCCGTTGTGGCCCAGCGGCACTTCGAACTCGAAGTTCTCGTAGCCCGAGTACGGGCGCGCCTTGCGCAGGTCGAAGTCGCAGCCGGTGGAGCGCAGGCCGGCACCGGTGACGCCCCATTCCAGGGCTTCCTTGGTGTTGTAGGCGGCGACGCCCACGGTACGGCCTTTGAGAATGCTGTTCTGCAGGGCGGCCTTGGTGTATTCGTCCAGGCGCTTGGGCAGCCATTCGACGAAGTCCTTGACCAGTTTTTCCCAGCCGCGCGGCAGGTCGTGGGCCACACCACCGATGCGGTACCAGGCCGGGTGCAGGCGGAAACCGGTGATGGCTTCGATCACCGTGTAGGCCTTCTGGCGGTCGGTGAAGGTGAAGAACACCGGGGTCATGGCGCCCACGTCCTGGATATAGGTACCCAGGAACAGCAGGTGGCTGGTGATGCGGAAGAACTCGGCCATCATGATGCGGATGGTGTCGACCTTCTGCGGTACCTTGATGCCGGCCAGCTTCTCGACCGCGAGCACGTACGGCAGGTTGTTCATCACCCCGCCCAGGTAGTCGATACGGTCGGTGTAGGGGATGAAGCTGTGCCACGACTGGCGCTCGGCCATCTTCTCGGCGCCACGGTGGTGGTAGCCGATGTCGGGCACGCAGTCGACGATCTCTTCGCCGTCCAGCTGCAGGATGATGCGGAACGCACCGTGGGCCGAAGGGTGGTTGGGGCCCAGGTTGAGGAACATGTAGTCCTCGTTGGTGCCCGAACGCTTCATGCCCCAGTCTTCCGGCTTGAAGCGCGCCGACTCTTCTTCCAGCTGCTGCTTGGCCAGGGTCAGGCTGAACGGGTCGAACTCGGTGGCGCGCGCCGGGTAGTCCTTGCGCAGGGGGTGACCTTCCCAGGTCGGCGGCATCATGATGCGCGACAGGTGCGGGTGGCCCTGGAAGGTGATGCCGAACATGTCCCAGACTTCACGCTCGTACCAGTTGGCGTTGGGCCAGATGCCGGTGACGGTGGGCAGGTTCAGGTCGCCTTCGTGCAGCGCGACCTTGATCATCACGTCGCTGTTACGCTCGATCGACAGCAGGTGGTAGAACACGCTGAAATCGGCGCCCGGCAAGCCGCGACGCTGGGTGCGCAGGCGCTCGTCCACGCCATGCAGGTCGTACAGCATGGAGTAGGGCTTGGGCACGTTGCGCAGGAAGCTCAGCACTTCCTTGAGCTTGGCGCGGTCGACCCACAGCACCGGCATGCCGGTGCGGGTTTCCTGGGCGATGAACGCCTCAGGGCCAAAGCGCTGGTTCAGTTCGACGACCACGTCCTGGTCGTCAGCCTTGTAAGGCGGGATATATAGAGCGGTGTCCGCTGTCATGGTCTCGGTCGCTATTCGTCAACGTACAGAATGAAGCCAGGGTTCTTTGTGGCGGTGCCGGGTAAAGAGCTGGATCAGACTTCGTCGGGGCTGCGCAGGTTGGTGACCGCAATGCGTTGCTCGCGGCGCTGTTCCTTTTGCGACGGCATCTCGGCGCGGTAAACGCCTTGATCACCGACGACCCAGGACAACGGGCGACGCTCTTGGCCAATCGATTCCTGCAGCAGCATCAGGCCTTGCAGGAAGGCCTCTGGGCGCGGCGGGCAGCCGGGCACATAAACGTCCACGGGGAGGAATTTGTCGACCCCCTGAACGACCGAGTAAATGTCGTACATGCCACCGGAGTTGGCGCACGACCCCATGGAAATGACCCACTTGGGTTCCAGCATCTGTTCGTACAGGCGCTGGATGATGGGGGCCATTTTCACGAAGCAGGTGCCGGCGATCACCATGAAGTCGGCCTGGCGTGGCGACGCCCGGATAACCTCGGCGCCGAAGCGAGCGATGTCGTGGGGTGCGGTGAACGCGGTGGTCATTTCCACGTAGCAGCACGAGAGGCCGAAGTTGTAAGGCCACAGGGAGTTTTTACGCCCCCAGTTGACCGCACCGCTCAGGACATCCGAGAGCTTGCCCATGAAAATGTTCTTGTGGACCTGATCCTCCAGCGGATCGGCTACGGTTTCCCGTTCGCCGATCGGATACTGGTCGTTGGGTGCATCCGGGTCGATTCTGGTGAGATTGTATTGCATTGCCAAAGCCTCATTGTTTCAGCTTCGCTTGCCGCTTACGGCGACCTTCGGGAGCCCAATCGAGCGCCCCCACCCGCCAAAGGTAGACAAGACCTGCCAACAGAATTGCTATGAAAACGAGTGCTTCGACGAATCCGGCCCAGCCGCTTTCGCGTACCGACACAGACCATGCAAAGAGAAAGAGGGCTTCGATATCGAAGATCACGAACAGCATCGCGACCAGATAGAATTTGGCGGAAAGGCGCAGACGGGCGCTGCCGACCGGCAGCATGCCGGATTCGAATGGTTCGTTCTTGCTACGGCCCCAGGCCTTGCTGCCCAGCAGGGCAGAGAGCCCCAGCATGAAGGCACACAGCCCGGCGACACCCAAAAGGAAGATGGCAAAGCCCCAGTTGTGGGCCATGAGTCCTGTCGAATCGGGCATGCTGGAATCCTTAACGGAGAGCAAATGTCTCGGTACTTGAAAAGTAGTAAAGCAGTGACGATATGTCGCAGCTGAATCTATCGCGCTGATTTTATGGGTAAAGCGGTAGCAAGTAAATTTTCTGCAGCAAATTTATTCGTAGGATTAAGCACATAGACTCCTGACAAGTGCCGTGGAGCCCCGCGGGGCGGGGGTTTCAGGACGTTTTATTAATAACGTAACCCGCCCTGGAATCGCGGATTTTTAATGTGTAATGATAATTGATATCATTTAAAGTGTTGTTATTCGTGTCAAGCCGTTCGTCGGCGTTAACCAACTCGTACGTTCTACGCTATTTTCCCTCTATATAAGTTGGCTTGGATCAAGACTTTGGTTGTAGAAGCGTAGTCGATGTGGGGCGGGGTGGAAGGGGGGATTGGGATTGAGAAGGGGGTGGCAGGTGCATGCCGTTGCCCACAACAAAAAAAGGCCACCTGCGTGGGGTGGCCTTTCTCATTACCGCATCTGTCTCACATCAATGAAACTGCTCTTCTTCGGTCGAGCCGGTCAGCGCGGTCACGGACGAGGTGCCGCCCTGGATCACGGTGGTCATGTCGTCGAAGTAGCCGGTGCCCACTTCCTGCTGGTGCGCCACGAAGGTGTAGCCCTTGGCCGCGTCGGCGAATTCCTGCTCTTGCAGCTTCACGTAGGCGGTCATGTCGTTGCGGGCGTAATCGTGCGCCAGATTGAACATGCTGTGCCACATGTTGTGGATGCCTGCCAGGGTGATGAACTGGTGCTTGTAGCCCATGGCCGACAGCTCGCGCTGGAATTTGGCGATGGTGGCGTCGTCCAGGTTCTTCTTCCAGTTGAAGGAAGGCGAGCAGTTGTACGACAGCAACTGGTCGGGGTATTCCTTCTTGATGGCTTCGGCGAAGCGACGGGCTTCGTCCAGGTCCGGCTTGGCGGTTTCACACCAGATCAGGTCGGCGTACGGTGCGTAGGCCAGGCCGCGGGCGATGGCCTGGTCCAGGCCTGCGCGCACCTTGTAGAAACCTTCCTGGGTGCGGGTGCCGGTCACGAATGGCTGGTCGTACGGGTCGCAGTCCGAAGTCAGCAGGTCAGCGGCGTTGGCGTCGGTGCGCGCCAGGATGATGGTCGGCACGCCGGCCACGTCGGCAGCCAGGCGGGCAGCGACGAGCTTCTGCACGGCTTCCTGGGTCGGTACCAGTACCTTGCCGCCCATGTGGCCGCACTTCTTCACCGAAGCCAGCTGGTCTTCGAAGTGCACGCCGGCGGCGCCTGCCTCGATCATGCTCTTCATCAGCTCGTAGGCGTTCAGCACGCCGCCGAAACCGGCTTCAGCGTCGGCCACGATCGGTGCGAAGTAGTCGATGTAGCCTTCGTCGCCCGGGTTCTTGCCAGCTTTCCACTGGATCTGGTCGGCGCGGCGGAACGAGTTGTTGATGCGCTTGACCACGGTCGGTACCGAGTCAACCGGGTACAGCGACTGGTCGGGGTACATCGATTCGGCCGAGTTGTTGTCGGCGGCCACCTGCCAGCCCGACAGGTAGATGGCCTGGATACCGGCCTTGACCTGTTGCACGGCCTGGCCGCCGGTGAGGGCGCCCATGCAGTTGACGAAGTCCTTGTCCGGACGGAAGGACGGCTTGGCGCCTTGGGTCACCAGGTTCCAGAGCTTCTCGGCGCCCAGGCGGGCCAGCGTGTGCTCAGGCTGGATCGAGCCGCGCAGACGCACAACGTCGGCTGCGGAGTAGGTCCGGGTCACACCTTTCCAGCGCGGGTTTTCTGCCCAGTCTTTTTCGAGGGCAGCAATTTGTTGTTCGCGTGTCAGTGCCATGGAGATAAACCTCGTCGCATAGGTTTGGATGAAAAATTCTCGCTCCGCCGGCGCTGTCCTTACAGAAACACCATGGTGGCGCTCGCAGATCAGAAGCTTAGAAGGTCTGAAACGGGCTTGGCGGAGAAGGCGACGATCGAACGGTCGTTCGAAGGAGGGGAGGTGCAGGTTTGGCTGGGCATTGCCTGGGCGACTGCTGTCACCGGTCGTGGCGGTGGCGTGCAGGCAGTACAGGTGATGCCGTGTGACCAGATTGCGCTTCCGTCCCTCGGGACAACTTCTTCGTTCCAGTCGCAATCTCGTCAGGCTGCCTTGTGGGCGTTACAGACACGAATCGGCTCAGGTGGGTAGGTTAGAGACCGATCCGAAGGCCCTTTCCAGGGCCCCTGATTAGCGGGAGCGAGGCCATCATGCCTCGACGAAAAGGTGTCGTCAAACATTTTGTAGTGGTTTTTTTGTATCACTACATACTTGCTTGAAAGCGACTTGCCAGTCAGTTTCAGGGGCGTTGGTCGACGACCTGAGGGTCGTTTTTGCGACCCATAAGTCACGATCTCAGTCGACGGGATCGACTTTTACCCGCAAGATCATGTCATTGCGCCCCTGGGTGGACCAATTTCGGCTGAAAGCGCGCTGGTTGGCCTGGCTTTGCTCGTTGGTGCCGGCCAGGGTGATCCACTCGCCCAGGCGGCCGCTGACCTGCGTGTCGGTGCTCTGAACGTCCACTACATCCTGACGTTCGCGATTGATCCGGTCATTGTTGGTACTGATGCTCAGGTACACGGTCTCCCCGGTGACGCTGGCAGTCACGTAGAAACCTTGGGTGACGTTGCGGTATTGGGTCTGGGTTTGCATGCCGCCGTAGCTGTCGGTCTGGGCGCTGGTGAAAGGCACGCTCTGGCCTACCTGAATCAACGCCGGGGTGCCTTCGGTGGCCTGCACCTGCTGGGTGCCGCCGGTGCGGTTGGTGGTGCCGTAATTAATGATGCGGGTCTGGGCGCCGCCATTGCTGCCGTTGATGGTGTAGCCGCCGCCGTCGCCGGCGTTGTTGTCGCTGGTGTCGACGCTGATCAGCAGGCGCCGGGCGGGTACGTCGAGCTGGGTGATGAGGGCGCGTAGCTGCTGGATCTTGTCCGGGTCGGCGTTGACGATCAATTGATTGCCGTAGGCGCTGACCTTGCCGTCGCGCCCCAGGAAGTTCTGCGCCACGGGCAGCAGGTCGTCGCTGGTGCGGTTGTTCAGCGGCACGATTTCAGTGGCGGCGGTGGCGGTGAAGCTGGCCAGCAGGGTGAGCGCGGCGAGCAGGGGGCGTAACGGCATGTCCGGAGTCTCCATCATTGGAGTGGACATTATGGCGCAGGATGGCACCGGATGGGGCTACGTCAACTTCTTCGCGGGCAGGGCCCGCTCCCGCAATCACCTGTGGGAGCGGGCTCTGCCCGCGAAAAGCCAGAGCAGATGTCAGCTTGAACGCACCATGTCCACGTGCGGGATGCCCGCTTCGAGGAATTCTTCGCTCACCACCTTGAAACCATGGCGTTCGTAGAAGGCGGTGGCGTGCACCTGGGCGCTCAGGCTTTGCTGCTTGAGGTCCTGGTGCTCGGCCTGGGCGATGGCGGCCTGCAGCAGGGCGTCGCCCACTTTCAGCCCGCGCCAGTCCTTGAGCACCGACACCCGGCCAATCTGCCCGTCGGGCAGCAAGCGGGCGGTGCCGATGGGGTAGTCACCCTCGTAGGCCAGGAAGTGCACGGCGTCGTTGTCGTCGGCGTCGAACTCCAGCTCCGGGGGCACCGATTGCTCGGCGATGAACACGGCCTCGCGGATACGTCGAATGTCAGCGATGTCCTTGTGCCAATCAGCCACACGTACGCGAATCTTATTCATCGGCAGCAAACCCCAGACTTCCCTGTTTAACCAGCTCACAGATCAGTGTACGACCTTGCTCGTCGATCATCCATGGGCCCAGGTTTTCAATGTGCAGGGCGTCGGCCGAGCAGACCAGCTTCAGCAGGTCGCGCATTTCGCCCGGCAGCAGGCGGCTCTGGCCGCTGGCGAACAGCAGCAGGTCATCGCCCACTTCCGACCAGGCCAGGCGTGCGCTTGGGTTGCGGATCAAAATGGCGCCGTCTTCCAGGCCGTCCAGCAGGTCGTCTTCTTCCAGGGTTTCGCCAGCCACCAGCTCGGGGTAGCGCGGTTCGGTCATGAACTGGCCGAACCAGGTCAGCAGCAGGCGCTCGTCGTTCATGTGCTCGTTGAGCAGCTTTTTCAAGCGGTCCAGGGCGTCGTGCTGGATCTGGTGCGGGTCGGCCACGGGCTGGGCGTCGGCGTCGCTGTAGCGCTCTTCGTCAGGCAGGAACTGGCTGAGGAAGTCGGTGAAGTGGGTCAGCACTTCGGCGGCGCTTGGGGCGCGGAAGCCGACGGAGTAGGTCATGCAGTCGTCCAGGGCCACACCGTAGTGGGCCAGGCGCGGCGGCAGGTAGAGCATGTCGCCCGGTTCCAGGGTCCACTCGTCGCTTTGTTCGAAGTTGGCCAGGATGCGCAGGTCGGCGTGTTCGATCAGCGGGCTGTCGGAGTCGCACATCTGCCCGACTTTCCAGTTGCGCTTGCCGTGGCCCTGCAGCAGGAACACGTCGTAGTTGTCGAAATGCGCGCCCACGCTGCCGCCCGGGGCTGCGAAGCTGATCATCACGTCGTCGATGCGCCAGCTGGGCAGGAAGCGGAAATGTTGCAGCAGTTCGGCCACTTCCGGCACGAACTGGTCAACGGCCTGCACCAGCAGGGTCCACTCGCGCTCGGGCAGCTCGCTGAAGGCGTCTTCTTCAAACGGGCCGCGGCGCATTTCCCATGGGCGTTCGCCGTTTTCGATGACGATGCGCGATTCGACTTCTTCTTCCAGGGCCAGGCCTGCGAGCTCGTCAGGGCTGATGGGGTTTTCGAAATCAGTGAACGCCTGACGGACCAGCAGGGGCTTTTTCTGCCAGTAGTCACGCAGGAATTCGCGTGCAGTCAAGCCACCCAGAAGTTGAAGAGGAGTATCAGAGTTCATGTGTAACCTATTGAATGGTTGCGCTTTTATGTCACGAATAAAAACGCCCGGCTGAGCCGGGCGTCAGAGCGACGGGGCAAGGCGTCAGATGCGCTTGGCCTGGGCCGCGGCGTTACCGATGTAGGAAGCCGGGGTCAGCTTCTTCAGTTCTGCGCGGGCTTCGGCTGGCATGTCCAGGCCGTCGATGAAAGTTTGCAGTGCTTCAGGGCTGATGCCCTTGCCACGGGTCAACTCTTTCAGTTTTTCGTACGGGTTTTCGATGTTGTAGCGGCGCATCACGGTCTGGATTGGCTCAGCCAGGACTTCCCAGCAGGCGTCCAGGTCTTCGGCGATGCGTACGGCGTTCAGTTCCAGCTTGCTGATGCCCTTCAGGCTCGCCTCGTAGGCGATCACGCTGTGGGCGAAACCGACGCCCAGGTTGCGCAGCACGGTGGAGTCGGTCAGGTCACGCTGCCAGCGCGAAACCGGCAGTTTGCTGGCCAGGTGCTGGAACAGTGCGTTGGCGATGCCCAGGTTGCCTTCGGAGTTTTCGAAGTCGATCGGGTTGACCTTGTGCGGCATGGTCGAAGAACCGATTTCGCCGGCAATGGTGCGCTGCTTGAAGTAGCCCAGCGAGATGTAGCCCCAGATATCGCGATCGAAGTCGATCAGGATGGTGTTGAAGCGGGCGATCGCGTCGAACAGTTCGGCGATGTAGTCGTGCGGCTCGATCTGGGTGGTGTAGGGGTTGAAGCCCAGGCCCAGCTCGTCTTCGATGAAGGCGCGGGCGTTGGCTTCCCAGTCGATGTCGGCGTAGGCGGACAGGTGGGCGTTGTAGTTGCCCACGGCGCCGTTGATCTTGCCCAGCAGCGGCACGGCGGCTACCTGGGCGATCTGGCGCTCCAGGCGGTAGACCACGTTGGCCAGCTCCTTGCCCAGGGTGGTCGGCGAAGCCGGCTGGCCGTGGGTGCGCGACAGCATTGGCACGTCGGCGAAGCGGTGCGCCAGTTCGCGGATGTTCTCGGCGATCTGGCGCATCAGCGGCAGCAGCACGGTGTCGCGGCCTTCGCGCAGCATCAGGGCGTGGGACAGGTTGTTGATGTCCTCGCTGGTGCAGGCGAAGTGGATGAACTCGCTGACCTTGGCCAGCTCCGGCAGCGTGGCGGCCTGCTCCTTGAGCAGGTATTCGATGGCCTTGACGTCGTGGTTGGTGGTGCGTTCGATCTCTTTCACACGCTCGGCGTGTTCCAGGGCGAAGTCATCGGCCAGGGCGTTGAGGATAGCGTTGGCTTCGGCGGAGAACGCCGGCACTTCGCTGATTTGCGGGTGGGCGGCCAGGCGCTGGAGCCAGCGCACTTCGACCAGAGCGCGAAAACGGATCAGGCCGTATTCGCTGAAAATAGGGCGCAGGGCCTGGGTTTTGCCGGCGTAGCGGCCGTCAACAGGGGAAACCGCAGTGAGCGAAGAAAGCTGCATGGGGTGTTCTCGGACAGTCGGGCAACGAAATGGGGCGCGTATCATACATGAAAATTCATTGCAGGTCGGCAGCCCAGCGCCGACCGCGCCCGTGAAGTGACGAGCGTTAACCGCGCATCATCGGATAAAGCTCTTTGAGCAGCTTGCGCCGGCTGAAGACCAGTTGCCAGCGGTGGCCGCCCAGTTGCCGCCATAAACGCGCCGAACGGATGCCGGCCAGCAGCAAGGCGCGTATTTTCGCGGCATTGCTGGGTTGCTGCAGGTTGCGCATGTCGCCTTGCACCTGAATACGCTGGCGCAAGGTGCTCAGGGTGTCCTGGTACAGGGCGCCACTGGCGGCGATAACGTTTTCGTGGGTAATGCCGAAATGTTCTACCTGGGACTGGATCTGCGGCAGGCGCCGACCGATCACCTCCAGCAGGTCGTCGCGCTTGCTCAGCTGGCGTTCCAGGTTGAGCATGGACAGGGCGTAACGCAGCGGTTCACGCTGCAGGCTGGCCGGGTCGCGCTCCAGGGCGCTGACCATGGCGCGGTAGCCTTCGCGCAGGTTCAGGTCGTCACCGCCGAACACTTCGAGGGTGTCACGCGGGTCGCGAATCAGCAGGCTGCCGAGCATGCAGCCCAGGGCAGCCTCGGCGCTCTGGCCGGTCTTGGCGATGCGGTCCACCAGCACCGCAGCCTCGAACACACCACCCAGGGCAATCAATTGCTCCTGAATCTGGTTCATGCGGCGCCCTTGCTGGTCCACGGCTCGGCCACTTCGATGACGCCGCCACCCAGGCAGATTTCACCGTCATAGAACACCACCGACTGGCCCGGGGTAACGGCGCGCTGCGGGTCGTCGAACACCGCGCGGTAGCCGTTGGCGGTGTGTTCCAGGGTGCACGCCTGGTCGCTCTGGCGGTAACGCACCTTGGCCGTCAGGCGCCGCGGGCTGCTCAGGTCGATGGGGTTCACCCACCAGATTTCCGAGGCCAGCAGGGCGCGGGAGAACAACCACGGGTGGTCATTGCCCTGGCCCACCACCAATACATTGCGCTCCAGGTCCTTTTCCAGCACGTACCACGGCTCGTCGCCGGCATCCTTCAGGCCGCCGATGCCAAGGCCCTGGCGCTGGCCGATGGTGTGGTACATCAGGCCATGGTGGCGGCCGATGACTTCGCCTTCGGTGGTCTGGATCTCGCCTGGCTGGGCCGGCAGGTATTGCTTGAGGAAGTCGCTGAAGCGGCGCTCGCCAATGAAGCAGATACCGGTAGAGTCCTTCTTCTTGGCGGTGGCCAGCCCGTGCTTCTCGGCGATGGCGCGCACTTCCGGCTTTTCCAGCTCGCCCACCGGGAACAGCGTGCGGGCGATCTGCTCGCCGCCCACGGCGTGCAGGAAGTAGCTCTGGTCCTTGTTCGGGTCCAGGCCCTTGAGCAGTTCGGTACGGCCGTCAATGTCGCGGCGGCGCACGTAGTGACCGGTGGCGATCAGGTCGGCACCCAGCGACAGCGCATAGTCCAGGAAGGCCTTGAACTTGATTTCGCGGTTGCAGAGGATGTCCGGGTTCGGCGTGCGGCCGGCCTTGTACTCTTCCAGGAAATGTTCGAACACATTGTCCCAGTACTCGGCGGCGAAGTTGGCGGTGTGCAGCTTGATACCGATGCGGTCGCACACGGCCTGGGCGTCGGCCAGGTCTTCGCGGGCGGTGCAATACTCGGTGCCGTCGTCTTCTTCCCAGTTCTTCATGAACAGGCCTTCCACCTGGTACCCCTGTTCGAGCAGCAGGAGGGCGGACACGGAAGAGTCAACGCCGCCGGACATGCCGACGATAACGCGCTGGGTTTCAGGGGCAGCAGCTGAATCACGCATAGGAATTGAGTGTGTGTCTGGGAAAAGCACGGGATTCTACCACCAAGCGGTGGTCAGTGCTTGTGTTGTGCTGATGCTGCTGGCCCCATCGCGAGCAAGCTGTGCTCCCACGGTGTTGAACTGCACCTGGGCCGTACACCTGTGGGAGCACAGCTTGCTCGCGATGAGGCCCGCAAGCTCAACGGATCAGGGAGAGGCTGTGCAGCGGGTGTTCCAGGTAGTCGTCGATGCATTGCAGCAGCAACTCGCTACGCCAGCGGGCCTTCTGCGCGATGATCTCGTCGCGGGTCAGCCATTGCGGGCCGATGATGCCGTGGTCCAGCGTGCGCTCGGGGTCATGGTGCACCGGCCTGCCGGCGAAACACACCCGCTGGTACGTGACGCCGTTGCTAGGCGCGGTATACAGGTAGATGCCGACCACGCCGGTGAGCTCGACGTCGTAACCGGTTTCCTCGACGGTTTCGCGAATGGCCGCCTCGATCAGGCTCTCGTCGGGCTCCAGGTGCCCGGCAGGCTGGTTGAGCACGGCGCGGCCGCCTTTGAGTTCTTCGACCAGCAGGAAGCGGCCGTTGTCTTCAATGACGGTGGCGACGGTGACGTGGGGGATCCAGGGGCGCATGGTGGTACTCCTTGGTGTGGCCTGTGCAAAAAGCACAAAGCCCCGGTGCGTGGCCGGGGCTTTGTGTGCAGCGTGGTTGCTTACTTCAGCGAAGCGATCGCAGCGTTCAGGGTAGCGCTCGGGCGCATGACCTTGGCAGCCAGTTCAGCGTTGGCATGGTAGTAGCCAGCGATGTCCACCGGCTTGCCCTGCACGGCATTGAGCTCGGCCACGATGGTGGCTTCGTTCTCGGTCAGTGCCTTGGCCAGCGGGG
Source organism: uncultured Gammaproteobacteria bacterium (assembly GCA_963816515.1). GTDB lineage: Bacteria > Pseudomonadota > Gammaproteobacteria > Pseudomonadales > Pseudomonadaceae > Aquipseudomonas. The sequence continues at coordinate 95,869 of CAWFKX010000001.1, read as the reverse complement.
CGAAGCGCGCTTGCAGCGCGGTGTCTTCGGTCTGGGCGGCCAGGGCCTGGGCCCAGTAAAGCGCCAGGTAGAAGTGGCTGCCGCGGTTGTCGATGTTGCCGACTTTGCGCGATGGCGACTTGTTGTTGTCCAGGAACTGGCCAGTGGCCTGGTCCAGGGTGCTGGCCAGGACTTTGGCCTTGGCATTGTTGGTGGTCACGCCCAGGTGTTCCAGGGACGCGGCCAGGGCCAGGAATTCACCCAGCGAGTCCCAGCGCAGGAAGTTCTCTTCCACCAGTTGCTGCACGTGTTTGGGGGCCGAGCCGCCGGCGCCGGTTTCGAACAGGCCACCGCCGTTCATCAACGGCACGATGGACAGCATCTTGGCGCTGGTGCCCAGTTCCATGATCGGGAACAGGTCGGTCAGGTAGTCACGCAGCACGTTGCCGGTCACCGAGATGGTGTCCTGGCCCTTGCGAATGCGCTCCAGGGAGAACTTCATGGCGTCGACAGGGGACATGATGCGGATGTCCAGGCCCGAGGTGTCGTGGTCCTTGAGGTAGACCTGGACCTTCTCGATCATCACGCCGTCGTGGGCACGGGCCGGGTCCAGCCAGAACACTGCCGGGGTGTTGGAGGCGCGGGCACGGTTGACGGCCAGCTTGACCCAATCCTGGATCGGCGCGTCCTTGGTCTGGCACATGCGGAAGATGTCGCCGGCTTCGACTTTCTGTTCCAGCAGGGTGCGACCCTTGCCATCGACCACGCGCACGGTGCCGTCGGTCTTGATGTGGAAGGTCTTGTCGTGGGAACCGTATTCTTCGGCTTTCTGCGCCATCAGGCCAACGTTTGGCACGCTGCCCATGGTGGTCGGGTCGAAGGCGCCGTGCTTCTTGCAGTCCTCGATCACAGCCTGGTAGATGGTGGCGTAGCAACGGTCCGGGATCACCGCCTTGGTGTCCTGCAGGTTGCCTTCGGTGTTCCACATCTTGCCCGAGTCACGGATCATGGCCGGCATTGAGGCATCGACGATCACGTCGCTTGGCACGTGCAGGTTGGTGATGCCCTTGTCGGAGTTGACCATGGCCAGCGCCGGACGGGTGGCGTACACGGCCTGGACGTCGGCTTCGATCTGCGCTTTCTGCTCGGCAGGCAGCGACTGGATGCGGGCGTACAGGTCGCCGATGCCGTTGTTCAGGTTGAAGCCGACCTGCTCCAGGACAGTGGCGTGCTTGGCCAGGGCTTCTTTATAGAACTCGGCAACCACCTGGCCGAACATGATCGGGTCGGACACCTTCATCATGGTGGCTTTCAGGTGCAGGGACAGCAGCACGCCCTTGGCCTTGGCGTCGTCGATTTCGGCGGCGATGAAGGCGCGCAGGGCCTTTTTGCTCATCACGGCGCAGTCGATGATTTCCCCGGCTTTGACCGACGTCTTCTCCTTCAGCACGGTGGTGGAACCGTCAGCGGCCAGCAGTTCGATGCGCACGGCGTCCGCGGCTTCGATCAGGGCGGCTTTTTCGCTGCCGTAGAAGTCGCCGTTGCTCATGTGAGCCACGTGGGACTTGGAGTCGGCAGCCCAGGCGCCCATCTTGTGCGGGTGCTTGCGTGCGTAGTTCTTGACCGACAGCGGGGCGCGGCGGTCGGAGTTGCCTTCGCGCAGCACCGGGTTCACGGCGCTGCCCTTGATTTTGTCGTAGCGCGACTTGGCTTCTTTCTCGGCGTCGTTGGCCGGGTTCTCCGGGTAGTCCGGGATGTTGAAGCCCTGGGCCTGCAGCTCGACGATGGCGGCTTTCAGTTGCGGGACCGAGGCGCTGATGTTCGGCAGCTTGATGATGTTGGCTTCCGGCGTGGTAGCCAGGGTGCCCAGCTCGGCGAGGTCGTCAGCGATGACCTGGTCGGCTTTCAGTTGCTCAGGGAAGCTCGACAGAATGCGGCCGGCCAGGGAGATGTCCCGGGTTTCCACGGCAATATCAGCCGAGGCGGTGAAGGCCTCTACGATAGGGAGCAGGGAATAGGTGGCGAGGGCGGGAGCTTCGTCGGTGAAGGTGTAGATGATCTTTGAGCGGGTGGGCATATCGGATTAACTCTCTTCTTTGCTAAGCGTGCACAGAATCTCGAGATGCGCAGGGTAGGCGCTTTCGTTCAAAGTGATCAATGAGCCGAAAGTCGAGGATTCGTCGCGATGATGTTGGATGCATCAGTAGAGCGTCAAGCGACCGAGCTGCGGTACAGCCCAGCCTTTTAAAGCATTTTCAAGGGCTTGGGGTCTGGTCGCAGACCTGTGGGCCCTGGGTGACTCGATGGTCACTGCGACAGTATACCACTGGTCATGGTCTATAAATGATGCTCTTCGGCAGATTCACCTCTCAAACAGGTGGTTGCGGTCCCGGGCAGGTGGTTTACGCTCAGGGGTAGCCAGGATGTTCAACCCACAAAAACGGAGTCCAGCATGGGATACCAGAAGATTCAGGTTCCGAGCGTCGGCGAAAAGATTACCGTCAATGCAGACCATTCCCTCACTGTTCCAGACCATCCGATCATTCCCTATATAGAAGGCGATGGCATTGGCGTGGACGTCACGCCGGTGATGATCAAGGTGGTGGACGCCGCGGTGGCCAAGGCCTACGGCGGCAAGCGCAAAATTTCGTGGATGGAAGTGTACGCCGGCGAGAAGGCCACGCAGGTGTACGACCAGGACACCTGGCTGCCGCAGGAAACCCTGGATGCGGTGAAAGACTACGTGGTGTCGATCAAGGGCCCGCTGACCACCCCGGTGGGCGGTGGCATTCGCTCGCTGAACGTCGCCCTGCGCCAGCAACTGGACCTGTATGTGTGCCTGCGTCCGGTGGTGTGGTTCGAAGGCGTGCCCAGCCCCGTGAAAAAGCCGGGTGACGTGGACATGGTGATCTTTCGCGAAAACTCCGAGGACATCTACGCCGGCATCGAGTGGAAGGCCGGCTCGCCGGAGGCGCAGAAGGTCATCAAGTTCCTCAAGGAGGAAATGGGCGTCACCAAGATCCGTTTCGACCAGGACTGCGGCATCGGCATCAAGCCGGTTTCCAAGGAGGGCACCCAGCGCCTGGTGCGCAAGGCCCTGCAATACGTGGTGGACAACGACCGCACGTCGCTGACCCTGGTGCACAAGGGCAACATCATGAAATTCACCGAGGGCGCCTTCAAGGACTGGGGGTACGAGGTGGCGCGCGATGAATTCGGCGCGACCCTGCTGGACGGCGGCCCGTGGATGCAGTTCAAAAACCCGAAAACCGGGCGCAACGTGGTCGTCAAGGACGCCATCGCCGACGCCATGCTCCAGCAGATCCTGCTGCGGCCGGCCGAATATGACGTGATCGCCACCCTCAACCTCAACGGCGACTACCTGTCCGACGCCCTGGCGGCGGAAGTGGGCGGCATCGGCATTGCCCCGGGCGCCAACCTGTCCGACACCGTGGCCATGTTCGAGGCGACACACGGTACCGCGCCCAAGTACGCGGGCAAGGATCAGGTCAACCCGGGCTCGGTGATCCTGTCGGCGGAAATGATGCTGCGCCATCTGGGCTGGACCGAAGCGGCGGACTTGATCATCAAGGGCACCAACGGTGCCATTGGCGCGAAAACCGTGACCTACGACTTCGAGCGGCTGATGGACGGTGCCACCTTGGTGTCGAGTTCAGGGTTTGGCGAGGCACTGATCAAGCATATGTAACATGCGGCAACGAAAAAACCGGCCTCCATGGCCGGTTTTTTCATGCGCGCCAACCCTGTAACCGGTGCCGCAGGCTACAGGGCGTATTCAGGCGTTCACAGTCTGCTGTGCAGGCTGGGCGGCAGCGTGCGGGGCAGGGGTATCGGTGGCAGCGGAAATGTCGACGGCGTGCAGGCCCTTGGGGCCCTGGATGATTTCGAATTTGACGGGCTGGCCGGCCTTGAGGGTCTTGTAGCCATCCATCTTGATGGCCGAGTAGTGGGCGAACAGGTCTTCGCTCTTGCCCTCTTCAACGATGAAGCCATAGCCTTTGGCGTTGTTGAACCACTTGACCTTACCGTTTGCCATGCTCATATCCCTCTGCAAAGGACTCCATCTCTGGAGTATCATCCACTTCATCCGGCATTCGGACCGATCAAAAAATTTGGTTGACTGCGCGGACCTTTATTCCCCAATGTGGGTTCTATTGTTTGTAACACCGTTTTGCCGATAGTCAAGGTCATGCGGCGGCCGAGCTTACAGTCGGTCACAAGGTCAACACACAACCCTATTCGCTCAACCATGAACCTTCTTTCCATGCATGCAATCAGCCAGATTCGACTAACATTCAATCAGGATCGCCCGCAATCGAACGAGGACGATTCAGCGGGCCTGGCCGTTCAGGAATCGAAACCGGCCTTGAAGGCGCCACCCATGTATAAGGTGGTTTTGTTTAACGATGACTACACACCGATGGATTTCGTCGTCGAAGTGCTCGAGGTGTTTTTCAACCTTAACCGCGAGCTGGCGACCAAGGTCATGCTCGCCGTCCACACGGAAGGGCGAGCCGTATGTGGATTGTTCACCCGCGACATCGCCGAGACAAAGGCCATGCAGGTCAATCAGTACGCCAGGGAAAGCCAGCATCCGCTACTCTGTGAAATCGAGAAGGACGGTTAATCGCCGACCACTTGGGTATGAGGTGAAGCTATGTTAAACCGCGAGCTCGAAGTCACCCTCAATCTCGCCTTCAAGGAGGCCCGTTCCAAGCGTCATGAGTTCATGACCGTGGAGCACCTTCTGTTGGCATTATTAGATAATGAGGCCGCCGCCACCGTTTTGCGCGCTTGTGGCGCAAACCTCGACAAACTCAAGCACGACTTGCAGGAGTTCATCGACTCCACCACGCCGTTGATCCCCGTTCATGACGAAGATCGCGAAACCCAGCCAACCCTGGGCTTCCAGCGTGTGCTGCAACGTGCTGTCTTCCACGTACAGAGCTCGGGCAAGCGCGAAGTCACCGGCGCCAACGTGCTGGTCGCCATCTTCAGTGAACAGGAAAGCCAGGCCGTGTTCCTGCTCAAGCAGCAGAGCGTGGCCCGTATCGATGTGGTCAACTACATCGCCCACGGTATCTCCAAGGTGCCTGGGCACGGCGATCATTCCGAAGGTGAGCAGGATATGCAGGACGACGAGGGCGGTGAGTCTTCTTCTTCAGGCAATCCGCTGGATGCCTACGCCAGCAACCTCAACGAACTCGCGCGCCAGGGCCGTATCGACCCGCTGGTGGGCCGTGAGAACGAAGTGGAGCGCGTGGCGCAGATCCTTGCTCGTCGCCGCAAGAACAACCCGCTGCTGGTGGGTGAGGCAGGCGTGGGCAAGACCGCCATCGCCGAAGGCCTGGCCAAGCGCATTGTCGACAATCAAGTCCCGGACCTGCTGGCCAACAGTGTCGTCTACTCCCTGGACCTGGGCGCCTTGCTGGCCGGTACCAAATACCGCGGCGACTTCGAGAAGCGCTTCAAGGCGCTGCTCGGCGAGCTGAAGAAGCGTCCGCAGGCCATCCTGTTCATCGACGAGATCCACACCATCATTGGTGCGGGTGCGGCGTCGGGCGGGGTGATGGATGCCTCCAACCTGCTCAAGCCACTGCTGTCCTCGGGTGATATCCGTTGCATCGGCTCCACCACGTTCCAGGAATTTCGCGGTATCTTCGAGAAAGACCGTGCCCTGGCGCGTCGCTTCCAGAAGGTGGACGTCAGCGAGCCGTCGGTGGAAGACACCATTGGCATCCTGCGCGGCCTGAAAGGGCGCTTCGAACAGCACCACAACATCGAGTACAGCGACGAGGCCCTGCGTGCGGCCGCTGAGCTGGCTTCGCGCTACATCAATGACCGGCACATGCCGGACAAGGCCATCGACGTGATCGACGAAGCCGGTGCCTACCAGCGCCTGCAGCCGGTGGAAAACCGCGTCAAGCGCATCGATGTGCCGCAGGTCGAGGACATTGTCGCCAAGATCGCGCGCATTCCCCCGAAACACGTCACCAGTTCCGATAAGGAGCTGCTGCGTAACCTGGAGCGCGACCTGAAGCTGACCGTGTTTGGACAGGACGCTGCCATCGACTCGCTGGCGACTGCCATCAAGCTGTCCCGTGCAGGCCTGAAGTCGCCGGACAAACCGGTAGGTTCGTTCCTGTTCGCCGGCCCTACCGGTGTGGGCAAGACCGAAGCCGCTCGTCAGTTGGCCAAGGCCCTGGGCGTGGAGCTGGTGCGTTTCGACATGTCGGAATACATGGAGCGCCATACCGTGTCCCGCCTGATCGGTGCGCCTCCGGGCTACGTCGGTTTCGACCAGGGCGGCCTGCTGACCGAGGCCATCACCAAGCAACCGCACTGCGTGTTGCTGCTCGATGAAATCGAGAAGGCCCACCCGGAAGTCTTCAACCTGCTGTTGCAGGTGATGGACCACGGTACCCTGACCGACAACAATGGGCGCAAGGCGGACTTCCGCAACGTGATCCTGATCATGACCACCAACGCCGGTGCCGAAACCGCGGCGCGCGCTTCGATTGGCTTCACGCACCAGGACCATTCGTCCGATGCCATGGAAGTTATCAAGAAGAGCTTCACGCCAGAGTTCCGCAACCGCCTGGACACCATCATCCAGTTCGGCCGCCTCAGCCACGAAACCATCAAGAGCGTGGTCGACAAGTTCCTTACCGAACTGCAGGCCCAGCTGGAAGACAAACGTGTGCTGTTGGAAGTATCGGATGCGGCGCGCAGTTGGCTGGCAGCCGGTGGCTACGACGCCACCATGGGTGCCCGACCAATGGCGCGGCTTATCCAGGACAAGATCAAGCGGCCGCTGGCCGAGGAGATCCTGTTTGGCGAGCTGGCCGAGCACGGCGGCGTGGTGCACATCGATGTGAAGGATGGCGAAATGACCTTCGACTTCGAAACCACGGCGGAGATGGCGTAACCGCTTGTGGGGGAGGGCTTGTTTGGGGTGGTGTGCTTTCGGCCTCATCGCGAGCAAGCTTTGCTCCCACAGGTGTACACCTGAAGACTGTTCAACACTGTGGGAGCAAAGCTTGCTCGCGATGAGGCCCGAAAGGCCACTCTACAAAACCATCGCCCACACAAAAACGCCCGGCATGTGCCGGGCGTTTTCGTTTGTGTCGCTTAGCGAGCGCGGTAGGTAATGCGCCCTTTGCTCAAATCGTAGGGCGTCAATTCAACGCGCACCTTGTCGCCGGTCAGAATACGAATGTAGTTCTTGCGCATCTTACCGGAGATATGCGCGGTTACGACGTGCCCATTTTCCAACTCCACGCGAAACATGGTGTTTGGCAGGGTGTCGACGACAGTGCCTTCCATTTCGAAGCTGTCTTCTTTCGACATGCAGTAAAGCCCTCGGTGTCCAGTTAATGGCCCGGTGCAACTGCGCCAGGCAAAAGCGGCGTGCATTGTGCCTGAAAAAGGGGCGTTACGCCAAGACCCTTCAGTTGAGTGTTACCCAGCGCTGATTGATCAACAGCTCGATAGGGCGGTATTGGGTCTTGTAATTCATCTTTTTGCAGTTCTTGATCCAGTACCCCAGGTACACCGCGTCCAGCCCCAGGCGCAGTGCTTCGCCGATTTGCCACAGAATGGCGAAGCGGCCCAGGCTGCGGCGTTCTTCCGACGGCTCGTAGAAGGTATACACCGCCGACAGGCCGTTGGGCAGCAGGTCGGTGACGGCCACGGCCAGCAATTGACCGTCGCGACGGAACTCGTAGAACCGCGAGAAGGGCAGGTCGCGCACCAGAAAGGTGGAAAACTGGTCGCGGCTGGGCGGGTACATGTCGCCGTCGGCGTGGCGCTGTTCGATGTAGCGTTGGTACAGGTCGAAGTATTCCTCGCTGAACGCAGGCTTGGTGGAGGTCACCTGAATATCGACGTTGCGCTTGAGGATGCGCTTCTGCTGGCGGTTGGGGCTGAAGCTGGCGGCAGGGATGCGCGCAGGCACGCAGGCATTGCAGCGCTGGCAGTGGGGGCGGTACAGGTGATCGCCGCTGCGCCGGAAACCCATCTCCGACAGGTCGGCGTACACGTGCACGTCCATCGGCTGGCTGGGGTCGAGGAACAGGGTGGTAGCCTGCTCCTCGGGCAGGTAGCTGCACGAATGGGGTTGAGTGGCATAGAACTTCAACCGCGCCAACTCAGTCATGATCAACCCTCGGATCGAAACCTTTGAATAAGTGTAAGCCAGCCGAGACGAACTCGCCTAGCAAACCCAGGTGGCCGCGGCCGGTTGGTCGAGGTACGTTCGCAGATGCCAGGCAAAGTCTTCGCGGCTGATGGCGCGTGCGCCCAGGCTGGCCAGGTGGCCGGTGGGCATCTGGCAGTCGATCAGGGCGAAGCCTGCGGCCTGCAGGTGCTGAACCAGCGTCGCAAAGCCCACCTTGGAGGCGTTGTCGGCGTGGCTGAACATGGACTCACCGAAAAACAGCCGGCCCATGGCCAGGCCATACAGACCGCCGACCAGTGTCTCGCCGTCCCACACTTCCACTGAGTGCGCCAGGCCCCGTTCGTGCAGCTTGATGTAGGCCGCCTGCATGCTGTCGGTGATCCAGGTGCCGTCGGCGTAGGCGCGCGGCCCGGCGCAGGCGCGGATCACGGCGGGGAAGTCGCGATCGAAGCTGACCTGGTAGCGCTGCTGGCGAATCACCTTGGCCAGGCTGCGCGACACGTGCAGCTCCGCGGGGAACAGGACCGTGCGCGGGTCGGGCGACCACCACAGAATCGGCTGGCCATCCTGGTACCAGGGGAAGCAGCCATGGCGGTAGGCCTGCACCAGGCGCTCGGCACTCAGGTCGCCACCGGCGGCCAGCAGGCCGTTGGGCTCGCGCAGGGCCTTTTCCAGGGGCGGGAAGGTCAGGTCGTTCTTTTTCAGCCAGGTCAGCATGGGGCGCTTTTGACGGTAGGGGAGGGGAGGGCAGTGGGACACAGGGGTGTTCCTTCAGGGCAGTATTGAGGATAAAAACCCCGCTCTGCAACTCCACGGCCATCTCGCGGTCGTAATCCTTCGTCAATACGATTGAAAACCCTGCATAAGCCTTTGTCACAAAAGACAATGCATGGTCCAATTGTTTAACGCCGCACGCTCTGGGCTATGCTGTGGCGAACCCGTACAATGCACCGTTCATTTGCATGATTTTTTTAGTCAATCATCAGTTGTGCGCGCCCAAGGGCGCAGGAAAAGACTTGTTTTGAAGAAAACCACCGCGACACCCAATCCCGTAGTGCCCCTGTGGCGTCAGCAAATGCACTACCGGCTCAAGGAAGGTGCCCTGATTGCCATGGGTGCCCTGTGCCTGTACCTGTGGATGGCGCTGTTGACCTATGACCAGGCCGACCCGGGCTGGAGCCATACCAGCACCGCCCACGACGTGCAGAACGCCGCCGGCCGCGCCGGGTCCTTCGCCGCCGACATCCTGTTCATGGTGCTGGGCTATTTCGCCTACATTTTCCCCTTGCTGCTGGCCGTGAAGACCTGGCAGATTTTCCGCGAACGCCACCAGCCGTGGCAGTGGAGCGGCTGGCTGTTCTCCTGGCGTCTGATCGGCCTGGTGTTCCTGGTGCTGTCGGGCGCCGCCCTGGCGCATATCCATTTCCATTCCACGCCTAACCTGCCGGCCTCGGCGGGCGGCGCCCTGGGCGAAAGCCTCGGCGACCTGGCGCGTAACGCCCTCAACACCCAGGGCAGCACCTTGCTGTTCATCGCCCTGTTCCTGTTCGGCCTCACCGTGTTCACCGACTTGTCGTGGTTCAAGGTGATGGACATCACCGGCAAGATCACCCTCGACCTGCTGGAACTGGTGCAGGGCGCCGCCGGCCGCTGGTGGGCGGCGCGAAACGAACGCCGCCAGCTGGAGGCGCAGCTGCGCGAGGTGGACGTGCGGGTTCACGACGTGGTGGCACCGACCACCCCGGACCGTCGCGAGCAGGCCAAGGCCAAGGAACGCATCATCGAGCGCGACCAGTCGCTGGCCAAGCACGTGAGCGAGCGCGAGAAACAGGCGCCTCCGGTGATCATGCCGGCGCCGGCCATGGCCAAGCCGCCCGAGCCGAGCAAGCGCGTGCAGAAAGAAAAACAGGTGCCGTTGTTCGTCGACAGCGCCGTGGAAGGCACCCTGCCGCCCATTTCCATCCTCGACCCGGCGGAAAAGAAGAAGGTCAACTACTCGCCTGAATCCCTGGCGGGCGTGGGCCACCTGCTGGAAATCAAGCTCAAGGAATTCGGCGTTGAAGTCTCGGTGGACTCCATCCACCCGGGCCCGGTGATCACCCGTTACGAAATCCAGCCGGCGGCCGGCGTCAAGGTCAGCCGCATCGCCAACCTGGCCAAGGACCTGGCCCGCTCACTGGCCGTGACCAGCGTGCGCGTGGTGGAAGTGATTCCGGGCAAGACCACCGTGGGTATCGAGATTCCCAACGAAGACCGGCAGATCGTACGCTTCTCCGAAGTGCTGTCGTCGCCGCAATACGATGAAGCCAAGTCACCGGTCACCATGGCCCTGGGCCACGATATCGGCGGCAAGCCGGTCATCACTGACCTGGCGAAGATGCCGCACCTGCTGGTGGCCGGTACCACCGGTTCCGGTAAGTCGGTGGGCGTGAACGCGATGATCCTGTCGATCCTGTTCAAGTCCAGCCCCGAAGACGCCAAGCTGATCATGATCGACCCGAAAATGCTCGAGCTGTCGATCTACGAAGGCATCCCGCACCTGCTGTGCCCAGTGGTCACCGACATGAAGGACGCCGCCAACGCCCTGCGCTGGAGCGTGGCCGAGATGGAGCGCCGCTACAAGCTGATGGCGGCCATGGGCGTGCGTAACCTGGCCGGCTTCAACCGCAAGGTCAAGGACGCCCAGGAGGAGGGCACGCCGCTCACCGACCCGCTGTACCGTCGCGAAAGCATGGACGACGAAGCGCCGCTGCTGAAAACCCTGCCCACCATCGTCGTCATCGTCGACGAATTCGCCGACATGATGATGATCGTCGGCAAGAAGGTCGAAGAGCTGATCGCCCGTATCGCCCAGAAGGCCCGTGCTGCCGGTATCCACCTGATCCTGGCCACCCAGCGCCCCTCCGTGGACGTGATCACCGGCTTGATCAAGGCCAACATCCCCACCCGCATGGCATTCCAGGTTTCCAGCAAGATCGACTCGCGCACCATCATCGACCAGGGCGGCGCCGAGCAGCTGCTGGGCCACGGTGACATGCTGTACATGCCGCCGGGCACCAGCCTGCCGATTCGCGTGCACGGCGCCTTCGTCTCCGACGAGGAAGTGCACCGCGTAGTGGAAGCCTGGAAACTGCGTGGCGTGCCGGACTACAACGAAGACATCCTGGCCGGCGTCGAAGAGGCCGGCAGCGGTTTCGAAGGCGGCGGCGGTGGCGGTGGCGACGAGGACAGTGAGTCCGACGCGCTGTACGACGAGGCGGTCAACTTCGTGCTGGAAAGCCGCCGGGCGTCCATCTCCGCGGTGCAGCGCAAGCTGAAGATCGGCTACAACCGTGCCGCGCGGATGATCGAGGCCATGGAGATGGCCGGCGTGGTCACCCCCATGAACACCAACGGCTCGCGCGAAGTCATCGCGCCAGGGCCGATGCGCGACTGATCACCATCACCGGTCGCTGATGATCAGCGACCGGTCCTTTTCTTTTGTACGAGGATTCCCATGCGCCTGATTCGCATGCTGTTGGTTTCTGCCCTGGCCTTCTCCGCGATCCCGGCCCACGCCGACGACAAGGACGTGAAAAGCCTCACCGCGCTGCTGGAAAACTCCCAGACGCTGGCGGCGCACTTCTCGCAGTTGACCCTGGACGGCAGCGGCACCCAGCTGCAGGAAACTTCCGGTGAAATGACCCTGCAGCGCCCGGGCCTGTTCTACTGGCACACCGCTGCGCCCAACGAGCAGACCATGGTCTCCGATGGCCAGAAGGTCACGCTGTATGACCCTGACCTGCAACAGGTGACCATCAAGAAGCTCGACCAGCGCCTGACCCAGACCCCGGCCCTGCTGTTGTCCGGCGACGTCTCGAAGATCAGCCAGAGCTTCGACATCAGCGCCAAGGAATCGGGTGACGTGATCGACTTCATGCTCAAGCCCAAGACCAAGGACACCCTGTTCGACTCCCTGCGCCTGTCGTTCCGCAAGGGCCTGATCAATGACATGCAGTTGATCGACAGCGTTGGCCAGCGCACCAATATCCTGTTCACTGCGGTCAAGGCCAACGCCCCCGTGGACAAGAGCAAGTTCACCTTCGTCGCGCCCAAGGGCACCGACGTGATCCAGGAATAAGAGGACCGCACGCCCGTCATGGACCTGTTTCGCAGTGAGCCCATCGCCCAGCCCCTGGCCGCCCGCCTGCGGGCCCGCAACCTGGACGAATACGTCGGCCAGGAGCACCTGTTGGCGCGCGGCAAGCCGCTGCGCGAAGCGCTGGAGCAGGGCGCCCTGCATTCGATGATCTTCTGGGGCCCGCCCGGAGTCGGCAAGACCACCCTGGCGCGGCTGCTGGCGGAAGTCTCGGATGCGCACTTCGAAACCGTGTCGGCGGTGCTGGCCGGCGTCAAGGAGATCCGTCAGGCCGTGGAAGTGGCCAAGCAGCAAGCGGGCCAGTACGGGCGCCGCACCATCCTGTTCGTCGACGAAGTGCACCGCTTCAACAAGTCGCAACAGGATGCCTTCCTGCCCTACGTGGAGGACGGCACGCTGATTTTCATCGGCGCCACCACCGAAAACCCTTCGTTCGAACTCAACAACGCCTTGCTCTCGCGGGCGCGGGTCTACGTGCTCAAGAGCCTCGATGAAGCGGCGCTGCGGCGCCTGGTGGACCGCGCGCTCAATGAAGAGCGCGGCCTGGGCAAGCGCCACCTGCGCCTGGGTGACGAGGCCTTCGCCATGCTGCTGGCCGCCGCTGACGGCGATGGTCGGCGCATTCTCAACCTGCTGGAAAACGCCTCGGACCTGGCCGAGGACGGCGAAGAGATCGGTACCGACCTGCTGCAGAGCCTGCTGGGTGACACCCGCCGGCGCTTCGACAAGGGGGGCGAAGCCTTCTACGACCAGATATCGGCGCTGCACAAATCCGTGCGCGGCTCCAACCCCGATGGCGCGCTGTACTGGTACGCGCGCATGATGGACGGCGGCTGCGACCCGCTGTACGTAGCCCGGCGCGTTGTGCGCATGGCCAGCGAGGACATCGGCAACGCCGACCCCCGCGCCCTGAGCCTGTGCCTGGCGGCCTGGGACGTGCAGGAGCGCCTGGGCAGTCCCGAGGGCGAGCTGGCCGTGGCCCAGGCGATCGTCTACCTGGCCTGCGCGCCGAAAAGCAACGCCGTGTACATGGGCTTCAAGCAGGCCATGCGCGAAGCCGCCGAGTACGGCTCGCTGGAAGTGCCGCTGCACCTGCGCAACGCGCCGACCAAGCTGATGAAGCAACTGGGCTACGGCGAGGAGTACCGATACGCCCACGACGAGCCCGACGCCTACGCCGCCGGTGAAGACTACTTCCCCGAACCGCTGGAGCCGCGCCCCTACTACCAGCCCGTGCCCCGTGGCCTGGAACTGAAGATCGGCGAAAAGCTCAAGCACCTGGCCCAGCTCGACCGCCTCAGCCCGCGCCAGCGCCGCAAGCCTTGAAAAGCCGTGACGCGCAACTGGAAACAACCCTTCTATCCCGGTACGCTGGCCGCTAATATGGTCGGCTGCCCGGTGTCCTGCCCGCAGCATGGGCTGACCAAGACTTAATTTGATAACGAGAGACCGACATGCTCGATCCCCTAATTTTGCGTACCAAGCTCCACGAAACAGCGGATCGCCTCGCAGCACGTGGCTACAGCCTGGACGTGGCGCGCCTGGAAGCGCTGGAAGCCCAGCGCAAGACCGTGCAGACCCGCACCGAGCAACTGCAGGCCGAGCGTAACGCGCGCTCCAAATCCATCGGCCAGGCCAAGCAGCGCGGCGAAGACATCGCGCCGCTGATGGCTGACGTTGACCGCATGGCCGGCGAGCTGGCCGAAGGCAAGGCCGAGCTGGACAAGCTGCAGGTCGAGCTGGACTCCATCGTGCTCGGCATTCCCAACCTGCCGCACGAATCGGTGCCGGTCGGTGAAGACGAAGACGGCAACGTCGAAGTGCGCCGCTGGGGCACCCCGGCCGACTTCGGCTTCGCGGTCCAGGACCACGTGGCCCTGGGCGAGAAATTCGGCTGGCTGGACTTCGAAACCGCCGCCAAGCTGTCCGGCGCCCGTTTCGCCCTGCTGCGCGGCCCTATCGCTCGCCTGCACCGCGCCCTGGCGCAGTTCATGATCAACCTGCACGTCACCGAGCACGGTTACGAAGAGGCCTACACCCCGTATCTGGTCCAGGCCCCGGCGCTCAAAGGCACCGGCCAGTTGCCCAAGTTCGAGGAAGACCTGTTCAAGATCAGCCGCGAAGGCGAAGCCGACCTGTACCTGATCCCGACCGCCGAAGTGTCGCTGACCAACATCGTCGCCGGCGAGATCCTCGACGCCAAGCAGCTGCCGCTGAAACTGGTCGCCCACACCCCGTGCTTCCGCAGCGAAGCCGGCGCGTCGGGCCGTGACACCCGTGGCATGATCCGCCAGCACCAGTTCGACAAGGTCGAAATGGTGCAAGTCGTCGAGCCGTCGAAATCCATGGAAGCCCTGGAAAGCCTGACCGCCAACGCCGAGCGCGTGCTGCAGGCCCTGGAGCTGCCGTACCGCGTGCTGGCCCTGTGCACCGGTGACATGGGCTTCAGCGCGGTGAAAACCTACGACCTGGAAGTGTGGATTCCGAGCCAGGACAAGTACCGCGAAATCTCCTCGTGCTCCAACACCGGCGATTTCCAGGCCCGCCGCATGCAGGCGCGTTTCCGCAACCCGGAAACCGGCAAGCCGGAGCTGGTGCACACCCTCAACGGTTCGGGCCTGGCCGTGGGCCGTACCCTGGTGGCCGTGCTGGAAAACTACCAGCAGGCCGACGGTTCCATTCGCGTGCCAGAGGTGCTGAAGCCCTACATGGGCGGCCTCGAGGTCATCGGCTAAATGGAGTTTCTGCCGCTGTTTCACAAGCTCAAGGGCAGCCGCGTGCTGGTCGTGGGCGGGGGCGAGATTGCCCTGCGCAAGTCGCGCCTGCTGGCCGATGCCGGGGCGCTGCTGCGCGTGGTCGCCCCGGCGATCGAAACGCAGCTCGGCGAGCTGATCCAGAGCAGCGGTGGTGAGGCCTTGCTTCGCGGTTATCAGGAAAGCGACCTGGACGGTTGCCAGCTGATCATTGCCGCCACGGATGACGAAGCGCTCAACGCCCAGGTGTCCACCGACGCCAAGCGCCGTTGCGTGCCGGTCAACGTGGTGGACGCGCCGGCCCTGTGCAGCGTGATCTTCCCGGCCATTGTCGACCGTTCACCCCTGGTGGTGGCGGTGTCCAGTGGCGGCGACGCACCGGTGCTGGCGCGCTTGATTCGCGCCAAGATGGAAGCCTGGATTCCGGCCGCCTATGGCGAACTGGCCGGGCTGGCGGCGCGCTTTCGTGCCCAGGTGAAAAACCTCTACCCGGACGTGCAGCAGCGCCGCGCGTTCTGGGAAGAAGTTTTCCAGGGCCCGATCGCCGACCGCCAGTTGGCCGGGCAGGGCGCCGAAGCGGAAAAGATGCTGGTGGAGAAAATCCACGGCCAGCCACCCCATGCGCCAGGCGAGGTCTACCTGGTGGGCGCAGGCCCGGGCGACCCCGACCTGCTGACCTTCAAGGCCCTGCGCCTGATGCAGCAGGCCGACGTGGTGCTGTACGACCGCCTGGTGGCCCCGGCCATCATCGAGCTGTGCCGCCGTGATGCCGAGCGCATCTACGTCGGCAAGCGCCGCGCCGACCACGCCGTGCCCCAGGAACAGATCAACCAGCAACTGGTGACCCTGGCCAAGCAAGGCAAGCGCGTGGTACGGCTCAAGGGTGGCGATCCGTTCATCTTTGGCCGTGGTGGCGAGGAAATCGAGGAACTGGCGGCCCATGGCATTCCGTTCCAGGTGGTGCCGGGCATCACGGCGGCCAGTGGATGCGCGGCCTACGCCGGCATCCCGCTGACCCACCGTGACCATGCCCAGTCGGTCCGCTTCATCACCGGCCACCTCAAGGATGGCACCAGCGACCTGCCCTGGGCAGACCTGGTGGCGCCGGCCCAGACCCTGGTGTTCTACATGGGCCTGGTGGGCTTGCCGATCATCTGCGAACAACTGATTGCCCATGGCCGTGCCGCTGATACCCCGGCAGCACTGGTGCAGCAAGGCACCACGGTCAACCAGCGCGTGTTCACCGGCACCCTGGCCGACCTGCCACGGCTGGTCGCAGAGCATGAAGTGCATGCGCCGACGTTGGTTATCGTGGGGGAAGTGGTGCAGTTGCGCGAGAAACTGGCGTGGTTCGAAGGCGCTCAGCAAACCGTGTGACGCTACTTGCATCCACACGTAGGAGCCGCCGGCAGGCTGCGATGGCGCGCGCAGCGCGCCCAGGATCGTGAAGGGCCTGCGGCCCTTATCGCAGCCCGTCGGCATCTACTACGAGGGCGCAGAATCACGCGCCCCCGAGACAGTTGCCGCTACATTGATTTCCTGGAGCAGCGGCCGCCAGCCCGCTTCCCACCCTCAACCCCCCAAAATCCCACGTCCCGCCAACCGCCCACGGTCATGCGCCGCGGCAAAATCCTGAGCCGGTCCCTGGGGCACAATGCCCGTTGGGTTGATGGTGGCATGGCTGCCATAGTAATGATGCTTGATGTGCTGAAAATCCACCGTCTGCGCCACACCTGGCCACTGATACAGCTCACGCAGCCAGTTCGACAGGTTCGGGTAATCGACAATGCGGCGCAAATTGCACTTGAAGTGCCCGTGGTATACCGCATCGAAGCGAATGATCGTGGTGAACAAGCGCACATCTGCCTCGGTCAAGTATTCACCCACCAGGTAGCGCCGCTCGCCCAGCAAGGCTTCCAGCCGGTCCAGCTCGGCAAACACCTCATCGAACGCCTGCTCATACGCCGCCTGCGACGTGGCAAAGCCTGCCCGATACACGCCGTTGTTCACTGCTGGGTAAATCGCCTCGTTCAGCGTGTCGATCGCCCCGCGCAGCGGCTGCGGATACAGGTCCAGGGTGTTGCCGGTGAGGTCATTGAAGGCGCTGTTGAACATGCGGATGATCTCCGCCGATTCGTTGCTGACGATGCGCTTGAGCTGCTTGTCCCATAGCACCGGCACGGTCACGCGACCGGTGTAGTCCGGGGCTTCGGCGGTATAGCGCTGGTACATGAATTCAAGACCGTCGAGCTTGTCGCCGGTCGAGCCCAGGGCGGTGTCGAAGGTCCAGCCATTCTCGCGCATCAGCCAGCTGACCACCGACACATCGATCAGGTTTTCCAGGCCCTTGAGCTGGCGCACGATCAGCGTGCGGTGCGCCCACGGGCAGGCCAGGGACACGTACAGGTGGTAGCGACCGGCTTCGGCCTTGAAGCCGCCTTCACCGCTGGGGCCAGGGCTGCCGTCGGCGGTTACCCAATTGCGGCGCTTGGCGGCCTCGCGCTGGAAAGCGCCATCCTTGCTGCTTTCATACCACTGGTCGTGCCAGCGTCCTTCGATCAGCAGGCCCATGTCCTGTACTCCCGGCAAAATAAGATAGGCGTTGGAGTACAGTGTACGGGCCTCAGTTCGAATAAATAGCGCAAAACCCCGGCACTATCTATCGGTTAGATCGATCGGTCGCGGGCGTCCCAGTACTGGTGGGCCAGGGCAAAGGCTTCATCGCGGTCCTTGCCCAGCCCGCGCAATGCCAGGGCCATGGTTGAGATCAAGGCCATTTCGCCATAGCTGTCGCTGGTATCGCCGCGCCACACGGCCAGCAGCTGCGCCGGGTCGAGGGTGGCGGGCTTGACGTGACGCTGGGCCGCCAGCGGCGGCCACGCTTCGTCCCAGCTCTGGCCACCGGTGGTGCCGTACAGGTGGCTGGGGCTGTCGGGGTTGACCTCGATCTCGCCGCCGTCACCCTTGATCACAATGGCGTGGTCGCCCAGCAGGCCGCTGGCGTCGCGGTGCACCGCCTGGTAGCCGGGATGGAAAATGCTCTGCAGGCCGCAACGCGCGCCCAGCGGGTTGAGGATGCGTGCCAGCGAGTGGATTGGCGAACGCAGCCCCAGGGTGTTGCGCAGGTCGATCATCCGCTGCAACTGCGGCGCCCAGTCCACCAGCGGCGCGAAGGCCAGGCCGTGACTGTCCAGCGCAGTACCCACGGCCTCCCATCCGCGTGCCAACGGAATGCCCAGGGTGCCCAGCAACTGCTCGGTGTACAGGCGCCCGGCCGTGTGCGCGCCGCCGCCATGCATCAGGATGCGCACGCCATTGCCCGCCAGGCACTTGGCGGCCAGCAGGTACCACGGCAGGTGGCGCTTCTTGCCAGCGTAGCTGGGCCAG
This sequence comes from uncultured Gammaproteobacteria bacterium, assembly GCA_963816515.1. Taxonomy (GTDB): domain Bacteria; phylum Pseudomonadota; class Gammaproteobacteria; order Pseudomonadales; family Pseudomonadaceae; genus Aquipseudomonas. Next base: position 77,412 of record CAWFKX010000001.1, on the reverse strand, counting down.
TCAATGTCCACGCCCAGCGCCGGCGCTTTCAGGCGTGCGCGCAGGGCCTCGGTGAAGCCGGCCAGCTCTTCGGCGCTTTCCTCTTTATGGCGCAGCAGCATCAGGAACGCACCCAGCTGCGCTTCCTCCACCTGCTCGTCCAGCAACAGCCCCATGGCCTCGCGTGCCTCGTCGCGGGTGAGGTTGCGCGCGCCGCGCTTGCCCTTGCCCAAGGCCCGCACGAACTGAGCGAACGGGTGTTCAGCGGGGGTTTCCAACAACAGCGCAGGGTAGTCAGTCATATGCAATTGGTCGGCTTGGGCAGGCCCGCCAGCTTGGCGGCGAGTTTGGCGGGAGTGCCGTTGAACAGGCGGTTCAGGTGCGGGCTGTTGCCTTTCTCCGGGCCCAGCTTCAGCGCCGTGTACTTGATCAGCGGTCGCGTGGCCGGGGACAGTTGGAACTCCTGGTAGAACTGCCGCAACACCTCCAGCACCTCCCAGTGGTCGGCGGTCAAGGCGATGCTCTCGCGCTCGGCCAGGGCCTCGGCGACCGGTTTGGACCACTTGGTCAAATCTTCCAGAAAGCCGTTTTGGTCCAGCGCAATGCTACGGCCTTCGACAATCAGTTCGCTCATAGCCAGGTATTGACCTTGTCAAAATCGATGGACAGCTGCACGAAGCCGGGATAATCCACCACCTGTGCGTCGGTGCTGATCGCCCGCGCCTGCACGTCTTCGGCCAGCGCATACAGGCGGCCCCGCAGGTGCGCCAAGCCATCGTTGAGCAGCGCGTACACGGCATCGCCGGTCAGCAGCAGGCCGTCATCCTTGCCCAGCAGGCGCAGGCAACTGGCCAGGCGCTGGTCGGCAAAGGGGGAGTGGGACAGTACATGCAAGGTAGCCATCAGAGGGTAATCACCTGATCAAAACGGTCGACAAGGGCGGCCAGGGCATCGTCTTCCAGCACGTGGGCCTCAAGGCTCAAGGCCGCCGCCGCCAGGCCACGCTCACGCAGGCTGCTGGCGGCGACGAACAACTCGTCCACGCCGAACATCGGCAGCGCTTGCAGGTTGGCGGTCAGGTCCTTCTGTTGCACCTGGGCCGGGGCCTGGCCCGGCAGCAACTGCAGCACGCCATCGTCGAGAAACAGCATGCCCAGCGGCAAGTCAAAGGCGCCGCCGGCCAAGGCGATATCCAGCGCTTCCCGCGGGCCGGGGCCCGACCAGGGCGCCTGGCGGCTGATAATCAACAGGGACTTGGCCATGTCATTGTCCTCCAAAGGTCACGAGGCGGTCAGCCAGCTGCGCGGCTTCATGCAACTGCCCCAGCCCCGACAGCTCCCACGGCGCCGGCAGGTTCGCCGCCGGGCGGTTCCAGCGCTGGGCCTCCTCGGCATTCAGCACGCCACGGCGCAGCGCCGCGGCAATGCACACCACCGCGTCCAGCTGCTGCTCGGTAATGAAGGCGCGCCACTGGGCGGCCACGTCCAGCTCGTCCTGTGGGGCAACCACGTTACCCGAGGCGCTATGCACCCCGTCCTGGTAGAAGAACAGACGAACAATCTCATGGCCACCCGCCAGCGCCGCCTCGGCAAACCGCAAGGCGCGGCGCGAGGAGGGCGCATGGGCGGGGGAAAATACAGCGATGGCGAACTTCATGGCGCGGCTCTATCAGCAAATCTGCCGGAATGATAAAGCCTGGCCGCCAAAAAAGCCCGCCGCACGCGCCTCAGCGGGCGCTGTCACGTGCCTCGGGCAGGAACCAGTTCAGCACCAGCGCACAGATGCCGCCCGTGGCCACACCCGACTCCAGCACATTGCGCAGCGCCGATGGCATGTGCGCCAGGAACTCCGGCACCTGCGCAACGCCCAGGCCCAAGGCCAGCGACACGGCGATAATCAGCAGGGCACGACGGTCCAGCTCGATGCTGGCGAGAATATTGATACCCGAAGCCGCCACCGCACCAAACATCACCATGGCCGCGCCACCCAGCACCGGCTCAGGCACTGCCTGAATCACCCCGGCTACCGACGGGAACAGCCCCAGAATCACCAGCATGGCGGCAATCCACACACCGATATGGCGGCTGGCAATGCCCGTCAACTGAATCACCCCGTTGTTCTGGGCAAAAATCGAGCTCGGGAAGGTGTTGAACACGCCCGCCAGCAACGAGTTGGCGCCGTTCACCAGCACGCCGCCCTTGATGCGCTGCATCCACAGCGGGCCTTCAACCGGCTGGCGCGACACCTTGCTGGTGGCCGTCACGTCACCAATGGACTCCAACGACGTCACCAGGTAAATCACCAGCATCGGAATAAACAGCGCCCACGAGAAGCCCAAGCCGAAATGCAGCGGCACCGGCACCTGAAACACCGCCGCCTCATGCATGCCGGTAAAGTTCAGGCGGCCCATGTAACCGGCCAGCGCATACCCCACCGCCAGTGCGATAACGATGGCGCAACTGCGCATCCACACCACCGGTACGCGGTTCAGCACCACGATAATCGCCAGCACCACACCCGACAGCAGCAGGTTATCGCCATTGGCGAAGGTGCCATTGGCCATCGCCGAAAAACCACCGCCCATGCTGATCAGGCCGACCTTGATCAGCGTCAGGCCAATCATCAGCACCACAATGCCGGTCACCAGTGGCGTGATCAGCCTCTTCACGAACGGCAGAATGCGCGAAATGCCCATCTCCACGAACGAACCGGCGATCACCACACCGAAAATCGCCGCCATCACGCCTTCCACCGGCGTACCCTGCTTGACCATCAACGCCCCACCGGCAATCAACGGCCCCACAAAGTTGAAACTGGTGCCCTGCACAATCAGCAACCCCGCGCCAAACGGCCCGAAACGCTTGCACTGCACAAAGGTGGCAATACCTGAAATCACCAGTGACATCGACACGATCAGGTTAGTGTCATGGGGCGACACCCCCAGCGCCTGGCAAATCAACAATCCCGGCGTCACGATCGGAACAATGATCGCCAGCAAATGCTGCAACGCCGCCAGCAACGCAATCAGCGGGCGGGGACGGTCTTCCAGGCCCATCACCAGGTCTTGGCGGTCGGGCGGGGAGGGCTGTTGATGAACACTCATGGCAGGGCCTTGGCAAAAAAAGAGCGCAATTCTACGTACAAGGCGCCCACAAGGCCACCACTCAAATGCCGCCAAACCCCCGAAAAACCTGACCCGAAACTCAACTTCGGTCCAGCCAGCGTCCACAAAAAAGCCCGCCGAAGCGGGCTCTCTCAGGCACTCAGCCAATCAGTCATCACGACCCATCAGGCCGAACAACTGCAGCAGGCTGACAAACAGGTTGTAGATCGAAACATACAGGCTGATGGTCGCCATGATGTAGTTCCGCTCACCACCTTGGATGATCGCGCTGGTCTGGAACAGAATGCACGCCGACGAGAACAGCACGAAGCCCGCGCTGATCGCCAGTTGCAGCCCGCTGATCTGGAAGAACATGCCGGCAACGGTTGCACCCAGCAGCACAAAGAAGCCCGCGGTGATGAAGCCACCCAGGAAGCTCATGTCCTTGCGGGTAATCAGCACGTAGGCCGACAAGCCACCAAATACCAGCGCCGTCATGGCAAACGCCGAACTCACCACTTCCGCACCGCCCTGCATGTGCAGGTAACGGTTCAGGATAGGGCCCAGCAGGTAGCCCATGAAACCGGTCAGGGCAAAGGTCGACACCAGGCCCCAGGCCGAATCACGCAGCTTGGTGGTGAGGAAGAACAGCCCGTAGAAGCCGATCAGCACCACGAAAATGTTCGGGTAGCCCACGTGCATCTGCTGCGACACGTAAGCGGTCACGGCGCTGAAGGCCAGGGTCATGGCCAGCAAACCGTAGGTATTGCGCAGGACCTTGCTGACCTCTAGCTGGTCGGCCTGCTGCCTGCTATTGACTGCGTAATCCTGTTCGCGCATGGCGAGACTCCTTTGGGTTGAACCGGGTGTGAAACGTTCAGATGCAAAGATCATAACAGACCTGCAGCGCAGGGCCATGAAGAGAGTTTGACAGTGTGTTTCATTCGGGTATTATGCACGCCGCAACAAAGCTGGAAGCGTGGCCGAGTGGTTTAAGGCAACGGTCTTGAAAACCGTCGATGGGCAACTATCCTAGAGTTCGAATCTCTACGCTTCCGCCACATTTTTTACGTAAAGCCCTGATTATTCAGGGCTTTTTCTTTTCTGGGGTTTGGCAAAGGCCTGGCTGCGCGCCAAACACCATCGTTCCAGATACTTTGAGGCAATGTGTTCCACAACTATGCGCTATTTTGAAGGCTTTGCGAGTGGTGCCGACGCGCCGATAGACGCTTCTTCGTGATTTCCCTTTTCGTATGCCCCAGCAGCAGACTTGCGTCCTCCAGATCCTTGATTTCGGACGCTGCCTTGGGGCGGATGTCCCTAAACTGGAAAGCTCCGATCCTAGTGGCCAGCAGGGCGTCGCCATCCGCTTCGGCTGCCAATCGTGCCTTCTCCCGTGCTTCGTCCCAGCGCCGGCGTAACATCGGTGCCGACATGCGTTTGCCGTGCTTGCTGATCAGCATGTATTGCGACGTATGGTGGGAATTGCGCTCCGTGATCAGTTGGATGAGTGCGCCGAGGGTATTCAGGGTTCCATCGTCTCCCTGCATCACGATCCTCAACTTCTGGCTGGTTTTGGTCTGCTGCACCAGGAGGTATGGGGCTTCAACGTCGTCCTTGCGCATCAACAGTACGTCGGCCGGCCGCTGGCCTGTCAGGTATGCGAGGTCCATCGCTTCCCGCAGCTCTGGCGCCGCTTTGTCGTATACAGCAGCCCATACCGTATCATTGGCGTAGTAGTCCCGCGGCGTCTCTTTGTTCTTGCGTACGCCCTGGCACGGATTTTCCTTTACGGTGAGGCCCCACTCACGCGCCATGTTGAATACGTGAGAAAGGGTGGCTATTTCGCGGTTGGCGCGAACCTTGGCCGTCCGTGTGTCCCGGTATTGAGCAATCATTGATGGAGTGATCCCATCGATCGGCGCTTTGTCGAATCCCGCACGCAGATGCTTGAGCTCCGCCAGATTGTCTTTTTGGGTGCGCGGGGCCTTCTTGGGGATGATATCTCGCACATACCGATCAAAGATTGCCTTCATGATTTTGAGGTCTGCGGGTTTCTCGGTTGCTTCCAGTTCCGCCCATTTCATCCGGGCGAGGTCGAGGTCTTTCCCCAGTGGAATATCCCTCCCAGTGGCGTCTCGATAATAATATGACGTCCAGACCTTACCGTTCTTGCGCTTTCTGGACCGCTGATACATTCGCGGAGGTAGATGCCGGTGTTCCGTATTACGCGGTCTCATTAATTGATCCGAGAAAAGTCGGGGACCCAGGCCGGTTCGGGCGCTGGCGTGGGTGCATCAAAGTAGGTAGGCGGGGCGATGCCCAGTTTCATTCGGGCATAATGGCGACCCACCAAGGGGCGTTTGCCCCGGCTTTCGACATAGAGCCACTGACGTTCATCAAGCCAGCGGCGTTGCCAGCCACGGGCTTTGTATCCAGTGATCTCGTAAAGCTCTTCATCCGACAGGATTTCAGATGCCATATGGACGCTCCGTGCCGCCATTGGCGGCAGGTTGTGAATTTATTCATGCTTTGCGCATGACTGCGCTTACAGATACGGTCATACATGCAGCTTCCAGAACATCAGCGCATAGGATTCGAATCGGTGAACTAGACGCTGGGCTCGCATCACGCAGCTTCTTGCGAAACGCTCAACGCCATGGCCAGGGGGCGCACCCAGATATCAACGTTGCTGAGCATGAAGGTCTCGCCTGCGTCGACCAGTAGCAGCGTCGTCCCCATTACATCGGCAATGGCCTTGCCTGCTTTGCGCGGTACCGCATTGCCAATACGCTCGCGGTGAGCACCATCGTTTTTGCCATCGAGCACGAAAAGCTCGGCGCCCTGCATGCGACGGATTTCCGCCCGATTTACTGTGTCGGCTGACCAGATGTCCTCTGGATCGAACATCGACTGCAGTGCGGCCAGCTCAAGCGTGGTGAAAGGGCGGTGCCAGGTGTCGTCGAGGCTGCGAATGATGCAGGTGAGTCGATCATTCGCGGTGGGCAGGCGTGGGTCAGCGACGCTCCAGCGGCCATTGTCCTGGCGCGCGCAGGCGGAAACGGCGCCGGCTGGGGTGCCCCAGGACACTACCCCGTAGTGGCCACCCGTGAGGTAGGCATCTCCGGCTTTGCGCGCCATGCCCGGGCGTGGGTCTGCGATCGATAGCTGGCCGCCTTGGACGCCTTTGCCACCAGCAATAACAGTACCTGAGTGTCTGGCCCAATCCATCACGGCCAGGTTGTTGCTGTGGCGCTTCCAGTTGGGCCGAGGGTCTGCGACGGATTGGCCTGTGCTGTGGTCGCGGTGCTCGAGCGGAATGATACGGAATTCGCTGTTGTGTGTGGCCAAACCCTGCTGGCGCGGGTCGGCGACGCTGAAGGTACCTTGGCCGGGGCTGCGTTGCCCGGTCACTACGCCGCTGTGCCGGTTCCACGGTAGAACGCCGTACTGGGCGAAATCATATTTGCCTGCAGGCCTCGGATCGGCGACCGACAAGGCGCCATTGGTGGGAGAGGACCGGCCGGCGATGGTACCGGTGTTGTCGGCCCAGTTGTGCACACCAAGGAAGCCAGAGCGGTACTCCGGCATTATCACGAAGTCACGAAGGTGGCCGTCCTCAATCGCGAAACGGTTCAGGCTCCGCCAGTCCTTCCCGGCCTCGACCAGAGCGAGGCGTACCCAGGTCTTCCATTGCAGTCCCGGCACCCGATGCATTGGCCCGGCCTGCTCAATGTCCCCGGCGAGCGGCATGCGGCTGAGCACGTCGCCGACGGCGCGCAGGCTGCGTTTTTCCGGTTCATATAGGAAGGCAGGCACCTGGGCAACGTGCCTAGCCACCAGCAGGAAGCGTTTGCGGCTTTGAGCCAAGCCGCCGATCTTTCCACAGTCGTGGGTGGTCTCGGCAACGGCGTACCCATAGTGGGCGAACAGCTGGTTGATCTGATCTAGCAGGTGACGGCCGCGGGTCGCCAGGCGCGGGACATTTTCGAAGATGATCAGCTTCACCGGTTTGTGTTTCCAGGCTTCCAGCATCAACCATACGCAACGCAGCGTTAATTCGTTCAAGGCTTGATACTTCGGCGTTTGACTCAGGCTCTCGGGCAGCAGGCCCGAGGCGCCTTTGCAGGGGCTGCTGATGAATACGGCGTCGGGGTCCTGATTGCCTGCAGCGCCGCGTATGTCCTCCGGAGTCGCCTCGGCCCAGCCCAATGGCGGCTCGACGCCGTGAAATGCCGTGTATTGCTGGCGGGTGAACAGGTCCATGAGGGTGGCGGCAACGCCGGTCAGGCGCAGGAAGTCGCGGACGCCGGCAGGGTCCACGTCGATTCCTCCCAGGCACTGCCAGTGGGCCTGAACGCCACCTACTATGGGCTTGGAGTCGTTGAAGCCTGCAGCGCCACTGCCGAGGCCGCAGCACATGTGGAAATGCTTGTAGAGGCGCTTAAGCATTCAACACCTCCGGCCGCATGCCTCGAACGCAACCGTAGGGGAGGGAATTATATCCCTCGGCAGGCTGCGCGGGCGGCGCACATTGAGCGATCAGCGAGGCTTCAATGCTGCCTGCTCCGCGCAGCATTTCGTGGGGTATAAGCACTTGAGGTACGCAACTGCCAAGAGCAGTAATGCCTGCTGCTGCGCAGCAGAGGCTCTTTGTTTTCAGCGTGTCGACGCGACTGTCGTTGCGGAAAAAAGCGGTCGAGCCACTGAGCTCTCTCCCGGCCGCTCGCGTGCCGCTTTGTTCCGGTTCGCCGCTTCGCGTCGACGCCAATGACGCCCCATGGGCCTGGCGATTCGATAAGCATGACCGGTTCATGCTGCACGTCCTTGCGCGACTGGCACCAACAATGCCGCGATGCTCAGCGCCTTCGCGCGCAGCTCTCCATTTTTCCTTGATTGCTCCGGCGACCTCAGAGCGCGGAACGTATCGGCGGCAAGCTGCAATTGCTCGGCGATCTCCACCAGCGTCTGGTGCTCTTGGCGGCCGAGCTGGGAGGCCGCCCGTGCTCGCTCATAACCGTCATGCATTTTCTTGCGGTCGGCGTACGCCTGGTTCAGCAGGCGCTGAAGGTTGCGAACTGCCTCTGATTCTTCTGCACTCCGGATGGCTTGGACATTTGCGGCTGCTATCGATGCGCTCTCAGTCAGGCCATTGCGGTAACCAAGCCAGTAGATGAGTCCTGCGGAAAGGATGAGGGAGATCAATGCGTAAGTTTGCGGGGTGCTCATAGGGTGTGCTCCTGGTGGTGCGTTGGGCTGGTGGTGGCAGCCTTGGATTTACTCGTCGCTACTAGTGAGGTCGGCGAGCAGCTTTGCGTGGACGTCATCTGCCTGGTAGGCGCGGATGTCGATCAGCGCCGCGACGTGGCGGATATGGGCGTACTTCGGTGCCTTGCGGCTGGTGTCCAGCGTGGTGACAGGCAGTTGGATGCGACCGCTGCCCAGCTCGGCCGCAAAAGACTGCTCATTGAGGTTGCGGAAGTACTGCACGCGCACCTTGTCCAGTGGAATGAGGACGTCGCCGAAGGTCCGGTAGAGCAGCTCGACGGTGGTGGCATCGGGCGCTGGCATCAGGCGCAGCGGTGGTTGGCAGGTGTGCTTCATGACGCTTCCTTTGTGCGTTTTGGGTGGTGCCAGTAGTTCAGGCAATGCCGTTTGGTCAGCTCGCGCAGGTGCTCTGGCACTTCGAGGAGCGCGGCATTGCGCTCCTCGCGTGTGCGCAGGGCGATGATCTGGCGGGCGTACTGCCTAGGCCACATCGCGCTTATCTGCGGGGATGGCTGGTGCCTCTAGGCCCAACTGCTCCGCCAACCAGCCGATGCCGGCCTGGCGGACCCTGGTAGACCGGCTGTACTGCATGCCCAGCTCGGCGTGGTACCAGTTGCTATCCTTGATGCGCAGGTACTCGCGATCGCGGACGGGGAAGGCAGGTAGGTTGCCAGCGGTGAGCAGGCCTTTATCTCGCATCAGCGCGAGGAGTTTCGGCCGGGTGATACCGAAGTGTTTGGCAGTTTTTTCGAGGGTGCGGTCCATGCCTGCCTCCTAAGCCAATGCTGCAGCGCGCAGCCCGGTGGCGAAACGATGGACGTTCTCCGCCAGCTGGGAATACGCCCGGGCAACGTCGCGCGGCAGTTGCACCTGCATCGTTGCGTTCCCAGCTTCGAGCGTTGCGAGGGACCCTCCCCCGTTACTAGGGCGCAGGCACACGCTGAAATCGTCAATGTCTGCGATATTTAACCAGTAAGTGCCACGGCCAAGCCGCGTTGCTGATCGCAACGTGATCTCGGTTTGACTGGCTAATTCGGCCTCTTCTGGAAAGGGGGCCTCGTCGAACGAAGTGCCGTTGGCGCATGCCTCAATGAACTTCGCGATGCGAAGCGTGGGTGGCTGTTGGCCCCGCTTGATGGTGAGGCAGTTGTGGGAGGTGCCGATGGACACCTTCACATGGATGGCACTGCAGCACTGTTCGACGGCCACAATCGCTGGTACGGCAGTACGCTGTGCATTCCGAAGTGTGTGGTTGAACGAGCCGTTGAGGTTCAGCTGTGCTTTCAGCCGGACGAATGCGGCGGCATTGAGGGTGAAGGCGCTCATGCTGCCCGCCCTCCATCGTTCGGGTCGAACGGGGCGCGTGGGGGACGCTGCTGTAGCTTCGGCTTGGCTGGAATGAACATGCAGCCGGTTTCGCGCGCCAGGCGGCGTATTTCGAATACCCGAAAGGGGTCAGCCGCAGCTGGATGGATGTGTAACGTGGTGGTGTGCATGGTATTGCCTCGCTCTGTGGTGGAGAGTGAGGCAAATATCACGCATCGTGCTTTGCTGTGTCAACACGTTATGTGTTTATTTTTCGGCGGCAGAGTGTAAAAACCGTGATGACTTCAAAATTCCGCCCACCAGGTGGATCTGTTTGACGTCGGCTTCCGCGAGGTGGAGCGGGGGGGCGGCGGCGTTAACACTATCCAGCCGGTACATGCCATCGCGCAGGTAGATGTATTCCTTGATCATCGCGCGGCCATCAGTGGTGCGGATCATCACCTCGTCACCGCTGGTGTATGGCATGTTCGGTTCGATCAGGACGAACTCACCATTTTTGATGCGGGGGTGCATGCTGTCGCCGACGATTCGAAGTCCGTAGGCATTCGGGTCATCGCTGTGGATGCGCAGGGCTCCGTCTCCGATGTCTTCGGATACCATGTCCGTGGTCTCGAAGCTCCCTAAAGAGCCCAGTTTCGCGCTGCCCACCACCGGTACGGTCCCTTCCTTTGTCCACCCGACAATACTAGTTATAGGCTGCCCGCGGTCTCCTGAACGCCCCCAATTTGTTACCAAATAATCCTCTGAACGAACTCGACCTTGAATCGGGTCCGGCAAGTATTCCAATTCTGAGCGATCTTTTCCCGCCACCAGGTCAGGCAGGGTGACATCCAGTGCGGTGGCTATCTTCTCCAGGTCAGCCAGGTTCGGCTGCCTTGTTCCCTTCTCATAATTACCGATGCGGGACTGAGACGCCCACCCACAAGCGAGAGCCAAAGCCTGTTGGCTGAGTCGCTTTTCCTTACGTAGACGCTTGATGCGTATGCCTAATGTGTTCATTTGTGTTTTTTACCACGCATCGAAATTAAAAAATCACACTTAGCGTGTTGAAAAGTTCACGTATCGTGTTTAAGATCCGCACCAGAACACAGGAGAGGTCGATGAACCGAATAGCCTCAACAAGAGAGGAGGGTGGCATCAAGCAATGCGAACTGGTTGCGGCCCTTGGATGGACGCAGACCCGGGTCAGCAATTATGAAGCAGGTCGGCGCACGCCGGGGCTTGCCGAAAGTCGGGCGATTGTCGCTGCGCTCAATCGTCTCGGAGCAGCTTGCACATTGGACGACATTTTTCCTCCTGGCACGGAGCTGAGTCCGCGCGCTGCTGCTTGAACTCTAGATGAAAAAAAGGCGACCCGAAGGCCGCCTCGTTTTCCCCGACACACACCACCACAGTGATGTCGGGCCGCGATACGGAGGGTGGGCACACCACATGCAATCCACCAACCGACATCGCGCTTTTCAAGGCACGGATGCCTTGTGTTGCTGCCCTCTCCACCACAGATCAGGCAGCTGTTGCGCCAGAGGTGAACGACGGAACGTCCGCCTCGGCACGGTGCCGGTGTTGGTCCCTAAGACCTTGCCGGCGTTTGGGCCCTTTCAAGCCGCGCGGCAAATGTACCACCACTACATGCTGCGCGGCACTGGCAACCTGTAAGGATAAATGCCATGAGCCGTAACAGTTTCAATGCTAGCGAGCGTTCCCGGCGGGAGATCCTTCCTCTCGACCTCGCGCTCTATCATGCGGCGCGTGACTACCCAGGCGGTGCCGCCGCCATTGCTGCTACCACAGGCCGCAACGCCACCACGTTGCAGCACAAGCTGTCACCCACCCACCCCTCGCACATTACCAACGTCCTTGAGTTTGCCGAGATTCTGGAACTGACCAAGGACCGGCGGATCCTGGATGCGGTGCACGCCTTGGTGGGCGACACGATCTGGCAGGACCTTTCCGAGGCTTATACCGCTGACATGCCCGCGACGTTGACCCAGGGTATCGCGGCGTTCTTTCATCAGGTCGCGGATCTTGCGCAGACCTGGGCCGAGCACATTGGTGACGGTCAGGTGAAGGACGACGAACTCGCCGAAATCCGCCTGCAGGTGTTTCGCGGGATTCAGGGTTTACTCGGCATGTACAACCGCGCCTGCTACGTGAACAAGACCACGCGGGGAGGCAGCCGGTGAAGTCTCCACTCAAAACCTTCAATTGTCTCGGTTTGACATTCGCGCTGGAGGTGCCGAATGCCGGACGTAGCTGATATCGCCAATGATCTCGCGCAATGGCGTCTTGAACGTGTCCTTGAGGCACATGGCGTGGCTTCATCGCTGGAGTCGTGCCGAGATTGCCACGACGGAATACCTCTTGAACGGCAAATGGCGGTCCCGGGCTGCAGCCGTTGTGCGGAGTGCCAGGCTAACCGCGAAAACCGGGAGGCGGCGCATGCTCGATGACGTGTTGGACCAGCTCGCAGACTACGGCCTGGAGCCCAAGCGGCCATTGGTTTTTGGCAAGCTGACCCGCTGCAAGACAGCCTTGGACAGGGGGGCGGAAAAAAACGGTTGGTATGTAGCCCATGAGTACCGGACGGAAAAGGGCGTCACGCTGATTTTCGGGAGCTTCGGCGATTGGCGCACTGGCGAGTCCCAGAAAATCAAGGTTAAGCCAGGCAAGCTGAGCCCTGAGGAGCGTGAAGTCATGCGTGCGCGGCAGGAGGAGGCCAAGCGCAGGGCATTAGAGGTTGCCGCTAGTGCCGCGCGCCGGGCGGCTAAGCGAGCGTCGAGCATGTTTGAGCGCATGGCGGAGAAGGGGCGCAGCGCTTACCTGGACCGTAAGCAGATTGTGGGCCTGGGCGTTCGCTACGCACAGCGCTCGGGGGCGGTGTTGATCCCGATGCGCAACGTGTGCGACCAGATCGTTGGACTGCAGGTTATCTACCCTGAAAAGCAACAAAGCACGGGTCGCGATAAGTCCTATTGGCCTGCTGGAATGGTCAAGGAAGGGGCCTTCCACTTGATCGGTGGGCACCCTGAACCTGGTGAGCCGGTGCTGGTATGCGAGGGGTACGCCACCGGCGCCAGCTTGCACATGGCGACCTCTGAAGCCGTTGCGCTGGCGTTTGATGCTGGAAATCTGATGGCCGTGTGCAAGGCCATGCGTGAGCGGTTTCCTGGCCGGCCGATTATCGTCTGCAGAGATGACGACTGGAAGACCTGCCGCCCCAGCGGTGAGCCTTGGAATCCCGGTCAGGAGAAGGCCGAGAACGCGGCGATGGTTGTCGGCGGCCAGGTGGTTGCCCCGGTGTTTTCTGGTGAGCGCCAGGACAAATGGACCGACTTTAATGACCTGCACTGCAGTGAGGGGCTGGACGCGGTACGGCGACAGGTGCTGGCAGTGATCAAGCCGCCCGCTGCCGGCGGCTGGAAGGACCAGTTGGCACGGGCGTCGAACGGAGTACTGATCCCTCACATGCAGAACGTTGAGCTGATTCTTGGCAACGATGAGCGCTGGGCGGGCGTCATTGGGTTCTGCACCTTTAGTTCGAAGATCGTCAAGTTGCGCACCGCCCCCTATGGCGGCGGTACTGGCGAGTGGGCAGATATTGATGACATGCGCGTCATGAAATGGCTCGCTCAACAGTACAATCTACGGGTGAAGTCGGGCAATGTAGTGGAGGCTGTCAGTGTCGTCGCCCATGACAAGGCGTTCCATCCTGTGCGCAACTATCTGCAGGGTCTTCACTGGGATCGGGTGCCGCGGCTGGATACCTGGCTCACGGATATTTTCGGTGTGGCGGCAAGTGATTACAGCGCTAAGGTGGGCAAGCGTTGGCTGATATCGGCCGTCGGCCGGGTCATCAAGCCGGGTTGCAAGGCTGACTCAGTGCTGATCCTTGAGGGCTTCCAGGGAGCGGGCAAGTCCACGGCCATGAATGTGCTCGGCGGCGAGTGGTTCATGGACACCCCGATCGTACTCGGCGACAAGGATTGCTTTCAGGCGATCCGTGGCAAGTGGATTGTCGAGCTGGGTGAGCTGGACAGCTTCAACAAGGCCGAGTCCACCAAGGCCAAGCAGTTCTTCTCTGCATCAACCGATACCTACCGCGAGAGCTATGGCCGAAGAACCATGGACGTGCCACGCCAGTGTGTGTTCGTGGGCACCACCAACCAGGACGAGTATCTGAAAGATGCCACGGGCAACCGGCGCTATTGGCCGGTGGCGTGTACGAAGGTCGACCTCGATGCGGTTCGTGAGATCCGTGACCAACTTTGGGCCGAGGCGATGTATTGCTACCAGGCGGGTGATATCTGGTGGGTCAACCGTGAGGAGGCGCCGCTGTTCACCGAGGCCCAAGAGGAACGCTTCGTGGTAGACGAATGGGAGGGGCCAATTCTCACCTGGCTGGAAGAGTCGCAAATCGGCGAGACCGCGACTGGCACGGATATTCTGTCAGGCGCGCTGAAGCTCGATATCGGTCATTGGGGCAAGCCTGAGCAGATGCGTGTCGGCGCGATCATGCATCGGTTAGGGTGGCGCAAGGTTCGACTTTCAGCGCTCGCGAAAAGCGGTGTGCGGCCGTGGGCGTATAAGAAGCCGCCAGAGTGGGGCAGGGGAACTGCCCTGGTGCAAGAGCGGTTCGAGGAGCCCTGTTTCGATGATTAGGCGAATCGACGCAATGCTCAAACTCTGGGCGCAGGACCTGCATAGCGAGTACAGCGGTAGCTCGGAGCTGGGCGGGGGGAACATGATTGCCATGTTGATGGCCTGCAAGGGTGAGCTTATCCGTGGGACACGTGGCAGCCGGGTGCTGCTGGACGAGTCTGCGGACATCGAGCTGATCGTCAACAAGCACATGCCACCCAGGCTCGCCCTGGTGGTGAACGAGCATTACTGCAACCACGGCAGCTTCCTGGCGCAAAAGCTGGTGCACTGCGCATGCAGCGCCAGGACGTATTACCTGCGGCTACATGAGGCGCATGAGTTCATTGAAGGGATGCTGATGGGGAAGGCGGCGTGAAGGGCCTGCCATCTGCGCGTGGTGCTGTCCAACCGCCTTGCGGTGTCCCACTTCGGTCGGGTGTAGCGGGACAGGTGCAGACTGCGCAGGTGGTGGGCTGTCCGACTGTCCTGCCTCCCCGAGCGTGATGCGCATACGAGCCTACGCGCGCGTGTCGCGCGCACGCGTTTCTTAATATTCTCTCTATACGGGGGAATAGATTTAAAAGGTAGGACAGAGGGGCAGGGCCCCAGAATCAGGGCGCTTTAACTGTCCCACCTTGATCTTAAAGGTGGGACAGCCCAGACAGCGCCGCAGGCCCAATAGCCGGAATAGACTTATTCGCCGATATTGGCCAGGCGTTTACCCTGTATTCGCCGGGTGGCAGTGTCAGGGGGTTGCTGCCAGTAAAATCGACCTGTAAAAAGTAGTCATCTTCGATAGGTGCGTAAGCAGCACAGCGCCCTGCGCAACCACTGAACCCGGCACTCGCCGGGTTTTTTATTTGGGCTTTTTGGGCTCGTAGATGCCTCGCAGTTCGCTACCGCAGACGAATGCGGCTACAACCAAAATCAATGCACCCATGGCCGCGAAATTGGCGGCAAGAATACGGACAAGAGTGAAGGGTTCGTTGCTCATGACTATGAGGTAGGCGCTGTGAGCTTCGGCGATGATGAACGCTGCCCAGCATACCCAGGTGACGCATATTTTCAGATCAGTCAGTCGTTCCTTGCTGACAGAAAAATAAGCCAACCCAAGCCCGATCAGAGTAAGCGTTGTTGCCTTGTCCATCCACACCTCACTAAGCCAAAAGTTAATTCTGGGCAGGCGCCCTTCAAAATCTATATCAGACCGGGAGTGGAGATGACAAGCGAGCAACAAGCACTGGCCGAGATGCCTATTTGGCTGGTGGTCGTTCTGGCCCTGGTCGGTGGCGTGTCGGGTGAAATGTGGCGTGCCGACAAAGAAGGTGCGCGAGGGTGGGTGCTGGTGCGGCGTCTCGTGCTGAGGTCCGGCGCCTGCATCGTGTGCGGGGTATCCGCGATGATGCTGCTGATCGGGGCAGGGATGTCTGTCTGGACAGCGGGTAGCCTGGGTTGCCTTACAGCAATGGGAGGTGCAGATGTCGCTATAGGGTTGTATGAGCGATGGGCAGCGAAGCGGTTAGGGGTATGTGAACTTTCAAAGGGTCAAGATCGGTCAAGCTAGACCACGCCTTGATCCAGCGATGCTTTCAATTCGAGGGGGTAGCAGATGGAAATTCAGGTGAGGAGCGGCGCAGGTACGCTCATTTGGGCGAGGAGTACCACAGGCGGGTTTACATCCCCCGCCTATGGTCGGGACTCGACACTCAAGCAGATCAGAGAGGCGCTTGAATTGGCGCTGTACCAATGCAACGGCGAGTTAGCTATTGCGAATGATGCTGATGGAGTGGGTGATATTGGCGCTGCCGCCACCCAGGTCAATGGTGATGTTCCAGTACCCAGTACTCGGGGCGGGGATTTGGGCAGGTAGCATTTTGTAAAAGCCTCCGTAGTACTGATATTTCCCACCTCGTTTGAATGTTGCAAAATTCGAATCTGTGGTGAGACGTACGTTGCACTGGTGCGAGCATTGGACTTGCACAACGTCGCCTTGCTCCAAGTATTCCCGCGAATGCAAAAACTTCATATGGCCTCCTAGCCATTGGTTAGAGGGGGAGAATCTACCAGAAGTGCTGGGTTCCTCTTAGGCGTCCGAGCACATTCTGTACGGAGCGGCCAGACCAAGTCGTGCCTGCCACCCTCGCCAAGGGGGCGGCCGAGTCATGATGGCAGGGGACCCTGGCGATTTCCGCCCCCCACGGGATCGCAAACCCGCGGGAAAGCGGTAGCGGCCAGTTCACCAACTTAGTGAACTCGGTGAACGGGTGAACTCCCCGAATTCATTGATCAAAAGGACCTGGCCACATGACTGTGATCACCAAGTCAGAGTTCGCTGCACGGCGCGGTTGGTCGAAGTCTTACGTTTCCAAGCTGGTATCGCAGGGGCGCCTGGTCCTGACCGAGGATGACAAGGTCGAGCTGGAGGCCACCGAAGCGCTCTTGCTGGAAACAGCGGACCCCAGCAAAGTTGCCGTTGCCAAGCGCCACGACCGGCTTCGTTTGCAGCGCGAAGCACAGACCTGCCGCGAAGAACCTGCGGTGCCGCCGACCGAACAGCCAGCCGACTTCCAAAAGTCTCGGGCCTTGCGCGAGCATTACCTATCGCTGCAGGAGAGAACCAACTTCCTCAAGCAGCAGGGCAGCCTGGTGGAGCTCGATGCGGTGAAAACTGCAGCTTTTACCGCTGGCCGCATGCTACGGGATCAGCTCCTGGGGATGCCGCCGCAACTTGCTCCGCAGCTGGCAGCCCTGAACGACCCATGGCAGATCGAAAGGCACCTGACATCAGCCATACGCCAAGCGCTGGATGACGCCGAACGGCTTTCCATCGCTGACCTTAATCATGCCCTGACCCCGAGCTGACCATGCATACGGAAAACCCAGACGGTGCAGGGGTGTACCGCGAGGCGTATTTCCGTGGGCTGCGGCCCGACCCTGATCTGTGGGTCGACGAGTGGGCCGATGAGTACATGCGCATACCGCGCGACACTGGCGCTGCAGAACCCGGCCAGTACCGGACCTCACGTACACCTTACGCCCAGGAGCCGATGCGCTGCCTTTCACCAGCGCACCCCTGCAAGCGCGTCGTCACTATGGTGGCGTCGCAGTTGATGAAGACCCAAATCGCGCTGAACTGGATTGGCGGCCTGATCCACATGGCACCGTCCAACATCCTCACGCTGCTCCCCAGCCTCGGCTTGGCGAAGCGGGTGTCGTCGCGGATCAGCAAGACCATCAAGGCCACGCCGATCCTGCGCGAGCGAGTGGCGTCCAGCCGGTCACGCGACGCCCGCAACACCATGGACACCAAAGAGTTTGAAGGCGGTTCGCTGTATGTCACCACTGCGGGCTCTGCCGCCAACCTGTCGGAGCTATCGGCACGCTACGTATATGGCGACGAGGTTGATCGCTGGGAAGTCGACGTAGGCGAGGAGGGGGATCCCATCGAGCTGGCAGAAACCCGGGGAAGCACCTTCGGGCGTAATGCCAAGTTCTATTTCTCCAGCTCGCCGACGATCAAGGGCGCCTCACGGATCACCGATCTGTTCGAGTCCAGCGACCAGCGCTTTTTTTACGTGCCATGCCCGACCTGCGGCCACATGCAGGTGCTGGAATGGGAGCGCCTGCACTACAGCGACGACTACCGCGTTGTGCATTATCAGTGCGCGGACCCCGACTGCGACTTGCTGATCGAGGAGCATCACAAGGGGGAGATGCTCGCACGCGGCCAATGGCGGGCTCACGCAGAGGGCGATGGCGAGACGGTGGGCTTCCACCTCAACGCCCTGTACTCGCCACCTGGCTGGCTCGATTGGCGCTCGCTGGCCAAGCAATTCGAGAAAGCGAAGAAGGCCAAGGCCAAAGGTGATCTGGAACCCATGCAGGTGTTCTACAACACCCGCCTGGCCCGCGTCTGGGACAGCGCCCAAGAGCAAACCAAAGCCTCGGTGCTAGTGGCCCGGGCCCGGCTTGAGCTGTACACGCTCGGCACCATGCCGGCCGCCGTGCTGATGCTCACCGGCGCCGTGGACGTCCAGGCCAACCGCCTGGAGCTCATGGTGACCGGCTTCGGCGTCGGTATGGAACGTTGGATCGTTGACCATCAGGTGATCTGGGGCGATCCCGCCGACGAGCGCACCTGGGCAGTGCTGGATGAAAAGCTCAAGGCCCGGTACCGGCACCCATGCGGTGTCGGCCTGACGATCCTGGCGACCGGTGTCGACTCTGGTGGTCACCACACCGATGAGGTGTACCAGTTCTGCCGCATGCGCCGCTGGCGCAACGTCTTCGCCATCAAGGGCGCGAGCAAGCCTGGCCGCCCGGTGATCGCTCAGCGGCCGTCCATGGTCGACGTGACCTGGAAAGGCCAGACGGAACGCAACGGCGCCGAGCTGTGGTTCGTCGGTACCGACACCGCCAAGGACTGGATCTACAACCGTTACCCGTTCGAGAGCGGCGCTGGTGCGCTGCACTTTGCAAACGACCTGCCGGATGAGTTCTTCGACCAGTGTGTGGCCGAGCGCAAGGTGGCCCGCTACGTGCGTGGTCATAAGCGTATCGAGTGGGTCAAGGGCAAGGCCGAGCGCAACGAAGCGCTCGACTTGATGGTGTATTGCCTGGCGATGGCCCACTACTTGGGGATTAACCGCTACCAGGAGAACGATTGGGAACGGGTTCGTCAGGCAATGGCGCAGTCGGGGCTGTTTGACACCGATGCAGATGCTGGCGCGGTAAATGAATCTGCCAGTTTGCAGGTTGAAATCCAGCCTCCCGCAGTGCCTGCTGATCAGGTCACGTCATCCCGGCCCTTGGAGCGTCGTCGTACTTCGCATAGCGGTTATTTGAAAAGACGCTGATTAGACCGGTAGGCCTAACAATGGGCTGAGGAGTTTCGCACCCAGGCTGAGTGCTTCGGAAACGACAGCTTGAAGTGTCTCACGGCCCTCCTGCTTAGCAGCGCTCGTCAGTCGATCCCCCAGCGATGCTCCCTTTGTGACGCTGGCTGGTGTGGCCTTCAGTACCTCAAGACCCTTAGCTGTCAGTACCGCACCTTTGAGGTAGCTATCACGGGCCTCATTGCAGTGGATGTATCCAGCCATCACAAGCCATTTAGAGGTGGCCAGGAAAATATCGGCATGATCATTGCCGTAGGCGAACTCATCATTTTGCAACCCTATACGTGCGCAGACGATGAAATCATAAGGGTTCACATCAGTGGGGACGGGAAAGCTTTGATAAAGCTTCACGAAGATTTGCCCGGTGTATTCGTCGAATAGCTCGATGTTAGAGGTGGTCACAGTAAGTCCATTTCGAATTGAGTGGGACGAGAAAGGGTACCCAGTCTCGCTATCGGCTCCAACAACTTCAACCTGAACACGCTCATCTGGAGCCATCATGTCTTTCACCGCTAAGCACCTCGACGCCATCGAGCGCGCCATCGCGCGCGGCGAAAAGACCGTGCGCTACAGCGACCGAACCGTCGAGTACCGCACCGTCGACGAGCTGCTCAAGGCTCGAGAGGAAATTCAAACCTCGCTAGCCCAGGCCCGAGGGCCTCGGCCACGGGCGTTCAGGCTGTCCCACGGAGGCAAGGGGCTCTGATGGCTCGACACTATCCCACGCTGAGCCGCAGCGGGTTCCTGCTGCCGTCGAATATCCAAGCTAGCTACGAAGGCGCAGGCGAAGGCCGCAGATCCGCCAGTTGGGAAGCCCCTGACGCCGGCATCAACAGCATCAACACTCCGGCCCTGCGCAATCTGCGTGCTCGTTCCCGGGCCGCCGTGCGCAACGATCCGTACGCCGCCAACGCCATCAACAAGCGTGTCAGCAATCTGATCGGTACCGGCATCAACCCCCGGCCAAGAATCAAGGACGACGTCCTGCGCACCGTGATGCAGGAACTGTGGGAGGACTGGTTAGCGGAGGCTGACGCCGATGGCCTGTTGGATTTTTACGGCCTCCAGGTGTTGGCAGCCCGTACTGTGGAAACGGCCGGCGAATGCTTCGTTCGGCTGCGCCCCCGCAGCCAGGACGAGCACCTGGCAGTTCCGCTGCAAGTGCAGGTACTTGCACCAGAGTTTGTCCCTCACGACAAATTCGACACGGCTAAAGGCGGCAACATCATCCGTGCCGGCATCGAGTTCAACTCGGCAGGGAAGCGGGTAGCGTACTGGATGTATCGGACCCATCCGCGCGATACAGCGTCGCTGAACAGCGGCTACAACCAACTGGTCCGCGTGCCAGCCACCCAGGTGCTGCACATTTTTGAGCCGCTCGAGCCCGGCCAATTGCGTGGCGTCCCGCGGTTGGCGCCCGTGCTCAAGCGCTTACGCAGCCTGGACAACTACGACGATGCGGTGCTGTTTCGCCAAGAGGTTTCCAATCTGTTCGCCGGCTTCATCAAGCGCCCTGCGCCCGAAGCCAGCCAGCAACCGCGCAACCCGGTCACGGGTGAGCCGCTGAATACCGATCGTGATGGATTCACCCCGATGGTGGCGCTGGAGCCGGGCACCATGCAGGAGCTGGGCGCGGGCGAGGAGGTGGAGTTTTCCAAGCCGCCGGATGCGGGCAACAACTACCCGGATTTCATGCGGCAGCAACTGATGGCTGCTGCAGCGGGCACGGACACCCCGTACGAGATCCTCACCGGCGACATGCGTGAAATCAATGACCGTGCGCTGCGGGTGGTGCTCAACGAATTTCGGCGGCGCCTCGAGCAACTGCAGTTCAGCGTCTACATCCACCAGCTCTGTCGCCCCGTGCGTGCGGCCTGGATGGACATGGCTGTGCTCTCGGGGGCACTTGAGCTGCCCGCTTATGCCCAGCGCCGCCGCGAGTACCAACGCACGCGGTGGGTACCGCAAGGGTGGGCCTACATCCAGCCGGTGCAGGACGTGCAGGCGCGCATGCTTGAAGTCAACGCCGGGTTCGCCTCGCGCAGTGAAATGGTCCTACGGACCGGCTACGACGCTGAAACGGTGGACGCTGAGAACGCAGCCGATGCTCAGCGCGCCAGGCTGCTGGGGCTCAACTACCGAACGCTCAGAGAGGTCGAGGAATTTCCCGACGACAAGGAGAAACCATGAGTCAGAGTCAGCACTTGCAACACTTGAAGATTTTCAACAAGGCATCCGGCCTAGACGGCACCGAAGAAAAGCATTGGTACAACTTGAAGGCCAGCGGTGAAGAAGGCCAGCGTGTTATCGAAGTCTATGTTTACGGCGAGATCGGTACCTGGGGTATCACCGCTGCTCAGTTCATTCGTGACCTGGCGGCATTGGATGATGGCGTCTCCCCAGTCATTGTTGGCTTCAACAGCATCGGCGGCGAACTGTTTGAGGGGCTGGCAATCCACAACGCCCTGTCACGACTCGGTACCCGGTGCACCGCTCGTGTTGATGCCCTGGCTGCCAGTGCCGCCAGCGTCGCGGTGTGTGGGGCGCACCGGGTGGTGATGGCCGCCAACGCGATACTAATGATCCATAACCCCTGGACCCGAGCGGCGGGCGATGCCGACGACCTGCGCAAAGTTGCAGGGGCGCTGGATCAGGCCCTGGAAGTTATCATCGCCGCCTATAAGTCGAAAGCGCCCCAGGCTGACGAGACTGAGCTGCGGCGATTGGTCGATGTTGAGAGCTGGCTGACGGCCAGTGAAGCTGTCGCCCTGGGCCTGGCCGACGAGATTGGTAATGGTATGCACATCAAGGCCTGCATAGGCCAGGGCGGCGCCATCCATAAATACCAGCATGTGCCCCAGGCGCTGCTCGACCAGCTCGCCGCTCCAACACCACCTGCGCCTGCAACGGATGCCACTGCGCTGGCACTGATGATCACCAAAGCATGTGCGGCCACAGGCATCAGTCATCTGGTCGAGCCGCTCATAGCCGCGACCAAGCTTGTCGATGAGCCTACGGTTCAAGCCGCGCTCACTCGAGCCCGAGCGGTGAACGACCTGTGCGTGGCGGCGCGGCTGCCCGAGAGCACATTGGAATTTGTCCAGGCCGGCCTTGATGTAGAGGGAGTTCGCGGGCGGCTGTTCGACAAGCTGGTAGGCGGTGCAGGCGGCTTTGAAATCGACAACAGCCTGCCCCTAGCCGACGACCCGCCTGCCAAGGTGCAGGCCAAGCAACCGGATCCGCCCGGCATCTACGCCGCCCGCAAGGCAGCGCAACAACCATCGACAGGAGCAAGACCATGACCACCCGACTGGAATCTATGCACGCGGGCGAGTTCTTGCTGTCCGAGGCCCCCGGCACTATTTCTCGCGAAGCAATTAACGTTGCCCCTGGGCCAGCCCTGACGCCCGGGCAGGTGCTGGGCCTTATTACGGCTTCGGGCGAGTTCGCCCCCTACAGCCCGACCGCCGAAGACGGCACTGAAAATGCGCTCGCTATTCTCTACGGCCCGCTGGGTGAGTCTGACGTGGTGCGCCGAGGCAGGGCGGTTGTGCGGCTTGCCGAGGTCAGCGAAGCGCACCTGACCGGCCTTGATCCGGCGGGCGAGAAGGCGCTGGCCAGCCATTTTCTGATCGTCCGCTGACGCGTACCCCCCATTTCCCAATCCCGCCCTGTGCGGGATTTTTTTTCTGGAGAGTCCAATGGCCGACATCGGCATTTTCGAAGATGACGCCTTCAACGTCACCTCCCTGACCGCAGCCATCAATGAGCAGGAGTACTTGCCCGGGCGCATCAGCAGCCTCGGCCTGTTCCGTGAAGAGGGCATCAACACTCTCACTGTGCAGATCGAGAAAGATGGCGACACCCTGGCCCTGGTGCCGTCCGGCGAGCGCGGTACTTCTGGCCTGGTGGTCGCTGGGTCGAAAAGGAACCTGATCCCGTTCAACACCGTGCACCTGCCGGAACGCTTCACTATCAAGGCCGACGAGATCCAGGGCATACGTGCCTTCGGCACCCGCAGCGAACTGGAGTCGGTTCAGGATGTGGTCAACAAACGGCTGGCCAAGGCGCGCCGCCAGTTGGATGCCACCCATGAATTCCAGCGCATGGGCGCGCTGAACGGCCAGGTGTTCGACGCTGACGGCAAGACCGTGCTGCTGGACATCTATGACCGGTTCGGTGTGCGGCGCCAGAGGCTGTCCATGGGCCTTAACGCGCCGGATACAGAACTGCGTGTTAAAGCAGGCGAAGCGCTGGACATGCAGGAAGACGCGCTCGGTTCGGTCACCAGCACCGGCTCGCGTGCGTTTTGCGGCAAGAACTTCTGGAACAAGTTAATCGTGCACCGGTCGGTCAAGGAAACCTACCTCAACAGCCAGCAGGCTGCTTCGCTGCGCGGTGATGCGCGGGAAAGCTTCGAGTTCGGGGGCATCGTATGGGAGCGCTACCGCGGCAAGGTCGCAGGCATCTCGTTCGTGCATGACGACAACGCGCTGCTGGTTCCTGAGGGCGTGCCCGACTTGTACGTCTCCTGGTTTGCGCCGGCCGACTACATGGAAACGGTCAACACCCAGGGCATCCCGTACTACAGCAAACTTGAGCCCCTGGCGTTCAACAAAGGTGTGGCCGGTGAGGCGCAATCCAACCCGTTGCACCTGTGCACCCGGCCTCGGGCGCAAATCCTTCTGGAGCTGTAATCATGGTCTTTCGCGAACTGCTGGACGAGGTCGATGACGTGGTGTTCGAAACCCTAGGCGACAGCGCCCGCATAGAGGGCTACAGCGAGCCTGTGCTAGGCATGTTTTCGGCCCCCTGGCGACAGCCCAAGTTCGGCAAGACCAACACCGGCATTCGTGAACCGCGCTTCGAGATTCGTGTCAGCGACTCCACTGGGCTGTCCAAGGGCTTGCTGGTCAGTGTCGATATGCCCGTGCTTGATGGGGGCGGCGACTATGACTTGATCCAGCTGGAGCCCAGTGGCGACGGGCTGGTGGCGCTGATCCTGAGGAAACGTCCATGAGCGTCGGTAGCTACGTACAGCAGCGGCGCAAGGATGCTCTGTTCACCCTCCAGCCGAACGCGGCGGACTTGCGGGGTATCGCCGACTTTGGCCGGTTGTTGCCCAAAGCGGCTGCAGCGGCTCAGCGTCGCGCCATCAACAAGACCCTGGGCTGGTTGCGTACCCACATTGCGCGCGCCGTCGGCAAACAGGAGCGCATTGCCATCGGCGCGGTACGTCAGCGCCTGCGGGCGTATCCGGTTACCGGTAGCGCCGCGCGCGGCAAATTGTGGTTTGGCATCAACGCCATAGAAGCCAGCCGGGTAGGGCGGCCTCGGCAGAGCAAGCAAGGCGTGTCGGTGGCCGGGAGGCGCTTCCAGGGGGCGTTCTACAAGAAGGTGTATGGCAGCAGCGCAGATATCTGGATTCGCACCGCGAGTAAGCACTTCACCGCTGCAGCCTACCCGAACTCCCTGGACGGCGGCCGTCGTACTGGCTTTGTCCAGGAGAACGACAACCGCTTCCCACTGGCCAAGGCCAAGGTATCGCTGAGTCAGGTGCGCCCTCATTTCAACGAATGGGGCAGGCGGGCTGACCAGCGTCTGCTGGAGATTCTTCAGCAAGAGCTCAATTTCGAGCTGCAGAAGTTCCTGAAGGGGACCGCCCGTGTCCGATGATTCCTTCGCGCTGGACCAGTTGTACACCGCGATTGAACAGCACTTGCAGGCGCATCTGCCAGGTGTAGAGGCGGCGGTGTTCTGGCCGCAGATCGAGGAAAACCAAGGCATTCCCCTGCCATCGGTTTTCCTGGAGCTGTCGGAGTTTGAGCCAGGCCAGGACGAAGGCACCGGCGAGAGCGTGCTCAACTGCATGTTCGAGGCGCGGATTATCGTCGACCCGTTGCTGGGGCCATACCATCAGCAAGCCGTTCAGATGGCCACCCAACTCGCGGTGTTGCTACGCGCCCAGTCCTGGGGGCTGCCGGTCGAGCCCGCCCAGTTCAAGCGCGCAGCTCAGGACTGGACGCGGCCTGAGCTGGATGGCTACACCGTCTGGCTTGTCGAGTGGGAGCAAACCATCCGCGTGGGCGAGGAAGAATGGCCTTGGCCGGATCAGCCTCCCGGCACCTTGGTGTTTGGCTTTAACAAGGAAACCGGTCCTGGGCACGAATCGGATTACGCCGCGCCGGAGGATCTGTAATGAACTACGCCATTGCCCAGCATGACCGCATGATCGCCACCATGTTGTTGCCCTGCAAGGTGGTCGCGATTGACCTTGAGGGGGCGATGGTTCGAGTCAAGGCTGGCGATTGGGTCAGCGCCTGGGTGCGCTGGCACGGCCTCGCCGCAGGTAAGGCGCGCCATTGGCGTGTGCCCAGCTTGCACGAGCAGGGCGCCTTGCTCAGCCCCAGTGGCGTGCCCGCCATAGGTACGTTCATCCCTGGGCTGTATGGGATTGCCGGTACTCAACCCGATAATCGCGATCATGTCGAAGTCTGGCGTTTCGACGACGGCGGCTCACTGATCTACGACTGGCAGAGCAGTACGTACACCATCGACCTCCCCGCAGGCGCCGCGACGATCAAGGTGGGGGCGTCAGTGATAAAGGCCACGCCAGAACAGGTCCATGTCGCTGCCCCGCAAATTGCCATGGTCGGCGCTGTCGAGATCGAAGGTAGCTTGCACGTGACCAGCAATATCACGAGCGACGCGTCAATCATTGATACCTCAGGCAACAGTAACAACCACAGTCACTGACTATCCAGTTAACCCTGCCCGCCGCGTGCGGGCACTTTCGTTTTTGGAGAGTGTTCAATGAGCAAAACCAGGCCCTCAACGTCGGAGCCGAACAGTCCCCCGCAGTACTTCCAGGATCAACTGTACACCTCGCGCACCCTGATCATGCCGGATGGCCAAACGTTACCTGTTACCGGTGGCCGCGTTGCGGTATTCACCGACGACCAGCACAGTTTTTTGCGCGACCATCCCGAATTTGAGCCTCTATCGGAGTAGCCGCCATGATCGGAATGGACCGCCGCACCGGCCGCCCAATATCTGGTCTCGCGCATGTCATCCAGTCCATCGAGGACATCCTCGCCACGCCCGTAGGCAGCCGGCGTATGCGCCCCGACTACGGCAGCAAATTACGGCGTTTCGTCGACCTGCCCGTCAATGCTGGCTGGAGAAGTGCCGTGCAAGCCGAAGCGGCACGGGCGATTGGTCGATGGGAGCCGCGCATCAAACTCAGACAGGTTTGGGTGGTAGCGGTGGTTCAGGGGCGAATCGACTTTGAACTCAGCGGCGATTACCTGGGCGAGACTCGACTGATAAAGGTGTCCGCATGAGTACCGTAGACCTGTCAGCGCTTCCGGCACCACAGGTGTTGGAGCCGCTCGATTTTGAGGCCATTTACCAGGACGAACTCGAGACCTTCCGGCTGTTCATGGGGGATAACTGGACGGCAGATCTGGAGAGCGATCCGGTCGTCAAGCTGCTTGAACTCGGTGCTTACCGGCGGTTGCAGAATCGGGCTCGAGTGAACGATGCGGCCAAGGCGCTGCTCCTCGCTTATGCAGAGGACGAAGACCTCGACCAGTTGGCGGCGAACGTTAACCTCAAGCGCCTGATCATCCAGCCGGCCAATGCCTTGAGTATGCCGCCGACCCTGGAAGTGAAAGAGTCCGACGATGCGCTGCGCGAGCGTGTGCAGTTGGCGTTTGAAGGGTTGACCACCGCGGGCTCGCGCAACAGTTATATTTTGCATGCCCGCACTGCGTCCGCTTTGGTTGGAGATGCCACGGCAGAGAGCCCCGCCCCGTGCGAGGTGGTAGTTACCGTCCAGGCACTACTCGGCAACGGCCACGCGGACCAGGGTCTCCTCGACCGGGTGGTTGAGTATTTGAGCGATGAAGATATCCGCCCAGTGACAGACCGTCTCAGCGTCCACAGCACCGAGGTGCTGGAGTACCGGATTGATGCGGTGCTGTTCATGAAAGGCAGTGGCTCGGAGAACGAGGCGATCCTGGCTGAAGCAAATCGTCGCCTGGGCGCCTGGATCAATCCTCGGCGCCGTTTGGGCGTAGAGGTCGCGCGTTCGGCCATTGATGCCCAGGTCCACCTCCCTGGCGTGCGTCGCGTCGAATTGACCAACTGGATCGACATAGTACCGACTAAATTCCAGTCAGCTTATTGCACTGGTTTCACTGTGGTACAGGGAGATGCCGATGCGCAGCCTGCTGCCGCTCAATAGCACCCCGCTCGAACGTGCGATTGAGGCAGCCATAGAGGAACAGACGCCCATCCTGCTACGCACCTTATATTCGAGCGAGCACTGTCCGGCGCATGTGTTGCCCTGGCTAGCCTGGGCTTGGTCAGTAGACCGCTGGGACAGTGGCTGGCCGGAAGCGGTCAAGCGAAGGGCAATCCGCTCGGCGTTCGCTATTCACCAGCGAAAAGGGACTATCGGTGCCTTGCGCCGGGTAGTCGAGCCGCTGGGTTATCGGATTGATGTTACTGAGTGGTGGCACCACCAGATATCGGGCATTCCTGGAACGTTCGCTATCGAGGTAGGCGTGCTGGATACAGGTATCACTGATGAGATGTTCTACGAACTTGAACGCCTAATTGACGATGCCAAACCCGTCAGTCGCCATCTCATTGGCCTGGATATCGTCTTTGAATCACAACTGCATGCGTATGCGGGGGTCGTCGTGTACGACGGCGATATCGTCGAGGCTTTTCCATGGAGCAATCCTGACGTTGATGTGAGCGTGCAGGGATTCGCTGGGCTGGGGCTTTACGTAATTGATGAAGTGGAGGTGTATCCCCATGGTAGATAGAAACACCATTTTCGGTGGCATGATGACCAATCAGGGTGTCGCAAAAAAAACAAACTGCGACGCACTGGGCGTCCCCTGGGAGCCGAGCCACATGCTTATTGGTGATGCAGGTGGCACTGACCCAATACCCAGGCCTGATCAGACTCAACTGATTAACCAAGTGCACCGCGCGCAACTCAACCAATTACGCGTATCCCCGACCGACCCCAACGTACTGATCGCCGAAGTCGTACTGCCGCCGGACATTGGAGGCTGGTGGATGAGAGAACTGGCGCTGGAGGACAAAGATGGGGTGTTCTCGGCGGTAGCTAGTGTTGCTCCCAGTTATAAGCCGCTGCTTGCTCAGGGCTCTGGTCGCAACCAAGTGGTGCGCATGCACATCATCACAAACGGTACTGGCAACATACAGCTGAAAATTGACCCTTCGGTAGTGCTTGCGACTCGAGAGTACGTAGACCTCAATCGTCAAGAGATCGAAGCGCTCATCGCCCAGGCATCAGCCCTGCCCGTCGGCACGATCGTGGCATTCCCGACTGATTCGCTACCGCCTGGGTTTCTTGAACTCGACGGCAGCTCGCACAGCAGCAATGCCTATCCCGACCTCAGCCGTTACCTCGCTGGTACTTACAACAACGGTAGTGAACAGCTGGGCTATTTTCGATTGCCTGAGTCGCGTGGCGAGTTCTTTCGCGGCTGGGATCATGGCCGTGGTGTTGACACAAGGCGAGACCTGGGCAGCTCGCAGTTGGGGACTGTGGTCGCCTATGACAGTAATGCGCCTGGCGGCGCCTCGGTAGACATCATCCGTAGCACCGCCGCACAGGCTGCGGCCGACCCTTACGATCCGGCGATTTACCCCGGATTGTCCATCACCTTTACAACTACCGGCTTGAACCATGGGCCAGGTCTCTCCGACGGTGGAGTAACTCGCCCTCGCAATATTGCGGTCATGTGGTGCATCAAGGCTTGGAATGCCCCCATCAACCAAGGCAACGTCGATGTCGCCGCACTGGTCCCACTGGCGGCCGAGGCCACAGAATCGCACCGAGGTACAGCGTCTATTGCGACCGATGCTCAAGTCAGTGGGGGAGTGGACGACTCGGCGATTGTAACGCCTAAAAAACTGCGACGTGGCTTTGCTATCAGTCTAGCAACAAATGGTTATGTGGCCTTGCCTAGTTGGTTAGGCGGGCTGATTCTGCAATGGGGGTATGTGCAGGCACCGCTATATAGTAGCGCCAACACGTTTATCGAAATGCCTATCACATGGCCGATTGCGTTCCCGACAAAAATACGGGCTGTAGCAAACTCCATCGTCACAGGCATAACACCGTTGGCGTTTACAAACACGTCGATCGAAGCAAGAACTGAAACAGGCGCGGTCTGGATTTACTCATCCGGGACTGCTGGAGCCTCACCAATACTGTCATACATCGCAGTAGGGTACTGACCATGGTCATGTATTGTTATTCCGCATCAACCGGTGGTGTATATCGCAAAGGATTCCACAGTGAAATACCGGACGATGCTTTACCCATTTCTGCGGCGGTATATCGCCAGTTTTTTGCGGAGCCTCTGCCTGCGGGCAAGATTGTACAGGCAGGATCGCTCGGGCCTGTCATTGTAGACAGCCCAAAAACGTCAGGCCTCGCGCTCGCGCAAGCAGAGCGGGTATGGCGCGACGGCGAACTTTCGAAGACTGATGGATGGGTGTTGCGTCACCGCGATGAACAGGAAGCGGGCGGCGCGCCAACGTTGACTGATGATCAATATAACGAGCTGCAGGCATTTCGCAGCTCTCTTAGAAACTGGCCAATGATCACGCATTTTCCGCTTAGTGATCATCGCCCGGTTAAGCCTGCATGGATGACGATTACCTGGCGTTGAGCATCCCACTCAAGTGGACGCTGTGTTGGTTATACCTTTTTTAAAGCCTCGCGACCGCGGGGTTTTGTTGTTTTTGGAGAATGAATAATGAGCTTCTTCCACGGTGTGACCGTCACCAACGTCGATACCGGCGCACGTGTCATCGCGCTGCCGTCATCCTCGATCATTGGTCTCTGCGATACCTACACCGTCGCCCCAGCGTACGCTGCTGCGCCGAGTGAACTGAAGTTGATCACCAACGAGCGTGAAGCAATCGCTGCGTGGGGCGCAGAGGCGGAGATCACCAAAGCCTGCCTGGCAATTTACAAGCGGGCCAAGGCAGTCATCGTTGCCTGCGGCGTGGCCAAGATAGCGGACCCGGCACAGCAGACCTCAGCCATCATCGGCGGGGTGCTGGCCAACGGGCAGCGCACGGGGCTGCAGGCGCTGCTCGATGGCAAAAGCCGCTTCAACGCCCAGCCGCGATTATTGATCGCGCCCAAGCACACTGCTACCCAGGCAGTTGCCACTGCCCTGGATGCCCTGGCGAGCAAGCTGAGGGCTATCGCCATCGTCGACGGGCCCAACACCACCGATGAAGCGGCTATCGCCTACGCCAAGAACTTCGGCAGCAAGCGTGTGTATCTGGTCGACCCGGGTGTGCAGTACTGGGACACCGACCTGGATGCTACCGTCGATGCCCCCGCGTCGGCCTGGGCTGCGGGAATGTTTGCCTACACCGATGCCGAGTACGGTTTCTGGGCTTCCCCCTCGAACAAGGAAATGGTCGGCATCACCGGTACCACCCGCCCAATCGAATTCCTCGACGGCGACGAAACCTGCCGTGCCAACCTGCTCAACAACGCCAACATCACCACCGTCATTCGTGATGACGGTTACCGGCTGTGGGGCAACCGCACGTGTTCCAGCGACCCCAAGTGGGCGTTCGTTACCCGGGTCCGCACGCTGGATATGGTTATGGACGCGATCCTTTATGGGCACAAGTGGGCCGTGGACCGGTCGATCACCAGGACCTACGTCAAGGACGTCACTGACGGCCTGGACGCGTTCATGCGAGACCTCAAGACCCAGGGTGCGATCATCAACTTCGAGGTGTTCGCCGACCCCGACCTGAACTCAGCCAGCCAATTGGAGCAGGGCAAGGTGTACTGGAACATCCGCTTCACCGATGTACCACCGGCAGAAAACCCCAACTTCCGGGTCGAGGTCACCAACCAGTGGCTGACCGAAGTCCTCGACACCGCCGCCTAAGGAGGCCTGCCCATGGCCATGATTCCGCAAACACTGTTCAACACCAACCTGTTCGTCGACGGTATCAGCTTTGCTGGTGATGTGCCGTCGCTGTCACTGCCCAAACTTACCCTCAAGACGGACGACTACCGCGCCGGAGGCATGGACGCTGCCATCGAGATGGATCAGGGCATGGAAAAGCTCGAGGCCAGCTTTAGTACCAAGGGCGTGCGTCGTGAGGCCATGAGCAAATTCGGCCTCGCCGATCAGAGCGCCTTCAACTCTGTGTTCCGCGGCTCCTTCAAGGGCCAGAAAGGGGCTACTACCGGTGTTATTGCGACCCTGCGCGGAATGCTCAAGGAAGTCGACACCGGCGACTGGAAGCCCGGCGAAGCGGCCGAAATGAAGTTCGCGATCGCGCTCAGCTATTACAAACTTGAGGTGGGCGGCCGGGCGCTCTACGAAATCGATCCCATCAACTGTGTCCGCGTCATCAACGGCGTCGACCAACTCGCCCAGGTTCGTCGTGACCTGGGCCTCTGATCAAGGACCTGCTCAATGAAAGCTTCAAAGGAGATACCTGCCTGGCTGAGCGTCAGCATTGAAGGCGCCCAGGTGCAACTCACCACACCGAGCGAAATGAACGGCATCAAGGTGGATCGGCTGAACATGCGCACCCCTACCGTTCGGGATGTGCGCGCCGCTGAGGCGGCCATACCTGAGGACGAAGACCAGCGTGAATTTGTTCTGTTCGGCACCCTCACCGAGGCCGGGCACAAGGATATCGAAGGCCTGACTGTGCGCGACTACAAGAGGCTGCAGGCTGCCTACTTTCGCTTGGTCAAAGAGGACGAACTTTAACCCGGGCCTGCAGAAGCAATTGGCGCAACGGTTAGCGCGGGAGTTTTCCTTCTCTGCCGCCGAGATTGAAACCATGCCTTTTGCAACGATGATCTGGTGGCTTACCGAGTGAGCCACCGTCGCCCTCCTGGAGAACCCTCATGGCCAACAACCTGGCCCTCGGCCTGGTCATTGGCGGCGTCGTCAGCTCCACCGTGGGCAACGCCTTCAAAGACGTCGAGACCCGCATCAAGCGGCTCAGTGAAACAGCCACCAAAGCGCGCGTACTGCAGAGCACAATCGGCGACACCATTCGCCTGCGTGATGAGTGGAAGAAAGCCCACGACACCGGTGCCGCCTCTGCTGACACCCTGCTGCGCAAGCTGGACGTCAACCTTAAAATTCTCAGGGACCAAGGCGTTGAGGTGCGCAACTTGCGCAAGGAATACCAGACCTTGGGTAGCGTAGCGCGTAGTGCTGAACTCAAGGCCCTAGGGCAAACGCAGATCCAGCAGGGTAAGGACGGCCTCAAAAGCAGCGTCGGTCGCGCCGCCGCGCTCACCGCCTCACTGGCCATCCCCACGAAAATATCCGGCGATTACCAGGCACAGATACGCCAGATGTCCCTCTGGGCCCATACCGCCGGCACAGACGACGAAGCCAAGCTGGCAGCCACCATCAGCAAGGTCGCGGCCGGCAAAGGCATGAGCCAGCAGCTCCTGGCCAAGGCAGTCGGCGGACTGATCGAGAAGGGCATCGAATGGGATGAAGCCACCGCCTACGCGGGCCAAGTCGCCGACCTGATTGACGGCCAGGGCATGGAGCCTGAAACCATTGCCACCCTGATCAACTCGTTCAAGGAGGCCGGCGTCAGCCAGCAGGATATGGGCGGGATGCTTGGCCAGGTCGCCGCAGCGGGTGATATCGGCGCCTTCGGCCCCAAGGAAATGGCCAAGTACCTGCCCAGCATGCTCGGCAACATCAAACGCTTGGGCATGCAAGGCCCCGAGGCCGTGCGCTTCCTGGGCGCGAGCCTGCAGTCGCAGTACTCGCAGACCCAGGACGCCGCGGCCGCAGCCACCAACATGGACAACCTGCTTAACGCCGTGATCAGCAGCACCAGTCAAGAACGCTTCGCTAAGGAGGGCTACGACCTCGCAGGCTCGATCCTGGCTGCGACCCAAAGCGGTAAGGCTGCCAACCCGGTCGACGCATTTATCATGCTCAGCGAACGGTTGATCCAGCAGAAGGACCCGGCCAAGGCTATGAAAATCGCCGCGCTCAAAGCCAAGATCAAAGCCTCAGCCGACGGCAGCGCCGAAGAAGCCCAGGCTATGGTCGCCCTGACCGAAGCCGCAGGTCTGGCGCAGATCGTCAGCGACAAAAGCGCCAGTGCCGGCCTGCTTGCCCAGATCAAATACGGCGACAGGATCAAAAGCGACATGGTCACCATCAAGGATACCGATGGCAGGGCCAAGATCGAAAAGGACGCCGCGCGGGCGCGCGAGACTTCAAACAGCAAGTGGTCGTCGGTAAAGGCTGGTGTCGAGTCATCCATGACGGGCATTGGTGATGCGGTGCGGCCGTTGACCGACATGGTGGCGGATGGGCTTGACAAAATGGCGTATGGACTGTCGGACCTGTCCGGTAAATTCCCGACCGTAATTGCGGGAGCGGCCGTGCTCGCGACCGGTATCGTTGCACTCGGCACAGCAGTCAGCGGCATCAAGATGGGCAGGGGCCTGGCGAACGTCGCGCGGGGTTCGATGCTGCGAGATCCCCATGCAGTGCAGAAGGTGTTTGTTACTAACTCTGTAGGGGTGGGGGGTATCGACGGTGGTGGCGACAAAAAGGGCAGGCGTGGCAAAGGGAGGCGGAGCACAGCCCGCAGGCCGGTGATGTCGCCTGTTGTGAAATCTCCTGCAGGAGCCACCGGCCGACTAGCACCCAAGGCAACGGCCCGTCGCGGTCTTGGGGTTGCCAAGTTCGGCGCACCGCTGGCAGTGGTTGAAGCAGGCCTGATGGTGGCGCACACCTACCGGAACGCGGCAACCCGTGATGAGAAAGCCGAGGGCTACGGTGCTGCCGCCGGTACGCTGGCTGGAACGATGGCAGGGGCAGCTGCTGGAGCCGCTATTGGTTCGGTGGTCCCGGTCATCGGCACCGTGATTGGTGGGTTGCTGGGCGGATTCCTCGGTAGCTGGGGCGGTGGCAAGGGCGGGGGAGCATTGGGCAAAGCAATGTTCGGTGGCCCCGACCTGGCTGAAGTTGCCGACCGCCCGGATGTCAGCGGCCCACCGGCGCCGTTGATGCCCAAGGTCGGCGATGTGACGCGGTCGTTGCGCGTACCCACAACCTCAACTGCGGCGCCGGTCCTGGCTACCCTGGCGGCTGTGCCGAAGCCTAGGGCGACGCAGATCGATCAGAAATGGACATTCGCTCCGACCATGCCGGTGACGGTGAACGGAGATGTGAAAGACCCTCGGCAGCTGGCGCAAGAGTTGTTCCCGCACATGCGCGCGCAGTTCGAGGAGTTCAGCCAGCAGCAGGCGAGGAGGAGTCTGTTCGATGAGCCGCATGTATGAGCGAAAAAAGCCCCGGCTGCTGGGCAGCTGGGGCTTGATGACGCAAAACGGACTAGGAAAAGCGTCGACCCAAGGGTAGCACAACCCGTCCTCAGAGCGCGGCAGGTGGTGGGGACTTTATATCCCAGCCTACAACAATGCCGTTCTCCAGAGTGACGCGCCCCCCATACCGATTACCGCCGAGGTGGTCATACTTCCAAACCTCACGAGATTTGTTTTTCAGGTATTTCTGGTCAATTGCTTCAGGCTCGCCCCATGAGTCGAATAGTTCTCCTGAAGTCATGCCTTCCCAGACTTCGCCGTCCAGAATCTGTTTGACGACGCGGTCATTGTTGTATTTTTCGTGAAGATAGGCCGATCGAAGAGCCAGCTCCTCTGCTTGCTTTTGCCGCAATAGCTCGTGACGGCTCGGGCGGGCTTGCCATTCAATACGTTCAGCCTCGCTAAGAACATGCCGCTGGCCATCAGTGGAGAGCGGCGAGACTATCCCGTCGTCCTCCAACGCCTGTATCAGGTTTGCTGCCCGGTTATACCCGATTTTCAAGTGCTGTTGAACGGCCGATATGCTGGGTCGATGTGTCGACAAAACGAACGTGGCCGCATCTCGATATAGAGGATCTTCGTTGTCCGATAGGTGCGGAAGTTTCGGCGCGGGCACCTGTTGGATTGGCTGAAGGCCGAAGAGCGTTTTCCACCAGGTCATGCAACTTTCCTTGTCTTACTGGAAGGGGAGGTCGGATATCGCGTTCAGGATGGCAAGTCATCGGCGACGTGACAAGGCCCAGTGGATGGCAGCAGTAAGAGATAGTCGAACAAAAACCGAAACTCGAGGAGGTGCCATGGCTTACATGGAGCAACTGCAATCCGGTTTCCGCTCTCTGGTTCAGGCCGGGGAGGTTGGGCGGCGCAGCATTGATGACATCATGGGCCCCGTGAACGGCGCCATTGGCGATATCACCGGCGCCACCGACGAGTTGGTCAACTTGCCGGGACTGCCGCCTGGTGTGGGAGAGGAAATGCAACGGATCATGCGAGGCATCAACGCTGCCCAGGCGAAGGTCGGTACCGTCCTCGCCACTTACAATCAGGCCACCCGCACGCTGTCAGCGGTCGACGAGCGTATGGAAATGCTCAAAAACCAGACAGCGCGGGCGGCCACGGCGATCAACCAGGTGGCAGGCAAAGTCAGTCCGTCGCTGGCGAACATTCTGCCCACTGGCGCCTTGATGCCAATCACTACACCCCTGGTGGAAGCCGTCAAGCCGTTTCCGCACCTGCTGATCCTGCAGCAGATGCAGGTCGATGCTCAGCCGTTCTACTTCAACCTCGACACGGCCGCGTTCAATGAACTACGCCGTCAGACGGAGTTTCGCTGGGCCTCCCAGGAGCGGCTCTCCCGGCGCCCTGCGCAGCAGGCGATCGGGCAGGGCGAAGAGAAGTTGACGCTTAAGGGCGTGGTCTATCCCAGCTTCAAGGGTGGTCTCAAGCAGCTCGACACCTTGCGCAGCATCGGCGCCCAGCTCGTGCCCCTGAATCTCACAACGGGTTACGGCATGGTGCTCGGTACCTGGTGTTTGCGTAGCGTTCACGAAGAGCAGGATGCGCTATTGGCGGGAGGAATTCCCAGGAAACAGACCTTCTCATTGGAGTTCAGCCGCTATGGCGACGATCTGCAGAACGTGTGATGGCGACCTGCTCGACACCTTGTGCTACCAGTACTACGGGCACCTTAACGGCACGGTCGAGGCCGTACTCAATGCGAATCGGCGCCTCGCGGATGAGCCACAACCATTGCGTGGCGGCCTGCTGGTAACCTTCCCAGACGTACCCGATCCCGTGATGGTGCAGGTCCAGCTCTGGAGCTGACCCTCAGGCGCTACCGGCCTTCCTCGCACTCCAAGCCCTGCCGCCGCGCAGGGCTTTTTCATTCCGGAGTTTGAACTTGAAACCTCTATTTCGAATCGTTGCGGATGGCGCTGAAATCACCGCCCTCATCAACGATCGTCTGTTACTGCTGCGCACCCTGGACAAGCCCGGCATGGAGTCCGATGAGTTCGAGCTGCGTATTGATGATCGGGACAGCGTCGTTGCGCTACCCCGGCGAGGTGCCGGCATCGAGATCTACATGGGCTACGCGGGTGCCTCTCTTGCTCGCCTGGGGCGTTACGTGGTCGATGACGTCGAGTGCTCCGGCCCGCCTGACACAATGGTTATTCGGGGCAAGGCAACCGACATGCGCGGTAGCGGCAAGAGCACTCGCAACGCCAGTTGGGAGGACGTGCCGCTGTCGCGCATCGTTGGCGACATCGCCGCTCG
This sequence comes from uncultured Gammaproteobacteria bacterium, assembly GCA_963816515.1. Classification (GTDB taxonomy): domain Bacteria; phylum Pseudomonadota; class Gammaproteobacteria; order Pseudomonadales; family Pseudomonadaceae; genus Aquipseudomonas. The sequence continues at coordinate 40,508 of CAWFKX010000001.1, read as the reverse complement.
CAACGGCTGGCAGGCTGAATGCTCGGTCACCGCCGTTGTGCCCCGGATCGATCAGATAAACGAGTCGGACCTCAACTTCCTGACTCGCCTCGCCAAGGATTACGACTGCACCGCGAAGGTGGCCGACGGCAAGCTGCTGGTGCTGCCGCGCCAGGGTGGCCAGACGGCGAGTGGCAAACGCCTCGCCCTGGTCACCATCCGGCGCAGTGATGTCAGCCGCTGGCAGTTCCGCCTGGGCGATCACAAAACCCAGAAGGCAGTGACGACCCGCTACCAAGACAGGAAAACCGGTGACCTGGTCAACCTGACCCTGGACAACCAGGACGCCCCCGATGGGCTGCCGGCAGTGCACACGGATCGCCATATCCATCCCAACAAGTCCGCTGCGGAGCAGGCCGCCAAAGCAAGGCTCGCTGCGTTCAATCGATCAACCGCAGATGTGCGCCTGGAAATGCCCGGCCGCACTGACCTGTTCGCCGAGCGCGAAGTGACTGCCCAAGAGTTCAAGGAGGGACTGAACGGCGAGTACCTCGTTGATTCGGTAGAGCAGGTCTACACCCAGGCGGGCTGGTCAACCACCGTCGGGTGCAATGGCGGCAAAAAGGGCAAGGCAACCGCCTCGAGCAGGAAAAGGAAAAAGCCAACTGAGACCAAGGTCTTGGACCTCTGATGTTCGGGCTTTAGCGCGACATCAATATCTACCCGCCGCCGTTGAGCGGTTTTTTTTCGTCTGGAGAAAAGTAAATGCCAGCCATTCCCCGCGGCGTCCGCAACAACAACCCGGGCAATATCGACTTCAACCCCCGCAACGCCTGGGTGGGCCAGATCGGCCTTGAGCCCAAAAGCGCGAGCGTGCCGAATCCGCGCTTTGCCGTGTTTGACTGCCCAGAAAACGGCATCCGTGCCCAAGGCAAACTGGTCCTCAACTACAGGGGTAAGGACGGCATGCCTGGTGTTGGCAAGCCAGGCATCGATACAGTGACCGAGGTGATCAGCCGGTGGGCCCCAGGCAACGAGAACAACACCCCCGCCTACATCGCGGCCGTTGCCAAGGGCATGGGCGTGCTGCCCAACGCACCGCTGGTGCTGTCCGACTTCAAGACCCTCCTGGATCTGGTGATGGGTATCATCAATCACGAGGAGGGCTACATTCCCTACACCCAAGCAGTGATCGAGGATGGTGTGCGCAGGGCCCTGGCATGAATAAGACGCTACTCAAATGGTGCGTGGTGGGCGCTCTCGTGCTGATCTTGATGGCTGTCAGCGCTTGCGTAACCTGGGAGTGGCAGACCAACCGTTACGGCAGGCAACTGGCAGCACAGAGAGCGAACCACGCGTTTGACCTCGCCAATATATCCAACGCCGGCGCAGCGCTGTTGCGGACCGAGCAAGGCAAGCGGCTCGCGCTGGAGCGTGAGCTGGCGATAAACGATGAAGCACACCATAAGGAACTGCACGATGCTCAAAAAAACCAAGCTCGTCTGCGTGATCGCCTGGCCACTTCTGATTTGCGGTTGTCAGTCATTCTCGACGCAGCAGCCACCAACGGTTTCTGCAGCGTGCAGCCCGGCACCCCCACCAGCAGCCTGGTTCATGGAAACGCACGAGCCCAACTTGACCCAGCGCATGCTCAACGAATTGTCGGCATCACCGATGATGGCGATCGAGGATTGATTGCTTTGGCGGCGTGCCAGGCTTATACAAAGTCGGTTTCTGCGCCAGGTATCGAAGGATATTAATGGGCAGATAAATTGAACGGTCAATACGGGCCGTGGAAGAATTTCAGAATCTGCTGGATCAAACGTGTCAGCTCAATAGCTAAAATTAGGCAAAGTTTTACCATGGGTGGAACTCCATTAAAGGGGGGCGCAGTGCGGAGACTGATTGCACGATAGCGCGGTTTCGATGTGGGGCGTGTTTGTGATGTATAAAATAAAGATGGGATGGTCTGTCCGTCAAGCAATTGTTTGTGATTTTTGACGTTTCAAGAGTTTAACAGTTAACGGTGCGGTGGTAATGCGATTGCCGTGCAGTACGCTCGCGCGTACGGCCTTCTCAACACCCAAGACTCTGAGGGCGGAACATTGCGACGACACAATGACACAATGACGCAATGACGCAATGGCGCAATGGCGCAATGGCGCAATGGCGCAATGGCGTAAAAACGTAAAAACGTAAAAACGTAAAAACGTAAAAACGTATAGGCGTATGACGGTAAGTTGGTGATGTGGCGAAGTGGCGAAATAGCGAAATAGCGAAATAGCGAAATAGCGAAATAGCGAAGTAGCGAAGTAGCGAAGTAGCGAAGTAGCGAAGTAGCGAAGTGGCGAAGTAGAAAAGTAGAAAAGTAGAAAAGTAGAAAAGTAGAAAAGTAGAAAAGTAGCGAGGTAGGAAAGTAGGAAAGTAGGAAAGTAGGAAAGTAGAAAAGTAGAAAAGTAGCGAGGTAGGAAAGTAGGAAAGTAGGAAAGTAGGAAAGTAGAAAAGTAGAGTGGTGGCTTGGCATAAAATGCTGGCTGCCGAAAACGCTGCCAGTTTCCAGTCTGGCCAAAAGAGCGACCGGGTTGGTGCGCTAACACCCTCCCGGTCGCTGTCCTGCAGAGCATTCCTGCAAGTCCAGCCAAGGCTCCCTGCTTCGTGCACAAAGCAATGGGAGCCTAGCACCTGTGTCCGTTCCTCAATACAGAAAAGGTCTTGCTATTCATGTCCACCCCCATCATTCCATGGATGGGCGGCAAACGCCGTCTGGCCAACAGGCTTATCCCGCTCTTCCCTCCGCATGAATGCTACGTCGAAGTGTTCGCTGGCGGCGCGGCACTGTTCTTCTTGCGTCCCCAAGCTGCTCCTGTCGAGGTGTTGAACGACATCAACGGCGATCTGGTGACGTTGTATCGGGTCGTCCAGAACCATCTCGAGGAGTTTGTGCGCCAGTTCAAGTGGGCTCTCAGCTCGCGGCAAATATTCGAGTGGCAGAAGATGACACGGCCCGAAACGCTCACAGACATCCAGCGTGCGGCGCGATTCTTCTACCTGCAGCACCATGCCTTTGCGGGCAAGGTGACGGGACAGACCTTCGGTACCGCGACCACAGGGCCGGCGATTAATCTGCTTCGGATAGAGGAGAACCTTTCTGCCGCCTGGCAGCGGCTTGCCGGGACCTACGTCGAAAATCTCCCCTGGTTGGATTGCGCCGAGCGTTACGACCGAGCGCATACCTTTCTTTATATGGATCCTCCGTACTGGCAGACCAACGGGTACGGCGTCGACTTCTCGTTCGATAACTATGAGCGGATTGCCGACTTCATGCGGCGCTGCAGGGGGAGGGTGATGGTCAGCATCAATGATCACCCTGACATTCGTCGGGTGTTCGAGGGGTTTCATTTGGAGTCGCTGGAGCTCTGCTACAGCGTAGCCAACCAGCGAGTGGTCAAGGCCGCGGTTAGCTGTGAGCTGATAGTCATGAACTGGGAGCCCGCTTCGTTGGGTGGCTTATTCTGATCAGTTTTAGTGGGGTTTTATGTGTAGTAATAGCTTCTTAGCTCTCGACTCCAGGCTTTGACAGCGAAGCGCTGAAAGTTATCTCTAGCTAGCGAAGGTGCAGTGGATTCACGATGTGAAGCATGACTTCGTAGCGGGCGCGAGAGCACTATTGGTCTAGCCTTACAATCAATCCTGGACCATGATTTCGCACATTGCCAACCGCGCGGTCCACGGCGTACCACTCGAAATCCGCTACGGGACGCCTTCTGGTCTGGGCGATCTCCGTGGCGGCCTGGGCATCCAGGTCTTGTTCCAGCCACTCCCGCGCCGCCTCTGGCGCAAGCACGACCGGTCGGCGGTCGTGGATGTCCACCATCCCCTCGTCACTGGTATCGGTGATGATCACAAAGCCATCGCCTTCGTGCGGCTCCAACCCTGGGTGAACCTGGGCCAGGCCCGCGAAGAACATTGGCGCCTCTCCCTTCAGCCTGATGAAATAGGGCTGCTTCTTTTTCGGGTCTTCCGGATCCTTCACCCACTCATACCACCCGTTTGCAGGAACCAGCACGCGGCCCTGCGGCCACAGCTGCTTGAAGAACTTGCCGGTGGCCACCGTCTCGACGCGCGCGTTGATCGGGTCGGGCCGCTTGCCTTTGTCCCAAAAGGGCGCCCATCCCCAGCGCACTGCATCGATGTGCAGGCCGTCCGGCTCGCCTCGTAGGATGTGTACGCGGGTCGACGGCGCCACGTTGTACCGCTCGATCGGCTCCCGGTCGTAGTAGCTGATCACGCCCTGCAGGAATGCCAGCTCCTCCAAGTACCGATCCATCCGCGCATGCTGTGAAAATCGTCCGCACATCGGCAAAGCCTCCCGTTGGAGAATCAGGATAGCACTGGGGCGATTTGTGGCTTTAGCATGCTGTTCATGCACACAGTATTGGAGGTCATGAAAATGGATAAGCTCGTCGATGACAGCGCCTTCACCCTGGGCATGCTAACCCCCCTCGAAATGTACAAGCGCCATCGCGCTTTGCTGGAGACGGAGCTGGACGAGGCATATCGTGACGCGCGTAACGGCCGGCGCCGGACCGCCTAGCTCGTGGCCATGACCGATGAACTGACGTGTCAGCGCAATGCGCTGCGTGCTGAGGTGGCGCGAGTGCAGGGCGATCGCTGATGTACCTGCTCGTGACCCGGCGCCGCCACCTTGGCCAGGCAGTAAATCCGAACACTATTCGACGTTCTGAAGCGGTAAGGGGATGTTGAGGTCCGGTGCGACAAGGTTCTGTGCCTGGGCCGGGAATCGCACATCGCTCAGATCCAACCGCTGGACCCGATGGGATCGCCGCAACTGCCGGCGATTATGAGTGCCCATCTCCCATGGATGGCAACTAATGGGTTCGTGCTCAGTGGTATCAACGAGGTCGAACGGATTCTTCACGCGGAGTCCTGGTGATGCAGGGAGGAGCAGTTTCGTAAAAAAACTACCGTTTTTCAATATGATATCTATATTGATGGTGGGTTAGATATTCATGAGCTATGCGTCGGTTTAAAATGTTATGTGATCTTTCATCACGTTATAGAGTTTCCTATCTTCTATTAAGTGCCACCTCCAGAAAACTGAAAATGGAAAGTTTACAGCTAGCATGGCGCGGAGCCGTTCGATTGCAGTGCCTTTCTCGGTTTGGCCAGAGGCTCGGTTAATGATCGTCGTTCTTAGTTCAAGAAATTCGAAATAATGGGAAAATATTTTTTCAATCATTGATTCCCGAGTGATGCGCCTGAAGCTGGTAGATTGATCGTTATAGCATCTTTCAAGGAGTGTAATGGTGTTGAGCGTTTTTTTGTCGTTGCTGTTGTCTGGGCTGCTTACCAATATATCGCTATCCGGTATGCTGGGGACTATGCATCGAATTGAGCGAAATATGTTTGGTTCCTCGTCGCAGCAATTCAATAGATCACGATGCCTGTTGCTTTTTATATTGTTGCATCTGCCGCATGCATAAAAAAGATTGAGCCAGTCAAATTTTTTGTTCTCGTCATTTTCATGTGGTTCGAAGTGTTCAATCTCCGGATCCATCAGGTCCGACTGTTCGCACAGATAGCATTTTCCATGGAATATCGATTCAAGTGCTTCGACTATTTGAGCTGTATTATATCCGGTTTTCTTGCTGCACTCCGGAGCCTGTGCAGGTCTACATACCTTGAACATTGTCTTGCTCCCTGTCCAATACTACGTTTATTCCCTTTTGATAAAATGCTTTTGACTTGGAGTCCAAAAGATCTTTGGATGGTTCTACTCGGTTAAGGAGTGTCTTTAATCTGTTGATGTCTGAGTCTCGGCGGTTCGAAAGCTCCGCCACTTCTTGTATGGTTTGATCCAGTAGTAATGACGTAGGTTTAACCCCAAGAATTCCTGACATTACAGCGGAGTAGGTGTAGAATGAAATGTCCTCCGTAATAACTTGTTGGTCCGTTAAGTCAAATATCACGGCGTCGTTGACAGAAGTAAGTACAAACGGTGAGTGGGTCGTTACAATGAACTGGAGTTGCGGGAAGGCTCGTTCTAGGAAGGGCAGTATGAGGCGCTGCAATGAGACGTGAAGGTGGGCATCGATTTCGTCTATGAAAATAATTCCGCTTAGTTCATGTTGCGTGATGCTGAAGTATTCAGACTTCATGATAAGCTCGCCATAGATGTCGAGTATGGACGAGTATCCCGAGGACAATGACTGAAAGGAGATTGTCGGTTTGTTATCTTGGGTGATTGAGAAGTTTTGTGCGCCTATGTTGAAAATTAATTTTGTGCTATCGTCTTCCAGCAGGATCTTTAGCGAGTTTTCAAAATGCAGAAACCATTGAGTAATCGAAGCTGCCTGTGCTTGGTCATTTTGTTCTGTGGACACTAGGGCGCGCTGGTTGCGCAGATTCACAAGGTGTTGCTCTAAATTTGTACCATGCCTCTCCATCTGGTTCTGATGGCGTGCTTTCTCAATTTCAACACCTTTGGCGCTGTCAGTTGCAAATATTTGCGCCGTTCGATTTGCTTCGAAGAACACTATTATTGCTTCTCTGGCGTGCCAGCGTGTTACGAATTCCTCTGCCTTCTCTAAGTGAGGGTTTGGGTGTTTGTTTCTTTCCTCTAATGCCAATGTAACTATCTGGGCGTCAAACGGGATGATTTGATTTGGTTGCTGGGGAGTTGCTATGATTCGCTCAAGCTTGGCTTTTAATTCTGTCGTCGAGTTTGCGAAACGCTCTGCGATGTCGCTCTGAAGTTTTTGATAGATCTGCTTGATAAAATGCGTTTTTCCAGATCCATTTGCGCCAGTTATAATTAGGCTTTTCCCTGATAACGGAATATTGAGGGGTGTTCCTGAATTTTCAAGTGAGCCGCCGATGAATTGAAGATATCGTGCCATTTCGTGTCCTTGTGGGCGTATGTGAGAGGTTAGGAGAAAAACTGCTCAGTATCTGGAAGGCCGGCTGAGGTCGCTCGCATCTCACTGATGACGATAGTGGCCTATTTCTCTCGGTCCCCAAGCTTAAAATATTCCATGGGCAAACGCGAGATACCGAGAGGTTTCGTCAAACGTGAGCCGCGGAGCCCGACGTTTAAGATTAGTGGCGGCTAGGATTTTACCAGCTCAGAGTAGTCGTGATCCTGCACCATCACCCGCGGACGCTCTCTGCTGCGTCTCTTATCCGCGAATCGTCTGGGCAGACTGAGTGATTTTTGCGACAGAGACAATAAGTGCTGATGGCACCGGAGCAAGTCGTCGCACATCGCCATCGTTCCATTCGCTCTAAAGAGTTGCAGCGCATTTCAACGAGATGGGTGTACGTGCGCCGTACTCCGACGATGTCAGTTTTGACAGGCGCATGCGGAGCGAATCGGTTCCGCAATTGAATTTTTCCGTGATGATTTGCAGCTCTTAAGCGTGCGGGAACCGAGGGTCATGCGGAAGGAAATTGGTTGTATCGCTATGATTTTTAAGAAAAATTATTCGGTCTTGAAAACCGTCGATGGGCAACTATCCTAGAGTTCGAATCTCTACGCTTCCGCCACATTCAAAGCCCTGATTATTCAGGGCTTTTTGCTTTTCAAACCCCCGCTTCGCGCGCTTTGACAGTGCAGAGAATGGTATCAGGGCGCTGTGCAAGCTGTTGCTCAACAATCGAGGCAAAGATGGCATGTCCGGCGTCGGTGGCCCAGGCATCGATACAGTGCGCGAAACCATCACACGCTGGGCTCCAGGAACCGAAAACGACACTGGGGCTTATGTTGCGGCCGTTGCCCGTCGCCTCTGCGTCAAACCCGACGACATCATCGACATTCGGCGGCCGGCCACTCTGAGCAACGTTATGCTCGGCATCATCATCCATGAGAATGACGTTAACCCGTACCCACCGGCCGTGCTCACGGAAGGGCTCAGCAGGGCCTTGAAATGACCTCGGAACAACCGGCATCGTTATCCTGGCGCTGATGCTGATGGGCTGTAGCGGCACTGCAGCGTGGGTCTGGCAGGCCAACAGCTACGAGAAGCGGTTAGCAGTTCAACCCGCGAACCACGAGCTTGATCTTTCCTCCATCTCCAGTGCCGGCGCGGTAATGCTGCAGGCCGAGCAGGTGAAGCGGCTTGCGCTGGAGAGCGAGCTGGCGGCTAACGATCAGGAACACTATAAGGACTTGCACAATGTTCAACGAATGCAGGCTCGCTTGCGTGATCGCCTCGCTACTTCTGATTTGCGGCTGTCAGTCATCCTCGACAGGGCCGCAACCATTGGTGGCCTTAGCGTGCAGCCCGGTTCCCCAGCCGGCAGCTTGGTTCATGGAGCCGCAAGAGCCCAACTTGACCCAGCGCATGCTCAACGAATTGTCGGTATCGCCGGAGATGGCGATCGAGGACTCGTTGCCTTAGCTGCTTGCCAGAAATATGCAGCGACGGTATCAGGCCGGAAATAAAAATTAGATGCCTTTAATCATGGGTTGTCATTGAGAAAAATATGGAGCGGTAAATATTGGAGTTGTGGCATGGGGCGCTAAAATATTTCGTTTAAAGTGGTTATCCCGCATTGATTATAGATTTTCAATTAACCAGTTGTTAGGACAGATGCTTCTACTCCATGCTGCGACCCGGCCTGATTGCACTACAAAAACCCGGCCTTCGCTTTCATCACTTTCTGTAAGTAGTTTCAAATCGTCACGTAAGGCTTTTGGGTCTTTGTCTGATTTTAAAGCCCAAAGATTGGTTTGTATCTGTGCATGCTCGCCATATGCGGTAAGCACGATTTCTACGCCGTCAAGAAGTTCTGGTGTGGTTGTTTCGCAACAAACGATGAAAGTGGTCATTCTTCAATCCTTGGCGAAATAATAACCAATCACCATTGAGGCGATCGGTACAATGCTTTGAAATATGTTGTCTATGATTTTCTCGCCGCGGGAGCTTAGTGTTCCGTCGGTGATAAATGCAGACAAGAAGATTGCGCCGACGAACATGGCTAGTGCGAGCAAAATGCATTTCGCAAGGCCGAGCTTTGCCTCTGGCATATTGAATTCAGACTGTCCAACATCTTGGCTGTCTAAAGAAAACTCTTCGATCGCTGGGGTCTTGTCAGCCGCTGTCATTACTAAAGTCCTAAGATGCGTCCTACTATTTCGTCTTCTTCTTTTTCATTCTCTTTCACGACAGCAAGAAAACGACCGCGACCCTTTTCAGTTTCCGCAAGATTAAATAGCGCAAAAGCACGACGTATGACCTCGTTCTTGGAAATCCTTTCCCGTTTTGCTGTTGCTTCAACCAAAGCTTCCATTTCAGGGGAAAGGTTTACACTCATTCTGGACATTTGAATTTCTCCATTGAACGCGGCAGAATGGCCGTACGCGATGACACCATGATGGTGCATTTTTGGTGCTGTGGCAATTTTTTTGACTGAGGGGCAGCCAGTGAGTTCAAAGGAAACGGGAGTGGATCCACACGACGTCCCAAGCTCCGAAGCGAAGACGGTGGTCCACAAGCCTAAGGCAGTGCCCCCATCATCCGTGCGACCTAAAAAACCATTCTCCAACGGGCCGTCAGTGGTTGAAGAGGCTAACCGCGTTGATGGCGGCGAAGCACCCGGAAAGACTACCCATGGACGTAAGCGCAGCTCACGTAACGCTGTCCCTGAAGTGGGTGTGGCGTCACAGGATGGGGGCGGGGAGCTAGAAAGCGAGGTGCAGCCCTCTACTAATGAGTCGGCTAGCGACGGATTCAGCGGAGATATTCCCTCTGCAAGCACTAAAAAAAATTCGGGAGAGGTGCTTGCAGAGGAAGTCGCTGTTCCTGGCTCGTTCGCCTTTAAGTCGATGGGTGCAGCTAAGGCTGTCCTTGACTTTGTAAAAGCCTTTGAGTCAAACCGAACTGCATTATCGGCAGCCGCCGCCGCTCAAGCGTTGTCGGGATTTCCCTCCAGCGCGGTTCGCGAAAACGAGGAGAAGGCGGCAATCAGCAAAAGAAGGCATAGGTCGGCGGCCTATGTTTCTGAGTTCGTAAAGAACCACCCAGACGATAAGGCGCTGATTTCTGCGATTGAGGGTGAGATAAAACAAATTGTAAGTGAACATGCTGCTTTGGAGGGGTATGAGGTCATTTTTCTGTATGATTTCAACTTTATAAATCGCACCCACGTAAGTGGAATTTACCAAGCGCTTGCTAGCTGTCAGAAACGGAAGAATATTTTACTTGTTTTGAAAAGTCCTGGGGGGGAGGTTGAGCCGGCTTATTTGATAAGTAAGTTATGCAATCGAATGAAGCGAGATAAGTTTGTAGTAGGTGTGCCTGCCGAGGCAAAGTCTGCAGCTACTCTGCTGTCATTGGGTGCAGATGAAATTCATATGGGTGCGATGAGCGAGCTTGGCCCGATTGATCCTCAAATTAACGGATATCCAGCTTTAGCTTTTTCAAGCGCGTTAGAGAAAATAGCGGAGTTAGCTGAGAAATACCCAGGTGCTAGCGAAATGCTAGCCCTATATCTGAAGGAAAGTGGCCTCAATGTTCAGGATTTGGGTCACCATGACCGGATTACGGAGTCTTCGACGCAGTATGCCCTGAGGCTCCTTGAATCTAAAGCTACGGATACCCAGACGACCGACAAACTTAGAGGGGTGGCAGAATATTTTACTAATCACTACAAAGATCATGGGTTTGTGATCGATGTGGAGGAGGCCCAGAAGCTGCTTACATCAGAGGTGGTTATTTCGGAAGGTGAAATTTATCATGCTTGTCATGATATGCATAAATTTCTAGAACTATGCGAGTTTTCACTGCAGATTGATGGTAGGAAAAAGAAAGTTTTCGGTTTGGGTCAGAAGTTTTTTCTGCGGAGCGTTTGATTTTTGTAGGGCATCTCACGACTCATGTTTCCCTCAGGCGAGCTTCGGACTGAGAGGCGGCTGCCTGTAGTGTCCTGTAGGCTGGATAAGCGACTTTCGCCACCGGACCGGCGCCACAAGGCTCCAAGCACCGAGTGCGTTATATTTCTCTCAGTTGAGCTCAAAGCGCTGGATTGCTCCGGCCTGCAGAAAGAAATGGCGCACTATGTTGAACTGCACTAATGAGTTCCAGAAGCCGCGATTGAAGGTTACTAGGCTCAGAGTTTTTCGCACCTTCTTTTTTCCTCGTTGTGGAACGGAATCTGCTTGTCCTCCTTTGCGGGCCGCCACTTCACTACCGGTCTTGAAAACCGTCGATGGGCAACTATCCTAGAGTTCTTATCTAAGGCTATCTCCAGTTGCACCTTGCAGTACCGCTTCATCGCGTCATCGGAATACACGGGAAATTGGCAGAGTGGTTGAATGCACCGGTCTTGAAAACCGGCGAACGTTAATAGCGTTCCCAGGGTTCGAATCCCTGGTTTCCCGCCGCGAACTCAACAAAATCAAGGGCTTAGGTCAATCCTAGGCCCTTTTTTTATGCTTTTTTGCACCGATCTCTCGTAGGGAGCCTCTCTCCCTTGCGACACCTTCATAAAGGCGCAACAACCTAGATGCGCCTTATGACGTGTGATCCGTTCCCAAAGAGAAAGATCCTGGCGATTGCAGCTTACCGACGTCTTTCTGATACCCGCTCCCCCTACATTCCTTGCGCACAGCGGTGACGGGTGGCGCCTCCGATGTGCGCGCGCGTCCTCATCCTAAGCCTTAGGAATTCATAAAATGTAGTGGTCAACTGATCCCGGACACTGAATTGAGTTTTTCCTCTGCGACCGCAGGCGGTAGCCCTTCGTTGAATTGATGCGGTCGCCGCCAGTTGTACCGCTGCATCAAAAACCGACTGATATCTTCCTGTGCCAGCACAGCGCTCATGTAGCCCACCGTCGGTATCCATTCAGTCTTCAGGCTGCGAAATAGCCGCTCCATCGGCGCGTTGTCGTGGCAGTTGCCGCGCCGACTCATGCTCTGCGTGAAGCGGTATCTCCATAGTCTCTGTCGGAAACTCCGGCTGCCGTATTGGCTGCCCTGGTCGCTGTGAAACAGCACATTCTGAGGCCGGCCACGCTGCTCATAGGCCATATCCAATGCCTTGATCACTAGGTCGGCATCAGGCTTGGCTGAGAACGCCCAACCTACAACACGGCGGGCACAAAGGTCGATGACAGCCGCCAGATAGTGCCATTGGCCTTCAGCCCAGACGTACGTAATGTCACCGCACCAGACCTTGTTCGGGGATGACACGCTGAACCCGCGATCAAGCACGTTCGGGATATCAGGCCGCTCCACGGTAGCCTTTTTGTAGGCATGGGAGCCCGGCTGTTTGCTGATCAAGTTCATCTCGCGCATCAACCTACGTACCTTGAATCGCCCGATCTGCATGCCGTCCTCTTTCATCATCAGCATGATGCTCCGGCTGCCCGCAGCGCTTCGGCTTTGCGTAAACAACTCGTTCACGCGACTACGCAAGACTACTCGTTCGGCATCCGGATACCGACGTTTCCGGCAGTACGCGTAGTAGCAAGATCGGGTGACATCAAATACCGAGCACAACAGATCAACAGGCTCTTGAGCCCGCAGTTGATCGATTAACGCGAACGCTCGTGTTCCTCGGCCATCAAGAGCGCGGTGGCCTTTTTTAAGATCGATTTTTCCCGTTCTAGCCGATTGATACGGGCTTCGAGTTCCTGGATTTTTTGCTGCTCTGGCGTCAGAGCCTTGCTGGTGGAGTAACACCGCCACGTTCTTGCTGAAGCTGGCTCACCCATCGACGAAGCGCCGATTCGACCAATCCGAGCGAACGGGCGGCTTCGATATGGCTGTAGCCTTGGTCGAGCACCAGGCACGCAGCCTCGCGCTTGAACTCAGGGGTAAAGGTACGACGTTGCTTGGTCATCAGACACCTCTCTATGGCGAGCATTCTCGCCTAAATGAGTGTCCGGTTTCATTAGACCACTACACAGCTAGGGCAGTGTTACTGATGCTAAACCGAAGGGAAATCACCAACCCTCCAGCCAACGCCGCACACAAAAACGCTACGATCCAGCCCCAATGACGCTCCCCCCACATTTCGAATTTGCTGTTTGCTTTGATGCTTTGCGCCGTGAAATTCTTCAACTCTCTGTCTCCAACATAGTCGATAAATCAAGCAAAATGCTCGGGCTAGAGCCTCCGCGCCCCAGTGTGTTAACGGCAGGGGGGAAATATCTTTGAGATATTTTCTGCGCTGATCGATTTAAAGCGGAGCCAGTGAACCCCGCAACGTGAAGCGCCAGACGCGCGCAGGGTAGGGAGGCCCTCACCTGTGCCGAGACCTCTTAGCTGCTGTACCAAGGGCAGAAGTGATGGGGATGGTGTCGATATAACCCCGCTAACAGGTTTGATTTTCAGAGTTAAAGAGGACATTGATGAAAGCTACACTCAAAACCCATCTGCAGTCGTGGGTGGGCCGGCTCGAAGCGCAGCAGGATACGGGACGTGACCGTCATTTGGATTTCGACCCCTATTCGGATTACGACTATTTCTTGGAGTACAAGGTGCTGGGGATAGCGACGTTCCTGAAGCAGGTAGCCTACCAAGAGGACGATCTCGAGCTGCTTGCTTTCGCGTCAAAAGCCGAGATGCAAGTCGAGAGCATGATTAGCGCTAATGAAGCAGCAGAGGAGGAGGCTGACCGCGAGCATGATGAGCTACAGCAGGCCTACTATGAGCAAGATGAGCGCATCCGGAAGGCGTGTGCCTACCATTTCTACACTGTCCCCGCATTTTCGGTAGATACGTCGAAATACGACGTGATGGTTCAGGATGCGGCAGCTAGATTTACTGATCCCTACAAGCTTTCTAGCTTGAGAAGGTATCTGGAGAGCGACCAGGTGCTTAGCAGAGTCTACGAGAAGGTGAAGTCCCGCCTAAGGCGCACGTTTGATCGAGTGGGTGTCTCTCCAACCCTAGAAGAGATAGCACAGGCCTTCGATGCTGAACTGTTGAATATCTATCGGCTGGCGGATGCCCACGTCGGACGCACGATTGCTCAGTACGCCCCGTAAATGCCTCCCGGGCGCATTGGTTGATTGAGTGACGCGGGCCTTGTGGTGGGCTTGGCGGGGGCTCTGGCCACTGCCAAGCGCTGATCTGCGACCGAGTGACACAGCATCCATAGGAGACGCGCGGGCCTTGGGCGACGAGCAGTCTTAGAATCTGGTTTTCATCGTTCATTTAAGGTCTTGTCCGGCATCACCCCCTCCGATACGATCGTCCTCGGCTCTCCGCCGAAGCTCTGGTCGGCTTGAAAAAGAGAACGTCCCACGCGCCTCAATATTCTGCTATCGACATCCGGATTTCCCGGTTATTCGCTAACGACAAAACGCCCACCACAGCGACACATTCCGGAATTTTCAGATGACAGACTTCGTCAAGGCAGCTGCATTTGCAGCCAAAACTTCTCTTGCCGCGAAAGGAATCAAAGTCCAGCACGGTATCGCGCTAGAGGTCGTCGCTGCGTTTCTCGGCTACAAAACCTACGCCGCGTTTGTGGTTGAAGAGCGTAGGGAGGATCTGAAAGATCATCTGACTGATGCTGAGGTTATCGTTCTCGATTACCAAGGCGGTGTATCTCGGCTGGCTGAGCTCGAGGTACTGCAGGCCTTCATTGTTCAGGATTTCATCGATGCTATCGTCAACTGTCGCGATGGTGTGTTTTCAGATCTGCCAGAGTTTCTCGATGGTTACGTTCAACACGAGCTTCGGGATGTGATTCTTTCGGATGAGGGTGTCATCGCTGCGGCAGGATCTGAGCCATTTTCGGTCGAGCTGGAGGAGGGAAGATCATTCAGTGAGCCGCTTTGGGGTGCTTCTGATACCTGGGAAGTATCTGGTTTTGGCACAGTCCATGGAATGGATGATCGTGCTGATCCCGACGATGAGGATCTTGAGCCGGCGGACTCTATCCGTTGTTTTGGCTGGGTCAAGTTTTCTAAGGCGGGGCGCGCTGGCCTCAAGTTCCAGCGGAGCGGCGGTGAATCCCGCTAGAACACGGATGCACCGATGGCCCGAGCCTCGGGCAAGGGTGGTTTACCAGGCTCGGGTCACGCATGGTTGAGACGTTACGGGATGGGCGTGTGGCCTCCGACGTCTCAAACCAATCTCAAGCCGCCGGGTGTGTCGACGTCGGCGGCTGCATCCTTTTCTCGCCTCGCTTCACCCATGCGCATCAGCAAATTCACCGCTCCTTGGCGAGTGATTACTCCACAGATTTGTAGAGTCGTGATTTGGCTTTCCAGTATCCCTTGGAACCGGTGGTACATCACATCCGAAGCGTCCAGTTTCAGCCAGTTCGCAAGATTTTGTTCAAAGCGTTCAATTTCGCTTGCTCGTAAAGGGTGTGGCGGTTTTTTAGCTGCCATGCATTTGATCCTACGGATTAAGGGCAGTACCCATGGGGAGATGACTTGCCTCAACGGCTGCTGCTCGCGCTCTCGTTTCGCTCTGGTAGATGCGACGGTTGAGCTTCGTACTGTTAGAGAAATGCCCTTTCAACCAGGGACGTCATGCTGAGCGCTGCGGTGCCCTCTACGAAAAATTCCTGACTGCTAGTCGCAAAGCGTGCTGGGTTGATGTGCACGACCTTTGCACCATTCGCCAAAGCGGCGAATGGCAATTCTGCGGCAGGATAAACGATCCCGGATGTGCCTATCGATATGAACATGTCGCAGTCTCTTGCGGCCGCCAATGCGTTTGTCCAAGCCTCATCTGGAAGCATTTCGCCGAACCATACAACACCTGGTCTCACATACCCGTTACACCTGGTGCATCGTGGTGGTTCGATGCGAATTCCGGCGTCGGGTAGTGGCTCAGAAGGGAGAGGGGCCTCGTGTGCAGCGCTGCAGTCGATGCATCGAGGCGAGTGCAAACTTCCATGGAGATGAGCCACTGCGGAACTTCCTGCTCGCTCGTGGAGGTCGTCCACGTTCTGAGTGATGACCGTTAATTTGGGCACGTGGTTGGCGAGCTGTGCGATTGCATAGTGTGCCCCGTTAGGTTGGGCCTGGATGATTTTGCGTCTGCGCCATTCATACCAGCCCCAGCACAAACCGGGGTCTGCGCGAAATGCTTCGGCTGTCGCGAGCTTCGATGCATCGAAGCTTTTCCAGAGGCCGGTTAGTGCATCTCTGAAGGTCGGAATACCACTTTCTGCTGATGCACCGGCGCCGGTGAAAACCACGACGTGTTTGGCTACCCGAAGGTGCTTTGCAATTGTGGTAATGGGCATCGCTGCTTTCCTCAATTTACTTTTGCCGAGGCCCGGTTTTTTGCGAGGGCGTCGTACGTTGTTTGGACATTGGACGTGCCGCTCTGCGGACGGCTGTCGTAAACCGAGCCACTCCGTGTCTCGGCCCGGTGGGCTTCCATCCTCACGGCTACGGCCGGAGGCCTGCGCGCTCCGCTTGCTGTTTCATGCGCTGGACAGAATGACGCTTGTTCAGCACTCGATGAAATGATCCGCTTGGTCAATGTACATTTCGATGTTCTCGAAGAGCCAGGTCTGCTTAGAATTTTCCCCTCGGCCGCTCGTTTTGCGGACACGGGCTTTCCACTGCCCAAAGAAGATGTACTCATGTTGGCGTTTGAGCAGGGAGGCGAGGGCGGACTGCTTTAAAATCACCTGAGGCACGGGCTTGCGGACGATGCCGTCCTTGTCGGGCTCAACATAGGGAGAGGTGAGCTCTGCCACGTGATATGGGAAGCGCTCGCTAGGTGGACGAATGTCTTGAATATACCCGGCAATAGCCAATGGAATTGTCAGGGTGCCCGTACCGTAGTAGCGAGTGAAGTCGCAAAGGTTGCTGTGATCGAAGTAGAATTTACTCCAAGGGATGGTGGTTTCCTTGGATTTCAGCGTAACGAGGTTTTTGAGCTCGTCATTGTCTTCACACAATGCCCTCAGCTCGAGTATCTGACCCAAGGTTTTGAGATAATTGGAAAGGCGGCCCTTGTTTCCATAGCTTTTGTTCTGCGATTCAGGGGATCCCCAGCCTCGCCCCCGAGCATCCACTTCTTCGTCATCAAGCTCCCATAGAGCTTTGATCAGTATGTGGAGACGAAACTCAAATTTCGACGCTGAGATGGCCGAAAACAGATCTGAAGACGATTCTTTTGCGATGATGCTGAGCTGTCCCCCAAGGTTGTATTTGCAGTTAGCATCGTGGTTGAACCGCTTCTTCAGCCTGAAGCAAGGAGCCACCTCAATCGTCTTGGTGGCGTATCGTCTGTCATGTCGCTTGACGAAAGATAGCCTCGCCTCACACCCGTTGGATGGGCAGGATAAATGTCCTACAGGGTTCTTTTCATATTGAAGCGCACTGACTTTTGCTCCAAGAGCGTTCCTAGCCTCAGGGATTTTGCTACCCATTCATTCCTCCTTGGTCTACAGCTCAGGGCATGGGCTACATGTTGCAGCACTCGCCAATCGTAGCCTTAAAGGCGGTCATATCACATCTCAGATTGTGGCCGGCTACTGCCATCGTGCTGCGAGCACAAGGTACTGACCCACCTGCAGGCGAGCTGTTTTCCTACGTGTTCAGCGGAAGCTGGATCACTATGTCTAATGCTGCCCAGATCGTTCGTCGCAAGCGCCAAAACATCAATCATGACGTCACGGATTTCTTAGGCGGATGGCTGCGGATAATGCGACATGCCGGGTCTCAAATTCGTACCAGCGAGATGTTCGAATCACTTCTTGCGAAATCTTCCTCACGGGCTCGTTTGCCAGAAAATGCAGGGGCTAAGAACTATCCCGCGAGGTTTTTCTCTCGGTTCATAGCGAGCATCTAAATCGCCAGGCGCCGGCGTTCGTTACCGTTGAGGACATGGCACGGCTGGCACACTGCCTGGAGAATCGCAGCCTGATGTGCGTCATCAAGGAGCTGCAAAGCAGAGTGGCCAGGCGGCAACGAGAAAGGCTCTCTTTCCAGCCAATCGAAGCGGGAAAAAATCTCCTCAAGCTGAGAAGTGCTCAGCGTCTGAGTGATCTGCGTGACCATTACGTTGAACTCGGGAGACACGTGGTCGACTTCAGTTGACGGTTTTTCGCCGCAGCGCTCGCACATTGGATGCATCGCCCTGTAGCTCGAAACTATAGGGTACGCGGCGTCCCGGAGCGCGCGACCCAGCCAAGCCATTTCGTCTCTGGGGTCAATGCACTGCGTCCATGAAACACCGTGCCAGCCGTGACCGGGAAAGTAGCCTTGAAAATCGTAGGCTGCTCCTGGTCGGGGTAGCTTTCGAAAGCGAGCAGGGCGAAGGTCTTGCGCCGAGCAGTGGTAATGTTTCTGATGTATTAGATCTGCAATGATGGCGGACTCAAACTCCTGCCCGAAATCGACCTTGGCGATCTCGCATCGGATCACCTCCTTCAGCTGGGATTTCGTCATTCCCTGGAAGAACTCTTTGCCTCTGCCCATCTTGATCCCCTCAATACGTTTTCTCGAGTAGCACTGCGCATAGCAAGTCATCAGCCGAGCCATTAGGTCTCGGTCGAAATCGGCATCAACCGCTATCGGGACTTCAACCGCTGAACTGTAATT
This sequence comes from uncultured Gammaproteobacteria bacterium, assembly GCA_963816515.1. Classification (GTDB taxonomy): domain Bacteria; phylum Pseudomonadota; class Gammaproteobacteria; order Pseudomonadales; family Pseudomonadaceae; genus Aquipseudomonas. The sequence continues at coordinate 21,977 of CAWFKX010000001.1, read as the reverse complement.
CTGCCTGCTGGGACGAGCTAGGAGATCCTTTCCCAGGCAGCGGTCGAGCCGCCAACCTTGGCGCTTTGGTAACCGCGTCAAAATCAATTTCGAGTTTTTTGAGCACGCCGGCATGTCGTAGATCGAGCAGCTCGGTTTCCAAGCGATTCAGCATTTCTCTCAAAGGCGTACGACTTTCGGTATCGAGTGTTAGAGACACCAAGGTCAGCGGACTCAGCTCTAGGGGCTAGCTGATAGCATCAAGCTTATCGGGAGGCGGGCTGGATGGTGCGCGCTCGAGTTTTGAAAGGTGGGTGCTGCTACTCGCATCTGATGGATGTTTTCGCGTGAATCCACGGCTATAACGTATCGCCATGCACATCTCCACAGATATTAGGCAGATTTACCTTTCCAGGCATGGAGCGAGCAGGTTTGATGCCTAACCACATGGCTTACAAACTCGCCGTGTTGGCTCCGACGCTCCTCCCATCTCTTTTTTGAGCTTTTGGGACGAGGGCGTAGATCACAGCTGGTCATTACGAGCCTTTGCTTTGCTCTAGAGATCCCTACAAAAAATACACACCGCTCCTCTGCGAGCTTGCCCCAGAACGCCTGTGTCTCAACGCCGAGTAGAATCACCGAGTGGAACTCCAATCCCTTGCTTTTGTGCATTGTCAAAAGTCGGACTGAGTCGGACTCGGATAGTCCTGCCAATACCTTGAGTAGATCTGGTTCTTCCACAAGCAGGGCTCTGATACGGTCTCGGACGTCGTGTACGACCTCCTTTAAACGTTCGCGCGACTGGTAGTCAGGCGAGAAAGCCGCGAGGTCGGATGCGCTCAACCCCCTTAGCAATTCCAAAACGAGCTGCCACCAGGATACATATGGATTAGGGGTCTTGCTGTCGGTGATGACTTGTTTTTTGTGAGCCCGAAAAAGCTTTTCAAATATCTGGGGCGCGCTGTCTTCGCTGTCGTCGTCTTCAAATGGAGCAAGCTGCGTCATCAACCTCGACCATGCTTCTGACTGTCCGGTTTCGTACAGGCAGGTCAGGTAGTCAACCACCAAGGCTACGGCAGGTTCGTTAAGCAGATCCTGCAGCTCGTGCTCATTACGAAATGGTATGCCCCTTCCGGAAAGCTGTTCCATCAGGGCTTCAGCATATTCGTCTATCTGACGAGGCATCAGGACTGCGATCTCGCAAGGCGGAACGCGCTCTTCGACGATCCAGTGCTGAATGATTTCTGCGAGTGCCTCAGCCTCGTCGGTCGAGTTTCTGAAATGCCCTGTGAGTATGTCGCCCCCCTTACCGTCGATGAGGTCGTCAGGCATTACAGCGGTAGCCTCTATCGCTCGGATCACATCGTTCTGCATGCGCAACAAGCGAGGCTGCGAACGGAAATTCAGGAACAACCGAAGGGGGCGCGCAGCGAAATCATCGGCGTAGGTTTTGAAGATCCCGTCCAATGCCCCAGCCCACCCCATGATGGTCTGCTTAGTGTCTCCAACGGCGGTCAGAACGATGGACTTATCGTTGAATAGGAGCTTGAGGAGTTCGTATTGATCGCCAGTGCAATCTTGAAACTCATCAAGAAACACATGGGAGTACGTTTTGCGTATCGCATTGCGCGCAATCTTGCTGGTTCTCAAAATTTTCAATGCGAACGGCAGGAGCTGCTTAAATGTGATCTGTTTCCCGGCGATGTATTCCGACCCAATTTCATAATCTTGGCAAAGCGCTTCATCCACCAAGACAGGCCGAAACCGGTCAATGATCCGCTTCGCAAAACCGTGGAAAGTCACGCTGTCGAACCTGGAAGCATGCTCCGCACCGCAACGCATTTGTATACGTTGTTTGAGGTTCCGACTGGCGTCCGTTTTGAACGAGACAGCGAGGATCCTTTTCGGGTAGCGACAGCTATTAGTGCGTAGGAGGAAGTCGGCACGTTGAGCAAGAACTTCGGTTTTACCTGCGCCAGGCCCGGCAGTCAGCACCACTGATCTTTCGCATTCTTGAATGACCTCCCAAGCATTTTTCTCCAAGCGTATTCCAGGGGCGGGAGCCCAACGATCCGGGCTGATCATTCAGGCGCCTCCACCAGTTTTGCTATCACCCTGTCGGCGAGTCTGTCGAGAGCCTCCGGGAGGGAGGCGAGGAGTTGTTCGTCGGTAAGTCTTCCGAGCGCTTCCAAGTGTGCCGCTGGTTTGCTGCTTAATTTGAAAAGCTTGTGGTAAGCAGCGAACCAGCTCTGCTCTTCTTCGCTGTATTGCCCTGGATTGAAATGGTTTTCGCCAAGCACTGACGTGTGGTTTTTTGCCGTAGGTGGAATCGCTTCCGCTCTGTACGCCTCTGGGAAGGCAACTAGCATGGCGAAATCAAGATCTAGAGGTGCCGAATAAAAAACTTCACGTTGTTCCAGCTCGTTGAAAATATCGAATTGATCGCCATCCCCAGTGCGATAGAAATGATGCTCCCGTATGGAAAATTGAGGATCATTCCATGCTGGTCGAGCCCAACCTTCGGGTATTTCAAGTCCCGCCGCGTGCTCAGCCAACTGATCACGGATGTAGGCGATACGCCCCCACCCACCTTGGTGGCGTCCAGTATCGAGGTCTAAAAGCGTAATGTAGGGGGTGCCAATCGCCGACAGGAGCCTCCAAAAGTGATTCACGTGCCTGCCGCCCAGAGGGGCAATTGTTACTGCGAACTCGTCAACCGGAGCGCCTTTAGCCTGGAGGATCCTGGGTAGCACGATTTCCTCGCTGTCGCCCTCACCCAAGACGACCAGCCGTGCAAAATAAACCTCCGGAAACGCTTGGACAGCCTCTCTCACGAACTTGTATGCATCGCTAGGCTTGGGTGGTAGGAGGATTTTCGTGACTTGAGTTTGCCGATCGCTGTTCAGGCGAAGGTAACGGACAGTCTCTGGTTCTACGCGGCGGAGCATAGACGGCGCTTGCGTTGCGATCAGCGCCTGAGCATCAACACCTACACAGGACTTCAACGAATTGACGATACGTCCAAGATAGTGAGGTGAAAGGCTATTCTCAGGTTCCTCAACCGCAAGGATTGTAAAGGCGGGTGGTTTGAGTTTGTGTGGGTCAAATGATGTGTTGTCTCCTGACTTCACCTCTCGCCCGATCGCCAGCGCTGAGAACACGAGGGATAGGTACAGCATAGATTTTTGTCCATCGCTCAAGCGGACGAAATCCACTTGGTTCTCACCATGACCCGGGCTGAACGTAACAGACAGATGCCTGAGCAAAGCCTCTATTTCCGAATTTTGAAAGGTGAGTCGGGGAGACGCGAAGAATTCCCCTTTATGCAACCTTTGCCAAGCAGCGCTCAAGCTCTCGCTCACCGCTTGGACAGATTCATTTCCTGTTAGGCAGTTGGTAATTTGCTCCGTAAGGCCCTTCACAGTCTCGCGGTCGTCGCTCCAGTTAGCCGCTCGCAAAAGACGACCGAGAAGGGCTGTTGCGCCATATGCGACGTGATCAGATGGATCGCGACGTGCTGGAAGATAGTGGAGGTGGATCTTGTCACGATGCCTTTTCGGCACTGATGCTGTTGAGGAAGGTTTGCCGTTTTCATCCGTCTTCGTCACAAACAGAAAGCGCTCCTCAATTTCACCGTCTTCATACATTGTTGCTTCTAGGCGAAAGCGCACTCTCGGTACATCGTCGATGCTGCGTAGGGCCATCTGGTTGAAAAACTCGGGAACGGTGTCAGCGTCCTCTTCGTCCTCCGTTTCTTCAAAGCTGAAATCAGCCTCGAGCCAGAGCTCTCGCTGCTCCGGTGGCTCTTTCTCCGATGCCGGGACGTGAAAATCGGAGCGCCGAATGCGACGTAGGTTCGGTTCAAACGCGAACATACGGCAGAGGGCTTGCAGACTCGCAGTTTTCCCCGAACCGTTTGGCCCTAAGAGGTAGGTCACATCCTCAAACGAAATCACCTCCTCTTGAGGGCCAAAGGACTGAAAATTGTTCACCCGCAGACTGCTCAGCTTCATCGATAGCTTCCCTACTAACTGTTTGGCATCACACACTTGCCCAGCATCATGGCGTCCGCTGCCGCTTAAGCCCTGTTTTTTGAGCCTTTGAGAACAAATCTACACAAATTTCAAATGGCCACCATTGAAATCGTTTTTCAAAACCGGAGATCTATTATTTGAGACCAAAAAAAAGCTGCGGTGGCTCTGATTCGTGGGCCTGGCAGTCGGCGTGTTCTGGCTTTCCCTGTCATGTGCTTTGGCTGTTTTTGCTCTTGATACGGCTATTTTTTACGTCACTATTTTTGATTCGGGGTAGCAGGGAAGGAGGGCGGTTACGCGCCTCTGTTCAGCAGGTCGTCCGTTGGGGCCGCTAGGCCCTCTGCTATTGTTTGGAATCAAAAGAAAATCAAAGACGTTAATTTCTAGATGGGTATTTGAGCTTCCTGAATGGCGGGATAATTCCGTCCGGCTGCTTTGAATCAGTGCGCCTTAAAGCGTTAGCTAGCGGACTCACTCAGTGGTGATGGGGATGACCACCCGATGGCCGGTGGCCTGACGACATGCTATTAGCTTAGCGGACAGGGTAGGGAAGGTGCTGGCAAGGCAATCTGATCCAGTATGTCTCCACCAACTGAGTAGCTAGCTTACCAACGCCGATCCAGTACCAGGCGTCAACTGTCTCAAGCTATGCATGCGAAGCGGCAAGCCTCGCGGCAACGCGGTCAAGACCGGCGGCATCGCGCGAAGCTGAAAGAGGATGGCCAGGCGTCCTCTGTCGTTGCTGCAGTGGAGAAAGATACGAACTGAATCCAGTCTAGGTGCGCTTGAAAACACTTTGCTATTACCAGCACTGCCTATCTGAACGTATGAGACTGAGGGAGTGGGGCTTGATCTACGCCTTGATTGGCCGTTCTTGCGGGTGGCTTTCTTGAACCTAGCCTATACGGCCCCGCTTCGTCCCGCCGATATCGTCATCTATACGGTGAAAGCAATGTAATTCCTTTCAGGGGATCAATCACACCCACGGCGATCTCGATCTTGCTGTCGACCTCTCTGGCGACGGAAATGACATTGTTGTCGTGGAGGATGAAGCGCTGGCCTGGAGTGATCCCCGGGTACCTTTCCTGAAAATGGTAGTCCGCATAGTAGGCAACTCGTCTCGTGAGTTGCGCGTTGTTGATTGAGAAGTCCAGGATGGGTTGTACTGATTCAACAAGCGCAAATATTACGCACAGACCGCCATACAGGTGAGCCAGAAGGTTCAGACCTGAGGGTTTGTGCATGGGGCTGGGCTGCTTGAAGAAGCGGATGCCAAGTTTCATCGATAGATATTGACGTAATCGCTCACCCTCAGGGAAGGTGGAGATGAGCCAGGCTGACTCAAGCACTGGGGCCAGGATCAGACATCCAACCGCAACCGCTATGCAACCTAGCAAAATCATCGCGAGGTAGACGAGGCACGCGCACAGGATAGTCATCACTGCGACAGCGCCATCGAAGTCCTTTGCCGGCAAGCCCAACGTCAACGCAACACACCATCTCGAAAGTAAATAGGCACCCAATAGCATCGCGGCATGCAGCCACGCCAACAGAGCCTTGCTGACCTCAAATTTCCAGAGATTGATTGCATGCTTGATCAACCAGGTACAAAAGCCCGCGCATGCGAGAGCCCAAGAAAGGAAAAATGAAGCACGAGACAACGGTGCTTGGCCTGCAAACAGACAGATGATTGCAAGAATGCCTGCGCCGATGGCTGCACGATAGAAATGATCGCTTATCGGGAGTTGTGGCCAGATCTTGGTTTTGAGTCGGTGGATCAGAGTGCCTTGCATCATCCGAGTAATCGTGGTGGCATTGTGCCAACCGTATCGCAATCAAGTTCAGAGATCTATCGCCGATCAACAAATGCTGAATCCCATGGGTGGTGCCTGGGCTCGTTCTTCGGATGCATGCATTGGGTGGTAGCCGATCGAGGAAGGTCGCGGCTGAGAGGAGGTGCTTGGCCATCTCTTTGGCACCTGAACAACCCCTTCAATTCTGATGAAAGCAAGTCCTGGCATAGACAGTGAGAGATGAGATGGCAGAAGGATTAAAGCTTTTACTTAACGGCCATGACACTGGTCATGGAGACGAGATCATCGGGCTGCTTGCTGATGCTCAGCATTTGGAATGCATGGTCGCATTTGCCAAGTTGTCGGTTGGCGAGACATTTCTGAAGCCTCTCAAGCAGGCTATTGATCGCGGGATGACGGCTCGCGTCGCGATTGGCTTGAGCCTGTTCGTTACCGATCCTGCGATCCTTTCTGAGTTGCTCGGGTTGGAAAAGCTATTTCCGACCAAGCTGGAACTGTATCTGAGCAATACCGAAGACACTTTCCACCCAAAAATCTATGCGGTACGTGAGCTAAGTGGCCATAAAGTGATCGTTGGTTCGGCGAACATGACTGCTGGAGGTTTTTCGAGCAACTACGAAGCATCAGTCGTAGTCAACGATCGCGACGGGGCATTGATGTCTTCGGTCGAGGATTATTTTGGCAGCCTAATCGAGGATGGCTTGCTAACTCGTGCGACAAAGCCGCGCGTAGACAAGTACGCAAAACTCTACGCTGTCCATGAAGCATGGCGCAGGATGGCGAATCGTCGTGCGGACAAAGTCGGTAGGGGGGAGCTGCTTTCCTTGGATGTCCTGATCGACCGGCTCGCAGACATGAAGGCTGATAAAACGACGTTCGGATTCACAGCGCAGCAAAGCTATCGAGCGAAAGATCGGCTATCGGCCAGACGGGGCATCAGAGAGATCGCTGCGCTCGGCAAAGTCACCTCTCAAGCGTTCTTGGAGGCCTACGAGGGCCTGATTGTACATTTCCATTCAGGTGGGTTGCATCGTGGGAAAACCATTGTGTCGACGAAGTCGGCGCGATTTATAAGGGCTCTTGCAGAGGCGTTACAGCTCGGACGGGCCACTCCTGGGGAAGCATTCGAACTTTTGCATCGCCACTTCGTGGACATTGATCGGGCGGGCATTAACGTTCTAACAGAAATCCTGCACGCCTTGGATAACAAGCGCTACGCGGTTATGAACCAGAATGCGGTCAATGGCTTGCTGGTTGCCGGATACGACCAATATCCCCTCCGACCATTGAAGACCAATGTAACCCCGGAGCTTTACGCGCAGTTTTGCCGAGACGCGAGGGATGTCCAAAGCCAGCTGGGGCTAGAGAACCTCTCAGAATTGGACGCACTGTTTAACTATGTATATTGGTCTTGATGAGGTAAGCGGTTGCTGGTGATAGAACACCGCCTTGCGGGTTGCGGCCTTAGCTCTTCGCTAGCATCCACGATTCCCGTGTCGCCAAAGTATTCTGACGTATCGGGATAGTGAATACCTGCAAGCGACACCTTCGCCTTCCCCGTCGAGCTGTTCCAATACGATAGGTAGTGCCAACCCCCTGACGACCTGTGAACCCAAAAGAAATTTATGGCCGCCTTGGCAGTGATGTAGTGCACGTAGGTCACACGTTTCAGATCAACGTCGAAATTATGCATTACCCATCTCTTGGGTGGCCCCGGCTCACCCCGGCTCATAGGAGAAAATCCAACCAGCACTGCGCATACCGATGACCGTTAGGGGGAAGACGTCTCACCAATGTCTGCCTAGCTCAAGATCATTTTTGATCTCAGGTACCAAGAAGGCGAACAACCGATTGTATGTGAGGTTTTGGCGGTATGCTGGATCCTTGCTTCGGAGAGCTTCTCGGATGATTTTACGACGTTTTTCCCATGTTTTTTTCGTGTCTTGGAAAGCCAGCAACTCTGCTTGGTGGAAAGCTTCCAACGTCCAACCGAACGGCAACAGGTAGGCCTTGTAGTAGTCGAACGCGGTGTTCGTCACATTGATCAGGCGGGGCAGTCGGTAACCAATAGGGCGACCATATCTTGCGCTGAGAACAATGGATACTGCGCCGTGAAATCGGCCCTCATGAAATGAGCGAGGCAGCGAAATCTGCGGCATTGCGAGAGTCATACGTTCCCGCAGCTCGCTCCAGGCCAAGTCTGCCTCCGGTTCCTCGCTGGTACCGTGCTCTAGCCAAAAGTCGTGGAATTCTTGGCGCAGTTGAGCAGGAGCGATGGTTCCTTCCAACTCTTTTCTGCGAGTCGCATAGTCGTAGAAATAGACCAACTGCTTTTCCGTATCGACCGTGAGTTGATCAAGGAACACCTCTTTTTCATGCCATTCGTTTAAGATCATTCGACCTTTGAGGTGTGGAACCGCGTACCAGCAGGTCAAAGCCATACGTTTCGCCTCTCGGGAGCGCGCCAACGTTCGCTCATTCACAACGAAGACATTCAGGTTATTGAGGTAAAAAATATCCTGCTCAGCGGTACGGTTTTCTTGGGGATTGAAGCCCTCGAAAACCCACACGATGGCACCACCGTTCACGCGGTAGAACTCTCTTCTGCCTACGATCTCTGTCAGAAAGGTACTGGATAGCTGCACTTCAAACGCGAATCTTTGCTGCTCCCGGTAGACCTGGACATCGGGTTTGCGCCAAGTGGCCCGGTCTGCAATAGGCATCCCGCGCCATACCTTTTCAACCTCCGGTTCCGAGCAAGTGGCGTCGGCATACAAGCTGTCGCGAATGATCCCCTTGAGCCGGAGATGAGCCGCGCTTTCTTTCGCAGCGTTGTACTTCATCCGGTTGATCTGATCGGTGCTGAATGCCCCCTTGGTCGAAATCGGGCAGTCTCTAGTACCTTCTTCATCCGGATGATGACGAAAGTGAAATCGGCGCTGTTGCGTGAGCACAAGCATTACGGCTCCGCCACAAATCCCGCATACCAGCCACGGCTGGCTTGGGTCGCGAGCGTATCGACCAGCAAGTTCGTTTCTATCCTGGATCACAACGACCAAGTCTCGCCTTAGGAATGCGTCGACGACCAGAGGCTCCCCGTTATCGAGGTCTAGGATTTCGTTTAGCAGCATCTGATCCGTTGGCTGCGCTACGTCGTAGGTGAACATTGATCACTCCCTGATGGTCTCGCACCAAGATTTGGGGGGGGTATGACACAGCCCCCACATCACCGGCGGCGAGCCACTATGGCGCCATCATGTCCATTGAGTCAAAATCTCCGGTGGCAAATCAGCTGTCAGGTCACCGTGCATTGAATTAGGTGGGATTCATGGGAAGAAAGTGGCTCAAGCAGGAAAAGCGGACGAAGGAACAGCTGTTCGATGCTTTGGTGAAGAACGCGCTGGGATTTGTAGAGACGTCGCTGGATAACGTCAAGGAGAGGCCTAAGAACTCGATCGTCGACCTGTATACGGCCATTGAGCTCTTCCTGAAAGCACGCCTGATGGCAGAGCATTGGACGCTTATGCTGTCCAAACCGGAGACAGCCGACCTGCAAAACCTGTACGTCGGAGACTTTCTTTCTGTCTATCTCGACGACGCCCTGAAGCGGATTCACGCGATACTTGGAGAGAAAATTGATGCCGCCGCCTCGGATAACTTTAAAGCGCTAGGCGAGCATCGCAACCAAATTGTCCACTTCGCTCATTCAGGCCATGACGACCTAGCAGCGACCCAAGCCGGCGTCATCGTCGAACAATGGGCCTCATGGCACTACCTATATGGGATGCTCACCGAAACGTGGAAGGACATCTTCGAGCCTTACAAGACTGAGCTTCAGAAGCTGAATCATCGGATGATGAGGCAGCGCGACTTTTTACGTTCTCGATTCACGATCCTCAAGCCACAAATCGAGATCGAGATGAAAAAAGGCAAGACTATCATCGCCTGTGGGCACTGCGAGCTGGCGTCAGCAGTGGCGGGCAAAGTACACGCCTGGGGGACGGACTACAGCTGCCTGGTCTGTGGGGTGAGTGACACGGCAGTTGTGAAGGCGGACATCAAATTACCCTGCCTAGGATGCAATGAAGAAATAGAGTTCTTTGATGCAAAGCTCACTGAGTGTCCGACGTGCCACTTCGCTTTCAACACCGACTCTTTGATTGATTTGTGTACCGCTCACATCCATGAGGGGGATCAATGGTGGGAGGAGGGCGCCGAGCATATTGCTTCGTGCCATAAGTGCGAGTGGTCACGGCCGTCTGTGTTCTTCATCGACGGCTTGTGGAGCTGCGTTTCATGCTTTGATCGAGGATGGCAGGCAGTTACGTGTGAGCGTTGCGACGCATTCGTGACAGGGGATATGGAGAGAATCCAGTATTACGCCTGCCACAAGTGCGAGGATCAAGTGCGCCAAGAGTACGAAGCTATGGTCTCGGCCGGTGCTGTAGGGGAGGAGGGCCAGGATGCCGACAAGCAGACATGATCCACTTAAGAACAACCGTAAGCGTCCGGCGAACTCACCTTTCGAACTCCAGCTTTAAGGGCGATGGTGTCCGCGTATTGCTAAGCGGACGCGATCACCCTTATCGCCAGGATTTCCATGCGCCAACGAAGCTCTTATCCGAAACCGTTCAAAGCCCAGGTCGTTCAGGAATGCCTGCAACCTGGCGCATCCATTTCCAGTGTCGCCATCAGCCACGGCATCAATGCCAACGTCATCCGCAAATGGATGCCGCTCTATCGAGACCAGCCCGCAGCGACTCCACTGCCAGCATTCGTCCCGCTAAAAGCCGCCCCTAAACGGCCTGTCGAAGCGGCAGTGATCATCGAGTTGCCCATGGCCGGGCAAGTAATCACGGTGAAATGGCCAACCTCGGATCCCGAGGGCTGCGCGCAATTTATTCGGGCTGTCACTCAATGATCCGCATCGATGCCATCTGGCTGGCCACCGAGCCGATGGACATGCGCGCCGGTACCGAAACTGCTTTAGCCCGAGTGATTGCGGTGTTTGGTGCGGCGAAGCCGCACTGCGCTTATCTGTTCGCCAATCGCCGAGCTAACCGGATGAAAGTGCTGGTGCACGACGGCGTGGGCGTCTGGCTCGCAGCGCGACGACTGAACCAGGGCAAGTTCCACTGGCCTGGTATTCGCCATGGCTGTGAGGTCGAACTCGACAACGAGCAACTTCAGGCATTGGTACTGGGCCTGCCGTGGCAGCGTGTCGGCGCCGGCGGTGTGATTAGCATGCTGTAAACGCCGGCCATTTGGCCGGTCTACTTGTCGTCGACCCGCGCCTGCTCTGGCACAATCGGCGGCATGACTTTCTCGCCCAATCTCGACCAGATGACCCCGGAACAGCTTCGTGCTTTGGCGGCACAGGCGTTGCAGTTGCAGTCCCAGGTCGAGGCGATGAGCAGGAAGATTCAGAACGATGAAATCCTCATCGAACAGTTCAAGTTCGAAATCGCCCTGCTCAAACGCCACAAGTTCGCCAAGCGCAGCGAGCAAATCAGCCCGGTGCAAAGCAGCTTGCTGGATGACCTGCTCGACACCGACCTTGAGGCTATCGAGGTCAAGCTGAAACAGCTTCTCCCAAATGCACCACAGGCCGAACCACGGCAATCCCCGAAACGTGCGCCATTGCCGCCGCAGTTTCCGCGCACCGTGATTCGTCACGAACCCGAAAACACTCAGTGCGCCTGTGGCTGCCAGCTTCAGCGCATCGGTGAAGACGTCAGCGAGAAGCTGGATTACACGCCGGGGGTATTCACGGTCGAGCAGCATGTACGTGGAAAGTGGGTCTGCCGAGCTTGCGAAACCCTGATCCAGGCACCGGTTCCGGCGCATGTCATCGACAAGGGCATCCCCACCGCAGGCCTGCTGGCCCACGTGATGGTGGCCAAGTTTGCTGATCACTTGCCGCTGTATCGGCAGGAGAAAATCTTTGGCCGCGCCGGGTTGGCCATTGCTCGCTCGACCTTGGCGCAGTGGGTCGGGCAAACCGGCGTGCGGCTCCAGCCGCTGGTCGACGCACTGCGTGAAGCGGTGCTGAAGCAGGACGTGATTCACGCCGATGAAACACCGGTGCAAATGCTTGCGCCAGGCGAGAAGAAAACTCACCGGGCCTACGTCTGGGCCTATAGCACGACGCCGTTTTCGGCGCTCAACGCGGTGGTTTACGACTTCAGCCCAAGCCGTGCCGGCGAACATGCGCGTAACTTCCTGGGCGACTGGAACGGCAAGCTGGTCTGTGACGACTTCGCTGGCTACAAAGCCGGTTTCGAACAAGGCATCACTGAAATCGGCTGCATGGCCCACGCCCGTCGCAAGTTCTTTGATCTGCACGTGGCGAACAAAAGTCAGCTGGCTGAACAGGCCCTGCATTCGATCAGCGGCTTGTACGAAATCGAGCGTCAAGCGCGGGACATGAGTGACGATGACCGTTGGCGAATACGTCAGGAAATGGCGGTGCCGATTCTCCAAACACTGCATGACTGGATGATGGCTCAGCGAGATCTGGTGCCCAACGGATCAGCCACAGCTAAAGCCCTCGACTACAGCCTGAAACGCTGGGTAGCGCTGACGCGCTACCTGGACGATGGGGCTGTGCCCATCGACAACAACCAAGTTGAAAATCAGATAAGGCCATGGGCGCTTGGCCGCTCGAACTGGCTATTTGCCGGGTCGCTGCGCAGTGGCAAGCGGGCGGCTGCAATCATGAGCCTGATCCAAACGGCGCGCATGAATGGGCATGATCCGTATGCCTATCTCAAGGATGTGCTGACGCGGTTGCCTACACAGCGGGCCAGCGAGATCGGTCAACTGCTGCCGCATCAGTGGGTAGCGGCCTGACTTCGCCAGAAGAATGTATTTACATCACCAGCCACTGAATGGTCATTCGCATTCGGCTTGCCCATCTCGTCCAATAGGAATTGCCCAGCGCTCAGGACGTACTTGACCGGCAGAGGTCAACCCATTGCAGCCGTTGAGCACTGCAATAATCCCGGCGAAGCATAGTGCGTTTAGCATGCCTCTCTATGCTGAACACTTCGCTGCGCCGATTATCAGCGTCCCCCGGAGTCTGGGTCTACGAGACATTACGTCGTTGCTGCCGGCTCCCCTACAAATGGATAATCGGTATAGCCAGCCGCGTCGCCGCCGTAAAACGTATCTCGGTCATAGGTGTTCAGAGGGAGGTCATCATGCAGGCGCCTCGCAAGGTCAGGATTGGCGATGAACGCGCGTCCAAAGGCGACCATGTCGGCACTACCTTCGCTGACGAGCGCCACAGCGCTTTCACGTTGAAATCCACCCGCTGCAATGATCGGCCCGTTAAAAAGCGTGCGCAGATATTGAACAGCAACAGGTTCCGCACCTTCGTCGATGGTTTCATTACCTTTGATTCTTGGCTCAACGACGTGTAGATACGCTAGCCCCATCGTGTCGAGCTGCGTGGCGACATAACCAAACGTCGCTTTTGGGTTGCTGTCATGCATTGAGCCATAGCTGCTCGATGGACTAAGGCGGACGCCGACGCGGCCTTGTCCCCATACCGAAATCGCGGCCTGAGTAATTTCCAGCAGGAATCTGGCGCGGTGTTCAATGGGGCCGCCGTAAGAATCGGTGCGCGTGTTGGTGCCGTCCTGCAAAAATTGGTCAGGCAGGTACCCATTGGCGCCGTGAATCTCGACGCCATCAAAACCGGCCTCCTTGGCCAGCTCGGCGCCTCGGCGAAACGATTCGATAATGTCCGGTATTTCGGCAAGCGCCAAGGCGCGAGGCATGGCGAAGGCCACCGGGCCTGATTTCGCGTAGGCATCCCCATCAGCCTTGATCGCCGATGGCGCGACGGGGTCAAGATTGCGCGGTTGCAGCAGTGGGTGGGATTGACGGCCCACGTGCCACAGTTGCAAAAAGATCAGCCCACCTTTTTCATGCACGGCGTCAACGACTGTGCGCCATCCGTCGACCTGAGCTTGGGTAAAGATGCCTGGCGAGCCCGCGTAGCCAAAGCCATAGGGTGAAACCGGCGTGGCTTCGGCGATGATCAGCCCGCCTTGCGTCGCGCGCTGGGCGTAGTATTCCGCCATCAATTCGTTGGGGACATTGCCCTCGCTTGAGCGCATCCGGGTCAAGGGCGCCATGACAACACGGTGCGACAGTGTGAAGGGGCCCATCTGGGTTGGGGTGCACAGTGGCTGATTGCTCATGATTTGAATTCTTTTCTCAGGCGTCGGGGATGAGGGCATTGATACGTTCGATACCGCGCAGCACAGCTGGCCGCTGGCTAACCGCGTGAAACCAGCGTTCCACGTGCGGGCTTTCGGCGAAGTCGACCCCCGCAAAATTTTTGCGCCAGAGCCAGCCGAAGTGTGCGATATCGGCGATTGAAAACTCATCCCCAGCGACGTAGGCGTTGCTTGCCAGTACGCCATCCAGCACGGCGAGTGTGCGTTTGGCTTCGCCGTGGAATCGGGCAATCGCCGCCGGATTTGGCTCGCTCGCCAATTTCTGGAAATAGCCAGACTGCCCAAAGGCCGGGCTCAGCCCACTGGCATGGAAGAACAGTTGCTCGAAGGCTCTGGCGCGCGTCACTGCCTCGGAAGGCAGCAGCCGACCATATCGCTCTGCCAGGTAGACAAGGATGGCGGCCGATTCGGTCAGCACCATGGGCTGGCCGTTATCACCCAGCGGATCAATCAACACCGGCACTTTGGCATTGGCGTTCAGGGCGATGAACGCCTCGTTTTTTTGCTCTCCCTTGCGAATGTTCACGGGCAGTAACTGATAGTCGAGCCCCAGCTCTTCGAGGGCGATAGGGACTTTGACGCTGTTGGGGGTGGCAAACGCATGAACAATCAACATGGGGCAGTTCCTCAATCGACAATGGACTAGGGCATTGCGTGGTCAGTAACGCAACGCTTCGTGCCAAATGGCTACGATGGAGGCCAGTCTGCGTGGAACGGTTAGAGCGGAGCAGACCGCTCGCAGCGATATGAGTCATTCCTGCGCGGAATAAACATCCAAGGTTGCACGCGTCGAGTGAGGGCATTCCTGTTGAGCATATTTCCTATGCGGGTCAGCGCTCTACTGAGGGCGCTTCTACACCGCGATCATGAGTCTCGACACATCAACCATCGAGGAAATACTCATGACCCTTCAAGCCAAGCTGGATGCATTCAAGGCCGACTTCGTTGCCGGCAAGCCGCCCTACAATGCCCCAGCACCCGTACATGCGGTGATGCACCGCGCGACGGCTGAACTGATCGCCAGCGGTCAAGCCGAGCGAGCGCTGAAGGCCGGCGACCTGGCCCCGGTATTCAGCCTTCCAGACGCGGAGGGGAAGCTAGTGTCTTCAGCCGAATTGCTGTCACGCGGCCCACTGGTGATCAGCTTCTATCGCGGGGTGTGGTGCCCTTACTGCAATATGGAGTTGCAAGCCTTGGAAGAAGCACTGCCGGTCTTTAAGGAGCGCGGCGCGAGCCTGGTTGCGATCTCGCCACAGAGCCAAGCCAACAGCCGCAAGTCGCAGCGCCAAAATGGCCTGGGGTTCCCCATCCTGAGTGACAGTGGTAATGAAGTGGCGGCTGCATTCGGCCTGCGTTTCAAACTACCAGACTATCTGGCTGAACTCTATCTGAGCCTGGGCAACAACCTGCCGGTCATCAACGGTGACCAGAGCTGGACGCTGCCGATGCCAGGTCGTTTTGTCATCGGCCAGGACGGCATCATTCTGTACGCGGAGGTCAATCCCGACTACACGCTGCGCCCTGAACCCACCGAGTTGCTACCTGCATTGCGCGCTTGATTGTCCCTCTTTCAAGGCCGCCTTAGGGCGGCCTTGCTTATTGCCGGTTCATCAAGCCTTCGACGAAATCGACAAACGCCCGCGCCTTTGCGCTCGCCAGGCGCCCTGTAGGAAATACCGCCCAGAGATCCAGCGGCGGCAGTTGCCAGTCTTCCAGCAGTGGCACCACGTCGCCCTTGGCGAGTTCATCCGCGAACATCCACTGGGACGTCAACGCCACACCCAGATGCCCGAGTACTGCCGCGCGCACACCCTCAGCGGCACTGACCCGCACCCGCCCGCTCACTGTCACCGACTGCACTGTACTGCCCTGCTTGAAGGCCCAATGCTCACCGCCGCCCGCTAGGGCGTAGATAACCGCTTGGTGCTGTGCCAGATCAGTCGGCACTGAGGGCTCGCCATGAATCTGCACGTAAGCAGGCGTGGCCAACACCAGCCGCTGACACTCCCCGATCTTGCGTGCGATCAGGTTGGAGTCCGCCAAAGCTCCCATGCGCAGGGCGACATCGATGCCTTCCTCGACGAGATTGACGGTGCGGTCGTCCAGGACGATATCGATGTTCAGTTCGGGGTGTGCTTCGAGGAAAGCCCCCAGGTGCGGCAGTACATGCAAACGCGCGAAGGTCACTGCGGCGCATACCCGCAAGGTACCGTGCAGCCCACTGCCTGCACCACGCGCGGCGAGGTCGGCTTCGTGGGCTTCCTCAATGGCACGTTTGGCGCGGTCGTAGTAGGCCGTGCCTGCCTCAGTCGGCGTGAGTCCGCGAGTGGAGCGCAGTAGCAGGCGAACGCCAAGGCGCTCTTCCAGTTGTGCAATGGTTTTCGACACGGCGGGCTGGCCGAGGCTGAGACGCCGCGCGGCGGCAGAAAACGACCCTGCTTCGAGCACACTGACGAAGGTTTCCATTGCAGCCAATCGATCCATCGTTGTTTCACCTGAAACGGTTAAAAAGGGCATGGCAAAAAACGAGCGAAGCATAGGCTTCGCTCGTAGCGGAAGGGTTATCTCAACGCGGAGGGTACAAAGCAAGCCTTTCTAGAACGCAGCCTTGCCGATTGAAGCACCGCCATCGACGAACAATGTCTGGCCAGTCATGAAACCACTGCTCTCGGACAGCAGGAAGGTGATGGCCGCTGCGATCTCTTGCGGCTGGCCAAAGCGGCCCATCGGAACGCCCGAAAGGTAGCGGGCCTCGCCCTCGCTGTCAGGCGGGTTGTTCGCGCGGAACAAAGCTGTTTCGGTCGGCCCGGGGGCTACAGCATTGACGGTGATACCGGTCGTGGCCAGTTCCAGTGCCCACGACCGGGTAAAACTGATCAGTGCGGCCTTGGCAGCGGCATAGGCCGTACGGTGGGTGATTCCGAGCACGGTCAGGCTGGAGATGTTGACGATTCGGCCCCACTGCCGCTCGCGCATGCCCGGTAAAACGGCTTGAGTGGCCAGAATCGCCGAATGCAGATTCACGCGCATCACCGCATCGAAGTCGTTCAGATCCACCTCGCCCAGCAACTGCGGGCGAACCAGCCCAACATTATTCACCAGGCCGTCAAATGCGTATTGCTCGGTGAGCGTTGCCAGGGCTTTCTCGGTCGCTGCGCGATTCTCCAGATCAACCGAGACCAAGGTGCCGGGGAAATCGATGTTCTCCACTTGGCGAGCAATGCCCACAACGCGGTGGCCGGCGCCCGCCAGCGCCTGAGCTAGCGCAAGTCCGATACCTTTGCTCGCGCCGGTGATCAAAAAAGTTCGCATGGTCATGAGTGCTCCTGGTGCCAGCCCATGTCAGGGCTGGCTGAGTGATGGTCGGCAGTGTCTCTTAGACCGGCTTAGTCCATTCGTTACCCTTCATGAACGGATCGAGCTGAGTGTGCACCAGATGGTTGGTGTAGTTGCTCATGACCTTGGTGGCAACGCCCAGCACCACTTCCAGAACGTTGCGGCGAGTGAAGCCAGCAGCGAGAAACGCCTCGATACCTGCGTCGCTGACGAAGCCGCGATCACGCACCACCGCAGTTGTGAACACATGCAAGGCTTCCAGGCGGGCATCCGGGATGACAGTACCGGCACGCAATGCAGCAATCACCTCAGGCGCCATCTCGATCATCTTAGCCAGAGTGGTGTGCCCGGCCATGCAGTAGTGGCAATTGTTCTCGAAGTTCGAGGTGAGGTACATAACCTGCTGTTCATGCGCGGTGAGAGTGCTCTTGCCAAACAGATCCCAGAGTTGGCTGTAGCCGGCCAGCAACTCTGGCGATTCCGCCATATTGCCTTGCAGGTTGGGTACGAAGCTGAACGCGTTCTGCACCGCTTCCAGAACAGGCTTGGAGGCAGCAGGGGCGGTGTCGATGGTGTAACGAGTGAAAGTGGTCATCGCAGTTTTCCTTGAGTGGGTCAGCAAGAGTGCTGAAGCTATCTTGCGGTTCTCGTCAGAGCTGCGGAACGTAGGGAGTGGGCATATGACTCATGCTTCACAGGAATAAAGCAGATTCGGAGCCACTGATGCATGCACGACCCTCGTGGAAGAAATGACGGCGGCAAATTACGTGACGAGTGCTGAAAGGCTACGGAGGCTCGACTTCTACCTGTCAAGGTGCGGCCGTGCAGGGGGGTATAACCGATACGAACGTGTGGTCATGTCGAATACAATCCGCTCGTCAAGCCAACGCAATACGCACCCTTGGCTAGGTGAGTTCGCTGGACGCTTACCTTCGTTGACCTTTGCTGTTATTGATCGATCAACGCGCGCTTGTGCCTGAGGGCTCGGCCACGGCCAAGACACTGTATTACCGCTTGAAACGCTGGGTAGCGCTGATGCGCTACCTGGACGATGGTGCTGTGCCCATCGATAGCAATGCCGTGGAGAACCAGATCAGGCCGTGGGCGCTAGGTAGGTCGAACTGGCTCCAGAATAGCATCGGAAGGGTCATGCCTAGCCCTTTGCATGAATGACTGTGAGCCCAAACTGGTACGCGTCCGGTGAAGTCAGGTTGATACAACCGGATTCGTGGCGCTCACTCCAATGGCAGTGGACGATCTGTGATGACGTGTTTCATTACTAAGGTCGAGCTTAGCCGCTGTACATTTGGCAGCCTCGATAGCTCCTCATCATAGAGCTTCTGAAACGCCGGAAGGTCTGCGGTTACGACCATTAGCAGGTAGTCCGGATCACCAAATAGTCGTTGAGCTTGGACAATGTAGGGGATACTTGGTAAGGCTTTTTCGAAGTCTGCTACGGCCTGCTGATGCCCTTCTCGTAACGTCACGAACACCAGTGAAGAGAAATTGAGCCCTAGCTCGGGGGCAGAGAGGTGGGCGCGGTATCCCTTGATCACTCCAGCCTCCTCTAAAGCTCGAACTCGTCGATGGCAAGGGGACAAGCTCAGCCCCACGCGCTCGGCCAAGTCCGTGAGTGACTGGCGGCCATCTTCTTGTAACTCCGCAAGAATCTTCCTGTCGAGTCGATCCATTTCGAAAAACCTTCTACTGAGACTGGGGTCTGCGAGTATCTACGCAAGATAATACCATGAGACTTGCTTTATCCTTCTCTCTCAGTTTCCGCCAGGGCCAAAGGTGCCGTACTGGTGATGAACGAGAGGAAAATTTATCGTGAGCGCTTCTTTGATGATGGCCTTCTGGGCCGTTTCGTTTCTGTTTGTTATCACCCCAGGGGCTGATTGGGCTTACGCCATTTCAGCGGGTTTGCGAGGCCATACCGTGGTGCCTGCGGTATTGGGCATGCTCTCAGGCCATGTTCTTGCGACATTGATCGTAGCGGCCGGTGTGGGTGGCCTGCTGGTGAGAATCCCTTATGCGTTGTTGACGCTGACGCTGATGGGGGCTGCTTATCTCTTGTGGCTCGGCTTTAACATGCTGCTCAAACCCTCAGTTCCCGCTCAAGGGGACGCCGCAGATGATGAGGGCTGGATCACCTGGGCATTCAAGGGACTGTGTGTGAGCGGCCTTAACCCAAAAGTGCTGCTGCTGTTCCTGGCTTTGCTGCCTCAGTTTACTGATTCGTCTGCTGCTTGGCCGGTTGCAGTCCAGATCATTGCGCTAGGGCTCATCCATGCTTTCAGTTGCGGAGTCGTTTATCTGGCCGTGGGCTATGGCGCACGCGCTGTACTGACTTCTCGACCTGGGGCCGCGCTCAATGTCAGCCGCATTTCAGGGGCCGCGATGATTGTCATCGCTGTCGTCCTCGCGGCTGAGCGGCTGACCGTTTAATGGAAGGTAAACCAATGTCTGAACAGACCACCGCCCCTTACGTTAGTCAAAATCGTGGGCGGGTAAGAATTCCTCATCTACACCAGATGAAAGCGCGGGGCCAAAAATGGGCCATGTTGACCGCTTATGACATGTACACCGCAGCCATATTTGAGGAGGCAGGAATTCCTGTGCTTCTGGTCGGCGATTCAGCCGGTAACAACGTCTTCGGCTATGACTCGACCTTGGCAGTAACCGCTGAGGAAATGTTGCCCTTGGTCAGCGCGGTCTCTCGGGCTACCAAGCGCGCATTGATCATTGCCGATCTGCCTTTTGGTTCCTACCAGGGGTCACCTGAGCAATGCTTCCATACCGCCGTGCGCTTTATGAAAGAAGGTGGCGCGCACGCCGTTAAGCTCGAAGGTGGAATTGAGATGCTCCCCCAGGTCGAGAAGCTGGTGGCCGCAGGGATTCCAGTGATGGCCCATATTGGATTCACCCCGCAGGCAGAGCATCAACTGGGCGGTTACCGTATCCAGGGCAAGGGCTCAGACGCGCAAAGGTTGATTGATTTAGGGATGGCTTTTGAGCGCGCAGGAGCGTTTGGCCTGCTCATTGAGATGGTGCCAGGCGAGGTTGCAAGCCGAATCACCGAGGCAGTTGGCATTCCCACCGTTGGAATCGGGGCGGGGAACGGCTGTGACGCTCAAGTACTGGTATGGCAGGACATGGCAGGTCTGCGGCAAGGCCAGTTGCCTCGATTCATCAAGCAATACGCTGATGTGCGAAAGGTGTTGAACGACGCTGCTCAAGCCTTTGCTAAGGATGTCGAGTCAGGATCATTCCCAGGATCTGAGCACACTTTTTGATGCGGCAGGAGAGTCCAATGAACGCGATACGCCAGAGGGCGATTGAAGGACTTGAACAGGGCGACACATTCGAGATCAAGCGCACCTTCTCGGAGGCTGACATCGTTCAGTTCGAAGCACTATCGCATGATCACAACCCAGTCCACTCCGATGCCGGATACGCTGTAGCTAAAGGTTTTGACGGCACCATCGCCCAAGGACTCCTTACGGCGACTTTGATCACCGAGATTGGCGGGCACTTGGGTTGGCTGGCTACATCAATGAGCTTCAAGTTCAAGCGGCCTGTCTATGTTGGGGAGGAGTTGACCTGCGTATGGGCAATTGTCCGGATTGATGACCGACATCGAGCGGAAGCCGAAGTCATCGTGAAGAACAGCACCGGCCAAGCTGTGCTGCTGGCTGAAACTACAGGGGTGATTCCTAGCGAGGCTGAAAGGGCGGTTCTCGCCGTAACCCCAGGCGATTAGGTTTGGCCCGATGCTGTGGCCCGCGCGGCACCCGGTGGCAGCGGCTTCATGGCGCGGCCCGGTAATAGGCCGTCATGCCCTGCACCATCTACTGATGGACGCGGGTAACGGACACGCCAAGTTCTTCTGCAATGCGCGCATAGGTCAGGCCATCGACCTGGCTGTAGAGAAAAGCTGCCCGGGCCTTGGACGACAGGCCGTCGAGCAGACGCTCGATTTCCATCAGCGCTTCCATGACCAGCCAGTGCTCCTGGGGCGACGGTGCGCAAGCCTCGGGCAGGGCAGCGAGGGACTCCAGATAAGCCCGCTCGATGTCGTTGCGGCGCCAGCGGGCGAAGATCAGCCGCTTGCCAATGGTGCTCAACAGAGCCCGCGGCTTACGGATGGCCAACGGATCGGGCAGCGCAACCGCCTGGGCGAAGGTCTCGGCCGCCAGGTCAGCCACGTCTTCACGGCAATGCAACCCCAGGCGCTCGAAGAGCCAGCCTTCGTGATCGCCGAAAAGGCGACGCAGCATTTGTTGGCGGAATTGGAAATGTGGGCTGAGACTAGCATCCACTGCGGACAGCGCCCTTGCTAATGATAAATATTCGCAATAGTGCAGGGGGCCGGGCGAATGCAAGTTTTGGACGGTAGGTCGGATCTTCAGGGCCGATAGGCGCTGACCGGGGGCAGTGGCTACAGCTAGGCGATAAGGGCGGTCGCGTCTGCTTAAAAATACGCGGACACCATCGCCCTTACCTTAGGGATTTTAACGTGTGCTCGGCAGACGCTTGCATCGGCTCAGGATCGCGAGGCCTTG